>NZ_PCPG01000017.1 GCF_002979655.1 Microbacterium sp. MYb45
CGCCCGTTGCGAAGGAGTTCTCACGGATTGAAGGAGCGGATGCCGCATCCGGTCCTTCATTCCGTGATTTCTCCTTCGTTCCGTGCGAGCGAGGTGAGGGGCGCGGGCCCCCGGCCTAGACGGCGGAGCTCTCCGCGCGCTGGGGCAGCACCCATCCCGCGCGCGGGAAGTGGCAGGTGTAGCCGTTGGGGTACTTGATCAGGTAGTCCTGGTGCTCTTCCTCGGCCTCCCAGAACGGACCCTCGGGCTCGATCGTGGTGACGGCCTTGCCCGGCCACAGGCCCGAGGCGTCGACGTCGGCGATCGTGTCGCGCGCGACCGTCTCCTGCTCGGGCGAGAGCGGGAAGATCGCCGAGCGGTAGCTCGAGCCGATGTCGTTGCCCTGACGGTCCTTGGTGGACGGGTCGTGGATCTGGAAGAAGAACGCGAGGATGTCGCGGTACGTCGTCTTGGTCGGGTCGAACACGATCTCCACTGCCTCGGCGTGGCCGGGGTGGTTGCGGTAGGTCGCGTGGTCGTTCGAGCCGCCCGTGTAGCCGACGCGCGTGCTGAGCACGCCGGGCTGGCGGCGGATCAGGTCTTCCATGCCCCAGAAACAGCCGCCGGCGAGGACGGCCGTCTCGGTCCCGGGCGTGCGGGTGATGGTTCCGGTGTCGGTCATGACTGCTCCTCAGAGATGTCGGTGGTGGGGGTGTTCGGTGTCTTCGCGAAGAGGGGACTGTAGCGACCGTACCCCTCCTCCTCCAGCCTGTCAGCCGGGACGAAGCGAAGGGCGGCCGAGTTCATGCAGTAACGGAGCCCGCCTTCCTCGCGGGGGCCGTCGTCGAAGACGTGGCCGAGGTGGCTGTCGGCGTTCGCCGAGCGCGCTTCGGTGCGCTTCATGAACAGCGAACGGTCGGTCCGCGTGGTGACGGCATCCGCCTCGATGGGCTTGGTGAAGCTGGGCCACCCGGTTCCGCTGTCGAACTTGTCGGTCGACGAGAACAGCGGCTCGCCCGAGACGACGTCGACGTAGATGCCGTCATCGTGGTTGTTCCAGTACGCGTTGCGGAACGGCGGTTCGGTCGCGTCCTGCTGCGTCACCTCGTACTGCAGGTTCGTGAGGCCGCTGACGGCCTCGGGGGTCTTGCCGTAGTCGTTCGACATGATCTGACTCCTTAGTCCGACGTCGCTGGCTGCGGCGTCATAGAGAAGAACCGTCGATGCGGTCGTTTTGGTCCCTCAGGGCTGGGAGCGCGCTGTGAGTTTCCACGAGTTCGGGGGACCCCTCGGACTCGATAGAGTTGCCTCCGCACTGCACACCGCCCGAGGGGAACCACATGTCCGTAGGACTGCTCGCCGTCGTCGACGACATCCTGAGCGCCGCGATGAAGGCCTCGGCCAAGGCGGCCGGTGTCGTGATCGACGACGCCGCCGTCACCCCGCAGTATGTGCAGGGCATCACGCCCGCACGCGAGCTGCCGGTGGTCGGCAAGATCGCGCTCGGCTCGCTCGCGAACAAGTTCCTCATCATCATCCCGGCCGCGCTGCTGCTCACCGCGTTCGCGCCGTGGGTGCTGCCGTACCTGCTGATCCTGGGCGGCGCGTACCTGTGCTTCGAGGGCGCCGAGAAGGTGCTGGAGTGGTTCGGCGTGCAGCACGGCCATGCCGACGAGGGCGCTCGCGACGAGAAGAAGCTGGTCCTGGGCGCGGTGCGCACCGACCTGATCCTCTCGACCGAGATCATGCTCATCTCGCTGGCGAGCCTCGAGAAGGGGCTCGACATCTGGGCGACGCTCGCCATCCTCGCCGTGATCGCACTCCTGATGACGGGGGTCGTCTACGGCGCCGTCGCCCTGCTCGTGAAGATCGACGACATCGGGCTGAAGATGGCGAAGAACCCGGTGCGGCGCGTACGGCACACCGGCACCCGGATCGTGCGTTCCATGCCCGCGGTGTTCCGCTTCATCAGCATCCTGGGCACGGTCGCGATGCTCTGGGTCGGTGGACACCTGGTGCTGGTGAACCTGGGCGAGGTCGGCTGGCACTTCCCGGTCGACGTGCTGCACGGCGTGGAGCACGCGCTCCACAACCTCGGCCCGGTCGTCGTCTGGATCGTCGACACCATCATCTCCGCGATCGCCGGTCTCATCCTCGGGCTGCTCATCGTCGGGATCGTGCTGGGCATCGCGAAGCTGTTCGGCAAGACGCCGAACTTCCACGAGGGCGAGGAATCCCCCGCCGACGTGCACGTCTGAGTCGGGAAGAGAGACCACCCGCCGATGACAGACGTCCGAATCAGGGATGCGGAGACCGCAGACCTCGAGACGATCACCGCGATCCACAACCACGCGGTGCTGCACACCACCGCGATCTGGAACGAGGATGCGGTCGACCTCGCCGACCGCAACGCCTGGCTCGCCGATCGCACCTCCCGCGGCTACCCGGTGATCGTCGCGGTCGACGACTCCGGCGTGCTCGGCTACGCGTCGTACGCGCAGTGGCGTCCGCACAGCGGCTACCGGCACACGGTCGAGCACTCCGTCTACGTCCTCGGCGGTCAGCACGGCCGCGGTATCGGCACCGCGCTGATGGCCGCACTCGTCGAGCGCGCCCGCGCCGCGGGGATGCACGTCATGATCGCCGGAATCGAGAGCGGGAACGCCGCTTCCATCGCCCTGCACGAGCGCCTCGGCTTCACCGAGGTCGGGCGGATGCCGCAGGTCGGGGCCAAGTTCGGGCGCTGGCTCGACCTGAGCATGCTCCAGCTCGTGCTCGACGACCGCGCCGAACCCGGCGCCGCATCCTGACCGTGGACCTGCTGCAGTGGTTCGTCGACGCCTTCAACTCGAACTGGACGCTGCCCGGCGGGCAGACGCTCCTCGTCCGTGAGGTCGTCGGCAACGCATTCGGCCTGGCGAGCGCGCTCGGCGGCATGCGCCGGAAGATCTGGGCGTGGCCGGTCGGCATCATCGGCAACCTGCTGCTGCTCACCGTCTTCCTCGGATCCGCGCTCAGCCCCGACCCCTCGCTGCCGCACCTGCTCGGCCAGGCCGGCCGGCAGATCATGTTCATCGCCGTCGCGATCTACGGATGGATGCGTTGGCGCAACGCCGAGGGTGGACAGATCGTGCCGAAGTGGGCGCCGACCGGGGCCCGCATCGGCCTGGTGATCGTGATGGTCGTCGGCACCGTCGCGCTGACCCCGCTGTTCCGCGCGCTGGGCTCGTGGGAGCCGGTGTGGGCCGACGCCTGGACCTTCGTCGGCTCGCTGCTCGCCACCTACGGCATGGCCAAGGGCTGGACCGAGTTCTGGCTCATCTGGATCGCGGTCGACGTGGTCGGCGTGCCCCTGCTCTTCAGCTCCGGCTACTACGCGACCGGCTTCATGTACGTCTTCTACGGCATCTTCACCGCGGTCGGATTCGTCATCTGGTGGCGGGCGCAGCGCACCGCCGCGCAGCCGGTCGTGATCCTGCCGCCGGACCCGAACCCGCGACGACCGGAAGACGACGAGCTCGCCTGAGCCCGCCGCTACCGGATCCGCCGTCGGCCGCGCTCAGTGCCGCACGAGCTCAGTGCCGCACGCGCGCGAGGAACTCCGAGGTCGCGGCCTGCTGCGGCGCATCGAACACCTGCGACGGCGGCCCCTGCTCGACGACCACGCCGTGCTCGAGGAACATGATGCGGTCGGCGACCTCGCGGGCGAACGACATCTCGTGCGTCGCCATGACGATGGTCGCGCCCTGCTGCTTGAGCTGACGCACCAGGTCGAGCACCTCGCCGACCAGCTGCGGGTCGAGCGCACTGGTGATCTCGTCGAGCAGCAGCACCTCGGGCTGTGTGAGGATCGCGCGCACGATCGCGACGCGCTGCTGCTGACCACCGGAGAGCCGGTCGGGGTATTCGTCGGCCTTGGCACCGAGGCCGAGCGTCTCGAGCAGCTCGCGCGCCTTGGTGCGGGCCTCGGTCTTGCGCATGCCGTGCACGCGGACGGCTGCGAGCGTGACGTTGTCGAGCACGGTCAGGTGCGGGAACAGGTTGAAGTGCTGGAACACGACCCCGATGCGGGCGCGCACGGCGTCGGCATCCACCCGCGGATCGGTGATGTCCTCACCCGACAGGAAGATCTGGCCGTCGTCGACGCCCTCGATGAGGTTCATCGTCTTCAGCAACGTCGACTTGCCCGAGCCGGAGGCGCCGATGAGCACGACCACCTCATGGGTGCCGACGGCGAGGTCGATGCCGCGCAGCACGTCGTGGTCGCCGAAGCGCTTGCGCACTCCCCTTGCCTCGATCACCGGAACGCTCATACGACCCCTCCGGCCTGCTCGCGCTTGTTCATCCGCGCGGTGACGACGTCGGTCAGGCGGATCATCGGCCAGCTGAGGATGATGAACATGAGCCCGGCGACGATGTACGGCGTGTAGTTGTAGGTGTCGGCGACCATCAGCTGAGCCGCGCGGACGGCGTCGACCACGCCGAGCACCGAGATCAGGCCGACGTCTTTCTGCATCGACACGAAGTCGTTCATGAGCGCGGGCACGACCTTGCGCACACCCTGCGGGATCACGACGATGCGGAGCGTCTGGCCGTGGGTCAGTCCGAGCGACCGTGCGGCGATGCGCTGCGATGGGTGCACGGCCTCCATGCCGGCGCGGAGCACCTCGGCGACGTACGCGGAGTACGTGAGGACGAGGGCGATCGTGCCCCAGAACATCGCGGGCATGCGCGGGAAGATCATCAGCGCGGGGATGCCGAAGCCGATCAGATACAGCACGATCAGCAGGGGGATGCCGCGGAAGAAGTCGGTGTAGGCCGCCGCGAGCGCGCGCAGCGGGAAGAACACCGGACCGCGCAGCGAGCGCATGGTGGCCAGGGTGGTTCCGAAGATCGCGACGCAGACCGCGGCGATCACCAGCACCAGGAGATTGACGAGCAGCCCCTGGAAGATCGGGCCGATGCTGTCGAGCGCGACCTGCGGGTCGAAGAAGGTCTGGCTGACGACTGCCCAGCCGGGGGTGTTGACGACGACGACCACCAGCACCGCGGCGACGACGAGGCTGCTGATCAGCGCGATCAGGACGGACCGGGTGGTCGCCCGGCGCCGCAGGACGCGGCGCGACAGCTCGAGCTCGCTCGGCTGCCACGCCGTGTCGACGGGCTGTGAGGTCATTTGAAGACGGGGACGTCGACCGCGTCGCTGAGCCACTTCTGCTGCAGCTCGTCGAGCGTTCCGTCTTCACGCAGGGCGTCGACCGCGTCGGTCACGGCCGGCGTGAGCGCGGATCCCTTCGGCAGCACGATGCCGAACTCGTCGCCGCCGTCGGCCCCGGCGAACTGTCCGGTGACCACGCCGTCGTCGAGCTGTGCGCCGACGACGTAGAACGCACCGGGGAGGTCAGTGATCATGGCGTCGATCTGGCCACCCTTGAGCGCGAGCACGACGTCGTCGACCGAGTTGAAGACGCTGAGGTTCGCCTCGCCGAGCTGCGCCTTGGCGACCGTGTAGCTGGTGGTGCCGCTGGCGACGCCGACCTTGGTGGCCTTGAGCTCGTCGATGGTCGTGGCGGATGCCGCGGGCGAGTCGCCGACCGCGACCACGGCCTGCGTGGTCGTGTAGTACGGCGACGAGAAGTCGACGGCCTTCTTGCGGTCATCCGTGATGGAGAACTGCTGCAGGTTGATGTCCCAGTCCTTCGGGCCCGGCGCGATGGCGCCGTCGAAGGTCGTGCGCACCCAGACGATGTCGTCGGCCTTGTAGCCGAGCTGCTCGGCGACCGCGTTCGCGACCGCACCCTCGAAGCCCTCGCCGTTGGAGGGGTCGTCGTCGACGAACCAGGGCTCGTAGTTGGGCTCACCCGTCGCGATGGTGAGCTTGCCCTCGGTCACGGTCTGGAGGCCCGAGTCGTCACCGCTGCCGGATCCGGTGTCGGCAGCGGGAGCGCAGGCGGCGAGTGTGACGGCGACAGCGGCGGCGGTTGCGGCAACGGCAACGGCGCGGCGGAGAGCGGGAGCGAAGGGCACGATGACTCCAGAGCGAGAAGGGTGAGGAGGAGGGTGGCGATGAGGCAGTCGGGTCTGCTTCTGCCGTGTCTGGTTCCGCAGAGACGGTCTGCCTCTACAGAGTAGGCGATTCGGCGAGACGCCAATCGGCGAAATCGAAACCTGGCGACACGAAGCACGAGACCAGGACCTCGTCGGCATCCAGCGGCCGGGCAGCCTGCCAGACGCCGGCCGGCACCAGCACCTGGGCGGCGTCATCGGGGCCGAGCACGACGGTCGTCGCCGCGCCCGGTTCCGCACCATCGCCGCCGAGGCTGAGCTCGAGCCGCCCCGGACCGTGCCAGAGCCACAGCTCGTCACTGGTCACGACGTGCCATTCGCTGCGCTCGGTGGGCAGCAGCAGGTAGTGGATGCAGGTGGCCGCGGGTCGTGGGCCGTTCGGCGTCTCCACGGGCAGCGGGCTCGTCCACGTGCGGCGGAACCACCCGCCCTCGGGGTGGGCGGCGAGGTCGAGGCGCTCGGCGGTCGCGGGGCGCTGTGTCATGCGGAACCTCCGGATGCGGGTTCGACGGGTCGGGATTCAGCGGGTGCGGATTCGGCTGGTGCGGATTCGACGGCGGCGCGTTCGAAGGAGTCGACCGCGAAGCGCACCTCGCCGGAGACGACTGTCGCGGCGGCGCGGCCGGCCCCGTGCTCGACGAGTTCGGCGACGGCATCCGGACCGGCCGGGATGTCGAAGAAGGTGAGGTCGGCGAGCGCGCCGACGGCGAGGTATCCGGTGCGGTCGGGGCCGACGTCGATCCCCATGGCGTGCGCGCCGCCGAGGGTCGCGGCGCCGAGCAGTCGCGCGTGCAGGTCGCGGTCGGTGTAGCCCTGCGAGCGGGCGATGCGGGCGAGCTCCGCCACATCGGCGAGCACGTCGAGCGAGGGGCTGGACGACAGCGAGTCGGTGCCGACGGCGATCGGGCTACCTTCGCGCAGGTACGCGGCGATCGGCGGCTCCTCGAGTCCGATGACGGCGTTCGAGCGCGGGCACAGGGCCACGGTCGTGCGGCGCTCCCGCAGGATGGCGCGGTCCCTGGCGCTCATGTACACGCCGTGCGCGATGTGGCAGTCGGGACCGAGGACCCCGAGCTGGTCGACGAACTCGGTGGCGCTGGTGCCGAAACCGGCCTTGCGCAGCTCTTGGAAGCTGGCGAGACCGGCCGTGTGCCAGGCCTGCGGATGCTCGTGCGCGAACTCGCTCTCGAACGCGGCCTCGCCGAGGTGGATATGGATGCGTCCGCCGCGCTCGCGCACGATGTCGGGGATCTCGAGCAGCGGCTCGATGTCGAGCGAGTAGGGGGCGTGCGGCGAGAGGCCGGTACCGGGCGGGGTGGGCAATGCGTCGAGGGCCTGCTCGACCTGCGCGCGTCCGGTGCGCGCCCAGTCGGCGTTGGTCCAGCTCATCACCTCCCAGTAGGTGATGCCGTGCAGTCGGGCGTCGTGCAGGGCGGTCGCCGCCGCGCGGTCGGTCACGACGTCGGCCACCGCGGTCGTGCCCGAGCGCAGCGCCTGTGCCGCGCCGTCGGCGGCATCCGCGGCCCAGTCGCGCCCGCCCTCGTAGACCGGGTCGAACGCCCGCACCCAGTCGTCGAACCCGTCGTACTGCCCGCGGCCGACCGAGGCCATGCCGGTGTACTGCAGGTGGGTGTGCGCGTTCACGAGGCCCGGGGTCAGCACGCCGGGCCAGTGCACCTCGTCGGCCTCGATCCCGCGCTCGGACAGCGACCGCAGCACCCACTCGCGCTCACCCACGTGCATGATGCGGCCGTCGCGCACGGCGACCGCGCCGTCGACGATCGGTGGCGCGGTGATCGGCACCACGAGCCCGGCGGAGTAGACGGTGACGGCGGTCATGCGGATGCTCCCGGGAATCGCGGCGAGCGCCACTCGCGCAGGGCGTCGACCTGCGCGGGGCTGCGCTCGTCGATGTGCTCTCCGCGGGCGGCGAGCGCGGCCGTGCCGATCGTGGTGTCGGCCTCGGGCGGCAGGGGATGCACTCCGGCGGGCAGGTCGTGCGTGAGCAGATACTCGACGGCGAAGAGCTGCACCGCGAACGACAGGTCCATGATCTCGATCGGGTTGCCCTCGCCGGCCGACAGGTTCACGCAGCCGCCGCGGGCGATCACGAGTGCCCCGTCTCCGGCGCGTTCGACGAACGGAGGGGCTTCGCCGTTCTCGCCTGCATACGGTCGCAGCGTCGAGGGATCGAGGTCGATCTCGTGCGGAATGCCGCCCGCGACCGCGACGACCGCCGCCGTACGCAGCACCTCGGCGTCGACCGTGTGCGGAGCGCCCGTGGCCGAGACGACGAGCGCGCCCGGGGCGAGGTCATGCAGCCGGCCGATGCGGTGGCCGTCGTGGGCGGCCCGAAGTGCGCGGACCGGGTCGGTCTCGGTGACCGCGACCTGCACGCCGAGCGCCCGCAGGTGCGCGGCGACGCCCTCGCCGACAGGGCCGTAGCCGACCACGACCGCGGGCTGGTCGCGGATGTCGATGCCCGCGGCATCCAGCGCATCGGCGATCGCGAACACGCACGACTGGCCGGTGCCGTAGCGGTTGTCGAAGGAGGTCTTGGTGAGGGCGTCGTTCACGGCGATGACGGGGATCTGGAGCACGCCTTCGCGCTGCATGAGCCGAAGCGGAGTGAGCCCGCTCGTGGTCTCCTCGGCCGCACCCTTCAGTTCTGTGGCGATCCCCTCCTCATGCGCGAGGCGGATCAGGTGCGAACCGTCGTCGAGCAGCAGGTCGAACCCGCGGCGCAGGAACGACACGGCGGCAGTGCGTTCGGCAGCACCCGAGAGGGTCGGGTCGCCGTCGACGGGGACGCCCCGGGCACGCAGCACCGCCGCGACCTCGACGTCGATCTCATCGGGGTGCGCGTAGACGGCGACCGTGGCTCCGGCATCCCGCAGCAGCAGGGCGAGTTGGGCGGTCTTGGGTTCGAGCACCATCGCGATGCCGATCCGGACCCCGCGCACCGTCCCCTTCTCGCCGAGGCGCCGGGCGAGGTCGGACGAGACGGGCATGTGACGTCCGGCCGCATCCACGCGGTCCTCGGCCGTCTTCCGCGCCGGAAGCGGGTGTCCGTCGAGCAGGATCTCGGGAGCCTCGCCCGTCACGAACGTCACGCCGCCGTCGCCGAGGTGCGCACCGAGCGCCGGCAGCAGCTGACGCAGTGCCTCGGCCACGGCATCCGACCCGACGACCGAGAAGTCACGACCCGACACGAGCAGGTTGGTCTCGCGGGCGAAGCGGCGCACCAGACGCTGGGCGGTCACGGTCTCGTCGGTCACCTGTCAAGGGTAGAGCCCGCGGGGGTGGGTGAATGCCAGCAGATGACGTCACATGATCCGCCCGAATGTGAGACTTGTGCGATGACGGCCGTGGGATCAGTGGACACTCGCCTCGTCGTGCTGCGCGGCGACTCCGGCTCGGGCAAGACGACGACGGCGACGGCGCTGCGCCCTCTGCTCCGCGGCAAGACCGCGGTCATCCATCAGGACCACTTCCGGCGCACGCTTCTGGCCGGCGGCGAGAAGGCGTCTCGATCCGCCGACGCCGCCGCGCTCATCGACACCGTCGCCCGCCAATCGCTGGACCTGGGATACGACGTCATCCTCGACGGGATCCTCAACCTCCGGGATTATGCCGGGCGGTTGGAACAGCTGTGGCGGGACCATCGAGGCGTCACTCGCATCTACCAGTTCGACGTCGGGTTCGAGGAGACCGTCCGACGCCACGAGACACGAGAACTGCGCGACGCCTTCAGTCCAGAGCAGATGCGCGCGTGGCACGACGGCTGGCAGCCGCTCGAGTTCGTCGAGGAAGGCCGTATCGGGCCGGCGGAGACGCTCCCTGAGATCCTCGCCCGCATCGTCGCGGACTTGCGGGAGGGCAGCTCGTCCCCAATCGCCGATTCTCGGAGGCCGAAGGATCGATTCGCGGATTCGTAGATGCCACCGCCTGGCCGCGGCATCATGTACATCTCAGACTTCAAGATGTACAATTTGCCCATGTCCACGATCAGCGTCGCCGACGCGCGCAACAACCTCTCGACGGTCATCGCCCGCTCCCAGGAGGAGGCCGTGTTCATCGAGCGACGCGGTCAGCGTGCCGCCGTCGTGGTCAGCCCGGAGCAGTACGAACGGATGATCGAGGCACTTGAAGATGCCGAAGACGTGGCCGCGTTCGACGAGGCGATGGCAGAAGAAGGCCCGGACATCCCCTGGGATCAGGTGAAGGCCGACCTGGGCTGGACGTGAGTTATCGGATCGAACTGCGCCCCGCTGCGGTTCGAGCATTGAAGAAGGTCGACCATCAGGATCGCGACCGGATCCGCGGTGCCATCGCCCTGCTCGGCGAGAACCCCCGCCCACCGGGAGCGAAGGCGCTGCAGGGACGCGACGGACTCCGCGTCCGCGTCGGGAACTACCGCATCATCTACACGATCGACGACGACCTGCTCATCGTCGCGGTCGTGACGCTGGGTCATCGGCGGGACGTCTACGAGCAGTAGCGAAGCCGGAGTGCTGGACGTCGCCGCCTAAAGCGAAGCCGATCCGATGCTTGCGGGGGCATCGACAACACAACGTAAGCCCCAATCGGTTCACGGGCTGCGGCGGCGTCACGGATGAGGGGCACCGGACGTTGGTGAACCTCACCCACAGCAGCGC
Organism: Microbacterium sp. MYb45; assembly: GCF_002979655.1. GTDB lineage: Bacteria > Actinomycetota > Actinomycetes > Actinomycetales > Microbacteriaceae > Microbacterium. The sequence continues at coordinate 10,704 of NZ_PCPG01000017.1, forward strand.
ACGGATCAGTCGCGCCGTTTGCCGCCGCGCTTGACGCGAAGGACCAGGTAACCGACGAGTGCGACGACGGCGATGAGCACGATCACCGTGATGACGAGGTACAGGGGTGCGATACCGGAAGTCATACGTGAGACGACCCTTCGTGTCGTGCCGGTTCCGCCCGGCGCCGGCGACGCACCCTCGCCCCGCCGAGGACCCCGCCGACAGTAAGGACCATGATTGCCGCGGAGACGTAGCCGTTCACGAAGAACGCAAGGACACCCACACCAACGACAATCAGGAGATCGGTCAGGGAACGCAGCCCGGTGTGGCTTCGTCGGGTGCTTCCAGGCCTCTGGATCACGTCGGTCCTCACTGTTCCTTCCGCGGCTCACTGGCGGCAGCAAGGGGTTCCTTCACGGTAACATGTTACACGCCGAATCGGGCTTAGGGCCCTCCTCACATGGGCTCGAGGATGCTAGTCTTGGAACATCACGATCAGCCCGCTCGCCTCACGGCTCGGGCTGATTTTCTTTTGGGGAGACACGTGGTCGAGTACACCAAGCCTTGGATGTCTATAAAGCAGCAGATTGCGCAACTCCAGGGCAGAGGTCTGATCGTCGACGACGAATCGGCCGCTGAACAGTTGCTCGAAGAGGTTGGCTACTACCGCCTCACGGGGTATCTCTATCCATCTCGCGAGTCGGAGAAGTTCATTGATGACCGCGGTCGCCAGTCGACTCGTATTCTGAGTTCGTATCGGAAGGACACCCGTCTGGAGCATGCTGCGGCGCTGATCGCATTCGATCGCGCGCTACGCCTGCTCGTTCTCGAGGCCGTCGAACGCATCGAGGTTTCGCTTCGTACTCAAGTCGGCTACATCCTCGGCCAGACTTCGGCCTTCGCGCACCTCGATCAACGATGCTTCACTCCGGCCTTCACCGCGCCATCCATCGATACGGGCGCTGGCGTGATGACGAGCAAACATGCCGAGTGGATCAGCCGCGTGGACGAAAGGCGAGCCAGCTCGAAGGAAGCCTTCGTCGAGCACTTTCGACGGAAATACGACGATCGAATGCCGATTTGGGCACTGACCGAGATTCTTGAACTCGGCCACCTCGCCAAGCTCTACCGCGGGCTGCAGAACGATCTCGCCACTCGGATCGCCCTTCATTACTCAGTACCCAGCAAGACTGTCCTGGCCAGCTGGATCGCGAGCACCAACTATGTACGGAACGTCGCGGCACACCAGGCGCGCTTGTTCAACAGAAAGCTCGTCGATGCGCCCACCAGACCAAAGAACAATGCGATTCCCGTGTTGGCGCACCTGCGTGAAGACACAGCGCCGAAGCAGGACTTCGGCCTCTACAACTCGTTGGCCGTAATCGCGTATCTGCTGCGCAGCATCGGTGGTTACGCCGATTGGACGCGGCGCCTCAAGGAATTGGTAGCCACCTTTCCGAGTGTCCCCCACGTGAGGATCGACAGCATGGGCTTCCCCGACGGGTGGGCTCAGCAAGGCCTCTGGAAAACCAGCGGATCGAGCTAGACCCATCGACCAGCATCCCCCGGAATGTGTCCGCGCATGTCGGCGGCCCTGGACCGCCCCGCGCCGTTCGCCTTTCATGGGGGCATGACCCGTCAGATCCGCTTCAACGCCTTCGACATGAACTGCGTCGCCCATCAGTCGTCCGGCCTGTGGCGGCACCCCGACGACCGGTCGCGGCAGTACAACACGATCTCGTACTGGACGGATCTGGCGAAGCTGCTGGAGAGCGCGACCTTCGACGGCATCTTCATCGCCGACGTGCTCGGCACCTACGACGTCTACGGCGGCACGAACGAGGCCGCGATCCGCAACGGCGCCCAGGTGCCCGTGAACGACCCGATCCTGCTGGTGAGCGCGATGGCCGCGGTCACCGAGAACCTCGGCTTCGGCATCACCGCGGGCACCGCATTCGAGCACCCCTACCCCTTCGCGCGCCGGCTGAGCACCCTCGACCACCTCACCCAGGGCCGGATCGGCTGGAACGTCGTGACCGGATACCTGCCCAGCGCCGCCCGCAACATGGGCCAGGAGGATCAGCTCGCGCACGACGACCGCTATGACCACGCGGACGAGTACGTCGAGGTGCTCTACAAGCTCTGGGAGGGCTCGTGGGAAGACGACGCCGTGGTCGAGGACCGCGAGCGCGGCATCTTCACCGACCCGTCGAAGGTGCACCCGATCGGGCATGAGGGGAAGCACTTCAGCGTTCCCGGCATCCACATCTCAGAGCCGTCGCCGCAGCGCACGCCGGTGATCTACCAGGCCGGTGCGAGCCCGCGCGGAGTGAAGTTCGCGGCCGAGAACGCCGAGGCCATCTTCGTCGCCGCCCCCTCGAAGGAGGTGCTCGCCGGCACGGTGAAGCGCATCCGCGATGCCCTGGAAGCCGCCGGCCGCGACCGGTACGACGCCCGCATCTACACACTGCTCACGGTGATCACTGCCGCGACGAGCGAGGAGGCGACCGCGAAGCACGCCGAGTACCTCTCCTATGCGAGCCCCGAGGGCGCGCTCACCTTCATGTCGGGCTGGATGGGCGTCGACCTCTCTCAGTACGCAGAGGACGAGCCGGTCGGGAACGTCGAGTCGAACGCGATCCAGTCGGTGCTGCAGCACTTGAAGGAAGAGGCCGACCTCGGCCGCGAATGGACCGTCGGCGACTTCGGACGCCACAACGCGATCGGCGGCCTCGGCCCCACGGTCGTGGGCTCTGGTGTCGAGATCGCCGACGAGCTGCAGTCCTGGGTGGAGGAGACCGACATCGACGGCTTCAACCTCGCCTACGCGGTCACACCCGGCACGTGGCAGGACGTCATCGAGCACGTGATCCCGGTGCTGCGCGAGCGCGGCGTCTACCCGAATGAGTACACGCCCGGCACCTTGCGCAACAAGTTGCAGGGCAAGGGAGACCGCGTGCAGGACACGCACCGCGCCGCGAAGTACCGGGTCGGGGCGTTCGCGCCGAGCGCCTGAGAGCAGTACTCCGGAATAGAACAAGTCGTATTTGTACTCGTGGTACAAGCATCATTGGTGCAGACCGCGTTCCCGAACACTCCGAGCGCATGGAATTGAAGGGCAGAGACATGACGACCAGACTCAGTGCCCGCGCCTCCCGCGATGACGACGGATCGTGGACGATCGAGATTCCGGAGCTCACCTCCGAGACGCCCAGCGGCGCAACGATCGTGGCGACGGGCAGCGCGCTCACTTTCCGCGGAATCAAGAAAGCCGCCTCCGACCTCGCGTCCGTCTGGCTTGATGTCGAGCCCACTGATGTCGAGGTCGACGTCGTCATCGATGCGCCCAGCCGAGTTATGCAGTTGCTCGCGGAGAGCAATGACGCGACGGCCGCCGGAGAGGCGGCGATAGAACGAGCGGACAGGCTCCGGCGCGAAGCAGCTCGTGCGCTCCGCGCCGACGGCTACCCTCTCGAAGCAGCCGGCGCTATCCTCGGCGTCACGTACCAGCGGGTGCAGCAGCTCGCCAGCTAGTACGCGCACGTTGCTGAGGCGCCCCGGTGGCGCCGGCTGGGGGCGGGTTGGATCACCAGCGCTCCGACGAAGCAAGTCGCTCGACTCACCTCCACGGAAGGAGCAGATCATGGCTCGAGTGATCGTCCACGCGACCGTGACCCTCGACGGGTTCCTGGCGGATGCGGACGGCGGAGTCGACTGGATGTTCGGTCGCCCCTCCGCTCCCGAAGACGATGTCGTCGTCGAGAACGTCATGAAGAACATCGGCGCCATCGTCGGCGGGGCGAACAAGACGCAGACCATCGACGACGGCGAGATCCCCTATGGCGGCATGCTCAAGGTGCCGGTCTACCTCATGACCCACAGCGAGCACGAGCCGATCGAACGCGACGGGATCACCTACACGTTCGTGGTCGACGACATCGCGCAGGCGGTCGAGTCAGCCGCGCAGGCGGCGGGCGACAAGTGGGTCAGCCTGCTCGGCGGGAGCATCTCGCGACAGTGCCTCCAGCTCGGACTCGTCGACGAACTCCACCTCGACGTCGCGCCGGTCCTGCTGGGCGACGGCATCTCCCTGTTCGCCGGGCTCGGGCAGCGCATCGAGTTGGAACGCCTCGAGACCTCGGCCTTCGCGAGCGAGACCCACCTTCGCTACCGCGTGCTCCGCTAGGACCTCTCGCCGAGAACGCGTCCGACGAGGGGGCCGCGCCGTCAGTCGTCGCTGCGGCTGAAGATCCCGCGCAGAATGAGGAACACCACCACGGCGACGACCGCGACGATCGCGAGCTTGAAGATGAACGCGAGCACCGAGAACAGCGCGCTCACGATCCACCACGCGATCACGACGGCGAGGATGACGCCGAGGATGGTCCAGATGTTCTTGGTCATACCTCCAGCCTACGGAGTCGAGGCTGGGGGGATCTCCTCGAGCGAGCGATAGACGGGCAACCCGCGCTCCTTCGCGATCTCGACATCCTTGTCCGCACCTGACGACTCACCGGGAAGGCGCAGCACGGCGTCGCAGTGCTGCAGCAGCCGGTACGCCGTCTCGTACATCACGTCCCCCTCACCGGCTTCGGCGGCATCGAGGGTGCGCAGGATCGGCAGCGCCGCCCATTCACCGATCATCGGCACGTGGCCGAGGCGGAAGATCGGCCCGGAGACCTCTTCGAGGCGCGCCAGGTTCTGGGCGATGAGTTGGGGGTCGCCGCCGGTACCCGAGCGGTACGGACCGGCGATCAGGATCAGGAGTGGTTTCGTCATGCGGATGACTGTAGTCTGAATCATGCAAGAACGTGCAACTTCGTGAGGAAACATATGCTGGCCGCGCAACGCAAGGATCACCTGCTCGCTCTCCTGGAGCGTGACGGACGGGTGGTGGCGAAAGCCGTCGCCGACGAGCTCGGCGTTTCGGAGGATGCCATCCGCCGTGACCTCCGAGAGCTCGCGGACGAGGGCAGACTCCTGCGCGTGTACGGCGGTGCGCTGCCAATCCCCGCTCCCGAGCCCCCGGTTCGCGAACGCGCCGCGCTGGCGACCGAGAGCAAGGAACGCGTCGCGCGCGCGGCGGTGGCCACCGTCCGCCCCGGATCGACGATCGTCCTCGACGCCGGCACGACCACGCTGGCGATGGCCCGGCTCCTTCCCTCCGGCACAGGGATCACCGTCATCACGCCGAGCCCCGCCATCGCCCTCGCCGTCGCCGAGCACTCGGACGCGCGGGTGATCATGATCGGCGGCGAACTCTCCCGACACTCACTGGTGACCGGGGGCGGCCTGGCCATGGAGGCGATCCAGCGCCTCGCTGCCGACACGTTCTTCCTCGGCGCCACCGGCATCGACCCCGAACGCGGCCTCACCACGGGCGAACTCGACGACGCCGTCACCAAGCGGGCACTCGCTTCGCGCTGCGCCGAGACAGTGGTGCTCGCGAGCGAGGAGAAGATCGGCGCTGCCGCTCGCTACCCCGTGCTGGCACTCGACGCCGTCACCGCGATCATCACCGACCCTGCCGACGACAACCCGCTCATCGCGGAGGTCGAAGCACGGATCGGCAGCCCGGCGTGATGAGCGCCGATGGCCGACCGCACTAGCGTGATCCCATGAGCTTCACGCCCCTCCGGTCCCGGTCGCGCAATCTCTACACCTGGTTCGCCACACGCCCAGATCTCTTCGTCTCCGAGCGCTCTCCCCGCAAGTCGGCGACCTGGCTCGTGATCGCCGGGCTCATGGTGGTCGTGATGCTCCTCGTCTACCTCAACCCGGAGGCGACGGTCGAACTGCTCGGCGGACGCGTGCGCAGCGGGCTCGCGATCGCCGGTGCCTTCTTCCTCCCGCCGGCTGTCTTCGTCGCCGCCATCGTGATGTTCTTCGTCAGTGCGCGGCGCTGGCGGATCAAGGGCGGCGGCGTGCTGACGAATCCGGTGATCCACGGTGTCGCCGCGGGATTCCCGCTCGATCAGGCCCTGTCCACGCTGCAGCGCGGCAGCTCGGACAGCGCCGGGATCGTCGCCGCCCTGAAAGACGTGATCGCACACCGGGGCGATGACCGACTCCTCACGATCTGGACGTCCGACGCCGACCGGGCGATGTACATCGGCGTGATCCGCGTCGCGGGGAAGGAATTCTGGATCGACTCCGAGCCGCTCGCGCTGGACCCGGTACTCTTCTTCGACGCGAAAGACCTCGACCTCGCCGCGATGCGCGAGCAGGCCGGCCTCGGCGGTCGCTGAACCGAGGCGGCATCCCGGAGGCGCGGATCAGGGCAGGGCGCGACCGAGTCCGGAGAACTCGAGCGAGGCCTGCTCCGGATCACGCCACGCGCGGTACGCGAGGGCATCGGGGCTCGTCACCCCATAGGCATCACGCAGCGCAGCGACGCACCGCTCGGCGAGTTCCCGGAAGTCGACCGCGTACGCGGGCAGCGGGAGCTCCGCGGTCCAGTTCGGCTGCGCGACCCCCGGCTCCTTCCACCCGGTGGCCCGCAGCACCGATTCGTCGGCATCCGCGACCACGTCGCCCCCCGGCGCCTCGGCGTGGAGCATCTCGGGGTCTCCGGCGAACTGCACGTAGCGCAGCGGGTCGCCATCGACCGAGACGATGAGGAACACGCGGTCGGTCACACCGCGGAGCGCGGTGATGAGACGGAGCGTGAAGGCTCCCCACTCCGACGGCTGCGCGTCGGACGGTCGCGGGACCGGGCGCTGCGCGACGGCGTCTCGGGTCGACTGCGCCCACGGCATCGGCTCCGGTGTGCGCGTGGTCGTGAAGGCGAGGTCCCGGTCGTCGACGGGCACGAACTTCAGCCACGACTGCAGTTCGGGCCGCTCGAACCCGAACCTCTCGAACCCCTGCTCGGCTGCGCGCGGATCGCGGGTGTCGAGGCGTGCCAATGCTCCGTCGCCGGGCTCGACCGTGACCGGGATGCCGCGATACGTGCCGTGGTGTGCGACGCGGAAGCACTCCAGCTGCTCGTCGGGTGCGATGTTGCGGACCCACCCGCTCCCGATCTTCCGGAAACCCTCGACCGGGGTGGGGCTCCAGAGCGCCCAGTTGCCTCCCGGAGAGGCGAGCGGGTACTCCGTGTTCCCCACGCGCACGTATCGCCCCGACTTCTGCATGGTCAGCACCCCGGCTTCCGGATCGGCGTCGCGAGCACGCGCATCGTCTTCGGCCACCGCGCGCTGCACGTCATACGAGCCACCCTAAGCGAGCCGTCCGACCTCGCGGTCGACGACGACCGTCAGTCTTCCTCACCCCGATCAGCGAGAAGCGCGTGCAGGTGTCCGGCGGCCGCGAGGAGCGCGACGCTGCGCCGTGTGAGCGCGACCAGCCGGCCCTGGAGGATGCGCTGCACCTCGCCCGTGTCGGCATGCTGCCGCACGTGTTCGAGGATGCGCGAGATCGCGGGGATGCCGTAGCCGCCCGCGCGCAGGGCGGCGACGATGCGCGCCTCGGTGATCGCCGCCGCGCCGTACGACCGCGTGGATGCCGTGCCGCGGAGCGGATGCACCAGCCCTTCCTGCTCCCAGTGACGGAGCGCGGACGGGCGGATGCCGAGGGCCTGCGCGAGTTCGCCGATGGTCATCGCATCCGCGTCGTCGAAGTCTTCGCCGGCTTCGACCAGAGCGACATCGAGACCGCGCAGCGCCTCGCGCACTCGGGAGCGCTCGGCCGCGAGACCGACATGCAGGTCATCGATGCGCTCGGCCGCGGCCCCGACCGGCGCCCCGATCAGAGTCGGCATCAGTCGCCGGGCGGGCACGGGGCCGATGGCCGCCGCCATCGCACGATAGGCGCGCGCGGCGGTCTCGTGCCGCCCCGCATAGCGGCGGTAGCCGTTGGCTCCGCGCTCGGCCGGAGGGATGACCCCGAGCCGCTCCAGGTCGCGCACCTGCTGCGTCGAGTAGCCCACGCGTCGACCGAGCGCAGCCGTCGTCATGACATCCTTTTGAGGGTTTGGCATGTGATTCGCCCTCCTTCCCGCTTCCAAGTCCACATAAGCACGTGAACCTCATCATTGAGGGATGACAATGCAGGAGATCATCGAAACAGTCCGTGGCTTCGACGGCGCCCTCGTCGTCACCCCCGAAGCGGGCAGCGACTTCCCTGCGCTTTCCTGGGGAGACGCCTACTTCTATCACGCACCGGACGGGCGGATGCCGGAGCGCACCCAGCCGTACGGAACGATCATCACGAAGGACTACCCCGACGACACGGCTTCCGCGCTGAATGCGCCAGGGCGGTTCCGTGTGAACATCCACGTCGGACGCGAGCAGGTGGCGTCGCTCGTCCCCGTGGATACCGCGCCGGCGGAAGTCGACGTGTTCCAGCGGCATCCGCTCTACGGTGCGGTCGGGTGGGTGTGCGTGATCGACCCCGCGGAGCGCACCTCGGAATCCGTGCTCGATCTGCTCCGCCAAGCGCACGAGTCCGCCCGGCAGCGGTCCCAGCGCCGGGCGAGGTGAACATGACCACCGTGCAGGGCATGACCGAGGCCGACCGCAGGATCGTCGCCGTGTGGGCGGCCGACTGCGCCGAGCGGGCACTGCCCCTGTTCGAAGCGGAGGCGCCGGACGACGACCGCGCCCGAGACGCCATCGCCCGGGCACGAGCATTCGCCCGGGGTGAGCTCAGCGCCGCCGAAGAGATCCGTCGGCGGTTCGTCGCGGGCAGGGCCGCCCACAGTGCGACCTCGCCGGCAGGGGCTGCCGCCGCGCGGGCCGCCGCACAGGCCGCGGGCGTCGCCCACATGGGCGCCCATGCACTCGGAGCGGCGGCATACGCCGCGAAAGCCGTGGAGCTCGCGCACCCCTCGGCGCCCGAGGCACGCGCCGAAGAGGTGCGCTGGCAACTCGCCGCCCTGTCCCCTGAAGCATCCGCCGCTCTGCGCGCACTCCCCCCGCTCGGCGAGGATTCCGCGGGCCCTCTCGGCCCCGGCCTGCTCGCCACCGGCACGCTGGGCGAGGTGATCCGCGAGATCCAGCAGCACCTCCGCTGACGCGTCCTGCCGAGCTTCAGCCCCGATTCAGCGTCGACCGGCCACACTGGAGGAATGCGGATCCTGGTGGTGGACGACGAGGTGCGCCTGGCCGAGGGTGTGCGCCGCGGCCTGGAAGCCGAGGGCTTCGCCGTGGACGTCGCGCACAACGGCGTCGACGGGCTCTGGCGGGCACGGGAGACGCGCTACGACGCGATCGTGCTCGACCTGATGATGCCGGGCATGAGCGGCTGGAAGGTGTGCGAGGCGCTGCGCGCCGAGGAGAACTGGACGCCCGTGCTGATGCTGACCGCCAAGGACGGCGAGTGGGACCAGGTCGAGGCGCTCGAGACCGGCGCCGACGACTACGTCACCAAGCCGTTCTCGTTCGCGATCCTCGTCGCCCGCCTCCGCGCCCTCGTGCGCCGCGGAGGCGTCGCTCGCCCCGCGATCCTGGAAGCCGGCGACCTGCGACTCGACCCCGCCGCCCACCGCGTCTGGCGAGGCGACATCCCCGTGACCCTCACCGCACGGGAGTTCTCGGTGCTCGAGTATCTGATGCGCCACCGCGGCCAGGTGCTGTCGAAGCGCGCGCTCATCGAGGGTGTCTGGGACGACGACTTCGACGGCGACCCCAACATCGTCGAGGTCTACGTCGGGCACCTGCGCCGCAAGCTCGACAAGCCGTTCGGCCGCGAGGCGATCGAGACGATCCGCGGCGCAGGCTACCGGCTGGCGGCCGACGGTGGCTAGGCGCAGCTGGCGCTCGGTGCGCGGGAGGACCACGCTCGGGGCGACGGTCGTCGTCGCGGTGGCGTTGCTCATCGGCGCGTTCTCGTTCTACGGCGTGCTCAGCGCCAGCATCCACAGCAGCACCGAGCGGGCGGCCGAGCAGCGCCTCGACGAGCTCACCGAGCGCAGCGACGGACCGGGCCGCGGCGGGATCGACGCCCTCGAGGACGAGTTCGTGCAGCTCATCGGCGCCGACGGATCGGTGCGGGCGGCCAGCGAAGACGCCAGGGAAGCGCTCGGTGCCGCGGCCCTGCCCGTGTCCGACGACCCGCAGACGCTGACCGTCGACGGGGAGCGGATGCTCGTCGTCTCGGACGACCTCGATGACGACCAGACACTAGTGCTGGCCGTTTCGATGGATGACGACGCCGAGACCCTGACGACGGTCGCGACTCTGCTCGCCATCGCCGTGCCCCTGCTCCTGCTGCTCGTCGCGGTGACCACCTGGCTCGTGGTCGGCCGGGCGCTCCGACCGGTCGAGCGCATCCGCGAGAAGGTCGACGGCATCACCGCCGAGCGCCTGCACCAGCGCGTGCCGGTGCCCGAGACGGCCGATGAGATCGCGGCACTCGCGACCACCATGAACGGCATGCTCGATCGACTCGATGCCGCGGCCACCGCGCAGCGGCGCTTCGTGTCGGACGCCTCGCACGAGCTGCGCTCTCCCCTCGCGACCATCCGTCAGCACGCCGAGCTCGCGCAGGCACACCCCGACGTGACGAGCATCGCCGAGCTCGCCGAGGTCGTCTCGGAGGAGGGGCTGCGCCTGCAGGGCATCGTCGAGTCGCTGCTGCTGCTCGCCCGGCTCGACGAGGGTGCGAGCACGCACGACGAGGCGGTCGACCTCGACGACATCGCGCTCGGTGAGGTGCGCCGGCTGCGGGCCGCCGGGCTCGACGTCGACGGCTCCGGCATCCAGGCGGCCAGGGTGAACGGCGATCCCCGTCTGCTCGGCCAGCTGCTGCGCAACCTCGCCGACAACGCGGTGCGGCACAGCCGCGGACGGGTCGCGATCGGCGTGACCCCCTCGGGCGGTCACGTGTTCGTGACGGTCGAGGACGATGGCGCCGGCGTGCCCGCCGAGGAGCGCGACCGCATCTTCGAGCGCTTCGTCCGCCTCGACGAGGCGCGCAGCCGCGATGCCGGTGGCAGCGGACTGGGTCTCGCGATCGCGCAGGGCATCGCCGCATCGGCTCGCGGAACGCTCGCGGTCGACGACTCCCGCTGGGGCGGCGCCCGCTTCGTCGTCACGCTGCCCCTCGGCGGCTGAGCGCTTGATCGGCCGTTCCTGAAGACCGCTTCAGGAGGCTTCAGGGAGGCTTCAGCGCCTACGCGAGACCATCGGGACATGGACGACAAGACACCCACCCCGGACCAGACTCCCGACCAGACCCCCGCGAGCACCCCGGATGCGCAGACCGTTCCGGTCACCCCCGCTGCGGACGCGGCCACGCCGGCAGCCGGTGTCGGGCAGCACCCCACGTTCCCCGCGGCCGAGCCGGTCGCCACCCCCGCGGCATCCGCGCCGAACCCCGGGCGCAAGCGTGCACTCCTCATCGGTGGCGGCATCGCGGCGGCCGTGATCCTCGCGGGCGGCGGTATCGCGGTCGGGGCGGCCATCGGCGATGAGTTCGGCGATGACGACGACCGGCCCGCGATGTCGGACGGCCCGCGTCACGACGAGGGAGCGCCCCACGGCGATCGCGACGACCGCCGCGACGACGACGACGGCTCGTCGAACGACCGCGGTCCGGTGACCGGCATCGGCACGGCATCGGCCGACGAGCTCATCGAGATCGCGGATGCCGCACGAGGCGCCGCCGAGGGCGAGGTCACGTCGATCGACGCGAAGCGTGACGGCACCTGGGAGGTGCAGCTCACGACCGCCGACGGCACTGAGACCGACGTCCGCGTCGACGAGACCCTCGCCGCTTCCGTGATCGAGACGGATCCGGCCGACGGCGACGACACCGGTCCCGCGCTCACCCTCGACGACGCGACGATCCGCTCGCTGGTCGACGCCGCGCTCGCGGAGGCCGACGGCATGATCACCGACCTCGATGTGGACGGCGACGACGTGAGCCCCTACGACGCGTCGGTCCTCACATCGGACAACCGCTCGATCGACATCGACTTCAGCGCCGACTTCGCCGTCGTCGGGACCGACATCGACTGAACCGAGGGCCTCGTCCCCGGGCTGTCCTGCGACGTCCGATACTCCCGATGCCGCCGCCCCTCCCCCGAGGCGGCGGCATCGTCATGCGCCGGGGCGGACACGGCGACGGCTAGCATTCAGGGATGAGCACCTCCGGACCGATCGACGACATCTCCATCGGCGGCGAAGTGATCCGCCTCGGACAGTTCCTCAAGTTCGCCGGCCTCCTCGACTCGGGCGGCGACGCCAAAGAGGTCATCATCGACGGATACGTGACCGTCAATGGCGAGGTGGACCGACGCCGCGGACGCCAGCTGCGCGACGGCGACCTGGTGTCGTTCGAAGGCCGAACGGTGCGCGTCCGCCCCTGACGCGGGAGCTCAGCGGACGTCGCGCGGCAGGACCTTCCGCACGGTCACGACGATCAGGGCGATCAGCAGGCCGACCAGAGTCACATCGGCCACGATGTACGCGTAGTGCGCCCAGTTGGTCCCGGCGGCGGCGAGTCCCGCGATCACCAGGTCACTGCGCTGGTTCAGCACGGGGCGGATGACGGCGACCTCGATGAGGTAGACGAACCAGATCGACCCGAGGATGCTCAGCGTCGCGCGCCCTGCCCGCGCGCGCACGTTCACCACCGTGAGCACGATCAGCACCACGCCCGCGAGCACGTTCAACGCCGTGAACACGAGCCGCCCGATGCCCAGCCCGATCGGGATCGTGACGCCCGGCGCCAGGAACTTCAGCGGCGCCTCCAGGAACGAGATGGCGATGATCGCGCCGAGCAGGAACGCCGGCAGCAGCAGACGGAGGGCCGTGGTCGTGCGTGCCATTCCCGTCACCGGTTCCCTTCGCCTGCAGATGGATCCGTGTCCGACGCTACGCCGACCTCTCGATCGAGGCGCCGCCGAGCACCGTGCTTAAGCGCTGCTCACAACCACTCGAACACCTGCTCGATGAGGATCCCGACACCGATGACGGTCATCGCGATGCCGGCGAGGCGGGTGACCAACGAGCTCGCGCGTGGGCGGGTGCGCAGCAGGCGGCGGGCGAGCAGTCCGACCGTCGTGTAGACGACGGCGATGTTGAGCAGATGCAGTCCGCCGAGCGCGAGCATCTGCGTCGTCGACGACCAGCCGTCCGGACTCGTGAACTGCGGCAGCAGAGCGAGCAGGAGCAGCAGCCCCTTGGGGTTGATGCCGCTCACTCCCGACCCGCGCAGGAACTGGGACCATCCGCCGGTCGCGATCGGCTCCCCGCTCTCGGTGATCGGCGCCGGGCGGCTGGCGAGCGTCGTCGCGCCGAGGAAGATCAGATAGAGCGCACCGACCACGGTCAGGGTCGTGAGCGTGACGGGATACGCGGTGACGAGTGCGCCGAGCCCCAGCGCGACGGCGACGATTACCACCGTGTAGCCGGCGAGCATCCCGAGGATCGAGGGTGCGATCGAGCGGGCGCGCAGCCCGGCCGATATCGCGTACGCCCAGTCGGCACCGGGGGTCAGCGCGAGCATGACCGCGACCAGCCAGAACTGCATGACCAGTGCGATATCCATCGGTCCTCCTCAATCCGAGGAAGAGACTACGAAGGATCCCGCGAAAGGTGCTTCGATTCTTCGCGTGCTGACGGCTGAATCCTGCAAGACTTGTCGCCATGGATGCACTTGACCGGGAGATTCTCTCGCTATTGCAGGATGACGGCCGGATGAGCGCGACGAACCTCGCTTCGCAGGTCGGTCTGAGCCTCTCGGCCTGCCATCGACGGCTCAAGGAGTTGGAACAGTCCGGGGCGATCGAGCGGTACCGCGCGGTGGTGGCTCCGAAGGCGGTCGGGCTCACGTTCGAGGCGATCGTGTTCGTGACGATCGGGCGCACCGACAAGGACACCATCGTCGCGTTCGAAGAGGCGGTCGTGGCCATCCCCGCGGTCGCCGAGGCACAGCGCCTGTTCGGCGACCCCGACTACATGCTGCGCATCCTCACCCGCGACATGAGCGCGTACCAGGAGCTCTACGACAGCACCCTCGGAGCGCTCCCCGGCGTGCAGCGGCTCACCTCGACCATGGTCATGAAGCGCCTCGGCGCCGACCGCGCGGTGCCGATTCCCTGACGGGCGGAGAAGCGTCACCGCACGCGGACGTGCCTATCGATTCCAGTGCCGAAGCTTGTCGGGGTTGCACACGATCCAGATGTTGGACAGCAGATGCGATCGCATCTCGGCCGTGAGCGCGGCGACGATGCGCTCCCCACGAACCAGCGTGAGGCCCGGCACACCGTTGACCGACGCGGTGGCGATGAAGGTCCCCGGCGTCATCAGCGCACGCAGCTCCGACGCGGCCGCCTCCGGCCCCGTCGCCGGCATCGGACCGGTCGGAACGTGACCGCCGCTGTCGATGACCACCACGACCTCCGGGTGGAGCAGCGCCCGGATCGCGTCCTCGTCCAGTGCGCAGAGTGCACTTCCGAAAGTCTCGATGGTGTCGGCATCGGCAGCATCATGACGGCGCCGGCGCAGCCACGCCGGGTAGTGCTTGCGGGTCATGCGGTGACCGCGTTGACGTGCCCGAGCTTCTGCGGACTCATCACCCAGAGCAGCTGCAGGATGCCCTCGCTCGACGTGGTCGCCGTGACCATGGTCGTGACCTCGCCGCCCTCGACGAGGGTGGCCGCGGGCTGGCCGTTCACCTGCACCCAGTCGATCGTCTTCCCGATCCAGAAGTGGTGCGCGAACGCCGCGACGAACTGCGCCACGCGCCCGCGACCCACCACCGGGATGCGGGCGGCGAGCTTGGTGCCATTGCCGTCGGTGTAGCTGACGACATCGGCCGTGAAGAGGGCTTCGAGCTCGTGGGCATCGCCCTTCTGGGCGGCCGTGAGGAACGCCTCGAGCAGCCGACGCTGCGCCACCGGGTCGACGTGGGCGTTGCGCGTGGACGACAGGTGCGCCCGTGCCCTGCTGACGAGCTGCCTCGCGCTCACGACACTGCCGGAGATCACCTCGGCGATGCGCGGGTACGGATAGTCGAACGCCTCGCGCAGGATGTACGCCGCCCGTTCGGTCGGGGTGAGCTTCTCGAGCGTCAACAGGATCGCGAACTGCAGCGCCTCCGCCCGTTCGGCGCCGAGCGCCGGATCGTCATCGGTGTTCACGGGCTCGGGAAGCCACGGGCCGATGTACGTCTCCCGCCGCGAATGCGACGACTGCAGCACATTGATCGAGAGCCGGGTGGTGATCGTCGTCAGGAACGCCACGGGTTCCTGGATCTTGCTGCGATCCGTGTTCTGCCAGCGGATCCATGTCTCCTGCACGATGTCTTCGGCATCGGCGACCGTGCTCAGCATCCGGTACGCGATGCCGAAGAGTCGTCGGCGGTGCGTGTCGAAGACCCGTACCGCCTCGTCGAGGTCTGCGGTCTCACCGAATCCGCTCTCGGCCATCGTCACGCCCTTCGCCCCCCTGTCTTCATCGGAGTCCTGCGACCAGGCGTCGGCCCTCTTCGTGAACCCAGGCATCGAGGGTCGTGGACGCGAGACGCAGCGGAGACCGAGGAAGCAGCAGGTCTCCGGAGATGTTGAAGCCCAGGGTAGTGGTGTCCTCGTCCTCGACGACATAGCGCGGGTCATGGTCGACGCGGAGCACGCGACTCACGAACTCGGGGAGGGCCATCTGCTCGGGGCCTCCGAAGTCGACCGCGCCGCCGAGCGGATCCCCCATCGCCAGGTCGACCAGCGCTTCGGCCACGTCGGATGCCGCGACGGGCTGTACGGGCTTCGGTGGCAGATGCACGGTGTCGTGTGCGGTGTTCCACTCCGCGATCTTCCGCGCGAAGTCGTAGAACTGCGTGGATCGGAGGATGGAGTGGGCGATCGGCCCCGACCGTACGAGGATCTCCTGCATGCCCTTGGCGGCGAAGTATCCGTCTTCCCCGGCGTGATCCGCGCCGACGATCGACAGCACGACGTGATGCTTCACTCCCGCGCGCTCCTCCGCCTCCAGCACACGCTGCGTGGTGGTCTCGAAGAACTCGCGTGCGGCGGAGCCCGAGACGTCCGGGGCGTTGGTGACGTCGATCACGGCATCGGCGAACTCGAGCGCCGCATCGAGGCCCTGCCCCGTGCGCGCATCCACGCCGCTCGCCGGCGCAGCCACCACGACCGCCTGAGCTCGACGTTCGAGTTTCTCGACGACCATCCGGCCCACCTGGCCGGTCCCACCCAACACGACGATCCGCATCTCGCTCGCTCCGTTCCTGGGTCCCGCGCCGTGCGCGCAGGGGGTTCTCGTCAACAGTGACCGGACAGCACCTCGAAGTGTGACAACAGTCGGAGAACTTTCACGTGGCAGCCCGGATCCGTCGTCGTTCGTAGATCAGGGTCGCGGTCAGCAGGAGCGCACCGATGACGATGCCCGCGGTCTGGGCGGGCAGCTCGGAGACTCCGAAGACCCCGACGAGCGCCAGGGTCACGAGGGCACCGCCGAGTACGGCATTCACCGCGCCGACCATGCTGGCCATGGTGAACAGGAACGAGGAGCGCGCGTACCGCACCCCGAGCTCGCCGGACTGGGGCGCGTCGAGCGCGATCAGCTCGGAGCCCCGCGGATGCAGGCTGACGAAGTACTCGCGGATCCGCTCCATGCGTCGACGCGCAGTGATGTTCTCGACGCTCGTGTCGACGAGTCTCACGACCGTGAACCATCCCAGCGCGAAGATCGCCGGCAGGACGGTGAACGCGAGAATACCGATCAGGGCGGGCGAGTTCGCGGCGAACCCGATGGCCACCAGACCGCTGGACAGGGTCGACAGGTAGATGGAACTGCGCGTTCCCGCTTCGCTGATCGTCGAGCTCGCCGCCGACTGCAGCACGAACAGCTCCGTGCCGACCGCGCTGTTCAGGGCCGAGACATCGGGCCTCTCATCGGTCATGATTCGCGCCGTCGCTCGGCGTCAGTGCGGGAGAACGCCTGCTCGCTGATGGTCGACATGTTCACCTTCCGGGTCGTGGGGCGCGATATCGCCCTGTCCACAGCAGAGACCGGGCGGGGGATCCGGTTGTGACAGGCCTTGAGCGAACAGCCCCTCCGAGGTGTCACAGGGCGAAGTGGTTCGCGGTCACATTGGCGTCCGAGAAAAGATCAGGAGAAGCAGATGGAAAGCAGTCTCAGAAGCAAAGTCGTGCTCGTGACCGGTGCGTCGTCGGGAATCGGCCGGGCCACCGCCCTCGCCCTCTCCCATGAAGGGGCGATCGTGGTCGCGGCCGGACGTCGCGCCGAGCGCTTGCAGACGCTGGTGGAGGAAGCGCCAGGAGAGATGGTGGCCATGGAGCTCGATGTGACCGAGCCGGAATCCGTCGACCAGGTCGTCTCTGCGGTCGTCGCCCGCTTCGGTCGGCTCGACGCCCTCGTGAACAACGCCGGTCTGATGCTCGCGGGCATGATCCTGAACGCGGACACGGACGAGTGGGTGCGGATGGTGGAGACCAACCTGCTGGGTTCGATGCGCGTTGCCCACGCGGCGCTCCCCCACCTCATCGAGTCGCACGGCTCGTACGTGCAGGTGTCGTCGACGTCGGGTCGCATCTCGTCGGCCGGGGCTGCCGCCTACTCGGCGACGAAGTTCGGCATCACCGCGTTCGCCGAGTCGTTCCGCCAGGAGGCGACCCCGTACGGGGTGCGGACGATCGTCGTGGAGCCCGGCTTCGTCGCCACGGAGCTCGTGAACCACACCACCGACCCGGTGATGCGGGAGGCGGCCGATCGCATCGGTGAGTCGATGCGCACCCTCCAGCCCGAGGACATCGCGGCGGCCGTCGTGTACGCCCTCGGGCAGCCCGATCATGTGGCGGTGAATGAGATCCTGGTGCGGCCCACCGATCAGCTGCACTGAGGATCACGGCTCCCTCCGTGTCGCGAATGGTGCGCCGCCGTCGTCCTGACGGCGGCGCACCTTCGGCTCACGGAGTTCCGGCACCGTCTCCCGGCGGTTCGGCGACGTCGGCCACCGCCTGGGCGAACGCGTGGGGCGCCTCGGCCGGGAGGTGATGCCCCGCGTGCGGGATCCGGCGATGCTCGCGCGGGCCGGTGAACAGGTGCGCCTGCGGCGTGCCGTCGGTCGCCGGGAAGTTGCCGTCCGCCATGCCGTCCAGCGTGATCGTCGGAACGCTGATGGGCGGGGCCGACGCCAGTGCGCGCTCGAGCTCGTCGTACTTCGGCGCCCCGGGTGCCAGTCCGAGCCGATGACGGTAGGAGTGGATCACGACGTCGACGTAGTCGGGGTTGTCGAACGCGGCGGCGGCACGATCCATCTCGGCATCGCTGAACGCCCACTCCGGCGAATTGCGGCGCCAGATCACGTCGGCGATCTCGCGTCGGTTGGCGTCGAGGCCTCGGCGTCCGCGATCGGTGGCGAAGTACCAGAAGTACCAGAATCCGGCTTCCAGGTCGGGACGGATCGGCGTCTGAGAGGCGGCGATGTTCTGGATGAGATACCCGTTCACCGAAACGAGGCCCGAGATCCGCTCGGGCCACAGCGCCGCGACGACACAGGCGGCGCGACCGCCCCAGTCGTACCCGGCGAGGACCGGCTCGTCCAGGTCGAGGGCGTCGATGAACGCCAGGAGGTCGGACCCGAGCGCCGTCTGCTCTCCGGTCCGAGGCGCGTCCTGATCGCGGAACCGGGTGCCGCCGTGGCCGCGCAGATACGGGACGATCGCCCGGTATCCGGCTTCGACGAGCATAGGCGCGACTTCGACATAACTGTGCACGTCGTACGGGTAGCCGTGCAGGAGCACGACGGGATCCGCCTGCGGGTCGCCGAGGTCGAAGTAGGCGACGGAGAGGTCTCCCGCATCGACACGGCTGGCGGCGGGAAACGCGGAGGGGGCAGTGGTCATGGTCATTCCTTCTCTGGCCGATGGTGCGGCGCCCCGCACCGCGGTGGCAGTGCGGGGCGCCGCGGTCTGTCAGGCCGCGCTCGACGTCTGGCTCGCGACGTACGCCTTTCCGGCGGCGGCGATGACCTCGGCGACAATGTCGGGGTTCGACACCAGAGCGGCGTGCGATGCCCCCGCGATCTCACGCGTCCCCTGCGAGGAGGCGCGCTCCGCACCGGCGCGGAAGACGGCGACGGGGATGTTGAGGTCCTGGTCGCCGAACACGTGCCAGGACGGGATGCCCTTCCAGGCCGGGTTCGCGGCGGTGATCGCATCCGAGAGCGCCGCCTCGGTGACGGGCCGCTGGGTCGCGGCCATGAGGGCGGCGACGTCCTCCGCCACATCTGCCGCGAACTGGTGGTGGAAGGCTTCCGTGCGAATGGCGAACTCGTTGCCACCGGTCGTCACGGGGTACGCGGTGAGGGTGTCGCCGAGGGTGCTTCCCGGCGCGCTCGTCGACAGGTCGAACGCGCTCTGGCCGGTCTCCGGGACGAACGCCGAGACGTAGACGAGACCGACGACGGCGGGGTTGTCGGCCGCAGCCTCGGTGATCACGATGCCGCCGTAGGAGTGGCCGACGAGGATGACGGGTCCGCCGATGGAGGCGATCACATCGCGCACGTAGGCGGCATCGACGGCGAGGCTGCGCAGCGGGTTCGCGGCGGCGACGACCGTCACGCCGTGGCTCTGCAGCCGGCTGATGACGCCGTTCCAGGACGCGGATTCGGCGAACGCGCCGTGGACGAGGACGATGGTGGGCTTTTCCGTGGACATGGTTTCTTCTTTCTTCGGGGGCGGGGTGGGTGGTGCGGGGTCAGGCGACGGTCAGGGCTTTGCGGAGCACGTGGATGGCCTGCTCGATGGCGGCCGTCGTGGCGGCGGAGCTGCGCAGCGGGTTGAGCATCATGAAGTCGTGGAGGGTGCCGTCGTAGCGCACGAGGGCCGTCCGCACGCCGGCCTCGATGAGCTTGCGACCGTATGCCTCACCCTCGTCGCGGAGCACATCGTTCTCGTCGACGATGAGGAGGGTCTCCGGCAGCCCCTCGAGTTCGCTGATCGGGGCGCGCAGCGGGGAGGCGGTTACGTCCTTGCGGGCTTCCACATCGGGCAGGTAGCAGTCCCAGAACCACGCCATCGCCTCGGCGCGCAGGTGGTATCCCTCGGCGTACTCGCGGTAGCTCTCGGTGTTCTGGCCGGCATCGGTGACCGGGTAGTACAGCGACTGGTGCAGGAAGACGACGTCACCGCGCCGCTTGGCGAGGATCGCGACCACCGCGGCCATGTTCCCGCCGACCGAGTCGCCGGCGATGGCGAGTCGTGAGGCGTCGAGGCCCTTGATCGCGCCCTCGTTCATGATCCACCGCGCGGTGGCATAGACCTGCTCGATGGCGACGGGGTGGTGCGCCTCCGGCGAGCGCTCGTATTCGACGAAGACGATCGCCGCCTGCACACCGTTCGCGAGCTCGCGAACCAGACGGTCATGCGTGCCGGAGTTGCCCAGCACCCAGCCGCCGCCGTGGACGTAGAGCACGACGGGGAGCTCCCCGGTCGTGCCGACGGGCTTGACGATGCGCACCTGCACGTCGCCGACCTCCGCGCGGACGGTGACCCACTCGTCGGTGACGTCGGCTTTCGCGATGGGCCCGGCCTGGACGTCGTCCAGCAGTGTGCGCGCGCCGTCGACGCCGAGGTCGGCGAGGAACGGGGGCTTTCCTGCGGCTTCGGCGAATGCCCGGGCTTCGGGCTCGAGAACATGGTCGGTCATGGCAGATCCTTTCGTGGGGTGCGAGCCGGTCCGGATCGTCACCGATCATGGGCTCTTGCAAGCCAGGACCAGGTGAGGCCGAAGAATGTGACGACATCTTCGGAGCCGGTCCGCCGCCCGTCGGTCGGTGTCACAACGCGAGCGGCTGCGCGGTCATGTTCGTACGGAGAGGATCCGGAACCGGCATCGGCAACGAGGGAGAGACATGCGAATCACGGTCATCGGCGGAACAGGACTGATCGGCACGAGGCTCGTCCGCACGCTGCGAACGAGCGGGCACGATGTCATCTCCGCCGCTCGCGCCACCGGCGTCAACTCGTACACCGGCGAAGGGCTGGAGGATGCTCTGGTCGGCGCGGACGTCGTCGTCGACGTCTCGAACTCGTCGTACACCGACGAGGAGGCCGCCCGCGACTTCTTCTACACCTCGACGATGAACCTGCTCACCTACGGCGAGGCCGCCGGAGTCCGCCATCACGTCGCACTCTCCGTCGTCGGCACCGACCGTCTGGCCCGTGCGGAGGGCGGTTACTTCGTGGCGAAAGAACAGCAGGAGCGGATGATCGTCGAGTCGCGACGCCCATACTCCCTCGTGCACGCCACCCAGTTCTTCGAGTTCATCCGCAACATCACCGACCAGGCGGCGCGCAGCGGCGCCGTCCGTGTCGCGGATGTGCTCGTGCAGCCGATGGCCGCCGACGATGTCGCCGAAGCGGTCGCTCGCACGGCCGTCGGCGAACCGCTCTTCGGCATGGTGGAGTTCGGCGGTCCGGAGGTCTTCAGCCTCGAACAGATCGCCGCCCAGGATCTCCGGGCCCGGCAGGACGAGCGTGAAGTGGTCGCGGACCCTCTCGGCACCTATTTCGGAGCGCGTCTGCAGAACCGCGATCTACTCCCCGAAGCGACCGCGACGATCGCTCCCACGAGGTACCACGAGTGGCGTATCGCGGCGACCGTCTGAAGACCAGACCGTGCGCGATGGCATCCGTCACAACGAGGGCTGCCACTCGGTCATAGCTGATGGGCACCCCTTCGGCGCCCCGGAAAGGAAGGCATGAAATGGCAAAGATCGTCGTCATCGGAGGAACCGGCCTCATCGGTTCGAAGGTCGTCGCGAAGCTGAGCGAGCACGGCCACGAGGCCGTCGCCGCCTCTCCCAACACCGGCGTCAACTCGCTCACCGGCGAAGGACTCGCCGAGGTCCTGGTCGGCGCGAACACGGTCGTCGACGTCTCCAACTCGCCGTCGTTCGAGGCCCAGGACGTCCTGAAGTTCTTCACCACCTCCACGCGCAACCTGCTGGCAGCCGAGGCGGAGGCGGGCGTGACCCACCACGTCGCGCTCACCATCGTGGGCACGAACCGCCCGCAGCACATCGACTACTTCGCCGCGAAGGTGGCGCAGGAGCAGCTCATCCGTGAGTCGGGCATCCCGTACTCCCTCGTGCACGCCACGCAGTTCTTCGAGTTCGTCGGCAGCATCGCCGATATCTCGACGGAGGGCGACACTGTGAGCCTGCCGGGCGCGCTGATCCAGCCCATCGCAGCCGAGGACGTGGCGACCGCCGTCGCGCGCGCTGCGGCGGGCGAACCGGCCGGCGACTTCGAGATCGCGGGCCCCGAGGCCATGGGCATGGACGAGTTCGCCCGGCGCGCGCTGACGTTCCGTGGCGACGCCCGCACGGTGGTCCGCGACGACACCGCTCCCTACTACGGCGCCGTGATCGAGGAGCGCACCCTCATCCCCGTCGAGGGCGCGCACATCTTCGAGACGACTCTCGAACAGTGGCTGCCGCTGAACCCGCCTCGCAAGTAACAGACCGCACCACGTAGCGGGCACCCTCCTCGACCGAGAAGGGTGCCCGCTTCGTCGCCTACTGGTAGGTGACCGTCGCGTCCCACGCCGTCGTGTCGTACGCCGCGGTGGAGCGCGCCTGGGTGACGAACTCCAGACGGTCGCCGGCCGCGACCGTCACCGGCACCCGGAACGTGCGCGCCGCGGCAGTCGTCAGAGTGGTGCCCGTCGTGCCGGTCGGCCAGATCTGAGTGTTGTTCTTGAGGATGCGAACGACCACTCCGTCACCACCCGCCTGCGGCTTGGAGACGACGCCCGTGACCACCGTGCTGCCCGCAGTCGGGGCGACATAGACGCGCGCGGCATCGGCTCCGACATCCGGATGCTGTGCGTCGGACCGGACCATGGTCCAGGTGGCCGTTCCCTTCCACCGGGTGTTGGCGGCATCCCACGTCATCGGCGTGATCACCCGTGAGCCGCTCGGGTAGGTCCACTGCTCGTACGACCACCCTCCGGCCCCCTGTGTGCTGGCGAAGTCGGACTTCGCATGATGCACGGCGTCCGGATGCTTCAGCTGGCGCACGAAGTCCTTCGTCATGTTCCAGTACATCGAGTTGTCGATCACGCCGTCGGTGTTGGTCCACTTCTCGGCGGGTGCCACGAGACCGCTCGTGTCGGCGATCTGCACCGATGTCTCCTCGGCGAACTCGTTGAACGAGTTGATCACGACGCTCTCGGGCGGCGTCGGCCGGTCGAGCACCCGCCGCCACGTCTTCTCGATGTAGTAGAGCCCGTTCTGACGCGAGACCGGGGTGTAGCCGGGCACGTTGTTGTTCCACCCGGGCATGGTGAGCATCACCTCGTCGTTCGACGGCGAGCCGTCGGGGCCGAGCTGCCAGCCGTACTCACCCGGCAGCGCGTTCGAGGCGAAGCGCACGGTGAAGTGGTTCGACGCGCTCTTGTCACCCGTGTAGGAGCGCCACGCGTTCTGCGTCGAGACCGGCGCGTACACCACGAGCAGCGGCTTCCCGTCGACCTGGTGGTAGTGCTCGGGCCCGCCGATCGTGGGGTCACCAGCGAACTCTGCCCAGGTCTGGGCCGCTTCCTGCTCGATCGTCACGGGGGTGCCCGTCCACTGCACCCGGCCGATGGCGAAGGCGTATCGGATGTCGCGCTTCGCGGGTTGCGCGTTGTGCACCGCGATGCGCGCCGCGACGTCGGCCGCCCGGTTGAGGATGGCACCGCTGACGTTGTTCAGACCGTTCGTCTCGTCGAGCAGGAGCCAGTCGATCTCCGCACCGGAGATGGTGTTCAGATGCTCGTCGATCACCGCCGAGTTGCCGCTGTCGTACGTCTGGTAGCTGCCGAGTGTGTACGGGACGTACCGGATCGCCGGCTTGCCGGGGAATCCCGCCCAGGTGTTGGTGGAGACGCTGTCCGCCGAGCGATATCGCAGAGCGTTCCAGGTTCCGCCGCCGACTCCGGCGGTGAAGGCGACGGTCGCCTTCCAGCCGTAGCGGTCGCCGGTGATGTTGCCCTGCAGGAGGCGCGTCGCCCCCACCCCGAACCCCGTGTGCAGCGCGATGTTCTCCGGCGAGATGGCTTTGAGCGCGCGGTCGTATTCGCGGCCCATCAGGTCGCCGCCCACACCGTCACCCGTGACGTCGGCGTGGAAGTAGACGTAGGGTTCCGCGTAACCGTCGCCGTTGCCGTCCGTGACGAACTGGTCGTTCGATCCGATGCCGTGCGTGGTGGTCCACGCGGCGGGGGCTCCGAACGCGGAACCGGTCGACGGGGTCGTGTACCAGGACCCATCCCACGCGGCGAAGTACACCGCATCCGCCTTGCCGTCTCCGGTCGTGTCGGCGAGGAACTGGCGGGTCGTGTTGCCGCCGAAACCGGTCCGCCAGGTCGTGGGGGCGGCGAAGCCGGTGCCCGTTGAGGCGCCGGCGTGCCACGTGCCGCTGTTCACCGCTCCGGAACCGTTGGTGAACGTGGCGAGATCCGCGCGGCCGTCTCCGGTCACGTCGGCGACGAATCGCGCATTGGCACCCGCCCCGGTGTTCGCCCTCCAGAGCGTGTACTGCTGGAACGATGACCCCGACGAGAGGGCGACGTACCAGTCGCCCGGCTGCCCGTCGCCGTTGCCGTCGGCGGCGAAGTAGGCGACCGCATCCGCGCGGCCGTCGCCGTTGACATCGGCCATGAACCGCTCACTCGACCCGGCACCGTGGCCGGACACCCAGGCCGTCGCGGTCGCGAACCCCGTTCCCGTCGAGAGCCCCACCCTCCACACGCCCGTGGCATCGAACGTGACGGCATCGTCCTTTCCGTCGCCGTTCACATCGGCGAGGAACTGGCTCGCACTGGAGGCACCGTGGCCGGTCGCGGAGGTGATCGGCAGTGCAGGGACCTTCGAGTACCAGGTGGCGTACCAGATGCCGACATTCGGCGTAGTGGCCGCGGTCGCGGCAGCGGCGGCCACGCCGGTGGTGGTGGCATCGGTGGCCGCATCGGCGGTGGCATCCGCGGCGACAGCGGGCGACACTGCGCCCGTGGCCACGAGCGCGACCGCGGCGAGCGCCCCGATCAGATTGCGATATCTCATGTGCTCTCCTTTGAGCGTCCGGCATCGGTGCCGGTCCGGTGTTCGGCTGTTATCGACGCCGCCCGTCGACGTCGAGAGTGACGATCAGGCGGGGGCCGGCCACGCCGGGGAAGGTGCCCGCGAAGTCGGTGAGCGGCCGCGGCGGCGCGTCGGGATCGTGTGCGTCGCGCACCCACAGCACCGGACCCACCCGCTCGACATCCGCGCCCGCGAAGTGTTCGCGGTGCGGCGCGAAGACGAGTTCGACGACCGCGGTCGCCCCGATCCGGGCCGGGAGCGTCACGGTGCGGACCACGTCTTCGACGGCGATCTCGATCATGAACTCCCCGGTCGTCTCCGGCGCGTCGACGACCGTGAACCCGACCGTCGTGTCTGCGGGGTAGCACGTCTCCTGGCGGATGCGCCAGACACCGACGTCCGTGTGCACCACGTGCGTGCCGGGGTACAGGTCGGTGACCACCAGCGCCTCCCCGCGCAGCCGGGCTGCGGTCTCCCGACTCTCCAGCAGCCCGATCGCTCCGCGGATCGTGCAGCACCAGTGCGCATCGGGTTCGACCGCCGCGAGGATCGGATCGCTCGCGGTCGCGATCGTGTCGAGCCCGAAGCTGCCGTCGAGGCGCTCGGCGAAGGACAGCCCGTTGTGCGCGATGCGGGCGGCATCCACTCGGTACCGGCCATCGCCGGTCAGCTCGTGGAGGGATCCCGCGACGCCGATCGAGTCGACGATCGCGCACGGCTCCGTCCAGCTGTCGGGGCGGCCGAACCAGTTGAAGGTGGCGTGGTTGAGCGTGCGGCCCTGGCGCGCGTATGTCTCGTAGAGCACGGCCGCGACATCGGCGGCCTGTGCGTCGCCGGTCGCGACCGACCAGTCGGCGAGGTTGCGGGCGGCGGCGAGCACCGCGTGCAATTGGGCCCGGTGCGCGACGACATCCAGCGTGCTCACGGTCTGTGTCAGCTCGACGATGAGATCGGCGAGATCGGAGCGCCCGCTGAGGAGAGCCGCCGGCACGAGGGCGTTCAAGGAGAGCAGCACGCACCACACGTCGCTCGAGACGGCCCACCCGTCGATCACCTCGGTGGCGGTGCCCGATGGCGCGCCGCCGTAGGTGGGGACGATGCGTGCCCACGGGTAGTCACGGCGCCGGAGAGCCGGGGCGATGAGCGCGTCGATCACGCGGAACGCGGCCCGCCGGGAGCGTTCGTCGCCGGTGACGTGGAAGAACTGCAGCAGCCCCGCGGCCACCCACCCATGGCAGGCGACCTGCTGCTCATCGCTGATCTCCCCGACCTCGGGGCCGAGATACCCGCGCGGCACGAGCGCGTCGAGCATCGCCTCGTTCAGCTGCGTCGCACGCTCGAGGGTCGGCATTCCGGCCCGCGCGTACCGGGAGAGCGAGAGCAGCAGGCGCCCGGCGAGGTCTCCCGGCCAGTCGCTCTCGAGAGTGCTCCGCATCACGTCGGCCACCTCGTAGTCGTCACGCAGCAGCCTCTGCACCGAGGCGCGGAGCGCGTGATCCTCCTCGAGTGCCGACACGAAAGCCGGCGTGCCGGAGCGCACGTCAACCATGAGCGCTCACCTCCGCCGTGGCCATGACCGTGTCGGCATCGTCCGCAAAGTAGACGTGCGTACCGGGGCCGACGTCATGCGCCGCGACGCCGGGGATCAGCACGCTCGCCTGCCCGTCGACCGGAACTTCGATCTCCACACGCACGCCCGCCCCTTCCCGGTGCCATGCCACCCGATAGGTGCCGCGCACCGAGTGGTAGACCGATGCGGCGCTCGGTACCGCGGCCAAGAAGACCGGCGCGATCACGGCGGATCGCCACGCGATGGAGGTCGGGCTCTGGCGCAGACCCGCGACATCGCTCTGCAGCCAGTGGTCGATCATCCCGAGCATGAAGTGGTTGTTGGAGCCCTCGCCGACGGTGAGCCTCTCGGCCGACCAGGTCTCCGCGAGGGCGGTCACCCCGCGGGCGAGCTGCATGCCGTAGCCGGGAGCATCGGTGCGCGAGATCGTGCGATGCACGAGCTCGGCATGACCCCGGCGGTGCAGCAGATCGACGAGCAGCGCGAAGGTCACCTCGCCGACGGTGAACGCGTCGCCGTCGGCCGCGATGCGCTCGAGCAGCGACGCGAAGAAGGCGTCGGATGCCGCGTCGTCACCGCGCTTCTCGGCGATGTCCGTGAGGATCACGAGCTCGGTCTGACTGGCATCGGCGCCGGGAGCCTCGTGCCGCCGGAGCGCGTGGAGGACGGAACCCGCCAGCGCCCGGAGCTCCGACGACCACGCCTGCTCGCCCACGATCTCCGCGATCACCTCAGCGGACTCGAGCACGCGCAGGAACCCGTGCGAGGCCACGAGTTCGCGGGAGGCCGAGGCGTCGATGGCGATCCAGTCGCCGAGGCCGAAGTCGATCAGCCCCGCCACCTGACGGCTTGCGAGATAGGCGACGTACGCCTTCATGGCAGCGATGTTGTCTTCGAGCACGCGTCGGTCGCCGTACTCCCGGTAGTGCGCGAGTGGGAGATGCACGATGACGCCGCCCCAGTTGACGTCGAACCGGAACGCATCGTCGTCGTCGAGGTAGGCGTGCCCACTGAAGTCGACGAACTCGGGGACGGTGTTCGGAATGGCGCCGGAGGGCAGCTGCGCCGTCCTCGCGTGATGCAACATGTCCCGCAGGTGCGCTTCGACGTCGTAGCCGCGCGCGATCGCGTCGAAGCAGAAGTGCAGCTGCTCCAGCCAGCCGAGTTTCTCGCGGTGCGGGCAGTCGGTGAAGACGCTGTGCATGTTCCCCTGCACGGCGCGGTCGATGACCTCGTGCAGTCGCTGGAGGAACGGCTCCCCACTCGTGAAACCGCCGGCGCGCATGTTGGCGGCCCGGATGACGTGAGCGGAGACATCGATCCCCGCGCTGGGTCCTCGGAGCTCGACGTACCGGAAGCCGTGATACCCGAACCGGGGCGACCACGAGCCGGCTGTTCCCGCCGGGATGCGCACGCTGTCGAAGATCGGCGTTCCCGTGCTGTCCTGGTCGACGCCGTCGCCGCTGATCAGCTCGGCGGGGTGCAGCTCCACGACGCGGTCCTCCGCGGCGGGCTGCCACCGGACCTCGGGCACGCCGGCGACATTGACCCCGAAGTCGACGACACGTCCGCGCGAGCCCTCCCAGGCGGCGCTCGCCTCCCGCGTCTCCACCACGGCGAGGGGCGGATGCTCCGGCCACCAGATCTTCGGGGAGGGGGCGCCGGCCGCGACCGCGACCGTGTCGGCGCCGTGCTCCCACGGTTCGGGGACGCCCGCGTCGTAGTCCTCGCCGCCGTACCAGTGCGCGGCGAGCGTCGCGCCGCGGCCGGTGCGCGTACGCCCCGCCGTGGTCGTCGCGACGCGGGGGCTCGCTCCGAACTGCTCGATCGCGGCGAGCAGGCGGGGAGCCTGATGCTGCGCGGCGAACTTCCGGTAGCGCGCGGGGTCGTCCGAGATCCAGTACGGACCCGATGCCATCTCGATCGTCACCGTGTGCGGCCCCGGGGCGAGCAGGCCGAGGTCGTGCGTCGCCGCAGACGCCTCCGTGCGCAGGTCGCTGTAACCGGGGCCGAGCAGGCCGTCGCGCCGCAGACGTCCGTCGACGCGCACCTCGACCACCCCGGCGGCTGCCAGGTGAAGGAGCGTGCGGGTGTCGGAGGCGCGGGACTCGATGTCGAAGGCGAACCACACCGTGCGGTCATCACCCTCGGCGCGAGCGCGCGCCACCGCGGGATGGGCGACCCACTGCGCCCCCGTCGATTCGAGATCGGGGGCGGTGGTGAAGCCGCGCGGGGCATCCCACGCGATTCGACCTTCTCGCCGCACTCCCACCCGCCACTGCACGAGCCGGCCTGCCGGTCGGGGCAGCACGATCGACCGCGCATCGGCGCTCAGCACGTGCAGGTGATCGGTGGCCGAGTCGCTGTCGAGCTCGATGACGATGAGGTCGTCGGGCCGCAGCGGCTGGTCGGCACTCCAGCTCAGACGCACCGACGTCGAGTCGACCCCGAGTGGAGAATCGAGCCCGTTGACGCGCAGGCGGGAAAAGGTGTGGGGCATCAGCTCGTTCTCCGTGAGGACGGGCAGCGCGGGTGGCGGGCCGGTCATGGCCCGCCACCTCACGTGCTCAGTTGTCGGCGAGGTCCTTGGCGAAGGCCGCATCGAGCCGTTCGGCCGCGGCCTCAGGCGAATCGGAGCCGAGGATGACCGTCTGAGTCACCTCGTTCAGTTCGAGCTGGGTCGCCGTCCCCGGCCATCCCTGGTCGGGCCAGGTCGCCGTCTTGCCCGAAACCACATACTCGAGCACCGTCGCCTGGTTCGGGCTGTCCGGCGAGAAGGAGTCGTTCGGGAGCGAGGGCGCCCCCTTCGACGCGGTCGCGTAGGCGTTCTGCGCATCCGCTGTCGCGAGGAAGTCGATGAACACCTTCGCGGCATCCTGGTTGTCCGACTTGGCGTTGATGCCGAAGCCCGAGGAGTCGGCGGCGGCGAGGTAGTTGTCACCCGAGTCGTCGACCGGGAACGGGGCGATCGAGAAGGTCGCGCCCTCCGGAGCCACGTCTTCCAGCGACGTGGTGTCGGAGAACGCGAAGGTGGCGAGCGCCTGACCGGTGGCGACCTGCTCGAACGAGACGTTCCACTCGGTTCCGGTCGGCCCCTCGTTGAAGCATCCGGCGGCGAGCATCTCCTGCTGCATGGCGAAGGCGTCGACCCACTCCGAGTCGGCGAAGGACTGGTCGCCCGCGATCTGCTCGACGGTGAAGTCGGGGTTCGGGCCATAGAGGAGCGGCGCCAGCATGGCGTAGCTCGGGATCGAGCTGCCGCCCTTGAGGAACATCGTGTACGCGACCTTGCCGTTGTCCTTCGCGGCGGCGCACAGGTCGAGCACCTCGGAGTAGGTCTCGGGAATCTCGAGGCCGAGCTCCTCCATCGTCTGGTCGTTGTACACGGGCCCGAGGCCGAGCGCGCCGATCGGCACCGACAGCAGCTTGTCGTCGTTGCTGAAGAGGTTGTTCTGCGTGGGCGACAGCTCGCCCGCCCATTCGGCCCCGCTGAGGTCGACGAGCTGGCTGGCTTCGTCGAGCGGAACGACGCTCACGACGTTGCCGGCGCCGGGGAACGTGCGGATGACGTCGGCGGCGGTGCCGGCGGCGAGACCCGTGCGGAGGAAGGTCGGATAGTCGCTGCCACCGTCCTGGATCTCGACGGTGATGTCGGGGTGGGCTGCCTCGAACTCTTCGACGACCGCCTCCAACGGAGCGACGTTGTCGGTGGCGATGGTGAGCGTCTTCTGATCGCCGGTCGATCCCGTGTTCGTGGGTTCGTCTGACGTCGAGCAGGCGGTGAGGGCCAGGACGGCGACGATGCCGACAGCCGCCGCGGGTGCACTGCGTTGTAACATGCGGGTTTTCCTCTCGGGTGGGGCAGGGTGGGGCAGGGGGTGGCTGAGGGCTCAGCCCTTCAGACCGCCGGCGAATCCCTGGATGATGTACTTCTGCAGGAAGAAGTACGCGATCAGGATCGGGGCGGCTGAGATCAGGAGCGCGGCGAAGACCGCCGGCCAGTCGGCGTGATACGTGCGCACGAATCCGCTGATGCGCACGGGCAGTGTCTCGTTGCCGGTTCCGGAGAGGAACAGCAGCGGGATGAAGAAGCTGTTCCAGATCGAGATCACGTTGAGGATGGCGACGGTGCCGATCGCGGGCCGCAGCAGCGGGACCACGATGTGCCAGAAGGTGCGGATCGGACCGCATCCGTCGAGGGATGCCGCCTCCTCGAAGTCGCGCGGGCTCTCGCGCAGGAACATGGTGATGATGAACACGGCGAACGGGATCGAGCTGCCGGCCCCGGCGAGGATCACCGAGAGCAGGCTGCCGTTGAGACCGAGGTCGCGGATGCTCAGGAACAGCGGCAGCACTCCGAGCTGCGCAGGCACGACCAGCCCGACCATGAACAGGTAGAACATCCCGCGCGACCAGCGCGAACCGAGCCGCGCCAGCGGATAGGCGGCGAGCGAGGCCGCCACGAGCACCAGCACGATGCTGACCACGGCCACGACGGCGCTGTTCATGAGAGCGGCGCCCAGGTGGCCGTCCTCCCACGCGCGGCCGAAGTTCTCGACGCTGTACTGGCCCGAGATGACGAACGCGCCGGTCGGGTTGTGCGGTGCCTTGAGCGAGAGGTTGACGAGGGCGAAGAGCGGCAGCAGGAAGACGGCCGCGACTGCCCACAGTGCGATCTCGAGCGTGAGGGTGCGCCCCGTGTATCGGTTGATCATCGGTCGACCTGCTTCGAAGTGAGGCGGTATTGGACTGTGGCGAGCACCGCGACGACGATCGCCATCACGGTGGCGAGCGCGGTGGCGTAGGGCACGTCGCCTCCTTGGAATCCGACCTTGTACACGACGGTCGAGATGGTCTCCGTGGCCCGCGCGGGCCCGCCGCCCGTCATCGCGTACACCTGGTCGAACTGGGCGAGGCCGTTGATGAGCGTCAGGAGCAGGTTGATGACGACCGCTCCGTTGATGAGCGGCAGCACGACGGAGAAGAATCGGCGCACGGGGCCCGCACCGTCGATCACGGCGGCCTCGATCACCTCGGACGGCAGCGCCTTGAGACCTGCGAGATAGATGACCATCGAGAAGCCCGTGAACTGCCACAGGTACGCGACGCAGACGGCGCCGAGCGCGAACTGCGGATCCCCCAGCCAGTTCTGCTGCAGCGAGTCGAGTCCGAGGGCTCCGAGCACGGCGTTGACGCCGCCCGTCGGCGCGAGGAGGTAGCTCCAGATGTATCCGCACACGAGCGGGGTCAGGACCACCGGGGCGAAGAAGATCGTGCGCAGCAGCCCACCGCTCTTGACGACCGTGTTGAGCGCCAGTGCGAGCAGTAGGCCGAGTCCGTTCTGCAGCACCATCGTGACCGCGGCGAACACGAACGTGTTCACCAGCGCCGCTGTCGCGAGCGGGTCCGTGAACACCTCGACGAAGTTGCCGAACCCGATGAGGTCGAAGTCGGCGCTGATCCCGTCCCAGTCCGAGAAGGCGAAGACGGTGCCGCGTGCCGAGGGCACGAGTGTGACGAAGGCGTAGAGGAGGAGCGCGGGAACGATGAACCAGAGCGGAACGTGCGCTCCACGCCACCGCCGTCGACGAGCGGGTGCGAAGGCACTCCTCATCGGTGGTGCGGTCTTCTGTTCGGCATTGAACATGCGTGTACTGCTCCCTGATTTCTCGCGTCGTCGCCCAGCGGGGGATATCGACAATCCTGTCCGGCGCTCCGTGCCGCTGCCAGCACGATGCTGTTCATCACTAGCACGATCCTCGCGGGTGTCTTCTCCGATGAGGTCCGCTATGTCAGTGTGGGGTGGTGGTCGTCCGTTACCCCTCCATCCAGCGCTACGAGGTCTTCCGCGCCGGTGCCCTCCCCATCGCCTCGAACGACGTGCCCGCTCTGGGCGGCATCCCCGAGCACACCCACGACTACCTGGAGATCGCGGTGGTGTCCCGGGGAACCGGGGTGCACGTGACACGTGAGGGGCGTCTGCCCATCGCCCGCGGGTCGGTCATCATCATCCGTCCCGGCTCCTGGCACGCCTATCGTGACACCGATGAGCTGTGGACCTTCAACCTCTACCTGGCCCCCGAGCTGCTGCTCCGCGAGCTCTCGTGGATCGTGGAGTATCCCGATCTCGCGCGTGCGCTCCTCGGAGGGGAGCCCAATCTCGGTGAGTTCGACGAGGAGTCGTGCGCGCGGGTGCTGAGCTGGCTCGAACAGATCACGCAGCACTCGCGCACGGTTCACGCGCCGACGCTGATCGGCCTGGCGACCTGCGTGCTCGACTCCTTCAGCACCCTTGCGCTCTCCCCGCAGCCGGCGACGGATAGCACGATCGCGCGCTCGGTCATCACGATGATGAATCTGATGCAGGACGATCTCAGCGCGCGCTGGACGATCGCCGACCTGAGCAGGGTCGCGAACTTCTCGCCCGCGGTGGTGCACCGGGTGTTCAAGACGCATGTCGGCATCTCCCCCATGGCGTGGCTCACCCGCGCACGGGGCGAAGCGGCCGCGACGCAGCTCGCGCTCACCGACAAGAGCGTCTCCGAGGTCGGCCAGGCCGTCGGATGGGACGACGCGAACTACGCGAGCCGGCGCTTCCGCGCGCTCTACGGCCTCACTCCCAGCGAGTACCGGAGCCGCTTTCAGCGCGACGACGCCGCGATCCTCCGCTGAGTCGCCCGCGTCACCCCGCCGGCGCTCACGCCCGCCGGAACCGCGCGGCCAGCGCCGGGTCGACGTCGACATCGCCGAAGGATGCCGTCCACGCCCCGTCCACCGCGATCGATTCGCCGCTGAGGTACGGAGCCTCGTCGGAGAGCAGGAAGGCGGTCACCGCGGCCACTTCTTCGGCGCGGGCGATGCGTCCCATCGGCGGCCCTTCGGCGAGTCCACGCTCCTCGGCGGCCGGGTCGGG
This sequence comes from Microbacterium sp. MYb45, assembly GCF_002979655.1. Taxonomy (GTDB): domain Bacteria; phylum Actinomycetota; class Actinomycetes; order Actinomycetales; family Microbacteriaceae; genus Microbacterium. The sequence goes on from NZ_PCPG01000017.1 coordinate 44,225, forward strand.
CGCTGCGGCGATCTTGGCTTCGAGGTGCGGCGTGCGCACACCGCCGGGGGCCACGGTGTTGGCGCGGATGCCGAGGCGGCCGTAGCTCACCGCCACGCTGCGGGTCAGCGCGTCGATGCCGCCCTTGGTGAACTCGTAGGCCGCGTGGTCGGGGTGGCTGGCGCGGCCGTGAATCGAGCCGACGTTGACGATCGCTCCGGCGAGGCCCTGATCGATGAAGGCCGATACTGCGGTCGAGCAGCCCCAGATGTAGCCGAAGCCGTTGATGTCGAGGATCTCGCGCACGACGCTCTCATCGAGCTCGTGCAGCGGGGTGTGCTTCGTGATGCCGGCGTTGTTCACCCAGCCGGCCAGGGGTGCCCGTGCGATCGCTGCCTCTGCGGCCCGCTGGTGGACGGCGCGGTCGGAGGCGTCCCCGAGAACGACCTCGGCCACGATCCCCTCCTCGAGCGTGCCCGACCCCGGAGACCGCTCCAGCCCCACGACGATCCATCCGTCGGCGGTCAGTCGCTCGGCGATGGCGCGACCGATGCCCTTTCCGCTGCCGGTCACCACGACGCTGCGTGCGGATTCGGTCATGATGTGTCCCTCTCGGCGCTGAAGTGGGTCGGATGCACTTCCCGTTTGCTATAGCAATCACGAGCATAGCCGGGAGGATGGTCGTCAGCGCAAGCGGATCAGCCTCGAACACTGCCGAGGCTTGTCGACGAGGACGAAGACTCCTCAGACGGCGACCACGCTGATCGACGCATGGGCGCGACGACCGTCCTGCACACGGGTCCCGCTGTCGACGACCGCGAAGCCCGCCCGTTCCAGGTGCGCGGACATCCCGTCGATCGTCACGACTCAATTCCGGGTCAGGATGGAACCGGATGCCGGCGGGAGACGAATAACCAGTGTGAGCAACGACAACGACATCATCCGTGAATCGTTCGACGCCGCGGAGCGATTCTCCGAGATCTTCGAACGACATATCGACGCGGTCTCCGGCTATGTCGCCCGCCGCGTCGGACCGGCGGCGAGAGACGACGTCGTGAGCGAGACCTTCCTGATCGCGTTCCGCAAGCGCGGGCGCTACGACATGTCCAGGCCATCGGCGCTGCCGTGGCTGATGGGCATCGCGACGAACGTCCTCGGCCAGCATCGCCGCGCGCAGGCCCAGCACTGGCGAGCTCTACAGGCGTCCGTCGCCCAGAGCGACCCGATCGCCGCGGACGACCACGATCGATCGACTGCGCAGCTCGATGCGGCCGGGGAGATCGAGCGCCTCTATCCGCGGATCGCAGCCCTCTCCGCCCGCGACCGGGAAGTCCTCTTCCTGCACGCGTGGGGAGACCTCACCTACGAGCAGATCGCCGCCGCGCTGCGGATCCCGGTCGGCACGGTGCGATCGAGGCTGAGCCGCATCCGCACCAAACTCGCGGCCCCACCGCCGTCGCCACCGCCGAAGGCTCCGCATGAGCCCCGGCCCGCGACCGCACACATCCGACTTGCTGAGAAAGAGATCATCCATGGACATCCTTGACACGGTGCGCGAGATGAAGCCCACCTACCCCGCGTCTTCGCAGGCTCCCCGTCGCGCCCTCCACCAGGAGATCGCCCGGTCACGACGCCGACGCCCCCTCGGACGCATCGTCGCGGTGGCACTGGCAGGCACGGCCGTCGCCGCGGTGGCGGTCACAGCCACCGTCCTCATTCCCCCGGGAGTCGTCGGCCAGCCGCAAGCGGCCTCAGCATCGACGTACCTCAACGAGACCGCGGCCTCCATCCGCGCCGCCGTCGCCGCGCCGATGGAAGTGACGATCACGACGCGGCACCTGGGCATGATCGGCGGCCCGAACGAGAAGTTCCTGCCGTTCGGAAACCTCAGGTCGGATGCGACCGCTGCCGTCGTCACCGAGTCGAGCGCGAGCTATCTCAGCACACCGGATCGCAAGTTCTCCGAGACCTCTCACACGGAGTTCCACGCCTCCGAGATCTTCGGCGATGAGGCGGCCGCCCATGCGGCGTGGACGTCGTACTACGGCTCTTCGTATCCGATCGGGAAGGAGCCTCGGACGCTCGCTGAGGTTCACACGTATGACGCCTTCGTCGAGGACCTCCCCGTTCCCACCTCCGACTTCCCGTCCGAACCCGCGGCATTCCTCGCCGCGTGGGAGAGCGGCATGGAAGACCGGCTGATCGCCGAGAAGGCTGAGGCGGCGAAGATGCCTCAGGACGGAGAGCCGGAGACCAACGGGTTGTACGAGAGCATCGAAGAGAAGTACGAGATGCCGGCCGCCGAGTACATGTTGAACGAGCTCCTGTGGTCGGTTCCGATCCTGACCGCATCCCCCGAGTATCGAGCGACCTTCCTCGAGGCGCTCGCTCTGGCTGAGGGGATCACCGTCGAGGAGGGTGCCACGGCCGACAAGGTGCTCGTCTACGAGACCGACGACGCCCGGTTCCGCCTGACGGTCAACCCCGAGGCGGGCGCCATCGTCGAGATCGAGAAGTTCCTGCTCCGCGTGCTCCCGGAGCCGTGGAGCAACCACACGAAGGACGACCCGCTCGTCGAGGTCGGCACGACCCCGTTCCTGCCGGAGGGAGTGGCGGACTTCTCCGCATCCTTCACGACTGCACCTGCGGACTGACGCGTCCGCCCTTCGTGCCCTTCTCATCCGCGATACCGGGTGAGGAGGGCACGTCGCCGTTCACGGCACAATCGTCAGAGTCTCCGGCCTGGCCTCCGCTAGGCGTCGGTTGCGAGCGTCGGACCGCGGGGCGAGTAGCGGGCCGCGATCTCGACTGCGTGCTGATGGAGCACATCCCTCAGCTCGGGAGGGCTGAGGGCTTCAGCGTCGACTCCTAGTTTCCAGATCGCCCATGCCGCGTGGCGCAGGTCCTGAAAAGTCAACTCCATTCGAAGCCAACCATCCGACTCGGCCGTCTCGTGAACGATCGCGAGAGCCGTCTCGGCGAGTTCCTCTCGTCGCGCGGGGTCTAGCCGGGCGGCGACGATGAACTGCACTTCTCCGGCACGAAAACGTGCACTGCGCGCTTCCCAGAGTTGGGCGAGGTTGACCTCACTCGGGCGTTCTGCAGGAGCGGCGAGTGCCTCTGCCGCCAGAACCCGAGAGAGACGGTAGGTGCGATCATGGCCATCGACCAACGCGAGAAGGTAGCTCCTCTCCCGGACCGTCACGAGGCCGATGGGGTCTACGTGCCGCCAGGCGGCGTCACGACCTTCGGCGGCGTAGTGAATGCGCAGTTTGCGTCCGTCGAGCACAGAGCGGCGCACCTCGTTCATGACCGTCTCCGAGATGCCTTCGGCGAGCCGGTACCGGGACAGGAGATCCGCTTGAGGTTCGAACAGTATGCGCTGCGCGGCGTCGGTCGCCGCGGCTTGATGGCCGGCCGGTATCGCGTCGACGACCTTGCGCATGGCGGAGGACAGCGCCGATCCCAGGCCGAACACCTGTCGCCCCCCGATGCTCCCGGCCGTGAGCAGGGCGAGGGCTTCCTCCTGGTTGAGGCCCATCAGCTCGGCACGAAATCCAGGGAGCAAAGAGAAGCCGCCGTTGCGACCGCGGTTGACGTAGACCGGCACCCCGGCGGCGGACAGCGCCTCGATGTCTCTGAGAATGGTGCGCGTAGACACTTCCAGCTCGTCGGCGAGCTGGGATGCAGAGAGCGAACCCCGTTGCCGCAGGAGCAGCACGAGAGAGACCAGGCGATCGGCACGCATAGGAAACTTTCTCAGAAATACATGACAAGAGGTGTCGTGTATCGCTGCGAGGCTCGAAGTGTCGTCGATTCGGACGGCGATCGGCTGGACCGGATCACCGGCACGGCACACACAACGAATGGAGAAGAGATGACACTCGAACGCACCGCAGTCAACCCGGTCACGTGGTCGCTGGAAATGGGGTTCAACCAGGGTGAGGTCGTGTCCGCTGAGTCCCGCACGTTGTACATCTCGGGGCAGACCGCGATGAACAAAGAGGGACAGCCCGAGCACCACGGCGACATGGCCGCTCAGCTCGCGCTCAGCATCGACAACCTCGAGGCGGTGTTGACGGAGGCGGGGATGACCCTCGCGAACCTCGTGCGCCTGAACGTCTACACGACCGACGTCGACGCACTGTTCCCGCACTACGGAGAGCTCGCCGGACGGCTCGGCGCCGCGGGCGTCTCGCCCACGACCACAATGCTCGGAGTCTCGCGCCTTGCGATCCCCGGCCAGCTCGTCGAGTTGGAAGGTACGGCGGTCGCCTGATCGGACGGCTCAGACGACCGCCACGCTCGACGCCGTGCCTGCGACGTCGAGCGTGGCGGAGCCCCGTCGGGCGCATCCCTCGCAGGAATGAATCGGTGTCCGTCCGAAGATGGCGGTCCGTGGGTTCGGTTTCGCCTCGGTCTCAGGCGTGGAGACTCATCTGAGCGCGATCGCGCCCAGACCGTCGGAGGCGATCGCTCCCGATGACATCCCTGGAACGAGGACGCACGGCTGATAGCTGACGCCCGGCTGCCGGGCTGCGGGGTCGTCCGCCAGCAATGCCTCGGCTGCCACTCGCCCCAGGCTGTTCAGCTGAGGATCCACCGAGGCGAGGAATCGATCGGGGCTCCCGCTGTACTTCGACCAGTTGTCGTAGCCGACCAGTGCGACGTCTTCCGGGACCCGGACCCCGGCCTGTTCGAACGCACGGGTGACGCCCAGAGCGATGTAGTCGTTGCCGCAGAACACGGCGTCGAACTCGCCCCGCCGTTCGAGCAGCTCGAGACCGGCCCGGTAGCCCCACGGAATGGTCCAGTCGCCGAACAGGGGTTCCGACAGCGCGATCTCCACGCCGGCATCAGCGAGCTCGGCACGAAAACCGCTCAGACGATCCTGGACCGCCCGCGAGTACTCCATCGCGGTCACATGCGCGATCCTCGTTCTCCCTTGGCGAAGGAGGTGCGCGGCGGCCAGACGCCCTGCCTGCACATCGTCCGGGAGAAAGCACGTGTCCTCGGGGTTGTCCGAGACTCCGAAGACATGGATCACCGGCGTCTGGAACGACTCCGATATCGAGGGGAACGGAACGTCCGTGCCGTCACCCACCACGATGATCCCGTCGACTCGACGGGCCTGCAGAGTGCGAAGGTTCTCCGGCCGGGCAGCGGCGTTGTCCTCATCGTCGTAGACGAGCACGGCGACGTCGTGCTTGCTGAGTTCGGCGATGATCCCGGTGATGACCGGAGTCGAGAAGTTGCCCGATGCCTTCTGGGCGAGAACACCGACCGTGAAACTGCGCCCGAGCGCGAACGACTGCGCGAGCGCATTGGGCCTGAAGTCCAGTCGTGCCGCGGCCTCATGGATGCGCTGCCGCGTCTCGACGGATACATGTCCACCGCCGTTGAGCACGCGCGAGGCCGTGGGCACAGAAACACCCGACTCTGCCGCGACATCCTTCAAGGTCACCGGCCGCCTCATCGCGCTCCTTCCCGATCCCTCATCCTCTCAGGATCCCACGAGCCGCCGAGCACCGCTCATCTTCTACGACCCCACCAGATCCGAGATCGTGAGCCCGGACAACCAGGACTCCTTCATCGTGACCTCGGCGTCGTCGACCGCGCGCTCGTGCGTGGATTCGAACATCCGGCGCGCGAGGATCTGCGCGGCGATCGCACGATCCTCAGGAACGGCCATGTCCAGGCCCTCGGCGACCTCCGGTCGAGCGCGTATCAATGCATCCAGGGCGCCCGGATCGTCCGTCAACGCGGTGGCGTCCGCCGTCTCCTGCTCCGATGCCGCATCGGCCATCTCCTGGAACTCATACTGTTCGAGGGTCTTCTCCACCGGCCCGTAGAGCACTTCCCCTGCTTGGGAGGACGCGTGACGTGCGGCTTTGTCGGCTTTCCACCGCTCGACCAGGCTTTCGAAGGACGCGTCATCGATGAATGTGAGGGCGACCGCGCCCTGCCGACGGACGACCCCGTCGACGCAACGCGCGGCTGCCTGGTCAACCAGAAGTTCGCCCGCACGGCTGTCGCGCACCGGGTCCGTGTCGTCCACGACCCACCCCTTCTTGGACGCGGTATCCATGACCGTGGCTCGAACCTGACTGACGCAGTATCGGAACTCATCCGCATGAACCGGTGTTCCGTTCACCTCCATGGCGGTGCCGTTCTTCGCGGCACCCGGTGGTACGGGCGCGGGAGCGCACGCGCAGAACCCCAGCGCCATGAAGAGGGCGATGCACGCCGCAACGTACGGTCGTCTCACTGGTGCTTCCTTTCGGTCTGTTGCCCTGGCCACCGCTTCGGCTCCCACCTCCGCAGGGTGTTCGTACGACCGATGCGCCGACCGTTCGAACACCCTGCGCTCGGACGGCTACGGCTTCTTGGCCACGACCGGGCCGTTGTAGGCACCGATGTTCGGTGCGGTCGTCCCCGACACCGCATTGCCCCAGTAGTCGCGGCCTCCGTTGCCGGAGATGATGCGGCCGGCCCCGATCGCCGGAGATCCGGCCGTCAGCTTGTACCCGTCGACGGTGTTGAGACCGTCGCGGCCCGTTCCCGGGTTGGCGAACAGCGGATCGGCGTTGATGGCGTTGACGTCCGCAGCGGGGCCGGCGAACCCGTGGTAGACGTTGCGGTCGACGGTGATCCCCCGATCGGTGTCGAACCGGGTCAGGCTCGAGCCGACGAAGATGTTGTTGGCGACCACCGAGTTCGCAGCGAGCCGGATGTCGAACGCGCCGCCCGGGTTGTAGAGCGTGTTGTTGTACATCTCGAGCTTGACCTTGGCGTTGCCGCCGCTGCCGGCGTTGACGATCCCCTCACCCTGCGACACGTTGTACCGCACGACCAGCTGGGGGGTGTCGGTCTGTGCCGGACCGAAGCAGGTGAGGCACTCGAGGTAGAACCCTCCGGCGTTCTCATGGCTGTAGTTGTACTGATACGTGCACGACCCGGTGATGCCCCAGTCGCAGTCCCAACCCATCGAGTCCGGGCCCGGCTCGGTGCGGGCCGACTCGTTGAACTGGAGAACCGGATTCGCGCTCGTATAGGCCCAGATGCCGGCGATCGCGCCACGGTTGACCGCGTCGTGTCCGGCGTCATAGCTCAGGTTGCGCTCGACCAGGGGGTCGACGGAGACGCCGATCAGGATCGAGTCGGCGGCCGCGCGAAGCACGGAGTTGCCTCGGACGACGACGTTGCGGTTGTGGTTGATGGTGTCGTCCCCATTCGGGGAGCCGACGATCGCGATACCCATCGATTTCACGTCGCGGATCGAGTTGTCCTCGATGGTGACGCCGTCGAAGTATCCCGTGAGCCCGCTGGATTTTGCCGGCAGACGAACCTGGATGCCCGCCGAGACATAGCGGTCGCTGGCGTTTCGGTCCGAGCGGCCGGTGACGTCGTGGACATCGAGGTTTTTGACGGTGATGCCCGATCGCACCTCATTGCCGGTGTTCTCCACGAGCACGCCGCTGCGCTTTCCTTCCGCCGCGGCGATGTTCGTCACCTCCAGGCCCTCGACTGTCCAATAGCTCACATCCCTGACGACGATGGGCGCTTCGACACCACCCCCGCCGTTGATGATCGGCTTCGCGCCGGTGCCGTAGCTGCCCAGAACGATCCGTTTCGCAGAAGTGCCACTCCCCGACGCCGTGAAGGAACCTGCGCAGGTCGTGCCGGCTTTGAGCCTGATCGAGTCTCCCGCAGCGAAGGCACCCCCCGGAGCCTGGATCGCGGCGAGCGAGTTCCATGGACTGTCCTGCGTGCCGGTCCCGTTGGCGGTCGCCGCGCAATCGACGAAGTACGCCGAATCTGCGGCCTGCGCGGGCGATGCTCCGGCCCCGGTCAAGGCGCTCAACACGACGGCGGCTCCGACGGCAGCAGTGATCGCGGCCCTCCAGCGGCCCGGCTTCTGTCGCGTTGCCGCGACGGCGGATGGAACAGACTGCATGTTGCACTTCCTTTCTTCGGAGGGTCCGAGCGGGCGCTCGGACCGGAGGTCAGGTCTTCACGGCACCCGCCGACATGCCGGCGACGACGTAGCGCTGCAGGAAGCTGAACACCAGGATCAGCGGCAGGACGCCGAGAAGCGCCGCCGGGAACAGCGTCGTCGGCTCCACCGTGTTCGGGTCGATCAGGGCATAGGCGTTCGCCATGATCGTGCGGTTCTGCTCGCCCTGGAGGAACACGAGGGGAACGATGAGGTCGTTCCACACGACCAAGCTGATGAACGTCACCAGCGTCGCGGTGACGGGTGCGAGCAGCGGGAAGATGACGACGAAGAAGATCCGCAGCGGACCCGCACCATCGATTGCCGCGGCCTCCTCCAACTCCGTCGGCACCTGGCGCATGAAGCTGGTGTAGAAGAACACGGCGATCGGAAGGTTCATGGCCGTGTAGACGAGGATCACGCTGAGATGCGTGCCCAGGATGTGCAGATCCCGGATCATCAGGTACAGCGGTGCGATGAGCACATAGATCGGGATGGTGGTCCCGATGATGAACACGCGGTAGGTGGTGTTCGTCCAGGAGCGCCCGATCCGGCTCAACGGGTAGCTGGCCATGGCGCCGAAGGCGACGGTCAACAGGCAGGAGCACACCAGGATGATGAGGGTGTTCGCGACGCTCTGCGCGTAGTTGATGCGCTGGAACGCATCCACGACGTTGTCGAGCGTGAGGTGTTCCGGCCACCCGAGCGGATTCGCCGACACGTCAGCGGCCGGTCGGATCGCGGTCAGCACGGCGAACGCGAACGGAGTCACGAGCAGTGCGACGCCGACGATGAGCCCGATGTCGCCGAGCCGACGTTTGCCCGCGTTCCACAGGCGGTGGTCGCGTGACCGGGCCGGGGCGGGGAGTGATGCGGACATGGATTCAGATCCTTTTCTCGCGCATGCGCAGAACGGACGTGGCGACGCTGCTGAGCACGACGACGATGACGAGGAGGAGGACCGCGATCGTCACTCCGTAGGCGAACTCGCCCGCTCCGCCGAAGACCTTTCGGTAGACGAGGAGGGTGAGCGTTGTGGTGGATCCCGCCGGGCCGCCGTTGGTCAGCACGAAGGGGAACTCGAACACCTTCAGCGAGCCGATGAGGGAGAGCGTGATGTTCACCGTGAGCGAGGGGGCGAGAAGAGGCCATTCGATCGTGCGGAATCGGCGGAATCCCGTCGCACCGTCGAGGTCGGCCGCTTCGAGGACATCGGCAGGTAGCGCGAGGTATCCGGCGAGGAAGATCGCCGCGGAGTAGCCGGCGAACATCCAGATGTTGACCAGAGCCACCGCGCCGAGTGCCGTGCTCGTCTCGCCCAGCCAGATGCGGGTGAGGGAGTCCAGCCCGAGGGCGCGGAGCACCTCGTTGATCGTTCCATCCGGTGCGTAGAGATACGAGAAGATGAACGATGCCATCACCGGGGCGACGAGCGTCGGCATGAGGATGAGGACGCTGACCGGTTTGCGGATCCGCGGCCGGTTGTAGAGCGCTCTGGCCAGGAGCAACCCGAAGAGGTTCTGCAGGACGACGACGATGACGGCGTAGAGCACGGTCGTGCCGACCGCTCGGATGACCTCCCCGTCGGTGAACAGTCGTGAATACTGCTCGAGACCGACGAAGTCTGCCCGAGGGCCTCCGCTGCTGTCCGTGAAGCTGAGCCAGAGGCCGTTGACCAGCGGGTAGAGGATGAGGAGCCCGTAGACGACGAGCGCGGGAAGGAGGAACCCGAGAGCGACGAGGGGACGTTTGGAGATCATGACAATCCTTCAGCGAGAGCGGTGCGGCCGCCGGAGAGGGCGACCGCACCAGGAACGGGACTAATCCGCCTTCTTCGCGATTCCGTCCATCTCGTCGAGGAACTCGTCGGTCGTGATCTCACCGAGGAACAGCGCCTGCAGGCGAGAGCCCATCTGCGTCTGCACGTCGCCCGCCATCCAGGTGTTCGTCTGCATGAAGCGGTAGTTCCCCGCCTCGTAGGACGCGAGGAACTCACCCGTCGCGTCGTTCTTCGGGCTGGTGCCCGATTCGAACGGAGAGATCGCGTTCTCCGCTTGGAGGAACAGATCGAGGTTCTCGGGCTGGGACCAGAAGTCCACGTATTTCTCCGCGGCGTCCTTCACGGGGGACGCCTCGTTGACACCCCACATCGTTCCCACGAACAGCAGTTCGTTCGGATCGACGCCCGGCTCCCCACCCGGCCAGGCCGTGAACTGACTCTTGATTCCGGCTTCGGCGACGCCGCCGAGGTTCCAGGCGCCCTGGAGCCAGAAGCCCGTGTCGCCCGCCGTGAAGTCGTCTGCGCCCTGCGACCACTCGTCTTCGCCGAGCTCGGTCTTCCAATCGATGAAGCCCTGCTCCTGCAAGTCGAGCAGCTGCTCGACCGCCGGCTTCCAGTCCGAGAAGCTCGCATCACCCTCGGAGAACTCTTCGTCCCAGCCCTTGTCGACGGTCGTGGCCGCAGCGTTCAGCAGCGCCATCGCGCCCGTCCACCCGGCCTTGTCGGGAAGAGTGATCGGGTCGTGGCCGGCAGCCTTCACCTTGGCGAGCGCGTCGAGGAAGCTCTCCCAGTCCTTCGGCACCTCGTTCACACCGACCTCGCTCAGCAGTTCCATGTTCGAGTACAGACCGACACCGATGGCCTCCATGGGCATGGCGAGCACGGCGTCGTCATAGGTCGCGAAGCTCTCGACCTCGGGGGTGATGTCGTCGGCCCAGGACGCCGAGGACAGGTCTGCGAGGTATCCGGACTTCCCCCATGTCGCGAGAAGGTTGCTGTCCAGCATGATCACGTCGGCGGCATTGCCGGCCAGCAACTCAGGCTGCACGCGCTGCGAATAGGCCTCGTTCGCGGGGATGGCCTCGAACTCGAGCTTGATGTCGGGGTTCGCCTTCTCGAAAGCCGCGTTGATCTCGGCGACGTTCGCCGGCTCGCCTTCGCCGCCCTTCCAGCCGTACACCGTCAGAACGGTCCGGCCGTCGTCGGTCGTGGTCGACGAATCGCCGGACGAACAACCGGCCAGAGCGAGTGCCGTCACGAGGGCGGTGAAGGCACTGGCGGAACGAATCATTCGCTGCTGCGACTTCTTCATTGAAGGATCTCCTTATCGGGACGCGAGGACGTTGTCGATGGTTGTCCCATCACCGCACCGATATTTAGGTAACCGGTTGCCTAACGTTGCTGGCGAGCGTAAATTGATGCGCGTCGCCTTGTCAAGTGCTCGCATCTGCGGGCGATCCGCCCCTGATCACGCCCTGGACGAAGAGAAGCAGATGCCCATCGCCACGCCTCCCATTCCGGCATCTGCCGCCGTGGGTTCCCCCCGCCGTTCCCGCCTCGACTGGTTCCGTTCCGCCTCGTTCGGGCTTTTCATCCACTTCGACCAGGCGAGCCGACTCGGCGTCGATCTGTCTTGGCCGATGGTCGGGCTCACCAGCGATGACGGCACAGGAGTGCACGCACGAAGCGCGGTCGACTACTTCCGGCACGCCGACGAATTCGACCCTCGTGAGTGGGATCCTCGCGCCATCGCACAGGCAGCGAGGGATGCGGGGATGCAGTACGCCGTCTTCACGACGAAGCATCACTCGGGTTGGGCGTCCTGGCCGAGCGAGGCGACACCGCTGAACATCTCCACCTCTCCCTACGGGGCTCGCGGAGGCGATCTCGTCCGCGACTACGTGGATGCCTTCCGGGAGGCAGGACTGCGCATCGGCTTCTACTACTCGGTGTCCGACTGGTCGGATCCCGACTATCCGGCGTGGCGCGCCGAGTTCGCACCGTACGCGTTCGAGGAGTACCCGCGCGCGACGCCCGAACAGTGGGTCAGATTCCGCGAAGGGATGAAGGCCGAACTCAGCGAGCTGCTCACGAACTACGGGCCGATCGATCTGCTCTGGTTCGACGGCGGGTGGGAGCGCACAGAGGAGGAATGGGACAGCGCGGAGCTGGAAAGGCACATCCGATCCCATCAGCCGGACATCGTCCTCAACGACCGCCTCCCCGGCATCGGCGACTACGTGACGCCGGAGCAGTCGATCCCTGCGGAGCTTCTCAGCGACGCCTGGGAAGCGTGCATCACCATGAACGACACGTGGGGATGGGATCCGAGCGACCACGACTACAAGACCACCGCGCACCTGATCCGGACGCTCGTCGACTGTGTCGCGAACGGCGGCTCGCTCCTGCTGAACGTGGGGCCGAGCAGCACCGGCGCTCTGCCGCACGAAGAGGAGAAGTCGCTCCACGAGATCGCCGGTTGGATGCGCACCCATCGCGAGAGCGTGATCGGCGCTCGACCGGGGCTGGAACCGTGGCAGTTCTACGGTCCGACGACGATGAACGCGGACGCCCTGTACCTGCACCTCGTCGCCTGGCCGGACGAGACCGCCACCGTGCGCGGCATTCGACCTCAGTCCGTGCTCGGCGTGGAACTCCTGACGACCGGGGAAGACCTCGATTTCCGAGCCGTCGTCGATCCCGCGCACGCCCGCGACGACGACCCTTTGGGCAACCTGGTCATCTCAATCCCGCAGGATCGGCCGATGGGCCCGCTCCCGGTGATCCGTATCCGTTTCCGCGCGGGCACAGCGGGGACCGATCGGTTCACGCCGGTCTCCGTGGGCGGCCGCGGAGAAACGCCGGCACCAGGATCCGCCGGGTAGTCCTCTCGGAGAGATGGCGCCGGCCGGGATCGGTGGACCCGCGCATCTTCGCCCGACTCGTCCCGCAAATCCGTCTCCCGGTCGACGAAGCTGCGAAGCTGGATGCCGTCATCATCCCCCACCCCCGTCGCCTTCATGCTCCTTCCAGAGTGGGAACTGTAGAGGCGTCGAAGCAGGAGCCGTCCCGTGAGCGTCGCGTCCACCCTTCCCCTCATCCGCCGTCCGCTCGCCGAGGGCTGGCGCGTCCGCCCGAACGGCGGCCCCGCACAGGTGGCCGATGCGTGGATCCCCGCCGTCGTCCCCGGTGTGGTGCATCTCGACCTGCTGCGGGCGGGCCTCATCCCCGACCCGTACCTCGACGACAATGAATCCGCCCTCGCGTGGATCGGTCTCGTGGACTGGACCTACGAGGGCAGCTTCGCGCTCGAGTCGGAGGAGCAGGCGGCCGATCGTCACGAGCTCGTGTTCGACGGGCTCGACACCGTGGCGACCGTCACCGTGAACGGGCAGGTGATCGCCGAGGTCGCCAACCAGCATCGCTCCTATCGACTGGACGTGACCGACCTGCTCACCACCGGCGACAACACGGTCACCGTCGCCTTCCGCAGCCCGGTCCGGTACGCCGACGCGCAGAGCGTGGCGCTGGGTGCGCGCCCACGCCCCTACCCCTCGCCGTTCAACGCCCTGCGCAAGTCGGCGTGCAGCTTCGGGTGGGACTGGGGCATCGCCACCTACTCGAGCGGCATCTGGCGCGAGGTGCGTCTGGAGTCCTGGTCGGACGCCCGGCTGAGCGACGTCCGCGTCCATGCGACACCGGACGGCACGGAGGGCACGGTGCGCGTCGCCGTCGAGATCGAGCGCGCCTCGGCGCTCCCGCTCGACCTGACGGTCCAGGTCGCGGGGACCGTGCAGACGGTTCCGATCGCCGCCTCGGAGACGTCGGCGGAGATCGAGGTCCGGGTGAGCGACGTCGAACGGTGGTGGCCCGCCGGCCATGGCGCTCAGCCGCTGTACGACGTCGAGATCGCCCTCCTGGACGACGGCACGGCGCTGGACTCCGCGACCAGACGCGTCGGGTTCCGCGACTTGCGCTGGGACACCACCGCGGATGCATCCGGCACACCGTTCACCCTGTTCGTGAACGACCGCCCGATCTACGTGAAGGGCGTGAACTGGATTCCCGACGACGCATTCCCGAGCAGAGTCGACCGGGATCGGTACCGCACCCGACTCGAGCAGGCGAAGGCAGCGAACCTCAACCTGGTCCGCGTCTGGGGCGGCGGAATCTACGAGTCCGAGGACTTCTACGATCTCGCCGACGAGCTCGGCCTGCTGGTCTGGCAGGACTTCCTGTTCGCGTGCGCCGCGTACGCGGAGGAGGATCCCCTGCGCGCCGAGATCGAGGCGGAAGCGCGGGAGAACGTCGCGCGCCTCGCTCACCGGGCCTCACTCGCGCTGCTCACGGGCAACAACGAGAACACCTGGGGATATGAGGACTGGGGCTGGAAGACGCTGCTCGACGGCAAGACCTGGGGCGCCCACTACTACTACGATCTGTTCCCGGCGATCATCGACGAGCTCGCGCCGCACGTGCCGTACGCACCCGGAAGCCCGTTCAGCCCGGGCACGGGGTGGGACGGGCGTCAGCAGACCGGACCGCATCCCAATGACGAGGCGCACGGCACCATGCACCTGTGGGAGCAGTGGAACCGCCGCGACTGGCCGACGTACCGCGACCATCACCCCCGGTTCGTCGCCGAGTTCGGGTGGCAGGGGCCGCCCGCGTGGTCGACGCTGACGCGGTCCATCTCCGACGATCCGATCACGCCCGACTCCCCCGGCATGATCGTGCATCAGAAGGCGGCGGACGGGAATGCGAAGCTCGGTTCCGGCCTGGTCGCGCACTACCCGATCCCCGACGACATCGAGACCTGGCACTGGGCCATGCAGCTCAATCAGGCGAATGCGGTGGGTTTCGCGCTCGACTGGTTCCGCTCACTGGCCCCGCACAACGCCGGCGCGATCGTGTGGCAGCTCAACGACTGCTGGCCGGTGACGTCGTGGGCGGCGATCGACGGCGATGGCCGCGAGAAGCCGCTGCTGTTCGCCATCAAGAACGCCTTCGACCCCCGCGTGGTGACGGTGCAGCCCTCGGGCGACGGCCTCGAAGCCGTGCTGCACAACGACACCGATGGCACCTGGTCGGACAGCCTCTCCCTGCGACGGATCGGCTTCGACGGCACGGTGCATGCCTCGGTCGAGGTGGCGGTGTCGATCGCTCCGCGGGAGTCGACGCGCGTTGCGATCCCGGATGCCGTCGCCACGCCCGGTGACGCTTCCGCCGAGTTGATCGCCGCCGAAGCGTCCGGAGCCCGCGGGCTCTGGTGGTTCGCCGAGCCCCGGGACAGCGCCCTCGCCGAGCCGCGCCTCACCGGCGAGGTGGAACGCATCGACGGCGGCGGGCACCTGCTGACCGTCACGGCGGGCGCACTGGTGCGCGACCTCACCCTGCTCGTCGACCGGCTGTCTCCCGACGCCCGCGTCGACCGCGGCCTGGTGACCCTGCTTCCGGGCGAGCGGGCGGTGTTCCGCATCGACGGCGTGGCCGAGCTCGACGCCGCCACCGTTCTCGGTCCGCTGGTCGCGCGATCCGGCAACCAGCTGGTCGCCGGGCGGTAGCACCCGGCTGACACCGTCGGCGTCAGTTGAAGTCGCCGCCCGGGGCCATGTCCATGAAGCGGGAGTAGTGGCCCTGGAACGCGACGGTGATCGTGGCGGTCGGTCCGTTACGGTGCTTGGCGACGATCAGGTCGGCCTCGCCGGGACGCACGTCTTTGTCGTAGACCGAGTCGCGGTGCAGCAGGATGACCATGTCGGCGTCCTGCTCGATCGAGCCGGACTCACGCAGGTCGCTGATCGCGGGCTTCTTGTCGGTGCGCTGCTCGGGACCACGGTTCAGTTGCGACAGGGCGATCACCGGAACCTGCAGCTCCTTGGCGATGAGCTTGAGGCTTCGCGAGAACTCCGAGACCTCCTGCTGACGCGACTCGACGCGCTTGCCCGAGGTCATCAGCTGCAGGTAGTCGATGATGACCATGCGCAGGCCCTCGCGCTGCTTGAGGCGACGGCACTTCGCGCGGATCTCGACGAGCGTCATGTTGGGGCTGTCGTCGATGTACAGCGGAGCGTCGTTGATGCGGCCGCGGGTCGCGGCGACGGTGGTCCAGTCGCGGGGGTCGAGGTTTCCCTTGCGCATGTTCTGCAGCGGGATCTGGCCCTCGGCGCTGAGCAGACGCATCGCGATCTCGCTCTTGCCCATCTCGAGCGAGAAGAAGACCGAGGGGATGTTGTGGCCGATGGATGCCGACCGCGCGAAGTCGAGCGCGAGGGTCGACTTACCCATGGCGGGACGCGCGGCGACGACGATCATCTGCCCACCGTGGAGGCCGTTGGTGAGCTCGTCGAGCTCACGGAAGCCGGTGGGGACACCCGTCATCGAGCCGTCGCGACCGCTGGCGGCCTCGATCTCTTCGAGCGCCGCGTCGACGGCGATCTGCAGCGGGACGTAGTCCTCGGCGGTCTCGGATCCGGTGATCGAGTAGATCTCGGCCTGCGCGTTGTTGACGATGTCGGTCGCGTCGCCCTCACCCGCGTAGCCGAGCTGCACGATGCGCGTGCCGGCGTCGACGAGGCGGCGGAGGATGGCGCGCTCCGAGACGATGCCCGCGTAGTAGCCGGCATTGGCCGCGGTCGGGACGATCGAGGTGAGGGTGTGCAGGTAGTCGGCGCCGCCGGCGCGACCCAGCTCGCCGGTCTTGATGAGCTCGTCGGTGACGGCGACGACGTCGGTCGGCTCGCCGTGCGAGTAGAGCGAGAGGATCGCCTCGAAGATGAGCTCGTGCTTCGGGATGTAGAAGTCGGCGCCCTTGAGCGTCTCGATCACGTCGGCGACGGCATCCTTCGAGAGGAGCATTCCGCCCAGCGCGCTCTGCTCGGCGAGAAGGTCGTGAGGAGGGGTACGCTCGGGCGCGCGCTTCGCGCCCATCCGCTCCTCTGAGATGTCGGCGATCGACACAGTCTTCCCTTCGATGCGACGTTTCCGATGCGATGTTCTGATGAGGCGTTCCGACGGCGGGCCGCGTGGCTCTCGGCCAAGAATTGCCGCTTCGCACAGCGAAACAGGTGCCTCCGACATTCGGTCGCTCGCCCACGCTACGAGCGACTGTTTCCACATGCAACACGGCCTGTGGATAACCATGTGGAAAGCGTGCGGACAAAGTCGGAGTGTCTGTGCACAACGGGTGTGGATAACCCCGTGGATGGGTGTGACTTCAAACTTTTTTCTTGGCCCTGACCAGGGTTTAACTGTTTCCCCAGCCTGTGGATGGGAATCAGTTTAAATCGCGCATTGAAGGTTGCCCCTCTCGGGAGGGGGATGTGTAGAACCTGGGGAAAGTCAAGCCGAGATTTCACCGGGCGCGTCACAACCCGACATCCCCGGAAACGCGCGCAAAACCCCCTAGACAGACGGTCTGCTCGCGAGTATCGTCACCCGCAATCGATGCACCTGCGTCGAGGTACGTTGCCTTCGGAGGGGGAGGTCGACGTGGACGTTCCGGCCACCCGACGCGGCGTTCCTGCCGTGGTCCTCTGGAGCGCCGTCGGAGCGCTCGCCTGGGCGACACTCACCCTCTTCTTCGGGGGCGGATCGGCGCACGCGGATGAGCAGCAGGACGGCCCGCTCGACGGGCTCACCTCGATCGTCAGCGAAACCGTGTCGGCCGTCACCGCCCCGGTGACCCCCGTCGTCTCGAAGGTCGTCGCACCGGTCGTCACGAAGGTCGTGGCCCCTGTGCAGCAGGCCGTTCCCGCCGTCGTCGAGACCGTGACGGAGACGGTCGCCAAGACCCCGGTCGTGGGCCCTGCGACCGCGCCGGTCGTGCAGGCCGTGACCGAGAAGGTCGACGCGGTCGTCGCCCCGGTCACCGAAGTTCTGACGGATTCGCCGGTCGCGCAGATCACCGACCCGATCCTCGACACCGTCGCGGGCGCCCCCGTCGTCGGCGGACTCGTGACCGACCTCGGCGTGGTCACCGCGGTGCGCGATGTGGTCGGAGTGGTCGATGACACGACGGCTCTCCTCGGAAACGTGACGAACGGGACCGTTCCGCCGGTGCTCGAGGCACTCGATCCGACGACCCCCGATCCGACCCCGGGTACCGGTGTCGTGGATCCCCCCGTGAGCCCGACCGCCGTCGCCGCCGTCTCCGCGACGCAGGCGACTTCCGCACCGATCCTCGGCGCTTCGGTCGCCGCATCCGCGCGCGCATCCGCCGCGTCGTCCTCGGCCGCGGACCTCGTCTCGCACGAGTCCGCCCCGGCCACGGAAGACACGACGACGGCACCCACAGGCACTCCGTCCGGGAGCCCGCCGGGCGCCCCCGTACCCGCATCTTCCTCCGCCGGCCCCGGCGGAGGGTCCAGCCCTGCCCACGCGCGCCTCAGCGACGTGGACCCTGCTCCGCTCCGTGCTGGCGAGCGGACATCCGGCGCAGCCGACGACGTGCTTCCTTCGTCGCCGGTCGCCGACACCGACGTCTCTCCTGACTGACGGACCGTCACGTCGTTCCCCCGGGGACGACAGATGCCGTGCTGCGCGCGCACTCTGATCGCGCGCACCCATCAGACGATCCATCCAGTCAGGAGAAACGATCATGCGCACTTACCTCAAGCGAGCCCTGTGGGGCACGCTCATCGCCGGGGGCATCACGCTCCTCGGTGCGACGGCCGCCAACGCGGCCGAGACATCCGGAGACGACGGACTGCTCTCCGGCACGCAGGCGGAGACAGCGATCTCGGCACCGATCTCGGCGGTCGGCAATGCGATCTCCGTGCTCGGCGACGTCGTCGCGGCGCCCGCACCCGCACCCGCACCAGCACCTGCACCTGCACCTGCACCAGCGCCCGCCCCGGCCCCCGCACCCGCTGCGGAGACCAGTGGGTCCTCGGGCACGGCATCCGGCACCCAGGCCGTGGTGACCGTGAACCTGCCCGTCACCGTGTCGGGCAACGCCGTGAGCGTGCTCGACGACAGCTCATCGACCAGTGCCCCGGCCGCAACTCCCCAGAACTCGGCTCCCCAGGCCGAGACCCCGGCCGGGGCACCTCTCGTGACCACGAACGGCGTGGACGGCGTGCTCTCGGGCACGCAGGCACTGCTCGCGGTCAATGCACCGATCACCGTCACGGACAACGCCGTGTCGCTGCTCGGCGACTCCGAGAGCGCTACAACGAGCGGGGAGGGAGCCGCAGCACCGGCATCCTCCGCTCCGGCCGCATCGGGCACGACGTCCGGTGACGACGGGATCGGCAGCGGCACTCAGGTGGTCGCACCGATCACGGCACCCGTGACGGTGTCGGGCAACGCGATCTCGCTGCTCGGCGACACGAGCTCGACCGGTTCCGGCACGGCCGGCACCGGGGGCACGTCCGCCCCCGCCACGACGGGGGGAACCTCCGGCGATGACGCCATCCTCGGCGGCACGCAGGCGATCGCACCCGTGACGGCACCGGTGACGGTGTCGGGCAACGCGATCTCCCTGCTCGGCGACAGCGCGGCGACCGGATCCGGCACGGCCGGCACCCCGGCACCCACCGCGCCCGCGACCGGAGGCAACACCACCACCGGAATCGACGGCATCCTCGGCGGCACCCAGATCACCGCACCCGTCACCGCCCCCGTGGCCGTGACCGGCAACGCGATCTCCGCCCTCGACGACGCCACCGTCACCGGCAACGGCGGCACCACCACCGCACCCACCACCCCCGCCACCGGAGGCAACACCACCACCGGAACCGACGGCATCCTCGGCGGCACCCAGCTGGGGCTGCCGGTGACGCTGCCGATCACGGTCGGCGGGAACGCCATCTCGGTGGTCGGCGAGGCGACGGTGACCGACCCCGGTCCCGGAACCGATCCGGGAACTGACCCGGGGACGGACCCCGGAACGGACCCGGGCACCGACCCCGGAACCGACCCGGGTACCGACCCGGGTACCGACCCCGGAACCGACCCCGGCACCGACCCCGGAACAGACCCGGGCACGTCGACCGGTGCCGCGACAGCCTCTGGCGCGGTGACCACCGGCCAGGCGGAAGGGCTCGCCATGACCGGCGGCGCTCCGACCGAAGGACTGATCGCCCTCGCCGCAGCCCTGCTCCTCCTCGGAGGGGCCGGACTCCTGCGCCGTCGTCGTCTGACGGCGTAGCGAAGACGCCGGCGGTGCGGTCGTCCTCGGGGGAGGAGACCCCGCATCGCCGGTGCGCACGGCGTCCATCCCCATGCCGACGAGTCCCCCGCTCGTCGCTCGACGCCGGCGCGACAAGGGCGGATGCCCCGTGGACCCCACCACGGGGCATCCGTCGCGCCCTACCCGCTGCAGTTCGCTCGGAGAACAGCAGTTCCCTCGGCCTCTCTGCAGGAAAGTGGCCGAGGGAACGGCGAATCTCCGACGGGGATGCGGAACCGATCAGGGGATGTCGTCGACCTCGCCGTGCGGGATGATCGCGGCACGGTAGCGCTCGACGAGTTCACGCCATCCGAATCCCTCGGTGTACTCGTGCTCGTAGACGGCCTCGGTGAAGTGCCACAGCAGGTACGGATGCGCGCCGAGGCCGTACAGCGTCCCGTAGTCGCGGTTCACGAAAGCAGTGCGCTCCTCGGGCGTCAGCATCCGGTCGTCGGTGACCGCATCGGGTCCCGCTCCCCCGGCGAGCCAGCCGTCGACGAACCCCGCGGTGTCGGCGACGTAGGCGTTCACGTTCGCGGTGCTCATCTCGACGGCGCGGATGAACTTGTTCATCATGTACCGACTCACGATGCGGCCCTCCATAGGAAGAACGGACTGGATGCGAAGCGCGAGGTCGTGGCCTCGGCGAGTTCGGCCGGACGCCCCTGCATCGCGGCGAGTGCGGCAACGATGTTCACGTACTGGTAGGTGACGTTGCCGGCGGCCATGATGCGGTCGTAGCGGCATCCGGCGATCGCGCCGTCGAGGTCGCCGTCGCGCATCCACGCCACCGCCTCGGCGTCGAACTCCGGGTCGGGTGAGCCGTTGAACGTGCGCGGCCCGCCGACATCCGTGGCCATGTGCCCCGAGGTGAGCAGCCCCACCCTGGCGTCGCTCTCCCACGACTCGACCGCGGTGCGCAGATGATGGCCGAGCGCGGCGAAGCGTGCGGCGGTCGGCAGCGGCGGCAGGATCGAGTTCGCGTGGATCGGCACGATCGGCAGGTCGAGCTCTGGGCGCACGTACTGCAGCGGCAGCACGAAGCTGTGGTCGAGCCGCCACTCGTGCGAGACCGAGAAGTCGATCGTCTCGGGCAGCACCTCGCGGCCGGTGATCTGCGTCGCCAGCTCCGGGTCGCCGGTCAGCTCGGCGTACTCCATGCCGAACGTGCGCACCTCGTTCTCGTAAGTGCCGTGGTACGACGCGGCCTTGCCGACGATGAACGCGGGCGAGTTGTCGGAGAAGAACTGCCGCACATGGTCGGTGCCGAGCACGATGAGCGTGTCGACACCGGCATCCGAGATCGCCTCGCGGATGCGACGGAAGTTCGCCTCGACCTGGACGAGATCGTCGGGCATCGGCTCCCGCATCGCCCGCCACAGCAGCGGGTTGTGCGGGGTCGCCGCGGCCATCACCAGTTCAGCCACGATCGGCTCCTTCCTTGCCGCTCACAGCCGGAACAGCTTGCGTGCGTTGTCGAGCAGGATCTTCCGGCGCGACTCCTCCTTGAGGCCGAGCTCGTCGAACTCGGCCATCCAGCGATCCGCGGTCATCACGGGCCAGTCCGATCCGAACAGCACCCGGTCGGAGATCAGCGAGTCGGCGTAGCGGACCACCTCGGGCGGCAGGTACTTCGGCGCCCAGCCGGAGAGGTCGAGGTACACGTTCGACTTGTGCCACACCATCGCCAGGTTCTCGAGGTGCCACGGCCAGGCCGGGTGCGCGCTGATGATGTTCAGCTCGGGGAACTCGGCCGCCACATCGTCGATGTACGGCACGGGCCGGGCGTTCTCGAGGCGATAGCCGCCACCGCCGGGGGTGCCGGCACCGGCGCCGGGGAAGCCGGAGTGGAACATGACCACGAGTCCGAGCTCGGCGCAGGTCTCCCAGATCGGGAAGAAGCGCCGGTCGTTCGCGAGGAACTTCTGCCGCGACGGGTTCAGCTCTCCGACGCCCTTGATGCCGTACTCCGCGTGCATCCGACGGATCTCGGCGACCGCCGCTTCGCCCTTCCACGGATCGATGCCGGCGAACGCGAGGAACACATCCGGGTGGTCCTGCTGCGCCTTGCCGAGGAGGTCGTTGGGCGCACCCTTGATGCCGCTCGTCGTCTCGGAGTCGGAGTTCACGATCACGGCCATCATCTTGCGGTCGCGGTACTGGTCGGCCTGCTCGGCGAACGACACGACCGGCCGTTCGCGCCCGAAGTGCGCCGACATCTGCGAGTGCCGCTGGCCCATCGCCGCGATGAACTCCTCGGTCTGCGGGTGGGTGTGGACGTCGATCGCGACGAGGTCGTCGATGCCGGGCATCAGGCAGCCCCTTCCTTCGCTGGTGCGGGTTCGGTGTCTGCGGATTCGGATGCGGGGCGCAGTCCGGTGATCGCCTCGGTGTCGGCGCCGAGCCCCGGGGCGTAGCGCAGCTCGGGACGCCCGGATCGCTGGAATCGGATGCTGGGCACGGGCACGCGCAGCGCGCCATCCGGGCCCTCGATCTCTTCCACCAACCCCATGCTCGCGATCTGCGGATCGTCGAACAGGTCGCCCATCGTGTTCAGCGGGCCGTGCGGGATGTCGTGCGCGGCGAGCCGGTCGAGCCAGTACTGGCGGGGTCGGGTGGCGGCGATCTCCTTGAGCACCACGTCGAGCTCGTCATAGTTGCGCACGCGCCCCTCGCGCGTAGAGAACCGCGGGTCGTCGGCGAGGTCGGGCCGCTCCAGCACATCGAGCAGCCCGGTCCAGAACTTCTCGGGCACCGACATGTGGATCACGAACGCCTTGTCGTCCGACCCCCGGCAGGCGTAGGCCTGGGCGCGGCGGGGTCGCGAGTCGGGAGACGAGACCTGGCCGGTCTCGAGGAACGCCGAAGCCGACTCGGTGAGGAAGTCGAGCAGCGCGCCGACCATCGTGACCTCGACGTGCTCCCCCACCCCGCTGACATCGCGGGCGTGGAGGGCGGCGAGCACCGCCTGCACGGCCGACATCCCCGACAGCAGATCGGAGAACGCCGGCCCGAGCGGACGGATCGTGGATGCCGGGACGACCTGGCTGTACATGCCGCCGGTCGCCGAGATCACGGTGTCGTACGCGGGGCGCTTCGCGGCGGGTCCGGTCGGCCCGAAGCCGGTGATCGAACACGTGATCACGCGCGGGTTGCGAGCGTGCAGTGCCTCGGGGCCGAAGCCGAGCCGCTCGGCCACGCCGGGGCGGAAGTTGTCGAGCACGATATCGGCATCGTCGACCAGGCCGAACAGGGCCGCGAGCCCCTCGGTGGTCTTGAGGTCGAGGACGACGCCGCGCTTGCCGCGGTTGTAAGCGGCGAACTGCGGGCTCATCGTCGCCCGCCCCTCCCAGCGGCGCATCGGGTCACCCTCGGGCGACTCGACCTTGACGACGTCGGCGCCGAGGTCGGCGAGCAGCTTGGCCGCGAACGGACCCGAGATGTACTGGCCCAGCTCGACCACTCGGATCCCGGCCAGCGCTCCGGCGCCCGGCGATGCAGTACTCGTCACTTCTGGTCTCCTCTTCGATACCGAGGGTGGTCAGCGCACATCGACGACGACCTTCCCGTCGCCCTTGCGGGGAAAGTCGCGATACGCCGTGGCGATGTCGTCCAGCGCGTAGCGGGTGCCGACGAGCGAGGGCAGCGCCCCCGACCCGGCGAGCGCGAGCGCTTCGGCCACGTCGGCGTAGCGCGCACTGGCGACACCCGACAGCTGCTTGCGGCGCAGGTAGAAGTCGCGGGCGTCGATGCGGAGATCGCTGTCGACGGATGCCGCACAGAACACGGCCCGACCGCCCCAGCGGAGCGCGGAGATCCCGGCGCTGAGGGTGGGGGCATGCCCGGACACGTCGAGCACGACGTCGAAACCCTCTCCCCCGTCGAGTGCGGATGCGAGGGCGGCAGCATCCGATGCCTGGATGATCTGCTCGTCGCCGAGGGGGGCGATGGCGCGGCGTGACGCCGCGACCACGTCGGCGCCGCGGGCGAGGGCGATGGCGACCGCGGCTCGTCCGAGCGTGCCGCCGGCGCCCGTGATCAGCACCCGGTCGTCTGCGGCGAGCGCGACGGTGCGGGCGGCGTTGATGACGATCGAGGCGCTGTGGACCAGCGCGGTCGCCTGCGCGGCGTCGAGTCCGTGGCGGTCGATCGCGTTGCGGGCGGGGACGGTGACGAACTCGGCCGCTCCGCCGTCGCGGTGCACCCCGATGACGGTCTGCGCCGGGCAGTTCGCCTCGTCTCCGGCCAGGCAGTGCGCGCAGGTGCCGCAGGCGATGTTCGGCTTGACGACGACGGCCTGGCCGATGCGCCTCCGGTCGACCCCGGCGCCGACGGCGACGATCTCGCCGGCCGGGTCGATGCCGAGGATGCGGGGGAGCTGCGCCTGCGCTCCCGGCCCGATGCCGGCGATGACGTTGAGGTCGAGCTGGTTCACGCCGACGGTGTCGACGCGCACGAGCACTTCGCCCTCCCCGGGCGTCGGCTCGGCCGTCTCCTGGACGGTCAACCCGTCCAAGTCATGACGGCTCAGCACGGCGGCACGCATCTTCACCTCTTCATCGCGGGAATCTGTTTGGGATACTGTATCCAATTTTCATCACGGCCGTCTAGACCCTGTTCGAGCACGATATCCCGCAAAGCATGGACACCGGATTCCAAATTGGATACCGTATCCCAAAATCCGCGTGAGGCGCCCCACTCCACGGAGGAGTCGCACGCACTTGCCCGAATGGAGAGTCATGCGCACGACACGAAACAGACTCGGCATCGCCGTGGTCGGAGGAGCCGCAGCACTGACGCTGCTGGCCGCCTGCGCCTCGCCGACACCGACACCGGCAGAGCCCGTCGACCTCGGCGACGGCGAACCCGGAGCCGCCGAAGACACCGACATCACGGTGGCCATCCCCTTCCCCGACATCACGATGTACTCGATGTTCACCCTCGCGAGCGACCTCGGCTACTACGAAGAGGAGGGCCTCACCGTCGAGGTCATCACCGCCGACAACGTCACGGCCGCGGTCGCCAGTGGCAGCGCCGACATCGGCGTCGAATCCACCGGCACCGTGATCGACGCCATCCGCGGCGGCGTCGAGATCGACCTGGTCTCCGGTCACTACTGCCGGCAGAACTTCGACTTCGCGGTGCAGTCCGACGTGAAGAGCGTCGACGATCTGGACGGCACCTCGATCGTGCTCGCCGGAACCCCCGGCGACCCCGCCGAGTTCCAGCGGGCGCAGGTGTTGAAGGAGGAGGGCTGGGACGTCTCGTCGATCAACGCCGAGGTCGTCTACCCGGGCCCGGGCTCGGAGTCGTGGACGGAGTTCTTCGTCAACGACAAGATCAGCCTGCAGCCGTTCTATGCCGACGACCGGGCCGCCCTCGAGGCGCACGGCGCGAACATCGTCGTGGAGTCGCTGCGCAACTGGGCCAACGACGTGCAGATCGCCGGCACCCAGTGGGCGCAGGAGAACCCGAACACCCTCGTCCGGTTCCTGCGCGCCACGCTCAAGGGCACCGACTTCATGACGGCACCCGCACCCGGCGAGTTCCCCGAGAACGCGGAGGAGGCACTGGACATCTACGAGGCCAACGACTTCGACGTCGCGGAGCTGCGGGAGTCGGACAGCGTCTGGATCCTCGACGGCCACCTCGCCTGCCCGAACCTGTACTTCGACGGCGAGGCGTGGGACACCACCATCGAGACGCAGAAGCTCGAGCCGCTCGAGTTCGACGACGAGCAGCTCGTGTACCTCCGCAAGGCGCACGATCTCCTGGGCCTCGACAACGAGGGGCCTGCGACGCTGACGTACCCGTGACCCGCTGAGTCACACGAGAGGCCCCACCGTTGCGCATGGCGGTGGGGCCTCTTCGTGTGTAGATGATGCAAACCGATCAGTTTGATCGTTTGGTACCATAAGTCCATGACTGATGTGCTGCCCGTCTCCGATGCCAAGCGTCAGCTCGGCGCGCTCGTCGATCGCGCCCACCTCACGCACGAGCCCGTGTTCCTGTCCCGCCGAGGGCGCCGCGTCGTGGCCATCGTCGACGCGGATGAATTCGATCGCCTTCGCGAGATCGCCGAGGACGCCGAGGACGCGGCCGCCGCCGTGGCAGCACGCCGCGAAGCTGCGGAGACCGAATCGCTCCCCGTGCCCTGGGAGGAAGTGAAGGCGGAACTGG
The DNA here is from genome assembly GCF_002979655.1 of Microbacterium sp. MYb45. Taxonomy (GTDB): domain Bacteria; phylum Actinomycetota; class Actinomycetes; order Actinomycetales; family Microbacteriaceae; genus Microbacterium. The sequence continues at coordinate 70,334 of NZ_PCPG01000017.1, forward strand.
GGCTCGTGTGAGCTACCGGATCGACATCGCGGCGCCGGCACAGCGGCAGTTGCGGAAGCTGGATCCGCAGGCCCGGCGCCGACTTCAGGCAGCGATCGAACTCCTCGCCGAAGAACCTCGACCGCCTGCGGCGAAGATGCTCGTCAACAGCGATGGCGCGTGGCGCGTCCGCGTGGGGGATTACCGTTTGATCTACGACATCGAAGACGATCGCCTGGTCGTGCTCGTCCTCGCCGCCGGGCATCGCCGCGAGATCTACCGCTGAGCGAGTAGCCCTACGACCCCGGCGGGATAGAGGGGCAGCGCCTCGGCATCGTCATCGCCTTCACCCGGATGTGGCTTCGATCGATCGGCACCCGGCAACGCTACCCCGTGCCCGCCGAACAGACCCGGCCCCCGTCGCGCATGAGACGGGGGCCGGGAGTCGGGAGTCGGCGCGGGGTCAGCCGACGATCTTGCGCTCGTCGTACCAGGGCGCGAGCCGGCGGCGGAGCACGGAGATGAGCAGCAGCGTGAGGTTGGCAATGATGACCATCACCACGACCATCGCGATGGCCTCGTCCATCCGGAACTGGTACGCGGCGAATTCGAGCAGGTGGCCGAGGCCGCCGGTGCCGCCGAGGAACTCGCCGAGCACCTCACCCGTGAACCCGAGGGCCGCACCGCGCTGGATGCCGGAGAGGCTGTAGGGCAGCGTCGCGGGGAAGATCACCTTCCACCCGAGGCCGATTCCCTTCGCGCCGTAGACCCGGGCCGCGTTGACGAGCGAGGGGTTCACCGTGACCGCACCCTCCATCGTGTTCAGCAGGATCGGGAACACCGCGAGCAGGATCACCAGCGCGATCTTCGACTCGCTGCCGAGTCCGAGCCCGAGGATGAACAGCGGCGCGAGCGCGACTTTGGGCGTCGAGTACAGCACCCACAGGAACGGCGCGACCATGAAGCGCAGCACCGGCGACCAGCCGACCGCGAGACCGACGACCACACCGACGACGATCGCGATCGCGAGGCCGATCAGCAGGTTGGTGACGCTGAACGCGAAGGCGCTCCAGAACTCCGGGTCGACCATGAGCTGCCCGAACGCGACAGCCACCGCGGTCGGTGCGGGCAGGAACGCCTCGGGGATCCAGTGGAACCAACTGACGGCCGCCTCCCACAGGAGCAGCACCGCGGCGATCACTCCGATCAGGAGCAGCGTCCACTTGCCCTCGCCCGCGCGCACCACACGCCGCGGCCGCACGATGCGGACGGTTCCGGTTGCCGAGACGACGCTCATCGCTTGCCTTTCCTCGTCCACGGCGCGACTCCGCGCTCGATGGCCGTGACCACCTGGGTCATGCCCACGCTCCACAGCACGACCACCGCGATCGCGGCGAACGCCTGGTCGGTCTGATAGGTGTTCGAGGCGCGGATGATGAGCGCGCCCATGCCGCTCGACGAACCGGCGAGCTCGGCCACGACCATGCCGATCGTGGCGAGCACGACCGCCTGCCGCAGGCCCGCGAACAGGAACGGCACCGTCGACGGCAGGTACACCGAGCGGTAGAGCCGCATCCGACCGGCGCCGTAGACGCGGGCGGCGCGGATGATCGAGGGGTTCGTGGTGCGCATGCCGGCGGCGACATTCAACAGGATCGGGAAGATCGCGCTGATCGTCACGAGGAAGATCACCGGACCGATGCCGAAGCCGAACCACGCCTTCGCGAGCGGCTGATAGGCGATCGACGGCGTCGCGTAGATCGTCCAGGCGATCGGGCCGATCACCCGGTCGACCGGAAGCGAGGCACCCATGAGAAGCCCGACCGGGATGCCGACGACCACCGCGAGCGCGAAACCGGTCAACCACGCCTGCACCGAGATGCCGGCGTTGGCGGCGAGCGAGCCGTTCGCGACGATCTCGCCGAAGCCCTGTGCGATGGCGAGAGGCGGAGGGAGGAAGACCGGGCTGATCCACCCGAAGACCCCCACCACGAGCTGCCACAGCACGAGGAGGATGACGACCTCGATCGCGATGACCGCGGCCTTGCCTCGGGCGCTCAGGCCGGCGAGCCAGGCCGCGACACCACCCCTGCCGAGGTTGGGCCCGGTGGCGAGGAGCGCGGTCATTTCGACACCGCTGCCGCCGTCGCCTCACCCTCCAGCGCCTCCCAGAGGTGGTCGCGGAGTTCGAGGAAACGCGGATCGTGCTGCACAGACCGCTCCGACCGCGGGCGTGGGATGCCGGTGGTGATGATCTCTTTGATCGCGCCGGGGTGGCTCTTGAACACGACGATGCGGTCGCCGAGGAGGATCGCCTCCTCGATCGAGTGCGTGATGAAGAGGACGGTCTTGCCCGTCGCCTCGATGAGCTTCTCGATCTCGTCGCGCATCACCTCACGGGTGAGGGCGTCGACGGCGCCGAGCGGCTCGTCCATCAGCAGGATGCGGGGTTCCGCGACGAACGCGCGGGCGAGACCCACGCGCTGCTGCATGCCGCCGGAGAGCTCGCGGGGATACGACGACTCGAACCCCTTGAGGCCCACCATGTCGATGGCCTCCTGCACCTTCGCCCGCCAGTCGGCGGTGCGCAGGCCCTTCTGCATCTCGAGCCCGAACTTGACGTTGTCGAACACGGTGCGCCAGGGCAGCAGTGCGTAGTCCTGGAAGACCACGGCCCGGTCGGGTCCGGGACCATGCACCTCCATGCCGTCGACGAGGACCGAGCCGGTGCTCGGCGCGACGAGGCCGGCGATGACGTTCATGAACGTCGTCTTTCCGCACCCCGACGGGCCGAGCACCGTGATGAACTCGCCTTCGAACACGTCGAGGTCGACGTCCTCGATGGCTATCAGCTTCTTTCCCGTCCGCGCGACGTCGTAGCTCACCGAGAGTCCGGTGACCGAGATCAGCGGATCCGCCGAGTCCCGTGCGGTGTCGTTCACGTCAGTCATCGTCGACCTCTCGTCTCATCGCCGCGCGCCGGTGCGCGGCTTATCGCAGCTTAGGAAGCACCTCGGTGCCGAGCAGCTCGATCTGCTCGAAGAACCGATCGAACTTGAAGCGGAAGTCGAACACCAGGTGCTCGGTGCCGACCTCCTCGAACCGCTTGATCTGCTCGACCGCCTCGTCGGGGCTGCCGACGATCAGCTGACCCTCGAGGTCTTCGACGGTCTCGAAGCTGCCGGAGGGCGGCTTCACCGCGAACTTGGCCTTGTTCGCCCAGGCGAGAAGCCCCGGGATGTTCACGTGCTTCAGGGCCTCCTCGCGCGTGTCCTCGATCGAGGTCGGCGGGATCACGGCGATGGTCGGCATGGGCCGGCCGTTCTCGTCGGTCATCTCGCGCATGGTCTGGATGCGCTTCTCCATCGTGAGCAGGCCCGTGCGTCCCGGCATCCATCCGTCGGCGAACTCCGCCGCGAGACGGGCCGAGCGCGGGGTCGCGCCGCAGTACCAGAACGGGATGCGTCCACCCACGGGCTTCGGCTCGATCGTGACGTTGTCGAACTTGAAGATGCCGTCGTCGTACGTGACGTCGTTCTCGGTGAACACGCGCCGCAGGATCTCGGCGTTCGAGCGCACCATCTCCACGCGGTCGAGGTCGCCCCAGCCGATCGCGTCGAACTCGTGGTCGAACGTGCCGGCGCCGAACCCGAGGATCAGGCGCGGGCCGAGCAGCTGGGTCATCGTGCCGGCCATGAGGGCCGTGACCAGCGGATGGCGGAACGGGATGAGCGAGCCGGTGCCGAGCTCGATCTTGTCGGTCACGGCGCCGATGGCGGTGAGGGTCGTCAGCGCGTCGTAGAACGTGCGGTTCGGCTTCTCCATCTCGCCGTGCGGCTCGAACACCAGGTGATCGCGCACCCAGACGGAGTCGAATCCGAAGCTCTCGGCGAGCTTGGACCCCTCCAGGAGCTTCTCCTTGCTCGCCTCCTCGCCGAAGTGCGGCAGCAGCAGTCCGAATTTCATGTCAGTTCCCTTCCGCGGCGAATGCCGCCCTGTCTTCCGCCGATGCGGCGAGCTTTCCGAATGTGCGATCGCCGACGACCTCGTCGCCGACGTAGACGTCGACACCGCGCACGAGGGTGCGCTGGATGCGGGCGGTGATCGTGCGCCCGTCATACGGAGTCCAGCCGATCTTCGACAGCACGCCGTCGTTGGTGATGGTCCACTCCTCGGCGAGGTCGGCGATGACGATGTCGGCATCCGCCCCGATCGTGAGCGAACCCTTGACGCCTTCCAGGCCGAACTTGGCGGCGGGGATGTGGGCGACCATGTCGATCGCGCGCTGCAGGTCGAGCTCACCCTTGTTCACGGCGTCGAGCATGAGCTCGTAGTAGTACTGGATGCCGGGGGTGCCGGTGTGCGAGCTCCACATCTGCGTCCACCCGACCTCCTTCTCCTCACGCGTGTGCGGGGCGTGGTCGCTGGCGGCGATGTCGATCGTCCCGTCGCGCATGCCCTCCCAGACGGCAGCGCGGTTGTCGTCGGGCACCCAGTAGCTGAGCGCGTACGGGCCGAGCGTCTCGACGTCGTTCCAGGTCGACAGGAACGGCGCCCAGTGGTTCACCTCGCAGGTCACGTCGATGCCGTTCTGCTTGGCGCGGCGCACGGCCTCGATCGAGCGGCGGGTCTGGATGTGCGCGATGTGCACCGGGCAGCCGGAGGCCTCGGCGAGGCGCAGCACGACGTCGATCGCGGTGTCCCAGATCACTCCCTCGCGGGCGGCGTAGGCCGAGGCGTAGCCCTCCGGGGTGTTCTCGCCGCGGGCGAGGTAGGCGCCCTCGATGTAGTCCATGAGCGCCTGGTCGTGCGGGTGCACGATGAAGCGTTTGCCGGTCTGGGCGATGTGATCCATGATCTCGAGCAGGTGCCCGTGGTTGTGGATGCCGGTGCCGGAGGGGTGCGGGTAGTCGCGGCCGGTGTCGACGACCATGTAGATCTTGTACGCCCGGATGCCCATCTCGCTCATGCCGGCGATCTCGTCGAACTTGGTCGGCGCGGGGTTGTGGTTCCAGTCGACGATCGACGATTCCTCGTACCGGTGGAACACGTCGGTCAGGGTGGCGACGTCGGTGGTCGGCGGCTTGAGGTTCGGCATCCCGAACATCGTGGTGACGCCACCGGCCGCGGCCTGCAGGCTCGTCGTGTAGATGTCGTCCTTGTGCTCGTAGCCGGGTTCGCGGGTGTGCACGTGCACGTCGACCATGCCGGGGAGCACGAGCTTGCCGGTGGCGTCGACCGTGCGCTCGGCGGCGATCTCGGTGCCGGCGGCCACGATGCCGGCGATCTTGCCGTCGGCGACGAGCAGGTCGGCGACGACCGGGCCTGCGGGGGTGACGACGGTGCCGCCGGTGATCTTCAGATCCACGCTCATCGCGCGACCTCCTCTTTGCTGACGGACTGTGCCGGAACGGATTCGGTGGTGACGGACTCGCCGATCGCGGGCGACGGCGAAGACCGGTGGATGAGGTGCGCCGGGCGCACGTACCGGTCGAACCAGCCGACGATCACCGGGGTGGTCTGCTCCCAGTACGCGTCGTACGCGGCGTAATGGGTGGTGTGCCGCTGCATGATCAGCTGCTTCGGACCGCGCGCGGCCTCGTACAGCGCCTCGGCGTGATCGGTCGGGGTGGTCGCATCGCCCTCGACACCGATCACGAGCAGCGGCGTGGTCAGACGGGCGGCCGCCTCGATGGGCCGGTAGGCGATGATGCCCTCGGCGCATGCGAGCGGCACGGCGGTGGGGATGCGGTCGTCGACGTCGGCCTTGATCTTCGTGGCGCGACGCTCGGCCGTGGGGATCATGATCTCCTCGCGGGGATGCACGATGCGCCCCTCCCCCGTGGCGACGCGCTGGCGGCGGTCTTCGGCGAGGGAGTTCTGGAAGTCGAGCCATTCGTACTCGCTGCGCATGCGGTGCAGCCAGTCCTCGCCGTCGGCGACGGGGACCTGGCTGACGGCGGCCTTGATGCGCGAATCGGCGTCGGCGAGGAGCACGGCGTTGCCGCCTCCGGTGCCGCCGGTGCCGAAGACGCCGATCGCGTCGGCGATCACGTCGTCGCGGGTGGTGAGGTAGGTCACGGCGTTCACCAGGTCCTGCAGCTGCCAGGCCGGCGAGAGGTAGCCGCGGTCGCCCTCGGAGTCGCCGAAGCCGCGGTAGTCGATCACGAGCACGGCGAAGCCGGCCTCGACGAGGGCTTCGTGATAGCGGACGTAGAGCTTGGCGTCCTTGAGTCCGAGCCAGCCGGGCCCCTGCACGATCGCGCGGTACGGTCCGTCGTGGTCGGGCGTGCGCCACACGGCGGAGATGCGCTGACCCTCGCTGAAGTACGAGACGGGTGTGGTCTGCATGGGTTCCTCTCGGCTGAACGCGGCATCGCGGTCGGCGATCTGTGCCGCTGCGGTGGGGCGGTTCCCATCTTGACCCATTTTGGATCCAGAATCCAGTATTGATCTGGATCCAGTATCCGCGGTAGCATGACCGCATCACGTCGACCCGATTGGTCGATGCCGGTGGTCCCGACCTGGACTGCGAACGTGCTCTCTCTTGCGCCCCTTCCCGTCCTCGTCTCCCGGAGAACCATGCCTGCCACCGCCCGCGCTCTCGGCGCCGCCCCTGCCCTCGCCCTCCTCCTCGCCGCCGGCTTGAGCGGATGCGCCGCAGCTCCCGCCGCTCCCGCCGCTGCCGCCGCTCCGAAACCCGTCGTGCTCGACAACTGCGGCACCGAGGTGTCGGTCGATGCCGCACCGCAGCGGATCCTCACCGTCAAGTCATCGACGCTCGAACTCGCCCTGGCGCTCGGCGCGGGCGACCGGATCATCGGATCCGCCTTCTCGGACGGCCCGCTGCCCGAAGACCTCGCCGCGGCTGCCGAGGACATCCCGGTCGTCTCGGACAAGGTGCCGTCGAAGGAGGCCGTACTCGAACTCGAACCCGACCTGGTGTTCGCGGGGTGGGAGTCGAACTTCTCGGTCGACGGAGCGGGCGAGCGCGCCGACCTGGAGGCCCTCGGCATCACCACCTACGTCGCTCCTGCCGCGTGCAAGGCCGAGGGCTACATGCCCGATCCCCTCACGTTCGACACGGTCTTCGACGGCTTCACCGAGGCCGGGGAGCTGCTCTGCGAAGAGGAGGCCGTGGCGGCGTTGGTCGAGGAGCAGCGCGCGGCGCTCGACGCGATCACCCCCGACGACCGCGGCCTCACCGCCGTCTGGTACTCGTCCGGCACCGACCAGCCCTTCGTCGGCGCGGGCATCGGGGCACCGCAGATGATCATGTCGACGGCCGGGCTCGACAACGTGTTCGCCGACGTGCACGACACCTGGACGTCGAGCTCGTGGGAGCTGATCGCCGAGGCCGACCCCGACGTGATCGTGCTGGTGGATGCGGCCTGGAACACGGCGGCCTCCAAGATCGCGCTGCTCACGTCGAACCCGGTCACCGCGCAGCTCGACGCCGTGCGGAACGAGCGGTTCGTGATCGTCGACTTCCCCGCGACCGAGGCCGGCATCCGCAACGTCGACGCCGTCGAGTCGATCGTGACGCAGCTCGGAGAGCAGTGAGCGTCACGGTTCCGCTGCGGGCGGCGATCCCCCTCGCAGCGGCATCGGCCCCGCGCCCGCGGCGGCGCACGGTCTCGGCGATCGCTGTGCTGCTGCTCGCGCTGGCCGGAAGTGTGGTCGCGGCGGTCGCGATCGGTCCCGCCGACATCACCCCGGCCGAGCTCGTGGCGAGCGTCTGGTCGCACCTGACCGGGGCCGCCAGCGGGCTCACCCCGATCCGCGACGCGATCATCTGGGAGGGCCGCGTGCCTCGGGTTCTGACGGCCGCCGCGGTCGGAGGCGGCCTGGCCCTGTGCGGCGCGGTGATGCAGGCGCTCACCCGCAATCCGCTCGCCGACCCGTATCTGCTCGGGCTCTCGTCCGGGGCCTCGACCGGCGCCGTGATCGTGATCGTCCTGGGCGCCGCGGTGGCGCTGCCGTTCGCCGCCTTCGCCGGTGCACTGCTGGCCCTGGCGCTGACGCTCGGCCTGGCGCGTGCGGCCGGTTCCGCGGGGGCGACCGCCGTGGTGCTCGCGGGGCTCGCCGTGTCGGCCGTGCTCGCCGCGCTGACCAGTCTGGTGATCTTCTGGAGTGCGACCAACGACAGCTACCGCGAGATCCTCGCCTGGCTGCTCGGCTCGCTCGGCGGCGCCGATTGGGCGGATGCGGCCCTGGCCGGGGTCGCCGTGGTCGTGTGCGCGGTGCCGCTGCTGGCCGCGGCCCGCCCGCTCGACAGCCTCGTGCTGGGCGACACCGCCGCCGAGGCACTCGGCATCCCGGTCACTCGCCTGCGGGTGCTGCTCTTCGTGTGCACGGCACTGCTGACCGGAGCCCTCGTCGCGGTCAGCGGCTCGATCGGCTTCGTCGGGCTGATCCTGCCGCACGCGGTGCGCGCGGTCGTCGGCGCCCGGCATCGCGCCCTGCTGCCGGTCTCTTTCCTCGCCGGGGCGGTGTTCCTCATCTGGGCCGACACCATCGCCCGCACCGTGTTCGAGCCCCGCGAGCTGCCGGTCGGCATCGTCACCGCCCTGATCGGCGGCCCCGTGTTCGCGCTGCTGTTGCTGCGCATGCGGAAGAGCCGCGCATGACCGGCATGCGGGCGAGCGGCCTCGACGCCCGCCGCATCCGGTTCGGTCACGGCGACCGGCTGATCGTCGACGGCATGCACATCACCGCTCCCGGCGGCGAGGTGACCGCGCTGCTCGGCCCCAACGGCTCGGGCAAGAGCACCCTGCTGCGCCTGATCGCGGGCACGCTGCGCGGCGAGGTCGAGGCTCTCGCGCTCGACGGCGCCTCCCTCCCGGCGCTGCGGCGACGCGAGCGTGCACAGCGGGTGGCCCTGGTCGAGCAGGAGTGGTCGGCGGCGGAGGGCATGACCGGTCGCGACATCGTCGGTCTCGGGCTGCTCCCGCACCGCGGATGGCTGTCGTTCGAGGGCGAGGAGGCGGATGCCGCGGCCATGGATGCGGCCATGATGCGCGCCGGTGCGCTCGAGTTCGCCGACCGTGACGCCGCGACCCTGTCCGGCGGCGAGCGCCAGCGCGTGAACCTCGCGCGGGCCCTGGCTCAGCGTCCATCGCTGCTGCTGTGCGACGAGCCGACGAACCACCTCGACATCCGGGCACAGCTCGACGCGCTCGTGCTGCTGCGCTCCCTCGCCCGCGAGGGCATGACCGTGCTCGCCGCGCTGCACGACCTCAACCACGCGGCGGCCTTCGCGGATCGCGTGGTCGTGGTCGCCGACGGGCATGTGCAGGCGGCCGGTTCGCCGCACGAGGTGCTGACGCGCGAGCTCATCGCCCGTGTGTGGCGCGTCGACGCGGAGGTGCTCACCCGTCCGGGGAGCGATCGACCGCTCATCGTCTTCGAGGACGCGATGGCTCCGACCCCGGGGCGCTGAGAGCCTCAGTCGACCTAGGCGTGCGCCAGGCTCGGCGCGCGGACGAACGCGCTCAGCCGCAGCGAGAGCTCTTCCGCTTCGGCTTCGTACTCCGCCACCGAGATCGCCGAAGGAACAGCACCTGGCGACCCACCCCCGACTCCGGCGAGCGCACAGGAGCGAGCCGGAGCCATCAGCTGGTCGAACGCCATCGGCAGGGTCTCGCATCGCGCGTGCCCGCACAGCACGTGCGCGAGCTCGTGCGTCACGACGTGGAGTCGGAACCACCGCGGGTCGGAACCGCGCACGGGAATCCGCACGCGATCGCCCTCGGCCAGCACGAAGGGCGCGACCGCCATCCACTCCTCGTCGGCGAGGACGTCGATCTCGACGTCCATGCCGGTCAGCGCCGACACCCGGTCGGCGAGGCACTCCACGCTGGTGCCGCACTCGGCCTCCAGCTCTTCGAACAGCCGCTCCACGCGACGTCGATCATTCATCATCGCCCTCACCCCTCCTGCAAGTCCGGCCCCCTTTCGGCCGAACATTCCCTCACCGGAAGAGACGGCGCCGGGGGTCCAGTCATTACGCCGAAAGGCCGAAAACCTTCGGCCAGTCTTCGCGCGGCGGTCTACGACTTTTGGCCTATCGGGCGGCTCGTGCGGCGGGACCAGCTCTGGCGAGCCGATCAGGCGGGGAGCGCGATGTCGAGCGCATCCGCGGCGAGACGGGCCGAGGTGTCGAGGTCGCGCATCCACAGCGGACGCACCGGCGTGCGAAGACCCTCCGCCTCGAGCACCGCGGCGAGCGCCGCATCCTCCTCGCCGATGAGCCAGGTGTCGAGCAGACCGCCCGTCGCCCGTGCACCGTAGTGCCGGCCGACCGCATCGGCCATGGCGGGGATCCCGACGGCGGCGAGGCAGGCGTCGGCCATGCCCCGAACGGGGGCGCCCGCGATGATCGGCGATACCCCGACCACGGTTCCGGATGCTGCGCGCACCGCAGCGGCGATACCGGGCACGGCGAGGATCGGGCCGACCGAGACCACCGGATTCGACGGGGCGAACAGGATGGCGTCGGCCTCGGCCATCGCTGCGAGCACGCCCGGCGCCGGCGTGGAGTGCTCGATGCCCGGCCAGTCGAAGCTCTGCGCCGGAAGGGATGCCCGGTGCCGGGTCCACCACTCCTGGAAGTGCATCCGGCCCTGAGCGGTCGTCACATGCGTGTCGACCTCGGCATCCGTCATGGGCAGCAGCCGCACCCCGAGCGGCCAGCGCGACGCGAGCCGGGCGATGACCTCGGTGACCGAAGCGCCCTCGCGCAGCCACCCCGTCCGGGCGATGTGGGCGCCGAGATCGAGGTCGCCGAGCGTGAACCAGGGCCACCCGGCACCCCACCCGTGCAGTTCCGCGGCGACGCGCTCCGACTCCCCCGTGCGCCCCCATCCGCGCTCGGTGTCGTTGACTCCGGCGAGCGCGTAGATCATCGAGTCGACGTCGGGCTGCAGTCGCAGGCCGCTCAGCCACAGGTCGTCGCCGGTGTTGGCGATCACCGTGATCTCGGCACGGGTGCCGCCCGCGGCATCCGGCCACCGCCGCCGCGCTGCTTCGCGCACCCCGACGACGAACTTCGACCCGCCCACGCCGCCCGCGAGGACGACGATGCGCGGCGCGCCGGATGCGGTCATGAGGCGAGGACCAGGGGGCGGTCGACGAGTGCGGAGGTCCGCGGACCGAGACCTGCGCGACGCGCGTCACGGAGATGCTCGGCGCGGTCGAGGTCACGACGCAGTCCGCTCAGCACGGGAAGACCGACCTCGACGAATCCGGCGGCGCGATGGGCGGCCGCCGATTCCCCACCGAAGCGAGTGTGCAGGTCGAACCCCGCCCGCGCCGTGGCGAGCACGGTGCCGGTTCCCTCCGCATCCGGCACGAACGCCCGCGGGTGCGACGAGGCGAACGCGAGCGCCCTGGCGAGCTCGTCCGGACGCAGTGCGGGGAGGTCGCCGAGCAGCACCGCCCGCGGCCGGTCACCCGGTGCCGCACGCACCCCCTGCTCGATCGCCGCCGTGAGACCCTCGCTGCGGTCGCGCACCAGACGCACCCGGGGCAGCAGCCGCAGCGCGGTCGCCGTGACCTCGTCTCTCGTCACCACGATGACCTGGGCGACCCGCTCGCACGCGGCCGCGGCCTCGACCGTGTCGAGCGCGATCGCGCGGGCGAGGGGCTCGCGATCCACGCCGGGGATCCGCAGCCGTGACTTGCCGATCTCGGCACGCTTCACCGGGATCACCACGACCCATTCCCGTGCGGGGGCGCCCGGCAGCGGCACCCCGATTCCCGAACCGCGGATCATGTCGGACGCCTAGCCGCGGGTCGTGTCGCGCAGCCGGGGCGCGATGTCGCGCTCGAAGAGCTGCAGGAAGCGACGCTGGTCGTGTCCGGGCGCGTGGAAGACGAGGTGGTTGAAGCCCCAGTCGATGTAATGCTGGATGTCGGCGGCCACGGCATCCGGGTCGTTCCCGACGATCCAGCGCTTCGCGATGGTCTCCAGCGGCAGCGCGTCGGCGGCCTTCTCCATCTCGACCGGGTCGGTGATGTCGTGCTTCTGCTCCTTCGAGAGCGACAGCGGCGACCAGAAGCGCGTGTTCTCCAGCGCCGCCTCCCGCGTCTCCTCGTAGGAGAGCTTGATCTCGATCATCCGGTCGTACGTGTCGAACGAGCGCTCGGACTGCTCCAGCCCCTCCTTCACCGCGGGGAGCAGCTGGTCGACGTAGAGCTCCTGCCCCTTGCCCGAGGTGCAGATGAAGCCGTCGCCCGCGCGGCCGGCGTAGCGCGCGACCATCGGTCCGCCCGCGGCGATGTAGATCGGGATGCCACCCTCGGGGCGGTCGTAGATCGAGGCGTCGTGCGTCGAGTAGTACTCGCCGTCGAAGTTCACCCGGTCGCCCGACCACAGCGCCCGCATCAGGCGCACCGACTCCCGCAGCCGCGCATAGCGCTCCTTGAACTCGGGCCACTCCTGCTCGCCCGCGCCGCGGAACCCGGTGGCGATCTCGTTCAGCGCCTCACCCGATCCCACACCGAGGATGATGCGGTCCTGGTACAGGCAGCCCAGGCTCGCGAACGCCTGCGCGAGCACCGCCGGGTTGTAGCGGAACGTCGGGGTCAGCACCGAGGTGCCGATGCGGATGCTCGACGTGCGCTCGCCGACCGCCGCCATCCAGGTGAGCGAGAACGGGGCATGCCCGCCGGTGTGCCGCCAGGGCTGGAAGTGGTCGCTCGCGAACACGGACTGCATGCCGTGCGCCTCGGCCGCGACCGAGATCTCGACGAGCTCCCGCGGGTCGAACTGCTCCGCGCTGGCCTTGTATCCGAGGGTCAGTGTCATGTCGCATCCTTCTGTTCGTGTTCCGGCTGTTCATGTTCTTGCAGTTCGTGTTCTGGCTGTTCCTGCTCGCTGAGGTCTGCCAGGGCGGCGGCGTAGCCGTCGCGGTAGCCCTGGTCGAGCGCTTCGGCGGTGCCCAACCAGAACAGGTCGCGCTCCGAGGCGCGCACGATGCTCGACGCGCCGGGGAGGTCGAGGGGTCCGACGAGGTCGGCGCGACCGCGCACCACGGCCACCGGGTTGCCACTCGCCTTGCCCTTGACGAGATCGGATGCCGCGGCGAGCTCATCGGCCACGCACGGGGTCGTGACGCTGAGCACCTTGCCCGCCTGGTCGGTCGTCCCGCGGAGGTCGGCGATCATGCGCACGCCGCCGCCACCGATCGCGACGTCGGTCTGCCCTTCGCGCCAGGGCCTGCCGAGGGTGTCGCTGAGGATCACTCCGACCTCGGCGCCGGTGGCCGCACGCAGCCCCGCGGCGAGCGCACGCGCCGACCGGTCGGGGTCTTCGGGCAGCAGCAGCACCCAGCCGTCGGGGGTGTTGCTGGCGTCGACGCCGGCGGCCGCGGCGACCATGCCCAGGCGGTTCTCGACGATGCGCATGGTGTGCCCGTCGAACGTGCGGGAGGCGACGAGGCGCACGGTCTCGGCGGTGATCGCCTCTTCGCGGTCGGCGGCCTGCACGTAGCGGCCCTCCGCCTTGGAGACGATCTTCGAGGTGACCACGAGGATGTCGCCGTGCGCGAGCTCGACGCCGGTCGCGAGGATCAGGGCCACGAGGTCATCGCCCGGCTGCACCTCGCCCATGCCGGTGAGGGCGAAGACGGTGATCGCGGGGGCGCTCATGCGTGCACCTGCGGCAGCACGTCGCGGCCGAAGACCTCGAGGAACTCCCGCTGGTCGGGGCCGACGTTGTGCAGGTAGATGCGCGTGAATCCGAGGTCGGCGTAGCGCTGGATCTGCGCGCGGTGCACGTCGGGGTCGGCGGAGATGAGCATCGAGGCGCGCATGTCGTCGGCCGTCACCCCGCGCACCAGTTGCTCGAAGTCGTAGGGAGAGCGCACGTCGCCGCGGCGCATCCGGAGTCCGGCGACCGGCCATTCGGTGAGCGCGTTCGCGAGGGCCTGCTCCTCGGTCGGCGCCCAGGAGAGGCGCAGCTGCAGCACCTTCGGGAGGGTCTCGGGGTCGTGGCCCGCCTCGCGCGCTCCTTCGGCGAACCGGGCGAGCAGCGGTGCGAGGCGCTCCACCTCGGCGGAGGTCGTGATCAGTCCGTCGGCGTTGCGGCCGGCGCGGCGCGCGGTGGCGGGGCCGGCAGTCGCGACGTAGACCGGCGGGGCGGCGGGCGGCATCGTCCAGAGCCGGGTCGACTCCATGCGGAAGTGCTCGCCGCGGTGGCGGGTGTCGCGACCGGCGATCGAGGCGGTGAAGAGCTTGCGGATCAGGTCGACGGCCTCGAACATGCGGTCGATGCGCTCGGCGGGCTCGGGCCAGTAGTCGCCGACGATGTGCTCGTTCAGGGCTTCCCCCGACCCGACGCCGAGCCAGGTCCGCCGCGGATACAGCATCGCGAGGGTAGCCGCGGCCTGTGCGACGACGGCGGGGTGTGTGCGGAAGCCGGGGGTCGTGACACCGGGACCGAGGTCACCGGTGGTGTGCGCGCCGATCGCGCCGAGCATGGTCCACACGTGCGCGGCATTGCGGTGGCGCGGCAGCCAGGGCTGGAAGTGGTCGGTGGCCATGATCCCGCGGAACCCGTGCGCCTCGGCGAGGACGCAGTTCGCGATCACGGCGGTCGGCTCGACCTGCTCGAGCATCACGGCGTACCCGATGTGCATGTCGCCTCCTGACCCTTCTTCTCCTGTTGTTCCCATTGAATGGATACTGGATCCAAAAGTCAAGAGCGGCGCCCTCCTCACCCTCCTCCCGCTCCCTCGCCCTCGCCCTCTCCCCCGACGCGCCCCGAGTGCACGGCATCCTGCCGAGCGCACGGCTTCTTCGCGTCGAGAAGCCGTGCACTCGTCGCCAAGCCGTGCACTCGGGGCGCGTCGGGGGAGAGGGCGAGGGCGAGGGAGCGGGAGGAGGGTGAGGAGGGCGCC
>NZ_PCPG01000018.1 GCF_002979655.1 Microbacterium sp. MYb45
CCGACCCCTGGTACGGATGTCGGGAGAGTGCACGGATGCAGGACGACACGCCGTGCGTCGGCCCTGCAACCGTGCATCCGTCCGACAAGTGCTCGGCCACGGAGGGAACTCGGGCGCCGCGGTCGGGCCCCGGGGGCCGGCCGCCGCGGCTCGGCCGCCGAAGAAACCCGGCCCCCGCCCGGCCTACTTGACGCTGCCCGCGGTCAGACCGCCGACCAGGCGCTTCTCGATGAGCATGAACAGGATGACCACCGGCAGGATCGCGACGATCGAGACGCCGAACACATACTGCCAGCTGGTCTCGTACTGCCCGACGAACTTGGTGAGCGCGACCGACAGTGGCTGGTTCTTGTCGGTCGACAGGATCACGAGGGAGGCCGCGAACTCGTTCCAGCAGGCGACGAACGTGAACACGATCGCGGTGACGATGCCCGGCCACACGAGCGGCAGGTTGATCTTGAACAGCACGGTGAATCGCCCCGCGCCGTCGATCTGCGCGGCCTCGTCGACCTCTTTCGGGATGCCGGCGAAGAAGGAGTGCATGATCCACACGGCGAACGACAGGTTGAAGGCGGCGTTGATGAAGATCATCGCCATCCAGGTGTCGCCAAGCCCGAGCACGGTGAACTGTCGGAACAGACCCGAGGTGAGTACGGCGGGCTGCAGCATCTGCGTGATGATCACGAGGAACAGGAACACCATGCGGCCGGGGAACTTGAACCGGGCCGTGTAGTACGCCGCCGGCAGCGATACCAGCAGCACGAGCAGCGTCGCGAAGACGGCGATGACGATCGTGGAGATCAGGTTGTACGGCAGCGGCGTCTCGGGGGTCGACCACATCGTGATGTAGTTCTCCCAGTGCCACTCCGTGGGGAGGTAGGTCGGGTCCACCGACCGGATCTGCGGCTTCGTCTTCACGGAGCCGAAGAACATGATCAGGTACGGCAGTACGAAGATCGCGAGCACCAGGAATCCGGCCGCCATGCGCAGGATCACGCGGGGGAGCGTCACCTGGTCCTCGGTGTAGCGGCGCTTGCGCCCCGGGATGCGGGGGGCGGCGCCGTCGCCGGCGGTGGTCACGAGGGCAGTCTCGGTCACGGTCATGATCAGACCTCCTTCATGGGCTTGACGATCTTCACGTAGGCCGCGACGATCACGATGACGATGAGGAACGCGACCACCGAGAGGGCGCTCGCGACATCCACCTTCTTCTGCAGCTCGATGTACTTGAAGATGAGCGTCATGATCGTGTCGGCGCCGTAGCCCGGTATCGACCCGGTCATCACCTTCAGGATCGGCAGCGAGTTGAAGACGTTGATGATGTTGATGAGCACCGCGACCGCCAGCGCACTGCGCAGCTGCGGGAGGATGATCGACCAGTAGGTGCGGGCCGGGCTCGCGCCGTCCATCTTCGCCGCCTCGATCGCGTCGGCCGGGACCGCCTGGAGTCCGGCGAGGATCGTGTACGTCGTGAACGGCAGCGATACGAAGATCGCGATCACGATCGACCAGGTGAAGGCCGTCGCGGGGTTCTTGGTCCAGCCGTACCCGACGGCGTCATCCGAGAGCCCGATGTCGTAGAGGAACTTGTTGAAGATCCCGAAATACGGCTCAAGGCTGTAGTAGAAGACCATCGTCGTCATGACGACGGATGCCGCCCAGGGCACGATGACGGCCATGCGCACGAGCTGGCGTCCGGGGAACGCCTTGTTGAGGATCTGCGCGAGGCCGAGCGAGATGACGACCGTGAACAGCACGACCGACACGACCCACACGATCGTGCGGAAGAAGATCGGCCAGAACTCGGCGAACGTGAAGACCGTGACGAAGTTGTCGAAGCCCACCGATCCCTTGTCGAGGCCCGACAGCGAGATGTCCCGTGTCGAGTTGAAGAACATCACCCCGGCGGGGAAGAACACCACGCCGATGATGAGGAGGAGTGCGGGTGCGATCCAGGGCAGAGCCTGGAGCAGGTCCTTTCCGCCCGGCCTGCCGCGCACGGCATCCGGGGTCTTCCGGGGGCGGGGGCGGCCGGTGGTGGCCGCCCCCGCGAGGTTCGAGGACTCTGTCTTCTGGCTCATTCGGGTACCCGAACCTCTCCGTCAGCGGGCTCAGCCCGCGTCGACCTGCGCCTGGATCTCGGTCAGCACATCCTGCGCCGGCTTCGACTGCAGCTGACCGAACAGCGACTTGAACGCACCGTCGGCGGCGGACCACTTCGGGTTCGTCGACGGGTAGAACTGGGCGTCGGGCAGCACGTCGAGGAACGGCTTGAGGGCCTCCTCGCCGGCGAGCTGCTCGGCACCGGACTTGGTGACGGGCAGGAAGCCTTCGGCCTGTACCCACGGCACGTACACGTCGGCCGAGTAGTAGTAGTCGAAGAACTTGGTGATCGCCTCCTGCTTGTCGCCGTCGTTCTCGAAGGCCATCAGCTGGTCCATGACGCCGAGCGTGAACGGCGAGCCGTCCTTGGTCGGGATCGGGACGATGGAGTAGTCCAGGTCGGGGTTGCCGTCGGCGATCTGGCCGACCGTCGGCGGGAGGCCGACCTGCATGCCGATCTTGCCCTGGATGAAGATGTCCATCAGAGGCGAGCGCTGCGTCGAACCGGGGTCGGCCTGGGTCGCACCGGCGTCGATCATCTTCTTGATCTGCTCGGCGCCGACGAGGTTCTCCGGGGTGTCGATCGTGATCTCGGACTCATCGCCGAACGATCCGCCGCCGCCCCACAGCCACACGGCCGCCTCGGCCTGCGCCTCTTCGGATCCGAGCGGCATGCCGTAGCCGGCGACGCCCCCGCCGAGTGCCGACACCTTGGTCGCGGCATCCAGCAGCGAGTCCCAGTCGGTCGGCGCCTCGACACCGGCCTGCTCGAGCAGCGCGTTGTTGACGAACAGGGCGCGGGCCGACGCGATCATCGGCAGCGCGTAGGCGGTGCCGTCGATCTCGGCGTTCTTCAGGAACGACTCCTGGAAATCGGAGAAGGTCTCCTTCGAGACGACGTCTTCCGTCGGGTAGAGCAGCTCATCGCCGACGAAGCCCGCGAAGGGTCCGCCGTTGTAGATGTCGGGAGCCTCGCCCGCCTGGATCTTGGTGGAGACGACCTTCTCGAGGTTGTCCCAGGACTGCACCTCGAGCTTGACCTTGATGTCGGGGTTGGCCTTCTCGAACCCGTCGATCACGGTCTCCCAGTTCGCCTTGGTGCCGTCGGAGTAGCTGGGGACGAGCAGGTCGAGGGTCGCTGAGCCCTCTTCGCCTCCGCCGTCTCCGGACGATCCGCCGAACCCGCACGAAGCGAGCGAGAGCGTGGCGACGGCCGCAATGGCGGCGGCGCCGAACCGCAGTGACTTCTTCATGTGTATTGCATTCCTCACTGTGAGTGTCCGTCCCTCGGCGGCAGGCCGCTTCGGGAAGGGGGTGTGGTGCACAGTCGCAAGCACATCTCACGCGACAGTGCGTGGTGACCGCTTCGCCGGGTGGCATCCGCGATCGTTCAAGCCGGGGCTCGGGGGTTCTCGGCGACGATCGGAATCGACGACGAGGCGTTGGAACTTGTCCGATTATTTGTCAGGGGAACAAACAAATCAAGGGTAAGTGGGGGTTGTCGTTGTTTTCCGCCATACTATGATTGATTCCGGCCTCAAACAATCACAAGTATGCAACGTCTCGCCAGAAAGGCACCCCGATGACTGAATCACTTCCCGGCGCGCACATGCGCGAAGAACTCCACTCCCAGCCGCAGATGTGGGCACGGGCTGCCGACCTCACGGCCGAGCAGGGCTTGCTCCCCGCCACCGGTGCGCGGGTCGCGGTCGTCGGCTGCGGCACGTCGTGGTTCATGGCGCAGTCGTACGCCGCTCTCCGCGAGTCCTCGGGACACGGCGAGACGGATGCGTTCGCCGCTTCCGAGGCGTTCATCGACCGGGGATACGACGCCGTCGTCGCGCTGACGCGATCCGGCACGACCAGCGAGGTGCTCGAGCTCGTCGACCGCGTCAAGGGACGCATCCGCACGATCGGTGTCATCGGCGACCCGACGTCGCCGCTCGCGTCGCTCGTCGACGATGCGGTACTGCTGCCGTTCGCGGACGAGAAGTCCGTGGTGCAGACGCGCTTCGCCACGACGGCCCTCGCCCTGTTCCGTGCCTCGCTCGGCGAAGACCTGTCCGCGGCGATCGCCGATGCCGAGGCCGTGCTCGCGGAGCCCGGCGATGACGAGCTGCGTGACGCCGAGCAGTACACGTTCCTCGGACGCGGCTGGACGATCGGTCTCGCCCACGAAGCCGCTCTGAAGCTGCGGGAGTCGTCGCAGTCGTGGACCGAGGCCTACCCGTCGATGGACTACCGCCACGGTCCGATCGCCATCGCCGCTCCCGGCCGGGTGACGTGGCAGTTCGGCGAGGCTCCGGAGGGGCTCGCCGGCGAGGTGACCGCGACCGGTGCCCGATTCGAGCAGCGGGCGATCGACCCGCTCGCCGACCTCGTGCGGCTGCACCGCACGGCGCTCGACCGCGCGGTGGAGCGCGGGCTCGACCCCGATCAGCCGCGCAACCTCACGCGATCCGTCATCCTGGATGCATGACCCCACGCATGGCCGGAGCCGATGATGATCGACCCTGACGCGGCAGCGGCCGTTCCCGACGTCGAACGCGACGCGGCGGGAGACAAGCTCGCCGACGTGCGCGGGCTCGGAGTCGGCGCGCCCGTCCTGGCATTCGACGTGGGCGGAACCGACATCAAATCGGCGCTGTTCGACGCCGACGGGACGGCGCTCGGGCTCCGTCGCACGCCCACGCCGATCGCCGACGGCGACCGCACGCAGGTGCTGCTCGAGCGGCTCGAAGTGCTGGCCGCCGAGCTCCGCGCGGCGCATCCCGACGTCGTTCCGCAGGCGGCCGGACTCGTGGTGCCGGGGATCGTGGATGCCGACGCCGGGGTGGGCGTCTTCGCGAGCAATCTGGGCTGGCACGACTCGCCGCTGCGCGACCTCGCCTCCGCTCGCCTGGGCCTGCCCGTGGCCTTCGATCACGATGTGCGGGCGGCGAGCTGGGCGGAGCGTCGCCTGGGCGGTGCTCGCGATTACGCCGATGCCGTCGTGCTCGTGATCGGCACGGGCATCGCCGGCGCCCTGCTCGTCGGCGGTGTGCCGTACACCGCCGGTGGCTACGCGGGCGAGATCGGGCACTCTCCCATCGCGGACGGGCCGATCTGTCCCTGCGGCGCGCGCGGCTGCCTGGAGGCCGTGGCCTCGGCCGGCGCCATCGCGCGGCGCTACCGGGAGGCGACCGGCATCGCACCCGACGGGGCCAAGGACGTGATCGCCCGCGCGGCGGCCGGCGACGAGGTCGCCGCAGAGATCTGGAACTCGGCGCTCGACGCCCTCACGATGTCGCTCGCGCAGCTCACCGCGGTCGTCGCGCCGCAGGCCGTGGTCATCGGCGGCGGTCTGTCCCGTGCCGGCGGTGCGCTCTTCGACGAACTACGAAGGCGCCTCGCGGACCGGCTCAGCTTCCACCGCATCCCCGTGCTCGTCCCCGCCGAACTCTCCGGCAACGCCGGCCTGCTCGGTGCCGCCCTGCGCGCGAGGGAGCTCACGTGATCCTCACCGTCACCCCCAACCCCGCGCTCGACCTCACCTGGCACATCGATCGGCTCGTCGAGGGCGATACGCACCGGGCGGATGCCGGAGTCGCGCGCGCCGGCGGCAAGGGGCTCAACGTCGCCCGTGTGGCGTACTCCGAAGGAGCGGACGCCCTCGCGGTCACCACGACGGGCGGCCGCGTCGGCGAGGAGTTCGCCGCCGAGCTCCGCGCCAGCGGAGTGCCGCACGCCCTCGTGTCGGTGGCCGCCGAGACCCGGCGAAGCATCGCCGTGGTCGACGAGACCGCCGGCGACACGACGGTCATCAACGAGCGCGGGATCAACCCGACCGACAGCGAGTGGGCCGATCTCCTCGCCGAGGTCGTCGAACGGCTGCCGACTGCGAGGGTTCTCGTCGTCTCGGGCAGTGTGCCCCCGGGCGCCCCGGAGTCGCTGGTCCCGATGCTCATCGCGGTGGGGAAGGACGCCGGAATCCCGGTCATCGCCGACACCTCGGGTTCTGCGCTCCTGCGCGCGGCGGATGCCGGTGCCGACATGCTGAAGCCCAATGCGGCCGAACTCGTCGACGCCACCGGCATCACCGACCCCGTCGAGGGTGCCCGTTCGCTGATCGCCCGCGGCGTCGGGCTCGTGCTGCTCTCGCTGGGCGCCGACGGCATGCTCGCCGTCACCGCCTCCGACCTCGTGCACGCGCGACTCGACGAACCTCTTGCGGGCAACCCGACCGGCGCCGGAGATGCCGGTGTAGCGGCCTGCGCCGTGCTGTACGCGGAGGGCGAGCGCGACCCCGAGCAGATCCTCCGCCGCGCCACGGCCTGGTCCGCTGCCGCGGTGCTCGCCCCGCTCGCCGGGGACATCTCCCCGCGCTGGCGCGAGCTCGAACAGCAGCTGCGCGTCTCGCATCCCGACCCTGAATCGTTCCGGAAGGACCCTTCGTGACCCTCGTCTCCGCTCGCGACCTCGTCTCCGCCGCATCCGCCGCCGGCACGGGGATCGGCGCGTTCAACGTGATCCACCTCGAGACCGCCGAGGGGCTCGTGCGTGCCGCAGCTCTCGCCGAGTTGCCCGTGATCCTGCAGATCTCGCAGAACTGCGCCGACTATCACGGCGGGCTCGAGCCGATCGCTCTGGCCACTCTCGCGGTCGCCCGACGCGCGCAGACGCCGGTCGCCGTGCACCTCGATCACGCCGAACGGCCCGAGCTGGTCGACGAGGCCATCGCGCTGGGCTTCGGGTCGGTCATGTTCGACGGCGGCGCGCTGCCCTACGCCGACAACGTGGCGCTCACGGCATCCGTCGCAGCCCGGGCCCACGCGGCCGGGGTCTACGTCGAGGGTGAGCTGGGCGAGGTGGGCGGCAAGGACGGTGCACACGCGCCGGGTGTGCGCACCGATCCCGACGAGGCCCGGGAGTTCGTCGCGGCGACGGGTGTCGATGCGCTCGCAGTGGCGGTGGGTTCCTCCCACGCGATGACCGACCGCACGGCGTCGCTCGACCTCGACCTGATCGCGCGGCTGCGAGCGGTGCTGCCCGTTCCGCTCGTCCTGCACGGATCCTCGGGTGTGGCGGATGCCGTGATCGCGGACGCCGTCCGCGCCGGGATGACCAAGATCAACGTCTCCACGCACCTCAACGGCTTCTTCACCCGGGCGGTGCGCGAGAAGCTCGACGCGGACGAGCGGCTGGTCGACTCGCGCAAGTACCTCGCGCCTGCCCGCGATGCGCTCGCCGTCGAGGCCGCCCGCATGCTCCGGCTGTTCGCGCTGAAGGGGGCCTGATGAAGCGCGCAGCGCGGCTGAACGCGATCCTCGACCTGCTGGCGGCGAGCGGCGAGGTCACGGTGGAAGACCTGGTGGAGCAGTTCGGCGCCTCGTCGGCCACGACCCGCCGCGACCTGGATACCCTCGCCGAGCAGCGGCTGCTCACCCGTACGCACGGTGGCGCCGTGGCACAGGCCGTCGCCTACGAGCTGCCCATCCGCTACAAGAGTCACCTGCGCACGCAGGAGAAGGACAGCATCGCGCAGACCGCGGCGGGCCTCGTCGCCCCCGGCATGGTGGTCGGGCTGTCCGGCGGCACCACGACCACGGCGATCGCGGCTGCACTCGCCGCCCGAGACGACCTGTCCGGCAACGGCGGCATCACCGTCGTCACGAATGCCGTGAACATCGCCGCACAGCTCGCCACGCGACCCGACATCAAGGTCGTCGTCACCGGCGGCGTCATCCACTCCCGCAGCTACGAGCTCGTCGGTCCGTTCGTCGAACAGCTGCTGCGCGGGGTGCGGCTCGACATCGCCTTCATCGGCGTGAACGGGATGGATGCCGCCGCGGGTGCCACCACGCAGGACGAGCGCGAGGCCGCCGTCAACCGCATGATGGCCGAACGTGCCCGGCGCGCGGTCGTGGTCACCGACGGCAGCAAACTCGGCGTCGAGGCCTTCTCGACGGTCGGCGGTGTCGAGCTCTTCCCGACCGTGATCACGGATGCGGGAGCGGATGCGGAGGCGCTCGCCGCGCTGCGCGCCGCCGGCTATGCGGTGCTCGTCGCCTGATCCGGGACGTTCGGCGACTGGGCCCTCAGCGCACAGCCTGAAGGAGTTCTCGCGTTCTGAAGGACCGATTCGCGCATCCGGTCCTTCAGAACGCGAGAACTCCTTCGAGAGCGGTGCAGTGCCGTGCGGACAGACGTGAGCCCGGACACCCCAAGGGCCCCGACGTCCCCAGATCGTCGAGGCCCTATGAGGGCGCCGCGGCTGTATGCCGCGACACCCCCGAGCAGATGGTGTCCGTGTCGTACTCACGCTCCCCAGCGCGCTTGATATCCCCAGATCCGACTGCGCCTCCCTCGCGCCTCAACCCTTCGAGGCCCTTCGCATGGCACCTTCCGAAGAACAGGAGCGTGCGGCACCGGTTCTGATACACCGAATGGAGAAAAAGATCAGAATCCGTCTCCGTGGCACTGGAACGGGGCGCTGAGACCGGTGTCGACGGTGGCTCGGGCGAGCGCCGCCGAGGGTGTCGCACCCTCGGACAGGCCGACATGCACGGCACTCAGCAGCTCGGCCGCCACTTCGTCGGGCACGGCGACGGGGGCGGCGATCACGCAGTCCGCGCCCGCGTGCAGCCACACCCGCGTCATCCCGAGCGCCTCCTCGCCCCAGCGCACCGAGGAACGCCCGAGTTCGCAGGCCGAGAGGATCACGGTCGTGGGGACGCGCGGAATCAGGTCGACGTCGTAGCCGAAGAGGATGCCGTCGGCGAGCTCGAAACCCGAGAACAGGGGGTTGTCGACCGCGTGCCTGCCGTGCGCCGCGATGTGCAGCACGTCGCTGTCCGCCGCGAGTCGGGTGGCCGCCGCCACGGTCGCCTCGCCGCCCTCGAGGATCCGCGTCGCCACACCCCCGCCGTCCCAGGTGTCCGCGGCCCGCCGCACCTCCTCGCCGGCGCGGGGGACGCGCGGGCCCGCGGCGAACCCGATCGTCGACGGGCGTCTGCCGACGACGGCCGCGCCGCCCCGCAGTCGCGACACCGACGTCGCGAGCGTGAAGGGGAGCCCGGTCATCCCCGGCAGCATCGCCCACGGCACCCCGCCGAGTGCTCCGGGCACCGTGATCGCCAGACGGCGTGCCGACGGTGCCGCCAGGAGCAGCGGCGCGAGCAGCTCGGCATCCAGCAGCGCCAACCGTGCAGAGAGTGCGCGCGCGGTCACGGCGCCCATCAGCCCGCCCCGGGTCATCGCGGCCATGTCGAGGTCGGCGCGCAGACCGTCGAGCGCGGATCGCACACGAGGCCAGGACAGGTCGACGACCGTGGCCCCCGACGACGTCACCGCGATGGCGTGCAGCGCGGAGCCGGTGAAGACGTACGACAGGACGGCGGTGTCGGGATCGAGCAGCGCCGTCGCCTCGGCGAGGCCCAGCCGCTCGCGGGTGCCGCCCGCCCCTGTCGCGGCCCACTGCCGCTCCCGCACCCGGTCGCGAAGGACGCGCACGCGAGCGTCCGTGGTCCAGTCGGCGCCGGCGAGCTCGGCGCGCAGCATCCGCAGTTCCGCCAGATCCACGGCCAGCGAGTCGTCGCGCGGAGGCCGCACCGGAGCGACCTGCTGGCTGAGGTGACGGGCGCGCTCCGACCACTCGAACATCGTCGCAGGATCGTGCAGGCGCGCGGCGGCGGAAAGGCCGGCATACATCAGGTCGGCGCCGTGCATGGCGACCGAGGCCTGCAGGTCGAGGGCACCGAACGACTGCTGCCAGGTGGTGAGCAGGTCGAGGCCGTCGGCGGCGGCTCGCAGCGCATCCCGGTCGCGCCCTCGTGCGGCCGCGCGCGCGGCTCTCACCTCGTGGGCGCGGAGGCGGAGCGGTGTCGGGGCGCTGTCGTCGAGCCGCGGGAGGCGCCCAGCCCCGTCGCGTCGTGCGCTCAAGCGGAGGCCGGTCGCCTCGGTCCGGAATCCCGCATGGTCGAGGGCTCTGGCGGTGCGGGCGAAGGCGGGCGCGTCGACGGGGCGGTCCGGCTTCGCACGCTGCCGCGCTTCGAGCCGCACCGCTTCGGCGCGCGCCGCCCACCCGTGGTTCCCGAGCGCGGTGAAGCGCCGTGTCGCCGTGCGGGCCGTGCGCTCGGCGGCAGCCGGATCGTGGCGCAGCAGCGAGCGCGCGAGGTGGAACTCGGCTTCCCCCCTGGCCTGCTGCATCCGCTGCGCGCCGAACTCCGCGGCGACCCGACCCAGCAGGGTCTCCGCCTCTGTGGTGAGGCCGGCGTCGCGAAGAACCTCCGCGCGGTCGAGGTCGCTGATCGCGGCGGCCAGGTCGCTGATCGCGGCGAGCGTCGGACGGGAGCGGGTCATGAGGGTGAGTGCGCTGACGAGGTCTCCGCCGAGCAGCGCCGCGTAGCCGAGGTTGTGCCGCGCCTCGGCGAGCGGCTCCTGGTCGTCGTTCGCCTCGTACACGGCCACCGCGCGCCGCAGGTCTTCCATGCACGTGTCGAGCTCGCGCTGCTGCATGCGCACGACCGAGCGGTTCATCAGGCAGTTCGCGAGCTCGGTGGTCTCGTCGCCGATCGCGGTGAACGTGTCGATGGTGCGGCTGAGCTCGACCTCGGCCGCCGCCAGCGTGCCGGCGTGCATGAGGAGCACACCGAGCTGACCGCTGAGCACGGCGATCGTCTCGGCGCGCAGCCCGGAGCGGCGGAGGGCGTCGCGGCACAGCTGCTCGGCGGCGGCCGGCTGCCCGGTCTGCGCGAGCACGTAGGCGGTCGTGCCGTCGATGCGGGCGCGCAGGTCGGGATCGTCGGTGCGGGCGGATGCCGTGTCGAGCGCGCGCCGCGCCTGCGTGAACCGTCTCGCGTTCGCCGCCTCGACTCCGCGCCGGTGCAGCTCGTTGGCGGACAGGGGCATCCGTCCAGAATGCCCTGCCCCGCGGCTGGGCGGAAGAGCGCGGATGCAGGCCGTTCGGCCGCGGCATCTGCCGGCGGGTCCGTCGGGTCGGCGACGGCATAGGGATGTCGGGTGCGCGGCGTACGGATGTCGGGAGGAATCACGGATGCCGGACGACACGCCGCGGATCTGTCCGACAGGTGTGCATCGGTCCGACAAGTGGACGGCGGGGGACCGAACCGGGGCCGAACACCAAGTCGGACCGCCCGTATCGGTGCGGGCGGTCCGGCTCGGGGGTGGTCAGGTCGGGTCGACGGGTGTCGGCAGGGACTTCAGCACGGCGGCGACGGCCTTCTTCGCGGCCTTCGGGGCCACCCCGCCGACCGGCACGGTGCCGAGCTGCGCGGCGATGCGTCCGGCGACGTAGGGGGCCGCGAACGACGTGCCGCTCCAGATCGCGAATCCGCCTCGATAGTCGTCGGGGTCGATCGTCTCCCGGCGGAGGCCGTCGACGTCTGCGCGAGTCGCCGCCTGAGAGCCTCCGACGAAGCCGGGCGAGGTGCTCACCACGGCGGCGCCCGGGGCGTAGGTCTGCACCCACGGGCCGACGTTCGAGAAGAGGGCGACCGACTGCGCCGAGGGGTTGAGCGCCCCGACCGACACGAGCGGGGTGCCGTCGTCGTGCGGGATGCCGTTGCCCGAGTCCGGCCACGGCCACAGCGATGCCGGGAACGAGGGCCGATCGATGGCGTCGTTGCCCGCCGAGCACACGACCACGCAGCCGAGCTCGCGGGCCTTGGCCAGCAGCTGGTGCAGCGTGAGGCTGAACATCTTGTCGACCGGCGTCTCGTGGTAGTAGCTGAGGGACAGGTTCAGCACGTCGATCGGGAAGCCCGTCGTCGGGTCCTCGCGGTGCCGGATCAGCAGCGTGACGACCTGCGCGAGCGTGTCGAGCAGGGTGCTCTCGTCGACCACGCCCAGTGCGCCCGCCACGCGGATGGAGAGGATGTCGGCATCCGGAGCCGCCTGTCGCACGAGCCCCGCGATGAAGGTGCCGTGGCCGGCGACCGCGTCGATCGCGCCGTCGAGCTGTCCGTACAGGTCGGGGTAGCGCTCCGGATCGGCGTCGTCTGTCAGCCCCACAGGGACCCCGTCGAGGTCGACATGGCGGGTGACGATGTCGTCGGGAAGCCAGGCGTGCGCGCCGCACCCCGTGTCGAGCACTGCGACGACGGGCCGCCGCCCGCGCTTCGGCGCCGGTGCGCGCACGGGAGCAGGGCCCAGCCAGGTTACCGGCTGTCGCGCACCCCTCCCGGGCTCGAGGTAGTCGTCGCTGCCCGCGGCGCCCTCACCGCGCACCGGGTTGGTCCGGGTGAACGGGTTGGTCCGCGTGAAGGGATTGGTCCGGGTGAACGGGTTGAGCCCGACCGGATCGATGGACAGCACGTGGTCCAGGCTCGTGCGCGGCATGGGCGAGTGCGACATGCGCCGGGCACGCTGGAGCACCCGCCAGGCGTCGGGCGAGAACGGGGCCTCGCCGCCCACCGGCTCGACGGGGGTCGTCAACAGCAGGCGCTGGAACCCGGCGACGCCAGGAACCAGCTCGCCGTCGCCGATCCGGTGCGCTCCGCGCTCTTCCTCGAGCTGCCACCCGAAGGTGTCCGCCGCATCGCGCAGCGTCCGTACCTCCTGATCGTACGCTTCCTCGTCGCCGAGAGCTCGGGTGACCAGCAGTCGCTCCGGCAGGTACGCCGTCGGAAAGGCGCGGATGCCGTCCACCGGTTCCGTGCTCGGGTCGAGGGCCGTTCCCCGGCGGATCGATCCTTCCGCGCGGTCCTGCCAGGTCCATCCCTTGGGCTGCTCCATCGTCATCCTCTCGGTGCGGGTCGCCCCGCGGCTTCATCGGCGGGCGGCGCCCGCGGTCACAGCTCGAACTGCGGGGTCGCGAGCGTGCGCGTCTCGTCCCCGATCGCCGTCGTCAGGCGCACGCGCGTGAGACCGGGCGGCACCTCGTCGAACGCGAAGCGTCCTGTCTCCTCCGGCGCGGCCGAGATCGTCTTCTCGCCCTGTGTCAGGAAGACCTCTGCGGCACCGGTGTCGACCCAGCCGTCGACGCGGCGGCGACCGGATGCGGTGCGCGTCACGTGCAGCAGGATGCTGGTGGTGCCGTCGCTGAACTGCAGGGTGAGCGCATCCGCCTCACCCCGCACGGCGCCGAGCTGCCCCTCCACGAGGGTGAGCAGCGCGTACTCGCGGTTCAGCCCGTCGGCGGCCACGGCGGCGACCATGCGGTCGATCAGACCGGCGGGCACGGGGTCGACGTCGCTCCAGAGCGTGCGGAGGCGTGCGAACATCTCGGCGTCCTCGTGAGTGCTCATGCGAATCCCCCCGCCTGGGCGGTCGGCGGTGCGTCCAGCAGCGCGCGGAGCTTGGCCAGGCAGCGATTGCGCGTCGGGCCGATGCTTCCGATGGGCATCGCGAGGTCGCTCGCGATGCGCGCGTAGTCGGGCCGGTCTTCGAAGGCGATCACGCGCAGGAGCTTCTGGCACCTCTCGTTGAGGCGGCGCACGGCCGTCCACAGCCGTCGGTTCTCGTCGCCGAGCGTCGCGTGCTCCTCGGCCGACGCCTGCTCGGGAAGGAGAGCATCGAGGTCGTCGTCGACGGTCGTGTCGATCTTGCCGTGCGCCTTGGCGACCTTCCAGGCCTCGCGCCGGGCAGTGGTCGTGAGCCAGGCCGACACGGCCCGCGGGTCGCTGATCGAGCCGTGGCCGCGCACGAGCTGCAGCCAGGTGGTCTGCACCACGTCTTCCGCGAGCGTGCGTTCGAGCCCGTACGCGCGCACCACATGCCAGAGCACGGGGGTCATCAGTCGTACGAGCTCGTCCATCGCGCGGCCATCGCCCTCGCGCCATGCGCCGAACAGATCCGCGGCGCGCTCCCAGCGTGCGCGCCCGTCATCCGAAGCAGGATCGAGAGCGGCGCCGGGTGCGCCGTCGATCATGAAGCCCATTGTGATCACACCTACCAGGAGCACGGCAAGAGGTTTCTGATACATGACTTCATCCAAGAATTCCGCGCTCGTCCGGCGGTCGGGCGTGGGGGCGGACCTCGATAGCGTTGAGGGGTGATCGCCCTCTCCGTCGTGCTCTTCCTCAACGCCGCCTTCAACGCCGTCGTATGGCCGCAGTTCTACAAGCGCGTCGCCCACGATCCGCGTGCGCGCGACGAGAACGGCAAGGCCACCGCGTTCCTCAAGGTGCACGCCGTCCTCATCGCGATCGCCCTGGTGCTCGCACTGGTCTCGGTGCTCGCCGGCGTCGCGGCGCTGACCGGCGCTCTCTAGCGCCGCACCTCTTCCGGGAGCGGGTCAGGCCGACTCGAACTCCTTCGCATGCGCGGCCCACCGCGACTCGATCGGCAGCGCGCGCAGTGCCCGATTGCCGACGGCCAGAGCCACGGATGCCAGGCACAGCGCGGCGCAGAGCAGCAGCGTCCACTCCCGCCCGATCCAGGCGAGACCGAAGCCGGCGATGAGGGGCGCGAGCGGCATCGCCCCCATGCCGAGCACTCCCGCGGCGCTGTTGGCACGGCCGAGCAGGTGCGTCGGCGTCGCCACCATGAAGTAGCCCATCATCCCGGCGTTGAGCGCGGGCACCAGCAGCACCGAGGCGCCGAGCACGACGGCGATCGCCCACGGTGTGGTGACCATCGTGAGCGCGACGACCCCGACGGTCGCGACCGAGAGCCCGGCGATCGTCAGGATCCCGGCCTTGATGCGGGGGACGAGCAGGGGGGCGCACACGGCTCCGACGAGCATCACCGCCCCGATCGATGCGCTCAGCGTGCCGATCAGGAGCTCGGAGTGGCCGTCCTGCTGCAGCGAGTAGATGACGGTGGTGATAGCGGCGTTGAACCCGAGGTTCACGACCGTGGTGATGAGCAGGACGCCGCCGAGGTCGGGCCGGGAGAGCAGCCAGGCGAACGCCTCTCGCAGCTCCGCCCAGGCGTTCCGCTTCGCGGGGGCGGCCGACGCAGCGGTGCCGAAACCCAGGTCATCCGTCGCGGCGACGGCGTGTTCTGCCACGACACGCCGCGGGTCGTCCGGGTCGTCTCCGTTTTCGCCGACCGCTCCGGTGTCGACCACCCCGGCGCGCCGCGCCCGGCGCCCCAGCATCCAGGCGGTCAGGGCGGCGATCGCGTGGCAGAGGGTCATGACGGCGCCGACCGCCCAGCCGCCGATGCCCAGCAGCAGACCGCCGAGCGGGCCGCCCGCGAGCTGGAGCGCGGCATCGCGGCCCTGGTTCGCGGCCTGCGCGCGACCCATCGCGTCGTCGGGGACGATCTCCTTGATCGCGCTCTCGCCGGCGACGTCGAACAGTCCGCTGCGGGCGGCGAGGAGGATGTCGATCACCAGTAGTGATCCGAAGGTCATCGCGTCACCGAGGGCGAGCAGGGTGAAGGCCCCCGCCAGCACGATGCCGATGAGCGATCCGACCAGCATCAGCGCGATGCGGCGGTGGCGGTCGGCGAGGACACCGCCGGCGAGGGTCATGAGCAGGCGGGCGATCATTCCGGCCGCGCCGATGATGCCGGCCTGAGCGGGATCGTTCGTCACGATGAGCGCGAGCAGCGGGATCGCGAACCCGAAGAGCGCGGCCGCGAGGCCCTTGCTCGTGTCGCTCAGCAACCAGGTGAGGTAGCGGCCGTTGTGCCACAGGCGATGCGACTCGGTGAGGGTGGTCATGCGTCGAGAGTAATTGCGCAAGAACAATTGCGCAAGTTCTATTGCGCAATTTTGGGTGCGGGTAGGATCGGGGCATGGCAGCCGACACCAGCGAGAGCAAGGGCGACGATCCCGTCTGGATGACCTCGGCCATGCTCAAGGCCTACTCCCACCCGCTGCGCCGACAGATGATCCGCCTGTTCTCGCGCCGAGACTTCCTGCGAGCGGCGGACATCGCCGCCGAGCTCGGGGTGCCGGCCAACAGCGCGAGCTTCCACCTGCGCGCACTCGCCGACGCCGGTCTCATCGAAGAGGCGCCCGAGCAGGCCCGCGACCGGCGTGATCGTGTCTGGACCGGGCACAAGGGTCCCCTCAACGTGGGCGGCCCGGACAGCCCCGTGGCCGACGAGGAGCTCGGGACCGCGGTGATCGCTGCGCTGGTGGAGGACCATCACGATCTGATGCGCCGGGTGACCGCCTGGACCCCCGAGTATGTCGCCGGACGCACGACCGAGGTGCACGCCGCCTTCACCCAGAGGACGATCCGGTTGACCGAGTCCGAGTTCGACGACGCGATGGTGAAGATCAACGATGTGCTGAGCGCCGCCGATGACGCGCACGACAGTGCCGACCCCGACGGCCGCTACTGGCAGGTGGACGTGATCGCCGCCGACGACACCATCTGACGCGGTCCGGAGTCAGTCCCCGGTCGACGAACCCGTTCCGCTGAGGATCAGGATGCGGCGCAAGTGCATCGCGGTGAGCACGCCCGGGCCCATCGCGCTGCCTGCGTCGACGGTGCGATCGTTCACGGTCTCGAGGAGGAGCCGCGTGGCGCGGGCGGCTTCGCCGCGGACGCGGTGATCTTCAGCGGATGAGGCACCGCCGCGTGCGATCACCTCCGCCACCGCGTGGCACGCCTCGGACAGGGGACCGGGCAGCGCGGGATCGAGCGGCAGGCCGGCCGGCCGGTCCCAGATGGTGTCGGCGATCTCGTCCGAGATGTCGCGGATGAGGTGCGCGATCCGGTCGAGTGCTGCGAGCTCCTCGTGGCTCTGCTGCATCCGCGATCGGTGGCCCTTCGCCCGGGGATTGCCCCGTCGGCTCTCGTCGGCCTCCGCGAGCGCTGCCCGCAACTCACCTGCGGTGTCGGCGAGTGAGGCGGCGTCGTCGGCCCACTGCCCGTGCTCCGGCGGCCAGGACTCGGAGACCGCCGATCCGATGTCGTCGAGATGTCGGGCGAGCTGCTCGCGGAAGGCGGCCAGGCGCGCCGCCGCCACTCCGGTGAGCGGTGCGGGCGCGATCAGGACGTTGACCACGAGGCCGATGACGATCCCGACCGCGGTCTGCGTGAGGTATCCGAGGGAGTAGTCGTCGGCGTTCTGTCCGCCGATGATCAGCACGAACATCGCGGCCATCGGGATGTATTCGCGTCCGGCACCGAACCAGCCCGTTCCGGAGACGAGCACTCCCACACCCACGACGAGCGGGATGGTCCACCACGTGGGCCCCACCGTGAGCACCACCACCGTGGCGAGGCCGATGCCGGCGGCGAGCCCGAGCAGCGTCTGGAAGCTCGACTTCGCCGACCCCATCAGCGTGGGGTACATGCTCAACAGTGCCCCGAGCGGGGCGTAGTAGGGGTACTCGTCGGTGACCCCCGGCATGTGCGGAGCGATCAGCCAGGCGAGACCGACCGCGAGCATCGTCTTCGCGACGAGCAGCAGGCGTGCGGGGAGGACGGCTTCGCGGAGTGCGCGCGCGATGCCTGCGCGGCGTGCGCGGAATCGGGGCTGGCTCTGCGTCACGGCATCCTCTCTTTCGGCGCGTGTGGGTGGGGCGTGGTGCCGGTGATTCCGCGAGCGTATGCGCCCGGTGCGCGGCCGACGAGCGGGTTGCTTCCTCGGCCGGGTACCGGTAGCGCGCAGACGCGACGACGCCGGCCACCCCAGGGAGGGTGACCGGCGTCGAGAGGTGCGGCGGCGGAGGTGCGCTTACGGGATGGTCCTCCGGAAGGCGAGGAACGAGACGCCCGTGAGCACCGCGGTGGCGAGGAGGCCCCAGAGCGCGAGACCGAGCGCGCCGAGGTCCATGATCCCCGCGCCGACGTGCGACCAGAGGTCGAGCCGCGTCACCAGGAACACCAGGCCGAGCAGCACCAGGGAGAGAGCGATGCCCACGATGATGAGCACCAGCTGTCCCCAGCTCTTGTAGATCGTCGCGCCGGTGAAGCCGAGCACGAAGAAGAAGAGCGCGAGGGTGAAGTAGACGACGAAGGCGCCGCCCGGACCCGCATCCCACAGCCACGGCAGGTAGAAGACGTAGCCGTTGATGCCGTATCCGTCGGTGGCCACCTCGATGCCGCCTCCGATGAGGAACAGCACGCCCATGATCGCGCTGCCGAGTATCGCGGTGAGCAGCGTGCCGAAGAAGAACTCCCTGCGGGTGATGCTCATCGCCTGCGAGAACGGGAAGGTGAGCGTCATGGCCGACATCCCGATGGCGAAGAAGTACCAGAGCGGAGCCTGACCGCCGCCGCCGTACTTCGGGGTGTCGACCGGGATCATCGCGTAGATGAGGACCGAGATCACCACCGCTGCGGCGAGGATGATCAGCGGGTACCAGACGAAGGTGCCCTTGTTGATCAGCTGCAGGCGGATGACGTTGACTGTGCGTCGCATCAGCGGACCTCCTCTTTCGCGCCGGAGTCATTCGTGGCGGAATGGGCCTCCGCCTTCTGGGTGAGACGGACGACGAGCTGCTGCAGCGAGACCGGAGCGAGATCCAGACCGGAGGCCGTGACCTCGGCCCGCTCCTCTGTACTGAGACGGCCGAGCACGGTGACGGATGCCACGCGCCCGAGAGCCTCGCGGTGGAGCACCTCTCGGCCCGCGACCCAGGCGTCGACCTTGGCGGCCTCGCCCACGATGGTGACGGCGCGTTCGCGGACGGCATCCGTGTCTTCGTTCAGGATGATCTGGCCGTTGTCGATCACGATGACCTTCTCGATGAGGTTGGAGACCTCGTCGATCAGGTGCGACGACAGGATGATCGTGCGCGGGTGTTCGGCGTAGTCCTCGACCAGTCGGTCGTAGAAGATCTGTCGGGCGACCGCGTCGAGTCCGAGGTAGGGCTCGTCGAAGAAGGTGATCTCGGCGCGCGAGGCGAGTCCGATGATCACGCCCACCGCGGAGAGCTGGCCGCGGGAGAGCTTCTTGATCGTCTGCTTCATCGGCAGCTGGAACTCCGCGATGAGCTCGTCGGCGAACGCCTGATCCCAGTGGGGGAAGAACAGGCTCGCAGCCTTGAACGCGTGCTTCGGGTAGGCGTCGTCCGGGTACTTCTGGCTCTCCCGGACGAAGCAGATCCGGCCGAGCACGTGCGCGTTCTCGTACGGGTGCTCGCCGAACACCCGGACCGAGCCCGAGGACTCGAAGTTCTGGGCGGTGAGGATCGACATGAGGGTGGTCTTGCCGGCGCCGTTGCGACCGAGAAGGCCGTAGATGGCGTTGCCTTCGATGCTGAGCGAGACGTTGTCGAGCGCTCGCTTCTCCTTGTAGCGCTTGTTGAGGTTCTGCACCTCGATGACGGCGGTCATGCGGGGTTCTTCCCTTCTGCGTCGGTGGTGAGTGCGGCGCGCTGCCGGAGCAGTGCCGCGAGGTCTTCGGCGCCGAGACCCAGGGTGCGGGCCTCGGCGAGGAGTGGATCGATGTAGCGGTCGGCGAACAGCGCGCGGCGCTCGCCGAGGAGGACTTCCCTCGCTCCGTCGGCGACGAACATGCCGATGCCTCGGCGCTTGTAGAGCACTCCCTTGTCGGTGAGCATGGCGACTCCCTTCGCTGCGGTTGCGGGGTTGATCCGGTAGAACGCGGCGAGCTCGTTCGTCGAAGGGGCCTGTGCCTCCTCGGCGAGTGAGCCGTCGACGATCGAGTCCTCGATCTGCTCGGCGATCTGGAGGAAGAGCGGCTTGCCTTCTTCGATCACGAGTCCTCCGGTGGGTTAGTGGGTTACTTACTCGACTAAGTAACCATGGAACCTGTCCGGTGTCAACCCCGGGCGTGTGCAGGCGGACGCCCGCGTACAGTGGGCTGGTGCCGGAGTTCCCCTACAGTCGCCTGCGCCGGTGGCCCGACGTCGAGGCGGACAACCTCCAGGCGTATGACGCCACCGATCTGCTGCTCGTAGAGCGGGCGCTCTCCCTCGACATCCCGGGCTCCGAGACCGTCGTGATCGGTGACGAATACGGCGCGATCACGCTGGCTCTGACGGATGCCGGGCGGCACGGCATCCGCGTGCATCAAGACCTCGCGACCGGCCGCCGTGCCCTGGAGCGCAACGCCGAGGATCTCGGGCTCGCCGGCTTCGCCGCGCATGAGCTCGATGCCGAGCTGCTCTCCGGTGCCCGCCTCGTGCTGCTGCAGCTGCCGAAGTCGCTCGCGGAGCTCGAGGAGATCGCGGATGCCGTGGCCCGCTGGGCGGCATCCGGTGTGGTGCTCGTCGCCGGCGGCCGAGTGAAGCACATGACGCTCGCGCAGAACGAGGTGCTCGGGCGTAGCTTCGCGCACGTGCAGCCCCAGCGCGCCGAGCGGAAGTCCCGCCTGATCGTGGCCTCCGCCCCGCGTCCGGTGCCCGCCGATCCGCCGTTTCCGGTGACCGCGCAGCACGACGGGCTGACCCTGGTCGCGCACGGCGGGGCGTTCGCCGGCGCCCGCCTCGACATCGGCACCCGGGTGTTGCTCGAGGTGCTCGGCCTCGGCGGTTCACAACTCCTCAAGAACGGGCTGATTCGGGTCGAAAACGGCGCGAACGGGTCGGAGAACGGTGGTTTTTCCGGAGTTGTGAACAGCGACCGCCCGAGCCGCGTGCTCGACCTCGGCTGCGGCACCGGCGCGCTCGCTGTCTCGTATGCACTCGCCCACCCCGAGGCGCAGGTCATCGCGACCGATCGTTCGGCCGCGGCAGTGGCCTCGGCTCGCGCGGCAGCGGCCGCGAACGGAGTCGCCGACCGCATCACGGTCATGCACGACGATGCGGCCTCGGAGATCGCGGACGCGAGCGTCGACATCGTGCTCCTGAACCCGCCTTTCCACCTCGGAACGAGCGTGCACACGGGCGCCGCGACCCGTCTGTTCGAGGCCGCCGCGCGTGTGCTCCGACCCGGCGGAGAACTCTTCACGGTGTACAACTCCTCGCTCGGTTACCGGGCCGAACTCACCCGTCTGATCGGCCACACGGAACAGCTGTCGCGCACCCCGAAGTTCACCGTGACGCGCAGCATCCGCACCCCCGAAGAGCGCCGATCCTGACCCCGAATCGGTCTCGGACCGGAATATTGAACACCCGTGCAATCCCCCGGTCAGCCGCCGAAATTCGCACCGCCGGCCGACCCAGGATTTGCCCCTGATCGGCCATTTCGTTACGTTGGAATGCGGGCCTGACGGTCCGAAGACCAGTCCGCGGTCACGTCCTTCTTTCGATGAGCTGTGCTGCGAAGAGGCGTGGGCGTACGGTCGATGCTCTATCGCGGCGGATCCGAAATCCGCCGTCTGTGCCGCCACAGCGATCATGTCGAACGGCCCCGAGAGCCTCACCCGGGCGTAACCGAAGCAGGCTCAGCCACCCGAAGGCGAGCCGCGGGGGAAACGTGTCCGAAATCGCTCTCGAAGCGCGCAATCTGTACAAGGTTTTCGGTAAGAATCCGAGCACCGCCGTCCGCCGTCTGAAGGCCGGAGAGAGTCGCACGGCCGTCGCCGATGCGGGGACCGCGGCGGTCATCGACGCCAGCTTCACCGTGAACCGCGGTGAGATCTTCGTCATCATGGGCCTGTCCGGATCGGGCAAGTCCACCATCATCCGCATGCTCAACGGGCTGCATGACGTCACGTCGGGCACCGTCACGGTGAACGGCGACCCGATCACCGGAATCCCCGCCTCGAGGCTCCGCGAGATCCGTCGCGACCGCATTTCGATGGTCTTCCAGCACTTCGCTCTGCTGCCGCACCGCACGGTCGCCGCGAACGTCGCCTACCCGCTCGAGCTCAAAGGCACCCCGAAGGCCGAACGCCTGGCCAAGGCGGAGGAGATCCTCTCGCTGGTCGGCCTCGAAGGTCAGGGCGAGAAGCTCCCCTCCGAGCTCTCCGGCGGAATGCAGCAGCGCGTCGGCATCGCCCGTGCGCTCGCCGCCGACAGCGACATCCTGCTCATGGACGAGGCGTTCAGCGCGCTCGACCCGCTGATCCGCCGCGAGATGCAGGAGCAGCTGCTCGAACTGCAGCAGAAGCTCCAGAAGACGATCGTGTTCATCACGCACGACCTCAACGAGGCCATGTTCCTCGGTGATCGGATCGCCGTGATGCGCGACGGCCGCATCGTGCAGATCGGCACGCCCGAGGACATCCTGATGGACCCGGCCAACGACTACGTCGAGCAGTTCGTGCAGGACGTCGACCGCGCCCGTGTGCTCACCGCCGCGAACGTGATGGAGCGCCCGCGCCCCGTCGTGCCGCACACCGCCGGCCCGCGCACCGCGCTCCGCCAGATGCGCGATGCGTACATGTCGGCGACCTACGTGGTCGGCCGTGACCGGCAGCTCGTGGGTGTCGTGACCGACCGCGACGCGGTCAAGCTCGTGCGCCAGGGCGCCACCACCCTCGACTCCATCATCAAGCCCGTGCCGCAGAGCGTGCGCGAGGACGAGGTGCTGATGAACCTGTTCGTGCCCGCCGTCGAGTCCCCGCTGCCGCTGGCCGTGACGGATGCCGAGGGGCGTCTGGCCGGAGTGATCCCGCGTGTGACGCTGCTCGCCGCCCTGGGCCCCGGCCCCGGCGCGACCGAGGAGATCACCCTGCCGATGATGCCGATGCCGCAGGCCGAGATCGATGCGGTGCTCGATGACGGGTGGACCGCCGACCCGGCCGATGCCCCGACCACGGAGGAGGTGCGCTGATGGACGGCTTCCGCATCCCCGTAGGGACCTGGATCGAATCCGGCGTCGACTGGATCAAGGACAACCTCGACGGTCTGCTCGACGTCATCTCGTTCGTGATGAGCTTCCTCGTCGAGGGGCTCACGAGCATCCTGCTCACGCCGAGTTTCGCGGTCATCATCGTGATCGCCGCGCTCATCGCCTGGATCGTGCGTTCGTGGCAGCTCGCCATCGGAACCATCGTGTCGTTCGGGCTGATCGTCGGGATGGACCTCTGGGTGCCCGCGATGCAGACGCTCGCACTCGTGCTCGTCGCCGCCATCATCGCCGTGCTGATCGCGGTGCCGCTCGGCATCTGGTCGGCGCGCAACGCGACCGTGCGGGCCGTGCTGAAGCCGGTGCTCGACTTCATGCAGACCATGCCGGCGTTCGTGTACCTGATCCCGGCGATCGTCTTCTTCGGCATCGGCGTGGTCCCCGGACTCGTCGCCACCGTGATCTTCGCGCTGCCTCCGGGCGTGCGTCTGACCGAGCTCGGCATCCGCGGCGTCGACTCGGAGACCGTCGAGGCCGGACACGCGTTCGGCGCCAAGCCGGGGCAGATCCTGCGTGGCATCCAGCTCCCGCTCGCGATGCCGACCATCATGGCCGGCGTCAACCAGGTCATCATGCTCGCCCTGTCGATGGCGGTCATCGCCGGAATGGCGGGTGCCGACGGCCTCGGGAAGATGGTGGTCGAGGCGATCTCGACGATCAACATCCCCAAGGGCGTCGAGGCCGGTCTCGGCGTCGTGCTGATCGCCGTCTTCCTCGATCGGGTCACCGCCGCACTGGGCGCCCCGGGCGAGAACCGCTCGTCGCTGCTCGGCATGATCGAGCGGCGCCGCAAGCCGCACGGCGGCGGTGGTGGAGCAGCATCCACCCCCGCAGCCGAGGCGCCCTCGGCGCAGGATGCCGACCCGGCACTCGTGCACTGAGTTTTCACCCCTACGGAACAACACCCATACGGAACTGAGAGAGAGAAATCACATGAAGAAGAAGATCCTCGCGATCACCGCCCTCGGCGCTGCAGCGGCGCTCACCCTCGCGGGCTGCAGCAGCGACGGCGCCGGCGGCACGGGCGGCGGCGACGGCAGCTCCGACGACAAGGGCACGATCACGCTGGGCTTCCTGCCCTCGTGGACCGACGGCCTGAGCACCGCGTACCTGCTGCAGGACCAGCTCGAGAAGATCGGCTACACGGTCGAGATGAAGACGCTCACCGAGGCGGGCCCGCTGTACACCGGTCTCGCGCAGGGTGACGTCGACATGTACCCGTCGGCCTGGCCTGAGCTCACGCACGCCGAGTACATGGAGAAGTACGGCGACGACATCGAAGACCTGGGCAAGTACTACCAGAACGCCAAGCTCACCCTCGCGGTCCCGGAGTACTCGGAGCTCACCTCGATCGAGGACCTCAAGGGCAAGGCGGCCGACTTCGACGGCAAGATCTACGGGATCGAGCCGGGTGCCGGCCTCACCGCCCAGACCCAGAAGATGATGCCCGAGTACGGACTCGACAGCGAGTACGAGCTCGTCACCTCGTCGACCGCGGCCATGCTCACTGAGCTGAAGACCGCGACCGACAAGCAGGAGGACATCGTCGTCACGCTGTGGCGACCGTTCTGGGCCAACGACGCCTTCCCCGTGAAGGACCTCGAAGACCCCAAGGGCGCCATGGGCAAGGCCGAGGGCCTGCACTTCCTGGGCACCAAGGGCTTCGCCGAGGAGTTCCCCGAGGCCGCTGAGCTGATCGAGCAGATCAAGCTCGACGACGAGCAGTACGGTGCACTCGAAGACCTCGTGGTCAACGAGTACGGCGAGGGCAAGGAAGCGGATGCCGTCGACGCATGGCTCGAGGAGTACGGCGACCAGTTCGACTGGACCGTCACCAGCTGACCCGAGCTCACACCGGCTCTGAGGCGCAGCATCCGCTCGGAGTCGGCACGCGATACGAAGGAGATCTCACCCTTCGAAGGCCCTGTTCGCGCAGGGGCTCCTTCGTCGGGTGAGATCTCCTTCGTTGTGTGCGGGGTTCCGCGCGCAACCCCCTTCCCCGTGGGTCCCGGCGGCGTAGCCTGTGGGCGTGGACGGGTTCGCGGCGGTCGACTTCGGGTTCGCGCGCGAGGTGCTGCAGCGGGGCATCGCGGCGCTGTACCTCGTCGCGTTCCTGTCGAGCCTGAACCAGTTCCGACCGCTGCTCGGTGAGCACGGTCTGCTCCCGGCGCCGGCCCTCCTCGAGTGGGTCGGCCAGAAGGCGGAGCGGCGGCGGATGCTGCATCCGACCCTGTTCTCGCGCATCCGCTACTCCGATCGCCGGCTCGTCGCGCTGTGCGTGGTGGGGATCGTGGTCGCGGCGGCGCTCGTCATCGGCATCCCGCAGTGGGGGCCGCCGTGGGTGCCGATGCTGTGCTTCCTTGCGCTGTGGCTCGGCTACATGTCGATCGTCAGCATCGGGCAGACCTTCTACTCGTTCGGCTGGGAGATGCTGCTGCTGGAGGCCGGGTTCCTCGCGGCTTTCCTCGGCTCGAACGATCAGCCGCCGCCCACGGTCGTGATCGTGCTGTTCTGGTGGCTGGTCTTCCGGCTGGAGTTCGGTGCCGGGATGATCAAGATCCGCGGCGGCCGCGAGTGGCGCGACCTGACGGCCCTCATGTACCACCACGAGACGCAGCCGATGCCGGGGCCGCTCAGTCGGCAGGCGCATCTGCTGCCGCGCTGGTTCCATCGCGGCGAGGTGGTGGGCAACCACTTCGCGCAGCTCGTGGTGCCGTTCTTCCTGTTCGCGCCGCTGCTGTCGCTGTGGGTGGATGGCCCGGTGCCGCAGATCGTGGGCGCAGTCGCGGCATCCATCGTGATCCTGACGCAGGCCTGGCTGGTGCTCACGGGGAACTTCGCGTGGCTGAACTGGGCGACGATGGTCATCGCGGTCTCGGCGATCGGGCTGCCGGGGGTGGGGGCGGCCGAGGTCGCGCCGCCGACCGACGCGCCGTGGGTCCTCTCCGGCCTCCCGCTCTTCTGGGTGATCATCACCTCGGCCGTCGGGCTGCTCTACGTCGTGGTGAGCGTGCCGGCGATGCGCAACCTGTTCGCGCGGCGGCAGCTCATGAACGCGAGCTTCAACCGCTGGCAGCTCGCCAACGCCTACGGCGCCTTCGGCACGGTCACGAAGGAACGCATCGAGATCGTCGTCGAGGGGTCAGCCGATGAGGAGGGCGTCGAGTGGCGGGAGTATGAGTTCCGGGGCAAGCCCGGGGACGTGCGACGGATGCCGCGGCAGTTCGCGCCGTATCACCTGCGCCTCGACTGGCTGATGTGGTTCCTGCCGCTCGGGCACTCGTTCGACGACTGGTTCACGGCGTTCCTCGTCCGACTGCTCGAAGCGGATGCTCCGACACTCGCGCTGATCCGGGTCGATCCCTTCGACGGCGAGCGGCCGCGGTGGGTCCGGGCCGTTTCGTACCGCTACCGCTTCGCCACACACGCCGAGAAGCGCGCCGATGGTGTGGTCTGGGTGCGGAGCCGCCGCCGCGTGGTGCTCGGCCCGTTCGGGCTGCGGTGAGCGGGTGCCACCCCTACCTGCTTCGTGCAGCATCCGTGCAGCATCCGTCCCGCATCCGTCCCGCCCACCCAACGCGAAGGAGATCTCACGCTTCGAAGGAACCTTTCCGCACACGGCTCCTTCAGAACAGGAGATCTCCTTCAGAACACGTGGGTCGGATCAAGCGACTCCCGCCGAGCGCGGCGCCAAGGATTGGGCTTGCCAGGCCGGGGCGCCGATTGACAACCAGATCCATAGCTCCTATAAGGGCTACATGTCCGAACCGCGAGCGTTTGTCCGACACATGATGACTGACTTCTCATGACCGAGACGAGCCAGTGGGGGGCGATCCAGCGCATGCCGCGGCGACGTTACGTCGCCGCGGGGCTCTGGGCGTTGGCTCAGATCACAGTTGCCTGCGGTGGCATCCTTCTCGTCTATCTCACTGCGATGCGAATGGATGGGTGTGCATCTTCCTGCAGGGACGATGTCGCCAACCTGGCGATCGACGGTCTGAGAGTGGCGCTCATCGTCATCCTCGTCGCACACCTCGCCCTGCTCGTCATCGCACTCATCAAGAGGAGATCGCCGCACGTGATCGGTGGTGTGGCAATCGGTCTGAGCGTCGTGGCCATCACCGTCGCTTATGTGCTCATCGTTGCCGCGTACCCGGCGCCCGCCTGACACGAAGGAGATCTCGCGCTTCGAAGGAGCCTTTCCGTAAACAGCTCCTTCAGATCGTGAGATCTCCTTCACAACGCGCGACGCGCAACGCCGAACCGCCGCCGAGCGCGGCGAAACGCCCCGGCCGGGTCGAGTGACCCGGTCGGAGCGTCCCGTCTCGCTGGGCGAAGATCAGCTGACCTTCTTTCGGTAGGCGATGATCGCGAACACGTAGGCGACCACGAGGATGCCGACGCACCAGGCGAGGGCGACCCAGATATCGTCGCCGACGGGCTGTTCGGCGAACAGCGCCTGGATGGTGTTGACGATCGAGGTGACCGGCTGATTCTCGGCGAACCACTGCACCGGTCCCGGCATCGTCTCGGTCGGCACGAAGGCCGAGCTGATGAACGGCAGGAAGATCAGCGGGTACGAGAACGCGGTCGCCCCGTCGATCGTCTTCGCGCTGAGCCCCGCGATGATCGCGAGCCACGTGAGGGCCAGGGTGAACAGCATCAGGATGCCGATGACTCCGAGCCAGGCGAGCGGGCTCGCCCCGGTGCGGAACCCCATCAGGAATCCGACGCCGAAGATGATCGCCAGGGTGATGGCGTTCGCCGTCAGTGACGTCAGCACGTGGGCCCACAGCACGCTCGATCGGGCGATCGGCATGGAGTGGAACCGCTCGAAGATTCCGCTCTGCAGGTCGTTGAACAGTCGGAACGCCGTGTACGCGATGCCGGATGCGACCGCGATCAGCAGGATGCCGGGGAGCAGGTAGTTCACGTAGTTCTCGGCGCCGGTGCTCTGCTGCAGTGCTCCGCCGAAGACGTACACGAACAGGAGCATCAGCGCGATCGGGGTGACCGCCGTGGTGATGATCGTGTCGGGGCTGCGGAAGATGTGCCGCATGGAGCGGCCGGTGAGTGTCGCCGTATCGGCGGCGAAGTGCGTGCTCATGCTGCGTTCTCCTTTCCGGGGGCCTGGGGGCCGATGAGGGTGAGGAAGATCTCCTCGAGGGTGGGCTGCTTCTCGACGTACTCGACCTTGGCGGCCGGCAGCAGGCGCTTGAGGCCGGCGAGCGTGTCGTTGGCGATGATGCGGCCCTCGTGCAGGATCGCGATGCGGTCGGCCAGCTGCTCCGCCTCGTCGAGGTACTGCGTGGTGAGCAGCACCGTGGTGCCGGTGTTCGCGAGTTCCTTGACCACGTCCCACACCTCGATGCGGGCTTCGGGGTCGAGGCCGGTGGTCGGCTCGTCGAGGTAGATGACCTCGGGGTGACCGACCAGGCTCATCGCGATGTCGAGCCGGCGACGCATGCCGCCGGAGTAGGTGCCGGCCTTGCGGGCTCCGGCATCCGTCAGGCGGAACTTCGCCAGCAGGTCGTCGGCGATGTTCCCGGCGTCGGGCAGGTGCCGCAGCTTTGCGACG
The DNA here is from genome assembly GCF_002979655.1 of Microbacterium sp. MYb45. Classification (GTDB taxonomy): domain Bacteria; phylum Actinomycetota; class Actinomycetes; order Actinomycetales; family Microbacteriaceae; genus Microbacterium. The sequence goes on from NZ_PCPG01000018.1 coordinate 28,294, forward strand.
AGCACGAGGTTCTCGCGTCCGGTGAGGATCTCGTCGACCGCGGCGAACTGCCCGGTGAGGCTGATCACCTCGCGGACGCCGACGGGGTTCGCGGCGACATCCACTCCCTGCACGGTCGCCGTACCGGCATCCGCCTTCAGCAGGGTGGAGAGGATGCGTACCACCGTGGTCTTGCCGGCGCCGTTCGAGCCGAGGAGGGCGAAGATGCTGCCCTTCTCGACCTCGAAGTCGACGCCGCGCAGCACGTGCAGATCTTTGTAGGACTTCTCGATGCCGCGCACCGAGATGGCTGCATTCGTCATGACTCCTCCTCCTTCTTCTTCGCGTCGTCGAATGCCTTGATGAGGCGCGAGCGCTCCTTGTCGATCCATTGGCGTCCGCCGTACGCGGCGGCGTAGTTCTCGGCGAACTCGACCGGGTCGTCGCCGACGATGGCGCTGACCGGGGTGCCGTCGAGCGCGGCGCGCTCCCACAGGTCGGCGATGTCGAGGAACATCTTCACGATGGTGTCGCCGTCGGTGACGCCGCCGTAGTACATGTTGTAGCGCTGCTGCGCCTTCGCGACCTCGCGGTACGGCTCGGGGAGGGCGTTGATGCGGGCCTGCGCCTGCTTGTAGAGCTTCTTCTCTTCGAGGGATCCGGTGATCGCTTCGATCCACTTCGCGGCCATGGTCAGTTCTCCTTGTTGTCGGTGTTGCGCTTTTCCAGCTGTTCGATGTGCGTCTTGAGGAAGCTCCAGGTGGTCCAGAACTCCCCGAGCTCCTGCCGGCCCTGTGCGTTCAGGGTGTACACCTTGCGGGGCGGACCCTTCTCGCTCGGGACCTTCTCGACGTCGACGAGGTTCTTCTGCTCGATGCGCACCAGGAGTGCGTAGATCGTGCCCTCGGCGATGTCGGTGAATCCGTGGTCGCGGATGCGTGTGGTGATCTCGTACCCGTACGCCGGCTGCTCGGCGAGGAGGGCCAGAACGATGCCCTCCAGAGTGCCCTTGAGCATCTCGGTCATCTGCTTGCCCATCAGGTCCTCCTTTCGTTTCGGTTGGTACTCAGTGTTGCTGGGTACCGGTACAAAGTAACACTGAGTACCGGTACTTAGCAACACCGAATACCGAACTTTTCGGAGAGGTTCGGGAGGGGTTTCCGGGCGCGCGGGAACGACCGCCGGCGGACCGGCGGGGAGAGAGCCTGCTGCTACGGGAACATGCGGCGGAGCAGCGACAGATCATCGTCGCTCAGCGCCTGCGTGATCACGGCCGCCGTCTCCGGGGGCATGTCCTTCTCCAGGCGCTGCCACAGGAACCGCGCGGCACCCAGGTCTGCGGTGGCGACGGCGGTCGAGAACGCCGCCACACCGTCGTAGTACGGGATGGTCGACGACCCGGGTGCGGCGTTGTACGGCGAGTAGATGTCGACGAACGGAAGCGTCGGATCCGGGCGCAGGTAGAGGACGTCCCCGGGTGCGATCGGCTCAAAGCCGCGCACATGGTTGAAGCTGCCGACGGTGACGTAGTCGACGCAGAAGCGCTCGCCGATCGCGATGAGGCTGTCGCCGGCCTGCACCTCGTAGGAGAAGATCTCGCCAGCGGCATCGAGGGTCACGGGTCCGCTCGCCAGCTCCGACTCGCCCATCTCGACGAGTTCGCCCAGGAGCTTGGCATGCATCGTTTCGCCGTCGTCGCTCCCGATGTTGATGAACGCATTGGTGGTGCAGTCACCGGGACCGCCGGCGGGAACGCTGATGCCGTCGCCGAGGGAGACGAGGCTCTCTTGGGCCGGATCCTCGGGCGCCGGCGTCGGGGCCGTCGATGGTTCGGCGGCGAAGCGCTCCGACGCCCAGGAGGCGACGCCGAACACCGCGGGGGCGGCGCTGACCACGGCAGGGGCCGCGGCGGCGAACAGCCCGGCGACGGCCACGACGACGACGGCGGTGGTGATCTTGGTGGAGCGTTTCATCCTCGTCAGCATGGCATCGAAGCGCGCCTGAGCGCCAGGGCGGATGCCGTCAGGTGCGGAGGTACGCGAGCACGGCCAGCACGCGCCGGTGCCCGCTGTCGCTGGACGCGAGCCCGAGCTTGCCGAAGATGTTGCCGATGTGTTTGCTCACCGCGGTCTCGGTCACGAAGAGTCGCCCGGCGATGGTGCCGTTGTCGAGCCCCTCGGCCATGAGCCCGAGCACCTCGCGCTCGCGCGGGGTGAGCGTCTGCACCGGATCGTCGGCGCGACGGCGGCTCATCAGCTGCGAGATGACCTCGGGGTCCATCACCGTGCCCCCGGCGGCCACGCGGTTGAGGGCGTCGATGAACGAGGCGACCTTGCCCACGCGCTCCTTCAAGAGGTAGCCGAGACCGTCGGCGCCGGCTGCGAGGAGTTCGCCGGCATAGCGGTCCTCGACATAGGCCGACAGCACCAGCACGGGGAAGCCGGGTCGGCGGGCGCGCGCCTCGGCGGCGGCCTTCAACCCCTCGCTCGTGAAGGTCGGCGGCATCCGCACGTCGACCACCGCGGCATCCGCCTCGTCGAGTCGCTCCAGGAACCCCTCGGCGTTGTCGACGGCGGCCACCACGTCGAAGCCCTCGCTGCGCAGCAGCAGTGCCAGGCCCTCGCGAAGGAGGGTGTCGTCCTCGGCGATCACGATCCGCATGGCAGCTCCGCTCTCAGGATGGTGGGCCCGCCGGCCGGGCTCGTGAGCTCCAGCGTGCCCTCGAAGGCTTCGATGCGACGACGGATGCCGGCGATACCGCCGCCCGGACGCTCCACGGCTCCGCCCCCGCCGTCGTCCTCGACCGTGATGAGCAGCACCTCACCTTCGCGGGCGACCTCGACGCTCGCCCGCGTCGCCGCGCTGTACTTGCTGACGTTGGTGAGGGCCTCGGCCACGACGAAGTAGCTGGCCGACTCGACCGCCGCCGGCACACGTCCGACATCGGCCGCCTCGATCGTGCAGGGAACGACGCTGCGCCCGGCGAGCGAGGCCAGCGCGCCTTCCAGCCCGAGCTCGTCGAGGATCGGCGGGTAGATGTCGTGCACGGTGCGGCGGAGTCCGGCGAGCGCATCGGTCGCGGCATCCTGCGCTCGCCGCAGCGGTTCGAGCACGTCGCCCCCGGTCTCCTGCGCCCGCTCGGCGATCCCGAGCATCATGACGACGTTCACCAGGCGGTTCTGGGCCCCGTCGTGCAGGTCGCGCTCGATGCGGCGGAGTTCGGCGGCGTGCGCGTCGAGGGCGGCGGCCCGGCTGAGCGTGAGGGCGTCGACTCGGGCGGCGAGGCGCGACTTCTCGGGAGTCGTGAGCAGCTGGGCGGAGACGAACGAGACCAGCCGCGCGACGGCCGGGATCAGGAAGACCGCGAGGAGTGCGTAGGCCAGAGCGACGAGCGGCATCGTCGCCGCGAGCTCCCACGACGTGACCGGATACACGGAGCTGACGGGGTCGTCGGCGGGCGCGAACTGCCAGTAGTAGGTGATGGCGAGCGAGTTGACCGCCGCTACCGGGAGCGAGATCGTCAGCATGGAGAGGAACAGCACGGGGATCCCCTGCACCGCCAGCCACAGGAGGTCGCGACCCGTGGCGCGCGAGAACGCGAAGCGCAGACGGTCGTCGATGGTCGATGCGGGCGGCAGCACGTGGCCGATCGGCGGCAGCTCCTCGCCTCGGTAGGCGCCGACGCGACGGCGGTTCACATCCGTCCACCCGTGCAGGCCGCGGACCGCCTCGGGCATCAGCAGCACGCCGCCGGTGATGATCATGAGCGGGAGCAGGGCGAGCCCGAGGCTGAGGAACACCACGGACGCGATCGAGACTCCGGCCTCGACGGCCAGGTATCCCCAGGCGCGCAGCCAGCGTCGCATCCGTCCGTCCTTCACTCTCACAGTCTGCCGGAGGGGTCGGCCGAGCACGGTATAGCCAGCACCACCATCGATGCGGCAGCGGGCGGGATGGGATGCCGGATCGGCCGTCCCTAGCGTCGAATCATGACCTCCACACCACTCGCCCCCGCCGTCGATGCGGGCCCCGCCGAAGCGCTGCGCCTGCAGTCCGTCGTCAAGACCTACGGCGCAGGCGCCAGCCGCGTCACCGCCCTCCGCGGCGTGAACCTCGCCATCGCGAAGGGCACCTTAACCGCGATCATGGGCCCCTCCGGCTCGGGCAAGAGCACGTTGCTGCACAGTGCTGCGGGACTCGACCGGCCCAGCAGCGGCACCGTCCACCTCGGCGGAACCGAGATCTCGAGCCTGAAGGCACGTCAACTCACCGCCTTCCGGCGCGACCACGTGGGCTTCGTGTTCCAGGCATACAACCTGCTGCCGGCCCTGAACGTCGAGGACAACATCACCCTCCCGCTGCGGCTCGGCGGCCGGAGCCTCGAGGCGCGGTGGCTCGACTTCCTGCTCGACGCGGTGGGGCTCGCGGAGTTCCGTCACCGCCGCCCCTCCGAACTCTCCGGTGGCCAGCAGCAGCGGGTGGCGATCGCGCGCGCCCTCATCACCCGACCGCACGTGGTGTTCGGCGACGAGCCGACCGGCGCGCTCGACTCGCGCTCGGGCAAGCAGGTGCTCGACCTGCTCGCGCACACGGCGCGGGAGCTGAACCAGACCGTCGTGGTCGTGACGCACGACCCCGTCGTGGCATCGCACGCCGATCGCGTGATCTTCCTCGCCGACGGCGCCTTCGCGGGCTACCTCGACGGCGCCGACCCCGCGCAGATCAACGACCGCATGAGCGCATTGGGGGAGTGGTGATGTCGGGGCCGCTGGGCTTGGGTCGACTCGTCCGAGCGGATCTTCGCCACCACCGTCGGAGTTTCGTCGGAGTCGCGGTCGCCGTGTTCGTCGCGAGCGCTCTGGTGACGGGCCTCGGCGTGCTCGTCGAATCCGGCATGCGCGGCGGGCTCGCCCCCGAACGCTATGCCGCCGTCGACGTCGTCGTGGGTGCGCCGCAGCAGGTGGACGTGCCGGAGGACCTCCCCGTTCCGTTGCGGGAGCGCGCGTCGCTGCCCGCCGACGCGGCGCGTGACATCGCCGCGCTGCCGGGGGTCGACCGCGTCGTGGCCGACGTGACCGTTCCGCTCGTGCTGCAGGGCGCAGGTACGGATGCGGATGCCCGTGCCGCCGCAGCCGCCGTCGTCGAGGCGCACCCGTGGGAGGCCACGGTGCTGACCGGCTTCGAGCTGCGCGAGGGGCGGGAGCCCGCGGCGGCCGATGAGGTCGTCGTCACTTCGGGCAGCGGCCAGGCCGTGGGCGACACGGTCACGCTGGCCCACGGCGGCATCCCGTCGGAGTACCGCGTCGTCGGGGAGGTCGCAGCTCCTGCGGCACCCGAGCGGAGCACGCACGTGTTCCTGACGGAACGCCGCATCGACCAGCTCGACCCGCATGGCGGTGCCGCGCAGGCGCTGGGTGTCTTCGTCGCCGGGAACGACCCCGAGCAGACGGCCACCGCGATCCGCGAGGCTTTCCCCGGCCTGGTCGCCCGCACGGGAGACGCCCGTGGCGATGTGGAGTTCCTCGACTCGGGGGCGGCGCGTTCGATGCTCGTCGCCATCGGCAGCGCCTTCGTGGGCACCTGCATCCTCGTGGCGATGTTCATCGTGGCGGGCACGCTGTCGCTGTCGGTGCAGTCGCGTCGACGGGACTACGCGCTGCTGCGCGCGGTGGGCGCGAGTCCGTCGCAGGTGCATTCGCTCGTGGCCCGCGAGGTGCTGTGGGTGTCGGCGGTCGCCGCGCTGCTGGGCATCGCGCCCGGGTACCTGCTGTCGACCGTGCTGCAGTCGGCCTTCGTGACCGGAGGCGTCATCCCCGGCGACTTCGCCCTCGCCTTCAGCCCTCTTCCCGCGGTCGGCGCGGTGCTGCTCGTGCTCGCCGCCGCCTGGGGCGCGGCGCGCATCGCGGCCTCGAGGGTCGCGAAGCTCGACCCGGTCGAGGCGCTGCGCGAGTCGGCGACGGGTGCTCCCGCGATCGGTCTGACGCGGATCATCATCGGGATCGTGCTCGCCGCTGCCGGCATCTCGGTGTCGACGGTGCCGCTCGTGGTGCGTGGACAGGTCGCGGCGGGCGCCGCGGCCGGTGCGGTGATGCTGCTCATCATCGCGCTCGCCATGCTCGGCCCGTGGCTCGTGTCGCTGAGCATGCGCCTGATCGGCAGCGTGCTGCGGCGGCTGTCGTCCGCGGGCTTCCTGGCTTCGGCGAACGCCGCGGCGAACAGTCGGCGTCTGGCCTCGGCCATCCTGCCGATCGCTCTCGGCATCGGGCTGGGACTCGTGCAGATCGGGGCCCCGTCGATCATCGCCGCCGAGGCCGCGACGCAGGCCACCGCCGGAGTCATCGCCGACCTGCGGGTGACGGCGCCGACCGGGCTCACGCCGGAGGCGGTCGAGGCGATCCGCGAGACCCCGGGTGTGGCCGAGGCCTCGGGCGTCGCGCTCAGCGCCGCAGTGATCGATTCCTACGATTTCGAGGGGAAGCTCGAGCGCGACGAGCACGTGCTGCAGGGCATCGATCCGGAGCGAGCGGCGCAGAGCCTCGACCTGCGCGTGCGTGAGGGGGCGCTCACCGACCTCGCCGGCGCCACGACGGTGGCCGTGAGCACGGATGCCGCCCAGAGCCTCGGGCTCGACATCGGGGGCACGGTCACCGGGCACCTCGGCGACGGGTCGCCGTGGGAGGCCACGGTCGTCGCGGTGTACGAGCGCGGTCTCGGATTCGGGGACCTCACCATGGCCGCCGACGAGGTCAGCGCGCACACCACGGCCGGCCTGGATGCGTTCGCGCTCGCGACGGTCGATCCGGGTGCCCTCGATGACGTGCGTGCGGCGCTGACCGAGCGCGGTTTCGGCGTGCGCGACGGGTCGGGCCAGGAGGCAGCCGGTGCGGGTGCGCAGTCGCAGCAGGGGTGGGTGAACCTCATCGCGCTGCTGGTGATCCTCGGTTACATCGCGATCGCCGTAGTGAACACGCTCGTGATGGCGACCGGAGAGCGCTCGCGGGAGTTCGCCCTGATGCAGCTGATCGGCTCGTCCCGTGGTCAGGTGCGTTCGATGATGCGGATCGAAGCCGTGCTGGTGGCCGCGATCGGCATGATGTTCGGCGTCGTGGTCGCGATCCCTCCGCTCATCGGGGTGAGCATGGGCATCTCGGGTCAGCCGATTCCCGCGCTGCCCGCGCTCGGGTCTCTGACCATCATCGGTGCGATGGGTGCCCTCGCGCTCGTGGCGCTGTGGGCGGGAACCACCGCAGCCATGCGCACCCGCCCGATCGACGAGATCGGGTCGCGGCAGTAGGGCACCCAGGCCCCGGGGCCGTGTCGAGACCCCCTGCTCCCGATGTCAGGAGCCGGGGGTTTCGACGTAAGCGGGAATCTCGAGGATGGGAGTTTGGGTCTTCTGTTTCTCTCTTTAGAGCGTTTTATTGATATCTAATAAAGCGAGATCGCTCAGGAGCGTGAACGAGGAATCGCCATCCTGATCGACGAGGTTCAATTCCTCAGCACTCGGCAACTCGAGGCCCTCATCCAGGCGGTGCATAAGACCGTGCAACGGAAACTGCCGATCACCTTCGTGGGGGCAGGGCTGCCGCAGATCGCAGAGCTTGCCGGCGATGCCAAGTCCTACGCCGAACGCCTCTTTCAGTTTCCGAAGATCGACTCCCTCAACGAGCCTGACGCACGTCAAGCACTGATCGAACCGTCCCGAGCGGAGGGAGTCACTTTCGAGAGCGGCGCCATCACTCTTGCGCTCGAGATCTCCCAGGGATATCCGTACTTCATTCAAGAACTCGGGTTCCAGGTGTGGGAGATTGCGGAAAGCTCTCCGATCACTCGAGACGACGTCGAAACGGCTCGGGAGGGCTACGAGGCAAAACTCGACAGCTCGTTCTTCCGAGTCAGACTCGACCGCGCAACGCCGCTCCAAACCGCCTACATGCGTGCCATGGCCGAGCTCGGGCCTGAGGCTCAGAAGGCTTCCGACGTCGCCAAGGTCATGGGGCGAGAGTCGACCCAGCTCGGCCCCACCCGGGCCGAGCTCATCGACATGGGACTCCTCTATACGCCAGAGCACGGCTACGCCGCATTCACCGTGCCCGACTTCGACAAGTTCATGATGCGCGCAGTACCTACCCTGGTTGTTCCTGAACTGCAGAAGAGAACACGAAAGAAGAAGCAGGACTGAATCGGCAAAGGTGTCCGCGTCGCCTACCTCCGGCGATCCGCCCGGTTCCGGCCCAGCCGCCGCCACGGCGCAGCGATCCGCGACCAGAAGCTCGGCTCCCGTTCGGCTTCCGGTGCGGCGGGCAGCGCCACGGCGAACTGCACGAACTCCTCGGCCCCGTGATGCACCACCCGGTACAGCGCGGTGCCGATCAGCACGCCGAGGGCGATCGACATGATCGAGGTGAGTGCCGCCGTGAAGTCGGCGAGCCCGTTGTCGGTCGCGAACGCCTCGGTGAGGCCCACGAGCCCGGCAGCCCCCGGCACGAGCAGCCAGAACGCGGGGAGGAAGGTGAGTTGCGACGGAGCCCCGTGGCGCAGCCCGGCGATCCAGAAGACAACGGGTGTGACGGCGACGGCTCCCACGAAACCCCCGATCGTGGGGTCGATGAATTCGGTTCCGGCCCACTGGCCGACGTACGCGACGACCAGCGCGAGGAGCACCCATCCGAAGGTCGAGGCGGGCGCGGAGAAGTGCAGGTAGTTGCCGACCGCGAACACGAGGACACCGAGGAAGCCGACCCACCACGGAAGGAAAGCGGAGGCGGGGAGCGGCTCGTATGACCGGGATTCCACCCCGACGACCGCACCGGCGGCGAGGATGCCGAAGGCCAACAGAGCGAGCTGCACGAACCCGTAGACGAGACGAGCGGCCCCCGAGATCATCTGCCCCGCGGCCAGTTCGACGGTCGCCGTGGTGAGCACGCCTCCGGGCAGGAAGGTCACCAGCGGCGCGATCAGCAGACGGATGGGGTCGCCGATCTCGATCACCTCCGCGAGGAGGAAGACCGCGCCCGCGCACACGAACGCCGCCGCGATCGGCAGGATCAGCTGCAGTGTCGGGGACCGGACGAGCTTCAGCAGTCCGATCCCGAAGCCGAGGATGAACGCGACGATCACGCCCTGCCAGGTCGGGGCCAGGAGCAGCGCGAGACCCGCGGTGAGCACGCCGTGTCCGAGCGTGCGCGTGAACCAGCCGAGTCGAGGCCGCATCGCCCCGATCTCGTTCAGCTGGCGGATGCCGTCGAGCGGTGGGACGCCGCCGGTCCGTGCCTCGCCGATCAGGTCGTACAGTGCGGCGATCTGATCGAACCGGAACGAGGCGTTGGTCGCCGAGCGGATGGCGACCCTGGACTCATCCGACTCCCCGGTCTCGACGAGGATGATCGTCGGCAGCACGACGAAATCGGTGTCGTCGCCACCGTAGGCCCGGGCGACGGCGGTGAGCGTGTCGCGGATGCGGTCGACGGACTCCGCCGACGCGTTCATCCCCTGCGCCAGCCCGAGCAGGAACTGGCGAAGCGCCGAACGGTCGACGGTGTCGGTCATGTCAGCTGATGAGGAACGAGAGGCCCACCCCGACGACGATGGCGACGCCCACGTAGACGAGGTTCGGCAGCTGGAACGAGTGGTCGAAGACGTACTTGCCCATCTTCGTCGTGCCGGTCTGGTCGAAGGCGACGGTGGCGACCTGGCTGCCGTTGGCGGGCAGGGTGTAGATGCCCATCGTCGAGGGCCACAGTCCCACCAGCAGCGGCGCCGGGAGCCCGATCGTGATGCCGATCGGGACGATCGCATTGGTCGCACTCGATTGGCTGGTGGTGAGCATCGCGACCGCGAACAGCGCCATCGCGAACAGCAGTGCCCCGAGGAACGCCGACGATCCGGAGACGACGGATCCGAGCCCGTCGACGATGAGCGTCTGGTTCGCCGCGACGAACGTGTTGGCGAGCCACGCGATACCGAAGAGGGCGATCGCCCCGACGATGCCGGCGGGGAACGTGGGCTGCTTGGGGACGTCGGCGGCCTTGACCTTGCAGAACACGAAGATCAGGGCGGCGATGATGCCCATCGTGACCTCGATGATGACCGTGACGCTGAGACGCACCGGGTCGCCGGCGTCGTCGGTGCCGATCACGGGACGCAGCCCTTCGAACAGGCCGAAGAACACGATCACCCCGACGCCGATGAGGAAGAGCGTGGCCGAGAGCACGGCGGTCTTCGGAAGCTTGTTCTCGTGCGCGTCGGTCTGCGGCGGCTTGATCTGCCCCTCGTTCAGACGGCGCTGGAACTCCGGGTCGTCCTCGAGGTCTTTGCCGTGGCGCATCATGACGAGCGCGGCGACGAACAGCCCGGCGATGGAGGCCGGCCACATGATGAGCAGCAGCTGGCCGAGGTCGACGCCCTGCGGCGCGAGCAGCACGACCATCGAGGCGGTAGCTGCCGAGACGGGAGAGCACAGGATGCCGACTTGCGAGGCGACGGCCGAGACCGACAGGGCGCGCTCGGGGCGGATCTTCTGCTGGTACGAGACGTCATAGATCACGGGCAGCAGCGGGTAGAAGATGTTCCCCGTACCCGCACCGACCGTGAAGAGGAACGACATCGCCGGGGCGAGGAACACGACCGATTTCGGCTTGCGTCTGATCACCTTCGCCGCGACCGACACCATCCAGTCGATGCCGCCGGCCGCTTGCATGGTGGATGCCGCGGTGATGACCGTGATGACGATGAAGACCGCGTCGACCGGGGCGTTGCCCGGCGCTTCGCCGAACACGAAGATGAGCACGGCCACGCCGACCAGGCCCCAGACGCCGAGGCCGATCCCGCTCGTGCGGGTGCCCATGTAGATCGCGCCGATGACGACGATCAGCTGCGCGATGAGGATCCACACGTTGTCGTTCATGACGACGGTCCCTTCACGATCGGGGCGTTCCCCGTGAGCACCTTCGTCGCGAGCTGCGTCTCGACGATCTTCCCGTCGATCGCCTCGACCCGCAGCGCGAGAGCATCCTCGACCGGGCTGATCGCGGTGACGAACTCGGAGTTCTCGAAGTGCAGCGACTGCAGGTTGCCGACCGCGTATCCGGTCGAGAGCTCTCCGCTCAACAGCGAGGCGTGGAAGAGCGGACGCCGCTGATCCTCGGCGTCGTAGTGCGGGCAGAAGCTGCCGTGCAGGAAGCCGAGCCCCTCGGGCAGCACCTGCAGGGTCGGACCGTAGCTGTCGGTCGTGCCGCCCTCGAACCAGCAGATGCCGCCGGCGCTGCCTCCGGTGAACACGACGTTCGAGTCGGGGTCCTCCCACATCTCGCGCATGATCTCGTCCAGGCCCTGCCGCTTCCACACGTCGAGCATGTTCGCGGTGTTGCCGCCGCCGACGTGGATCACGTCGAAGCCCTTCACGAAGCCGGCGAGGTCGTCGACCGCGCGATGGAACAGCGGAAGATGGTGCGGCGCGCACCGGTCCGAGTCGTACGTGGAATAGAAGCTCAGGATGTACGCGGCGTCATCGCCGGTCGCCGTGCCGACGAAGAGGACCCGGGGTCTCTCCTTGCCGGTCAGCTCGAGGATGTAGTCGTGCGTCGGATCGTTCCGACGCTCCATCATGGCCTTGCCGGCCCCGGTTGCCACCACGTGAGACATGCCCCCACCTCTCGACGACTGCGAATGCGCTCAACCTAGCGGCGCACCGCGGCCAGCGTCCAGAGTGCTTTCACCCCGGAAGGGCGACCCGTCGGCCGGGCTGTTCAGCCGTTGACGCGCGCGGTGGCGACGAGGCCTTCGAGGAGGGCGTGCGTGCGCGCCCGAGGCCCGTCGGGGCGCAGGCCGAGCACGTTCGCGAGCTCGAGGGCCAGGGCGGCGTGGCCGGTGGCGCTCGGGTGGAACGGGTCGTTCATGAGTCCCCAGGGGACTCCGCCGGCGCCGAGCTCGGCGAAGCGCGCGAACTGGTCGACGAGGATCACGTCTTCGCTCGCGGCGACCTCGCGCACGGCCTGGGCGAACTCGCCGATCCGCGCGCGCTCCGGGGCATTGCGGGTGTCGATCGCAGGCGGGGTCTGCAGCACGGGGATCGCCCCGAGCACGCGCACCCGCGCCACGAAGTCCCGCAGCGATGCGGCGTAGTCCGCCGCCGAGATCACCTCGCGGGGGCCGCCGTCCGAGGCGTCGTTGGTGCCGATCATGAGGGTGACCACATCCGGCCGCCAGGACGCGACGCGGCGGTCCCAGTCGTCGAGCAGGTCGACGATGCGGTTGCCGCTGATCGCCGTGTTCAGCACGATGTCGCGCACGCGCTCCCGCTCGCCGCGGATCAGCTCGTGCAGGTGCTCCGGATAGCTGCGCCCGCCCTGGGTGTGCACCAGGCCGTGCGTGATCGAGTCGCCCGTGATGATCCAGTTCAGCGGAGCCGGATCGGCCAGTGCGGCGGCGAGGCGACCGAGCTCGGAGGCGGCGGATGCGGGGGCGGAGGATGCGGCGTTCGACACGGCTCGAGCCTATCGGCGGAGCAGCTCCCGTCGACGAATGCCGGAACGTCGATATACGTGCCCGGATCCACGCGCTGGGCGGACGCGGCGACACGTACTGTCGGTGCGGACCCACCGGAAATCACTCATCATGTCGGCCACGGGAAGCCTCCCGGGGGCCGATCGAGGTACCCATGAACAAGTGCTCGACACCGACCGCGCCCGCCCACCTGCCGAAGTCCTCGGTGATGATCGTGTTCGGAACCCGTCCCGAGATCGTCAAGCTCGCCCCGCTGGTCCGCAGCCTCGGCGAGGCCGCCTACGTCGTCCACACCGGTCAGCATTATGACCGCGACATGTCGGCCGTGTTCCTGAAATCGTGCGGAATCACGCGGGTGCACCGCCAGCTTCGTGTGGGCGGGCTCCCGCGGGCCGCGCAGATCGGCCGCGGGGCCGAGCAGATCGCGCAGGCGATCGCCGAGGTCGAGCCGAGCTACGTCGTCGTGCAGGGAGACACGAATGCCACGATCGCGGCCGCGCTCGCCGCGAACGCCTCGGGTGTGCGGCTCGGGCACGTCGAAGCGGGGCTGCGCGCCAACGATCGCCGGATGCCCGAAGAGCACAACCGGATCATGGTCGACCACATCGCCGACGACCTGTTCGCGGCGACCCAGGCGAACCGCGCCAACCTGCTCGCGGAGGGCATCGACGAGGAGCGCATCCATGTGACCGGGAATCCCGTGGTCGAAGCCGTCCGCACGCAGCGCGCCGCCGCCGGCCCTGACGTCGACGAGCTGGAGCGCATCGATGTCGAGCCTGCGGAATACGTGCTCGCGACCCTGCACCGGCAGGAGAACGTCGATTCTGCGGACAACCTCTTCGCGACGCTGCACGCACTCAACGACATCGCCGCATCGGGGTGGCCGGTCGTCTTCCCCGTGCACCCGCGGACCCGGGCGATGCTGAGGGCACTCGACGCGGAGCACCTGCTCGACGCGCTGATCGCCGAAGAGCCGTACACCTACGAGCGATTCCTCGCGCTCGCTTCGCACGCCGCCGTGCTGGTCTCCGATTCCGGCGGCATCCAGGAGGAGGCGACGGTGCTCGGGCGCCCGGTCCTCGTGGTCCGGGACTCGACCGAACGTCCCGAGGCGCTCGGTTCCTTCACCCGTCTGGTCACCCCGCAGACCCTCGCGACAGAGACCTCCGCCCTGCTCTCGACGGTGACCCGCACCCTCGCCGACCTCGATGCCCTGCCGTCGCCGTTCGGCGACGGCCATGCCACGGAGCGCATCGCGGAGCACATCCGATCCGCCGTCTCGACCGCCCGTGACGAGAGTGCATGATGCGTCGTCGGATGTCCGCCGCTGTTCGAGGTCGCGATGCTCGTCGCCGCTAGCGCCATATCGTTCATCGTCACGCTGACGTTCCTCGTCTACGTCTTCATGATCATCGTTCCCTTCCTCCGCCGCACTCCGGACCCCGATGGTCGCGTGGATGCCTTCGCATGGCACATCTTCGTGCCGTGCCGGGATGAGGAGGTCGTCATCTCGCGAACCATCCGGATGCTCCGCTCCACGGTGCCGGAGGCACACGTCTGGGTGATCGATGACGACAGCGACGACCGCACCGCGTCGATCGTCCAGTCGGCCGCCGAGGCGGACGCCTTCGTGCACCTCGTCCAGCGCCGGCGCCCCGAGGCGAGGACCGGCAAAGGGGATGCGCTCAATGCCGCGTACTTCGCGCTGAACGCGTTCCTCCCCGCCGATACCGACCGTTCGCGCGTCGTCGTGTGCGTCGTCGATGCCGATGGCGAGGTGGCCGAGAACATCCTCCGCAAGGCCGCCTCACCCCACGCGTTCGGAGATCCCGAAGTCGGGGCGGCGCAGGTCACCGTCTACATGAAGAACCGCGACGATCGGCGCCCGGTCCCGGACGCCGGGTGGGCCCGCAACACGTTCGGACGATTCCTCATCCGGATGCAGGACCTCGAGTTCCGCGGGCCGATCGCCGCGATCCAATCCCTCCGCGGCTGGACCGAGACCGTCGGCCTCGGCGGCAACGGCCAGTTCACGCGCCTGTCGGTTCTGGACGACATCGCCGCGAGATCCGACAGGCCGTGGCACGGCTCTCTTCTGGAGGACTACGAGCTGGGCATCCACGTGCTGCTGGCGGGGCATAAGAACCGCCACCTGCACGACACCTACGTCGCCCAGGAGGCGCTGCACGATTTCCGACGGTTCACGGTCCAACGCACGCGCTGGGCGCAGGGGAACATGCAGTGCATCCGCTACATCCCCGAGATCGTCCGATCTCCCATGCTCACGAACGCCGGCATTCTCGAGATCTGCTATTACCTGCTTCTCCCGGTCTTCCAGGTGGTGGCCAGCCTCGCCGCTGTGACCCTGGTCGTCGGGGCGATCGTGGGAGTGGTCTCCGGGGCATTCGCCCTCCCCTGGGGCTTCCTGCCCGTCCTCGCCATCCTCTTCCTCCTCTTCGGCATCGGCCCCTTCTTCATCTGGGGGCCGCTCTACCGTCGGTACAGCGAGCCCGATGCCGGATTCTGGACGGGCGTCCTCTGGGGATTCGGGATGTGGGTGTACGACTACTACGTCTATCTGACGGGTGCCCGCGCGCTCTATCGGATCGTCCGGGGCCGGAACGGGTGGGCGAAGACCCGCCGCAACGCGGAGATCGATGTGGCCGGTCCGATCGCGAAGGACGCCTGATGTCACGCACCGCTTCGCTGCCTCCCCGCGTTCGCGTCAGGACTCCTCGCCGCTCTTCACTCGCGATGAAGGTACGGCTGTTCGTGGGAGTGGGGTTGATCGCCGCCGCTGTCGTGCTCGTCTTCCTGGTGCCGCAGGTCGTCTTTCTGGAAACGGAGGTCGCTCGCCTCTGGCTGCCCACGATCACCCCTGGCACGTTCACCGCGGCGGTCGAGTCCCCGGTGGCTTTCCTCGCCGCGCCGCTGTGGGGGCTCGGGGGTGTGATCCTGGCGGCGACCCGCGTCAGCGGGGTGCGGGTGTGCGTGTCGGTGGTCCTCTCCACGGTGCTGATCCTGGTGACGAACCAGGTGCGGCTCGGCGTCTTCGCGCGGGCAGCGGTGACGGCGGGATCTGCTGAGGGTTACGAGGTCGCCCTGCGTCTGGGTGGGTCCGTGCTGAGCATCGTCGGGTTCAGCGCCGCCTATCTGGTCTTCGTGATCGTGATCGCCGACCTGCCCCTGTTCGGCCGGAGGCGGATGCCGACAGGCTGAGCCTCGTCGGATACGCTGGGCGGGTGAGCCCTGAGTCGGATAGACGC
Source organism: Microbacterium sp. MYb45 (assembly GCF_002979655.1). Classification (GTDB taxonomy): domain Bacteria; phylum Actinomycetota; class Actinomycetes; order Actinomycetales; family Microbacteriaceae; genus Microbacterium. Next base: position 44,043 of record NZ_PCPG01000018.1, read on the forward strand.
TAGATCGCGGGTGTGAGCGCACGTCGTGCGCTCCCCGCATCCTCGTCGACCTCACTCACCCGCCGCTCGGCGCGTTTCGCAGCGCCCGCGGCTCTGCGCGTCTGGATGCTCCATGCCGTTCCTCATCCCCGTCCTCGCTCTGGCGATCTTCGCCCAGGGCACCAGCGAGTTCATGCTCGCCGGTCTTCTGCTCCCGCTGTCCGCCGACCTCGACGTCGACCCTCCGACCGCCGCCCTGCTGACCTCCGCCTTCGCGGTGGGCATGGTGGTGGGCGCGCCGCTGATGGCGGTGTTCGCCAGCCGCTGGCGTCCGCGGCAGACCCTCGTGCTGCTCCTCGTGATCTTCATCGCCGCGCACGTGGTCGGTGCGCTCGCACCGTCGTTCTCCCTGCTCCTCGTCACCCGGGTGCTCGCCGCCCTGGCGAACGCCGGCTTCCTGGCGATCGCGCTGGCCACCGTGCGCGGCATCGTCGCGCCGGCGCAGACGACCAGGGCCGTCGCCGTCCTGCTCGCGGGCACGACGCTCGCGACGATCGTTGGCGTCCCCGCCGGCGCGATGCTCGCGAACGCCTTCGGATGGCGTTCCACCTTCTGGGCCGTGGTGCTGCTCTGCCTCCCGGCCGTCGTCGCGCTGCTCTTGGACCGCACGCTCGGCGCCGTTCCGCGCTCGCCGCGGATCGACGTGCGCGCCGAGGTCGCCGAGCTGCGTCGGCGACCGGTTCTCGTGGCCGTGGTGCTCGCCGTGCTCGTGAACGCCGCGACCTTCGGGGTGTTCACGTTCCTCGCCGTCGTCGGCGCGGATGCCGGGATCGATGCCGCCTGGATCCCGCTGCTCCTCGCCGTGTTCGGAATCGGCGCCTTCCTCGGGGTGGCCGCCACCGGTCGATGGGGTGCCCGCTGGGCGCGCACATGGATCGTGGTCGGCGCCGCGGCCACGACCGTCGTCTGGATGGTCTTCGGCCTCGCTGTCTCGTCGGTGTCGGCCGTGTTCCTCGGGGCGCTGATCGGCGGGCTGCTGTCGTTCGCGGTCGGCTCCGCCCTTATCGGGCGCATCGTCGGTGAGGCCGAAGGTGCACCGGTGCTCGGCGGTGCCTATGCCACGGCGGCGTTGAACCTCGGCGCGATCGGTGGTCCGGTGCTCGCCGGGATCGGGTACTCCGGTGTCGGCACTCCGGGCGTGCTGTTCGTCGCGGCGGGGATCACCGCCGTCAGCGTCGTGCTCACGCCGCTGTTGCGACGATGATCGCCCCATGACGCGATGGATGCGAAAGACTGGAGGCATGACTTCGCCTGTGCTCGACTCGCTCCTCGCCCGCATCGTCGAGAGCGGGCTGCTCGAAGACCCGATCGCCGAGAACGGCCTCGTGTACGGACGGGCGAGCATCGATGCGGCCGGCACCGTCGTGAACGTGAACGTCGACCCGGAACTCGACGAGCACCCGGAGGACGTCGATCACGAGGCGCTGATCGCGGCGGTGTCGCGCATCCTCTCGGTCGGCGAGTCCCGGTGGCGGGCCATCGTCGACGAGGTCGCCACCGACATCGATGACGCCGTCGATGACGAGCCCGTCATCGAGCAGATCGACCTGCGCGACGACCTCGAGGCGACATCGGTCGTCGTCTTCGCCGATGCCGTGCTGCTCGCGTTCCTGGCGCCGAAGCAGTTCCCGGACTCGCGGATCCTCGTGCAGCTCGACGAGGAGCTCGAGGTCGAGGGCGTCGAGGTGCGCGAGCTCGACGGCACCGAGACCGTCGACTTCGACACCCTCGACGAACTCCTCGATCACATCAGCCGCGCCGACGACTGATCTCGTCGCGTGGAAGACATCGCCGCTTCTCGCTCGGCCTCACCGCCTACATCTCGCCGGCCGGGACGCGGGAGCATCCTGCTGTCCGCGATCGGCGCGGCGGCGGTCGGCGTCGTGGTGACCTGGTGGATCACGACCGCGCAACGCGTGTCCGTGGCATCCGATGCCGACCTCTCATCCGTGCCGTTCGGCTTTCCGCTGACCTGGATCACGCAGGACCACTCGTCGAACCCCTTCACCGCGTATCCGGCCGACGTCGCCCTGCGGCTCACCGGTCGCACCGGCATCCCCTATCCGACTTCGTACGAGTGGCTGCCCTTCATCGGTGACGCGCTGATCTGGGGTGCGGTGTTCTGGGCGCTCGGGATGGTCGTGCTTCCGGCCGTGGTGCGTACGATACGCGCGAGGTCAGGCCGTCAGCTTCGATCCTTGAAGTAGACGAAAAAATGGTGCTGCCGGATCGCCGCCGCCATCGCCCATGCCCCTGCGATGCAGCCGGCGAGGACGGCGACCGCGCCTTTGCCACCTTCAGCGATCAGTGCGAACTGATCCGCCTGTCCGACGGGAGCAGCCATGAGAACCGCTGCGGCGAATGCACCTGTGGCGGCAGGCACGGACCAGGCCACCGTCTCCCAGATGATCTGCGCCTGGACATCTCGTCGACGGGCACCGGCATGAAGGTTCGATGCGAGTTCCAGGCGGCGCAGCCGCACGGACACTGCGCCCAGGAGCAACGCCGACAAGAGCAACGCGACGGGAACGTGCCGAAGCAGGCGTTGCTCGAACCTCTCCGCTCCTGTGAACCGCGTGCCCAACGTGGTGTTCAGCTGAGCGACGACGGGCTCTTCGCCATCGGATGCTGTACCCGGCATAACGACCTGCAGCAGATGCGTCCTCAGCATCGGGTCTTCAGGCCATTGACGAACCCAGCATTCATCGAAACGCTCTCGCGCGGTGCTCGGAACGAGTGCCGCCCATCCCATTCCGGGGCGACGTCCGTCGGTCGGGTAGGCGAAGACGCCTTGAATGCGGGCGGACGCTCCATCGAGGGGCAGCGCGTCTCCGCGGAATCGCTGCAACGTGCTCGACACCTCTTCAGAGATGAGGATGCCTCGGTTGGATACGGCGCCCATCGCCAGTACGTCCGAGAATGATCGAGTCACGTCGAATCGCGCCATCGGAGCCCCGGGCAAGGCTGCGAGGGAAAGGGGTGAGGCCAACGGTTTCATCGCTCCGGCGCCCTGAACTCCGGGTAGGTCGTTAAGCGCTTCGCAGCGTTGGCCGTCGACTCGATCGGGAGCCGTGAGGGTCACGGTGGACGCCCCGACGCCTTGATAGTGCTCCGATTCTGTGATCAGAGATCGGGTCTCTGCGATGTCTGCAGCGACCAATCCGGCACCGAGAACCAGGAGGATCAGGGCGAAGGTTCCTGCGCGCGTCGTGCCCGATGTGATGTTCCGGAGCGCCTCACTCAGGATGCTGCGCAGGCGCATCCTGCCCCCGTTCCGTGAACGCTCCGAGGTCGATGACCTCGGTGCAGGCCATCTGCGTGTCGACATCGTGTGTCGCGATCACCGTGACGATGCCTTCTGAGGCAAGTTCGGCGATCGCGGCGTTCACGGTCGTCGCCGTCTGCCGGTCCAGCTGTGCCGTCGGTTCGTCGATCAGCAGCAGTTCGGGACGGATGCTAATCGCGCGCGCGAGCATGAGGCGCTGTGCTTCTCCTCCGGACAGCGAACGGAATGGTCGGTCCGCCACTGTCTCCAGGCCGAGGCGCGCCATGCCCTCGTGTGCACGCCGCTGCGACTCTGCGATCGTGTGTCCACGTGCGAGGTACGGGTACGCGACCAGATCGACTGCCCGTCGCCCAGGGACGCCCGTCGGATTCTGAAAGACCCAAGCGACCGAGGCTGCTCGACCCGAGATCTCGCCCTCCGTCGGAGAAATCCATCCGGCCAGCAGGCCGAGGAGAGTCGACTTGCCCGAACCGGAAGGACCGACGATCGCGACGGTCCGGCCGTGATGCAGCGTGACATCGAGATTGCGGAACAGCCAGGGTCGGTCGCCAAAACGGTGCCCCACTCCGTCCAAAGTCATCGACATGAGGCAGAGACCGCAACGGGGGCGACCACGACCTCGTCGGGCGCGGTGTTGCCCTCGAACAACACGAAGCTCTGACCGAGTTCGGACCCGACTATCCGCACGGGGATCGTCTTTGCTCCATCGGTCACGCACGTCATGCCTCCCTCGCCCTGCAGGATTGCGCTCGGCGGAACACTAGACACCTTCACCGTTTCGCTGAGCCGCGCGGTTCCGGGGAGCTTCGTCACCGCGCTCTCCCCTTTGGCGCCGCGATAGGCGTCCGTCGCGAGGAGATCTGCGCGCAGCCCGGCGTTATCGATGTCGCCTTCGCCGGACAACGGGATGATGAGATCATCGACGACCAGTTCTCGCGGCCCCGGGAGGGCGTCCTCCGAGAGCCTCGACACGATGATTCCTGTTCCCCCGCCGTCGATCTCGACGAGGGGGTCGCCCACCATCACGTCTTCGCCGCGGTGAACCGGGCAACTCAGGATCTCGGCCTCCCTGGCGGGCAACCAGAGCACCTGGGCGGGGTCGACGTGGTCTGCGTGGCGCACAGCCGGGATGACGACGGCTGCCGCCTTCAGCGTGCGAGTGCCGAACACCCCGTCCACGGGGATGTCCTGTCCCAGGCGCACCAGCTCTTTCTGGAGCGCTGCGACATCGTCGCCGCGGTCGCCCACGTGCAGTGGCCGCCACAGTGGCTCATCGGTTGCGAGGTTGATGAGTCCCGTCCCCTGCACGGCGAACGTCGATTCGCCGGAGAGGAGTTCGCCACCCGCCCTGCATGCAGCCGCTGTGATGGTTCCGTCTACTTTGGTCGGCAAGGACATGGGTGGCACCTCGGTCACTTCCACATCAACGGCGCGCGGGTCTGCGAAGTCCTGCTCGGATACAGGGGTGCGGTCGGACACTGCAGGACCGGCGAGGGACGGGGGAACCGTCGATGAGACGACGAGCAAGCCGCCTCCGAAGCTGAGCGCCAAGAGACAGAGCGCGCAGACCGCCACGAAACCGACGTTCCGCCACTTCACTCGTCACCTGTCGCGGTCAGCGGCGCAGCCGAACACGTGGCGTAGAGGTCGGGGCCTTCATCGGTGAGGAAGGGGAATGCGAATTCTGGATTGTCGCGAAGATAATTCTCCAGAGAGTATGACGGATCGAGCGCGCCTAAGCGGATGAGGCAGTCGTAGATGAGTTCATTGGGGTCGCGGTTGCTCGGATTCTGCCGCTGGCTGTGCCACAGGCGGCCGAGTACCGTCTCGCCGGATTCGCCTTCGCATTCCGTCATCGCGTCCTGCACGCGTTCGTCCGAGAGACCGGCGCCGCGTTCGACACCGTAGGCGCCGTCCTCTTCGTACTCCACGAGTTCGATGTCGTGCTCATCGAGGCAATCGTCGAAGCGCTTGACCACCTCCGCCCACTCCTGTTCGGTGATCTCCTCATCGCGGATCACATCGCGGACAAAGTCGATATCGGCACTCAGCCACGTCTCTCGGTACTCGTCCGCATAGGTGCCCGTGAAGCGCGGAACGTCCCCTTCGGCGATGGAGGCGTCGGGTGTTGACCCACCAGGCGAGCAGGCGGTCAATGAGGCCAGGCTGAGCGCGACGCACGCAGCGGCCGCGCTCAGTCTGGCAACGCACGACATCACGACTTCCAACCTCACCGGCTTTAGTACGTGTATCTGTAGTACCAGGCCTTATTGCCCGTCCACCCTGTCTCTTTGTCGATCTTCGACCAGACGCCGCGGGGTTGATCGCTCGACTTGTAGTCGCGGTTGCCGGTAATCGTCACGCTCGAGCGGTGCCAATTCTTCGGATGGTAATAGTTGGAGTAATTGTGTGTTTCTTCCGCGCTACCGGTGTAAACGCCGAATTTGTGAGTTCCGCCTTCAGGGTATGTCGTTGTGGCGCTGGCTGCCGACGCTCCTCCTGCGGCCAGCAGCGCGCCGACGACGATTCCTGCGGCAATGTTACGCACGCGTACGCGCATGATAGGGCTCCGATCGTTGAGTGCCAGAGATCCATGGCACACAACGAAGCTAACCCGACGTCAACTATTGAACCAGTGCGCCGAGAATTGAATATCAATATTCTGTGACGCGCAATACGCCCCTCTTGACGGCGGGCGACTATCCGAGGTTCAGCGCGCCGTTCATCACGAGATTCGTGATGAGGAGGGCGATCAGTGTGATCGTGATGCCCGCTGCCGGGAGAAGCCAGGCCAAACGGAGTCGAGATCTCGTGAAGAAGTACACGCCTGTGGTGACGATGAAGACGATCAGGTCGGTCATCCAGAATCCGCGGGCTACGGTCTCGAGTGTCGGGTAGTCGCAGTGACCGGAGCAGCCCGCGATCTCGAGGGTCCGTGCCAGAACGACCAGCGCAGACACGACCGCCACGAAGAGACTCCCCCACGCCAGGTTGTCACCGATCTGCGGTTGCGCGCTGCGCTGGTCGTTCATTTTGCTCCTGTGCCTCGTCTTGCGAGGTTACGCGACCTCGTGAGACACATCGTCGGGCGGAGAACTCCGCGTCGGGCGGAAGAATGCACCTGGATCCTCCGCCCGACGGCGAGTTTCTCCGCCCGTCGCGGTGGCGCTACAGCCACTTCTTGTAGCGGAAGACCCCGTAGAGCGCGACGGCGAACGCAGCCATCGCGCCGATCGCCATCGGATACCCGAAGGCCCAGTGCAGCTCGGGCATCACGTCGAAGTTCATGCCGTAGACCGTGCCGACCAGCGTCGGAGCGAAGATGATCGCCGCCCACGAGGAGATCTTCTTGATCTCGTCGTTCTGCGCCAGCCCGGCCTCGGTCTGACGGCGGGCGACGAGCGCGGAGTGCACGGTCAGCGCGTTCTCGAGGATCGCCCGGAACGAGTCGACGCGCTCGTTGACACGGATCGTGTGGTCGAGCACATCGCGCAGCGACCGCTGCAACTCTTCGTCGATGCGGTACTTCTCCGACCCGCGGCGCAGCCACTCCAGCATCCCGCTCAGGGGGTGCACGGCGCGCTGGAAGTTGATGACCTCGCGGGAGAGCTCGTAGATACGGCGGGAGAGCGCGCTGTCGTCGTCGCCGTCGCCGAAGAGCTGGTCCTCGATCTCGTCGATGTCGTTCAGCAGGCCCGCCACGATCGGCTCGTACCCGTCGACGACCTCATCGAGGATCGCGTAGAGCACCGCCTCGGGGCCCATCGCGAGCAGCTCGGGGTTGGCCTCCATGCGCATCCGCACGGCGGCGAGGTTCGGGGACTCGGCATGGCGGATCGTCACCACGAAGTCGGGGCCGACGAACAGGTGCAGCTCGCCGAACTCGATCGACTCCTCCTTGTCGCGGTAGCGCGCCGGCCGCAGCACCGCGAACAGGGTGTCGCCGTAGCGCTCCACCTTCGAGCGCTGGTGCCCCGAGAGCGCATCCTCGACCGCGAGGGGGTGCAGGTCGAACTCCCGCGCGACGGACGCGACCTCTTCCGGGCTGGGTCGATACAGGCCGATCCAGGCGATGCCGCCGGCGGCATCCAGCATCCGGTAGGTCTCGTCCAGGTTCTTCGGGGTCTCCACGCGACGTCCGTGGACGTACACGCCGTTGTCGATGAGCGCCATGATGCGGCTCCGTTCTCGCAGGTGCACGGCAGCAGAGAGCTCCGTGCGCGGATTCGTCAGGGGGCGGATGACGCCGCCGACGGCTGCGGGAAGGACGTGCGAGAGCGGACCCGAGGGTCAACGCGTGAACGCAGGGAGTCTCGACGCAGCGAGGGCGGCGTCGTAACTATCACCGGACATCGCCATCACCGCCTTTCGGGACTCGTTCGGGTCGAGCGACCCAACGGGCCAGCATACCCCTGTCGCCTGGGAAGACGCGCCTGCCGCGAGTGCGGGGGCGGAGCACCGGTCGGACGGATGCACGCGTGCAGGCCCGACGAGCGGCGTGTCTCCCGACATCCGTCCGTTCTCCCGACATCCGTACCGCGGAGCCCGGAGGAGGTGCACACCCGGGCGGGTGACACCGTCGAACATAGGCTTTTGCTGGATGAATCCTATGTATATGCTGCACGCGGGGGAGCAGGATGACCAGGAGGAATCATGGTACGAACTGTTCTGGAGGGGTCCGAGCGCGCTGCTCAGACCCGGAGAAAGATCTACGCCGTCCTCGCCGGTGGGCTCGTCGTCGGCGTGGGATCCGCGCTGACACTTGCCGCGTGGAACGACTCGGAGTTCGCGACGAGCGACTTCGCCGCAGGAACCTTCGAATTCCAGGGATCGACCGACGGTGCGGCCTGGGCCGACCACGCCGTGGAGGGCGACGCGGCGGTGCTGACCTTCAGCACCGGCTTCGACAACCTCGCGCCGGACGACGTCGTGTACGCGCCCTTCGCGCTGCAACTGACCGCGGCCAGCACGTCTCCCGCGGGACTCACCGCCGTCGCGCCCGTCGTGACGGGTGACCTCGCCGGTCAGCTGACCTTCGGCGCGGTGTCCACGACGACCTTCGGATGCGATGAGACCGCGTTCGCCGGGGGGACGGCCGTGCCCGCCACCATGGATCCGGGCGACATCGTCTACCTGTGCCTGCAGGTCACCGCCGGTGCGACGATCACGCAGGGCGACACCGGCACCGCGGTCTGGCAGTGGGACGCCGTCTCGCAGTAGTCACCTCGGCACAGCCATCGTGGTCCGACAGGCGCGGGTTCGCGGCCTGAAGACGCTCACGCGTGTTCAGGCGCTGCTCGCGTGCGCGCTCCTGCTCGGCGTGGGCGCAGCGGGGAGCCTCGCTTCCTGGTCGGACAGCGAGCTGGCGGGCTCGCCGTTCACGGCGGGCAGTTTCGCCCTCGCATCGCGGACGGATGCCGGTGCCTTCGCCGCGCACCCCGAGGATGCTGCCGCGGCGCTCAGCTGGACGCTGTCGCCGCTCTTCCCGGGGGAGAGTGCGGCCGCATGGGTGCAGGTCCAGGCGACCGGATCGGTGGACGGCGAGGTGCTTCTCAGCGGGGTGTCGCTCGCGACCGAGCCCGCCGCGGGCAGTCCGGAGGAGGCGCTCCGGGATGCGCTCGTGGTCAGGGCATCGGTGACCTCGTCGACCGACCCCGCTCCGCCCGAGTGCACCGCGAGCACGCCGGGGGTCGAGGTGACGGGACTCACCCAGGTCCCCGTGCTCCCCGCGCAGCAGGTCGAACCGGCCGGCGGCTCCACCGTGACGTACTGCATCGTCCTGACGCTCCCGGCCGATGCGCCGGCGGCCGCCCAGGGCGCACAGCTCACACCGACCTGGGTCCTCACGGGGAGCACGGGATGACGGCCTTCGCGCGCGGTGCTGCCAGGACGGTCCGCCTCGTCCGGGACATCCTGCTGGCCGCGGCGGCCGTCGGCGGAGCGGCCTGCCTCGTGTTCGCCCTGCTCGCCTTCACGGGCGGGTACTCGCTGATGATGTTCAAGACCGGCTCGATGTCGCCCACGATCCCTGCGGGTTCGGTCGCGCTGGTCCAGCGGATCCCCGCGTCCGAGATCGTCGTCGGCGACGTCGTGACCGTCGACCGGGCAGGGACCCTGCCGATCACGCACCGGGTCACGAGTGTCGGCGAGGGGAGCGTGGCCGCAGAACGCGTGATCACGATGCGCGGTGATGCCAACGTCGTCGATGATCCGATGCCGTACACGCTCACCGAGGCACGGATCGTGCGCGGGTCGGTGCCGTATCTCGCGCCGGTGATCGCACAGTTCGGCAACCCCTGGGTGCTCGGATCGCTCACCCTCGCCACCGCGTTCCTCGTCGGCTGGGCCTTCTGGCCGAGGCGGCCGCGGACTGACGAGGCGGGAGAACCGCCCCCGGAGCCTGCCGACGCGGTGGACCCGACCGGCGACGGGGAGAGCGCGGGTCGCGCGGCGACGGGAGCGCGCGTGTCGGCGGTGCTCTTCGTGCTGGCGGTCTGCGCGTCGAGCGCGGGTCTCGCTCCGGCGCCGGCATCCGCGGCCACCGGGTCGGACTACCTCACCGTGCGCTCCGACCTCGCCGGTGCCGGCGTGCAGGCGCTCGACCCGCTGGTCCCGCTGCGCTGGCACCTCGATGTGGATGCGTCTAGGGCACCCGCCGCCGGCGACCTGGCTATCGCCATCTCGTCGGCGGGCGACTCGGAGTTCGGACTGCGGGCCGAGGTCCGCGCCTGTGGGCAGCCGTGGCTCGCCGACGGCACCTGCCCCTCGGGTGAACGGCTGCTGCGTCCGGAGGGCCCGCTGCCGGCGGACGGCGTCTGGCAGGACCTGCTCTCCACGGCGACACCCGCCGTCGTGTACGTACAGGTGGCTCTGACGGCGCAGCCGCAGTCTCCCGAGGCCGGCGCGGCGGGCGCCTCGGTCACGGTGCGGGCCACCGCGGCGGGCGACACCGTCGACACGGGAATCGACGGCGAATCGGAGCTGCCTCCGACCGGTGGTTCCGGCGTGGCGCTGCTCGCCGCGCCCGCGGCGGTGCTGGTCGGCATCGGCATCGCGCTGCTCGCCCGCCGGCGCCCGAGCCCGAGGGGGCGGGGATGAAGGCGCTCCGCAGGTTCCTCGTCCTGGTCGCGGCCGCCTGCCTCGCCGCGATGACCCTCACCGCATCGCCGGCCGCGGTGCGTGGTGACGCGCTGCTCGGGATCACGGAGGCGGCGTGGGTCGACGCGCAGTACGCGCGCGGACCCGTCGAGGCCGGCACCCTCGACGTTCCCGTCATCACCGCCTGCACGACGGAGAACGAGGGGATGAACGGCGCGATGAGCGGGGTCACGCTCACCTGGACCTCGGTGCTCGACGACCCGGCACGGATGCTGCTCGCCTTCTCGGTGACCGCGGGGGTCGTCTTCGAGGCGCCCACGGACCGCATCGCGATGACCGGGCCTGCGGCCGGCCTCTACACGTTCACCTTCACGGCGACGGCGTCGGAACTCGACGCCGCGTTGGGGCCGCTCGCGGGCGCAAGCGTGGGGGCGGCGGTGTCCACGCGTGCCGGGACGGAATGGCGATCGGATGTCGCGACCCGGACCGTCTCGGTAGGGACGCTGAGCGGCGGACTCGGTTCGGCGACCTGCGACCTCGGCCACACGATCACCCTGACCGGGCTGACCGCGGCGACGCTGCCGATCTCCCGTGTCATCCCCGTCGGCACCTCGGCCACGTCGTCGCTGCCGCCGGCATTGCAGGACCGCCGACGCACGCCGGTGTACACGGTCACCGTCCGCGATATCACCACCAACGCGGTCGTCCCGAACGCCCCGGTCACGATCGTGCTCCCGGACGGCCTCGCATTCGAATCGGGCACGTTCGCCGACCTCGGCGAAGGCACGTTCACCACCAGCGCGACCGGAACCGTCGACTTCCGCGTCGTGGCCGACCGCTCGGAACCCGCGCAGGGGCCGGTGCGGGTCGAGTCCCCTCGCGCCTTCACGATCCTCTCCGGGCAGCCAGTCACCTCGGTGCCGCTCGTGGCATGGGGATACTCCGTGCAGGGGCAGACCGGCTCGGACAACCTCACGGCGGCGCGCACCAGCGCCGTTCCCCTCTGGGACAACCTCAGCATCACGGGTGCCGCCGCGGTCGGCTCCAGCTACGCCACGATGCTGTATGCCGATCAGAACGGCAACATGTGGGGTCGGGGCTACAACGCGTCCGGCATCATCGGAGACGGCACCGCCACCGACCGCACGAGTGTCGTCGCGGCCCTCACGGGGCCCGGTGTGCAGGTCGGGAACATCACCCACATCGGCACCGGCACGGAGCAGCTCTCCTCTGTCGCGGTCGACGCATCAGGCGGCGTCTGGGCGACCGGCGACAACGAGCTGAGCGGTTTCGGCACGGCTTACACGAACACCCGCTACTGGCAGCGTGTGAGCAACAACTACGCGATGCCCGCGGGTGCGCTCACCGCGGAGGTCAACCCCTGGGGCGCCGTGATGATGGTGCTGAACAACGGGCAGGCCATGGTGGCCGGTGCCGACAGCTACGGGTACTCCGCTCAGGGCGCGGCCGTCGGCGCTGCGGCCGGAGCGGCGGGCTTGGTCATGCTCACCGCTCCCGGCACCCCGATCACGGGAGTCTCCTCCGGAGGAATCGGGTGGTACTCCTCCGCGGTCGTCACGGAGGACGGTCGCCTGTACACCGCGGGGACCGCTGCCTACGGCGGCAGCGGCACCTTCTACCTCGCCGAGAAAGCCTTGCCCGCGGGAAAGACCGCCGCGAAGGTCATCGTCCGCCAGTTTCGGATGCTCGTGATCATGACCGACGGCTCGGCCTATGCGCTGGGTGCCAACACCAGCGGTGCGCAGGGCATCGGCAGCACGGCCACGCCGGGAGCGACTCTCGCACCTGTCGTGATGCCGGAGGGCGCCGTCGTCACCGACGTCACGATGGGGAACGACACCACGCTGTTCCTGCTCGAGTCCGGTGCGGTCTACTTCGCCGGGCTCAACGACACCGGCGGCGCGGGAGCCGGTGCGACCGGAGGCGTCATCAGCACGCCGGTCCGGGTGCCGCTCGCGCACACCGCGACGAAGGTCGTTGCGTCCTGGTACGACAGCTTCATCGCCGTCCTCGGGTGAGTTGCGGGAAGGCGGCCTGTGTCAGGGGACGATCGAGTCGATGTAGCCGCCGTCGACCCGGACGGCGGCGCCGGTCGTCGCGGAGGCGAGCGGTGAGGCCAGGTAGACGACCATGTTCGCGATCTCCTCGGGCTCGATGAGCCGCTGCAGCAGCGACTGCGGGCGGTGGAGCCGCATGAACTCGCGCTGCGCCTCGTCCCACGGGAGCTTCGGGTCGACGAGCTCGTACACGAAGTCCTCGACGCCGCCGGTGTGGGTCGGACCCGCGAGTACCGAGTTGACGGTCACCCCGGTGCCCGCCGCCTCCTTCGCGAATCCGCGGGACACCGCGAGAAGGGCCGTCTTCGACATGCCGTAGTGGATCATCTCGGCGGGGATCACCACGGCCGAGTCGCTGGCGATGTCGAGCACCCGGCCCCAGCCGCGCGCGGTCATGCCGGGGAGCGTCGCGCGGATGAGGCGGACCGCAGCCAGCACGTTCACGTCGAAGTAGCGGCGCCACTCGTCGTCGGTGATCTCGAGTGCGGGCGTCGCGCCGAAGATCCCCAGGTTGTTGACGAGGATGTCGACGTCGCCGGTCGCGGCCAGCACCGCATCCGCTCCGCCCTGATCGGTGACGTCACCTGCCGCGGCGACGAGATCGCGGTCCGGGTTCTGGGCCTGCATCTCGGAGATGACGGAGGCGACCGTGCCGGGCCTGCGGCCGTTGATCGCCACGCGGGCGCCCGCGTCGGCCAGTGCTGCGGCGATCGCCCGCCCGATGCCCTGCGTGGAGCCGGTGACGAGCGCGGTCCTGCCCGTGAGATCGATGCGCATGGTGATTCCCTCCGTGACGGATGCTGCCTGCTGATGCAACGGTAGTCGCGACGATTCCATGCCCGCCGGGTCGGTGCGATCAGCAAGAACCCTGGACAAAGGTAAAACGTTAGCTGGTCAAATGTCATATAGGGTGGAGTCATCGTCGTTCGAACACGACCCTGGGGAAAGGCTGGATCGAACGAGACGCGGATCTCGATCCACTCGAGACTCCGCGACGGACCGCGGCGAAAGCCGCTTGTTCTCGGTGCGCCTCCCCCTCCCGCACCGGGCTGCGCCCCCCGACGTGGGCCTGTGAGGGTTCACGCCGGGGGGACGTGCGAACGCGGGGGCACCGCCCCCGCGTTCGCCTCGTCTCGTCTCGTTGAGCCTCGACGGACCAACGTGTAACATTTCACAGGGCGGGGATGGGTGCGGCAATGGATTGCGGGGGCTTCATGGACGACGATGCGGATCGGACAGAGCGACTGCGGGCCCGCCTGCGATGGCTCGCCGGATGCTCCGCGGTCGCGATCATGCTGATCGTCGGATGGTTCGCCTACGGCGCCATCGTTCGGTCGCCCGTGATGATGACGGCCGCAGCCGGAGGATTCGCGGCCATCGTGACCGGATGGAGCAGCCTGCACGCGTCCCTCACGACACAACTCGACCTGATCGCCGCACAGGCTGACCTCGTCATCGGCGCACCCGGCCTGTTCTCCGGGCCGCGCACCGACAGACGTACCGACATCCAGAACTTCCCCATCGGCTGACCGTCGCGCATCGGGTGTGCGCGCGGCGTCAGGTGAGCATGACGGCGGCGTTGCCGGACGCGATCGCCCGCATCGCCGGTCCAGGAAGCGCGGAGGCTGCGAGCTGCAGCGCCGTGGCCTCCGGTGCCTGCACGGGGAAGCCGCTGCCGAACACCCAGCGCTCCGGATCGGCGCCGAGATCGTCGGCGACACCGGTGGGGCCGTTGACGTGCCAGAGGTCGAGCCGCAGCCACTCGGGCGCGGCGTCGCCGAGATGCCGCTTCAGCTCGATCCCATCCGCGCGGTTGAGGCCGCTCAGCAGCAGCGGAGCAGCCGGACTCTCGCGCACGAGGTCGGCGATCCGGTGCACCTCGAGGTCGACGGCGGGGGAGAACGGATGCCGCACCCTGGCGTCGTCGAGCCGGGCGATCAGCTGCACGGGGAGCCCGCGGTCGGCGCACGCGTCGAGGACCGGGCGCACGGCAGACACCTCGTACCGGTGGAAGCCCGGGGCGACACGCACGCCGCGCGCACCGGCGGACACGGCATCGTCGAGCTCTTCGCGCCAGGTCGGGTCGCGCGGATCGATCGTCGCGAACACGCGGAAGAGCGGGTCACCGGCACACGCGGCGAGCACGGCCTCGTTGCCGGTTCGGGTGTCGAACCCGAACAGGGATGCCAGGTGCGAGACCCAGACGGAGCGTAGGCCGAGGCGTTCGGCGTGGGCGTGCAGGGTGTCGGCATCCGCGGCGGCGGAGAGCCGGTGGGGCCATTGCCCGAGGAAGCAGGTGGTGTCGGTCGCGCCGAGGTCGGCGAATGCGCGGAGCATCGCGTGCCCCTGGGCGGTCATGCCGCCACCTCCGCGAGCCAGCGGGCGACCGTGCCGCCGAAGACCCGCTCTTCCGTCTCGGGGTCGAGCCCTGCGCCGAGCACCTTGCCGACGTTGGCCGCGAGGTCGATGTGGGGCAGGTCGGAGCCGAACACCACCCGGTCGGGGCCGAGGCGCTCCACGGCGAGTGCCACTTCTCCGGCGCCGATGATCGTGCCCGAGGTGTCGACGGCCACGTTCGGCACGGAGCCGACCGCGTTCACGGCCGACTCGGGCTGGCCGCCGAGGTGCGCCATCAGGAAGCGCACGTCGGGATGACGGCGGGCTGCGGCGGCGATGTGGTCGGCCGTCGACTCGTAGGGGAACTGCCCGACGGTTTTGCGCCAGGCATGGGCGAGCACGATCAGGTGGTGCTCGGCGGCGTACTCGAGGATCGGATCGCTCAGTGGATCGTCGGCCAGAGTCGCGATCCAGAGCTTGATGCCGATCATCCCGCGGTCCTCGACGTTGCGGCGCAGGTCGTCGAGACTGTCACGGCCGAAGCGCGGATTGACGTAGCAGTAGCCGCGGAGGCGGTCGGGGTATCGGCGCAGCTCGCCGGCCAGCACCTCGTTCATCTCCCGCACCTCGTCGAGACCCGGGTGCGCCTGGAAGCTTCCGAGATTGCTGCACAGGTACAGCTCGATGCCCAGGCGGTCGCCGGCCTCGAAGACCGCGGGGTCGAAGCGCCCCTCGTCGAGGTGCGTGTGCGCGTCGATGCCGGTCATGCCGTCGCCTCACGCACGGCGACCGCCGCGCGGCGCAGAGTCTCGTCGATGTCGGCTTCGGTGTGCGCGGCGTTGACGTAGACGACCCGATAGAAGGAGAGTCCGTGGCGGAACGCCGCCCGTGGGAAGGCCTGGACCTCGGCGTCGGTGCCGACGAACTGCGGGCACGCCGGGTGCCCCACGAGCCGGATGCCGGAGCCGGCCTCGGCGAACACCGCGTTCAGGCCGTTCTGCAGTCGGGTGCCGGAAGCGAGCAATCGCGCGATCACGTCACGGTCGCGGATGGCGGTCATCGTCGCGGTGGCTGCCGCGAGCGACAGCGTCTCGCCGCCGTAGGTCGACGTGACGACCACCTCGCCGCGGTCGAGCACGCCGAGCACCTCCCGGCGCCCGCAGTAGACCGCGAGGGGCATGCCGTTCGCGATCCCCTTGCCGAAGACCGACAGGTCGGGGAGCACGCCGGTCGCCTCGGCCATCCCGCCGATCGCCACCCGGAAGCCGGTGACCATCTCGTCGTAGGCCAGCAGGGCGCCGTGCCGGTCGGCGAGGTCGCGCAGGTAACGGTAGAAGCCGGCCGCCTCGGGAATGGCCGGGTAGTCGGCGGCGATGAGGATGAGCGCGATCTCCGAACCCCGGGTGAGGAACAGGCGGTCGAGGGTGGCACGGTCTTCCCACTCGACCGCGTGGTGCAGGGCCGCGAGGGCTGCCGGAACGCCGGGCACGGCATCCGTCGTCGCCCCGGGCAGCACCCGCGCGCCCGCCGCGAGCGAGTTGAGCCAGCCGTTGTAACCGATCTGCACGACCCGGTCGCGACCGGTGTGCGCGCGGGCGATGCGGATCACGGCTGCCAGCGCCTCGCCGCCGGTCTTCAGGAAGCGCGCGGCCTCGGCACCGGGCACGAGGGAGCAGAACAGCTCGGCCGTCGTCGTCTCGAGCGGATGCGGGTGGCCGAACAGGATGCCGTCGTCGAGCTGGGCGCGGATCGCGGCGTCGACGGTCGGATCCGCATAGCCCAGCGTCACCGGGCCGAGCGCGCAGCGGTAGTCGAGGAACTCACGGCCCCGGTCGTCCCACACCCGGCATCCGTACCCGCGAACGATGACCTCGGGCTCCTCCGGCAGCAGCGTCGGCGCCTTGGAGTTGGTGCTCGATCCGACCGGCATCACGGCCAGCGCGCGCTGTCGCCATCCGGTGGTGCTGTGCGCGGTGTGCATGCCTGGCCTCTCTGCCGTTCGGATCCTGCAGTGCGGTGTCTAGCCGAGGGGGATGACCTCGCCGGCGCGGGCTGCGGAGAGCTGGGCGGCCTTGGCGATCTCAACCGTGCGGATGCCGACGCCGGCATCGGGCTGCGGCTGCCGGCCTTCGCGCACGGCGCGGACGAACTCCTCGAGGAGTAGGGCGTCGAGGTCCGCCCCGACGGGACTCCATGTCTCGCCGAGCGCATCATGCCCGGCCACACCCTTCGCGAAGGGGCTGACCGTGACGGTGCCGCGCTCGGCCACGACCTGCAGCGTGAGTCCGCCCCAGGTGGCCGAGCTCATCGGCCAGCTCCACGAGCAGTCGATCGTGGCGATCACACCGCTCGGGTACTGGATGGTGACGAGTCCGCCGGTCTCGACCGCGAGCTCGCGCTGCGCGTGCAGGATGCTGTTCGACACCGCGCGGACCGACTGCGCCCGCTCGCCCAGGAGCTCGTCGAGCAGGTCGGCGCAGTGCACGACGTGGTCGACGAGGGCGCCGCCGCCCGCCAGCTCGGGATCGGTGAACCAGGCGCGATCCTCCGGGAGCTTGCCGTTGTTGATGCCGGTGACCCCGAGGACCTTGCCGAGACGGCCGCTGCGCAGCTCGGCGATCGCGTCGCGCACGCTCGGCGCGAAACGCACCGGGTAGGCGACCATCAGGATCACTCCGGCCTGCTCGCACGCCTCGCGCATCGCGATCGCGTCGTCGACGGTCGTGGCCAGCGGCTTCTCGCACAGCACACACACCCCGGCGGCGGCCGCGCGCTCGACGAGGGCACGGTGCCGGGAGTTCTCGGCGGCGATCACGACGGCATCCGGCTTCCAGGCGAACGCCTCGTCGTAGGTGTCGACGTACGCGACACCCAGCTCGGCGGCCAGTGCCGCACCCCGGGGAGCGTCGTCCGGAGCCGTGGCGCCGTCGGGGTCGGTGGCGATCAGCTCGACGCCCGGCATCTCCTTCAGCGCGTGCACGTAGCTCAGGGCGTGCGTGTGCGCGAACGACAATACGGCGATCCGCAGCGGGGTGGGGGCGGTCATCGGACGGCCTCCTCGGCCTCGGTGCGGTCGGGGGTGGGGAGCGCGACGGGGGCGCCGGCGGCGATCGAGGCATAGGCGGCCTCGGCGACCGCGACGGCTTCGATGCCATCCGCCGGGCTCACCCTGGCGTCGCGGCCTTCGCGCAGCGCGGCCACGAAGTCGACGATCTCGGCGTAGTACGGGCTCTCTTCGGGCGACATCGGCGGCAGGTAGTCGGTGGCGCCGGAGTCGAGCACGGCATCCGTGCGCAGCGAGGCGTCCTCGGCGCTGTCGTATCGCAGCCGGCCCTCGGAGCCCGCGACCTCGACGCTCGTGCGGAACGGCATGCCCGGGGCGACCCAGCTGGCGTGCAGGTGGCTGATCACGCCGCTGCGGTGCGTCAGCACGACGTGCGCGGTGACGGGTGCGGGAACCCGGTCGTCGACGGTCGGCGGGTTCTGCACCGCGAAGACCGTGGCGACGGGCCCGGCGAACCAGACGGCCTGATCGATGTCGTGGATCATCAGGTCGCGGATGACCCCGCCACCGGTGCTCTCCGAGAAGAACCAGGGCGTCTGCGGGGCGGAGCCGGCGCGGCTGAACCGCTGCACCGCGAGGGTGCCGATGCGCCCCTCGTCGATGCCGGCCTTGATCTGCGCGTACTCGCCCATGTAGCGGACGACGTGGGCGGGGAAGAGTCGCACGCCCGCCTCCTCGGCCGCGCGGGCGACGGTGGTGGCGGCCTCGGCGGTCGCGGCCAGCGGCTTCTCGCAGATGACGTCGCGCCCGCGCGCGATGGCCCGCAGGGCGAAGTCGGCGTGGGTGCTGCTGGGGGTCACGATGTCGACGATGTCGACCAGCCCGATGAGCGTGTCGACGTCGGAGACGAGCTCGAAGCCGTACTCCTCGGCGATCTCCTCGGCACCGGCCAGAGAGGTGACGTACCCCTCGGCGCCCAGCGCCCGCCAGGCGTCGGCGTGCACGCGCGAGATGCCGCCGGCTCCGATGAGTCCGACCTTCAACGTGCTCACTGCTTCTCCTCGGGGTCTTCGGGGGTCGTGTCGTCCGCCCCGACCGGCTCGACCGGCTCGACCGGCAGGGGGGTGATGGGCGGGGCCGGCATGTCGTCGATGCCGTAGATCTCGGCGGCGTGCCGCTGGAACGCGTGCACGACCGCACCGTGCGCCGCGGCCTCGGCGCCCAGGCGGGCCTCGGCGAGCGGCACCTGGAACGGCAGGCCGAGGTGTCCGGGGAGCGCTGCCCGCAGCGGGTCGAGCAGCTGCTCGTGTGCGGCGGAGAGTCCGCCGCCGATCACGATCATCGCGGGGTCGACCGTCATCGTCAGGGTCGCGATCCCGTGGGCGAGTTCGTCGATGAAACCGTCGAGCTCCTGCTGCGCTGCGGCGTCTCCGCCCCGCGCCAGGGCGAACACCTCGGCGGCGGTCGGGGCGGTGCGCCACGAGATCTGTCCGGTCTCGGTGTTCAGCCCGCGGAAGGCGAGGCGGCCGATGTCACCGGCGGCGTTGTGGATGCCGCGCCGCGGGCGACCGCCGAGGATGAGGCCCATCGCGATGCGGTTGCCGACCGAGAGGTAGATGACGTCGTCGACGAGCTGTGCGACACCCAGGTGGTGCTCCGCCACGGCCGCCAGGCGCACGCCGTTGTCGACCGCGACGGGGCAGCCGAACGCCTGCCGCAGCTGAGAGCCGATGTCGATGCCCGACCACTCGGGGATGACGACCGAGGTGGTCACGCGCCCGGCGTCATCGACGATGCCGGGGAGGGAGACGCCGACCGCGCGCAGCTTCGACGCGGGGATCCCGGCGTCGGACAGGGTGCGGCGCACGTCGTCGATGACGGCGGCGAGTTTGGAGGCGCCGTCGGGCTGCTCGGCGACGCCGGGGTAGCTGCGCTGCACGATCACCTCTCCGGCGAGGTCGGCCAGCACGACGCGCACGCTGGCGACGCCGATGTCGACGCCGACCACGGTGCCGGCGGCCGCGTGGAACGAGTAGCGGCGGGCGGGGCGTCCGGCTCCGCCGCCGTTCTGCGCCGGAGCGTCGACGATCAGCCCGGAGTCGGCAAGGACGGTCACCGCGTTCTCGACCGACGTGCGCGAGATCTCGAGCGAGCGGGAGAGGTCGTTGACGGTCGCGGGGCCCGCGTCGCGCAGCTGCAGAGCCGATCGCGCGACGATCGAGCGTGGACTGTTCACGGCCATGTGCTGCCCCCTCTTCTTCTCCATCGTCGGGTGCGATCAAATTAGCACACCGAATTCTCAGATCAAGCTTTGTTGTTCTCGAACGGGAAACACGCCTGAAACAACCGTCTGGGAACTTGTACTTGACGAATTATCCCATCCCAGTGTCATAATGAACCGTACTCAGCACGGTTCAAGCAAAGGAGCACCATGCGCGTCAGCAAGTTCATCGGCGTCGCCGCGGGAGTCGCGGCCGCCACCCTGTTGGCCGGATGTTCGGCCGGCGGAGGCAACACCGCAGAGGGTGAGCAGGACATCACGGTCTGGCTCTACCCGGTCATCGCCGACGAGGCGGTGCACAAGGACTTCTGGGACTCGACGATCGCCGACTTCGAGAAGAAGAACGAGAACATCAACGTCAAGTACGAGATCTTCCCGTGGGCCAACCGCGACGAGGCTCTCCAGACGGCGATCGCCGCCGGCAAGGGTCCGGATGTCGTCTACCTCATCCCCGACCAGCTCGCGGCGTACCAGAAGTCGATCGCGCCGCTCAACGACCTGCTGAGCGAGGAGCGTCAGGGCGACCTGCTGCCGAACGTGAAGAAGTCGGTCACGCTCGACGGCGACATCCTCGGGGCTCCGCTGCTCACCAGCGCGCAGCCTCTCCTCTGCAACGCGGCCGCGTTCGAGGCCGCCGGCGTCACCGAGTACCCCGAGACGTGGGACGACATCGCCGAGATGGCGCCGAAGTTCACGGAGAAGGGGATGTACGCCCTCAACTACCCGGCATCCGCCGAGAACACCCTGAACCTCACCTACTACCCGCTGCTGTGGCAGGCCGGTGGCGAGGTCTACACGAAGGACGGCGACATCGGCTTCGACAGCAAGGAAGGCGAGAAGGCGCTCACCTTCCTCACCGACCTGGCCGATGCCGGAGCACTCGACCCCGAGGCCCTCACCACCAACGTCCCGCTCGAGCAGACGGCTGTCGCTCAGGGCAAGGTCGCCTGCACGTGGAACAACGCGGTCCCCGAGGTCCTGCCCTTCTGGGGCGAGGAGAACGTCAAGGTCCTCGCACCGCTGACCGAGAAGGAGACCGTCGCCTACGGCACGGTCGGATCGCTCTCGGTGCTCAAGGGCTCCAAGGCGCAGGATGCCGCGGCGAAGTTCGCGGAGTACGCGACCGGCGCCGACGTCATCGAGCCGTACCTCAAGGCCGCCGGCTTCTTCTCGGCGCTCAGCACCACCGAGCCGCTGTACGCGGATGACCCGCTGCTCGGCGAGGTCGAGAAGTACGTGCCCGACACCACGGTCGGCGAGCTCAACGCCTCGTCGCGGGCGCTGATGGGTGTGCTCGCTCCCGAGATCCAGGCGGCATTGCTCGGGGACAAGTCCCCGGAGGATGCTCTGAAGGATGCCGCGACCGCTGCGGCACCGCTCATCAAGAAGTAAGCAGCACCGGGGGCGTGCGGAGCCCGAACTCCGCACGCCCCCGTTCCCTTCACTCCCCCACGTGAGGAATCACTGATGACGACGGCAACTACGGCCAAGAGGCCCGCAGGGCGGGTCGCACGGGTGCTCGCACGGCGAGAGGCACGCATCGCGTTCCTGTTCGTGCTGCCCGCGTTCCTCCTCTTCATCGCCTTCCGCTTCGGCCCCAGCATCGTCGGCGTCGCCCTGAGCTTCTTCGACTACGACATCACCGGCGAGATCTCGTGGCGCGGGCTCGACCACTTCCAGCGCATGATCGCCGACCCGCTGTTCTGGCGGGCGATGGGCACCACGCTGATCTACACCGTGTTCGCGGTGCCGATCGCCCTCGTGCTCTCCACCGTGATGGCGCTCGGCGTGCGCCGCGCCTTCCGGGGCGCACGCTTCTTCCGCTCGATCTTCTTCCTCCCCGTCATCACCTCGCTGGTGCTGGCCGGCTCGATCTTCGTCTGGATCTTCTCCGCCAACGGTCCCTGGTCGGCACTGATGACCCCGCTGGGTCTCGGCGGATCCTGGCTGGGCAGCACCGTGCTCGTCATCCCGGCCATCGTCGTCGTCGGCGTCTGGTCGCGATTCGGCTACGGGATGATGATCCTCATCGCCGCGCTGCAGGACGTGCCGCGCGAGCTCGAGGAGGCCGCGCTGGTCGACGGCGCCAACGCCTGGCAGCGGTTCCGGTACATCATCATGCCGGTGCTGCGCCCCACCTTCTTCTTCCTCGCGGTGATCGAGACGACCGCCGCGTTCCAGGTCTTCGACGTCATCTACGTGATGACCCAGGGTGGTCCGGCGAACGCCAGCTACTCACTCGTCTACATGCTCTACGACCAGGGCTTCCGCTACTTCGACTACGGCTACGCGGCCGCCATCGGTGTGGCCCTGTTCATCATGACCCTCGTCGTCGCGCTCATCCAGCGCCTGGTGATCGGAAAGCAGAAATGACCGCTCTGTTGCAGCCTCCGACACAGCCGCCGACGCAGTCGCCGGTGATGCCGCCGAAGATGTCGACCAAGCAGCGCCGCGCCTACCGCGCGCTCCAGCCCACCGGGTGGGGGATCGTCGGGCGATGGATCTGGCTGAGCCTGGCCGGCATCCTCAGCTTCTTCCCCTTCTACGCGATGGTCGTACTGAGCCTGAAGCCGGGCATGGTCGTCGAGCTCCCCGGCTCGCTGCTGCCCTTCCAGGACATCTCGTTCGAGGCCTACGAGCAGGTGCTCGCCGGGCAGAACATCCTCGGCTGGCTCGGCAACACGCTCATCTACTCGCTCGTCTCGGTCGTCGCCGTCCTGTTCCTCTCGGCGCTCGCCGGCTACGCCTTCGCCAAGAAGCGCTTCCGCGGCAAGGAGGTGATGTTCTGGTCGTTCCTCGCGATGGTGATGGTCCCGTTCCACGTCACCCTCATCCCGACGTTCATCCTCATGGCGAATCTCGGCGGCGTCGACACGTACTGGGGCCTGATCCTGCCCTCGCTCGCGAACGCCCAGGCCGTGTTCCTGATGCGGCAGTTCATCTCGGGCCTCCCGGACGAGCTGTTCGAAGCCGCCCGCATCGACGGTGCGGGTGAGTTCCGCATCTTCCTGCGGATCGTGCTGCCGCTGTGCAAGCCGATCCTGGCGACCCTCGGCATCTTCGTCTTCCTGTGGCACTGGAACGACTTCCTGTGGCCGCTCATCATCGCGAAGTCCAACGCGATGTTCACACTCACCGTCGGCATCTCGTCGCTGCAGCAGCAGAACGTCCCGCTGAGCACCATGCTCGCCGGATCCGTCGTGGCGCTGCTGCCCATCTTCCTCGCGTACCTCATCGCTCAGCGGTACGTGCAGGAGGGCGTGGCCGGTACGGGCATCAAGGGCTGAGAAGAAGGGAAAGCACCACATGACTCAGCACAGTTTCACTTCAGAGGCCGATCTCGAGGAGGCGCTTGCCACACCGAGCGCCGGCTTGATCGACGACCTCGCGCGCGGGGCGGGCGACCTCGTGATCCTCGGCGCGGGCGGCAAGATGGGCCCGACCCTGGCGATGCTCGCGCGCCGTGGAATGGATGCCGCCGGGCGCCAGGACGACGCGGTGTATGCCGTCTCGCGCTTCGGCGATGCCGCGATCCGCGAGCGCCTCGAGGCCGCGGGCGTGAAGGTCGTCCCGTTCGACCTGATCGAGAACGACGACTTCGCAGCCCTCCCGGATGCTCCCAACGTGGTGTTCATGGTCGGCGCGAAGTTCGGCGCCGCGACCAACGCCTCGTGGGCGTGGGAGGTCAACGCCGCCCTGCCCGACCGCGTCGCCCGCCGCTACCGCGACAGCGCCATCTCGGTACTCTCCACCGGCAACATCTACCCGTTCCTGCCCGCCTCCTCGGGCGGAGCATCCGAAGAGGTGCAGCCCGCACCCATCGGCGAGTACGCGCAGTCGTGCCTCGGCCGCGAGCGCGTGTTCGAGTTCGGGGCGCAGGAGCGCGGCACCAAGGTCGCGATCATCCGCCTCAACTACGCGGTCGACCTGCGCTACGGCGTGCTCGCCGACATCGGCAGCGCCGTGCACGCGGGACAGCCCGTCTCGGTCGCCACCGCCAACGTCAACGTGATCTGGCAGGGCTACGCGAACGAGGTCGTGCTCCGCAGCCTCGTGCACGCCTCGACCGCCCCGTTCACCATCAACCTCACCGGTCCCGAGCTGCTGAGCGTCGAGTCGATCGCCCGGCGCTTCGGCACCCTCTTCGACCGCGAGGTCGAGATCGTCGACGAGCCGCAGCCCACCGCGCTGCTCAGCGATGCACGTCGCTGCATGGCGCTGTTCGGCTACCCGTCCGTCTCGGCCGAGACCCTGATCGGCATGCAGGCCGGGTGGATCGAGAAGGGCCTCCCGATGATCGCCAAGCCGACCAAGTGGGCCGTCCGCGACGGGAAGTTCTGATGACCGTTCCCACCCTGCGACCGGAAGCCGCGGCCACCCTCGCCCGCGGTGCCGTGATCCCGGCGCATCCGCTCGCGCTCACCGCCGAGCGACGCATCGACGAGCGCCGCCAACGGGCGCTCACCCGCTACTACCTCGACGCGGGTGCCGGGGGCATCGCCGTCGGGGTGCACACGACCCAGTTCGAGATCCGCGATCCCGAGCACGCCCTGTTCGAACCCGTGCTCGCGCTCGCCGCGGAGGAGTTGGATGCGCGGGCGAGTGCCGACGTGGTGCGCATCGCCGGCGTCGCCGGTGGCACCGCCCAGGCGGTCGCCGAGGCCGAGCTCGCCCGCGGGCTGGGCTACGACGCCGTGCTGGTGAGCCCTCGCGTGGCCGGCGCCGACGAGCGGGCCCTGCTCGAACGCGCCCGCGCCGTGGGCGAGGTGCTGCCGGTGGTCGGCTTCTACCTGCAGACCGCGATCGGCGGCCCCGTGCTCGACCGCGAGTTCTGGCGCGAGTTCGCCTCGATCCCGGCCGTCGTCGCCGTCAAGGCCGCGCCCTTCGACCGATACCGCACGCTGGAGCTGGTGCGCGGGGTGGCCGCCTCGGGCCGCGCCGACGAGATCGCGCTCTACACCGGCAACGACGACGCGATCGTCGCCGACCTGCTCTCCGAGTTCCACGTGGAGTCGCCGTCGGGCCCGCGCACGCTGCGCTTCGTCGGCGGACTGCTCGGGCAGTGGGCGGTCGGCACGCGTGCCGCGGTCGCGCTCCTCGAACGTGCACAGCGCGCGATGGCCGGAGACGCGGGGGCGTATCGCGACCTGGGGCTCGTCGCCTCCGACATGGTCGACGTCAACCAGGCCGTGTTCGACCCGGGCAACGACTTCCACGGGGTGATCGCGGGCGTGCACGAGATGCTCCGCCAGCAGGGGCTGCTCGAGGGCACCTGGTGCCTCGACCCCGCAGAGGGGCTGTCGCCCGGCCAGGCGGAGGAGATCGAGCGGGTGCGCCACGCGTACCCCGACCTGAACGACGACGCCTTCATCGCCGAGAACCTCGAGGCCTGGTTGCGATGAACGTTGCGATGAGCGCGGCGGCGAGCGGGGGAACGGTGGCGCCGACCGTGGTCGCGGTCGTCTCCGAGGAGCTCTTCGCGGAGTTCTTCTCGGGTGAGGATGCGGAGCGGCTGCGTGCGGTCGCCGCCGGTCTGGGCGGGTCGTTCGTCCGGGTGGATCGGCTGTCCGATGCGGAGCTCGCCGAGGCGCGCATCGTGATCACGAGCTGGGGCGTCGGCCCCTTCGACGCTGCCGTGCTCGCGTCGCTGCCGAAGCTCGAGCTCATCGCGCACACCGGCGCCACGATCAAGCCCTTCGCGACGGATGCGCTGTTCGATCGCGGCATCCTCGTGACCCAGGCGGGTGCGGGCATGGCGCGGCCCGTCGCCGAGGTGTCGTTGACGTTCACGCTCGCGCTGCTGCACCGGGTGCCCGAGATGCACAACGCCCTGCGCGTCGGCGACGGCTGGTACGACGCGGATGCCGTGGGCGTGCAGCGCGAGATTCTCGGCACCCCCATCGCGGTGATCGGTGCCTCGCGCACCGGACGGGCGTATCTCGAACTGATCCGTGCGCTCGGGGCCGAGCCGCTGCTGGTCGACCCGACTCTCGATGCGGCCGCCGCGGCGGGGCTCGGGGCCGAGTTGGTCACCCTCGACGAGGCGCTGCGGTGCGCGCAGATCGTCGCCGTGCACGCGCCGACCCTGCCCGAGACGCATCACCTGATCGGCCGCCGCGAGCTCGCCCTCATGCGCGACGGCGCGGGACTCGTGAACACGGCACGCTCGTGGCTGGTCGACGAGGCCGCGCTGATCGACGAGGTGCAGCGCGGTCGGCTCAGCGCCGCGATCGACGTGTTCGACGAGGAGCCGTTCGCCGCGGACAGTCCGTTCCGCTCGCTGCCCGGCGTGCTGGTCACCCCGCACCGGGCGGCCGGCACGAGCCAGGGACGCCGGCGTCAGGGGCGGATCGTCGTCGACGAGGTCGAAGCCTTCGCGGAGGGGCGCACCCTCACGCACACCATCTCCCGCGACCAGTTGTCTTCGATGGCATGACCGGGCCGGCGGGATGCGCGGCCGCCGCGCGGGCATCGTGAGCGCGGCGACGATCCGTGCCGCCCGCGCCACGGACCAGCAGGCGCTCGCCGCGCTGTGGGCGACGGCGTTCACTCCTCCGCTCTCCCCCGACCAGTGGCTCGTGGACGACGAACGGCTCGCGCACACGCGGGTGGCTGAAGACGACGAGGGTCTCTGCGGGTCGATCTACGGACTACCCAAGCGGCTCCGGGAATCCGACGGCGGGATCGCCGCGGTGCACGCCATCGGCAGCGTCGCGGTCGCCGAGCGGGCGAGGGGGCAGGGGCTCGCACGCCGGCTGGTCGCCGCGACCCTGCAGGCGGCGGGCGACGCCGATTGGGCACTGCTGTTCACCGGTACCCCCGAGGTGTACCGCTCCAGCGGGTTCGAGACGTTCTCGATGGCGCGGACCGTGGCCGGGCCCTGGCGCGCTGCGACGCCCGCCGCCGTCGGGACCGAGGGTCGCGTCGTGCGCGAATCCGTCGGGCTCGGGAGCCTCCGCCCGGTGCGCGAGGTCTACGAACGTTCACGGTCCGATCTGGTCCTGGCACCGGTGCGCGGCGATCGAGACTGGGCGATGGCGGAGGTGCGGCTGCGAGGCGCCACTCTGTACCGCCGGATCGAGGGATCGACCGTGGTCGGCTACGCGGTCGCCGAGCCTCGCGGCGGGGTCGGCGTGCTCCTCGAGAGCGCCGTGCTTCCGGGTGCCGACGGTGCGCGGGATGACCTGCTCGCCGCCATCGCGGTGGACTGGGCATCCGCCGGGGTGACGTCGTGCGAGCTCGCCGTGCCCGCCCTGCCGGAGGAAGACCGCGCGCTGCGTGCGTTCGCGCCCGAGGCCGTGCGGCAGGACGACCGTACCGGGATGATCCGCCCGCTGCGACGCGCGGCGCGACTGCACGGCATCCGCCACTTCACGGCGGGCGACTACTTCTGAGCACCGGCTCGGAGAACGGCACTGGGGACTGGGGATCGATCGGATGATGCGGCTCGGCCGGACGGCCGGACGCCTGACCGCGGTGATGACGCCGCACGGAAGGATGAGCATGACCCCGCAGGAGATGACCCAGACCGAAACCGCCGCGCTGCGCAGTCGGCGCATGCTGCTCGCCGGTTTCGGCGCTGCCGCGATCGGTGGAGTGGCCGCCGTCGGCATGCCCGCGGCCGCGCAGGCCGCCGGCCCCGTGGCGCCGCAGAGCTCGTCGGGCTCGGCGAACGTCGCCAACGGCGGCACCGCGACCGAACTCGCGAAGCGCAAGGGCAAGGACGGCGACCTCGTGCGCACGACCGGGTACGCGGCGGCCGGTGACGGCGGCGACGGGCTGTACCGCTTCGTGAAGAAGGATGCTCCGGCGGCGAACGGCGGCACCGTGCTCGCCGGTCCGAAGGGCGGTGCGTGGCTGCTCCTGCACGACGGCGTCGTCGACTTCCGCATGTTCGGTGTGATGAACGCGAAGGTGAATGCCGACGACGCGCTCGACGCGATGGTGAACGATGCGAGCATCCACCGCATCGAGGCCCACAGCGACCTGAACTTCGTGCGTCGCCACAAGTTCTCGCGGTCGCGCATCGCGTTCGACTTCGGCGGCCACCTCATGACGACGGTCGGCATCGAGAACGCCGGCAAGGACGACCCCTTCGCCGCGGTCATGTTCTTCCGCGGCGAGGTGACGGATGCCGTGCACGAGGCGCGACTGAACGAGGTGGTCCCCGACCTCGGCGACGTCTTCCCGGTCGCCGATTCCTCGTTCTTCGTGGTCGGCGACTGGTACGCCGCCGAGGTGAACGCGCTGTCCGGGCGCTGGGAGCGTGAGCTGCAGCGGCTCGTGCAGGTCACGCAGATCGTCGACGGCACCCACATCCGCATCAACTACAAGAACGGCTGGCCGCTCGGCAAGGACCGCACGATGACGTGGCGCCGGGTGGTGCCGGTGCAGGACGTCACCGTGTCGAACCTGAAGTTCCTCGGCACGGGAAAGGACGAGTACACGGGCTCGCACCCGCTCGCCTTCGAATACGCGGTGCGCTGCGACGTCGACCACATCGACGGGACCGGCACGTTCTGGCCGCTCATCCAGCGCCGCTGGAACACCTACTACTCGACCGTGAGCTGCACGCTCAAGAACCCCACCTCGGTCACCTGGGGCGGCGCCGGCTACCTGACGCAGCAGATCTACTGCCTGTACGGATACGTCGCCAACTGCCACACCGCCAACTCGCGGCACCTGAACGACTTCACCGCGAGCGCCTACTGCCTCGTCGAGAACTGCCACGGCGACGGCGACGACCAGGGCCCGTTCGTCACGCACGGCCAGTACGAGCACGACCTCACCTACACCGGCAACTCGGGGCTCATGACGTTCGCGAACTCCGGTGCGGCCTGGGGATCGGCGGCCAAGCGCATCACGGTGCGCAAGCACGTGTGCTCGTGGTTCGTGGCGCGCGTGCGCATCACCGACCTCACGCTGGAAGACGTGCAGGTGATCGGCAAGCCGTCGCTCGCCGGCTCCGGGATGCTGTGGATCAACGCCGACGGGGCCCAGCTGCGGGGGTGCACGGCATCCGACACGCTCGTGATCACGCAGGCATCCGACAACTCCGGGCGCCCGACGGTGATCGCGGACTCGCACTTCACGTTCGTCGCTCCCGGCGAGCTCACCAATGCCACCGTGAAGACCCCGGTCACGTTCGTCGACACCGTGCTCGACCGGGTCGGCGGCATGAAGATCGCGGGCTCGGGTGCGGTCACGTTCCGCGGCTCGACCCTGAACGCGGCGGATGACGCGGCGCCGATCGTGTCGTCGTCGGCGCAGCTGCGATTCGAGGGGTCGACGCTGCGCAACGCCCGCATCGAGGCGGCGCGGGGTGAGCGCCAGGTGGTCGAGGTCGCGGGTTCGGATGTGTCGATCAAGGGCGGCACCGGTGTCTCGCGGACCGGAGACGGCGAGCTGCACCTGACGCTGTCCGACAGCAGTTTCCGCGCCGAGGGATCATCCACCCACGTCGCGGTCACGAAGGGGGCGACGCACTACCGCGCGGTCGGCAACCGCTTCGAGGGCGGTGCGCTCGAGCTGGCGGATGCCGCGTTCGGCGGCTCGTCGACCCTGCTGCACACCGGCAACGTGGAGTCGGGCGTCACCCGCACGGCCTTCCCCGCCGAGGGCGACCGCGTCGTCGACACCGCCAACCTCCTGGTCTAACCCGGTCCCGTCCCCGTCCCGGCTCCCGTCCCCGCGCGCGCGCACCCGTCCCGGTCGCCGAGTGCACGGGCTACTCGCGAGTGCACGGCTTCTCGACGTGAAGAAGCCGTGCACTCGGCGGGAGGTCGTGCACTCGGCGGCCGCGCAGCGCCCCTAATTCGCGCCCGCACACCGCGGCCGCATCGCATGAAGGAGAACTCCCGTTATGAAGGAGGATCCGCTGATCCTGGTCCTTCATAACGGGAGTTCTCCTTCATAGCGGGCTGCGGGCTGCGGGCTGCGGGCGACGGGCGACGGGCTGCGGCGACAGGGCGTCAGCGGCGGCGGCGGGGGCTGTCGGGGTTCATCAGCGAGTGGCGGCGGCCGTAGGCGAAGTAGACGACGAGTCCGATCACCAGCCAGACGCCGAAGCGCAGCCAGGTCTCCCAGTGCAGCTGCGAGATGAGGAACAGCGAGAAGCCGACGCCGACGATCGGCACCACCGGCATGAACGGCAGCCGGAAGGTGCGCGGAGCCTCCGGCTTGGTGTACCGGAACACGACGACGGCGATGCACACGACGACGAACGCCGCCAGGATGCCGATGTTCGTCAGGTCGGCCACGGCACGGATCGGGAAGATCCCGGCGAAGAACGCGGAGCCGATGCCCGCGATCCAGGTCACCCGCTGCGGCACACCGCGGCCGTCGACCTTCGAGAACCAGCCGGGGAGCAGGCCGTCGCGGCTCATCGAGAACCAGACGCGGGTGGCGCCGAGCAGGAACGTGAGCATGACCGTGAGGATCGACAGCACCGCGAACACGGAGATGATCGACGCGATCACGGGCAGCCCCACGCTGGAGAACGCCGAGGCGAAGCCGGCCTTCGGGTCGATGTCCTGGTAGTTCTGCATCCCGGTGAGCACCAGCGTCGCGGCGACGTAGAGCAGCATGGCGATGATCAGCGACAGGATGATCGCCTTCGGCATGTGCTTGCGCCCGTCCTTCGCCTCCTCTGCGGCGGTGCTCATCGCGTCGTAGCCGAACACGGCGAAGAACACCGTCGCCGCGCCTGTGAAGACCGGGCCGAAGCCGGAGGGCATGAACGGGGTGTAGTTGTCGGTGTTGATGTAGAAGATGCCGAGTCCCACGATGAACAGGATCAGCAGGATCTTGATCCCGACCGCCACCAGCTCGAACCGGCCGAAGGTCTTGGTGCCGCGGCTGAGGAGGAACGTCACGAGCAGGCAGATCAGGATCGCCGGGATGTTGACGACGCCGCCGGGCTGGTCGAACGTCTCGGTGACCGCGGTCGGCAGGTGGACGCCGAAGCCGGAGAGGAACGCATCGAGGTAGCCGGAGATCCCGATCGCGACGACGGCCACGATGGCCACGTACTCCAGGAGCAGATCCCAGCCGATGAACCATCCGGTGATCTCGCCGAGCGCGACGTAGCCGTAGCTGTACGCCGATCCGGCGCGGGGGATCATCCCCGCGAATTCTGCGTACGAGAGAGCGGCCGCCGCAGATGCCAGCCCGGCGATGAGGAACGAGATGACGACCGCGGGTCCGACGCCGGGGTTCGTGGCATCGCCGTGCGCGACGAGGCCCGCGAGCGAGAAGATCCCGACGCCGACGATGCCACCGACGCCGATCGCGGTGAGCTGCCACAACCCGAGGGATTTGAAGAGACCACTGCTCTCCGCCTCTTCGTTCAGGTCGCCGACCGGCTTGCGCCGCCAGACGGAATACGCCGGATTCTTCGGATTCGTGCGGGGCATCCTTGCCTCCCTGAATGGCCGCCCGGGTGCGGGCGGCGAGCGATGGCTGAGCTTTTGACCGGTAACACGTTACGCCCGCCTCGCCCCCTCCTCAATCAGACTTCTGGCCAGGATCCGGCGCCCGGCGTGCGCCCACCTCTCGGCGCCCCTTTCCGCCACCGCCACCGCCACCGCTGCCGCCA
>NZ_PCPG01000019.1 GCF_002979655.1 Microbacterium sp. MYb45
CGTGAGGCGTGACGAGGGGGCATCCGCCCCCACGGAGGATGCCGCCCCCCTCGCCGCGATCCTGGGCGCACCGGCGTCGGATGCCCCCTCGTCACGCCTCACGATCCTCACCGTGTGCACCGGCAACATCTGCCGGTCGCCGCTGGCCGAGGTCATGCTGCGGTCCGACCTCGAACCGCTCGGCGTGCGGGTCCACAGCGCGGGCACCCATGCCCTGGTAGGTCACGGCATGCCCGAGCCGGCGCTGGAGCTGGCCGCGCAGGCGGGCGTCGATCCCGCGACGGCATCCGCCCACCTGGCCCGCTACCTGGTCGAGCCGCTTCTCGACGACGCCGACCTCGTCCTCACCATGGCACGCGAGCATCGGTCGCACGTGGTCAAGATGATGCCGAACCGACTGCGTCGCACCTTCACGGTCCGCGAGTTCGCGCGCCTCGCATCGACGGTGAGCACCGACGACGCCCGCGCTGCCGCCGATGCGGCCGGCTCGTCGTCCCACGAGCGGTTCGCCGCCGTGCTGCGTGCCGTCAACGATCAGCGCGGCGTCACCGCCTCCTCCGGGGATGACGACGACGTGATCGACCCCTACCGGCGGTCGCGTGAGACCTACGCGCGGTCGGCGGCGGAGCTGACTCCCGCGCTGGTCGAGGTCGAACGAATCGTGCGCGCCGCCCTCACGTGAGCCGTGTGCGCCTCCGGCGGCGGGGTGTTCGCCGTATGCTCATTCTCATGTCTGCATCCCGGCCTCCCCGCGGGATGTGCGAGGGGATGAAGAGTTGGAACTGAGAGACTACGCGCGCATTCTGCGCGCGCATTGGATCGTCATCGTCGCGGCCACGCTGGTGGGTGCGGCCCTCGCGTTCGGCTGGAGTTCCCTGCAGCCACGGGTGTACTCGGCCGACACGACAGGCATCGTGACGGCCGTGGGCGGAGACGGCACGAGCGGTTCCGCCCTCGTGGGCAACCAGCTCGCCCAGAGCAGGGTCAAGTCGTACCTCAATCTCGGTTCCTGGCGGGCGGTCGCCGAGCATGCGATCGACGAACTCGACATCGACGCCTCGCCCGACGTGCTGGTGAACCGGGTCACGGTGACGAACCCCGTCGACACCACCGCGCTGAAGGTCACCGCCACCGGGCCGACGCCCGAGTCGGCGCAGGCACTGGCGCAGGCCTGGCTCGACGGCATGGCGATCGAGATCGAGAAGCTCGAGGGCGGCACCGCCGAGACGCCGGCGGCGATCTCCCTCATCGTCGGTGACTCCGCGCGCCTTCCCAGCACCCCGTCGTCGCCGAACACGCGACTGAACGTGATCATCGGCGCTCTCGCCGGTCTCGCCCTCGGTCTCGTCTATGCGTTCGTGCGGCACACCGTCGACCGTCGCGTGCGTCACCCCCGCGACATCGAGCGCGAGACGGGCGTCTCCGTCATCGGCACCCTCCCGCTCGAGAAGTCGATCGCCGGCGAGCGACAGGTGATCGACTTCTCCCTGGAATCGCAGCACGGGGTGTCGCACCACCTCATCGAATCGATGCGCGAGCTGCGCACGAACCTGCAGTTCATCGACGTCGACAACCCGCCGCGCGTGATCGTGGTCACGAGTTCCGTGCCCGGAGACGGCAAGTCCACCGTCTCGGTCAACCTCGCCTCCAGCCTCGCCGCCGCCGGACAGTGGGCCATCCTCATCGACTGCGACCTGCGCCGCCCGGTCATCGCCGACATCTTCGGCATGTCCCACGACGTCGGCCTCACCGATGTGCTCGCGGGTCGGGCCGAGCTGCAGGATGTGGCGCATCGCCCCTCCCGCGACATCCCGCTCGCCGTCGTCGGCGCCGGGCGCATCCCGCCGAACCCCAGCGAGCTGCTCGGGTCGCAGCGGATGCGCGACTTCCTGGCGGAGATCAGCAAGTCGGCGATCGTCATCCTCGACTCGCCACCGGTGCTGCCGGTGACCGACGCCGCGGTGCTGGCCGCGAACGCAGACGGCGTGCTGATCGTCGTCTCGTCCGGGAAGACCACCTTCGACATGCTGCAGCGTGCGATCGACAACATCACGCGCACGACGGGTCGGGTGCTCGGCGTGGTGCTGAACCGTGTGCCGCGCAAGGGTGCGGAGTCGGCGTACTACGGCCGCGAGTACTACGGCGCCTACGAGCGCTACGCGAAGGACGGCGCGGACAGCGAGAGCACTGAGCCCGACGCCGCGCCCGGTGTACGCCGGCGCGGCACCGCTCAGGTCTGAGTCACCGCTCGGTCTGCGGCCCCTCTCAGGGCTGAGTCGGCGGCAGCAGGATCCCGTCGGCGATGAGCACCTGCACGGCCGTCTGCACGATCGTCACGGGGTCTCCGTCTGCGGGCTCTCCGTGCATGGTCACCACGGCGTCGACGAGCTGAGCGAGCGTGCTCCCGCCGGCGGCCGCGCTCCAAATGGTCGGGCCGATGCCGTCGAGGACGTGCACCTGTCCCCCGGTCGGCGTCCGCCGCAGCACGGCGACACGGGAGTCGAGCACCAGCTCATCGACGGTCTCCGCGCGGCGGTACGCGTCCGCGGCTGACGCGTCGACCACGGGTGCGGTGCGGGCGATGATCGGCGGCACCGGAGCGGGCTCGACCGCGAGCAGATCGTCGATGATCCCGTCGATGCCCGCCACCTCCCGGTAGCGCAGTCGAACCGCACCGCCGGTGGCTTCGAGCAGCGCAGCGATCCGCTGCAGGGGTGCCGGCCCGTCGGAGAGATAGCTGGTCTGCGGTCCCAGCAGAGCCAGGGCGTCCGCGACGTCCAGCAGTTCGACCTCCGGCACCTCCGGGCCCTCCGGCGAGCGATCGATCACGACGATCTTCGCCACCCGCAGCTCATCGGGAAGCGGGTGCGCGCCGCCGATGCTCGACAGCGCGACCTGAGCCTTGGGAACGGCATCCTGTTCGATGATCGACAACGGCTTGCGGTAGGGCACCACGCGACCGGTGTCGTCGATGCCGATGGTCTCGTCACTCACATACGCGTAGCGCTTCGAGAGGTGGCGCGCCGCCGTCGTCTTGCCGGTGCCGGATGCCGCACTGAGGACCACGACGCGACCGTCGTCAGTGGCGAGACCGGCAGCATGCAACATCCAGATCGGGTCGTGTCGGCGGTGCGCGAGGGCTTTGATCGTGACGTCGGTCGAGAGCGCGGAGAGGGCTGCGGCATCCTCCGTGTCGGCCGGAACCACGGCGACCGCATCGGCGACTCGATCGCCCTCGTAGCGGGCATCCGCCCAGGCAGCCGCGGCGCGAGCCCGGAAGTCGTCGTCGCGTTGGGAGGCGTCGATCTCGATCACCGCTCCGACCGCGTTGACGAGGAGGCGATCGGGCATGCCAGCAAGCCTATCCACGTTCGCCGACTCGGCGAGCCGCGGAGTCGGCAGCACAATGCGCGCAGGAACAACGCACATTGCGCGCTTTTCGTCTATTCGTCGGATTTTCCCTGACGGGCGCTCTACGGTGGCTCGCAGTGAGGCTCCTGGGGGATGCAGATGAGTTTCGTGTCGTCTCACTACACGAATTCGAGATCTGCATTGACAGGAGGTCCGGGATGATTGAATCTATATTCAATACACCGCTGTATCGGGGCTTCGGCTTCGAGGCCGCACCGATCGCAGAGGCGCTACTGCCGCTCGCTGGCACCCTGAAAGGGGACGTCTCGTGAGTCATTCCCACGCTCAGGTCATCGACGACAGAGAGCTCGCGAAGCACGGTGTCCGGCGGGTCGGAGACCGCCCTGGACTGCGTTCCCGGGAGCGCGCCTCCGGCGGTGTGCGACTGCTCAGCACAGGCGGCGGGACCTCCGAACTCCACGTGGACACGGTGAGCAGATACCCCGACCACTCGGTCTTCGCGTTCGTCGAAGCACAGGCGCTCTGGTCGCGAGTGGAGGGCGAACCCTGGGTCGAGACCGAGGGCGGTCTCGTCGTCGCCGCACACGGCATCGCACGCCGACTGCGGTGGGCAGGGCAGTGGCGCTTCGTCGCCGCACTCGTGCCCCGCTCGGCCATCGCCTCGTTCGTGCCGTCGCTGCCTTCCGACGCGAGTGTGTTCGCGGACCGCCGGCTCCTCGACACCTCGATGCAGCAGTTCATCGGGTGTCTGCTCGACACCGACGACAATGCATCGGCGATCGAGCAGTACGCCATCGAGCAGCTGGTGATGGAGATGTGCGGCGCGGTACTCCTCGACCGGATCGGCGGGGTCAGCGGGCAGGGCTCGCCGCATGCCGTGCTGCGTGAGCGGGCGATCGCCGTGATCTCGCAGCAGTGCGGTGACCCGTCGCTGAAACCGTCGCGCGTCGCGCATGAGGTGCAGTCGTCGTTGCGGCAGCTGCAGCTCGTCTTCTCCGAATCCGGCAACAGCGTCGCGGCGGAGATCCGTCGCCAACGCGCGCGGCTGGCGCACTCGCTACTGGTCGACAGTCGCTATGACGTGCTGAGCATCGACCAGATCGCGCAGCGCGCCGGATTCCACTCTCCGATGAGCATGCGTCGGGCACTCGACGAGGCCTATCAGGCCACCCCGCGCACCCTGCGCTCCTCGCGCCGGGCATAGCTCCGCGCAGCCAGAACGCACAGATCGCGCAGGTTGAGCGCACCCTGCGCGTAGTTCACCGAAACCCCCTTCCTCCCCCTCTTCCTCTCCCTACTTTGATGACCACGAAGAGGCTCCTGGGGGATGCAGACGACGTGTCGCCTCTTCACGACACCGCGGGAAACCGCATCTGCATCGAACAGGGAGGGCACTCACGTGACCGAAGAAATCCAGAAGAACAAGGGCGTCTCGCGCCGCACGCTCGTCAAGGGCGCGGCATGGTCGGTCCCCGTCATCGCGGCAGCCGTCGCCACGCCGCTCGCGGCCGCGTCGCTGGTGAACGACGACCTCGTTCCCGCGCTCAGCGGCCCGATCACGCTGAACCTCGGTCTCCTCGCGTCGGTCAACACCGTGAACACGCTGACGATCACCAACAACGGTACCGACGCCTCGCCCGCCGGTGCCACGGCCGTCGTGCAGTACAACCCGGGCCTGCTGAGCCTGAACATCGCCACCGTGGCCGGGGTGTCCATCGGTGGGGCAGACGGCAACTACACGCTGACGCTCCCGTCGATCCCCGCCGGCGGCAACATCGTCATCGGCCTGGGCACGACGCTCGACTCTCTGCTCAACGTCGGGCTGCTCACCTCGCTCCTCGGCGGACCGCAGCAGGTCATGTCCGCGACCGTCACCGGCGACTCGGTCACCGGCAACAACTCGACCTCGCAGAACGTGGGCATCAACCTGCTCTGAGCGGATCTCGATGGGAGCGCCGGGCCCAGCACCGACGCTCCCATCGTCGCTCCGGCCACCGCCGATGGTGGCGGCAGGGCGACGTGCAGCACCGAGCGGGCGGATCCTTCCAGGATCCGCCCGCTTTTCCGATCCGGGAGAATCAACCCATGAGCGCATTCCTCGTTCCGCTTGCCTTCTTCCTCGCCGTCGTCTTCGCCGTGAGCGCCGTCGGCAAACTGCGCTCTGCGGATCACGGACAGTCGGCCTTCGCTGCCCTGCGCATCCCGGTTCGCCACTCGAAGACCGCGGCCGGGGTGCTGATCGCGGCCGAGGCCGTTGTCGCCGTGGGCCTGCTCGCGACCGCCAGCTGGCTCTTCGTGGTCTCCGCCGCGGCGGCACTCCTGCTGACCTCCGGCCTTCTGGTCGCCGTCGCCCGGGCGCACCGACTCGGCGCCACCGATGATTGCGGCTGCTTCGGTGACTGGCTCCCCTCCGCGATCGGGCCTCGACTCATCGTGCGCAACGCGGTCCTCACCGCCATCGCCGCCTCGGTACTCGCAGGGGCCGTCACGGCGGTCGCCGTCTCCGAGCCCGTCGGGATTCCGGCCACACTCCTCACGGGCCCGTCGGTGCCCCTCGTGCTCGGCGCTGTCGGTGCAGGATTGCTGATCGCCGTCGGCGTCTGGTCCCTGGTCCGCGCATCGCACGCCACCGGGCGGACGGACGCGCAGATCCCCCGTGGAGCCGGCGCGGTGCTGCTGCCCGCCACGGCAGAGATCGTCGACGTGCTCGTCCCGGCAACCCGCGCTCGCCTCCTGGTGTTCGTCGCGCCCGGGTGTCATGCGTGCGCGACCGCCCTGGCATCGCTCAAGGCCACAGAGGCCCCTCTGGCGGCCGTTGTCGACGTCTATGTGATCCAGCGCGCCGTGAGCGTCGCGGCGAGCACAGAGCCGCCGCACGACCTCCCCGCTTCGACGCGGTTCGCGCTCGACGTCGGCGGTTCGGTGGCGGCGGCGCTCCGCATCGGAGCGGCGACCCCGGTGGCCGCGCTCATCGGCACCGACGGAACGCAGGCCGGGCCGCTGGCGGTCGGCAGCGACGAGGTGCGGGTGCTGATCGACAGCATCCGCGCGGCGGTCGAGGTTTCCCCCGCCTGACGCGGTGGTGCCGCTTCGACCGACCACGGCATAGCTCTGCTCTGAGTTCGCTCGGCGTCCGGATCAGCGGAAGCACGCCGACCTCCGGGCTCGCGCACAGGACGATAGACTTCGGCGGTGGCCCAACGACTCGGAGGATATGCGATCGTCCTGCTCGTCGTTGCAGGACAGTTCAAATCGCATCCGGCGTTGTCATGGTTGCCGTTCGACCTGACGCTCGTCGCCGGTGGCATCGTCGCCATCGCGATGGTCATCTCGGTGTTCGGTCTCGGTGCACCCTCGCGTTTCACCATCCTTCCGGTGATTCTTTGGTTGCTGCTGCTGCCGACCGTCGCAACCGCGATGCCCTCTCCGTACGGTCAGACGAAGGTCTTCACTCTCTTCACGATCACCTTCCTCCTTGCTCTGTCCCCGTTCTTTCTGCTGCGCACTCCGACGCAGCGTCGCTCCTTCCTGCACGCGCTCGTGGTAGCCGGAGCAATCGCATCGATCGATGTACTCGCTGGCGGCTCATCCGTGGAACTGTACGGACGCGTCTCTGCCGAGGGCACTGACACGATCGGAACAGCGCGGTTGGCAATGGCAGGAGCGGTCGCACTCGCCGTGATCGCGATGTCGCGGGAGTCCCGCGTTCGTGTCAGGTTGTTCTCGTTGTTCGGTGCGCTAAGCCTTGCCGTTATCGCCTTGATGACAGGCAGCCGCGGGCCCGCGCTCGCGGCAGCACTCTCCATTCTCGTCGCAGTCGCTCTCGCGCCAATGTTCAACAAGTACCGGGTACGAGCGCTCGCCGCCGTCGCCGCGCTCGGCACGGTTGCCGTCTTCGTCGTCGCTCGGGACGGCAACGTGGGATTCGCTCGTATTCTCACGTTCGTCAGTGGCGACACCGATCGATCCTCTCTTGCACGGACGCAGATGTGGGAGGCAGCGTGGGAAGGGATCCTGCGGGTCGAGAACGGACAAGGCTGGGGGTCCTTCGCCGAGATCGGTGGACCCAACCCTTATCCCCACAACCTTCTTCTCGAGGTAGGTTTCGAGGCCGGCTTCATCGCAATGGTCGCGGTCGCCGTTCTCCTCCTCGCAGGCGCAATCAGCGCTCTTCGACGAGCAACGGACGGCACGGGAGTCGCGTTCTTTGCGCTGCTCGTCTTCAGCGCCTTCAACGCGATGGTGTCTTCCGACATCAACGGGTCGCGCCTCCTGGTCGTCGTGCTCTTCGCCGCCTGGGCCGTCAATGACTCTCGAGCACGGGGCGCCGAGCATCTCCCGGCGCCGAAGCGCGCGGCGGCGCTCAGGACGAACACTCGCACCACGCGAGTCTCGTCGGACGTGGCTTAGGTCCCCGATCTGCTGTAGATCGTCGGCTCACCGCACGGGCGTTGGCCGCAGTGCTGGGCGACTTCACAGGCGTTCGCGGTCCGTCAGGGCGCCCAGTGGCAAGCTGCTAGCGTGACGGTGATCTGCCAATAACCCCCAGGAGTCCTGCATGCTGATCTCTCGTCGCACCGCGCTCGCGCTCGGAGGCACAGCGGCTGCCTCGACGGTGGCCACTCTCGGGGGTTCCGCTACCCACGCATTCTCCCTCCCGCTCTCCCGTCGGGGCGTCCATGCGCCCGCACGCGCGGAAATCCGGGGGCTATTCGACGCGGAGCGAGAAAACTTCTCCCTTCGAGAACTGACTCCTGAACAGCTGCCATACGCCGGCACTTTCGCTCGCCCGCTGCCGGCTGGAGCGAACTATGACAGCGAGCATGTCTCGATCCGCGTGTACGACGGGGTGCTGCACAACCACCCCGTCGGGCAGGCACAAGCCGCGCTGAGCATCCTTGCGAGCTACGCCTTCAACGAAGACCCCGCGTATCTTGCCGCATCGCGAGCGAACGCCGACCGGCTCATCGGATCTGCCACAGATGTTTCCGGCGCACTGTTCTTCCCCTACACGTTCGACTTCACGCTCCACAGCGGGCCGGACAAGATGATCGCCCCCTGGTACTCGGGAATGGCTCAGGGGCAAGCCCTGAGCGCATTCTGCCGCTTGTACGCCGCCACCGGCGATGAGCGATACCGAGTAGCGGCTGACGGCGCGTTCGCGAGTTTCAAAGTCCTGAAGAACCCTTCGTCACCGTGGGTCACCCGGATCGATGCGCACGGATATGCCTGGTTCGAGGAGTACGCCGATCAGGAAGGACGTGCTGACTTCACGTTCAACGGGCATGTGTTCGGCGTCTATGGCATGTACGACTACTACCGGCTGACCGGGAATCCCGAAGCGAAATCGTTGTTCCAGATCGGGGCGACCACTATGAAGCACTATGCGGACACGATCCGCGATCCCGGGTGGATCAGCCACTATTGCCTCCGCCATGAGACCCCATCGATCTCCTACCACAACGTGCATGTCGAGCTCTTGTACAAGGTGTTCGACATGACTGGCGACCTCTACTTCGCCTCACTTGCGGATGCCTTCCTCGCGGATTTCCCGGCCCCAACTTCCTACGGGCGCGGGCCCATCTCGTCCGGGGATCACCGCTTCGCCTCCACTAATGCGAGCGCGTCGAGCAAGGCGGTCGTCACGACTGCGACGACCGCCACGATCGCCGACGTCGCCTTCGGCAGCCGCCGCAAGCTCGTCGGTACCGACGGGATCTGGCTGCGGATCGATTCAGGCCAGCACGCCGGTAAATGGATCGAAGAGCAGGCAGGAAAGA
The DNA here is from genome assembly GCF_002979655.1 of Microbacterium sp. MYb45. Lineage (GTDB taxonomy): Bacteria > Actinomycetota > Actinomycetes > Actinomycetales > Microbacteriaceae > Microbacterium. Next base: position 9,153 of record NZ_PCPG01000019.1, read on the forward strand.
CGCATATCGGCGGTCTCGCGCTCGAGCGCTACAGGTTCGCCCCCCTTCGCCGTATCGACTTCGCGGCGGGCACGCACACCGGATTCGAATACAGCAAGGGCGGCAAGATAGTCCGATCCGTGCGCGCCGGGCTCAAGACACCCTCGTCGGCACACGCCAGCATGCGCGCGCTCGTCAATGGACGCACTCACTACTTGATCACCAATGGAATCTGGAAGGACCTGTGGGTGCCTGCATCGGATACGGTGAGCGCTGCAGTTCGTCCGCTCACAGGCGAGCGCGTGCAGGACTGGGACCCGCCTGCCGAGGCGGGTACGCCCATCTCGCTGAATCCGGCCCGGCTTGTGAAGTTCGCGCAAGGAAATCACAGTGGCGTCACGTTCGATGGAGACTGGCAGATCGTCGGCCAGAAGACCGCCGGACTCAGCAGACCGTCTAGCGCATATGCCGACCAATCGGTCGCCCTGGATGCGGGTATGTATTACCGCATCACAGGTGGGATCTGGAAGGGCATGTGGGTGCTCGCAAGCGGGAGCGTCCAGTTGATGCCCTGACGTCGACCCGTGGAACGGGAGCCGACGCCCCGCGTGATCAATCAGCCACTCGGTCGTCTCTCTGAGACTCGACAGCGACGCCGTGCTCAGTGCGCTTGCGGGGGCGTCCGGTGAGCCAGCCCATGACCCATTCCACAGGGCCGGTGCCGACGAAGCGCCACCAGAGCCACCCGACGAGGATCATCACCGGCACGATCACGGCCCATCCGAGCCAGAGGTTCTCGGTGGGGCGGCCGTGGCTGGTGTTCCATGCCGCGATGAGTCCGACATGCAGGAGATAGAGGGACAGCGCCACCTGACCGCACGCGATGAGGGGGGTGAAGACGGCGCCCCAGAACCGCTTAGCGCCCGTTCGCTGCACTGTCGCGGCCAGTACGACGCAGACGTATACGACGAAGACGAGTCCGAAGTCGCGAAGCGTGTCGACGTAGTCCCCCGACTGAGCGCGAACGATGTCGAAGTACTCCAGGAGCCCGCGGGCGATGAACGCAAGGGGCGCCGCCACGGCGAGCACCCAGAGGAGTCGATCCCGCCGGAACCCGTGTCGGACAAGGACCGCGCCGATGAGGAACATTGGAAGCAGATTGACCACGCGATACTGCGGCCCGAGAAAGGTCCAGACCATGAGGTCGCGAACGGGTGCCGGCGCGGTGTAGACCCACGTCCAGGTGCGCGCGAGCTCGAGGAGCGGCTCACTGATGGCGAAGAGCAGAATGGTGATGCCGATGACTACTGGAGTGCGCGCCAGAAGCAGAGGGGCCCCCACGATGATCAGCACCCCGAGGTAGGCGAGCACCACTGCGACCCAGGACCCCCAGGTGGCCATCCAGACGCCGAGCACGACGAGGAAGAGACCGCGGAGGCACTGGTGGAGCAGAGTCGTGCCGATCTTTCCACCGCGCCGCCAAACGAGCTCTGCCGACATGCCCATCACGAGCGCGAAGAGCGGCGACGCCACAGCGCTGAAATTCGAATTCAGGAAGTGCACCGCTGAGGGGACGTTCGGAATGAAAGGCGCGGCGTGCGCGATGAGCATCGCCACGATCGCGAACCCTCGGAGAACGTCGGGCACCACGAGACGCCCACCCTGGGGAATCGCCGCGAAATCGGTGCTCGCATCTCGCGCGACGCGTGCGGAGTTCTGAGGCATGTCCTGACAGTATTGGGTCTACCGAGAACTCGCGACCCGGAGGCCGAGATGACGACATCTGAGTCCCGCCCTGATCGCCGGCGCCGATCCAAACTCTGGATCCATCTCGCGCTCGCGCTGGGCCTCACCGCTGTCGTGATCGCTTTCTTGGGGCAGCCGTCATCAGGCTCGATGTCCCCGACGCTCGAACCCGGCGATCGGCTCATCGTGAATCGCCTCGCCTACGTCGGCTCCGACCCCGCAGCAGGCGACATCGTCCTGTTCCGTCCCAGCGATGCCTGGGGAGAGCGCCCGACACCCGCGAACGGGCTCAGTGCAGCGGTCTCCTGGGTCGGGGAGACGACAGGGATCCGCCCGTACGTCCTCGTCAAGCGAGTAATCGGCGTTCCCGGCGACACGGTCGAATGCTGCAGCGCCGAAGGTGCTGTCCGTGTCAACGGTGTGGAATTGGACGAGCCCTACGTGCGCAAGGACCTCCCGTTCATCGACGGGGAACTCGATTGCGACTCCCAACCCGCGTCGTTGCGGTGTTTCCCCCCGGTCACGGTCCCCGCCGAGTCCTACCTCGTACTCGGCGACAACCGGGCGAATTCTGCCGACTCGGCCTACCTGTGCCGAGGCGGCGGCGCGGACGATTGCTGGCGTTGGGCGGAGAGAGACCTCGTCGTAGGCGAAGCAGGACCGATCCTGTGGCCGATCAGCCGCTGGGGTGGCCCGTAGCGACGAGCGGCGGTGCGCTCAGCGGAGAGATCCGGCCGAGAGTACCTCGACCACCCGCTCCGCGGCATTGCCGTCGCCGTAGGGCGCCTCGAACGTCGTCGCCGGCATCGGCCGGCGCACGGCGTCGGCGATCTCCGCGGCGCTGTTGGCGAGCACATTCCACCCGAGCTGCACGGTTTCGACCCACTCGGTTTCGGTGCGCACGGTCGTGCACGGGATCCGAAGCAAGAAGGCCTCTTTCTGCAGACCACCGGAGTCGGTGACCACCCCCGCGCTCGACATCACCGCATTGATGAGATCCGGGTACGCCAGCGGCGCGTGCGTGAGCAGTGTCCCGCGCTGGAGGTCGATCCCGTGCTCCGCAGCCTTCGCGACCACCCGAGGGTGTGCAAGAAGCACTGCGGGGCGGTCGAGAGCAGACAGTGCGTCGACGACCGATGCCAGACGCTCAGGATCGTCTGTGTTCTCCGCGCGGTGAATCGTTGCGACATAGTATTCGCCCGGCTCGAGCACCAGCTCTGCGACGAGACGAGAGGGCTCGGCGCCGACCTTGTCCCGCATCTCGAACAGGACATCGGTCATCACGTCGCCGACCATCACGCTGCGGTCTTCGAGGCCTTCGTGCGTGAGGTGTCCCATGGCGACCTCGGTCGGCGCCAGCAGGACGTCGGCAGCGTGATCCGTGAGAACCCGGTTGTGCTCCTCGGGCATGCGTCGGTTGAAGCTCCTCAGGCCGGCCTCGAGGTGTGCCACCGGGATGTGCATCTTCACCGCGCTGAGGGCAGCCGCGACGGTGGAGTTCGTGTCTCCGTAGACGAGCACCCAGTCGGGGCGATGCTCATCGAACACGGCGTCCAGGGCGGCGAGCATGCTGCCCGTCTGGACTCCATGAGAACCACTGCCCACGCCGAGATGCACATCGGGGTCCCCGATCCCGAGGTCTTCGAAGAACACGTCCGAGAGCATCGGGTCGTAGTGCTGGCCGGTGTGGACGATCACGTGATCCATCCCGGCGGCCTTCATCGCCCGATGGATCGGAGCGAGCTTCACGAACTGAGGACGGGCGCCGACGACACTGATTACCTTCACGGAACAAGCCTAGGGCGTGACGACCCCTCGCTCATCCGGACACCTTCCGCGGCTAACCGCATCCAGGGGCGTCGAGAGTCACCGGCGTCTCCCTCACCATCGCGGTGTGCTGCACCTCGGGTGCACCATAGCCACTCGCGGGCTCCCCCTCGGCGCCGCGGAATGTGGCGACGATGTTCTGAGTGGAGTTCGGCGGGGACAGAATGCTGACCCGCACGGCCGCTCGTCCGAGATGTGTCGCGCGGGTGCCGGCGGTCTCCACTCCGTCGACCGTCAGCGATTCAATTGATGCGCCCACCGGCGCATACAAGATCACGTCGGTCGCGATGTCACCCGGCCGGTAGTACGGACCCGTGATGTAGCTCGGGAGCGACTCGGCGTCACCGCGACTGATGCCGTTGGTGAAGCTGATGGCCGTGGTCCATGTCGGCTCGGCGGTGCTCGCCGTGCACTGATCCGTCGTGAGATTCACGGACGCATCGACGTAGTAGTCCATCTTCGAGCCGGTCGTGTCGTTGAAATAGACGCCGACGGCTGTCACGTCATCGTTGATCGTCGGCAGTGTGCCGGAGAGCGCCGTGGCACCTATGGCCGCTCTCTCGTCCTCGTTCGCTGACCAGAAGTGGATCCGACCCTCATCGACCGACTGCAGAAGCCCCTCCAGGAATGCCTTCGGCTCTGGCGCTCCTCCGAGCACCTGGGCGAAGATCGCAGCGGCTGCACCATCGAAGAATGCGTTCGAGTCGACGCCCTTCGGGTACGCGAAGTAGACCTCGTTGAGCAGCATGCTCACGGCGTTCTCCGACGACAGCGTCTCACCTGTCGGCACGGATATCGGTCCGGTCGCGGGCAGCAGGTAGCTGAGGGCGACCGGGTCGATCGACATCACGCCATCGATCTGATCGTCGAACTTCTCGGCCCACCACGCCTGCGCCAGCCCGGCGCTCGTGGGGAAGTCGGCAGTTCCGGTGAGGTTGGCGATCCAGCGTCCGAGGATGTCGGAGTAGAGCGCCTCCGACTCGGCATCCAGCGGCGCGATCGGCTCCGCTCGGGCGCTGGTGAACTCGGTCGCAGCCGCCTGCCTGACGACCGACAGAGCGCCGTCCTCCGCACGCACCTGGATGAATGATCCCGGGCCTCCCCCGCCCGCACGGAGTTCCGCATTGCCCAGGAACATCAGGAGGTAGTTCCGAGGCTCATCAGCCCCGAGGATCGCGGGGAGAAACTCGAAGGTGTCAGACGCCGCGGTGAGGATGGGCTGCAGTTCGGCGATCGCGTCGACGATCTGGCCGACCCCTTGCTTCACCTGCGGCAGCAGCGCCGACTGATCGATCCCGCCCACCCGCTCCGCAAGCGCACTGACGGAACGATCCGCCTCGCCCACGATGGAACCGACGGCCTCCAGCTGCGCCACGTCGATACGACCATCCTGAGGGGTCAGACTGGCAAGGCCGATCGAGCTCGCCGGGACGAAGACCCGAGCGCCCATCTCCTCAGCCGCCTCGGCGACCGTCTTCACCGCACGCAGATTCTCAGCGGGCGGGAGCGGGATCGACTCGAGCACTCCCCAGATCCTGCCTCCGGTAGCGGAAGCCGCCTGCGCGGCTTCCGCCTCGAACGCATGAGCTGCCGCTTCCGAGGCCGCGGTATCACCGGCGAGCAATGCGGTGCGGAACTCAGCCGCGTGCGGCATCGCCGCAAGAAGGTGCGCACGAGCGTCCATCGCCTGCGCGTACACTTTCGAACCCGCCCACGCCAGCCCGGCTGCCGCCACGATCAGCAGCGCGAGGCACGAGAGCGTGATCCACAGCGCGCGCCGCTTTCGGCGAGGACGCCGTCCGCGACCGCCGGTCCTGCCGTCGTCGTGCGACCGCGGTGGACGTGCGTCAGGGTGCGCCAGCTGCTCGTCTCGCCCTCCGGATGGCTGGTCGCCGAACAGCCCTGCCAAACCGTCGGACTGCTCCGGCGCCGCCTGCGCGTTCTGCTGGGCTTGAATTTCTCGCAATTCGCGGCGCGACGGAGGGGGCGAGCTGTTCTCGGGCATCTCACGATCCAATCATCTGAAGCTGCATAACCCCTATTTCCCCCCGAGGAGGGCACGCACGGCGCGGGAGAACCGGCGGACACGGGCAAGCACCAGAGTCCGAGCGGGAGCATCTGGAGCATCCTCGACCGACAGCATCATCGCGGTCGATGGCCAGATGAGCCGCCCAAGCACGCGGGCGCGGTGGCGCCATGGCACGGTGAGGAACGCCTTTACGTAGCGGCGCGGGCCCGAAGCGGATCGCCATGCCCAGTCCTCGGGTCGCGGGGTGGCCAGTCCGTCGATACTCGACTCGCCGTATGCATCACGGAGGACTTGTCGAAGCACGTACCCTGCCCCGAGATCATTCGCGGAACGGATCGTGTCGTGGCCGGCGGCTTCCAGTGCGTGGCGGGCGTTCGCCGCCTGCACCGGGTTGGGCTGCCGTCCGTGGGTCGGGCGGAGTTCGTGCAGGGCCGTGATCACTGCGTGCTCGGACCTCGAGGGCGTCTGCACCCGCACTCCGGCGTAGGCGCGGGACTCCGAACTCGCCTGCACATACTCGAATGCGACTTCGGGACTGATCGCCATTCCAGGGAATCGCGAATGCACATCGATAGCGCACCCCCACTCCGCTGGCTGCAGAGTGAGGGAGTGTGGCACTCCCGTCCCGAGAAAAGCCGAGTAGAGCGGTGTCCATCCCCAAGCCACCATGGCCTCGGCGAGTCGCACCTCGTCTCCGGGGCGAACCCAGCAGTCCACGTCGCCGGAGTGCTCACGAGCTCGCAGCCCCTGAGCATGCAGGGCCGGGCCCTTGATGAAGACGATCTCGATCGCGTTCTGTCTCGCCACCTCGGCGAGCAGCGCATAGACGAGCTCATGTTGCGGGGACCGCAGCCACGGCGGCGACAACTCGACCGCGCCTCGGTCGACATCAGGCGATGCGGTGGCGAGTCCCATCTCCTCCAGCTGACGCACGACGTCGCTGGTGTGCTCATCGAATGTCTCGTCAGCTGCGGGATGCTCCAGCAGGCGTCGCCAGGTGGCTGCCCCGTCACCCCACAGGTAGGCGGGGGCGCCTGCGTTGATGGGAAGCAGCAGCAGCTCGTAGCCCTCTTCGCCGATCGGGTGTCCGACCAGGTCGAGAGCGCCTACGGCGACCGAACGCCAGGTCTTCGCCGGTCGGCTCCCCGCGCCCGTGCTCATGCCCATTCCGCCTCCGCGCGGCGGGATGCGAAGAGGCACAGCAGGAACAGGGCAGCGTACATGGCGACCTGAACGATAGTCAGCACAATGAGTGCGGCCTCCAGCCCGAAGCCCCACAGCCCGGGAAGGAGCACGGCAGCGCAGATCAGGACCGTCCGGCTGACATCCCAGGCGAGCTGGAGGTACTGCCGCTCGAGCACGAGCAGCGCGCGAGAGATCGGAGCCACGACGAATTGAGCAAGATAGAAGAGCACGGTTATCTGCGCATACTGACCTGCCACCGCCCACTCCGCACCGAAGACGAACCCGAACAGCACCGGCCCGAAGACCGCCACCACGATCGCCGGGACCACTGCCACGGCCAGCAGACGCGTGGAGATTCGAAGAAGCAGGGCGGAGAGGCGTCCCGACCTCTCTCGCCGCCGCGTCGCGAACGTGCCTTCGAAGTACTGGCTGACGGCATCGACGACCATGCCGATCGGCGTCGCCAGAACGCGGATGGTCAGCGCATAGAGCCCGGCCTCGATCGATCCGTACATCGCGATGACGATCAGCGGCGGGAGTTGAAGCCCGAGGATGTTGAGTACCCGAGACCAGGTGACGACGAGCGGAAAGCGCCGGTAGCGGCGGGCCACTACTCGCACGCGCAACGGGGATGGCCATTCGCGACGTTCCCCCCGAGTTCCCGCCATCCCGACCGAGCTCGCCACCCGCCCGACGAGAATGCTCGACAGCAAGCCGAGCGGACCCACCGCGAGCAGGCCGAGGACGACGCTCGAGAGCGCCTGAGACGTGCCCTGGATGCCGTTTCGCACGGCGAGCCGACCATAGGCGGCATCGCGGACGAGCGTCGAGGACAGCGCGGAATACGTCCCCATCGCCATGGTCGTCAGCGGCAGCAACCACCAATAGGCGGAGAAGATCCCCGCCGTCTGGAGCAGCGTGTCCAGCCAGGGACCACCGAACCACATGAGCACGGCCAGAAGCGCACTCATGACAGCGGTGCTGGCGAGAGTGAGGATCGCGAGCGCACGGGCGCTCAGCTCAGCGCGCGGAATGACGATCGCCCGTTCCCAGCTGAGGCTGACGATACCTCCCGCCACCGTCGCCAAGGCCGTGAATGCGGCGAGCGCCCCGAAGTCAGAGACGTCGTAGAGACGGGTCAGCAAAGGCGAGACCGCAAGCAGGGTCCCCTGACCGATGAGGGTTCCGGTCAGAATCCGGGACACTCCGGATTGCAGGAGCGCGCTCAACCGTCGGAACACGAACTTCTCATCTCCAGCGGAACCGATCATAGGTGTCGACCAGCCGCTTGCCCTCGGCCTGCCAATTTAGCTGCTCGACGGCCAGCCGCCGGGCGTTGCGAGAGTGGGCGGAGAGCAACTCGGGCTTGCGCGCATACTCCGCCAGCGCGGCCGCCACCTCGGCCGGTGACGATGGATCGACGAGCAGACCGCATTCGTGCTCGGCCACGATGGTCCGCCACAGCGGGAAGTCCGAGGCGATGACCGGAACACCGGCGGCGAAATACTCGAACATCTTCGTGGGCAGTGCGTCCCTGTGCGCCTCTGTGTCGGCGAACAGTACGAGTCCGACTCGACTCGAGAGGATGATGTCGCGTGCTTGCTCGGGGCCGACCTGGCCCACGAAGTCGACCTGCCCCCAACCCGGGAGCGCCCGGAGCGAGTTCAGATGCGCTTCCGAGAGCGAACCGGCAAGATTCAGTCGCCAGCCCTCGGGCGCGCCGGGATCCCCGAAAGCGCCGATCACCGTGTCAGAGCCACGGCGGCTCGCGATACCCCCGACATACACGGCGGTCTGGGCGCGCTCGTTGATATCGACCTCGTCGGCCGACGACTCGCTCTCCCGCAGCGGCGGATAGTTGTGCACGACGACGGCTCGGTCGGTCGGAAGATGCGCCGCGATCGTCTCGGTCGCGGCGACGCAGACATTGGCGGAGCGCACAATCTGCACGAGCCCTGTCGCGAACCAGCTGACGACCTTTGCCCGAGCGGGCGAGAGATAGGACTTGGTCATCACCTGTATCGGAAGGTCCTCATGCGCGTCGTACACGACGGTACGCCCGAGCATCCGGAGGACGGGAATGTAAGGGATCAGTTCGGGGTCATGCAGGTGCACCACCGCGGCGCGCGTACGAATCGCCATCGTGACGGCCTGCAGGCTCGAGAGCAGCATCCGGGCAATGCGACGACGCCGCGGAACGGTGAGCACCGTGACGCCCGAGGGCGGCCCTTCGATCGGGCTCTTCACCGCAATCAGGGTGACCTCGTAACCCGCCTCGACGAGACTCGCGCACTCACGGTAGTGGATGCGGTTGTCCGTCGACGGGTGAACCGAGCTGACGTGAGCAACGGACCGCCGACGTCGGCGGCTCGAGGCGCTCGCGAGCGGCGCCTTCGCCAAAGAACCGAGGGCCGACGCGAGGCGCGCAGTCAGCACCTCGTGGGTGTAGGTGGCATTCACGTACTCGTGACCCTTGCGGGCCAGCGCGGCGCGTTCCGCAAGCGGCATGCTGTAGATCTCGAACATCGCCTCAGCAAGCGCGGGACGATCATCACCGGGAACAGTCAGACCCGATCCCGCTTCGCTGATCGGGTTGTTCGGAGCGCTGCTGGCGAAGATCACCGGACGTGCGGCGTTCAAGTACGTGAAGAGCTTGTTCGGGCTGATCCCGTAGTTGTAGACCGGACTGTCGTGGAGGCTTGCGACCAGACAGTCCGCTTCCCTCGCCCGAGCGATCACCTCGCTCTGCGGGATTCGATCCTCGAAGGCGATGCGCGAGGAACTCGACAGACTCTTCGCGAAGTCCTGGAGCTGCGGTTTGAGAGGCCCATTCCCGACGAATCGGAGGCGGGCGTCGATGTCGGGGTGCGCAGAGCAGAACCGATCGAACGCCTCCATCACCCCATCGAGGGCGTTGGCATTGCCGTGAGCGCCGAGGTACATGAAGGTGAACGGCGATTCGTTGTCCTCGGGGAGGTCGAGCGCTGTCGAGTCGTCGAACCCGTTCGACACCCAGCAGAACTTCGCCGGGTCGATGCCGTTCTCCTCGAGATAGCGGTCCACGTGCGGCAGCGGCGAGACGACCATGTCCGCGACTCTCGCCAGCTTGACGGACAGACGGCGCATGAAACGCGCAGGCATCCCCTGCGGCGTGAGTTTGCCGAGGTGGACGAGAGCATCGGGCCACACGTCACGAATCTCGTACACGAACGGCACCCGGTTGCGCTTGGCGAGACGATAACCGACCCAGGCAGCCAGCAGATGGACCGTGCTCCCCATCACGACATCGGGTCTGCGGAGCCCGCGCGTCATGCCCGGGAGCAGAGCGATAGCTGTGAAGACGAACATTCCGATGAATCGCCGCGCCATGCTGCGGCCATATGCGCTGGCCCGCACCCAAAGGACAGGGACTCCATCCTCCGAGGTGATCTGGCGCAGCTTCCATCCAGGCATCGCCTGCGCGCCGCGCGCGTGAACCGTGCTCGCCACGATCAACGAGGCGCTCCATCCGTGGGCGGGGAGGTAGCGCGCCATGTTGAGGTGACGCCCGGAGCCCCCGTCTTTCGACGGCACGAGGGCGTGGTGATTGACCAGCCAGATGTGCCGGTCGCTCACGACGCTGCGTTCTTCGAGTGTCATTCAGCAGCTCCTACAATTGCCTCGTACTTGCTCGATGCGACGCCCACGTCGTACCGGAGAAATTCGCCCAGTTCCGCTCCGTACCCGCCGTTGAGCTGCGCGACGAAGAGTGCGGGCAGGTCGGCACCCGCCAGATGGTTGAAGGGATACCCACCACCGAAGCGCGGATTGATGTCGATCACGCTCGGCACGCCGTCATCGGCCACGATGACGTCGACATCCACGCTGCCTCGGTGGCCGAGCCACGTCGTGAGGCGCTCGCCGAGCGGCAGGAACGGCGACGCGTCCGCCGAAATCGCTTGGTCCGTCTCACCCGACCGCATGCGCAGCTTTCGCCTCGCGAGAACCGCGACCGGGTGCGCGCCCACCTTCAGGGGAGCGACCACGTCGAGACCGAACTCGATGCCTTCGAGCGCTGGCTGCGCGATGAGGCCGTCGGGCACCAGAGCACCGGATCTCGTCGCCCACTCCACGGCGAGGGAAAGGTCGCCCGCAGCCACGTTGATGAGTCCCGACGAGCCGCTGCCGAAACGGTCCTTGATGATGATCCGCGGCGCGGACCGGGCGAGCTCGGCAAGCCCTTCAAGGTCTGTGAGCAGCACCGTACGCGGCGTCGCGATCCCTTCCTGAGTCAGAGCACGGGACATGAGGAGTTTGTCGTGCACGAGGTGGTGCCGATCACCGGGGACGCCGAGCACCTCCGTACCGAGCTCCGTAATCCGCTGTCCCAGCCCGGAGGTCGCCAGCGCCTCGATCTCATAGTCGTTGACCGAGAACAGCAGTGCAGGGCGCAACCGGTCGGCCAGGTTCACCATCGCGGGGAAGTACTCGTCAGACGCGTACGCCGGCATGAGGTGTCGGTACGTCGCATGCGAGTATGTCGCAGATCGAGCGTCGGCATCGGTGACGTGCACCTCACCCGATACGCCTGCGCGGGAGAGCGCCTTCTCGAACCAGTCGTGAAGATAGATTCGGCGCCCCGCGGATCCGATGACGATCCGGAACGTCTGGCTGTCATCCATTCGCGTGCCCTGCCGTGATGTCTTTGGTGAGGTGGAGCTTCTTGCCGTCCTCGCGGGTCCCGACGATAGAGAAACCGAGGCTTTCGTACAGACGACGGGCCGGCTCGTTGTCTGCCGGTGTCTCCAGTTCCAGCCTGTCGAAGCCGAGGCGTCTGGCGTTGGCGATGAGAATGCTCATGGTGTCTCTGCCGAAGCCGTTCTTGTGCTGATCGGGATCGACGTAGATGTACAGCGACGCGGTGCTTTCTTCCACGCGCAGCAGACCGCACATCGAGACGGAGACTCCGGCGGGAGTGACTCCCACCCAGTCCCATCGGTCCGATGAAGACCTCGTCGAGGCGAACCACCGCACCGTCGAGTCGATGTCCGCTGCGAAACTGATCGAGATGCCCGCCCTCACACGGTCGTCGTTCAGCCAGCTGACCCGCGTCTCGAGGTGCTCCTCCGCGAGGGGCGCGAGAGAGAGCCTGCTCGTCGATTCCGGCCCGAAGAACTCGCTCATCGTGGCCTGGCCTTCCGCCGCGACATCGCGAGGGGTGATGACGGCCTTCGCCGTGAGGAACAGGATCCGAGCATCGAGCAGGAGGCTTCGCCGTTCCACATACTCCTGGTCCAACCGCAACCTGTCATCCCAGGTCAGCGCGTTGCGACCGCTCACCTGCGCAAGCCCGGTGAGTCCCGGCCGCATCGAATGGCGGCGCTGCTGCTCAGCCGAATACCGCTCGAGGTAGGCCAGACGAAGGGGTCGAGGACCGACGAAGCTCATGTCTCCGACGAAGATGTTCCACAGGCTCGGGAGCTCGTCGATACTGGTCGCGCGCAGCACTCGCCCGAACCTGGTCATCCGCTCTTCGTTCGACACGCGGCCGCGAGCGGCGTCGATCGACCGCATCGATCGGAACTTGAGCAGCGTGAACGGCACCCCATGCCGGCCAGGGCGCTGCTGCTTGAAAATGGCCGGATGGCCCAGAGCCAACGTGACGACGACATACGCAACGAGGAGAACGGGACTGAGCACGACGAGTCCCACCGCAGCGGCTGCCGCGTCGAGCCCTCGCTTCACCACGTCGTACGGACGCACCCGCGCCCTCATCGGTTCAGGAAGCCGCGGATCGCGGTGACCACGCGCTCACGCTGCGCATCGGTCAGTGCCGAACCGCTCGGCAGGGTCAGGCCGCGCGCGAACAGCGCCTCCGACGCACCGTTGGTCTTGCTGCGCGCACCGTCGAAGACGGGCTGAGCATGCATCGGCTTCCAGAGCGGGCGGCTCTCAATGTCGTCGGCGGCGAGCGCTGCGGCGAGTTCGGAGGGCTCCCAGCCCGTGATGGACGAGTCGATGAGGATCGACGTCAGCCAGACGTTGTCCGCCTCGTCTCCCTCGGCCCCGAAGACCTCCACGCCATCGACCTCGGCGAAGAGCTGCTTGTAGAGCTCGCGCATCTCGCGACGGCGGGCGATCATGGCGTCGAGGCGAGCGAGCTGCGCGCGGCCGAGCGCCGCGAGCAGGTTGCTCATCCGGTAGTTGTACCCGATGTCGGTGTGCTCGTAGTGCACCACCGGCTGCCGTGCCTGGGTGGCCAGGTACCGCACGTGCTGCGCGAAGTCGGCGTCATCGGTGAGCAGCATTCCGCCACCGGACGTCGTCATGATCTTGTTGCCGTTGAACGACACGATGGATGCTCGTCCGAAGCTGCCCGCCGCACGACCGGCGTGCGTGGCGCCCAGCGACTCCGCCGCATCCGCCACGACCGGCACGCCGAATTCATCGGCGATCGCGAGGACCGCGGTGTAGTCGATGGCCTTCCCGAGCAGGTCTACCGGGACGATGGCCGCCACGTACTCGCCGGCGTCCCGCAGCTCGACGAGCGCCTCACGCAGCAGTGCCGCATCGATGTTCCCGGTCGTCGGATCGGCGTCGATGAAGTACGGCTCGGCGCCGGTGTAGACGATGGCGTTGGCCGTCGCCGCGAAGGTCATCGACGAGGTGAGCACCACGTCGCCCGGCTTCACGCCGAGCGTGAGCAGCGCGAGGTGCAGTGCTGCGGTCCCCGAGCTCAACGCCACCGCGTGAGCCACTCCGACGCGCTCGGCGAGCTCACGCTCGAAGGCATCGACGTCGGGGCCGAGAGGGGCGATCCATCCGGATCGCATCGCCGCGACGACCGCCTGCTCCTCCGCCTCGCCGACATCGGGCGAAGACATGTAGATCCGCTCGCTCACGCCTCTGACACCTTTTCTGCACGGATCGGCTCGATCGCCACCGTGTCATTGATCCGCGGGCTCGCGTACATCCGGTCCATCCAGCCCGCTTTGTCGAGCCGCTCGGGCGTGATGATGTCGGCCCGTGTGTGCGACACCTTCGGGTGGAAGGGTCGCTCCAGGTTCTCGCGCGACCCGACGAGCTCTTCGTGCAGCTTCTCGCCGCGACGGAGCCCGGTGAACACGATCTCGACGCTCTTGCCCGACATCGCGATCATGCGCTTGGCGACCTCGAGGATCGACACCGGCTCCCCCATGTCGAGGATCAGCACCTCGCCCGCTCGCCCGATGCCGCCCGCCTGGACGACCAGCTGGCACGCCTCGGGAATCGTCATGAAATACCGCGTCGCCTGGGGATGGGTGACCGTGATCGGCCGCCCCTCGGCGATCAGCCGCTGGAACGTCGGCAGCATCGACCCGCGGCTGCCGATCACGTTGCCGAACCGCACCGAGAGGTACCGCATCCCGGTCACGGATCCCGCCCAGGCGGTGAGCTTCTCGGCGACGCGCTTGGAGTGTCCGAGCACGCTCGTCGGGTTGGCCGCCTTGTCGGTCGAGATGTTGACGAAGGTGTCGACGCCCACGGCGCGCGCGGCGTTGATCACGTTGAGCGTTCCGAGCACGTTCGTCTTCCACGCCTCGTCGGGGTACTGCTCGAGCATCGGCAGGTGCTTCAGAGCGGCCGCGTGGAACACGACCTCGGGGCGCCGGTCGACGAAGATGTCGAGCAGGTTCTGCTCTTCACGGATGTCCGCGAGGACGACGTCGCGAGAATCGAGCAGCCCGTGTCCGAGCGTCCCGAGCTGGGCCACCTGGAGTCCGGTCTCGTCGCGGTCGATCATGATCAGCTCGCTCGGCCCGTACTTGGCCAACTGTCGGCACAGCTCCGAGCCGATGGAGCCACCGGCACCGGTCACCAGCACGCGTCGACCAGTGATGTACCCGGCGATCAGCTCGACGTTCGTGTCGACGGGGTGACGTCCGATCAGGTCCTCGATGCTGATGTCGCGCACGTCGGTGACCGACTGCTCCCCCGACGCGAGCGTCGCGAGCGTGGGGGTGACCGCGACCCGCAGACCGGCGCTCTCGGCGCGGTCGCTCAGCGCACGCAGCAGGGTGCTGTCGGCATTCGGGATGGCGATGACCGCGAGCTTTGCACCGGTGGTCCGGGCGGCCGACGCGATGTCGCGCGTGGTGCCCAGCACCGGGACGCCGCGCAGTCGCAGGTTGCGCTTGGCCGGGTCGTCGTCCAAAAGGCCGACGGGCCGGATCGGCGAAGACGGATCGGTCGTGACGTTCGCGAGCAGCTTGTCGCCGAGGAATCCCGCACCGATGATCAGTGCTGCCTCGGCATCCGCACCGGGTTTGCGTGCGCGCTCGATCGCGAGGCGGGCCACGTAGCGCACGCCGAACATCAGCAGCAGCACGAAGGGGAAGGCGAGCAGCAGCGTTCCGCGCGGGATGCCGACCACCGGGCCGATCGGGATGACGATGAGGGACAGCAGGATCGCCTCGATCACGACGATCAACGCCACCGCGCGGACCTCGTCGAACGAGCCGTAGGTGAAGCGCCCGCGGTAGAGGGCTGTCGCGAATCCGACCGCCATCTGGATGATGCCGGCGGCGAGCGCGAGCACGATGGTCGAGATCCACCCCTGCGCGTCCATCATGAACTCGAAGCGGAGCGCGATCGCCAGCACGACGCCGAAAGTCCAGGCGAGCCCATCGACCGCCGCGGCCAGCATGCGGCGTCGCCGCTGCTTCACCGACACCTCAGACAATATTGGAATATTGCCGGTAGACACGTCGACAGACCCATCCGGAATCAAGATACGGAGCCCCCTCAGACTTATTCACTCCCCTGGAGATATATTCTCACAGCGAATGACCAGGTCTGAGCGTTATGGCGTTCCCTCGCCGTCCGGCGGCGTCTCCCCGCCGGGATCGGGTTCGCCGCCGCCGGGGTCCGTGACCGGCGGAGTGACGCCGGTTCCCGGGTCGGTGCTTCCCTCCGTGGGCGGATTCTGAGTCCCGTCGCCCTGCTGCTGCTGTTGCTGCGGCTGCCACTGGTTCATGTCCTCGCGCTGGTCGCGCTCGATCTCGAACCGCAGCTGGTCCGCAGCCAAAGCGACGAACGCATCCCGGTAGGCCGCCAGCGCCGAACGTCCCTCGACCGTCCACAGATCCGCGGCGGCGACGCGCGCCGCCGCATCCGTCACAGCCGCACGCAGCGACTCCTCGGCATCCGGGTAGCGGGCGATCGCCGCCGCCGCCGCGGGCACGAAAGATGCCGCGTACGCATCCACCGCCGCGTCAGCTGCGGGCCGAAGCGCATCGAACCTCTCGCGGACAGCCCGCGCCTCGGCGGTCGCATCGTCCAACGCGACCAGACGCTCCTGGACGCCGTCGATCGCGCCCCCGACCTCCACGAGCGAGTCCTCGTCGATGTCGGCACGCGCATATTCGGCGGGCAGCTCGGGAACCGTGATCGCCGCCAACCCCGAGGCATACGCATCGACGGCTGCGAGTGCCGTGGCGAGCGCGGCAGCGTCGGTCACGGCGATCGGCGCATCGTCGGGTTCGCCGGCCGGATCCGGGGCGGTGCTCGTCCCGGTGAGCGCGCTCCGGAGCGGGGCGACCTCCGCCGTCTGCGCATCGATGTCGGCGATGAGCCGGTCCTGAGCCGTCTTCAAGGACTGGTGAGCATTCAGAAGGGCGGCCTCATCGGCCTCCAACGACTCCACGGCACTCGCGGCCGGGCTGGCTGTCGCCATCTGGATACCGCCGACGGTGCCGGCGACGACCAGGGCCACGACGGCGAGAGAGGCTGCCGAGAGCGTCACGGCGTCGACCGAGCGCCTCGGCCGCTTCTTCGCACGAGAGGACTCATCGGAACCTGCACCGACGGGAACGGCGGTACGGGCGGCGGCCTGAACCATGTCGGCGAGCGCACGAGCATCCGCATCGGACGTCGCCGATGCCCGACTCTGCCGCGGCTCGCCGATCATCTCCCGCAAGCGGCGCGCAGTGTGGTGGTCGTCCAGCACCACACTCCCTGCGTCGCCGGCGCGGGGCCCGTCGGGGAAGAGATCGTCGAGGTGCGTCATGTCGCCTTCATAGGAATCGGTAGTCTCGGAAGACGATACCGCCGATCGCACTCGACCACGCTGGAGAGCTTTGGACATCCATGACTACCTTCGGGTGTTCCGCCGACAGATCGTCGTGATCGTCGCGAGTGTTCTGATCGGTCTCTCCACCGGTGCGCTGGTCGCGATGCTCACCCCTCTCCGCTACCAGGCTTCGACCGAGGTCATGGTGGCCGCGCAGGTCGCCGACACCGCCACACCCGCCGAGCGCTCGCTCGCCACCGGGTACGCGAAGCAGGCCGTCGAGACCTACCGCTCGCTCATCACGAGCTCGCTCGTGATCGACCCCGTCACCGAAGACCTCGGCCTCACCGCAGCCCCCACGGGCATCAGCGCCTCCGCACCCCTCAACAGCGCGATCATCACGATCACCGTCGACAACCGCAACCCGGGGCAGGCCGCGCGCATCGCGAACGCCGTCGCCGAGAGCTTCGCCACCGTCGTCACCGGCACGCTAGAAAAGCGCGACCAGGCCGCGGCGTTCAGCATCCGCATCGTCACGCTCGAACCCGCTCAGGTGCCGACGAGTCCCGTCGCGCCCAACCTCTCCCTGTCTCTCATCATCGGCTCGCTGCTCGGGCTCGCCGTCGGCGTCGGCGTCGCGCTCCTGCGTGCGACGCTCGACCGTCGGGTGCGCGTCGCCGCCGACGTCGAGGCCGCCGTGCCGGTTCCCGTCCTCGGACAGATTCCCCTCGACCCGGACACGGGTGAGCACCCCCTCGCCATGAGCACCGCGCCGCACGGCCTCCGCGCCGAGGCCTACCGCAGCCTCCGCACCAACGTGCGCTTCTTCTTCTCCGGCAACCAGGGCGTGTTCGTCGTGACCAGCTCCGGCCCCGGCGAGGGCAAGTCGACCACGGCGGCGAACCTGGCCCTCGCCTTCGCCGACGCCGGTCAGCGCGTGGCCCTGCTCGACGGCGACCTCCGCCTCCCCCGCGTGGCCGAGTACTTCGGCATCGAGGGTGGGATCGGACTCAGCGATGTGCTGGCCGGACGCGTGCAGCTCAACGACGTCATCCAGCGCTGGGGCCGCAGCGCCCTGTTCGTCCTCCCGGCCGGCACTGTTCCGCCGAACCCGGCCGAGCTGCTCGGCTCTTCCGCGATGGAGAGTCTGATCGAGACGCTCACCGAGGCCTTCGACGTCGTCATCATCGACGCGCCACCGCTGCTGCTCGTGACGGACGCCGCCGTGATCGCGCGCGTCACGACCGGAGCCCTCCTGATCGCCGCCGCCGGATCGTCGCAGGCCAACCGGCTCACCGACGCGGCCAAGAGCATCGAGTCGGTCGGAGCCCGAGTGCTCGGCACGGTGCTCACGAAGGCTCCGGTCAGCGCGGCCGCGAGCACGGCCTACAGCGCCTCCGCGCAGACCACGACGAACTGACCACACGCAGCGGCCGGTCGTCCCACCGTCGCTGTGGAAGAATACCGGGATACCGTTTTCACGGCCCGCCTTGATCGGCAGCGGTCGCATTGCATCAGGGGGAATCTGCCGCGTGGAACTTCGCGACTATGTGCGTGTGCTGCACAGAAACTGGATCCTGATCCTCGTCCTGATGGTCCTCGGCCTCGCGGGCGGCGCCGGCTATGCCGCGCTCCAGCAGCCGAAGTACGTCGCATCGACGCAGCTGTACGTCTCGGTCCGCACCGAGGGCGCCGCCACCGGCGACCTCGTGCAGGGCACGACCTTCGCACGGCAGATGGTCACGAGCTACGTCGACGTCGTCGGAACCGCCCTCGTGCTCGAACCCGTGATCGAGGAACTCGGCCTCGACGACTCGGTCTCGGGGCTCAGCAGCCGCGTCACCGCGACCACGCCGCTCAACACGGTGCTGATCGACGTCAGCGTGACCGACGGAGACCCCGAGCAGGCCGCGGCCATCGCCAACGCCGTCGCGACCAGCTTCCAGGACGCGGTGCAGAAGACGCTCGAGCAGCCCGCCACCGAAGACGCCGTCAGCCCGGTGCGCATCACCGTGACCGAGCCCGCCATCGCCTCCTCCACTCCGACGAGCCCCAACGTGCGCCTGCTGATCGTCCTCGGCGGCATCATCGGCCTCGCTCTCGGCCTCGGAATCGCGATGCTCCGCACCGTGCTCGACAACCGCATCCACACGCTCCACGACATCGAGACGCTCACCGATCGCCCCGTCCTCGGTGGCATCGCGTACGACCCGGATGCCACCAAGCGCCCGCTGATCGTGCACGCCGACCCGCGCAGCCCGCGCGCCGAATCGTTCCGCAGCCTGCGCACGAACCTGCAGTTCCTCAACCTCGACTCGGGCCCCCGCATCTTCGTCGTCTCCAGCGCCGGCCCCGGCGAAGGAAAGTCGACGACCACCGCCAACCTCGCCATCGCCCTCGCCGAGACGGGAGCCCGCGTGGCCCTGGTCGACGGCGACCTGCGACTGCCCCGCGTGGCCGACTACCTGGGCATCGAGGGCGGCGTCGGACTCACCGACGTGCTCATCGGACGCGTGGACGTGGCCGATGCGCTGCAGAAGTGGGGTACGTCCGACCTGTACGTCCTGCCGAGCGGGCAGGTCCCGCCGAACCCCAGCGAGCTGCTCGGCTCGGCCGCGATGGATCAGGTGCTCAAGTCGCTCGGCGACTACTTCGACTACGTGCTGATCGATGCCCCGCCGCTGCTGCTGGTGACCGACGCGGCCGTGGTGGGAAGCAAGACCCGCGGAGTGATCCTCGCCGCCGCCTCCGGCAAGACCAAGAAGCAGGAGCTCTCCGGAGCACTGCGGGCACTCGAGAACGCCGGCGTGCAGATGCTCGGCGTGGTCGTCACGATGCTGCCGACCAAGGGCCCCGACAGCTACGGCTACGGCTCCTACACCTACGGCTCGACGCACGACCTCGACGGCGAGACGTCGACGGATCGGCGGAAAGCGAAGAAGGCCAAGAAGGCGAAGAGCGCCAAGAAGCGCGAAACCGCTCGCGCCTGACCTGCCCCCGACCGAGCCGCACTACTTCGTCGGCGCCACCCGGAAGACGATGCCGTGATAGAGCACGAAGCGCAGCAGGACCACGATGACGATGCTCGTCAGGTTCACGAGGTTGACGGCGACCGCCCCCGGCTCACGACCGAGGATCGCGCCGACCGCTTCGACGCCCACCCAGACGAGCACGGCGCCGATGGCCGTGCAGACCGCATTGGTCACGAGGAACAGCGTGACCTCGGAGACCCGTCCGCGACGGTCCCGGTGGCGGAACGTCCACTCGCGGTTGCCGATGTACGCGTTCACCAGCGCGACGAGCGAGGCGACGATCTTCGCGGCGACCACATCCCATCCCCACACGAAGACCAGCAGATTGAAGACGCCGACCTCGATGATGGTGCTCAGCGCACCCACGACGAGGAAACGGCTGCCGACGCTGGCGATGCGACGGATGCGGGAGGGAGGGTTCATGGCTCAACTAGGCTACTGGCTGATCCCCGCGCCCTCCGCCACCCCAAGGACCCCGTGACCCTTCGCCACCTCGCCGTCGTCATGCCCGCCTACAACGAGGCCGAGGGCATCCAGGGCTTCATCGACGAGATCCGTGACTGCGTCTCCCCCCTGGCCGACCACGTCTCCTTCCACGTCGCCGACGATCGCTCCACGGATACCACGGCCACGGTGTTCGACGCCGTCTCCGACGTGACCGTCGAGGTGCAGCCGCTGAACCGCGGCCACGGCCCGACCGCGCTCTCGGCCTACCGTGCCGGGCTCGCCGCCGACCCCGACGTGCTGGTGCACGTCGACGGCGACGGGCAGTTCTACGGCAGCGACTTCGTTCGGCTCATCAACGCGCTCACCACCGAAGACGCCGATGTCGTCCACGGCGTGCGCGACGGCCGTACCGACCCCTGGTACCGCAAGGTGCTCACGGGTGCCGTCGGCCTGCTGATCGCCCTCGCCGCCGGACGCCGCATCCCCGACGTCAACACCCCGCTGCGCGCCTACCGCCCCGACGCCCTGCGACTGCTCGTCGACGCGACCCCGCCCGACGCCACGGTGCCGCACGTGCACTTCTCCCTCGCCGAGGCGCGCGCGGGCTTCACCGTGCGCTACCTCCGCGTCGCCAGCATCCCTCGTCGGGGCGAATCGACCACGGGCACCATGTGGGGGCGAGGGAACTCGGTCACCCTGCCGCCGAAGCGTCTGCGCCGGTTCGTTCGCGTCGCCCTCGTCGAGGCGTGGACCCTCTCTCTGCGGCCATCCGCTCCCCTGCGCGGCATCCGTCTTCCGGAGACCGTCGCGCGATGACCCGAGCACGCACGGTCGTGTTCTGGGCGGCGGCCGTCGCCCTGCTGATCGGTCACGTCATCGTGGCCTGGCACAGCCTCGTGGTGTGGCGCTTCTGGGAGGACGAGGCCTTCAACCTCACGGTCCCGCTCAATCTGCTGGACGGACTCGGATACTCCAGCGACGGCGCGCTCTCCGGCTCGACCATCACGCCGTTCGACCCGCGTATCTCGACCGGGCCCGTCGTGCTCCTGCCCGTCGCCGCGCTCCTCGCGACCGGGATGGACCCGGTGCTGGCCGCACGGCTCGTCCCCTTGGCCTTCTGGGTGGCGCTCCTCGCCGGCCTCGCCGTGATCGGGCGACGCATCGGCGGACGCTGGGCCGCTCTGCTCGCCGTGGCCGTTCCCCTGGCATTCACGGCGGATGCCGGCTTCTCCCCCATCCAGGGCCCCGCCGACCTGCTGGGCGAGATCCCCGCGGCCGCGCTCCTCGTCTGGGCCCTCACACTGCTTCCCCGCCGCGCATGGCTCGCCGGGCTCCTCGTGGGCCTCGCGATCCAGGCGAAGCTCATCGCCGCCCTCGCCCTCCCCGCCTTCGCCATCGCCCTGTGGGTGCTCTCCGACGGCACCGGCTGGGCCCGGGTGCGCGACACGCTCCGACGGTCGTGGCTGCCCCTCCTGCTGGCCGCCGTGCCGACACTGCTCCTCGAGCTGGGCGCGCTGCTGTCGCTGGGGTTCTCCGGTTATTGGCAGCACGTGCGCGACTTCGCCCACTTCCTCCGCACCGGCGGGCAGGGTGACGCCGCGACCACGGTGCTGCAGAAGCTCGGGACGCTGGCGGACTCGTGGTCGCTGCCCGGCTTCCTCGCCGTGATCGGAGCGGTCATCGCCCTCGGTCTCGCGGTCACCGGCGTCGTGCTGCGTTGGCGGGACGCGAGCGCGGCCGACCGGATCGTGATCGCGTACGCCTTGGCGGCCATCGTCGGCGCACTCGCCTTCGTCGGCTGGTGGGCCACCGCCTCCCGCCTGCCGCTGTGGGTGCGGCACCCCGCGCCCGGCATCCTGGCGTTCTTCCCCGTCATCGCCGCGGTCGCGCTGTGGGCGGTGGCCGCCCTGCCCCGCCGCAAGGGCGCGCGCGTCATCGGGATCATCGCCGCGTCCGCTCTGGCCGCCATCATCGCCGGCGGCGGCGTGGCTCACGTCGTGTCGACGTACGAGCCCCGCACCACGCTGGAGAGCCAGCGCACGGCCCTCGTGCCGCTCACGGCCTGGGTCGAGGCGAACGACGTCGAATGGCTGGCGGCCGAGCCCTGGGGGTACGCGGTCGCGCCCATCGTGCTGACGGGTGCGCACGTCGGGCTCTTCGACGCCCCCGCCATGGCCGACGTGCCACGGCTGACCACTCAGCCCTGCACGACCGAGACGCTCGTCGACGCCGGCCAGTACCGCATCTGCGCGGCACCCTGACCGCCGTCCCTCGGCTCCCCGTACACAGAGAACCGGCCGACCGCTGAGATCAGCGACCGGCCGGTTCCGAGGTTCTGCGAGCGTCAGAGCGAGAGGCGCTCCTGCACGACCTCCGCCAGTCGTCCGGCGTAGGCGTGCACCGACTCCGCATCGGCGGCTTCGACCATGACGCGCACCAGGGGCTCGGTGCCGGACTTGCGCAGCAGCACCCGCCCGGAATCACCCAGCTCACCCTCGATGTCGCGTACAGCCTGCTGCACGACCTCGTCGTCTGCGACGCGATCCTTGTCGACGTCGCGCACATTGATGAGCACCTGCGGGTACACGGTCATGATCGATGCGAGCTCCGCGATCGACTTCTTCTGCCGCGCCATCTCCGCCACCAGGTGGAGGCCCGTGAGGATGCCGTCGCCGGTGGTGGCGTACTCGCTCATGATCACGTGACCGGACTGCTCGCCGCCGAGCGCGTATCCGCCCTCGTTCATGTCTTCGAGCACGTAGCGGTCGCCGACGGCGGTCTGACGCACCGTGATGCCGTGCTCGCGCATCGCGACATGCAGGCCGAGGTTGCTCATGACGGTCGCGACGAGCGTGTCGTCTGTGAGGCGTCCGCGCTCCTTCATCGACACCGCGATGATGGCCATGATCTGGTCACCGTCGATGTGATTGCCCTCGGCGTCCACGGCGAGGCAGCGGTCGGCGTCGCCGTCGTGGGCGATGCCGATGTCGGCGCCCAGACGCACGACAGCCTCGGCGAGGTTGTCGAGGTGGGTCGAGCCGACTCCGTCGTTGATGTTCCAGCCGTCGGGGTCTGCCCCGATGACCGTCACCTCGGCGCCCGCATCGCGGAACGTCTCGGGCGAGACCCCGGATGCCGCGCCGTGGGCGCAGTCGAGCACCACGTGGATGCCCTCGAGACGATTCGGCAGCGAGCCGAGGAGGTGCACGACGTAGCGGTCCTCCGCGTCGGAGAAGCGGTCGACACGACCGACGCCGGCACCCGTCGGGCGCAGCATCTCGCCGTGCATGGCCTCTTCGATGCGCTGCTCGACCTCATCGGGGAGCTTGCGGCCCCCGCGGGCGAAGATCTTGATCCCGTTGTCGGGAGCGGCGTTGTGCGAGGCCGAGATCATGACACCGAAGTCGGCGTCACGGTCGGCGACGAGGAACGCCAGCGCCGGGGTCGGGATGACACCGGCCTCGAGGACGTCGACACCCGAGGAGGCGAGCCCGGCCGAGACGGCCGACGTCAGGAAGTGTCCGGAGACCCGGGGGTCGCGGGCGACCACTGCGGTGAGTCGCTTGCCTTCGGCTTTGCGAGCCTCCGCAGTACGGCCCTGGCCCAGGACGACAGCAGTCGCCTGGGCCAGGGTGAGCGCCAGGTCGGCGGTGAGGATGCCATTGGCAAGTCCTCGCACGCCGTCCGTGCCAAAGATCGGCATCGGAGCAGTGGACCTTAACGCTTCGAGTACTGAGGCGCCTTACGGGCCTTCTTGAGTCCGGCCTTCTTGCGCTCCTTGACGCGAGCGTCACGCGAGAGGAAGCCGGCCTTCTTCAGGGTCGGACGGTTGTTCTCCTCGTCGATGCCGTTCAGCGAACGGGCGATGCCGAGGCGGAGCGCACCGGCCTGGCCCGAGGGGCCACCACCGGAGATGCGCGCGATGACGTCGTATGCACCGGTGAGGTTCAGCACCGTGAACGGGTCGTTGATCAGCTGCTGGTGCAGCTTGTTCGGGAAGTAGTCCTCGATCGTGCGGCCGTTGACCGTGATCGTGCCCGAGCCGGGGACGATGCGCACGCGGGCGATGGCCTGCTTGCGACGGCCGACAGCGGCACCCGGGACGCTGAGGACGGGGCGGGGAGCCGCCTCGACCACGTCGGTCTCCGGAGTCGACGTCGAGAAGTTCTGGGGGGTTTCGGTGGTGTCCTGGATGTCAGCCACGAGTATGTCCTTAAGTCTTTACGGCGCTTACTGGGCGACCTGGTCGAGGGTGTACGTCTGCGGCTGCTGCGCGGCGTGCGGGTGCTCGGCACCGACGTACACCTTGAGCTTGGTCAGCTGCTGGCGGCCGAGGCTGTTCTTGGGGAGCATGCCACGGATGGCCTTCTCCACAGCGCGAACCGGGTTCTTCTCGAGGAGCTCGGCGTAGGTGACCGACTTCAGGCCGCCCGGGTAACCCGAGTGGCGGTAGGCCAGCTTCTTCTGGAGCTTCTGACCGGTGAGCGCGACCTTGTCGGCGTTCACGATGATGACGAAGTCACCCGAGTCGATGTGGTTGGCGAAGGTCGGCTTGTGCTTGCCACGCAGGAGCGTAGCGGCGTGCGAAGCCAGACGGCCGAGAACGACGTCGGTGGCGTCGATGACGACCCAATCGCGCTGGACTTCGCCAGCCTTGGGGGTGTAAGTGCGCGTCACGATAGTGCTGCTTTCTTGTGTCGAACGGAGAAGTTCGTGAATCCCACTCCGGGGTGGTTCTTCCCGACAGGGAGGAACACGCCAGTGGAGGGCTCACGTTCGGACGATGCCCACTTCCCGCGAACGGGAAAGGCACCAAAGGGAAATCATACGCCACCGGGCGCGGATGCCCAAACCGCCGACTCAGTCGGGTTTGACCGTGACCAGGATCGGGCGGTGGTCGCTCGACCCCTGGGGCAGCGTCGTGATGCGCTCGATCTCGAAACCGGCCGAGGTCGCGAAGTCGTAGTGCCCGCGGAACACCCGGTAGCGCGTGTAGGTGTGGTCGTCGCTGAGCGAGAGGGCATAACCGTGGTCGCGCACGGCCTGACCGAGGTTCTCCTTGAAGATCGGGTAGTTGTAGTCGCCGACCATCAGCTGCGGCAGACCCTCCCCGAGAGTCGCGAGCTCGGTGAGCGCCGCGCGGATCTGGTGCCGACGCAACGAGTTCAATGCGGTGAGCGGTGCGGCATGGAACGAGGCGACGATGAAATCCTGGGCGTCGTCGATGTCACGCAGCCGAGCGCCGAGCACACGCTCGTGAGCGGGTTTCGCGATCCGGTCGTGCAGCGACTTCTTCAACCCGAGGGTGCGGATCGACTGCAGATGGTAGGTGCTCGAGCGGTAGAACAGCGCGAGCCCGAGGCGGTTGCCCTGCGTCGCATCCGCGAGGACCAGGTCGCCGATCTCTGCGGGCAGCTCCGGAACGTCGCACTCCTGCAGACACAGGATGTCGGGGTCGTGCTCGCCGACGATGGCGGCGAGTTCACCGGCCGCGCGATGCTTCTGGAGGTTGTACGAGATGACCTTCATGACCGTTCCACGCTACTCGCCCAGGCTGTGGTCGGGCTCCGGATCACGAACGCGGCTCGTACCGTCACGTCGAGCCCGCGTCTGCTCCGCGCGCGTCGCGAGCAGCTCGTCGGCGGGGTAGCCGACCTCGGTGAGGATCAGGCCGCGCGCCGCCAGGACCTTGAACTCGCTCGTGCGCGTCAGGGCGTCGCGCAGCAGCACGACATCCTCGACGTCGAGGCGTCGCTCCCCCACCGCCGCGCACGCGCCGACGAGTGCGCGCACCATGCTGTGGCAGAACGCGTCGGCCTTGACCTCGGCGATGAGAACGCCCTCGGCATCACGTTCCCAGCGGTAGTCGAGCAGGGTGCGGATCGTCGTCGCCTCTTCGCGGGGCTTGCAGTACGCCGCGAAGTCGTGCAGGCCGATGAGGCTGCGGGCCGCGGCATCCATCGCCTGTTCGTCGAGATTCCCGCGGATGTTCGTCGTGTCGTGCCGGCGCAGTGGATCGAATCCGGCCTGCGCATCGGCGAGACGGTAGCGGTAACGCCGCCACACCGCCGAGAACCGGGCGTCGAACCCCTCGGGAGCGATCGACGTCTTCGTGACGGTGACGTCGGAGTAGGCACCGAGCACGCCGCGCATGCGCCCGGCGATGGTCTCTGCGGGAGCCAGCGGAGCCCGCCCCTGCCTGGCCTCGATGCGCGACCACTGCTTCTCGTCGAGATCGACGTGCGCGACCTGACCGCTGGCGTGCACTCCCGCGTCGGTGCGGCCCGCGACGACGAACTGCACGTCGGAGCCGACGATCCGCGCGAGGGCCGCCTCGAGAGTCCCCTGCACGGTGCGGAGCGTCGGCTGCTTCGCCCACCCGCGGAAGTGGGTGCCGTCGTAGGCGATGTCGAGCCGGATGCGCACGGAGCAAGCCTAGGACACGTCCGCGGACGTGCCCGGGCGACCTCAGATGCCGCCGTCGATCGAACGGATCGTGACGCTGGGCTCGTCCGGCACCATCACCTGCGTCTCGCGGTTCAGGCTCTCGCCGCGGAAGAACCGCTTCGACCGCGGGAACAGGTACCAGACGAACATCAGCACCAGACCGAATGCCAGCGAGCCGACGCCGATCACGAAGGTGCCGCCGATGCCGAACAGGACGGTGTAGCCGTAGTCGACGTCCCACATGTCGATGGCGGACTGGATGAACGCCCAGGTCAGCATGAGTCCGCCCAGCAGCGGGAAGAGTCCCTTGAAGAAGAAGTCCCGCGGCGACGACGTCAGATCCTTGCGGAAGTACCAGACGCACGCGAAACCCGTGATGGCGTAGTAGAACGCGATCGCGAGCCCGAGCGAGAGGATCGAGTCCTGCAGGATGTTGTCGCTGATCAGCGTCATGCCGATGTAGTAGGCCGAGGCGACGACGCCCATGACGATCGTCGAGAACGACGGCGTCTTGTAGGTGGGGTGCACGTCCTTGAACTTCGCCGGCAGTGCGCGGTAGACGCCCATCGCGAGCGTGCCGCGGGCGGTGGGCAGGATCGTGGTCTGCGTCGACGAGATCGCCGAGATGATCACCGAGACGACGAGCACCCAGCCGAACGGGCCCAGCAGTCCGTCCTTGATCGCGAGGAAGAAGTCGTCGGCGTTCGCCTCGTTGCCCAGGCCCGTGCCGCTCTCCCCCAGACCGGCGTACATCATGGCCGCGATGGTGACGGCGACATACGTGAACAGCAGGATGACGGTGGTCAGCAATGCGGCACGGCCCGGGATGCGCTTCGGGTCCTTGGTCTCCTCGTTCAGGGCGAGGCAGGTGTCCCAGCCCCAGTAGATGAAGAGGGCGAGCAGGATGGCCTCGGTGAAACCCGACCAGTCCGTGAAGGCGAAGGGGTTCATCCACTCCCAGGAGAAGGGCGTGGGGTTCGGGGCGGTGCCGGCGAAGAACTGCCACAGCGCGGTCACCACGAAGATCGCGAGCGCCAGGTACTGGATGCCCAGCAGGATGTTCTGGATGCGCTCGCCGATCTCGACTCCACGCCAGCTGACCCAGGTCATCGCGGCGATGAAGAGCACGGCCACGACGACCACGCGCCAGTCGTTGTTCTCGAGGTCCTGTCCGATCAGTGACCAGAAGTAGACCGAGGCGATCTGGGCGAGGTTGGCGAGCACGACCATACCGGCGACGGCGACACCCCAGCCGCCCATCCAACCCACCCACGGACCGAACGCCTTGGTGCCCCAGGTGAAGGTCGTGCCGCAGTCGGGCACCGCGTTGTTGAGCTCTCGATACGCGAAGGCGATCAGGAGCATCGGGACGAAGGCGATGATGAAGGCGATCGGCGCTTGCGCACCGACGGCGAGCACCACGAAGCCGAGCGTCGCGACGAGCGAGTAGACCGGGGCCGTCGAGGCGAGACCGATGACGGTCGACCCCCAGAGCCCGAGGGTTCCCGCAGCCAGACCCTTGCCGTCGGGTCGTTCCAGATGAATGGGCGTCGTTGCTGCCATGTCAGAACAGTAGAGCCACCACGGTTATCGCGTCAACGGTTTCTTTCACCGACCGAATCCGCGGCCAACGGCGCATGCTCGCGACGGATTCCGCAGGTTCAGGCCCTTCCGAGCATCCCGTCGGCATGGTCGGCGACCCATTCCATCAGCGGCAGCATCCGCTCCATGAGATCGCGGCCGAGCGGAGTGAGGCTGTACTCGACGTGCGGGGGCACCGTCGGGAGCGATTCCCGATGCACGAGCCCGTCCTCGGCGAGCGTGCGCAGCGTCGAGGCGAGCATCTTCTCGCTGATGCCGTCGACCTCGCGGCGCAGTGCACCCCAGCGGTGCGTGCCGTCGGACAGGCAAGAGAGCACGAGCACACCCCACTTGCTCATGATGTGGTCGAGGACGACCCGCGTGCCGCAGTTCTGATCGAACACGAACGGTGTGGATTCCTTTATCTGCGCGAAACTAACCGTCATGTGGGTACCTTACTTCAAAGTGGGTACCCGCAGATCGGAATGCGCAATGCCCGTCTCGAGGTTGTCGAGGGTGTCACTTACGAAAGGACCCTCATGACCATCCTCGTCACCGGCGCGACCGGCAACCTCGGACGCCTCATCATCGCCAGCCTTCTCGAGCGCGGCGCCGACCCGCAGTCGATCGTCGCCGGAGCCCGCGACACCGCGAAGGCCGCCGACCTCGGTGTGCGCGTCGTGCCCCTGGATTACACCGACCCCGCCTCGGTGGCCGCGGCCGTCGAGGGCGTCGACACCGTCGTGCTCGTGTCCGGATCGGAAGTCGGACAGCGGGTGGCCCAGCACCAGGCGGTCATCGACGCCGCGAAGGCCGCCGGGGTCTCCAAGTTCATCTACACCAGCGCGCCGAAGGCGACCACCAGCGATCTGGTCCTCGCGCCCGAGCACAAGGCGACGGAAGAGCTGATCGCCGCCGCGGGACTTCCCGCCGTGATCCTCCGCAACAACTGGTACACCGAGAACTACGCCGCCGACCTCGCCCGCGCCGCCGAGACCGGCGTGCTCACCTCGGGCACCGGTGACGGACGGGTCGCCTCGGCCAGCCGCAAGGACTTCGCAGAGGCGGCGGCGGTCGTCGCGCTCGAAGACGGGCACGTCGGCGAGGTCTACGAGCTGGGCGGCGACGTCGCCTGGACCTACAGCGATCTGGCCGCGGCCTTCGCCGAGGTCACGGGGCGCGAGGTCGCATTCGTCCCTGTCTCGTTTGACGACCAGCTCGCGGCTCTGCGCGAAGCCGGTCTCGATGAGGGAACCGCCGGATTCGTCGCCGCGCTCGACGCCGGGATCCGCGGTGGCGCCCTGGCCGAGACCGACGGGACGCTCGCGCGGCTGATCGGACGCCCCACCACCCCGCTGGTCGAGGGGCTGCGCGCGATCGCCTGATCGCCACCGGGTGTTCCGCGGGATGCCGCCCTCCTCCGAGGGCGGCATCCCTCGTCTCACCCTGCGGGTGCTGCCTCTGCGGACTGCACGTGCACGACCGTGAGGGTGATGCTGTCCGGCCGGAGCCCCCGCGTCTCGAGCACCGCATCGACCGCGGCGTGCACGGCGCGAAGGGCATCCGCCGATCTCGCGTCGGATTCCACCCCGATCGACACCTCCACGGCGATGCCGTCGCCCACCGGCGCGACCGACACCAGCGGCTCGTCCTCCGGTCGCCCGCCGAGCGCCGCGGCCCCCGCGCGCAGCAGATTCGAGATGAGCGAACCGGAGCGGTACACGCTGCGGACACCGGGAGTCGCCCGCACCGCCTTCTCGATCTCGGCGGCGACCACCGCCCCTGCATCGGTGACCCTCAGCTCTCCTGCGTCCATGACGACACCTCCCTGATGTCCCGGATCGCGATGTCGATCGCGACGACGTTCAACTCCGTGTGCGCACGAAGGACCCGATCCACCTCGCCCCGGAGGCGGTCGGCGACCACCGGGATCGGCTGCCCGTGCAGCGCGCTGGCGTCGATCTCGACGCGGATCGGCTCATCCGCGACGGTCACGTCGCCGATGAGGCGGCAGCGCCCGATGAGGAGTCCCTGCACGGTGCTCTCGGCCGAGCGGATGAGTCCGCGCACCGCCCCCTCGGTGATCCCGAGATCCGTCGACGGATCCGGGGACTCGAACGGGATGCGTCGGCCCGAGCGCGCATCCATGGCGATGCCGCTGAGGATGCGGTCGACCCAGCTCCCCTCGACCTCCGGTTCCGCGGCGGTCTCGGCGGCCATCAGCTCCGCGCCGAGGCCGTGCAGACGTTCGAGCGCGTCCAGCGCCAGCTGACAGCCGGGCGACTCGTCGATCGAGCGGTCGGAGGGCTGTCGTCCCGCTTCGAGGTAGTCGGTGAGCTCGTCGAGCGTGTGCCCGTCGAGATCGCTCGGTTCCAGACCGAGACGGCGGACTTCTGGCATGTCTCTCTCGTCGGTCATCGCCACTCCTCCATCCGTACGATCATGTATTTCCGGGCCCGCGCGAGCAGTCCTCGCGCGGTGGAGACGGGAATGCCGAGCTCTTCCGAGATCTCCTCGTAGGAGTAGCCGCCGATCTCGCGCAAGACCCAGCATTCGCGCTGGGCATCGGGCAGCTCGCGCAGCGCGGCACCGACGGCGGCGACTCCGGCTCGCACCTCGACCACCGCCGACGGCGAGGCGTGCAACGGCGCCGGGCGATCGATGGAGTCGATGTCCACGACGGGTCGGGCCGCGCGGATGCGATCCACCGCCTTCCGACTCACGATCCGCATCAGCCAGCTCTTCACCTTCGACGGGTCGTCGAGCTCGCCGAACCGCTGCCAGGCGGTGACGAAGGACTCCTGCACGATGTCGTCGACATCGGCCGAGGCGTTCAGCATCCGCTGCGTGTACGCACGCATCATCGGCGTGTATCTCCGCACGAGCACCGCGAAGGCTTCGACGTCGCCGTCCATCGCACGGCCGGCGACGATGCCGTCGTCGGCCTGCTCGAGCGCTCTGCGAAAGCGTTCCTCTTCCATCTGTTCCCCACCCCTCGATCCGATCCCCACAGGAGATTCGGAACCGACGCCTCACCGGATCGGATCCTCGCCGACCGACCTGGGAGTGATCGGGGAGGAACCCGGTCGGGTCCCTCCCCGCGTCCGCTACTTCTTGAACGCATCCTTGACGTTCTCGGCCGTGTCGCGGATCTCGCCCTTGGCCTGCTCGGCCTTGCCCTCGGCGACGAGCTTGTCGTCGTTGGTGACCTTGCCGACGGCCTCCTTCGCCTTGCCGGCGACCTTCTCCGCAGCGGCCTTGATCTTGTCTTCAGCGCCCATGGCGTCTCCTTTTCTCATCGCACCCGTGTCTCGGGTTCGCGTGTTCACGCACGTGGTCCGTGCGTTGGTCTGTGTCGCCGTCGCACCCGATCACCGCACTCTCGTCGGCGAGCGGAAACCCTCGCTCCAGCGCCGGTCCGAGAGGTGCAGCAGGATCGGGATTCGAGACCCCAGCAGCTCGTCCCATTCGCCGATCGCCGCCTCGGCCGCCGCGACGACGTTCGCCAGTGGAGCCCCCGGCCGCACGGTCACGGCCAACTCGACCGCGCGCGTCTGACCGACACGGTAGGTGCCTGTGCGGGCCGAGAGCACATCGGGGCGTCGGATCAGCGGCTCGGTGAGCACGGCGTCGACCACGTTGCGATCGACCGTCGTCCGCCCGGTGGCGGTATGCACGTCGAGCACGGTATTCGAGCGCCCACGTCGGCGCGAGATCAGGAACACCACCAGCAGAACCGTCAGCACCAGCGCAGCCGCCGCCGCGAACAGCAGCGGCATCGGCACCGGGCCGATGCCCATCACCTGCCACGTCCGGTCGTCGACGGATTCCCACGCGGCCGCGACTTCTGCCGCCGGCCGCCGCACCCACGCCGGCGGATTACCGGCGGAGAGCACTCCTGCCGCGAGAGCGACGGCTCCGGCGATCAGAAGCGCCGCACCCACGAGGAAGAGCACACTGCGGTTCACGAATCGGTTCGTCGCGTTCATGCCACCACTCCGTTCGGTTCGACGACCACGCGCGGGGTGGCCGAGAAGCCGATCCCGGCGAGGATGTCGCTCGCCGCGTCTTCTGCGTCGGCCACCCGGACGAAGACGCCGCTGGTCGGAGTGATGCGGACTTCGACCGTGCGTCGGCCGACGAAGACGGACACCCGGCTGCGGTCGACTCCGGCACGACGGGCGACCGCTGCGGCGATCGAGTCGGCGATCACGCCGTCGTCCACGAGCAGCGCGGTCCGGTCGGTGAGGCGTGCCCGCCGTGCCCGTCGTCCGGGCAGCAGTGCGAGCGCGATGAGCACCACGGCGAGGGCCGTGAGCACCCCACCCACGGTGAACAGCACCGGCGGCTGCTGCACCCCGACGGAGATCTCCTCGAGCGGTCGCGCTGCCGCGTCACGGAAGCCGCCGTCGACGAGCCACCACACGGCGCCGGCGAGCAGCGCGATCAGGAGCAGGGCACCGATGGATGCGACCACCATCGCCGCGGCCGTGCGGGACGTGTGCGTCTCGCGACGCAGGACGCGGCGATACGTCGCCTGTTCGTTCGTCATCGCACTCTCCTCTCCGTACTCCGGTGGACGCCCGAGTACCGGACGTCCACGGTGCCGACCTCACGGCCGGCCAGTTCTCGCATGCCCTCGATCAGACCGGTGCGGAGTTCCTCCCCGCCGGCGACCAGGTCCGTTCGACGCGTCGATGCCACGGCCACGGGCACGGTGACCGCGATCCGCAGTGCACCGTGATCGTCCGACAGCTGCACCCCGACGTCGCGAGCCGAGACCCGGGCGACATCGTGCGCGATGCCGACGGCGAGCCGCTGCAGTGCGCGGGCGGTGAAGGTCGTCGTCCCCACGACGACGCCTCCCCCTGCCT
The DNA here is from genome assembly GCF_002979655.1 of Microbacterium sp. MYb45. Lineage (GTDB taxonomy): Bacteria > Actinomycetota > Actinomycetes > Actinomycetales > Microbacteriaceae > Microbacterium. The sequence continues at coordinate 42,330 of NZ_PCPG01000019.1, forward strand.
GCGATGAGCGGTCGGCCGTCATGAGGAGGAGCGCCGGCCTCGGAAGACCTCGGCGAGCGCCCGCAGGTCGAGTCGACCGTCGATGATGCGGCCGGCGACCGCGCCCACCAGCATCGCCAGGGCCACGAGCAGGAACGCCCAGAAGCCGAGGGCGATCCAGGTCAGCGTGAGAGCAGCCGCTGCCGCCGCTCCGATCACCGACGCGGTCACTGGACTCGCGTCTCCTGCGTGCCGTCGCCCTCGTCATCGGAGGGGATGTGCACATCGTTGACGGTCACGTTGACCTCGGCGACCTCCATGCCCACCAGTTCCACCATGGCGCGGTGGATGGCGGCGCGGACGTCGTCCGCCACCTTCTGGAGGGAGACCGGGTACTCGGCGACGATCGTCACGTCGACCGCGACCTGAGTCTCCCCGACCTCCACGCGGATCCCCTGCGAGAGGTCGGTGGTATTGAGCGCGTCGCGGATGGCCCCCACCATGCGCGCGGTGCCCCCACCGAGTGCGTAGACGCCGCTGACCTCGCGAGCGGCGATGCCGGCGATCTTGGCCACCACCGCATCCTCGATCGTGGTCTTGCCCGCAGCAGCCCCCTGCTGCGGTGCGACGATCTGGGTCTTGGGCTGAGTACTGCCGGTCACGTTCGCCATCTCGAGCTCCTTCATCCGTGTATCCGTCCCCCTGCGGAGTGCGGGTCGCCGTTCAGCGACACCACTAGGACGGATGCCGGGCGGAGAACGTCACAGATTCGTCGGAACTTTTTCGTCCCCGCCTGAGCGGGCACTCACAGTGCACTCCAAGGAAGAGAGTGCAATATTGCACTCCATGAGCGACAGTGCAGATTCACTGCGGGAGCAGCGCAAGCGCGAGACGTCCCGTGCACTCACCGATGCCGCCCGCCGACTGACGACGGAGCAGGGCTTCGCGGGTTTCACCATCGAAGAGCTGTGCGCCGAGGTGGGCGTGTCCCGACGCACCTTCTTCAACTACTTCGAGAGCAAGGAGAACGCGGTCTTCGGGTTCGCCACCATCGACTCGCGCCAGGAGGCCCTCGAAGAGGAGTTCGCCTCGCAGCACGGTGACCTGCTCGACGACTTCATCGAGCTGACGATCCGCCGCTTCGAGCTGTTCAACCCGGTCGAGGATGCTCCGGCGATGTTCGCCGTGATCGAGCAGGAGCCGCGTCTGCTCAAGGCCGCGTTCGAGCAGCTCGCCAAGAACGAGCGCCGCGACGGCGAGCTGATCCTCCGCCGCATCCCCGACGCCCCCGATGCCGAGCTCCGCGCCGAGGTGATCGTGCACACCGTCGGCGCGCTCGTGCGGATGAGCATGGACCAGCTCCTGCACCACCAGGCCACCGAGCCGTTCAGCGATCTCATCACCCGACGTCTCGACCTCGCCCGCTCGCTCTACGCACCGTCACAGAAAGACCTCTGAATGTCCGCCACCGCCACGAAGGATGCGCCCTTCCTGCTCACGAAGCGCCGCATCTGGATCATCTTCAGCGCCCTCATCGCGGGCATGCTGCTCTCCAGCCTCGATCAGACCATCGTCTCGACCGCCATGCCGACCATCGTCGGGCAGCTCGGCGGCGTCGACCACCAGGTCTGGATCACCACCGCCTACCTGCTCGCCACGACCATCGTGATGCCGATCTACGGCAAGTTCGGTGACGTCCTCGGCCGACGCAACCTGTTCCTGGTCGCCATCGCGCTGTTCACCCTGGCCTCGGTCGGCTGCGCCTTCGCCACCGACTTCTGGATGTTCGTCGTCTTCCGCGCCCTGCAGGGCCTCGGCGGCGGCGGCCTGATGATCCTGTCGCAGGCGATCATCGCCGACATCGTGCCGGCCAACGAGCGCGGCAAGTACATGGGCCCGCTCGGCGCCGTGTTCGGTCTGTCGGCCGTCGCGGGGCCGCTCCTCGGCGGCTACTTCGTCGACCACCTGACCTGGCAGTGGGCGTTCTACATCAACATCCCCGTCGGCATCGCCGCGTTCATCATCGCTCTGGTCGCGCTGAAGCTGCCGAGCAAGAAGGCCGAGAAGCCGATCGACATCTTCGGCGTGATCTTCCTCTCGATCGCGACCACCTGCCTGATCTTCTTCACCGACTTCGGCGGCGACAAGGAGTTCGGCTGGGATTCGCTGGCCACCTGGGCCTGGGGCGCCGGCCTGATCGTCGCAGCCACGGCCTTCGTCATCACGGAATCGCGGGTCAAGGACCCGATCATCCCGCTCAGCCTCTTCCGCAACCCGATCTTCGTGAACGCGACCGCGATCGGACTGGTGCTCGGGATCGGCATGTTCGCGGCGATCGGCTTCGTGCCGACCTTCCTGCAGATGTCGTCCGGCACCTCGGCGGCGGAATCCGGTCTGCTGATGATCCCGATGATGGTGGGCCTGATGGGCACGTCGATCTTCTCGGGCATCGCGATCTCCAAGACCGGCAAGTACAAGATCTATCCGATCCTCGGCACGATCATCACCGGCATCGCGATGGTCTCGATGACCACCCTGTCGGCCTCCACACCGATCTGGTTGATCTGCACGTTCCTGTTCGTGTTCGGCGCCGGACTCGGCCTCATCATGCAGGTCGTCGTCCTGGTCGTGCAGAACGCGGTCCCCGCGGGCGAGCTCGGCACCGCCACCAGCACGAACAACTACTTCCGCGAGGTCGGCGCGTCGCTGGGGACCGCCGTGTTCGGCACGATCTTCACCACGCGCCTGACCGAGAACCTCACCGGGGTCTTCGCCGGGGCCGGCGCCTCGCCGGATGCCGCCTCCCAGGCCGCGTCCACGATCGACCCCGCGACGCTGAACACCCTCCCCGACGAGGTGCGCGACGGCATCGTCACCGCGTACGCGGACGCTCTGGCGCCGGTGTTCTGGTACCTCGTACCCTTCATCGCACTCGCACTCGTGTTGTCGCTGTTCCTCAAGCAGATCCCGCTGTCCGATCAGGCCGGACTCGTCGCCCGCGGCGAGGCGATCAGCGGTGAGGAAGCGGAGCGCATGGAAGCCGAGCAGCGGGGCATCGCCCATCCGGACGGCCTCGCGACGGCGGATGCCGGGCCGACGGACACAGGTTCCACACCGACGGTCCGCTGACATCCTCGCGCCCTCACCCTTCTGATGAAGGGTGAGGGCGCGGTGGTGTCAAGCCCCTCCCTTTCCGCGAAGCGAGCGGTCATCCTTCATCGTGGGGACAGGCAGGAGAACGATGGAGCACGACCCGGACCGCAGGTTCGCCCTGGCGCGCGTCGGCGACACCGACTGGGCGATCCATGATCTGCACTACCCGGAGGGCGATCACCGCCGAGTGGTCTGCACGATCTTCGAAGACGCGCCGACGGAGTTCGAGGTCCTGTGGCGACGCGACCTCCCCCTCGCCCTGCGGTACAGCTCCGCAGAGGACGTGCTCGACGCCGTCCGGAGGTTCCAGGACGCCTCTCGGGCGACGCGGCCGATCCCGATCCCGCACCTCCCACCGACGCGCAACCGGGGTGCGGGTCGGAGCGCTCCTCGCTGACACGCCGAGATGCCTCCGCTGGACGCACAGCGCCGGCCTGCGCAAAACTGACGTGAACACGCCGGCCCTCCCCCACCGCCTGGAGTCCTCATGACCTCTCCCGCACCCACCGCCACGTTCTGGAAGAGGTTCTGGGAAAAGGGCGGATGGTGGCGAGCGCTCCTCCTCACGGCCGCGTACTTCGTCCTCTTCCAGCTGCTCTCGCTGTCGTTCACTCCACTCGCGCTGAACATCCAGGAACCGAGCAGCGCGGCGGGCCTCGCCGTGTTCTACGTCCTGCCCGAACTCGTCGGGGCCGTCATCCTCGCCGCCTTCACCCTCTCGGTCGGGTGGTGGCGCGAGGTCTTCGGCCGGCAGCCGATCCGCGGCCGAGGCTGGATGTGGATCGCCATCGTTGTGGTGCTGCTGTTCAACATCCTCCGCTTCGCGACGATCGACTACGGCAAGGCGGGCTTCGACGTCGTGCTGACGTGGCTCCTGGCCGGACTCCTGATCGGCTTCACCGAAGAGGTGCTCACTCGCGGCCTGGTCGTGAACCTGATGCGCAAGGCGGGCCACCGCGAGGTCGTGGTGGCCGTGGTCTCGGCCGCCCTCTTCGCGGGACTGCACGCGGGCAACCTGCTCAACGGGCAGAACCTCCTCGCGACCGGGTTCCAGCTGGTCTACACCTTCGCCTTCGGCATCCTGATGTACCTCGCGCTCCGCGTGACCGGAACGATCATCGCGCCGATCCTGCTGCACGCGAGCACCGACCCGAGCATCTTCCTGCAGACCGCCTACCCGGCGGAGGGCGCGCTCACGGGCTTCGCCGGTCTCGGCAACATCGTGGTGGTCGTCGCCGGCTTCGTGACGATCTTCTTCATCCGCGGCCGCGTCGGCGACGCGCATCCGGACTTCAGCGAGACACGTCCGGCCTGACCGCGCGTCACGCGTCGGTGCCGCGCTGCACCGACAGCGCCCACACCTGCTCGATCGGGGTGAAGCCGTCCTCGCCATCAGCACCGTGGAAGCCTTCGACGAACCGGCCGATGTCGGCCTGCCACGCGTCGTTCACCGGCGAGGCCTCGACGACGCGCATCGCGGCCTCGAAGTCGTCGCATTCGACCAGGTGGAACAGGTCGCGACCGGAGCGCCAGATCGTCCAGTCGTGGATGCCCGCGACGCCGAAGAGGTCGCGCAGCGCATCGGGGATCCGGGCGTGGTGGGATCGGTAGTCGTCGACCGCACCCTCGGCGATGATCGAATGCAGGGCGATGCGCATGTGGTCCCCTCCGCGCTCAGATCGATTCCGGCGACAGGACATGCCCGGCGTGCTCCAACGCGTTCCACAGCTCCGCAGGAATCACCGCCGTCGCGCGGGCGACGGCCTCCGTCACCTGCTGCACCCCGCGCATCCCCACGACGGCCGAGGCCACCTGCGGCATCCGCAGCGGATACTGCACGGCGGCCGACGGCAGCGTCACGCCATGCGCGCGGCAGATGCGCTCGAGCTCGCGCGCCCGCTCCACTACGTCCTGGGGCGCATCGGCGTAGTCGTAGCTGACCCGGTCGGGCACGCTGTCACGGGCGAGGAGTCCCGAGTTGTAGACGGCGGCGGCGACCACCGCGACACCACGCTCGCGCGCGAGCCGCAGCATCCGCAGACTGGCGGCCTGCTCGAGGAGCGTGAGTCGCCCGGCGCACATCACGATGTCCGTGTCGGTCTGCTCGATCAGGTCGGCGAGCATTCCGGCCTGGTTCATTCCGGCGCCGTATGCCCCGATCACGCCCTCGTCGCGCAGTGCCGACAGCGTCTGCGCGCCCGTGGTCCTGGCGGCGTCGAGGTGATCGTCCGGGTCGTGCATGTACACGACGTCGACCCGGTCGAGTCCGAGCCGGTCCAGGCTCGCCTCGATCGAACGCAGGATCCCGTCGCGGCTGAGGTCGTACACGCGCCTTACATCGGACGGCACGTCGAAGAGGTTGTCCAGGTCGCGGAGATGGGCTGTCTCCGGGCTCGGGACGAGTAGTCGCCCGGCTTTCGTGGAGAGCACGTACTCATCCCGCGGATACGCGGCGAGCGCGCGGCCGAGTCGGCGCTCCGAGAGCCCGAGTCCGTAGTGGGGCGCCGTGTCGAAGTAGCGGATGCCGGCGTCCCAGGCCGCGTGCACCGACGCTTCCGCCTCCTCGTCGGTCATCACGCTGCCCAGATTGCCGAGCTGGGCGCATCCCATGCCGAGGATGCTGACGTCGAGCCCGCGATGCGTGCGAACGGGGATCATGAGGCCTCCACCGACGATCCGTGGATGTGACTCATCACGGCCGCGCTCATCGGCTGGTAATCGTGCGTGTTCTCGACGACACCGCGCACGATGAACTGGTCCATCACGACGATGCGGTCGGCGAGAGTCACCATCTCGGCGAGGTCGCTCGAGATGAGCAGGATCGCCATGCCGTCGTCGGCGAGCCGCCAGATGAGCTCGTAGAACGCGCGCTTGGTGCGCACGTCGATTCCGACCGTCGGCTCGTCGATGATGAGCACACGGGTCCGCGCGGCGAGCCACTTGGCCAGAGAGACCTTCTGCTGGTTGCCTCCGGAGAGCTGTCCGGCGAGCTGATCCTGCGAGCTGATCCTGATGTCCAGGGCGTCGACGTGGGTCTGCACCGCGTCGCGCTCCGTGCGCCCGGGGACGAATCCGAGGACCTTCGAGATCTCCGACCAGATGGTGACGGCGACGTTGCGCGTGATCGACTGCAGGAGGAAGACTCCCTCCTCCTTGCGGTTCTCGGTGACGTAGCCGATGCGGAAACGGCGCAGGGCATCGCGCACGGAGCGGATCCGCACCGATCTGCCGTCGACCTTCACCTCTCCCCCGACGACCCGGTCGAGTCCGAGGATGGCTCGCGCGAGCTCGGTGCGGCCGGCGCCGACGAGCCCGTACATCCCGAGCACCTCTCCCGGATGAACCGCGAGCGAGATGCGGCGATGCCCGGCGGCGGTGCTGACATCCGTCAGCTCGAGCGCGGGCGTGACGGTGCGGTCGACCTCGCGCTCCTCGACCTCCAGATCGGCGAGCGTGCGGCCGACCATCCGCGCGACGACCTCGTCATGGGTCGTGTCCGCGATCGGCTGCGAGGGCATGACGGTGCTGCCGTCGCGGAGCACCGTGATCGCATCGCAGTGCGCGAACACCTCGTCGAGCTTGTGGCTGACGAGGACGACGGCGGTGCCCTCGGCGCTGAGCTGGCGCACCACTTTGTAGAGCCGGTCGGCCTCGTCGTTGCTGAGTGAGGCGGTCGGTTCGTCGAGCAGGAGCACCTTGGCGCTGCGGTACAGGCCGCGGGCGATCTCCACGAGCTGGATCTGCGCGGCCGAGAGCTCACGCATGGGCGTGCGGGGATCGATGTCGAGGTCGAGCATGTCCAGGCAGCGCTTCGACTCGCGCCACACCTGCCGCCAGTCGACCGCGCCCGCACGGCGGGGCATCGCGGAGAGGGCGATGTTCTCCCCCACGGTGAACTCGCGGACGACGTTGCGCTCCTGATGCACGACACCGATGCCGGCCGCCATCGCCTCCAGCGGGTTCGAGAACGAGATCTCCTCACCGCCCAGGATCAGGCTCCCGGAGTCAGCGCCCTGCACACCGGTCACGATCTTGATGAGCGTCGACTTGCCCGCGCCGTTCTCGCCCATGAGGGCGTGCACCGAGCCGGCCTCGAGGGTCAGGTTCGCGTCGGCGAGCGCGGTCACGCCAGGGAACGTCTTGCGCAGGTTCCGGACTTCCAGTGCGACGGTCATCGCTTCACCTCCGCCAGTGCGGCTTCCGCCCGCAACGATCTGATCCTGCTGGCATGTCGAGACGCCTGCACCTCGCGCAGCTTGCCGAGAGCCACGGTACCCAGCACCACCGCACCGACGACGAAGTTCACGACCTCGGCGTCGAAGCGGAAGATCGGGCTGGCGGCATCCACGAGCCGCACGACCATCGCCGCGAGCACCGTGCCGAGGACTGCCACGGTCCCTCCGGCGAGCGCGACGCCGCCGATGATCGGTGCGGCGAAGCTCGGCAGCAGCCAGTCGCCGCCGACGGTCGTGTTCACACCGGGGAGGAACGAGATGCTCACCATCGCGGCGACGCCGCAGAGGAGTCCGGAGAGCGTGTGGGCCACGACGAGAGCGCGGTCGGTCGAGATTCCGGCGAGTTGCGCGGCCGAGGCGTTGCCCCCGCTGGCCAGGAGCTTGCGTCCCGACACCGTCTGCGCGAAGTACAGGGCGACGATCACGGCGACCACGAGCGTCATCAGGAAGATCGTGGGGATGCCCAGGATCTCCGACCGCCCGAAGGCGGCGAGCTCGGGCCAGGCCTTGCGCTCGATCGTACGGGTGCCCACGAGGGCGTACTGCACACCGATCAGGATCTGCGACATCGCGAGAGTCACGATGAAGCCGTTGATCCTGGTCCCGACGACCAGCAGACCGTTGACGAGGCCGAGGACGGCGCCGGTGAGCACGGCGACGAGGGCACCGATCCATGGGGGGACGCCCCAGGATGTGACGATCACGCCGGTGAAGCAGGCCGCGACGCCGCCGATGGCACCGACCGCGAGGTTGAGCTGCCCGACGCAGAGCGTGATCATCTGGGCGAGCCCGATCAGGATCGGCACGCTGACGAACCGGAAGAAGCTCGTCATCGACACCGGGCCGAAGAACTGTCCCGACGTCGCCATGCCCAGCACGGCGGCTCCGACCACGACGATCCCGACCAGCAGGAGGTTGTTCGCGCTGATCATGCGTTTCATCGGTGGGCCTCCGCCTCTTCGAGTTCGACGGCGAGCGTCGCGGCGGACTCCGTCGCTGCGGCGGGACGGCGTCGCGCGAAGAGCAGCCGCAGCCGGTCCGTGGCGAGTGCCGCCAGGAGGATGACGCCGAGCAGGACGTTGAGCGTCTCGAGCCCGACCCCGAACAGCTCGAGCCCCTTGCGGATCACCGAGGTCAGCGTGATGCCGAGCGCGGTGCCGACGATCGAGACCAGGCCGCCGGCGAGCAGCGTGCCGCCGAGGATCGGTCCGAGGAACGAGGAGAGCATGAACTCGCTGCCGATGGCGGGGGTGAACGACCCCGTGCTCGCGGCGAGCAAGAACCCGGCGATCGCCGCGAGCAGCCCGGAGAGGGCATGCGCGAGGATGGTCCGGCTCGCGGTGGGGATGCCGGAGAGCTCTGCGGCCTTCACGCTGCTGCCGGTCATCAGGACTTCGCGTCCGCTGCGTGTGCAGGTGTAGAAGTACCAGATCACGGCCATGCAGCCGAGGGCGGGCAGGACCATGAGCGGCACGGCGTTCGAGCCGCAGTAGCCGAACATGCAGACGTCGGCGAAGGTGCCGCGACCGATGGTCTCGAACCCGGCGGGCGAGACCGTGAACGCCTGGCCGGTGCTCCACGACTTGTACAGCGTGGGGATCAGTCCCAGCAGCGTGAAGCTCATCGCGAGGGTGACGATGAACGAGTTCACGCCGGTCTTGGCGATGATCCATCCGGCGAGCGCGCCGAGCGCCGTACTGGCGAGCACCCCGAGAGCGAGCCCGGCGAGGAGTGGCAGGCCGAGGTTCTCGAACGCGGCACCGGTGACGAGCGCCCCGATCCCGGCGAGCTGACCGACAGCGAGGTTCATGTGACCGATCGAGAGCACCACCATCTGCGCGAGCCCGACGACGGTGAAGATCGCGATCGTCGTGAGCAGCGGCGCGATGACGAAGGGGCCGTTGAGGAACGCCGGTTTGAGGATCGCCAGGGTCGTGACCAGGACGACGATCAGGACGACGAGGAGCGCACGCGGTGAGCGGAGCTCGGCGCGCGCGGCAGCACCCAGACGCGACATCAGAGCACGATCCTGTCGTCCATCGCATCGCGATCCCAATCGATGCCCAGGCCGAGCGTCTCCGGCGCGAGGGCGCGGCCGCCTTCGATGGTCATACCGGTCCGGGTGATCGCGCGCAGCTGCGGGATGTGCTCGACGTAGCGTCCGTTCGGGACTGCGGCGACCAGGCTCACATGCAGCTCCATGAGGAAGTGCGGGCACACGTGCACGTTGAACGACTCGGCGAGGTGCGCGACCTTCAGCCAAGGCGTGATGCCGCCGATGCGGGCGACGTCCACCTGGACGATTCCCGCGGCGCCGCGGTCGAGATACTCGCGGAACTGCGCGATCGAGTACATCGACTCCCCCACCGCGATAGGTGTCGAGGTCGATGCCGCGAGGCGGACATGCCCCTCGATGTCATCGGCGGGCAGGGGCTCTTCGATCCAGCCGAGGTCGAGTCCGTCGAACAGTCGAGCACGACGGATGGCCTCCGCGCCGGTCAGGGACTGGTTGGCGTCGACCATGATGTCGAAGTGCGAGCCGACGGCCTCACGAACGGCCGTCAGTCGCTCGCGATCCTCCTGCCCGCTCGGCTTGCCGATCTTCACCTTGACACCCTTGAGACCGGCATCTTTCGAGGCGAGCGCACCGGCCACCAGCTCGTCGGAGTCGAGGTGCAGCCACCCGCCTTCGGTGTCATAGAGGGGGATGTCACGGCGGAACCCACCCGCGAGGCGCCAGAGCGGGAGCGCGGCACGACGCGAGGCGATGTCCCACAGCGCCGTGTCGACGGCAGCCAGTGCGAGCGAGGTGATGGCCCCGGTCGTCGTCGCGCGGGTCGAGGCGAACAGGCGGTACCAGACCGCCTCGATGCGGTCGGCTTCCTGACCGACGAGGATCGGGAGCAGGTGGTCGCGCAGCATCGACAGCACTGCGCGACCTCCCGTTCCGATCGTGTAGGAGTACCCGAGGCCGTGCAGGCCATCGCTCGTGGTGAGTTCGACGAAGATCGTCTCCTGAGACACGAAGCTCTGCACGGCATCCGTGCGTTCGGTCTCGACGGCGACGTCCACGAGGAACGCGCGAGCATCGGTGATCGTACTGGCCATCGGGTACATCTCCTGGTGTGGGTAAGATCACTTGCAGGTGAGCAGCTCGTCGTCGAACTGCTTCTTCACCTTCTCGGCGAACGCGACGCGCTCGTCGTCGTACGTGTCGACGTTGTCCTTCGTGACGACGAACGAGCCGGAGTCGACGATCACTCCGGGGTCGGCCATCTCGCAGGTGCCGCTCGCGAGCTGAGCTAGCACCCAACTGCCCACATAGGCCTGGCCGGCGGGGTTCTGCGCGACCGTTCCGTAGACGGAGCCGTCGCGGATGCCGTCGAGGATGGTGGCGTCGTCGTCGATCGCGACGAGCTGGATCTCGAGGCCGGATTCGGCGATCGCCTCGGCGCTCGCCACGGCCGGGTTGTAGGCCGTGGTGACGATCGCGTTGATCTCGGACCCGCTCGCCGCGAGGAGGTCGGATGCCGCCTTCTGGGCGGTCGCGAGGTCGGTGTCGACATCGGTGATGGTCTGGAGCAGGGTCACGGCACCGTCGGTCTCGTCGATCGCGCGCTGGACGCCTTCGATGCGACGCTGCGTGTTGGAGTCGACGTTGTTGCCGGTCATGTGCACGATCGTGCCCTTGCCGCCGATCGCCTCTATGGCCGCAGCGGCAGCCTGGTAGGCGGCTTCCTCGGTGTCGGTCGAGAGGCAGAACGCGGCGAGGTTCTCGTCGCCTGCCGGACAGGAGGCGATGGATCCGACCGCGACCCCCGCATCGGTGAGCTTCTTGAAGGTCGCGTTGATGTCCGTCGGGGAGACGCCGAAGATGCCGAACGCGTTGTAGCCGTTGGCCACGAGCGAGTTGATCACATCGTTCTGCTTGGTCTGGTCCCACTCGGCGGTCTCGTTGAACGTGACCTCGCCGAGGCTGAAGTCCTTGGCCGCCTTCTCGCCGGCCTCGATCCAGGGCTGGAAGTACGGGTGGGCGCCGCCGGGAACGAGGGCGACGCGCACGTCGGACAGATCCCCGCCGGCCCCGTCGCCGCCGGCATCCGGATCGGCGTTCTGCGGAGTGCACGCGCCGAGCGCGAGGGTGAGGGCGGCGGCTGCCGCGATGACGGCGCCGAGCCGCACGTGCTGTGTGATGCGCATCTTTGAGCCTCCAGGAAAGGGTTCCTTTTGAAATATCGTATTTGATCTTTCAAAGGATATGATGGCTGCACTCCGCCGCTATGTCAAGGGAAAGGTCGGATGTCTACGCTCGGTCAGTTGCCCTCCTTCACCCCCGGTGCACGCACGATGCTCGGCGACGAGGTGTACGGCGCGCTCCAGCAGTCGATCCTCGACGGAACCTACCCGCCGGACGCGCGCATCAACGCCGGCGAGCTGGCCCGGCAGTTCGAAGTGTCACCCACTCCGGTGCGAGAGGCGCTCGCGCGACTCGAGTCGGACGGGCTCGTCGAGAAGCTCCCCCTGCGCGGGTACCGCACGACCGATCTGCTCGATCGGACGCGGCTGACCGAACTCTTCGAACTGCGACTGCTGCTGGAGCCGGGCAGCGCGGCGAGCGCCGCCGAACGCCGCTCGGCCACGGATCTGAAGGAACTCGCTCACGAGGTCGAGGCGGGGCGGACCGCGGTCGGCGAAGCGGACGCCTACCGCCTGCTCTCCCGCCATGACGTGCGACTGCACGATCTCGTGTTCCGATCGGCGCAGAACGAGACGGTCCGCCAGGCGTATGCGCGCACGCACTGCCACCTGCACACGTTCCGACTCGCCTACACGGGCGCATACGTGTCGGACACGGTCGACGAGCACGCGGCCATCGTCCGCGCCATCACCGAGGGCGACCCCACCGCGGCGGCGGAGTCGATGCGCACGCACATCGAGCGCTCCCGCGACCGGCTGATGCGCGTCGTCGACTGAGACGCGCACACCTGCTCTCTCGCGGCGCCGGGCCACATCATCGGCTACACCGCGCCCGTTCAGGAAACGACAAAACCCCCGGATGACCGGGGGTTTAAGTCTGTAGCAGGAGCGGGGCTTGAACCCGCGACCTCACGATTATGAGTCGTGCGCTCTAACCAGCTGAGCTACCCTGCCGCGAGGCATCCGTCCGCGTGAGAAGAATGCTGCGAGCCCCGAGTCAGGATTGAACTGACGACCCCTTCCTTACCATGGAAGTGCTCTGCCACTGAGCTATCGGGGCGTGCTGCCCCTCGCGGGGCAACCGTACGAGAATACCATTACTGTGGCGTCCTCATGAAATCCGGGCCGGTCAGTACGACGTCCGCCCGGCGTTCTCCTTGAGCCACGGCATCGGATCGATGGTCGACCCGTTGACGATGAGCTCGAAGTGCATGTGCGCGCCGTAGGAACGACCCGTGTTTCCGGTCTTGCCGACGACGGTGCCGACCTTGACGGTCTCGCCGGCCTTGACCTGCAGCGAACCGTACTGCATGTGCGAGTAGTGGCTCGTGATGACCGACCCGTCGATGACGTGGTCGATGTAGACGGTCACGCCGTAAGCGCCGCCCTGCTCGGTCGCGATGCGGACGGTGCCGTCGGCGATCGCCTGAACCGGGGCGCCGTCGCCGGGAACGAAGTCGATGCCCTCGTGCAGACGGCCGCTGCGCATGCCGTACCCGTAGCTCATGCCGACGCCGACCAGGAAGGGCCACTGGATGGCCGCGTCGGGGTCGTTCGTGAAGATCTCGCCCGAGTAGTTGATGCCCTGCTCGGCGGCGACCTGGACCAGCGAGACGGTACTGAAGTCGTCGGACCGCGCAAGCGTCTCGTTCTCGACGCCCGAGGGTGCGACGAAGGCTTGGATCTCGTCGTCGGCCGCTCCCTTCGCGTCGGCGGCAGCAGCCGAGACCAGCGAGGTGGCGGCGACCGAGGTTCCCTGAACCGCGGCGACGGCCTCGGCGGGAAGAGTCATGGAGACGGCGAGGAGCCCTGCGAGGCTCATCACGCCGACGCTGGCGCCGACGGCCACGACCTTGCGGAAGCTACGCGGGCGGCGCGCGACGACGTGGGCGGGCGCGTCTGGCTGCGCAGAGCCCGCAGCCGACGGCTTCTGCGCGGTGAACGCGGCGGCGGAAGAGTCGACCGTCGGGATCGAGCCCGTGCGGAAAGCGCGGGACGCACGCTCGAAGGCGTCGGCATCGTCTTCGAGGGGCAGGTCGGTCGCCGGCTCCGGCTCGGCCGCAGCGTGGGCCTCGTCGCCGGTGGCGATCTCGATGATCTGCTCGACCTTGTCGACCGCAACCGGCGAGGCGGGCACATCCGCGATGATCGGCTCGGGCGTCGGGGCGATGAAGGGCGGTTCGACCACGGTGTCATCGGTGGTCTGTCGCTGGCGTGCAGCACGGCGGGAAAGCGGAGCGACGACGGCGAGGGCGATGGCCGCGGCTTCTGCCGCGGAGTCGGGTGCCGTCGTTCCCGCCGCGGAGGCTTCGGGGGCCTCAGTGCGGAGTCGGCTGGACCGGCGCGTGGGCGCAGAGGCAGCCTGGGAATTCTCGAAGGGCAAAGCGTTTCTCTCGGTCGTGCGTCATGCTCGGGGGCGCAAACTCAGACTTTCACCTTCGGGTGGCGAAAGTAACGATCGGGTAAACCATACCCTGATCAGCCTGGGAATGCCATGAATCGGTCAGTGTTTCGGGTCGAGGATCTCGAGCAGTCGGGCGTGCACCTCGCGACCTCCGGCCACCAGCATCGGCCGCGTCGACTCGACGTCGATCCGGGAGACGCGGCCTCCCGCCTCCGTGATCAGAAGTGCCCCGGCGGCGTGGTCCCAGGGGCGGAGCCCCCGCTCGAAGTACCCGTCGAGCCGACCGGCCGCGACGTAGGCGAGGTCGAGCGCCGCAGCACCCATGCGTCGAAGATCGCGCGCCATCGGCATGACGCGCGCCACCGTGGCGAGATCGCCCTCGTGGGTCGCGGGGTCGTAGCCGAAGCCGGTGCCCAGCAGCGCTCCCGCCGGAGTCTCCTCGGTCACCGCGAGCCGGCTCCCTTCCCACCATGCCCCGTGGCCACGGGCCGCCGTGAAGATCTCCCCGAGCGCGGGCGCGTTGACGGCGGCGGCGAGCGCCACCCAGGTCTCGGGGTCGGGTTCGCCCTGCACCGCGGCGATGCTGACGTTGTACGCCGGGATGCCGTAGGCGTAGTTCACCGTGCCGTCGATCGGATCGACGACCCACGTGATCCCGCTCGCACCCGGCTCGGCGCCCGACTCCTCGCCGAGGAAGCCGTCTTCGGGACGAGCGGCGCGCAGACGCTCGCGGATGAGCGCCTCGACCTCGCGGTCGGCGTCCGTCACGATGTCGGCGAGGGTCGTCTTGGTGGCGGCGAGACGCACCCCGTCACGCCGACGGGCTCGGGCGAGCGCCCCTGCTTCCCGGGCGATCTCTGTCGCGAGTTCGCCGAGCTCGAGTTCGAGCGTCACTGCGCAGGCTGCTGGGGCGCGGGCGGCGGCGGCGGGAACGCCGGCGGTTCGCCCTGCTGCGGGGCCGACGGCTGGCCTCCGGCAGGCGCAGGAGGGACGAGGTGTCCCCCCGGAGCGGTGGGCGGCGCGAACTGCGGCGGCACGGGCTGCGGGGGCACGGGCTGCGGCGCGACCGGGAAACTCGACGCGGGCGCGACAAGCTGCTGCTGCGACGGCGCCGGGGTCGGATATCCGGTGTAGTAGGCGTTCCAGTCGGGCGACGAGTCGGGCAGCGCCGGCAGCGGGGTGACGCCGTCGGCGTAGGTCGGCCACGACGGCGCCGGCGCGATGCCACGAGCGGGCGACGCCTTCTTCTTCGGCGCGAACAGCGCGTTGAGCAGCGGGATGAGCGTGGTGCCGACGGCGACGAGGATCGTGAGCGCGACGACGATCCGCCAGTAGAGCTCGCCGTAGTGGAACGTGTTCGGGAAGGCGAGGAAGAACACGAGCATGCCGACGAGTCCGACCAGGAAGGTGATCGTGACGATGTAGATCACACGGGTGAAGGTCGTGACGTGCCGTTCAGCGGCGGGAGTGAACAGCCGCACATGCAGGAGGGCGAGCTGCAGGATGCCGATGACGAGCAACAGCTGGAAGAAGCGCTCGGCCCCGAAGAACATGCCGTCTTCGGGGAGCCAGATCTTGACGGCTCCGACGAGGAGCGCGACGATCCAGCTCACCATGCTGGCCAGTTGCAGCCAGTCGGGGCGATTCGGCGCGAGGCCGGCCTCGAGGATCGCGATCCCCGCGAAGGCCGCCAGGAGCAGGATCGTGAGGAAGGCTCTTCCGATCAGCCCGTCCTGATCCCCAACGAGCACCCAGATGACGCACACGAGCGCCGCGGCGATCAGTGCGCCGATGGCGATCCAGAGGGATCCTCTGATCAGCAGCGACATATTCTTCTTCTCACCCTGCGGCTGCGTGGTGATGTCCGGCTGGGACATGGCGATCCTCTCGTCGAGCGGCGATGCCTTCATCCTGCCACGCGCATCGCCGCAGGCGAGGGCCGAGCGCCGTGCTGAGGAGAAGTCGTCACCCGACGCCGATGCGGGTAGGAGAAGTCAGCCCGACTTCCTCGCGGAGGCGGCAGCGAAGGCCGCGACCCTCGCCTGCGCATCCGGAGTCTCCAGCGCTGCGCCGATCGAGCGCGCCTCCTCCGTCAGCTGCTCGACGAACGAGCGTTCGGGCTGCGAGCGCACGAGCCGCTTCGCCTGTCCGTACGCGTCGGCTGCGCCGGCGAGCCAGAAGCGCGCGATCTCCTCGCCGCGGGCACGCACGGCATCCGCCTCGGCGGCACCGTCGGCGCCTTCCACCGACTCGGCGACGAGCCCCCACTCCACGGCCTCCGATGCCGACAGCAGCCGGTCCTGAAGCACGAGCTGCAACGCGCGACGCTGGCCGACCGCCCTGGCGAGCTGCGCCGACACCGAGAGGTCGGGAGTCAGGCCGATGTTCGCGTACAGGCTGCCGAGCTTGGAACGCGACCCGACGACCGCGTAATCGCTGGAGAGCAGGATGCCGAGGCCTCCGCCGGCCGTGGTGCCGTGCGCGGCGGCGACGACGGGCACCGCAGACTCGGTGAGCGACCGGATACCGGCGTTGATTACCTCGGCGAGCGCGGTGATCTCCGCACCGGATGCACCCATCGTCGTGGCCATGTCGATGACATCGCCGCCGGCACAGAAGGCCGGACCTGCCGCATCGATCAGGATCGCCTGCACGTCGGACCGCGACGTCGCCTCGGCCGTCGCATCCCTCCACGCGTGGGCGAGGTCGGCGTTGAACGCATTGAGGCGAGCAGGACGGTTCAGCGTGAGCCGAGCCATTCCCTCTTCGACGGCGAACAGGATGGCATCACTCATGGCTTCTCCTTCGAGCACAGGACGTGTGGTCCAGCGTAACCGTGATCAGTTCTGCTCCCAGACCTGCGAGACGAAGCTCTCCATCCGACGCCGCGTGCCGTCGAGGCGGAAGTCGACCTGCCCGGGAGTCCGGATCTCGTTGGGCGCGAGCGGGTGCGCCAGACGCACGTTCTCGTGGCACGACAGATCGGCACACATGTAGGTGCCGAACGAGTCCCCTCGTCGCCCCGCCTCTCCCGCGCGCCGTGCGGAGAGGAGTGCGATCTGATTGCCCGGCTGCATGGTGTGGCAGATGTTGCACAGACCCGAGCGTCCGCGCCCCGGCTCGGTGGCACGGAGGACGACGCCGAGAACCCCATCGCCGTGCGGGACCAGCACATAGCCGCGTCGATTGGCGCTCGGATCCTGCCAGGCGAAGAAGTCGAGGTAGTCCCAGTCGACGAGCAGGAAGTCGTGCGGCATCTCCATGGTCCGCAGCTCATCGGCATCCGCATTGACGAACGATGCCCTGACGTCGGCCTCTGTGAGCGGTCGCATCGCTCCAGTCTATGAACGGGAGGCACCCGAGGGCGCCGCGACGCCCTCGGTGCCCTCGGCCGCCCGATCCCGGATGAGGAAGCCGAAGCCGAACGCGATGAAGAACATCAGCACTCCGTAGACGGCGGCGGGCAGGCTCAGCTCCACGGAGCCGAGCACGGACTGCGCGATGACGATCGCGAGCGTCGCATTGTGGATGCCGATCTCGAACGACGTGGCGATCGCCTGCCGCTTGCCCACCCGCAGCATCCGCGGGATCAGGAAGCCGATGGTGAGGCTGATCAGGCAGAACAGCACGGTGATGAGGGCGAGCTGCGTGAAGTTGGCCACCAGCAACGTCCAGTTCGATGCCACCGCGCCGGCGATCACGATGATCAGGATGATCACCGAGGCGATGCGTACGGGCTTGTCCATGCCCGTGGCGAACTTCGGCCAGAAGCGCCGCACGATCATACCCAGCGCCACCGGCAGCAGCACGATCGCGAACACCTCGAGCGCCTTCGACCATTGCAGGCCGAGCCGGTCGTCGAACGGCTCGAAGTACGCGATGGCGAAGTTGGTGATGATCGGCAGTGTGATCACCGCGATGACCGAGTTCACCGCGGTGAGCGAGATGTTCAGCGCGATGTCTCCGCGGAACAGATGGCTGTAAAGGTTCGCGGTGGTACCGCCGGGCGATGCGGCCAGCATCATCATGCCGACGGCCAGGATCGGCGGGAGCTGGAACGCCAGCACGAGTCCGAAGCAGATCGCCGGCAGCACGACGAGCTGACAGAGCAGCGCGATGATCACCGCCTTCGGCTGCTTCAGGACTCTCGCGAAGTCGGCGAGAGTGAGGCTGAGGCCGAGACCCAGCATGATGATGCCGAGGGCGACGGGTAATCCGATGGTGGTCAACGCTGATCCCATGGGACTCAGTGTGGCGGATGGAGGGTCTCGGTGTCACCCGTATATCGCGCCGAGATGACCACACGAAGTAGCCTGCAGGAGGTTCCCACGGCTCGCAGCGGGAGCACGAGGCAGCGCTGCGGATGAAAGATGGTGCGATGGAAGACTCGAACGGCTGGCGACCGCTGATCGCGATTCTCGCGAACCCGGAGACGCGCCGGGTCGCCGCCGAGGTGATGCTGGGCAGCAGTCTCGCGTCGGCCACGGAAGGTCTCTCGCCCTCCCGACGCCGACGGGTGACGGCGGCGGTCACGCAGAGCGGGCTCGTCGACGCGGAGACCCAGGCGCTCGCGCCCGACGTGTTCCGAGAGATTCTGGCGTCGGCCACCGTTCCCCGGCGCAAAGGGATCGAACGGTTCACCGACGGAAAGCGCATCCGCCAGTACCCGGCGAACCTCCACGAGCGCGGGGAGCTCCTCGCCTGGGTCGCCCGCGCTGTGTTCTCCGAAGGAGAGGTCGTCACCGAACGCGAGGCGAACAGCAGGCTTTTGCCGTATTCGGAAGATGTCGCCGTGCTCCGCCGCTATCTCGTGGACTACCAGCTCGTGGAACGCCGCTCGGATGGCAGCCGGTACGCGCTCACCGGCAGCGGACCGGTCGTCCCGACGGACGGGTGACAGCAGCCGCCCGGAGCGCCGTCAGGGGTCGACGAGCTCGAACGTCATCTCCTCCGGCCCCGGCCCCCAGGGGTCGAAGATGATGTCGGGATCGTAGACGTCGAGAGGGTGTTCCACCATCGACCCCAGGTAGCCGTCGGAGTCCATCGCTCGGAAGGTGAACCAGTACCAACCGCGGGAGTTCATCCGCAATCGCTTGAGCGCATACCCGGTGTCGTCGAGAGGGATGATCGCCGAGTGCCCCTGCATGGTGGTCACGTAGATCGTTCCGTTCGCAGGCCCCGTGGCCGCGATCACCACGCCTGTGGTCCGCGCCTCCTCCACCTGCATGTCTTCGGTGCCGGCGATGTCCTCGAAACCCTCGATCACGATGGGGAGGATGGTGAAGGTGCCCGTCGTGGCCGGAGACTGCCCGGTGGCATCGAACGCCCAGGCGCGATAGTCGTACGTGCCGGCGGGGAGCTCCAGAGCGCGCGGGTCGAAGGACCACGCCCCGTCGTCGGCGATCTCCGGCGTATAGCGTGCGCCGTCGACCTCGATCGCTACGGTCGACCCTGGCGTGGCAGTGCCCGCCACCACCGGAGCGAGATAACCGGAGGATGCCGTGGGGCTGGTCACGCCGGGGCCGAGGGCCGAACCCGGACTCTCCCCCGGGTCCGGTGTCGTCCCGGGCGCCGTTCCCGGCCGCGTGGAATTGCGCGGCCCCGGGGCATCCGGGTCGTTGATGAGGTCGATGGAGTCGATCGCCGGGTCCGAATTCCAACGTCCGGTGCGGGGAGGCGACGGCAGTGCGGACGGCGCGGGCGTAGCCACCGTGCCGTCGGGCGCTCCGACCACAGGTGCCGGTGCTCCGGCGTCCGGAACGGACCGCGCCGCGCTCCACGTCTTGTCGCTATCGGCGGCGGGCGCGGATACGGCCGGCGTGGCTCCGGGCAGCAGGAAGGATCCGACGATCAGGGTTCCGGCGGTGAGTACGCCCAGGCCCCCCGCCAGAAGAGTCGCAAGACCCGCTCCTGCTCCGGTGGCGATGACCGCGGCCGCCACCGCGGTGCCGGGAGCGAACGCTCCGGTGGACGGCAGGATGACTCCCAGTGCGCCGAATCCGACGGCGGAGAGGGTGACGCCGTGCAGGCGCTGGGCATCACTGCGAAGGGTGACGAACAGGTCGCCGCACACGTCACATGAGGGCACATGCCCGGCCACTTCCTGCGCCACGACCTCGTCGAGCGGCTCGGTGAGGTGTCGCGGGAGGAGGCGAGCGACATGAGCCTCATCGTCGCGCAGCGCGAGAGGCACCTGCGACGTGAGCCAGTGCATTTTGAGCCCGGAACGGGCTCGTCGTTGCAGGGCGGATACGGCGTTGGGCTTGATGCCGAGCTCGCGCGCGACCTCCGGGCGGGGGACGTCAGCGACCTCGGTCAGCCACAGCACACGTTGCCAGCGTTCCGGGAGCTCTTGAAATGCCCCGAGGAACTGCTGGGCGTTCGTCTCCCGCTCGACCAGGCTGAGCGCATCGCGGAAGTCGGCCCGATCGGGCTCGACCGTGTCGTCGATGTGGTCGGCATCCTTGCGCCACCGGATCGCCGTGTTGCGGATCACCGCCTTGAGATACGACCGGAACGCGAACTCGGGCCCCGCGTCCGAGGTCGTCACCTGCTGGTAGATGGCGAGCAGCGCCTCGGAGGCGAGATCCTCCGATCGCGAAGGGAACAGCCGGTGCGCGTAGCGGAGTGCAGCGCCGATGTGTCGCTCCCACAGCACGGCATACGCTGCCTGATCACCGTCCCGAAGCGCACGGAGGAGTTCGGCATCACCGCGAGAATCTTCCACGTCTTCCCTCTCCAGAAGAACGCCCGCTCATCACCGGCGAGCAGCTGACCGTAGACAGATCCAGGCGGTCGGTCCACCACTGAATCTGTGTTCAACGACGGGGCTGGGCTCATATTAGCGGCAGCGGACAGGGCCGCGGAGTGGGGAACTCCGCGACCCTGTCCTGTCCGGGCGCCCGGTCAGGCGTCGAGGCGGCGCCGCCTCGTCAGCATCAGAACAGCGCCGGCCAGAACAGCGAGCAGCGCCGCAGCGATGCCCGCGATCGGTGCCGGGGCGCCGGTCGCCGCGAGGTCTCCCTTTCCACCCGGAGCCGGTGTGGTGGGCACACCGGGATCCGCCGCTTCGACCGCGACCGTCTGCGCCGCGTCATCGAGGTCGGTGTGCACCGCGACGGGGTCGCCGGTGACATCCGTGCGGACGAAGAGTCTCTCGAACGCCACCAGCACCGCGCCGGCGGACTCTGCCGTGACACGGAACGACACGTCGACCGAGCCGTCCGGAGCGGTCGGCGTGAACGTGGTCGACCCCGTGATGGCCGTCGACTCGCCGCTCGCCTTGTCCATCAGCACACCCGTGACCGTGTACTCGGTTCCCGGCGTCAGGTTGCGGTACGCGATCGTGTCGATGAGGGTTCCGCCGCCCGGAGCCAGAACATGGTCCTGGTCAGCGGCATCGACCAGCGATGTTCCGATGAACGGCTCAGGTGCTTCCGGCGCCTGCTCCACCGTGACGGTCTGCGCGAGGTCGTCGATGTCCTTGTGCTCGGCCACCAGGTCTCCGGATGCGTCCGGGCCCTCGAAGAGCTCCTCGAAGGCCACGAGCACGTCTCCGGCGAAGCCCGCCGGCACGACGAGGTTCACACCGACGGATCCGTTCGCCGTCGTCGGAGTGAACGTCGTCGAACCCGTGATGCCGGTCGGCTGGCCGTCGGACTTGCGCACCAGCTCACCCGAGACCGTGTACTCCGTGCCCGGAACAAGGTTCTGGTAGGCGACGGTGTCGATCACCGCTCCCCCGTTCCATCCCAGCACCCGGTCGCCGTCGGCGGCGTCGACCAGCGACGTCCCGATCACCGGCTCCGCTGCACCGGGCTGAGCGGCCCATTCCACGGTCGCCTCCCCGGTCGTCTGCGTCGCCTCGGGGGCCACCAGGATGATCGACTGCGCGTGGTCGTCGGCCGTCGGCGTGCCACCCGGCACGTTCGGCACCGAAACCACCATGCCGGTGCTGCTCGATCCCTCGGCCGCGACCCGAACGGTCGCGCTTCCCGCTGCCGTCGATGCACGCAGGTCCAGATACAGCTCCTGACCGTCTACGACCGCATCGAGTGCCACGGCCGTTCCACTCGCGTCGGTGACCGAGACGGCGGGGTCCACGGAGACGGCGACGGCGGCCCGGTTCGTGTTCACGACGAACGGCCCGACGAGGGTGCCGGCCGTCTGTGCCACACCCGGCGCCGTCACCGTGGCCGTGACCTCGAAGTCCCCCGGGGTCAGACCCGGGTTCGCGTTCGCGCCGTTCACGAGGTACCAGTAGGCCGCCTCAGAGTCCGGCGTCTCCCACGCCCACGCGGCATCGAACGTGAGGTCGGTGTATCGCCAGATCGCGTACTGCGTGGCCTCGATCGCATCGTTCCGCGAGATCTGCGCGACCCCGGCCGCGGCTGCGAGATCTTCCAGACTCACCGCGGGGTAGCTGTGGGCGAGCACCCACAGCACCTTCCCCTGGATGGCAGGGTCCACGAAGTAGTTGCTGCCGAGGAAGCTGTCGCCGTCGCCGACGGTGCCTACCCGACCCGTCTGCGCCGTCACCTGGTTCTCGAGGCAGTACGCCCAGAGGTCCGGGTCCCCGGCCTGGACCCCTTCGGACCAGATCGGGAAGATCCCCGTACCGCTGTAGCCTTCCTTGCTGCCGATGTAGACCGAGTCCCCCGGGGCGATCTCCGCGGCCGTTGCGGCGCTGACGCCCACGGGTGCGACGAGCGCGCCGAGGGCCAGCAATGCACCCGCGACCCATCCCGCCGACCGAGTCGACCTCCTCGACGGCATCGCGGCCGTCATGCGAGGCACGCCGGGTTCACCGCGGTGAAGCTGAACGGGCCCACCCAGATGTTCTGGATCGGTCGATCCGTGGCTTCCCTGCCCGAGTTGTTGGCGACGAAGGTGAGGTCGAACGCACCGACCGACGGCTCGGTGACCGCGATGTTGCCACCCGGGTTGGTCGGGATGACCTCGACATTGGGGGCACCGGTGAACGGTCGCCACGGGTTGGCGGACGTGCCCTGACCGCGAATCCAATCCGTGTTGTAGGCCCCGGTCCCGGCAGCAGCGGACAGGTAGACGCGCTCCGCACCGCCGAGACCGTCGAGCGCCTGGAAGCCGTCGATGTCCTTGATCTTGTACGTGAGGTTCTCGACGATGCTGGGCACGCCGTCCAGCGCGAAGCTGAAGGTCACGCGCTCGCCTCCGCCGATGTTGTTGAGGTTCACGGTGTCGAGCGACAACCGCACGCTGGGCAGCGCTTCGTTGCCCTGCGTGCTGGAATCCAGAACGAGGTTGTTCGTCGTGTTGATGGTCATGTTGGCCGCCCCGTTGGGGACCGCGCTGAGCGTGAGCGTGAAGTCCTTGCCGTCACCGAAGAGGTCGGTCCACGTGAACACGGACGAGGTGGCGCTCAGCCGTGTGTACGTGGCGGTGCTCGTGCTGACCGTCGCCGTGCAGTTCGTCGTCGATGCAGCCGCCAGTGGTGTGGCCACGGCGGCGGCGATCACGGGCAGCGACCATGCTGCTCCCTTCACGATCGTCCTGCGCGACATGCCGCGCCCCGGGACTGCTACCTCGTTCTCATTCATCTGTTCCGAATCCCCTCGATTGGACGCCGATGCCTCCGGTGTGGACGCCTGTGCGTCGATACACCTACAAGGAGTCAGGCGGTCTCGAAAAGTGACGCGAGGTGGAGAAGAAAGAGCCGAAAAGGCGGAGAACGTGACGCGAATCCACTTTCCTGACCCCCTCGCGTCACCTCCGAGTGCGTTCCGACTCCTTACCGAGGGACGACAGAGAGCCCACGGAACAGAGGGCTCGACAGAGCCGGACAAGGAAACAACATGCAGGAAGAACTCGACACCCACGGCCTCTCCCGCCGGACGCTCGTCAAGGGGGCGGCGTGGTCGGTGCCGGTCGTCGCTGTCGCGGTCGCCACTCCGCTGGCCGCGGCCTCCACCACGGCACCGCCCGCCACCTTCTGGGCGACGGGAGCAACCGTGAGCGTCGTGAGCGGCAACGTCACCAACTTCACGGTGGAGGGCAGCGACGCGGACGGGAACCTCGCGCTGCTTCCCGCCGGTACGAGCGTGACGATCGTGCCCGACCCTGGCGTCACCCTGGCAGTCACCAACGCCATCGGCATCGTGGTGACGACGAACCCTGACGGCTCGATCACGGGCATCATCACCGCGAACGACATCACCAACATCCGCATCCAGTTCCGCCCCACGGGTGCGTCCGGTTCCGGCTACGCGATCACGACGAACATCGACATCGACCCGTTCACCGAGACGATCGACGTCACGCTGCGCTGATCCGATCACGAAGAGATGGCCGGCCCGCCGATGCGGGCCGGCCATCTGCGTTACACCGCCCGAGCATTGACCGGCAGCCGGGCCGGAGGCGCTATCCCGCGAGGAGTCCGAGCCCGCGGATGCCGTCGACGACGTTGTCGTGGTCCTGCGCAGACGGCAACCCCGACATCGTCGCGACCGCGACGACACCCACACCCTCCACGCGGATGGGGACAGCACCGCCGGCGACGGCGTAGACGGCGGGATCGAGCCACCCCGGTTCGTACATGTCACGCCCGCCGTTCTCGATCCGTGCCTCCAGCAGCGCTGTGCTGGTGTCGAAGCGGAGGGCCGTCGCGGCCTTCTTCTCCACCCAGGAGTCGTTATCGGCGGTCGCGCCCGGCAGCGACGCGTGGAACAGGATCCCTGACGAGGTGCGCACGTCGACGGCGACCGGATGACCAGCTGCGAGTGCCCGTTCTGCGATGGCACGTCCGAGCTCCCATGCGTCCTTGCGATCGAACCGCCGCAGGACGAGTTCGAGATGTTCCTTCTCGAGCTGGGCGAGCCTTGCGTCATCGGCCATCGGTGCTGCCTCTCGTAGGTGGTTCGAGTGAGACTGTAGCGGGCGAGGGCAGAATTCGAGGAGTCCGTCGGCGGCTGGGCACGGGACCGAGGGCGCGGTCCCCCGTCGCGTCCTCTCGCCGAGACGAGCGGATCAAGCCGAAAGGCCGCTGACTCGAGTCAGCGGCCTTTCGAAACGTCCTGGTCGGGTCCGAGGACCTCCGTGGTGGCGAGTGAGGGATTCGAACCCCCGAATGCTGAGCAGTCTGATTTACAGTCAGATCCCTTTGGCCGCTTGGGTAACTCGCCAGAGCGCACCCGTCCGACTTGAACAGCCAACCGGGGGCACGAAAGATAAGCATACCTGCCCGAGGCGGGTCGAAGAAATCGAACCGTCAGCTGCCGTGGACCCCTCGCTGAGCGTCCGCCAACGACTCCGGAGTCCGCAGCAGACCGCCCTCCGCACGACACGTCGCGGCGGCGATGTCCATGGCGCGGAGGAGGAGCACATGCCACTCCTCCAGCTCGGTCGGGGACGTGGACACCAGCCCAGCGGCAACGGCTGCGAGCGTCGCATCTCCCGCGCCGACCGTGTCGATCACGTCACCGGCGAGCGGGGTGATCGGCGCGGAGGCGATGCCCGCTTCCGTGTCGAGCGTCGCACCGGCCGCACCTGCAGTCGCCAGCACCGCAGCGGCACCGATCTCGCGAAGCCGCATTCGCAGCGCGTCGAGATCGCCATCGTAGAGGACCGCCGCATCGTCGGCGCCGACCTTGACGATGACTGCCGATGCGGCGATCCGCTCGAACCCGCGGACGAAGTCGACGCGATCATGCAGCATCCCGAGGCGCGGATTGGGATCCACGGCGACACGGGCATCAGCGAGGGCACCGACGAGAGCATCCACCTCTTGCGGCACGTCGAAGGGGAAGCAGCTGATCGCGACGAGCCCGGCATCCGCGATCGCCTCGCGCGCCTCGTCCGAGTAACGGATGCTGCGCTGCCGGGCCGCCTCGTTGAACACGTACTCCGGTTCACCGTTCGCCGCCCGCCGCACGATCGCGCGTGAAGACCCGAGGGGTGCCTCGCTCGAGATCAGACGCACGCCGTGATCGGAGAGGTACTCGCGGATGTGCGCGCCGGCCTCATCGTCACCCACCATGGCGATCAGAGTCGTCTCGATGCCGAGCCGACGCAGGCCCACGGCGACGTTCAGCGCGGCGCCGCCGACCAGTTCACGCACGCCCGCGGCATCGTGGATCTCGTCGATCAAGGCATCGCCGATCACGACCACGGACCGAGCGGAAGATGTCTCGTTGCTCACCCGCCGACACTACCGCGCCCGCTT
>NZ_PCPG01000002.1 GCF_002979655.1 Microbacterium sp. MYb45
TGTGCGAGGGAGGGTCGGCGGGCGGGGTTAGGGTCGAAGGGTGACCCCCGAACTCGCCGCCCGCATCGTCGCGGATTCGCGCGACCGCGTGGCGTGGATGCGCGCACGCTCCCGGGGGATCACCGCCACCGACGTCGCCGGACTCACCTCCGAGAAGTCGATCGCTCGCGCGGCGGACTCCAAGCTCGGCGGAGGCCCCCGCTTCGGCGGCAACGCCTACACCGATCACGGCCGGCGGCGGGAGCCCGAGATCGCGGCGTGGGTGGCAGCGACCCACGGCATCCTCCCGTCTTCCGCCCTGTTCCGCGCCGAAGTCGAGCACCGGCACCTGGCCACGCCCGACGGCATCGCGGTCGACGCCGAGGGGCGAGTGAAGCTCGCCGAGATCAAGACGACCAACAAGGCGTTCCGCGGCATCCCGCGCACCTACCTCCGCCAGATCTGGTGGCAGCAGCACGTCCTCGGCGCCGAGCGGACACTGTTCGTCTGGGAGGAGCACGTCGACTTCTCCCCGATCCACGACGAGCCGCGCTGTGTATGGATCGACCGCGACGACCGCGAGATCGCCAAGCTGGTCGGCCTCGCCACCAACCTCATCGACGAGCTCTACCGACGCACCACCGGCCGGCAGGTCCCGAGCCTCACTCCGGAGGCTGCCGCAGCCAGCCGCCGCGAGCAGCTCCGCGAACGCGACGCGTTCCGTGCACTGGCGCTCGCCGACTGACCTCTCGGCTTCGACCTAGTAGCTGGCTGCGATGCCCATCGTGCACTGCGGGTTCGCGCCGAGCAGTCCCATGGTCGCGTTCGCCACGAGCCAGTCGGACTTCCACCCGCCCGGCCCGGTGAAGCGGATGCCGAAGGTCTTCGTCGCCCCCAGAAGCCCCGTGAGCAGGCCCCCGTCGATGACGGTGACGTAGGCAGCCGCGGATCCCGTCGTCTGGACGTTCCCGAGGAGGTTGCTCAGGATCGGCTCGAGGAGGCCCTGATTGACGATCTGCCCGAACTCGGCTTTCGTCAGGTCGTACCCCGTCGCGGCGGCCGGTGCCCGCCAGGAGATGGTCACCTTCGGGTTGGCGCCCAGCAGTCCACTGCTCGCCACGCAGCCGGGAGATGCGGAGGCGATGGGTTCCGGGACGTTGATCGAGGTTCCGGTCGCGGTCGCCCGCTCGGCATCCGTCCATGCCGCCTCGGTCGACGGGACGGTCGGGGCGAGGCCGACCCCGATCAGCAGCGAGATCCCGAGCACGGCGCCCGCCGACCGCAGACGCTTCTCGGGACTCATCGGACACCGCCGGGCTCACGCGGCTCGACACCGATCGCCACGGCACGACGACGAGCGACGAGCAGGACACCGACGACGACCAGCGCCGATGCACCGGCGAGCACCCACGGCGGCAGCGGCGTCGGACCGGTCGCTGCCAGGCCTCCACCGGGACCGACGATCACGTCTTCACCGATGCCGCTGGCATGGAGGCGGAGGGTCGTCGAGCCCGCCGCCTCTTCGCCGAGCCCGATGGAAAGCCGGACGTGCGCGACGTCGGTGTCGGCGACCTCGCCGAGCCGCACCTCGCCGCCGTCGCGCGGCACCTGCCACGCCGAGCGCACGATCACGGCACCGCCGGGGCATGCGCTCCCCTCCCAGGCGCGCAGACAGATGGACACGTCGAGGACCAGCGGCGCTTCGCCGGTGGCGCTCAGGGCTATCGTCACGACCCCCGGATCCGGTGCCACAGCACTGACGGCGACATCCCACCGCACCTGCTGCCCGGGGAGCAGCGATCCGGCGGCTTCCCAGTCCGCCACCGAGACGAGCCGCAGGATGCGCCCCTGGATGATCTCCGTCGTCGGCGACGCCCACGCAGGGGCCGCCGAGCCGAGCAGCATGAAGAGCACGACGACTCCGACGCTCAGGCGTCTCATGGGCGCCGATCCCTCCGTCTGGCCCCCGCCGCGACCAGCGCGTCCGGAGCCGCTGGACCCTCGACGTCGTCGGAGGATTCCTCCGGCGCCACGCGCTCCCTCCGCGGCCAGAACGCCCACACGACCAGCAGCGATGCACCGAGCGTGACCCCGCCGAGCACCCACGGACTGCCGAACCAGACGATGACATTCGCGAGGGCGGGCACCGAGCCACGGACGATGCGGACGTCGGACACGATGTACGGCGCCGGATCCTCGACGTCGTTCGCGTCACCCTTCATGGTGAGGGTGCGCATGTCGCCCGCATCCGCCGGCTCGACCGCGGTGACGCGGTGCGTGATCGGCAGGGCTGCATCCCGATCCACCGTCACGACGTCACCGACCGCGATGTCGGAGGCGGGTATCTTCTGCACGAGGGCGACGGATCCAGCAGGGATGGTCGGCGCCATCGACCCGGTCTTGAACATGATGAGCGAATAGCCACCGGTGAAGGCCATGATCACGAGCACGATGCAGATCACACCGCCGATGGCCGCCAGAGTGAGCAGCACCTCGCGCACTCCGCGTCCCACTGCGCGGGCGCCGCGTGCGATGGTGGCCATGTCGTCTCTCAGCTCGTGCTTCCGGTGAAGGTCCAGGTCGGTTTCACGGTGCCGCCCTGCGCCGTTCCGGTCGCATCTGAGGGCAGCTCGAGCACGATGCAATACGTGATCGTGTTGAGCGGGGTCACGGTGAGTGTCTGCGCGGGAAGCGCGGGAACCGCGGTCAGAGCGGCCGTCGCGGTCGCCGTCGTCGTGCAGTTGGCGGGTGCAGCGACCACGGCGATGTTGACCCTGATCGCGTTCTGCAGCGCGAGGTCTGCTCCGGTCGGCGCCGTGCCCGCGTTGTTCGTCACAGCGACGGCGGTGAGGTTGACCGTGCCACCCAGGGTGCCCGACGCCTGCACCTGCACATACGCCGCCTTCTTCACCCCGGGGTAGAGGCCCGTCGCGTCGAGAGGCACGGTGAGCACGGTCTCGGTGGGTCCGTGCGACGCGAATGCCCCCTGATCGGACCGTGACACGATCGAGAAGCTCCCGGCGCTGACCGTGCTCGTCGCGAGTTCCTGGTCGGTCCACGCCGCGATCGTCATCGTCGCGCCGACGCCGAGCACCAGCCCGCCGGCGAGCAGGGCCCGCACGCGCCGAAATGCACGCGAGGGCCGCGGGCGAACGGACGCGCGCAACGAGCGGCGGGTGGGCGCTACGGCTGCACCGAGGTCGTGTTCCACTGCCATGTGACGGTTCCCGTGTCGCCCTGCTCGATCCCGCCCGCACCGGAGGCGGCGGTGACCTGGATGCACAGGTTGACGTCCGTGCCCGGCGTCATCGTCGCAGGCACCGCGGTTCCCGCGGCGAACGCGGTCTCGTCGCAGCCGAAGGTCGTCCCCGTCGACACGACGTCGTAGGTCAGCTTGCCCGCGGTGACGAAGTCGCCTGCCCCGACGGGAGCGACGGCGTCGAGCGTGGCGTCGTAGGTGCCGCCGAGACGCAGGGCGTACGGCGCGTACACCACGTCGCCCGGGCTGAGGTTCGTCGGGTTGAGCTCGAAGGTCAGCGAAGCTGCCGCGTCGTCGGTCGCGTGCTCGCTGAACGTCGTTCCGTCGGTGGAGCCCGTGAACGTGAAGGATCCGGCGGTGAAGGTGCCGTTCGCGAACTCGGAGTCGTTCCACGCGGCGAGTGTGACGGCCACCCCCACTCCGAGGACGAGTCCGCCCGCCAGGACGGCGAGAACCTTGCGCTGCGTGTCTTTGGTAGCCATCGGAGTCCCCCTCAGGAATCAGGCGATCGCGTGAATGCCTGAGAACGACCGCCTCGCAGAGGCCCCGCATCCCCGCCGTGCCCTCATCCTCACTGACGCCTTCCCCCAGAACAAGGCGATTTCGCGCACGTCCGAGGCACATCGCGCGCACCGCATTTCCCGCCACAATGGTTGACGTAGATCAACGATTCCCATATAGTTGACGCAGTTCAACCATCTTGCGCGCGCCAGAGCTGTCGCAGCATCCGTCCTTCCGACCGCGAAAGGTCTCGCATGACCACGGACTCCCCCGTCAAGATGACGCATCGCCAGGTGCTCGAAGCCCTCACCGGGCTCCTCCTCGGCATGTTCGTCTCGATGATCGCCACCACGGTGGTCTCCACCTCGATGCCGGTCATCGTCCATGACCTCGGCGGCGACCAGGCCGCATACACCTGGGTCATCACCGCGACCCTCCTGACGACAGCGATCTCCACGCCGATCTGGGGCAAGCTCGCCGACCTCTTCAACCGCAAGCTCCTGATCCAGATCGCGATCGTCATCTTCGTCGGAGCGACTGCGGCGGCCGGATTCGCGCAGGACACCAACACCCTCATCGCCTTCCGCGCCATCCAGGGCATCGGCGGTGGCGGGCTCGCCGCCCTCAGCCAGGTCATCATGGCCGACATCATCAGCCCGCGCGAGCGCGGCCGGTACATGGGGCTGTTCGGCGCCGTGATGGCCGTCGCCACCGTCGGCGGCCCGCTCCTCGGCGGCTGGATCACCGACGTCGCGAACTGGCGCTGGAACTTCTTCGTCGCCCTCCCCTTCGCCGTCGCCGCGCTGATCATCCTGCAGAAGACGCTGCATATCAGCACCGAGCGCACCCGCAAGGTCTCGATCGACTACGTCGGCATCGTGCTGCTCTCGGCCGCGGTGTCGCTGATCCTCATCTGGATCACGAACGCCGGCTCGACGTTCGACTGGTGGAGCACCGAGACCGTGCTCATGGTCGGCGGCGCGATCGTCTCGGCCATCGCCTTCATCATCGTCGAGCTCAAGGTCCGCGAGCCCCTCATCCCTCTCACGCTCTTCCGCGGTCGCACGTTCACCCTGTCGGTGCTGGCATCGATCTCGATCGGCGTCGCGATGTTCGGCACCTCGGTGTACCTCGCGCAGTACATGCAGCTCTCCCGTGGCGCCACGCCCACCGAGGCCGGCCTCATGACCCTGCCGATGATGGCGGGGCTCCTGATCTCGTCGATGGTCATCGGCCAGCTCGTGACCCGCTTCGGCAAGTGGAAGGGCTATCTGATCCTCGGCTCCGTGCTGCTGATCGCCGGTTCCGTCATGCTGTCGACGCTGCACTACGACACGAACTTCGCCCTCGTCTCGATCTACATGTTCGTGATGGGCGCCGGCGTCGGCATGACCATGCAGAACCTCGTCCTCATCGTGCAGAACGTCGCGAAGCCGAGTGAGATGGGTGTCGCGAGTTCGGGCGTGACGTTCTTCCGCAGCCTCGGCGGCACGGTCGGGGTCTCGGTCATGGGCGCCGTACTGGCGAACAGTCTCACCAGCCTGTTCAGCGACGGCAAGGAGCGCATCGGGGCGGCGATCGCCCAGCTCGGCGACAAGGGCGCCGATGTCGCCGCGCAGCTCTCCAGCGGAACGCTGCCCGAGGTCCGGCTGCTTCCGGAGCCGGTGCGTTCGATCATCGAGGACTTCTACGCGCAGGCCATCTCGCATGCGTTCCTGATCGGCATCCCGCTCGCGGTGATCAGCCTCATCGCGATCCTGTTCCTGCCGAACCGTCCGCTCACCACGATGACGACGAGCGAGCGGGCGCAGGCGGATGCGGCGAAGGCGGACTCGGCCGCAGACGACGATGCCACCCCGGTCGACGACGCGGCCGACGTCGCGATCGCCGATGCCACGGCGCTCTCCGGTGCACCGACCACCGGCACCGTCACCGTGGCCGGTCGCACACGCGACGCACACGACGATACGGCCGCCGATGCCGGACGTTGATCACCTCTCCGACACCCCCGAGGCGCGGGCCGCTGCAGTCCGCGCCCTCGAGGCGGAGTTCGGCGAACTGATCACGCACTTCCGTCGGGTGATCTCGGAGAACGCGAACCGCGTGAGTCCCGGCCTGCTGCCGGGCGCGTACAAGATCTTCACCACGATCGCCCGGTGCGAGACCGTCACGGTGTCGTCGCTGTCCGAGCGGATGCTGCTGGACAAGGGGCAGGTCAGTCGGATGGTGCGCGAGCTCGAGGAGCTCGATCTCGTCGAACGCTCGACCGATCCCGCCGACGGGCGCTCCTTCCTGCTGCAGCTCACGCCCCTGGGGGAAGAGCGCCTCGCAGCCGCGCGGCTCCCTCAGGAAGGCCGGCTGCTCCGCACGCTCGAGGACTGGAGCCTCGCCGACATCGGGAGCCTCACCCGCCTGCTGCACGCCCTCGCTTCGGGCGCGAGCCCGGACGCGATCGCTTCGGAGTGAGGGGCGTCTCCCCGAGCACCCGACGTGCCTCGGCGGCGATCTCGGCAGCGATGGTGTCGAGCAGCTCTGAGCGCAGGTTCCACTGCTGCCAGTAGAGCTGGACCCGAAGCGTCGGGCCGCCCAACGGGATCAGCCCGGAGGACTCCTGCAGGAGCGGGACCATCCCCCACCCGAGCCCGAGCCCGACGGCGAGCGCATAGTCATGGGACGCCGGAACGTAGTGCCGCGGCACCCCCGCCTCGCTTACGGACATCGCTCGGAGCCACTCGTGCTGCAGCGTGTCCCGCCGGTCGAAGTCGACGAACGGTGCGACCCTCAGGGCCTCCGCCGTCACTCCGTCGGCGAACCAGCGCGCTGCGAACCCCGGTTCCGCCATCGCCCGGTATTCGAGTACACCGAGCGGCGACACCGAGCATCCGGCGACCGGCGCGGCCTCGCTCGTGACCGCGGCCATCACGGTACCGGATTCCAGGAGCCGGGCCGTGAAGTTCTGGTCGTCGCGGTGCAGATCGAAGTCGATGTCGTGGCCGGCCGCGAGCCGGGAGAGCGGCGCGAGGAACCATGTCGCCATCGAATCGGCGTTCACGGCGAGCGGGATGCTGATCCGCCGGCTCTCCGCGACCTCGTCGATCCCCACGCCGAGGAGCGCGTCGTGCTCGAGCAGAGCTATCTGGCGGGCCAGGCGGACGACGGCCTCCCCCGCCTCGGTCAACTGCGCGGGCTTCGTACGCACGACCAGGATCCGACCGAGTTGCTGCTCCAGCGTCTTCAGGCGCTGACTCACCGCCGACGGCGTGATCTGCAGTCGCCTGGAAGCGGCGTCGAGCGTGCCCTCGTCGACGATCGCGGCGAGCGTGGCTGCGAGTTCCGGGTCGATCCTCACATAAGCGATGCTAATGGTTCGGTAGGAATCTTCGCTTCTCTTCACGATGCGAGATTCCTAGGCTGGAGCCATGCTCACCGTTCTCGCCGGCCTCGGACTCGGCCTCTCCCTCATCGTCGCCATCGGCGCGCAGAACGTCTTCGTGCTGCGCCAGGGAATCCGCCGCGAGCACGTGTGGGCTGTCGTGATCATCTGCGCCCTGTCGGATGCCGCACTGATCGCCGCGGGCGTCGCGGGGCTCGGATTCGTGCTGTCGGCCGCCCCCTGGCTCGTCGTCGTGGCTCGTTGGGCGGGGGCGCTGTTCCTGCTGAGCTACGGCATCCTGGCCGCGCGCCGCGCCTGGCGCGGCGGCGAAGAGCTGCGGGTGGACGGAGCGGATGCCGCCGACTCGGCCGCGGCGACGCCGGGCAGCGCGACGGCGACCCTCACCCGCACCCGGCTGGCGCCTGTCGTCCTGACCACGCTCGCGCTCACGTGGCTCAACCCGCATGTCTACCTCGACACGGTGCTGATGCTCGGCTCGATCGCAGCCACTCACGGCGAGGAACGCTGGCTGTTCGCGGGCGGCGCCATGGCCGCCAGCATCCTGTGGTTCACGGCGCTGGGGTTCGGTGCGCGCTATCTGGGACGCTGGCTGCGTACGCCGCGCTCCTGGCGCATCCTGGATGCGGTGATCGCCGTGATCATGATCGCCATCGCGATCAGTCTCGTGCTGCCGGTACTGGGCGGCTGACCGATCAGCCGTCGATCTGCGCCACCCGCGCCCGGACCAGCTGCTCGAGCACGCCATCGGGGATCGGATGCTCCGGTTGGAACCGGATGGTCCCCTTGTCGACGCTGACACCCGGCTGACCCTCCAGCGCTCCCGCCACGGCCGCGACGGCATCGGGGCTGAACGGATAGATGCCGATGTGCTTCTTGGCGCGCATCACCGACAGCAGCGGCTTCCCGGCGTGGACGAGGGCCGGCATTCCGTAGCCCTTGCCCTGCTCGGCATCCGGAGCCTCCCGACGTGCGACCGCGTACACGCGGTCGATCGCGTCACGATCCGCAGGAACGAGTTCTTCGAGATAGTCGTCGACAGTGCCCATCACGGCATCCTGCCACCCCGGCCCCGCTCCGACAACGCAGAAACGCCCCCGGGAGAACCCGGGGGCGTTTCTGCGAGTCAGACTCAGATGGAGTTGACGTCCAGCGGGATGCCGGGGCCGAACGTGGTCGACACCGCACCCTTCTGGATGTAACGGCCCTTCGAGCTCGAGGGCTTGAGGCGGACGATCTCCTCGAGCGCTGCGCCGATGTTCTCGTCGAGCTGCTCTGCGGTGAAGGACGCCTTGCCGACGACGAAGTGCACGTTGGCGTGCTTGTCGACGCGGAACTCGATCTTTCCGCCCTTGATCTCCTCGACGGCCTTGGCCGGGTTCGGGGTCACGGTTCCGGTCTTCGGGTTCGGCATCAGACCACGCGGTCCGAGCACCTTTCCGAGACGACCGACCTGGCCCATGAGCTCCGGGGTGGAGACTGCGGCGTCGAAGTTGGTCCAGCCATCGGCGACCTTCTGGATGAGCTCGGCGCCGCCGACCTCATCCGCACCTGCGGCGATCGCTGCCTCGGCCGCGGGGCCGGTGGCGAAGACGATGACGCGGGCGGTCTTACCGGTTCCGTGGGGCAGGATGACGGTGCCGCGCACCATCTGGTCTGCCTTGCGGGGGTCGACCGCGAGCTTCAGCGCGACCTCGACGGTCGAGTCGAACTTCGACGAGCCGGTCTCCTTCGCGAGGGCCACTGCCTCGGTCGGGGTGTAGAAACGGTCTGCCTCGATCTTCTCGGCGGCAGCCTTGTAAGCCTTGGACTTGGTAGCCATGATTATTCTCCTCAGCCCTCGACCGTGATGCCCATGGAACGGGCGGTGCCGGCGATGATCGAGATCGCGGCCTCGATGTCGTTCGCGTTCAGGTCGGCCTGCTTGGTCTCGGCGATCTGGCGGACCTGGTCCTTGGTGATCTTCGCGACCTTGACGGTGTGCGGGGTCGCGGAGCCCTTGGGGACGCCTGCGGCCTTCTTGATGAGCTCCGCCGCCGGCGGGGTCTTCAGGACGAAGGTGAAGCTGCGGTCCTCGTAGACGGTGATCTCGACGGGGATGACGTTGCCGCGCTGCGACTCGGTCGCGGCGTTGTACGCCTTGCAGAACTCCATGATGTTGACGCCATGCTGACCGAGCGCGGGGCCGATCGGCGGCGCCGGGTTGGCTGCACCGGCGTTGATCTGAAGCTTGATCAGGCCGGTCACCTTCTTCTTCGGTGCCATTCTCTTTCCTTTCATCGAATCGGATGCCGGAGCATCCGCTTCTCCCACAGATCCGGCGTTTCCGGATCGTGGTCGTCTCTGCGCACGCCGTAGCGGCACACAAACCACACAAGTCTACCTGATGCTGCCGCACAGCACGAACGCCGCGTCATGCCGAGCCGAGGAGCCAAGACACGCCGCAATCGCCCGACGTGCTGCGGCGTGTTCTGGCCCCTCGCAAGAAGGGAGCGAACGCAAGAACGGCCGCCCCGAAAGGGACGGCCGCTCTCAGGATGTGTGTCAGACCATCTTGGTGACCTGGTCGAACGACAGCTCGACCGGGGTCTCACGCTCGAAGAGCGAGACGAGGACCGTGAGCTTGCCGCTCTCGGGCTTGATCTCGCTGATCGAACCGGGAAGACCCGCGAACGAGCCCTCCTTGATCGTGATGGTCTCGCCGACCTCGAAGTCGACCTCGGCCGGCAGCGGACGAGCGACGGCGACGCCGCCCTTCGACGCGATGTTCTTGGCCGTGGGGACGTCCTTGACCTCGACGAGCGACTTCAGCATGTTGAAGGCCTCTTCGAAGCGCAGCGGCGTCGGGTTGTGGGCGTTGCCCACGAAGCCGGTGACACCCGGGGTGTGACGCACGACCGACCAGGTGTCTTCCGTGAGCTCCATGCGCACCAGCACGTAGCCGGGGATGCGCACGCGGGTGACCATCTTGCGCTGGCCGTTCTTGATCTCGACCACGTCTTCCATCGGGACCTCGATCTGGTAGATCTCGTCCTCGACCTCGAGCGTCGACTTGCGCTGCTCGATGTTCGCCTTCACCTTGCGCTCGAAGCCGGCGTAGGAGTGGATGACATACCACTTGCCCGGGAGCATGCGGAGGTCCATGCGGAAGGCCTCGTACGGGTCTTCCTCGGCGTCCTCGTCAACTTCATCGGCGGAGGAGTCCTCGTCGCCCTGCACGTCGTCCGCACCGAGCTCGGGGCCGTCGTACGGGGTGACCTCGTCGGCCGCAGCCGCGTCGAGGTCGGCGGCCTCTTCGGCCACAGATTCGTTGAGGACCTCAGCGGCAGCCTCAGACTCAGCCGCTTCGTCCAGGTTCAGAGCGTCGTTCACGATCGCGTCCGCCTCCGGGTCGTCGATGTCGATGTCGATGTCAGCCGTGTCATCCTCTTCGCCGTCCTCGTCTTCGACGTGAACCGCGATGTGCTCGGCCGGGGTGGCCGAGAGCTCTTCCTCAGCGAGGACGTTGCCCTCCTGGGCTTCGTCTTCCTCGCTGGACTGCTCTGCGGCGGTCGCCCAGTCGGCGTCGTCGGAATATCGTTCAGACACGTTGTTTCTTCTCCATAGCTGCGGCGCGAGCCGCGGGGGTCATCAGCCAGGGATTCCGAACACCCAGTGCGTCAAGAACGCGAACAGCGTGTCCAAGCCGTAGACGATGCCCATGACGATCAGAACGAAGACGAGCACCACCAGGGTGAACTTGAACAGCTCCTTGCGAGTCGGGGTGACGACCTTGCGGAGCTCGGCGATGACCTGGCGGATGAACAGGGCGATACCCCCGAAGAACCGTGAGAAGGGGTTGCCCTTCTTCTCGCGGGTGGCGCCGGCCGCGACGACCTCGCCGCGCGGTTCGTCCTGATCCATCCTGAATGTACCTTTCGTGTGTCAGCGTTGCGCTGACGCGCAGGGCGGACAGGAATCGAACCTGCAACCTGCGGTTTTGGAGACCGCTGCTCTGCCAATTGAGCTACCGCCCTAGAGACCGGGAGGTCTCGGGGTTCTCTCTCCACTCTGCCACCGTGACTGTGATCGGGAGACCCCAGGCATGGCGAAAGAATGCAGAGAACAACTGCCCCACAAGCATACGGCATCGATCCGGTGGCGCCGAACCGGGATCGCGAAGGCGTGTTCTTGTTAGGCTCAGCGAGCGTATGCAGGAGGAGGGAGCGCCGGTGAGCGCTGAGGTGCAGCAGTTCCAGGTGGATCTGCGCGGAGTGGTCGATCTGCTCAGCAGACACATCTACTCCAGTCCACGGGTGTACCTGCGGGAACTCCTGCAGAACGCCCGCGACGCGATCACTGCACGCCGCGAGGTCGACGGCGGCGGCGGACGCATCCGGATCACCCCGCTGACCGCGGAGAACGGCGAGTTCGTCCTGCGCGACGACGGCGTGGGCCTGACGGTCACCGAGGTGGCCGATCTGCTGGCCACCGTCGGGCGCAGCTCCAAGCGCGACATCTTCGACCTCCCGCGCAGCGACTACCTCGGTCAGTTCGGCATCGGTCTGCTCAGCTGCTTCATGGTCGCCGACACCATCGTCATCCGCTCCCGCAGCGCCCGGGGCGGCGCCTCGGTCGAGTGGACGGGAAGCGCCGACGGAACGTTCCAGGTGGCGGAGATCGACGAGGAGCTCCCCATCGGCACCAGCGTGCACCTCGTGCCGCGCTTCGACGCCGACGATCTGCTGCGTCCCACCGCCGTGCACGAGCTCGCGACGACGTTCGGCGAGTTCCTGCCCGTGCGGGTCACGATCGACACCGCCGGCGGCGACATCGACATCACCAGGGACGCGCCGTTCCTCGACGCCACCCAGGACCCGGAGTCCGCCGTGCAGTACGGGCGCGACCTCCTCGGAGCGAGTCCGCTCGACGTGATCGAGCTGAGCGAGCCCGCCACCGGCACCCGCGGCCTCGCCTACGTGCTGCCCTACGCTCCGCCGCCGGGCGCACGTCAGGCGACGCGCATGTATCTGGGACGGATGCTGCTCTCCGAGCGCGTCGACGACGTCCTCCCCGAATGGGCGTTCTTCGTCCGCGCCGTGGTCGACTCCACCGGGCTCGCCCCCACCGCGAGCAGGGAGTCGCTCGTCGACGACGCGGCGCTCGAGCGGGTCCGCGCGCAGCTCGGCGCCGGCATCCGCCGTTGGGTCCTGGAGCTGGGGCTGAGCGAGCCGCATCGCCTCGCTCAGTTCGTCGCCGTGCACGAGGTCGGACTCAAGTCCCTCGTACGCCACGACGAGGAGCTGGCACACTTCATCTCCCGCTGGCTGACGGTCGAGACCACGCACGGCACGGTGCGGGTCGGCGACCTCGTCGAGCGATACCCGCACATCCGCTATGCGCAGACCGTCGACGAGTTCCGTCAGGTGGCCGGCATCTCCCCCGCCGGAGAGGTGCTCGTCAACGGTGGATACCTGTACGACGCCGACCTGATCCGGATGCTGCCCGACCTGTACCCGCACGTCACCGTCGAGCAGGTCGACGTCACCGGAGAGCTCGACCGCCTCGATCCGCCCCCACTCGACGACCGCGACGCCGCCGTGGCGCTGGAGACGCGCGCGGGCGCCGTGCTCGCCGCATCCGACTGCTCCGTGGTCGTGCGCTCGATCGACCGCGCCGATCTCGCCGGGCTCTACGTCGCCGACCCGGAGGTGCTGCGCGCGATCGACCGCGGCCGCACCAAGGGCGTCACCGGCGCACTGTGGGGCGGCGTGCTGGACCGCATCGACAAGACCCTGTCCGCGGCCCGCGACGACGACCTCCGCGCGCGCCTGTGCCTGAACTGGTCGAACCGGGTGGTCCGCGCCCTGGTGCGCGTGCAGGACGACGCCGTCTTCGCCCGCACCGTGCAGCTCCTGTACATCCAGGCGCTGCTCGCCGGACACCATCCGCTCGCCGACGCCGACCGTGCGCTGATGACCAGCGCGCTCGCCGACCTCGTCTCCCTCTCAGCCGGCATCGAAGGGGACCAGATCCCCTTCGGCGACGTCCGCTGACACATCCCACCGAAGGGTTCCCCATGGCACGTCCGAAGAAGCGCTTCCAGCAGCTGATCGAGGAGATCGATCGCACCCCGTGGGGACCCGCCGAGCAGGCCCTGGTCTCGGAGGCGGTGGCGCTGGCCGTGGAGATCGGCGACGAGCGACTCGAGTACGAGGCGCGGATGCGGCAGACGGCCTCGGCGAACATGGGCGGCGCGACCGATGTGATGCTGAACTCGTTCGCCTGGTGCCTCGCACACCACGAGGCCGACCCGCAGCGGTTCCCCGCCGACCTCGACAACGGCGGCGCCGACCTGATGTGGCAGTTCAAGTGGATGGCGGCGTCTCTGCGCTCCTCGCCGGCGTTCTCCCAGGACCAGATCGCCGCCGTGCTCGACGACATGGAGAAGCACTACCGCGCCGGCGGCCTCGGCCTGAGCGGTGTGCTCACCGCCCGTTTCGAGGACGCCTGGGATGCCGGACGCATGGACGAAGCCGAGACGCTGCGGGTGCAGCTGGAAGCCACACCGCGCGACGACCACAGCCACTGCGACGCCTGCGGTCGGAGCCAGATCGCGGGCTTCTTCGCGGACACCGACCGCGACGCGGAGGCCATCGTCCTGGTGGAAGAGATGATCGAGGGCGGCTTCTCCTGCGGAGAGGAGCCTGAGCACGCCCTCTCCCGCGTGCTCCTCCCCTACCTCCGCGCCGGGCGCTTCGACGAGGCGAAGACCGCGCACCTGCGCAGTTACCGGTTGGCCAAGGACAACCCCGACAACCTGCGTATCGTCGCCAACAACATCGTCTTCGCGGCGCTCACCGGGAACGAGGCCCGTGCGCTCGCACTCGTCGAGAAGCACATCGCCTGGCTCGCCCACGACGGGCTGAACGTCGACGCGCACTTCGCCGCGCTCGCCGCCCTCGCCGTCGCGCTCGACCGCGTCACGGCTGCCGGCCACGGCGACACCCCGGTACGCGGAGCGGATTCGCCGGCGCTCGTGCCGTTCTTCGGGGAGCATGAGGGCCGCTGGAGCGCCGCCGAACTCGCGGCGTCCGCCTGGACGGCCGCAGACCGCATCGCCACCGCGTTCGACGAGCGCGACGGCACCGACGGCCACGCACGCAGCCTGGGGCGCATGCGTGCGCTCTCCGACGAGCAGTACGACGTGCCGATCCGCTCGGACGCGTTCGTGGCCCCTGCCCCCTCGACAGCTCCGGTGGACGCCGACGGGTGGTTCGAGCGCGCCATGCAGCTCGCCCAGTTCGGTGCGGAGCACGAGACCCTCGACGCCCTCCCCCGCGCCCTCGAGGTCGAGGACCCGTACAAGCGCGCCCAGCTGCTCTCCATGCGCCTCGGGATCCTCATCGCCCTCGAACGCGCCGACGAGGCCCTGGAGCTGCTTCCCCAGCGCATCGCCGCGCTCCGCGCCGCCGGGCGCGATGAGCAGGCCGACCTGGAGGAACGTCTGGGCCTTGCGACCTTCGG
Organism: Microbacterium sp. MYb45; assembly: GCF_002979655.1. Taxonomy (GTDB): domain Bacteria; phylum Actinomycetota; class Actinomycetes; order Actinomycetales; family Microbacteriaceae; genus Microbacterium. The sequence goes on from NZ_PCPG01000002.1 coordinate 14,637, forward strand.
GATCGACACGCCGGAGGCGACGGCCGACCTCGAGGACGCGATCGCCGATGCCGCGTCGCTGCCCGCCTGGTCGCGCGGCGACCTGGCCCTCAGCCGCGCGGCTCTGCACCTGCAGGCCGGCGAAGCGGACGCCGCGCTGGACCTCGCCGAGCTCGCCGCGCGCTCCTTCGCGGAGGCGGAGGACACGCGGCTCGCGAACACGACGACTCTGGTGGCGATCTCGGCCGTGCTGCGCAAGGGCGACATGGAGGCGGCGACCGCATTGCTCGACCGTTTCCTCTCGCAGGACGACCTCAGCACCGGGCATCGCGCGCAGGCCCTGCAGACCAGGGCTCGCGTGCGCGGCGGCGGCAACAGCTATGCCGAGGGCGCTGCCGACGCCGACGAGGTATGCCGGCTGCTCGCGGAACTGGGCGCGACCCGCGCTCTCGGCGATGCGCACCTGCTCGCCGGGGCGCTCTGGGAAGACGCGGACGAGCCGGAGAAGGCCGTCTCCCGCTACCGCCTCGCCGCGCGTCTTGCGGGTGAGAGCGAAGGCGACTCGACCGGCGTGGACTTCCGACTCGCCAGGGTCATGCTGCGCGCCGGCGACGCCGAAGAGGCCGCAGAGCTGTTCGGCGACGTCCTGCAGCGCGAGGAGGAAGCGGAAGTGGCCGCCGGCTCGCGCGCGATGACCGCCTCGATGCTGGCACGGTCACTGAGCGCGGCCGGTGAGTTCGGCCAGGCCGTCGGTGCTCACAGCTATGCCTCCGAGCTCTTCGGACAGGCAGAGGAACACGCCGACCAGGCGATGTCCATGACCGAGCAGGCCAAGATCCTCGCCCGCTTCGACGAGCACGACGACGCGATCGAACTGCTCGAGTCCGCCGCCGAGACCGTGCGGCGCGCACCCGAGGCCGTGGGCGCGCTGAGCGAAGTGCTGCACAGCCTCGGCCAGGCGTACGGCGGACGCGGCGACGAACGCGCGTTCGCGCTCTTCGACGAGGTCGCCGCCCTCGCACAGCAGCACGAGGCGGAGTGGCTCCTCGCCGACGTCACCGATTCCCGCGGACGTGCGTTGGCCGAGCTCGGCCGGATCGACGAAGCGGTCGCCGCCGCCCTCACCGCAGCCGACGGGTTCGCCGCGCTCGGCGACCTCGGCTCGGCCGGCGGCTCCGAGCTCTTCGCCGCCCGCGTGCTGGCTGGGAACGACCGCGCAGCCGATGCCGTACCCCTCTACCGCAGCGCCATCGACCACGCCGCCGACCACCCTCCGCTGCTCCAGGTCGCAGCTCTCGAGCTCGGCAACGTGCTCGAGTCGCTCGGGCGGCACGGTGAGGCGGCCGAGGTGCGGGCCCTCGTGCAGAGCTGACCTGCGGGTCAGAAGAGCTGGCGCCAGTTGGCCTTCGCGAGGTCGAGGAGCTCGTCGCCGCGGCCGGACATCACCGTGCGGATCGCATAGAGCGCGAACCCCTTGACCTGCGCGGCCTCGATCGCCGGCGGCATGGAGAGTTCCTGCCGCTCGGTGACGACGTCGAGCAGGGCGGGCCCGTCGTGTGCGAGCACCTCGCGCACAGCATCCGGGAGGTCTTCGCTGCGTTCCACCCGACGCGCGAAGATGCCCATGGCTTCGGCGATCGCCGCGAAGCTCGGGTTCTCCAGACCGGTCCCGTACGTGACGAAGCCCGCGGCCTTCATCTCGAGCTCGACGAAGTTCAGCGAGGAGTTGTTGACCACGATCGTCTTCACCGGCAGCTTGTTCTGCGTGAGCGTGAGGAGCTCGCCGAGCATCATCGCGAGCCCGCCGTCGCCGGCCAGCGCGACCACCTGACGGTCGGGATGCGCGACCTGCGCGCCGATGCCGTGCATCAGGGCGTTCGCCATCGAGCCGTGCGTGAAGGAGCCGATCAGGCGACGCTGTTCGGTCATCGAAAGGTAGCGCGCCGCCCACACGGTCGGTGACCCCACGTCGGCGGTGAAGATCGCGTCGTCGGCAGCATGCTCGTCCAGGAGTCGGGCCAGGTACTGGGGGTGGATGGGGCGCTTTCCCTTGGCGGGGACGGCCAGTTCGTCGAGTTTCTTCCGCGTCTTGCGGTAGTGCGCGATCGCGTCATCGAGATGGCCGCGGTCGTCCTTCCTCGCCACTCGCGGCAGCAGCGCGTCGGCCGTCGCACGCACGTCGCCGACCAGCCCCAGATCGAGCGGATGCCGTTTGCCGAGCTGCGCGCCGCGGATGTCGACCTGGATGGTCTTGGCGTGGTCCGGGTAGAACTGCTCGTACGGGAAGTCGCTGCCCAGCACCAGCAGGGCGTCGGCGGCCTCCATGGCGCGGAAGCCGGAGGCGAAGCCCAGCAGGCCCGTCATCCCGACATCGAAGGGGTTGTCGTACTCGATGAACTCCTTGCCGCGGAGCGCGTGCACGATGGGAGCGCCCAACTTGTCGGCGAGGGCGATGACCTCGTCGTGCGCACCCTCGACACCGGCACCGGCGAGGATCGTCACGTTCTTCGCGGCGTTCAGCAGAGTGGCTGCCCTCTCGAGCTCGGCCCCGCTGGGGACCACCACGGGCCGCGCGCGCTCGATCACGACGGCGCGGTCGTCGGCGATGTCGGCGAGGGCGACGTCGCCCGGGATCACGAGCACCGCGACCCCCCGCTCCTCGATCGCGGCGCGCATGGCGATCTCGAGCAATCTCGGCATCTGCTTCGGGTCGGCGACGTACTCGACGTAGACGCTGCACTCGCGGAAGAGCTCCTGCGGATGCGTCTCCTGGAAGTACCCGGTGCCGATCTCGGTGGTGGGGATGTGCGCGGCGATCGCGAGCACGGGCACGCGCGAGCGGTTGGCGTCGTAGAGGCCGTTGATGAGGTGCAGGTTGCCCGGACCACACGAGCCGGCGACGACCGCGAGCTCTCCCGTGGTGGCGGCATCCGCGGCGGCCGCGAAGGCGGCGGATTCTTCGTGCCGCACGTGCACCCAGCGGATCGTGCCGTCTTTGCGCAGCGCGTCCGTGAAGCCGTTCAGCGAGTCCCCGGGGATGCCGTAGACACGGTCGATCCCGTTGGCGTGCAGAGTCTTGACGATGTTCTCAGCGACGTTGGCCATGCTTCGACCCTACGCCCGAGCAGCGACGGCGGCTCGGGCGTTGACAGGAGGACGCACCACCTCTCCGAGGTCGCACGAAAGGAAGGAGATCTCACGGTGTGAAGGAGTGGATGCGGCATCCGCTCCTTCATTCCGCGAGATCTCCTTCCGGGCGCGAGCCCCCGACCTGCTCGCGTCAGCCGATGCGGATCAGCTTCTTGTTCACGAACTCGTCGGCGGCCAAGTGGCCCAGCTCGCGGGCCGTGCCGCTGCGCTTGACGCCACCGAAAGGCAGCTCGGGGCTGTCGGCCAGCACGAGGTTGACGTAGACCATGCCCGCCTCGATCTTGTCGGCGACGCGCTCGGCCTGTTCGGCATCCGTCGTGAAGACGTAGGAGCCGAGGCCGAAGGTGGTGTCGTTCGCGAGCTGGACCGCCGCGTCCTCGTCCGCCACACGGTAGACGACGGCTGCGGGACCGAAGAGCTCCTCGCGGTACACGTTCATCTCGGGCGTCACGTCGGTGAGCACGGTCGGCGCGAAGAACGCTCCGTCGCGGGTGCCGCCGGTGAGCAGCGTCGCGCCCTGCTCGACGGCCTGATCGATCTGCTTCTGCAGGTTCTCGGCCGCGGCTTCGGAGGCCACCGGTCCGAGGACCGTGTCGTCGAGCGTCGGATCCGTCGCCTCGACGGCGGCCATCTTCTCCGTGAACTTCTCGACGAACGCGTCGTACAGCCCGTCGACGATGATGAAACGCTTGGCGCCGTTGCACGCCTGACCGTTGTTGTCGAGGCGCGCGTCGACGCCGGCCTGCACCGTCGCGTCGAGGTCGTCTGTCGAGAGCACGATGAACGGGTCGGACCCGCCCAGCTCGAGGGCGACCTTCTTGAGGTTGCGACCGGCGATCTCGGCGACGGCGGCCCCGGCACGCTCGGACCCGGTGAGCGAGACGCCCTGCACGCGCGGGTCGGCGATCATCGTCGCGATCTGCTCGTTCGTGGCGAGCACGTTCTGGTAGGCACCCTTCGGGAAGCCGGCATCGTGGTAGATCGCCTCGATCGCGGACGAGGACTCCGGGCACTGCGGCGCGGGCTTGAGCAGGATCGTGTTGCCCACGATCAGGTTCGGAGCCGCGAAGCGCACGATCTGGTACGCCGGGAAGTTCCACGGCATGATGCCGACGAGCGGGCCGAGCGAGGAGCGGCGGATGATGGCCGACCCCTCCCCCAGGATCGCGATCGGCTGGTCGGCCATGATCGACTCCGCCTGGTCGGCGTAGTACTCGGCGATGTCGGCGGCGAAGTCGACCTCCCCGAGGGCGGCCTCGCGGGGCTTGCCCATCTCGCGCACGAAGATGTCGGCGAGCTCCTCCCGACGCTCGCGGTGCAGCTCGGCCGCGCGGCGGACGAGGGCTGCACGCTCAGCGACGGTCGACGAACGGGACCACTCGCGGTGGGCCTCGTCGGCGGCGGCGACCGCCTCCTCGATCTGAGCGTCGGTGAAGGTGTCGAAGGACGCCAGCGTCTCTCCGGTGGCGGGGTTGATGACGGCGTAGTCGGTCATGTTCTCTCCTCCTCTGGCTGCTCGGTCAGGAGACCGGGATCAGCGTGTACTTGGTGGACAGGTACTCGTGGATGCCCTCGAACCCGCCCTCGCGTCCGACGCCGGACTGCTTCACTCCGCCGAAGGGTGCGGCGGCGTTGGAGACGACGCCCACGTTGAGACCCATCATGCCCGTCTCGAGCTTGTCGATCATCCGCTGGCCGCGCTGCAGGTTCTCGGTGAACACGTACGAGACGAGCCCGTACTCGGTGTCGTTCGCCAGGTGTACGGCCTCGTCCTCGGTCTCGAAGGTCGCGATCGCGAGCACCGGGCCGAAGATCTCCTCGCGGAGGATCGCGCTGCCGGCGACGACGTCGGTGAGCACGGTGGGCTCGTAGAACGTGCCGGTGCCCTCGACGGCCTTGCCACCGGCGAGCAGAGTCGCACCGCGACCGACGGCCTCGTCGACGAGCTCGCCCGCCTTGGCGACGGCATCCGCGTCGATGAGCGGTCCGATCGCCACACCTTCCTCGGTACCGCGACCGATCTTCATGCCGTTGACGCGCTCGGTGACACGCTTGGCGAACTCACCCGCGACGTCCTTGTGCACGATGAAGCGGTTGGCTGCGGTGCAGGCCTGGCCGATGTTGCGGAACTTCGCGGCGAGCGCGCCCTCCACGGCCTTGTCCAGGTCGGCGTCGTCGAACACCACGAACGGCGCGTTGCCGCCGAGCTCCATCGACACCCGCAGCACGCCCTCGGCCGCCTGGGCGATGAGCTTGCGCCCCACCTCGGTCGATCCGGTGAAGGAGAGCTTGCGCAGCCGCGGGTCGGCGATGATCGGTGCCGACAGCGCGCTGGACTTCGACGTCTGCACGACGTTGACGACGCCCGCCGGGAGCCCTGCCTTCTCGAGCAGCGAGACGAAGAAGATCGTCGTCAAGGGAGTCAGCGCCGGGGGCTTGATCACGACCGTGCACCCGGCCGCGAGTGCCGGAGCGATCTTGCGGGTGGCCATCGCGAAGGGGAAGTTCCACGGCGTAACGAAGAACGACGGTCCGACCGGACGCTGCGACACGACCATGTGGCCGGTGCCTTCGGGGTTGATGCCGTAGCGACCGCTGATGCGCACGGCCTCCTCGCTGAACCAGCGCAGGAACTCGCCGCCGTAGACGACCTCGCCACGGGCCTCGGCGAGGGGCTTGCCCATCTCGAGCGTCATGAGCAGCGCCAGGTCCTCCTTGTGCTCCTGCACGAGGTCGAACGCCGTGCGGAGGATCTCGCTGCGCACGCGCGGGGCGGTGGCCGCCCACTCATCCTGAGCGGCGACCGCGGCGTCGAGGGCACGGATGCCGTCGGCCGGCGTCGCGTCGGCGATCGTCCGGATCACCGTGCCGGTCGCCGGGTCCTGCACGTCGAAGGTGCCGCCGGTCTCGCCGTCGATCCACTGCCCGCCGATGAAGAGGCCGGTGGGGATGCTGTCGAGGAGCGCCTGTTCGGTCTGAGTGCTCATGATTCTCTTTCTGTGAGGAGGGCTATGCGCGCTTGCGTCGGCTGGGCGGTGCGTCGATGCCCAGCGTCTCGCCGCGGAAGAAGGCGGGCCGGCGGACCGCGTTCCAGATCATGACCGCGATGCCGACGACGATGATCAGCATCCCGAGGATGAAGACGATGCCGACCCCGCCGATCTGCGATCCGGAACCGTATTCCGGGTCCATCGAGTCGATCAGCGTCGTGAAGAACAGCACCGCGAGGATCGCGCCACCGACGAGCGGGAAGAGGAACGTGAAGAAGACGTTCCTCGTCGAGTCGAACCACTGCTTGCGGAAGTACCACACGCACGCGAACGCGGTGATCCCGTAGTAGAAGCAGATCATCATGCCGAGCGTGAGGATCGTGTCCCACAGCGTGTCTTCGCTGACGACGCGCATGACGGCGTAGAACGCGGAGGCCACGATCGCCGAGATGATGGTCGCGTACCCCGGCGTGAAGAAGCGGGGGCTGACCTTCGCGAACGCCTTCGGCAGGGCACCGTAGTGCCCCATGGCCAGCAGTGTGCGCGCCGGGCCCACGAACGTGGACTGCAGCGACGACGCGGAGCTGGTCAGAACGGCCAGCGACACCAGGAACGCGAGCGGCCCCAGGATCGGGCCGGAGAGGTGGAAGAACACGTTCTCCTGGATGTCCGCGTTGCCGAGCCCCAGCGCCCCGGTGCCGACGCCGGCGAACATGATCATCGCGACCGCGAGCAGCAGGTACAGCGACACGATCGTGAGCACCGTGACGGTGGCCGCGCGACCCGGTGTCCTCTCCGGATCCTTGGTCTCCTCGTTCATGGTGAGGGTGACATCCCAGCCCCAGAAGATGAAGATCGAGAGCGAGAGGCCCGCGGCGACCGCGCTGAAGGAGGAGATCGCGAACGGGTTGAACCAGTTCAGGTCGAACGGCTGGTAGTCGAAGCCGTTGCCGTTCACCGCCTGCACGATGGCCGCGACGGCGAAGAACACCAGCACCAGGATCTGGAAGCTGACGAGCCAGTACTGCAGCTTCTGCGTCGTCTGCATGTCGCGATACGAGATCCACGTCGCACCGAGCATGAACAGCAGGCAGACACCGATGTTGATCCAGGTGACACCGGCGAGGTCGCCGATCTCCGGGTTCCCGGTGATCTGCGACAGCAGCAGGAAGAGGAAGTCGACCGCGACCCCGGCGAGGTTCGACAGCACCAGGATCGTCGCGACGACCAGACCCCAGCCGGCCATCCAGCCGACCCACGGTCCGAACGCTCGGGCCGCCCAGGTGAACGACGTGCCGGAGTCCGGCATCCGATTGTTGAGCTCGCGGTAGCCGAAGGCGACGAGGAGCATCGGGATGAAGCCGACGAGGATGATGGCCGGGATCTGCGCCCCGACCTCGGATGCCGTGGGGCCGACGGCGGCGGTGAAGGTGTACGCGGGGGCGATGCACGAGATGCCGATCACGACCGCGCCGATCAGGCCGACCGTTCCGGCGCTCAGGCCCTTGGTGGAGATGCCGGTCGTGACACCGGATTCGGGCTCCGTCGCCCGGTTCGTGCTGCTCATCAGCGGTCTCCTGCTTCGTTGCGGGTACGCGGGACGACGATCATGGGAACGGGCAGTTCGTGCAGCATCTTCGCTGCCGTAGAGCCCAGGAACAGACGACGCGGTTGCGCCAGCCTGCTGGAGCCGACCAGGACGACCTCGCCGGGAAGCCAGGAGAGATGGGCGACGGCGTCTTCGACCGAGTCGCCCGGTGCCCTCTCGACCGCGGCGGTGCGACCGTCCGGCAGCAACTCCGCGGCGACGGCGAGCACCTCCTGGCCGTGGGTGTCGCCGACCGTGCGGATCGCTCCGGTGTCGAGTCCGGGGGGAACGTCGAACGGAACGAGGGATACGAGCCGGAGGTCGACACCGCTGTCTCCGGCGAGCGCGACGGCCTCATCGAGGAGGGCGTCGGCACCGGGTCGGGATCCGACGGCGACCGTCACGCGCGGCAGGACGTGATCGTCCTGCTGGGCGGCGCCCACGGGCGCGAGCGCCACCGGAATGGTCGATGAGTGCAGCAGCTCGGAGGCGACGCTGCCGAGACGGTGGCGTCCGAAGATGCCGCCCCCGGCCGCGCCGATCACGATCACCCTGGCGCCGAATTCCTCGCCGGCGGCGATCAGTCCCTCGGCGAACGATTCGGAGAAGCGCACGTGACCGCTGCGGGTCAGCTCCTGCGGGAGCCGGACCACGGCGTCCGCGAGCCACTGCCGCGCCTGCGCCTTGATGTGCTCCTCGTACGCGCGCTCCGGTGGGACTGCCGCGCTGCGCGTGCCCTCGTTCGGCAGCACGATCACCAGGTGCAGGGTCGCACCGAGGCTGCGAGCGAGCCGGGCGCCGAGTGCCGCGGCATCCGCTCCCGCGTCCGTCGCCGTGTATCCGACGACGACCGAGCCGGTCATCAGCTGCCGCTCTCGACAGCGCCGGCGTCGCGACTCGCGTCGACGATGTTCGATGCGACGAGGTGGCCCATGCGGATCGCCCCGTCGACGTGCTGGTACCCGGCGCCGGCCATGTCGCTGCACGCGAAGTGGATCGGGCCGACCGCCGTGCGGAGGTCCGCGCCGTAGCGGTGCAGGCCCCCCATGTCGAAGCTCGCGGCGTAGGCGCCGCGCGTCCACTCCTCGCTGCCCCAGTCGCTCTCGTAGTAGACGACCGGGTTCTTGGCCTCGGGTCCGTAGTAGTGCGACAGCGACTCGAGGATGCGCTCCTTGCGCTCCTCGGCCGACAGCTCGAACACGCCGTCGGCGTTGGCGTCGGAGACGAAGCCGACCAGGGTGCCGCGCTCGTCGCCGTGGTTGGTGTTGTCATAAGCCTCGTGCGAGAGCTCGTACGGGCTGAAGGCGGTGCCGCTGAGGCCCTGCTCGCGCCAGAACGGCCGGTCGTACACGGCGTGCACCTTGATGACGAAGCCCATCGACAGGTGTTGGTGCAGCTGATGCTGTCGGCGCGGCAGCGGAGGGTCGAACGCGATGCGGCTGTAGAGCACCGGCGCGTGCGCGAGGATCGCGTGGCGGGCGCGCACCGTGTGCTGATCGGTGGTGGCGACGACACCCGTGTCGGACCATTCGAGGCCGCGCACTGGCTGGTTCAGCAGCACGTCGTCGCCCAGGCGCTCAGCGAGGCGCAGCGGAACCTGCTGCAGACCGCCGACCACTCGCTTGTCGAGGATGAAGTCGGCGTCGACGAGGTTCGAGTAGGAACCTGCGGACGCGGCCATCAGCAGCGACTGCAGCAGAGAGAAGGAGTGAGTGGGCTTGGTGAGCATCGCGGAACCGGTGGCGAAGGCCAGGTTGCGCACGGCCTCGTCGTCGTCGGTCTGCGAGCGCAGCCAGGCGTCCCAGGTGATCGTGTCCCAGTCCTCGGCGCTGGGGTGGGCCCAGGGACGGTCCGGGTCGATCTCGGCGACCAGTGCGTCGAGGATCTCGGTGACCCTGGCGATCTCGGCCTCGGTCTCGGGCGACACCGGGAACATCTCGCCCGTGAAGCGGTGTGCCTTCCCGTCGGGGCCGACATAGACGCTGTCGCCTTCACGGTAGCGGCTGTAGGTCTCGAGCCCCAGCTCCTCGATCGTGTCCTTGAGCGCGTCCTGGTCGGGCGACACCCACTGGCCGCCGATCTCGAGCATGGCGCCCTCGATCACGTCGGTCCACAGGCGCCCGCCGACGCGGTCACGGGCCTCCAGCACGGCGACCGAGAGGCCGGCCTTGCGGAGGTCGTTCGCCGCCGTGAGCCCTGCGGCTCCGGCACCGATGATCAGTACGTCGCGTGTGATCTCAGCCATCTGCAACTCCTTCGTTGGGTGAAACAGTGCCGGTCGCGACCCGAAATCCCCCGATCGGGGTCGCGACCGGACAGGGGTGTCAGGCCGCGGCGAGCGCCGCAGCGACGATGTCGAGTCCTTCGTTCAGCAGATCGTCGCCGATCGAGAGCGGGGGAAGGAAGCGGATGACGTTCCCGTAGGTTCCGCAGGTGAGGACGACGACGCCCTGGGCGATGCACGCCTTCGCGACGGCGGCCGTGAGAGCGGCATCCGGGGCCTGCGTCTCGGGGTCGACGAACTCAGCGGCGATCATCGCACCGTGGCCGCGCACGTCGCCGACGCGCGGGTCGTTCTGCTGGATCGCGGTGAGACGCTGCGTGAGGGTCGCCCCGATCTCACGGGCACGCTCGATCACGCCGTCGTTCTCGAACACATCGATCGAGGCGAGGGCGGCGGCGCAGGCGATCGGGTTGCCGCCGTAGGTACCTCCGAGGCCGCCGGAGTGCGAGGCGTCCATGATCTCGGCGCGACCGGTGACGGCCGCGAGCGGGAGACCGCCGGCGATGCCCTTGGCCGTGGTGATCAGGTCGGGCTCGATGCCGAAGATCTCGCTCGCGAACATGTGCCCGGTGCGGGCGAATCCGGTCTGCACCTCGTCCGCGATGAAGACGACGCCGTTCGCGCGGCACCAGTCGACGATCGCCGGCAGGAAACCGTCGGCCGGGACGATGAAGCCGCCCTCGCCCTGGATCGGCTCGATGATGACCGCGGCGAGGTTGTCGGCGCCGATCTGCTTCTCGAGCTGGAGGATGACGCGGGCCGCGGCCTCGTTTCCGTCGAGCCCATCGCGGAACGGGTACGACATCGGAGCGCGGTACACCTCCGGGGCGAACGGACCGAAGCCGCTCTTGTACGGCATCGACTTGGCGGTGAGCGCCATGGTCAGGTTCGTGCGGCCGTGGTAGCCGTGATCGAAGGCGACGACCGCCTGACGTCCGGTGTGCTTGCGGGCGATCTTGATCGCGTTCTCGACGGCCTCCGCACCCGAGTTGAACAGGGCACTCTTCTTCGCGAAGTCGCCGGGGGTGACGCGGTTGAGGGCCTCGGCGACGCCGACGTACGACTCGTAGGGCGAGATCATGAAGCAGGTGTGCGTGAACTGCGCGGCCTGCGCGGCTACGGCTGCGGCGACCTTGGGGTGCGCGTTGCCGACCGTGGTCACGGCGATACCGGAGCCGAGGTCGATGAGCGAGTTGCCGTCCGCGTCGACGATCACTCCGCCGCCGGCTGCCACGGCCGCGATCGGCACGGTGTGCCCCACACCGGCCGCGACGGCATCCGCCTTGCGTGCGAGGATCTCGGCCGAGCGAGGTCCGGGGAGGTCCGTGACCAGGCGACGCTCCTGCGGGAGGTCGGGTCCGCCGAGAGGGACTGCGGGGGCTGCGGTGTCGAGGAGTGCCATGTTCGCGAGCGTACGGCGGCAACGGAGGCCGCCGCACTAGACAACTTGTACAATCTAGGCGAAGGGTTCGCCCGACTGTACAGCGGAAAGGTTCCTCATGGCCGCCACCGAACCGGAGCAGCCGACTCTGCGGGCGCTGCTGCGCCGTCGGGACCTCGGGCTCGCACTCGTACCGCTCGAGGAGGACCTGCCCGAGGGTGCTCTCGACCGCCCGCTGCGTTGGGTGCACAGTTCCGACCTCGCAGACCCGACCCCCTTCCTCTCCGAGGACCTGGCATTGCTGACCACGGGTACGCAGTTCGACCGGGCGATCGATATCGACACCTACGTGGGACGCCTCGCCGACCGGGGCGTCCTCGGGCTCGGCTTCGGCACCGAGGTCCATCGATCGGGCATTCCGGAGGAGCTCGTCGCCTCGTGCGCCACACACGGGATGCCACTGTTCGCGGTGCCGTATCGCACGCCGTTCATCGCTGTGGCCCGCGCCCACTCCGAGGCGATCGCCGCTCAGGCGTACGCCCGGCGATCCTGGGCGCTCGACACCCAGCGCGCCCTCGCCCTCGCAGCTCTCCGCCCCAGCGGGCTCGAGGCGACCATCGCGGAACTCGGACGACGCCTCGACGTCTGGGCGGGGATGTTCGATGCCGCGGGCGCGGTCGTCGCCGCCCACCCGCGCGACCGCCTCCATGCCGAGCTACTCGACGCCCTGAGCGGGCGGGTGATGGAGATCCTCACGCGCGGATTGGAAGCGAGTCAGTCGCTCACCCTCGGCGAGCACGCGTTCATGCTGTTCACCGTGGGCCGCGGAGGGCATCTGCGAGGGGTGATCGCGCTGGCACTCGATGCGCTCGATCCCGAGGCCCGGTCGGTCGTGACGTCGGTGATCGCGATGGCAGGTCTCGCGATGGAGCAGAGCGAGCAGCTCGCACGGAGCCGGCGGCGCCTGCACGCCCAGCTCCTCGGCTCCCTGCTCGCCGACGATCCCACGCTGGCGAGGAGAGTGCTCGGCGGCCTGCCCCCCGCTCCGGTGATCGTGGCCGTCGCCGCGGATGCCCCGGCCGGTCCGCTGGGCGAATGGTGGGAGCGGCATCGCTCCGAGCACGGCACTCCCGTCTTCCTCGCCGAATCCGAGGACGGCGTGACCATGTGCGTCTCCGCCGGCGAGGAAGCACTGCTCGACGAGGTCGCCACGCGCTTCGGCATCCGCATCGGCGTCTCCGATCCCGACGGGTACGACTCGTTCGCCCGGGCGCACGCGCAAGCACTGACGGCTCTTCGCCAGCAGGGAACGCACGGGGCGGCACGATACTCCGAGACGGTGGGCTCCAGCATCCTCACCGCGCTGGCGACCGATGAGGCCCGCCTGGTCGCGGAGTCACGTCTCGCGCCGCTGCGCGAGCACGATGCCCGCACCGGCGCCGAGCTGGAGCGCTCGTTGCGCACCTGGCTGGAGCACGATGCCAAGGCGGAATCCGCGGCGACGGCACTCGGCGTGCATCGGCACACCCTGCGGTCCCGCATCGCTCAGGCCGGAGGCCTGCTCGACATCGACCTCTCGACTTTTCCCGCACGGGCTGAACTGTGGACCCTCCTGCAGACGGCACGGGACTGACCTCGCGCGACTCGCGGACGACCAGCGAGGGGCGGGTGGCCTGCCCGCCCCTCGCTGCCCGAACAGCTCCCCACAGCCATCCGTTCATCCGTGGACCGCTCCCACAGCCGTCCACGTCCCCCGGACGGCGCCCCCGCCATCCGCAACCCCGGACAGCCGTCCGCGCAGCTCCCACAGCCACCCGCACAGCCCCGCAACCGCTCGGACGGCTCCCCCGGCCACCCACGCAGTCCCCATCACCGGGCGAACGCCCCCATCGTCGTTCGCTCCGCCCTCCACCCCTCGCGCCCGAAGTCCCACGGCGTCGCTGTGCATCGCAATGCTCACCGTCTCGTCCCTTCGCCTGACTCCAGATCGTCCTCTGCCACCCTCACTCAGAAGACAGCAGCGCTCTAGGGCCCTTCGTCCCTCGGCCTCCCGCCGGGAGGATCCGCGTCCGCGCGTCAGCCTTCGTCGTGCATCCGCGAGAGCTCGAAGACCGCCGCCTGCGTCCGATGGGTGAAACCCAGCTTCCCGAGCATCGAGGTGACGTAGTTCTTGACCGTCTTCTCGGCGAGACCGAGCCGGTCCGCGATCTGACGGTTCGTCAGGGCGTCGGCGATGAGAGCGAGGATCTGCCGTTCGCGCATGGTCAAGGACGCGAACCGGGGATCAGCGGAATCAGCCGACCCCGAGGCGACCTGGCCCGTCGCCCGACGCACCGTGGCGGGATCGAGCAGCCGACGTCCGGCAGCGACGGCACGCACCGCTTCGGGAAGGTCCGCAGCGCGCACCGTCTTGAGCAGATGCCCGTCCGCCCCCGCCATCACTGCCGCGATCACCGCGTCGTCGTCGTCGTAGGCCGTGAGGATCAGGCACCGCATCCCCGGATGCTTCTGCCGGATCGCCCGGCACAGGTCGATTCCGCTGCCGTCCGGCAGGTGCACATCGAGGACCACGACATCGGGAAGAGTGGCCGCGATCCGCCTCGTCGCCTCCCGATAGCCCCCCGCCTCACCGACGACATCGAGATCCGGGGTGGCCTGGATCACAGCGGCGACACCCCTGCGCACCATCTCATGGTCGTCGACCAGGAACACTGAGGTCATGCCCGCACTCTCCCGTTCCTGCCTGCTCGCTCGCCCGGTCTGCCCAGGCACGTCTCTCGCACCGTAACGGGCGTTTCGCGGCCTCGGCCGGGACCATGGTCCCCGCTCGATCGGGAAAGCGGGCATCCGGCAGCGGGAGTCCTGCCGGCGACGCGCCTGCCATATACCGGCTGAGCGTTGCAGACCGGTCGGTCTCCGGGGAAGGTGGAGGGATGCAGGACAGATGCCGACAGACGCATATTACGCCCGGCCCCCAGCAGGACGACGGGGACGACGCTCCCGTGACACGCGCACCTCGGCTCCTCGCCACCCGCCGCCAGCTCCGCGGTCTCGTCGACTTCTCGCCGGACGCGGCGGACCAACTCGACGCCGACAGGATTCTCACACGCATCGTCCGAGCTGCCGCCGACCTCATCCAAGCCCGATACGGCGCGCTGATCGTGATCGACGCGGCCGGCGCTGTCGAGCGATTCATCCACGTGGGCATCGACCAGCGAAGTGCAGCCGCGATCGCCGATCCGCCCGAGCCGGGAACCCTGTTCCGCGCGGTGGTCGACAGCGGACGCACGATCCGTCTGAACCAGATGAGCGATGACCCTCGGTCCGCGGGTTTCCCCCCGCATCACCCTGCCATGGAGGGGTTCCTCGGGGTCCCGGTCCGAAGCCACGGCGAGGTGTGCGGCGTCCTCGTGCTGTCGAATCGGCGAACCGGTGTCTTCACGCTCGAGGATGAGGAGCTCATCGAGTCGATGGCCGCGACCGCGGGAATCACCATCCACAACGCCCGCGCGGCCGAAGAGGCTCGTCGCCAGCAGCGACTGAATCGAGCACTCTCGGACGTGAGCGCCGTGCTCCTGACCCCTCAGCGCGAGGACATCCTCGATGTCATGGCCGAGCGCGTCACTCACGTGGTCGCCTGCGACCTGGTGACGATCGTCGTCCACGTGGATGCCGACCGTCTCCGCATCGACGCTGCCCGAGGACCGCTGTCCGCCGCATACGAACACGGGGTCCTCCCGGCGGCGAGCTCGGTCGCCGCGCACGCCATCGCCGGCGGAAGGGTGGTGAGCGGAAGCCTCACCGATGAGGACACCCACGCCAGCCTGGCCGGAGACCAGGATGCCGCAGGGCCCACGGTGGCCGTCCCCCTGGTGGCTGCCGGGCATGCGATCGGGGCGCTGTGCGTCACGCGAGTGGCATCCGGCAGCGACTTCTCCCCGAGCGAGATCGACGCGATCTCCGATTTCGTCGCCCAGGCGGGTCTCGCGACCTCACTCGCCTGGGCTCGAGAGGATCGGCAGCACCTCGACATCATCGAAGAGCGCAACCGCATCGCCCGCGACCTGCATGACAACGTCATCCAGCGGCTGTTCGCGACGGGGATGAGCCTGCAGGCGTTCGCTGCCACCGACCCCGCCCACGCCGAAGAACTCGAGCAGCACGTCGCGGAGATCGACGCGGCCATCACCGACATCCGCTCCGGGATATTCTCGCTCCGCACGCGCCGGGTGAAGAGAAAAGACCGTCCTGTGCGCCGGCGCGCGCTCGACGTGATCACCGAACTCACTCCCGCGCTGCCGTCCGCGCCGACGATCACCTTCGTGGGGCCGGTCGATCCGGTCGTCACCGGGAAGCTCGCGGATGACGTCATCGCCGTCATCCGCGAGGCGCTCGCCAACGTCGCCCACCATGCCCAGGCCAGCACCTGCGCCGTCACGGTCGCCGTCTCGGAGAGAGAGGTCATCGTCTCGGTGCAGGACGACGGTGACGGGATCGCGGAGTCCCTCGGCGACCCCGGAGGGACCGAGAACCTCGCCGAACGTGCGGCGCTGCATGGCGGCACCTTCACACTGGATCAGCGGACGGAGCGCGGAACCACGGCACGCTGGAGCGTCCCCCGCACCGTGCTGTCCGACGAGGGGCCTCCTCCGAAGGGGCGTCGCCGCAGTGACGGCGGCACCCGGCACGAACTGCCGCGCGGCACCTCGTCGGAGTGAGCATCCGCTGCGGTGTGGGCCGACCGCTCACACGGTGCACGAGGGTCGGCAGTGCGACATCACGTAAGCCATGAAGTCCGTCATGAATCCGGAGATGCCCTGATCCCTCACGGCCGGGTCGGTACTCCTGATCGCGGGCGCCCATGTCGCGGAGAATGCGGGAGAGACGGTGAGGAACTGCGCGGCGACGGCCGCCATCGCGTCGGCCTGCGCCTGTGTGGACACAGTGATGCCGAGCTCGGCGATCAGTTCGGGGTGCGCATCGGCGAGGGCTCCGCGTCCCGTCATGACAAGGAGCAGCAGCTCCAGGTCGGTCGACGACGCGAGGCGAGGATCGAGGTCGGCCTCGTCGCCCGCGGCCTGCAGCCCGGCGCTCGTCGCAGCCGCAGCTTCGGGCGCGGAGTAGCCGGTGGCGCCATGAGCCGATGACACACCTGTCAGTGACAGGGTGAGTGCCACGACGGCGGACGTGAAGAAAGCGGTCTTCTTGCGGGCGAGCATGGGTTTTCCTCCGGATCGTCGGTGATGCGGAGAAAGTACCACAGGAGTGAAATGTAAAACAGTACTCGATCTGCACCAGAGCCGATCACGGAGATCATCCGCCCGTCGGGCTCGTACGCTCTCCATCCTGATCGCGATCGGCCAGAAGCCGTCGACAGCGGCTGACATCGGCCTCGCTCTGCGAGACCAGCGCATCGATTCCCTCGAAGTGCAGCGTCGGTCGCATATGGGCGACGAGCGTCACCTCCAGCGTGCGACCGTACAGATCGAGGTTCACGTCATGCAGATGCACCTCGACCCGCCTCTCCCGGTCGCCTGCGAAAGTCGGATTCGTCCCGACGCTGACGCTCGCCTGCCAGACCTCCGGGTCATCGTCGATACGCGTCCACGCTGCGTAGATCCCATCGGCGGGCAGGTCACTGTGGTCCAGCGCCAGGTTCGCCGTCGGGAAGCCGAGCTCGCGCCCCCGACCATCACCGGGCACGACCACGCCGACGATGGTCGTGAGCGGCGGAGTACTCACACGCTCTCGGAGCCCGCGATGGACCGATAGCGGCTCTGGTGGAAGACGAGCGGCTCGACGTCCTCGAACAGGGTGATGTCGGCGATCTCGTACAACGCGATCTCGTGATCACCACCGTCGAACGTGCTGCGCAGGCGGCAGGTGAGCCAGAGCGCCGCATCCGACATGAGCACCGCCCCACCCTCGGTTCGGTGCCACTCGTGGCCACCGAACCGGTCGCCTTCGCGGGCGGAGAGCGAGCGGCTCAGAGGCTCGTGGTGCGCGGCGAGCACGCTCATACCGAGTTCGGGTACCGCCCTCAGCACGGGCCACGTCTTCGACGTACGCGCTGCGCTGATCGCGACGAGCGCGGGCTCGAGCGAGATCGAGGTGAAGGAGTTGACCGCCATCCCGACAGCACGGTCATCGACATGCGCGGCGAGGGCTACGACGCCGGTCGGATACACCGAGAACGCCCGGCGGAGGGCGAGGTCGCGCGGCAGGGCGTCGGTCACGGCAGTCGTCATTTCGGCTTCCTTTCGTTAGTCAACTTTGACTAGTACTCATAATAGACAAGTTTGATCATACAAACAATAAAAATGTGGACACCAGCCGTTAGCATGAGGGGCATGTCGACCACCCGCCTCGTCGTCCTCGGCGCCGTGAAGCAGTTCCAGCCCGTGCACGGTTACTTCCTCCGCCGCGAGCTCATGACGTGGCACGTCGACGAATGGGCGCACATCCAGCCCGGCTCGATCTACAACGCCCTGCGCGCCCTCGAGGTCGACGGCTACATCGCCGAGAGCGGCACCGAAGCCGAGGGCAAGCGCCCGGCACGCACGACCTACCGCATCACTCCGGCCGGCGAGGTCGAGCTCCAGCGCATGCTGCGCGAGAACCTCTGGAACGTCGCAGCCTTCGACACCCAGGCCATCATGACCGTGGCCTCGTTCATGTTCGTGCTGAGCCGCCAGGAGGTGATCGCCGGCCTCGAGCACCGCCTCATCAAGAGCGACGCGATCATCACCCAGAACGGCTTCGACGTGCAGGACACTCTGCGCTCCGAGACGACACCGAAGTACGTGCGGGAGATCTTCGACCTCTCCACCGCCCGCCTCACCGCCGAGAAGCAGTGGCTGCTCGACCTGCTGGAGCGCCTGCGCGGGGGTGAGTACACGTTCGCCGGCGAGGCGGAAGAGGTCGCATCGCCCGCCACGCCCCCTTCGCAGTAGCGGCTCAGCGCGAGTCGACGAACGCCGCGATCGATCCGGGCGTCAACTGCGGCGTGGTCGCCCCGCGGTGCTGAGCCACGACGGCTCCTGCCGCGCAGGCTCTGACCAGGGCGTCCTCGATCGCCATTCCCTGGGCGAGCGCCGCGGCGAGCGCACCGCAGAAGGCATCGCCGGCTCCCGTCGTGTCCACCGGATCGATCCGGAAGGCGGCGACGTGCACGGGATCGCTTCCCGAGCGATGGAGCGTCACTCCCCCGGCACCCTGCGTGAGAACGACCGTCTGCGCACCGGCCGCATGGAGTCGGTCGACGCCGCCGAGTTCGACGCACTCGGTCTCGTTCACGACGAGAACATCGACGTCGGCGAGCATCCCGATCGTCGCGGCATGCGCGGGGGCGGCGTTGAGGATCGTCAGTGCGCCGGCAGCGCGCCCCGCACGCAGCCCTGCGGCCACGCTCTCGACGGGCACCTCCAGCTGCGCGAGCACGACCCCGGCTCCTGCGATCCCGCCGACCGCGTCTTCCGGGGTGAGATCGGCGTTGGCACCCGCCGTGACGACGATACTGTTGTCCCCGCCGTCGAGGGCGAGCACGTGCGCCACTCCGGTCGGAGCGGTGGCGCTGCGGCGGAGGGCCGCCACGACTCCGGCCTCCGTCAGCGTCTGCTGCAGCACGTCGGCGGCCTCATCGTCTCCGACGACCGCGCAGAACCTCGTGGGCGCCCCGCTGCGGGCGGACGCCACGGCCTGATTCAGTCCCTTGCCGCCGGAGAAGCGTCCGCCGGCTCGTCCGAGGAGCGTCTCGCCGACACGTGGGGGGCGCGAGACCTCGACCACGAGGTCGAGGTTCGCGCTCCCCACGACGGCGACACCGGTGAGGGTGTCAGACACGCGACATCGTCCGTCGGTACTGCGATCCGGTGTGCGAATCGGCGAGCGCCGCGGTCGGCGTGCCGATCAGGCGCTCGCGCAGTGACTGCGGCTCCGACGACGGCTCGACGATCGCGCCGCGCTCCTTGAGGATCGGCAGCACGTGCTCGATGAAGTCGACGGTCGACGCCGGCGGGATCACGGGGGCGAAGAGGAATCCGTCGAGGTCGGCGCCGTCGGCGAGCTCGATCATGCGGTCAGCCACCTGCTCGGGGGTGCCCACGATCGGGCGGGCGCCGACACCGTGCGCGTGCCAGTCTCCGAGCACGTCGCCGACGGTCTTGTCGGCGAACCGGGCGACCTGGGTCTGCGACAGCTCGGTGCTGAGCTCGGACATCGGCGTGTTCGGCGCGTACGCCGACAGGTCGAGGCCGGTGAACCAGGCGTAGGAGGCGACGGTGACGTCGGGGTTCTGCGCGTCGGCGACCTCGGCGTACTTGCGCCGCGCCTCTTCCTCCGTGCTGCCGACGATCGCGGCGAACGCCGACATGATCTTGACCTCGTCGGCTCCGCGGCCGTTCTTCACGGCCTCCTCCCGGATCGCCGAGGAGTGCGCGCGGAGCTGCTCGACCGAGCCGCTGCCGACGAAGATCGCCTCGCCGTGCTTGCCGCCGAACTCCCGGCCGGCGGGCGACGCCCCGGCCTGGAACAGCACCGGGGTGCCCTGCGGCGAGCGCGAGGTGTTGCCGTAGCCGTGCGAACGGAAGTAGGGGCCGTCATGCGCGATGCGGTGCACCTTGGACGGGTCAGCGAAACGGCCGGACTTGTCGCGCTCCAGCGCCCCTTCCTCCCACGCCTGCTCCCACAGCTTGTAGACGACCTGCATGAAGTCGTCGGCCATCAGGTAGCGCTCGTCATGACCGACCATCGGCACCCCGAAGCCCTGCACCGCGGTGTCGGCCGTGCCCGTGGTGACCACGTTCCAGCCGATGCGTCCGCCGGAGAGGATGTCGAGTGTCGCCATGCGGCGCGCGAACGAGTAGGGCGGCTCGAGGAGGGTCGAGCCGGTCGCGACGAGGCCCAGCCGCGTGGTCTCGGGGATCAGGGCGGCGAGGATGATCGCCGGGTCGAGGCGGGGCAGATCGAGCCCTTCGACGGAGCAGATGTCGGGGCGTTCGCCCGCGACGTCGGCCCAGCCCCAGGCATCCGCGAGGAACAGGAAGTCGAACCCGGCGTCTTCGACCATGCGTGCGGTGTCGCGCCAGTACTCCAGCTTGTCGAACAGGTAGCGCCCGTTGTCGGGGTGACGCCAGGTCGCGGTGCCGGAGTCGTTCGCCTGCGCGTTCTCGAAGAGGCCGAGACGCAGCGGCTTGACGGTGTTCTGATCGGTCATGTGCGGGTGCCTTCCTTGTGGGTGGTTCTGGTCGTTCTCGAGTGGTTCCGGGCACGCCGGAGGAACCCCGGGGCGGGTGGAGCGCCCGCCCCGGGATCCGGATGCCGTGTCAGCCCTTGGCCGTGACCTCGCCGTCGCTCCACCAGAGCACGCGCTTGCGCACCAGGGCGAGGACGATGATCAGGAGCACGCCGAGGAGGCAGAGCAGCGCGATGCTGGCCCAGGTGACGGGCAGGTTCGCCTGTGCAGCGGAGGTGGTGACGAGCGAGCCGAGGCCGGCCTGCTGGCCCGCCGCGACGAACTCGGCGACCGCGGCACCGACCACCGCGAGCGGCAGCGCGATGCGGAGCCCGGCGAACACATAGGGCATGCTGCCGGGGAATCGCAGTTCCCGGAAGATCTCCCACCGCGAGGCATGCAGCGTCTTGAAGACGTCGAGCGCCTTCTGGTCGACGTCGCGCAGACCCGCCAGCGAGTTCACGAGCATCGGGAAGAAGACCACGAGCCCCGTCACGATGAACTTCGGCACCATGCCGAACCCGAAGGCCACGACCAGCGCCGGGGCGATCGCCACGATCGGGGTCACCATCACGATGATCACGAGCGGCATCACGGCCCGCTCGATGATCTGGAACTCGGCCATGATCACCGCCAGCAGGAAACCGGCGAGGATGCCGGCGGAGGCTCCGACCACCACTTCGAGCAGCGTGACGAGGAAGTTCGACCAGTACATGCCGGCGTCGTCGACGAGGCTGCCGCCGATCGCCTCCAGCGTCGGGAGCACGTACGGGTTGGTCCAGGCCACGACCTGCCAGAGCAGCGCGGCGATCACGAACGTGATCAGGGTGGGTCCCCACGACCCCCAGCGCAGCCAGGGCGGAACGCCACGGCGCGGCTGGGCCTTCAGACGGGCGGTTGCGAGGGTCGCGGTCGTGTCTCTCATCGTCAGCTCAGACATGGGCCTTCTCCGTCTGCGCGCGCAGCGCATCGCGCACGACTGCTTCCATCTCGCGGAACTCCTCCGTGGCATACGACTGCTCGTCGCGCGGCCGCGGCAGGTTCACGTCGATCACCTGGGCGATGCGCCCGGGGTGGGCGGCCATCACCACGATGCGGTCGGAGAGCATGATCGCCTCCGGCACCGAGTGCGTGACGAACATGACGGCCTTGCGGTTGGACTGCCAGAACTCCAGCAGGGCGATGCGCTGCAGGTCACGATTCATCTCGTCGAGCGCCGAGAACGGCTCGTCCATCAGCATGATGGCCGGGTCGAACACGAATGCCCTGGCGATCGCGGCACGCTGCTGCATGCCGCCGGACAGCTGCCCTGGGTACTTCGTCATCGCCCGCCCGAGTCCGAACGTCGACAGCAGTTCCGCGGGATCGCGGAGAGCGCGCCCGGTGTTCGCCTTGGCGTTGATGCGCACCGGCAGTTCGACGTTCTCGCGCACGGTCTTCCACGGCAGCAGTGCGGGGGACTGCGGCACGAGGCCGATCTTCTTGTCTCGGGACGCTACCGTGACGCTCTCGCCGTCGATCGTGACGGTGCCCGAGTCGGCGTCGAGGAGACCGGCGACCACCTTGAGCAGCGTGGACTTGCCGCAGCCGCTCGGACCGATCACCGACACGAATTCGCCCATGCCGATCGTGAGACTCACATCGTCGAGCACGGTGACCTTCGCGCCGTCGACGCCGAAGGACTTCGAGACGTTCCTGACTTCGACGCCTGCTCCCTGTGCGACCGACATCACTCGGCCTGCCAGATGAGGGTGTCGCCGTCGTAGAGGTCGGCGACGAGATCGGCGTCCATCATGTCGGCGATCGCGGGCAGGTCCTTGACGTCGCCGTACTTCTCGACGAGCGCGTACTCCGGCTCCCACATCGACTCGTTCTGCACACCGGGGTTGCCACCGGCGCTCTCGCGGACCCAGGCGGACTCCACCTCCCAGGTGCGGGCCAGTTGGTCGCGCGGGAACGCGGCGCCCTGGTTGTTGTCCTCGGCCAACTTCGCGAGCTTGTCGATGCAGGCATCCGACTCGTCGAGGCAGTACTGCAGCGCCTTGAGGCTCGCCCGCATGAAGTCGGCGGCGACCTCGCGGTGCTCGTCGAGGAAGCGGGAGTTGACCTCCATCACGTTGTACGTGCCCTCGACGCCGAGGTCGGAGGGGAGGAACTCGCTGAACGGCAGGTCCTGCGCCTTGAGCGACTGCGGCTGGTTCGAGGCATAGCCGACGATCGCATCGACCTGCTCGCGCACCACGACCGTCGGGTCGTAGTTGGTCATCTTGACCATCTCGACCTTCGAGACATCGACGCCGGCCTCGTCGAGCATGGCCGAGGCGATCGGGGTCAGGTTGATGAAGTACCCGAGCGATCCGCCTTCGAGGTCCTTGAGGCTCTCGAGCTTCTCGTTACCGAAGATGGAGAACGGCGGGGTGGTGCCGTAGGTGGCGACGGCCGTGAGGTTCTTGCTGTTCGCCGCGGCCAGCATCACGTCGGATGCGGAGCCGAGAGCGGTGAACTGCGCCTGACCGGATGCCACGAGCTGCTGCCCGTTCGCGCCGGAGGCGTTGATCTCGACATCGAGGCAGAGGTCGTCGAAGTAGCCCAGCTCCTCGGCGAGGAACACGTCGAGCTGACCGGCGCTGGCGGAGTAGCCGTAGCCGGAGATGTAGGTGATGGTGCCGGCATCCTGATTCCGCTTGCAGGCGTCGGTGTCGCTCGCACTCGTGGGGGCGGTATCGCCGCCTGGCGTCTGCGCGGAGCATGCTCCGAGCGTCAGCGTGGCGGCGAGAACGCACGTCAGGGTGGCAGTGATGCGGAATCGGGTTTCCGCAGAGGAAGTAGCCATGAGGGTCCCTTCTCGGCCGTTCGTCATTGATGGCTCGTCGAAAGTAACATAGTCAAGATTGACTAAGCAAGATGAAACTAACTTTTGACGAAACAGCGGGGACTCTCTGAACTCACTGCGGCGCGTGCGCCTCCAGGAACTCGTACACATCAGTCGTGTCGACCCCGGGGAACGCGCCGGTCGGCAGCGTCGCGAGCAGGGTGCGCGGCGTCTTCACGTTCGGCCAGGAGTTCTCCCGCCAGCGGTCTTCCAACTCGGCGGGAGCCCGACGGCAGCACACCTCGACCGAGTGCTTCGAGACGCCGCGGTGCGGGGTGTCGCGCCCCACGAACCACTTCGTGTCATCGAAGCGCACACCGACGCTCACCGAGTGCAGCCCCTCGCTCGACGACTCCACCCGCGCGGTGCACCAGTACGTGCCGTTGCCGGTGTCGGTGTACTGGTAATACGGGTTGAAGCGGTCGTCCTCATCGAACACCACGCGCGAGGTCCACCGGCGGCAGCACATCTGCCCCTCGATGGCTCCGAGCCGATCGGTCGGGAAGTTCACGTCGTCGTTCTCGTACGCCTTCGTGATCGTGCCCGACTCGTGCACTTTGAGGAAGTGCACCGGAATGTCGAGGTGCCGCGTCGCAAGGTTCGTGAAGCGGTGCGCGGCCGTCTCGTACGACACCGAATACGCATCGCGGAGGTCTTCGATCGAGATCGCCCGCCGCTGCTTGGCATCCCTCAACGCGGGCACGACATGCGCCTCCGGGATGAGGAGGGCGCCCGTGAGGTAGTTGGTCTCGACGCGTTGCCGCAGGAACTCGGCATAGCTGCGCGGCTCGGAGTGCCCGAGGATGCGGCTCGACAGCGCCTGCAGCACCGCGGTGCGGGCATCACCCTTCGCTGGCACGCTGCTCGACAGGTACAGCCGACCGTTCGCGAGGTCGGCGACGCTGCGGGTGGTCTGCGGCAGGTCTGGCGCGTAATGCAGAGTGAAGCCGAGGTAGGCCGCGATCTCGGATGCGGTGCGCTGCGTCAGAGGGCCGCCGGGGTGGCCGACCGCGGCGAGGATCTCGGCGGCCTTGGCCTCGAGGTCGGCGAAGTGGTTGTCCTGCCTGCGCATCAGGTGCCGCAGCTCGACGTTCGCCCGCCTGGCCTCCTCGGGCGTCGCGGCCCGCTCGTCCTTGAGCCGATCGATCTCCCCGTGCAGCGCGAGCAGGGCCTTCAGCGCATCCGTCGGCAGACTCTTCGCGATACGGAACGGCTCGATGCCCAGGGCCTGGAACGTCTGCCCCTTCATCGCGCGCTCCAGGGCGATCTCGATCGCGCTGCGTTCGTCGAGCGGCTCCCCTTCGAGCAGCGCGTCGAGCGTCACACCGAGCGCGCGGGCGATCGCCTGCAGCTGCGTGAGCTTGGGTTCGCGCTTGCCGGTCTCGATCATCGACATCTGGCTCGGCGCCCGATCGACGGCGGAGGCCAGGTCGTCGAGGGTCATGCCCTTCGCCGTGCGGAGCCGGCGGATTCGACGACCGATCGTGAGGGCGTCGGTCTCTTCTGCAGCTTCGTCGATGCTCATGCGGCAGATTCTGTCACAGAAACAGAATTTCGAGCGATCTTCTCTCCGGTATCGGTCGTTCGACGTCCCGAACTTCACGCACAGTGGAACCACGCCACACCGGCACCGCAGCCGGATCCACCGAGGAGACACCATGACGAACACCGCCCACACCCCGACGCCCCGCCCCGCCGGTCTGCGAGCCGGCGACCAGGTTCAGACGGCCGCCGAGCTCCAGGAGATCTGGGACACCGATCCCCGCTGGGACGGCGTCGAGCGCACCTACTCCGCCGAAGATGTCATCCGCATCCGCGGCTCGGTCCGAGAGGACTCCACGCTCGCGCACCGCGGTGCTGAGAACCTCTGGAACCTCCTGCACACGGAGGACTACGTCCGTGCGCTCGGCGCCTACACCGGAGGCCAGGCCGTGCAGCAGGTGCGGGCGGGGCTCAAGGCGATCTACCTCTCCGGATGGCAGGTCGCCGCCGACGGCAACCTCGCCGGTCACACCTACCCCGACCAGTCGCTGTACCCCGCGAACTCGGTGCCGGCGGTCGTACGCCGTATCAACAACGCGCTCATCCGCCAGGACCAGCTGGAGCACGCAGAAGGCGAGACCACGCAGGACTGGCTCGCCCCGATCGTCGCCGACGCCGAGGCCGGCTTCGGCGGACCGCTCAACGCCTACGAGCTCGCGCAGTCGCTCATCCAGTCGGGTGCCGCCGGCATCCACTGGGAGGACCAGCTGGCCAGCGAGAAGAAGTGCGGCCACCTCGGCGGCAAGGTACTCGTGCCCACCCAGCAGCACATCCGCACGCTGAACGCCGCCCGCCTCGCCGCCGACGTCGCCGGGGTGCCGACCGTCATCATCGCCCGCACGGATGCTCTCGCCGCCGACCTGCTCACCAGCGACGTCGACGAACGCGACCAGCAGTTCACCACCGGCGAGCGCACGACGGAGGGGTTCTACCGGATCCGCCCGGGTCTGGAATCGGTCATCAGCCGCGGCCTCGCCTTCGCCCCCTACGCCGACCTGTTGTGGGTCGAGACGGGGGAGCCCGACATCACGCTGGCACGCGAGTTCGCCGCCGCCATCCACGCGGAGTTCCCCGGGAAGCTCCTGGCCTACAACTGCTCACCGAGCTTCAACTGGAAGAAGCACCTGTCGGACGCCGAGATCGCGACGTTCCAGCAGGAGCTGGCAGACCTGGGCTACAAGTTCCAGTTCATCACCCTGGCCGGCTTCCATGCTCTGAACCACTCGATGTTCGATCTCGCCCGCGGCTACGCCGATCGCGCCATGAGCGCCTACGTCGAGCTGCAGGAAGCCGAGTTCGCCGCCGAGGCCCACGGCTACACCGCCACCAAGCACCAGCGCGAGGCGGGCACCGGATACTTCGACGTCATCTCCACCGCGCTCAACCCCGACAGCGCGACTCTCGCCCTCGCCGGCTCCACCGAAGCCGCACAGTTCCACTGATCCCCACGCCCCCTCCACCCGGCGCTGGCGCGCCGCGCGGAGCCTCCGGGCGCGTGGCCCCTCTTCGTCGCAGTGCTCGACGCATTCGTCGCAGTACTCGACACAACGCAAAGGACTCACGATCATGACCATTCCCACCGCTCCCCCGACCACGGCTCCGATCCAGACGACTCAGCAGGGCCCGGCGATCGAAGTCACCGGCCCCATCCGCGACCGCTACGAGGAGATCCTCACCCCCGAGGCCATCGCCTTCCTCACCGAGCTGCACCACCGGTTCGCCTCCCGCCGTCACGACCGGCTGGCCGACCGCATGCGGCGCCGCTTCGAGATCGGCAACGGGCACGACCCGCACTTCCGCGAAGACACGGCACACATCCGTGACGACCGTGACTGGCGGGTCGCCGGTGCCGGTCCCGGTCTCGAGGACCGCCGCGTCGAGATCACCGGGCCGACCGATCCGAAGATGACGATCAACGCCCTCAACTCCGGGGCGCGGGTCTGGCTGGCCGACCAGGAGGATGCCACGAGCCCGACCTGGAAGAACGTGATCGAGGGTCAGCTGTCGCTGCGAGATGCAATCCGCGGCGAGCTGTCCTTCACCTCCCCGGAAGGGAAGGAGTACCGGGTCACGGCGGAGCGCACGCCCACGATCGTGATGCGTCCGCGCGGGTGGCACCTGCCGGAGAAGCACGTCGCCTTCATCGATCGCGCCGGTCGTCGCACGTCAGCATCCGGTTCCCTCGTCGACTTCGGCCTCTACTTCCTGCACAACGCGCAGGCACTGATCGACGGCGGCCGCGGCCCCTACTTCTACATCGCCAAGCTCGAGTCGAGCGAGGAGGCGAAGCTGTGGGACGACGTCTTCTCGTTCAGCGAGGAGTACATCGGCATCCCGCACGGCACGATCCGCGCGACGGTGCTGATCGAGACCCTGCCGGCCGCGTTCGAGATGGACGAGATCCTGTACGAGCTGCGCGACCACTGCGCGGGGTTGAACGCCGGCCGCTGGGACTACATCTTCTCGATCATCAAGAACTACCGCGGCCGTGGAGCACGCTTCGTGCTTCCCGACCGCAGCGAGGTGACGATGACGGTGCCGTTCATGCGGGCGTACACCGACCTGCTCGTGCAGACCTGCCACAAGCGCGGAGCCTTCGCGATCGGCGGCATGAGCGCGTTCATCCCCAACCGCCGCGACCCCGAGGTGACGGCCCGCGCGATCGAGAAGGTGACGGCCGACAAGAAGCGCGAGGCGGGCGACGGCTTCGACGGCACCTGGGTCGCCCACCCCGACCTGATCCCCACGGCTCAGGCGGAGTTCGACGCGGTGCTGGGCGACCGCCCCAACCAGGTCGACCGCCAGCGCGACGACGTGCACGTCGAGGCCCGTGATCTGCTCGACCTGCACATCGGTCGGCCGATCACGGCGCAGGGTGTGCGGAACAACGTGTCGGTCGCCATCCGCTACCTGGAGGCCTGGCTGCGCGGACTCGGCGCGGTCGCGATCGACAATCTGATGGAGGATGCCGCGACGGCCGAGATCAGCCGCTCGCAGGTGTGGCAGTGGATCCACCAGGACCGGACGACACAGGACGGCACCCCCATCACGGCGGAGTACATCGAGGGACTGATCACGCAGGTGCTCGCACAGGCGACGCGCAGCCACGGCGACCGGTACGACGACGCGGCGGAGATCTTCCGCGAGGTCGCCCTGCAGGAGGAGTTCCCGACTTTCCTCACGCTGGGTGCCTACAGCCGGTTCCTGGTCGACGAGGACTGAGCGCGCGCAAGAGCCCCCGACCGCGGCCGATGCCACGCTCGGGGGCTCTTCCGCGTCCGGCGCCGGCGCCGACAGGCGGGCGTAGCCTGGAGGCATGACCGACGTCTGGGCGGACATCGCCTCCGAGTTCCTGCACTTCTACCCGCGCGGCCGACGGCTGCTCGCGGTCGCCGGAGCGGATGCCGAGCGCTCGCGACAGGCGGCCGACGCCCTCGCGGCCGCGCTGACGAAGGCGGGACAGCCGGTCCTCCGCGAGCACTCGCCCGAGGGCGACGAAGCCGGGGTGCGCGCGACGGTCACCGCTTTCCGCGAAGACCCGAAGAGCGAGGGCATCCTGCTCGCCTCCGGACCCGCGGCCTTACTCGGCGAGCGCACCAGGGGAATGTGGAACTACGCCGTGTGGCAGCTGGCCGGCGACGAGCCGCCGCACACGGTCGCGGGGTCGATCGTCGATGTGAGCGACCCCGACCATCCGGTGCGGCGGTTCGCCGACTACTGCTCGCTGCCGGCCTCGTACGGAGCCTGATCCACCAGACTGCTCAGCGCGTATCGCCCGGTTCGGCGTCGAGGCGCGCGCGGACCTCGTCGTCCAGCACCAGGTCGGCAGCGCCCAGCGCCTCTTCCAGCTGCTCGAGAGAAGAGACCCCGACGACGGGGATCACGGGGACCTCCGCGCCGAGAAGCCACGCGAGGGCGACCTGGTTCGGCGTCGCGCCGATCTCGGCCGCGACCTCGTGCAGCAGCGCACGGCGGGCGTGGCTGGTCGGGTGATCGACCCCACCCCACAGCGGCTTGTCGAGACGCGCGATCCCACCCTGGTGCAACGGCGAGTACACGGTGATGGCGAGCTGCGGACGCTCGGGCGTGCCGGTGGATGCCGCATAGTCGAGCAGGTCGGGCGTGACGAAGTTGTTCCGCCCGATGCGCGGCGCGGGGTACAGATAGCTGTACTGCTGCTGCACCACTCCATAGGGCGCGATGCTCTGCCGCCGCGCCTCCTCTCGCGCCTCGACCACGCGCCAGGTCGGCACGTTGGAGATTCCGGTGATGCCGACGAGCCCTTCTTCCTGGAGCTCGCCGAAGGCGCCGACCGTCTCGGTCAGAGCCACATCGCGGTCGTCCACGTGGCCGTAGAGCACGTCGATGTGGTCGATGCCGAGGTGCCGGGCGCTCTCCGGGGCCTGCCGGCGGATGACCTCGGCGGAGAGTCCCTCGAAGTTCGTCGGCGGGGTGTTCGACAGCGGCTTCGACGGGTCCTTCTGCGCGGCACCGAGCTTGGTGGCGATGCGGAGCGCGTCGCGGTTGCCGCGATCCCTCATCCAACGACCGAGCAGGTCTTCGCTCTCGCGGCCGTGGCCGCCCGCCCAGAGACTGTAGTTGTTGGCGGTGTCGATGAAGGTGCCGCCCGCCTCCACGAACCGGTCGAGGATGGCGCGTGACGTGTCCCCGTCGGTACGGGTACCGAAGTTCATGGCTCCCAGGCACAGCGTCGAGACGTCGAAC
This sequence comes from Microbacterium sp. MYb45, assembly GCF_002979655.1. GTDB lineage: Bacteria > Actinomycetota > Actinomycetes > Actinomycetales > Microbacteriaceae > Microbacterium. Next base: position 44,380 of record NZ_PCPG01000002.1, read on the forward strand.
GCGGTGCGGCCATCGGAGAGGGTGCGGTACTGCATGGTGTTCCTTTCTCGGGGGATGGCTCCACCGTAGAAACAGATCGGCTCGGGGATACACTCCAATCACGATGCAGAACACCAGACCGATTCTCGTATGGGAGACACTCCTCGACCTCGACGAGACGCGCGGCTCCGACGCTGCCCCGCCTCTGCGGGACCGCGTGGAGACCGCGCTGCGCCGCGCGATCGACGAGGGCCGGCTCTCCTCCGGCGCCGCCGTGCCGCCCAGCCGCACCCTCGCGGAGACGCTCGGCGTCTCCCGGTGGGTCGTGACCGAGGCATACGGACAGCTGGTGGCCGAGGGGGTGCTGGAGGCGAGGACCGGTTCGGCCACCCGTGTGGCCGAGCAGAGCGGGGCTCCGCTGCGGGCACCGCGCACGCCCTCTTCTGTCGCCCTCGTGGCCGGCCCGCCCACACGGTACGACCTCCGCCCCGGCATCCCCGACCTGCGGGCGACTCCGAGGTCGCGCTGGTCAGCCGCGTTGCGCGCGGCCCTCGCTGCGCTCCCCGACCACGACCTCGCCGCCGCTCACCCGTATGGTTACGCACCGGCGCGCGATGCGGTCGCCGCGTACCTCTCACGCTCGCGGCACGCCATCGCCGACCCCACCCGGATCACGATCACCCACGGCGCCACCGACAGCATGGGAATGCTCGCCCGCGAGCTGCACCGCCGCGGCCACCGGACGATCCTCGTGGAGGACCCGAGTTGGCCGCGGTTGCGCGCAGTCGCGGAGGAGAACGGTCTGCATCCGGTTCCGGTGCCCGTGGACGACGACGGCATCGACACCGAGCAGCTGCGCGCGCTCGCATCCCGCACCGGGGCCGGGGCCGCCCTTGTGACTCCCGCCCACCAGTTCCCCCTCGGCGCGGCACTCGCTCCCGCCCGCCGCGAAGAACTGGTGCGCTGGGCCCGGGATCGGGACGCGCTGGTGATCGAGGACGACTACGACGCCGAGTTCCGCTACGACCGCCGACCCGTCCCCGCCCTGCAGCGCCTCGCGCCGGACCGCGTCGCGCTCGTCGGCTCGCTGTCGAAGTCGGTGTCACCCGCGCTGGGGCTCGGATGGATGCTGCTCCCGCCGGACATCGCTTCCCCGGTCTCGACGGCTCCGCCCTCCCTCGTCGACCAGGCCGCTCTCGCGGAGTTCCTCACGCGCGGTGACCTCGAACGGCACCTGCGCTCGTCCCGCACCCGGTTCCGTCGCCGGCGGCAGCGGCTGCTCGACGCGCTCGAACGCGCCCTGCCCGAGCTGACCGTGACCGGCATCGCCGCGGGGATGCATCTGGTGCTGGCCGTGCCCACCGGCTCATCCTCCACCGACATCACCGCAGCAGGGGCTGCAGCGGGCCTGGCGCTCACACCGTTGGCCCGCTACGAGGTCCGCGACCGGCATCCGGATTCCCTGGTGCTCGGCTACGGCAACCTCGACGACACTCTCGTCGAAGAAGCCGTACTCCGGTTGGCGACCCTCCTCGGAGGCCGCTGAGCGGGGCCTCTTCCCGCGTCAGCGGAACGACGCCGCGACCGAGTTGCGGTGATAGTCGAACACGATGCTCGTGCGAGTGGAGGCGACGCTGCTCTGGGCCGAGAGATGCTCGAGCACGAACTCGCGCATCTCGGACGAGTCGGCGACCGCGATGTGCAGCAGGAAGTCGTCGTCACCTCCGAGGAAGAAGACCTGGATCACCTGCGGCAGCACGCGCACGCGGTCCGCGAACTCGACGATGCTCTCGCGCCGTCCGCTCGGGCGCAGCGTGACGCCGATGACGGCTTGGAGTCCGGCACCCAGCATCCGCTCGTCCACACTCGCGTGGAACCCCGTGATCACGCCGCGGTCGACGAGCGCCCGCAGCCGGGTGTGGGCGGTCGAGGGCGCGACACCGAGGCGGCCGGCGAGCTCGGCGTTGGTCATGCGCCCGTCGGCCGTCATCAGCTGCACGATCCGCGCGTCGATCGCGTCGAGGGCGGGCGCCCGAACGGTGTTCGGCTCTGAGGCTCCTGAAGTCGTCTCCATATGAAGCATTATTCAGGATATTGCGTCATGTCGAATCATCTTCACCGATTCTGTTGTTCCGTCGATGTTTCTGCGATCCTGGTGCCGCACCCATCAACCCAGGAGGATCAATGAAGATCGGCGTCCCCACCGAGGTCAAGAACAACGAGAACCGCGTCTCCCTCACCCCCGCCGGCACAGATCGCCTGGTGCACGAGGGCCATCGCGTGATCGTACAGTCCGGCGCAGGCCTCGGCTCGCGCATCACGGACGATGACTACCGCGCCGCCGGCGCCGAGATCGTGGCGACCGCCGCCGAGGCCTGGGGCGACGCCGACCTCGTCATCAAGGTCAAGGAGCCGATCGCGCAGGAGTACGGGTTCCTGCGCGAGGACCTCACCCTCTTTACCTACCTGCACCTGGCCGCTGACCGCGCCCTGACCACAGCGCTCGTAGAGGCCGGGACCACCGCCGTGGCCTACGAGACCGTGCAGCTGCCCGACCGCAGCCTGCCGCTGCTCGTGCCGATGAGCGAGATCGCCGGGCGGCTCTCGGTCGTGATGGGCTCGCACTCGCTGCTGCGCTCGCAAGGAGGACGCGGGATGCTGCTGGGCGGTATCGCCGGCACTCCGCGCGCCAAGACCGTCGTGATCGGAGGCGGCGTCGCCGGAGAGCACGCCGCCGCGAACGCGCTCGGTCTCGGATCGAAGGTGACCGTGGTCGACGTCTCGCTGCCGCGTCTGCGCGAACTCGAGCACCGTTACGGCGGAGCGCTGGAGACCCGCGCCTCAAGTCGGTACGACATCGCCGAAGAGCTCACGACGGCCGATCTCGTGATCGGCTCCGTGCTGATCCCGGGTGCCGCGGCCCCCAAGCTGGTGACCGACGACATGGTCGCCGCGATGAAGCCCGGCTCCGTGCTCGTCGACATCGCGATCGACCAGGGCGGATGCTTCGAGGGCTCGCGTCCGACCACGCACGACGACCCCACGTTCGCCGTCCACGACTCGATCTATTACTGCGTCGCGAACATGCCCGGCGCGGTTCCCGAGACCGCGACCCGTGCGCTGACGAACGCGACCCTCCCCTACGTCTCGGCGATCGCCGGCAAGGGCTGGGAGCGGGCGGCCTCCGAAGACGCGGCGCTGGCCGCGGGTCTGAACGTGCAGGGCGGACGCATCACGCTCCCGGCCGTCGCCCAGGCGCACGGGCTCGCCGCCCGCTGACCTTCCGAACCCGAAAGAACCTCAGATCTTGGCGATATCCCACACCGCTCCCACCGCATCGAGCCGAGTACGCTCGTAGTCGTGACCGAACGCGCTCCTCTCTCCCGCAAGCTGTCCGCCATCGCCGAGTCCGCGACCCTCAAGGTCGACGCCAAGGCCAAGGCCCTCAAGGCCGAAGGCAAGGACGTCATCTCGTACGCCGCCGGCGAGCCCGACTTCGCGACGCCGCAGTTCATCGTGGATACCGCAGCCGAGGCGCTGGCCGACCCGGCGAGCTACCGGTACACGCCCGCTCCGGGTCTTCCGGCACTGCGCGAGGCGATCGCCGCGAAGACGCTGCGTGACTCCGGTCTCGAGGTCGCCCCCAGCCAGGTCATCGTCACCAACGGCGGCAAGCAGTCCGTCTACCAGGCCTTCCAGGCCGTGGTGAACCCGGGTGACGAGGTGCTGCTGCCCGCGCCGTACTGGACCACGTACCCCGAGGCCATCCGCCTCGCCGACGGCACTCCCGTCGAGGTGTTCGCCGGCGCCGACCAGGAGTACAAGGTCACGGTCGCGCAGCTCGAGGCCGCTCGGACCGCCCGCACCACCGCGCTCGTGTTTGTGTCGCCCTCGAACCCGACCGGATCGGTCTACACGGCCGAGGAGACCCGCGCCATCGGCGAGTGGGCACTCGAGCACGGCATCTGGATCATCAGCGACGAGATCTACCAGAACCTCACCTACGAGGGCGTCAAGGCCACCTCGATCGTCGAGGCCGTGCCGGAGGTCGCCGGTCAGACGATCCTCGTCAACGGCGTCGCGAAGACCTACGCCATGACCGGCTGGCGCGTGGGCTGGATGGTGGGACCGGCCGACGCCATCAAGGTCGCCGGCAACCTGCAGTCGCACCTCACCAGCAACGTGAACAACGTCGCCCAGAAGGCTGCCATCGCCGCCCTCAACGGACCGCAGGACGAGGCCGAACAGTTCCGCCAGGCATTCGACCGCCGTCGCCAGCTCATCGTGTCGGAGCTGTCGAAGATCGACGGCCTCGTGGTTCCGAACCCGCTCGGCGCGTTCTACGTGTACCCCGACGTGCAGGGTCTGCTCGGTCGCACCTGGGGCGGCGTGACGCCGACCACCTCGCTCGAGCTCGCCGACCTCATCCTCGACCAGGCCGAGGTCGCGGTCGTTCCCGGCGAGGCCTTCGGCCCCTCGGGCTACATCCGCATGTCGTACGCCCTCGGCGACGACCAGCTGCTCGAGGGCGTGCAGCGCCTGCAGCGCCTGTTCGCCTGACCCCGCTCGTACCGAAGGCCCCCTCCTGTCGACAGACGGGAGGGGGCCTTCGGGTTTCGCGGCGTGATCAGTCCTCGGGCTGGAAGCCGATCAGCCAGCGGATGCCGTAGCGGTCGACGAGCGTGCCGTCGAAGTCTCCCCACGGGCGCTTCTGCAGGGCGTCGATCACTCGGCCGTCGGCCGCGAGCTTGTCGTACCAGCCGGTGAGGGTCAGCGCATCCGCCGTGCCGAGGAGTGAGAGGAACATGCCGCTCATCTGCACGGCGTCGTCGTCGGCTCCGGCATCGGCGCCGGCGAGCTCGACCGGCCCGCTCAGCTGGCCGTGCGCGACGGCATCGCCGGGTCCGTCACGCCGGCCCGCCGTGGCGTAGTCGAGCAGCTGCAGTTCACCGCCGAACACCGAGCGGTAGTGACGCAGCGCCTCTGCGGCGTTGCCGGGGAACAGCAGGTACGGGATCAGTCCGCTCATGCCGCGAGTGTAGCCGCGACCGACGACGCCCCACAGGACGATCGCCCTACAGGTCGACGCCGACCAGCACCGGCTCCGGCTGCAGCACGAGACCGAACTCGGCGTGGACCCGGCTCTGGATGAACCGCGCGAGCTCGGCGACCTCGCCCGCGGTCGCGCCGCCGCGGTTCGTGAGCGCAAGCGCATGCTTGGTCGAGACCGAAGCGCGCGAGCGCGGAAGCTTGAACCCCTTGCGGATGCCCGCCTGCTCGATCAGCCAGGCTGCGCTGACCTTCACGTCGGAGACGGTCGTCGGCTTCGACAGCGGCACCTGCCCGTCGTAGGAAGCGAGCGGGATCACGGTCACGGCATCCAGATCGGGCGCCACCGGCCAGCGCGGGCACTCCGGCGGCAGTGCGCCTGCCACCGCGGCCGTCACGATCGCGTTCTGGAAGAACGAGCCGACGCCGTGGGTGTCGGGGTCGGCGTCGTCGAGCAGCATGCCCTTCGACGCGCGGGTCGAGAGGATGCGCTCGCGCACCCAGCTCAGCGGAACCGGTGTCTCATCGGTCAGCCCGAGCGCCCGACGCAGCTGCTCGCCGCGCACCACGCGCTCACCGGCGATCGCCAGGTCGACGGTGACGGAGAGGATCACGGCACGTCGCAGCGGCACGCTGCCGTGGTGGTGCTTGAGGACGGAGGTGCGGAAACCCAATCCGAGCTCGGCCGCGGGAACGGTCGAGACCACGCCAGTCGACTCGTCGATCAACTCGACCTCGACCAGCGTCTCCTGGATCTCCTGTCCGTATGCGCCGATGTTCTGCACGGGGGACGCGCCGACCGTGCCGGGGATCCCACTCATGGCCTCGAGGCCGGCGTAGCCGTGCGCGACCGCATAGGCGACCAGGTCGTCCCAGGAGTGCCCGGCCTGCGCGCGCAGACGGATGCGACCCGGGTGCGGCGACGGAATCTCTTCGATCCCCTCGGTGCGCACGCGGATGACGGTGCCTTCGAAGGGCTCGTCGCCGACGAAGAGGTTGGAACCGCCACCGAGGACGAACCACTCGTCACCGCGGGCCCAGGTGTCGCGCAGTGCCTCGATCAGACCGGCGGTCGTCGTCGCCTCCTGCATCCGCTCGGGTGCGGCGCCCGTGCGCAGCGTGGTCAGCTCGGCCAGGCGGACCGGCTCGATCTCCCGCATCAGAGCGCCCGCATCAGACGGCGACGCGCAGCTGCGCCTTGACGAGCACCGTGGTCTCGCCGAACGTGACCTTGAGGTCGATGCGCGCGACCTCTTCATCGACCGCGCCGACCGTGGCGACGACGGTGATGTCGGCACCATCGACCGGGTCGACGACGACCGGCTTGGTGAAGCGCACCCCGTAGTCGAGGATCTTCGCGGCCGGGTCGAGGGCGGCGACGACCACCGACGAGGCGATGCCCATCGTCAGCATGCCGTGCGCGAGCACGCCGGGAAGCCCGACGGATGCGGCGACATCGTCACGGTAGTGGATGGGGTTGAAGTCTCCGGACGCTCCCGCGTAGCGCACGAGCGACTCGCGGGTGAGATGCACGGTGCGCTCGGCGACCACGTCTCCGACGGTGTAGCCCATCAGGCGGCCTTCCCTTCGTCCGTGCTCTCGGCGCCCACCAGCAGCACACTCGTCGCCGTGACGACATGGTCGCCCGCGGCGTCGGTGATCGCGGCCTCGCTGGTGATCATGGCGTTGCCGCCCATCATCCGGATGCCGGTGACGCGCAGCTGCGCGGTGAGCTCATCGCCCGCCACGATCGGTCGCGTGTAGGTGAAGCGCTGCTCGGCGTGGATCGTGCGGGCGAGCACGATGCCGGAGTCCTCCTGCGCCAGCAGCTGCTGGAGCGTGAGGTCCTGGATGACCATCGCGAAGGTCGGCGGCGCCACGACGTCGGAGAAGCCGGCCGCGCGGGCCGCTTCGACGTCGGTGTGCTGCGGAGCATCGGCGAAGACGGCGCGCGCGAACTCGCGCACCTTCTCGCGGCCGACGAGGTAGGGGGCCGTCGGCGGGAACTCCCGGCCGACCAGTTCTTGGTTCACTGCCACCCCTCGATCCTACCGAGGCCCGGCCGACGTTCAGCCGACATGGCAGGCGCAGGAGCGCTCAGGCCGCCCGCGCCGACATGGCCGATCCGAGCAGGACCATCCTCATGCTGCGCTCCGCGGCGTCGCGCAGCAGGGCCTCGCCGTGCTCGACGGCCTGTTCGAGAGGCATCGGCACGGTGATGATCGAGGCGATCGCGTCGATGCCGATGTCGTGCACGGTCGGGGCGCCGACCCCGAGAGACCCGGCGATGCCGAGCACCGGGACGCCGGCGACCCGGGCCCGCATCGCGATCTCGGCCGGCACCTTGCCCCGCGGGGTCTGGAAGTCGATGGCACCTTCGGCGGTGATGACGAGGTCGGCCACCGCCATCAGCTCGTCGAGCGGTTCCGGCAGCAGACCGCTGTCGAGCAGCACCTCGAAGCGCGGGGCGAGACGCGCACCGAGCACCGCGGCCAGCCCAGCCCCGAGTCCGCCGGATGCTCCCGTGCCGCCGCCGGTGCGCACGTCCATCGCCGCGCCGAACGGGCTCTGTTCCTCGAGCAGACCAGCCCAGACGTCCAGGGCGGTCGCGAGCTCGTCCACCTGCTCCGGCGTCGCTCCCTTCTGCGGGCCGAACACCCGTGCCACACCGCGCGGCCCGCACAGCACGTTGTGGATGTTGCACGCGAGCACGATCTCGATCTCTCCGATGCGAGGGTGCAACCCTGCGAGATCGAGGCCCGCCGCATCTCGAAGGTGTCGACCGCCCGCGGCGAGGGGCACGCCGTCGCGATCGAGAATGCGTACGCCGAGCGCTTCGAGCGCCCCGGCACCGCCGTCGCTCGTACCGGAGTCGCCGCAGCCGACCACGATCCGCTCGACCCCGGCGTCCAGAGCCGCCGCGATCAGCTCGCCGACTCCGCGAGTGGTGGTCTCGCCGGGGTCGCGGCGGTCACGCGGCACGAGTCGCAGTCCGGCGGCGGATGCCATCTCGACGACGGCCGTGCCCGCCGCGCGTCCTCCGAGCCGTGCCCAGTGCGCATCGACCGGGTCGCCGACGGGACCGGTGACCCGTGCCGCGATGAGCTCCCCTCCGGTGGCGGCGGCGAGCGCGGCGGCGGTACCCTCCCCGCCATCCGGCACCGGGTACTCGTCGACCTGCACGCCGGGGATGACCCGACGCACGCCGGCGGCGATCGCCTGGGCGACGGCCTCGGCGCTCAGGCTCTCCTTGAATCCGCTCGGTGCGACCAGGATGCGCTGCGGGGTGTGGATCGACATGGTTCCTCCTTCTGCGCCCGAACGGGCGACGAATGCCCGGTGTGCGGGCACGACGAGCACCGGTGCACCGGCGGCGCACACGGAGTGAAGCGGGTGTGACGGGGCGGATGCCGCGGATCAGAGCAGCAGCGGCAGCCCCATCAGCGGCCAGATCCACAGCGCGAAGACCGCGACGAGCGCGAACATCGCGGGCGCCAGCAGCGCCGAGAGCCGACGGAGATCGGGTGGAGTGAAGCCGCCACTGACGATGTCGGGGTCGGCGAACATCGCGACCGGTTTTGCCGAGCTGGGAAGCGTGTGGCAGAAACCGGCCGCGGCGGTCGAGGCGAAGGCCGCAGCCATCGGGGAGACGCCGAGGGCAGGAGCGAGCGCGATCACGACGGGGATGATCGCGGCGGAGCGCGCCGACCGTGACGGGATCAGCAGGTGAGCCGCGGTCGAGATCGCGATGACCACGAGCACGAAGGCGACGGCCCCGGCAGCACCGAGTCCACGCAGCGGGGCGAGCGCCGAGGAGCTCAGCCAGGCCGCGGCTCCCGTGGTGGTGAGCGCGGATGCCAGCGCCAGTGTCGCGGCGAGGAACAGCAGCAGCGACCACGGCACCCGCTTGATCGCGGCGGGGAAGGTCAGGCACCCGATCCCCGGCGTCACGGCGGCGACGGCTCCGAGGAGCGCGACCAGGGCCGGCGACAGGTGGTGCAGCGGCTCGGTGGCCCAGAGCAGGATCACACCGCCCAGCAGCACGGCTGCCCGCCGCTCCAGGATGCTGAGGGGCCCGGTCACTGCGGTCGATGCGGACCGGCCGATCTCTGCGGCATCCATGCGCAGGGGGGTTGCGCGGTCGGCACGGCGGGTGAAGCGCCAGAGGATGATCTCGCAGGCCAGGTGCGAGGAGAAGATCGCCAACGGCAGCCCGAGCCAGAGCCAGCTCAGGAAGGTGAACCCCGCCTCGCCTGCTGCCCGCAGGAGCTGGTCCGTGACGATGTGCGCTCCCGCGCCGAGCAGGGATCCGACGGCCGAGAGCAGCACCACGGTCGGCATCAGCAGGGCGAGGGCGCGGACCACCCGCTCGCGTCCGGGAAGCGCGACCGAGACCGCGGTGTACACCGGTACGGCGAGCGCCGCACGCCCGGACGTCGCGGGCACGGCGAAGGCGGTGAGCGTGAGCGCGACCGTCGTGAGGTGGAAGAGGCTCCGAGGTCCCCGTGCGAACCGCAGCAGATGGGAGGCGCCGCGCAGGGCGAGGCCCGAGGACGACACAGCGGAGGCGATCACGAAGGCGCCGATAAGCAGCCAGATGGTCTCGTCGCCGAGCGAGGCGAAGAAGTCGCTCGCCGGCAGCACCCCGGTGACGATCAAGGCGATCGCCGCGAGGAAGGCGACGAGCGTGTCGTCGAGCCGCGTCGAGGTCCAGGCCCACACGGCGAGCAGGAAGACGGTGAGGGTCACCGCGATCGGCAAGGTCGGCGCGCTGTCTCCGGATGACCGCGTCAGCGCGGCCAGGACCATCCCGGCCCCGGCGACCAGCACGAGTCCGAGTGCGACCAGGCGGAGGATGCTCGCGCGTCCGAGTCGAGGGCGCTCGGATCGGCGTCCGACGGGCAGCCCCTGTCGCTCGGGCGGCATCGTCGCGAAGCGCGTGCGCTCGACCGTCGTCGTCTCGGCCGCCGGGCTCGTGGTGTCGGTGTGATCACTCATCGGAATCGGTATCCCGCCCCGCGCACGGTCTCGATGCGGTCGACACCGATCTTGCCGCGCAGAGCGCGCACGTACACGTCGACCACGTTGGAGGCCGGATCGAAGTCCATCCCCCAGACATGCCCGATCAGCTGGTCGCGTGACAGCACCTGACCGGCGTTCTGCAGGAACACCTCGAGCAGGGCGAACTCCCGCGAGGTGAGCTCGCGCATGTCTCCGTCGACCGTGACCGTGCGGGCCCGCACATCGACGCGCACGTCATCATGGGTGAGAACGGGGCCCGCCGCACGACCCTCGCCGTCGCCGATCCGCAGCCGCACGCGCGCGATGAGCTCGGCGAACTGGAACGGCTTGGTGACATAGTCGTTCGCCCCACCCTCCAGGCCCCGCACGGTGTCGATGACCGAGTCGCGCGCGGTGAGGATGATCACGGGGGTCGAGACGCCCTCGCCGCGAAGGTTCGCCAGCACATCGAAGCCATCCATGCCGCCGAGCCCGATATCGAGCAGCACGAGGTCGAACATGCCGCTGCGAGCCATCAGCAGCGCGGTGTGCCCGTCGGCCGCCTCGGCGGTCTCGTAGCCAGCCGCCCGCAGGCCCCGGCGGACGAACGAGGTGATGTGCGGGTCGTCTTCGGCGATGAGGATGCTGCGCATCTCACTCGCTCCTCTCTGCCGCGGCGTCGAGCCGCGCGGTAGTGGGTGCCGGAAGGTCGATGCCGAAGGTGGCGCCCTCGCCGAACACGCTGTCGACCCAGGCCGAACCGCCGTGTCCGTCGGTGATCGCCCGCACGATCGCGAGTCCGAGCCCCGACCCGCGACGCGCACCGGTGCTGTCGCCACGGGCGAAGCGTTCGAAGATGCGCTCGGCATCCGCGGCGGCCACGCCGGGACCGGAGTCGCGCACCCACAACCGCAGCCGGCGCTCTGTCCCGTCGCCGTCGAAGCGCGAGCCGATGAGAATGCGGTCGCCCACCTCGGTGACCTGCACCGCGTTCGCCGCGAGCTGGAGCACCGCCTGCGTGACCCGCTGAGGATCGAGAGCCGCCGTACCCTCCGCCACCTCCATGAGCTGCCACCGACGATCGCCGAGGTTCTGTGCCTTGGCCTCGATGTCGAGGGTGAGGGCGGCGATGTCGCAGTTCGCGACCCGCACGAAGTCGGGCTGCTCCGCACGGGCGAGCACGAGGAGGTCGGTGACGATCCGACTCATCCGGTCGAGCTCGTCGCTCACGAGTCGCAGGGTCGCCGCGCGCTCCTCCGGATCTTCGCTGAGCAGCTCCAGCTGCCCGCGCACGATCGTGATCGGGGTGCGCAGCTCATGCCCTGCGTCGTCGACGAACCGCTGCTGCGTGGCGTGCACGGCTTCGAGACGGTCGAGCATCTGGTTGAAGGTCGTGGCCACGGCGGCGATGTCGTCGGTCCCATCGACCGGCACTCGCGCGGTGAGATCGTGCTCGCCGATATCGCGGGCCACCCGGTAGACCTCACGCACGGGCGCGAGGATCTGGCCGGCCACGAGCCAGGCGACGCCGGAGCTGAGCAGGATGCCGATCAGCGCCACCCACGCGATAGTGGCGAAACCGGCATCGACCTGCGACCTGGCTTCCTGCGTGTACTGCACGATCAGGACCGCGCCGTCGCGATCACCGGTCGTGAAGTCCAGGCGGCCCCAACGCAACGGGCCCGCGTCCGGGGAGTCCATCGCACCGGAGGCCGCGGTCTCGCCGAGCAGCGCGGTCACGAGCTCCTCCCCGCCGGGCACGGCCGAGAGCGTGGAGGGATCCGTCGCCTCCACACGGCCGTTCGCGACCGCGACCACCGCCCCGTCGACGGTGGCGATGACGACCTCGTCCTCGTGCACGGACTGTCGGTCGACGTACTCGCCGACCAGCTCCTCAGCCGTGGTGTGGCCGCTTGCCGCGGCATCCTCCGCGAATCGGGAGAACTCGGCGGCCTCCTGTTCGATCTCGGCGTTGGCCGACTGCTCCACCCCCGCAAGGAAGATGCTGCGGCCGATCATCCCGACGGCGAGGAGCGTGATGGCGGTGCTGAGGATGATCCACAGCGTGATCCGCCAGCGGGCGGGCAGGGTGCGCCGGCGCAGTGTGCGCAGCGGAGCACCGGAGGCGGCGTGCTCCTGCGGCACCACGCGTGTCTCCGAACGAGCCGGAACGACGGGCTCGCCGAGGTCGAGGGGCAGAGTGGGGGCGTCAGTCATCGTCGCCGCCGCCGCCGTCATAGTCATCGTCGTCACCGGCCGGTGGGGCCGGCGCGGGCGCAGGCGGCGGTGCGGGCGCCGGAGCAGGAACGACGGGAGCCGGTGCGGGCGCAGGTGCAGGTTTCTCACTCGGCACCGGCGTCGCGAGCTGCACCGACACCGGTTCGGACGGGAGCTGCGGCGAGGGCGGCATCTGTGCGAGCACCACACTCCCCACGGCGAAGGCGACCGGGATCGCGATCAGCGCTCCGGTGATGAGAAGGCGTCGGGGGGTGGTCATGACCCCATGATGCCCGTCGATCATGATGCCCACATGAGCCGTGGATGAAGATCCCTTCATCCACGCTTTCTCAGCCGCGCTTGCGCCCGCGGACGGCCTTGATCGCCATCTGCACCGCGATCACGACGAGGTATGCCGCGAACAGCATGTTGCCCAGCGTCGGGTCGACGATGGTCGCCAGCCACGCTCCGAGCGCGGTCGTCGTACAGGCCGAGACGCCGATGAGGGCCGCCGCGAGCAGGTCGACGTTGCGGTTGCGGAGGTTGCCGACCGTGCCGGAGATCGCCGTCGGGATCATCATCAGCAGCGAGGTGCCCTTGGCGACGAGGTCGCTCGTGCCGAAGGCCAGCATCAGCACCGGGACGACGATCACGCCGCCGCCGACGCCGATCAGCCCGGCGAGGATGCCCGTGCCGACGCCCACCCCGACGAGCGCGATGCCCGTCAGCCAGGAGAGTTCGAAGGCCGCATCACGCGAGGGGATCACCAGGAACAGGCTGACGATCACGACCACGAGGAACCCGACGAAGCCCCACCGCAGCGCGGTCTGCGAGATGCGCGGCAGCAGGCGGGTGCCGATCTGCGCACCCACCACGGCACCCGCCGCCAGGATGATGGCGGGGATCCAGGCCACCGACCCGGTCGTGGCGTAGGAGATGACGCCGACGCCGGCCGTCGGCACGATCGCCGCGAGCGAGGTGCCCGCCGCGAGCCGTTGGTCGAAGTGCAGCAGGAGCACCAGCAGCGGGACGATGACCGTGCCGCCGCCGACGCCGAAGAGTCCGGAGAGGAGACCGGCGAGAAGGCCGATCCCGATGAATGCTGCGTAGGCGCGAGGCCCTCGCGCGGGGGCCTGTACGTCACTCACCGGATCAGCCTACTCGCGGCCTCCTCCCCTCTCGAACCCACCGCCTCGGACTCAGACCTCCGAGTCGGCCTTGATCGGCACCGCGATCGACTCGGTCAGCGCCTGCTCGTACCGGCGCTGCCGACGCCGAAGCCACAGCCCGCCGACGATGAGGAGTGCGAGCACCCCGTAGGCGATCGCCGCGAACGGCTGCAGGACCAGCGTGCTCAGATCCCCCTGGCTCAGCTGCAGCGCCTTGCGCAGCTGCTCCTCGGCCATCGGCCCCAGGATCATCCCGACCACCAGCGGCGCCACGGGGTAGCCGTACCGCCGCATGAAGTAGCCGAGGATGCCGACGACCAGCAGGATCACGATGTCGGTCGGCGAGCTGTGCAGCGCGTACGCCCCGAAGACCGCGAACAGCAGGATGCCCGCGTACAGGTACGGCCGCGGGATCTGCAGCAGCTTCACCCACATGCCCACGAGCGGCAGGTTGAGCACGATCAGGATGACGTTGCCGATGTACAGGCTCGCGATGAGAGCCCACACCAGGTTCGACTGGCTCTCGAACAGCAGCGGACCCGGCTGGATGCCGTACGACTGGAACGCCGTGAGGATGATCGCCGCGGTGGCCGTCGTCGGAAGGCCGAGCGTGAGCAGCGGCACCAGCACACCCGCGGCGGCCGCGTTGTTCGCCGACTCGGGGCCCGCGACGCCCTCGATCGCACCGCGTCCGAACTCCTCGCGGTGCTTCGACAGCTTGCGCTCGGTCGCGTACGACAGGAACGTGGCGACATCCGCGCCGCCGGCCGGGATGGTGCCGATCGGGAAGCCGATCGCGGTTCCTCGCAACCAGGGTTTCCAAGAACGGCGCCAGTCGGCCTTGGTCATCCAGGAGCGCCATCCGCGGGTCACGGGGATCACATCGACGCCGCCGTGTCGCAGCCGCGCGGCGATGTAGAACGTCTCCCCGACCGCGAACAGACCGACGGCGACCAGGACGATGTCCACGCCGTCGGACAGCGCCGGGAGCCCGAGCGTGTAGCGCTGCTGCCCCGAGAGCCAGTCGGTGCCCACGAGCCCGAGGAACAAGCCGACCCCGAGCGAGAGCATGCCGCGCGAGATCGAGCTGCCGATCAGTGCGCCGACCGTGATGAACGCGATCACGATGAGGGCCACGTAGTCCGCGGGACCGAGGTTCACCGCGAACCGCGCGAGCAGCGGCGCCAGCAGCGTCAGCCCGAGCGTCGCCAGGGTGCCGGCGATGAACGACCCGATGGCCGCGGTGGCGAGCGCGGCCGCGCCACGCCCCATCCTGGCCATCTTGTTGCCCTCGATCGCCGTGACTATCGACGCCGACTCCCCTGGGGTGTTGAGGAGGATGCTCGTCGTCGAGCCGCCGTACATGCCGCCGTAGTAGATGCCGGCGAAGGTGATGAGCGCCGCGGCGGGATCGAGCGTGTAGGTGAGGGGCAGCAGCAGCGCCACCGTCATCGCGGGGCCGATGCCCGGCAGCACGCCGACCGCGGTGCCGACGAAGACGCCGAGGAAGGCGAATGCCAGGTACTGCGGCTGCAGCGCCGTCGCGAATCCCTCCAGGAGCAGGGTCCAGCTGTCCATCAGAACATCCTTCCGAGCCAGCCGAGAGCAGGACCCCACGGCAGCGACAGTCCGAGCAGACCGCCGAAGACGATCTGGATCACGAGGGCCACGGCGATGCCGATGAGGAACGCCATCCACCACCGCTTGGCGGCCAGCGACCACGCGACTCCGCCGAACAGCAGGGCGGCCGCGGGGGCCCATCCCAGCGGCTCGATCAGGAGCAGGTGCGCGACGACGAGTCCCGCGAGCTTGGCGAGGGTGACCCAGTCGGTCGGGAGGCTCTGATCGATGTCTTCCGCCTCCTCGGCCCCGCCGCGTTCCCCGCGCAGCACGCCGATGAGGACGGCGACCGCGGAGGCGAGCAGGATGACCGAGACGAAGATCGGGAAGACCGTGGGACCTGCCTTCATGCCGACGGGGACGTGGATCAGGAAGATGCCGACCACGGCGAAGACGCCGAGGGCGACCATGATGCCGGCGAACACGAGCTCGCCGAGGGGGACGGAGGGAGCACGGCGTGCGAGCCGGCCGTCATGGCCGTCTCGCACGCCCCGCTCCTCGGTCCCCGACGATGCGGGGACCGTCATGTCACTGCACCAGCCCGATGTTCTTCAGAGTCGCGGTGACCTCTTCGATGTCCCCGGTGAGGAAGTCGTCGAACTCCGCGCCGACCAGGAACGCATCGGCCCAGCCCTTGGTCTCCAACTGATCGGTCCAGGCTTCGGACTCGTGCAACTCGGTGATCACACGCACCAGCTCGTCCTTCTCCCCGTCCGAGATGCCCCCGGGCGCGATCACGCCGCGCCAGTTGGTGAGCACCACGTCGTAGCCCTCCTCGGTGATGGTCGGCACGTCCGGAAGCTGGGGGACCGGCTCCTCGCTCGAGACCGCCAGCGCACGAAGGTCGCCGCTCTCGACGTGCTGGGCGAACTCGCCGACGCCGGAGATGCCCGCAGCGACCTTGCCGCCGATGAGCAGCGGAACCGCCTCTCCACCGCCGGAATTCGGGGTGTAGTTCAGCTTCTCCGCGATCTCCGCACCGTCGAGGCCCGCCTCCTCGAGCATCAGCCCGGCGAGGATGTGATCGGCCCCTCCCGCCGAGCCGCCCGTGATCGTGACCGACTGCCCGTTGTCGGCGATGTCCTCCACCAGATCCTCGAGGGTGTCGTACTTCGAATCGGCCGGGACGACCACGACGAGCGGCTCATCCGTGAGGCGGGCGATCGGCGTCGTGTCCTCGATCCGCACCGCCGAGGCGTTCGTCTCGACGGCGCCGACCATCACGAGTCCCATGACCATGAGGGTGTTCGGGTCCTTCTCGTTCGCGAGCTGCGCCAGGCCGACGGTTCCGCCGGCGCCGCCGACGTTGGTCACGGGCGCCGAGCCGACGATGTCCTCCTCGGTGAGCACCTGCGACAGGGCACGGCCGGTCTGGTCCCACCCTCCGCCGGGGTCCGCGGGGACGACGATCGAGACGTCGGTGACGGCGGCGACCTCGGTCTCACCGCCGCCGCCGTCGTTCGCCGCGCTGCCTCCGGCGCACGAGGTGAGGGTGAATGCGGCCACTGCCGCGAGTGCGGTCAGGGTGGCGATGCGTGCGTTCTTCATGTGCGCTCCTCCTTGAGCGTTCGTGCTGCTGTCCGTCCACCCTGTGAGGACGGATGGCCGCGCTCAAGCTTCGGAAACCATTGGTCGGAGTTTCGGAACTATTGGTCGGAGACGGCGCCGTCCCCCGCTCGCGGGGTCCTCGCGCAGGCGCCACAATGATCAGGTGGCCTCGAAGATGACGCTCCGCGTGCAGCTGCTCCTGCTCCAGGCGCTGATCGTGTTCCTGGTGACCCTCGCGACCGGGATCGTGGCCGGAGCGTTCCAGGAGCAGGCTCTTCGCGAGGCCTACAAGGACCGGATGCAGGCCGTGGCCCAGTCGGTGGCCGCACTGCCGACCGTCCTCGACGCCTTCGACGATGCGGAGCCCTCGACCACCATCCAGCCGATCGCCGAGGTCATCCGCGAGGCATCAGACCTCGCGTACGTCGTCGTGGCCGACGAGGACGGCATCCGCTACTCGCACCCGAATCCGGAGCGCATCGGGGAGAAGGTGTCCACCGACCCCTCGATCCCCCTCTCCGGCGAGGTCTACGTGGGCACGCAGACCGGAACACTCGGCACGTCCTGGCGGGTCAAGGTGCCGATCCGGGACGACGACGGCACCGTCATCGGCACCGCGTCGGTCGGGATCCTCGAATCGGAGCTCAACGAGGAGTTCACCGCGAACCTGGTCTGGCTGATCTCGGCGATGCTCGCGGCCGCGGTGTTCGGCGTGTTCGGTTCGGCATGGGTGACGTCGATCATCCGCCGTCGGATCTACGGGCTCGAGCCCCATCAGATCGCCGCGCTCGTGAAGAACCAGGAGACCACGCTGCACGGCCTCAGCGAAGGCGTGGTCACGGTCGACGGAACAGGACGGATCACGCTGGTCAACGACGCGGCCGCACGCTTCCTCGGCCGGGACGCCGCCGACCTCGACGGGGCTCCGGCCGCGGAGGTGCTCGGGGACGAGCTGACGACGGTGCTCCGCGAGGGCGAGGCGGCCGGGCGGCCCGTGATCGTCGGCTCGCACGTGCTCGTCGCCCGGAGCACCGGCAGCGACGCGGACGGCGGCGAGATCGGGGCGACTCTGCTGCTCCGGGATCACACGGAGCTCCACGACGTCGTCCGCCGCGTCGAGGCCGCGGATGCGATCATCGCGTTCCGTCAGCGCTTCGGCGTTCCCAAGGGGCTCAGCGCCGAGACGCTCGATCGCGTGGTCGCGGCACTTGCGGCCCGCCCCGATGCCTCGGCGACCGAGATCGGGGATGACCTCGACATCTCCCGGGTCAGCGCGCGACGCTACCTCGAGCACCTCGCGAGCGCCGGTCGAGCGATCCGCACGCTCGACTATTCGACGAAGGGTCGGCCGAGCACGCGGTACCGGCTGCACGGCGCGGTCTGACCTCTTCCGGGCCCTGGGACTCGGTGCCGTTGTGTGCGACACTGGATCGCATTCGACGACGACGTCGGCATCCCGGATCGAAGGAGATCTCATGGTTCGCAGCGCCTACCCCGATGTGGAGATCCCCGAGGTCTCCATCCACGAGTTCCTCTTCGGCGGGCTCGACGAGACCGAGCTCGACTCGATCGCGCTCATCGACGGAGTGAGCGGCGCGACGACCAGCTACCGGCAGCTCGTCGGACAGATCGACCTCTTCGCGGGAGCCCTCGCCGCCCGAGGGGTGGGTGTGGGGACCACGGTCGGGGTGCTGTGCCCGAACATCCCCGCGTTCGCGACGGTGTTCCACGGCATCCTCCGGGCGGGGGCGACGGCGACGACCATCAACTCCCTCTACACGGCGGAGGAGATCGCGAATCAGCTCGCCGATGCGGGGGCGACGTGGCTCGTGACCGTCTCACCACTGCTCCCCGGGGCTCTGGCGGCCGCGGAGAAGCTCGGCCTCTCGGCCGATCACGTGATCGTCCTCGACGGAGTGGAGGGCCATCCCTCGCTGCCGGCGCTGCTGGGCGAAGGGCATCACGCCCCCGAGGTGTCGTTCGATCCGGCGACGCACCTCGCCGTCCTGCCCTACTCCTCCGGCACGACCGGGCGACCCAAGGGCGTGATGCTCACGCATCGGAACCTCGTGGCCAACGTGTCGCAGTGCCGGCCCGTTCTCGGTGTCACGGCGAGCGATCGGCTCCTCGCCGTGCTCCCTTTCTTCCACATCTACGGGATGACCGTGCTGCTGAACTTCGCGCTCCGCCAGCGCGCCGGACTCGTCACGATGCCGAAGTTCGATCTGCCCGAGTTCCTCCGCATCATCGCGGAGCACCGCACGACCTGGGTGTTCGTCGCGCCCCCGATCGCCGTCGCACTGGCCAAGCATCCGATCGTCGACCAGTACGATCTCTCGCCGGTGAAGGTGGTCTTCTCCGGCGCCGCTCCCCTCGACGGCGCGCTGGCGTCGGCGGTGGCGAGCCGGCTCGACTGCATCGTCACCCAGGGGTATGGGATGACCGAGACCAGCCCCGCCGTGAACCTCACCTCCGAGACGCGCGACGACATCGACCGCTCCGCCATCGGCCCACTCGTGCCCAACACCGAGGCACGACTGGTCGATCCGGAATCGGGCGAGGACGTGCCGGTGCCCGCCGAGGGCGCCAGCGAGCCGGGAGAGCTGTGGGTGCGCGGGCCGCAGGTCATGGTCGGATACCTCAATCGCCCCGATGCCACCGCCGAGATGCTCGACGCCGACGGCTGGCTGCACACCGGCGATGTCGCGACCGTCACCCACGACGGCATCTATCGCATCGTCGACCGGCTCAAGGAGCTCATCAAGTACAAGGGGTACCAGGTCGCCCCCGCCGTGCTGGAGGCGGTGCTGCTCGAACACCCCGCCATCGCCGACGCCGCCGTGATCGGCGCCCTCGACGAAGACGGCCAGGAGGTGCCGAAGGCGTTCGTGGTGCGGCAACCGGATACTGACCTCGACGCGGATGCGGTCATGGCGCACGTCGCCGCCCATGTCGCCCCGCACGAGAAGGTGCGACAGGTCGAATTCATCGAGGTGATCCCGAAGTCGAGCTCCGGGAAGATCCTCCGCAAGGATCTGCGGGTCCGCTGACGCCGGTCGGCGCCCACCCGGGCGCCGACCTCGCTCAGTCCGCGTCGAAGAGGTCGGCGTACGTCTGCAGGGACACCGGCTTGACGGGCAGCTGGGCGGCGAAGCGACCGGCGTCGGAGACCGTTCCCCCGCGCGCCGCCGCGACCGCACCGGCCACGGTCGTCTCGCAGTAGCGACCCTGGCAGGGGCCCATACCCGTCCGACAGCTCAGTTTGACCGCATCCACGGTGTCGGCATGCCGGTTCGCCTGCAGGAATTCGTCGATGTCCGATCGCGGGATCCCTTCGCACCGACAGACCGTCGTCGCCGGGGAGGCGAGCGTTGTGAGGCCGGGTCGCTCGGGCGCGAACATCCGCTGCACGACCGCGGCGAACCGTCGGGAGCGGCGCAGGTCCCGTTCGATCGCGCGAGCACGGATGGCGTCGACGGGCCTGCCGAGACCGGCGGCGATCGCCACCGCAGCCGCGGCCCCCTCCGCCCGTGACTGCTCGGCCCCGGAGACACCGGTGGGCTCGCCCGCGACGAAGACCCCTGGCAGGCCCGTCTCGAAGTTCCCGTCGACTTCCACCAGCCATCCGCCGGCAGCGGAGTCCCATCGCACCGGGCATCCGAGCTGACGCGCGAGCTCGGTGGAGGCCTGAAAACCGTACCCGAGGACGACGGTCCGCGCCGGGACCTCGCGCTCGGGTCCGCGCACGCGCCACGCCCGGTCGGCCTTCGCCAGTCGGATGCCACTCACACCACCGTCGCCGACGATCGCCGTGGGGACCGTCGACGTCGTGATGCGCACTCCGTGCCGCACGAGGGTCAGCACGCAGCCTGCCAGCTCGGCCAGCAGGCGCACGTGCCCGGGCACGGCCGGAGCGGCGAGGAACAGCTCGCGCACGGAGGGCAGTCCGCGGGCGAAGACCACCTCCGTCACCTCAGCCCCCGAACGGACCAGCTGGGCGGCCACGATCAGCATCAGCGGATGCGAACCCGCCAGCACGACCGGACCCGCTGCCCGCAAATGCTGTGCCTTCAGGAGTCCCTGTGCCGCGCCGGCCATCAGCACGCCAGGCATCGTCCATCCGGGGATCGCCACCGGCATGTCGTAGGCGCCGGTGGCGACGAGCAGCCTCCGCGTGTGCGCGCGCCGCGAACCCTGAGGGCCCGTGACCAGCACCTCGAAATCGTCGCGCCCGGTCGAGCGCGCATCGAGCACGCCGAACACGGTCGACTCGAACCACCAGTCGATGCCGGTCGCCGCGGCGGCATCCGCGAGCAGATCCGCCGCCCAGGGATACCCGACCGGAGACCGCACCGGCTCGTCGAACTCGGTCGGCGGCTGACGGAAGATCTGTCCCCCGGCGGCGCGCTGCTCGTCGATCACGAGCGTCCGGAGACCCTGCGCATGCGCCTGCAGTGCCGCGGCCAGACCGGCCGGTCCTGCCCCGACGATCGCGAGGTCGTAGAGGTCGGCGCTCATGCGTCGGTCCGCACGTTCATGCCGTCGCGGACGGTGGTCAGACAGGTGCGCGTCATCGGCACGCCGTCGACCGTGATCGCGCACTCGAAGCAGGTGCCCATGTTGCACAGCGGCGCGCGCTGCTCGCCGCCCCGCCGAGCGAAGCACCGCTCGCCCTCGGCCAGCATCGCCGCCGCCACGGTCTCCCCCGCCGCAGCGCGCACGGACCGACCGTCCACGACGAAGGACACATCCAGTCGCCGCGGCACCGCGCGATCGGCGAGGGGCTGGTCGTTCATGCCATGACTCCGAATCTGTCCGGGGCGTAGGGCCGCAGGTCGATGTGGGGTGTGCGACCGGCGGCCAGGTCGCAGAGGGAACGGGCGAAGCTCGGCCCGAGTGTGAAGGCCGATCCGCCGGTGGCCACGAACATCCCCGGGCATCCGGGCACCTCTCCCACGAGTGGCAGCTGATCCGGCGTGACCGTCGTGGTCCCCGCCCAGGACCGCACGATGGGCAGTCGGGCTGTGCCCGGCACCACGCCGATCGCCGCGCGGGCGTTGCCCACGATGGACTCCGGGAGAAGGCGAGGACGCGTCTCCAGGTCCGGGGAGCCCGCGCGGCGGCTGAGTGCCGCGGGCCACCCCCCGCCGATCAGCACCGTGCCGTCCTTCGTCTGCTTGAGCGAAAGCTTGGCGCCGGCGTGCTGGATCAGGTGTCCGATGAAGGGCTCGACCGGCGCGCTCACGCTCATCATGAGAGCCAGCGGGATGGTCGGCAGGTCCGCCCCGGCGAGCGCGCCCACCTCCGTGGTCCACACCCCCGCGGCGATCATCACCGTGTCGGCGTGGATGCTCAACGTCGAATCCGGACCGGCGGCGGTCACCTTCCAGCCGCGCGCGTCGCGCTCGAGCCCGGTCACACGGGTGTGCGTGCGGACTTCTGCGCCGAGCTTCACGGCACCCCGCACCAGAGCGGGTCCCGCGGTGCGCGTCTCGGCCTTGCCCTCGATCGGACAGAAGGCGGCCGCGAGCACCGACTCCGACAGGTAGGGCGCGATGCGCCGCGCCTCATCACCGTCGAGGAGGGTGACATCCAGCCCCCACTCCTGCTCGAGACCGACCTTGCGTTCGAGCACCGCGACCTGCTCCGCCGTCTCGGCGAGCATGAAGCCGCCGCGCTGCACGACACCGACCGATTCGCCCAGCTCATCTCCCAGCCGCGTCCAGGCCTCGGCGGCGTCCAGATGCAGGGGCATGGCTGCGGCTGCGGTGCGCGCCGACTCCCACCCGTTCTCGACCATCCGATACTCGAGCTGGAAGTGCAGGCTGCCGGCGTTCTGGCCGGAGGCGTGCTGGTTCAACTGGTCTTTCTCCAGCAGCAGTACGGAGGCGCCCTCGCGTGCCAGCATCCAGGTCAGTGCCCCGCCGAGCAGGCCACCGCCGATGACGACCGCGTCGTACCGCATGCTCACGACAACGGCACGGTCGCGATGCCGAGCCCCTCCAGCGTGGTGCGGACACGGTCCACCTGCTCGGTCGAGAGTTCGAGCAGGGGGCGGCGGACGAAACCGGCCGGAACGCCCTGCAACCGAAGGGCGGTCTTCATGATCGCCTGCTGGTTTCCGAACTGCGCGCCGTAGTCCGGCCCGAACCAGCTGGTCATGACCACGCGATCACGAGCGCCGAGTTCGATCGCCCGCGCCCGATCCCCCGCGGCGAGCGCATCCCAGAAGCCGGGGTGGTCGTTGCCGAGCGGGGCTCCGGAGCCCATGAGACCGTCTCCGTGACCGAGCGTCGCGAGGTCGGCTCCGAGCGCGTTCGTCGGGACGCCGAAGTAGCGCACGCGATCCTCCACGAGATACATGGCGTCGAGGAAAGCCCGGAAGTCGCCGGTGGAGTTCTTGATCGCCACGACGTTCTCGATGTCGGCCAGTTCGCTCAGGAGGTCCGGGCTCAGGTCGACGATGCAGCCGCGCGGCCAGTTGTACACGGTGACGGGGAGCGATGTGCCGTCGGAGACCTCCTGGTAGAAGGCCACGATCTCCTCGCGGGTGGGCACCATGTAGGGCGGCGGCGTGACGAGGATGCCGTCGAGCCCGGCCTCCTCCGCCGCGTGCGCGTGCCGGATCGCCTCGGCCGCCGTGAACGCGTTGCAGCCGCCGATCACGCGCATGTCCGCGCGGAACCGGCCGCCGAGTGCGAACAGCTCTGCCCGTTCGGCCTCGGTCATGCTGAACCACTCGCCGGAGGTGCCGGCGAGGATGACGCCGTGCATCCCCTGCGCGGCCAGCCACTGCATCTGCCCTTCGAACGCGACGGGGTCCAGCTCCCCCTCGCGCGTGAACGGGGTGGTGATCGCCGGGATGTACCCGTGCCAGTCGACGGTGTTGCGGTCCATCTGTCTCTCCTTGCTCCGACTCGTGCGACTCACTCGACCGGCATGTCCTGGGCGTGGTGGTGCACGATCCGCCATCCGTCGGCGTCACGACGCACCACATCCGTGACGCGCACGACCTCGACCAACGGCTCGCCCGCCGCAGGGCGCACCTCGAGCACGTACCGGATCACCCCGGTGTCACCGAAGTCGCTCGTGACGATGCCGGTCGGCACGACGCTCGGCAGGTTCCGCCGGCGCTCTTCGGGGTCGGCTGCGGGCCCCCGCAGCTCGTCGAGTTCGGTGATGCCGTGCATGAGCGTCGGCCAGGGCGTCTCCCACACCGTCACGTCGTCGGCGAGGCGCGCATCGAACGCGGCACGGTCGGCGAGGTCCTCGTACAGGTCGACGATGAAGTGCTCGAGTTCGGCAGTGGCGGTCATGCGTGTTCCTTCGTCAGATCCTGCAGCAGACGCTCGCGCAGCGGCGCGAGCCCCATCGGTCCGAGCGCGAGTGCCCGGGTGTGGAAGTCGAGAGTGGATGCGGTGCTCGCCGTACGCGCCTCGGCCCAGAGCTTCGCGCCGACCTTGAACGCCAGGGCTTGGCCCGGCCAGCCGAGGTAGCGGTCCACCTCGAACCGCGCGGTCACGGGGTCGACGAGGCCGTAGTGCACCAGGAAGTCGCGGGCGATCGCCGGCGTCCACTCCGTCTGGTCGGTGACTTCGTTGCGCCGCAGCGGCCGGCCGGTGTGCAGACCGATGTCGGCGACGATGCGCACCGTGCGCCACAGCTGTCCGAGCAGCATCCCCAGCCGTTCCGGGGCATCGCGCAGCAGACCCAGCTCGTCCGACAGGGCCTCCGAGTAGTGCGCCCAGCCCTCGGCATACCCGTGGATCTCGCAGAGGTAGCGCTGCCAGGGGTGCAGGGACGCATTGGCCCGGTTCACCGCATGCTCGAGGTGGTGGCCGGGGACGCCCTCATGATGGAGACTCGTGAGCTCCTGCCAGGTCGGCACCGACGTCGCTCCGGCGGGGATCGTCCAGACGATCTTGCTGCGCACCGAGCCGTCGGGCGCTCCGGGCGTGTAGTAGACGACGCCCTTCGCGGCCCGCGGAACGACGATGTCGACATCGCGCACGTCCGCGGGCAGCGTGAAGGCCGTGCCGTCGACCCGATCCAGGGTCCAGTCCAGGCGATCACGCAACCAGCCGACGACGTCGTCCGCATCGACGCGGTGCCCCGGGTCCTGCGCGAGCGTGCGTGCAGCGACCGAGACGTCTGCCGGCGCGCCGGTGCCGAGGATCTCCCCCGCGACGCCGCGCGCCTGCCGCCACAGTCGATCGAGTTCGTGCCAGCCGTAGTCGTACACCTCGTCGAGGTCGAGTTCGGTGCCGAGGAAGCTCTGCGCGGTCGCGCGATAGACGCCCTCGCCCACGGCATCCTGCTGCGGCGCGTGCGGCAGCAATTCGTCGCGCAGCATCCGCTCGAACCCCGCCATCGCGTCGGTCGCCGCGAGTGCCGCACGATCCAGAGCGCTGCGGCGGGAGGTGGACAGGTCTGTCGCGCGGAGGGAGCGGAAGTAGTCGACCCCATCCGGATCGATCCAGCTCGCGATCTGATCCGCGACCTCGCGCACCTGCCGTTCCGCGGCGATGCCGGTGCCGATGAACTCGCCGCGCTCCCCCGCCGCGCGCGCCCACTTCAGGCGGTCGTCGAGCTGGGTCAGCGCCCGCGGCACCGCCGACAGGCGGGTGATGATCTCGTCGCCGGCGGCGTCATCCGTGACGGTGACGTCGTCGAACGCCTCGCGCACCAGATGCACCGGTGTCGCCAGCGGTGCGAGCAGCCGTGCGGTGAAACCGGTGTCGAACAGGGCGATGTCGCTGTCCATGCGTTCCCGAAGAGCGGCGTGCAGCGCGGCATCCTCCGTCGTCGGCTCGACGGTCGCCAGGGCGTCGAGCGTGCGCACGGCGAGCGCGCGACGTTCGACCGCCCAGTCGGCGCTGAGATCGGGCAGTCGATCCTGCGCGGTGACGCCGAGCGCCTGCGCAGCGGCCGGCTCGTGGTCGGCGAGCGTCGCGACGTACTCGTCGGCGATGCGCGCGGTCGAGGTGCCCGAGGTCGGGGTGTTCACCGTCCGGCCCGGTCGTCCCGCAGCACGGCGCCGCCCTGCATGACCCAGTCGATTCCGCGCAGCGCAGCCACATCCGCTGTCGGATCCGCGTCCGTGGCGATGAAGTCCGCCCTCGCACCGACCTCGACGACGCCGAGGTCGTCAGCTCCGAGCAGTTCCGCCGCGGACGAGGTGGCCGAGCGCATGACGTCCAGCGAGGTCATTCCCGCGTCGACCATGAACTCCATCTCGCGCACCGTCGCGGTCGTGCCGTCGAAGTCCGCGGCGGGAGGCATGTCGGTGCCCATGGCGATGCGCACCCCGCTCGCGATCGCGTTCTCGAGGCTCTCCCAGTGACGCGGGCCCGCACCGAGCGCGCGTTCCTTCATCCAGGAGGGCACGCCCTGCGCGTCGAAGAACTCCTCGCAGCGGCTGACCGTGATGGTCGGCACGTACCAGACGCCGCGCTCGCTCATCAGGTCGGTGACCTCGCGGGTCAGCTCGTAGCCGTGCTCGACGCAGTCCAGGCCGAGCTCGATGGCACGCCGCAGCGTCTCGGACGGCCCGACGTGCGCGGTGACCTTGCGGCCCCAGTCATGCGCGGTCTGGATGACGGCGGCCATCTCGTCGTCGGTCAGCTGCGGGGTGTCGATCTGCTCGTGCTCCCCCGCGATCCCGCCCGAGATGCAGACCTTGATCAGGTCGGCGCCGTGACGGATCTGCAGGCGCGTCAGTCGGCGCAGGTCGTCGGCGCCGTCGCCCTCCAGCGCGTCGGACTCCCATCCGTGCCCACCGGTGCAGCACAGTGCGTGTCCGGCGGTATACAGCCGTGGGCCGGCGATGATCCCGGCGTCGATGCCGCGGCGCAGGGCGAAGTCGAGGTAGCGGCTCTCGCCGACCAGCCGCGCGGTCGTGACACCCGCATGCAGGGTGCGTCGGGCACTGTCGGCCATCACCAGCAGCAGGTCGGGGTCGCCCTTGGAGGCGATCTCGGCCCCGGCCGTCCCGGGAAGCGCGAGCCCCAGGTGCACGTGCATGTTGATCAGCCCGGGGCTGAGGACCCGTCCGGCCAGGTCGATCACGCGTGCGTCGCCGGCATCCAGGGTGCCGGTGGCGCCGAGCCCAGCGATCACTCCGTCGGCGTCGACGAGGATGTCGAGCCCGTCCCGCAGGTGCTCGGAGCGCCCGTCGAAGATGCGGGCTCGGGTGAGGAGGACGCGGCGGTCCTCGGCGATGGTGATCATGCTTCTCCTCCCGTGGCGGAGGCCGCGACGGCCTCCGCGAGGTCTTCTTCTCTGCCCGGCAGCCGCTTCGTCGGGCCGATCTCCGGGATGGCATCGATGAGGCGCTGCGTATACGGGTGCTGCGCGTGCTGCCACGGTTGTTCGCTGGGACCGCGCTCGATGATCTCACCCGCGTACATCACCGCGGTCTCGTCGGCGATGGCCCGCACCAACGACAGGTCGTGCGAGATGAACAGCATCGCCATGCCGAGCTCGCGGACGAGGCCCTGCAGCAACTCGACGATCTGCGCCGACGAGAAGGCGTCGAGGGCCGTGACCGGCTCATCGGCGACGACCACGCTGGGCTGGGCGGCGAGCGCACGGGCGATCGCGAGCCGTTGCCGCTGACCACCCGAGAACTGGGTGGGGTAGCGAGAGGCGGCCGACTCGTCGAGCCCGACCAGTCGCAGCAGTCGCGAGACCTCGGCGGCACGGGCGGATCGCTCCAGCGCATCGGGGGCACCGTCCAGCAGCTGCGCTCCGATCGAGCGACGGGGACTCAGCGAGGCGTACGGGTTCTGGAACACCATCTGCAGCCCGCGGTCGCGAGTCGGGCGGCGGCGCATCGTGAGCGGATGCAGCGGCTCTCCGTCGAAGCGCACCGTGCCCGAGGTCGGACGGTCGATGCCGACGGCGACCCGGGCCAGCGACGACTTGCCGCATCCCGACTCCCCCACGAGTCCGACGATCTGGCCGCGTTCGACGGTCAGCGAGACGCCCTTCACCGCGTGCACGGGCGGGGCGCCGCGCCGGCGGTGCGTGACGACGACGTCGTCGATCTCCAACGCGCTCATCGTGCGCCTCCTCGGTGGGTGCGCTGCGCGGCCAGCGACTGCGCCCTGGATGCGATCAGCGCGCGGGTGTACTCGTGCGACGGCGTGTTGAGGATCTCGTTCGTCGGACCGTGCTCGACGACGGTGCCGTCCTTGAAGATGTAGGTGCGGTCGGCGATCGCGCTCATCACCCCGAGGTCGTGCGTGATGAACAGCATCGACACTCCCGTCTCGCGCGCCAGGCGGTCGAACAGACGGAGGATGCCGGCCTGCACGGTGACGTCGAGCGCGGTGGTGGGTTCGTCGGCGATCAGCAGGCGGGGCTCGCACGCGAGCGCGATCGCGATGGCCGCGCGCTGGCGCATGCCTCCGGAGAACTGGTGCGGGTACGCCGTGATCGCCTGGTGCGGGTCGCGGATGCGCACGAGATCGAGCAGCTCGATCGCTCGCGCCTGCGCCTGCTTCTGGCTCACACCGGTGTGGTGGATGAGGTGCTCGGTGATCTGCGTGCCGATCCGCAGCAGCGGGTGCAGTGCCGCAGTCGGATCTTGGAACACGATGGAGATGCGATTGCCGCGCACCTCGTTGAGCTCCCGGGTGCTGAGGTTCAGCAGGTCCCGCCCCTCGAACAGGACCCGGCCGGAGGCGGTCGCGCCCTCGGGAAGGATGCCCATGACTGCTGAGGCCGTCATGCTCTTTCCCGAGCCGCTCTCGCCGGCGAGGCCGACGACCTCACCCTGTCCGATCCGGATGCTCGTGTCGTGCACGAGCTCGATCTCGCCGTCCGGCGTCGGCATGACGACGGAGAGGTCCTCGATCGAGAGCAGCGTCGCGTCGCTCATCGCTTCCTCGCATTCCGTGAGCGGGGATCCAGGTAGTCCTGGACGGCGTCTCCCAGCAGGTTGAAGGCCATCACGATCGTGAGGATCGCGAGACCGGGGAACAGGCTGATCCACCAGTTCCCGAGGTTCTGCGAGCCGAGGGCGATCATCGCGCCCCATTCCGCAGCCGGGGGCCGGGGGCCGAGGCCGAGGAACGAGAGCGCGGCGAGCATGAGGATGGCATTGCCGAGCTCGATCGTCGCCATCACGAGCGCGGGGCCGGCGCTGTTGGGGATGACGTCCTTGACGATGGACTTCAGGGTCGTCGACCCGAGCAGGCGTCCGGAGAAGACGTATTCCTGCTCGCGCACGCTGAGCACCGAGCTGCGGATGATCCGCGCGTACAGCGGCCAGGAGACGATCACGAGGGCGAGCACGGCGTTTCCGACGCTCGGCCCGAAGGCCGCGGCGACCGCCATGGCGAGGATGATCTGCGGGAAGGCGAGCACGAGGTCGGCCACGCGCATCAGCAGGTTGTCCGCCGCCTTGCCGAAGTACCCGGCCGCGAGGCCGACGGTGCCGCCGACGAGCAGCGAGAACACGACGATGGCGAGGGCGAGTGGCAGCGAGAGCTGGGCGCCGTAGATGACACGGCTCAGCACGTCGCGACCGAGGTCGTCCGTCCCCATCCAGTGCGCGGCCGACGGTGCGTCCAGGAACGGTCCGCTCGTCTCGAGCGGGTCGTACGGCGCGATGACCGGGGCGAGGAGCGCCGCGAGGATCCACGCGGCGATCACGCCGAAGGAGATCACCGTCACCGGCGTCCAGAACGAGGTGCGCGGTGTGAACCGGCGGCTGCGACGGAGTCCGCGACGCCGCGGCTCCTTCGCGACGGCGAGCCGGTCGGAGGACAGGATGGTCATTTCGCTCCGATCCGGGGGTCCACGATCGTGTAGAGCACGTCGACGAGGAGGTTGATCAGGGTGTAGACGACGGCGATGAACAGCGTCACGCCGAGGATCGCCTGCAGATCGAGCGAGAGGGCGCTCTTATAGGCGTACTGACCGAGCCCCGGCCACGAGAGCACCTGCTCGACGAGCACGGCGCCACCGAGCAGCGAGGCGAACATCAGCCCGGTCACCGTGAGCACCGGAAGCAGTCCCGCTTTGAAGACGTGGCGCCAGGTGATCGTCCGCGCCGGCAGGCCCTTCGCGGTGGCGGCGCGGATGTACTCGGCGTCCAGCACCTCGATCATGGCGGAGCGCACGAAGCGCAGCAGGCCCGAGACGGTGAGCGCGGTGAGGATGCCGACGGGGAGGATGAGGTGCCAGACGGCGTCGGCGAACACGTCCCACTGCCCGGCGAACACGGCGTCCAGCGTGTACATGCCGGTGACGGTGGGCGGCGGGTCGTATTCGTTGCTGAGGCGCCCGCCGTTGGGGACGAGTCCGAGCGCGTAGAAGAAGACGTACAGCGCGACGAGCGCGAGCCAGAACGGCGGGGTGGAGAGCCCGATGAGGGACACGCCGCGGATGCCGCCGTCGATGGCCGAACCCTTGCGGGTGGCGGCGATCATGCCCAGCGCGACGGCGATGACGATCGCGAGGATCATGGCGGGCAGCGCCACCTCGAGCGTCGCGGGGATGTACTGCGCGAGGTCCTGGGTGATCGGGCGGTGGGTCTGCTGCGAGATACCGAGATCACCCTGGAAGAGGTTCGCGATGTAGCGGCCGTACTGCACCCAGATGGGCTGGTCCAGCCCCCATTTCTGCTCGAACGCGGCACGCAGCCCGGGGTCGTCGTAGGCCTGCTGCGACAGGTTCGCGGCGGCCGGGTCCCCGGGGACGATGGTCATGAGCGCGAACGTCACGAGGGTGACCCCCCAGAGGAGGATGATCGCGCTGATCAGCCGGCGGCCGATCATCTGCAGGAGGGCTGGCATTGCTCGTTCGCCTTCGGTGAGGTGGTGAGAACCGGAGGTCGGCCGCCCGACAGGAGGGACAGGCGGCCGACCGCGGCGGACTACTTCGCGGAGATGGCCGCGAGGTCGACCGTCCAGCCTGCCGGCGTGTATGACGCACCGACCAGGTTCGAGGTGGCGACGACGATGCCGGCGTTGTTCGCGAGAACCACGAAGGGCGAAGTCTCGTTCATGACCTTCTGCCAGGCGATCATCGCCTCGGCACGCCCTTCCGGCGTCACCTCGGCGTTCACGGCGTCGCTGGCTTCGACGGCTCGCGGGTCGGCGCGCTCCACGGTCCATCCCGCACGCGTCGAGGTCGACGCACCGGGTGCCATGTTGTTCACGAGCGAGTCCGCAGCCGGGTAGTTCAGGCTGTTCGGCGAGAAGTTGATCTCGTTCTTACCCTCGGACTGCGACTGCAGGAAGACGTTGATCGGCTCGGGCTGCAGCTCGATCTCGATGCCGGCCTTCTTCGCGTCCTGCTGCACCTTCGTGACGATGGTGCCGAGGTCGACGCCGCGGTAGGTGATCGCCGGGTAGACGAGGTTCACCTTCGGCGAGGAGATGCCCGCCTCCTCGAGCAGCGACTTCGCCTTCTCGATGTCCTGCGGCTGCACCTCGGACTCGTCGAGCGCGCCACCGAATGCGGGCGGGACGAGACCGGCCGCGGCCGTCGCACCCTCACCGAAGATCTCAGCGATGCCTGCGCCGTCGACGCTGGCACGCAGAGCCGCGAGGAACGCCGGGTTGGAGGTGATCTCCGAGACGGCGGGGTCCTGGTTCACGCTGAGGAAGTACGACGTGTCGGCGACCCCGGAGACCTGGAGGTCGTCAGAGAGCTCGGCCGCCTGTGGACCGGAGAGATCCAGGGCGATCTCGTCTGCCTTGGCGCGGGAGATCGTGAGCTTCTGGTTCTGCACGTCGACGTTCTGCACGACCACGCGCGAGTACGCCGGGGCGTCGCCCCAGTAGTCCTCGTTCACCTCGAGCACGACCTTCGAGCTCGAGTCGTAGCTCTTGATCTTGTACGGACCCGAACCGAGGCTGGCCTCGTCGAGCTGCGTGCCGACCGTGTCCGCGGAGGCTGCATCGGCCGCGTCGGTCGCTCCGAGCTTCTCCGCCTCCTCGGCGTTCAGGATGCTCGCCGCGGGCATCGCGAGGACGACCGGGACGTTCGGGTTCGGGGTCGGGCTGGTCACGACGACGGTGTCGTCACCGTCCGCAGCGAAGGTCAGCCCCTCGACGGTCTGGGAGGAGGACCCCTTGAGGTTCTGCAGGCGCGTGAGGCTGAACACGACGTCCTCCGCGGTCACCGCGGAGCCGTCGGCGAACGTGGCGTCCGGGTTCAACGTGAAGGTCCAGGTCGTGCCGTCGTCGGACTGCACCCACTCGCTGGCGAGTTCCGGCACGACAGTGGTGACGTCGGAGCCCTCGTACGTCACGAGCGTGTCGTACAGCGCGTGCACGATGATGTTGCCGGTCTGCTCGTAGACGAGTCCCGGGTCGAGGGTCTTCAGCACGAACGAGGTGTCGACCGTGAGGGTCCCACCGCCGCCCGAGGCTGCATTGTTCGATGAAGCTGAACAACCGGCGAGCACGAGTGCGGCGACGGCGAGAGATGAGGCCAGTGCGAGGGGTTTCGCGAAGGATGAAGTCATCGTCGATCTTCCTGTGATCAGGGGGCAGGACGCAGTAGAGTTCTGGGAAGTTGATCCGGTTGCTCGCGCGTTCGGGGGAACGGATTTCAATCTGATCGAGATTTTCAATCCGATTAAAAGATACAATCACATTGAAATCGAACATGCAACAGTCATCCGTTCGATCGAAAGGATCGATGAATCACGTGCTCGGCGAACGCCTCAAATCCCTCAGGGCCGCAAAGGGTCTCACCCTGCGGCAGCTCTCCGACCTGTCCGGCCTCTCGGTCAGCATGCTCAGCCAGATCGAGAGCGGCTCGGCCGACCCGAGCCTCGGTTCGCTGCGCAAGCTCGCCCAGGTGTTCGAAGCCTCGATCGCCACGCTGTTCAGCGATCCGGATGCCCCCAACGTGTCCGTCAGCCGGCCGGGCGCCCGGCATCGACTCAGCGGATCCGACGCGGGCTTCGTCTACGAGCGACTGACGCCGGGACGCGGCGACCTCGAAGTCCTCACCGCCGACATCCCCCCGGGGGCCGCGAGCTCCGCACACCCCTGGGGCCACCCGTCGACCGAGTGCGTCTTCGTCATCAGCGGGGAACTCACCGTCGAGATCGCGGGGCAGACGTACATCATCGTGGGCAGCGAGTCGAT
Organism: Microbacterium sp. MYb45; assembly: GCF_002979655.1. GTDB lineage: Bacteria > Actinomycetota > Actinomycetes > Actinomycetales > Microbacteriaceae > Microbacterium. Next base: position 77,078 of record NZ_PCPG01000002.1, read on the forward strand.
CACCTTCGACTCCCGCCAGCCGCATCGCTACATCAACGCCAGTGACGCGATGACCTCGATCGTCGTCTCGGTCACTCCCCCGTCACCGTGATATGACCCCGCCGCCCGGCACACGAAGAAGCCCGCCACCCCGAATGGGGCGGCGGGCTTCTTCGTGAGCGAAGTGCTTACTCGGACTTCTTCTCGACAGCGTCCTCAGCGGCAGCCTCGGCTGCTTCGCCTTCGGCCTGCGACTCGGCGCCGGCCTCGGCTGCGTCCTCGGCGGGAGCCTCCTCAGCGGGGGTCTCCTCGACGACCTCGGCGGGCTTCTCCGCCTTCTCGGCCTTCGGCGCAGCAGCAGCCTTCTTGGTCGACTTCGCCTTCGGGGTGACGGGCTCGAGAACGAGCTCGATCACGGCCATCGGAGCGTTGTCGCCCTTGCGGTTGCCGACCTTCGTGATGCGGGTGTAGCCGCCCTCGCGCTCGGCGACGAGCGGTGCGATCTCGGAGAACAGGATGTGCACGACTTCCTTGTCACCGATGACCGACAGCACGCGACGACGCGCGTGCAGGTCGCCACGCTTGGCGAAGGTGATCAGACGCTCGGCGAGCGGACGAAGGCGCTTGGCCTTGGTCTCGGTCGTCTTGATCGACTTGTGGGTGTAGAGCGCCGCCGCGAGGTTGGCAAGCATCAGGCGCTCGTGTGCGGGGCCGCCTCCGAGGCGGGGACCCTTAGTGGGCTTGGGCATAATCGTCTAACTCCTGGTCAGAAAGGTCGGGTTTCAGAAGGACTCGTCTTCGCTGCCGCCGTAGAAGTGGGCGCCGTCGAAACCGGGCACCGAATCCTTGAGCGACAGACCGAGCGAGATGAGCTTGTCGCGCACCTCGTCGACCGACTTCTGGCCGAAATTGCGGATGTTCATGAGCTGCGTCTCCGACAGGGCGACGAGCTCCGAAACAGTGTTGATGCCCTCACGCTTCAGGCAGTTGTACGAGCGGACCGACAGGTCGAGGTCTTCGATCGGCATCGACAGCTCGCTGGAGTTCACAGCCTCCACCGGCGCCGGGCCGATCTCGATGCCCTCGGCCTCGACGTTCAGCTCGCGGGCGAGACCGAACAGCTCGGTGAGCGTCTTCGCAGCCGACGCGACGGCGTCGCGGGGGCTGATCGCCGACTTGGTCTCGACGTCGAGGACGAGCTTGTCGAAGTCGGTACGCTCACCGGCACGAGTCGCCTCGACGCGGTAGCTCACCTTGAGGACCGGCGAGTAGATCGAGTCGATCGGGATCTGACCGGCCTCGGCGTACTCGTTGCGGTTCTGCGTCGCCGAGACGTAGCCACGGCCACGCTCGATCGTGAGCTCGAGCTCGAACTTCGCGGTCTCGTTCAGCGTCGCGATGACGAGCTCGGGGTTCTGCACCTCGACACCGGCCGGAGCCGAGATGTCGGCGGCGGTGACCTCGCCCGAACCGGTCTTGCGCAGGTACGCCGTGATGGGCTCGTCGCGCTCCGAGGAGACGACCAGCTGCTTGATGTTGAGGATGATCTCGGTGACATCCTCCTTCACGCCGGGGATGGTGCTGAACTCGTGCAGCACGCCGTCGATGCGAACGCTGGTGACAGCAGCACCGGGGATCGACGACAGCAGGCTGCGGCGCAGCGCGTTGCCGATCGTGTAACCGAAGCCGGGCTCCAGAGGCTCGATGATGAACCGGCTACGGTTCTCGACGATCTTTTCCTCGGTCAGTGTGGGACGCTGTGCAATAAGCACTCTGTGTTCCTTTCGATCACATGCCCGCTATATGACATGTGGTGGGGTGAGGTTTTGAGTTGTGGAAGTCGATGCCCGTACGCGGGCGTCGAGCCGCTCGGACCACGAATGGGCCGAGCGGCTCGAGGCGCGTATCAGACGCGGCGACGCTTCGGCGGACGGCAGCCGTTGTGCGCCTGGGGGGTGACGTCCTGGATCGAACCCACCTCGAGGCCTGCGGCCTGCAGCGAGCGGATCGCGGTCTCGCGGCCGGATCCCGGACCCTTCACGAGGACGTCGACCTTCTTGACGCCGTGCTCCGCGGCCTGGCGGGCTGCGGACTCGGCAGCCATACCGGCGGCGTACGGGGTCGACTTGCGGGAGCCCTTGAAGCCCACGCCACCCGACGATGCCCAGGCGATGACAGCCCCGGACGGGTCGGTGATCGAGACGATCGTGTTGTTGAACGTCGACTTGATGTGGGCCTGGCCCAGCGCGATGTTCTTCTTTTCCTTGCGGCGCGGCTTGCGCGCGGCGGCCTTGGGTGCAGCCATGAAAGTGTTCTCCTAGTCCCTGGGGCCGCGCTTAGCGGGCCTTCTTCTTGCCTGCGACGGTGCGCTTCGGGCCCTTGCGGGTACGGGCGTTGGTCTTGGTGCGCTGACCACGGACCGGGAGACCACGACGGTGGCGGATGCCCTCGTAGGAGCCGATCTCGACCTTGCGGCGGATGTCTGCTGCAACCTCGCGGCGCAGGTCACCCTCCACCTTGTAGTTGCCTTCGATGTGGTCGCGGAGGGCGATCAGCTGGTCGTCGCTGAGGTCCTTCACGCGGATGCTCTCGTCGATCTCCGTCGCCTTGAGGATCTCGACCGAGCGGGTACGGCCGACGCCGTAGATGTAGGTAAGGGCGATCACCACGCGCTTGTCGCGCGGGATGTCAACGCCGGCAAGACGTGCCATGCGGTTCTCCTGGGTGTTGTGGAGGTGTGGAACAGGATCGGTGCCCGGGCCTCCGCCCCGAGGTGTCCCCCGCTTCCGCGGGTTCTGATCCTGCCGTTGTGTTTTCAGTTATGAGATGTGCGTGAGCGATGCCGCGCAGCTCGGGCCCGTCGAGCGGATCGGCGGGCCCGCCGGGGACTCAGCCCTGGCGCTGCTTGTGACGCGGGTTGCTCTTGCAGATCACCATGACGCGGCCGTGACGGCGGATCACCTTGCAGTGATCGCAGATGGGCTTGACGCTGGGGTTGACCTTCATGATGTTTCCTGTTCGCTGTCTTCGTACCGCCCCAGGCAGGGGCAGGCCGTTACTTCTCGACCGATCAGCGGTAGCGGTAGACGATACGGCCGCGGGTCAGGTCGTAGGGGCTGAGCTCCACGACCACACGGTCCTCGGGGATGATACGGATGTAGTTCTGCCGCATCTTGCCGGAGATCGTTGCAAGGACCTTGTGTCCGTTGCTGAGCTCAACGCGGAACATCGCGTTGGGCAGAGCCTCGGAGATCACGCCCTCGATCTCGATGACACCGTCTTTCTTAGCCATAGCCTCGCTGACGCTTCTGCAGATCGGTCGATCTGCGGTGGGTGATTGGGTTTGTGGTGCTGCGCCGACGGACACGCCGAATCAAGGCACAAAGCACCAAAGATCTATGTTAGACGCTCCGGAGTCATCCGGCAACTTGACCGCCCGTGGCGGACAGCTGTCGGATCAACCGATCAGCTTCTCCATCTCGGTGATCTCGCCGGCCTGCAGGTCGAGGCGCTTGCCGTTGACCTCGATGGTCGGCGTGCCCCCGATTTCATGAGCCTTCGCCTGCGCCGCTCCGAACTTGCGATAGGTCTCGTCAGTGATGCACGAGACCGCATCGTCAGCGCCGACCTGCGATGCGAAGTCGGCGAGCTGATCCGTGGTGAGACCCGCGGAATTCTCTGCCGGCTGGTTGTCGAACAGCGTCTTGGAGTAGTCGAGGTAGAGATCCGGGTTCGACTCCGCAACGCAGAAGGCCGCGCCGGCGGAGCGAGACGAGTACTCGGTGCCCTGCGAGTAGCGGTCCAGAATCGCGATGGGGTGGTACTCGAGGGTGATGCGACCGTCGGCGGCAGCGGCTTCCAGCTGCTCGCCGTACTGCTCCTCGAAGCTGGCGCAGATCGGGCACTGGAAGTCGACGAAGACCGCGACAGTGTCCTCGCCGTCACCGAACGAGATCGCACCGGTCTCTGAATTGAACGTGTCGTTGGCCTTCGGTGCCGCGCCGGGCGAGGTGGCCTGGTTGTTGAGGAACACCACGAGTCCACCGATCGCCACCAGCACCACGACCACGGCGATGGAGACGCCGATCGCGAACCAGTTGGTGTTGCTCTTCGCCGCTGCCATTACTTTCCGATCTCTCGAGGCTCGACTCCGAATGGAGCGAGTCCGGCTCTTCCGCCATCGGGCGCAGTCAGCACCCAGATACCCCCATCATGCAGGGCGACGCTATGTTCCCAATGGGAGCCGTCCGTGCCGTCGACCGTCGTGACGGTCCAGTCATCATCCTCGATGAACGTCGAATCCCCACCCGCGGTGACCATCGGCTCGATCGCGAGCACGAGACCGGGTTTGACGTCTTCGCCACGGTCGGGCGTGCGGTAGTTGAAGACACTGGGGGCTTCGTGCATCTTGCGGCCGATGCCGTGCCCGACATACTCACGGAGGATGCCGTACGGGTCCCCCGACACCGCCGATGGGCCCTGAGCCTCGATGTAGTCCTGGATGGCCGCGCCGATCTCATCGATCGACGAGACGGATGCCATCGCGGCGATCCCCGCCCACATGGATCCCTCGGTCACGCGGGAGAGCTCTTCGCGCTGCGCGACCAGTTCCGGCCGCTCCGGGTCGGGAACCACGACCGTGATCGCACTGTCGCCGTTCCAGCCCTTGAACTGCGCGCCGCAGTCGACCGAGACGATGTCGCCGGGCTGCAGCACGCGCTCACCCGGGATCCCGTGCACGACCTGCTCGTTCACCGAGATGCACGTCGTGTGATGGTAGCCGCGCACCAGCTGGAAGTTCGACTCCGCGCCGCGGGCCAGGATCGTGCGGTTGGCCATCGCGTCCAGCTCGAGGGTCGTCACGCCGGCCTTGATCAGCGGGCGGACGGCATCCAGCGCTGCGGCCGTGATGAGCCCCGGCTCGAGCATCGCTCGCAGCTGAGCCGGGGTCTTGTAGATCGACCGGCGGAACATCTCAGGAGGCGGAGGCCGCGAGGCGCAGGCCGCGGGCGGCCAGAGCCGCCGTGATCCGCTCGGTGACGTCGTCGAGAGCGCCGGTACCGTCGATACGGTCGACGATGCCCTTGGCACCGTACACCTCGATGATCGGAGCGGTCTCCCGCTCGTAGATGTCGAGACGGTGGCCGATGGCCTCCGGGGTGTCGTCGGAGCGGCCCTGCTCGGTGGCGCGGAGCGTCAGACGCTCCAGGCTCTCCTCGCGCGGCACGTCGAGGAGGATGACCGCGTCGAGCGACTCCCCCCGCCCCGCGAGGAACGACTCCAGGTGGGCGACCTGCGCAGTGTTGCGCGGGTACCCGTCGAGCAGGAACCCGTGGGCTGCATCGTCCTGCGACAGCCGGTCGCGCACGATCTCGCTCGTCAGCTCGTCCGGAACGAGGTCACCCTTGTCGAGGATCGCCGTGACCTGCTGGCCCAGCGGTGTCCCCTCCTTGATGTTCGCGCGGAAGATGTCACCGGTCGAGACGACCGGGATGCCGTAGGACTCGGCGATGCGCACGCCCTGCGTGCCCTTGCCGGAGCCCTGCGGGCCGACGATGAGAAGACGTGCGGATGCTGTCATCGGAGGAGCCCTTCATAGTGTCGCTGCTGCAGCTGAGCGTCGATCTGCTTGACCGTCTCGAGACCCACACCCACGATGATGAGGATCGAGGCGCCGCCGAACGGGAAGTTCTGGTTCGCGCCGACCGTGGCCAGTGCGATCAGCGGGATGAGCGCGATCAGACCGAGGTACAGCGAGCCCGGGAGCGTGATGCGGGTGAGCACGTAGTCGAGGTACTCGGCGGTCGGGCGCCCCGCACGGATGCCGGGGATGAACCCGCCGTACTTCTTCATGTTGTCCGCGACCTCGACCGGGTTGAACGTGATCGCCACGTAGAAGTAGGTGAAGCCGATGATCAGCAGGAAGTAGGCGGCCATGTACACCGGGCTGTTGCCCGTAGTGAAGTTCGCGGTGATCCAGCTGACCCACTCGGGCGGCGTGGATCCGTCCTGCGGAGTGTTGAACTGCGCGATGAGAGCCGGGATGTACAGCAGCGACGACGCGAAGATCACGGGGATCACACCCGCCATGTTCACCTTGATCGGGATGTACGTGTTGGTGCCGCCGTACGTGCGGCGACCGACCATGCGCTTGGCGTACTGCACGGGGATCCGTCGCTGGGATTGCTCGACGAAGACGACGAGCCCCATGACGATGATTCCCACCAGCAGCACGAGGAGGAAGACCTCGAAGCCCTTGGTCTGCCAGATGAGGCCCATGGCACCGGGGAACGTCGCGGCGATGGAGGTGAAGATGAGCAGCGACATGCCGTTGCCGATGCCGCGCTCGGTGACCAGCTCGGCGAACCACATGATGAGACCGGTACCGGCCGTCATGGTCATGATGATGAGCAGCTGCGCCCACCACACGTCATTGGTCAGCAACTGCTGGCAGGCGGCGAGATCGGTGGATCCGAACAGCTGGCCACTTCGCGCCACCGTCACGAGCGTCGTCGACTGGAGGAGCGCGAGCGCGATGGTGAGGTACCGCGTGTACTGGGTCAGACGGGCCTGACCGGCCTGTCCCTCCTTGTGCAGCGCCTCGAAGTGCGGGATCACCACGCGAAGGAGCTGGGTGATGATCGTCGCCGTGATGTACGGCATGACGCCGAGCGCGAAGATCGACAGCTGCAGCAGCGCGCCACCGGAGAAGAGGTTGACCAGTCCGAGCAGGCCGTCGGTGCCCGCGTTCGCCGCGAGGCACTCCTCGACGTTCGGGAAGTTCACGAACGGCGCAGGGACGTTGGAGCCGAGACGGTAGATCGCGATGATGGCGAGGGTGAAACCGATCTTCCGACGCAGGTCCGGGGTGCGGAAGATCCGCGCGATGGCGCTAAACAAGGACGTTCCTCCTGAAAAGTTGCCGATTCCCGAAGGACGGCTGAAAGACCAGGGTAACGCAATCCGGGGTTCCCGGAATTCGTCACCGATACCAGGCCCGCCGGATGCGGCCCCAGAGCGAGGTCTCGGAGTGTGAAACGACGAGAGGGGCCGGAGAATCTCCGGCCCCTCTCATCTTGCGGTTACTTGACGGATCCGCCCGCCGCGACGATCTTCTGCTCGGCAGAACCCGAGACCTTGTCGACCGAAACGTTGAGCTTCACGGCGATGTCGCCGTTTCCGAGAACCTTGACCTTCTCGTTCTTGCGAACGGCACCCTTGGCGACCAGGTCGCCGATGGTGACATCGCCACCCTTGGGGTACAGCTCCGCGAGCTTCTCCAGGTTCACGACCTGGTACTCGACGCGGAACGGGTTCTTGAACCCGCGCAGCTTCGGGGTGCGCATGTGCAGCGGCATCTGCCCACCCTCGAAGCCGACGCGAACGGTGTTGCGCGCCTTGGTGCCCTTGGTACCACGACCGGCGGTCTTACCCTTGGAGCCCTCACCACGGCCGACGCGAGTCTTGGCGGTGTTGGATCCGGGGACCGGACGCAGGTGGTGCACCTTCAGGACGCCGGGGCGGGATGCCGGAGCATCCTTCGCAGGCGCAGCCTTCTTGGCGGCCGGCTTCTTGGCCGGAGCGTCAGCCTTGGCGGCGGACGCAGCGGTCTTGGCCGGAGCCTTCTTCGCGGCGGGCTTCTTCTCAGCGGCAGCCTTGGGAGCTGCAGCCTTCTTCGGGGCCTTCTCAGCCTCGACGGCCTCGTTCTTCTCAGCCATTAGTCGATCTCCTCAACCTTGACGAGGTGTGCGACGGTCTTGACGTAACCGCGCGTCTGCGCGTCGTCGGGGCGGACGGTGGTGTCACCGATCCGCTTGAGACCGAGGCTGCGCAGCGTGTCACGCTGGTTCTGCTTCTCGCTCACCTTGGACTTGATCTGCGTGACCTTCAGTCGCGCGGCCATCAGGCACCTACCTTCTGTGCGGCGATGGCCTCGGCCTCTGCGCGCACGAGGCGGGCAGGGGCGACCTGGTCGAACTCGAGGCCACGACGCGCGGCGACCGCACGAGGCTCCTCGAGCTGCTTCAGGGCCGTGACCGTCGCGTGCACGATGTTGATCGTGTTCGACGAGCCGAGCGACTTCGACAGCACGTCGTGGATACCGGCGCACTCGAGCACGGCGCGGACCGGACCACCGGCGATGACACCGGTACCGGCAGCGGCCGGACGGAGCAGGACCACACCTGCGGCGGCCTCACCCTGCACGGGGTGCGGGATGGTGCTGCCGACACGCGGAACTCGGAAGAAGTTGCGCTTGGCCTCTTCGACACCCTTCGAGATCGCCAGGGGGACCTCTCGGGCCTTGCCGTAGCCGACGCCGACCAGACCGTTGCCGTCACCGACGACCACGAGGGCGGTGAAGCTGAAGCGACGACCACCCTTCACGACCTTCGAGACACGGTTGATCGTGACGACGCGCTCCAGGAACTGGTTGTCACCACGGTCGCGCGAGTTGCGGTCGCGGCCACCCTGGTTGCGGTCACCGCGGCCACCGCGGCGGCCATCACGCTGATCGCGAGCCGGCTCTGCCTGCGTGGTGCCCGCAGCCGTCTCGGAAGTGGCAGCTGCCGCTTCGGTCACTTCGTTCTCCTTGTTGTCACTCACAGTGCCAGACCCCCTTCGCGGGCGCCGTCGGCGATGGCGGCGACACGACCGGCGTAGCGGTTGCCGCCACGGTCGAACACTGCCTCGGAAACGCCGGCAGCCTTCGCACGCTCGGCGAGGAGCTCGCCGACCTTGCGGGCCTTGGCGGTCTTGTCACCCTCGAGCGAACGCAGGTCGGTCTCGAGCGTCGAAGCCGACGCGACGGTGTGACCCTTGCTGTCGTCGACCAGCTGCACGAAGACGTGGCGGGCCGAGCGGTTGACGACGAGGCGCGGACGCACCTCGGTGCCGACGACCTTCTTGCGAAGGCGGGCGTGACGACGCGCGCGGGCGTCAGACTTTGACTTGAGAGCCATGGTTACTTACCACTCTTTCCGGCCTTGCGACGCACGTTCTCGCCGGCGTAGCGCACACCCTTGCCCTTGTACGGCTCGGGCTTGCGGATCTTGCGGATGTTGGCAGCTGCCTCGCCGACAGCCTGCTTGTCGATCCCGCTGACGGTGAGCTTGGTGGTGCCCTCGACCGTGAGCGTGATGCCGGCGGGCGGGTCGATCAGGACCGGGTGCGAGAAGCCGAGGGCGAACTCGACCGAGCTCCCCTTCTGCTGCACGCGGTAACCGGTGCCGACGACCTCGAGACCCTTGGTGTAGCCCTGGGTCACGCCGATGATGTTGTTGTTGATGAGCGTGCGGGTCAGGCCGTGAAGCGACCGAGACTCGCGCTCGTCGTCGGGACGGGAGACCAGAACCTGGTTCTCCTCGACCGCGACCTCGATGGGGTTGGCCACCGTGAGGGTGAGCTCACCCTTGGGGCCCTTCACCGAGACCACGCGGCCTGCGACCGAAACGGTCACGCCCGCGGGAACGTCGATGGGAAGTCGTCCAATACGCGACATTTCGAATTACCACACGTAGGCGAGAACTTCTCCGCCCACGCCCTTCTGCTCAGCCTGACGGTCGGTGAGAAGACCGGAGGAGGTGGACAGGATGGCCACGCCGAGGCCGCCGAGGACCGTGGGGAGCTCGGTGGACTTCGCGTAGACGCGGAGGCCGGGCTTCGAGACGCGCTTGATACCAGCGATCGAGCGCTCACGGTTGGGGCCGTACTTCAGCGTCAGCGTGAGGTTCTGTCCGACGCGAGCGTCAGAGGTCTCCCAGCCGGCGATGTAGCCCTCCTGCTGGAGGATCTGAGCGATGTTCGTCTTGAGCTTGCTCGACGGCAGGGTCACGGAATCGTGGTGCGCCGAGTTCGCGTTACGCAGACGGGTCAGCAGATCTGCGACCGGGTCTGTCATTGTCATTGTTGTTTTCCTTTGTTCATGAGGTTCCGGCTGCCGTTACACGACAGACGGCCTGCGATGACACGCAATCTTCAATTGTAGGTGCATGTCGGCGAGTACTTCGACAGGCTCAGCAACCCATGGGTCCCTGAGCCTGTCGAAGGGTCACGCCTGTGCGTCTTCCGAGCGGAACGGGAAGCCGAGGTGACGGAGCAGTGCCCGTCCCTCGTCATCCGTCTTCGCGGTGGTGACGACGGTGATGTCGAAACCGCGAACCCGGTCGATCTTGTCCTGATCGATCTCGTGGAACACGCTCTGCTCCTGGAGACCGAAGGTGTAGTTGCCGTTGCCGTCGAACTGCTTGCCCGAAAGACCGCGGAAGTCGCGGATACGGGGCAGAGCCAGCGAGACCAGACGGTCCACGAACTCCCACGCGCGGTCACCGCGGAGGGTGACGTGCGCGCCGATGGCCTGGCCCTCACGCAGCTTGAACTGCGCGATGGACTTACGGGCCTTCGTGACGATCGGCTTCTGGCCGGTGATCTTGGTGAGGTCGTCGACCGCACCATCGATCACCTTGCTGTCGCGAGCTGCCTCGCCGACACCGGTGTTCACGACGACCTTGACCAGTCCGGGGATCTGCATGACGTTCGCGTAACCGAACTCGTCCTGCAGAGCCTTCTTGATCTCGCTGTTGTACTTCTGCTTCAGGCGCGGCTGGATCTTGCCAGCCGGCGCGGCAGTGTCGGTGCTCATCAGAGGTCCTTACCGCTCTTCTTCGCGTACCGCACGCGGACGGTGCGCTTGACGCCGTCCTTGGTCTGCTCCTCGACCCGGTGGCCGACCTTGGTCGGCTTCTTGGTCGAAGGGTCGACGAGTGCGACGTTCGAGATGTGGATGGAGGCTTCGACGGTCTCGATGCCTCCGGTCTTGGTGCCACGCTGCGTCTGTCCGACGCGGGTGTGCTTGGTGACGTAGTTCACGCCTTCGACGATCACGCGGTTCTTGTCACCGAGGACGTCGAGGACCTTGCCCTGCTTGCCACGGTCGCCGCCACGCTCCTGCGTGGCACCGGTGATGACCTGAACCAGGTCACCCTTCTTGATCTTCGCCATGATTAGATGACCTCCGGCGCCAGCGAGACGATCTTCATGAACTTCTTGTCACGAAGCTCACGACCGACCGGCCCGAAGATACGGGTGCCGCGGGGCTCCCCGTCGTTCTTCAGGATCACTGCGGCGTTCTCGTCGAACTTGATGTAGGAGCCGTCCGGACGACGGACCTCCTTCTTGGTGCGGACGATGACCGCCTTGACGACGTCGCCCTTCTTCACGTTGCCACCGGGGATCGCGTCCTTGACGGTAGCGACGATGGTGTCGCCGAGACCGGCGTAACGACGCTTCGAGCCACCGAGGACACGAATCGTGAGGAGCTCCTTGGCGCCGGTGTTGTCGGCGACCTTGAGTCGGGATTCCTGCTGAATCACTTGGCCTTCTCCAGAATCTCCACCAGACGCCAGCGCTTCGTGGCGCTCAGCGGGCGGGTCTCGTTGATCAGGACCAGGTCGCCGATGCCGGCGGAGTTCGCCTCATCGTGCGCCTTGACCTTCGAGGTGCGGCGGATGACCTTGCCGTAAAGCGGGTGCTTCACGCGGTCCTCGACCTCGACCACGATGGTCTTGTCCATCTTGTCGCTGACGACGTAGCCGCGACGTGCCTTGCGGTAACCGCGGGCAGCGGAGTCGCGGACGTCGTGCTCGGACGACTCGTGTCCTGCGGCCTGCGTCTCCACAGTCGCTTCCTTCTTGGTGGCCATCACTCAGCCTCTTCCTTCACGGCGTCGTCGGCGGAGTCCGCCTTCTTCGCCTTCGACTTGGTCGCCTTCTTGGCCGGAGCCTCGACCGGAGCGGGCGTCGCACGGATGCCCAGCTCGCGTTCGCGGATCACGGTGTAGAGGCGCGCGATGTCGCGCTTGACGGCGCGGATGCGGCCGTGGCTCTCCAGCTGGCCGGTGGCCGACTGGAAACGGAGGTTGAACAGCTCCTCCTTGGCCTTGCGCAGCTCCTCAACGAGGCGCTGGTCTTCGAATGTATCGAGCTCTGCCGGGGCGAGCTCCTTGGTGCCGATCGCCATTACGCGTCGCCCTCCTCGCGCTTGATGATGCGTGCCTTGAGCGGCAGCTTGTGAATTGCACGGGTCAGAGCTTCGCGAGCGAGCTCCTCGTCGACACCCGCGACCTCGAAGAGGACACGGCCCGGCTTGACGTTGGCGACCCACCACTCGGGAGAACCCTTACCGGAACCCATGCGGGTCTCGGCAGGCTTCTTCGTGAGCGGACGGTCGGGGTAGATGTTGATCCACACCTTTCCACCACGCTTGATGTGACGGGTCATCGCGATACGAGCGGACTCGATCTGACGGTTCGTCACGTAAGCGGGGGTCAGAGCCTGGATGCCGTACTCGCCGAAGGAGACCTTCGTGCCGCCGGTTGCCTGGCCCGAGCGACCCGGGTGGTGCTGCTTGCGGAACTTGACCTTACGGGGGATGAGCATTATGCCGACGCTCCTTCTGCGACAGGTGCCTCGTTGCGCGGGGCACGGCGGCGGTCGCCACCACGGTCGTCACGACGAGCCTTGGGTGCGTTGGCCTGCTCGCGAGCGAGCTCCTTGGCGGTCAGGTCGCCCTTGTAGATCCAGACCTTCACGCCGATGCGGCCGAAGGTGGTCTTCGCCTCGTAGAAGCCGTAGTCGATGTTCGCGCGCAGCGTGTGCAGCGGCACACGACCTTCGCGGTAGAACTCCGAGCGGCTCATCTCGGCGCCGCCGAGGCGGCCGGAGACCTGGATGCGGATGCCCTTTGCGCCGGCGCGCTGAGCGCCCTGCAGACCCTTGCGCATCGCACGACGGAACGCCACGCGAGCAGAGAGCTGCTCGGCGATGCCCTGTGCGACGAGCTGAGCGTCAGCCTCGGGGTTCTTGACCTCGAGGATGTTCAGCTGGATCTGCTTGCCCGAGAGCTTCTCGAGGTCGCCGCGAATGCGCTCGGCCTCGGCGCCACGACGACCGATCACGATGCCCGGACGGGCGGTGTGGATGTCGACGCGGACGCGGTCACGGGTGCGCTCGATCTCGATGTTCGAGACACCGGCGCGGTCGAGCTGCGTCTTGAGCAGGTTGCGGATCTTGATGTCCTCGGCGACGTAGTCGGCGTAACGCTGACCCGGCTTCGTCGAGTCAGAGAACCAACGCGAGACGTGGTCCGTCGTGATGCCGAGACGGAAGCCGTACGGGTTTACCTTCTGTCCCATTACTTGCTCGCCTTCTTGTTGCTGTCGCCCGCGGCGGCCGGAGCTGCCTCAGGCGTCGAGAGCACGACCGTGATGTGGCTCGTGCGCTTCTTGATCTGGAAAGCGCGACCCTGTGCACGGGGCTGGAAACGCTTGAGCGTGGTGCCCTCGTCGACGTACGCGTTGGCCACGTACAGGTCCTTCTCGTCGAGGAACTCGCCGTCGCGATCTGCCTTGACCTGCGCGTTGGCCATGGCCGACGCGACAAGCTTGTAGATCGGCTCGCTGGCGCTCTGCTGTGCGAACTTCAGGATCGCCAGAGCCTCCTGGGCCTGCTTGCCCTTGATGAGCGCGACGACACGACGAGCCTTCTGAGGGGTCACGCGGATGTGTCGCACGCGTGCGATCGATTCGACCATTAGCGGCGCCGCCCCTTCTTGTCGTCCTTCTCGTGGCCGCGGAAGGTGCGGGTGGGCGCGAACTCGCCCAGCTTGTGACCGACCATGGTCTCGGACACGAACACAGGGATGTGCTTGCGTCCGTCGTGGACCGCGATCGTGTGACCCAGCATGGCCGGGATGATCATGGACCGACGGGACCAGGTCTTGATGACGTTCTTGGTGCCGGCTTCGTTCTGCACGACCACCTTGCGAAGCAGGTGATCGTCGACGAAGGGGCCCTTCTTAAGACTGCGAGGCATCTTCTCTTACTCCTACTTACGCTTCTTGCCGGCGTTACGACGACGCACGATGTACTTGTCGCTTTCCTTGTTGGCGTGACGGGTACGACCCTCAGCCTGGCCCCACGGGGAGACGGGGTGACGACCACCAGAGGTCTTACCCTCACCACCACCGTGCGGGTGGTCCACCGGGTTCATCGCGACACCACGCACGGTCGGGCGGACGCCCTTCCAGCGCATGCGGCCGGCCTTGCCCCAGTTGATGTTCGACTGCTCGGCGTTGCCGACCTCGCCGATGGTCGCGCGGCAGCGCGCATCGACGTTGCGGATCTCGCCCGAGGGGAGACGCAGCTGGGCGTAGGGGCCGTCCTTGGCGACGAGACGGACGGATGCACCGGCCGAACGTGCCATCTTCGCGCCGCCACCGGGGCGGAGCTCGATCGCGTGGATGACGGTACCCGTGGGGATGTTCTTCAGCGGGAGGTTGTTGCCCGGCTTGATGTCAGCCCCGGCACCCGACTCGACGATGTCGCCCTGCTTCAGCTTCGCCGGAGCGAGGATGTAGCGCTTCTCACCGTCGAAGTAGTGCAGCAGCGCGATGCGCGCGGTGCGGTTGGGGTCGTACTCGATGTGAGCGACCTTGGCGTTGACGCCGTCCTTGTCGTTACGACGGAAGTCGATGACGCGGTACTGGCGCTTGTGGCCACCACCGATGTGACGGGTCGTGATGCGGCCCTGGTTGTTGCGACCACCGGTCTTCGAGAGCGGGCGCAGCAGCGACTTCTCCGGCGTCGATCGAGTGATCTCGGCGAAGTCAGCCACCGACGAGCCGCGACGGCCCGGGGTCGTGGGCTTGTACTTGCGAATAGCCATTATTGTCCTTATCCCCCGGGTCAGCCGATTGCCGTGAAGATGTCGATGGTGCCCGACTTCAGGGTGACGATGGCGCGCTTGGTGTCCTTGCGCTTGCCGGTGCCGAAGCGGGTGCGACGAGCCTTGCCGACGCGGTTGAGGGTGTTGACCCCTGCGACCTTGACGCCGAAGATCTTCTCGATGGCGAGCTTGATCTCGGTCTTCGAAGCGCGCGGGTCGACGAGGAAGGTGTACTTTCCTTCATCGATGAGCCCGTAGCTCTTCTCGGACACGACCGGCTTCAGGATGATGTCGCGCGGGTCCTTGTTCAGGGCCGTCTGGAGAACAGATGCCTGCTCGCTCATGCGGAGACCTCCTGGTTGGCGCCGGACTTGGAGGCGATGAAGCCCTCGAGCGCGGCCTGGGTGAAGACGATGTCGTCGGAGACGAGCACGTCGTATGCGTTGAGCTGGTCGAACGTCAGCACGTGCAGGTTCGACAGGTTGCGGATGCTCTTCAGCGTCACGTCGTCGTTGCGCTCGATAACGACGAGCACGTTCTTCGACGAGACGACGTTGGTGAGGAAGTTCACCGCGGTCTTCGTCGAGGGCGTGCCGTCGATCCCGAAGGACTCGATGGCGTGGATGCGGTCGCCACGGAAGCGGTCGCTGAGCGCGCCCAGCAGGGCGGCCGCGATCATCTTCTTGGGCGTGCGCTGCGAGTAGTCACGCGGCTTCGGCCCGTGGACGATGCCACCACCGGTCATGTGCGGCGCGCGGATGGAACCCTGACGGGCGTTACCCGTGCCCTTCTGCTTGAAGGGCTTGCGGCCGGCACCGGAGACCTCGCCACGACGCTTGGTCGAGTGCGTGCCCTGGCGAGCCGCCGCGAGCTGCGCGACGACGACCTGGTGGATGAGCGGGATGTTCGTCTTGGCGTCGAACAGCGCGGCGGGAAGCTCGATGGAGCCTGCCTTCTTGCCGTCTGCCTTGAGGACGTCGAGCGCGAGAGTGGAGTCAGCCATGTTCAGGCACCCTTCACTGCGTTGCGGACATAGACGATGCGGCCACGAGCACCGGGGACAGCGCCCTTGACGAGCAGCAGACCCTTCTCGATGTCGATGGCGTGCACCGTGAGGTTGAGGACGGTCACACGCTCGCCACCCATACGGCCGGCCATGCGCATGCCCTTGAAGACGCGGCTCGGGGTCGACGATGCGCCGATCGAGCCGGGCTTGCGGTGGTTGCGGTGCGAACCGTGCGAAGCCGAGACGCCCTTGAAGTTGTGACGCTTCATGACACCGGCGAAGCCCTTGCCCTTGCTCGTGCCGACGACGTCGACGAGCTGGCCGGCTTCGAAGGTGCCGTCGACCGTGAGCTCCTGGCCCAGGCTGTAGTCGCCGGCGTCCGCGGTGCGGATCTCGGTGACGTGACGACGCGGCGTGACGCCGGCTGCCTCGAAGTGGGCCGTGAGGGGCTTGTTCACCTTGCGCGGGTCGATCTGGCCGTACGCGATCTGCACGGCGTTGTAGCCGTCCTTCTCGGGCGTACGGATCTGCGTGACCACGTTCGAGGCGAGCTCGATGACGGTGACGGGAACGAGCTTGCCGCTCTCGTTCCAGACCTGGGTCATGCCGAGCTTCGTGCCCAGCATGCCCTTGGAAATCTTGGAGTTGATGTCAACCATGTCCGACCTCAGAGCTTGATCTCGATGTTGACATCGGCAGGCAGGTCGAGACGCATCAGCGAGTCGACGGCCTTGGGCGTCGGGTCGACGATGTCGATCAGACGCTTGTGGGTGCGCATCTCGAAGTGCTCGCGGCTGTCCTTGTACTTGTGCGGCGACCGGATGACGCACACGACGTTCTTCTCGGTCGGAAGGGGCACGGGTCCGACGACGGTCGCACCCGCACGGGTCACGGTGTCGACGATCTTGCGTGCGGACGTGTCGATGACCTCGTGGTCATACGACTTCAGGCGAATGCGGATCTTCTGTCCCGCCATTGTCTGCTCTCTCTCTTTAGGCGTCATACCGTCCGGGACCGGGTGGCCCTGGGGCATTGGACGCACGTCGGCGCTGTTCGCGCCTCGGCACGAGAACGGCTCTCACGAGTCGATCTGCTGCACCACTGTTCTTCTGTCAGCCGGACGCCGCGAGGCGACCGGATGCCCGACCTCCGCCGCGCACGGCGAACCCTTCGGTGAGAAGGGTGTCGGGGTGTGTGTTCTGCTACCCGCGGCCTAGAACCCTGCAGCCCCCATGAGGAACCGCCGTCTATGCACTGCCCTGGCAGTGATCCGGCGCACGCACAGCGGCGACGGAATATCGAACCTGTCTATTCTGCCACGGCTGATTTCACTTCTGCAAACCCGGGCGTGTCGCGCCTCTCAGCGAGGCGGTGACCGACGTCGAAATCCGGCTCAGAAGGAAGGAGATAGCGGGGCGAAGCATCCCCATGCCTCGCCCCGCTTGGGGAGGGCGTTCAGTGCGAGGGGGCACACCGAACGCGAGTAGCCCGGCGTGAAGGGACGCCGAACTCCTCGTTCGAGGGCGCGGCGGAAGACCCGCCGCGCAGGCAGGGTGACGCTCAGGCGCACAGAGTGCGCGCGTCGCACGATGATCCCCAAGATCGCTTATCCCCAGTTTCAACGCGGAAAGCCCGCGTGCTTCGGGAAACCGAACCCCTTCGGCTTCCCCGACCGCAAGATCCCCAGGCGGTCGAGACGATCCTACTCGATACATCTGCGAATCCGCCACATCTGACGACCACTAGATCGAACGGGGGCGTGCCTCTGCATACGAAAGCGGCGATCCACCAGGTGGTGGATCGCCGCTCGAAGAGTGCGGGGCTGCTACTCGTTGCCGACGGCCTTGTCCGCGCTGTCCCGGATCTCGTCGATCTTGTCGGCTGCACCCGGGGCGATCTTCTTCGCGAAGTCCGCGACGCCGTCGAGGACCTTGTCACTGATGTCCTCGGCCTGGTCGCTCTTGACGGCCTCGGCGATCTTGTCCTTGTTCTGCTCGTAGAGGTCCTTGCCCTTGTTCACCGCGTCATCGATACCCATGTGAATCCCCTTCTCAGGTGTGCGTCGACGGAGAGGCCGACGAGATCATTGTGCACGTCTTGGCGCGGAGAGGAAACTCCCGACACGATACAAAGCACAGAGGGGCCGGACCCGAAGGTCCGACCCCTCTGCGAGGAAGCAGGTGCTTACTTGACGATCTTCGTGACCGTACCGGCGCCCACGGTGCGTCCACCCTCACGGATGGCGAAGCCGAGGCCCTCCTCCATGGCGATCGGCTGGATCAGCTCGACCGTCATGTCGGTGGTGTCGCCGGGCATGACCATCTCGGTGCCCTCGGGCAGCGAGATGACGCCGGTGACGTCGGTGGTGCGGAAGTAGAACTGCGGGCGGTAGTTCGTGTAGAAGGGGTTGTGACGCCCACCCTCGTCCTTGGACAGGATGTACGCGGTGCCCTCGAAGTCGGTGTGCGGCGTGACCGAACCCGGCTTGACGATGACCTGACCGCGCTCGACGTCCTCACGCTTCGTGCCACGGAGCAGGAGACCACAGTTCTCG
Organism: Microbacterium sp. MYb45; assembly: GCF_002979655.1. Lineage (GTDB taxonomy): Bacteria > Actinomycetota > Actinomycetes > Actinomycetales > Microbacteriaceae > Microbacterium. The sequence goes on from NZ_PCPG01000002.1 coordinate 95,337, forward strand.
CCGGCCCAGGCCTCGTCGAGCTGCTTGTGGAACATCTCGATACCCGTGACCGTGGTCTTGACGGTCGGACGGAGTCCGACGATCTCGACCTCGGAGTTGATGGCCAGCGTGCCACGCTCGGCGCGACCCGTGACGACGGTTCCACGACCGGTGATCGTGAAGACGTCCTCGACGGGCATCAGGAACGGCTTGTCACGGTCACGCTCCGGGTCCGGAACGCTGTCGTCGACAGCCTGCATGAGGTCCAGGATCGCCTGGGTCCACTTCTCGTCGCCCTCGAGAGCCTTGAGAGCCGAGACGCGGACGACAGGAGCGTCCTCGTCGAAGCCCTGGGCTGCGAGCAGCTCGCGGACCTCGAGCTCGACGAGCTCCAGGATCTCCTCGTCGTCGACCATGTCCGACTTGTTCAGCGCGACCAGCAGGTACGGCACGCCGACCTGCTTGGCGAGCAGCACGTGCTCACGCGTCTGAGCCATCGGGCCGTCGGTGGCGGCGACCACGAGGATCGCGCCGTCCATCTGAGCAGCACCGGTGATCATGTTCTTGACGTAGTCGGCGTGGCCGGGAGCGTCGACGTGAGCGTAGTGGCGCTTGGGGGTCTCGTACTCGATGTGCGAGATGTTGATGGTGATTCCACGCTGGCGCTCTTCCGGCGCCGAGTCGATGGAAGCGAAGTCACGCTGCACGTTGGTGTCGGACGGGAACTTGTCAGCAAGCACCTTCGAGATCGCTGCGGAGAGCGTGGTCTTGCCGTGGTCGACGTGACCGATCGTTCCGATGTTGACGTGCGGCTTGGTCCGCTCGAACTTGGCCTTAGCCACTGGGTCCTCCTCAGGACGTCGTTGTAAAGGTGACCGGGCACTGGTTTGCGACCGGTTCTCTACGGGTTAGGTTCTCAGTTTAGTAGAGAGGGAATGTGAAGTTGTAGGTGACCTGGGAACCCCGCGGCGCTTCGCGGTGCTCGGCGCCGCGGGGAGCCCAGAAGAGCGATTACTCGCCCTTGGTCTTCTGGACGATCTCGTCGGCCACTGCGCGGGGAACCTCAGCGTAGCTGTGGAACTCCATGGAGTAGACGGCACGGCCCGAGGTCTTCGAGCGCAGGTCGCCGATGTAGCCGAACATCTCGGACAGCGGGACCTGAGCGCGGACGACCTTGACGCCTGCGGCGTCTTCCATCGACTGGATCTGGCCACGACGCGAGTTCAGGTCGCCGATGACGTCGCCCATGTACTCCTCAGGAGTACGGACCTCGACGGCCATCAGCGGCTCGAGCAGCACGGGGTTGGCACGGCGAGCGGCCTCCTTGAAGCCCATGGAGCCCGCGATCTTGAACGCCATCTCCGAGGAGTCGACGTCGTGCGCCGCACCATCGACGATGGTCGCCTTGACGCCGACCATCGGGTAGCCCGCGAGCACACCGACGTTCATCGCGTCCTGGAAACCGGCGTCGATCGAACCGATGTACTCACGAGGGATGCGACCACCGGTGACGGCGTTCACGAACTCGTAGGTCTTCTCGGAGTCCAGGTCCATCGGCTCGATGGTGAACTGGATCTTCGCGAACTGGCCGGAGCCACCGGTCTGCTTCTTGTGCGTGTAGTCGTGCTTCTCGACGGCCTTCTTCAGGGTCTCGCGGTACGCGACCTGCGGCTTGCCGACGTTGGCCTCGACGTTGAACTCGCGCTTCATGCGGTCCACGAGGATGTCGAGGTGAAGCTCGCCCATGCCCTTGATGGTCGTCTGACCGGTCTCGGGGTTGAGCTCCGTGCGGAAGGTCGGGTCCTCCTCAGCGAGCTTCTGGATGGCGACACCCAGCTTCTCCTGGTCGGCCTTGGTCTTCGGCTCGATCGCGACCTCGATGACGGGCTCGGGGAACGTCATCGACTCGAGGACGACCGGAGCTGCCGGGTCGGTCAGGGTGTCACCGGTGGTGGTGTCCTTCAGACCGATGACCGCGTAGATGTTACCCGCGGTGACCGAGGGGACCGGGATCTCCTTGTTGGCGTGCATCTGGAAGATCTTCCCGATGCGCTCCTTCTTGTTCTTGGTCGAGTTGATGACCGCAGAACCGGACTCGAGGTGACCCGAGTAGACGCGCACGTAGGTGAGGCGACCGAAGAACGGGTGCACGGCGACCTTGAACGCGAGGGCTGCGAACGGGTCATTGGCGTCGGGGTGACGCTCGATGATCGTGTCGTAGTCCTTCGGGTCGTGTGCCTCGATCGAGCCCACGTCGAGCGGGTTCGGGAGGTAGTCGACGACCGCGTCGAGCATCGGCTGGACGCCGCGGTTCTTGAATGCGGAGCCGCAGAGCACCGGGTAGATCTCGGAAGCGACGGTCAGCTTGCGGATCGCGCCCTTGATCTCGGCGACCGTGAGCTCCTCGCCACCGAAGAACTTCTCGAGCAGCGCGTCGTCGGTCTCGGCGACGGTCTCGAGGAGCTGCTGACGGTACTCCGCCGCCTTCTCCTTGAGGTTCTCCGGGATCTCCTGGATCTCGTAGGAGGCGCCCATCGTGACGTCACCCTTGGAGTCTCCGGCCCACACCAGCGCACGCATCTCGACCAGGTCGACGACGCCGATGAAGTCGCTCTCCGCACCGATCGGCAGCTGGATCACGAGGGGCTTGGCACCCAGGCGGTTGATGATGGTGTCGACGGTGAAGTAGAAGTCCGCGCCGAGCTTGTCCATCTTGTTGACGAAGCAGATGCGGGGGACGTTGTACTTGTCGGCCTGACGCCAGACCGTCTCGGACTGGGGCTCGACGCCCTCCTTGCCGTCGAACACGGCGACGGCACCATCGAGGACGCGGAGCGAACGCTCCACCTCGACCGTGAAGTCCACGTGGCCGGGGGTGTCGATGATGTTGATCTGGTTCTTGTTCCAGTAGCAGGTCACGGCGGCAGACGTGATCGTGATGCCGCGCTCCTTCTCCTGCTCCATCCAGTCGGTGGTCGACGCGCCATCGTGCGTCTCGCCGAGCTTGTGGTTGACGCCCGTGTAGAACAGGATGCGCTCGGTCGTCGTGGTCTTGCCGGCATCGATGTGCGCCATGATGCCGATGTTGCGGACCTTGCTCAGGTCCGTGAGCACGTCTTGTGCCACAGGAGTGTCCTTATCTTTTGGAGCAGTCGTACTGCGAAGAGGGGGTGCCCGCCCTTCGGCGAGTGGCCGAAGGGCGGGCGAAGCTGGTTACCAGCGGTAGTGAGCGAACGCGCGGTTCGACTCGGCCATCTTGTGCGTGTCCTCGCGGCGCTTGACCGCGGCACCCAGGCCGTTCGACGCGTCGAGGATCTCGTTCTGCAGACGCTCGGTCATCGTCTTCTCACGACGGCCCTTCGCGTAGCTCACGAGCCAGCGCAGAGCGAGCGTGTTGGCGCGGTGAGGCTTGACCTCGACCGGCACCTGGTAGGTCGAGCCACCGACGCGGCGGCTGCGGACCTCGAGGGTCGGGCGCACGTTGTCGAGCGCCTTCTTGAGCGTGGCGACGGCGTCCTGACCGTTCTTCGCCTCGACGCCGCGGAGGGCGCCGTAGACGATCGACTCGGCCAGCGACTTCTTGCCGTCGACGAGGATCTTGTTCACCAGCGAGGTGACGATCGGTGCGCCGTATACCGGGTCGTTGACGACGGGGCGCTTGGGGGCTGGTCCCTTACGAGGCATCTAACTCAACCCTTCTTCGCGCCGTAGCGGGAACGAGCCTGCTTACGGTTCTTGACTGCCTGGGTGTCCAGGGCGCCACGGACGATCTTGTAACGCACACCGGGGAGGTCCTTGACACGACCGCCACGGACGAGCACCAGCGAGTGCTCCTGGAGGTTGTGACCCTCACCGGGGATGTACGCGGTGACCTCGGTGCCGTTGCGGAGCTTCACACGAGCGACCTTGCGCATCGCCGAGTTCGGCTTCTTGGGGGTGGTGGTGTAGACGCGGGTGCAGACCCCGGCCTGCTGCGGGTTCGACTTGAGCGCCGGCGCCTTGGTCTTGGTGACCTTGGGCGAGCGACCCTTGCGAACCAACTGCTGAATGGTTGGCACGTTCTCTCCTCATAGTGCTGCACGGTGACAGCGTGATGGGTTTCACATCATGACCCACCGGCACGCCGGAATCGACGCGCTTTTGGTGTGGTGGGTATGCCGTGGGGGCGGACCGGCATGGTGCCGACGCCCAGTGCGCACGTCAAGACGTGCACACACCTGGTCAAGTGTAATGCCGCGTAACGTGGTGGTCAAATGAACGCAAGTCCGGTGTGACGGCGGAGCGGCGCTCGGAGCATCACGGCAGGTCGGGGTCGAACGGCGAATCCAGCGACTCCGTCAGCTCGGCGAGCAGTGCCTCGATCTGCGGCTCCACGTGCTGGGAGATGGCCGCCTGGATGTAGATCCGGTGGCGAAGCAGGATGCCGCAGATCTCCCGCCCGACCATATTGGCGTACTCGTCGGCGAGGGCGACCTCCTGCCGGAGGGCGATCTTGGCTTCCTCGGTCAGAGGCGGCAACGCCGGCAGCTCCGCGGCGGAGTCATCGGCGAGCCCGGCGATGGTGAAGAGGAACGGCGCGCCGGGAACCGGCTCGGGGTCGAGCGGGAGGCCGTCGAATTCCGGATCGAGGTCTTCGGCAGGGCGGTAGCTGCGGGCGCGGTTCCGGGCGGCCTGCTGATCGAGCTCGCGCTGCAGCATGGGGAGATTCCGTGCCGTGTAGTCCGCGACGGCGTGGTCGACGATGGTCTTGATGCGCGTCGAGAGTCCGTGCTGCACACCGTGCGGGGTGTTCGCACCGATTCCCGCCGCCGAGAGGATCGGCGATCCCAGACAGCGGCGGCATGGCGCGACGCGACCGCGGTGGGTCGCCGGCTCCCAGCGCGGCACCCAGCGCAACCAGGCCTCGACGGCCTGGTCCACCTGCGTCTCCAATGAGCGCTCCACCCCACCAGCGTACGGCGCGCCGCCCGTCGTGACCGCGATTTCGCGCATCGCGGCGGGGCGGCCGCGTCACTCCTCGTCTTCTTCGCGCTCCCAGGGCCAGCGCGGATGCGCGGCACGAGTGCGACGGAGGGCGATGCCACCCCAGCCGGCTATCAGCCCCGCGACCACCAGCACCGCACTCGCACCACCGCGGACCAGATCCCCCGCCACCGCAGTCGCGATCACGAAGTCGGACGAGCCGAGGACGACCGTGATCCACACCGCCGCGAGATGAGCCAGAGCTGCGAGGAGAGCGATCGCGATCGTCGCCACGAAGGAGGGATGGCCACGACGGAGCGTCGACCACAGCATGAGCGCGAAGACCGCGACCGCCGCCAGCATCCCGACGGCGCCCGGTGCCTGCCCCAACCCTCGCACCGCGATGATGTCGGTATCGGTGGCCACACTCAGGGCCCCCAGGCCGAACACCGCGAGCGCGAAGAAGCCGATCGTCGCGAGCACCACGGCCAGGACAGCCGAAACCCCCGCGGACTCGGGCCCGCGGGGGTTCGGCGTGGTGGAGTTCGTGATTACCTCGACAGCGTCGGACCGGCTTCGAGGGTGCGCTCGTACTCGCGCTGCGCCTCGGCGTTCAGTTCGGTCTTGCGAGCGCCGCTGCGCGACACCCATGCGCCGAACCAGATGGTCAGTTCGCGCGCGAACACGAATGCGGCGATGGCGAGCGGGGCGAGCAGCTGCTCGCCGACGAGGTCGAGGCCCTGAGACGACGTGAGCTTCCAGAACGGCGCCTCGAACAGCTGTCCGAGGATGTGGCCCGCATAGGCGATGACGCCGACGATGATGCCGAAGACCACCCAGAGGCCCCAGCGGCCGCGGTTGATGATCGCGCCGAGCAGCCAGAAGCCGAGGAAGAAGACGACGACCGGCGTCCAGTAGCCCCAGGTCATCAGCGGTGCCAGCGCGGCCTCACCGATGTTCTCGCCGTTCACCTCGCCGGCGATCGCGCCGAGACCCAGCGCCGTGCCGAGGTACAGCACGGCGAAAACGAGGGTCGCGAGTAGGCCGATGAGGCCGGCGGTGCCGCGGTTGCCGCGGTCGCGGGGCGGCTCGGGAGCCTGCACGAAGATGGGTTGAGGCTGCGCTGCCGCGGCGACACCTGTCGCACCGATCAGCGGCTCCGACGGCACGATGCGTGTCTCGGTGTCGTCACCGTACTGGGCGTAGGCGGCACCGGCCAGGCCGGACTGCTCGTGCCCGAACGGCACGGGCTCGCCCACGATCGGCTCCGGGTAGAAGGATTCGGTCTCCGCGTCGGCCTCCGCCCGGACGTCGCGCGCGGTCTCGCGCGACTCGACGATGGGTGCCGGAGTGACGGCGGGAGGCGGGGACGCGAACGTTCCGGGGTGGTCGCGCTCCGCGGCTTCGAACGCGGCGAGATCGGGGTCGACGATCTTCTCGTCGACGGCGTCTGCCGGTTTGTGGTCCGGCGCATCGGCGGAACCGGGGACATCCGCACCCGCCGCGGCGGCGGCGTCGAGACCGGCGTTCGCGCTGCCGACGACGTCGTCGACGTCAGTCGGCTTCTCGGGCTGGGGAGCGTCGGGGTCACTCATGGGGTGCGCCTCTCATCGGATATGTGCATTGTGAGGGTACCGCCGGGCCGACGGCCGTCGACGCAGGCGTGCCGACGTGTCGGGATACACGCGTCGGCGTCCCCTCGCGAGCCGTCAGGGAAGGGCGTTGCGGAGCGCGGTTCCCGCGAACTCCGCGAGAGTCGGAAGGATCGGGAGGGACAGCCAGACGAGCGCCCCGATGATTCCGGCGCACACGATGCCGGCGAACCAGCTCATCGCCAGATTGCGCCCCGCCACCCGTGCCATGTCTCCACGGTATGGCCCGACCGGGATACTGGCCGGGCGCAACGCCGAGCATGCACGCGGTGTGGCGGGGCGTGACTCAGCGAGCGACGCGCCCCCGGAGCCGCCAGAGCAGCCAGAGACCCGACGCCGGGATGAGGAGGAACCCGAGGAGAAGGAGGACGTGCCAGGCACTGAAGCCGGGCAGCAGCGGGTTGTTCACGGCCTCATCGGCAGGGGTGCCGGTGCCGGACGAGCTGCCGGTCGAGCTGAACTCCACGAAGCTCATGAACTGCACCAGGAACAACGAGACCGCGCCGAAGACGAACGGCACGATGATCGCGACGACCTTCTCCCACGTCTTCCAGAGGGTGCTGATGGTGACGAGTACCGCGCCGACGAACCAGCCGAGCACCGGGACGAGGAAACCGCCGAAGCTCAGCGTCAGCGCGGCAGCGATCGCGAAACCGCGCGTCGAGGTCGCCGGCGGTCGGGGCGCGGGCGGGGCCGCGACCGGCGCAGCGACCACGATCGCGGGGTTCGCCGGCACCTCGTCCTGCGCCTCCCTCGCGATGGCCACCGGATCACCGAGCCGAGCGATCCGCGCGGCGGTATCCGCGGCGTCGAGGCCCTGCAGCTCTTCGACGATGCCGCCACGGATGTCCGACGCGACGCCGTGCGGGAGCCCGCGCATCGCCTCGTCGAGCCGGGCGAGATACTCCTCGCGCAGTGTGTCTGCTGTCGTCTCTGTCATGGTCGTCCCTCTCCGACGATGCCCGTCACGACACGGGCGAACGGGGTCCACTGCACTCGGAAGCGCTCGAGCTGCTCGGTACCCGACTCGGTGAGCCGGTAGTACTTGCGCACGGGCCCGCTCTCCGACGGCAGGTCGAACGTGCTGACCCAGCCGTTGTCCCGCAGCCGTCCCAGCAGCGGGTAGAGCGTGCCGATGCTGGCGATCAGTCCGGCGCCGGTGAGTGCATCGGCCAGCTGCCAGCCGTACATCGGCTCACGCGCGAGGAGTCCGAGCACGCAGTACTCGACCACCCCTTTGCGCATCTGCGATCCGACGTCAGCTGTCATGCATGACAAGCTACCATGCCATGCACGCTACCGGCGACGCCGGCCCCCGCGGGTGAACCCCACCGAGGGTCAGCCCTTCGTCGCCCCCGCGGTGAGACCGCCGACGATGTACTTCTGCAGGAAGAGGAACAGGATCATCACCGGGATGGCGGCCATCACCGCGCCGGCCGAGAATGCCGACCAGTCCGCGTAGCGCGGATTCGCCACGAGCTTGGTGAGTCCGACGACGAGCGTCTGCTGCTCCACGTCGACGAGCATCACGCTCGCGATCACGTACTCGTTGACCGTGCCGATGAAGGAGAGGAGTCCGACGACGGCGAGGATGGGCGCGACCAGGCGCAGGATGATGGTGAAGAAGATGCGCGCGTGACCGGCGCCGTCGATGCGGGCGGCCTCGTCGATCTCCTTCGGGATCGTGTTGAAGAACCCATACATCAAGTACGTGTTCACGCCGAGCGCTCCCCCGAGGTACACCAGGATCAGGCCGGTGTGGGTGTTCAGCCCGATGGCGGGGAACCAGTCCCCCAGGGTCGACATGAGCAGGAAGATCGCGACCACGGCGAGCAGCTGCGGGAACATCTGCACGACCACGATCGTGACGAGCCCGACACGGCGCCCGGCGAAGCGCATGCGCGAGAACGCATATGCCGCGCAGGCGCCGATGAAGACCGTGACCGCCCCGGTCACGACGGCGATCAGCAGAGTGTTGAGGAACCACGTGCCGTACGGGTTCTGCGGGTCGCTCAGGATGCGCACGTAGCTGTCGATCCCGATCGCGGAGAACAGCTGGTTCGATCCGGTCAGCGTCCCCTTCGGATTCAGCGACGCCGACACGACGTATAGAAGGGGGAACAGGGCGAAGGCGCTCACGACGATCGCGACGAGGTGTCGCCATCCGGTATCGGCGAACCAGGCGCCGAAGCTGCGGCGACGCGGGCCGGGTGTGCGCTCATCGGTCTTCGAGGCGGTGGTGGCGGCGGTGGCGGCGGCAGGGCTGGCGGTGCTCATGTCAGTTCAGCTCCTCGAGGGCCTTGGTCTTGCGGAAGCTGATGATCGAGATCGTCGCGACCACGATGAAGATCAGGATGGTGAATGCCGAAGCCAGTCCGTAGTCGCGGGTCTGCCCGGTGAACGCCACCTTGTAGACCATCGAGATCAGGATGTCGGTGTGCCCGACCGGGATCGACACGTCGCTGAAGCGGGGTCCGCCCTTGGTGAGCATGTAGATCAGGTTGAAGTTGTTGAAGTTGAACGCGAAGGACGAGATCAGCAGTGGCGCGACCGTGACGAGCAGCAGCGGCAGTTTGATGCGGCGGAAGACCTGCCACGGGTTCGCGCCGTCCATGACGGCGGCCTCGTTCACGTCCTCCGGGATGCCCTGAAGGGCGCCCATGCAGACGAGGAACATGTAGGGGAATCCGAGCCACAGGTTCACCAGCAGCACCGACACCTTGGCCAGCGTCGGATCCGTGAGCCACGGGATGTCCGCTCCCCCGAAGATGACCTGGTTGATGAAGCCGAAGCTCTCGTTCATCATGCCGGCCCAGACGAGCGCCGACAGGAACGCAGGGAACGCGTACGGGAGGATCAGGATGATCCGGTACCCGTTGCGGAACCGCATCCGGGTGTTGTTGAAGACCAGCGCGAGCAGGAGCCCGAGGAAGAACGTCGTGGCGACCGAGATCAACGCGAACGCGAAGGTCCACAGCGTCACGGCGATGAGCGGTCCGCGGATCGAGGAGTCGGTGACCGCGCGCACGAAGTTGTCGAAGCCGACGGTGGTCTGCCATCCCGGGAGCAGCTGCTCGCCGTCATCGGCGGTGAAGGCTCCCTCGCCGGTGTCGGAGTAGACCGTGCCGGTGGTGGTGTCGGTGATGGTGTCGGCGGCCGCGTCGTACTCGAGCGTCGAGACGTACAGATACCCCTTCTGGCCGTCCGGAGCCCGCAGGGCGCCGTCATTGGGGTCATCGCTGAAGGGAACCGACAGCTTCTCGAGCTCTTCGGAGAGCGTGAACACGGTGGCCAGCGGGAGCGTCGTCCAGCCGTCGACCGCGACGGCCTGTCCGCCCTCGAACTGCGCGTCCACCTCTTCGAGCGGCTGCTCGGCCGTGCCGAGAAGCGCGTCGCCGGAGTCCGGGTCGGTGACCAGGAGACCATAGGTGCCGAACTGTTCGACGACCGTGACCGGATAGGTGGGAGAGTCCTCGACCCGCTCCTGCGCCGACGCGAGGAGCGAGGAGATGGCCTGGTCTTTCGTGCCGTTGTGCCCGGTGCCGTAGTTCGTGAAACCGATGTAGCCGGTGTAGAGCAGGGTGAACACCTGGAACAGGATCAGGAAGATGATGCCCGGCGTGAGGTACTTCGCCGCGATGCGCTTGCGGGAGAAGTAGATGTAGTTGACGAAGACGGCCACCACGACGACGATGCCGAGGATCAGCCATTCCTGGTGGGCGAAGAGCACGAACGCCGCGTACAGCGCGATCGCGTCGACGACGGCCAGCAGGAGGATCTTCAGCAGCATCCAGCCGATCGGGCCGGACGCGGCCTCGGCGATCTTCGCGGCCTGTCGCTGGCGTCGGGTCGGAGGAGCAGTGCGCTCGTCGATGTCTGTCATGTCGTCCTCGTCATGATCCTGCCGGGGCGGACCGGAGCGTCCACCCCGGCAGGGCCAGTGGGTGCTGTTACTTGATCGCGGCGGTCACGTCGTCGACGAGCTTCTGCCACGTCGTCTTCGGGTCCGCGCCGTTGATGATCGCGGCCTCGGCCACGCCCCAGAACTCCCACACCGCGCCCATGGCCGGGATGGCCGGCATCGGCACGGCGTCTTCGCCGACGGCCTGGAAGCCGGCGATGATCGGGTCGGACGCCGCGGTGTCGGCGGCTGCGGTGAGCGCCGGCAGGATGTTGCCGGCCTTGAACAGCTCGAGCTGCACGTCTTCGGTGCCGATGTAGTTGACGAGGAAGTCGTTCGCGGCGACCTTGTTCTTCGACTCGGAACTGACGAAGAAGCCCTTCACGCCGGCGAACGGCGAAGCGGTCTCACCGGTCGGGCTCGGAATCGGGTCGATCGCGACGTTGATGCCGGCGTCGGTTGCGGCGCCCACGTTCCACGGACCGGTCAGCCAGAAGGCTGCCGTGCCGTCGAGGAACTGCTGCTTGGCGATCTCGCCGTCGACGTCGGTGTTCAGCACGCCTGCGGCGCCCTGCGCACCCAGCCAGTCGGCGAACGCGAAACCGCCCGCACTGCCGAGTTGCAGGTCGGTGGGGTCATAGCTCCCCGAGTCGTCGGTGCCGAAGACCGGAGCACCGAACGCGGTCTGGAACGGGTACAGGTGGTACGGGTTGCCCTCGGTGCCCTGCTCGACGACGAAGGTGCCCTTCGAGACCATGTCGTCGAAGCTGGTGGCTGCAGCCGGGACGAGGTCGGCGTTGCGCAGCACCGCGATGTTCTCGACTGCGTACGGCAGCATGTAGACGGTGCCCTCGTACGTTGCGGCCTGCAGCGCGACGGGAAGGTAGTCCTCCGAGCTGTCGCCGAGTTCGATCGGCGCGACGACGCCGTTGGTGGAGAGCTCCCCCAGCCAGTCGTGCGCGCCCATGACGACATCGGGGCCCTTACCGGTCGGGACCTGCTGGATGAAGTCGTCCTTCATGTCGTCGACCGACTTGCCGACGAGCTCGACCTTGACGCCGGTCTTGTCCTCGTAGGAGTCCGCCGCGGTCTGCAGCGCGTCCACGCGCTCGGCGTCGACCCAGACGACCAGCTTGCCGCTGCCTTTGGAGTCGGAGGTGTCGTCGCCGCTGGTCCCTGCGGAGCAGCCGGCAAGCGTCAGAGTCGAAACGATGGCGATCGCGCCTGCGGCGGCGATGCCCCTCTTGTTCACCTTCATTGGTGTGTGCCTCTCTCGGTGCTGGTGGCCTGCACAGACTGCAAGCGCTTACAGTATGCATCGAACGCGGTGGCTTTTGCAACGAAGATGAGCGTCGATACCAAGCCGTGACCGGGATGAATGGAGGCAAGGCTTGTGAAAACGCTTCCATGGGACGCGAGACGGAGCGCTCGTAGACTGGGGCCATGACGGATCGTTCCCTCCGCGTCGCGCGGACAGCGGCGAGTCTGCTGCTGACGTTGTCGGCGATCGCCCTGAGCGGGTGCACCGCGTTCGCCACGAACTACGCCGTGCTGGATCGCGACGCGGAGGCTGCGGACAGTGTGCCGGACGGGGTGGCTGAGCAGGACTCGGGCGACGTCGCTGACCTCTCGTCGGCGCGCTTGGTCGGTGAGCACTCCGGCAGCTCGATCTGGCTGTTGCGGGGCGTCGAGCCGTCGACGGTCTGCGTACTCGCCTACCGCGACGAGGACGAGTGGGGCATGGGCTGCGGCGGGGAGCGGGGTCCGGTGGAGATGAGCGGACCGGCAGGCCACTTCATGACGGTGCCGGACGACTACCCGACTCCCGACGGAGCCACCAGGATCTCCGACAATGTCTACGCGCTCAGCCCCTGAGTAGGATGAAACCATGGCTGACAGCTCATTTGACATCGTCTCGAAGGTGGATCACCAGGAGGCGGAGAACGCCCTGAACCAGGCCCGCAAGGAGATCGAGCAGCGCTACGACTTCAAGGGCACCGGTGCGTCGATCGCCTGGAGCGGCGAGAGCATCCTCATCATCGCGAACACCGAGGAGCGGGCGAAGGCCGTGCTCGACGTGTTCCAGTCCAAGCTCATCAAGCGCGGCATCTCGCTGAAGAGCCTCGAGTCGGGCGACCCGTTCGCCAGCGGCAAGGAGTTCCGCATCGTCTCGACGCTCAAGGACGGCATCTCCTCGGAGAACGCGAAGAAGATCAACAAGATCATCCGCGACGAGGGCCCCAAGGGCGTGAAGAGCCAGATCCAGGGCGACGAGCTGCGCGTGCAGTCCAAGAGCCGCGACGACCTGCAGTCGGTCATCGCGCTGCTGAAGGGCGCCGACCTCGATCTCGACCTGCAGTTCATCAATTACCGCTAGGCGAACCTCCCGCCTGTACGACGAAAGGCCCCATTCGGCGAAAGACCGAGTGGGGCCTTTCGTCTGCCCGCGGGCGCGACTTCGGTCTTCCGGAGCCGCGCAGTAGGATCGCATACCGGAATACCGGCCCGAGTGGCCAAGACTGGAGAGGTCGCCGACAGCCGTGTGCCCCCACACGCGTCGACAGGCGTAGATCGTGTTGGAAACCGATGCGACCTCATGATGCGGTGGCCCACCCGGGGCGAATCATGGGGATGCTCGGGAAATGAAGGGCAACTGGGGGCAGGTCCATGAGCATTATCGGATCGACGAGTGTCGGCGAGAGCAAGCAGCTTCTGGCCGAAGAGGTGTTCCACCACCTCGGCAGACAGATCATCGAGGGCACGATCGAAGCCGGCGAACGCATCCGCGACGTCGACGTGGCCGAAGAGCTGCACGTGTCACGAACTCCCGTTCGCGAAGCACTTCAGCGTCTGGAGCGGCTGGGGATGGTGACGATGTATCCGAGCCGGTACACGGAGGTGACCGAGGTGACGTCGGAGACGATCGCGCAGTCGCTCGAGTTCGCCGGGTACCAGGCGGCGATAGCCGCCCGGCTGGCCGTGCCGCGCATCAGCGACGCGCAGCGCGATCACGTCGTGCGCCTCGTGGCCGCGATGCACGCGTCCCTCGAACACCCCGAGACGACCTCGGACGCGCGATGGGCGGTGTTCTCGTATCTCGGAGATCGGAGCGGGAACGCGCAGCACCGAACACTGATGGAGGACGCGAGCATGGTTCTGTTCCGCAACCTCCGCGACTGGGTGGTCCCCGTGACGGACCGCGCTCGGATGCGCGACGTGTACATCGCCTTCGCGGGCGCCGTCCGCGACGGCGACGGCGATGAGGCGGAGCGCCTCGTCCGGACGATGTACTACCTGTGACGCGAGATCAGATCGCCGCGCACCAGCCCGTGACCCAACGCTCGAGGCGTCGGTAGGCGTCCTCGCGCGCATCGTGGCGCGAGAGGAAGACGTCGTGCAGCGCACCGTCGATGCGCTCCACCGTCACACTCGCCCCGAGCCGCAGCGCCGCGCGCGCGATGTCGTCGACGACGAGCACGGAGTCTGCGCTGGTGAGCTCCTCCGACCACCGCGTCGGGGGCACGAACCGCGCCGAGAGCAACACGCACACCGGAGCCGTGATCCCCAGTCCTGCGGCCACGGCCTTGTGCCCGGAGAGGATCGCGTGCAACCAGCCCGCGTACACCGCCATGGTCTGCGCGGGGCGCCAGAGCGGATTCACCTCCATCGGATCATCCGGGTCGGCGACCTCCAGCTGAGCACGGGTGTAGTAGCCCAGGTCGACCTGCGGCGCCGCCTCCATGGGCCGGATGCGAGCCTGCAGCTCCACCATGGGCGCGATCGCCGCCCGCGCCGGCGCGAACTGGAACTCCAGCCAAGGGCTGTTCAGGATCACCGCATCCGCCGCACCAGGATGACGAGACGCCCAGAGGCTCAGGACGAGCCCGCCGGTCGAGTGTCCGAGCAGCACCAGACGCCGGGACGACTCGATTCCGCCCTGCCCCCGTCCCATCGCTTCCAGCGCCGCCCCGATGTCCTCGTCGTAGGTGGCGAGGTCGGCGACGTAGCCGGGCGTCTGTCCGTCGCGGAGGCTGCGACCGTATTTGCGGAGATCGAGCGCGAAGAAGCGGGCACCCCGCGAGGTCCAGAAACGCGCGAGCCGTTTCTGGAAGAAGTAGTCCGACCAACCGTGCACGTAGAGCACGTCGACGCCGTCGAGCAGCGGCCACCGTCCACGGATGCGGTTCCAGAGGTCCGGCTCGGCCGGGAGCGCGCGCACCAGGGTGGCCACCACCGGACCCTGCTCATCGGTACCGAGGTCGAGGGTCAGCTGCTGGAACTCATCGCCGAGCACATCCCGGATCCATTCGGTCATGCATTCCTCCCCCGTCGTCGCCAGGCTAGCCGACGAGACCAGGGGACGGCGGAGGCGAACCTCCTACTCGCCCCGGGAGACGCGCACCATCTCGTCGCGCGGCACGACCTTGACGCGGGCGCGCTCCTCGGGAGCGCCGAGGGAGATCTCATGCTCGTCGAGACGGTGCCACCCCTCGAGGTCGGTCCAGCGCACGCCGCGCTCGCGCAGCAGCTCGACGACGGCCTCTTCGGAGGGGTCCTCCGGGTGCCACCAGGAGCCCTGGTCGTTGATGATGTGCCGAACGGTCTCCATGGCGTCGGACTTCGTGTGCCCGATCAGACCCACCGGGCCGCGCTTGATCCACCCGGTTGCGTAGATGCCGGAGACCCGCTCGTTGGAGTCCTTCGCGAGCACCTGGCCCTCACGGTTCGGGATGACGCCGTGCTTCTTGTCGAACGGCACACCGGGAAGGGGCGAGCCGAAGTATCCGATCGCACGGTACAGCGCCTGGATCGGCACCTCGCGCAGCTCCCCGGTTCCCACCGCACCGCCCTGCCCATCGGGCTGCGTGCGCTCGTATACGAGTGCCGCGACGCGGCCGTTCTCGTCCTTGCGCACCTCGACAGGGCGCGCCCAGAAATGCAGGTGCAGACGGCGCGAGGCCGCGCCCCCGGCATTGTTCACCGAGTCGCGCTTGCGCCACGACTGCAGGATGCGGTCGATGACCATGACCTGCTTGTTGCTGGCGACCGCATCCTTCGAGGCCTCGTCGTAGTCGAAGTCCTCGTCGTAGACGACCATGTCGACGTCGCGCAGCTCGCCGAGCTCGCGGAGCTCCAGCGGCGTGAACTTCACCTGCGCCGGGCCGCGGCGACCGAAGACGTGCACGTCGGTGATCTCGCTGGCCTTGAGGCCCTCGTAGACATTGGCCGGCACCTCGGTGACGAGCAGATCCTCGGCGTGCTTCGCGAGCATGCGCGCGACGTCGAGCGCCACGTTGCCGTTGCCGAGCACACCGACGGATGCGGCATCCAGCGGCCACTCGCGCGGCACGTCCGGGTGTCCGTCGAACCAGCTGACGTAGTCGGCGGCACCGTAGGAGGCGACCGCATCGATCCCCGGGATCTCCATCGAGGTATCGCGGATCGCGCCGGTCGCGAAGACCACGGCGTTGTAGTGCTTCTTCAGGTCGTCGAGGGTGATGTCCTCACCGAAGCGCACGTTGCCGAACAGGCGGATGTCCCCGCGGTCGAGCACGTCTCGCAGCGCGTTGACGATGCCCTTGATGCGAGGGTGATCGGGGGCGACGCCGTAACGCACGAGTCCGTACGGAGCAGGGAGCTGTTCGAAGAGGTCGATCGAGACGTCGAACTTGCGCTCGGCCTTCAGCAGGATGTCCGCGGCATAGATGCCGGCGGGGCCCGCACCGACGATGGCCAGTCTGAGCTTGGTCATGGGAGGTCCTTTCGTATGCCGACGCAACCGGCGCGCGACCCGACGGTCGCGCGCGATCAGCTGGAGCGTTCGGCGAGGGTCTCTGCGAATCGGGTCAGCGCCTCGCGCACGGTGCCACGCGGCAGCGGTGCGAGCGCGTCGACGGCATCCCGCGTCCACGCGTGCGCGAGTTCGAGGGTCTTCTGCGTCACCCGGTGATCGCGCAGCTCGTCGAGCGGGCCGTCGAGGATCGCGGGGTCGGCGCCATCGGCGATGAGGGCCACCCCGTCATCGATGCGCGCCGCGAGGTCGACGGCGGCGTCATCGGGCTCGGCCTTCAGCAGCAGGTACGGCATGGTCGGGACGCCGGCGCGGAGATCGGTACCCGGCACCTTCCCGGTCTCTTCGGGCTTGGCCGACAGGTCGATCACATCGTCGAGCAGCTGGAACGCGACGCCGATCTTCTCGCCGTACATGCGCAGCGGCTCCTCGTACTCGCTCGGCGCGTTGGAGAAGATCACACCGCCCTGCGTGGCGGCGGCGATGAGAGAGCCGGTCTTGTCGGCGAGCACCTGGATGTAGAACGCGATCGGGTCGTCGTCCTGCTGCGGCCCGAGGGTCTCGTGCATCTGACCGAGGACCAGGCGCTCGAACGTGTCGGCCTGGAGCCGGATGGCGCGCTCACCGAGCCGGGACATCAGCTGGCTGGCGCGGGAGAAGAGGATGTCGCCGGTGAGGATGGCGATGTTGTTGCCCCACACGGCATGCGCCGCCGGCACGCCACGACGGCGGTCGGCGCCGTCCATGACGTCGTCGTGATACAGCGAGCCCAGGTGGGTGATCTCCAGCGCCTTGGCGACATCGATCACCTCGGAGGTGTTGCCGTCGCCGAGTTGGGCGGCGAGCAGCGTAAGCACGGGACGGATGCGCTTGCCGCCCGCCTCGTACAGATAGCGGCTGGCCGCATCGGCCAGCGGGTCGGCGACCCGGACGTCTTGGGCGAGGCCGGTCTCGACGAGCTCGAGGCCGTCTTCGATCGCGCGCGCGACCTTGCGTGCGGCAGGGCCGATGAACACGCGGTCGCTGAACCCCAGACGGCTGGCCAGCCGCGAACCCGGGGCGATGGGGCTCGAAGTCACGGTCCCAGCCTACCTGCGCCGGGATGCCGCAGTTGCGTGCACGGCGCTCACGCGGGCTTGCGCGCTCGGTGCAGGGCGACGATGCCGAACGTGAGGTTGCGGTAGGCCACGTCGCCCCACCCCGCCTCGCGGATCCAGGCCGACAGCTTCTTCTGGTCGGGCCACTCGCGGATCGACTCGTTCAGGTAGTCATACGCGTCGCCGTTCGTGCCTGCCACCCGGGCGACACGGGGCAGCACCTGCGCGTTGTAGAACCGGTATGCGCCGCGGAACAGCTTCGCCGGAGGCGTGGAGAACTCGTTGATCACGAGCCGGCCGCCGGGCTTGGTCACCCGATACAGCTCGCGCAGCGCCTTCTTCGGATCGTTGACGTTACGCAGCGCGTACGACATCGTGACCGCGTCGAACTCGGCATCCGCGAACGGCAGCGCCGTGGCATCCGCCTGCACGAACGAGAGGTTGCGCATCGCACCGTGGCGACGTTCGCCCTCGGCCAGCATCCCGGGCGAGAAGTCGGCCGCGACGACGTCAGCACCGCTGCGGGCGAGCGACGCCGACGACGACGCGGTACCTGCCCCGAGGTCGAGGATCCGCTCCCCCGGCTTCGGTGCGACCGCACGGGTGGTCGCCGCGCGCCACAGCACGTCGTTGCCGAAGGTCATGGCCGTGTTGGTGCGGTCGTACCCGGCGGCGACCTGGTCGAACATGCCGCTGACGCGGGCGGGGTCCTTGCCGAGATCGGCGCGGTTCTTCTCGTTCGAAGTCACGCGTTCAGTCTAGGCGCGAGGCCCAGGGCTTCGAGGCGGTCGAGCCACGGATCGGCGGTGGCATCGTCGAACGGTGCGACCTGCGCGCGCACCCGATCCTCCAGGTCGAGCGCGAGCGTCTCGAGATGCTCCATGACGTCGACGGGATAGCCGTAGCGGACGCTGTGCTCGGCCCACTCGTCGCGGTCGTCGACCCAGGTGCCCCGGGCCCCGGCCACGCGCACGACATCGAGGTCCATGTCGATGCCGGTCGCGAGGAGCGGGTCGTCGGACCAGTGGATGTCCCACCCCAGGTCGATGTAGATCCGCATGCCGCGGCGGTGGCGACGGTTCACCGTCACGGCGTGGTCGCCGCTCGCCGGAACGAGCGTGACGTTGGGTCCGCCCGCATGGAACTCGGCCCCGGGCCGGAAGCTGTGCCAACCCACCGGCTGCCCGATCCAGTCGCCCCACTCGTCGGCGCCGAGATACACGCACTCGTGCCGCCAGTGCGGCGACCCGTCCCACTTGCGCCATTGGAAGACCATCTCGGTGCCGGGTGCGGGGCGTGCAGCGCTCATCCGTTCACCCTACGTCGGCGCAGATCCGTGCCGTGAGAGCGGCATAGGCTGGATGCGTGCACACCACCCACCTGGTCGTGGAGACCCGAGAGATCGACCCGGTCGAAGACCTCCTCGCCTACGCGGATCCCGCCCGCCCGCTCGCCTGGCTGCGGCGCGGAGACGGCATCGTCGCGGTCGGCGAACCGCTCGCCGAGGTCCGTCAGCCGTCGGCGGCCGGACTGTCGCGCACTGCGGCGCTCGCGAACGCCTGGCGAGGCATGGTGGCACAGGCCGAGATCTCCGACCCCGTGGGCCTGCCCGGCAGTGGGCTGGTGGCTTTCGGCGCGTTCGCCTTCGACGAGGAGTCGGCGGCCGACAGCGTGCTCGTCGTGCCGAGTCAGGTGCTCGGGCGCCACGGCGATCGGTTCTGGGAGACCCGCATCCGCCTCGCCGCATCGCCCGTCTCCGAGGAGCCGTTCGCGACCCAGCCGTACGGTCCGCACTGGGCCGGCACCGTCGGCCCGGGAGCCCAGAGACCGCAGGGCTACCAGGACTCGGTGCGCCGCGCGCTCACCCGCATCGCCGACGGCGAGCTGAGCAAGGTCGTGCTCGCGCGCGACCTCACCGGCAGCGTCCCGGCCGGGTCGGACCTGCGCCGTCTCGTGCGTGCCCTGTCGACCGGCTACCCCGACACCTGGGCCTTCGCCGTGGACGGGCTGATCGGCGCGAGCCCGGAGACCCTCGTCACGGTGCACGACGGCACCGTGACCGCTCGTGTGCTCGCCGGCACCATCGGCCGGGGCGCGGATGCGGACGCCGACACCGCGGCATCCTCCCACCTCGCCTCGAGCACGAAGGATCTCGACGAGCACCAGTACGCCGTGCAGAGCGTGCTCGCCTCGCTCCGCACCCACACCCGGGCGTTGGCCGCGAGCGAGCAGCCCTTCCTTCTGAAGCTGCCGAACCTCTTCCATCTCGCGACAGACGTCGAGGGCGAGCTCGCCGACGGCGAATCGGCGCTCGACCTGGTGCAGGTGCTGCATCCGACCGCCGCCGTCGCCGGCACCCCGACGCCCGCGGCCATCGCCGCCATCCGCGAGCTCGAGCCCTTCGACCGCGGCCGTTACGCCGGCCCGGTCGGCTGGGTGGACGCCGCGGGCAACGGCGAATGGGCTATCGCCCTGCGCTGCGCACAGTTCACGGCAGGATCCGGGGAGATCGGGGTGACGGCATACGCCGGCGCAGGGATCGTCGCGGGCTCGGACCCCGAGAGCGAACTGCTCGAGACGCGGGTGAAGTTCCGGCCGCTGGTCGACGCGCTGGCCTGAGCGCGCTCAGCTCGCGGCGAGGCGCTTCTTCTCGGCCTCGACGTCGAAGTCGGCGACCGGCCACTGCGGGTCGATGTCCTCCAGGGCTGCGAGCAGCAGCTCCTGCACCGCGAGGCGGGCGTACCACTTGGCATTCGCCGGGATCACGTGCCACGGGGCCGCCTCGGTGGAGGTGCGGTCGAACACGGTCTGGTACGCCTGCATGTACTGCGGCCACAGCATCCGCTCGTCCACATCGCCGGGGTTGTACTTCCAGTACTTGTCCGGGCGTTCGAGCCGCTCCATGAGCCGCTCCTTCTGCTCCTCGGGCGAGATGTGCAGCATGACTTTGATGATGCGGGTGCCGGATGCCGCGACGCGGGCCTCGAACTCGTTGATCGCGTCGTACCGGCGCTCGATCTCCGCGGCGTCCGCCAGCTCGCGCACCTTGCCGATCAGGACGTCTTCGTAGTGGGAGCGGTCGAACACCCCGATGAAGCCCGGCTCCGGCAGACGCTTCTCGATACGCCACAGGAAGTCGTGGCTGCGCTCCTCGAGTGTCGGCGCCTTGAACGCGGCGAGCGCGACGCCCTGGGGATCGACCCCGCCGACCACGTGCCGCACGATCCCGCCCTTGCCGGCCGAGTCCATCGCCTGCAGCACCAGCAGTACGGCATCCTTCGCCACCCCGACCCGGCTCTCGGCGAACAACCTCTCCTGCAGATCGTTCAGCTTCTCGAGCCCCGCCGCGAGGTCTCGGGCGCCGTGCGACTTGCCGCCGACGTATCCGGGCTTGGTGTCGGGGTCGAGATCGGCGAGGCGGAATCCCTCGCCCACTCGTAGCGTCTGCGTCCAGCGGTGCGCGTCCATACGCACATCCTGCCAGTCAACGCGGCAGCGGCACCTCGATGATCTGACGGCCGCCGCGCGGAGTGGTCAGCGCCTGGTCGAGCGCCGTGCGGGTCGTGACCCTCTGGTACTCCCAGCCGTAGGCCGACGCGAGGTGCTCCAGGCGCACGGTGTGCGGGGTGTAGAAAGCGCGATCGAGGTCGGCCGGCGACGCGGACCCTGCGACCTCCAGGGAATCGAAGATGGTGCCGCCGCCGTCGTTGCCGATGATGACCTGGAGCCGAGGCTCGGTCTCGTCCGGAGGCAGCAGCAGCGCACCGATGTCGTGCAGGAAGGCGAGATCACCCAGCAGCACCCTCGTCACACCGGGGGCTCCGGCCGCCTGACTGGCGAGTGCGATGCCGGTCGCCGTCGCGATGGTGCCGTCGATCCCGGCGAGTCCGCGGTTGGCGTGCACGGGCACCTTCTTGCCGCCGAGCACCTGATCGGCGACGCGCACCAGCCGCGAAGAGCCGAACACCAGCCGGTCGTGCGGCCAGGTGGCCCGCCACACGGCGTCGACCAGGAGTGCACGGTCGAGCGGGCGGCGGACGGCGTCGAGCTCGGCTTTGACGGCTTCTCTGCGGGCGGCGAAGTCGGTGGAGGCCAACCCGTCGGGGTCGGGGGCGTCCTCGCTCAGGTCGACGACCTCGGCAGCCGAGGCCTGGAGCCAGTCGCCGAGCCAGGCGCGATCGGCGGGGCCGGGGGCGACGGATACGGCGCCGACGGCACGGGTGCGGTGGTTGAGGTTCAGATCCTCCCCACCCCCGCGCATCGCGATCACGTCGACATCCGCACGGGCGAGGAGTGCTGCCACCTCACGGCTGAGCGTCGGGTGGCCGAGCACGACGACCCGTTCGATGCGCCCGCCGAGCTCGTCGCGCGACAGCAGCCGACGGTAGCCGTGCACGACCTGTCGCCCGAAGCGTGCACCGCTCACGATCTCGGCGATCAGGGGCCAGCCTCCTGCGTGGGCGACCTCCTCGGCATCCGCTCCCGCATCGGCGCCCGCGATCACGACGGTGCGCGGACCGCGCTCGAGTGCGAACGGCTCCTCCGCGAGCGGACGGGGCGCGTCGCCCGGGGCTGCCGTGATCGCGGTGAGGTCGCCCGAGAGCGGTTCCCTGGCGGGGAGGTTGAGGTGCACGGGGCCCGCGACGCCGGGCAGCGCGCCATCGACCTCGCGCGCTCCCATCGCGCCCGCCACAGCACGCTCGGCGAGCCCGGCCCATTCACCGTCCCCCGGCACCGGGGCATCGATCTGGTCACGCACCCAGGGGTCGAAGAGACCTTCTTGGCGCGTCGCCTGATTCGCTCCGACGCCGCGGAGTTCGGGCGGACGGTCGGCGGTCAGCAGCAGCAGCGGGACACCGGAGTGGAACGCCTCCAGCACCGCGGGAAGCAGGTTGGCGACGGCCGTGCCCGAGGTGCAGATCACGGCAGCGGGCACACCCGTCTCCCGGGCGATCCCGAGCGCGGTGAACCCGGCGACGCGTTCATCGATGCGCACGTGGACGCGCACGTGCCCGTCATCGGCGAAGCGCACGGCGGCGAGCGCGAGCGCCTGCGAGCGCGAGCCCGGCGACAGCACGATGTCGCGCACACCGTTCGCGACGAGGTCGGCGATCAGGGAAGCCGCGGCCTCCATCGCCGGCGACGACGTCACGGGCGCGGGTCCGAGGCGGGAGGCTCGTCGGTCTCCTCGTCCAGACGGGCGAGCTCCTCTTCGAGGCGGCGGATGCGCGCATCCTGCTCGGTCTTGCTGATGCTGCGCAGGAACGCAGGGTCGTCGTCCGGCGCGATGACGGGGCGGGTACCGGAATCGTTCGCACGGCGCCGGCCGATCACGAACCAGAGGATTCCACCGATCACGGGGAGGAGCACCACGATCGCGATCCAGGCGGCCTTGGACACACCCCGGTGCCGCGTCGCCGGCTGCACTGCGCAATCGACGATGCTGTACACCCAGAACACGGCGGCGAGGAAGCCGCCGACGATCAGTAGTCTCGCCACCCCTCCAGTGTAGGCGTGTCAGCGGTGGCCCGGCCCCGGAGAGACAGAGGCACCGTTGCTAGACTGCGCGGGAAATGCTGCCCTCACCGCCGGATCGGATGCTGCGAGCGCGGGCTGATCGGACGCTGATCGCCCGCGCGATCACCGCCGTCGGCCTCGCGCTCCTGCTGGTGATCGGCGCCTGGTCCAGCTCCCACGGCCCGGCCGATGTGCACGCCACCCTCTGCCTCGCGTCCGGCGTCTCGTCTCCGACTGACACCGTGTCCGCCGGCGGTGGCCCCGACAGCGCGACGGCCATCGACGTGCTCTCCTCCGACATCGGCGTCTGCGTGCTCGCCGTGCTGTGCGGCGTCGCACTGGTGCTGCTGTTCCTCCGGCTTCGCGGTCGGGGCTCCCGGCCCCTCGGCACCCGCGCTCCCCGCCTTACGACGCCGAGCCGTGCCGGCCCGCGCCTCGTCGTCCCCGCCCTCTCCCTGACACAGCTCTCGATCTCCCGTACCTGACCCCGACGCGTGCAGCGAGCCGCCTCGCGCGGCATCCTTCCCCGTCGTACCCCTGTGTCTGGAGACCCCATGAAGAACTCTGTCAAAGCGACCCTGATCGCCATCGCCGTCGCCATCGTGCTGCTGATCGTCGGCATCGTGTTCGCCCTCAACCAGAAGGCGACCACCGCACCACCCGAAGGCGAGGAGCGGCCGACCGTGCGCACCGACTCGCACGTGCTCGACGACGGCGGCGAGGGCGCCGTCACCGTGGTCGAATTCCTCGACTTCGAGTGTGAGGCGTGCGGGGCGTTCTACCCGATCGTCGAAGAGCTGCGCGAGAAGTTCGACGGCGAGATCACCTACGTCGTCCGCTACTTCCCGCTGCCGGGGCACATCAACTCCACCCAGGCCGCCCTCGCCGCCGAGGCGGCGGCGCAGCAGGACCGATTCGAGGACATGTATCACCGGCTGTTCGAGACCCAGGCGCAGTGGGGCGAGCAGCCCGAGGAGACACCAGAGGTGTTCCGTGGCTTCGCCGAGGACCTGGGCCTCGACATGGCTGCCTACGACGCCGCGATCGCCGACCCCGCCACCGCGGAACGCGTGCAGGCCGACAAGAGCGACGGCGAGCAGCTCGAGGTGAGCAGCACCCCGTCGTTCTTCGTCGACGGCCGGAAGGTCGAGCTGCAGGAGTGGGACGACCTCGAGCAGGCGATCGAGAAGGCCGTCAACGGCTGACACGGCACGCCGGCTCAGGCGCCCTCGGAGGCCGAGGCGCTTGAGCCGGCAGCCTGGGGTGACAGCAGCATGTCAGCGAGCCGGCGCCGGGCATTCCGATACCGCCCCCTCGCCGTGGACGCGGGGATGCCGATGATGCGCGCCGCCTCCTCGAGCGTGAAGCCTTCCCAATGCACGAGCCCGATCAGATCCCTCAGATCGTCCGGGAGCCGGCGGACCGCATCACGCACATCGATCGCCTGGGCATCGTCGTGCGTGTGCGGATGGGTGGCCAGGTGGCCCCGCAGTCGCTCCGCGAGCTTCCACCGCCGCACGGATGCCCGTTCGGCGTTCGCGAGGATCCGCCTCGCGACCCCGAACAGCCACATCCGCGCCTCGATGTCGTCCTTCGGCAGGTCGTCGATACGCCGCCATGCCGTGAGCATCGTCTCGGACAGGAGATCGGCGGCGTCAGCGCTCGCCGTTCTCCGTTCGAAATACGCCAGCAGATCCGGCGAGCATGCCGAGATGCAATCGAGGGCACGGGCTCGGGCGCCCCCTCCCGACACAGGGTTCACCGGCCCTCCTCCGTGCAGATCGCCTGCCCGGAGGAGGCGATCATGTTGTCCGACCGCTCGGGGTCGAACCCGCGCTCCTCGAGCTCGGTGATGACGACGTCGTTCACCGCGCGCGACATGGCCATCTGCGCGATGACGTCGTCGACTGTGGGGAGGGTGGTGCGGCCCGATTCGATCCACGAGCGGGCGGTCTCGGTGACGTCGGGCTGCGCTTCCAGCCGACGCTCCCACTGCACGGGATCAGCCGCCGCGACGACGTCGGTGTCCCGGAAGATGCTCTGGATCGCCGCGCGCACCTCGGGATTCTCTGCCGTGATCTCGCCCACCCGCTCCTCGCATTCGATCCCGCTGGGCAGCACATAGGTGAACGTCCCGTCCGGCGTCTCCGCCCACGGCCGCCAGAGGCCTGTGGCCGCGGCCGCTGCGCCGCCCGCCAACAAGAGGGCGACACCACCGGCGGCCGCGATCGCTCCGACCCGATGGGACCGAGTTCGCCGACCACGCGTTCTCGTCGCGACCGAGAGCCTCGCCAGCTCCCTTTCCAGCTCCGGCGTTCGCGGCGCGATCAGCTCGCCCGCGACCTGCAGCGCGCGGTCCAGATCGTCATCCCCGATGCCGCGCATCTCGTTCTCCTCGATTCGCTCCATACCTGTATATGTGCAGCACAGGACGAAACGTCCACGCCCACCCCGAAACGGTGAGAACGCCGGATGTGCACTCCCGATACGCTGAGACCAAAATCAGGGAGAGGGCCCGGACGACCATGGAACTGACGTCGATTCTGCAGGGGACGCACAACGCTCGAGAGCTCACCGGGCTCCCGCTCACCGGCGGCGGAACCCTCGCCTCCGGTCTCCTCTTCCGCTCCGACGCCCTCGCAGGGCTCACCGACGAGGGGCTGCAGGAACTCGTCGACCTCCGCATCGGGACCGTGATCGACCTGCGCACCGACGGCGAGCGCTCCCGCGCGGCGGACCGGCTTCCCGAAGACGGCAGCGTCACCCTGCTGCCCCTGCCGATGCAGGGCGGCGCCATGGACGAGATGGTGAAGCGGCTGCTTCCCGCGGCGGGTGGCGCGAGCCTGTCGGTCACGCAGGTCGCCGACGTGCTGAAGCAGGTGCCGACGCTGGAGGGGCTGTATGTGGCGATCCTCGAGGCGAGCGCCGCGCAGTTCGCGACCGTCGCGCGCACCGTGCTCACCGCCTCTCGCACCGAACGTCCCGGAGTGCTGTTCCACTGCACGGCGGGCAAGGATCGCACCGGACTCGCCGCGGCGATCCTGCTGTCGGTCGCCGGCGTGCCGCGCGAGGTGATCGTCGACGACTACAGGCAGACGGAGAAGAACCTGGCTCTCGGTTTCGCCGAGGCTCTCACCGCGCTCATCACCTCCCTCGGCGTCCCCCTCACTCCCGCCCTCAAGACGCTGGCGACCGAGTCTCCCGCCTCGGCGATCGAGGCGGCCCTGGAGTGGATCGACGCGAACCACGGCGACGTCTCGGGCTACCTGCGCAGCGGCGGCATGACGAACGACGAGATCGCGGACCTCCGCCGGGTGCTGCGCGGAGAGTAGCCACAGCACGGAGCCCCCTCGCTACGCTGAGCGCATGACTGAGGAGCGCTCCCCCACGCCCCACCCGGCCATCGCCGTCGTCCGCCGCATCCCGGCGACGCTGATCATGGCGCTGCTGATCCTCATCGTCGGGGTCATGTGGAACGGGCTCTGGGCACCGTTCGAGGACACGAAGCTGTTCCCGACCGTGGCCTACGGTCTGCCGAACCTCGTCGACGGCAAGTGGTGGACCCCGCTGACCGGCACGTTCTTCGTGAACCAGCCGTGGGTCTACGTGTTCACGATCGCCGGCTTCTGGGGCATGGCGTACCTGGAGTTCCGGCGCGGATCGCGGGTCGCACTCGCGTACTACTGGATCGGTCAGCTGTTCGCGATCTTCGCCACCGCGCTGCTGCTCCTCCTGCTCTCGCAGTTCCCCTGGGAGTGGGCCACGACCCAGGCGCAGGCGCTCGACGTCGGAGCATCAGGCGGAACCATGGCCTGCATCGCCGCGGCCGTCGGCCTGTTCCGCCCACCGTGGCGGGTGCGCGGCTGGCTGATCCTGCTCGGCTTCGTGTTCATCGCGATGCTGTTCTGGGGCAAGATCGCCGACCTCGAGCACCTGCTCGCCGTGCTGCTGATCCTCGTGGTCGACCGCTCGCTGCGCGTGCGGCACACGACCGTCCGCGAGCAGAGGCTGATCGCGGTGATCGCCATCCTCGTGCTCGGCGCGGTCGAGATCATCACGACCCTCCTCCCCACCGACGGCCCGTTCGGCCCGACCGAACCCGCATCGGGTGGCTTCATCGACCTCGCGATCGACGTCGTCGTGATCCTGGTGCTCGTGAACGGTCTGCGCCGCGGCCGCCGCTGGACCTGGGTGCTCGCACTGCTGCTCGGCCTCTTCAACGTCCTGGTCGCGGCGCTCGTGCTCACCCTCATCACCGTCTTCAGCCAGGCCCAGGTCGACTTCCGCTGGGACGGCGAGACCGAGCTCTCCCTGGCGAACGGTTTCCTCTGGTTGGTCATGCTCGTCTACCTCATCTGGGTGCGCCGGGCGTTCGGGGCCAGGCGCAAGACGAAGCTCGGCATCCAGCCCTCCCCCACGGCGGACGACATGAAGAAGGAGCTGCGCACGCACGGCGGAGGCACCCTGTCGTGGATGACGACCTGGGACGGCAACAGCTACGCCCGGGTGACCGGCGGCATCGTCGCGTACCAGCGGCGCAACGGCGTGGCTCTGGCGCTCGCCGACCCGATCGGCCCGGCGGATTCTCGCGCCGAGGCCGTGACGGAGTTCATCCGCACCGCTGAGCAGGCAGGTCTCGTGCCGTGCTTCTTCAGCGCCGATGAGGCCACCCGGGCCGCCGTGCCCTCGACCTGGCGCATCATCGTCGTGGCCGACGACACGATCGTCGACCTGCCGGGGCTGGAGTTCACGGGTAAGCGGTGGAACTCCGTGCGCACCTCACTCAACAGAGCCGGCCGCGACGACATGACCTTCCGGATGACGCACCTGAAGGCCGAGTCCTGGGGTGTGCAGCAGCAGCTGCGGGCGATCTCCGAAGCCTGGGTCGGCGACAAGGATCTGCCGGAGATGCGCTTCACCCTCGGCACGCTCGATGAGGCGGAGGACCCGGAGGTGCGCCTCGCGCTGGCCGTCGCCCCCAACGGCGACATCGATGGGTTCCTTTCGTGGCTGCCCGTGTACGGCGGCGACGGTGCGGTGCGCGGGTGGACGCTCGATCTGATGCGCCGCCGCGACGGCGGGTTCGGCCCGGTGATGGAATATCTCATCGGATCCTCAGCGAAGCAGTTCTCCGAGGAGGGGGCCGAGATCATGTCGCTCTCCGGCGCTCCCCTCGCCCACGACTATCCGCCGGATGCCGGTGTGATCGCCGCGCTGAGCGAGCGACTCGCGGATGCCCTGGAGCCGGTCTACGGCTTCGGCTCACTGCACCGTTTCAAGCAGAAGTTCCACCCGCGCTACGAGACCATGTACCTCCTGTTCCGCGACGAGAGCGATCTCACCCGCATCGGCGGCGCGCTCACGCGGGCGTTCCTACCGGATGCCACCCTGCGGCAGTTCGCCGGGGCCGGACTCGAGCTCGTCCGCGGCGGTGGGAAGGACTGACTATTACGTTTTCCGGATAACACAACGCGATGCGGATTTCCGGATATCACCCGCCCCGCACCCGGCGGGCCCGACGTGAGTACGATCGGTGTCGTGCTCGATGAAGACCGCCTCCGCTCCATGGCCGACGAACTCACCGGCGTGCCCGGTGTGCGCGCCGTCACACTCGGAGGCAGCCGAGCCCGGGGCACGCATCGCCCGGACTCCGACATCGACCTGGGTCTCTATGTCGACGCGGACGTCGACCGCGCGGGCCTGGGGCGTGTGGCGAGCAGCTGGACGGGTGCGCCCGTCGAGATCGCCGAACGGGGCGGCTGGGGTCCATGGGTCGACGGCGGCGCCTGGCTGATCGTCGACGGCGTGCCGGTCGATCTCATCCTCCGCGACGTGGACCGGGTAGCGGAGCAGTGCGCTCGCGCCGCGAGGGGCGAGTTCGCCTTCCACCCCCAGCCGGGGCATCCGCTCGGCTTCCTCGACGTCGCCTACGCCGGCGAGGTCGCGACGAGTGTGCCGCTGCGCGACCCGGAGGGGATCCTGATCGGCCTCGCCCGCAGCGTGACCCCCTACCCGGAGGCACTGCGGGATGCGTTCCTCACGAACCTCTGGCAGGTCGACTTCCTGCTGAACGCCGCCCTGAAGGGTGCGAAGTCCGGTGACGTCGCCTACGTGTCGCTGTGCGGGACCACGACGACCATGCTCACCGCGCACGCCTGGCACGCCTCGGCCGGCAACTGGGTCACGAACGAGAAGGGGCTCGTCACGAACGTCGCTCGCCTGCCGATCGACACCCGCGGGTTCAGTGCGGCGGCCGCCGAGGCGCTCGGGAGTCTCGGCACCTCCCCCGAAGAGCTGCTCGCATCGATAGTGCGGCTGCGGGAACTCCCGCGCCCGGTCGCGCACCCGGCGGATGTCCGCTGACGAAACCACGCGACGCCCGCAGGCCCCGGATCGGCTCAGTGCGCCGCGGGCGTCTGGGGGTGCAGTGCGAGCCAGGCGGTCCGGACGGCGCTGAGGGCCTGGTCGAGGTCGAGATCGCCGATGGTGCTCACGTAGCGCTTCGCCGCACGCTGAACCTCTGGAGGATGTGCTTTCCCCGGCGCGACTCGGGTTCCTCGAGTTCTGCTGGTTTCGATGAGACCTTCGGATTCGAGGGTCGCGTAGGCCTTCGCCACCGTCCCGGCCGCGACGCGCAGATCGGCGGCGAGTTGGCGTATGGAGGGCAGTCTCTGGCCGTCGGCGAGGTCCCCGGAGCGGATCAGGTCGGTGATCTGCCCGCGGATCTGCTCGAAGGGGACGACGCTGCTCTGTGGATCGAAGGTGATCATCGAGGCAGTCCCGCAGGCGCGGTCTCGGCGTTCCGCGGACCGGCCGGTGCTCCGGCGGCGAGCGCCGCGTCCGGGAGCGTGAAGGCCCAGAGCGTGGCGAGCGTGAGGACGACGATGCTGCCGATCATCAGGACGAGTCCCGCTCCCGCAAGCGTCTGACCGAGCACGTCCCAGATCGCGGGGACGCCTTCGAAATAGGTGTTGTGCATCGCCGACCCCGATTGGAGGGCGGTACCGCCGAACTGGAGCAGGAGCATCGCGCCGCCGACGGCGAGGATGATCCGATTGGTCGCCCGCCGCCAGCCGGCATCCACGTCGGCGCGCTCACGCTGGGGCAGTGCGGGCGTGGAGCTGACGCGCCAGAGCGCGAGGAACGTGGCTGCCACGAGGACCACCGTCGCCACGAGAAGAGGAACACCATAGAACCAACCGGGGTAGGGGCTGCTGGCGCTGGCGGAGTCCGCGGTCTGGAAGGCGATGGTCCGGTAGCGGCCCGATCCGTCCGGACTCGACGTCACCCCCGTGAAGATGAGGAACGCGACCTGGAGGATCACGGCCGCCGCGAGCAGGCCCGTCCCCACCGGGGGCACGAACGACAGGGGTGTCCGGGGCGTCAGGGATGCTTCGCGTGCGGCGCCGGAGGCGACCACGACCGCACGAGGCGGGGTGGCGGAGTAGAGAAGCAAGCCCGCAGAGCCGCCCAGGGCAGGGGCGAGAGCGATCGGAAGGCCCGCCAAAGACTGCAGGAAGGACCCGGCCAGGAAGAGGGCGACGATCACGACGCCGGAGAAGACGACGGCGATCACCGCCCGCCGCCTGGCCGCGTCGAGAAGCGACTGGACGGATGCCGCCAGCGGCTCGGTTCGCCGTGGACGGCCACGGACGACCAACCACACGACGGCGACCACCGCCGCGACGCAAACGATGTATCCGACAAGCGCGATCCCCGCCATGGTTCTGCCTCCGTGTATCACTCAGGTGATACAGAGTCTGCCCGTGGTGTATCAATCTGTCAACACACCAGCCGACGGATCACGCTGCCCGACGGACTCCCTCGGGGCATCCGCATCCGCATCCGCGCCGACCGGGCGCTTGGCGGTGTTCGCGACGTGAGCGCGGCTGACCACGACCACGGCGACGATCATGATCGCGACGCCCAGCCAGTACGGGGCGGCGGGGCTGACCAGTGCGTAGAGCGCGCCCGCGACGAGCGGGGCCGCCGTGCCCATCGCCGCGTTCAGCGACTGCGTCGCCCCGCCGAGCCAGCCCTGTTCATCGTCGCCGACGGCGTTCGACATGGCGCCGTCCATCGCGGCCTGCGAAGCACCCTGGCCGGCGGCGAGCATGAGGGCGCCGACGATGAACACCCACGGCTGGGCGAAGATCGACGCCACGATGGCGAGGGCTGCGAGGCCGATCACCTGCGCGACGATGCCGCTCACGATCACACCGCGCTCCCCGATGCGCGGGAGCAGGATGCCGAGCAGCACGCCCTGGATGAGGATGTCGATGATGCCGACCGCCGCGGTCAGGAGTCCGATCTGCGTCGGCCCCCACTGGATCGAGTCGAGCGCCAGCACGCTGAAGTTGTTCACGAAGAAGCCGAACGGCAGGGCGAGCAGGCCGAAGCCGATCATGAGCCCGCGCAGCTCCTTGCGTCCGAACGCCTCCTTGAACACCGCGAAGGGCTGCACGTCACGGAGCTTGATCGTGGCGATGCGGTTGCCGGGCTTCAGGCTCTCGGGGAGCAGGAAGATACTGAGGATCGCGATCGTGAGGGCGACCGCGGCAGTGAGGAAGACCGGGAGTTGGAGGCTCACGGCGGCGAGCAGACCGCCGATCCCCGGGCCGATCATGGTCCCGATGCCGGACAGCGCACCGAGCAGGCCGAAGCGCTTGGCACGCTGCTCGGGCGGGGTGATGTCGGCGAGGTAGGCGAAGAGGGCCGGCAGGTCGCCGGCCGTCAATCCCTGGATGACGCGGGCGAGGACGAGGACCCAGATCGCGCCGCCGATGCCGAACAGCGCCATCGAGAACGCGGCCCCGAAGGCGGCGACGATGATGACGGGTCGACGGCCGAACCGGTCGGAGAGGCGGCCGAGGAACGGTGCGGCCAGGAAGGCGCAGAGCCCGTTGACCGCCTCGAGCACGCCCACCCAGATGGCGAGGTCACTCTCGTGAGAGACGTACTGGAGCACCACGAAAGGCAGGACGGGGAGGACGACCGTCATCCCGATGACAGTCAGCATCGTCAGCACGATGAGCATGATCCACGCGCGGTTCTGTTCCCGACGCGTGAGGGTGTTAGGTGAAGTCATACCGAAAGTGTAGCGATACCAGTTTTGGTGTCAAGCCAGTTTTGTGCTCGGTTCACGATAAGGTGAGGACATGACGACCCCAGAGCCCCTCGGGCGCCGCGAACGGAAGAAGGCCGCGACCCGCAAGGCGATCTCCGACGTCGCGACGATGATGTTCCTCGAGCGCGGCTTCGACAACGTGAGCATCCGCGAGGTCGCCGACGCCGCCGACGTCTCCCCCACCACCGTCTTCGCGCACTTCCCGCAGAAGGAAGCCCTCGTCTTCGACGAGGACGACGAGCAGCGCGACCGCCTCGTCTCCACCGTCCGAGACCGGCCGACGGGCACCACGATCAACCGTGCGATCCACGACTTCTATACGGCCGAGCTCCGCGCGAACGTCGACGAGCACGGCAACGACGTCACCCGTGTGTTCCTGCGCTTCCTCAACGAGACGCCGGCACTGCGCGATTACGCGGCGAAGATGTGGCTCCGGCACGAAGACGCGCTCGCCGACGCCATCGCCGAAGAACTCGGTCTCGCCGACCCGATCGCCGAGATCCGTGTCTACGCCCGGTTCGTGCTGCAGATGCAGCTGCTCGTCAACGACAGCGACGACCCCCTCGGCACCCTGGACGCAGGATTCCGGCTGCTCGACAGCGGCTGGGCGCCGATCGAGGCGAAGATCGCCGAACTCCGGACTTGATTAACTTTAGATGCGCTAAAGTTAATCAAGCGACACGGTCGCCCACGTTAGGAGGCGACCATGGCACGTTTCGTCGAACGCTTGTGGAACCCGACCGGGTACGGTCAGCTGAGCCGACGCGACCGCGCGGCCGGACGCTACCGCGCCTACATCCCCGATGAACTCGGGTCTGCACTCCCTCCGATCGGCCCCGACGCCCAGGCCGCTGCGGAAGACGCCCTCACCGTACTCGCGCGTGCCGACGAGCGCATCGGCTCCCGATCCTCCTATCTGAACCACCTGCTCATCCGGTCGGAGAGCATCTCGTCATCATGGATCGAAGGCAACCGCATCACACCCAAGCGCCTCGCGGTGGCCGAGCTCCTCCATCACGGTCCCCGCGTCGCGCTCGACGTGATCGCCAACGTCCGCGCAACCGAAGACGCGATCGACACGCTCGCAGATCACCGTCACGTCATCAGCGTCTCCGACATCGAGGATCTGCAACACGTGATCGAGCCTTCCCTCGAGCGCGGGCTCCGGACGGAGCAGAACTGGGTCGGGGGAGCCGGGTGGAGCCCCCTGCGCGCCGAGTTCATCCCCCCGCCCGAGTCCGAGGTGGAACGACTGGTGTCCGACCTTGCCGGATTCCTCACCGAGACCTCAGGAAATGCCGTGGTCCGTGCCGCCATCGCCCATGCCCAGTTCGAGACGATCCACCCTTTCATCGACGGCAACGGGCGCACCGGGCGGGCGCTCATCCACACGGTACTGCGACGTGCGGATGCCGTGCGCCATGCACTGATCCCGATCAGTACCGTCTTCGCCGGCGATACGGATTCATACATCGCCGGCCTCTCGGCCTTCCGAGCGGACCCTCCGCGCCTCGACGAATGGGTGCTCGGCTTCGCGAGGGCGACTGAGATCGCCGCCACCAACGCGGTGCGCCTCGCGGATGACATCGCCTCGCTGGACGCACAGATCAAGGCCGACTTCATCACCTACCGCCGCGCGCAAGGCCTCGCGCCTGCCGTGCCGAGACGCGACTCCGTGGCCCTCCGCATCCTGGAGCACCTTGCGGCCGAGCCGGTCCTGACGCTCGATTCGGTCGCCGAGCGCCACGGCGTCTCGACCACGGCCGCCCATCGAGCCCTCACGCTGCTGGCCGACGCAGACATCCTGTCCCGCACCAAGGACCAGCGCGGACGGCTCGTGTGCTGGACCGCCGATCGCCACCTGGCCCTCGTCGCGCTCACCGAACGCAGCAACCGCGTCGGCGGGGCTGATACTGCGGCGCGGACTCCGAGATCAGGACCACCCCTGCCGCACGTCGACCGCCTCGGACCGCTGCGCGCGGAGCCGATCGACGGCGACGAGACCGCGATCAGGCGACAGTGACCGAGGTCGAGGCGTAGTCCGGGAGCTCGATCGCCTCGGACTTGTCGAGCATCCGCGCGACGATCTGCCGCATCGGCCAGTGGTGCATGAGCCGAGCGGTGAACACCCGCATCCGGAGCATGAATCGACCGCGCGGAAGGAAGCCGTCCACACCACCGGGTGCCAGCGTGTGGGCAGTCGCGACGTAGGGGCGCATGATCTCCTCGTAGCGGGCGAAGGCCGCGGCATGATCTCCGGCCGCACGCCCGAGCTCGCCGGCCAGCACATACGCGCTGCTCGACGGCATCGAGAGCTGGTTGCCGCGCGGACTCAATCCTCGCGAGGCCGGCGGCGCAGACTCTTGACGTCCGTCCGTCGCTGCTTGGCCTTGAGCCGACGCTCCTTCGACCCGCGACTGGGCTTGGTCGCACGACGCGGGGGCGCCGGCGGGCGCAGCGCCTCGGCTACCAGCGCGACCAGCCGGTCGCGCGCGGCGTCGCGGTTGCGCAACTGCGCGCGATGCTCGGAGGCCGCGATCGTCAGCACCCCGTCGACCAGGCGTCCGCTCAGCCGATCGAGCAGCCGCTCGCGCTGATGCGGCGTGAGCGCTGCGGAGTTCGCCGCGTCCCACACGAGTTCCGCACGCGAGTCGGCGGTGTTCACGCCCTGCCCTCCCGGGCCCGACGACCGCGAGAAGCGCCACGACAGCTCGGCCTCGGGGATCGTGAGACCCGACGAGACCCGCAGACCGGGGCGATGGGCGGAAGGCATGTCTCCATCATCGGGCCTCCCGAAGCCGCCCGCTGCAGTCCGGCTAGCATTGCGGGGTACGACGAGCCGCGCAGCATCCACTCCACGGCAGCGCACGCGGCCCTCACGCGGAGCACGATGAACTCATTCCGGCAGGACGACTGGGCGGCGAGCCCCTCGTTCCCGTCGACGGTGGCCGAGCCGTACTTGATGGGCACGGGCGTCGTCACCGGGGAGGACACCGGCGCTCGTCCGCTCTCCCCTCCGCACAGCCACGCTGATCCGATGCTCGCCTGGTGCTACCGCGGCACGGTCTGGGTGCACCTGCACGACGCACGGTGGCGACTGGCCCCGGGGCAGGGCGTGTGGATCCCGGCGAACACCCCGCACACCGCCCACCACGAGCCCGACTCGATCGGCTGCTACACCTACATCCCGGATACGGCCCTGCTCGCTCCGGTCGACCAGATCACCCGAGTTCTGGTGCCGCGGGCGGTGCAGGAGATGCTGCTCCACCTCGGCATCAACGACATGCCCACCGACCTGCGCGTGCGCATCCAGTCGGTGCTGATCGAGATGCTGCAGCAGCCGCTGCCCGAGGCCGCGAGCGAGTGGGGCGAGGTGCCGATGCCCACCGACGAACGGGTCGCCCCGCTGGTGCAGGCGGTACTCGCCGACCCCGGCGATCCGCGAGGTTCCGTCGAGCTGTTCCTCGCGCACGGACTCCACGAGCGCACGGTCCTGCGCATCTTCCAGAACGACGTCGGCATGAGCTTCGGCCGGTGGCGCACGGGAGTCCGGATGACGCTGGGCGCGCGCCTGATCGTGGACGGCACACCCATCGGCGCCGCCGCGCACCGCTGCGGCTACGCGACCACGAGCGCATTCTCCGCCGCCTTCAAGGAGCGGTTCGGAATCACCCCCCGCCAGCACGTCGCGCGCGTGCAGGCCGACACCGCCCATCAGCTGTACTGGCGCTGACCG
Source organism: Microbacterium sp. MYb45 (assembly GCF_002979655.1). Taxonomy (GTDB): domain Bacteria; phylum Actinomycetota; class Actinomycetes; order Actinomycetales; family Microbacteriaceae; genus Microbacterium. The sequence continues at coordinate 131,099 of NZ_PCPG01000002.1, forward strand.
CCCACGGTTGTTCCGACCGCCATTGTCGGTTCCGCGACACAAGTCGTCGCTCCCGCGACACTGAGCGAGCCATCCGCGTTCTAACATCTTTCTGTTAGGGCATGCTTACCTAACTTCTCGCCGCGTCGACGCGGCACACCCCTCCCCCCTTCCCGAAGGAGAACCATGTCGCACGCTTCTGCGCGCCCGAAGATCCGCCGAGGCTCGGCCCTCGTCGCCGCGGCCATCGCCGCCGCGCTCACCCTGGCAGGGTGCACGGCATCCGGTGAAGCCGCCGGATCCGCACCCACGTCGGCCGCCGTCGACGGGGTGGTCATCGAGCACGGCCACGGGAAGACCGTGATCCCCGAGAAGCCCCAGCGCGTGGTCGCCCTCGGCTGGATGACGCCCGACATCGTCGCGGCCCTCGGGACCAACCCGGTCGGCATCGAAGAGGTCTGGGGCGCCGACGAGAGCGGCTACCAGCCCTGGTTCGAGGACTACGTCACCGAGGAATACGGCGAGACCCCCGAGATCATCCCCTTCGTCGAGGACGGCCCGAACTACGAGGCCATCAAGGAACTCAAGCCCGACCTGATCCTGAGCCTCTACTCGGGCGTCACCGACATCGAGTACGAGCGCCTGAGCGAGATCGCTCCGACGGTGCCGTACATCGAGGGTCCGTGGAACCCGGGCACCTGGGAGGGCATGACCCGCACGGTCGGCAAGGCCCTGTCGGAGGAGACGAAGGCCGAGGAGCTGATCGCCGAGACCGAGGAGCAGATCACCACCCTCTCCGGAGAGCACCCCGAGTTCCAGGACAAGACCTTCGTCTGGGGCCTGACCCTGAACGAGGGCGGCACCGACCTCGGCGTCTACCTCGAGTACGACCCGCGCGTGCGCATCACCGAGGCGCTGGGCTTCACCTCCACCTCGGCGATGGACAGCTTCCTCGCGAGCGCCGAGGGCGACAACTGGTACACCGGCGTCAGCCTCGAGAACCTCTACGACGTGCAGGCCGACCTGTTCGCAGCCTGGGGCGGCAGCGCGGATGAGGGGAAGTACACGGTCGAGAACAAGGTCGTCTCCCGTTGGGAGCCGATCGCCGACGGGTCGTACGTGATCTACGCGAACGACGCCGAGGCCTCCGCGATCAGCGCACCGACCGTGCTGTCGCTGAAGTACATCCTCCCGAAGTACGTCGACGACCTCGCAGCCGCACTGCAGGGCGAGCCGACCATCGACGGGAAGTGACCCGCGAGATGTCCCTGGCGACGCAAGACGACACGGACGTCTCGAACACAGGTGCGGGGAGTCGCAGCGACGACTCCCCGCACCGCAACGGGACGCTGGTGCTGGGACTCATCGTCTCCACCGTGGTGCTGGTGGTCGCCGTCGTCGCCTCGCTCGCGATCGGCAGCCGCGCGATCGATCCCCTCACCGTGCTGCAGTCCCTCTTCTCCTACGACGACGAGAACCCGCTGCACCTGATGGTGATGGAACTGCGGGTGCCGCGCACGCTGCTCGGCATCGTCGTCGGTGCCGCCCTCGCCGTGTGCGGCGGACTCATCCGGGCCTTCACCCGCAACCCGCTGGCCGACCCCGGCATCCTCGGAGTCAACGCCGGTGCCTCCTTCGCCGTCACCTTCGCGGTCGGCGTGCTCGGCCTGACGGCACCCGGCGCCTACGTGCCGTTCGCCCTCGCCGGCGCCTTCGTCCTGACCGTGCTCGTCTACGTGCTCGGCTCGTTCGGGGCATCGGGCGCGACCCCCATGAAGCTCACCCTCGCCGGGGTCGCCCTGGGCGCGGCCTTCACCGGATTCACCACCGCGATCGTGCTGCGCGACCTCGGCACCCTCCAGGTCATGCGGTTCTGGGGTGTCGGCTCGATCGGCGGACGCACCCTCGACCAGCTCGCGTGGGCGGCGCCACTGATCGCGATCGGTCTGCTGATCGGACTGCTGTGCGCGCGCTCGCTGAACGCCCTCGCCCTGGGCGATGACCTCGCGCAGGCGCTCGGCGCACGCGTGCGCGTGACGCGGATCCTCGTCATCATCGCCGTCACCCTGCTGGCAGGAACCAGCGTCGCCGCTGCCGGCCCCATCGCCTTCGTCGGGCTCATGATCCCGCACATCGTCCGCTGGTTCACCGGACCCGATCAGCGCTGGGTGCTGACCTACTCGATGGTCATCGGCCCGGCGTTCCTGCTGTTCGCCGACATCCTCGGCCGCATCGTGCTCCCGAACGGGGAGATGCGCGTCGGGATCGTGACCGCTCTGCTCGGCGCCCCGATCCTGATCATCCTCGTGCGCCGGAAGCGGGTGAGCGGACTGTGAGCATCGACCAGAAGTCCGTCACCCTGCCCGCCATCAACTCTTCGCACACCGAGTTCGCCCCGGTCGATCACGGCCGCCGCCTGATCCGGATCGAGACCCGGCGCATCGCCGCCCTCATCCCGGTGCGCTCCGTCATCGTCAGCGTCGTGCTCATCATCGTCATCGTCGGAACCGGCCTGGCCTCGATGACCATCGGCGCCTACGAGATCGACTTCCCCGCGGTCCTGCGCGCCATCGTCGATCCGGCATCCGACCCCGACATCCGCCAGGTGGTCTTCGAGTGGCGTCTGCCGCGCGTGCTCTTCGCGGTGCTGTGCGGAGCAGCGCTGGCCCTCGCCGGCGGGATCTTCCAGTCCCTCACCCGCAACCCGCTCGGCTCCCCCGACATCATCGGGTTCGGCATCGGGGCCCAGTTCGGCGTCACGCTCGTGATGATCGTGCTCGAGCTGAACACCTACATGTTCAAGGCGGCCGGAGCCCTCGTCGGCGGATTGCTCACCGCGCTGCTCGTCTACGTGTTGGCCAACAAGAACACGATGTCGTCGTTCCGCCTGATCATCGTCGGCATCGGCGTCTCGGCCGGCCTCGGGTCGCTCACCTCGTGGATCCTCATCTCGGTCAGCGTCGAGAAGGCGATGATGGCGGCGACCTGGGGCGCAGGCTCGCTCGCCTCACTCGGCTTCGACCAGCTGATCCCGGCGGCGATCGTGTTCGCGATCGTGACCGTGCTCTCCCTCCCCCTCGCCCGCACGCTGCCGGTGCTGGAGATGGGCGACGACGCGGCCACCGCGCTCGGCATCAGCCCGGGGCGCACCCGCCTCGCGGCCATGATCTTCGGCGTGGCCCTGGTCGCTCTCGTCACCGCCGCCGCCGGCCCCATCTCGTTCATCGCCCTCGCGGCCCCGCAGATCTCGCAGCGGCTCACCCGCTCGAACACCCCGATGGGCACGGTGCCCGTGATGCTGACCGGCTCCGCGCTCGTCGTGGTGTCGGATGCCGTCGCCCAGCTCGTCGCCGTGCCGGTCGGCGTCGTGACGGTGTCGGTCGGTGGCATCTACCTCGCCTGGCTGCTGGCCGCCCAGTACGCGCGCCGCACCTGAAAGGAACACCCATGACCGCTTCGCTGCTGGCCCGCGACATCACGCTGGGCTACGGAGAGACCCCCATCATCTCCGACCTGTCGCTTGAGGTCCCCGACGGCTCTTTCACGATCATCATCGGACCGAACGCGTGCGGAAAGTCGACCCTGCTGCGCGGGTTCGCCCGCCTGCTGCGCCCGACGACCGGCGCGGTGCTCCTCGACGGTGACGAGCTGCGCTCGCTCAAGCCGAAGGAGGCCGCCCGCAAGCTCGGCCTGCTGCCGCAGTCGTCCATCGCCCCCGACGGCATCACCGTCGCCGACCTCGTGGGCCGCGGTCGGTTCCCCCACCAGAGCGCCATGCGCACGTGGAGCAGCGCCGACGAGCGCGCGGTGTCCGAGGCCATGGCGGCGACCGGGGTCACCGACCTGTCGCGGCGCCTGGTCGACGAGCTCTCGGGCGGGCAGCGGCAGCGGGTCTGGGTGGCGATGGCCCTCGCCCAGCAGACGAAGCACCTGCTGCTCGACGAGCCGACGACGTTCCTCGACATCGCGCACCAGATCGACCTGATGGAGCTGTTCGCCGACCTGCACCGCGACGGCACCACGCTCGTCGCCGTGCTGCACGACCTCAACCATGCCGCCCGCTACGCGACGCACCTCGTGGCGATGCGTGACGGCGCCATCGTGGCGCAGGGCGACCCGCGCGAGATCATCACCGCCGAGCTCGTCCAGGCCGTGTACGACCTGCCCTGCAAGGTCATCACGGACCCGGTGTCGGGCACCCCGCTGGTGCTGCCGCTCGGACGGCGGACGCCGTGACGTCCACTCCGCGAAGGCTGTTCGGGATCGCGCTGAAGTCCGATGGGCGCGGCATCGCCCTCGCCGGGGCCACCGCGCTGCTCATCGTGCACTCCCTCGCCGAGGCGACCATCCCGGTCCTCATCGGGGCGACGATCGACCGCGCCGTGCTGCCCGCCGACCCCGCAGCCCTCGCGCTCTGGCTCGGCGTGCTGGTCGGCACGTTCCTCGTGTTGACCGCGAGCTACCAGGCGGCCTCGCGGCTCATGGTCTCGATCTACGGGTACGGCGAGCAGGCGCTGCGCCACCTCGCCCTGTCGCGGATGCTGCGCCCCCGGCTCTCCCGTCGCGCGGTCACTCCGGGCGAAGCACTCACGTTCGTCACTTCCGACACCTACCGCGTGGCCGGAGTCGCCTGGTCGGTCGCGCAGCAGTGCTCGACGATCGCCGCGATCATCGGGGCAGGTCTCGCGATGCTCGTGATCTCGCCCGTCGCGACGCTCGTGGTGTTCGGCTCGACCATCGCGATGATGTTCGTGATGCAGGTGGTCTCGCGCCCGCTGGAGCGTCGCGGCTTCGCCGAGCAGCACGCCGCGACCGAGGCCGGGGCGGTCGCAGCCGACTTCATGAGCGGCTTCCGGGTGCTCGTGGGAATCGGTGCGCGAGAAGAGGCCGTGCGGCGGTACATCGCGGCGAGCGACACCTCTCGACGTGCCGCGACAGCCGCCGGAAGATCGCTCGCCTCGTACGAAGCGGTGAGCGGCACCCTGGCCGCGGTCGCGACGACCGCCCTCGCGGGCATGTCTGCGTGGTTCGCGGCGGAGGGCCGCATCAGCATCGGCGAACTGGTGACCGTGCTCGGACTCGCCCAGTTCATCAGCGGGTATCTCGCGTACGCGGGCTCGTTCCCGAGCAACTGGATCCACAAGCTCGCCTCGGCCAAGCGCCTCGCCGAGGTGATCGACGCCGAGGATCTGCTCGACCCGCCCGCCGCGTCTTCCCCGACAGAGCCGGCCGGCGATGTCGTGCTGGCTTTCCGCGCCGGCTCGGGATCCCCGCTCGTGGAGGTGCGCGAGCGTGAGGTGCTCGGCATCCGTCCCGCCGACAGCGACGCGGCCCGCGCGCTCTCCCGCCTGCTCGGGCTGCGCTCGCGCGCCGAGCCCGGGCTGGTGTCGGTCGCCGTCGACGGCGGACTCCGTGATCTGACCACCCTCGACCCCGTCGAGTACCGCCGTCGGGTCGTCGCCCCGCCACACGAGCAGACGATCGTGAGCGGGTCTCTGCGCGAGGCCGTGCGCGGCCACGGGGCGGACGGACCCGCGCATCCGCCGTTCATCGAGATGGCAGCACTGCACGACACCGTGGCGCAGGTGGGCGGCTGGGAATCGCAGGTCGGCGAGGCCGGTCGACGGCTCTCGGGCGGGCAGCGCCAGCGCATCGGGATCGCCCGCGCCCTGCACGCGGAGGCCGACGTGCTGGTGCTCGACGAGCCGACCTCGGCCGTCGATGCCCTCACCGAGGCGCGCATCGCCCGCGCCCTCGCGGAGCACAACGAGACCGTGATCGTGATCACCACCTCCCCGGTGCTGCTGGGCGCCTGCGACCGGGTCATCGACCTCCCCTCTCCCGGATCGGATGCTCCCCATGAGTGACACGACCCCGACCACCGCTCTGCTGCCGATCGCGTCCAGCGCCCGCGTACGGGCCGTCGTCGGCGGGCTGCTGCGGCAGCATCCGGGCCGGGCCGCCGCCGTCGCCGCGCTCTTCCTCGCGGCATCCGCGCTCGGGATCGTGATGCCCGCATGCCTCGGCCGGATCGTGGATGCGGTCGCGTCGGACGCCGGCTTCGTGATCATCTCCGGGTGGGTCGCCGGAGCGGGCCTCGGCGCGATCGGCGCGACCGTGATGATGCTGTGGGCCGTGCGCGTGCTCACCGGTCTGGTGCAGGACATGCTGGCCACCCTGCGCGAGGACGTGTTCGCCTCGGCGATGCGGTTGCCGGTCGGCGAGGTCGACGACGGCGAGAGCGCCGACCTGCTCTCCCGCGTCACCGGAGACGTGGATGCCGTGGCCGAGGCCGGCGGCAACGTCGCCCCGACGCTCCTGTCGGCGAGCTTCGCGATCGGGGTCTCGGTGGTCGCGCTGACCGCCCTCGACCCGTGGCTCGCCCTCGCCGGAATCGCCTCGGCACCCTTCTATGTGCTCGGCACCCGGGCGTTCCTGCGGCGGTCACGCGTGGTGTTCCGCGAAGTACGGGTGCGCGAGGCCGCGCGCAGTCAGGCCGTGCTCGACGCGGTCGAGGGTATCGAGACCCTCACCGCGTTCAACGAGCAGGACCACGCGCTCGAGCGGGTCCGTGAGCGCGCCGAAGCGTCGATCCACATGCAGATCGAGGGCGTGCGGGTGACGAACCGGCTGTTCCGGTGGATCAACGGCGGCGAGCTCGTCGGGCTGGCTGCGATCCTCGGCACCGGGTTCCTGCTGCAGTCCGCCGGCGCGATCACGGTGGGCGCGGTCACGACGGCCGCGCTGCTGTTCCATCGACTGTTCGGGCCGGTCGGGCAGCTGATCTTCGGGCTCGACGACATCCAGCGCGCGGCGATCGGGCTCGCGCGACTCGTCGGGGTCATCGACCTCGCGCCCGCGTCGGCCCCACGAGACGAGGAGACGGATGCGGCACCACGGGCATCCGTGGGCATCGAGGTGCGGGACCTGACCTTCCACTATCCGACCACCGGTCGCGGCATCAGCGACGTGAACCTGCGGGTCGACCAGGGCACCACGGCGGCACTGGTCGGCACCTCGGGGTCGGGCAAGAGCACGCTCGCGCGCGTGATCGCCGGGCATCATCCGCCCACCTCGGGCAGCGTGCACCTCGCGTCGAGCGCGGAGACCCCGTACTACCTGTCGCAGGAGCTGCACCACTTCCGGGGCACGATCGCCGACAACCTGCGGCTGGTCGCCCCCGAGGCGAGCGACGACGAGATCGTCGCCGCATTGCGGGCGGTCGGAGCGGAGTGGGCGGTCGAGGCGATGGTCCTCGAGCGGGACGGCGGTGCCGCATCCGAGTCGGCCGTGCCGCTCGACGAGGGACGCATCCAACAGCTCGCGGTCGCGCGGGCGTTCCTCGCCGACCCCGACGTCGTGATCCTCGACGAGGCCACCGCCGACGTCGGTCTCCATCACCGCGAAGCCGTGGAACACGCGATCGCGGCGCTGCGCAAGGGACGTACCGCCGTGCTCATCGCGCACCGTCTGCAGCAGGCCGTCACCGCCGAGCAGATCGTCGTGTTCGCCGACGGCAGGCCGACGCAGCGCGGCACGCACGACGAGCTCATCGCCACGGCGGGTCTCTACCGCGACTCCTGGCTCGCCCAGACCCGCAGCACTCCCCACCCCCAGACCCCCACCACAGAGACGGAGACTCCGTGAGCATCCACCGCGGCATCGTCAGCAGCACCACCACCCTCACTCCGACCCTGGTCCGCGTCACACTCGGCGGTGACGGCATCACCGACTTCCTCAGCACCGGCATCGGCGACGAGTACGTGCGGGTGTTCTTCCCGCACGGCGAGGACCCGAAAGATGTCTCGCTTCCCGTGCCCGCGGGCGACTGGTGGGAGACGCCGGAGGGCGCGCCCGAAGCGCCGATGCGCACGTACACGATCAGCGGTGTGCGCCCGGATGCCGGCGAGCTCGACATCGACTTCGTGATCCACGAGGCGGGCATCGCGGGGCCGTGGGCGGCGCGCGCGGAGCCGGGGCACGTGCTCGGTCTGAACTCCCCGACCGGTCTCTACTCGCCGCCGGAAGACATCACGTGGCAGGTGCTCGTGGCCGACCTCACCGGGCTTCCCGCCGTGGCACGCATCATCGCCGAGGTGCCGTCGGGCGTGCGTACCCGGGTCGTGCTCGAGGTACCGAGCGAGGCGGACCGCGTGCCGCTCGAGGTCGGCCCCGACGTCGAGGTCACCTGGGTGGTCGGCGGCAACGGCCACGGCCCCAGCGCGCTCGGCCCGCTCGTGCGCGGCATCGTCGACGACCGGCTCCCCCTCGATGAGGGGTACGTGTGGGTGGCCGGCGAGACCGTGGCGCTGCGCGATGTGCGGAAGTACCTGCGCAAGGAACTCGGCCTGCCCGCGACCCGCTTCAAGGTCGTCGGCTACTGGACTCCCGTCGCCGCCTGGGACGAGAAGTTCGCCGCCCTCCCCGACTCCGTGCAGAAGGAGTTGGATGCGATCTGGGCCGAGGCCGAGGGCGACGAACCGGAGGATGTGCAGGTGCGCTTCGAGGAGCGGCTGGATCAGTTGGGGTTGTGAGGGGCCGAGGTCGACGCCCCCTAAGAGCCTCCCCGGTCGACACCGACGCGCCCGACTGGCAGGGTGAAGTGATGCGAGGCAACGGAACCAGCACCGGCATCCACTGGGGGCTGCTCGCCTTCGGCGCCCTCTTCGGGCTGACCTGCGCGGTGCTGATCCTCACCGAGGTGCTGAGCCCGACCCTGTGGTTCACCGTCGTCGCAATGGCCTGCGTGGTGCTGTCTCAGGCGCTCACGATCCGTTCGAAGCGACGGAACCGCTGACGATTCCGACTGCCGCCCGACGGCTGACCTGAAGTGGACGCGACGGCGGGAGTCGAACCCGCAACGCCATCAGGTATGAGCTGAGGCCCGGGACCGCCCGGATCGCCGCGATGGGAATGACGTTACCCGGCCGTGATCTGACCCGCCAGGACCGTTGCCTGGGATAACCCTATGAGTCCGAGGATGACGGATGCCGGTCACGCGGCGTCATCGGGCTCCGGGGCGTCGAGGGCGCGCAGCAGCCGGGCGACGGCCTCGCGCAGCTCGCTCCGGTGCGGTTCGGCGAGCGCCACCGCGTACTCGACACCCTCGGGGATCCAGAGCAGTGCATACATGGCCTCGCGCCAGTCCGAGCCTCCGAACGGCCACCGCGTGCGGTCGTCGCCCACCGCCGTCGCTCCCTGCGACCACGGGCCGAAGCGCTCCTGCATCTCGGCGAGCGGCAGCTCCATCACCGCGGCTGCCTCGACCTTCTGCGGCGACCACGACGAGGCGATCAGCACGCGTTCCTCGATCTCCTCCTCGGTGATGTCGCGGCGGGCGAACAGTATGCGCGTGTGCTCGACGGCAGCGATGCGGTCGACGCGGAACGTGCGCCAGTCCTCGCGGTCGACGTCCCAGCAGAGCAGGAACCACTTGCGACCGGCCGGCGCCAGGGCGTGCGGCTCGACCCGGCGCACGCTCTCGCGCCCTTCGCCATCCACGTACCGCAGCCGCAGCCGCTCGGTGTCGCGCGTGGCGAGCGCGATCTCCCCCAGCACCTCGGGCGAGACGACCGGACCGTCTCCGATGCTCGGTGCCTGCACCGATGCGGCGAGCGCGTTGACCCGCTGGCGCAGCGCCGACGGCAACACCTGCTCGAGCTTGGCCAGGGCGGTGAGCGTCACCTCGGGACCGCCGACGAGCTGCTGCGTGGCGGCGACCCGCAGCCCGATGGCCATCGTGACGGCTTCGTCGTCGTTGAGCAGCAGCGGAGGCACCGCACTCCCGGCCTCGAGCCGGTAGCCGCCGGCGATGCCCGGGGTGGACTCCACGCGGTACCCGAGCTCGCGCAGCCGGTCGACATCGCGGCGCACGGTGCGCTCGGTCACGCCCAGCCGGGTGGCGAGCTCGGTCCCCGGCCAGTGCCGGTGCGTCTGCAGCAGGTTGAGCAGAGCCAATGCACGCGAGGTGGTGTCGGTCATGCGTCTCAGATTGCCAGATGATGCGGACAGGATCTGTCCGCATGGGTTTCTACGCTCTCCCCATGAACGAATCCCTCATCGAGACCGAAAGCCTGACCAAGGTCTTCACCGTCAAGAAGACGCCGGTGCATGCCGTGACCGACGTCTCCTTCACCGCCGTGCGCGGCGAGCTCGTCGCCTTCCTCGGCCCGAACGGCGCCGGCAAGTCGACCACCCTGCGGATGCTGACCACCCTCATCCCGCCCACCTCGGGGAGCGCACGCGTCGTCGGCCACGACATCCGCACGGATGCCGCCGGGGTGCGCGCCCGCATCGGCTACGTCGGCCAGCTCACCAGCGGCAGCTTCTCGCAGCGGGTGCGCGACGAACTGCTGAGCCAGGGTGCCTTCTACGGGATGTCACGGCGCGACAGTGCTCGGCGGGCCGACGAGCTGATCGAGTCGCTCGACCTCACCTCCTTCGCGACGCGGACCGTGCAGCAGCTCAGCGGCGGGCAGAAGCGCCGGCTCGACATCGCGCTCGGGCTCATGCACGCACCGCCGCTGATCTTCCTCGACGAGCCTTCCACCGGACTCGACCCGCAGAGCAGGGCGAACCTGTGGGAGCACATCCTCGACCTGCGCACGCAGCACGGCACCACGGTCTTCCTCACCACGCACTACCTGGAAGAGGCCGACCGCTACGCCGAGCGCGTGATGGTCATGGACAAGGGGCGCATCATCGCCGACGACGACGCCGCCTCCCTCAAGGCGACGCTGGCCGGCGACGTGCTCACCTTCGGGTTCGCGGATGCTGCCGAGGCGGCGAGCGCCCGCGCCGTGGTCGCCCGCCTCAGCAACGCCGAGGTCACGGTCGAGGGCGAGTCCATCTCGCTCGCGGTGCAGGACGGCGACCGGCTGCTGCCGGTGATCGTGCGCGAGCTCGACGCCGCCGGCATCCTCGTCCGCCGGGCGACCGGCGTCCCGCCCACGCTGGACGACGTGTTCCTCGCGCTCACCGGCCGCACCCTGCGCGACGCCGGCGAAGGAGCGGATGCCGCCGGCGAAGCATCCGATTCCGCCGACACCAGCACGACCTCCGCGAACAGCACGACCGCTGCGAACAGCACGACAGGAGTCCTCTCATGACCGCCACCGACACGCTCGTGCGCCCGAACCTCGCGCGCGACACCCGCAACGTGCTGACGCGCGAGCTCAAGCCCGTGGTCCGCGATCCGTTCACCCTGATCTTCAGTCTGCTGCAGCCGCTCGTCTTCCTCGGGCTGTTCGCTCCGCTGCTGATCGGCGACTCGGGGCAGCCGGCCGGCGAGACCCTGGCCTGGTTCGTGCCCGGCGTGCTCGTGATGATCGTGCTGTTCGGCACCGGTGCCACCGGTTCGAACCTGCAGTACGAGATGATGACCGGCTCGCACGAGCGCACCCTGGTCGCCCCGCTCGCCCGCTCCTCGCTGCTGGTCGGGCGTGCGCTCAAGGAGATCGCGCCGATCGTGGTGCAGGCGCTCGTGATTGTGCTGATCGCCTGGCCGTTCGGCTTCGCCGCCGACATCCCCGGGCTGCTCATCGGGCTGGCGCTGCTGGCCGTGTTCGGGGTGGGCCTCGGCTCGCTGTCGTATTCGCTGGCGCTGGCGACGAAGGACCGGGAGTGGCTGTTCTGGGGAGTGCAGCAGTCGCTGATCTTCCCGCTGCTGATCCTGTCCGGGATGCTGTTGCCGCTCGACGATGCTCCGGAGTGGATGCGCGCCGTGGCGTCGGTCAACCCGGTGAACTGGGTCGTGCAGGCCGAGCGGGCGCTGTTCGCCGGAGACCTCGGCGACGTGACTGTCCTGTGGGGGTGGGTCTCGGCTCTCGCGGTTGCGGTGGTCGGACTGATCGTCGGGGTGCGCGCCATCCGCCGCAGCAACTGACCCGGCCCGACGGTGCGCCGCCGCCTGGATGCGAAAACCCAGCCGCAGCGGCGCACCGTCGGCGTGTCCACCCGCGACGCGCCGGCGCCAGCACGATGCGTCCGGGTTTCGGCTGCCGACGCCGAGGGTTCAGTCGTTCGTGACCACGAGCTTGCCCCGGCTCACCCCGGCGGCGAGGTCGGCGAGGGCCTGCGGCAGACGGTCGAACGGGTACGCCTTCGCGACGACGGGGCGGATCGCGCCGCTGTCGACGAGCGCCGTGATCTCGCGCAGCTGGTCGCCATCCGCACGCATGAAGAGGAACTCGTACCGCACGCCGAGCTTCTTCGCCTGCCGCCTGATCTTGCGGCTGAGCCCTGCGATCGCGAGCCGCACGAGCGCGTTCAGCCCCTGGGCGCGGGCGAAGGCGGGGTCGGGCGGTCCCGATATCCCGACGACCAACCCACCCGGCTTCAGCACCGCAGCGACTTCTCGAGGTTCTCGCCGCCGAGGCTGTCCAACACGAAGTCGTAGCCCGACAGCTCCTCTGCGAAGTCCTGCCGACGATAGTCGATCACGATGTCCGCGCCGAGCTCGCGGACGAACTCGGCGTTCGCGGCACTGGCCGTCGTGGCGACCGTGGCCCCGAGGTGCGCCGCGAGCTGGATGGCGATGGATCCGACCCCACCGGCGCCGGCGTGGATGAGCACCTTCTGGCCCGCCGTGACCCCACCGCGCTCGACCAGCGCCTGCCAGGCCGTGAGGGCGACCAGCGGGAGCGACCCCGCCTCGGCCATCGAGAGACCGGCGGGCACGGGGGCGAGATCCTTCTCGGCGACGGCGATCCGCTCGGCGAACGTCCCGATGCGGGCGGCGTCGGGACGGGCGTATACGCGGTCGCCGGGCCGGAATCCGTCGACGAGCCGACCGACACGGATCACCGTCCCCGCCACATCGTTGCCGAGGACCAGGGGCAGCTCGTAGGGCAGGATCTGCGCGAACTCCCCCAACCGGATCTTCTCGTCCAGCTGGTTGAGGCTCGCGGCCTCCACCCGCACGAGGACGTCTCGGTCCCCCACCTCGGGTTCGGCGACCTCCCGCTCCACGAGCGGCTGCTTGTACTTGTCGACGACGAATGCACGCATGACGTCTCCTCAGGCGTTCGCCCGCAGCTGCGGATAGACCGCTTCCAGCGGAGCGCTCAGCCCCGCCTTGACCTGCACCGAGATCTCATCCGCGAGCACCTCGTACTCGTCGCGCTCGGTCGCGTCCAGCACGGCCCTGACGAGGTCCGCCGGATCGGTCTTGGGGTCGGTGACGTGCTCGGCCATGGCGGTGTCGACGTACCCGACGTGCACCCCCACGACGTGCACTCCCGCCGGGGCGAGCTCGAGGCGGAGCGAGTTCGTCGCCGACCACAGCGCCGCCTTGGTCGCGCTGTAGATGCCGCCGACGGCGTACCAGGCGAGGGCGGAGTGGATGTCGATGATCGCCGCTCCCTGGCGTCCGGCGAGAAGCGGTGCGTAGGCCCGCGTCAGGAAGAGCGGTCCGAGGAAGTTCGTCTCCACATTCCGGCGGATGTCCTCGTCGGAATGTGTCAGGATCCCCGCGGTCGGCACCGAGGCGCCCGCATTGTTGATCAGCACCGTCACGTCGGGCGCCGCGTCGACGGCGGCGCGGATCGACGCGGCATCCGTCACATCGAGGGCGAGAGGGACGACGCGTTCGTCGTCCCAGGTGCGCGGCGTGCGGGCGCTGGCGTAGACCTTGGCGGCTCCGCGCGCGAGCGCCTGGTGGACGAACTGCGTGCCGATGCCTCCGTTCGCTCCGGTGACGAGGACGACGGCTCCGTGGAGTGAAGGCATGGACTGCTCTCTTCTTTGCGATGATGAGTGATAGTTGAGCGTGCGCATAAGCGACTCTCGTCATAACTGAGCGTAATCAGTTTCTATTCCCGGAGGAAGAGTATGTCGACGTCCGCTTCGAACGCCCTCGGTCGTCGCGAGCGCAACAAGCAGCAGAAACTCGAACGGATCACGGCCGCGGCGTCGGAGCTCTTCGCCGAGCACGGCATCGACGATGTCACGACCCAGCAGATCGCCGAGCGAGCCGATGTCGGCACCGGCACCCTGTTCCTCTACGCGAAGACCAAGGGCGAGCTGCTGCTGCTCGTGCAGAACGCGCACTACGCCGTCGCCCTCGAGAAGGGCATCGCGGCGGCCGAAGCGACTCCCGATGCGCGCGCGGCGATCGTCGCACTGCTGCGACCGATCGTCGAGTGCAACCGCGTTCAGGTCGAGAACGGACGCACCTACCTGCGCGAGATGGTGTTCGCCGAACCCTCTGACGGGCACCATGCCGAAGCGCTCCGCATCGTGGGCGAGACCGAGGACGCCGTGGCGTCGGTCCTCCGCCGCGACCCGAAGACGAGCGAGGAACGTGCCGCCGCCCTCGCCCGTATCGTGTCCGCCATCATGTTCCTCACCCTGACGGCGAGCACGAACGTCGATCTGACCGTCGACGAGCTCGTCGACGACATCGACCGTCAGATCGTGGCTCTCCTCGGGCGCTGAGACGGCCGATTCAGCGCCGGAGGGAGTCGTCGAACGGGTTCGGCTCGAGCGTGTAGTCCGTCGACGCATCGGACCAGGTGCCTCCGCCGGACGGCGCCCGGCGCGCGCGGACCGCGGCCATCGCGCGAGTCGCAGGAGAACCCACCGCAAGCGCGACCGCGCCCTGCACCGTGCGATCCTCGGCGCCGAGCACGCTCGCCCGATGCCACGCCTCGTGCAGGGCTCCCCCGCGAGCGGCCGGGACGCGGCGTGCCGGCAGCGCGCCCGAGCGCCGCAGCGCCACGAGCTGCTCCACCCGCTCCCACCACGTCGACTCGACTTCGGGATGGAAGTAGTTGTCGCGGAGCCAGTCCGGATGCGGATGCCGGAACCGCCCGGCGACGACCTCGCTCCGACCGCCGAGCAGCCCACTTCCCACGAACACCGTGTTCAGCAGGCTCTTGCTCACCCCGAAGGAGTCGAGCGCGATCACGGGCACGCCGAGCGCGGTGGCCTCGATCGCGGCGGTCGAGCTCACCGTGACGAGACCGGCGGCCGTCTGCAGGGCGGCGGACATCGAGTCGTACGAGAAGACCAGGTTCTGCGGAAGGCGCGACGGCAGCAACCCCGCGTAGGGCTCGCGTTCGAGGTGCGTCTCCGACTCCCCCGGCCGCGACCGCAGCTTCACCACCACGCGTCGCGCGGGCTCCGCCTCCGCCGCCCGGACCAGCATGGCCGCGATCTCGGCCCGCTCGTCCTTCCCGACGGGCACGAGCGCCTGCGCGGCGAACACGATGTCCGTCGCAGGCGGTCGCGCCGGAGCAGCCGGTGCCGGGCGCTCGGCGACCGCGATGCCACCGCGACCGCCGGCCGCGGCGTCGACCCGTATCCGCTCCGGGCGCAGCATCCGCTGCCGGCGCCGGGCGAACGGCAGGGTCGCGAGCGCCACGGGCGTCTGCACGCCGATGCGTCGCCCGAGCTCTTCGAACGCCCGCACCTCTCGATGGGAATGCACGACCAACAGGTCGGTGTGGCGTCGATAGTCGAGCGCCCCGCGCTGGGCGGGGATCGCCATACCCGGCAGCCCCGAGACCGTGACCGGTCGATGCTCCAGCGCGTCGATGACGCGCCCCATCAGCCGCACGAACGGTCCGCGCCCGGCGAGCAGCACCACGTCGGGGCGCTGCCCGGCCAGCCAGGCCGCCGTCTCCGCGAACCCGATCCGGGTGATGTCGTCGGGGCCGAGCGCCGTGCCCGCCAGCGCGGTGCGCTGCTGCTCGACACTGGCCGTGAGCGGGGTGCGCACGAGCAGCAGGTGCGGACGCAGGCCCGGTACCGAGCCGAGCAGCGAGGCCCCCCACTTCACGAAGGAGTCGGCGTCCGCGATGGCGACGACGCGGATGCCGGTGGCCTCGGTCATGCCGAGATGCGGCGCAGCTTCGCCATCGGCGCGCGCTCGCTGTCGAACACGCGCTTGACGCCGTCGCCGGTCGCGCGCTCGATCACGCGGATGTCGCGCACCAGGTGCTCGAGACCGGTCGGCTCGAGGGAGGCCGCGTGGTCGGAGCCCCACATCGTACGGTCGAGCGTGATGTGGCGCTCGACCGCGACTGCGCCGATGGCCACCGCGGCGAGGGAGATCTGCAGGCCGCGCTCGTGCCCCGAGTAGCCGACGGGCACACCGGGGTAGCGGTCGCGCAGGGTGGCGATCACGCGCAGGTTCGCCTCTTCGGGCTCGAGCGGGTAGGTCGAGGTCGCGTGCATGAGGACCACCCGGTCGGTGCCGAGCGTGTCGAGAGCCCGGTCGATCTGCTCGATGGTCGACATGCCGGTCGAGAGGATCACGGGCTTGCCCGTCTCGCGCAGGGCGACCAGCAGCTCGGTGTCGGTGAGGCTGGCCGAGGCGACCTTGTGCGCCACCACGTTGAGGTCTTCGAGGAAGTCGACGCTCGGCACGTCCCACGGCGACGCGAACCAGTCCAGGCCGAGCATGGTGGCGTGATCGCCGATCTCGACGTACTCGTCGCGGCCGAACTCGACGCGACGGCGGTAGTCGAGGTAGCTCATGACGCCCCACGGCGTCTCACGCGGAACGTCGCGCATGTGCTCGGGAGTGGAGATCTCGGGCGTGCGCTTCTGGAACTTCACCGCATCGGCGCCGGCGCGGGCTGCGACGTCGATGAGCTTCTTCGCGATGTCGACATCGCCGTTGTGATTGAGTCCGATCTCGGCGATGACATAGGCGGGACGACCGCCGCCGATCACTCGTGAGCCGATGCTGACAGTCATGATTCCTCCGGTCGTCGAGCGCTGGTGCACCCCCTCCCTCCTGACTACGGGCCGAGGATGAACACCGGGCGACGACCGGGTTACCGGCATCGGTCAGCTCGACAACACCCGTTCGATCAGTTCGCGAACAGCACCCTCGCCACCGCGGCGGCTCAGCACGACCCTGGCCTCTTCGATGACGAGCGGATGTGCGTTGGCGACCGCGACCGGCCAGCCCACGATCCGCATCGCCGGAAGGTCGTTGACGTCGTTCCCGAGGTAGGCGATGTCGGCGAGCGGCACGTCGTTCTCCTGCGCCCAGTCGCGCAGTGCCGTCTCCTTGTCGTCGAGGCCATGGAGCACCGGAACGCGGAGCTTCGTCGCCCGGGCGCGGACCACGGGATTGGCCTCGGTCGACAGGATGAGCAGCGGCACACCGGCGCGGCGCAGCAGGGCAACCCCCATCCCGTCCTCGCGGCTGACCCGCACCCGTTCCCCGCCGTCTGCATCGATGATCGCGGTGTCGTCGGTGTGCACGCCGTCGAAGTCGGTCACGACCGCCCGCACCGGGATGCGCCCTGGAACCTCGTGCAGGGTCGCGAGAGCACGGGCGACCCGGAGCTGATCCGCATCGTCGATCTCGATCGCCGTCCACTCCGGCACCGCAGCGATGCGGATCCTGCCGAAGAACCGATGCCGGCTCTCACGGAACCCCGCGGCCCGGAACACATAGAAGGCGCCGGTCTCGAGGTGGTGCGGCTCCCGGTCCTGGCGCCGCGGGCGGTGCGCGGCTTCGTGGTTGATCGCGACCGCCTCACCGCGGTCGTCTTCCCGCCACAGGAATCCGTAGGTCTCATGGGCCGCGAACACGCTGTCGGCGCGGTCTGCACGAATCTCCTCCACGGCCGCGGCGAGCGCGTCACTCGGGATGAACGGCGACGTCGCCTGCAGGAACGCCACGATCTCGACCCTCTCTCCGGCTGCTTCGAGCTCGTCGAGGGCATGCAGGATCGCGCTCTCCGAGGTCGCAGTGTCTTCGGCGAGCTCGGCGGGGCGGCGGATGACACGGGCTCCCGCGGTGTTCGCGACCGCGGCGATCTCGTCATCGTCGGTGGACACCACGACCAGGTCGATGCCGGATGCCGCGGTCGCCGCCCGAACAGCACGCTCGACCAGCGGGACTCCGCCCACTCGCTGGAGGTTCTTGCGCGGCACCTGCTTCGACCCGCCGCGCGCGGGGATGATCGCCACCGTGAGGGGCCGCTGCTCGTCCATGTCGTTCATCCTCGTCGTCATCGTCATCCTCGTCGTCATCGTCATCGCCCGCGCAGCGCCCGCCAGGCACGACCGACTCGTCGCCGCGCGCCGAGGGCGTGGAGCCGCCACTCCTCGACCCTGCCCACTCCGCCGGCGGGGCGCAATGCACGGTTCAGGGCGCTCTCCCGCGGTGCTCCCGGCAGCCGCAGCTCCGCAAGCCGTCGTGGCGCGAAATACCGATCCCGCTCGACCGAGTCCAGGTCGTGCAGCAGCTCTTCGGCGCGACCGCGCAGATGGGCGGCGTTCTCAGGCTGCATCGCGTAGCCGACCGCGTCGACCAACAGCTGCAAGCGGGCGGGGTCGCTGTAGGGCGCGTCGTCGCGGGTGAGGGCATCGACCAGGGTCACGGGTATGCGATTGCTGTTCTCGAACGGCGTCAGCGCCGCCAGCACCCGGTCGTTGCCCGCCGATCCGATCGCCCGGCCGAAGAGCGTGTGCACCGTCGGCAGCGCGGTCGAGAACCCGGCGACGACGGCCAGCGCATCCAGTCGTTCAGCGAGCAGCTCGGCCGCGAGCGGGCCGCGATACTCGACGAAGTCGATCCCGTGCACGTGCGCCCGATCGCGGACCGCCGCGGTCATCAGCGGCGGTGCGGCGGGGTGCGGCTTGAAGACGATGCGCTGCGGAGCCCACCGCGCGGCGCGGTCGATCAGCTGCTTCTGCAGGTCGATCTCCGCGGCGGGCGTCATGAGTCCGAGCGCCGACAGGTACTGGCCGAGGACGAGCACGCTGGGCGGATCGTCGCCGACGCCCGGGTCACCGGCATCCGTCTCCCGCAGTGCCGCCGCGAACACCGAGGGAGGAACCGGCATGATCTCCGCCCGAGGAGACCCGACGAGCGGCCGCACTCCGGGCACCACGTCCGCATGGACCACGCGTTCGATGCGCGCCGCGACCGCATACGGCAGCCGCACCCGCATCGGCGAGTAGGTCATGAGCCCATCCCCCACGATGGTGATCCGCGCGTGCGGGAACAGCGCCATCAGGGTGCGGGCCGGCGCGACCTGCGGGCTCTGCACGAACAGCTCCAGGCCCTGAGGATCGAGTCGCCACGCCCGTACGAGCAACCGCTCCAGGATCGGGAGGTCGGCCTCAGCGGGTTCCCACGAGCTCGGATGCAACGGGCCGAGGACATCTTCCAGCGGCTCGACGCGGTCGAATCGCGCGCGCAGCGGCCCGAGCACGGGGTCGCCCGCGATGCCGACCGCCGTCTCCGGCACCCGGCTCGAGGTGAACGGCACCAGGATGCGCTCCGCCCCGCCGTCGCGGCCGAGGAGCCCGGCGTCGATCGCCGCGGCGGCCGTGGCGAGTCCGTACGCACTGTGCAGCGCGAACAGCTGGGTCATGCCGTGCGCCCCGCCTGTCGGAGAACGCGCGCCAGCACCCGCCGGCGCGGCCCGTCGAAGCGCGTGAGCGTCTCGTCGAGTTCGTCGTCCGGCAGGCGGCGGAGCATGTCCCGGATGCCGCCGCGCATCTCGGCGCGCAGCCGCGGGCTCATCCGACGCGCACGCACCAGGTGGTGGGAACTGAGCGCGAGCGCGGTCCACACGACCTTGGGCAGGAAGCGCTCCGCCTCCGCGTCCTGCTCCACGACGGCGATGACCTCGTCCATCGCCCTGGCGAAGTCGAGCTGGCGGCGATCCCTGGCCTGGGTGAGGGATGTCGCGACACCTCGTCGGTAGAGCAGCGCGGGCGCGTCCACGACTGCGAACGACCGCGCGCCAAGATGGAGCCGCCAGATCCAGGGCCGGTCCTCCGCCGTGAACAGCCCCTCGGAGAACCGCGCCAGCCCGTCGTCGAGAACGCGGCGGTGGAAGACACCCGCCCACGCGTAGGGGTAGTCGACCATCGTGGATTCGTTCTCGGGCAGGATCGCCGCCCTCGGAACGAGCACGCGTTCGCGCCACGGGTGCGGGGCACGCACGAGCGCCCGGTGCGACCCGGTGACCGTGACGTGGTCGGTGCGGAGGAAGTCGCAGTCCAGCTCGCGCAACCGCGACACCAGCACCTCGAGCCGGCGCGGCTGCATCCAGTCGTCACCGTCGAGGAAGCAGAAGGCGTCGCCCTCGACCCGTTCGAGCCCTTGATTCCGGGCGGTCGCCAGACCCCGGGCGATCGGGTTCCGGATGAGCTCGACGTGCGGGAGGCGCTCGGCATACGCGCGCATGAGTGCACCCGTGTCGTCGCGTGAGCCGTCGTCGATCGCGACGAGCTTGAGCGCCGACGCATCCTCGAACTGGCGGGTGAGCGTCTCGAGCGTCGTCCCGATGTACGCGCCGGCGTCTTTCGCGGGCAGGATGACGGTGACGAGGGGTGTGCGCACGGAGCTCCAGGGAGAGGCGGTGTCCCGGAATCGTGCCAGGTCACCGTTGCCGGACGGCGACCTGGAGGTGAACGACCGGTGTCCGCCGATGCTGCGGCCCGTGCGCAGTGAGGTGTGGCCCCGTACCCGAACGGAGCCACACCTCCCAGTGCTACGCACTGCCGAACGCGAGGCGTTCGGAGAGCGGGGCCACCGATGATGGCCCCGCCCGCCTCGTGCCCTGCTGACCCCCATCAGCCGGACCCGGGACGTTGTGTGTCGTCGCGCTCCCTCCCCCCAGAGATACGCGCGACGACACGTAACATAATACATGTCGCATTTCGTGAAGCTGTACGTAGGCCGAGATACGACGCTCGACTCGCGGTCGAGTTCGCGAGGATCCGTTCGATCGGCGACGATGGGAGCATGCTCTGGCCCTTCGGATCGACGTGGCGTCCGGTGCGGCAGAAGCAGCGCGACACCCTGGACCTGCGATGGCTGACCGCCCGGACCTGGACCCGACGCTGGTACCCGCAGGGCATCGACCTCGGCGAGTGGCGGGGTCGACGCACCGTGGCGGTGAGCTGGTTCCGGCAACAGCTCGACGGCGTGCATCTCGCCTCCCGCGTGACGTTCGTCGACCTCGAGCGCTCCCGCCATCTCGACGTGCTGCTCGCCGTCCCCGGCAACGACGGCGAACTGCAGCCGGCACCGATCCACGCCGGGGGCCTCGCCTGGTTCGACGACCGGCTGTTCGTCGCGGCGACCGGACGCGGCATCTGGGAGTTCGATCTCGCGGATGTGCGGACGGTCCGCGGCGCCACCGCTCAGCGCATCGCCGGCAGGCGACCTCGGCGCGGTCGTACCACGGCGCTCGTCGCCGTCCGCACGCGCGTGCACCCCGTCGCGCTGCGCTGCTCGTATCTGGGTCGAGTGTTCGACGAGGACGGCACTCCCCTGCGGCGTGTCCTCATCGGCGAGCACCTCACCGACGACCGCGGCCGGATCGGCGAGTTCTCGATCCCGGAGGACGCCGACGGCCGGTTCACGGAGGAGCACGTCTTCAGCCCCGGCATCCCCCGCATGCAGGGCGCCGTGCGGTGGGGAGACCGCCACTTCGTCTCACAGTCCGACGGCCTGCGCCCCGGTGCACTGTGGAGCGGGCCGCGGTCGGCGCTGGAGCGGGATGACATGCCCCTCCCGGTCGGCTGCGAAGACCTGGCGCTCGACATCGGCGCCAGGCTGCTGTGGTCGCTCGGGGAGCATCCGTGGCACCGGGTCGTGCGCGGCATCCCGTTTGCTCGGCTCGGCATCGAGGGCACCGGCACCGAGCCACCCCCGCGGCGAACGTAGACTGGAAGGGTGAAGAAGCCCGCGCCTTTCCTCGTCTACACCGTGCTGCGGCTGCTGGCGTTCCTCGTCCCGCTCGCCATCCTCTGGTTCTTCTTCCCGATCTTCCGCGAATACTGGTGGCTCGCCGCGATCTTCGCCGCGCTCATCGGCATGAGCATCTCGATGCTGTTCCTGCGCACGCCGCTCACCGATGCTTCGGCCCGACTCGCGGAGCGCCGCGAGAGCCGGTCGTCCGGCAGCCAGGCCGATGCGGATGCCGAGGACCAGGCGATCGACGCGAACGAGCCCGGCGACGACCCGAAGGTCTGACCGCCGCGCTACTGCTCAGCCGACGAACGCCCAGAACAGGGCGCCGGCGTACAGCAGTGATGTCAGCGACGTCAGGGCGAGCGCGGTCACCAACTCCCTCGGCTGCCGGTAGGCCCAGACGATGACGATGGCAGGGAGTCCCGCCAGCAGTGCGAGGAGCGAGATCCATGCGATCGGGAACAGCAGCGCGAGGAACACGGCGATGCCGAACGGCGCCAGGACGAACAGGGTGAACAGCACCTGCGTGGCGCGGCGTCCGATCAAGACGGTCAGGGTGCGCTTGCCGACCTCGCGGTCCTGGTCGATGTCACGCAGGTTGTTGGCGAGCAGCACGGCACACGCGAACAGGCCGGCCGCGATGGCTCCGAGCCACGCCTGCAGCGGCAGCTCGAACACCTGCACCCAGGTGGTGCCGAGCGTGGCGACGAGTCCGAAGAACACGAACACGAAGACCTCGCCGAGGCCGTAGTACCCGTACGGCCTCTTGCCGCCGGTGTAGAACCAGGCCGCGACGATGCACGCCGCACCGACGGCCAGCATCCACCACTGCTCGGTGCGCACGACGATCGCGAGCCCGACGACCGCGGCGAGCGCGAAGAAGATCAGGCCGATGATCAGGACGGTGCGCGGCTTCACCCGCCCGGATGCCGTCAGGCGCGCGGGCCCGACCCGGTGGGCGTCGGTGCCGCGGACGCCGTCGCTGTAGTCGTTCGTGAAGTTCACGCCGATCTGCAGCAGCACCGCGACGGCGAGGCACGCGAGCGCGATCACCCAGTGGAACTCGGGGCCGGTGCTGCGCGCCGCACCGGTTCCGATGATCACCGGGGCGATCGCGAGCGGGAGGGTGCGCAGCCGCGCGGCCCCGATCCAATCGGATGCGGTGACCGGCCCCGCCTCGACGACCGGACGCCGCGCCGGGTTGCCGCTGGTGCGGGCCGGGGTGTGCTTCGCGGTCCGACTCTTCTTCTTGCGCTGGGAGGATGCTGCCACGCAGGGAATCCTACTGGCCGGGGCGATGCCCGACCTCAGCGGGACGACGGATCAGGGGTTCGGGTTGCTGTCCTTGCCGTCGAGCCAGAGCGTGTCGGAGGCGTCGCCGTGCGCACCGCCCGTGCCGACGTGCTTGCTGCTGATCTGCGGGCCCTTGGTGATCACGTGCACGAGGGCCATCGCGTGCCCCTGCCCCAGCGCGTAGTCCTCCTTGAGCCACGCGACGATGGGCGTGGCCTTCGTCGTCCGGTCGAACCCCTTCTCGGTCGCGAGCTCGATGAACTGTCGCGGGGTCAGCCCCGTCTTGGTCTCGATGTTGTCGAGGTATGCCTGGAAGGACATGGTGCTCCTGGTGCTCAGTCCTCGTCGAGGAACGTCTGGATGATGGTGGCGGATGCGTGGATGCCGATGATCCTGAGGACCCCGTCTCCCGCGTTGGTGAAGCAGTGGGGGACGAAGGCGGGGCCGGTCGCGGTGTCGCCCGCCCCGGCGACGAAAGTCTCCTCGCCCACGGTGATGCGGGCAAGTCCCTCGATCACGACCCAGGTCTCGGCGTAGGGATGCCAGTGCCGCCCCGGGCCTTCGCCCGGCTGGTTCTCGACGAAGAAGTACGACACCTCCGCGCCGTGCTCTGCGCCGACGAACCTGCGACTGCGGCCCGTGCCGATGCGGATGTCCGCGCCGGCGACGATTCCGGATCCGGGGGTTGTGCTGTTCATGACTCCAGTCTCGACAGCGCGCAGGGCCACCCCTAGAGTTTCGATGTGAATCGAAACACAGGGCCCGTCGAGGGCGTCGAGCACCCCGACCACCGCGTCGAGTTCCACCTGAGCCCCGGCGATGTCGAGGCGGTGCGATTCGGCATCTCGCCCGGGCACGAGCTGGCCCACGCCGTGCGGGTCCTGCGGCGCCCCGAGGCGCATCCCCTGCAATGGGGGTGGCTGCGTGCCGTGCGCGAGCGCCTGCCCCGCGAGGAGTTCGCCCTGCTCGCGACCGTCATCGGGGACGACGGCTACCTGCCCGACTTCCTGACGACCGCACCGCGATGGGACCTGAGCCCGGAGGGCGAGCTCGACGAGCTGCGCATCACAGCTCTCGACCCGATGCGCGTCGACTTCGGGAAGATGGTGCGGCGCTCGACCGGAGCGCGGCAACGGGCGCTGGGCGAGATGCAGGGGAAGCCGGCACGGGCGCGCTCGATGATCGCCGACGCCTGGTCCGCGGTATGGGATGCCGCGCTGGCTCCCGTCTGGCCGCAGCTCGAACGCCTGTTGCGCGCCGACATCGCGTTCCGTGCGCAGCGGATCGCGACCGGCGGCTTCGCGGGGATGGCCGGAGACCTGCACCCGCAGGTGACCTGGGGAGAAGGCGCCGTCCGCGTCTCGCTGCGTCGCCACAGCGAACAGGTCGACTGCCGGGGAAGCGGCCTGGTGCTGGTGCCGTCGGTCATGTCGTCGTGGGGCTGCATGGTGCTCACCGAGCCCCCGGCGCAGCCGACGCTGTTCTATCCGGCCCGCGGCGTCACCGCCGGCTGGGCGCGGGACACCGCCGACATCGAGGATGCTCTGGGCGCCCTGCTGGGTCCGGCCCGCGCGGGAATCCTGCTCCGAGCAGGAACCGCCCGCACGACATCGCAGGTCGCTCAGGATGCCGGTGTCGCGGTCTCGACCGCGTCGCATCACCTCACCGTGCTGCGGGGCGCGGGGCTGATCGGCAGCGAGCGCGACGGCACCCGGATGCTGCACCTGCGCACTCCCCTGGGCGAGGCGATGGTGGGCGCGGTGCTCTGACGCGCTCCCGACTACTCCGCCGAGCCGACCGGGATGATCGGCCGGTGCTCGTAGTAGGTCTGCAGCACCACGGTGGTGCGGGTGCTGACGTTCGCCGCGAGCCGCACGTCACGGACGAGCTCCTCGAGCGCACGCGGAGACGGCACGCGAACGAACAGCATGTAGCTCGCGTCACCGGCGATGGAGTGGCAGGCCTCGATCGCGTCGAGGTGCTCCAGCAGCTCCGGAGCGTTGTCGGGCTGGGCGGGGTCGAGTGGGGTGATCTCGATGAAGGCCGAGAGCGGGGTGCCCACCTGCTCGGGGTCGAGGATCGCCTGGTAGCCGGAGATGACTCCCCTCGTCTCCAGCCGGCGCAGACGCGACTGCACGGCCGAGACCGACAGGCCGACGGCCTCCGACAGCTGGGAGAGCGTGGCGCGCCCGTCACGGGAGATCGCGGTCAGGATCGCGCGGTCGACAGAATCATCCATGGCTGTAAGATTATCGTCAGGATTCCGTATATGCCGGAATCTTTCCGTTGAAAACTCCGATCGGAGGTCCCGATGTCCCTTCTTTCCGCCAACAGTTCCGCTGTCCAGGCCATCGTCGGCGAACCCGAGGTCGTCGAGGACGCGTCGATCGCCGAGCAGTCCGCCGCCTGGGCGCAGCTGAAGGACGCCGCGATCGCCCTCCGCGAGATGCAGATCAAGGACGGCTCGATCCCGGATGCCGCGCACCACGCCGCGGCCCGCGAGCTCGTCGGCGCGATCACCGCCGCGATCCGCGCACTCGCCCCTGCCTTCCCGCACGACGCGGAGTACCTCACCGCCTCCGTGGTCGACTTCGACCGCTGGGCATCCGAAGACTTCGGCGTGCCGGACTTCCTCGATTCGCTCATGGCCTTCCAGCCACAGCAGACCCGCGTCGACGGCATCCGTCACCTCGTCGTGTTCCCGATGTACACGCAGAACGGCTCGAGCGACCGCCTGGTCGAGGCGCTGATCGTCGAGACGATCTGGCCCGAGTTCATCGCCGCCCTTGAGGCCGGCGACTACGGCAACAAGCTGTTCGTCTCGCTGCGGCTCGTCGACTTCACGCCCGGCTACGACACGAACTCGGCCGTGCTGTTCCCCGAGACCGTCGCGATGCGCGAGATCCCGACCTTCACGTGGGGTGCGATCTTCCAGGACCGCGAGGCCGCTCGCTACCGCCGCGTCACCCGTGCCGCAGCCGAGATCACCAACCTCGATCTGCCGGAGCGGGCCGCCGCCATGCTCGACGACCAGCAGGTGGCCGAGAAGACCTTCGTCATGTGGGACATCATCCACGACCGCACCCACATGCGCGGCGATCTGCCGTTCGACCCGTTCATGATCAAGCAGCGGATGCCGTTCTTCCTCTACTCCCTCGAGGAGATGCGCTGCGACATGACCGCGTTCCGCGAGTCGGTGAAGATCGAGCGCGCCCTCGCGGCCCGCATCGCCGCCGGTGAGGAGCTCACCGAGACGGAGCAGGAGATGCACGATTACGCGCACCTCGTGCAGTACGCGGTGATCTTCGACCGCATCTTCCGCTTCTCGATCACGGGCACCCGCACACGCAACTACGACGCGGTCGGCGGACAGCTGCTGTTCGCGTGGCTGCACCAGCGCGGCGTGCTGCACTGGACCGACACGGCTCTCACCTTCGACTGGGACGCCGTGCCGGATGCCGTCGTGGCGCTCGGCGACGCGATCGACGACCTGTACTGGCACTCGATCGACCGCCCCAAGGTCGCGCACTGGCTCGCCGCGTACGAGCTCGTCCGCGGCACGCTCACCCCGCACCCGGCCTCGCAGTGGGCCCGCGGCCTGTCGGACGAGATCCTCGCCGGCGCGCCGAAGGGGTACACGGATGCCGTGATGGACGACGAGTTCCCGCTGTCGATGTTCTTCGAGACCCTTCACAAGAAGATGAAGCCCGTCATCGAATCCACCGTGGGCATCCGCGGCACGGACGACTGATGACCACGCGCGCATGGCGCGCGTTCCGAGTGTGACGCTGGGGCGCACCGCGCTGCGGCCGGAACCTGTTCTGCGGATCTCTCCGCGGGTTCCGGCCGCAGAAGCCCCTCCGAACCGGAAGAGTGAGCGACATGGATGAACTCATCGACTCGAGACTGTCCGGCCGCACGGTGGTGCTCGCCGGAGCGACCAGTGCGGCGGGGCGGGCGGCGGCACGCGCTCTGCACGGTGCGGGGGCACGGGTGATCGCGACCGGCCGGTCCGCAGAAGGGCTGCAGCAGTTGGCGGATGCGGGCACGGAGGTCTTCCTCGCGGATGCGACCTCGCTCGACGAGATGACGGTTCTGGCGGGGCAGATCGGCCCCGTCGACGCGGTGGTCCCCCTCGTCGGGGGCTGGCGCGGGGGCGGCGGCCTCGCCGGGCAGTCCGACGAGGACTTCGCCGCGCTGCTGCCCGCGCTCGAGGCCGTCCGCGCGACGAGCCGGGCGTTCGACACGGCGCTGCGCGCGTCGGGGGCGGGTCGGTTCGCGATCGTGTCGTCGACGGCGGTCGCGCGGCCCCTCGCCGGCGGGGCGAACTACGCCGCGGTGAAGGCTGCGAGCGAGGCCTGGACCCGGGCCGTCGCCCAGGGGTACGCGAAGTCCGCACGCGATTCCGGTGAGCAGCTGCGCACGGCATCCGTCGTGTTCCGGGCCAAGTCGCTCGATCCCGATGTCTTGGCCGCACGGCTCCTGATGCTCTGGGACACGGACGCCACCGCCCTCAACGACCGGGTGTTCGACCTCGACTGATCCCGAGTGTCGGACGATCCGCCGACGGAGTGACGATCTGCGGAACTTCTTCCATCGGAACCTCGGGGAAACGTCCGAACCTCGGGGAATCGTCCGAGGCTCGGGGAAACGTCCGAGGCTCAGCGGGACTCGTCGGGGCTTGGGGAATCGTCCGGGCTCAGCGGGACTCGGGCGGCATGCCGGGGACCACGGGCGGAGCCTCACTGTGCCGGGCAGGGCCCGACTCGATCGACGACTCCTCCGCCACGGCTTCTGCGCCGGCATCACCGCCGTCTTCCCCGCCGGTCTCGCCGTGGTCGATCTCCTGCTCGGGCGCCTCGGCGTAGAGCTCGGTGAGCTTGCGGTACGACCGGGTGAAGAAGGCCAGCGTCGCGGCCACGACCATGATCAGTCCCGCGAACAGGCAGATCAGCGCGATACCGCGGGCCTCGCCCTCGCCGAGCAGCCAGCCCCAGCTCTGTTGCCCCTCGCGGGTGTTCATGTAAGGGATGATCAGGAACTCGGCGATCGGGGCGATCAGGAACGCGGTGATCGGGGCCGCCGCCGCTTCCATCGCCGCGGCCACGCCGAACACGCGACCCTGCCGTTCGTACGGCACGACCTTCTGGATGATGGTCTGCTCCGCCGCCTCGACCGGGGGCACCAGGGCCATATAGGCCCACATGCCGATCACATACAGCGGCCACCACTCCCGCAGCATGAACACCGAGCCCAGCAGCCCCATGGCGATCACGACGAGCAGCATGGTGCGCATGGGCTTGGGGCCGAGCCCGAACTTCGCCACCAGGCCGCCGCCCACCAGGAAGCCGGTCGAGGCGAACGCCAGAGCGAAGCCCCAGGTCTGGGCATCGAAGAGGGTCAGGCCGTACGGGTCCATGAGCGCCATGTAGACGCCGCCGATGAGGTTGTTGAAGGTCGAGAAGATGATCAGGGCGAACAGGCCGGGAGCGAGTCGGATCGCCCGCACGCTGCCGCGGAAGTCGAGTGCGCTCGATGCGTTCGGGTCGGGCTCCGGCGCACCCTCGGGGATGCGGATGAACAGCAGGTGGGCGAACGTGAGCGCCATGGCCGCGATCGCGATCGCGAGGGTCCATCCCATGCCGAGGAACCCGATCGACAGGCCCGAGAACACGCTCGTGACGAGGAAGGCGATGCCCTGCACGGTGCCGACGAGCCCGTTGGCGTTCGCACGCTTGTCTTCGGGGATCAGCAGAGTCACCGTCGTGGACAGCGCGATGTTGCGCAGCTGCTCGATCACACCGCCGAAGAGGATCACTCCGGAGAACAGCCAGAACCACGGGCCACCCAGATCGAGCAGTGCCGCCTCGGGCTGCCAGAGGTAGAGGAGCCCGGCCACCAGGAAGGCAGCGGCGGAGATGACACTCGAGATCACCATGACGGTGTGCTTGCGGTTGCGATCGACGATCGTGCCGAACGCCATCGCGAAGAACGCGACGAACAGCATGTACGCGCCGCCGATGATGCCCGTGGCCAGCACGGACTGCGTCTCGATGTACACCCAGAACGTGAGCGCGAACCAGAGGAAGCTCGTCGTCACGTTCGCGATGAGCGTGTTGACGAGGACGTTGCCGAATGCCCGAGTGGCGGCGGTGCGCTCCATGAAGTCGAGGGTAGGGCCGGCATCCGACATCCGGAAGACCCTCCCCCGGACCGCGAGGGCGATGCGGACAATTAGGCTGGGTCGGTGAGCATCCAGCATGACCCCGCGATCCGGGGCTTCGCCAGTGACAACTACTCCGGCATCCACCCCGAGGTCCTCGCGGCCATCGCGGCGGCGAACGGCGGACACCAGAGCGCCTACGGCGAGGATGCGTACACCGCGCGCTTGCAGGAGGTCTTCCAGGCGCACTTCGGCGAGGGCGTCGAGGCGTTCCCCGTGTTCAACGGCACGGGCGCGAACGTCACGGGCCTGCAGTCGATGCTGCCCCGCTGGGGCGCGGTGATCGCGGCATCCACCGCCCACATCAACGTCGACGAGGCCGCAGCTCCCGAGAAGATCGGCGGCTTCAAGCTGCTCACGGTCCCCACCGACGACGGCAAGCTCACCACCGAGCTGATCGATCGCGAGGCCTGGGGCTGGGGCGACGAGCACCGCGCGCAGCCGCTGGTGGTGTCGATCACGCAGTCGACCGAGCTCGGCACGCTGTACACGGCCGACGAGATCCGCACGATCGCCGACCACGTGCACGAGCGCGGCATGAAGCTGCACCTCGACGGCGCGCGCCTGTCGAACGCCGCCGCCGCCCTCGATCTGCCGCTGCGCGCGTTCACCCGCGACGCCGGGGTCGACGTGCTCACCTTCGGAGGCACCAAGAACGGCGCGATGCTCGGCGAGGCGATCGTGGTGCTGAACCCCGACGCCGCGGACGGCCTGAAGTACTCGCGCAAGTTCAACATGCAGCTCTCGTCGAAGATGCGGTTCGTCTCGGCGCAGCTGATCGCGCTGCTCGAGGGCGACCTGTGGCTGCGCAACGCGAAGCACGCGAACACGATGGCCGCGCGCCTGCGTTCCGAGATCGAGGCCGGCATCGCCGACGGATCCATCCAGGGCGTCGACTTCACGCAGCCGACCCAGTCCAACGGCGTCTTCGCAATCCTGCCCGACGGTGTCGCCGACCAGCTCCGCGACTCGTTCCGCTTCTACGACTGGGATGCCGCGCGCAAGGAAGTGCGCTGGATGTGCGGCTTCGACACCGAAGAGGCCGACGTCGACGCGTTCGTCGCCGAGCTCTCCCGCCTCACCACGCGCTGACCTGCCCGAGCCCCTCGGGCGTCAGGATTCGACGACGCGCGTGAATTCCTCGCGCGTGGTGCGCAGGTGCGCGCGCATCGCGGCATCCGCGGCCTCGGCGTCGCCCCGACGCACCGCGTCGAGGATCTGCTCGTGCGCCTGCCAGCTCGACTCCTTCACGAAGTCGAAGCTCATCAGGTCGACGGGCTCGAACATGCGAACCCTCGCCTCCTCGACCGCATCACGGACGAAGGAGTTTCCGGAGGCCTCGGCGAGGGCGATGTGGAAGTCGGTGTCGGCGATGCGGGACTCGGCCTTCGTGCCGGCGGCGGCCAGGTCGCGCTGCGCCAGCACCATCGCCTCCAGGTCGGCGTCACTGCGGCGGTTCGCAGCCAGCGCCGCCCCACCGGACTCGACGATCGAGCGGAACTCGGTGAGCTCACCGATCTCAGCCGAACGCGTGCGCACCTCCTCGCGGATGAGCCGCGGGTCGAGGGCGGCATCCTGCACGAACGCCCCACCGGACGCACCGCGCGAGATCACGATCTGCCCGCTGCCCTCGAGGATCCGCAAGGCTTGACGCAGCGTCTCGCGCGAGACGCCGAGCTGCTCCGCGAGCCGACGCTCCGGCGGAAGCCGATCGCCGGGGCGGATGCGGCCGAGCGCCATCTCGCGCCGCAGAAACCCGGCGACCGCCTGATAGCCGGAGACCGGCTGCAGGACGGCACGGGAGAAGTCGTGCGGCGCGTCGTCACGCTCGCTCATCCGTGCTCCTCCGATCAGAGGGGCAGACCCGGGCGGTCGGAGCCCACGATCTGCTTCCCCACGAAGAAGTCAAGCACATCGGCGTCTCCGTGCCCTCCCAGTCCGCTCGCGCCGAAGAAGCTCTGCGACGACTCCGGCGACATGTCGAGCACGCTCGTGCCGTTGACCTTGACCTCACCGGCGACGAGCCGTGTGCCGAGTGCGGCCGCGGCGTGCTCGTCGGCGCCGAACACGTAGCCGGCGAGTCCGACCTGCCCGGTGTTCGCGAGCGCCACCGCCTCGTCCTCGTCGGCATAGCCGCCCACGAGCAGCAGGGGTCCGAAGACCTCGTCCGCGAGGCCGGGACCGTCGAGCACCGCCACCGTCGGCTCGAAGAACCATCCCTGTGCGGGCACCTGCGTGACGCGCAGCAGCTCGGCACCGGCCTGCGCCAGCCGCTCCCGCTGCTCGACGAGCTCGTCGCGGCGCCCGGCGAACGCGACCGGGCCCACCTCGGTCGCCTCGTCCAGGCTCGACCCGATCGCCCGGCGGCCGAACTCGGCGATCAGGAGACCTGCCAGCTCGTCCCGGCGCGCACGGTCGACGAGCACCCGGCGGGGTGCCTCGCACCACTGGCCCGACAGCTTCAGCACACCATCGGCCAGCGCCTTCGCCGTCTGCTCCAGGTCGGCGTCGGTGCGGACGATCGCGGCGTTGTTCGAGCCCAGCTCCAGCTGCAGTCTCGCGAAGCGCGAAGCGGCCGTCGCGGCGATCGCGCGCCCGGTCGGCGTCGAACCGGTCATCGAGATCGCGGCGATGCGCTCGTCGGCGACGAGGCTGCGTCCGACGCCCCCGCTGCCCTGCACGAGACCCACCACCGCGTCGGGGATGCCGACCGCGTGCACACCCTCCAGCAGCAGCTGGGCGCTCCACGGCGAGAACGAGGACGGCTTGAGCACGACCGTCGCACCGGCCGCGAGCGCGAACGCCGTCTTCTTCACCGCCATGGCCGACGGGGCGTTCCACGGCAGGATCAGCGCGGTCGGCCCCCAGGGCACACGGTGCAGACGCACGGGCCCGTGCTCGGCGGCGAGCGCCCGCGAGTCGCCGACCGCGACCGCGCGCCGGGCGGCATCCCGCAGGGTCGCGCCGTTCGCCCCGCCGAACAGCCGCGTGACGGAGATCGGCACGCCGCTGTTGAGTGCGTCGAGATGCGCGACCTCCTCGGCCCGCTCGTCCAGCCAGTCGGCGAGCGCGTCCAGCTTCTCCGCGCGGCGCTCGGGGGCGAGTCCGCGCCAGCGCCCGTCGTCGTGCGCCTGCTGCGCCGCGGTCACGGCACGGCCGACCTGGTCGAGTGAGCTCGACGCGGAGGCGACCAGGGCCTCCCCCGTGTTCGGGTCATGCAGCCAGGTGCCGTCGCTCTCGGGGCTGTCCTCGGCGACGCCGGCGATCCAGGTGCGCAGGGCGGGGTACGTCATGTCAGATCCGATCGAAGTAGCGGTGCAGGTCCCAGTCGGTGACGCGGGCCATGAACGTCGTCCACTCGTGGTCGAGCAGCACCTGCTGATGCGAGATCAGCTCGGGAGTGAGCAGCTCCTGCACGAGCGGGCTCTCGCCGAACAGGATGCTCGCCTGACGAGGATCCGCGGGCATGGCCCCGTCGGCGGGAAGGTCGTAGGCGCTTCCGACCACGGCGTCACCCAGCACGGTCTCCTTCTCCATGCCGTCGCGCGCCGACGCCAGGACCCCGGTGAGGGTGAAGTACGGGTTCGTGTCGGCGCCGGGCAGGCGGAACTCGAAGCGCAGCGCCTGCGGCGAGTGCCCCACCACCCGCACCGTCGTGGTGCGGTTGTCGAAGCCCCAGGTCTGACCGCTCCCCGCCACGTCGGACGAGTTGCTGCGGCGGTAGGAGTTGACGGTCGGCGCGTACCAGGCCATCAGCGCGGGGGCGTGTTCGAGCGCGCCGGCGATCGCCGACCGCATCCGCCCGCTGAGGCGATCCGGAGCCGACTCGTCCCAGAACACCGCCGTGCTCTCGTCGTCGACGAACGAGACGTGCACGTGGCAGGAGGATCCGGGCTGGTCGTTGAGCGGCCGCGCCATGAACGTCGCCGACATGCCCGCGCGAGCGGCGGTGTCGCGCACCGCCAGCTTGTAGAGCGCATGCCGATCGGCCATCTCCAGCGGGTCGCCGTACTCGAAGGTCATCTCCCACTGCCCGAGTCCCCATTCGCTCTGCGCGGCTTCGACGAGGATGCCGCTGGCACGGAGGTCGGCGCGCAGCTTCTGGAAGAAGGGCTCGTAGAGATTGCCCTCGTGGATCATGAAGTCCGACGGCGTGAGGGTGGTCGGGTCGAGGTCACGGAATCCGGAGCGGCGCAGCTCCCTGGGGTCGTTGCGGAACAGGTAGAACTCCAGTTCCGTCCCCGCGAGCGGGGTGAGCCCGAGCTCCCGGATGCGGGCGAGCTCCTGCTTCAGCAGCACGCGGGGTGAGAGCGGCATCGGCTCGTGCGTGTGCACGTCGACCGGGTCGGCGAGGCAGATGGCCACCCCCTCGAGCCAGGCCGCGGGGCGGAGGGTCTCGAGGTCGGGGATCAGCGTCACGTCGGGGACGCCGTTGTGCATCCCGCACAGCGCGAACTTGTTCGCATCGATCAGTTCGAGGCCCTGGTCGATGTCCCACGCCCAGGCACAGGTGCAGATGTCGACACCGTTCTCCACGACGCGGCCGAAGCCCTCGACCGGGATGCGGCGGCCGACGAGTCGACCCTGCAGGTCGGGCGTCGCGACGATCACGGTGCGGATGCCGGCAGCCTCCAGCTCGTCCGGAGCCAGGCGCACGTCGTCGATCATCGCGTCAGCCACCCTCCGTCGACGGGGAGCTGGATGCCGTCGATCCAGGACGCCTCGTCGCTGAGCAGCCAGGAGACCGCGGAGGCGATGTCGGCGGGCACGCCCACCCGCGGCACCAGGAGGCGTTGCTTCATGAACTCCAGAGCCTCGGGGCTCGTGACGCTCTCGTAGTCGAAGAAGTCCGTCGCGATCGGGCCGGGGGCCACGCAGTTGACGCGGATGTTCTTCGCCGCGAGCTCGACCGCGAGCGCCTTCGTGAGCATCGGCACGCCGCCCTTGCTCGCGTTGTAGTGCGGTTGCGCGGTGCCGGTGCTCGTCACGACGACGAGGGCCTCGACGGTCGACAGGTTCACGATCGCCCCGCCGCCGGACTCAGCGATGAGCGGGGCGACCTCCTGCGCGACGAGGAACTGTCCCTTGAGGTTGATGTCGAAGACGAAGTCCCATGCCTCCTCGGTGAGGGTCTCGAACGAGTGCTCGGTGACGACTCCGGCGTTGTTCACCAGGAGGTGCAGCGACCCCCAGGCCGCACGCGCGAGGTCTACCGCCGCGCGGATCTGCTCCCGCGAGCGCACGTCCACCACGGACGCAAGGGCGGTGCCGCCTGCCTCCTCGATGAGGCGGACCGTCTCGGCCGCACCATCGGCGGACACGTCGGTCACGAGGACGCGCGCTCCCTCACCGGCGAGCCGGAGGGCCGTCTCCCGCCCGATGCCGGAGCCTGCGCCCGTGATGAGGGCGTTCTTGTCTGCGTGTCGCATTTCTTCTCCTTGTTCGGTGACGCCTAGGCGATGTTCTGTGTGGCGGACGCGGCGAGCGTCGCACGGGCGGCGGCCTGTGCGACCAGCCACCCGAAGACCGGGTCGGCTCCGAAGGTCTCGGGATGCCACTGCACCCCGATCGCCGGAAGGCCCTCGAGCTCGATGGCCTCGACGACGCCGTCCGGCGCCCACCCGGTCACCACGACTCCGCGGCCGGGCACGTCGACCGCCTGGTGATGGAAAGAGTTGACACGGGTCGTCTCGCCGTAGAGCGTCTGGGCGACGCTGCCCGGCGCCGTGCGCACCTCGTGCACCCGATGGGCGCGCGGGTAGGCGTAGGAGCCGTGCGACTCCCCCTCGCCCGGCGCCAGGTGCGAGTGGAGCGTGCCGCCGCGGACGACGTTGAGGAGCTGTGCGCCGCGGCAGACTCCGAGCAGCGGGATGCCGCCGCTGATGGCGGCCTCGATCAGCCCGGCCTCGAACGCGTCGCGCTGCGGGTCGATCAGAGGGGTGAACGGTCCCGGGGTCTGCCCGTAGAGGCGGGGATCGACGTCGTCACCGCCCACGATCACGACGCCGTCGAGGCGCTCGACGAGCTCGGCCGGCACGGCATCCATCGGCAGGTGCACCGGCAGCCCGCCGGCGTGCAGCACCGAGGTCGAGTACTCGCTGAGGTAGGCCTCGAGCGGAGCGTCGGCGAAACCGTGCGGTGCGCCGATCGCCGCGCCACGCAAGCGTCGTCCGGAGATGCCGATCAGGGGTCGGGGCAGGGCGTGGGTGCTGATGATGTCCATCCTTCGGGTGCGGGGCGAGCGTGTCGAGGGTCAGGCGTTCTCGTCGAATCGACGCACGATCTGGGCGTACGCCTCCGGTGCCTTCGCGCGCATGATCGCGGCCTGCACGAGTCCGATCACGGGGGCGATGACCACGACCCCGACCAGGGTGATGCTGATCGGGCCCCAGGCGGGGTTCCCGTCGGCGTCGACATCGCTCACGAGCAGCGGGAAGTTGGCGGCGATGAGGACGGCTGAGACGGCGAGACCGACGAAGCCGAGAATCGGGGCGATCACGGTGTGCCAGGGGCTTCGCAGCACCCGGGTGCGGGCGAAGTAGACCACGACCGAGAGGCACGTGACCGCCATCAGGATCACGATCGCGAGCGTCCCGATGCCGGCGAACCAGGAGAAGATGTTCTCCGGTGCGAAGCCGATCAGGGCGAGCACGATGATCGCGATGCCGGAGGTCGCCACCTGCACGATCGAGGCGACGTGCGGGGAACCATGCTGCGCGTGCACCGTGCCGACCCTGTCGGGCAGCACGCGGGCGTTGGCCATGGCGTGGTGGTAGCGGGTCAGCACGTTGTGCAGCGACAGCACCGCGGCGAACATGCTCCCGAGGAACAGCACGGCGACGGCGATCGAGCCGACCGGGCCGAGGTACTGCTCGGTGACACGGGTGATCAGCGTGGTCGGGTCGGCGGCCGCCTCCTCGATGATCGCTCCCTCGCCGACACCCACCACAACGGCCCAGGCGGCGAAGGCGTAGAAGACGCCGATCACGATCGCGGACGCGTAGGTCGCACGGGGGATCGTACGCTCCGGCGTGCGCACCTCATCGCGGTAGACGACGGTCGACTCGAAGCCGATGAAGCTCGCGATCGCGAACATCAGGCCGAGTGCGGGCGCACCGGAGAGGACGTTCTGCAGCAGGAACGACCCGAAGGTCACACCCTCCGCACCGCCGGTGACGAGGATGACGATCCCCAGCAGCACGACGATGCCGATCTCGGCGAGCAGCACGACCACGAGGACGCGGGAGCTGAGCTCGATCTGCCGATAGCCGAGCGCGCCGACGAGCGCCACGGAGGCGAGGGTGAGCAGCCACCACGGGATCTCGGGGCCGCCGAGGAGGACGATGCTCGAGCTGATCGTCGCGCCCAGGTAGGAGAACACCGCGATCTGCACGGTCGTGTAGCAGACGAGCGCGAGGTAGGCGGTGGCGAGCCCGGGCGTGCGACCGAGCCCGTGGGTCGCGAACACGAAGAACGATCCTGCCTTGGGCAGGAAGCGGCTCATCGCCGTGAGGCCCACCGAGAAGAGCAGCAGGATCACGGTGGCAACGAGGAACATGACCGGGAAGCCGATGCCGTTGCCCACGAGGAAGCCGATGGGCACGAGTCCGCCGACGACCGTGAGGGGGGCTGCGGCCGCGATCACCATGAAGGTGACGGACACCGCCCCGAGGTTCCCGCGGAGATTGCGCTCCCGGGGTGCTGCCGTGCTGCGCGACGTCGTTGTCGAAGCATCCATGTCGAAGCATCCTTTTGCCGATTGGACTAATGGTCTACTTTCTAGCCCATTAGATTCGTCGACGCAAGAGTCACCCTCGGGAAGGCCCAGGGCGACCGGAGGGAGTGCAGGGTGCGGAGCCAGCTAGCGGAGCAGGCCGAGGTAGGCGAGTGCCTGACGGATGAGGGTGCCTCGACCGTTCTCCATCTCGGCGGCGACCGCATCCGACCCCGCGGCCTCCGGCGAGAACCAGGTGACCTCGAGGGCATCCTGACGCGGCTCGCACGTGCCGGTGACCGGCACGACGAACGCCAGCGACACGGCGTGCTGCCGGTCGTCGTGGAACGCGCTCACACCGGGCATCGGGAAGTATTCGGCCACCGTGAACGGCAGCGGCTGCGGCGGCATGATCGGGAACGCCATCGGCCCGAGATCGTTCTCGACGTGCCGGAACAGGGCGTCGCGGATGGTCTCGCCGAAGCGCACCCGACCCGACACGATGGTGCGGGTCATCTCCCCCATCGGCGTGGACCGCAGGAGGATGCCGATCTCGATGACCTGCCCGGAGCCGTCGGTGCGCACCGGGATCGCTTCGACGTAGAGCATCGGCAGTCGGCGCCGCGCCTCTTCGAGTTCGAACTCACTCAACCAGCCGGGGTTGCCGTCGGGCGCCGGCGGGTTCGCGTCCGGGAACGCGCCGAGACCATCGTCTTCGGGCTCCGGATCGGGATCAGGTGTGCGGACCGCCATGTGTCCTTTCTACCAGCCGCCTCCCCCGACCGACACCGCGTGCACGTCGGTCGTCCCTGGCAGGATGACGGTGTGAGCGAGAACCTGACGATCGACGACACCGCGACCCGCTGGTCGACCTCCGACCGCGCACGGATGCCGCTGCTGGTACTGCTGCACGGCTACGGGGCGGATGAGCACGACCTGTTCGGACTCGTCCCGTACCTCCCCGAGGGCATCGCCGTCGCCTCCGTGGCCGCTCCCCTCGCGCCGCCGTGGCCGATGCCGGGGCGGTCCTGGTACGCGATCGAGGGACTCGACGGACGCAGCCCCGAGGCGGTCACGGTCGCCGCCGAGGCGTTCCTGCGCTGGCTCGACGCCGCGGTAGAAGATGCCCCCTCGGTCGCACTGCTCGGCTTCTCGCAGGGCGCGGCGGTGTCGCTGCAGGCTCTCCGACTCGCCCCGGAGCGCTTCGGGGCGGTCGCGGCGCTCAGCGGCTACGTGGCATCCGGCGAACTGCCGCACGATGAGGCACTGGCCGAGCTGCGCCCGCCGGTCTTCTGGGGGCGCGGCACGCACGACGACGTCATCCCGCCCGAGCTGGTCGATCACACCGCGCAGTGGCTGCCCGGCCACTCCGATCTGTCCGGCCGGGTGTACACCGGGCTCACGCACAGCATCTCCCAAGAAGAGCTGACCGACGTGCACCGCTTCCTCACGAAGTGGATCGACGGGATCGCGAAGAGCTGAGCTACGCGACCACTCCGCGACACGCCCGGGGTTGCGAAACTCCGACACGCCCGGGTATCGTCGGGGAGTCCTGTCCGCCGTGTCTGGAAGTCCTTTGATCTGATCCGTCGCCTCCGCGCTCCTCTTTCCGCGCGCTGACCCGACGATCGCCGACTCCACGGCAGACCCACCCCTCCGCATCCGTGACGTGTTCACGCCCGGCCGGGGCTCGGTGTCAGTGCACCCTCGCACTCGACAGGAGACACTCATGTCAACCCCCACCACTCTTCACGCGTCGGTCGTCCTCGACCGACTCACCTTCACCTGGCCCGACGGGTCGGTCGCGCTCGACGGCGTGTCCGGGGCCTTCGGCTCCGGACGCACCGGCCTCGTCGGCCGCAACGGCGCCGGCAAATCGACGCTGCTGCGGCTGATGGCCGGCGAGCTCGAACCGACCTCGGGCATCGTCACGGCATCCGGTGAGGTCGCGTACCTCCCCCAGCAGCTGACCCTCGACGTCGACCGCCGCGTCGCCGAACTGCTCGGCGTCTCGGGGGCGCTCGACGCCGTGCGGGCGATCAGCTCCGGCGATGTCGACCCGGCCCACTTCGACGCGGTCGGCGACGACTGGGACATCGAGGCACGGGCCGAGGCATCGCTCGCCGAAGCCGGCCTCGCGCCGGAGTTCCTCGACCGCAGGGTCGGAGAACTGTCCGGCGGCGAGGCCGTGCTCGTCGCGATCGCCGGCATCCGCCTGCGTCGCGCGCCGATCACACTCCTCGACGAGCCGACCAACAACCTCGACCGTGACGCCAGGGCGAAGCTCGCGGCGATGGTGCGCGCCTGGAAGGGCACGCTCATCGTCGTCAGCCACGACCTGTCGCTGCTGGAGCTGATGGACGACACCGCCGAGCTCTACGCCCAGACGCTGAGCGTGTTCGGCGGACCGTACTCCGAATGGCGTGCCTGGCTGGATGCCGAGCAGAATGCCGCAAAGCAGGCCGAGGTCACCGCCGCGCAGGTGC
Organism: Microbacterium sp. MYb45; assembly: GCF_002979655.1. Taxonomy (GTDB): domain Bacteria; phylum Actinomycetota; class Actinomycetes; order Actinomycetales; family Microbacteriaceae; genus Microbacterium. The sequence continues at coordinate 170,476 of NZ_PCPG01000002.1, forward strand.
TCCGCAAGGAGAAGCGCCAGCGGATCGAGGCCGAGCTCAAGCTCGCCACCCGCTCCCGCGTGGCGAAGAAGGCCGAGATCGAGAAGCGGGTCCCGAAGATCATCGCGCACGGCCGCAAGATGGCAGCCGAGGTGTCGGCGGGCCGGCTCCGCACCGAGGTCGGCGCCAAGGAGGAGGCCGCACACAACGCTCGCGAGGAGGCCGGGCGCCGCGTGCGCTCGGACTCGTCGATGAAGATCGAGCTGCCCGATCCGCAGGTGTCCCGGAACCGCCGGATCGCGACGATCGGAGACGAGGAGCGAGCCTGGGTGATCCAGGGTCCGGAGCGTGTGGCCCTGATCGGCCGGAACGGCGCCGGCAAGACGACCCTGCTGGAGCGGTTGGTCGCGGGTGGTGTTCACAACTCCTCAGAAACGACGGCCGACGGCCCGGAACAGGGCTCTTCGGCCGATTCAGCCGAAGAATTGGGGAGTAACGAGCGGCCGACCCTGCACATCGAGGCCCACACCGACGTGATCGGCTACCTGCCGCAGCGGGTCGACGGCCTCGACGAGGAGCGATCGGTGTTCGAGAACATCGCGGCCGCGGCGCCCCAGGTTCCCGAGAAGGAGCTGCGCAACCGGCTCGCCCGGTTCCTGATCCGCGGCGCGACGGCGGAGCGCCCGGTGTCCGCCCTCTCCGGCGGCGAGCGCTTCCGGGTGGCGCTGGCGAAGCTGCTGCTCGCCGATCCCGCACCGCACCTCGTGGTGCTCGACGAGCCGACCAACAACCTCGACGTCGACACGGTCGATCAACTGGTCGAGGCGCTGCGCTCCTATCGGGGAGCGGTGCTCGTCGTCAGCCATGACGACGCGTTCCTGCGCCGACTCGACCTCGATCTGACGCTCGAGATCGACGGCGAGGGGGCTCTGCAGGAGGTCTCGCTGGGGTCGTGACGCGCGGCGCACCTGCACGACGCGATCACGCCTGCACGATCGGATCCCCCCGTCCGCTCGTGCCGGCGTGGCGTCGTCGTGCGGGTGTGGCGACCCCGATGTCCCCGGCCTCGACGAAGATGGAGGGATGAGCGACGTGCTCGAACGCTTCACCCCCGCCACCCAGGACTGGTTCCGGGGGGCTTTCCCCGCGCCCACTCCCGCGCAGGCGGGTGCGTGGGACGCGATCTCCGCGGGCAAGCACGCGCTCGTGGTGGCTCCGACCGGTTCCGGCAAGACACTGTCGGCGTTCCTCTGGGCGATCGACAGCGTGTTCCGCGAGCGCATGACCGAGACTGCCCCACCGGCCAAGGGCGAGCCGCGCACCCGCATCCTCTACATCTCCCCGCTGAAGGCCCTCGGCGTCGACGTCGAGCGCAACCTGCGGTCCCCGCTCATCGGCATCGGACAGTCGGCCCGGCGGCTCGGAGTGCCCGCCCCCGCGGTGACGGTCGGTGTGCGCTCCGGTGATACGACGTCGAGCGACCGCCGCAAACTGGTCTCCGATCCGCCCGATATCCTCATCACCACTCCCGAGTCGCTGTACCTCATGCTCACGAGCCGCGCGGGCGAGACCCTGCGCGGAGTGCACACCGTGATCATCGACGAGGTGCACGCGGTCGCCGCCACCAAGCGCGGAGCGCATCTCGCCGTGAGCCTGGAGCGCCTCGACGCGCTGCGCCGACTCAACGGCATCGAGACCCCCGCACAGCGGATCGGCCTGTCGGCCACGGTCCGCCCGATCGACGAGGTGGCGCGATTCCTCGGCGGTTCGGCACCGGTCGAGATCGTCGCACCTCCGGCATCGAAGACCTTCGAGCTCGGGGTGGTCGTCCCGATGGACGACATGACCAACCCGCCCCCGCCGCCAGGGGTGCCGGGGGACGCAGCGGATGCCGAGTACAGCGAGGTCACCGGGTCGGTCTGGCCGCACGTCGAAGAGGCGATCGTCGACCGCATCCTGCAGAACAACTCCACGATCGTGTTCGCCAACTCCCGTCGGCTCGCCGAGCGCCTCACCGGCCGTCTGAACGAGATCTACTCCGAGCGGATCGGGGTCGAGCTTCCGGCCGCGACGGTGCCCGCCGCGATGATGGCGCAGGCCGGGGCGACCGCGGGCGCCGATCCCGTGCTCGCCAAGGCGCACCACGGCTCGGTGTCGAAGGAGCAGCGCGCCCAGGTCGAAGAAGAACTCAAGTCCGGCGTGCTGCGCTGTGTCGTCGCGACGAGCAGTCTCGAACTCGGCATCGACATGGGCGCGGTCGACCTGGTGATCCAGGTCGAGGCCCCGCCGTCTGCAGCCTCCGGGCTGCAGCGCGTCGGCCGCGCCGGGCACCAGGTGGGCGAGATCAGCCGTGCCGCCCTCTTCCCGAAGCACCGCGGTGACGTGCTGCACACCGCGATCGTCACCGAGCGGATGCTGGCGGGCAAGATCGAGGCGATCCAGGTGCCGCGCAATCCGCTCGACATCCTCGCGCAGCAGACGGTCGCCGCGAGCGCGCTCGGAGCCATCAGCGTCGAGGAGTGGTTCGAGACGGTCCGCCGTTCCGCGCCGTTCCAGTCGCTGCCCCGCTCAGCGTACGAAGCGACGCTCGACCTGCTGGCCGGGCGCTTCCCCTCCGACGAGTTCGCCGAACTGCGGCCGCGGCTCGTGTGGGACCGCGACGCGGGAACCCTCACCGGGCGTCCGGGCGCACAGCGCATCGCCGTGACCAGCGGCGGGACCATCCCCGACCGCGGCCTGTTCGGGGTGTTCGTCGCGGGCGAGAGCACCGGTGCCCGCGTGGGCGAGCTCGACGAGGAGATGGTCTACGAGTCGCGCGTGGGCGACGTGTTCACGCTCGGCACCACCAGCTGGCGCATCGCCGAGATCACCCACGACCGTGTGAACGTGATCCCCGCGTACGGGCAGCCCGGCAAGGTGCCGTTCTGGCACGGCGACGGCATCGGTCGCCCCTTCGAGCTCGGTGAGGCGCTGGGCGCGTTCTCCCGCGAGGTGTCGGCGGCGACCCCCGAGAAGGCGGCGCAGCGACTGATCGACGCGGGGCTCGACGAGCAGGCGCGGGCGAACCTGATGGCGCACCTGACCGAGCAGCGCGAGGCGACGGGCACGCTCCCCACCGACCGCACGCTCACCGTGGAGCGCGGCCGCGATGAGGTGGGCGACTGGCGGGTCATCCTGCATTCCCCGTACGGCATGAAGGTGCACGCGCCGTGGGCGCTGGCCATCAACGCCCGGGTGCGCGAGCGCCTCGGTGTCGAAGGATCGGCGGTCGCGAGCGACGACGGCATCATCGTGCGCATCCCCGATGCCGAAGCCGAGCCGCCCGGAGCCGAGCTGTTCGTGTTCGAGCCCGACGAGCTGGAGCACCTGGTCACCGAGGAGGTGGGCGGCTCCGCGCTGTTCGCCTCGCGGTTCCGCGAGTGCGCGGCCAGGGCGCTGCTCATGCCCCGCATGAATCCGAACAAGCGCACGCCGCTCTGGCAGCAGCGGCAGCGGTCGGCGCAGCTGCTCGAAGTGGCGCGGCGGCATCCGACCTTCCCGGTGATCCTCGAGACGCTGCGCGAGGTGCTGCAAGACGTCTACGATCTGCCCTCCCTGCGCAAGCTCGCGACCTCGATCGCCGATCGCCGGATCCGCCTGGTCGAGACCGAGCCCGGTCAGCCCTCGCCGTATGCCCGCGACCTGCTGTTCGGATACGTGGGCGCCTTCATGTACGAGGGCGACTCGCCGCTCGCCGAGCGCCGCGCCGCCGCGCTCTCGGTCGACCCCGCGCTTCTCGGTGAGTTGCTGGGAACCGTCGAGCTCCGCGAGCTGCTCGACCCCGAGGTGATCGCACAGTTCGAGCGGGAGGCGCAGCGACTCGATCCGGACCGCCGTGCCCGCGGTCTCGAGGGCGTCGCTGACCTGCTGCGGATGCTCGGACCGCTCGATGCGGAAGAGGTCGCGGCTCGTCTCGACCCCGCGAGTGTGCTCGAGGCGGAGGCCGAGTCCGTCGACAGCGCGACCGCCGCCGCACTGCTCAACGACCTGATCACCGCCCGGCGCGCGATTCCGGTGACGATCGGCGGCGCGAGCCGGGTGGCCGCGATCGAAGACGCGGGCCGACTGCGCGATGCGCTCGGGGTCGCGCTCCCCACGGGCATCCCGGTGGCGTTCCTCGAACCGCTGGCCGACCCGCTGGGAGACCTCGTCGCCCGGCACGCCCGCACGCACGGCCCCTTCACGACGGATGCCGTCGCCACCCGGTTCGGACTCGGAGCCGCGGTGGCCCGCCACACCCTGCAGCGGCTGGAGAACGCCGGCCGACTCACGAGCGGCTACTTCCTGCCCGAGGCCGCCGGCAGCGGCGACGCGATCGAGTGGTGCGACAGCGAGGTGCTGCGACGCCTGCGGATGCGTTCGCTCGCGGCCATCCGCGGGTCGGTGGAGCCGGTCTCCCCCGAGGCGTATGCCCGCTTCCTGCCCGACTGGCAGCACGTGGGCCGACCGCTGGAGGGCGTCGACGGTGTGCTGAGCGTGATCGAGCAGTTCGCCGGCGTGCCGATCCCCGCGAGCGCGTGGGAATCGCTGGTCCTCCCCTCTCGTGTGCGCGACTACTCCCCTGCGATGCTCGACGAGCTCACGGCGGCGGGCGAGGTCATCTGGTCCGGTCACGGCACCCTCCCGGGGCGCGACGGCTGGGTGTCGCTGCATCCGGTCGACCTTGCGCCGTTCACGCTGCCGGAGCGCGACGCCGAGATCGCTTCCGACTCGTTGGAGTCTCGGATCCTCATCGCGCTCGACGTCGGCGGCGCGTACTTCGCGGCGCAGCTGAAAGACATGGCGGCGGCCGAGAACGAGCAGTCCGTGCTCGAGGCGCTGTGGTCGCTGACGTGGTCGGGCTACGTCACGAACGACACGTTCGGCCCCATCCGCTCACTCCTCGCCGGCGGTTCGCAGGCGCACAAGGTCAAGCGCCGGGCTCCCCGCGCTCGCACCTACCGTGGGGTGTCCTTCACGGGTTCCCCTGCGCCTCGGCCGACGTCGATCGGCGGGCGCTGGTCCCTGCTGCCAGCGCTCGAGACGGATGCCGCCCGCCGCGCCACCGTCACCGCGGGCCTCCTGCTCGACCGCTACGGCGTGGTCACGCGCGGAGCCGTGCAGGCCGAGGGCGTTCCCGGTGGCTTCGCCCAGGCCTATCGCGTGCTCGCCGGTTTCGAAGAGGCGGGCCACTGCCGTCGCGGTTATGTGATCGAGAAGCTCGGCGCCGCACAGTTCGCCGCCTCGGGCACGGTCGATCGCCTGCGCACCTACGCGGGGCTGGCCGACCCGCCGCCGCGCAAGGCCGTGACCCTCGCGGCCACCGATCCCGCGAACCCCTATGGCGCGGCCCTCGGCTGGCCCAAGCTCGACGGGGTCTCGCATCGCCCGGGGCGCAAGGCGGGCGGCCTGGTCGTGCTGGTCGACGGCGTCCTCGTGCTCTCCCTCGAACGCGGCGGCCGCACCGTGCTGTCGTTCAGTGATGACGGCGAAGTGCTCCGCGCCGCCGCATCCGATCTCGCGGCCACCGCACGCGCCCGCCGACTCGACACCCTGACCGTCGAGAAGATCAACGGCGAAGGCGTCTACGGCACCGACCTCGCACTCGCCCTGCAGGAGGCGGGCTTCGTGGCCACCCCGCGGGGCTACACCCTCCGCAAGGTCGTCTGAACCATCCAGAGTGGTACCATAAGTGGTACCAGAAGGGATGCACATGGCCATCACCACGAGCGAAGCGCGCCGCGACCTCTTCGGCCTGATCGAGCGCGTCAACCTCGATCATTCCGAGATCGAGATCGTCTCCCGCCGAGGCGCCGCCGTCCTCATGTCGAAGTCCGAATACGACTCCCTGATCGAGACCAGCCACCTTCTGCGCTCCCCCGCGAATGCGAACCGGCTGCTCGTCGCTCTCGCCGCCGCACAGGCGGGCGATGTCGCAGAACATCCACTCGACGAGGCATGACCTCGCGAGTACTGGTCTGGACGTCGCAGGGGTGGGAGGACTATCTCCATTGGCAGACCGAGGATCGTCGGACTCTGAAGCGGATCAACCTCCTCCTGACCGACGTCCTGCGCGACGACCCCTTCGAGGGGATCGGCAAGCTGGAACCGCTGAAGTACGCTCTGGCCGGAGCCTGGTCTCGGCGCATCGATGAGACGAACCGACTGGTCTACACCACCAACGACCATCAGGTCATCATCCTGCAGGCCCGCTACCACTACTGACCCACCTACGCTGGAAGCCATGATCCGAGAGTTTGCCGCCGGCATCCGCACTCTGCTGCGCGGATTCGGGCTCTGGCGCACGCGACCGGGCCTCATGGTGCTGGGCCTGATCCCGGCGATCATCGCCGTCATCGTGCTCGCCGCCCTGTTCGTGCCGCTGGTGATCGGCATGCCGTCGCTGTCCACGTGGCTCACCCCGTTCGCCGACGGATGGATCGAGCCGTGGCGCGGTCTGCTGCGCGCCGCCGTGAGCCTTGTCGTCGTCGCCGCCGCCCTGGCTCTCGCGAGCGTGGTCTTCAGCGCGCTGACCCTGACCATCGGCGACCCCTTCTATCAGCGCATCTGGCACGCGGTCGAGGTCGACCTCGGCTCGCCCCCGCCCGCCGACGGCGGCAGCTTCTGGACCACGCTCGGCGAGGGACTGCGACTGGTCCTCCTCGGCATCCTCATCGCCCTCTCCGTGCTTCTCATCGGCCTCATCCCGGGCGTCGGCGGCTTCCTGGGCGCTGTCGCCGGCGTCGTCCTGACCGGCCGACTGCTGGCGCGCGAGCTCACCGGCCGCGCCTTCGATGCGCGCGACCTGAGCCCCCTCGATCGCGCCGCGCTGTTCTCGGGCAGCCGCGCACGGGTGCTCGGCTTCGGCGTCGCCACACAACTCTGCTTCCTGATCCCCGGCGGCGCGGTCGCGATCATGCCGGTCGCCGTCGCCGGCAGCACGATGCTCGCCCGCGACATGCTCGCCCGCACGAGCACCACGGCGGCGTCGGCCTCCGGAACGACGATGACACCTCCGCCGCCCGCACCGAACGCCGTATCGTCACCGCTTCCGCCGCCCCCGCATCTCGGGACCAGGCCGGGAGCTTCCTGATGCCCGAGGGCGACACCGTCTTCCGCACCGCGCGGCGCCTCGACGAGGCCATCGCCGGCGCGGAGGTCACCCGCTTCGACCTCCGCGTCCCCCGATTCGCGACGCTCGACCTGACCGGGCAGCCCGTGCACGGCGTCGTTCCCCGCGGCAAGCATCTGCTGATGCGCATCGGCGACAGCACGCTGCATTCGCATCTGCGCATGGACGGCGCGTGGTTCGTGTACCGCCAGGGCGAGAGATGGCGGCATCCGGCCTTCAAGGTACGTGCGATCGTCGGCACCTCCGAGCGTGATGCCGTCGGGGTCGACATCGCCGAGGTCGAGGTCGTGCCCACTCGTGACGAGGACCAGCTCGTCGGCTACCTGGGCCCCGATCCGCTCGCGCACGACTGGGATGCGGCTGAAGCCCTCCGACGACTCGGAGCCGACACCCGCAGCATCCACGTCGCCCTCCTCGATCAGCGCAACGTCGCAGGGTTCGGCAACGAATACGCCGCAGAACTCCTGTTCCTGCGCGGAATCCTGCCGACACGGCCGACTCCCGAGGTGGATGTGGCCGCCCTCCTCGACCTCGGTGTGCGCACCATCCGGGTCAACCGCGACCGCCGCAACCGCACCTTCACGGGCATCGACCGTCCGGGCCAGGGCACCTGGGTCTACGGCCGCGCCGGGCGCCCGTGCCGCCGCTGCGGAACCCTCATCCGGCGTGGCGAGCAGGGCGCCGACCCGACCCGCGAGCGCGTCACGTTCTGGTGTCCGGTCTGCCAGCACTGAGCATCGGGCAGGAACGGCGCGAGTCGTTCAACCGCCGACATGCACCGGCCGAGCGTTCACCGGCGGGGCCCCGACCTCCTGCACGGTATGACCGCTGCAGGCGGTGTTCGTCATGCGAGCCTGCTCGATTCGCGACACGACGAACCAGCGCATCGCGTCGCGCAGCAGACACCATCCGACCAGGTACCACCGGCCGTTCGTGGAGGCGAACATCACGGGCTCGATCTCACGCGCGGTCGTGGCACCGGCGAGGGAGGTGTAGCGGATCCGGATCGTCCGCTGCTCGGCCATCGCCTCCTCGAGGACCGACCGGACGGCGCGGGAGGACGGGGGCGATCCGTCGACCCACACTCGACGCCCCAGGTCGGCGGCCCTCTCCCGTGTGCGGGGATCGAGCACGTCCATGATCTTCTGCACCCCGGCCGATGCCAGGTCGGCGTAGGGGGCATCGCGCGCCGCCGAGACAGCTGCGAGGAGCGCCACGGCCTGGGCCGGCGACAGGCTGATGGGCGGCAGGGAGGCGCTCGACGCCAACCCGTAGCCACCACCGGGTCCCGGGCGCGACCACACCGCCGCACCGCTGCTCGCCAGCGCGGCGAGGTCGCGCTTCACGGTGCGGACGGACACCTCGAACTCGGCGGCGAGCCGATCCGCCGTACATCCGCGGGTGCCGTTGCGGCGCAGCATCTCCGTCAGAGCATGGAGTCGCTCTGCCCGCTTCACTGTCCCCACCGCGATGAATTCATGACAGAAATAGTGCCATACACCTGTCCGGAGGCGGTGCCAGCATCAGGTTATGACGACAGAAACACAGAATCCGACCATCATCCTGATCGCGGGTCACTGGCTCGGCGCATGGGCCTGGGACGAGGTGCAGGAAGGGCTGACGACCGACGGGCAGAACGCCATCGCGATGACGCTCCCCGGCCTCGACCCTCACGATCCCGAGCGATCGTCCCGGACCCTCGACGATCAGGCCGCGGCGATCGAAGAGGCCATGGCCCGCGCCGACGCCTCGGCGGAGCGGCCCGTGGTGCTCGTGGGCCACAGCGGGGCCAACGCTCCGCTCAGCATCGTCCTCGACCGGCATCCCGAGCGCGTCCGCCGGATCATCTGGGTCGACTCCGGCCCCGTCGCAGCGGGAAGCGTCTTCGCGCCCGACCTCCCCGACACGGTGGCAGAGCTGCCCTTGCCGCCCTTCGAGATCCTCGGAGAACAGGCCAGCCTCGAAGGTCTGAGCCCCGACGTACTCGAGCGTTTCCGCGCCCGAGCCGCCCCCGAGCCCGGGCCGGTGCTCCGGCAGCCCGTGGAACTCACGAACGAGGCGCGCCGCCGAGTGCCCACCACCCTGGTCTGCTGCTCCATCCCCAGCGCTCAGCTTCTGGAACTCGCTCGCGCCGGGCATCCCATGTTCGCCGAGGTCGATGCCCTCGACGATCTCGAGGTCATCGATCTCCCGACCGGGCATTGGCCGATGTGGAGCCGCGCTGCGGATCTCGCGAAGACGATCGGTTCCGCGGCGACCCGCGTCGACTAGCGAACCGAAACGCACCGCGCTCCCTACATCCATCCGCGGGAATGAATCCGCCCGTGCCGTGGTTGTTGATATATCCGGAGAACTCCGGAGCACGGGAGGAATCGTGGGTAAGAACTACGTCGACATCGAGAACGACCAGGGCGCGACGCTGCGGTACCGCAAGCACGCGAACGGTCGAGGTCTCGTCGCGCATGGCGCGAAGGTGCATCCGAAGGCGCACATCGAGGCGGGTGCCTATATCGAACCGGGCGCGCGCGTCGGCGCCGGGGCGACCATCGCCCGCGGTGCCTGGATCGACGAAGACGCCGTGGTCGGCGAGGGAGCTTTCGTCGACGCGCACGCGCACATCGGCCAGGGAGCCGCGATCGGCGACCACGCGTACGTGGGTGTCCGCACCGACGTTGGCGCCGGAGCGCGCATCGTCCGCGGCGCCAGGATCGGCGACGACGAGACGGTCGCCGCCGGACTCACCATCGCGACGGATCAGAAGGGCCTCTGGCTCGCGGCCTGACGCCGCGCTCGACCTGAGCGGGTCGGGTGGAGCGACTACAGCAGTCGCCGCTCCGACGCCCACACGGTGAGTTCATGCCGCGACGAGAGCTGCAGCTTGCGCAGCACGGACGACACGTGCGTCTCGACCGTCTTGATCGAGATGAACAGCTCCGACGCGACCTCCTTGTAGGCGTAGCCGCGCGCGATCAGGCGCATGACCTCCTGCTCGCGCGCCGAGAGCCGGTCGAGCTCATCGGTCGCGGTCGCAGTCTCTCCCGCGACGGCCCCGAACGCGTCGAGCACGAAGCCGGCGAGCCGCGGTGAGAACACCGCATCGCCGTCGGCCACGGCGTGCACGGCCTTGCTGACCTCGGTGCCGGACGACCCCTTGGTGATGTAGCCGCGCGCGCCGGCACGGATCACCCGCACGACATCGGCCGCCGCATCCGACACGCTCAGCGCGAGGAATCGGGCCGTCGTCGGCGCCGAGCCGCGGATCACGGACTCTCCCCCGGCCGCGTCGTCGCCGGGGCCGCCCGGCAGGTGCACGTCGAGCAGCACGACATCGGGTTGCGTCGCTCCGATCACCGCGATGGCGGACGGCACGTCGGCCGCTTCCCCGACCACATCGACACTGGCATCGAGGTCGGCCCGCAGACCGGAGCGGAAGATCGAGTGGTCGTCGACGATCACGACGCGGATGCTGTCAGCCACGGTTCTCCTCCCGGGACGTGATGCTCAGATGCACCTCGGTGCCGTTCTCGTCGCTGCGGACCCCGCCAGAGCCGCCGGCGCGACGCATCCGGCCGATGATCGACTCCCGCACCCCGAGGCGGTCGCTGGGCACGTCGTCGAGGGAGAACCCGGCACCGCGGTCGCGGATGAACACGTCGACGCCCGTCGCGCTGCCCTCGATGTACACCGAGATCTCGCCACCGGCGTGACGGGCCGCGTTCAGGATCGCCTCTCTGGCCGCCGCCGCGAGCTCGCCACTCGCACGCTCGGCGGAGAGGCCGGCCGAGACCACGTCGATGCGCACCGGGTAGTCGAGTTCGAGCGCTCCGGCGTAGTCACGCAGATCCGTCGGCAGGTCGCTGTCGGCCGGGGCGTCACCGTCGTACAGCCACGCCCGCAGCTCGCGCTCCTGCGCTCTGGCGAGACGCGCGGCCTCACTGGAGGCACCGGCCCTGTTCTGGATCAGCGCGAGCGTCTGCAGCACCGAATCGTGCAGGTGCGCGGCCATCTGGCTGCGCTGCTCCTCGCGGATGCGGCGGACCCGCTCACCGGAGAGTTCGCGCCAGCGTGGGATCAGGGCCGACGCGACCACGGCGGCGAGCCCGGCGAGCGGGAGGAGCACCAGCGCCACCCCCGACCGGGCGACGGGCCAGGAGAGCAGCACCGTGAACAGCAGCGCCAGCAGCAGGATCGCGACGACCCGCACGGTCATCGTGTGCCGCGGCCCACGAGCCGTGTCGGTACGGTCGACGAGGGTGGCCCACAGCCCGGCACCGGTCGCGAACGCCGTCGCGCCGCCCACCACGACCGCGGCGAGATCCGGGGGGATCGACCCGCTCAGCCAGTCGCTGCCCCCGCGCCAGACCAGGACGACGAGCATCCCGACCGCGGCAGGAGCGAGCAGCAGCCAGGCCACCGGCATCCGCCTCGTCGGTGCACTGTCGCCCTCGGCCCACGGCATGAAGACCCAGCACCAGGCATAGAGCAGGATGCCGGCGCCACCGCACAGTGTCAGCGCGATGAACAGCGCCCGCACCAGCCCCACGCGCACGCCGAGGTGACTGGCGAGACCGGCGCTCACGCCGGCCACCAGGCAGTCGCGGTCGCGGCTCAGCGGCGGGCGCGGCGGAGCAGCCGCGCGCGGAGGTCGCGCAGGAGCGTGCGCCGAAGAGGACATGTGGCAATCCAATCATCCGCGTGCCCGCTCCGGGTCCTCCCCGGCGCAGAATCAGGGGTCGCTCAGGGGTTCCCCCCATGGCAGGCAGTACGCGGCTGCCGCCAGGATCGAAGCATGACGATTCCGACTGCGCCACCGCCCCCCGCCGACCACGCCGCTCCGGCCACCGGCACACCGGGCACCGGCAGCCCTCGCGGAGCCGAGCGATTCCTCCTCTGGGTCGCCGGTCTCGGCGTCGCCCGGTCCGAGGGATGGCTGGGCGGTGTCTCGGCGGGCATCGCCGCCCGCCTGCGCATCGATCCCCTGATCGTCCGCGGCGTCCTCGTGGTCGCGGCCCTCTTCGGCCTGCCGGTCATCTTCCTGTACGCCGCAGCCTGGGCGCTGCTGCCGGATGTCGACGGACGCGTGCACGTCCGCGATCTGCTCCGCCGCGACTACCAGCCGGTGCAGTGGGGCATCCTCGCGATGGCCGTCATCGGCCTGTTCCCGACCGCTCCGCTCGCCGGCCGCCTCTTCGGACTCGGCTACGACGGCTGGTCGGCCCTGTCTCTCATGAGCTGGATCATCGGCCTCGTCCTCGTCGCCGTCCTGCTCATCCTCATCGTGCGTGCTGCGAGCCGCACCCCGGGTGCTTCCGCGCCGGATCTGCCGATGGCTTCCGCAGATCCGGCGGCCCCGGCCGCGTCCGTCGCCCTCGGTGGTTCGGGTACCGCCGAGGCGACGGACGCCACACTCCCGTACGGCGCGTACGCTCCGGCGGATGCGGACACCGTGGTTGCGGACTCCGCCATCTCGGCCGAGGTCGGGGCATCCGACCTCCCGCCGCTCGACCCGGCAGCGACCGCGGCGATCCCACCGGCGCCTCCCGCCCCCCTGCCTCCCGGCTCGCAGGACCCCGCCGCCCTCGAGGCCTGGCGCGGCCAGCACGCCGCCTGGAAGGAACAGGACCAGGCATGGCGACGCCAGCAGCAGGACATCGAGCGCGCCGCCCGCGATCAGCTGCGCCGCGAGCGCCAGGCCGAGGCCGCCGTCTTCGCCTCCGAGGCAGCCGAGCGTCGGCGCATCCGCCGCGCATCGAACCCGCGCGCGGGCTTCGCATTCGCCGCGACCATCCTCGGTCTCGCGATCATCACGGGGGCGGCAGTCGGCCTCGTCGCGGGTGGCGACGTGGTCGGCACCGCGCTCGGACTGCTCGCCGCCGCCCTCATCCTGGCGCTCGGGATGATCGTCGCCGGGGCTTTCCGTCGACGCAGCGGCTTCCTGGCCTTCATCACCGTGCTCACGCTGGTGAGCGGGCTCGTCGTCGGGGGGTTCTCCACCCTGCAGGGCTTCAGCCTCGGCTGGGCGTCGGTCACGAACTACCGTGCGGAGCACATCCGGCAGCCGTTCGGCGAGCTCAACGTGACTCTGAATCAGCATGACGACGCGCCCCGGCCGATCGTGATCGAGAAGGGCTCCGGCGCGACCAACATCTACGTCGATCAGGGTGTCCAGCTGCAGCTGCGTGCGACCGTCGACACGGCGGACATCACCTGGACCCGCGTCGACGCGGAGTACTACAACGTCATCGATTCCGGCACCTGGGCGGGCACGCGGCGCGACGGGGAGTCGGTCGTCGCCGAGAACATCTCTGCGGAGAACGTGTCGACGACCACCATCCAGCCCGTCACCATCGATCAGAACAGCGGCGAGATCTCCATCACCGTCGTCGAGCCGAAGAAAGAAGACCAGTGATGAGCACTCCCACGACCACCGAACCGACCACCGCGCCGCGCACCCGCTGGGCCGCCATCATCTGGGGACTGCTGTTCGCGACCATCGCGGCCCTCGCGCTCGGCCAGCTCGCCGACCCTTCCCGACGGGAGACGATCGCGGACGCACTGATGACCATGACGCCCACGACGATCACCGCGATCGTCCTGCTCACCGCCGGTGTGCTGCTGCTCGTCGGCGGGGCCGCCGGCCTCATCCGCCGTGCACAGCGCAAGCTGGCGGCCGCATCCCACCCGCAGCAGGAAGTGGCCGCGCCCTTCGCCGAGTAGCCTTGTCCGCATGGCGAATCAGGGAAGACGGCCCGCGAAGGGCGCAGGCCGCGGCACGCCCGTACGGCGCAACAAGGCCGCCCCCGCCGAGCGGTTCCCCCCGCAGAAGCCCAAGAAGAAGACGGCCAAGGTCGTCTTCGACGCCCCGCAGTCCGAGCCCGAGGCACCGCGCACCTTCCGATTGGGCGCGGTGCCCGGTGCGACTCCGGGCAAGTGGATCGATGCGTGGAAGCAGCGGATGCCGCGCGTGCCGCTCGAGCTCGTCCCGATCGAGGCGGCCACGCAGCGCGCCGCCCTCGACCAGCTGGATGCGGCGCTGGTGCGACTGCCGCTCACGGACGACTCGCTGCACATCATCCCCCTGTACGACGAGGTCCCGGTGGTCGTGGCCGCCGCCGACTCGCACCTGATGGCGGTCGAGGAGCTCACGTCCGCCGACCTGGAGGGCGAGGTCGTGATCGGCCTGACCGACGACGTGCTCGGACCGCTCGACCTCCCCGGCACCACGCCGGCGGGCTTCGCCGCCCTGCCGACCCACGAGGCGATCGCGACCGCGGCATCGGGAGTCGGCATCGTGGTCGTCCCGATGTCACTCGCTCGCATGCATCACCGCAAGGATGCCGACCACCGCATCCTGGCTGAAGGACCGACCTCGACCGTCGCCCTCGTCTGGCCGCGCGAGCGCACCACGCCCGACGTCGAGACGTTCGTCGGCATCGTCCGCGGCCGCACGGCGAACTCCTCCCGGTGACCGGCGACGGTCGTCGCGCTCGTTAGAATCTCCTGATGGCCTCGCTCCTCTACGTCTGCGTGCGTCCCGAGCTCGGGGCGGCGGATGCTGAGCACGCCTCGTTCCGGCGGGCGCTCGGCGCCGACGTGGTCGACCGGCTCGACCTGCTGCAGACGCCGCTCGACCTCGAGCGCGCGCGGGCCTATCGGGGCATCGTCGTCGGCGGTTCGCCGTACAACGTCTCCGACACCGTGAAGTCCCCGGAGCAGCTGCGCGTCGAGGCCGACCTGCGCACCCTGGCCGATGCGGCCGTCGCGTCCGAAGTCGCCGTGTTCTTCACGTGCTTCAGCATCGGCGTCGTGACCCGCATGCTCGGCGGAGAGGTCGTCACCGACACCCCGGAGCCCGCGAGCGCCACGGTCATCGACGTCACGCCCGAGGGTGCAGCCGACCCGGTGTTCGGCCCCAGCGGGCCCGCTCTCACGGTCTTCACGGCACACAAGGAGAGCGCGGCGCACTCCCCGCCCGGCGCCGTGCTGCTCGCGACCAACGACGCATGCCCGGTGCAGGCCTACCGCGTGGGCACGCATCTGTACGCGGCACAGTTCCACCCCGAGCCCACTCCCCGCGACTTCGCCGACCGGATGACGTTCTACCGCACCACCGGCTACTTCGACCCCGACGAGTTCGACGCGGTGCAGCAGCAGGTGCTCGCGGCATCCGTCACCGAGGGCGCGGCGCTCCTCCGCCGGTTCGCCGAAACGTTCGCCTGAGTCAGCCCGCCTGAGTCAGCGCGCCTGAGTCAGCCGGCTGCCCCGTCGCGTAGCAGAGCCACTCGCTCCCGCAGGTATGCCTCCAGCGGCATGAAGCCTCCGGCCGCGCTCCAGCGCACCGACGGCACCCCGTCGACCAGGGCCAGCGGACCGGACGAGCCCCCGGCGTCCACGGCGTCCACGTCGATCACGCTCCACCCCACGTGCACGACGTCACCCTCGTCGAACCCGCCACGCAGCGCCTCGGCCCGACGCTCGGCCCGCTCGCGAGCCGACTCGGCCGTGTAGCCGCGGCGGCCGGGATCGGCAGCCCGCAGCACTTCGGCGGTGGCCAGCGCGTGCGTGTCGGTCAGCAGCAGCGCCCCGAGATGCCAGGCTTCGCCGACGCGCACGATGCGGCGCCCGCGCCACCGCGAATCGCGCTGCTCGCCCAGCCCCTCTTTCGGGGCGCCGGCGAGATCGGCCACAGCCGCGGTCAGCAGCGCCGATGCGGTGGTCACAGTTCCCCCTGCACAGCCTCGCCCGCGCGTGCCGGTCCGACGACCTCCGCGCGATCGCCGCGCAGCGTCATCCCGATCAGCGGATACAGCAGCACCGAGAGCATGCCGGCCCCGACCAGCGCGGCGGCTGTGCCCGTGTCGAGCATGTCCTGATCCACACCGATCGCGGTGACCGCGACGATGATCGGCAGACCGGTGGCGGCCAGCAGCCCGAGCGCTGCCCGGTCGCGGACGCTCATCCCCGCGGGAGCCGAGAGCTGCGCCGCCGCACCGCGGATCACGAGCAGGGCGATCAGGAAGATCGGCACCAGCGCCAGCGCGGTGGGTGAGGTGAGCAGCGCTTGCAGGTCGAACGTGACACCGGTGTAGAGGAAGAAGATCGGCACCAGGAAGCCGAAGGCGATGGCCTCGATCTTGCTCTCGATCTGCTCGGCGGACTCCTTCGGCGCGCGCGTCATGATGATGCGCCAGACCGCACCGGCCACGAACGCACCGAGCAGCATGTCGAGGTCGAGCATCACGCTCAGCCCCACGAGCGCCGCGATGAGGAGGATCACGAACCGCACCCCGAACTGGTCGGACGTGTGCAGTGTGGCGAGGACGATGCGGTGGAGTCGGCCGTGGGGCACGCGATGCGCCAGCAGCACCGCGAGGCCTGCCAGCACCACGAAGGTCAGCAGCACGGCTGTGGCGATCGGCGTGGTCCGCGTGCTCAGGAAGATCGAGATCGCGATCAGGGGCAGGAACTCCCCGACGGCCCCGATCGTGCTGATCGCTCGCCCGAAAGGCGTGTCCAGCTCGCGGGCATCGCGCAGGATCGGCATCAGCGTGCCCAGCGCCGTGGAGCTGAGCGCGATGCCCACGACCACCATCCCCTCGCCCGGAGCGAAGAAGAAGCCGAGGCCGATGCCCAGCAGCACGCTGAGGAGCCAGCCGGCCGATGCCCGTGCGAGCGGCTTTCCGGCCACCATCTTGAAGTCGATCTCGGTGCCGGCGACGAAGAACAGCAGCGCCAGGCCGAAGTCGCTGAGCTTCTCCAGCAGCGGGCCGGGCTCGACCCAGCCGAGCACCGCCGGTCCGACGAGGATGCCGAGCACGAGCTCGAACACGACGATCGGCACCCGCACCACGGGGCGCACGCCCCGGGCGAGCAGGGGCGCCGCAACGGCCAGCAGGGGGATCAGCACCAGGCCGAGGTCACTCGCTTCCACGAGACTCAGAGTAGCGAGTCGCCTCCCGCGATTCGCCCCCGCTCAGCATCCACGGCAGAATCGATGCACACCCTCGAGGAGCCCCCATGTCTCAGCCCGATACCGCCCGCCTGCTGATCGCCTGCGACGACCAGCCCGGCATCGTCGCCGCTGTCGCCGGTGTGCTCGCCCAGCACGGCGCGAACATCATCTCGCTCGATCAGCACTCCACCGATTCCGAGGGCGGACGCTTCTTCCAGCGCACCGTGATCCACCTCGACGGTCTCTCCGCCGCGCGCCCGGCCCTCGAAGCCGACATCGCCGTCGTCGCCGAGCGCTTCGGCATGGAATGGTCACTGCACGATGTGGCCCGCCGCAAGCGCGTCGCGATCTTCGTCTCCAAGTACGACCACTGCCTGATGGAACTGCTGTGGCGCACGCAGCGCGGCCAGCTCGATATCGACATCACGATGGTCGTCTCCAACCACCCCGATCTGGCCCAGTCGGTGCGCTCGTTCGGCGTGCCGTTCGTGCACATCCCCTCCGGCGACAAGGCCGCCATGGAGGAGCGTCAGCTCGAGCTGCTGCACGGAAACGTCGACCTGGTCGTGCTCGCCCGCTACATGCAGATCCTCACCGACGACTTCATCACGCGTCTCGAGGTGCCGGTGATCAACATCCACCACTCGTTCCTGCCCGCGTTCATCGGCGCGAACCCGTATGCGCGTGCCAAGGATCGCGGCGTCAAGCTCATCGGCGCTACAGCGCACTACGCGACGGCCGACCTCGACGAGGGCCCGATCATCGAGCAGGACGTCACGCGAGTGACCCACTCCGAGTCGGCGGCTCAGCTGCAGAGCCGTGGTGCCGATGTGGAGCGCCTGGTGCTCGCCCGCGCCGTGCAGTGGCATGCGGAGGACCGCGTGATCGTGCACGGCAAGTCCACGGTCATCCTCTAGCGGTCGGCGTCAGATCGGCCCAACGGGGCCGTCGCCACGGCTCCCGAGCACATCGACCGCAAGCCCGTGGGAAGCCGCTGCGAGGCGTCGGTCATTCGTCCAAAACTCGGTACAACCGGCGATCTGAGCTGCGGCGAGGTGCACGGCGTCGGGGGTCTTCAATCCGAAGTCGGCCCGGAGCTCCGCCGAGCGGACGAAGACGGCCGCATCCAGAGCGGCCACTTCGAGGCGTTCGAACATCGCGAGATAGCGGTCACGGAGCTCTGCGTTGCGTCCCCGTAGCGGACCGACGAGGCACTCCTGCAGCGCCAGAGGGCTCGACGCCACCGCCACATCCACCTCTCGGAGAGCGTTCCGGACGGCCACTCCTCTGGGCCCCTCGTCTTCGATTGCGTAGATCAGGATGCAGGAATCGAGATAGATCATTCCCAGGAGTCCCGGCTCTCCGCGATCTGGGCGTCGAGGTCAGCGGCGGAGCGAGAAAGGCGATGCGGCAGCGGGTCCTGTTCGATCCACTCCACGAGGAACCGTCCGCTACGCACCAGGTCGACCGGCCCGATCGGCACGAGCTTCGCCACCGGCTTCCCACGCTTCGTGATGACGACGTCTTCGCCCGCCTGAGAGTCGGCGATGAGCCGGGAAAGGCTGTTGCGCGCTTCCAGCACGTTGTGGTTCGTCATCTGGCCAGCTTAGCCAGCTACCTGGCTAAGTTCAATACGCGGAACCCCCGCCGCCAGCTCGGCGAACACCTCGGCGGCGGTGTCGTACTCGACCAGCGGGGCGGCCTGCCCCATCCACAGCGACTGCAGCGCACCCAGGTTCTGCTGTCCGGCCGCCGTGCGGAACCGCCCGGTGAGCCAGTTCTGCATCGGGAACGGAGCGATCGTGCCGCTCGCCTCGATCGCCCGCACGACGCGGTTGCGCGCCCCGCGAGCCAGCCGTCCGCTCATCGCCCGGGTGAGCACGGTCTCGTCGGCCGCGGTGGAGCGGATCGCGTCGCGGTGGGCGTCGTTCGCTGCAGACTCGGCGGTGGCGAGGAAGGCCGTCCCCACCTGCACGCCGGAGGCGCCCAGCGCGAACGCCGCAGCCACCCCACGCCGGTCGGCGATCCCACCCGCCGCGATCACGGGCACTCCGACCGCGTCGACGACCTGCGGGACCAGCACGAACGTCCCGACCAGCGACTCCTCCGCCGGGCGCAGGAACGACACCCGGTGACCCCCGGCCTCCGCTCCGGTGGCGACGACGGCATCCACGCCCGCCTCGGCGAGGGCGACCGCCTCGGCCACGGTGGTCGCGGTCCCCACGAGCCGGATGCCGCGGCGGTGAGCCTCCTCGACCACAGACGCGGAAGGCACGCCGAACACCACGCTGAGCACCGCGGGCGCGATCTCCCAGACCGCCTCGAGCTGCTCCTCCAGAGGCGGGTTGTACCGCTCCGGTCGGGCGGGCACCTCGATACCGACCGCCTCGTAGAACGGCTGTAGCGCCTGCGCGAAGATCGTGTGCTGCGGGTTCGGCTCGACCTCATCGCCCGTGGGGATCCAGATGTTCACCGCGAACGGCCGGTCGGTCGCCGCCCGCAGCTCGACCCCGGTCGCGCGGATGCGGTCACCGTCGTAGCCGTACAGGCCGAACGAACCGAGCCCGCCGGCGTCGCTCACCGCGGCGGTGAGGGCGGTCGAGGAGAGCCCGCCGAACGGGCCGAGGATGATCGGATGCTCGATCCCGAGCAGGGCGCGAAGGTCACTCATGCTTCGACGTTACGCCCGCAGCGGAGGGAGACGGTCGACCGTGACGGCCGGTCCCGCGGTCCCCGGTGCTACCCTCGGCTGCAGAGGGGAGTGCGCATGAGCAAGTGGTTCGGGCAGATGCTGAGCTTCGTCGCGACCGCGCTCGGACTCGTCTCGATGCCGGATGCCGCGGCCCTCGGTCTCGCCATCGCACTGCTCGCCGTGACGGCGCTGACGCTCGCGATCGTGCTGAGCGTGCGCCCCGAGGCCACCTCCGACGCCCCGCATCCGCTGCGGGCCATCGATGTCGGAACCCTGCTCACGCAGAGCGATCCTGACGCCGCCGGGCATCCACGCCCGCGGGCGCCGGGAGTCGCGACCGCCGCGTAGTCCGTCCACACGACGGGATCGCGCGGCTTTCGCCGACCCTTCCCGACGCCACGAACGGACACTTCCATGGACCCCTTTGCCTTCCCCCCTCTCGCCGCCCTCCTCGACGCCGCCTACGGCGCGCTGACAGGGCTCTCCGACCTCCTGACCCCGATCGCCGGAGCATCGGCCGCCGCCCTCGCGGTCGTGCTCGTCACCCTGCTGGTGCGGGCGCTGCTCGTCCCCGTCGGCATCTCGCAGGCCAAGGCCGAGCAGACCAGGGCGCGCCTCGCCCCGAAGCTGCGCGAGCTGCAGCGCCGCCACAAGAAGAACCCCGAGCGCCTGCAGAAGGAGATGATGGCGCTGTACAAGGCCGAGAACACCTCGCCGTTCGCGGGGATGCTCCCGGTGCTGGCGCAGGCCCCCGTCGTCGGCATCCTCTACACGCTGTTCCTCCGGCCGGAGATCGCCGGACACCCGAACGAGCTGCTCTCTCACGACCTGTTCGGTGCTCCGCTGGGCACGAGCCTGGTCTCGGCCCTGTTCGGCGGCAAGGCCACGCCGGCGACGTTCCTCGTCTTCGGGGTGCTGCTCGCCATCATGATCGCCGTGGCCGAGGTCACCCGCCGGGTGTTCCGCCCGACGCCGGTCGAGGGCGACGATTCGCCACTGAACTCCCCGACGATGCTGCGCGTGATGTCGTCGCTGCACTACCTGACGGCGGTGTTCGCGGCCTTCGTGCCGCTCGCCGCCGCGCTGTACCTCACGGTCACAGTCGTGTGGACGCTCGTGCAGCGCGTCATCCTGCGCCGACGCTTCCCGCTGCCGACGCCGGCGGTCAGTCGGGCAGCGGTATCGGGGCGGTGAAGGGGCCGGAAGGACCGCCGTCGCGGCGGTCCTTCCGCACGCCGAGGGTCGCGCCGACGCTGGCGGCGATCACGAGGGCGACCGCCAGCAGCCGCAGCGGGGTCGCGTCCTGTCCGAGGATCAGCCAGCCGGCCAGTGTCGCGAACGCCGGCTCGAGGCTCAGCAGCACGCCGAACACGCGCTGGGGCAGCCGGCGCAGTGCGGCCAGCTCGAAGCTATACGGGATGACCGACGACAGCACCGCGGTGATGGCGGCGAGCAGCAGCAGCTGCGGATCCATCGCGACCGTCGATGCGGCCGGGATGCCGACCGGGATCAGCAGCACGGCCGCCACCACGAGCCCCATCGCCAGGCCACTGCTGCCGGGGATGAGGGCGCCGACACGGGCGCTCATGCGGATGTACATCACCCAGAACCCGGCCGCGATGAGGATGAAGACGAGCCCCAACGGGTCGAGCGGCTCGGCCCCGATGAGGCCGTCGATGCCCAGGGCGACCATGCCGAGGAGGGCGACACCGACCCAGGCGGCATCCGCCAGACGACGAGTCAGCACCGCGGCGAGCACGAGCGGCCCGAGGAACTCGATCGCGACAGCGGGGCCGAGCGGGATGCGGTCGATCGCCGCGTAGAAGAAGCCGTTCATCGCGGCCAGCGAGACGCCGAAGAGCACCGCGGCGAGCCACTGCGGGCGCGTCCACTTCCCGGGCCGCGGCCGCACGATGACGACGAGCAGGATCGCGGCGATCGCGACCCGCAGCGAGGTCACGCCCCACGGCCCGAGCACCGGGAACAGCTGCGCCGCAACGGCCGCGCCGAAGGGCAGCGAGAGGCAGGAGCCGATGACGAGTGCGACGCCCACGAGGGGGCCGGATGCGGCGGGCTTCTGCACCAGACAAGCTTAGGTGGCCGCCCGCCGCCGGCCGCCCTCAGATCAGAGCGGCTTGCCGCCCGTCACCGCGATCACCGAGCCGGAAGTGTACGAGGACTCGTTCGAGGCGAGGTACACGTAGGCGCTGGCGAGCTCCGCCGGCTGACCCGCGCGTCCGAGGGGCGTGTCCTGCCCGAAGGTCGCCAGCCTCTCCGCGTCCCAGCCGGTCGCGGGGATCAACGGCGTCCAGATCGGACCGGGAGCGACCGCGTTCACCCGGATGCCTCGGGGGCCTGCCTCCTCGGCGAGCGCCTTCACGAACGCCACCTGCGCGGCCTTGGTCATCGCGTAGTCGATGAGACCCGGAGACGGGTTGAACGCCTGGACGGATGCCGTCACGATGATGCTCGCGCCGGGCTCGAGGTCGGGGTACGCCGCGCGGGCGGAGAACAGCAGACCGACGAGGTTCGTGTCGAACACGCGCCGCATCCGGTCGGTCGCCAGGTTCTCGAAGCCGTCGATGTCGTGCTGGTACGCGGCGTTGAGCACGAGCGTGTCGAGTCCGCCGAGCTCGCTCCGTGTGCGGGCGACGATATCGGTGGCGAAGGCCTCGTCGCGCAGATCTCCGGCGAAGCTCACCCCCGTGCGTCCGGCCTCACGGACCAGGGCCAGAGTGTCCTCCGCGTCGTCCTGCTCCTCCGGCATGTGCGCGATCGCGACATCGGCGCCCTCGCGCGCGAAGGCGATCGCGACGGCTCGCCCGATGCCGGAGTCCCCGCCGGTGATGAGCGCTCGGCGCCCCGCCAGCCGGCCGTGGCCGACATAGCTCTCCTCGCCGTGATCGGGGTCGGGACGTGTCAGCTCCGTGAGCCCGGGCTGGTCCTGCTGCTGCGCGGGGAAGCCTTCTTCGCGATGCGCGTGCCGGGGGTCGGAAGTGTCGTCGGTCATGGCCGATCCTCCTCGTCTCGATGTGTCCGATCGACTCTTCCGGATCGGCAGCCACGAGTGCAGGGGGTTGACAGCCGTGCAGGGAGGCGGGAGGAGCGCCGCCGCGAGAGGAGCTGTGCGGCGGGTCAGAGCTGAGGCGTGACGGGGACCTCTTCGGTGCCGGGTTCCACGCCCGCCTCGGCGGGTTCGGGAACCAGGTACAGCCCGCTCGGCGCGTTGGCGGTGAAGGCGAGCGCCTCGATCCACGCCCGGTTGATGGAGGGCTGACGGCTGCCGAAGTACTTGAACACCAGCGAGCTGCCCGGCTGGATCCAGACCGTCGTGCGGCCGCCGCCGACGCTCGCGTCTTCACGCCAGCTGAACGGGAACGGCTCGCCACGGCGCAGCTTCGCGGTGATGACGAGCTGCAGGTGTGTGAGAGCGCGGTCCTCGATCTCGGTCTTCACTCCGCCTTCATAGACGAACTTGCCCATTCTGTGCTCCTTGGTCGCAGTCTGGCCGAGACGACGGCTCATCCTATTCTCGCTCACGCGGCGACAGTATTCTGCCTCTGTTCAGACCGATGGCGGATGCGGGTCCGCCATCGCGAAGTCAACCCCCTCGGCAGAACGAACACGCTCACCCTAATCTCGAACACCCGAGCTCGAGGAGGGCATTTCCATGAACGCACGACACATCGACGATCGCCCCGACGAGGGGTACACCCCCGGAACCACGCACGCCGAGTGGGGCGCGGGAAACCCCCGGCTGCGCATCACGCGCGACGATGAGCGCACCGAGTTCGCGCTCGAGGCCGACGTGGTCCGGGTCGGCTCCGCCGAAGGCAACGAACTGCGTCTGGCGGACACCGATCCCGTGCACGCCACGATAACGCACGACGACCGCGACGAGTATGTCCTGACCCTGCACGGCGAGGGCGAGATGAACGCCAGCGCCGGAGCGGACGCCACGCACCCCGGTGACGATTCCGAGACGCTCCGCACCGGTGCGCACTTCACGGCGGGACCGTGGACGCTGGTGTTCGCCCGCGACGAGTTCGCCGACCACGGGCGCCCCTTCGGCGGCCGCGCGGGCGGCGAGTACTCCGATCAGCCGCTGCAGCCGCCGCGTCCGGACTACGACGGCGACGAGTCCCGCTGAACGACGACGGGCACGACATCGGAGAGCGTCTCGCAGTGACGGATCACATCGAACGACTGAGCGACCTCGCCCGCGAGCGAGGGTTGCGTGTGGCTGTGGCGGAGTCCCTCACCTCGGGCCGGCTGGCGAACACCGTCGGTTCCGGGGCAGACGCGTCGGAGTGGTTCGCGGGCGGCGTCGTGGCGTATCTGACGGATGTGAAGGAGCGGGTGCTCGGACTGGTCCCCGGGACGGACCCGTGCTCTGCGGCGTGCGCCGAGCATCTCGCCATCGGAGCGCGCGATCTGCTCGACGCCGATGTCTGCGTGTCGACGACCGGCGTCGGCGGGCCGGACCCCGACGGCGGCCATCCGCCCGGGACGGTGTACCTCGGGTGGGCCACCCCCGACGCGGTCGGACACCGCCGCCTGGCGCTGACGGGCGATCCCGAAGAGGTCCTCGCCACGACGGTCGAGGCCGCCGTCCGGCTCCTGGCCTTCCATGCAGAGGGCCTGCGACCCGCCGGGCCCCGCCGAAGCCCGCAGCAGACCGCGTAGCTCGGCCGACCACCGCGGCCGGGTCAGTGCCCCGGGAGCAGTCCGATCCGCAGGGGGGCGCCGGCTGCCGCCGCTTCTTCGAGGGCGGCATCGATCTCGTGCAGCCCGCGCACCGCGCCGACCGCGTCACCGAACGGATAGGCACGCCCGCGTCCGGCCAGGAACGCGACGGCCGCGGCGAGCTCGGCTCCCGTGTAGTTGTGGATGCCGGCGACCGTGACCAGGCGCCGGACGATGCTCTCGGCGTCGAACGGCACCGGATCGGCGGGGAACACGCTGCCGACCAGCACCACCGTGCCACCGACGGTCACCCCGGCGAGCGCCTCGCCCACAGCGTGGCCCGAGGCTTCGATCACGACGTCGGGCTCGCGGTCCAGACTCGTCGCGCCGAACCGTGCGGCGAGCGCGCGACGGTCCGGGTTGGGGTCGAGCACCTCGACCGTCGCCCCCTGCTCCGCGGCGATCGCGGCGGCGGAGAGCCCGACGAGCCCCGCACCGTGGATCCGCACGGCGGCCCCGTCGAGGTCATGGTCCCGGGAAGCCCTGGCCACGGCTGCCCACGCGGTCGCCGTCGCGCACCCCGCCGGGGCGAGCACGGCGGCCGGCAGCGCCTCGGGCACGCGCACGATGGCGGTACCCTCCCGCAGCTGCACGTGACTCGCGAACGCCCCGGTCAGGTCGCCGTGCGCACCGACCCGGTCGTGCCCGTACTTGCCCAGGCTGCGGCACTTCTGCGGCATCCCCCGCAGGCATCGGTCGCAGCTCGCGCACGAGATCGTCACCGACCACACCACGCGGTCGCCGATGCGCAGCGGAGCGCCGTCGACCGTGCTCGCGCCGGTGTCGCCGGTCGCGATCACCCTCCCGACGCTCTCGTGACCGAGCACGAGCGGGGTCGGCGCCGACCGGCGGCCCTGCACGGTGTGCACGTCGGAGCCGCAGATCGTCGACATCTCGACCGCGACGAGCACGTCGCCGTCGGCGAGCGCGATTCCCGGCACGGCGATCATCTCGTGCGGATGGCCTTCGCCGATCCAGACCATCGCGGTCGCCGCCGGACGCAGTGCGACATCTCGGCGGTGACCGGGCGGACGGATCAGCAGCGTTCCCATGGCGATCCCTCTCAGGAGGTGGTGACGAGCGGGAGCAGCTCGCGCTGCGCGAGCGCGCCGCGGAGTGCGGTCACATCGCTCAGCACGGCATCCGCACCCGCCGCGCTCAGCGCCGGGCGATCGTGGGCACCGGTGAGCACGCCGGCGACGAAGCCCGCACCGGCCCGACGCCCGGACTCGACGTCGCTGACGGTGTCTCCGGCGACGGCGACCGCTCGCACGGAGGACGTCTGCGTACGCAGCAGCGCCGTGAGCACGAGGTCGGGTGCGGGGCGGCCGCGCCCCGCGTCGACGGGCGACAGCACGAGGTCGATGAGGTCCTGCCAGCCGAGTCCGTCGATCAGGGCATCGCGGGTCACCGGGGCGAACCCGGTCGTCAGCACGACCGTCAGTCCGGCATCCTTCAGCCCCTGGATGGCAGCGGCCGCCCCGGGGATCTCGGAGACACCCTGCTCGGTGACGATCTCGGCGTAAGCCCCCTCGAACGCGGCGGTGGCACGCTCAGCCGCGGCCCGGTCTCCGGAGGCGAGGTGGGTGAAGACGTCGATCTTCGACTGGCCCATGGTCACGCGGACGTAGTCGAGGGCCTCGGCCCACGGCATCCGGTCGGCGACTCCCGTGCGCTCGGCGGCGCGCTGGAACGCCTGCTCCACGACGCCGTCGTCCAGCACGGTGGTCCCCGCCATGTCGAGGACGACGAGTTCGAGAGGAGTGGTCATGATGTTCCTTCCATTGCTGCCGTCCACCCGAAAGCGGCGGCGAGGTTCTCTTCGGCCAGGCCGAGGCCCGTGGTCATCCCGATACCGGTGGTCGCGGCGAGCACGAGCACACCGTCGTCGCCGCGGTCGATCAGGAACTCCTGCGGCCCCTTCGCGTACACGCCCTGCCACCGCTCGATCACGCGCGGGGCCGGGGCGTCGAACAGCGCCTCGGCCTCGGCGAGGAATGCGGTGAAGGCGGCCTCGGGCTGGAAGGGCGCCGGAGCGACCGCGGTCGCGTGCGAGTCGCCGATGATGAGCGTGCCATCCGGCAGCTGTGTGTACATCTGATTGAGGTCGATGGCGGCGAGGTCGGGCCGCTCGGCATGCAGGCGTTCCCGCAGCACCGTGGCCTCGACCCCGTCGGCGAAGCGCCCGTAGCGCACGAGCGACCAGCCGGTGAGCAGCGGTGCGGCGAGCGGATGCCGGAACGACACCGCCGCCCGCATCATGTCGAGGGCGCAGCGCGCGATCCCGTGCCGCTCGGCGACCTCGGGGAGCAACTGGTCGATGTCGTGGTTCACGGCCACGACGACGCTTCCGCAGCCGATCGGGCCCCGGGTGGTCTCGACTCGGCCCGCCCCCACCGCGGTGACCGCGGTGCGGAACCGGAACTCCACTCCGAGGCTCGCGAGATGACGCACGATCGCGGTGGCCGCGGTGCGCGGATCGGTCTGCAGGTCGACCTCGATGTGCGCGCCGCCGACGAGGCCGTCGGCCCGGAGCGGGGCGAGACGCAGGAGCTCGTCGGCCTCGAGCAGGCGGATGCCGCCCTCGCGCGAGGCCGCCTCGAGCACGGCGATCTCGTCATCGTGGCGGGCGGCCACGAGTGTTCCCGACTCGCGCAGCCAGAAGCCAGCGTCTCTGGCGAGGCGCAGCCACAGCTCGCGGGAGACGTCGGCGTAGCGCCGCGCCTCCCCTCCTTGGGCGCCGATGCAGAGGTGACCGAAGTTGCGGATCGTGGCGCCGACCGGGGCATCGGTGCGGTCGACGACGATCACGCGCAGCCCGCGACGGACCGCCGCGTATGCCGCACCGAGGCCGACGATCCCCGAGCCGACGACCACGACGTCGGCCGTGTCCGGAGTGCCGTTCATCGGAACACCTTCCGCATCCACATGGCGAGCCCTTCGACCACGAGCACGGTGGCGAGGATCATCAGGACGATCGCGGTCACGGTCTCGTAGCGCGAACCCTGGCTGGCATTGAGCAGGTAGTACCCCACTCCTCCGCCGCCGACGATGCCGAGGATCGTCGCCGCGCGGATGTTCGTGTCGAGCATGTAGAAGCTGTGGCCGATGAGCGCCTGCATCCCCTGCGGCACGGTGGCCGAGGTGTAGGTCTGCAGACGCGTCGCGCCGACCGCGCGCAGCGCCCGCTCGGGGCCGCGGTCCACCTCTTCGAACGAGTCGGCGATGAGCTTGCCGAGCAGTCCGATGCCGCCGATCGCGAGGGCGATGACGCCCGCCTGCGCACCGAGGCCGGTGATGACGACGAGCACGATCGCGAGGATCAGCTCGGGGATGCCGCGGATGCCGACGAGCAGCAGTCGCGCCGTTCCGCGCGCCCCCGGGCTGGGAGCGACGTTGCGGGCGGCGAGGGAGCCGAGCAGGATCGACGGGAGCAGGGTGAGCACGGTCGCGGCGAGCGCGATCGCGACCGTGTCGCGCATGGCCTCGAACATCGCGCTCGCGTCGTAGTTGCCGAACGACGGCGGCCAGAACCGGGCGGCGACCTCGGGCAGCTTGGCCCAGAACGTGACGAAGTCCATCCAGTTGATCTGGCTCACCACGACGCTGCCGATCACGACGAGCACGGCGACGACACCGGCGATCGTGTGACGCACACGCTGCGCCGTCCAGGGTCGCCGCACCGCGGTCTGCGGGCTGGCGGCCCATGCCGGGCGTCCGGCGGGTGCGGCTGCGGCGTGCGCACCGAGCCGCGGGTGCAGCATCCGGTCGATCCAGGAGCGGGTGTGCCTCTGCTCGCCGAGCATCGCCCCGCGGACCATGCTGGAGACGATCTCCATCACGATGCAGAGGATGAAGATGACCAGGGCGATGCCGAGCCCCTTGCCGTAGTTGAGCGACTTGAAGGCGTACGACATCTCGAGGCCGAGGCCGGCGACGCCGACGTAGCCGAGCACCACGCTGCCGCGCAGGTTGATGTCGTTGCGGTGCAAGACCGTCGCCACCCAGCTGGGCAGTACCTGCGGCAGGATGCCGGCGCTGAACTCCTGCATCTTCGAGCCGCCCGCGGCGCGGATCGCGAGACGGGGGCCTTCATCGATCTGCTCGATCGCGTCGGCGAACATCTTCGAGATCATGCCGATCGAGTGGATGCCGATGGCGAGGATGCCCGGGAGCGTGCCGAGCGAGAACATCAGCACGAACGCCATCGCGAGCACCACGTCGGGCAGAGCGCGGGTGAGGACGCCGATGAACCGGGCCGCCGCGCGCCAGCCGTTCCCCGGCGTCGTGTTGGATGCGGCGAGGTAGGCGATCGGCACCGACAGCACCGCGGCGAGCAGGGTGCCGACGAGCACGAGGCCGACGGTCAGGGCGATGAGCCAGGCCAGGTCGGCGGGCTCGGGGAACGAGAGGCCGCCCACACGCGCCATGAAGTTCTCGGCGTTGCCCCAGCTCTGCACCATCGCCGGGATGGAGATGTCGACCTCGCGGACGGCGAGGATGCCGAGCACGACGAGCGCGACCAGAGTGAGGGACGCCGCGATGCGCTCCGGCGAGATCGGTCGCTTCGGAGCCCGCTCGGCGACCGTCGAGGCCGCTGCGGTGCGCGGACGGTCGGCGAGGATCGTCATGATGCCGCCACCTGTGCGGCCGCCACGACGAGCTCTTCCTGCACGGCCCGGATCTCGGCGGTGGTGGTCGCGACGCGGCCGTAGATCTCCATGACCTCGGCCTTGGTGAGGTCGGTGGTGGGGGTGTCCAGCACGACCTCGCCGTGGCGGAGCCCGACGATGCGGTCGGCCCAGCTGATCGCCAGGTCGACCTGGTGCAGGCTGCACACGACCGTGAGCCCCTCGTCGGCGGCGATCTCGCGGATCAGGGCCATGACCTGCTCGCTCGACTCCGGATCGAGCGAGGCGACCGGCTCGTCGGCGAGCAGGATGTCGGGCTTCTGCATGAGGGCGCGGGCGATGGCGACGCGCTGTTGCTGTCCACCGGAGAGGGTGTCGCTGCGCTGGTAGGCGCGGTCGAGCAGACCCACGCGGTCGAGGTGCTCGAGCGCGGTGAGCTTGGCGGCCCGCGAGTAGCCCCAGAGCCCGAGGCGCGGTCCGCGCACACCCGACAGCGAGCCGGTGAGCACGTTCTCGAGCACGGTGAGCGAGGGCACGAGCTCGAACTGCTGGAAGATGAACCCGACGCGGCTGCGGAGGCCGCGGAGCGCCCGGCCCTTCAGCGAGGGAACCTGGGAGCCGAGCACCTCCACCGAACCTGCGGTGGGGACCTCGAGCCCGTCGAGGTGGCGCAGCAGCGTCGACTTCCCCGAGCCGGAGAGGCCGAGGAGGACGACGATCTCGCCGCGGGAGACCTCGAGCGAGGCGCCCTTCAGGGCAGTGGTCGTGCCGAAGGTCTTCGTCACGCCGTCGAGACGGATGAGGGCGTCGGATGCCGAGGCGGTCATGTCGGAGCTCCTGTGATGTGGTGTGTGTCCTGCGGTGGGGCCCTCCGGCTCGCCGCGCGGGGCGGACGAGGCGGAGGGCACCGGGTGAGACGAAGGGGTCAGGCCGGGCTCAGCCCTGGCACTGCTCCGCTTCGGTCTCCTTGCAGATGTCGCGGATCAGGTCGTAGTAGGCGTCGTCGACCGGCTTCGTGGCGTAGAAGACGCTGCGGAAGGAGTCGCTGTCGGCACTGTCGATGCCGGCGGCGATGATGTCGTCGATCGTGACCTCGGAGAGTCCGTCGACGAGCTGCTTAGAGACCTCCTCCGGAAGCGCCGACGAGTACACGAGCGGGGCGCCGGGGACCATCGTCTCGGCGACGACCTTGACCTTGTCCGACTTCTCGACCTCGGAATCCTCGGCGAAGCCGACCTCGCACTCGACGCCTTCGCCGACCTTGGTCACGCTCACGTCGTGCTTGCCGGCGAAGACCGGAGTGATGTCGGTCTTCGGGTCGATGCCGGCCTCGATCAGGTTGTACGACGGGAACAGGTAGCCCGAGGTCGAAGACGGGTCCACGAAGCAGACCTTCTTGCCCTTGAAGTCCTCGAGGCTCTTGATGTCGCTGTCGACGGGGACGATCGCCTGCGAGTAGTAGCCGGGCTCCTGGCCCTCGTCCGTGACGATGGAGGAGATGGGGGTGAGCTTGGCACCGTTGTTGGTGGCGGTGACGTAGGTGAAGCCGGAGAACGAGGCGACGTCGACCTTGCCGGCGACGGCGGCCTCGATGAGCGCCGCGTAGTCGGTGGACTCGTGGTATTCGACGGTCTTGCCGGTGAGGTCGGCGATGTAGTCCATGAGCGGCTGGTAGTTCGTCTCGGTGTCGACCGAGTCGGGGACGACGCCGAAGACGAGGGTGTTCTCGTCGACCGCGAAGCCGCTCGCAGCGGACGATTCGTCGGCGCCGGGAGTGCCGGTGGCCTCGGCGGAGCCGGAGCAGGCGGCGAGGCCGAGGGCGAGGAGCGCGACGCCGGCGAGGGCGGGGAGAGCGCGAAGCTTCATGAGGGCCTTTCAGGGTGTGAGGGGTGATCCACGGAAGACTCTCGCAGGTGCCGCGCCGAGATATGTACCTAACTCGGATTTGTTCAGGCCTCGTTTACCGAGCATTCTTCTGGATGAACACTCCAGAAACGTGCTCGCGCGCTCCGGCCTGACCAAGTAATGTACCTATGTGGCTGAAGCTGTGTACACCCAGATCGCCGACGACCTCCGCGCGCAGATCGCTGCCGGCGGACTGCGTCCTGGCGACGACGTCCCGACCGAGGCGGAGCTCGCCGAGAGATGGCATACGTCCCGCGGCCCGATCCGCAACGCGCTGGCGGCGCTGCGCGGTGAGGGCCTGATCGAGACCAGCCGCGGCCGGCCGGCCAGGGTCGTCGCCCGCAAGGCGAACCAGGCGGTGGACGTGTCGGTGCCGTTCACGCGCTGGGCCCGCGAGCTGGGCGTCTCCCCCGGGGCTGAGACGCAGGAGCTGAGCCTGCGCCGTGCCGGCGACTTGGCGGCGGCACTCGAGGTGGACCCGAGCGACACGATCGTCAGCGTTGTGCGGCTGCGCCTGCTCGACGGGCGCCCGACCATGCTCGAGCGCCTCAACTACACCGAGGCCGCGGGCCGACCTCTGTTCGATGTCGATCTCGACCAGGTGTCGATCACCGAGCACCTGTCGTCGGTGGGCCACCCGATCGTCACCCTCCAGCACGTGATCGACGCGGTGGCGGCCGATGATCAGGATGCCGCTCTGCTGCGTGTCCCGCGCGGCACGCCCATCCTGCGGCTGACCCGCACGTCCCGTGACGCGGAGGGTCGGATCTTCGAGGCCTCGGAGGACCGTTACCTGAGCGAGGTCGTGCGCTTCACGGTCGCCGCATCCGGCATCTCCACGGACGGGCATTACATGCGCGCGGTCGGCGGTTAGCGAAGCGGGTAAGCCCTGCTCGGCGGCCGGAGAAACGGGCCGTTAACGCAGAAGGCGATCGCGAGCGCGCAAGTTTTTCAGAAGCCAGAAAGACCGCGCCCGCGATCGCAGCGCTGGGGACGCTTTATCTGGGGAGCCTTCAGGATACGGCTGCGCGCAACCCGTTCCACACTGTCGAACGTCGAGACTTCCCTAGACTTTCGTCTAGGTTCTCGCGGATCGCGGAAAGGGTGCCTCCACACTCTAGAGCATCAGACGACCGGAAGTCGGGCCGACACGACCCAGAATCCGTCGACTTCGCCGGCGCTGAACTCACCGCTCGCGCCCATGACCCGCTCCGCCATCCGCCCGAGGCCCGTGCGGCTCGACGAGAGCTCGCGGCGCGGCGTGGTCGGAAGGGGGCTGCGCAACGTGAGGAAAGCGACCTCATCGTCCACGGCGAGGGTGATCTGCACCTCGCCGGGGCCGGCGTATTTGAGGATGTTCGTGGCGGATTCACGCGTGATGCGCGCGAGGACGATCTCGACGGCTCTCGGGATCCGCTCGTCCTGCGGATCACCCTCTCGGGCGACGGAGTGGCCGGCGGCTTCGAACTCCTCCGCCGCTTCGTCGATCGCGGCGGCGAGGTCGCCCGTCTGCACGCTCGACGACTGCGGACCGTCGTCGGCGAGTTCGATCACGAAGCGGAGATCGGTCATCGCCTTGCGCGCGGCGACTCGGATCGCCTCCTGCGAATCGGAACTCGTCTGGGGGTCTTCGAGCATCTGCACGTGCAGTGCGACCACCGTGAGGTGGTGCGCGATGCTGTCGTGCAGCTCACCGGCGATCCAGCGTCGCTCGGCGAGTACGGCTTGGCGCTCCTGCTCGGCGCGCGCCTCGAGTTCACGTTCGAGGCGGCTGCCACGGGCGAAAGCGAGCCGCAGGGCGAACCCGACAGCTCCAGCCACAGTGGCGAAGACGAGATAGAGGCCGATGTTGACGATCACGCCTGGTGCGGCGGCGAACGGAACGAGCGCCGCGGCGACCAGAAAACCGCCGGTGTAGGAAAGGATCAGCGAGGTCCACCCCAGTCGCATGACCAGACCGGCCGCAACTGCGGCGGCGGTCAAGACTTGGAGTTCCGATCCGGGGATGAATGAGACGGCGAACACGACGCCGAGGGCGCATGTCGCTATGAGCGGCTTCCAGAGATAGAGAGCGAACGACGCCGTCGAGGCGACGCTGACCAGAAGCGCGACCGGGTTGACACCCGGTGTGGTGAAGAAGCCGATGACGTCTGCGGCGATGGTGATCGAAACGATCACCAGAACGATGATCCGCTCGATCGCGCTGAGCTTCTCTCCTCGGTTCAGGCGGAGCGTATCCGCTGTTTCCCGGGTCGAGTGGTCAAAGGCCATGCTTCACTATCTCCTATTTGCCAACTAGATTAGTTGTGGAGACCAAAGAACTTGCCAACCTGCTGCCAGAAAGTCATAACGTTCACCTCCATTTTGTAGTCGTTCGTCGATGTCTGTATTCATCTTCTCGGCGAATCGCGGAGCGCACA
The DNA here is from genome assembly GCF_002979655.1 of Microbacterium sp. MYb45. Lineage (GTDB taxonomy): Bacteria > Actinomycetota > Actinomycetes > Actinomycetales > Microbacteriaceae > Microbacterium. The sequence continues at coordinate 203,951 of NZ_PCPG01000002.1, forward strand.
TCTGTCTCTCGTCTAGAGGTTTTTAGCCAAAGGTCTACATCGCCATCGCCCGTCGCCCGCGCCGTTAGGCTTCCCCCATGCAGGAAATCCGTGTCGTGATCGTCGATGACGATCCCCTGGTCCGCTCGGCGCTGTCGCACTTCGTCTCCCGCGACCCCGAGATCACCGTGATCGCCCAGGCGGAGGACGGCGTGGAAGCGATCGCCACGGTCGAACGCGAGCAGCCCGACGTCGTGATGATGGACGTGCAGATGCCCGAGATGGACGGCATCGAAGCCACCGGAGTGATCGCCGAACGCTGGCCGCACGTGCGCGTGCTCGCGGTCACCACGCTCGACGGCAGCGACACGGTGCTCCCCATGCTCAGCGCCGGCGCCTCCGGATACCTCCTCAAGGACTCGAGCGCCGAAGAGATCGTCACGGGCGTGCGCGAGGTGCACAGCGGCGCGAGCTCGCTCTCCCCGCGGATCGCGTCGATGCTGATCAAGCACGTGCGCGACTCCACCCCCGTCGCCGCGGACGCCGACGCCCTCGAACCTCTCACCGATCGCGAGACCGAGGTGCTGAACTGCCTCGCGAAGGGCATGTCCAACGCCGAGATCGCGAAGGCGCTGATCGTCTCCGAGGGCACGGTGAAGGCGCACCTCGGACGCATGATGTCGAAGTGGCACCTGCGCGACCGCGTGCAGATCCTGGTCACCGCCGCGCACGCCGGGCTCGTCAGCTTCCGCTGATCAGACCGCGAGGAGGACGATCCCCGCGACCACGACGAGCGAAGCCGCGATCCGCCAGCCCGGACGCGACTCCCGCAGCGCGAACACCCCGAACAGGCTCACCAGCACGACGCTCACCTCGCGCAGCGGCGCCACCAGCGCCACCGGAGCGATCTGGATCGCGGTCAGCACGAGGATGTACGACAGCGGCGACAGGATGCCGAAGACGAGGATCCGCCGCCACTGCGCGCGCCCGAGCGCCCAGACGGCATCCCATCGACGGCGCACCGCGAATGAGTAGAACGGCACCTGCAGCAGGCTCGTGCCGACCATGAACGCGACGGGCGAAAGGCTCCAGGTCCGCACCGCGTGCGCGTCCCAGATCGTGTAGACGGCGATCGCGACCCCGGTGAGCAGGCCGAACAGGATGCCGGGATCGATGCGCCGCGAGCCAGTGCCGGTCCCCCGATCGACCAGGCCGATCGCCACGACGCCGACGATCACGGCCGCCACCCCGATCAGCGCCACGATGGAGGGCCGCTCCCCGAGCAGCAGCACCGCGACGATCACCGAGAGGAACGGCCCGGTTCCCCGCGCGGTCGCGTACACGGTGGAGAGGTTGCCCTCGCGGTAGCCGCGCTGCAGCACCGTCATATAGGCGACGTGCAGCACCGCCGAGACGGTCACGCCGAGCGCGAAGGAGCCGAGGTCATCCGTTCCCAGGCCGCCCGTGAACGGCACGACCCCGATCCACACGAGCGCGCTGCCGACCGCACCCCACCAGAGGAACGGCGACCCCGCTCTGCTGACACCGTGGGCGATGATGTTCCACGCGGCATGGGCGATGGCCGCCCCGAAGACGAGGACGAACGCGAGAGGGGACACGACGAGACCCTTCCGTCCGGCGCACGGCGCGACGAACAGGGTCCTCCGGGCTTTTGTCCTGTCAGATGACGGCCCTCCTACGGAGGAGGACCGTGGCGCCGCTCGGACCAGACGGGTGTGGACCCCGGAACCCTAGGCGCTATCGAGACGAGCCTAACCCTCCGGGATGAACGGCCGGGAAACGACAGCCCGCGGCAGGAAGCGGACCCGCGCATCACCCCGGCTACGCTCGAAGGACCGCTCGTCTCCAGGAAGGCCCGCCATGCCCGTCACCCCGGTCACACTCGCCCACGCCGAGGACCTCGCCGACTTCGTCGCCGCCTCCCCGTCGAGCTATCACGCGGCGGCGGAGGTCGCTCGACGGCTGGAAGACGCCGGCTTCACGCCGCTCCGCGAGGAGGAGGCCTGGCCCGTCCAGGCCGGCGGCCGGTATGTCGTCGTGCGCGACGGTGCCACGATCGCCTGGGTCGTGCCGACGGATGCCGCGGCCGCCACGCCCGTGCAGATCTTCGGCGCACACACGGACTCCCCCGGCTTCAAGCTCAAGCCGCAGCCGACGACGGGTTCGCGCGGGTGGTTGCAGGCCGCCGTCGAGGTCTACGGCGGCCCGCTGCTGAACTCCTGGCTCGACCGCGAGCTGCGCCTCGCCGGACGCCTGGCGCTGGCGGACGGCCGCGTGGTGCTCGCCGACACCGGGCCGCTGCTGCGCCTCCCCCAGCTCGCGATCCACCTCGACCGGGGCGTCAACAACGGGCTCGCGCTCGACAAGCAGACCGAGACGCAGCCGGTGTGGGGACTCGGCGACCCGAGCGAGGCGGACATCCTCGCCGAGCTCGCCGCATCCGCCGATGTGTCGGCCGCCGACATCCGCGGCTACGACGTCGTGGTCGCCGACACCGCGCGGGGAGCCGTCTTCGGCAAGGACAGCGCGTTCTTCGCCTCCGGCCGCCTCGACGACCTCGCCTCGGTGCATGCCGGTGTGGTCGCACTCGTCGCGCACGAACCGGCGGCCGGTGGGCCGATCGCCGTGCTCGCCGCCTTCGATCACGAGGAGCTCGGCTCGGCGTCGCGCTCAGGCGCGGCCGGCCCGTTCCTCGAAGACGTGCTCGAGCGCCTGTACGCCGGGCTCGGGGCGGATGACTCCGAACGTCGGCAGGCGTACGCCTCGTCGTGGTGCCTGTCGAGCGACGTCGGCCACTCGGTGCACCCGAACTACGCGGCCAAGCACGACCCGGTGGTGCAGCCGGTGCTCGGCTCCGGTCCGATCCTGAAGATCAACGCGAACCAGCGGTACGCGACGGATGCCGTCGGCGCGGCATCCTGGTCGGCCTGGTGCGAGCGCGCCGGTGTGGCCGGCCAGGAGTTCGTGTCGAACAACGGCGTGCCCTGCGGATCGACGATCGGCCCGATCACCGCGACACGGCTCGGCATCCGCACGGTCGACGTCGGCATCCCGATCCTCTCGATGCACTCCGCGCGTGAGCTCGCCGGGGTCTCGGACCTGCACGACCTCACGCGCACCGCGCAGTCGTTCTTCGCGGGCTGAGCTGCGGCGAGATCCGCGGGCCGATCCGCGCCACGAAGTCCGCCCGGCACCGTCCTGGCAGTGCCAGGATGTCAGCATGACGGACATCAAGCCGGCCCTGATCGAGCGTGCGGGCATCGAGATCATCCCCGAGTCCGAGCGGACCGCGAAGCCGCGCGACCTCTTCTGGCCCTGGTTCGCGGCGAACGTGTCGGTGTTCGGCATGTCGTACGGCTCTTTCGTCCTGGGCTTCGGCATCTCGTTCTGGCAGGCGACGCTCGTCTCGGTCATCGGCATCGTGGTGTCGTTCCTGCTCTGCGGGCTCATCGCGATCGCCGGCAAGCGCGGATCGGCACCGACCATGGTGCTCTCGCGTGCGGCGTTCGGCGTGCACGGCCAGAAGGTGCCGGGCATCGTCTCGTGGCTGACCTCGATCGGGTGGGAGACGTTCCTCGCGATCATGGCCGTGCTCGCGACCGCCACCGTGATCACGCAGCTCGGCGGCGACGGCGACAGCATCGCGCTGAAGATCATCGCGACCGTGATCGTCGCCGCCCTCATCGTGACGGCATCCGTGCTCGGATATCACACGATCATGAAGCTGCAGTCGGTGCTCACCTGGGTCACCGGCATCGTGACGGTGCTGTACATCATCCTCGCGGCGCCGCAGATCGACCTCGCAGCCGTGCTCGCCCGCCCCGACGGCGGCATCGGCCAGGTGGTCGGCGCGCTGGTCATGGTGATGACCGGGTTCGGGCTCGGCTGGATCAACATCGCCGCCGACTGGTCGAGGTACCAGAAGCGCACAGCATCCGACGGAGCGATCGTCGCCTGGAACACGATCGGCGGATCGGTGGCCCCGGTGATCCTGGTGGTGTTCGGTCTCCTGCTCGGGGGGTCGAACGACGACCTCATGGACGCGATCGCCGCCGACCCGATCGGCGCCCTCGCCTCGATCCTGCCGGTGTGGGTGCTCGTGCCCTTCCTCCTCACGGCCGTGCTCGCCCTCGTCTCCGGTGCAGTGCTCGGCATCTACTCCTCCGGACTGACCCTGCTGAGCCTCGGCATCCGCATCCCTCGCCCCTCTGCCGCCGCGATCGACGGCGTCATCCTCACGATCGGCACCATCTACGTGGTGTTCTTCGCGACCGACTTCCTCGGGCCGTTCCAGAGCTTCCTGATCACGCTCGGCGTGCCGCTCGCCTCGTGGGCGGGCATCCTGATCGCCGACATCCTGCGCCGGAAGAAGGACTACGACGAGGAGGCGCTGTTCGACAGCCGCGGCCGGTACGGAGCGTGGGACTGGACCTCGATCGGCACCATGGTCGTGACGAGCGCGATCGGCTGGGGGCTGGTGCTGAACGGCTTCGCCGAGGATGCGCCGTGGAACAACTGGCAGGGCTACCTGCTGTTCCTGGTCGGCGGGCCCGACGGCGCCTGGGCGTATGCGAACCTCGGAGTGTTCTTCGCGCTGGTGCTGTCGTTCCTGGTGACGTACTTCGCGCGAGCCGGGAAGATCCGGCGCCAGGAGAACGCGTGACCGCTCGGGCGCTCGACGACGCCTGGCTCGTGGTGATCGACCCGCAGGCGATCTTCGCCTCTGCGGACTCCGCCTGGGGCTCGCCGTTCTTCGCGGAGGCGCTGCCGCGCATCCGCGCTCTGGCCGCGGCATTCGGCGACCGGGTGCTGGTGACCCGGTGGATGCCGACCGCCGACCGGTCCACCTCGTGGGGCGACTACTTCGCCGCCTGGCCCTTCGCCGACCAGCCGCCGGGCGATCCGCTGTTCCAGCTCGTCCCCGAGGCGGCCGGGCTGTCACCGCATCCGACGATCGACCTGCCGACGTTCGGCAAGTGGGGTCCCGAGATCGAGGCCGTGGTCGGCCGCGGCGCTCACGTCGTGCTGGCCGGCGTCTCGACCGACTGCTGCGTCCTCTCGACGGCCTTGGCTGCGGCCGACGCGGGTGCCCACCTCACGATCGCGGCGGACGCCTGCGCCGGGTCGACGGCCGAGAACCACGCGGCCGCCCTGCAGGTGATGGGGCTGTATCCGCCGCAGATCACGATCAGCGACACGGCGACCGTCCTCGCCTGACGAAACGCCGAGCGGATGACGATCCGCCGACGAATTGACTTCGATCGATCGGCGAATCATCCGGGGCTCGGCGAATCGTCCGGGGCTCGGGGAATCGTCCGGGGTTCAGGGAACCATCCGGGGCTCGGGCGATCGTCCGAGGCCGGTCCCTCAGGCCGCGGCCCGCACGGCGGCGGCGATGTCGGAGGGGGAACCATGCCACGGCGCCCCGTGCCCCGGCAGCACCCACGAGGCCGTCACCGCGGTCAACCGGTCGAGTGAGGCGAGGGCCTCGGCGGGCTCGTCTGTGAACGGCGCGGGCTGCGCGCCGGTGCGCCCGGTCAGCACATGCCTGGTGGTCAGCGCGTCGCCGACGAAGACGGCATCCACGGCCGGAACGTGCACGGCGATGCTGCCCGGCGAGTGGCCCGGCATACCGATCACGAGAGGGGCGCCCGGCAGGTCGAGCACGTCGCCGTCGGCCACCTCGACCACCTCGGCGACGTGGTGCGTGCGCAGCGCATTCTTGCGGATGCCGTACGCGAAGAAGCCCAGCGTGGGACCGACCCTGGCCGGCCCCATCGGCGTCTTCGGCTTCTCCCCCGTGCGCACCCGGTGGCTGTCGGCCGCGTGGATGAACACCGGGACGCCCGCCTCCTGCCGCAACCGCTCGGCGAACCCGATGTGGTCGCTGTCGCCGTGGGTCAGGACGAGGCCGCGGATGTCCGAGAGCGGACGACCGATGTCGTCGAGCTCGCGCTGAAGGTCGTGCCAGTGCCCGGGGAGGCCCGCGTCGATCAGGGTGATGCCCTCGGGCAGGTCGACGAGGTACGCGGCGACGATGTCGTTGCCGATGCGGTGCAGGTGGGGTGCGAGCTTCATGGCGGATCCTCTCGGAGTGTTTGCGATGGCTACGTTACGTAGCTATCATGGCTATTGTCAATAGCCATGCAGGAGGACGCGATGCCGACACCCGAACGCACATCCAGAGCGGAGATCGTCGAGGCCGGGCGGGAGATCCTCGAGATCGCCGGCCCCGCGGGACTGACGATGCAAGCCGTTGCCGAGCGCGTGGGCGTGCGCGCCCCATCGCTGTACAAGCGGGTCCGGGACCGGGACGCGCTTCTCGCCGCGGTGGCGACCGCCTCCATCGAGGCGCTCACGGCTCGACTCGAGGCCGTGGGCGACGACCTCACCGCCCTCGCCCACGCCTATCGGGCGTTCGCACACGCGCATCCGGAGGGCTTCCGGCTCATGTTCACCGTCGCTGCGCCCCACGATGCACTCGATCGCTCGGCCGCGCCGCTGATCCGTGCGACAGCTGCGCTGGTCGGCGAGGACGACGCACTCGATGCCGCCCGTCTCTTCACCGCCTGGGCGACGGGCTTCCTGCAGATGGAACTCTCCGGAGCCTTCCGCCTCGGGGGTGACGTCGACCGCGCGTTCGGCTACGGCCTGCGTCGACTCCTCGCCGGGATGGCCGACTGACCCCGGCCCGGACTACTGGCACACTGATCGGTGGAGGGGTCCATGAGCATCGACGCGCACACCGAAGAACCCGCACGCCCGGCGAAGGCCCGCAAGCCGTGGCATCGGACGAAGATCGTCCTCGGCATCATCCTCGCCACGGTCGCCGTGGTCGCGATCATCGGAACGATCACGCCCTGGCCGTCAGCCATGGTCATCCGCTCCGTGTTCACCCAGGGCGGGGATGACACCGCTGCCGAGATGGACAAGCACGTCCCCGACACGAAGCTCTCGGTGCAGACCGATGTCGCCTACGGAGACGACGGGGCGGACACCACGATGGACGTCTTCCGTCCGGCATCCGCCGACGGCCCCCTGCCGACGGTCGTCTGGATCCACGGCGGCGCCTGGATCTCGGGCACGAAGGAGAACGTCGACCCGTACATGCGCATCCTCGCCGCCGAGGGGTACACGACCATCGCCGTGAACTACACGATCGGCCCGGAAGGCGTGTACCCGCTCGCCGTGCACCAGCTCGACGCAGCCCTGGCCTACATCGACGAGCATGCCGAGGAGCTCGGCGTCGACCCCGACCAGCTCATCCTCGCGGGCGACTCCGCGGGAGGCCAGCTCGCCAGCCAGATGGCGACGCTCATCACCAGCCCGGACTACGCCGAGATCATGGGCATCACCCCATCGCTCACGCCGGACCAACTCGTCGCGACCGTGCTCAACTGCGGCGTCTACGACCTGTCGGCTCTCGCCCAGCTCGACGGCATCGCCGGCTGGGGGTTCAAATCGGCCATGTGGGCTTACTCGGGCACGAAGACCTGGGCAGAGGACTCGACCGGCGCCACGATGTCGACCATCGACTGGGTCACCGAGGACTTCCCGACGACCTACATCTCCGGCGGCAACGGCGATGGGCTCACCTGGCTGCAGTCGATCCCGATGGCGAAGCGCCTGGATGAGCTCGGGGTCGACGTGACGACACAGTTCTGGCCCGCACCGCACGAACCGCAGCTCCCGCACGAGTACCAGTTCCACCTCGACCTGCCGGATGCGCGGACCGCTCTGCAGAAGACGATCGACTTCCTGGACGCGAACACCACACGCTGACGGTCTCACTGCGAACCGCGCAGACATTTCACTTCTGTGACGATCGGCTCAGAAGTGATATGTTCGGCGCATGCACACCGAGAACGAACGCGCCCTCGAATCCGGGATCGTCACCGACCTTTCCGGGCGGATGACCTACGGGTCGTACCTGGCGCTGGACCAGCTGCTCACCGCGCAGCATCCGGTGAGCGACCCGCAGCACCACGACGAGATGCTGTTCATCATCCAGCACCAGACCACCGAGCTCTGGCTCAAGCAGCTGCTGCACGAGCTCTCCTCCGCCCGCGAGCTGCTGGCCCGAGACGACCTGCGCGAAGCCCTCAAGCGCATCGCCCGCGTCAAGCGCATCCAGGATGTGATGACGCAGCAGTGGTCGGTGCTCGCCACCCTGACGCCCACCGAATACGCGCAGTTCCGCGGGGCGCTCGGCAACTCCTCGGGCTTCCAGTCCGTGCAGTACCGCGCGGTGGAGTTCGCCCTCGGCAACAAGAACGAGAAGATGCTGAGCGTCTTCGCCGACCACCCGGCCAACCTCGCGCTGCTCACCGCCGAGTGGGAGAAGCCCACGCTGTACGACGAGTTCCTGCGCTTCGCCGCGCGCCGCGGACTGCCCGTCCCGACCGAGATCCTCGACCGCGATGTGCGCGAGCCCTACCGTGAGACGCCGGAGCTCGTACCCGCGATCCGCGAGATCTACCAGGACCCGAGCCGGTACTGGGACCTGTACGAGGCGTGCGAGGACCTCGTCGACCTCGAGGACAACTTCCAGTTCTGGCGGTTCCGGCACCTCAAGACGGTCGCCCGCACGATCGGCATGAAGGTCGGCACCGGCGGCTCCAGCGGCGTCGGCTTCCTGCAGCGCGCCCTCGATCTGACCTTCTTCCCCGAGCTCTACACCGTGCGCACGGAGATCGGCCGCTGATGCCCGCCGCCACGTTCTTCGACGGGATCGGCTGGCGCGAGGGCGTCGTCGAGCTCGTCGACGGGCGCGTGCGGCTGCAGGATGCGGTTGCGACCACCGGACTCCCCCGCCTCGACGGTGTCGTCGTCGGCGGATTCACCGACCATCACGTGCACCTGCAACTCGTGGATCACTCCCCGCTGGCGGGCTCGCGCCTCGGCCGGGTGGTCGATCTCGGCGGGAATCCCGACGTTGTTCGGCGGCTCGCTGTTCACCAGGTCCGCATCGAGTTCGGCGGCGCCTTCCTGACCGCGCCGGGCGGCTATCCGTCGGACCGCTCCTGGGCGCCGGAGGGGTCGGTGCGGGAGATCGCCGATGCGCATGCCGCCGCCGCGGCCGTGACCGAGATGGCCGCGGCTGGAGCCTCGTGCATCAAGGTCACCAGCAACGGCACCGCCGGGCCGGTGTTCTTGGACGAGCTCCTGCGCACCATCGTCGGGCTCGCCGCCGACCGCGGGCTCCTCGTCGTCGCACATGCCGAGGGCGCGGGCGAAGCGGAGCGGGTCGTCGGTCTCGGCGCCGCCCGCCTCGCGCACGCGCCCTTCACCGAACGGCTGAGCGATTCCGAGATCAGCCGGCAGGCGGCGAGCGCCTCCTGGATCTCGACCCTCGCGATCCACGACGACCCCGAGCGCGAGATCGCCATCGACAACGTCCGCCGTTTCCACGCGGCGGGTGGCACCGTGCTCTACGGCACCGATCTGGGCAACGGGCCGATGCCGGTCGACCTGAACCTGCGCGAGATCGCCGCCCTCCGCGAGGCCGGGCTCGACGACGCGGCTCTCCTGCGTGCTCTCTCTCCGGTGGACCTGCTCGACCCCGCCCGTGCCCTCGACGCCGCCGATCCGCTGCGCGCCCACCTCGACGCGTTCGCCGAGGCTCCGGGCGTCACGGCCTACCTCGACGGCAACTCGCTCGGCCGCCCGCTGCGCGACATCCCGGAGAAGCTCGCCGCGTTCGTGCGGGAGGACTGGGGCACGCGGCTCATCCGCTCGTGGGACGAGCAGTGGATGGCACTGCCGATGGAGCTCGGCGACCGCATCGGTCAGGTCGCGCTCGGCGCAGCCGCCGGCCAGACCGTCGTGGCCGACTCGACGAGCGTTCTGATCTACAAGCTCATGCGCGCCGCCGCAGCAGCAGACGCTGACCGCACCGAACTCGTGATCGAGGCCGGCAACTTCCCCACCGACCGGTTCCTCGCCGAGGGCGTCGCGGCCGAGACCGGCATGACCCTGCGTTGGCTGGAACCCGATCCCGTGCACGGGGTGACCGTCTCCGACGTCGAGGCCGTCGTGTCGGAACGCACCGCCCTGGTCTCGCTGAGCCACGTCGACTACCGCTCCGGCGCCCTCACGGACATGCCCGGCATCACCGCCGCAGCGCACGACGCGGGCGCGCTCATGATGTGGGACCTCTGCCACTCGGCCGGCGTCGTGCCGATGCAGCTCGACGAGTGGGGCGTCGACCTGGCCGTCGGCTGCACCTACAAGTACCTCAACGGCGGACCGGGCTCCCCCGCGTTCGCCTACCTGCGCCACGGGCTTCAGGGTGTGCTGCGTCAGCCGATCCAGGGCTGGTGGAGCGCCGCCGACATCTTCGCCATGGGCCCGGAGTACGTGCCGTCGGGAGACATCCGTCAGCTGCTGAGCGGCACCCCGCCGGTGACGTCGATGCTCGCGATGCAGGGGATGCTCGACCTCATCGAGCAGTCCACGATCGCCGGAGTCCGGGCGAAGTCGCAGTCGCTGACCGACCTCGCGGTGCGCGCGTACGACGAGGTGCTCGCACCTCTCGGCGTGCGGCTGCTGAGCCCGCGCGACGCCGATCTCCGGGGCGGCCACGTGACGATCGGCCACCCGGACTTCCGTGACGTGACGCGACGGCTGTGGGCCGACGGCATCATCCCCGACTTCCGCTTCCCCGACGGAATCCGCCTCGGGCTCTCCCCGCTGAGCACCTCGCACGTCGAGACGATCACCGGGGTCCTGGCCGTGCGCGACGCCCTGGAGTCCGGTGACTTCTGACCTCGCCGCCGCCCCCGTGCTCGACGACATCGACGCACGCCCCGGCAGTACCGCCTCGCTGCTGCGGACACTCGTCGGAGTGTTCCTGCGCCCGCTCGGCGGCTGGATCTCGGCGGCCGACCTCGTCGCGCTCGCGGGCGCCCTCGGGATCGAGGCGGGCCCCGCTCGCACCGGCATCACCCGCCTGAAACAGAAGGGGCTCCTGCTCGCGGAGCGCGACGCCGGGATCGGCTATCGCCTCAACCCGGCCGCCGTCGGGATGCTCGAGCGCGGAGACCGCCGCATCTTCGAGATGCGCGAGATGACGGATGCCGACCCCTGGTGCCTGATCTCGTTCTCGATCCCCGAGAGCGCACGCAGCATCCGCCACCAGCTGCGCCGCCGCCTGCAGTGGATCGGCGCCGGGGTCGTCTCCCCCGCGCTGTGGATCTGTCCGGGGCATCTCCAGGAGGAGGTGGAGCAGATCCTGGAAGAGCTCGGCGCCCGGAGCTGGGCGACCCTGTTCCAGGCGTCCGCCCCCGCGCCGGCCGGCACGCCCGTCGAGGCTGCCGCGCAGTGGTGGGACCTCGCGGCCCTGCGCGCCGAGCACCTCGCCTTCCAGGCTCAGCTCGCCGCGTTGCCGTCCGAGCCGTTCGCCGCGTACGTGCAGCTGATCGACCGCTGGCGGGTGCTGCCGTACACCGATCCCGGGCTTCCGCCGTCGATGCTGCCGGCAGACTGGCCGGGGCGACGCAGCTTCGAGGAGTTCGCGCGGCTCTCCGCCGCGCTGGCCGCTCCCGCCCGCGCGCACGTGCGCGCCCGAACGACCGGACGCGCACGCGCCGTCTAGGACCTCGGCCCCGCCACCTCGGCGAGGAAGCCGGCGACGTGCTCCTGCAGACGCAGGATGCGCAGATCGCGCGCGAACTCGCGGTCGAAGCCCTGGTACGCCAGCGGCGGGAGGATGCGCACGTTGCGGTTGCAGCCGAACTCGGCGCACGTGAGCACGCCGATCGAATCACCCTTGCGTCCGGCGGCCCCGGCCTTGCGCGCCACGAACAACTGCACGTCGTTGCGGAGCGTGACGTCTTCGCACCAGGAGCACTGCGCCCGGGCGATCACGCGCTGCTCGGCGCGCTGCAGGAACACACCGACCGGGGCGTCGTCGACCCACGTGACGACGTACGCGCGGCGGGGCATCTTCGGATCCACCCAGCCGAGGAAGTCGAGCCGATCGAAGTCGATCTCGGCGAAGCCGGGCGGGAGGCTCAGGTCGGAGACCTCCTTGCGGGAGGCGTTGAGGAAGGAGGCGCGGATGCCGCGCTCGTCGATGGGACGCATGGGAGAAGTGCTTTCGGAGTGGTCGCCCCGGAGGGCGAGTCGATCGGGGTGAGGATCCCGGACGGATGCCGGGGTACGACGCAGCACCGGGGACGGGGGTTCCGCCTCCGGCTGGTCTTCAGCCTCTGCCTGCGGCGCGGAAGGCGCCTGCAGCTCCGCTCTGCGCCCGAGGGGCGCTCATCGACGACAGCACCCCGAGAGACTACACCCGTTTGTTTCACTCCGTGTCGGCCCGCCTGGATCCGCCCCGGAAGCCGACCTAGTCTTTCCGGAACGTCGATCCTGAAGGAGACCACCGTGTCCACGCCGCTGAACCGCCTTTCGCCCCTCCCGGTGCGTGAGCGTGCAGCGTGCATGTGCAGCCACGGCGACCGGTGCTCCTCGTTCGCACCCGGCCACGCGCTGCACCTGATCCAGGCGCGCATCGCCTCGGCGACACCCGCCGAGTGGGTCGACGCCCTGGTCGTGACGACGGATGCCGTCGCCGGCGACCTCGTCGTGCGCACCCTCGACGGCGAGGTCCACGAGCTGTGGAACGGATCCGGCGCGGCGCTCGAAGCAGCCCCGGGCACACCGGTCGCACTGCATGCCCGCTACGGGGTGCTCGCCGTCGGGCGCACGCAGTTCAACGTCGCCACCGTCTGACACGACCCGTCTTCGACGGGGCGCCGAGAACGATCGCGCCTCAGGCGCTCGCCATCATCATGTCCTTCATGGCCATGCAGGCATCCATGCAGGCCTGGCACGCCTGAGCGCACATGCGGCACACGTCGCTGTCGTCGGCATGCCGCATGCACTCGTCCATGCAGACCTGGCACATCGCGATGCACGCGTTGAGCATGGCCATCATCGCGGCCGGGGTCATGCCCTGCATCCGCATCATCGAACGCATCATGGTGTTGCACATGTCTGCGCAGTTCATGCACGCCGGCGAACAGTCCATCATCTGCGTCGAGCACACCGTGCACGCCTGCTCACACGCGGCACACGCATCCATGCACGCCTGCATGACGGACATGTCCATCATCCCCATGTCGGGCATCGACTCCATGTTCTTCGACATGGCGCCCATCATCATCGAGTCCATCGCTCACCGCTTCCTTCGAGGTCCGCGGGCAGGACCACCCGCCTGGCGCCAGGCTAGTCCTTCGGGGACCCCGCGTCGATGGGGGGGAACGTTGACATGAGCGGGCCGGATTGTCAATCCCGTGGCCCGTTCCGCGCACGCGTGGAAAGGTCGGGATCAATCGAATCCGCCCTAGGAGAGGAGCAGAACATGAGTGCTGCAGATGACGTCAAGAACGCCGCCGAGAAGGCCGCAGGAAAGGTCAAAGAGGGCGTCGGCAAGCTCACCGACAACGAGCGTCTCGAGGCCGAGGGCCAGGCAGATCAGGTCAAGGCTTCGACCAAGCAGGCCGGTCAGAACGTGAAGGACGCCGCCGAGAAGACCGGCGACAGCGTGCGCGACGCGTTCGACAAGAAGTAGGACGAGACTCCCCCGGAAACGGCAAAGAGGTGGGGCCCGCCATCGGGCGGGCCCCACCTCTTCGGGATCAGACCTCGGTCAGACCTTGCGGCTGCCGCTGATCGCTCGGATCAACCAGGCGATCACAGCGATCGCGAGGAGGACGAGTCCGACCCACAGGAGGAACTGGAGCGACTGCACCAGTCCTCCGGTGATCGCGAGGATCACTGCGACGACGATGACGATGATCAGGAGGATGTTCATCGGTCTTTCCCTTCTTTCGGGGCGCGAACGCCCGCCTGCGGTGACCCCACGCTAGCTCCCCGGAGCCATCTTCCCGAGGGGGTTGACTTCTACCCTCCGAGTGCGCGAAAGGATGAACCAATGCCAGGACGACGGAACAATTCGCTCAAGGACCCCGAGCTGTACGAAGAGCTCAGGGATGACGGGGCGTCCAAGGAGAAGGCGGCGCGCATCTCGAACGCCGCCGCGAAGGAAGGTCGCAGCACCGTCGGGCGCCGTGGCGGAGAACACGGCGATTACGACGACTGGACCGTTCCGGAGCTGCGCAAACGCGCGAAGGAGCTGGGACTCACCGGCTACAGCGGCAAGCGGAAGTCCGAGCTGATCTCCGCCCTCAGGAATCACTGAGGCCGGGGATGACCCGCTTCGGCATCGAGGAGGAGTTCCTCTTCCTCGATGAGCACTCGCTGGTGCCCGTGGCCCTGGCCGCCGGCACACGCGAGCGCATCACGCGGCTCCGCACCGGCGGCGAGGTCACGAAGGAGTATCTGACCTCGCAGATCGAGTGCCTCACCGAGCCCGTCTCGACCGGAGCGGATGCCGAGGCACAGCTGCGACACCTGCGCGAGCTGATCGAGTGGCACGCGCAGGAGCAGCAGGCGATCGCGGCCTCGTCGGGAACACCGTTCGCTACGACGCGCTCCTCCGCCGTCTCCCCGTCCCCGCACTACGACGTGGTCGCCGAGCAGCTCGGCCGTCTCACCCACGATCACGAGGTCAACGGCCTGCACGTGCACGTCGAGGTGCTCGACGACGAGGAGCGGGTGCGCGCACTCGGCCGGGTGCGCGGCTGGTTGCCGGTGCTGCTGGCCCTCACCGGGAACAGCCCGTTCGTGGAGGGCCGCGACACCTCCTTCGCCAGCTGGCGCAGCATCCTGATCCGTCGTCTGCCCGGCTCGTGGAGCCCGCCGCACTTCCGCGATCTCACCGACTACCGCTCGGGGGTGCAGCGGCTCATCGATCTGCGGGCCATCGCCGATGCCGCGTCGCTCTCCTGGGCGGTGCGCATCTCGGAGCGCTACCCGACGGTCGAGGTGCGGGTCTTCGATGCGCAGCTGACTCCGGAGGAATCGGTGCTCGCCGCGCTGCTCAGCCGCGCGATCGTGCTGACCGACGACCAGCCTCCCGCCGCGATCGGCGCAGATGTGATCGACGCGTCGCTGTGGACCGCTGCTCGCCGCGGCATGGACGCGCGTGTGATCGACCCGACGACCGGGGAGATCGACGACGCCCGGACCGTCGCCGAACGGATGCAGGCCGTGATCGCCCCGGCGCTTCGTGAACTCGGCGACGAGGAGTGGGTGCACGACGGGCTCGCCCGGCTGCGCACCGACGGCACCGGCGCCACCCGGCAGCGCCGCAGCGTCGAGCAGAACGGGACGGCCGGGCTCGCGCGACTCCTCCGCGCCGGAACGCCGGCACCCACCCGGCTCCCCGTGCGCCTCGACCCGATCCGCACGGGTAACGACAGGAGCCCGCGCCCGCGCCCGCAGCCTGACCACCGCCGCCCGGGTGTCCACCGCCGGGAGTAATGTCGGCCTGTGGCCTCCTCCTTCGCCCCGCTCCAGCGGCTCGTCATCTCGATCGCCGTGCTCGCCTCGTTCGTGACGTTCCTCGACGGCACCGTCGTGAATGTCGCCCTGCCCGCGATCAGCCGCGAACTCGGCGGCGGCATCACCACTCAGCAGTGGGTGGTCGACGCGTACCTGATCACGCTGAGCGCGCTGATCCTGCTCGCCGGATCGGTGTCCGACGCCTACGGCCGCGTGCTGGTGATGCGCATCGGTCTGATCGCGTTCGGAATCGCCTCCATCGCGGTGGCCGCGGCCTTCGATCCGCTCATGCTGATCATCGCCCGGGCCGCGCAGGGTGCGGCCGGCGCGCTGCTGGTGCCGAGCTCGCTCGCGCTCATCACCGCGACCATGCGCGCCGACGTGCAGTCCCGGGCGATCGGTGTGTGGACCGCCTTCACGACCGGAGCCCAGCTCGTCGGCCCACTGCTCGGCGGCCTGTTCGTCGACTACCTGTCCTGGCGCTTCGTCTTCCTCATCAACGTGATCCCCATCGGCATCACCCTGCTGCTGCTCGCCCGCCTGAAGCTTCCGGAGCACCCGCGCGGCATCAAGGTCGACTGGTGGAGCGGTGCGCTGTGCGCGCTCGGCCTCGGCGCCGTGGTGTTCGCCCTGATCGAGCAGCCCAACATGGGGTGGCAGTCGCCGGCGATCTGGATCCCCGCTGTCGTGGGTGCTGCCCTGTTCGCCCTGTTCCTGTGGCGCCAGCAGCACTCGGCCTCGCCGCTCATGCCGCTGTGGCTGTTCCGGGTGCGCGACTTCGGCTGGGGCAACCTCGCCACCCTCTTCGTGTACGCGGCACTGTCGCTCAACGGCTTCGTCGTCGGTGTCTACCTGCAGCAGGGCGCGGGTCTCAGCGCCACGGCGGCCGGGCTCGCGAGCCTCCCGATGACGATCCTGATGATCCTGATCTCTTCCCGCGCGGGACAGTGGGCCGGCCGGTGGGGGCCGCGCATCTTCATGACCATCGGTCCGCTGATCATGGCGGTCGGCGCGCTCATGCTGCTGCTCGTCGCAGACGACTTCGACTACTGGTGGCAGGTGCTGCCCGCGATGATCGTGATGGGTCTCGGCCTCTCGCTCACCGTCGCGCCGCTGACCGCCGCGATCCTCGGGGCGATCGACGAGAACCACTCCGGCATCGCCTCGGCGGTGAACAACGCGATCTCCCGCGTCGCCGGTCTGCTCGTCGTCGCGATGCTCTCGACGATCGTCGGCGGCACCCTCGACCTCGACGGCTTCCACAATGCGGCCTGGGTCACGGCGGCGTTGCTCGTCGTGGGCGGCGTGGTGTCGTGGATCGGCATCCGCCGCAACCCGGCCGAACCGGCGCCGGCCGACGTCGCCGCGTCCGGCGCCCCGCAGTGACCGTGCCCTCGGGGACGCGCCGGGGCGGGGCGCTGCTCGCCGCCGCCATGCTGGTGCTGGCGCTCGGCGGATGCGCGGCGCCCGCCGCTCCCCCCGCGTCCGGCGAATCGTCGGCACCCGCCGCGTCGTTCAGCCTTCCGCCGTCCGGCGCGACCCCCGACTACCAGCTCGGCGGTGCGTACGAACCGGCGTCCGAGGTCGGGATCGTCGGCCGGGACCGGAGCGCGGAGCCGGCCGAGGGCGTGTACTCGATCTGCTACGTCAACGGGTTCCAGACACAGCCCGACGAACTCGACTCCTGGCCCCGCGACCTGCTGCTCCAGCGCGACGGCGAGGTGGTCTTCGACCCGGACTGGCCCGACGAGGCGTTGCTCGACACCTCCACAGCCGAGCGCCGCGACCGGATCGCCGCCACCGTGATCCCGTGGATCGAGGGGTGCGCGGATGATGGCTTCGACGCCGTCGAGTTCGACAACCTCGACTCGCACACCCGGTCGGACGGCGCGCTCTCGTTCGACGACAACCTGGCGCTGGCCACGCTGCTCGTCGACGCCGCCCACACCGCCGGCCTCGCGGCCGGGCAGAAGAACACGGCCGAGGATGCGGCCGTGCTGCACGAGCGGGCCGGCTTCGACTTCGCTGTCACCGAGGAGTGCGCGGTCTACGTCGAGTGCGGCGCCTACGCGGCGGTCTACGGCGATCACGTCATCGACATCGAATACGCCGACGAGCTGCCCCGCCCGTTCGCCGAGATGTGTGCGGACCACGACTCCCCGGCATCGATGGTGCTCCGCGATCGCGACCTGGTCACCCCGACCGACGACGACTACGTGTTCGAGACCTGTCGCTAGGCTGACGGCGTGACGAGGACAGGCGGAGTGGTCGATTCCGTACGCCAGGCCGCCTCCGGTGCCTTCAGCCGTGCGGCGGTGCCGCTCTGGGCCGTCGTGGTCGCGATCGTCGGCCTGCTGGGCGCGTTCGTGGCATTCGGCGGCCTCGCTCCGGCGACGACGCAGCCGTTGCTCGTTCCCGTCGGCAGCGAGGTGCGCACCTCGCTGTACACCGTGACCGTGATGGACGCCGAGGTCACCGACGAGGTCGAGGAGCAGTATCTGGAGGCGGAGCCGGGCGAGACTCTGCTCATCGTCACGGTGCGACTGGAGAACCTGTCCGACCGCGCGGTCGGGGTGGAGGGCACGGCCGACCAGGTCGCCTCACGGCTCCTCTCGTCGAGCGCACCGCTTCTCGAACTCTCCGGGGTGACCGTGACCGACACCGCGCGCTCCTGGCGGACGGACGGTTCGCTGCGCGCGGTGGTGCTGCAACCCGGCGTCCCCGCCGACGTGCGCATCGCCTTCCCCGTCGCCGACGATGCGCTGGACGAGCACGAAGCCCACCTCGATGTGTACGACGCCAGGGAGCAGTCCGGCCAGGTCATCCTCTCGCCGTCGGCGATCACGTGGCGGCGGACCGACCTGATCGCCCGCACCCCCGTGGAGGTCGATCCGTGAGCGCGCGCGGCGGATGGGTTCCGTGGGTCGCGGGTGTCGCACTCGTCCTCGCGGCCGGCGTGGTGACGGCGGTTACACCGCCCGAGGATGCGCTGACCGATCCCTTCTTCACGAGGGTGGCCGTCGACGATACGGCGACTTCCCGTACCCTCATCGCCGCGGTGCAGGAGACCTCGTTCGCCGACAGATTGACGGTGGCGGACAAGTGGGAGGCTGACGGGAACTGGCTCGTGATCGAACTCGCCGTGTCCGCACCGACGACGGAGGAGGACGCCGTGATCGGCGTCGCCAGCCTCGTGGTCGACGGGCAGGTATTCCTGGCGAGCGAGCGTCCGCCGACATCGCTGCTTCGGGCCAAGCTGCGAGTGGGCACCGACACCGTCGGGACACTGGCGTTCGAGCTTCCGGAGGGCCTGCGGACCGGGAACGGAGAGCTGCGCCTCACCGGTGAGTACCCGACGCCGCGTCTCGACGACGTCATCACCTTCCCGCTCTCGCTCGATGAGGTGCCGCAGGAGACCGACAGGGAACTCGACGAGCCGCGATTGGGGGCGCCATGACCTGGTGGCGGACACAGCGCTTCGCGCTGGTGGCGCTCGTGGTGGCCGCGGCCGCCGCGATCGCTGTGCACGTCTGGTTCGATGTGCTGCCTGCCGCCCCGAAGAGCACGCAGGTGCAGGATGCGGAAGAAGGGAGGGCCGAGGTCGCCGGGCAGACACTCCGTCTGGACTCCGCCCGCTGGGATGAGTTCGAGGCACCGGCGGGATCGCGGACACTCAGCATCCGGATCGATGCCAGGGCGGAGGGCGAGTCCGCCGGATGCGGGATGTTCACCCTCGCCGAGACCGACGGCGCGCGCGTCTGGACCAACGCCCGGTCCGTGCTCGACGTGCCCTACGACGAGGGCGAGTCGGGCTGCCAGAAGGAGTCAGGCTCCTCCGTCATCCTCGCGGTGTTCCTGCTCCCCGACGACGCCGACGGGCCGTTCGTGCTCGACATCCCCGGCACCGACGAGATCGCGCGCTTCCCCATCGAACCCTGATTCGCGTGTGCCCATCCGTGCTTCCGGGCGACCCACCACGGTGTCGAAGGCGGTCGCCACGATCGCGACACGCAGCGGCTCAGCTACGGCGGCCACGGCGACGAGGAGAAGCGGGAAGAAGCCCGACCAGAACGCGGTGTCGTGCGCGCCGATGAGTTGCAGAACGCCGCGCGAGCCGACCTGCTCGGCCCACGACCACACGGCATACGCCAGTGCCGTGCAGCCGAACACGACGGGGCCGCCGCGCCAGATCAGGGCCAGTGCCGCCCACAGCCCTTCGAGGCGGAGTGCGAGGTTTCGCGCGAGGTTCGACACCGCACCAGGGGGCGCTTGCTCGATACGCCCCAGCACCGCCGGAGTCGCGTCGAAGGTCGTGCCGTAGATGACGCCGGCCACGGTCAACCATGCCGCGGGCACGACGACCGCGGCGACCACCAGTCCGACCAGCCACAGCACCGTCTCCCACAGCGTCGCCACCGGGAGCACGTGGGCTCCGAACCAGTCGCCGATGCCCTCGAACCAGGCGATGCCCGCTCGCTCGGCGATCCACTCCTTGGCCTGCGCCCACCACTGGCCCACCAGGGTGAAGAGCATGAAGGTCCAGACCACCTCGGCGTACGCGGCGAGCGCGAGCGTCCACGACGGCAGTCTCCCGCCGATCCGAGCGAGGAGCACGCGCACGACGAGCGCGATGACCAGCACGGCGACCGGCAGCACGCCGACCGCGATGAGGCCGCCGCGGTCGCCGAGCTGGGCGGCGTCGTAACTGGCGTCGCGCAGGGCGATGCCGCTCGCGATGTTGAAGAACGCCTTAATGTCGACGTCGAGCATTCCCCAGGCGGCATAGAACGCGAAGAACGGCAGGATGGCGACCAGCGTCGTCTGCGCGAACTGCCGGTAGCCCGGGCGGTGGTCGGATGCGCTGTGCGGCAGCGACCGCTGCACCGTGAGGTACATGGCGACGTACGACACCAGGCGCGCGGCCACGGCGAGCGGCAGGAGCAGGAGTCCGCCGAGCGTGGTGAGTCCGCCTACGAAACCCGCGAGCTGCACGAAGATCTCGTGAAGAGCCTCGCCGGCGAGATACCAGGCCGCCAACGCGAGACCGTGCCGTGCGAGGAGGCGCCCGAAGGTGCGCACGGCCGGGATCATGCCCCCACGGTACCGGTTCGCTGACCGCCCCTGCGGAGCGGATGTCGACACCCCGCCCGCGCCGCGGCGCGTATGCCCCGCACGCCCGTCTGCGTCAAGTCCCTGGAGCGGATGATCCACACGCGGCAGGATGCGAAGCATCGCACCGATGGGAGCCCTGTTCATGACCGTATCCGCCCCGGCATCCGCCCCGGCCGCAACCCTCCCCTTCGTCGACAGAGGGCCGCTGAGTCACGCCGTCATGTCGCACCTGACGGGCGACGACGACGCCGCTGCCGCCGACCACACGGGCCTCGCGACCGCTGCCGTGGCGGCGAGCGCTGACGTGGTGCGCGACGACGACATCCAGCTCGCGCTCTTCGTCCTCTACGCCTCGTCCTACGGATCGCTCCCGCAGCTCGATGCCGACCTGGAGTGGGACCCCGCCCTTCTCACCACCCGCCGGATCCTCGAGGAGGCGTTCGAGAGCGCGCTGCGCGCGAGGGTGCCGATGCCGGAGTCTCCCGAGCCGACCGTGGACGCCGTCGGCCGCGCGCTCTTCGCCCTGGCCGCCGCCGACACGGGACCGAGCCTCTCGCGGCACATCGCGAAGAAGGCCACCAGGGAGCAGGCGGAGGAGACCCTCATCCAGCGCTCGGTGTACACGCTGCGCGAGGCGGATCCGCATTCCTGGGCCATCCCGCGTCTGGAAGGACGCGCCAAGGCCGCCCTCGTCGAGATCCAGTCGGACGAGTACGGCGGCGGGCGACCGCAGCGCGTGCATGCCGAGCTCTTCGCCCGCGCGATGCGTGCCGCGGGCCTCGATTCCACGTACGGGGCGTACGTCGACGATGTGCCGGCGATCACTCTCGCCTCGCACAACATGATGTCGATGTTCGGGCTCAACCGCCGCCTCGTCGGCGCGATCGTCGGGCACCTGGCCGCATTCGAGATGACCTCGTCCATCCCCTGCCGCCTGTATGCCGACGGCCTGCATCGTCTGGGGTTCGACCCGGATGTGGCGGCCTATTTCGAGGAGCACGTCGAGGCGGATGCGGTGCACGAGCAGATCGCCGCGCGAGACCTCGCAGGGAGCCTCGCCGAGGACCACCCCGAGCTGCTGCCCGACATCCTGTTCGGCGCGGCGGCGTGCCTGACGGTGGACGGTTGGGGCGGCGAACACATCCTGGAGTCCTGGCAGGCGGGCACCTCGTCGCTCCGGCCGCGGGTGGCGTCATGAGCGCCCGGACCGAGCCGCCGTCGATCACGCCGTATCCCGACGGACCGCTGCTCGTGCGCGGCGACGTCGAACTGCGCACCGCCGACGGTGAGCCGATCGAGCCGCATCGCCGCACCGTGGCCCTGTGCCGCTGCGGGCTCTCGACCCTCAAGCCGTTCTGCGACGGCACCCACAAGGCGGCGGGTTTCCGCACCGACGACTGATCGCCGCGCCGACGTCGTCGCCGGTCAGGCCTCGGGCCAGTAGTAGCTGTCGGGGAGGGCGCGGGCGCCGAAGATCGCCTGTCCGACGCGCACGCAGGTCGCCCCCTCCTCGACGGCGATCTCGTAGTCCCCCGACATCCCCATCGAGAGCTCGCCGGTGCCGATCAGGTCGGGGGCGTCTTCCCTGGCCTGGTCTCGCAGTGTGCGCAGGAGGGAGAAGCATTCACGCACACGGTGCTCGTCGGGCGTCAGGATGGCGAGCGTCATGAGTCCACGCACGCGAAGGCTCTGATACGAGGGCAGCGCCTCGAGGAACGTGGGGAGTTCCTCCGGCGGCATCCCGAACTTCGAGTCCTCCGCCGAGGTGTTCACCTGCACGAAGACGTCGAGGCTGCGTCCTGCCGCCTGCAGGCGCCGGTCGAGCGCTTCGGCGACACGCAGCCGGTCGAGGGCCTGGAACTCCGTGGCGAACCCGGCGACGTCCCGTGCCTTGTTGGTCTGCAGATGTCCGATGATCGACCAGGACACGTCGAGGTCGGTCGTCTCGCCGTGCTTGCGCACCGCCTCCTGCACCTTGTTCTCTCCGAGCAGCCGCATGCCGGACTCGATGGCGACCCGGACGCGCTCGGTGGGGACGGTCTTGCTCACCGGAAGCAGCGTGATGTCGTGCGGGTGACGCCCCGCGCGACGGGCCGCCTCGTCGATGCGTGCGCGGACCGCTGCGATGTTGGAGCGGAAGTCTTCGACGGTGAACGCCGTGGGGTATCGATCGTCGGCCCCGTCCGGCCGTTCCATTTTTGACATAGGCCAAAGACTAACATAGTCTTAGGTCGATCTGATGCGAGGCTGGATCGCCTCGCGCCACACCCGACAGATCGCTCCGGATCCTCACCACCCCCGAAAGAACTCCATGCCCACGAAGATCGCCATCAACGGACTCGGGCGGATCGGGCGCAACCAGCTCCGCCTTCTCATGACGCGCAGGTCCGACCTGGAGCTGGTCGCGCTGAACGACCCGCGCGGCGCTCGCGGGATCGCCGACCTCCTCGAGAGCGACCGGGGAAGCGGCCGGCCGACAGCCGCGACCCGACATGACGACAAGCATCTCTTCCTCAACGGCCACGCGATCCGGGTGTACGCCGAACACGACCGCCGATCCCTGCCGTGGGACGAACTCGGCGTCGACATCGTCATCGAGTCGACCGGCCAGGCCGCCCGCGCAGACGCCGCGAGGGAGCACCTCGCCGCCGGCGCCGAGAAGGTGATCATGACGTCGCCCGCTGCCGGCGACGACGGGACCTTCGTGCTCGGCGTGAACGACGGATCGTACGACCCCGACCGGCACCACGTGATCTCCAGCGGCTCGTGCACCACGCTCTGCCTGGCGCCGGTGCTGCAGGTGTTCGATGACGCCTTCGGGATCGACGCGGCGCTGATGACGACGGTCCACTCAGGCTCCGTGGACGACTGCGTCCAGGACATCCCCCACGCCGACCTGCTGCCCGCGGGAACCCGAGACGCGAGGATCACCGCGAGCAGCCTGGGCGCCGCCGAGGCCGTCACCCGCGTCCTCCCGCACCTCGACGGGCGGCTCGAGGGCACGGCGCTGCGGGCTCCCACGCTCAGGGGGTCGATCACGCATCTCACCGTCACGGCGACGCGGACCGTGACGGCCGACGAGGTGAGAGTGGCCTTCCAGACGGCTTCGGAGGGAAGACTCAAAGGGATCCTGCGCTGCGCCGACGATGAGATCGCCGTCTCGGACTCGGTCATCGACCCGCACTCGTCGATACTGGACACCACGCTGATCCGCGCGACCGGCTCCCAGGTGAAGATCTCGGCCTGGTACGACGACGAGTGGGGATACTCGCATCGTCTCGCCGAGCTCATCGCGCACGTCGCAGAAGGACGGACACCATGACGATCGATTCCTCGCGGTCGCGCAGCGCCCTCGCATTCCGGCACGTCCACTTCGAGGATCTGGGAATCCTCGAGCCGCTCCTGATCGAGCGCGGGTATCACGTGGAGTACGTCGACCTCGGCGTGCAGGCGATCGACATCGAGCGGGTCGACGACGCGGATCTGCTGATCGTGCTGGGCGGTCCCATCGGGGTGTACGACACCGTGCACTATCCGTTCCTGCACGCGTCGAAGGAGGCGATCGCGCACCGACTGCGCCAGGACCGGGCGATGCTGGGCATCTGCCTGGGCGCACAGCTGATCGCCGAGGAGATGGGAGCAGTGGTCGCTCCGACCGGGTCCGTGGAGATCGGCTACGCGCCGCTCGAACTCACGGCCGAGGGGCTCGACTCTCCCCTGCGCCCCCTCGACGGGCTGCCCGTCCTGCACTGGCACGGCGATGCCTTCGCCATCCCAGAGGGCGCCCGCCAGCTCGCCCGCACTCCGGACTTCCCGAACCAGGCGTTCGCCACCGACACCGTGCTCGCACTGCAGTTCCACCTGGAGGCCGACCATCGCACGATCGGGAACTGGCTCATCGGGCACGCGCACGAGCTGCACCACCACGACATCGACCCGCGCACGATCCGCGAGCAGGCGAGGATCCACGGCCCGCGGCTCGAGACCGCCGCTCGCACCGCGATCGCCGCCTGGCTGGACGAGGTCGACAGCCCAGCGCACCACGCCGACGCGAACTGAGACGGCACGACGAAGGGCCGGGACCTGATGGTCCCGGCCCTTCGTCGGTGGCGGATCAGCTCGCGCGGCGCAGTGCCACGCTCGGGAAGTCCACCGGCACATCGAGGGCGATGTTCACGTAGTTCGTGAACAGGTTCAGCGCCACCTGGCCGATGGTCTCGACGATCTGCTCGTCGTTCCACCCCTGCGCGCGGACCGCGTCGACATCGGCCGAGGACACCTGTCCGCGGGCGTCGACGAGCTTCAGCGCGAATGCCAGCAACGCGGCCGTGCGCGGATCGTCGGACTCGCCGACCTGTGCTGCGGCGAGCGTCTCGCGCGTCAGACCGGCCTTCTTGCCGAGTGCGGTGTGCGCCGCAAGGCAGTAGTTGCACGAGTTGCGGTCGGCGACCGCCACGGCGATCTGCTCACCGAGGGCCGCCCCGAGGGTGCCGCCGCCGTACGCGCCGAATGCGCTCCACATGCTCGTGAGGGCAGCCGGGGAGTTCGCGACGGCGCGGAACATCGCCGGCACGGTCCCGAAGGCCCCGGCGATCTGGTCGAGCTGCTCCTTGACGGGTCCGGTGGCCGATTCGCGTTCGATGAGAGAGACGTTGGGCATGTGATGCTCCTTCGTTAGCAGGATGAGGCCGATCGGCCTCACCTCAAGCCTTCCGGGAATCGCCGGACGATGCGCACCAGAACGTCTTGCATTCATGACTGATCGTCCAGATACTGGAACCATGCCCTCTGTCGACCGCCTCACTCCGCTGCTCGAGCGCTTCCGCGTACGCACGCGCCTGTTCCACACCGGCCCCCTGTGCGGCACGACCGCCTTCCCGGCGAGCAGCGGTCACGGCTACCTGCACGTGCTGCGTCGCGGAGAGATGGAGGTGACCCACCGTCGCCCCGACGGCAGCACCGAGCGCGAGGTCATCACGCGGCCGAGCCTGCTGTTCTTCCCGCGTCCACTCGATCACACCTTCCTCAACGCGCCGACCGACGAGTCGGACTTCGCGTGCGCGACGTTGGACTTCGACGGCGGGGCCACACATCCGCTCGTGCGCACGCTTCCTTCGACGATCGTGCTGCCCCTCGATGAGGTCGCCGCGCTCGCCCCGGCGCTCGACCTGCTGTTCTCCGAGGTCGACAACGTCCGCTGCGGACGCCCGCTCGTCGCCGACCGCATGTTCGAAGTGGTCCTGATCCAGCTGCTGCGGTGGATGCTCGACAACAGCGGGCGCCTCGACCTCCCGCCGGGCCTGCTTCCCGGGCTCGCGGACGAACGGCTCGCCCCGGCACTCGTCGCGATGCACGAGGCGCCCGGCGATCCCTGGAACCTGGAGTCGCTGGCGCGCCGGTCGAACATGTCGCGGAGTGCGTTCGCCGCGCGGTTCAAGGACGTCCTCGGACGATCGCCCGGGGACCACCTCACCGAGTGGCGTCTCACCGTCGCACAGGAGCAGCTGCGCGCCGGGATGCCGGTGAGCACCGTCGCCGCGGAGCTCGGCTACGCCAGCGCCTCGGCCTTCTCTCGGGTGTTCGCCCAGCGCATCGGCCATTCGCCGAGAGCGTGGCTCGCCCTGGCCGCCTGACCCGCAGCGGAACCCCGGCGATCAGCCGCCGGCCGACATCACGGCCTCGAGACCGTTGACGACCCGGTCGAGGTCCTCGCGCGTGAGCGACGGGTGCACCGGGATCGAGAGCACCTCCTGCGCCGCCCGCTCGGTCTCGGGCAGGTCGGCCCCGGGGGCGTATCGCTGCAGCGAGGGCAGCCGATGGTTGGGGATCGGGTAGTAGACGCCCGCCCCGACCGCGTGCTCATCACGCAGAGCATCTCGCACCCGGTCGCGCTCGCCCCCGGCGATGCGCACCGTGTACTGGTGATACACGTGCTCGGCGCCGTCGGCGACCCGCGGGATCGTGAGCCCGTCGATGCCGGCGAGAGCCGCATCCAACAGCGCCGCATTCCGCTGACGCTGCCGGGTCCACTCCCCGACCTTCCGCAGCTGCACGCGTCCCACCGCGGCGTGCACCTCGCTCATGCGGTTGTTGTATCCGACGATCTCGTTCGCGTACTGCGTCTCCATCCCCTGGTTGCGCAGCAGCCGCATGGTGCGGGCGATGTCCTCGTCGGCGCACGCGACGATGCCGCCTTCGATGGCCGTCATGTTCTTGGTGGGATACAGGCTGAACATCCCGAATGCGCCGATGGTGCCGGCGGGACGACCGCGCCAGGCCGCGCCGTGCGCCTGCGCCGCATCCTCGTAGATCGCCAGACTGTGCTCGGCCGCCACCGCTTCGATCTCGTCGACGAGGAACGGATGCCCATAAAGGTGCACCGGCATGATGCCCTTCGTCCGCGGCGTGATCGCCGCGCGTACCCGTGCCGGATCGAGGGTGAAGTGCACCGGCTCGATGTCGACGAAGACGGGGGTCGCGCCCGCGAGGACGACGGAGTTCGCGACCGCCGCAAACGTGAACGACGGCACGATCACCTCGTCTCCCGGTCCCACTCCCGAAGCGATCAGGCCCAGCAGCTGCCCGCTCGTGCCGGAGTTGACGGCGACCGCCGTGCGCCCCTGGAGGAACTGGTCGGCGAACTCCGCCTCGAACGCGGCGACCTCCGGGCCCTGGGCGAGCATCCCGCTGCGCAGTACGCGCTCGACAGCTGCCACCTCCTCGTCGCCGATGAGCGGTTTGGCTGCGGGAATGAATGCGCTGTCCATGGCGGGATGCCCTTCGTCGGCGTCGGCTCTCTCGAGCCCGGTCTGAGGTGGAGGCAGGAATCGAACCTGCGTGCACGGTCTTGCGGACCGCGACCTGGCCACTCGGTCACTCCACCGGGTCGGAGGCGCTCAGCCCCCTGGCGGTGAGTATCCGCTCAGGAAGGAGCCGAAGCGCCGGAGAGCATCGGTGAGCACATCGGTCTCGGGGAGGAAGGCGATCCGCAGGTGATCGGGGGTGCGCAGGTGGAACGCCCTCCCGTGCACGAGGAGGATGCGCTCCGTGTCGAGGAGGTCGAGGACCAGCCGTTCGTCGTCGTCGATGCGGTGCAGCTCCGGATCGAGGCGCGGGAAGAGATACAGCCCACCACCCGCGACCTGGGTGCGGACACCCGGAATCGCGTCGAGCGCGTCGAGCGCTGCGTCCCGCTGCCGCGTGAGCCGGCCATCGGATGCGACCAGCACGTCGAGCGAGTCATCCTGCGTCAACGCGGCCGTGATCGCGTGCTGCGCGGGAACCGACGCACACATCCGCATGGATGCCAGCAGTCGCACGCCGGAGAGGAACTGGTCATCGGCATGGAACCCGGTGGCCGTCATCCAGGCAGCGCGGTAGCCCGCGACGCGATGGGTCTTCGACAGCCCGGCGAACGTCACGCAGGGCACATCCGGCGCGACCTGCGCGGTGGAGAGGTGCTCGAATCCGGGATAGACGACGCGGTCGTAGATCTCATCGGAGAGCAGGAGGAGCCCATGTCGTCGCGCGAGCTCGGCGATCTGCTCGAGCACCTCGCGCCCGTAGACCGCACCGGTCGGGTTGTTCGGGTTGATGACCACGATCGCCGCGGTGTGCGGGCCGATCAGCGCCTCCATAGCCGCGATATCCGGCATCCAGCCGTCGGACTCGACGCAGGGGTAATGCACCGGCTGCCCTCCGGAGAGCACGGTCGATGCGGTCCACAGCGGATAGTCCGGGCTCGGGATCAGCACCTCGTCGCCCGGCTCCAGCAGCGCCTGCAGCGTGAGCCCGACGAGCTCGGAGACGCCGTTGCCGACCGTGATGTCGTCGATCGAGAGAGCGGGGAAATCGCGGCGGTGGGCGTAGTGCGCGGCGATGGCCTCGCGGGTCTCGGGCAGACCCGCCGATTCCGAGTAGCCGTGCGCGTGCGGGAGCGCGGAGCGCAGTGCCTCGACGATGGCCGCCGGAGCCTCGAACCCGAAGGGGGCCGGGTTGCCGATGTCGAGCCGCAGGATGGACTCACCACTGCGCTCGAGTTCGGCTGCGCGTGCCGCGACGGGGCCGCGGAGGTCGTACAGCACGCCCTCCAGCCGGGAGGAACGCCCGATCCGGTACTCGGCGCCCGCCATACCGCCCGCCCTCACGCCCCCTCCCCCGTCGCACGGACACCGGCGATGGCCGTGGCGAGGTCGTCGACGAGGCGCTGCGTGTCGGCGTCGTCGAGGTCGTGCACGGTCAGGCGCAGGTGCGAGTCACTCGTCGAGCCGTCCGGATCGAGCGCGAACTCCGCACCGGAGCGGGCGAGCCAGCCCCGCAGGGCGAGACGACGGGCGGCCTCGGCGGTATCGCCCTGGACATCGACCCAGACGTTGAGTCCGTCGTCGCCCTGCGCGTGCACTCCCCGCTCGGCGAGCAGCGCGACGAACGCGCGGTTGCGTGCCGCATAGTGCGCGCCGGAGTCGGCGATCAGGTTCTGGGTCGCCGTATCGCGCAGCATCCCGGCGGCGAGCCGCTGCATCACATGGCTCACCCACATCGTGCCGGGGCTGAGTCGCAGGGCCAGCCGGTTCGCGGTGACCGGATCGGATGCTGTGACCGCGAGGCGCATGTCGGGTCCGAGGAACTTGGACACCGAGCGCACCAGCGCCCATCGGTGATGGGTGGGAGCGATGATGCTGGAGTAGGGCGTCGTCGAGAGCAGCGAGAAGTGGTCGTCTTCGACGATCAGGACATGCGGGTGCTCGGCGAGCACCTCGCGAAGCGCCATCGCCCGCGCCGCACTGATGCCGACACCGGTCGGGTTGTGTGCGCGCGGCGTGCAGACGATCGCGCGGGCGCCGCTCTCCAGTGCGGTGCGCAGCCCCTCGACGGTCATCCCCTCGCGGTCGACGGGGATCGCGACGGGCGCGTACCCCGCCAGGCGTGCGGTGTGGATGCTGGAGAGGAAGCACGGGTCTTCGAGGCCGACGCGGTCGCCCTGCACCAGGCTCTGGGCGAGCAGGCGTTCGACGGCGTCCACGGCCCCGGCGGTGATCGACAGACGGAAGGGTCGAGGGTGGTCGGCGGCGATCCACTCCGTGGCCCATTCGGCCAATGCGGGATCGATCACGGATTCGCCGTAGAGCACGTGGGCGGGCTCGACACCGGCGAAGGCGGCGGCGAGATCGGGCAGATGCGCGGCATCGGGGTTGCCGCTGCCGATATCGCGGAGCACGGTCCCCGCGGTGAAGCCCTCGTCGGGGTTCTGCGCAGGACCGAGCACCGTCGTACCGGTGCGACCGCCCGTGATAGCGATGCGTGCGGTGACCAGCGCGCGGTAGGCCGCGAGCACCGTGTTGCGGTTGACGCCGAGACGCGCGGCGAGGGCCCGGACCGAGGGGAGGTGATCGCCCGGGGCGAGCTCTCCGCGATCGACGAGATCGCGCACGCTCTCGGAGATCTCGGCGGCGGTGGAGCCCGCGATGCGGTCGGAGACGTCGTCGCGATCGCGTGCCTGAGCCATGGCTCGACGCTATTCGAGATTTTGGCCTATGTCAAAGTCACGCCGGCTCGACAGAGGAGCGGGTCCGGCATCGCCGGCCCCGCTCCTCCCCTGCTCCCGCGCCGTTACGACGCGACCAGCACCGCCTGCGCCGCTTCGAGCCCGCTGGAGTGCGCGCTCGCGATCGAACTCTTGATCGCGCCGGCCCAGAACAGCGTGTCCTTCGCCGGCCGGTAGATCGTGTCCTGATCCCGCTCGCCGGTCGCATACGCCCCGAGGGCGAACTCGTCGTCGCGCCAGTCGTAGTTCGACGCGTTCACGTAGTTCAGCCCCTGGTCGCCGGCGAGCTTGCGCACTCCGGCGAGCGCCGCGTCGAACCGCTCCTTCTCCGGAAGCGCGAGCAGCTCCCGCGCACGATCCCCGGCGTCCCAGGCCACGATGAGCTGGCCGTCGTAGCCGGGCATCCCGGTGGACTCGTCCCAGAACTGGCAGGGACCCTCGTCGTGCTGGTTCACCATGTCGAAGCTCTCCGGGCGCACCGGGTGGTCGAACTCGAGGATGGTCTTGTACGCGACGGTCTGCTTCACCGCGTCGATGGCCGCCATCCGGTCGTCCTCCAGCGGCGGCGAGAAGGCGATCGACTTCTGCTGCAGCACCCCGATGGGCACCGTGACGACACAGGCATCCGCCTCGAAGGTCTCGGATCCCGCCTGCACACTCACTCCGGATCCGGAGTAGTCGATCGTCTCGATCGGCGTCTCCAACCGCACCTCCACGCCTTCCCCCACGGCGTTCAGGATGTCGACGTACGGCGCGAGCAGCTTGTAGTCACCGGCGTACCCGTCGGGCTCGATCACCCCGGTCTTCGACACTGTCAGGCAGGCGGTCAGCGTGTCGACGACACCGTAAGCCGGGTAGACGGCGAACTGCTCGGTGTCGACCTGGATGCCCAGGAGCGCGAGCGGGTAGTTCGTCGGTGCGATGCCGAGGCGCTCCAGGTACTGCAGCGCCGACTCCTTCGCCGTCGGTTCCGGCAGCGGCACCACGAGCGCGGGCGTGCCCTCGGGGAAGGCGTAGAAGTCGGGGGTGTCCCAGCCGACCCACGGCGTGCTCGGGCTGTAGCGGGAGAACTTGTTCTCGAACTTGCGCCCCTCGATGCCGAGCTTCTGCGCCCAGGCCCAGGTCTCGGTGTCCGGCCCGCCGTGACACAGCGATGCACCGCGCTCGTGCGGGATGCTCATCAGGGTGCGGTCGGTCCACAGGCGTCCGCCCACGCGGTCGCGCGCCTCGAGCACGATCACCTTCTTGCCGGCGTCCATCAGCTCCCGCGCGGCGGCCATGCCGGCGGAGCCCGCCCCGATGACGATGACGTCGTAGGACCCTCCTCCGCTTCCCGCGGACGGCGAGGGCGATGCCTCATCCGGCCCGCACCCGACGAGCATGATCGCGCCCGCCCCGAGCATCCCGCCCAGCACTGCACGCCGCGAGAAGACGACGTCACTCATGCGCTTCTCCATCAACGAACTCCTTTGATCGTGGAAGACCGAAAAACTGCTGTGTGCCTGACTGCAGCCCCCTGCAGTCCCCCAGATCTGAGCGAGCGCCGCATCCGGCGACGCCCGCGTCCGCGTCAGTCGCGCTCGTCGACCTCCTTCCCGAGCCGCTGTGAGATCCACACCGGGATGAAGGACGCGACGATGACGACCGTCGCGACGACGTTGACGACGTTGGCCTCATTGGGCCGCGCCATCTGGTTCATGATCCACAGCGGCAGGGTGTCGACGCCGGGAGGAGCCGTGAAGATCGTCACGTACACCTCGTCGAAGCTGAGGGCGAAGGCGAGGATGGCGCCGGCGATGAGCGCGCTGCGGAACTGCGGCAGCGTCACCAGCACGAACGTCTGCCACGGGCTCGCCCCGAGGTCTTTCGACGCCTCCTCGATGCCGGGGTTCATCCGTCGCAGCCGCGCGAGCACGTTGTTGAACACCATGACGATGCAGAAGGTGCCGTGCGCGATGATCATGCCGTAGAACCCGACCTGGATGCCGATGGGCTCCAGGATCTGGTTGTACGTGTTGTTCAGGGCGACGCCGGTGACGATGCCCGGCAGGGCGATCGGCAGCACCACGAGGAGATTCACGGCGCGCTGACCGAAGAACGAGTACCGCTGCAGCGCGAAGGCCACGAGCGTTCCGAGGATCACGGCGATCACGGTGGCACCGGAGGCGACGAGGACCGAGTTCAGCAGAGCCGCGCGCACCGGCTCGCTGGTGAACGCCTTGCCCCACCATTCGAGCGAGAACCCGGTGACCGGCCAGCTCACGATGCGCGCGGAGTTGAACGAGTTGAGCACGACGAGCGCGAGCGGGATGTACATGAACGCGAGCACGATCGCGACGATGATTCCGAGCACGACCTTGGAGGTGCGGGACAGTCTCAGCATGCGCGACTCACATCCTTTCCAGAGCACCGGTGCGCTGCACGCTCACCAGGTAGACGACGACGAAGGCGATCGGCACGAGCGAGTACGCGGCCGCCAGCGGCGGGTTCAGGTTGATGTTCGACGCGATCACGCTGCCGATCATCTGCGTGTCGCCGCCGACGAACCGGGCGACGAGGTAGTCGCCGAGGCTCAGGGAGAACGTGAACACCGAACCCGCGATGAGGGCGGGCTTGATGAGCGGGAGCACGACCGAGACGATCGTGCGCCACGACCCCGCACCGAGGTCGGCGGAGGCGTCGAAGAGGTTGGGCGGCAGCTGTCGGATCGCGGTGTAGACGGGCACCGCCATGTACGGCAGCCACAGGTACGTGAGGGTCAGCACGACGGTCAGGATGCTGAAACCGGGGCCGGAGAGCCCGAGGGGTGCGAGCAGCCAGTTCGCGAAGCCCTGCTCGGTGAAGGTGATGCGCATCGCGAGCACCTTGACCAGGTAGCCGGCCCACAGCGGCAGGGTGATCGAGACCGCGAGGAGTGCCCGCAACCAGGGCGAGGCGACCTTCGCCATGAAGATGCCGAGGGGGACGGAGATGAGCACGGCGAGCAGCGTCACGGCGAGCGCGATCCCGAGGGTGCGCAGCGACGTCGACAGGTAGGCGGGGTTGACGAAGAGCTGCTCGAAGTTGCGCAGCGTGAAACCGGGCTTCACCTTCGAGGTGAAGGGGTCGGTGATCCAGAAGGCGGTCACGAGGAGCATGACCAGCGAGAAGATGTAGATCCCGATGAGCCAGGTCATCGGAAGAGCGAGGAGCCCGGCGATGCGGAGGCGGCGCTTCATGTCGATCCCGTTCATGGTGGCGGAAGATCTGCGGAGGTGAGGGGCGGGCCGGAAGACCCGCCCCTCGATGCGGCTCAGCCCTTGACCGAGAGCCAGGCGTCCGTCCACTGCTGGAAGTTCGTGCAGGTGACGTCGGTGCGGCCGTCGATGCACTGCTCGATCGGCGTCGTCCAGAACCAGACGTTCTTGAAGTACTCCTCGTCCGTGGCGTTGAAGTAGTCGCAGTGCGCCTTCGCCTCGTCGCTGGTGTCGCAGAAGGCGGCGTTCGCGGGCGCCATACCGAAGTTCATCGCGATCGCGCCGTTCACCTCCGGCGAGGACGAGTAGTCCATCCACGCGTAGGCGCAGTTCGGGTTCTTCGACTCGGTCGCCATCATCCAGGCGTCCGACCACCCGGTCGAGCCCTCTTCCGGCAGCACACTCTTGAACTTGTCATCCTCGGTGAGCTTGCGCAGCACCTCCCACGACGTGCCGAGCACCGTGGTGCCGCCCGCAAACGAGGTGATCTGCGCGGCCGGGTCGGACCAGTACTCCGAGACGATGTCGTTCTGCTGCTTGAGCAGGTCGATCGCCGCATCCAGCTGCTTCTGGTCGAGCGCGTACGGGTTCGTGATGCCGAGGTCGGGCTCGTGCGCCATCAGGTACACCGCGGCGTCGGCGATGTAGATCGGGGCGTCGTAGGCGATGACCTTGCCCGCGTAGGGGCTGTCCTTCTCCCACGCGATGTCCCAGCTGGTGGGTTCCTCGGTCACGACCTCGCTGTTGTACTGGAGGATGTTCGCGCCGCGACCGATCGGGATGCCGTAGGACTTGCCGTTGATGGTGTCGTAGATCTGGCCCTTCATGCCCTCGACGATGTCGTCGCCGAAGTTCGGGATGAGCTCGAGGTTGAGCGGCTGCACGTCGCCACCGGCGATCAGGCGCAGGCTCGCGTCGCCCGAGGCGGAGACCAGGTCGTAGTCGCCGGTGCGCATGAGCTGGACCATCTCGTCGCTGGTGCCGGCGACGCGGCGGTTCACGACGCAGCCGGTCTCGGTGGTGAAGGCGTCGCTCCAGGCGGGCTCGACGAATCCACTCCAGGCGACGATGTTGACCTCGCCCTCGTAGTCGCCGAGCTCCTCCTGCATCGCGATGTCGGGAACGTCGATCTGGAGTCCGCCGCCCCCTTCGGCCGGCGTCTCCTCTCCGCCGGTGGAACAGCCGGACAGTGCCAGGGCGGCGACCGCGGTCATCGCCGCGGTGGCCAGGATCTTCTTACGCATGGATCGCTCCTTCGTGATCGGTGCTGCTGTGTTCTCAGGTGTTCGGGTGTTGCGGTGTTTCACGTGCGGTTCTTCAGGGAAGCCGGGCCGCGTGGTCGGGTGACCAGACGGCACGGACGTGGTGTCCGCGGGCGAGGTCGTCGTCGGCGGAGTGGCGTGCGTTCGGGCGTTCGGCGATGAGGTCGAGGCCCGCATCGGTCGTGACGAGGTAGCGGGTGGCGGGGCCCGTGTAGACGACCTCGCTGATGGTGCCGGTGAGCGAGACCTCGCCTGCGGCGAGCGCCGCATCCGGTCCGATCAGCCGCATCCGCTCCGGGCGCACACTCATGGTCCGCCGGTCGCCGGTCAGGCTCTCGGCCAGCTCTCCGCCGATGAGGTTCGAGAGTCCGAGGAAGCGTGCGACGAACTCGGTCTCCGGGCGCTCGTACACATCGCGTGCGGTGCCGACCTGCTCGATCCGGCCGCCGTTGAACACCGCGACGCGGTCGCTGAGCGTGAGGGCCTCCTCCTGGTCGTGGGTGACGAAGATGAAGGTGATGCCGACCTCGCGCTGGATCTGCTTGAGCTCGATCTGCATCTGCTCACGGAGCTGCTTGTCGAGCGCACCGAGCGGCTCGTCGAGCAGCAGCACCTGAGGGCGCAGGATGAGGGCGCGGGCCAGGGCGATCCGCTGCCGCTGACCGCCGGAGAGCTGATGCGGCAGACGGTCGGCGACGTGATCGAGCCGCACCTGCTCCAGCGAGGTCTGGACCCGCGCGGCCCTGGCGCTCTTGCCCTCGCCGCGGACGCGCAACCCGTAGCCGACGTTGTCGGCGATGGTCAGGTGCGGGAACAGCGCGTAGTCCTGGAAGACGGTGTTGACCGGACGGGCGTGCGGAGGGGTCCTGGTCACGTCGACGCCGGAGAGGCGGATGCTGCCGGAGGTGGTGTCTTCGAACCCGGCGATCATGCGCAGCACCGTCGTCTTGCCCGAGCCCGACGGACCGAGCATCGACAGGAACTCGCCCGAGGCGACCTCGAGGTCGAGGTCGCGGACGGCGGTGAACTCGCCGAACGACTTCGTGACGCCGCTCAGGGTCACCGTCCCGTCGGGGCGGGCGGCCTCTGCGGCTGCGGGTGCTGCGGGTGCCGTGGCGATCATCTCGCGCTCCTCGGTCATCGTCGAACTCGGAAGATTCCCCAAAACATATAAACCCAGAGGTAATATGTCAACAGCGAGTTTCTTGGGTATGGTGAGCGCGGAAGGGAGAATCGCAGAATGGCATCGAGCTCGACGACGCATCCGACGCACGCCCCTGCCGACCCCTCCCCCGACGCGGAGCACGAACAACCGCACCGCCTTCAGGGCGCACTGTTCCAGCCCATCGG
The DNA here is from genome assembly GCF_002979655.1 of Microbacterium sp. MYb45. Classification (GTDB taxonomy): domain Bacteria; phylum Actinomycetota; class Actinomycetes; order Actinomycetales; family Microbacteriaceae; genus Microbacterium. The sequence goes on from NZ_PCPG01000002.1 coordinate 239,863, forward strand.
CGACGAGGGCAGGGCGGAGCTCGTCGAGCGCCGCCTGGTCGACGCGATCACCCGCGGGCACCTCCGCGCCGGCGAGCGTCTCCCCTCCGAGGCCGACCTCAGCAAGAGCCTCGGCGTCGCTCCGGTGACCGTGCGCGAAGCGCTGCTCGCGCTGCGCGGTCGCGGCCTCGTCGTGACCCGACGCGGACGCAACGGCGGCAGCTTCGTCGCCGCACACGCCGACCCCCTGACGTTCGCGCGGGAAGCGGTGCGGCGCACCTCGCGCGTCGCCCTGCGTGACCTCGGCGCGCACTACGCCGCCATCACCGGTGCGTGCGTCCGCCTCGCGGCGAGGCGCGCCGACCCCAGCGAGACGCAGCGGGTGCGCCGTCGGATGGACCGGATCGACGAGCTCGACACCGAGGCGCAGCGCCGGCTGCTCGACGACGTGCAGATCGAGATCGTGGCCCTCAGCCAGTCCGCGCGACTGACCCGTGAGCAGATGAAGCTGCAGGCGGAGCTCTCGCCCTACCTGCGTCTCGTCGCGCACGAGACCGAGAATCTTCGACGGCAGGGCGCGCACCTCGCCGCCGTCATCGACGCCGTGGAGGCCGGAGACCCCGACGCCGCCGGGGCGAGGACCGAGCTCATGGCCGCCGAGACCATCGACGCGCTGATCCGGCTCCAGGCCGCGAACGGTTAGTTCCGAAGACCCGCATCGACGTGCACAGGAGGACGCGATGAACACAGCAACCGACACCGCCACCCAGGCCGCGGCCGCGATCGTGGAGGACTACTTCGCAGCGCCCGTGCGGGCACTGGTCGACTGGGTGGGCCCGTTCGCCACCCAGGTCGCCGAGGCCAGGGCCAGCGGACCGCTCACCCGCTCGAAGATCGATGCCCTGGTGCGACCGCATGCCCTGAAGACACTCGACCTGCGCGGCGTGCCCGTGTACGGCGCCGGGTTCATCGCGGCGATCGATCTGCTCGCCGACGCCCACAGCCACCTGGCGTGGTGGCAGGGCGACGACCGGCGGCAGCTCGTGCTCGCCTCGCAGTCGCTCAACAAGGAGAACATCGACTACAGCGCGCTCGAGTGGTACCGCGTGCCGATGACCACCGGGGAGCCGCATGTGGCCGGCCCTTATGTCGACTACCTCTGCAGCGACGAGTACACGATCACGATCGCCGTGCCCGCCGATGTGGACGGACAGCGGATCGGCGTCGCCGGACTCGACCTGCTCGTGTCGGCGGTCGAGCGGGACCTGACCCACCGGTTCGCCGCGCTGGGCAGCGAGGTCACGCTGACGAACGGCGTCGGACGCGTGGTCGTGTCGACCGATCCGCGATGGGCGACCGGCGACTCGGTGCGCGGCAGCGGTCTCGCCGACCTCCCGCGGGTCGCCTGCCCCACCGTCGCGCTGGACGTGATCGTCGGCTGACGACGGAGGGTCGCTACCCGAGGATCCCGGACAGGAACGTCGCCTGCCGCTCCCACTGCACGCCGAGTCCGCCCTCGTGGCCGTTGAAGGCGTACTCCTCGATGTCGGCCGTGCCCGCCCACGTGTTCCGCGCCGCGTACACAGTGGAGGGAGGGCAGACCTGGTCGAGGAGAGCCACCGAGAACAGGGCGGGGGCCGTCGCGCGCTTCGCGAAGTTCACGCCGTCGAAGTAGGAGAGCGTGTCGAAGACGGCCGCGGCATCGCCTCGCCGCACCGAGAGATAGCGCACGATCTCCTGGTACGGGTCACGCTCGGTCATCCCGACCGCGCGCTCGAAGTGGCACAGGAACGGCACATCCGGCATCGCGGCCGTCAGACCGCCGACCAATCCCGCGACCGCGATCGCGATACCGCCGCCCTGACTCGTGCCGGTCACCGCCACGCGGTCGGGATCGATGCCGTCGAGGGTGCGCACGGCATCGACGGCGAGCGCCCCGTCGGTGAAGACACGGCGGTAGTAGTACTCGGCGGGATCCAGGATGCCGCGGGTCATGAAGCCCGGCGACGACGGCCCCGCTCCGTGGGGATCGGGAGTGTCGCCGCCCGTGCCCCACCCCGCGCCCTGCCCCCGTGTGTCCATGAACAGATGCGCGAATCCGGATGCCGCCCAGGCGAGCCGCTCGTGCGGGAGCCCCCGCCCGCCGCCGTAGCCGTTGTACTCGACGACCGCGGGAAGCGCCTCGCGGGCACCCGCGGGCCGGGTCAGCCAGGCGCGGACGGGGTCGCCGTCGAATCCGGAGAAGGTCACGTCGTGCACCTCCACCGCCCGCAGCGGCGACTCCACCCGACGCAGCCGCACCGGCTGAGCCCGCTCGCGCGACTCCCGCAGCGTGGCCGACCAGAAGTCGTCGAAGTCATCGGGTTCGACGACCTCGGGCCGGTACGCGCGCAGCTCTTCAGGGCTCAGATCGAAGCGAGGCATGACAGCATCCTTCCAGGCCGAGCCTCAGCCCTTGAGCCCCGTGTTCGCCAGGCCCTGCACGAACTGCTTCTGCGCGACGAGGAACACGAGCAGCACCGGCACGACCGTGAGTGTCGTCGCCGCGAGCTGCACGTTCCACATCGGCCCGCCGTAGGCGTCCACATACTGCGTCAGCGCCTGCGGCAGCGTGAACATGTCCTTGCTCGAGAGGTACACGATCGGCTCCAGGTACAGGTTCCACGACTTCAGGAACGTGAAGATCGCGACGGCGGCCAGCGCGGAGCGGGAGAGCGGGAACGCGATCCGCCAGAAGATGCCCCAGCGACCGAGCCCGTCCATCCGACCGGCCTCCTCGAGCTCGCCGGGGAGCCCCAGGAAGAACTGCCGCATGATGAACACCGCGAGCACCGCGGGCGCCCCGAAGATCGGCACGACGATGAGCGGCCAGTGCGTGTCGATGAGTCCGAGCCCGTTCACGAAACGGAACAGCGGCACGATCGTCACTTCGCTGGGCACCAGCAGCCCGACCAGCACGACGAGGAACAGCGCGTTGGCGCCGGGGAAGCGGATCCTCGCGAACGCGTATCCGGCCATCGCCGCGACCAGCATCGTTCCCACCGTGACGAGAGCCGCGATGTAGAGGCTGTTCCAGTACTGCTGGGCGAACGGCTGCAGACGGAAGACCTCACCGTAGGCGGAGACGGTCGGATCCTGCGGCCACAGCGTCGGCACCTTCTGCAGGATCTCGCTCATCGGCTTGAAGCTGCTGGTGACCATCCACAGCGTGGGGAACACGAACGGAATGCTCAGCACCGCCATCAGCGCGATCAGACCGGCACCGACCCAGCGGCGCTTCGTCTTCGCCCCGCTCGGGCGGATGCGGCGCCGATCGTCCCCGGTGACGACGGCACGCGTGGTGATGTCGTCGGTCTGCACGCGGTCGTCGATGTCAGTTCTCATGGAACACCCACCTCTTCCTGGTCTGCCACTGGATGAGGGTCAGCACCAGGACGATGAAGAACAGCAGCACCGCGATCGCACTCGCGTAGCCGAAGTCGTTGAAACGGAAGGCCTGCTGATACAGGTAGTAGACGAGCACGGTCGTCGAGTTGCCGGGGCCGCCGCCAGTGAGGACGGCGATCTGGGCGAACACCTCAAGCGAGCCGACGATGGTGAGGATCATCACGAGCAGGATCGTGGGACTGATCATCGGCATCGTGATCGAGCGGAACCGCCGCCATGCGCCGGCACCGTCGATGCGCGCGGCCTCGCTGATCTCCTCCGGCACCGCCTGGAGTGCCGCGAGGAACAGGATCATGTTGAGGCCGACGTTCTTGAACACCTGCACGACGATCACCGCGATCATGGCGGTGACGTCGCCGCGGAGCCAGTTCGGTCCCTCGATGCCGAGCAGGGAGAGGAAGCCGTTGATCCCGCCGTCCGCCTGCAGGAGGAAGCTCCAGACGATGGTCCAGGCGACGAGCGAGACGACCACGGGTGAGAAGAAGAACGTGCGGAAGGTCGTGGTACCCGGAAGCTTCTGGTTGAGCAGCACGGCGAGGAACAGCGCGAGGGTGATGTTCAGCACGACGAGCCCGATCGAGAACCAGAGACTCACGAGCAGCGAGTTGTGCAGGCCGGGGTCGGTCAGCATCCGCTCGTAGTTGTCGGCGCCGGCGAACACGAAGGTGTTGGCCAGCACGTTCCAGTCGTGCAGCGAGAACCAGACGACAGCGACGAGCGGTGCGATCACGAAGGCCAGCGAGCCGAGCACCACCGGCGCGACCATGGTGTAGCCGACGATCCAGTCGCGGCGGGCCAGCGCGGAGCGGCGAGGACGTGGTCCCCTCCGCTCCGCGACGGCTACCGCCTGGAGGGCGGATGCGGTCATCCGATCAGCCCTCCAGCAGCGGTGCGATCGCTTCGCAGGTCGAGGTGAGCACCGCTTCGACATCGGCATCGGCCACCCAGAGGGCGTCGAGTTCGGCGCGCACCGCATCCTGCAGCTTCGCGAAGTTGACGTGCGCGGGCTTGGTGATCGCACCCTGGATCCCGTCGACCACGACGGCCTGCAGCTGCTCCTCGCTCAGTCGCGGGTTCGCCGCGGCGAGGGTCTCGGCGTTCAGCAGCGACTCGCGGGGCGGCGGGAAGTACGTCGCGAGCTTCTCCGCGTTCTCCGGGGCGGTGAAGTAGGCGAGGAAGTCGGCGGCGATCTCCGGATGCTCCGCATTGGCGAACACCCCGATGCCGGCCTGTCCGATCACGTTCTGCTGACTCTCGGGACCGGCGGGGAGAGGCACGATGTCCCATGCGAACGAGTCGTCGAGCGCCGAGGCGCGGCTGATCTGCGTGATCGTCATCGCGGCGTCCCCGGCGAAGAAGTCGGCCGTCACACCCGGGCCGGGCATGGCCTTGTCGACGAACGCAGCATCGTGAATCCAGGTGAGCGCGTCGACCATCTCCGGATCGGTCAGCGTGCATTCGCTGCCGTCCGCGCTCCACGGGGCTGCTCCCCAGCCACCCCAGATGCTGGCCAGGTTCTCCCAGACGCGGTAGTCGAAGTCGCGCACCACGAGGCCCTGCTTGCCGGAGGACTGCGCGGCGGCAGCCGAGATGTCCCGCGCGGCGTCATAGGTCCAGTCGCCGGATGCGACCAGATCGGCCGGGTTCGGCTGTCCGGCGGCCGCCACCTGGTCGGTGTTCACGAACATCGCGAAGGGGCTGTTCGAGAACGGGTAGGCGTACAGGCGATCGTCCTGCTGCCACAGGGCGAGGGACGACTCCACGAGATCGTCGTAGTCGTAGCCCTCGGTCTCCTTGAGCGTGTCGGTGATGTCGGCCAGCGCACCCGACGAGACGAATTCGGGGGCGTAGCTCTCCAGGATCCAACCGAGATCGGGGGCGTTGCCGCCGGCGAGCTGGGTCGTGAGTGTGGTGGTGTAGTCCTCGAACGGGATCGGCTCGAAGGAGACCTCTGAGACGAGTTCCGGGTTGTCGGCGACGTAGGCGTCGGCGATCTCCTGGAACATCGCCAGCTGGGTCTCGTCGGCCGTCCAGACGGTCATCCGCAGGGCGACGGGCTCGTCGGGGGTCTCGGCGGCGTCAGGGCTGCCGCTGCATCCGGCGAGGACGAGGGCGGTGGCGGCGATGCCGCCGCCCAGGGCCATCGCGGTGCGCGCGCGGCGCTTCATGTGGGGGGTCATGCTCACTCCTTCGTGGTGATGATCGGGTTCACGGTGATCGGGCAAGTGCTGCGGGAGGGGGTCGGCGTCGGTTCAGTAGGCGTGGGCTCGTCCCTCCGGCCAGTGCCGCTCGACACCGGTCTCGTCGAGCTCGCGCTGGTAGTCGGCGAGAAGGGCGTCGTCGGCATGAACGGCGTGCGGGGCGGTGTCCTCGGCGAGACAGTAGGCGGCGAGGTGCCCGGCGGCCTCGCCGATGTTCCACTCCACGGGGTGCAGTCGGTAGCAGCCGTTGGTGATGTGCGTGGTGCCGATGTTCTTGTTCGCCGCGAGCAGGTTCGTCATCCGCTGCGGGATGAGGGCGCCGAGCGGGATCTCGAACGGGGTCGAGGCGACGTCGATGTACGTGTCGCCCCCGGTCGAGGGGTGGAGGTCGATCCGGTACATCCCCACGCCGACGGAATCGCGGTAGCGCGTCGCCCCGTCATCACCGCGGACGGCATAGGAGACGTCGTTCTCGGTGATCGTGGTGAGCGCGCGGATGCGGCGCGACTCCCGGTGGTACGGCGCCTGGGCGAGGCCGTCGTCCGAACCCATCACATCGGGTCGGAGACGCAGCCCGGGAAAGCCGAAGCCACCGTCGGGTCGAGGAGCCTCGGTCTGCATCCAGTGCACCATCGAGAGGCTGAGCTGACGGGCGCGCTCGTAGTGCGCGATCTCCTCCTCGCGGTCGGCCGTCAGCACGGGAGCGAGGAAGTAGTCGATGCTCGGCCAGTTGACCAGGCAGATGTCGCTCTCGTAGAACCCGTCCGCGAAGAGGTCGCGGGCGGCGATCCGCCGGAAGGTCCAGAGGTTCGCGTCACCGGCGTTGCGGGACTGATCGGCGTCGACGTCGAGCGCGTCGTCTCCGGGGTTCGGGGCGAAGCCGCGGGTGCCGATCTCGAGCGTGCGCGGATTCGGCGCCTGCCAGGAGAGCATCCGCTCCCCCTGCCACGCTGCCGGCGCGTACTCGCGCCAGAAGTCGTACTCGGCGGGGCGGGGAACGGTGTGATCGCCATCGACGTGATCGATCGCGAAGCAGACGCTGAATGCCTGCACGTTGTCGGGCTGCGCCTGCTCGGGCGCACTCGGCTCCCCGGTCTCGGCGCGGGACTCGAAGCCGGTGACGTGCTCCACGTCGGCCAGCGGCAGCAGCTCGCCGGTCTCGGTCGCGTCCAGCACGAACCGGGCGCGCACGACCGTCTCGCCGCCGTCGACCACCGAAGAGAGGGTCACCGAGCGGATCGCGTCGCCGTCGGCGGTCGCCGCGATCGGGCGCACCCGCTCGAGGAGCCGGATCCGCCCGGTCGAGCGGTGGGGTGCCAACATCTCCTCGAGCACGCCCACCGCGATCCGCGGCTCATGACAGAGCTTCGACACCCAGCCGGCGCCGGGGTTCAGCTCGTCTCGCTCCCGCGCGGCGTCGGTCAGCGGGTAGCGGCGTCGGTACACGTCGCGGATGCCGTCGCGCAGGGCGCGGTAGCGCGCCGTGATCCCGAACTCCTCGACCCACGGGTGCTCATCCGGCGGCACCGCCTGCGAGGTGAGCTGCCCGCCGATCCACGGGAACTCCTCCGTCAGCACGACGCGGGCACCTCGATCCGCGGCAGCGAGGGCGGCGGCGACGCCGCCGAGTCCTGCTCCGACGATGAGGATGTCGGTGTGGATGTCGTGCTCGGTCACGCGGGGTTCCTTTCGGAGGATGAGGAGACGGCGGCGGCGATCGTTGCACCGTCGACGTCAGGGCAGGGAAGAAGCTGGTGGTAATCCGCGTCGTCGAGCACGGGCTCTCGGCGGGAGGCGCCCTCGGCACGAGACTCCTGCTCGACGATCCGGGAGAGCAGCACGACGGCGCGAGCGCCCATCTCCTCGCGGGGCACGACGAAGCCCGACCAGGAGCGACCGCCCTTGCGGGGATGCAGCGGCTGGCCGAGCAACAGCATCGAGACGTGCTGCGGGACATGTCGCCCGCGCACGGCGAGCTCGTCGGCGAGCTCTTCGGGGTGGTGCTCGGGAGCCACGAGGATCGCGGTGAGTCCCCGCTCGACGATCTCGTCGGCGGCGTCGGCGACGTCGTCGACGTCGACGAACCGCAGGGGGAAACCTGCGTCGCGCATCGCGCGGGTGTAGCCCTCGATGCGGTCGAGCGTGGGCTGATCGGTGCCCCGCGGTCCGGCGTAGCCGATGCGGGTGTGGCCGCGCTCGGTCAGGCGCGACACCTGACGGGCGGAGGCTTCGACGTAGTCGGCCCCGACGAACGGCAGCATCCGCCCCTCGCTGGTCCGCTTCCCGATGAACACGAACGGGTAGTTGGTGTCGAGGAGGTGCTGCAGCTCGCTCTGGTCCTCCTGCTGTCCGAGTAGCAGGCAGCCGTCGGCGATGCCCAGTCGCTGCCACCCGTCGCGGGTGAGCCGACGGCGGCCGTCGACCACCCGCGCCGACGTGAACAGCAGCATGTCGACGCCGAGCTGCTCGGCCGCCTGCTCGATGCCGTTGAGGAATCCGCCGTAGAAGTCCTGACCGCCGCGCGGGAACGTCTTCTCGTAGGTGAACACCCCGAGGATCTGATTGCGTCCTCCCGCCAGGCGCTGAGCCATCGGGTTGGCCGAGTATCCGGTGATGCGCATCGCCTCGATCACCCGGCTCCGCGTCTCCTCCGAGATTCGCACGCCCGCGGGGGCGCTTCCGTTGAGCACGAAGCTCACCGTCGATTGGCTGACGCCCGCCATGGCGGCCACATCGGCCTGGGTGAAGCGACGACGCGGCATCGATCCTCCTCGATCAGGTGTCGGGTCCCTCACCCGAACGACACCTGAGTCTCGGCGCTGCGGTCGAGGCAGGTCAAGGTGATAATGCGCATTATTTGTGCTGCGTCGCGGACCTCGGCCGCGGGTACCCACTCGTTGCGGGGCACGGCATCCCTCGGCGGTCGGTCGACGCGCGGGGGGATCATGCGCATTATGAGGCCGCAGGTGCGCGCGTCGGCGGCACCGGGCACGATGAGGGCATGACCGACGGCTACGATCCGGCGTTCCTCGGAGCGACTCTCCCCCTCCCGCGCCCCGCGCAAACGGTGCGCCCACTCCCCTATCCGCGCTTCACGGTGCTGCTCGATCCTGCACGGCAGCTCGCCGCAGTGACCGCGGTGAACATCGACGGCGCCTCGCTGCAGGATCTCCCGCGCACCGGCGACTGGCGGCTCGACGAACGCGTGCCGGCCGCCGAGCAGACCGGGCCGGAGGTCTATGCCCGCAACGACCTCGACCGCGGGCACCTCGTGCGCCGCCGCGATCCGGGGTGGGGGTCGGTCGACGCGGCTCGCGCCGCCACCGAGGCGACCTTCTCCTACCCGAACGCCGCACCGCAGGCCGCCGGCTTCAACCAGTCGAAAGAGCTCTGGCTCGGCCTCGAAGACCATGTGCTCGCCTACGCCGAGACGACCGATCAGCGGGTTTAGGTGTTCACCGCGCCGGTGCTCGCCGACGACGACCCGCCGTACCGCGGCATCCGGATCCCGTTGCGGTTCTGGAAGATCACCGCCTGGCAGGGGCCGGACGGGCTCGCCGCCGCCGGTTTCGTTCTCGATCAGTCAGACCTCGTCGACACGCGGGAGGGGGTGCTCGCCGTCCCTCCTCTCGGGGCCTTCCGCACGTTCCAAGTGCCCGTCGCCGACATCGCCGCCCTGACTGGTATCGACCTCGGGCCCTTGATCGGGTCGGATGCGCTCGGCGCTCAGACCGCACTGCCGGAGCGGTGGCGGACGTTGACGAAGAACAACGACATCGCTCTCTGAAGCCTCCATCGACGTGATTACGACGTTGTATCATCAAGGACGGTGATGACGTCTGGGAGGTCGTATGGCAGCCACCCTCCACGACGTGGCGAATCTCGCGGGCGTCTCGATCAAGACCGTCTCCAACGTCGTCAACGACTATCCGCACGTCAAGGAGTCGACCAGGACCCGCGTACGGCAAGCGATCGACGAACTCAACTACCAGCCGAATCTGTCGGCACGCTCTCTCCGCTCCGGACGAAGCGGCGTGATCGGGCTGGTGCTCCCCGAACTGAGCCTCAGCTACTTCGGAGAACTCGCCGACGCGGTCATCGCCGAGGCGGAGAAGCATGGTCTGGTCGTACTCATCGAGAAGACCGGCGCCGATCGTGACCGCGAGATCGCCGTCCTGACGAGCCCGCGCATGCAACTCACCGACGGACTCATCTTCAGCCCGCTCGGCATGGGCCAGGCGGATGCTCAGCACTTCGAGGTCGACTTCCCGGTCGTGCTGCTCGGCGAGCGCATCTTCGGCGGTCCCGTCGATCACGTCACCATGCGCAACGTCGAGGCCGCGCAGGCCGCGACGGAACTCCTCCTGAAGGCCGGCCGACGACGCATCGCTCTCGTCGGCGCGCACGTCGATGAGGATGTCGGATCCGCCGCTCTGCGCACGCAGGGCTATGAGCAGGCACTCGCCGCCGCCGGCATCGAGGTCGATCCGTCGCTGGTGCGGTACACGACGCTCTGGCATCGATCGAACGGCGCTGCGGCCATCCGAGACCTTCTGAATGACGGCGTCGAGTTCGATGCCGTGTTCGGGCTCAACGACGCGCTCGCACTCGGGGCGATGCGCGCCCTCCAGGAGGCAGGGCTCCGCATTCCCGACGACGTCTCGGTCGTGGGCTTCGACGACATCGACGAGGCCCAGTACACGCTCCCGAGCTTGTCGACGATCAATCCCGGTCGGGAGCAGATCGCCGCTCTCGCCGTGGAGCTGCTCCTCACCCGCATCCGTGACGGCGGCGGTCGGCCGTCGGACCCCCGCGAGGTTCTGGTCGACTTCGAGGTGGTCGTCCGCGAGTCCGCCGTCCCGTCGGACTGACCCGGGCCGGGACACAGGAGCGGAGCGGCCGATGTCTCCGACCGCCCCGCGCCCTGCTTCACTCCCGCATCACTCCCGTATCACTGGATGCCCTCCTTGATGAGACGCCATTCCTGGCACGCCGCCCCGGTCGGGCCCCACTGCTGCGCGACTGCCCCGTCGGCCGTCGAGCACGAGTCGACCTCGAGGAGCTTCGCGCTGTTCGCGTTGGCGACGGTCCAGTAGCCCGCACTGTTGGGCGACAGGTTCCAGCGCTGCGTCGCGGTTCCGCTCGCCGACCGCTGGACTGCGTCGGTGCCGTCAGCGGTGGAGGCGCCGGGGATCTCGAGGAGCTTCCGGCTGTTCTTGTTCACGAGTTCGAACGTTCCCCCCGTCGCGGGCTGCACCTTCCAGATCTGCGTGGCGTTCGCCGTCGGACCCCACTGCCCGGCAGGGGCACCGTCGGTCGTGAGCGCGGACAGGATCTCGAGCACCTTGCCGCTGTTGCGGTTCTGCACCTGGAAGGTCGCCGGCAGGGTCGTGCCGCTCTTGTGGAGCTGGATCTGGTCGATCTCGGCGAAGGTGCCCGAGTAGGCGAATCGCACGGTGTTGGATCCGGCGTTGAGAGTGACGGTCTTCTGCGCCCAGAGGTAGCGCCCCCAGTCGGCGGTGGCGGGATAGCTGATGTTCGTCGCCGTCCCTCCGTTCACCGACACGGCATGGCCGCTCGTGGACCCCGTGCCGTTCGCATACCGGACATTGAGGTCGTACGTTCCCGCTTGCGGAGCGTCGACGGTGAAGGTCACCGCGCTGTCCGCGAAGTTGATGTTGCCGACCTTGCTCCCGTTCGAGGCGTCGCCGTGCGTCACGAGAGTGGTGTTCGTCCGCGCGGCGTTCTCGGCCTCGTATGCGGTCGCCGTGAGCGGGATCGTCCCGACCCGGATGTCGTTGTATAGGTAGGTCTGACTGGGGTTCGACGGATTCGCGCGGTAGTTGTCGACATTCACCGCCTGATACAGCGTGCGACCATCCGGGCTGTAGTCGATCCCCTGCGCGAAGCCCGTGATCGAGCTCGGACCGTTGAACGTCACGGCGAAGGGCAGTCGCTCCCACGGACCGGCGCCGAGGTTGTAGTTGACGAAGAAGTTCTGGCCGCCATCGAGGTTGCCGGCGGCATCGAGCCCCCACTTCGAGGCGACGACGACCATCCCCTTCGGTCCTCCGGTGGGAACCCACTTCACCGTCGGGGACGATCCGATTCCGCGACCGTCGGCGAGTTCGACCGGCGTTCCCAGACTCGTCGTCGTTCCCCAGTTGAGGCCATCGGGCGACTTCTTGAAGAAGACCGGTGATGCGTTCGAGAACGCGTACCCCTGGGCATTCACCACTTCGTACGTCGCGATGTAGGAGCCGTCGGGCAGCTTGTCCACCGTGATCATCCCAGGACGGTGCGTGGAGTCGGTCGGTGCGGACACGTTCGAGAGCGCGCCCCACGTCTGGCCGCCGTCGAGCGAGCGCCTGTAGGACACGGCCTGGAGAACGCCGTTCGCCTTCTGCCGCTCATCCGAGAAGTAGGCGACGAGTCCGCCCCCGCCGTCGATCGCCAGCGTCGGCTCCCAGACGGTCGTGGTCGTGGAGGTCGACGAGGGGTCGTAGATCGCCGGTCCGCCCGTGTCGATCGTGCTCACGTAGCTCCAGGAAGCGCCTCGGTCGGTGCTCTTGTAGACGACGAGCTTGGTCACCGACGACGCGGCGTTGCGGTCAGCGGGCCTGATCTGGCCGGTGAGCAGGATCGTGCCCGCTGCGAGGTTTCCCGTCGTCTGCGGAACCTCGAAGAGGAACGGCTGCGCCAGACGATCGAGTTGTGTCGTGCTCTCCTGCCCGGCGATCCCGGGGAACTGCAGTCCGGGGTTGACCGCCGAGATCTTCTGCCAGCTCGTGCCGTCGTTCGTGCTGCGGAAGATCGGCCACTCCTGGTGGCATGCCAGCGCCGGGTTCGCGAGGCAGGCCTGCGTGTCGGTCGTGGGGTTGGAGCTCGGGTTGACGTCCTTGATCAGACGCCCGTCATCGAACGTGTTCAGGAGCGTCCCGTTGGAGGTTCCGTTGTGCTTGAGCGCGATGATCTTCGCGTAGGCCGTGCCGGTCGCGTCTCCGCCCTCATCGTTGAACGACGAACCGTTCGGCGGGGCGTACACGAGCGATCCGTTGCCCGTCGTCACCGCCTGAGCCGATGTGGCGACGAATCCCGTCGCCACGAGTGCCAGCGTCGCGGCGATGGCGGACAGTCCTGCCAGCCTTCCGCGAGATCTCTTTGCCGATAACCGCTTCATTGCGTCCTCCGAGGTCGTGGTCCTGACGTGGAGCTCCCCATCAGGATTTACATCGTTGTAAATGGAGAATTGCACAACGTTGTAAATCAGTCAAGAGCCGCGGCGATCAGGCCTGAGTATGCCGCAGGAACGCGTCCGCGACAGGCGTGCGATGCCGCTGGAGCACACCGTCTGCGTCCTCCTCGAGAGCCCACAACCCCATGGAGAGGCGGTAGTCCATCGGTTCGCCGACGCCCGGGCGATAGGACCACTCGACCATGTCCGTGATGCACCACCACGTGTATCCGATGACGTCGACGCCGGCACCGCGGAGATCCTCGACAGCCGCGATCGAGGCATCCATCCAGGCGATCCGCTCTTCGACGGTGCCGGTGTAGCTCGTCTCGGTCAGGAAGACGGGCCGCTCGTAGCGCGCGGCGAACGACTCGATGACGTCGGCCAGCCCTTCGGTGCCGGCATCGAGGCGCGGCCGAAGATCGCGCGGACCCCCGGTGTGCACCACCCCCGCTTCGAACACCTCCGTGGAATGCTGCGGGTAGTAGTTGATCCCGACCACGTCGGGGATCGCCGTGTTCTCGATGGCCCAGGCGAAGTCCTCGTCGGTGAACCCGTTCTCCCGCAGGTATTCGGTGAGCGGGTGGCCGTCTGCGACGCGTCCCATCACGAGATCCTGCACGATGTACGCGCGATGCCGCAGGTGCTCATGAGTGTCGCTGTGCGCAGCAGTGTCGCCCGCGAACCGGAAGGAGGCCTCGACGTGCACGAAGTCGGCATCCGGATCGACGGCGGCGATCGCCCGCTGCGTTGTGACGATGCCGCGGGAGATCCCGCGGAGCACCTCCACGAAGCCACGATCGCCGGAGCGGTACGGCGGCCACTGCGCGAACTCACCGCAGTACATGATGTTCAGAAGCGGTTCGTTCAGAGGCGTGTAGTGCCGGATTCGACCTCGATACCTTTCGGCGACGGCAGCCGCGTACTCGGCGACGCGCTCCGGGTACTCCGGGTTGACGAACTGATCCTCGAGCCAGAGCGGTGTCCCGTAGTGGACGAGGTCGGCGATGAGTTCGATCCCCAGCTCGTCGAAACGGTCGATGACCCCATCGAGCCACTCCCAGTCCCACTCACCGGGCGCCGGGTTGACGCGGTACCAGGGGATCCCCCATCGCACCATCTCGCTGCCCACGTCGGCGCAGTAGCCGAGATCCTCCGACCAGAAGCGGTAGTGCTGCATGAGTTCGTACTCATCCAGCGCGCGCTCACCCGGCCGGGTCTGAGGGATGAAGGTGTCTTCCACTCCCATCGCGAATCGCAGGCGTCCGTCCTCGAACCAGTTCACGTCGTCGTTCTCCTTCTCGGATCCGCGGATCCGTTTCGATCTCTCTGCCGCGTGTCGGCGACCGACACACGGCGACCCGCACCGATCGGGAGCGTCGGTGCGGGTGGTCGTGCAACGGAGTCAGCCCGCCAGGGCCGCCTCCATCTCCTGCTGCGCCGTGCGGAGCAGCTCCGCGGGGTCGCCCCCGGCGAGCGCTTTCTGCGTGGCGGTGTCGAGCGCGGTGAGCACATCGGTCGACGGGATGACACCCGGCAGGAGTGCGGCACCGTATTGCGACTGCTCTGTGAGGGCCGACACGACGGGGTTCTCCGCCACATCCTCGGCCGTAACCTCCGACGTGAGCGGGGGCCAGCCGGAAGCGAGCGACCACGTGACCATGTTCTCCTTCTGGTAGAACCAGGTGAAGAACTTCTCGGCCGCCGCCTTCTCCTCCGCTGACGCCTGAGCGGTGATGCTCATGTCGACGGCGAGAGCGGAGGCCACGATGCCGTCAGGCCCGGCCGGGAGCGGCGCGATGCCGTAGTCGATGCCCGATTCTTCGGAGACGGTGGCGAGCCACGGCCCCCCGAGGGTCATCGCGACCTTCCCCGCGCTGAAGAGTCCGTCGGCGTCGGCGCCCGTGATGCCCGTCGGCGAGAACTTCCCGGCCGCGACGGCATCGGCCCAATAGGTGAGCGTCTCGACGTTCTCGGGCGAATCGACCACGACGTCACCGTCGGCGGTCACGACATCACCACCGCCGCTCTTGAAGAGAGACGGCCAGACGCCGTTGCCCACGGTCGCGTTGTCCTGGAGGGCGAGCCCGTACTGCTCGGGCTCACCGTCTCCGTTCGCGTCGACGGTGAGCGCGGTCGCGGCAGCGACCCACTCGTCCCACGTCGTCGGCACGGAGACGCCGGCAGCCTCGAACATCGCGGTGTTGTAGAACATCGTCAGCGGGGTGAAGCTCAGCGGAGCCCCGAAGCGCTCGCCGTCGACGATGCCGGTATCGACAGCACCGGGGTTGAGGACGTCCGCGGCGCTGTCGCTCTCGTACCAGTCGTCGAGAGGCTGGAGTGCGCCTTTCGACGCGAAGACCGGGATGTTCTCGGGAGGGATCGCCATGAGCTGCGGCCCCTTCTTCGCGGTCAGCGCGGGCAGAGCCGAGTCCAGGAGCGTCGCCCAGGGCTTGACCGACGGCGTGATCTTCACCTCGTCCTGCGACTTGTTGAACTCGGCGACGAGGTCATTCAGCACCTCGCCATCCGCTTCCGTGTAGCCGTGCCAGAAGTCGAGCTCGATCACTCCACCTTCCGCGGAGGGGGCGCCGGCCGACGAGCAGCCGGCCAGGGCGAGCAGAAGGACGCTCGCGAATGCTGCGGGTAGTGCTTTCTTCATCAGGGGAACCTCCACTGTTCGACCACTCTGTCGGCGCGGAGGACGGGTGTCCTCATCATCGCTTTACAACGTTGTAAGTAAACGTTATAGACGTTATGGTTCTCGATGTTCCGGCAAAAGTCAAGCCGCTCCATCCGTGTCCGCACCGGCGCCCGCTCGCGATCATCCGCCACCCCGGGACGGAGAGTTGACGAGCCGCCCTCGAGGTCTTTACTGTGTGGGTTACAACGTTGTAGAAAGAAGTGACAATGACCGCCACGGCTTCCCCACCCGCCCGTCGCCGCCGTCCGCCGGCGCAGCTCGGCGGACGCGGCCCGATCGGAGGAGCGGCGAAGCGCCGCCTGACGATCCTGGCCTTCCTCGTGCCGGCTCTGACGATCCTCGCCCTGTTCGTCTTCTGGCCGATGCTGTCTGCGCTCAGGCTCTCGTTCACCGATGCGAGCGGCTTCGGACTCGAGGAGTACGTGGGCT
Organism: Microbacterium sp. MYb45; assembly: GCF_002979655.1. Lineage (GTDB taxonomy): Bacteria > Actinomycetota > Actinomycetes > Actinomycetales > Microbacteriaceae > Microbacterium. Next base: position 255,857 of record NZ_PCPG01000002.1, read on the forward strand.
TCGCGAACTACGTCGAGGTCTTCACCGACCCCGAGATGCTGCAGGCGATGAGCAACACGGTGCTGTACACCGTCCTCTTCACGCCGGTGGCCGTCGTGCTCGCGCTCCTGCTCGCCCTCGCGCTCAACAGCCCGAATCTGCCGCTGCGAGGCATGTTCCGCACGTGGCTGTTCCTGCCGTTCATCGTCTCCCTCGCCGTCGCCGCGTTCGCCTGGCAGTATCTTCTCGACCCGCAGGTGGGCCTCCTGAACTACTGGCTGCAGGCATTCGGCATCCGCATCGGCAACGTGCTCCAGGATCCGGTACTCGCGATGCCGACCGTTGTCCTGGTCGCCGTGTGGAAGAACTTCGCGTTCTACATGATCGTCTTCCTCGCCGGGCTCCAGGAGATCCCGAAGAGCCTGTACGAGGCGGCCAACATGGACGGAGCCGGCCCCATCGCCCGCTTCCGCAACGTCACCCTCCCCCTGCTGGGCAACACCACAGGATTCGTACTCATCATCGCGACCATCGCCGCGCTCCAGGCCTTCGACCAGATCTATGTGCTCACCGGCGGTGGACCGTACCGCAGCACGCAGACGATCGTCATGCAGATCTACCAGTCCGGGTTCCGTGACCTCGAGCTCGGCTTCGCCTCTGCGGTGTCGTACGTGCTGCTCATCGCGACGCTCCTGCTGAGCCTCGTCCAGTTCGCCCTCTCGGGCCGTCGAGCGAAGGACGCCGCATGACCGACATCGCCACATCCCGACGCCGCCCCACGCGACTGCGTGTCGGACGCGGGCTCTACTTCCTGGCGATGCTGTTCGTCACACTCCTCATCCTGCTGCCGATCCTCATCATCGTCTTCACCGCCTTCAAGCCGGTGTCCGAGGTCAACGCCTTCCCACCCTCGCTCGTTCCGGGGACGTGGACATTCGATAACTTCGAGCGGATCTTCACGGACCTGCCGTTCGCCCGACTGATCTTCAACAGCTTCGTCTTCGCGGGCGGAGTCACGATCTGCGCACTCGTCTTCGATTCTCTGGCCGCCTACGTCCTCGCCCGCATCGACTTCCGTGGAAGTCGTGTGCTCCTCGTCGTGATCGTGGCGAGCCTCATGATTCCGTTCCAGGCGACGCTCATCCCGATCTACCAGCTGGTCTCGGACTTCGGCTGGGTGAACACGTTCTGGGGCCTCATCATCCCCCGCGCGGCAGACGCCTTCGGGATCTTCTTCCTCCGCCAGTTCTTCCTCTCCCTCCCGCGCGACCTCGACAACGCCGCCCGCATCGACGGAGCTTCGGAGTTCCGGATCTTCCGCAGCGTCGTGCTCCCCAACGCTGTCCCCGCCCTTCTCACACTGGGCATCTACACGTTCGTCAACAACTGGAACGATCTGCTGTGGCCGCTCGTCTTCACGACAGAGCAGGAGATGGGCACCATCACCTCCGGGCTCACACTGCTCACGGGACCGAGCGGGATCATCCCCTACGGCGTCATGATGGCCGGCTCCCTGATCGCCGTGGTGCCCCTCGCGATCATGTTCCTCTTCGTCCAACGGCGCTTCATCGAGAGCGTCGCGAGCACCGGACTCAAGTAGACCCACCATCCGCACGCCGGCCGCGACCCGCTCGAAGGGCCGCGAGAATCCGACCGAAAGGCAGAAATGACCGCCGCACGATTGACCTTCGACCCCCAGCTTCCGGTCGGAGCTGTGAACCGACGAGTCTTCGGCTCCTTCGTGGAGCACCTCGGCCGATCCGTCTACGACGGCATCTACGAGCCCGGACACCCGAGCGCCGACGCCGAGGGCTTTCGCTCCGACGTGAAGGCGCTGGTGTCCGAGCTCGGGGTGAGCGCGATCCGCTACCCCGGTGGCAACTTCGTATCGGGGTTCCGCTGGGAGGACAGCGTGGGCCCGCGCTCGCAGCGCCCCGCCCGACTCGACCTCGCCTGGCATTCGGCGGAATCGAACCAGGTGGGCCTGCACGAGTTCGCGACGTGGCTCGACTCCGTCGGCAGTGAGCTCATGCTCGCCGTGAACCTGGGCACACGCGGCACACTGGAGGCGCTCGACCTCCTGGAGTACACGAACCTGCGATCGGGCTCGGCACGGGCGGTGGAGCGGGCAGCCAACGGCCGCACCGAGCCGTTCGACGTGCGGATGTGGTGCCTCGGGAACGAGATGGACGGCCCATGGCAACTCGGTCACCGCTCGGCGGACGACTACGGCAAGCTCGCCGCCCAGACTGCTCGCGCCATGCGGATGTTCGATCCCACGCTCGAGCTGGTCGTCTGCGGCTCTTCGAGTCGCTCGATGCCGACCTTCGGCGACTGGGAACGCGTCGTCCTCTCGCACACGTACGACGACATCGACTACATCTCCTGCCACGCGTACTACGAGGAGAAGGACGGAGACCTCGCGAGCTTCCTCGCGTCGTCGGTCGACATGGACGAGTTCATCGAGTCGGTGATAGCGACCATCGATCATGTCAAGGCGGCGAAGCGCAGCGATCACGTCGTGAACATCTCGTTCGACGAGTGGAACGTCTGGTACAACACCCGGTTCGAGACCGTGGACAAGATCACCGGTGCGCAGAACTGGCCGACCGCGCCGAGGCTCCTCGAAGACGCGTACTCCGTGGCGGACGCCGTGGTGGTGGGTAGCCTCCTCATCTCACTGCTGCGCCGGGCGGACAGGGTGACCAGCGCCTCGCTCGCTCAGTTGGTCAATGTGATCGCCCCGATTATGACGGAGCCCGGCGGCATCGCCTGGAAGCAGACGACGTTCTTCCCGTTCGCCGTCACCTCGGAGCTCGCATCCGGGCAGTCGATCCCCACGCACATCGAGTGCGATCTCTATGAAACCGACGCCTACGGGAGCGTGCCGGTCATCGACGCCGTGACCACGTTCGACGCCGCCACAGGCAGCGTCAGCGTGTTCCTGGTCAACCGATCGCAGACCGACCCGGTGACACTCTCTTTCGATATCGCGGACTTCGGCACGGTCCTGGAAGCGTCTGCACGCACCCTCAGCGACGACGATGTCTACGCCGTGAACACGCTCGAAGATCCGGAGCGCGTGACCCTTCGCCAGAACGAGACTCTCGTCCACTCCGAAGGCGTCGCGGTCGTCGAGCTGCCGCCCGTCTCGTGGACGGCCATCAGTCTGCGCGTCGCACCGGCAACTGCCAAGGAGGGCGCATCCCGATGAGCCCTCAGACCCCGGCGCGCACGCTCTCCAGCGAGGGGTAGTCCGTGTACCCCTCGGCGGTCCGCCCGTAGAACAGCTGCGGGCGCGGGTCGTTGAGCCCGGTCCCCTCCCGCCACCGCTCGACCAGGTCGGGGTTGGCGATCACGGGGCGTCCGGCGGCGACGGCATCCGCCCATCCGTCATCGACCAGCGTCTCGGCATCCTCCCGGGTCGTGACGACACCGAAGCCGGTGTTGATGATCAGCGGCGTGCCCGCCGTGCGCCGGATGTGCTGCACGAGCTCGCTCGTCGGTGCGGCACTCAGCACATCGATGAAGGCGAGACCGAGCGGGGCGAGGCCCTGGGCGACGGCGGCGTAGGTCGCGTGGACGTCCGCGTCGTCCTCTTCGAGCACGCCCTGGATGTTGTGCTGCGGCGACAGCCGGATGCCGGTGCGGTCGGCTCCCACCGCCGCCGCGACGGCTGTCGTGACCTCGATCGCGAAGCGGGCGCGGTTCTCGGGCGACCCGCCGTACTGGTCGTCACGGATGTTCGACACCGGCGAGAGGAACTCGTGGACCAGGTAGCCGTTCGCGCCGTGCACCTCGACGCCGTCGAAGCCCGCGGCGATCGCGTTGCGCGCGGCCTGCGCGAACTGCTCGACGACCTCGGGGATCTCGTCGAGGGTGAGCGCGTGAGCCACCGGCAGATCGACCTTGCCCACGGGCGTGTGCGTCTGACCCGGTGCGGCGAGCGCGCTCGGGGCGACCACGCGCGGCTGCCCCGAGATCTCCGGGTGCCCCACTCGGCCACCGTGCATCAGCTGCATGACGATCGTGCCGCCCGCCTCGTGGACCGCCGCGGTGACGGGCCGCCACCCCTCGATCTGGGCGGGCGTGACGATGCCCGGCTGGCCCGCATAGGACTTGCCCTCGGCAGCCGGCCAGGTGCCCTCGGAGATGATGAGGCCCTGACCCGCGCGCTGCCGGTAGTACTCCGCCATCACCTCGGTGGGCACGCCGTCGTCATCCGCGCGGGTGCGGGTGAGCGGCGCCATGACGACGCGATTGGACAGCTGCAGGGCGCCGAAGACGGCCGGATCGAAGAGAGTCACAGTGGGAGGTAAGGCTCGGGGCGAGCCTCGTATTCCCCTCAGTTGCCACCGAGGGCCGACAGCAGGTCGGCGAAGTGGTCGAGGTCGGCGGCCGTCCACTTGCGCAGCCGCTCGCCGATGCGGCCCTCGTAGCGGGAGCGGGCGACGGCGATCCGCTCCTGCGCCAGGTCGGTCGCGACGAGGACGCGTGCGCGGCGGTCCTCCGGATCGTGCACGCTCTCGACGAGTCCGAGCTGCTCGAGCTGACGCACCTGACGACTCACCGCCGACTTGTCGGTCTGCAGGTGCTCGATGATCGCACCCGCCGAGGTCGCCTTGCCTGTCGCGATCGACGTGAGCACCTGGTATCCCAGCGGCTGCAGTTCGGGGTGGACGGTCGCGGCGGCCTCGCGCCAGCTGATACGGATCCGCGCGAACAGACGGCCGAGTTCCTGCTCGACCCTGGTGACGGCCTGGTCGAGATCCGCCCCGCTCAGACGGCCCTCTTCAGAGGGAGATGCGGGGGCGTCGGCGGGGGCGTCGGACGAGGCGCTCATGCTCGCCAGTGTACGGCGAAGCCCCACTGTCGAACGTGACAGCGGGGCTTCACTCAGACCTCGGCGAGGAGTCGGAACACCTTGGATGCGGCCTGGATCTCGTCGGGCGTCAGCTCGTCGACCACGGCCTGCAGGCGTGTGCCGTATTCGCGGCGGACCTCGGCGAGCGCCTCGCAGGCCGACGGCGTCGCGCTCAGCACCCGGAGCCGCCCGTCCCGCTCGTCCGGCCGGGACTCGAGGAGTCCTGCCTCCTCCAGCATCCGCACCTGACGGCTGATGACCGACTTGTCCATCTCGAACCGCTCGGCCAGCTCATGCGCGTTCGCGGTGCCCGCCCGGGCGATGAATGTCAGCAGCTTGTACCCGGCCACCTGCAGCTCGGGGTGCACCCGAGCTGCAGACTCCTTCCAGAGCGACCTGGTCCTCGCGAAGATAAGGTTCAGGTGCGCCTGGAGGTCACCGAGCGCGCTGTCGACATCCGCCTGCTCGACCGCTTCGGGGGCGAGCATCTCAGCGCTCCTGGTCCCGATCTTCGCGTTCGAGGACGCGCACCGAACCGGTCGCGGGCGACGCGGACTCCGCACCCCCGAGCCGGATGGCCCCGGTGGAGAGCGACGCGCCGACCTCGGCCTCGGAGACCTCGATGACGGATTCCTCCGCCTGCTCGAGCATCTGCTCGGCGGCGTTCTTCGTCGACAACGGCTTGTTCTTGATGAACGCGATCGCGATGATGGCGATCACCGCGAGCGGGATGGCGATGATGAACGAGTCGGCGATGCCGTGGCCGTAAGCACCCTCGACGATCGTGCGGATCGTGTCGGGCAGCTGTCCGACCTTCGGCACATCACCCGAGGCGAGGTGCTTGAGCGCATCGACCTCGGCGGGGGTCGTCGGCGTGAAGCCCTCGAGCGAGTCGGTGATGTACGACGCGACGCTGGTCGACAGCATCGCACCCATGACCGTGACGCCGATGGTGCCGGCGATCGTGCGGAAGAAGTTCACGTTCGACGACGCGGCGCCCAGCTGCTGCGGAGCAGTGTCGTTCTGCACGATGAGCGTGAGGTTCTGCATGACCATGCCGAGGCCCGCACCGAGGATGAACATGTAGACGGCGACCAGCGGGAACGGGGTGTCGTAGCGCAGGGTGGCCATCAGGCTGACGCCGATGGTGGCGAGGACCGAGCCCGTCAGCATCCAGCCCTTCCACTTGCCGAAGCGGCTCACGAGCTGGCCGATGATGATCGACGCACCCATCTGGCCGATGATCATCGGGATGGTCATCAGGCCGGACTCGGTGGGCGTGGCGCCACGAGCCAGCTGGAAGTACTGCGCGAGGAACACCGAGGTGGCGAACATCGAGACGCCGATGGCGATCGAGGCGATGACCGACAGCGTGAAGGTGCGGTTGCGGAACAGCGACATCGGCACGATCGGTTCCTTGACGAAGAACTCGACCGTGATGAAGGCGGCGATCGCGACTCCGGCGATGACGGCGAGCATGATGCTCGTCGAGGAGTCCCAGTCGAACTGGCTGCCGCCCATCGAGACCCAGATGAGCAGGGTCGAGACGCCGACCGCGAGGAGCACGATGCCGAAGTAGTCGATCGAGACCTTGCTGTCACGCTGCGGCTTGGGCAGGTGCAGCGTGAACTGCAGCAGGACGAGGGCGAGGATCGCGAACGGCACGCCGACGAAGAAGTTGGAGCGCCAGCCCCACACGTCGGTGAGGAGTCCGCCGAGCAGCGGGCCGCCGATGGTGCCGAGGGCCATGATGCCGCCGACGACGCCCATGTACTTGCCGCGCTCACGCGGGGAGATGATGAGGGCCACGGCGATCATGACGAGCGACATCAGGCCGCCGACGCCGATGCCCTGGATGACGCGGACCGCGATGAGCATGTTCGTGTCGGTCGAGAAGCCGGCGATCACGGTGCCGACCGTGAAGAGGATGAGCGAGATCTGCACGAGGACCTTGCGGTCGACGAGGTCGGCGAGCTTGCCCCAGATGGGGGTCGAGACGGCGGTGGCCAGAAGGCTCGCGGTGATGACCCAGGTGTACTGGGACTGGGTGCCGCCGAGGTCGGCGATGATGACCGGCATCGAGGTCGACACGACGGTGCCCGAGAGCACGGCGACGAACATGCCGACGACGAGTCCGGAGATCGCGGTGAAGACCTCGCGGGCCGAGCGGGTGGCTTCGGGTGCTGAGGATGGGGTGTGTGTCACGGGGGTAACGCTCCTGCGTAGAAAGTTGATCGAGGTCAACCATACTCCGATAGTTGCGAAAGCGCAACTATCGGAGGGTGTTCACAACTCCTCAATGAACGCGCGCGAAACCGAGCCCAGAGCCCCGGATCGCGAATCTCCCGACGATTCTGAGGAGTCATGCACGGCGCGCGTCTCGCTCACGAGCACCGCGGTCACACCGGCGGCGCACAGCACGAAGCCGAGGACGGTGAGCACCGTGAGCGGCTCACCCAGCAGCAGTGCTCCGGCCAGCGCGGTCGTCGGAGCGATCAGGAAGAGCAGCGCGTTCAGAGCCGTGATGCCGACCCGGCGCAGCAACCACCAGTAGAGCCCGTACGCGGCAAGCGTCGGGAAGACAGCGGCGAATCCGGCGGCGATCCAGAACGAGGCGGACGCCGGCGGCGCGAGGGCACCGAAGACTGCGGCGACCGGCACGAGAGCCAGTGCGGTCACGCTCACGTGGATGGTGAGCGTGACAAGCGTGCCCGTACGCGGTTCCGAACGGCGCTGGAGGAAGGTGCCGACGATGAGGCTGGCCATGGCGAGGGCAGGCCAGACGTAGGCGGCGGGGTGCGCCGCGGAACCCTCGAGCTGTGAGCGCACGACCAGCAGGACTCCCACGGCCCCGAGCAGGAGTCCAGCCCACTGCGCCGCGCGCACGCGAAGTCCGAGCAGCGGCCCGACCAGCGCTGCGACGACGAGGGGCTGCACGGCATCGATCAGCGCCGTGGTGCCGGTGGCGACGCCCGAGGCGATGGCCATGTACACCGCCGTGCAGTAGCCGAACTGGGCGAAGAGCCCGATGAGCGCCTGGCGCCCCAGGTCGCGCCGCGTGACGCCGCGAGCAGCACCGGTGGAGAGCACGATCGCGAGCAGGATCACAGCGAGAGGAACGAAGCGCCAGACGAGCAGCGTCAGCGGCGGCACCTCGACGGCGGCGATCGCCGGCACGAGGAATCCGGAGCTCCACGTGACGACGAACGCCACGGATGCCGCGACCGTCACCCCGACACGAACTATACCGATCTGTATACCCATTCCCCCGACTATACAGGTTGGTATAGTCGGGGACATGGCCGTCCCCGTTCCCGACCTCGCCCCGCTCACCCCTGGCGCGTCCCGCGTGCTCGACGCGGCGTCGCTGCTCTTCTACGAGCGCGGCATCCACGCGGTGGGCGTCGACACGATCGCCGAGGCCGCTGGCGTCACCAAGAAGACCCTCTACGACCGCTTCGGCTCCAAGGAGGCGCTGGTCGTCTCGTACCTGCAGCACCGGGATGCACGGTGGCGGACACACGTCGCCGAGCACCTGTCCCGCGTACCGGAGCCCGGCATCGAGCGCGTGCTCGCCGTGTTCGACGCGGCGATCACCTGGTCGGACGAGAACAGCCCGAAGGGGTGCAGCGCGATCAACGCACGCGCCGAGATCGGCGACGGCCACGACGGCCACCCGGTCTTCCCCGAAGTCGCGCGGCAGAAGGCCTGGCTGCTCGACCTCTTCGCCGAGCTCTGCCGGGAGGCCGGCGCCGCGGACCCCGACCTGATGTCGAAGGCCCTGATGCTGCTCTACGAGGGCGCCATCGTCACGGTCGGCATGGAGACGTTCGGCGCGCCGTTCGAGGTGGCTCGCGGACTGGCTCGCACGACGCTGGAGCGCGATCGGGGACTCCTCTCACCGGAACGATGAGAGGAACCCCCGACACACGGAGCGGAACCGCCGTCAGCTGGCGATCCAGTTGCCCTCCGAGTCACGGACGTAGCCGGAGATCTCCGCCTCGTGGACGAACATCGTGCCCGACGTCATCACGGCGAGGTTCATACCGGCGAACCGGGTGATGCCGCCGTCATCGGCGATCGCAGGGAGCCAGAACTCGGTGCTGTTGTCGTAATCCGATGCGGATGCCGCACAGTCCTGCACCAGCGTCAGGGTCGCGTAGTCGTCGGAGTGGTAGAGCCCGGGTGCGGCATCGGCGTCGTCGAGATCGGCGACCGGCACGGCGGCCATCAGCGGAGCCCACGCCGGCGTCGGCGTGAAGGGTGCGCCGATGCCGGCGACCTCCTTCAGCTCTTCGATGTGCGCGGGATCCGCGCCGTTCGCGAGCGCCTCCTCCTCGGTGCTCACGCCGAAGTCGCCGGTCAGCCGACGCTCGAACTCGTCCTCCGCCTGCGCCTCCCGCTCGGCCCGGGTCATCGACGGCTCCGTGAGCACGTCGGGCGCATCGCCCGCGTAGGTCATGGCGAGGTCGACGGCACAGTACTGCGCGCCGTCGAGCTCGCGGGGCGTGGCCCGCACCTCACGCACGAGCAGTGCGTCGGCATCGCTGCCCGCGGCCTCGATGAGAGCCTCCGGAACGCGGATGAGCAGCTCACCCGTGGTCGAATCGCCGTAGGCCGACTCGAACTCGAACACGCCCTGCTGCGGGCCCGCCGATTCCCCGGAGCATCCGGCGAGAGCGACCGCCGCGATCGCGGTGATCGTGAGGACAGGGACAAACTTCTTCGGCTTCATGGGCCGCCTTCCTTGTGCGCATGACCGGGCGCAGAGTCGCCCGGCGGCCCCGAGGGACTCTCTGCCCACTGTCGGCAGTGCAGGGAGATCCGACAGTGACGGCGCTCTTCCTTCTCGGCGGGCACCCCGAGCGGTACCGTGTCAGCGTGTCGACGGAATCGCGGAGTGAGCGGGCGCACATCGCCCCGGCAGACCTCGACGCGGCGATCGGCGACGTCGACTGGACGGTGCCGCCGCCCGGGTCGACGGCCTCGCGGTTCTCAGCGCCGAGCGGCGAGCTGGCCGTGGTGTCGCTGGGCGATCCCGCGCATCCGCGCGTGGTCCTGGTCCCCGGGGCGACCGGCTCCAAGGAGGACTTCGCCCTGATGCTGCCGCTCCTGGCGGAGGCCGGCTTCTTCGTGCAGTCGTTCGATCTCGCCGGGCAGTACGAGTCCCACGCCGCCGGCGCGCACACGAGCTACACGTACGAGCTGTTCATCGGCGACCTCATCGCCTTCCTCGAAGCCGACAGCCCCGCTCATCTGCTGGGGTACTCCTTCGCGGGCACGGTCGCGCAGCTGGTCGCCGTCCGTCGCCCCGACCTCGTGCTGTCCCTGGCGCTCCTGACCACTCCCCCCGGCGTGGGCAACGTGTTCGCGACCATGAAGTGGCTGGGCCCGATCGCGCCGATCGCGAGCCCACGTCGCGGTGCCGGTCTCATGATCTGGGGGATCGTGACGAACAAGAACCGGGTCCCGCCCCGGAGGCTCGAGTTCGTCCGCTCCCGGTTCGCGCTCACGCGCAGGCGCAGCGTCGACGAGATCGTCGGGCTCATGATGGCCGCCCCGGATGTACGTGACCGCGTGCGGGCGCTGCCGATCCCCAAGCTGGTCGTCGCCGGCTCGCACGACCTGTGGCCGCTGGCCGCCCACGAACGCTACGCCCACGACATCGGCGCCGACTTCCGCGCTTACGCGACCGGACACAGCCCGAGCGAGACCACTCCGCATCAACTCACGGCCGACCTGCTCGATCTCTACGCGCGCGCCGACGGCTGACTCAGCCGCGGAGGGCCTCCGCATCAGCCTCACGCCGCGCCCGTCGCCGCACGCGCAGCGGCTCCCGCGCCAGATGCAGCCGGACCGTGGGGAGCACGTAGCTCAGCCGACGTCGAAGCGACGCCCAATCCCGGAACGGGCGCGCCGACACCTCGACGACGAGACTCCGGTCCCGCAGCACCGTCATCTCCGGACGCACATGGAAGGACAGGTCGAAGTCGTCGTGGATGTTCTGCGGCTCCCGGTGCACCTCGCCGCTCAGCAACCGCCAGGTCTCGGCGCGCATCGCCATGTTGGAGCCGAACAGCGGGGCATGCCCGAGCAGCGGCGTGAGCACCGTGTACATGCCGCCGATGTAGAGGTGCTCCCCCATCCAGTGCACCAGCGGCGTGGAGCCGTAGAAGCTCGGGTCGCCGGTGAGGAAGTCGAGGCCGTCGCGGCTGCGGAAGATCCGCTCGATCCGCTCGATCCAGTCGGGCCTCGGGCGCGAGTCGGCATCCAGCCGCGCGATGATGTCGCCCGTCGCCGCGTCGTACCCCGCCGCGGACGCCCGGGGAATCCCCCGCACGGGCTCGGTCACGACGCGTGCGCCGAATCGCTCGGCGACCGCCACCGTGTCATCCGTGCTGCCGTTGTCGACGACGACGACCTCGTCGGCTCTGCGGGTCTGCCGCTCGAGAGCGCGCAGACACTGCTCGAGAAGGACGGCGTCGTTCCGCACCGGGATCACCACCGAGACGGAACGGGGGAAGACGGTCGTCATCGTTCTCCTCTCGTGCGTGCAGGCCTCGGAGACAGTCTCCCGCGTGCAGCCCCGTCAGACGGCGATTGAGAGAGGATGGATGGATGATCCGTGACGAGATCGGCAGATCGCTTCGATGACCGGCACGCGCCTGACCGGGAAACCCCTCGTCGCCATCGCGGCGGCGGTCGCTGCCTTCGCGGCCGTCGTCGGCGTCGTCTACAGACGCGTCATGTACCCGCCGCTGCCCCGCCCCCGGGAAGGCCGGATCCGGCTCGCCGCCGTCGGTGACAGCAACACCTATGGTGCAGGGATGCTGTTCCGAGGCCGGGGCCGCCGGTCCTACCCGGGCCGCCTCGAGCGGATCCTCGGCGACAGATACCAGGTGCTCAACTACGGCGTGAATCGGTGCACGCTGCAGCAGGAAGGCGACTGGCCGTACGACGCGACTCCCCAGGCCACGGCATCTCTGCACGCGGGGGCGGACATCGTGCTCGTCATGCTCGGCTCGAACGACGCCCGCGGCGATAACTGGAACGCGGAGCGCTACCAGACCCAGCTCGCCGCGTTCGTCGAGCGCTACCGCACGCGCGGCGCGACCGTCTTCCTGCTGACTCCACCCGTCGCGTTCCCGAATCGCCACGGGGTCCACGAGCGGATCATCGCCGAGGAGGTGGCCCCGATCGTGCGCGCCGTCGCGAGCAGGCTGGGGGTCGACCTGATCGATGTCTTCGACGTCACCCGCCGATCCGTCACGCGGCATCCGGACGGCATCCATCTCGATGCCCGCGCCAGCGCGATCGTCGCGGAGGCCGTCGCCGAAGCCCTCGTCCCGCCGACTGCGCCGCCGCTCGCCACTCACCCGGAGGGGTGATCCGCCGCCGCGAAGCCGCGTGAGAACATGAGGGCGATGCGGTCCGAGGCCTCTGTCGCGAGTCCCCGTCGGCACGCCTGGCTGCGTGTCGACGTCATCGTGGCGCTCATCGCCCTCGTGATCCTGCTGCCGTCGAGCATCGCGATCCTCACAGAGCCGGCCACGCGCCCCGAGCCCTGGATCCTCGCGCTCATGATCGCCCTGTACGTGGTGCTCCACCTCACGACACTGCTCGCCGTGCGGCACCCGGTCGCCGCGATCGTGATCGCGAACGCCGTCATGTGCGCACTCGTGCTCGTCCCGGGTATCCGCGCGGCATCCGGAGCCTTCCTCCCCTCGGCCGCGGCCTACCTGCTCGTCATCGGCCAAGTCGCCGCGCAGACCCGCTCGAGCGTGCGGATCGCGGCGCTGGCGGGCGGCATCTTCGGCGCCGGCCTCATCGCCTTCACCGAGCTTCGACTCGACGATCCGGAGCTCCGCCTCGGGGCGTTCCTCGGACTCAGCGGTGCGATCGCGGCGGCCTGGGCGCTGGGGCTGGTCCTGCGGGTGCGGCGTGACCAGGCCGAGGAGCGGATGGCGGCGCGCGTCTCGCAGGCGATCGCGGATGAGCGCGGACGGATCAACCGCGACCTGCACGACATCGTCGCGCACTCGATGACGGTGATGATCGCGCAGGCCGAGGTCGCCCGCACGGTGCGCGCCGACGACCCCGACCGGAGTGACGCTGCTCTCGGGATCGTCGTGGACACCGGCCGCGAGGCTCTGCGCGGAATGCGTTCGGTCGTCGCCGACGATGCCCCGCGTCAGCCGTTGCCCACCATCGACTCGCTGGAGGAGCTGGTCGAGGGCGTGCGCACTCCCTCGACCGACGTGCGGCTGAGCGAGTCGGGCACCAGAACTCCGCTTCGCGCCGATGCCGCGTTGGCCCTGCATCATGCGGTGCGCGAGGCGCTCACGAACGCGATCCGTCACAATGCGCCTCCGGTCGCCATCGAGGTGCGGATCGACTGGCGACCGGAAGGGGTGCAGGCAACGATCGAAGACGACGGAGGGTCGGGCCCGGTCGTGACCGATCTCGGCAGCGGCGTGGGCCTGGTGGGCATCACCGAGCGGGTGCGGCTCGCCGGCGGCACGCTCACCGCGCACGGACGGGATCTGCGGGGATGGGTCGTCACAGTGGATCTTCCGACCGAGAGGAGCATCGGATGACCCTGCGCATTTTGATCGTCGATGACCAGGAGTTGTTCCGCACCGCCATCGCGCTGATGCTCTCGCGCGATCCGCGCCTGTCGGACGTCGCCACCGCCTCGTCGGGAGAAGCGGCGATCGAGCACGTGCGGGCCCATACCGTCGACGTGGTTCTGATGGACATCCGGATGCCGGGGATGGACGGCATCGCCGCTACACGGGAGGTGCTGCGGCTCCGCCCGGCCACCCGGGTGCTGATCCTCACCACCTTCGACCTGGACGAGTACGTGTACGCCGCGATCCGCGAGGGGGCGAGCGGCTTCCTCACCAAAGACGCCAGCCCGGCGGAACTCGCGGATGCCGCCGTCGCCGTGGCCGCCGGCGAGTCGGTGATGTCGTCGCGCGCCACCGAGGCACTGATCGGATTCGTTCGCGACGGCGCCCCCGGAGCAGACCCGGCGTCGGCGCTCGCCGCCCTCAGCCCTCGCGAGCAGGAGGTCGCCCGCGCTCTCGCCACCGGCGCCTCGAACGACGACATCGCGCGCAAGCTGTTCCTCTCGGCGAACACGGTGAAGACGCATGTGAAGGCCGTGCTCGCGAAGCTCGGCGTTCCCGATCGGGTGCACGTCGTCATCTGGGCGTACGAGAACGGTCTGCTGCGCCCGGGACGCTGACCGCTCTGCGCCGGCAGGTTCACTCCTGCGGGTGAGGAGGATGACCCCTGCGGTCGAAGTCGGCGGCGGAACGCGTTCCTAGCGTGGAAGCATGTCCATTCCCACACGCATCATCGTCCTTCTCGCCGCCGCTGTCGGCGCCCTGGCCGTGACCGTCACCAGCCTCGTGAGGATGCTCACCCCCGGCACCGACGCACTGCCCTCGAGCCTCGTCGGCAACCTCGGTCACGGCGTCGAACTCGCACTCTCCCTCACGGGGGCGCTCGCCGCGCTCCTCGTATCCGTGTCCGCATTGGCGACTCGTGACCTCGCGAACCGCGCCGTGCCGCGGTGGCTCCTGCACGCGGTCGGTCTCGTGGCCGCGGGGATCCTCGCCGTCACGATGCCCGGAGGCGTGATCGCCGCGGCGGGTTACACCTTCGCGATGATGGTCATCGTCGGCGCCCTGGTCCTCATCATCCTCACGGTGCTGCGCCGTCCGCTGGTCGGCCTCCTGGTCGCCGCGGTGCTCGTCGGCGCCCTCACTTACGCCGCCATCGGGCTCGGGGCCGGGCCGCTCGTCCCACAGATCCTGGGCAGTTACGGCATGATCCTTCCGCAGGCCGGTCTCGCACTCGCCCATGTCGCCGCGGCCGCCGGCCTGCTGATCTGGATGATCGCCGACCCGTCGTCCCGCCGGAGCCGATTCGCGCGCGAGGTGCTCCGGCACCGCCGCGCGATCACGATCGTGGCGGCCGCGTGCGCTCTCCCCTACGCATTCGCCCGCGCGAGCTGGCTGACGCCCTGGCCGCTGTTCGGCGGAGGCGCGGAGATGTTCGCCGCAGACCCGTCCGTCCGTGCGCTCGGTCTCGCGCTCGGCGCGGCCATGCTCACCGGAGGCGTGCTCACGCTGGGCCTGATCCTGCCCTGGGGCGAGCGGTTCCCTCGCTTCCTCGCGGGACTCGGCGGGCGATCGGTGCCGCCCGGGCTGGCCATCGTCCCGGCGAGCGTCGTCAGCGTCCTGTTCACGGCCGCCGGCGTCCAGTTCGCGTTGGAAGGGGTGGGCACCGTGGAGAACTCCGTGTACGTGCTTCTGATGTTCCCGTTCTGGCTCTGGGGACCGCTCCTGGGTCTCGCCACCTGGGCCTATGCGATGCAGCGGGCGACGCCGGCCGCGGCGAAGCGATCGAACTCCCCCGCGGCGCGGGTCGCGGCCTAACCGGTCGGCGCCTCGGATCCGTCTTGGCGACGGCCCGGACTCGTCTCCCTCTGGCGGTCCTTGCGGAATTCGCCACCCGGGGCAAGAACAAGGGGACGACCAGTCCGGTCGTCCCCTCCTTCTGCGTGCTCGTCCGACTTGAATCAGTTCGGGGCTTTGCTGATCTTCGAATTCACGCGGTACCAGCGTGCGATGAGACAAATCCCCCCGACAACGAGGATTGCCCCAAAGACGAGAAAGAAGACCCGAAATCCAACTTCGGTTGCGATCGTCGCGTTGAGAAACGCGAGAGCTCCGCAGAAGAGAACTGCCACCCAGCCAGTGATGACTGCGCCTGATGGACGCGTGGTGCGCGCTTCGGTCACGTTGAACTCCTCACAACCTCGGAAATCTCTTGATCCAATTCCCGAATGACCCCGAAGTATAATGTTAGCGACTGGACTCAGCGTCAGTTCGCGCATGCATGCGGGCGTTCAGCGGTGATCAAGCTCACCATCCTGACCGAACGTCTCAACTGAGGCGTCGGCCAGGAGCGCGGTCAGCCGTCTTCGGGGTCCTCGGCGAGGACATCGGCGTCGTCGGTGTCGCCCCCGTCGCTCGGGACCACCGTGGGCGGGTTCCCCTTGCCGTCTTCGGCGCCGAGGTTGTCGTTCTCCTCTGCACCCGGGCCCGGCTCCGTGCTGATGTCGTTCCGGTCGGTGCGGATGTCGTCGCTTCCACCACTCATGTGCGTTCCTTCCCGTGGGCAGACGCCGCAGGCTCCGCGCATGCGGGGCGGCGTCCGTGTCGGTCCGACGCTACGGCGGTGCAGGCGCAGTGGCACGCCCCTTGACACCGATGCGATCGGCGAGCACCTCTCGCGGTCAGCCGCAGAACGCGGAGGCGGAGTTCTTGAGCTGCTCGATCGCCTCAATGGTCTCGGGCGCCTGCAGATCGGTCATCCCGCCGATCTTCTCCGCACCCGAGCGGATGAGGTCGCCCAGCTGACCGTCGGTGTTCTCGGCCAGCCCGTTGAGCGAGGCGACCAGGTCGTCGCGCGCGGCATCCGCCTGCTCGGCCGAGAGCTCCCCCTGATCGAGCAGGGACTGGTACTGCCCGTACGCGTCGTCGATGGTGGTGCAGGCAGCCTGCACGTCGACGCCGAGAGCGTCGCCCGCCATCTGCGTCACCTGCGAGCAGCCCGCCAGGATGAGGCCGGCGGCGAGCACGAGCGGGAGGACGAGGAATCGGCGCATGCCCCGAGGGTATCGGGGCATGCTGAAGTCGACCTGGTGATCAGCGGCGACGCGATGCCCGGATCACGCGGCGACCGTGTCGATCGCCGCGACGACGGTCTCGAACCGTCCACCCGATACGACGTACTGCTCGTCGAGACCCGGCACGCGGATCGTGCCCTCGACACCGGTGGGGACGGAGAGCGAGTACCGGATTCCTTCGGCCACACGCTCCCATGACCCTTCGATGAGTCCGTACGGCGACTCGAATGCCACCCGGGCATGTTCGAGATCACCTCCGGGCTGCGGTGCCCACTCGATCCTCCGGTATCCGGGTGCGGCCGGCGAGAGCCCCCCGATGACGCGGTGCATCCAGTCCGCGACGCTTCCGAGAGCGAAGTGGTTGAAGCTGGTCATCTCGCCGGGATTGATCGATCCGTCCGGGAGCATCGAGTCCCAGCGCTCCCAGATCGTCGTCCCGCCCATGCGCACGGTGTACAGCCACGACGGGCACTCGGTCTCGAGGATCAGGTCGTACGCCGTGTCGACGTGCCCGGTCTGCGACAGCGCATCGCTGATGACCGGGGTCCCTGCGAAGCCCGTCGCGATGCGGTTGCCGGCCTCGCGGACAAGCGCGGCGAGACGCCGACCCGCGACAGCCTCCTCGGTCACGCTCAGGAGTCCGAAGCGGATGGCGAGCGCATACGCGGTCTGCGCATCGGAGGTCAGCGTGCCGTCCGGCCGCACGTATTCGGCGCGGAAGGCATCGCGCGCCTCCTCGGCGATCCGCGCGTAGCGATCGGCGTCGGCCGCCAGACCGAGGAGCCTGGCGGTGTCGGCCAACCGTCGCGTCGAGAAGGCGAAGTACGCGGAGGCGACCAGGTACCTGTCGGTGCGCGCGTCGGCCGGATCGTGCGGCGGTGCCGCCGGGTCGAGCCAGTCACCGAGCTGATGACCGTCGCGCCAGAGCCGCGACGGCCCGGACTGCGTGATCATCCGCTCGACCCACTTCCGGCCGCTGTCGTACTGGCGGCGCAGCACGTCGAGGTCGCCGAACCGCTCGTGGAGCGTCCACGGCGTGAGCACCGAGACGTCTCCCCACACGGCCCCCGTCCGGATCGGGTTCCAGGTGGGGCCACCGGGAATCACCGGGACGAACCACGGGATGGTGCCGTCGGGCAGCTGCTCCAAGGCGACGTCGGTGAGCCAGTTCTCGAGGAAGCCGGCCGAGTCGTAGAGGAAGGATGCCGTGGGCGCGAAGACCTGCACATCGCCCGTCCAGCCGAGGCGCTCGTCGCGCTGCGGGCAGTCGGTCGGGATGCTGAGGAAGTTGCCGCGCATGCCCCACCGCACGTTCTCGTGCAGGCGGTTCAGATCGGGGTTCGACGTCTCCAACCAGCCGGTGCGGCGCATGTCGCTGTGGATGACGCGGGCGACCACGTCTCCCTCCCCGATCTCGTCGAGACCGGTGACCGTCGCGTACCGGAAGCCGTGGAAGGTGAACTTCGGCTCCCAGAAGCGCGGCTCGCCGCCGTCGAGCGTGATCAGATCCTGCGCGTCGGCCAGGCGCAGCGGCCGGATGCCGAGCTCGCCGTGTTCCAGCACCTCCGCATGGCGCAGCGCGACCACGTGCCCGGCCGGCCCGTGCACCCGGACGCGCAATCGCCCGACGAGGTTCTGGCCGAAGTCGAGCAGGTGAGTTGTGTCGTCGATCCGGGTGACGGTGACGGGGGCGAGTTCCTCGGTGCAGCGCACCGGCGGGAGCGCCGGGGCGACAAGCGTCGCCGGGTCGCGATGTCCGACACGCACGGGGCTCCATCCGTCGTCACCGGCTCCGGGGCGCGACCACCCGGGCCGCTCCTCGCGGGCATCGTGCTTCTCACCGTCGTAAAGGCCCGATACCAGGACCGGGCTCGGCGCGGCCGACCAGCTCTCGTCGGTCGCGACGACCGTCGTGGTCCCGTCGTCGTGCGTGACCTCCAGCTGGGCGATGAGGGCCTGGTCCGTGCCGTAGAGATCGCGGTAACCACCGTTGAAGCCGAGGCGGCCTCGGTACCAGCCGTCGCCGAGCCAGGCGCCGACGGTGTTCTCGCCCTCGACGAGCTCGTCGGTGACGTCGAAGGTCCAGTACACGAGACGCTCGTCGTACTTCGTCCACCCCGGTGAGAACTCGTGGTCGCCGATGCGCACACCGTTGATCTCCGCCTCGTAGAGCCCGTGCGCCGTGACGTACAGGCGTGCCCGGGAGACCGGGCGGTCGAGACGGAAGGTGCGCCGCACGAGGGCCGGACGACGGTCGGTGTCGGGCGTCTCGGGCCACGGCGCGCCGACGGGAGCGGCGACCCAGTCGGCGGCATCCATCAGCCCCGCCTCGGCGGTCGTCTGGTCGCTCCACGCGGACCAGCGCTGATCCTCGTCACGGACACGCACGCGCACGCGCACCTGCTCGCGAGAGGAGAGCGGCTCGAAAGGCCACGCCACGAGCACCTGGTCGGCATTCGTACCGGACGCGACGACCGTGCCGTCCGCGCGCTCGCACTCGAGCTGCCACCCGTGCTGCGTCCAGCCCTCCGGGGCTTCGGTCTTCCAGGAGAGTCGCGGCGCGCGAGCCCCCATCCCGAGGGTGTCGTCGATGTGCTCGAACCGGGGAGCGGAGACCTTCACGAACGTCCTTTCAGAGGTGGGCGCGCTCATCCCTTGACCGCTCCGGCCGTCAGGCCCTTCTGGATGCGCTGGTTGAGCACCAGGTAGATGATCAGGAGGGCGAACACGTTGATGCTGATGGCGGCGAACAGCGGACCGTACTGGGTCGTGCCGAACTGGCCGTTGAAGTTGAGCAACCCGACCTGCAGCGTGCGCAGGTCGCCGGAGTTGGCGAAGGTCAGCGCGATGAGCAGGTCGTTCCAGAAGAAGAAGAACTGCACGAGTCCGACCGTGAAGAGCCCGTTCTTCATCATCGGCAGCGCGATGGAGAAGAACTGTCGGTAGATGCTGGCGCCGTCGAGCGTCGCCGCCTCGAACACCTCACGCGGGATCGCCCGGAAGTACGTCGCCATCAGGAAGACCGTCAGCGGCAGGCCGGTGGCCGTGTACGTGATGATCAGCGGCCACAGCGAGCCGGTGAGTCCGAGTTGGAAGTAGGTGCTGAACAGCGGGAGCAGGATCATCTGCGTCGGCACCATGATGCCGGCGAGGAAGATGATGAGCACCCCGTTGCGGCCCTTCCATACGAGCACCTCGAGCGCGAAGGCGGCAGCCGTGCCGAGGAGCAGCATCAGGAAGAGGGACGGCAGCACCGTGATGGCGCTGTTGAAGAGGGACTGGCCGAGACCGGCCGTGTCCCAGGCGACGATGTAGTTGTCGAAGTTCCACTGCTCGGGCAGCGCCCAGGTGGGTGACTCCAGGAACTCCCGCTGGCTCTTGAACGAGCCCAGCAGCAGCCAGATCAGCGGGTAGCCGACGACGACCAGGAGCACGGCGACGAGCAGCCAGATGGGTGTGCGGCGGAGCATCCTCGTCGCACGGCGGGATACGGGTGTCGACGTGCTCATGCCACGCCTCCCTTCTTCGCCGTGCGGGCATTGGCACGGAAGATGAACACGGTCACGACGAGGCAGATGATGGTGAGCAGCATCGCGATGGTCGAGCCGTAGCCGTAGTTGCCGTAGGTGAAGGCGTTGTCGAACATGGAGATCGTGAGCGGGCTGGTCGAGGTACCCGGACCGCCGTTGGTCAGCGCGAGCACGCTGTCGAAGACCTTCAGGGTTCCGTTGATCGAGAAGATCAGTGACGAGATCAGCACCGGGGCGGAGAGCGGCAGCACCACGTGGCGGACGAGCTTCCATCCGCTGGCGCCGTCGAGGCGGGCCGACTCCAGCACATCCTCGGGGATGTCGATCAGCCCGGCGTAAAGGAGTACGCCGTAGAAGCCCATCGAGCGCCAGATGTCCATGATCGCGATGACGATGAACGCGCTCGCGCCGTCACCGAACCAGTCGACGGGGACTCCGCCGAGGCCCGACAGCATCGAGTTGACGACGCCCTCGGTCGGCGCGATCGAGAACAGCTGCTGGAAGAGCAGCGCGACGGCGACCGTCGGCATCACGACGGGGAAGAACACCAGGGTCCGGACGAGGCCGGAGGCGCGCTTGAGCGCGAAGACGTAGAGGAGCGAGAGCAGATACCCGAGCAGGACCTGCCCGATGGTCACGACGGCGGCGTACTTCAGGGTGAACAGCAGCGCGGCGTGCACCTCGGAGTCGCCGATCAGCCGGACGAAGTTGTCGAGGCCGACGAACTCGAAGCCGACGATGGCGTTGCCCTCGAACAGGGTGTAGCCCAGCGACCAGAACACGGGGATGAGCATCACCACCGAGTAGATGAGCAAGGCGGGGCCTAGAAGGATGGCGATCGCCTTGCGGTCGCCCAGCACGTTCTGCATTCGTTCTCCTGAAGGATGAGGGGGCGGCGCGCGGGGACGCCGCCCCCTCTCGTTTTCTCGCTAGTCGAGGTCCGCCTGGATCATCGACATGAACTCCTCGGCGGAGACACTGCCGGTGATCAGCGGTGCCGCATTGCGCTGGCTCGTCGTCGTGGCCTCCGCAGAGAACAGCGCCTCGAACCAGAGGACGGTCGTCTCGGTGTCGGCGACCTGCTCCTGGATGAGCTGCGTGAGCGGCGGCACATCGGTGACCTCGGTGTTGAGCGCGAAGCCGGACACGCGGTTCTCCTGCTCGAGCGCCACGGAGCCGTAGTTCTCGGTGATGCAGGACAGCCACGCCTCGGTGTCGTCGTTCACGGCCTTGGCGTTCATCGTGATGGGCAGGCCCACGTTGGCGGCGAGCTGCGAACGGTCGCCCGCGCCGCCCTCGACGCCCGGGAACGGCATGAAGCCGACGTTCTCGGCGCCGATCTGGTTCACCTCGGGGTCGTTGGCCTGGCTCAGGAACCACGAGCCCATGTAGAACATCGCGGCGGAGCCGTTGAGGAACTGGTTCTCGCTGGTGGCCATGTCGATGGAGCCGACGCCCTTGCCGAAGTAGCCCTCTGCGCCGAGGTCGGCGATCGCCTGCGCGGCGGCCACGTACTCGGGGTCGGTGAGCTTCGCCTCGCCGTCGGCGACCTTCTGCAGTGCGTCCGGACCGAGGTCGCGGAAGAGGTAGCCGGAGATGAGGCGGGTGATCGGCCAGCCCTGCTCACCACTCGCGGAGAACGGCTGGATGCCGGCGGCCTCGAGCTTCGCGGCTGCGGCAGTGAGCTCGTCGAAGGTCTGCGGCTCGTCGATGCCCTGCTCAGCGAAGATCGCCTTGTTGTACCAGATGCCCTCGACGTTGTACTCGAAGGGCAGCACACGGAAGCCGCCGTAGAGGTTCTCGATGGTCGAGATCGCCGCGGGCTCGATGTTGTCGATCACGTCGAGGTCGGTGAGGATCTCTTCGAAGTCGGCGACGTTGCCCGAATCGGCGAGGGTCTTGGTCAGCGCAGGAGCGTTGCCCGCGCTGAAGAGCACCGGCAGGTCGCCCTGGCCGGCCTTGAGCTGCAGCTGCTGGTCGAGGTTCGACTGCGGCACCGTCTCGACGTCGAGCGGCAGGGTGTCGGCCTCGGCGGAGCACGCCTCACCGGCGAGGGTCTCCAGGATGGCGGGTACTTCGGTGTTCTCGACGTTCACGAACAGGGACAGAGAGTCCGTGCCCGCCGTCGATCCCCCGCCGCCACCGCACGCGGTGAGTGCGAGGGCCGATGCTCCGGCGATGGCGGTGATCGCACCGCGTCTCCAGAGCCGTGCTGTGGTCAGCTTCATGATTCCTCCTTGAAACGGGCGAGCCGCATTGATCACACACTTGAAGCGCTTCAGATAGTACGCTTGAAGCGCTCCAAGATGCAAATGGCAATTCGTGACGAACGGACGACGAACACATGAACACCTCCCCCGACGCGAGTCGGCCCCGCCCGGTGATGGCTGACGTCGCCCGGCACGCGGGCGTCGCCCTCGGCACGGTGTCGAACGTGCTGAACAATCCGCAGATCGTCGCTCAGGAGACGCGCGAGCGCGTGCTGAACGCCATCGACGAACTCGGGTTCGTGCGCAACAACGCGGCCCGCTCCCTCGTGACCGGACGAGCGGACACCGTCGGGTTCGTGGTCGTCGATGTCGGAAACTCGTTCTTCGTCGACATGGCGCGCGGCGTCGAGGAAGAGCTCGACGCGCACAACATCCGGCTCCTGCTCGCCAACAGCGACGTGAACCTCGCGAAGCAGGACTCCTACATCAGCGTGTTCGAGGAGGCGAAGGTGGCCGGCATCCTCCTCGCCCCTCTCGACGCCCCCCTCGATGCCGCTCGCGCCGCCCGCCACCGCGGCATGCCCGTCGTGCACGTGAACTGGCCGGGAGATGACGACTCGTGCGGCGTGGTCGTCGACGAGGAGCTCGGCGGTTACCTCGCGACCAGGCACCTGCTCGACCAGGGTCTGCGACGCCTGGCCTTCGCCGGAGGGCCGTTCTCACTCTCCGCGATCGCCCAGCGTCACATCGGAGCGCAGCGGGCGGTGGCGGAGGTCGCCGATGCCCATCTCGAGACGATCGAGACGCACAGCATCACCGTGCGCGGCGGCTATGCGCTCGGCGAGATGCTCAGCTCGCGCCCCGTCGGCGAGCGCCCCGAAGGGCTCTTCGCCGCCGCCGACGCCCTCGCCGCGGGAGCGATCCAGACCATGCAGCTGGCTGGCATGCATGTCCCCTCGGACATCGCGGTGGTCGGCTACGACAACAACCATTTCGCGCAGGACAGCTCGATCCCGATCACCAGCGTCGGCCAGCCGGGACACGAGATGGGGCGCACCGCCGCCCAGGTGCTCTACGAGGAGATCTCCGACCCCGCCGACCACACGCACCGCACGATCACGATGACGCCCACGCTCTTCGCCCGCGCGAGCTCGGCCGTCGTCTGACGCCGGCGGGAGCACTGCGCACCGGACGCACGGATCAGCTCGTGAACGTCCCGGTGTACTGCAGGTTCCCCCGGAACTCCACGGCGACCGTGTCCGGGGCGACCGAGATCGTGTACGGACTCCCCGGCGGGAACGGACCCGTGATCTCCACGTTGCCGATGTCGCCCGACTCCGCTCCGGCGGCCAGCTCGTTCCGGTTCATCAAGGTGACGACGTTGCGCTCTCGGAAGGCGGTCCAGTTGGGCGAGGTGTTCAGCAGCGTGTCTTCGATGCCGTCGATCTCCGGCAGGAAGATGGTGATCCGGAGAGAATTGATCGGATAAGCGATCGTCGACGTCGCGCCGTTGTAGTTCGTGCCCGACAGATAGATCCCGGCGTTCTCATAGGCGTTGCCGATGAGGAAGAGCGTCCCGCCGTCTTGCTCCGATGCGGCGGCGAGCGGCGTCGCAGCCGCGACGGCGACGAGCGGGACTCCCCACGCGGCGCCGCGGAGAACGCCCCGTCGACTCACGCCCTGCGGTTCAGCGGATTCGTGCATGTTTCCCCCCCCCCGGAACGAACGATCACTTTCGAGTTTATGTGGCCGACACGCAGCGCGGCCTCGGGAACGATGATCCGCCCCCGAGGCCGCGCCGTCCGAGATCGCGACTACCCGCCGGCGCCGGTCAGCGTGAACGGCACGGTCGTGGCATTGCCCGCCACGTCGTACACGACCAGCGTGTTCGCCCCGACCTTGGCGCCGAACGCTCCCGGCTTCACGAAGTTGAGGTCGGACCAGACGTTGTCGGTCAGATCCTTCGCCACTCCGTTGACCGTCAGCCGATCGACCTTGCCGCCGTCGTTGAGCTTGTACGACACCAGGCTGTAGGAGCCGTTGGCGCCCACGGTGTACTGGCCACCCTCCTTGACCGTCACGGCGGGAGCCGTGACGTCGAGCGTGAACTTCAGGGTGGTGGCGTTGCCCGCCACGTCGTACACGACCAGCGTGTTCGCCCCGGCCACGGCGCCGAACACTCCCGGCTTCACGTGGTTCAGGTCGGACCAGACGTTGTCGGTCAGATCCTTCTCGACGCCGTTGAGGGTCAGCCGATCGATCTTCCCCTCGTCGTGGAGCTTGAACGACACCCTGCTGTAGATGCCGTCACGGCCGACCGTGAACTCCGCGCCGCTCTTGACGGTCGCCGCGGGAGCCGTGGTGTCCGTCGCCGCCGCCGTGACCGAGAGGTCGCGGAGACGCCCGAAGTTGTCGAACGAGCCGAAGCCCACCCGACCCTCGGGGAACGTCTTGTCGTTCGCGGTCATCAGCGGGGCGTCGAGTCCGTCGACGTAGACGGCGATGTCGCCGCTGTCCACGCAGCGGACCACGCGCACGTCGTGCCACTCCTCGTCGGTGACCGCCGGCGGAGCACCGACCGCGCCGTCCCACTGGTCGTCGATCCGCTCACGGTCGGCCTTGTTCACCTTGAAGATGCCGTTGTGCGGGTAGATCGAGTTGTCCTGCGAGAGGTGCGCGTAGTAGTACTCCGTGTCCGACTTCCAGCCGAAGACGATGATCACGTCGCGGTTGTTCACGGAGGCCTTCTCGTCGAGCCGCACCTGGCCGGTGAGGTCGAACGATCCGAGCTCCGGCCCTTCGGTGAGGACGGCGTACTCGAACGGTCGGCGGATGCCGTCGTTCGGGTTCGTCCCCGCCTCGGTGAGCACGACCTCGTCGCCGGGGAAGTCCCACTTGGCCGGGGTCCGCGGTGCCCAGTCGCCCTCCGCCATCACGTCGGTGATGACCTCGCCGTCGGGCGTGCAGGTGGGCGGCGTCGGCGGTTCGACCGGGGGCACGGCGTACAGCGCGTACTGTGCGGCGACCTGTTCGGCCGTCGGCACGGTGTCGAGCAGCATGATGTCGTCCATCCGCCCGTTGAACGGGTTGGCTTCGCGCGTGTTCTGCGGGAAGCTGCCGCCGATCTTGATGCCGGCCGGTGCGGTGTCGGACGTGGATCCCTCACCCCACGGGTTGGCCGCGGTGTACTTCCCCGCCAGCTCCTCGCCGTTCATGAACAGCTTCATCTCGCCCGCCGCGAAGTCGAAGGTCGCCGCGAGATGCACCCACAGCCCCTTCTTGAGGATCTCGTTCCACGGCAGGTCGGCCGCGAACGTCCAGGAGCCGGCACCGTCGACACGACGCCCGAGCGCCACGAGCTTGAGCTCGCCGTCGACCGTGATGACCTCGAGCAGCGCCCGCACCGCGTGTCCGTCGGAGGTGCCGGTGAGCACGCCCGCGAGACCGATCGCGTTGTACACGTCGTCCGGGTTCGCGGTGCCCGAGTTCAGTGCCGGGTGATCGCCGGTCGGCTTGAACCAGCCCATGACGGAGGCCTTGTCCGTACCGGCGAACGCGTCCAGCGACTCGACCCCGTTCGCGTTGTAGATGCCCGCCTTCCAGTCGTCGTTCGACGCGGTCCGCGGACTCATCTGCTGGGTCTGCAGCGCCTCGCCCGCACCGGGGTAGGCCCGGTCGGCGACCCGCATCTCGACCCCGCCG
This sequence comes from Microbacterium sp. MYb45, assembly GCF_002979655.1. Taxonomy (GTDB): domain Bacteria; phylum Actinomycetota; class Actinomycetes; order Actinomycetales; family Microbacteriaceae; genus Microbacterium. The sequence continues at coordinate 281,846 of NZ_PCPG01000002.1, forward strand.
TTGATCAGCGAGATGTCGGTGCCGGAACGACCTTGGTCGACCTCGATCGTCGGCTTCGCCGCATCCGGGTGATCGAAGTCATGGTGCGTGACGAGGTTCGGTGCGAGCGCCGGGAGGACGAACGGGTTGGTCGGCTCATCGACCGAACGCGCCCCCGTGACCTTCCAGATCTTGCCGTTCGCCTTGGAGACGAGGTAGAGCTCGCCGTCGGCGTCGGAGCCGAACCGCAGGTCGACGCGCTTGTCGCCGACCAGCTCCTGGAACGTGGTCTCCTCGCCGTCGGCGAAGACCCGCAGCTCCTCGATCGTGGCGAGGTCGTCGATGTCGCCGTCGTTGCGCACCATCTCCTCGGCATCGGTGGACAGCACCCAACCGCGCACCAGATCGGTGAAGAGGTAGCGGCCCTGGAGTTCGGGGATGTCGCCGCGGTAGACGAATCCGCCGTTCACGGCCACTCCCGCATCGCCGGTCTGACCGGGGTCGCGGTTGTGGTCGTAGGCGGCCACCGGGTAGGTGAAGCCGTTCTCGGCATCGTCTTTCGGCAGCGGGAAGATCTGCCGGTTCTCGGCCAGGAACGACCCCTCTCGCACCGACCAGCCGAAGTTGTCTCCGGGTTCGACGGCGTAGACCGACTCGACCTGCCACTCGCCGATGTGCGCGAGGTACATGGTGTGGTCGCCCTCGGTGTCCCAGCTGATGCGGTGCGGGTCGCGCATGCCGACGGCGTAGATCTCCGGCAGCGCATCCGCGTCATCGACGAACGGGTTGTCGGCCGGAACGCCGTACTCGCCGTTCTCGCTGTCGTCGCCTGTCGGGTTCACGCGCAGGATCTTGCCCTGGGGTGTGGCCAGGTCCTGCGGGTTGCCGTTGCCGACACCGTTGCCGCCGTCGCCGACGAGGATGTAGAGGTTGCCGTAGTCGGCGTCGCCCTCCGACACCGTCGGGTTGAACGCGATCTGCTGCACGGTGTGCACGCGGCCCGCGAACGGGATGCGCATGACCTCGCGGTGCGTGCCGGCGAAGGTCGCCGCCGAGGGGTCATCGGCCTTCCACTCGGTGATCACACTGTGGAACGCGGTGGTGCCGAAGGCCGGGAAGTCCGGAGTGTCTTCGGTCAGCGCCGTGCCTCCCTCGGTGTGCACGGTGTAGAACAGCCCGTTCTCGGCGAAGTCCGGGTGGAACTCGGCCGATCCGAGACCCGTGCCGAGCCCCGCGCTGTTGTGGAAGTTGTCGATGAACTCGTTCCGGACGTTGAGGTACGGGACGTACTCGCCCGACTCCTTGTCGACCAGATAGAGGATGTCGTTGTTGTCGGGGACCATCAGCCGGCCGGAGTCGTCCGGCACCTCGTCGAGGTGCGTGATGCGGTTGTGGCGCACCAGACGCTGGTCCTGCGTGGCCGGGGTCGTCTGCGACTTCGGCAGCTGAGCGAGCTCGGTCACCTCGATGCCGAGGTCGGCCAGCGCGGGGTCGGGGAGCGGATTGAGCAACGGCTCGTTCGCCGTGCCGCCCGGTGCGCAGTCGCCGGGGTTGCCGGTGGCGATCGCGAGGTTCTCCCCCGTGTTGTCGACGGCGACGTCGTCGAGCAGTAGACGTCCGGTGCTGGTGGCGCCGTTCTTCCAGAAGAACCGGTCGAGCGCGCCGTTCACCGCCTGACGGAAGCCGAACTGCTGTTCGGTGCCCTCCGGGAGACGGGTCTGATCCTCGTACGCGCCGCCCTGGCTGTACACGGTGACCTTGTCGGTCGCGTTGTCGGCGACGATCCACACGCACTGCCAGGCGTCCTTCGACCACACGCCCGCGGGCTTGAAGGCGCCGCCGTCGCGCACGCGCAGCACGTCGTCGTTCTGGTTGTTCACGTAGGCGCGGCTGTTCACGTAGTCGTTCGGCGCATCCACATCGGTGAGGCCGAACGAGGTGTCGACGCTGCCGGTGCGCAGGAAGCGGAAGAACAGCGTGCCGGTGTCACCCTCGGCGATGGCCGGGATCGCGCGATACGACTGCTGCCCGCCACCCACGGACTCGACGACCTGGTTGTTGCCGTTGAGCGGGTCGGCGATCACACGCGGAGCCGCAGACGACGTCCATCCGTCCTGCCCGTTCAGCGCGACGCGCTCATACGCCTCGAAGTCGACCAGCTCGGTGAAGGTTTCCGCCGCGGCAGCGGGGGTCGCGGTGAGCAGGGCTCCGACGACGGCCGCCGCGGCGACCAGCGCACCCGTTCGCCGCACCCCGAAGGATCGAGGAGGAGGTGCTGCCGATCGAGTGCTCGAGCTCGCGGGTCGCATGGATCGTTCGTGCATCAGAAACCTCTCAACGTCGTCGTCGTGTGGTGTCGTGCCGATGGGTCGTGCCGCCTTCTCCGGGGCGGCACTGCAGCGGAGAAGGTGTGGAACGGTACTGCGGGTCGGGGGCGGAACCGCTTTCGCAAGCGCTTTCGTCCGATGGACGAGAAAGGCGGGAGGAGGCAGTCGCTGCCTCCTCCCGCCGGAGGTTCATCCCGCGTCGGGGACGGTGGGCTTGCCGCCGAGATACAGCGCGGCGAGGGTCGGATCCGCGAGGAGCTCGGATGCCGGGCCCGAGATGTGCACCCGACCGAGGTCGAGCACACACCCGATGTCCGCAGTCTCGAGCGCCCGCCGCGCGTTCTGCTCTACGAGCAGCACGGCGGTGCCGGCATCGCGCATCCGCACGATCTGCTCGAACACCTTCTCGGTCGTCTTGGGGTCGAGGCCCATCGACGGCTCATCGAGGAGGACGACCTTGGGGCTGACCATCAGCGACCGCGCGAACTCGACCTGCTTCTGCTGACCGCCCGAGAGCAGGCCGGCGAGCTGCTTCCACCGCTCCCCCACGATGGGGAACAGGTTCTGCACGAAATCGACGCGCTCCTGGATGACCTTCTGATCCTTGAGGGTGAAGGCGCCGAGCATCACGTTCTCGCCGACCGTCATCTCCCGGAACACACTGTGCCCCTGCAGCACGTGCGCGAGCCCGTGGCGCAGCATCGATTGCGGTCCCTCGCCGGTGATGTCGCGACCGTCGACGCGGATGCTCCCCGAGCGGGGCTTGAGCATGCCGGATGCCACCTTGAGCACGGTCGACTTGCCGGCGCCGTTGGGCCCGACGAGACAGACGACCGATCCCGGCGGCACCTCGACGGTGAGCCCACGGAGCACGAGCGCCGCCCGGCCGTAGCCGGCCTCGATGTCGCGCAGCTCGAGCAGGTTCTTCGCTTCAGACTCCAAGGTAGGCCTCCAGGACTCGCGGGTCTTGCTGGATGATCTCCGGTGTTCCCTCGGCGATCTGGCGCCCGCGGTCGAACACCACGACGTGGTCGCACAGGCTCATGACCATCTCCATGTTGTGCTCGACGATGATGAACGTCTTGCCCTCTTCGTTGAGCTCGCGCACGAGGGTGGCGATGCGTCCGATGAGGGCGGGGTTCACCCCACCGGCCGGCTCGTCGAGCATGATCGTGTCGGGCTCGCCCATGAGCACGCCCGCCAGCTCCAGCAGCTTCTGCTGGCCGTAGCTGAGGTTGCGTGCTTCGGCGTGCTCGAGGTGGTCGATGCCGACGCGCCGCAGCCAGCCGCGCGCCCGCTCCAACTCCTCCGGATCGTGCGCGGAGCGCAGCTGCTGGCGGATGCTGGTGCTGCGCACCGCCACGAGCAGGTTCTCCATCACGGTCATGCGAGGGAAGACCCGGCACAGCTGGAAGCTGCGGCCGATGCCGGCACGGGCGATGCGGTCGGGCGACTTGCGGGTGATCGCCTGCCCCCGGTACCGCACCTCGCCCGAGTCGGGCTTGATCATGCCGGTCACGCAGTTGAAGAAGGTGGTCTTACCCGAGCCGTTCGGCCCGATCAGACCGTTGACCTTGCCCTCCTGGAAGGTGACCGTCGCACCGTCGACGGCGGTGACGCCGCCGAAGGACTTGGTCATCTCGATCGTGCTCAGGCTCTCCAGCGTCGTGGGCTGTGCCGTGGGGGCGTTCATGACGACGTCTCCTTCGTCGAGGCATCCGCTGTTCGGGCCGACGCATCCGCCGCCCGCTTCTCGTTCTGCTCGAGCAGCTGGCCGGCGGTCAACTCGCGGATCGATGCCGCGTTCGACGACCGCGTGAACAGTCCCTTCACGGCGGGGATGATGCCGTCGGGCATGAAGAGCACGACGATGCCGAGCAGGATGCCGGTGGCGATGAGGTGGAACTGCGTGTCGCCGAACTCGAGCTTGAAATACTCGAGCGCGAGACCGACGACGACGGCGCCGAGCAGCGGACCGAAGAGGTTGCGCACCCCGCCGAGCAGCGCCATCAGCACCATGTACGAGCCGATGAGGATCGAGAACTGGAAGATGGGATCCAGGTCTCCGAACCACAGCGCGTAGAGTCCGCCGCCCAGCGACACGAAGAGTGCCGACAGCACGTAGGCGATCAGCTTGTACCGCGTGGTGGGCACGCCGAGGGCCTGCGCTTTGTCTTCATCCTCGCGGACCGACTTGAGCGCGGTGCCGAACTTGGACCGGTCGATGATCCACCAGACCACCAGTGCGAAGGCCAGGAGGCCGGCGAACAGGTAGTAGAAGATGCGGTGGTGCTCGGGCCGCAGCACGTCGAACGGACGCGGGACGTTGAGTCCCTCGGAGCCGCCGGTGACCTCGCGCCAGCTCTGGAACACCAGCAGCATGATCAGCACGAAGGCGATCGACACGATCACGAACGAGGCTCCGCGCACCCGGAGGGCGGCGATGCCGATCGGGATCGCGATGATCGAGACGAGCACGGCCGCGAGGATCCAGGCGACGAAGCCGGGCAGCGCCAGGTACTTGATGAGGAGGCCGGTGCCGTAGGCGCCGAGCCCGAAGTAGGCGGCGTGTCCGAGGGAGATGTAGCCCGTGAACCCGCCCATGAAGTTCCACCCCGTCGACAGCACGGCGTAGTTGAGGATGACGACGCCCGCCGACAGGATGTACGGGTTCGGGGCGATGGTCGGGAAGGAGAGGACGAGGGCTGCGCCCACGACGAGGAGGACGATCCGCACCCACTTCGACGACGAGCGCCGCACGGGGGCGGGAGGAGCGATCACAACCGTCTCGGTGGGGATCGGCTCTCTGCTAGAAACGCTGGGCAAGACGACCTCCGAAGAATCCTTGCGGACGGAACATGAGCGTGGCGAACAGGGCGACGTAGAACACCGTCTGTGCCCAGGTCGGCCCCAGCGGGAGCTGGAGCAGGCTCTGTGCGACGCCGAGGACGAGAGCCGCGATGGCGGCACCCGGGATGCTGCCGAGTCCGCCGACGACGATGATCGCCATGAGCGGTCCGATCCAGTGCCAGTGAAGCGACGGGTAGATCGTGGCGTCGAGCGAGAGCGCGGTGCCGCCGATCGCCGCCGTGGCGAGCCCGAGTCCGAACCCGTAGCCGGCGACCCGGTCGGTGTTGATGCCGACCAGTCGCGCGGCCTCGGGGTGCTGGATCGTCGCCCGCAGCGCCTGCCCGAACTTCGTGTACTTCAGCAGCACGAACAGGAGCGCGAGGGCCACCGCCGCCAGCCCGAAGGCGATGAGCTTGACCACCGGCACCTGCGCGCCGAAGAAGTCGAGGCTCGCACTCGCATACGGCAGGGGGATGCGGCGCTGGGTCCCGGTGAAGAAGAACCCGAGCGCCCCCTCGATGATCAGTGCCACGGCGAACGTGAGCAGCACCGACATCATGGTCAAGGTCAGCGGCTTGAGCCTCGAGACGAGCAGTCGCTGCATCACGACACCCGTCAGGAAGAACAGGGGCACCGTGACGACGAGCGACACGAGGGGGTCGATGCCGGTCTCCCGGTTGAACCACCACGCGAGGTACGCGGCCAGGATGAGGAAGGCGGAGTGCGCGATCATGACGACGCGCATGATTCCGAAGTACAGCGTGAGCCCGGCCGCCAGGAGGGCGTAGAGCCCTCCCAGCAGGATGCCGAGGATCAGGCTTTGCAGCAGCAGTGCTCCACTCACGATGCGCGGATCACCACGTCGGCTTCGGGAAGAGGAAGTCGGCTTCCTTGACGTCGTCCGGGAGGACGATCAGGATCTCGCCGTCGATCCACTGCTGGATGAGGTGCGCGCCGGTGGGCTTGCCCGTCTCGTCCCAGCTGAGCTCGCCGACGACGGTGTCGACGGAGTTGTCGCGCAGCCAGTCGATGAGCTCCTGCTGGCACTCGCCCTGCTCGGCGCAGCCCGCGGCCTCGACCGCAGCGGCGACGACCTGACCGGTCGTGTAGGCGTTGGCCTCGTCCTCGGACGGCGGGTTGCCGTGCATCTCGGTGTACTTCTCGACGAACTCGATGTTGCTGGGGAACTGCGACTTCGGCGAGTAGCCGGTGGGAGCGAGGATGCCCTCGGTCGCGCCGCCGATCGCAGCGGCGAATTCCGGGTTGGTCGGCGCGGTCGAGAATGCCGCGAGCTCGGGCTGATAGTTCAGCTGCTGCAGCGCGATGATCAGGTTGACGGCATCCTGATACTGCGTGCCGCCGATCACCATGTCGGCATCCGACTGCGCGATCTTGGCCGCGATGGTGGAGAAGTCGGTCGTGTTCGGCGGGTAGACCTCGTTCACGACGACCTCGACCCCGCCCTCTTCGAGCTTGTCCCTGAGGCCGTAGGCGGTGCCCTGCGCGAAGGGGTCGTCCATCGCGGCGACGGCGACCGTCTCGGGCCGCTCCTCCTCGGGAAGCGCGAGCAGGTAGTCCGCGAGGTTGTTGTAGTGGTCGTTCGCGATCGCGGGGGCCGCGTAGAAGAGGTTGTCGAAGCCCTGCTCGAAGACCTCCTCCGCCGCGCCGGCCGGCTCGACGAAGAGCATGCCGTATTCCTGGGCGACGCGCGCCGAGGGAACGACGAGTCGGGTCGAGAACGGGCCGAACACGAGGTCGACGCCGTCCTGCGCGATCAGCGACTCGTAGTCCGAGACCACGCGGTCGGCGTTGGACTGGTCGTCGAGGATCTTCAGCTCGACCTGGCGTCCGAGGAGGCCGCCGTTCTCGTTGACGATGTCGCGCCAGGCCTCATAGCCCCGCTCGACACCCTTGCCGGGTTCGGAGAAGTCGCCGGTGAGCGGCAGCGAGATGCCGATGACGATCGGATCGTCGGATCCACCCCCCTCCGCCTGATCGCCGGGGGCCGAGCAGGCCGAAACCGTGAGCGCGGCGATCGACAGCGTTCCGATCGCTGCCGCGATCCGTCGACCGTGTCTGGGTGCAGTCATCCGAGTCTCCTACGTCATCGTAGCGAAAGCGCTTTCGTAAGCGCTTCCGCCACTATAGTGGGACCGAAGAACGAAGAGCAACCTACCTCGCAATCAGCGTTGATCTTGCTCCACAAGGGGGAGGTTTCGTGAAGCGTGAAGGCGCGCCACGACTCATCGATGTGGCCGAAACCGCAGGGGTCTCCCTGGCGAGCGCGTCGCGGGCGATGACCGGAGGCTCCGGCATCTCTCCCGAAGTGGCGGCGCACGTGCGCGTCATCGCGAAGCAGCTCGGTTACGAACCCAACATGCATGCGCGAGGTCTCGCCGGCGGGCTCGTGCCGACGATCGGCCTCGTGGTGCACGAGATCGGCGACCCCTACTTCTCCGACATCGCCAGCGGCGTGATCCGCAGTGCGACGCTCGAGAACCGATCCGTGCAGATCGCCCAGGCCGACCGCACCCCCGACAGCGAGCTCGCGCAGGTGAAGTCCCTGCTGCGCCAGCGCGTCGGCTCGATCATCATCGCCGGTTCCGGGTACGCCGATCCCGGACGCGAGCAGGGCATGACCGAGGCGCTGCTCGACTTCACGCTGTCCGGAGGCCGTGCCGCGGTCATCGGCCGCCACCACCTTCCGGTCGACGCGGTACTGCCCGACAACCACCGGGCGGGCATCTCGGTCGGACGCCACCTCGCCGAGCTGGGGCACCGCCGGATCGGCGTCGTCGCCGGCCCGCTCGACCTCAACACGGTCGCCGACCGCATCGCCGGGCTGCGAGAGGGGACGAGCGACCCGGACCTGGAGCTCGTCATCGTCTCGCACGAGTTCACCCGCGAGGGCGGCATCGCGGGGGCCCGCGAGCTGCTCGACCGCGACGTCACCGCCATCGTGGGCCTCAACGACGCGATGGCCATCGGCATCCTCAGCGAACTGCGACAGCACGGCATCCGTGTGCCGGAGGAGATGTCGGTCGTCGGCTTCGACGACATCTCCGTCGCGCCGGATGTCGCGCCCGCCCTCACCACCGCGCGCATCCCGATGTTCGAGATGGGGCAGCACGCCGTCTCGCTCATCCTCCGCCCGGCGAGCGATGAGGCACGGACCATCGAGACCGCGCACGAGCTCATCATCCGTCAGTCGTCCGGCCCGCCGCGCGGCTAAGCAACCGAGAGGGATGCGAAGCTCCACAGGACGGCAGAACGCCCCGCCCTCCTGCGTGGAGGGCGGGGCGTTCGTCGCGTACTCCTACTGCCGCATCATCGCCTGGGTGACGTGGTGCTGCGCGTGATGGTCGTCGTGGTCGGGGTGCAGATCCGGCTGCGAATCGAAATCGACGCGAATGATCTTCCCGGTGAACTCGGCAATGGGACCGTAGTCCTCCGAGACGGGTGACCCCTTGTCCCATCCGATGTCGAACGTCTCGTCCATGGAGTATCCGACCGTGCACGTTCGCGGGATCTCGCCGTCGGCGACCGCGGCTCCGTCGACGGTGATCCGTCCGACGCCCCCGGCACCGAGCGGTTCCGGCCCCGTCTTCTCGAAGACGTAGTCGATGGTGTGACGCCCGGGGCTGAGCTTCTCGGTCCCGCGGATGTAGGTCAGCTCCGGCCCGGGGAAGTTGTAGCAGAACGTCGGGACGCCGTCGTTCAAGTACAGGCTCCATCCGGACGAGTCGCCGCCCATCGCCGCGATAGGACCGGTCGCACCGCCGTCGGGAACCTCGATGACGGCGCTCATCGACCAGGACCGGCTGAGCGTCGGCGGGGCCTCGAACGGCTGGATGCGCACGGCACCCTCGTACCAGGTCGTCTTCGGGTTGACGGCGTACAGCGCCTCCCGATCGAGCGCGCGCGCCTGGAACCGGTCATCGAGAGGCAGCACCTGGTACTTGCCCGCTTCTGCCCACCACAGCGACACGAGATCGATGCACTTGCGCACATCGGGATCGTCGAGATTGCTCGCGTCTTTGCCTTCCATGAGGTTGTGGGCCTCGGCCGGATCCTCGGCGACGTGGTACAGCTCCCACTTGTCCTCATCAAACGACCATGCGGCGGCGTTCTCCCACGGTTTGCGTCCGTGATAAGTGACCACCTTCCAGCCATCGTGGTACAGGCCCCTGTTTCCGAGCATCTCGAAGTACTGGGTCACGTGCGTCGACGGGGCGTCGGGTTCGGCCTCGAAGGTGTACTGCATCGACTCGCCCTCGATCTCCGCCTGCTGCACGGAGTTGACGAAGCGCGGCGCTTCGACGCCGACCGCATCGAGGATGGTCGGCACGATGTCGGTGACGTGGTGATACTGATGGCGCAGCTCACCGGCGGCGCTGATCCCGGCCGGCCAGTGGACCACCATCGGGTTGCGCACACCGCCCCAGTGCGTGTACTGCTTGCACAGCTTGAACGGCGTGTTCCCCGCGAACGCCCACCCGACCGGATAGTGGTTGTACGACCCGGGCTGACCCAGCTGGTCGATGCGCTCCACGTTCCGCTCGACCGTCTCGGGCGGCTCTCCGGCGAAGATCGTCACGGACTGCTCGTTGAACAGACCGTTCAGGGTGCCTTCACCGGAAGAGCCGTTGTCGCCGACGAACACGAAGAGGAGGGTGTTCTCCAGCTGCTCGGTCTCTTCGAGGAAGTCGATCAATCGGCCGATCTGCTCGTCCGTGTGTTCCATGTAGCCGGCGTAGACCTCGGCCATGCGGGCGAAAAGACGCTTCTCGTCTGCCGAGAGGGTGTCCCACTCGGGCACGCCCTCGAGCATCGGCGACAGTTCCGCCGACTCCGGGACGATGCCCATCGCCTTCTGCCTTGCGAGTGTCTCCTCGCGGTAGGTGTCCCAGCCCGAATCGAACTTGCCCTTGTACCGGTCCGCCCATTCCGGCCAGATGTGGTGCGGCGCGTGCATCGCGCCGAAAGCCAGGTAGGTCAACCACGGCTTGTCCGGTGACAGCGACTTGTGCTGGGCGATCCAGCTCATCGCCCGCTCCGTCAGATCCTCGGAAAGGTGGTATCCCTCCTCCGGGAGCCGCGGCTGGTCGATCGCCTCCCTGTCGAGGAAGAGCTTCGGATACCACTGGTCGGAATCGCCGCCCAGGAAACCGTAGAACCGGTCGAACCCGAACACGGGGCCGGTCGGCCAGCGATCGTAGGGCCCGGAGATCCCGGTCTCCTCGGACGGCGTGTTGTGCCACTTGCCGATGCAGAAGCTCGTGTATCCGTGATCGTGGAGCATCGCCGCGATCCCGGCTTTGTTCTGCGGCTGGCGGGCGTTGTAGCCCGGGAACCCGCTCGCGAGTTCGGGGATGTTCGCCATTCCCACCGAGTGATGGTTGCGACCGGTGAGCAGACACGAGCGGGTCGGTGAGCACAGCGCCGTCGTGGTGAACGAGGTGTAGCGCAGGCCGCCGTCGGCGAGCCGAGAGATGTTCGGGGTGTGGATCAGACCACCGAAGGCATCGATCCATCCGAATCCGATGTCGTCGATGACGATGTACAGGACGTTCGGTGCGCCTTCCGGCGCTGTCGGCGGCATCGGAAATGCCGGTTCGGATTCCTCATACGTGCGACCGATACGGCCTGGGAACCGCTCGCCCTCGTGATATGTCTTCATCAGGTCCCTCATCGGTTCAGGTGAGAGCGGCGGTGAATCCGCCACCTCTCCAGAAACTATCGACCGTCGATGGCGACCGACAGGGGTTTTCATCTTGAGCGGGTGACCCGGAGGTCACCCGCTCAAGATTCAGGAGTTGCCGGCGGTGGTGTTCAGCTTCTTCATGACCTGATTGATCGTGAACGACGCCGACTCCTGCCGTGCCGGGAACTCGGCGAGCGACTGCAGCATGCGGGCCACGTACGCCTGGGCCGGCACGAACAGGAAGATGCGGTCGATCACCCAGTCCCAATACGTGTTCGACGTGATGTCGGCCCGCTCGAACGGATCGGTGCGCAGGTTGAACAGCTTCGGGAAACGCAGCTCGATGTACGGTTCCTGCCACACCAGCAGGGTTCCCACGGCGCGCTGCTCGAGGAACACGAGCTTCCAGTTCTCGAAACGCAGCGCCGTCAGGTCGCCGTCGTCCGAGACGTAGAAGAAGTGTCGACGCGGACTGTGCTCGACCGCACCCGTGATGTAGTCGAGCTGGTTGTGTCCGTCGAGGTGCACCTTGTACTCGGTCCCGTGCAATTCGGTCCCGGACTTCAACCGCTCGGCCACGTCGTCGTCACCGACGGCCGCGAGCAGCGTGACGAACCAGTCGTTGTGGCTCACAATGCCGTTGAGCGTCGTCCCCGCGGGGATGTGCCCGGGCCAGCGGACCATCGCGGGCACCCGGTAGGCACCCTCCCAGTTCGAGTTCTTCTCGTTGCGGAAGGGGGTCATGCCCGCATCCGGCCAGCTGTTCATGTGCGGACCGTTGTCGGTGGAGTACATGACGATGGTGTTCTCGGCCAACCCGAGCTCGTCGAGCAGGTCGAGCAGACTACCCACGACATCGTCGTGATCGAGCATCGTGTCGTGGTAGTTCGACTGCCAGCGCCCCGCTCGCCCCTTGCTCTCTTCCTTGGTGTGCGTGCGGAAGTGCATGTGCGTCGAGTTGAACCAGACGAAGAACGGGGTGTCGTCGGCGGCCTGCGTGCGGATGAAGTCGGCGGCCGCGTCGCGGAACTCCTCGTCGACCGTCTCCATGCGCTTCTTCGTCAGCGGACCGGTGTCTTCGATGCGCTGCGTGCCGTCACCGTTCGCCCAGGAGTGCAGCACCCCGCGCGGCCGGAACTTCTCACTGAACCCGGGGTACTCCTCGTCGGTCGGGTAGTCCGGGTGCTCCGGCTCCTCTTCGGCGTTGAGGTGATAGAGGTTGCCGAAGAACTCGTCGAAACCGTGGGCGGTCGGCAGGTGCTCGTCACGGTCGCCGAGGTGGTTCTTGCCGAACTGCCCGGTGGCGTAGCCGTGATGCTTGAGCGCGTCGGCGATGGTCGGGTCCTCGGGCTGGAGGCCCAGCGGGGCCCCGGGCATCCCCACCTTCGTCAGGCCGGTGCGGTAGGGGTTCTGGCCGGTGATGAAGGCGGCCCGCCCCGCGGTGCAGCTCTGCTCGCCGTAGTAGTCGGTGAACTTCACACCCTCGTGGGCGATGCGATCGATGTTCGGGGTCCGATAGCCCATCAGGCCGTCGGAGTACGTGCTGAGGTTGCTGATGCCGATGTCATCGCCCCAGATGATGAGGATGTTGGGCTTCTCAGCCATGAGTGACTCCTAGCTTCGACCGGTGAGACGGGCGGGTGCCCTCGGTCGTAGCCAAGCACTCCCCCGGGCGTCGGCCCAGGGGTGGGTCACTCGGAGCGGGTGAGGCGGAATCCGATGTGCGACATGCCGGTGTCCTCGGCCTGCGGCGAGCGCGCGGCGGGCCGGAAGCGCAGGCAGTAGTCCGGCGAGCAGAGGTGCGACCCGCCCTTGAGCACGCGGCGCGGGATGTCGGGGAAGCCCTCTTGCGCACTGGCGGCAGCGAGCAGGTTCGTGCGCTTGCCGGCATCGACAGGGGCGTCCGAGAGACGGAGGTGACGCGGGGTGTAGAAGTCGGTCGTCCACTCCCAGACGTTGGCGATCATGTCATAGAGGCCGTAGCCGTTGGGCGGGTACGAGCCGACGGGCGCCGTGCCGCCGACGCCCTGATTGTCGTAGGGGAAGCGGCCGAGCCAGGAGTTCGCCTGCGCGACCCCGTCGGGGTACGCCTCGTCACCCCAGGCGAAGGCCGCGCCCTCCAGTCCCCCGCGCGCGGCGTATTCGTGTTCGGCCTCGGTGGGCAGTCGCATCCCCACCCAGTCGGCGAAGGCCACGGCATCCTCGAACGCGATGTGGACGACCGGATGCTGCAGCCGGTCGTCGATCGACGAGTCAGGGCCGAACGGCTTGCGCCAGAAGGCCCCGGGCTGCCAGCGCCACCAGTTGCGCCAGTCACCCAGATTCGTCGGACCGGCGGTCGGGGTGAACACCATCGCTCCCGGGACGAGATCGGCGGGATCGGCACCGGCGAAGGCCGCAGGATCGAGCGGACGTTCGGCGACCGTGACGTACCCGGTCGCGTCGACGAACTCGGCGTACTGCGCGTTCGTCACCTGGTAGCGGTCGATGAAGAACGACTCGACCTCGCGCTCGTGCGCCGGCCGTTCGTCCGGATAGAAGTCGTCCGACCCCATCAGGAACGTGCCGCCGGGGATGTGGACCATGTCGCGCGAGTTCGTCACGAGACTCAGCGTAGTGTTCGGCCGCGGCGGGAGGACCGGGAGTATTCCGGCCGGCGGATCCGGCGCTCAGCGGGTCGCGTCGAAGGCCCTGGTGCTCCCCCACAGCGGGCGGAACGCCAACTCTGCCGCACCGACGAGCAGCCGGTCGGAGCCGAGTTCGGCGGCACGGATCGCGACCGCGTCGGCACTCTCGGGCATCGCCAGCCGCGAGACCTCGTCGACCAGCAGGTCGTGGGCCCCTTCATCCACCAGTGCCAGGAAGCCGCCGAGGATCACGAGAGCCGGGTTGAGCACGTTGACCGCGTTCGCCAGCGCGCTTCCGAGGATCTTCGCCTGCCGGACGAGTTCCGCCTGCACCTCGGGCGCCTCCGTGGCGGCGAGAGCTGCGGCGAGGGCTTCGTCGTCGGCGTCGTCGAGCCCGAGGAGGTCGAGCAGGTGCCGGCGATTCACCTCGTCTTCGAGCACGCCGTCGTCGGTGCGACGGTCGGCACCGTCGATGCCGGGCCGGTTGTGCCCGAACTCGCCCGCGTAGCCGCTCGCCCCGGTGGCGGCCAGACCGTGGATCACGAGCCCCCCACCGATGCCGGAGGCGCCGCCGTTGAGGTAGACGAGTTCGTCGATACCGCGGCCGGCGCCGAAGAGGTGTTCGGCCAGCGCGCCGAGGGTCGCGTCGTTGTCCACCGCGGTGCGGATGCCGGTCGCCTCGTGGATCAGGGCGGCCAGCGGCTCGTCGGTCCAGCCGAGGTGCGGGGCGTTGCGCACCACGCCGTCGGCCGAGCGCACGAGCCCCGGCACGGCGACGCCGATACCGATCACGGCGCAGTCGGCGAGAGCATCCGTCCGCCAGCTCTCGATGCGCTCGGCGACGAGAGCGGCGACATCGGCCGTGGTCGGCTGACCGGTGTTGACGATGCGCTCGCGGACGCGGATGCTGCGGTCGAGGGCGACGGCGGCGATCTCGACCGCGTCGACCTCGGGGTGCACGCTGATCGCGACGACGTCAGCCGAAGGTGCGACCACCGGAGAGGGGCGACCGGCTCGCGCCGAGGATTCCGGCGGCCGCTCGTCGACGAGTCCGGCGGCGACGAGCTCCGCCACCAGCGCGGCGATGGTCGAGCGGTTGAGGCCCGTGGCCTCGGTCAGGGCCGAGCGGGAACGGGGGCCGTCGTGGTGGACGATCGAGAGGATCCACGCCAGGTTCGCTTCGCGGGAGCGCGGGGCAGCGGATTCAGGGGGCACGTTCCCACTTTAGGGGTGCGGATGCCACCTGTCATCGGTTATGTTGTGAAGCACAACTTATTGCGTCCGTGCATCCCGCGCGCCCGCAGCATTCGCAGAGGAGCGATCATGCCCAACCCCACCCGCGACGACAAGTTCTCGTTCGGACTCTGGACCGTCGGCTACAACGGCACCGACCCGTTCGGCGGCCCGACCCGTCCGGCCCTCGACGTCGTGCACGCGGTCGAGAAGCTCGCCGAGCTCGGCGCCTACGGCCTCACCTTCCACGACGACGACCTGTTCGCCTTCGGATCCACGGATGCCGAGCGCCAGACCCAGATCGACCGTCTCAAGGGCGCACTCGCCGACACCGGCCTGATCGTTCCGATGGTCACCACCAACCTCTTCAGCGCCCCGGTCTTCAAGGACGGCGGCTTCACCTCGAACGACCGCCAGGTGCGCCGGTTCGCGCTGCGCAAGGTGTTCCGCCAGCTCGACCTCGGTGCCGAGCTCGGCGCCAAGACCTTCGTCATGTGGGGCGGCCGTGAGGGCGCGGAGTACGACTCCGCGAAGGACGTGCGCGCGGCACTGGAGCGCTACCGCGAGGCTGTGAACCTGCTCGGCGACTACGTGACCGACAAGGGCTACGACATCCGCTTCGCGATCGAGCCGAAGCCCAACGAGCCCCGCGGCGACATCCTGCTGCCGACGCTCGGCCACGCGATCGCGTTCATCGACTCGCTCGAGCGCCCCGAGCTCGTGGGCGTGAACCCCGAGGTCGGTCACGAGCAGATGGCCGGACTCAACTTCACGGCCGGCGTCGCCCAGGCGCTGTTCCACGGCAAGCTCTTCCACATCGACCTCAACGGTCAGCGCGGCATCAAGTACGACCAGGACCTCGTGTTCGGCCACGGCGACCTGCACAATGCGTTCTCGCTCGTCGACCTGCTCGAGAACGGCGGCCCTGGCGGTGTCCCCGCCTACGACGGCCCGCGTCACTTCGACTACAAGCCCTCGCGCACCGAGGACGAGGCGGGCGTCTGGGCTTCCGCCGCGGCCAACATGCGCACGTACCTGCTGCTGAAGGAGCGCGCCGCGGCCTTCCGCGCCGACCCCGAGGTGCAGGAGGCACTGGCCGCCGCGAGGGTCGCCGAGCTCTCGACCCCGACGCTCAACGAGGGCGAGTCGTACGACGACTTCCTCGCCGACCGCTCCGCCTACGAGGACTTCGACGCGAACGCGTACCTCGGCGGCAAGGGCTTCGGCTTCGTGCGCCTGCAGCAGCTCGCCACCGAGCACCTGCTCGGCGCCCGCTGAGTCCGGCGATGGCACTCGTCCTCGGGGTCGACTCCTCGACCCAGTCCTGCAAGGTCGTCGTCGTCGACTCCGAGACGGGTGCCGTCGTCCGCTCCGGCCGCGCTCCGCATCCCGATGGCACGTCGGTCGATCCCGAGGCGTGGTGGGTCGCGTTGCAGGCGGCCATCGCGGATGCCGGCGGCCTCGACGACGTCGCAGCCTGGGCGATCGGCGGGCAACAGCACGGCCTGGTCGCCCTCGATACGCAGGGACGCGTCATCCGCGACGCCCTGCTGTGGAACGACACCCGTTCCGCGCAGGCGGCGGAAGACCTGATCGGCGAGTTCGGGGCCGCAGCCCTGGCTGATCGCACCGGGCTCGTGCCGGTCGCCTCGTTCACTATCACGAAGCTGCGCTGGCTGCGCGACCACGAGCCCGAGAACGCGGCTCGTGTCGCCGCCGTCGCTCTGCCGCACGACTGGCTCACGTGGCGGCTGCGCGGGTTCGGTCCTGAGCGGCCCGACCTCGACGAACTCGTGACCGACCGGTCGGATGCCTCGGGCACCGGCTACTGGAACCCGGCGACCGGCGAGTACGACCGCGAGCTGCTCGTCGCCGCCCTCGGCCACGACGTGATCCTGCCGCGAGTGCTCGGACCGCGCGAGTCCGTGACGGACGCTGCGTCGCGTCGCGTCGCCCCCGGTGCGGGAGACAACGCCGCCGTCGCGCTGGGCCTGGGAGCCCGGACGGGCGATGTCGTCGTCTCGATCGGCACCTCGGGCACGATCTTCGCCGTGACCGACCGCCCGGTGGCGGAGCCCACCGGCATCGTCGCGGGGTTCGCTAATGCCGACGGCGGGTACCTGCCGCTGGTCTGCACGCTCAACGCCGCGCGGGTGCTCGACGTGATCGCCCGCCTCCTCGGGGTGGACCACGACGGGCTGAGCACGCTCGCCTTGACCGCCGAACCCGGCGCCGGCGGACTCGAACTCGTCCCGTACTTCGAGGGCGAGCGCTCCCCCAACCTGCCCGATGCCACCGCGAGCCTGAACGCCATGACGCTCGCCTCCACCACCCGCGAGAACCTCGCCAGGGCCGCCGTCGAGGGCATGCTCGGAGGGCTCCGCTTCGGGCTCGACGCGCTGCGGGAACTCGGCATCCCCCTGGAGCGGGTGCTGCTCGTGGGCGGGGGCGCCCAGTCGCAGGCCGTCCGCGAGATCGCCCCGCTGGTGTTCGAGCTGCCGGTCGAGGTGCCGGAGGCCGCGGAGTATGTCGCCGTCGGCATGGCGCGTCAGGCGGCCTCGGTGCTCTGACAGGATCGGGGCATGATCACCGTTCACCTGCGCTACGAGATCGACCCCGACAAGCTCGACGACTTCACCGAGTACGGTCGCACCTGGATCCGGCTCGTGGCCAAGCACGGCGGCACGCACCACGGCTACTTCCTGCCGAGCGAGGGCGACAGCGACGAGGCGTTCGCGCTGTTCACGTTCCCCTCCCTCGCCGAGTACGAGGTCTACCGGACCGCGTCGAAGACCGATCCGGAGTGCGTCGAGGCGTTCGCCCTCGCGCGCCGGACGCAGTGCATCCGCCGCTACGAGCGTCGCTTCCTGAGCCCCGTCTTCGAGTGACGACGCGGGGAGCGGAGTCTGAGCGACGGGTAACTGAACGCGACCGCATCATCGTGATCGGCGCCGGTGTGATTGGCGCCTCGGTCGCACATCATCTGGCTCGCGCGGGACATGACGTGATCGTGCTCGAACGCGAGGCACCGGGGGCGGGGGTGACCGCCGCGTCGTTCGCCTGGGTCGGGATGGCCAAGAGCCCGGCCGACGCCTACGCCGGTTCCCTTCGTCAGCGTGCGCGGCCGGAGTTCGATCGCGTCGTCACGGAACTCCCCGCGCCCATCGGGCTCCGTGCGTTCGGCGCGGTCACCTGGGAGGAATCCGATGCGCTGACTCGCGCCTTCGTCTCCGATCACCAGGCCACGGGACACCGGATGGAGCTGCTCACGGCCGACGAGGCGCGGATGCGGGAGCCTGGCCTTCGTGAAGTTCCCGACGTCGTGGCCTACGCCCCCGACGATGTCGGCGTCGACCCCGTCGGGTATACGCGCGCCCTGCTGCAGAGCGCGCAGGAGCACGGTGCGGAGGTGCGGGCCGGTATCACCGTCGTGCGGGTGCTCAGCGATGACGGAGGAGTTCGAGGCGTTCTGACCGACCATGGCGAACTCGTGGCGAAAAGCGTCGTCATCGCTGCGGGCACCGCCTCCGTGGGGATCGCCGCATCCGCCGGAGTGAACATCGACGTCGTGGGGTCGCCGTGCTGCCTGCTGCGCTTCTCCACGCCCCGCCCGCTCGCGCGCGGCATCCTCTCCACCCCGGAGCTCGAGGTTCGCCAGCTGGACGACACCACCCTCCTCGCCGCAGAAGACGTCCCCGAGGGCTTCTCCGGTGATCCGAGAGAGCTCGCCGTTGCCGCTCTCGCCGCGATCCGCCGCTCTTTCATCGACACCGATGACGTCCGCCTCGAGCACGCCGTCATCGCCGAACGCCCGATACCGGCGGGCGGCCACCCTCTGGTCGGGCCGGTGCCGGCGATGCCCGGCCTCCATCTGGCGATCGCTCACCCCGGCGTGATCCTGTCCGCCGAGATCGGACGCCAGGTCGCCGCCGACCACGCCGCGCTCTGAGGCTCCTCGAGGCCCGATCAGCCTTCGAGGTTCCTGCGCAGCGCAGTGGTGATGTCGTCGACCTGCGCGAGCTGCTCGGGCGAGAGCGCGTCGACGAACAGCGAGCGGATGGCGTGCAGGTGCGGCACGTTCGCGGCCCGGAACGCGTCGGCTCCGATCTCGGTGAGAAGCACGTCGACGCCGTGCACGCCGTCGGCGCAGGGAACCCGTCGGATGAGCTCACGCTTCTCCATCCGACCGAGGTGGTGAGACAGCCGACTGCGCTCCCAGTCGATCCGCGTCGCAAGCTCGGACGAGCGCGCCCTGCGGCCGTCGGCTTCGCTGAGCGCGAGCAGCACCTGGTAGTCGCCGGAGGAGAGCGATGACTCGCTCTGCAACTGTGCGGAGAGACGAGAGCGAAGGACCTCACTCGTCTCGATGAAGTCCCGCCAGATGCGCAGCTGCTCGGGCGTCGGCGTGCGGCGACGACGCTCTTCGATCATGACACCTCCCGGGAATTGATACGTCAATCCTACGGTTGGGAGCTATTGACACGTCAATCGGAGGGACCGGTGCCGTGGAGAAGGGTCGTGATGGACATGACGGAACTCGAGTTCGGGCTGAACTCCTTCGGCGAGGTGGCGACGGACGGCGGTCGCATCCTGTCGGACGGTGAGACGCTGCGGCTGCTCGTCGAAGAGGCACAGCTCGCCGAGTCGGTCGGCCTGGATGTCTTCAGTGTCGGCGAGCACTACCGCGAGGGACACATGGACTCCGCGACCCCGGTGCTGCTGGCTGCCGCGGCGCAGGCCACCTCGACGATCGGGCTCGGCTCGTCGGTGACCGTGCTCTCGACGCAGGATCCGGTGCGGCTGTACCAGGAGTTCGCGACGGTCGACGGACTCTCGAACGGACGCGCCCAGCTCATCCTCGGACGGGCGTCGGCGATCGAGTCGTTCCCCCTCTTCGGGTACGACATCGCCGAGTACGAGCGGATCTTCGAGGAGAAGCTCGACCTGTTCCTGCGCCTGATGCGCGAGGACAACGTCACCTGGAGCGGCTCCTACCGCAGCCCGCTCGAGAACGTGCGCCTGCATCCGCGCATGCCCGAGGGCGGCATCCCGGCATGGATCGGGATCGGCGGCAGCCCCGACTCCGTCATCCGCGCCGCCGAGAACGGACTGCCCTTGATGATGGCGATCATCGGCGGACGACCCGAGCGGTTCGCCGGCCACGCGCGCCTCTACCTGCGCGCACTGGAGCAGTTCGGGCGGGCGGAACTCCCGATCGGGCAGCACTCGCTCGGCCTCATCGCCGACACCGACGCCGAGGCGAAGAACGTGCACTGGAAGCACTGGGAGCCGGTCGTGACCCAGATGAGCAAGGAGCGCGGCTTCTACGCACCGACGCTCGAGCGCTACGAGGAGGAGGTCGACACCGGTGCCCTCTACGTCGGCTCCCCCGAGACCGTCGCGCACAAGCTCGCCGCCGCGGTTCGGAGCAATCACCTGTCCCGGTTCGACCTGAAGTACGACATCATGCACCTGCCGAAGGACGTGCGCGCGCGCAGCATCCGCCTCTTCGGAGAGAAGGTCGCCCCGCGCGTGCGCGAACTGCTCGCCGCCGACCCGGGAGAGGGTGCGTTCGCTGACCCGGCTGTGGCCCGGATCACGAAAGACGGCAAGGCCGTCCACGCGTGAGGGAGATCACCATGAACGACACCATCGAAACCATCGGCATCCTCGGCGCGGGCAAGGTGGGCACCACGATCGCCCGCCTCGCCCTCGCCGCGGGATACCGGGTGCTCATCGCGGGCTCGGGCGCTCCGGAACGGATCGCGCTCACCATCGACGTCTTCGCCCCCGGGGCCAGCGCGATGACGGCCGCGGACACGGCTGCCGGGGCGGATGCCGTCATCCTGGCCCTTCCCCTCGGCAAGTACCGCACGCTTCCGGTCGAGCATCTGCGCGGGACGTTGGTGCTCGACGCCATGAACTACTGGTGGGAGACCGACGGGATCCGTGACGACCTGAGCGATCCACGCACCTCGACCAGCGAGCTCGTGCAGGAGTTCCTGCCGGAGTCGCGGGTCGTGAAGGCCCTGAACCACATGGGCTATCACGACCTCGAAGACGAGTCCCGACCGGCCGGAGCGCCCAGGCGCAAGGCCATCGCCGTCGCGGGTGACAAGTCCGCCGACCTCGCCCGCGTCGCGGAGCTGATCGACAGGCTCGGCTTCGACCCCGTGCTCATCGACACTCTGGCGGCCGGAGCTGCGCTCCAACCCGGGAACCCCGCGTTCGGCGCCGACGTGACCGCCGACGAGCTGCGCGGACTGATCGGAATCGCCTCGCCGATCCCGCCGCGATGACCGCCGGAGGTCCGGGCGGGGGCGACGACGCTGGCCCGGCTAGGCTCCCAGAAGCCGTCGACGACCATGGAGGCACCGATGCCCACTCCCCCCAGGCTGCGCGCGAGCGCACTCGTCCTCGCCGGGATCCTGGCCTGTGCCGGATGCTCGGCGGCCGCCGTCCCGAGCCCGCCGGAGGCCGTCGGCGACGACTTCCCCGACACCTGCCTGCCGTCGGAGGTCTCCTGGCCGTCCGACTTCCTCGAGTCCCTGCCCGGAGAGTCCGAGGCGATCGGCGGCGCCATCGTCGGTCTGCGCCTCGAGTGGCTCGACGACGATTTCGCGTGGCGGCTGCGCAGCGCCGACACCCGTGAGGATACGTTCGGCGAACGGGTCGACGACCCGAGCTTCGGCCGGGAGTCGCTGGTCGACGTCCGCACCCTGGAGGTTCTCTCGACCGGCGAGACGGAGCTCACCGAGGCGGAGCAGCAGCTGAACGGCAGCAGCGCCTACGCCGCGGCGCAGCTCTCGGGCGAGGAATACCCCAGTCCGCTCATCGTGGAGATGGCCCGCGTGATGGACGACGGCGCGCCCGTGTGGCAGCTCACGATGTGCGACACCGCCACCAACGAGCTGACGGTCACGACCCTGAATTGACGCACGCCCCGACCGCTGTACTCAGCTAACTTGCACGCTCGTGTGCACGTATTGTGTAAACTCGTCCTGTGAAACAGAGCTGGCGGGTCTACAAGCGCGACGTCAAGAGACTCTCCCGCGTACCCAAAGCCTGGATCATCATCATCGGGGTGCTCATCACCCCGGCCCTGTACGCGTGGTTCAACATCAACGCGTTCTGGGACCCCTACGCGAACACCGCGAACATCCGCGTGGCGGTGGTCGATCTCGACGAGGGCGCCACCTCCGACCTCACCGGTCACATCGACATCGGCGAGCAGGTGACCGCGCAGCTCGAGGACGACGACCAGCTCGGCTGGACGTTCATGGGCGAGGACGAGGCTCAGGAGGCCGTGAAGAAGGGCGACGTCTACGCCGCCATCGTCATCCCCGCGCAGTTCAGCGAAGACCTGGTCAGCATCACCAGCGGCGACTTCACCCAGCCGGCGCTGGAGTACTACGTCAACGAGAAGGCCGGCGCGATCGCGCCCAAGATCACCGACGTCGGCGCATCCGAACTCGACAAGCAGGTCACCACCGCTTTCAAGGAGCAGGTGGCACTCGCCGCGACAAACGCCCTCAAAGACGTCGGCGACTCCACCGAGCTGCGGCTGCTGAACGCGAGGGACAACACCCTCAACGCGTTCGACCAGGCGGCGCAGACCATCTCGTCGGCGCGCGAGAACCTCGCCGAGACGCAGGACGGGCTGACCTCGTCTCGCGGCACGCTCGCCTCCGCCCGGAGCACGCTCGGCGACGTCGACAAGACGCTCGGCGATGTGCAGAAGTCGCTCGACCAGACGCAGTCGATCATCGCCGAGACGCAGAAGGAGGTGATCGCCTTCACCGACAGCGCCACCACCGCGTTCCTCCAGGGCACCACGCTGCTCGCCGATGCGTCGTCGAAGGCGAACGTCTCGATCACCCGTCTCACCCAGAGCCTCGAGCAGGCGGGTGTGCGCATCGACGCCGGGATCGACGACGTCTCGAACGTGATCGAGGCGAACGAAGCGGCCGCCGCCCGTCTGCAGGCGCTCGTGGACGACACCGACCTCAGCGACGAGACGAAGCAGCAGCTCACCGAGGTCATCGCCTCGCTCCAGCAGCGCAACGCCACCGACCAGCAGCTGCTCGCAGACCTGAAGGACCTCAAGGCCAGCGCATCCGACACCGTGGGCTCCGTCCAGGCGACGGCCGACGCGGTCGACAAGGCGATGCAGGACACCAGGGATGCGTCGTCGGCGATGCGCGACATCCTCACCCGCACCGTCCCCTCGCTGAACAGCGCGATGTCGCAGCTGTCGTCGAGCGTCGGATCGTTGTCGGCGGCGCTGGATGCGCAGAAGGGCGTGCTCGCCGAAGCCGATCAGCTGCTGGGCGGGTTGGACTCTCAGCTCGTGGCCACCTCGTCGGCACTGGAGAGCTTCGACGGCGACCTCGCCGGCATCGAGCAGGGGCTGCAGACCTCGCGCACCGACGTCGTCGCCCTCAACGCCGCATCCGAATGGGGTCTGCTGGGCACACTGACCGACCTGGAGCCCGAGCAGATCGCCCAGTTCATCTCCTCCCCCGTCGAGGTCGACGAGCACCTGGTGTTCCCCGTCGACACCTATGGGTCGGCGATGGCGGCGCTCTTCACGAACCTGTCGCTGTGGATCGGCGCCTTCGTGCTCATGGTGATCTTCCGCGTCGAGGTCGACACCGAGGGCGTCGAGGGCGTCACCGTGCGCGAGGCCTACTTCGGCCGCTTCTTCCTCTTCGCGACGCTCGCCGTCGGCCAGGCGCTGATCGTGTGCACCGGAAACCTGATCATCGGCGTGCAGACCGTCAGCGCCGCTGCCTTCCTCGGCACCGGCGTGCTCATCGCCCTCGCCTACGTGAGCATCATCTACGCCCTCTGCGTCGCGTTCGGGCACGTCGGCCGCGGCCTGTGCATCCTGCTGGTCATCATGCAGATCCCCGGAGCATCCGGGCTGTACCCGATCGAGCTGATGCCCGGATTCTTCCGGGCGATCTACCCGCTCCTCCCGTTCTCGTACGGCATCGACGCGATGCGCGAGACGATCGGCGGGTTCTACGACGGCCACTACTGGCGGTACTTGGGCGCCCTCGCCGTGTTCGTCGCCCTGGCGTTCCTCATCGGGCTCGTGCTCCGCCGCCGGCTCGCGAACTTCACCCTGCTCTTCAACCGGCAGGTCCTCGCCACCGACCTCCTCATCGGCGAAAAGGTGCAGGTCGTCGGCAGCGGATACCGGCTCACCGACGTGATCCGAGCGCTCTCGAACCGCGGGGAGTACCGCGAAGACCTCGCTCGCCGCGCCGAGCCGTTCACCCGCCGCTATCCGGCGCTGCTGAAGGCGACGGTGCTCACGGGGGTCGCGGGGCTCGTCGTGCTCGGGGTCATCACCTGGGCGCTTCCCGGATCGAAGGCGCTGCTGCTGGGACTGTGGACGCTCTGGATCCTCCTCGTCATCGGATTCCTGGTGGCCATCGAGTACATCAAGCACAGCTTCGAGAACGGTGCGGAGGTCGCGGCCCTCGACGACGCAGAGCTGCGTGAGCTCGCCCTCGTCGGTCCCGCCGGCCGTGACGCGGTCATGCCCTCCTCAGCGGAGGGGCCGCTCGGCACGGTCCGGTACGCACCGGTCGCCACGACCGAGGCGGAGGCGCCCGAGGCCCCGGATGCTCCGGCCGCCGGCGCCGAGGCCGATGCCCTGCTCACCGAGTGGTTCGAGCCGGAGACGGACACGCAGCCGTACCCGGAGACGGACACGGAGCCGTATCCGGAGACGGAGACGGTAGCGGAACCCCTTATCGGACCGGATGCCGGGCCGACCGCCGAGCAGGACGACGCCGAGCAGACAGAAGAAGATCTCGCGGACGAAGAACCACTCACCGACGAAGACGAACACCGGACCGCAGAAGGGGAGGACCGCGCATGAGGGACATCCTGCACCTGACGGCCCGCGACGTGCGGCACGCGACCCAGAACGTGATGGCGTGCATCGTCCTGTTCGGCCTCGTCGTCATCCCGTCGCTGTTCACCTGGTTCAACGTCATCGCCAGCTGGGATCCGTTCGCGAACACGAAGGACCTGAAGATCGCGGTCGCGAGCACCGACGCCGGGTATGAGAGCGACCTCGTGCCGATCCGCGTGAACGTCGGCGAACAGGTTCTCTCCCAGCTTCGCGGGAACGACCAGCTCGACTGGGTCATCACCGATGAGCACGACGCGATCGACGGGACGAAGTCCGGCGAGTACTACGCCGCGATCGTGCTGCCCGAGACGTTCAGCGCCGACATGCTGACGTTCTACGCCGACGGCGGCGACCGCACGCACATCGCGCTCTACACGAACGAGAAGAAGAACGCTCTGGCGCCGAAGATCACCGGACAGGGCGCGGAAGGGGTCTCGTCCGCGATCAGCGACACCTTCGCCCAGACGCTCGGCGACGTGGCTCTCGGCCTCGTCTCGTCGATGTCGGACTACCTCACCGATGAGGACACGCAGGCAGCGCTCACCCGCATCGAGGCCCGCCTCGGGAGCGTGGGAGATCAGCTGCGGTCCGGGGCGCACACGGCCGACACCTTCACGGCTCTGCTCGAGGCGAGCCGGCCCCTGCTCGACAGCGCCTCGGGCCTGGTCGGCTCGGCCGGCGACGCGTTCACCGACACCTCGGGCGCGCTCGGCAGCGGGGTGGACGCGGCGGGCACACTGAAGTCGACCCTGCAGACGGCCGCCCAGTCCCTGACGGATGCGCTCGCGGCGACGGCGAGTAGCTACGACGCCGTCGGTCAGCGCATCGACGAACTGTACGCCGGGGCCGACTCGCTCAGCGGCAGCCAGGTGCAGGCGATCACCACGCTCGCGGACCGCGTGCAGCAGCAGATCGACCAGTACTCCGCGGTCAAGAACACCCTGGAGACGGAGGTCGGGCCGAACCTTCCCGAATCCGCGCAGCCCGACTTCGACGCCGTGATCAGTCGGCTCGATGAGGCCATCGCCCGGCAGCAGGCCCTGCAGGAGCGCCTCCAGACCGCGGCGACCGAGATCGCGGCCGGCAACGACTCGGCGCAGAGCTCGCATCAGGAGATCACCGCCGCGATCGCCGCGGCGAAGAAGGCGATCACGGACGCACGGAGCACGTACGACAACGGGCTGAAGGCACAGCTGAACTCCCTCTCGTCGACCCTCACGCAGATCGGCTCCGACGTCTCGGCGATCCGCTCCGACCTCTCCGGTATCACGTCCGGCCTCTCCGGAGCATCCGATTCCGTGCAGTCGACCCTGTCGCGCGCACAGGAGGCCACGACGCAGCTGTCGGCATCGCTGAACTCGTTGGCCGACCGGTTCGACACCGTGCAGCAGGCGATGACGAAGGCCGCGGACACCGGCGATCTCAGTGAGCTGATGGGCGCCGACCCCGGCGTGCTCGCCACGTCCCTCGCCGAACCCGTGCGCGTGGACCGCACCGCGGTGTTCCCCGTGGCCGGTTTCGGCGCGGCCATGGCACCGCTGTACATGATCCTGGCCCTCTGGGTGGGTGCGCTGTTGATGACCGTGACGATCCGCGTCGACGTGAACGCCGAGACGCTCCCCGATCGCCCCGAACTCACCCCGACGCAGAAGTATCTCGGCCGCTACGGCATCTTCGGCCTGGTCGGTCTCGCACAGAGCACGCTGCTGACCCTCGGGCTGATCCTCTTCGTCCAGGTCGAACCCGCGCATCCGCTCCTGCTGATCCTGGCCGGGTGGGCGATCTCGACCGTGTTCACCCTCATCGTCTACACGGCCGTGGTCGCGTTCGGCAACGCGGGCAAGGCGCTCTCGGTGCTGCTCCTGGTGATCCAGATCTCGGGTTCGGGCGGAGCGTATCCGCTGCAGCTGCTGCCCGACTGGTTCCAGAGCATCAGCCCGTTCCTGCCCGCGACCTACGCCGTGAACATGGTGCGATCGGCGATCGCCGGCGTCTACCAGGGCGACTTCTGGTGGTCGCTGGGCGCGCTCGCGCTGTTCATCATCCCCGCGCTGCTCCTCGGTCTCGTGCTCCGTCGCCCGTTGATGACGTACAACCGCAAGCTCGTCGACGCACTCGCGTCGACCAAGTTGATGTCGTGACTCCTGTGTCTCCGCGAAAGGACCATGAAGTGACCGCACCGAATCCCCGGCGTCGGCGCGATGCGCTCGCCAACCGCGAGGCCCTGCTGCGCGCGGCGCAGTCGGTGCTCGCGACCAACCCCACGGCGTCGCTCGACGTGATCGCCCAGGCCGCCGGCCTCACGCGTCGGTCCGTCTACGGCCACTTCGCCGACCGCGACAGCCTGCTGCGCGAGGTGATCGCCGTCGGCGCACAGCGGTTCAACGCGATCGCCGAGGCGACCGACGAATCCGACCCCCGCGTCACGCTGGCGCGGATGGCGACGCGGCTGTGGCGGGAGGCCTCGGCCGTCCGCGCGTCGGCCAACATCGCCCTCGATGATGCGCATCTGACCGACACCGTGCTCGCCCTGGCGCCGCTGCGCCGACGAATCCGCGATCTGACGAGGGCCGGCGTGGACTCCGGGGCGTTCCGTGCAGACATGCCGGCCGAGCTGCTCGCCTTCCTCATCGAGGAGACGGCGCGGGCCACCCTGCGCGAGCTGCGGCTCACCACGACCGACGCGGACTCGACCGTCGTGCGGGTGGTGCTGAGCATCGTGGGCCTCTCGTGGACGGAGCAGGCCGAGCTCATCGGCGCGCACCCCGAGATCTTCGCGCAGGACTGAGACCGCGGCAGACGGCTCGCTCGCGCCCGTTCGTGGTCGTTCAGGCCGTCGCTTCCCCGAACCGCCCCGGACTCGCCACAGCTTCGGCAGTGACCGACCGATCCCCCGCGCGCACCCGGAACCAGAGGGTGAGCTCGGTCAGCGCCCGGACGAGGGTGTCCACATCTGAGCCGGCGTCCAGGTCGGCGAACGAGTCCCGGTAACCCTCGGGGCGCCTCTCGCCGCGATGCAGCACCCGGTACCCCATGGTCCAGTCCGAGAAGCGGCGCTCGGCGATCGACTCCTGCATGAGCACGCGCAGGTCGTGGTGTCGGGAGTCGTCGCGGATGACGTCGACGAGGTCCGCGACGGTCTCCGGATCCCCCTCCAGCACCTGGATGAAGCGCCCGTCTCGATGAAGGAGCATGCCGGTTATGGCACGCCCATCGTTGAGACGCCGGCACACGGTGAGGAGCTGCTCGAGTGCGGATTCACGGAACGGCTGGGAAGCAGTGCTGGTGTAGACCAGCGAGACCAGACCGGTGTCGGCTTTCGTGCTCACAACGCCACCCCCTGCTCACCGTCATGGAACTCGGGCGACGACTCGACCATCAGCTGTTCCACCGCGGCCGTGGCCGCCGGCAACGTCGGGAAGTCACCCTGGGGCCGTGACCGGGCATCGAACGCGCGATACCCTCCGTCCGGTTGCCTGTCGATGTATCCGAGGAAGTCGCCGCGGCGGCTTCCGACATGGAAGCCCTCCTCGACGCAGGCCCAGAGGACGTCGTGATCGGGTCGGGCGGAGTTCGGCACTCTGGAACGATACGTGCGCACCGTCCACAGCGCGCTCCCCTTTACAGCCGCGGCAGCGGTGCGCTAAGCGCGCGCCGTAGGGGTTGCAGGAGCGACGATCCGCACGGTATTCGGCATCCGCTTCGAAAGCAGAGCCTTCGATCACCTCGATCGGCGGTCCTCGTCCGGGAGAATGGACGTTATGTCCGCGACACCCCGCCGGCCGCTGCTCTCCGCTGTGCGCCGCCTGCTGCACACCGACCCCTCCACGGTCGCGCACACCGAGGTCCTGCCCGTCATCGACGAGCGCACGGTGCCCCGGGTGCTCGACCTGGCGACGAGGATCGGGGAGTCGATGTTCGCGGTCGGCGCCTCGGCCCATGAGGTGACGTTGGCCATCACCCGCGTCTGCGACGCGTACGGGATGAAGGGCGTGCAGGTCGACGTCACCTACAACTCGATCACGGTGTCGTTCCACCTGAGCGGCGAGGTCTGGCCCGAGACGCTGGTGCGCGTCGTGCGGGTCACCGCCCCCGATCACGCGAAGCTGCAGCGGGTGCAGGCCCTGGTCGCCGACATCGACGGTGGGCTCGACCTCGAATCCGCCCGCACGACCTTCCGAGCGATCCGCCGGGTCCCGTTCCGCTATCAGCAGCCGGTCGTGATCGTCGCCCGAGCCCTGCTCGCCGTCGGCGTAAGCATCATGCTCGGCGCCTCCCCGATCATCGTCGGACTCACGTTCGTCGCCGCCCTGTGCGCGGCCCTGACCCAGGCGGGTCTCGCCCGGCTCCGGGTGCCGCTGTTCTTCAGCCAGATCGCCGGAGGGTTCGTGACCACCGTCGTGGCGGTCGTCGTCTCGGCGCTGGGCTCGGCGGGGATCGAGCCGTTCGTCGGAATCCGTCCGTCGATCATCGTCGCCTCGGGCATCGTGCTGATGCTGGCCGGTCTCACCGTGGTGGGCGCGGCACAGGATGCGATCGACGGCTTCGCACTCACCGCCGGCGGGCGCATCCTCGACCTCACGATGCAGACCCTCGGTGTGGTGATCGGCATCCTCGTCGGCCTGGAACTCGGGAGCGTCCTGGGGTTCACCATGGACCTCCCCGACGGCCCGGCACCGTTCGGCCCGATCCTGAACCAGTTCGTCGGCGCGATCATCATCGCGATCGCCGTCGCGGTGTTCAACGGCGCCGGCATCCGCATCATCCTGGTGAGCGCGCTGCTCAGTGCGGTGACCCTCGCGGGCTACTCGGGTTCGGTGGCGCTGAACCTGCACCCGGCTGCGGCGAGCGCGGTCGGCGCTCTGCTCGCGAGCTTCCTCGGGATGCTCATCGCCCGCAACCTGCACGTCCCGTCGGTCGCGGTCACGACCGCGGCCATCGTCCCCCTCGTTCCCGGTGTCGCCGTGTTCCAGGGCCTGCTGGAGATGGTGCACGCCACCGGGACGTCCACGGGGATGCTGGTCGCCGGCGGATCACTCATCGACGCCGCAGTGATCGGCATCGGTCTGGCGTCCGGCGCCTCGCTCGGCCTCTACCTCGGCACCCCGGTGCGGGCGACTCTCGCGAGCGTCGCGAAGACCCGCGCCCGCACCGGGGTGCCGAGGTTCCACTCGCCGAGCCGTGCCGGACGCCCGGTTCCGATCCCGCATCTGC
>NZ_PCPG01000020.1 GCF_002979655.1 Microbacterium sp. MYb45
AATTATACGTCCGACCCGATATGTTGCTCAACCTCCGGTGAGCGTCGTTCGCGTGGGGTCGCCGAGTGCACGGCTTGTCGCCGAGTGCACGGGATATCCACGTCGACGATCCGTGCACTCGCGGGCACGCCGTGCACTCGGCGACCCCACGCGAACGACGCTCACCGGAGGTTGAGCAACATATCGGGTCGGACGTATAATTTCCGTGAATTCCGGCGGGCTGAAAGGGCGCCCGTTCGACCGCACGATGCAGGGATCTGCATCCTCGGATGCGGTGCGCTCCTCGACAGCCGATGCCGGCCGACTGATTGGAGTGTTGAGATGTTCACGATGCCCGATCCCCGATTCGAGCTCAGGAAGATCACCGATACCGAGTGGCTGATCCTCGACCACCGCTACGCCGCGGATGACTCGCGCCGCACGGTCGCCTGCATCTATCAGGTCGACACGGTCGAGGTCGAGGCCGTCTGGCTACGAGACCTGCCGCTCGCGACCTACTACATGTCTGCGGCGGATGTTCTGGAGGACGTGCAGCGGTTCCACTCGCCGAGCCGTGCCGGACGCCCGGTTCCGATCCCGCATCTGCCCCCGCTGGCCACCGCCTGACGTCGACGAGACGCCGGCGGGCGAGCCGACGAGGGTCGGGATTGTCCGGCCCGGCGCACGCGTCTGTCAATGGGCACGCGTGCCCGGGCCGGCAGGGTGAGACTGAACTCCCCACCCCTTTCGTCCGAACGGAGTCTCTGATGTCAGATCCGCAGAACAACCACGATGACCAGCCCCTCGTCGACGCCGTCGGCATCGACCCGGACATGCCGTCCACCGATGACGACATCGACGAGGACGACGACATCGACGTCGCCGACCAGGACGAGTGACCTGATTCGCACGTGCGCAACCCCCTGGCGTTCTCTTCCGGAGCGTCGCATCCTCGGGGCATGACACACCCAGACGACATCAAACAGCCCCTGGACCACCTGCCTCCCCTCGAAGAGCGGGACAAGGCGATCGAGATCGAAGAGCCGAGCTATCCGACCTCCGAGGCACCCGTCGGCGAAACCCACGCCTCGCCCGAGACGGCAGCCGAACCCGGCAAGCCGAACCGGCACGGCGTCGACAAGCTCCCGCCCGGAACGAACTGACCGCTGAGGACCAGCGGTCGGATCGCTTCTGCGGGTTCGCCGGTCGACGCTCACCGGATGCCGACAGTGTCCTGGGTATCCGGCGGCTCGGCGCTCGGCCCGCCCTAGGCTTCAGAGGTGCCCCGACCCGCTGCCTCTCGTCGACGGACGGTCGCGAGGGTCGCGGGCGCACTCTTCGCCTTCGCCACGGCCGTCGTGCTCGGGCAGCTCGGGGTGTCGGCAGCGACCTCGGGCACGGCCTCCCTCCTGATCGGGCCGCTCGATGAGCGCAGCCTCATGAGCCTCGCGATGCTGATCGCGTTCCTCTCCCTCGGCATCGGGCTGTGGAGCGTGGATGCGCCGCGGTGGATGCTGGCGCTCAAGATCATCGGCATCGTCCTCGCCGCCTGCGCCACCGCCCTCGCGGCCGTGGTCATCACGCTCGTGGGCGACGCGAAAGCCACGCCGCTGCTGCAGGGCGACTGCGATACGGGCTACGTCGTCGTCGAGCACCGATCGCTGAGGGGGTCGAGTGGCACGGTGTATCGGCAGGACGGCCTCATCGCGACCTCGGTCGCGCGGACGTCCGGCGACGACGCGTACGAGCCGTTCGCGATGGGAGGTTACGCCGTGACCCAGGCAGATGGCACCCTGTCCGTCTCGTACGCGATCAACCGGCCGAACGCGGGCTCGAATCCGCTGGGCACCTACGCGGGGGCTTTCTCCGTGCCCGTGCTCGAAGGGCGTACGCCGCAGTGCGGTCTCGACGCGCACCGCGAACCGCTTCCCTCCCCGGCCCCCGCGACGACTCCCGAGCCGGCGCCCGTGACCGCCGCATCGGTCGATGACGAGACGACGGAACTCGTGAGCGCCTCTCTCGACGCCGCCTCCGGAACCGCCGTCGACGCATCCGGCGCTCCGATCGACACCGCCGCCCTGCCCATCCGCTCCGTTGCGTGTGCCGAGGGTCCCGGCACCCGCCGCGAGCTGCGGCTCGACTTCCGCACCGACGACAACACCCGATCGGTCGCCGACATCCTGAAGATCTGGGACCGGGCCGGGTACGAGAAGGATCGTGCCATGCAGGAGGACATCCGCTACAGCGAGGGCCGCCCCGTGGAGCGGATGAGCGTGCGGGAAACATCGAGCACCGACGGCCTGGTCCACCTCACCGTGAGCTCGGCCTGCATCGTCGAGTAGCGAGCCGTCCGGGCCGGAGGATCTAACCGTCGCCCCGCTTCTCCGCCTCTTTCTGCACCTTCTCCGCCTGCTTCCTGGCCTCTTCTTCAGCCTTCTGCTGCGCCTTCTCTGCTTCCCTGGCCGCTTTCTCGGCGGCTTTCTGCTCGTCGGTCGGCTTTCCACCGCCGGGCTCGGTGTCCTCGGCGGGCACGACCGGCTCGGCAGGCTGCACGGGAGCGTTCACGGGTGTCACGGAGGGCTCCGGAGTCGTCGCGGGAGACTGCTCGGTGTCGACCGTGTCGGTCACGTCCGGATCCACGGCGCCTATGCCCGACAGCCACACCCCGGTCAGGACGGATGCCGCGACCGCCGCGACCACCGCGCCGCCGATGATCCCCCGGCGACGTCTGCGAGCCTTTCGCGCTGTCCGACCGCGCGGTCGGACAGCTCCGTCGGGAAGAAGGAGGGTCGGGGTGGTGGCCGGCGATGACGCGGTGCCCTC
Organism: Microbacterium sp. MYb45; assembly: GCF_002979655.1. GTDB lineage: Bacteria > Actinomycetota > Actinomycetes > Actinomycetales > Microbacteriaceae > Microbacterium. The sequence goes on from NZ_PCPG01000020.1 coordinate 2,803, forward strand.
TGCGGCCATCGCGGCGACCGTGGCCGGGACGGCAGGACGCGGAGGCGCAGGAGGTGCCGGACGCGACGATGCTGACGCTGCCGTCGCGAGTGCCGACGAGGCAGCGAACACCTCCGAGGCGCGCGGCCGATCACCCGGGTCCGCTGCCAGCATCCGGGTCAGGAGGGTGGACCACTCGGATCCCAGCGCCGCCGGCACCTCCGGCGTCTCGATGAGCCGGGCCATCGCGGCACCGATGCCCTCGGCCTCCGGGAATGCTCGCACACCGGTGAGGGCCTCGAGCAGCACCAGCCCCAGCGAATAGATGTCGGCGGGCGGAGCGGGCGGCTCCCCTCTCAACTGCTCCGGGGCGAGATACGCCGCGGTTCCGATCACGACGCCGGGGGTGGTGAGCCGCGCGCCGTCGACGAGGACGGAGATCCCGAAGTCCGCGAGCTTCGCCCCCGACCGGCTGCCGGCGAGCGGGGTCCGCGACACCAGCACATTCGACGGCTTGATGTCACGATGCACGATCCCCGCGCCGTGCACGACATGCAGCGCCTCGGCGAGGTCCGCTGCGAGCCGGGCGACCTCGGCGGGCGCCAGGGGCCCCTGCGCGATTCGGGCGGACAAGGTCGGCCCATCGATGAACTCCATCACCAGGTACTCGGCTCGCCCCGGGACGAGCTGCGCGTCATAGAGCGTGACCAGGCCGGGGTGATTGAGCGAGGCGAGAACCGTCATCTCGCTGCGCGCACGACCGGATGACTGGGCCTCGTCCATCTCCTCGCGCAGCATCTTGATCGCCACGGTGCGGCCGAGAAAGATGTCGTCGGCGCGATACACGCGTGCCATCCCGCCCTGTCCGACGCACTCCTGCAGCTGATAGCGCCCATCGAGCAGCGCTTCGGTAGGAAGCGAGTCATCGGTCATCGTCGAATCCTCCTGACGCCCGTCGGGTATCGGGCGGCGAACGCCCACCTTACGGATTCGACGCGCTCGAGGCTCGGGCCTTGACACACGCCTGAACCGTCCCGATCTCCCGCGCCTCCTGGGAGGATGGTCGCATGATCCAGGTCGACGACGTCGAGGTCACCGCGGGTGACGTGACCCTCCTCGCCCCCGTCTCGGTGGCTGCGGAGCGCGGCGCGGCACTGGTCATCCGCGGCAGGAACGGCAGTGGCAAATCGACATTCCTCCGCGTTCTGGCCGGCGCGCGGCAGCCGTCCAGCGGGACGGCGCGGATCGCCGGCGAGCCGATCGCTCCCCGCGACCGTGGCTTCCGTCGACGCGTCGCCACGATGATCGGGCTGCCACCCATGGCGCCCGATCTGACGGTGTTCGACCACGTGCTGCTGGTCGCGACCACGTGGCTCGACGACTCCGATGCCGCGGCGGCTCTCGCGCATCGCGTCGTCGCGGAGCTGGGCCTGGCCGCGCTGGGGCAGCGATTCCCCCACGAACTGTCGTCGGGGCAGACGCAGCTGTTCGGCCTCGCACTGGTGCTGGCTCGGCCGTTCGACGTGCTGATCCTCGATGAGCCCGAGCAGCGGCTCGACGCGGAGCACGTCGAGGCGGTCGTGCGCGCGTTGCGAGCCCGGCGCGACGCGGGGACGACGATCGTCCTCGCCACGCACAGCTCGGCGCTCGCTGACGCGCTCGCCGATCAGACGCTCTGGTTGGATGCCGCGGCATGAGCGGCCGCACCTCCGCCGCGATCAGGATCTGGCGTGCCCGCAGCGTCCGCACGAGCGGCGACCGCGCCTACGTCGTCTACTTGGCACTGATGGTCGCCCTGGTGGCGGTGGCGCCGTTCGCGCGAGCGGTGTGGTTGAGCGTGACGAGCACCGAGAGCATCGCGGTCTTCGCGTCCCCCGCCGCGCCGGGGATGACAGCACTCGTCGTCGCGGCGCTCTGGGCCGGCGCGGTGCTGGTGGGCCGGGATCGCGGCCCCGCACTTCGTTCGCCTCTCCCCACCTACGCCCTCGCCACCAGCGACCTGCCACGCTCCGGCGCATTCCGAGGCCCGGTGCAGCGCGCGGGTGCGACGCTGACCGCCGTGACCGCCGTGTTGGCCGCGCTCGTCGCCGTCGGCGCGAACGGCAGCGGAGCGGTCGGGCCGCTCGGCGTCGCCATGTTCGCCACGGTCGGCGCGCTCATCGGGATGATCGCCACCGTCGCCTGGCTCGCCGGCCAGGCACTTCCGCGTGCTGCGGTGCCGATCGCTGTCGGAACACTCGCTCTCGGCATCGTCTCCGCCGCCGTCCCGGTCATGCAGCCGTACGCCCCGTGGGGGTGGGTCGGGCTCCTGTATCCCGGCAGCGGATCACCGCACACCCTCACCGCGCTGCTCGCACTGGTGGCACTCGCCGGAGGGCTCGTGGCGACGGGGCCGATGCTTATGAACCGGCTCGCACTCGCGGAGTTGCTGGCCCACGCGGCGCGCTGGGATTCGGCGACCATCCATGCGACCGGCCTCGATCTGGGTGCGGCCGCGACGGTCTACCAGGGCCGACCGCACCTCGGTCGTCGGCTCCGTGCCGTGCGGGCGGTCGGGTCCCGGGCTGCCGTGTTCCTGATCCGCGATGCGATCGGGGCGATTCGCACGCCCGGCCGGCTCGCCGTCGGTGTCCTCGCCGTCGCCGCCGCGGCGACGCTCTTCACACTCTCGTTCGCCCCGGCAGCACCTGCCTGGACACTGGGTGCCGCGGCCGGGGTGATCTTGTTCGCCGGCCTCGGCCCTCTCACCGACGGCGTCCGACATGCCGCGAGTGTCGCCGCGGACTTCCCGCTCTACGGTGTCAGCGACGAGCGGCTCCTCGCCGGTCACGCACTCTTTCCGATCGCGGTCACTACGGTGGTGCTGCTCACGGTGGTCACCGCGTGCGCGCTCGTCGCCGGCATCGGAGTGGTCGCGCCCCTGGTGAGCTCGATCGCGCTCGGGCCCCTCTCCGTCGTCGCCCGCATCGCCAACGCCGTGAAAGGTCCACTCCCGCCCGCATTGCTCACCCCGATTCCCACCCCGATGGGCGATCTCGGTGCCGCCGTTCGTCTGGCCTGGGCCCTGGATGGCCTCTTCTTCGCGGCGCTGATCGGTGTTTCCTCGGCCCTCGTGTTCACGGCGCCCGTCCTTCTCCTCGTCGTCGCAACTGCTCTGATCGGCATCGGCGTCCCGCGCTGGCGCCATCGCCGCTGACCGCACCGGTACTGTTTTCTCAGGAGAACGGAGCCGATCATGGATGCTGCCGATGCGATCGGGCTGATCGCCGAGATCCTGTCGTGGATCGGCCTCGGGGTCGGTCTCCCCCTCCTGCTCATCGTCTTCCTGGTGAAAGTGCACGATGGCCGCTGGGTGCCGCAGGAGGTCTTCATCCTCGAGGACGACGGCCGCGCCCGTGCCCGATGGTTCACCGCCGGCGACTTCTGGGAGCGCCCGCTCCGCGCCGACGAATCCGGCCACTGGCAGGGCCGCGAAGAGGTCGATGCGTTCGTCAGCGAACACCACCCGAGCCTGATGCGATTCGAACCCCGCCGGCCCCTCCTCCATGCCGTGCAGGTGCTCGGAGTCACGCTCGCCAGCGTCGGTGCTGCGGCGGTCGCGCTCTCGATCATCCTGCTTTTCGTGGGGTGAATCGACGGCGGCCGGCCTGACAGGCACCGGCATTCCGCGGCAGGATGGAGGCATGCCCGTTCCTCCCCTCTCTTCACGCCCCTGGCTCGACTCGTACGCGGAGGGCGTCCCCGCAGACATCGACGAGCCGACGCAGACCCTCCCGGAGATGCTGTCGGCGAGCGTGAAGGCGTTCGGCCGGCGTCCGGCGCTGGACTTCTTCGGCGCGGTCACCACCTACCGGGAGCTCGGGGAGCAGATCGAGCGAGCCGCCGAAGGTCTCCGGCGGCTCGGGGTCGGCAAGGGCGACCGCGTCGCCCTCGTGCTTCCCAACTGCCCGCAGCATGTCGTGGCCTTCTATGCGACTCTGCGACTCGGCGCGATCGTGGTCGAGCACAACCCCCTCTACACACCGCGGGAGCTGCGACACCAGTTCGAGGATCACGGTGCGCGCGTCGCCATCGTGTGGGACAAGGCCGCCGACATGGTCGCAGGTTTTCCCGCCGACCTCCGGGTCGAGCACATCGTCAGCGTCGACATCACCGCGGCGATGCCCCTGTCGAAGCGCGTCGCGCTCCGACTCCCGATCCCCAAGGCTCGTGAGGCGCGAGCGAAGCTGACCGGCACACCGAAGGCACGGCACCTCGTCGCCTGGAAGAGTCTCATCGACCATCGCCGGCTCTCGCGACGCGTGCCCGGTCCCGCCTTGGGCGACACCGCGCTGTTGCAGTACACGAGCGGGACGACGGGCGTTCCGAAGGGCGCGATCCTCACGCACTCGAACCTCCGCGCCAACGCGATGCAGGGGCGGGCGTGGGTACCAGGCCTCGTCGACGGCGAGGAGACGTTCTACGGCGTGCTGCCGTTGTTCCACGCCTACGGCATGACGCTGTGCCTCACGTTCGCGATGAGCATCGGCGCGCGGCTCGTCCTGTTCCCCGCGTTCGATCTGGGGCTGGTCACCGCCGCGGCGCGCTCGACTCCGCCCACCTTCCTCCCCGCCGTGCCGCCGATCTACGACGCTCTGGCTCGCGCAGCCACGCGCGGGACCATCGATCTCTCGACGGTCCGCTTCGCCATCTCCGGCGCGATGAGCCTTCCGGTCGCGACGGTGAAGCGGTGGGAGGAGGCGACCGGCGGCCTCCTCGTCGAGGGCTACGGCATGACCGAGAGCTCGCCGGTGGCACTCGGCAATCCGATGGGGCCGACCCGTCGTCCCGGCACCGTCGGCGTGCCCTTCCCGAGCACCGAGATCCGCGTCGTCGACCCCGAGGACACCGATGTCGACATGCCGGCCGGCGAGCGCGGAGAGCTCCTCATCCGTGGGCCTCAGGTCTTCCAGGGCTACTGGGGGCGTCCGGGCGATACGGCGGATGCGCTGCTGGCAGACGGCTGGCTCCGCACCGGAGACATCGCCGAGGTCTCGGCCGACGGGTTCGTGAGCATCGTCGACCGCCTCAAGGAACTCATCATCACGGGCGGGTTCAACGTGTCACCCAGCGAGGTGGAAGACGTGCTCGCGGCGCACCCGGATGTCACCGCCGCCGCCGTCATCGGTCTTCCGAGGCCGCACGGCGGAGAAGACGTCGCCGCCGCGGTCGTGCTCCGCGAGGGCGCCGCCCTCGACGTGGATGCGCTGCGCGACTTCTGCCGCACGCGACTCACGCCCTACAAGGTACCGCGCCGCATCACCGCCGTCGATGAGCTGCCGCGGTCGCTCATCGGCAAGGTGCTGCGCCGCCAGGTGCGCGACGAGCTGCTCAAGGATCGCTGAGGGGTCGAACCCACCCGTCAGTCACCGGACCGGCCCCGGCCGTGGGCGAGTGCACCAGAAGTGGCTCGCTACTTCGTCGCGTTCGGGTGATGCGTGTGCACCTGCTCGATCAACACGTCGCCACCGTCGACGTAGAACCAGATTCGCGCATCACCCTGGGCGGTCGGCTTGTGCTGCCAGCGCTCGTGACGAGCGTTGCCGCGCTGGATGAACTGCAGCTCGCCTCGCAGCGGATAGTTCGTCGGTGTTCGCTCGAGAGGGCTTCCCGTGAGGAAGTCCCATGTATCGGCCATGGGGTTGCGGATGGTCGCGACGAGGTCGCGCCAACCCCTGCGGGCGCCGGCGGTCGCGTATCGGATCGTGTATTCGGTCTTCTTCGTGGGCCTGGCGACCAGGTCGTCCTTGGCCACGCTCAGGGACGCTCGATCAGCTCGTCGTGATCCAGCCACTCCGCAGGTCGAGCGGAGAGCCCTGCGGCGATCGCGGTCGCCGTCTCCCGCCAGGACGTGAGCTCCGCGATCGCCAGATGGGGCTGTCCTGTGGCGAACGATGCGCGAGCCGCATCGACGAGATCCCGTGCGCACGTCGCCTGGTCGGTATCGGAGAGCGCCAGCATCCACGGGAAGCGGTCAGCCATCCGCGACGCGAGAGTGCCCTCCTCGTCGAGCGTGACCGTGATCAGGTCGGCGGCGAACTGCAGCAGCGCCGCGCGGGCGTCGGCCTCACGCTGCGACATCAGTACGAGCGGCTCACCGTCTCGGCGCGTGATCTGGACCGTGTGGTCCTCCGCCTCGGCGAAGACGTCAGCGGAGTGCTTGCTGAGATCGGACGAGCGCCGAGTCGTCGTGCGGAGGTCGTTGAGGATCGTCATGCGTTCATTCTATTCGGAATGTGTTCGGAAGTCTAAGGATGGTCCTGGAGCGCTTCGCCCTCGCATGGATCTCACAGAGTTCGAGAGCATGGTGACTTCATGACGCTAGGCAATTACCCGGTCAGGCCCTCGATCGGGGTGACCGATATCGAACGGTCGGCGGCGTTCTACGAGCAAGTGCTGGGCCTCGTCCCCGTGAGCATCGGCCCGAGTGCCGGAATCCAAGGAGGCGCTCGGTTCTACGCCTGCGGGCAGGGGACCGTGCTCAACGTTTTCGAGACGCCCACTGCGGGTTCGACGCGCTCGACAGTGGCCACCTGGTACGTCGACAACATCGATGCGGTCGTCGCCGGATTGACGGCGGCGGGGGCGCAACCCGTCCGCTACGAGGGATTCGGGCAAGACGATCATGGGATCGGACCGCGTGCGGGCGGTGGCCGCATCGCCTGGGTGGAAGACCCCGACGGAAACACCCTCGCCATCGAGTCCGACGATTGACCCCGTGAGCGACCACGGGCACCGCGAGGCACTCCCCGCTCAAGAGCGGGCGGAGCTGGAGCGCCGTCTGGCCGACATCCAGGTCGAACTCGAGGTGATCGCGCGCGAGCGACTGCGCGGGACGCTCGCCACGTTCCCCCCGGACGATGGCGAGGAAGAACTCGAGGCCGAAGCCGACGCCATCCGCGTCCGACTGGGGACTTCTCCCGCGATCGGACGCCCGCCGCGGGGGAGCTCGCTGGGCTGGGCCGCGCTGGTCGTGGCGATCGCCGCCATCATTGTGGTGGTCGCACTGCTCACCCGCTGAGATCTGCGGAGGTCAGGCGAGGTGCCGACCCAGCGCAATGAGGAGACCGCGCGTGCCGTCCTCACGCCCCTGCCCGTCCGCCCAGAACTGGTCGAAGAAGACGCCGTGCTCCGTGTGCGTGAAGCGGGTACCGGCATCGATCGGTTCGAACTCCAACGACGCGACCGACGTCGACATGTGGGCCCCGTCGAGCCACATGTCGTACGTCGTGACGATGCGGACGTGTTCGACGATGTCGGTGTACGTCGCCTCGTACCGTGAAACCGGACCGCCGTGGAACTTGCCCTCGTCGATGTCGCGGCCGCCGACGCGGAAGTCGAACACCCACTCCCGAGTACTGATGCGGTCGGCGTCGCCCCACCAGCTCCGCTTGCTGTCCTCGTCGGCGAACGCCGCCCAGACGCGCTCGATGGGCGCCGCATAGTCGCGGGTCAGGGTGAATCCGGAGCGCCCGAGCCGGCGTTCGATCGTCATCCCCGCCTCCTATCGGGCCAGAGTGACGTGGATCGCGCCGCTCTCGGCGACTTCTGTCGTCACCTCGTGGGTGAGTTCGAAGCCGACCAGGTCGTCCCACAGTCGATGCCCTCGACCGAGGAAGATCGGGGCGACCATGAGGTGCAGGTCGTCGATCAGCCCTGCGCGCAGGAAGTCTCGCGCCGTTCGGTACCCTCCGCCGACGCGCACGTCGAGGTCGCCGGCGGCCTCCTTCGCCTCGGCGAGCACCTCGTCGATCGGGGCGTCGCGGAAGTGGAAGGTGGTTCCGCCGTTCATCGGAAGCGGCGCCCGAGGTGCCGTGTGGGTGAGGACGTAGACCGGGGTGCCGAACGGAGGCGTGTCACCCCACCAGCCCTTCCAGTCCGGATCGTCGGGGAAGGAGTGGAGTCCGAACATGCCGGCACCCATGATCTCGGAGCCGACTCCGTCGAAGAACGCGGCCGCATGACGGTCGTCGACGCCAGTCGTGCCTGCGCCGCTCGTGTCCCCGAAGACGTTCTCGCGAAAAGTTCGGGTGGCGGCATACGCAGCGGTAAGTCGCGCCCAGTCTTCGCCCATCGGATTCTCGGGGGTCGCATCCGACGGCGTATAGCCGTCCAGCGAGGCGAACAGGTCCATGCGGACACGTGTCATGTCAGTTCTCCTTCGGGGTCGTGAGAGCGAGATGGATGCCGAGTCGGTCGGCGTGGTGCTCCGCGGGTGTGCGCTGCTCGCCGAGCCACAGGTGCAGCACGTCGAGGGCGCCGGGTCGCAGGCTCACGGTGCGCACGCGCCCGAGCTTCTCCGACGTGACGACTCCGGCACCCTCGAGCACGCTCAGGTGCTGCAGGAACGACGGCAACGCCATGTCGAACGGCGCCGCGAGATCCGAGACGACAGCGGGAGACTTCGCCAGCCGTTCCACGATGGCGCGACGCGTCGGATCCGCGAGAGCGCGGAACACGGCGTCGATCTCTTCGTGATACTTAGGCATGCACCTAAGTATCACGAAGGATCGACATCTCGTCAAGCGGGAGGGAGGCTATCCGGTCGTCACGCCCGGCTCCGCGGCGAACGGCACCATCCCGAAGCCGCGGTAGATCCGCGCCGGGCTCACGGCCCGCCCCTCGGCCACGGTGAGGGCCACGTTGCGGATGTCCCTGATCGACCGCGTCGGGTCGCCGTCGACGAGGATGAAGTCGGCGGCCTTGCCCATCTCGATCGTGCCCCGGTCTTCGGCGCGGTGCAGGTGCTCTGCGCACTCGATCGTGGCGATGCGGAGCGTGTCGACCGGACTGATGCCGGCATCGACGAAGAGCTCCAGTTCGCGATGCACGGTGACGCCGGTGCCGTCATCCGTTCCCGGCCACAGCTTCACGCCCTTCTGATGCAGCCGGACCACGATCTCCTGAAGGCGCCGGAACGCCGTCTCGTAGCTGTCGAGTTCGGCCTGGTCCCGGTAGGGCACGTAGGTACGTCGGCGATAGCGGCCGACGCCCGCCGGGAAGTGCTCGATGACCGGCTCGTGAGCGGCGATCACGGTGCGCGCCCTGCTCAGCATCAGCTGTTCGAGAATGACCAGGGTCACGTCGAGGCTCACGCCCCCGTCGACCATCGAGGTCATGGTGCGCTGGACTCGCTCCGAGTCGAGGTCGAGGTCGGCGACCCGGGTGAGCGCCGTCAGCCGCAGCGGCGTGCGCGTGTCCTCCTCCGGCTCCAGCACCCAGCCGAGTGCGAGCTGGTTCAGGTGCGTGATCTCGTCGTACCCGTCGGCGATGGCCCGATCGGCATCCATGAACGCCGGCACGTGGCCCTGCACCCGCATCCCCCGGTCGTGGGCGCGCGCGGCCGTCTCGGCGACCCAATCAGGTGTGAAGGAGTTGTAGATCTTGATCGCGTGGAACCCGCGGTCGGCATACCAGTCGACGGCTGCGCGCGCCTCGTCCAGACTCTCGACGACGTGGCCCATCCGCATCGCATGCGCGCTCCGGCCCTCGATGAAACCGGCGGGCACGGCGGAAGGCCCGCGCACCTCCCCCGTTTCGATGGCGCCCATCAGGGCGGCGAGCGCGTCGTTGTCGTTGCCCATGTCGCGGATGTTCGTGACTCCGGCGGCGATGTACAGCAGAGCGGATGACGTGTCGAGATGAGCATGCATGTCGTGCAGGCCGGGGATGGCGGTGCGACCGGCCCCGTCGATGATCGTGGCGCCGTCGGGAACCGCGATGTCGGGGCCGATCCCGGTGATGCGTCGCCCGTCGACCACGATGGTCTGCGGATCGCCGACCTGCCCGCTCACCGGGTCGAAGATGCGCACGTCGCGCACGACGAGCGTCCCGCCCTGGTGCAGCGTGGCCTCGCGGGAGAGCGCGGCGAAGCGGCGTCTGGTCGCTCGCTGCAGCGCCGCATCGATCTCGGCTGCCGCGGCGACGAGATCCGGGTGGAGCAGCAGCTCGCCGTCGGAGATCCCGAGCACCTCCCCGGTGACGCGGTCTCGCAGCACGTACTGCGGCCGCAGCTGCACACCCGTGAGCGCGAAGGCCTCGACATCACGGCCGCCGACTTCACCGAGCGGCACCGGGACGACCGCGACCTCCCCGGCCGGCAGCAGTGGAACAGGCCCTCCGGTGGCGAGGGCACGCTCGACCAGCAGCACCAGGCCGTACGGGCTGGCGTCGGCGGGAAGGTAGAAGCCCTCCGCCGTGGTGGTGCCCTCGTCGGCCTGGCTGCTCCAGCGCGCCGCCCCGTCGGGGTCGATCGCGAACCTCTCGTGCACCGTGCCGCCCATGAGCGACGTGCCGTCGATCTCCCACCGCACCGGCAGACCGGCATCGAGCCGGAGTGTCTCGGCGAGTCTCGCACCGCGGCCGTTGTTGTCGACCTCGTAGACGATGCGGGTGAGGCCGTCCGGATCGGTGTCGGCCGAGAGTGATCCGACAGGCTCGCCGTTGGACACGAGGATCAGTTGCACCGTCATCGGCGGGTCCCTGCTTTCGAGGTGTGGGTGATGGTTCGGCCGATCGCGTCGCGGGCCTCGACGAGAACCGTCTCATCGAGGGAGTGCCCGGCGATCAGCGGACGGATCTCGACGGCGGATGCCGGCACGCCGGAGTGCCGCACCGCGTGGATCGTGCTGGCCAGCGTGGTGGCGAGGTCGAAGTAGCCCCCGAGCAGGAGGACGCGCAGGTCAGGCCGCTCCGTCGCGACCTCGCCGAGGTTCGTCGCCACCGAGGTGCGGAAGATGGGCGGCATGGCCTCTGCCGGACGCCAGTCCCAGGCGAAGTTCAGGTCGAGGGAGAGCGACACGTAGGGCTCGTCCGCATCGACGGGTGCGCGCAGCTCGTCGCGGAGGTACCGGGCGATGGGGGCCGAGTGGATGACGTTGCCGCGGCCGAGGCCGAGAGCCGGGTCATCTGCTGCCGGCGGACGACCATCGGGATGGGGCTCGGACAGCGGACCGGTCACGCGCACGTCCAGCCGCCCGACGACGAGTCCCTCGTCGGCCCGCAGGCGGCGGAGGAAGTCCTCGCTGCCCACTCGCAGGTCGGCGGCGAGCACGGCATCCGGCGAGAGGCCCACGAGCTCGGCGATCCGTGCGGCGAGGCGGATGCGGGTTTCGGGCTCGAGGGCCGCGCCACGGTGCAGCGCCGGGAGCACCTCGTCGACGGCGAAGCGCTCCACCTCGGCCCAGACCTCCGCGACGTGGTCGACGCCCGCGCAGACGTCACCGTGGAACCAGGCCGCCACCGCCATCGTCGGCAGCGCGAACACCGTGGCGAGGTCGTTCTCGGGCGCCTCGGCGACCGTCGTAGCGTCGAGCATCGGCGAGATGAGGGTGATGCTGTCCAACCGCAGATCCGTCAGCTGCGGGGCGACGGCGGCGAGCCGGTAGCCGCCGAAGCTCTCTCCGATCAGATGGATCGAGGCGTGCTCCCGGTCGTTCGCGCGGAGCCAGGCGCGGACGAAGGTCTCCACGGCATCCGCATCGCCGGGCACCGTGAGCAGCCGAGCCTTCGCCTCGTCCCGGAGCATCCTGCTGAACCCGGTGCCGACCGGGTCGACGAAGACGAGATCGGCCGCGTCGAGCAGCGAGACGGCGTTCTCGACGACCTCACCCGAGCGGAGGATGCGCGGACCCAGGGCGTTCATGTGCAGCGGAGACGACGAGGCGCCGGGGCCGCCGTTCCACAGGAAGGCGACAGGGCGCTCCGTGTCGGAATCCCGGACGTAGCTCGTCGCGCTGATGGTGGCATCCGGTTCGCCGTCGGGCCCGAGGAGGACCAGTTCGCTCCACCGCGCGACGCCTTCGCCGAGGTCTGCGCCGAGTGACACGCGCCCCTCGATCGACCTCACCCGTCCACCACCCAGTCGGTGGTGCGGATGTCGCCGCCTCGGGGCTCGTAGCGCACGGTCACCTCCTCGCCGTCGCGCGCGATGACGATATCGAGCGGCGTGGATCCGTCCCGTGCCGCGCTGTACGAGAAGCGACGCGTGACGAGTTCGTCGCCGTCGCGGAGTCCCGCGCGTTCGGCCGCAGACCCCGCGACCAGACCGGTGATGCGCCGCGGCTCCTGGAACGACACGATGTCGAAGCCGAGGTCATGCTCGGGGGCGACAACGGGAACCGGGCGAAGCACTCCTTGGAAGAGCTCCGTCGGTCGTTCGATCGGTTCGCCGGCCACCATCGCGTCGTAGTCGGTGCGCGCCCGCTCGCCGATGACCTTCTCGATCCGCTGCAGCCAGCCCTCCACGAGCACCTTCTCGCCGCGACGCTGCGCCCGCTGGATGTCGATGACGATGTCGTCGAGCGAGACCTCTCCGGCCGACTCCGCCCGCAGACGGGCATCGACGGCCACGAGGTACTGGATGCCCCGCCCATAGGGGATGGTCTGCGCCCGCAGATCCGCCCAGAACAGATCGGCCGCGGCCGCATAGCTCAGGTGCCGTCGCGGGTTCGCGTCGTACCGGCGGTACATGTCGGTGAGCTGTTCGCCGAAGGTCGCGGAGTCGAGTATCCCTGCTCGCCAGGGCAGCACCAGCGAATAGAACTCGGCCGTCCCCTCGCTGTACCAGGATCCGACGGTCCAGTCCTCGTCGAGGTGCGGCCAGTTGTGCACCATCTCGTGCGCGAGCAGAGTGCGCAGATCCGCCTCGTCGACCTCGGTCGTCGGCGAGTAGCCGAACGCGAACGACGACGGGAAGGACGTGCCGCCGGAGCCCTTGTCGGGGTTGCGGCGCACGAGCACGTGATACTGCGGATTCTCCTCTTCGAAAAACGCGCTCATCGTGGTGTGGATGTCTCGCAGGTAGCTGCTGAGGCCGTCGAGGTCGAAGGGCATGTCGCTGTAGGCGTGGATGCCGAAGTTCGTCGCTCCGTCCGGAGCGATGATCGGGGTCCCGGCGCCGAACAGGCAGTGCTCGATCGATGCGATGTCGCCCGACCAGCGCCGCACCTCATCGCCGGCGCCGTGGCTCGAGACCGCCGACACGCCATCGTCGAGGTGCCAGGTCAGCGAGAAGTCGAACTCGCTCTCCGCACTGAGCGGCACGGGAAGGAAGGTGCAGCCGGCGCCGAACAGTCCGAGCTGCTCGCGGCGCAGGTCGAACAGCGGCCCGACCGGTGTGCGCAGATCCACGTCGCGCACGGGGGCCCGCACCGCGACCTCCACGACGCCGTCGACGTCGCGGGCGGCGAGGAAGTGCCGGTAGGTGCTCATGGGATCCGACGTGCCCTCGACCTCCGTCAATGGGACGGCGCCGGCGGAATCGCTCACCCGGATGTCTTCCACTCGGTATACCGCGCCGGGGACGGAGGCGATCACGGCAGGGAGCCGGAGCAGCACCTCCCCTGCGGCGACGGGGCCGAACTCGGCGCGATAGCGGGCGTCGATGCCCGCCCATCCCTCGGCGCTGCGGAACGGGGTGAGCTCGAGATCGAACACGGGCAGAGTCATGAGAGCGCCTCCCAGCGCACCGTGGCGACCTGGTCGCCGGCCGGCAGATAGTCGAAGTCGAGCGGCTCGCCGTCGCGCACGACGTGCAGCGACAGCGGCCGGTCGCTGTAGCGGGATGCGTGGTACGGCAGTGCGAGATCGACCAGCGCATCCCCGTCGCGCACCCCGGCACGGGCGGCCGCGGAATCGGGACGGAGACCCTGCACGCGCCGCCCGTCGCTGCGGAAGGAGGCGACGTCGAAGCCGAGGTCGTACTCCGCAGCCGTCGCCGGGACCGCTCGCATCCCCTCGAAGAGAACCTCGGGAAGCGGGATGGGGGTCCCTGCGGCCATGGCGTCGAAGTCGCGTTGCGCGTCAGCCCCCGTGAACGCCGCTACCCGCTCCACCCAACCCGCGGCCCCGACCTGTTCGCCGGCACGCTGCGCGCGGAGGATGTCGAGCACGACGTCGTCGAGCGACTTCTCGCCGTCCGTCGCCTGCCGGACCCGGCCGTCCGTCGCGATCAGATAGCGGAGCCCGCGCCCGTAGGGGATGCGCTGCGCGCGGGGATCGGCCCAGTACGCGGCGGAGGCCGCGTCGTTGTCGAGCCCTCGCAGGGCGTTGGTGTCGTACTGCTGGAACCTGTCGGTGAGCTGCGCGGCGAGCGCCGTGGTCGAGAGCATGCCGCTGCGGTGCGGGAGTACGTGCGAGTAGTACTCGGCGGTGCCCTCGGTGTACCAGGAGATCGCCGAGTGGTGGTCGTTCAGGGTCGGCCAGTTATGCGCCATCTCGTGTGCGAGGAGGCTCCGCAACTGATCCGTCTCGGTCTCGCCGACCGCTGAGAACGCGAACGCGAAGGACCCGGGGAACGCCGAACCGCCCGTCCCCTGCCCGAGGTTCTTGCGGATGAGCACGTGGTAGCTCGACCCCTCGTCCTCGAAGAACCGGGTGAACTCGGTGTGCAGCCTCGCGACGTACTCGCCGATCTCGTCCAGATCGAACGGGGTGTCGTTGTAGGAGTGGATGCCGAAGTCCCCTGACCCCTCCGGAGTGCGGTGCGGGGTGCCGGCGGCGTAGTAGCAGAACGCGACCGACTGCAGCGGCCCGCTCCACGAGCGATCGCCGGTGCCGTAGCTCGACACCGCCTGGACGCCCTCGTCCAGGAGCCAACGGAGCGAGAAGTCGAAGACGGGACCGTCGGGGGTCGAGACGTCGCCGGGAAGCACCAGGAAGTTCAGGCCGGCGCCGAACAGTCCGAGCTCTTCGGCCCGGAGGTCGAACAGCGGCCCCACCGGAGTGAGTTCGTCGTGGGGTCGCACGGGCGCCCGGAAGGCGACCTCGACACGGCCTTCCGTCGTGCGATCCGCGACCCAGTGACGGTAGACACCGGAGGAATCCGACGTGGGCTCGGCTTCCGTGAGCACCAGCGGCCCCGCGTCGTCGGAGACGGCGAGATCCTCCGTGCGGTAGGGCGTCGCCGGAATCGAGACGACGACCTCCGGGATGCTGAGCAGCGTCTCGCCCGCCGCCACCGCGGGCAGGTCGACGAGGTAGTGCACGTCGAACGCCGTCCACACATCGCCGTCCGCGACGGGCCGGAGGTCGAGCTCGAACCGCGGCATGCTCATCCCCGAGCCGCCGGTCGATGCGCGATGCACGACATCTCGACGCTGATCCCGAACGGCAGGCGGGAGACCTCCACTGCCGTCCGCACCGGGTGGGCGCGATCGCTCAGGTACGCCGCATACGCCTCGTTCATGGCCGGCCACTCGTCCATGTCGGTGAGGAAGCACACGATCTGCGCCAGGTCTTCGAGGGCGAATCCCTCCGAGGCCAGCAGCGCCTCGACGTTCTCGAGCGTGCGGCGGGTCTGCGCGCCGATGTCGTCGAGCACGGCATCGCCCGTTGCCACGTCGATCGATCCCTGGCCCGACAGGTAGAGCACGTCGCCGACCCGCCTGGTCGTGGCGTAGGGGCCTTTGGGCTGCGGCACGAGGGTGGCGCGCGTGGTCATGAGTGTCCTCCATGGGGATGGTGTGCCGGCGCGAGCTCTGTCAGCGCAGACAGCAGCAGGTCGACGTCGTCGTGGGTCGTCGTCAGGTACGGCGAGACGCGCAGGGCGCCGTCCCGGACGGTCGTGGTGATTCCGCGGTCTTTCAGCCGGTCGGTCAGTGTCGGGGCATCCGCCACCGTGAGGCTGACGATGCCCGATGCGGGCTCGGCCGCGGCGGGTGGCAGGCCGAGTTCGGCTGCTCCCTCGGCGATGCGCCGGGTGAGCGAGAGGGTGTGCGCGCGGATGGCCTCGAGCCCGATCCCCTGCCGCACGCGGGCCGCGGCCTGCAGCGCGGCCATGCCGAACAGGTTGCTGTGGCCGACGGCCAGTCGCGGCGAGGACGGCTCGTTCATGTAGCCGATGAGCCCCGGGACCGCGCGGTCGTCGAAGCGCTCGCCGGTCGCGACCACGGCGGCGCCGAATCCCGCCAGCAGCCACTTGTACGACGCGGCGACGTAGACGTCGGCGTGGCGAGCGGCACCGGGGAACAGCCCGGCCGCCTGCGCCCCGTCCACGATCAGGAGCGCGTCCGCAGACACGCACGCGTCGTGCAGCCGAGCAAGGTCGAGCGCATCACCCGTCGTCGCGTGCACGTGCGTCACCGAGACCGCCCGCGTGGCCGGGCTGATCGCCGCGATGAGCGCCGTCGTGCGGTCGGCGTGCGCGGTGGTGGCGACCTCCTGGACGGAGAGCCCGGGGATCGTGCGCCACGGCATCCGCGGGCTCGGGAAGTCGTCGGCGAGCACGATGACCTCGTCGCCGTCGACGAAGGGGATCGCACGGGCCACGGAGTTGATCGCCGTGCCGGTGTTCGCCAGCACCGAGACCGCGGTCGCCACGACCCCGAGCTCGTCCGCCAGCAGCACCGACACGTCATCCGTGAGCTCATGCCAGTCCGACGAACCGCGCGTCCCGCGACCGAGAGCGCGCGCGACCCCGGCGACGGCCGACTCCACCTCGACCGGGACCGTGCTCACCGCCGCGTGATCGAAGTACCCGCGCGGACGATCAGGGAAGTGCTCGGCGATGGCGCGTTCGTCGATCATGCGGCCGTCCCCCGGTCGATTCCCGGCGTCACCGAGAACCGGGGCACGGCGTCGAGCAGCATCCGCGTGTAGGGATCGTGCGGGTCGCGGAACAGGTCTTCCGCCGGCCGGTTCTCCACGACGACGCCCTGCCGCATGACGGCGATGTCGTCGCAGAGGTAGCGCAGCACATCGAGGTTGTGCGACACCACGGCGAGCGCGAGACCCGACTCGCGGCGGATGTCGCGAAGGAGGTTCAGCACCGACGCCTGCACGCTCACGTCGAGCGCGCTCGTGGCCTCGTCGCAGACGAGCACCTCGGGTCGCACGGCCAGCGCACGGGCGATCGCCACGCGCTGACGCTGCCCGCCGGAGAACTGGAACGGATACTTCTCGACGTCCGTCGCACTCAGACCGACGATGTTCAGCAGCCGGACCGTCTCGGCGCGATGGTCTCCCGGGATGTCGTTGACCTGCAGCGCCTCGCGGATCGCATCGCCCACGGTCATGCGCGGGTTCAGCGACGACATCGGGTCCTGGAACACCATCTGCACGATGCGGGGACGAGACCCCACGCCGCGCGCGGGCAGCGTCTCCAATCGGGCGCCGTTCCATTCCACGCGCCCGTCGGTGGGCCGGCTCATGCCCACGAGGGCGCGGGCGAGCGTCGACTTGCCCGATCCGGATTCTCCGGCCAGGCCCAGCGAGCGCTCGGTCGAGACCGCGACGCTCACCCCGCGCACGGCGTGCACCCGAGTAGACCCGCGCCCGTAGACGACATGGATGTCCGAGCCGATCAGCTGACCGCTCATCGTGCACCTCCTGCGACGCTCGCTGCGGAGTCCGTGTGCCTCGGCACCGGATGCGCGGCGCGGTAGGCATCCGTGTTCCACGAGTAGTCGTCGATCGTGGTCAGCTCGTGCGCGGTGCCGCCCGACAGATCGGGTACCGCGCCGAGCAGCGCCCTCGTGTACGGATGCTGCGGGTCACCGATCACCTCGGCCATGGGCCCCTCCTCGACGATCCGACCGTCGTACATGACGATCACGCGTTCGCAGACCTGGCTGATCAGCGCCAGGTCGTGCGAGACCATCACCAGCGCCGTCCCGTCTTCTTCGTTGAGCTTCTTCAGCAGGTCGATGACCTGCGCCTGCACAGACACGTCGAGCGCGGTCGTCGGCTCGTCGGCGAGGATCACCTGCGGATCGCCGAGCGTGGCCATCGCGATCATGACGCGCTGACGCTGGCCGCCCGACAGCTCGTGCGGATGCTGCCGAAGGCGCCGCGCGGGCTCGGGGATGCCGACGTTCTCGAGCGCTTCGATCATGCGCGCCTTCGCCGCAGCACCGCGCAACGAGGTGTGAGCGTCGAGCTTGTCGCGCATCTGCCGACCCACCGTGAGCGACGGGTTGAGCGACGACATCGGGTCCTGGAAGATCATCGGCATCTTCGCGCCGATGATGCGGCGGAGGCGTGAACGGCTGAGCCCGCGCAGATCCGTGCCGAGGAAGGTGTGCGCGTCTACCTCGGCTTCGAGCAGGCCGGGGAGCATGTGGGCGAGCGCCGAGATGGTGAGGCTCTTCCCGGAGCCGGACTCTCCGACGATGCCGACGCGCTCACCGCGGCGGACGACCAGGTCGATCCCGCGCACGAGCTCGCGCCGATCGTCGCCGTGGCCGGTGAAGACGCGCAGGTTCTGCACACCGAGCACCACGTCTTGCGGCAGCTCGCCCTTCGGGGCCTGCGACGACGGTGCGTCGTCGATCTCGGCGGCGGGTGCTCCACCACGGCCGCGGTCGCGGGCGAGACGGCGCAGCATCCGGCCCGGGGTCATCACCGCGCCCCGCGGGTCGAGAAGCTCCGCGAGCTTCTCGCCGAGCAGGCTGAAGCCGATCCCGGCGGAGACGATCGCCACGGCAGGTCCGATCGTGGTCCAGGGCGTGGAGTAGATGTCCTTCATCGCCTCGGCGATCATCCCGCCCCAGTCGTACTCGGGCGGCTGCACTCCGATGCCGAGGAACGAGAGGGCGGCCATCATCATCAGGCTCGCGCCCATGGTCACGACGGTGAGCGTGACGATCGGCTCGGCCACGTTGGGGACGATGTAGCGCCACATCAGTCGCCCCTTGGGCACGCCGAGAAGGCGCGCACTTCCGACGAAGTCGGCGCCCGCGACGGTGGCGGTGAGGTTGACCACCAGTCGCGCGGTCGACGGCACACCGGCGAGCGCGAGACCGAGCATCGCGGCGGTTCCCGAGCGGCCGAGCATCGTCGCCAGCAGCAGGGCGAGGATGATCGAGGGGAACGCGGTCGCCGCGGCGATCAGCTGGAACAGCACCTGGCGGGCACCGTTGCCGAGCACGGCCGCGAGCACCCCGATGAACACACCCAGAACGAGAGAGATGATGACGGCACCGAAGGTGAGCGCGAAGGTCAGTCGTGCCGCCACGAGCACACGGCTCAGGACGTCGCGCCCCAGGGCGTCGGTGCCGAACCAGTGCTCGAGAGAGGGCCCGGCGAGCGGATTGGCGGTGTCGAAGTCGTTCGCCTGCGGTTCGAGGAAGAACGGAGCGAAGAGGGCGGCGAGCACCCAGAACAGGACGAGGACGAACCCGACCAGGCCCGCCGGCGTCTGGAACACCCGCCGCAGCAGTCGTCGGGGCGTCTTGGTGCCGAGCGTGGTGGTGAGGGACTCGGTCATCAGCTGCTCCGGATCAGAGACTTGGGATCGACCTTCGCGAGGATCAGATCGACGATGAAGGTGGCAACGAGCGAGAACGTCGCGATGATGATCACCAGACCTTCCAGAAGCGGATAGTCGTACACGGCGATGGACTTGACGAAGAGGTTGCCGATGCCCGGCCATCCGAATACGGTCTCGGTGATGATCGCGCCGCCCATGAGCGAGGCCAGCATCATGCCCGAGTAGGTGAGCGTGGCGGTCATCACGTTGGGCAGCACATGCCGGAAGAGCACCACGCGGGGAGGAAGGTTGTTGGCGCGGGCGGTGCGCGTGTAGTCCTCGCGCAGCACCCGGGTCGTCTCGGCCTTCATCAGACGGCTGAGCACGGCGATGAGACCGAGCGACATCGTGAGCACCGGAAGGATGAACGCGGTCACGCCCTCTCCCCCGGCGGCCGGCAGCCAGCGCAGACCGACCGCGAAGATCATCACCAGGGAGATCGCGATGAGGAAGTCGGGGATCGAGGCGAAGAACCCGGAGATCGCGTTGAAGGCGGCGTTGGTGCGCTCGCCGCGGCCGTTCTCGGTGCGCACGGCCATCCAGATCCCGAGCGGGATCGAGACGAGCATCGCCAGCAGGAACGCGTAGAGGCCGAGCTGCACCGTGTACGGCAGTCGCGCGGCGATCTCGACGGCCACGCTGTTGCCTGTCGAGATCGATTCGCCGAAGTCGAAGGTGACGATCCGCTCGATGAACCGGCCGTACTGCTCCAGCAGCGGGTCATCCAGGCCGAGCTCCGCACGACGGGCGGCGACGTACTCCGGAGTCGCGGTGACGCCCGCGGCGGCGCGCACGGCATCCCCGCCGATGGCGCGGGAGAGGAAGAAGATGAGGGTGGCGATCAGCCAGAGGCTCAGGATCAGCGATCCGGTGCGTCGGACGATGAAGCCCACCCACGGCGATCGCGCCCCCTTCCGGGAGGACTCCGACGAGTCCTCCCGGGAGGGGGTGGTGACGGTGCTGGTCATCACGCGGTCTGTCCTGCGATCAGTTCTTGCGGAGGGTGAGCGGATCGACGAAGGCGCCCTTCGAGAAGAAGCTCACGCCCTCCCCGAGCACCCACTGGGAGTCGGCGGCGATGGTGGGCACCCAGTCCGCGCGCTCGACCACGGATGCCTCGGCCTCGATCCAGAGCGGGCAGGAGTCCAGTCCGCCGACCTGCGACGCCTCGCCCTGCTTCTGCGCGTAGACGGGGTTGTTGATCGCACCGAAGTTCGGGCCCTCGGGAGCCGCCGGGCCGACGAAGAACGGACGGAAGCCGGTGGGCTGCGACGCTCCCATGGAGACGAAGCTGACGCTCCATCCGGTGCCGGAGTACAGCACGTCCACGGCCTGAGCCGGTCCGCGGTTGTCGAGTTCGACCTTCACGCCGAGGTCCTTCCAGGCGCTGGAGACGAGCTCGGATGCGGCGGAGGTGAACTCCATCTGCAGCAGCTGCACGCTCAGCGGCACGCCGTCCTTGGCGTAGATCCCGTCGTCGCCCTTCGCGTACCCGGCGTCTTCGAGCGTGGCGGATGCCGCCTCGATGCCGCCGGTGGGGATGACGTCGGCGATCGCCTTCTGGTCGACGCAGATGTTCGAGGGTGCGCGCAGGAAGTCGGCCACGTAGCCGAGCCCCTGGGTCTGCACCTGGGTGAGCTCCTCGAAATCGAGGGCCTGGGCGAGCGCACGACGCACGGCTTCGTCCTGCGTGGGGTAGCCGTCGCGCTCGTTGAACATCATCATGGTGACGCCGGTGTCGGCCACCTGCTCGGTGAAGCCCGACTCGCCCTCCAGCCGCGCGAGCTGATCGACCTGCAGCAGCGCGGTGTCGGCGTCGCCGCCCAGGAGCAGGTTCACCTGGGTGTTGAGGTCTTCGACGATGTTCAGGTCGACGGTCTTCGGGAGGTCCTTGACCGAGAACCCTTCCGGGCCCCAGGCGTAGTCGTCGTTGCGGGTGAGGGTGATGTGCGAGCCGGTGACGAACTCGTCGACGACGTAGGGGCCAGTGCCGTCGGAGCCCGTGGCGAGCACCGACGGGTCTTCCAGCGCCGAGTCGCACACGATCCCCAGCTGGGTGAACGAAGGCTCTGCACCCAGGAACGGCATGCCGACCGTGAGGGCGACGTCGACCGTGCGGGCGGTGTCGTCGTACTCGACGGTGAAGTCGGAGGAGCCGAAGAAGTTGTTCACGAGCGGAGCGTTGGTCTCCGGGTCCTTCCACCGCTCGAAGTTGCGGGCGACGGTGCCGGCGGTGATCTCGCTGCCGTCGGCGCACATCGCGCCCTCCTTGATGACGAAGGAGGCGGACAACGGCGTGAAGTCCCACGACTCCGCGAGTCCGGGGATGGCCTCGCCGGTCTTCGGGTCTTCCCGGACGAGCGCCTCGTAGATGAGCCAGGTGGCCTGGCGTCCGCCGGTGCTGAACGCGAGTGCCGGGTCGATGCTGTTGACCGTGTCCGGGAGCAGCATGGTGAGCTTCGAGCTGTCACCACCACCACCGCCGGATTCGCCGGGGATGGCGGGGGTGCACGCGGTGAGCGCCATTGCCAGGGCCAGACCGGCCCCCACCGCAGCGGGGACGAGGCGCGGGGACTTCGGGGTAGTGCGCAAGGGTCCTCCAGGGTTCGGGGCGAGCGTCGTCGCCTTCGACAGTTTGTTGGGCGCTATTCAACACCATGACGAAGAACGTTCATGTAACAACTGTGTTACGGCGGTGATAACTGGGCCGAATACCCCGTGATTCCGGGAGAGAGCGGATCTAACTCCCCTCCGGGCCGGGCAAGAATTCATTGCAAATTTCTACAATCTGTGCCAAATTCCAGGTACCCAGAACTGTGGAGGGACCATGACGGATACCGCACCACCGACGTCGGACACGACGTCGCGCATCCCCGCGTTCACCGATGAGGAGCGGGCGCATGCCGCCACGATCGTCGACATCGTGGGTCCGATCATCGTGCCGCTGGCCCGCGCGCTCGCTCCCCGCACCGAGGTGCTGCTGCACGATCTCACCAAGATGCCCGGCACGATCGCCGCGATCGGCGGCAACATCACCGGGCGCGGCATCGGCGGGCCTGCCACCGATCTGGGCCTGCGCACGTTCTCCTCGGGGTGGAACGAGCACCTCATCGGCTACCGGACCGAGACGAACGACGGGTTGCCGATGCGCTCGTCCAGCATCTTCTTCCATGCCGCCAGCGGTCGACCCGTCGCCTGCCTGTGCCTGAACACCGATGTGAGCGAAGTGGTGCGCGCGCAGGAGCTGCTGCGCAGCCTGAGCGCCATCACGACCATCGATCCGTCGCTGCGATCCGAGACGATGACCGCCGAGAAGTTCCCCGCCTCCGTCGAGGATCTCGCGCAGGGCATCCTCGCCGAGGCCGTCACCGAGACCGGCATCCCGGTCGAGGCTATGAAGAAGCGGCACAAGGTGGAGGTGGTCCGGCAGCTGCGCGATCGCGGCTTCTTCACCATGCGCGAGGCCGTGCCGATCGCCGCCCAGAACCTCGGGGTCGGTCGCCACACCATCTACAACTATCTGAACGAGATCGAGGAATCCGCGGACGCCTCGAACGAAGAGGAATAGGGATCCGTGGACGAACGACGCGTCATCCGCTCCGCCACCTGCAACGGACGCCCGATCGACTACGCGATGAGCCTCGAGCAGATCCCGCTGCGCACGGCCGACGGCACCCAGGTCGGCACGCTGTCGGCGTTCTCGTACATCGCCGAGACCGACGCCGACAGCCGTCGGCGTCGCCCCGTGCTGTTCCTGACCAACGGCGGCCCCGGCGCCGCGTCCAGCTACCTGCACCTGAGCGGCATCGGTCCGTTCCGCGCACAGATCCCCACCGACCTGGAGTCGGGTGTCCGCGCTCCGTACGGCATCGAGGAGAGCCCGTCGTCGCTGCTCGATGCCGCGGATCTGGTGTTCATCGACGCTCCGGGAACGGGATTCGGCACGGTGGCGGAGGGCGCAGACCTCGCTCCCTTCTTCTCCATGGAGGGCGATGCCGAGGCGTTCGCCCGGGCCATCACCGAGTGGGTGGGCCGGCATCGACGCTGGGATTCTCCGAAGTACTTCCTCGGCGAGAGCTACGGCACCCACCGGGCCGCGTTCCTCGCGTCGAGCACACACGGCATGTCGACGGTGCCGTTGGACGGCATCGCGCTGCTGGGCCAGGCAGTCAACATCCAAGAGACGGCCGAACGACCGGGCAACGTGCCCGGCGCCCTGGCGAACGTGCCGTACAAGGCCGCGGTCGCCTGGTACCACGGAGCAGGATCGCGCGAGCATGAGTCCGTCGAGGATGCCATCCAGGCCGCGCTCGACTACGCCTGGGGCGACCTCGCCACCGCCATGCTGCAGGGGACGTCGCTGCCCGGCACCGAGCTGCAGGCCGAGGCGGCTCGCCTGTCCGGCATGATCGGGATCCCCGCGGAGGAACTGGTCCGGTCCCGCCTCTGGATCTCCAAGACCGACTTCCGCAAGCGATTGCTCCGGGATCGCGGAGTCGAGGTCGGCGTGAACGACAGCCGCTACACCTCCCCCGCGACCGATCCCGGCTTCGGCGAGCTCGGACTCGACGCCGCCGGCACGCACCTCTCCCCTCGCTACACCGCGGCGTTCGCGCAGCTCTTCGAGGAGCTCTTCGACGACACCCCCGGCATCCCCTATCTCGTCCACGACGCGAACGCCGCCAGGGAATGGGAATGGGCGGATCAGGGCGGCGGCCTGTTCATGTCGATGGGCAAGCCGTCGCCGTTCCACACCTACCCGTACCCGGCCCGTCTGAGCCGGTGGATGAAGCAGATGCCGACCGGGCGCCTGTTCATCGGCACCGGGATCTACGACTCCCTCACCACCATCGGCTCGGCGGATCATCTGCTTCGTCAGTGGGACCTGCCGCGGGAGCGCGTGGTCTCGCACTGGTACGACGGCGGTCACATGATGTACAGCGAGAGAGACACGATCGTGAAGCTCAACGCCGATCTGCGCGACTTCGTGACGGGCGGCCACGAGTGACCGCCCCGGTCCGGAAGGCGCGCATCGGCGGCGCCGAGATCGAGTACCGCGGCACCGTCGGGGAGATCGACGTCTCCGACGGCGAAGACGGCCCCGGTGCGCGCTACGTCTTCGCCGAGTACATCCGCACCGATCTGACCGACGACGAACGTGCCGTGCGCCCCGTGCTGTTCGCGTTCAACGGCGGCCCCGGCTCGTCATCGGTGTGGCTGCACCTGGGCCTCGGCCCTCGGCGGGTGGCCGACGCCGACACGCTGCATCCGCGCATGGCTCCGCCGTTCGCCCTCGTCGACAACGCGGACTCTCCGCTCGATGTCGCCGACCTCGTGTTCATCGATCCGCCCGGCACCGGTTACAGCAGGATCCACCCGGATGCCGATCGCGAACGTTTCCACGGTGTGGAGCAGGATGCCCGCGCGACTCTGGAGTTCATCGGCCGGTGGGTGCGGCGGAACGGCCGGGAGCAGTCGCCGCGCTTCGTGATGGGTGAGAGCTACGGCACGCATCGCGCGGCGCGCATGTCGCGTCTCGCGAACGGCGGCCCGATGCGCGGAGGCACCACGAGGGCGACCTCGCTGAACGGCGCGATCGTGCTCGGGCCGGCATTCGGACTCGGCGAACCCGCCTGGAACGGAGATGTGCGCGCGGCCTTGGAGTTCCCCACGCTCGTGCACACCGCGCGCCACCACGGTGCCGTCTCCGACCTCTCCGATGACGACGTCTCGGATTTCGCCCGCACTGAACTGCTCCCGGCGCTCGTCGCGGGAACGCAGCTGGAGGATGCGGAGCGGGAGGCCCTCGCGGCGCGCATGGGCGGGCTGCTCGGACTCCCCGCGCCGGTGCTCATCGAGCACGATCTGCGGATCACCCCGGATGCCTTCGCCCGGCTCGCGTTGCGTGAGCAGGGTCGCCAGCTCGGAATGTACGACAGCCGCTACACGCTCGCCGCCGACGGCGCCGGCTCCGACCCTGTCGCCGACGACCCGGCGATGGGCGCATACGCTCCGCAGTTCACCGGAGCGATCCAGCACTATCTGCGCGAGGAACTCGGATACGCGAGCGACGACGAGTACCGTGCCATCGACTTCCGTCTCGCGATGGGCGGTTGGGACTGGGACGGGCACGACTCACCCCACAGCAACTGCTTCGGCGACTTCACCGAGGCGGTGCGTCGCGACGAGCGCTTCGAGCTGATGATCGGCGTGGGCGAGTACGACCTCGTCACGACCAGGGCGGCGACCGAGTTCACCTTCACCCGCTTCCGGTTCGATCGCTCGCGCGTACACCTGAAGGTCTACGGATCCGGCCACATGCCCTATCTCGGAGAGGCACCCCGGGTCGCGCTGGCCACGGACATTCGGGGGTTCGTCGGCGCGGGCGCTGCGCCCTAGCTCGATGGATCCCGACGATGACGCCGCGGCTACGCTGAGGCGTATGGCAGATGATGTTCGCAATGTGCTCGAAGCCCTCTCCACGATCGACGAGCACTGGCAGCCGCATCGGCTCACCAGCATCAACGACTACGACGTCAAGGTGGTCAAGCTCCAGGGCGAGTTCGTCTGGCACACCCACCCCGACACCGATGAGCTGTTCATGGTCGTCAGCGGTCAGCTGACGATCCAGCTCCGCGACCGCGATGTCGTACTGAACCCGAATGACGTGTTCGTCGTGCCGCGCGGAGTCGAGCACTGCCCGAAGGCGACCGACGAGGTGCACGCGATCCTGTTCGAGCCGAAGGGCACGGTGAACACCGGAGACGCCGGCGGCGACATGACCTCAGACTTGCACGAATTCGACTGAGATCTGTCCGTCGCTCAGACCCTCGGCCACTCGCTGGTCAGGTAGGCCTCGACGGCGCGGTGCCGGAAGCTGTAGGGCTTGCCCCTGTCGATGACGCCGCGCACGGTGTCCAGGCGTTGGGCTGTGGGGCCCACCTCGGTCACTTTCGAGAACCCCATCGCCTCGGCGATGCGGGTGGCTGTGCGCTCCGGGGCAGGCAGCGCTGACATCACCTGGAGGAACTGGCGCTCTCGGGCGGGGAGTCGTTCGAGGATCCGTTCCACGTGCGCGGTCGCTTCCCGTTGGGCGCCCTGCCAGCCGCGGCGGACCTGGTCTGCGGTGATCGTCGGAGTGGAATCTGCGTACCAGGACTGCTCACCGGCAAGCTGGAACAGGAACGGCTCTCCGCGGCAGACGTCGACGATGAGCGCTGCCGCGTCGGGGTCCATCCGCACGCGAGTGGAACCGCCGGCGCCGTCGGGAACTGCCCACCCCTCGAGGACGAACTCCTGAAGCGCTTGGGCGAGATCCTCGTCGTCGATGGCCGACAGAGTGGTGGTCTTGAAACGGCGGGCGAAGGTCGCCCCCATGCGGGCGCCAGCCATGTCTTCGAAATCCGGGAGGCCGGTGAGGTAGACGGCGATCGGCAACGAGCGGCTGACGCGTGCACCACCGGGCACGGTGACCTCGACCTCGTGCGTGAGGGCGTCTCCGAGCGCGATGAGCAGCTGGGAAAGCGCCTTTTCATCGGTGATGTTCTGCACCTCATCGATATGGATCAGCGCCATGACACGGCCGTTGGCGATCGCGGCGAGACCGACTTCGATCAGCAGTTCGGTGAGAGCCGTGAAGGGCTCGGGCCCGTCGACACCGCGAAGCGTGAGGGAGATGCCGGAGACGGCGACGGCCTGCACGCGTGCGATGGCATCGCCGATGCGCTTCTCACGCGACGCGGAGAGTCCGGCGTCGGTCGCGAGCTTCAGCACGGCTCCGGCGACGAGCTTCAAGGGGTCAGCTCCGGTGGGGATGCGCAGCTGCGGGGTGACCCAGTCGCCGGCACGCGATGCCTCCTGGGCGATGCGTCGCACGAGCGTCGATTTCCCGAGCCCCGGCTCCCCGAGGATCGTTCTGCCGCGCTCCGGTAGACCCGCGAGGCGGCGAGGACGCACAACGTCGCGCCAGTCACTCAACTGCGCGGTGCGTCCTGCCCACACCTCGGGGATGGTGTCAGAGCCAGGGCTGAAGGGGTTGTCGAGTGCATCACGCATGTTGATAACATTATCAACATGCCGCAGCCTTGATAAGGTTATCAGCCCAACGGGTCGCTCAGACCACGAGTGCCAGCACCGCGAGCACGATCGCCACGACCGACGCGACGGAGCGCACGCCGTTCAGCACGTTCCAGCGCCGTTCGAACGCCGCGCGCGCAGCCGTCGATGACGACGTGGAGCCATCCAGGGCGTTGTTCAACGGGACGTTGCCGGCGCCCGTGACGACGATCACCCCGACGAAGAAGACGACGCCCGACGCGACGAGCATCCATCCGCGCGCGTCGTCCAGATCGAGGAGCCCCGCCCACACGAGCGGGACCGGCGGCAGGAAGATCGGCAGCAGGAACAGCGGGTTCACGACAGCGCGGTTGATCGACCTCATCGACGAGACGAAGGTCTCGTCGTCGGTACGCCCCAGCCCCGGCATCACCCCCGTCGAGAACGACCAGAACGTTCCGCCTCCGAGCGCGAGAAGAACGAGACCGAGGGCGGCGAGGATGTCGGAGAGGTCCACGTCCTGCAATCTACACACCGCGCGGCGGCGTGTGACCCGCGGCCGCACGATGAGCGCGCACCCGGCCGCGTGACGCGCATGCCGGGGCCGGGCACCAGCGCCGACGGCCGGATGGATTGAAGAGCGCCTTCAGCTCCCGCGGGAACTGGTGTGCCCTGTCAGTTCTTGGGGAGGGCGAGGGCCGCGATGAGCGCGTTCGTGAGCACCGCGCTCATCGTGCGGGCCACGGCCTCAGCCGCGGCCGCGGCACCCCAGTCGCCGCGCTCGATCGCCTTGGCGCGCGTGTAGACGTCGCCGCTCCAGGGGATCTCTCTGTGGAACTGCGGCAGGGTTCCGCTCGCGGACAGGAGGGCGATGCTCGCGGCGGTGCGGATGTCGGGCGTCTCGCCGTCGGTCAGCACGGAGCGCACCCGCTCGATCAACACGGCACGTCGGTCGCTTCCCAGGGCGAGCTTCGTCGTCGGGAAGATTCCGAGCGATCTGCCCTGTTCTCTCGTGAGGTCGCCGCGCTCCACGAGGCGGTCGAGGACCGGTGCACGCAGGTTCGGGCCGATCGCCGCGAGCACCGTCTGCGCATCGCGCGGCTTCCGTTCGATGTACTCGAGCCCGGGCGCGAGCAGCTCGTCGGGCGCGGACTGAGCGTCGAGCGCGTGGATGCGGCTCGTGAGCGCTCCCTCGTTGCGCATCTCGATCCGCTCCTGCAGCGCCAGGTCGCCCAGAGCAGCGCCGCCGAGCACGTAGAAGAGGATGTTCTCCCCGGCGATCGAGCCCGAATCGGGCTGGAAGAGCAGAAGCAGCACGTCTTCGACGAGCAGGGGCTCACCGAGGTGCGGGTCGGGCGAATCGTTCGTGGAGCGGGCGTCGGGCTGGTCCGTCATCATCTCTCTCCTTCTTCGGGTGCGGCATCGGCGAGTGCAGCGTCGTCTGATGCAGCGTCGTCGCTCGGTGCGGCGCTCGGCCCGAACGCCTGCTCCCTGGCGAGCCCGGATGCCCGGCCGAGCACGTCGAGCTGCGCCTCGTTGTACAGCCCACCGACGGTCTCCAGGAAAGCCTGCGCCGTGACGCGCGGGCCCTTCGACAGATGCTCGGTCGGCTCGCTGAGCCACGGGTAGTCGGTGAGGTGCTGCGCGATCACCGGCGCGAACATCTCTGCCACGCGCTGACGCGTCTCGTCATCCGCCTCCACCGTGAGCGCTTCGAACTCTGCACTGCCGTCGTCGGATTCCGTCTCGACCATCGTGCGCAGATCCGCCATCGCCTCCGTGTCGTACAGCTGCTCGTAGACGAGCATGAGCGACCGCTCGGTGGTCGACAGTCTCCCCGCGACGTCCTCGAACCCGGCAGGCAGGTCGGTCGTCGATGCTCCGTCGACGATGGCGCGGATCTCGGCCCGTGCCCGCTGCAGCCGCTCGATGCTCGCGGCGAGGTCGGCATCGATCGCAAGCAGCGCCTCTTTCGTGGTGTCCCCCGCAGAGCCGACGGACTCGATCTGGGCCAACGGGACGCCGAGGTCGCGAAGCCGCCGGATCTGCAGCAACCGGACGAGATGCCGAGCGCGGTACTGCTTGTAGCCGTTCGACATCCGCTCCGGTTCCTCGAGCAGGCCGGAGCGGTGGTAATGACGCACCGTGTTCACGGTCGTCCCCGCGAGCTCGGCGAGTTCACTCGTACTCCAGGGCATCCGTCCATCCTTCTGTCGGCACGCAGGGCCGGGGTCTCGGTCGTGGCGCTCAGCACCATTCAAGACCCTGTTCTCGGAACAGGGTCAAGACCCGACGTCGATCTGCCGAGGTCGCTTGACCCTGTGCGGGGAACAGGGTCTGTACTTCTTCCCATGCCCCGCGCCGGCTTCCGGCCGCGCCTGAAGAGAAAGAGACACCGCCATGGTGGACAACCCGTACGAGTGGCTGCAGAACGCCATCGACCAGCTGCCGGAATTCCTGCAGCCGCTTCTCGTCATGCTGGCGGGTGCGATCCCCTACATCGAGGGCGAAGGCGCCGCCGGCCTCGGCATCCTCGCAGGGATCAACCCGATCGTCGCCGCCGTCGCGGGCGCAACAGGGAACATCCTGTGCGTCATCGGAGTGGTCTTCCTCGGTGCACGCATGAGAGAGGGCGTCGTGTCGCGGAAAGCAGCTCGCACCGAGGCGATGCGCCTCGAGCCCTCCCTCGTCGGCGGATCTGGCACGGCACCGGCTCCCGGCGGAACGTCGCCGAGCGACGCGGATCCGGAGAAGCCGTCACGGAAGACGAAGGGACGGGCCAAGCTCGGTCGCTGGCTGGTGCGCTTCGGCGTTCCCGGCGCGAGCATCCTGGCTCCGCTCGCCCTGCCCACGATGCTGACGGCGGCGTTCTTCGTCACGTCCGGGGTGAGCAAGCGATGGGTGATCCTGTGGCAGGTCGTCGCGATCGTCTTGTGGACCAGCCTCATCGCGGCCGCGGCAACCGGCGCACTCGCCCTCCTCGGATGGTGATCACTCCGACAGGGAGTGGCCGAGCACGGAGAACGTCGCGACCTGGGCCGCGGTGGCGCTCGCCCCTCGTCTGCTCACCAGCAGACCCACGACCGACTCTGTGACGAGCATCAGCGCGGCGCGCGAGGTGTAGAGGAGCTCGTCGCGGAACGAGTCGTTGATCGGGGCGACGACCAGAGCCACATCGGCCATCTCGGCGACCGGTGAGCGCGGGAACGACGTGATCGCGAGCACCCGGGCGCCGCTCGCCCGCGCGGCCGTCATCACGTCGATCGATGCGCGATTCACCCCCGACCCGGACACGACCAGGCAGGCCGAGCCGGCGCCGAGCTGCGACGCGGTGATCTGCTGGCCGAGGGTGTCCGCCACGTACTCGGCGGGTCGACCGGCCGAGGTCAGGCGCATCGAGAGATCGGCGCCGACCGGCGCGGAGAGACCGTTGGCCGCGACGAGGAGCCGCGTCGCACCGTCGAGCTCGCCGACGAAGGCCGCCAGGGTCTCCTCGGTGACCGCGGAGACGGTGTGCGCCAGGCGGGACGCGAAGCGGTCGACCGCACCACGAAGCGCCCCGAGCATCGTGGCATCGGCCGCGGCATCCTGCGATGGCGCCGAACTCGCTCGCTCGCGCGCGAGCGCCACCCGCAGCTGCGGGTAACCGTCGTAGCCGAGGGTCTGGGCGGTGCGCACCACGGTCGTGCGACCGACCTCGACGGCATCCGCGATCTCCTGCGCCGTACGCTCGATCGAGAGGTCGACGTCGGCGGCGATCGCCTCGGCCACACGACGCTCGCTCGGCTGCATCGACGGAGCCAGCATCGCGATGCGCGCCGTCGGCGGCGTCTCAGCGGGTCCCTGCCACATCGGCGCGCTCCTTCTTCGGTTCCACGATCGCCTTGACCCGCGGGCCGCGCATGATCCGGCGGCGGATCGCACCGGAGACCGCATCCATCATCATCGTCGCGATGACGACCACGATCAGCAGCATCCCGACCGTATCCCACTCGCGGAAGTTCGTGTAGTTCGCGAGCATGCTGCCGATCCCACCCGCGCCGACGAGTCCGAGCACCGCCGAGGTGCGGATGTTGATCTCGAAACGGTAGAGCGCGAACGACAGCAGCGTCGGGGCCGCCGCGGGCCAGAGCGCCCACCGCGTCACCTGCGCTGTGTTGCCACCGGCAGCCTTGACGGCCTCGGAAGCGCCCTCCTGCACCGACTCGACCGTCTCGTAGACCCACTTGGCCTGCGTGCCGATGCCGGCGATCGCCAGCGCCAGCGCACCGGTGAACGGCGTGAGCCCGGTGACGGTGAGCAGCAGCAGCGCGATGATGACTTCGGGCACGGCGCGGATCACGGCGAACAGTCCGCGCAGCGGCAGACGCACCCAGACGGGTCCGACGTTGTTCGCGGCGAGCATGCCGAGCGGGATCGACACGATCACGCAGCCGATCGCGCCGATCCAAGCCATCGAGATCGACCGCCACGTCTCGAACAGCGCCTGCGGCAGCTTCTCCCAGTTGGGGTCGGCGAACATGAGCGTCAGGTAGTGCGCGATCTGTCCGGGCAGCGCGCCGAGGTCGTTCCACGGGATCGGCAGCCCCGCCGCCGCGGCCAGGACCACGACACCGACGATGACGGCGACGACGGTCGGGACGAGACGGGACGGATGCCGGGGCAGCTCGAG
This sequence comes from Microbacterium sp. MYb45, assembly GCF_002979655.1. Taxonomy (GTDB): domain Bacteria; phylum Actinomycetota; class Actinomycetes; order Actinomycetales; family Microbacteriaceae; genus Microbacterium. Next base: position 34,797 of record NZ_PCPG01000020.1, read on the forward strand.
CCCGATGCCCCGTGCGGTGGTCGAGAGCGTCATACCAATCGCCTCCGCAGGAAGTTCGAGAACACTTCGATCAGCACCACGACGACGAGGATCTCGAGCACGATCACCGCGACGTCGTCGTAGGCGTAGAACGCCCGCCGCTCGTCGAGGAGTCGGCCGATGCCGCCCGCGCCGACGATGCCGAGGATCGCCGAGATGCGCACGTTGAGCTCGAGCGTGTACAGCCACTGGTTCGCGAAGAGCGGCCAGGTCTGCGGCAGCACGACGCTGCGGTTGATCTGCGTCTGGCCGCCGCCGGTGGCGCGACCGGCCTCGATGACCGGCAGATCGGTGGAGTCGATCGCCTCCGACACGAGCTTGACGATGATGCCGATGTCGAACAGGAGCAGGGTGAGCAGGCCGGGCAGCGCGCCGACGCCGACCATCGCGACCAGGACGGTCGCGTACACGAGGTCGGGGACGGAGCGGATGACGTTGATGACGGTCCGCACCGCGATGCGGGTCGGACTGTTCGGGTTGGTCGGGGCAGCGGCCCACAGCGTCAGCGGCACGGAGACCGCGGCGGCCACCGCTGCACCGACCACGGCCATCTGGAGCGTCTCGAGCATGGGCCCGAACGTGCGCGGCAGGAACGAGAAGTCCGGCTGCAGGAACTGCACGAGCAGCGCGGATCCGTTGTCCCAGTTGCGGATGAGCGCCCCGAAGTCCAGCTCGATGCCGCCGATCACCGGGAGGCAGGTGGCGACGGTGAACGCGGCGAACGCCAGGACGACGAGGCTGGTGCGCAGTCTCGATGTCGGCTTGGGCGGCACGACGAGGGGGCGGGCTTCGGTGGTCATGCGCCGAGCACATCCCTCGGCTGGATCGGACGGCCGTAGATCTGCTCGAAGTCGTGATCTGCGGCATCCGCTGCCGGTCCGTCGTAGACGACCTCACCGGCCCGCAGGCCGATCATCCGCGTCGTGTACTGACGTGCCAGGTCCATCAGGTGGATGTTGACGAGCACGGTGAGGTGCTCCTCGACGTTGACGCGGCGCAGGTCGTGCATGACCGCGTGCGCGGTGGGCGGGTCGAGGCTCGCGACCGGCTCGTCGGCGAGCATGACGCTCGGCTGCTGCGTCAGAGCCCGGGCGATCGCGACGCGCTGCTTCTGGCCGCCGGAGAGCTGGCCGGCGCGGTTCCAGACCTTCTCGAGCATGCCGACCGAGTCGAGTGCGCGCAGGGCGAGCTCGCGATCCTGCACCGTGCTCAGGCCGAGCACGGTCCGCCAGGTCGCAGTGTGAGCGAACCGACCGACCAGCACGTTGCGGTAGACGCTGGCCCGATCGGCGAGGTTGAACCCCTGGAAGATCATTCCGATGTGCCCTCGGGTCTCACGCAGGCGTCGTCCGCGCATGCCGGTGACCGCATGCGGGCCGACGGTGACTGTACCGCTCGTCACCGGCACGAGACCGTTGATCGTGCGGATCAGCGTGGACTTGCCCGAGCCGGAGAGGCCGACCACCGAGACCATCTCGCCGGCGGCGATGTCGAGGGACACACCGCGGAGGGCGCGGGTGCCGTTGGGATAGGTGACCGAGACGTCGTCGAGACGGATCGACCACGACGCGGAGGCCGGGAGCAGGGCTCCGGCCTCCGCGCGCTGCGGATCAGTGTGCATGTTCTCAGTTCTGCGTGTCAGTTCGAGAACTCGGCGAGGATCTCGCCGTAGCGGGTGATCTCGTCCTCGGCGGTCTCGCTGGTCCAGTCCGAGAGTCCGACGAGGTCGAACATCACGGATGCGGCCTCTTCGGACGAGTCGGCGTAGCCGTCCAGCAGCTCGGTGAGCTCCGCGACGAGGTCGTCGGGAAGTGTCGAGGTGACCGCGACGCCGCCGTTGGGGATCATCTCCGTGTAGGCGAAGGCCACGACCTTCTCGGCGATGTCCGGGGCCTCTTCGGTCACGGTCGTGCGGGCGTCCCAGTATGCGAACGAGACCTCGGCGTCGCCGTTGTACACGGCGAGGACCGCGTTGTTGTTGCCTTCGACGGGCACCTGCGTGATGCCGGCATCCGTGTCGACGCCCTGTTCGCGCATCGCGACGACGGGGTACTGGTAACCGGCCGGCGACGTGGCTGCCTGCAGGGCGACCTTCGTGCCGTCGGAGATCTCACCGAGCGCCTCGATGCCGGCGGGACCGGAGCCGGTCGCGTCGGCGGCGGCCTCTTCGATGCCGTTGCAGTAGGAGAGCTCGATGCCGCTGGCCGCGTAGGTCGACATGACCGGCTCGTCCTCGCAGTACTTGTCGGGGTTGTTCGTGTACGCCACCGAGGCGTACGAGGTGGCGCCGAAGCGCACGTCGCGGAGGATGAGCTCGGCGTCGTAGCGCTCGGTCGCGTTGTACAGCGATCCGGCGTCGGTGATGATGACCTGCGCCTGGTCGGTGCCGAGGGCCTCGACCGTGGCGGCGTAGTCGGAGGCGACGACCCCCTTCACCTCGATGTCGAGGTTCTCGGACAGGTACGTGGTGAGCGGGTCGAGGGCCTGGGCGAGGTCTTCGCCCTCGACCGACGGGACCAGCGAAAGGGTGATGGAGGACGGCCATTCGGTCGTCTCGTCTGCCGTCTCGTCGGGTGCGCTGCTGCTGCAGCCGGCGAGCGCCAGGACGGCGACGGCGGCGATGCCCGTGGTGAGCAAGGACTTACGCATTCGGATCGTGCCTTTCGGTGAGGGTGGTGCTGCGGGGGGTACTGGACGCCGCAGTCGCGGCCCAGGCTTCGATGTCGCCGTACAGGTCGGCGATGGTCCGGCCGCGCATCGTGACGGCGGCCGGGGAGCGTTCGGCGGTGGCGCCGACGAGCGCCGTGGCTGCGCCCTGCGCGGCGGCCGGTGCGAGGTCGAACTCGAAGATGTCGCCGACCGAGAGCACCGGCCCTTCGGCGATCGCCGCCTGGATGATGGGGATGAGCCCCGAGGGCTTGCCGACCGTGAAGTGCAGGTCGTCGAACAGGGGGGTGATGCCCCACCCGTCCAGGACGGGGCGGATGCCGGCACCGGGCGCATTGGTCGCGAGCACCAGCCGGACCCGCGGGTGGACACGGGTCAGGAAGTCGGCGAGCCCTGCCGGTGGCGCGATCGCCGCATGCTCGGAGCCCAGCAGCGCCCGCGACGACTGGTAGGCGGCCTCGAGCGCATCGGCGGTCACTCCCTGCCCGGTCGCGAGTGTGCTGATCACGTCGTAGCCATCGCGGGCGTCGGTGTCGCCGCGTTCGAACGCGGCGAGGTCGGACATCGCGCGATCCGCGAACGTCGGGTCGTCGGCGGAGATGGCGACGGCGCGGGCGAAGGCTTCGAGCGGTCCCGCGCCGAGCGCGATGGTGCCGTCGAAGTCGAGGACGATAGTGGGGAGCACGGTTCTCCTGGTCAGGATCGGGACGATGCGTCCATAGTTGCAGTCGTTTATGGACGATACGACCATCCTGTGTGAACAGTGCGTGAACTCCGATTCCGGTGCGGGCATCCGCGCCCGCTACGCTCATCGTCGTGATCGAACGACTGGATGCCGCGGCCACCGCGCACGACGCCGCCGACGTGCTGTCGATGTTCGACTGGCTCGGTCCGGCGATCGATGCCGATGCTCGGGACGAGCGCTTCGCCCGCTGGGGCCGATCCACCGCCGTGGACGAGAACGTCGGAGCGCCGGTGCTGTCACGGTCGACCTTCGAAGCGCTGCACGACCGCGCAGGTCTGGACTCGGCGTGGCCGGTCGGCAACGCCGGACTGCTGCACGTGTACGGCTATCTGCTCTCGACCACGCCCACTCCGTACGGCCTGAAGCGCGATCGCTGGCTCGGCGGTGAGCTGGCCCGCGCGTGCGGGCTCGCCACCGACGCGTTCGTCCCCTGGGCCGGCGAGCGCACGCTCCTCGACCGCGTGACCGAGACCGCCGGGACCCTGATCGCCGGCGTGCCGGTGCGGCGGCAACGACTCGGCGACGTGGATGCCGTCGTCGCGGTCGCCGATCGGCGGCCGCACCCCTCGGCGCTCGCCTACGCGCTCGATTCCCCCGCACAGGGTCGCCGACTCATCACGATGTTCCCCGTCGCCGACCCGACCGCGCTGCTCGCCGACCTCGACGCCTCACCCCCGCGCCTCCGTTGGAACGCCGAGGGCTGACCACGTGACGGTTCAGAGCTGATCGAGGACGAGCTCCCCGCGCGAGTTCAACTGCTCCATCATGTGCGTGACCCGGTTGGCCTCGACCCTCGGCAGCGTCGGCTTGTCGAACTCGAAGACCAACGGGATGCTCGGGTGCACCCAGATGCTCAACCGCCCCGACTGCACTTCAGGCTTCGGCAGCCAGGTCATCATGAAGCTCTCGTTGCGGCGGAGCTTCGTGCCGATCACGATCTTGAGGTGCGCCAGAGTGGCGTCGTCGATCTCGATCGCGGGGCGCGAACTGTTGTACTCCAGAGTTCCCATGAGAAGAACTGTACGCGCCGTCTAGCTGAGCTCGTAGTCCGGGCCTTCGGGTGCGTCGAGGGGCGGCCCCGAGGGGGACTCGACCGCGCGGGTGAGCGCCTGCAGACGACGGACCAGCTCGGGATCCTCCAGCTCGGGCCCGCTGCCGCTGATCGCCTTCGCCACGATCTGGCTGGCCGGACCGATCAGGAACTTCGCCGACACGACGGTGCCGTCCTGCTCCCGCACCGGTATCTCGATGATCTCCGCGCGCTCCTCATCTCCCAGCGCGCGCCCGTACGCCAGCAGAGCGTCCGCGATGTCGTCACCGGTCAGGAACTCTTCGCCGCCATACAGGATCGATTGCATAGTGCCGTTCTACGGCACCAGCGCCGCATCCCCGCGCCCCTTGCCCGCTCACCCGGCGGATGCTAGCGGCACGCGGAGCCGGTGCCGCGCAGTCAGTGCTCGACCACGGCGAGCTCTTCGCGAAGAAGAGCGGCACCCGCGCTGAGCGCGTGCAGCTTTCCACGTGCGACGTCACGAGGCAACGGCGCCAGGCCGCAGTTCGTGCTCGGCACGAGCTTGTCCGCATCGACGAAACGGAGCGCGTTGCGGAGAGTGTCCGCCACCTCTTCCGGGGTCTCGATGGTCTCGCTGGCGACGTCGATGGCTCCGAGCATGACCTTCTTGCCGCGGATGAGTTCGATGAGGTCGAGGGGGACGTGGGAGTGGTGACTCTCGAGCGAGATGGTGTCGATGCTCGAGCGCTGCAGCAGCGGGAACGACGTCTCGTACTGCCGCCACTCCGCGCCGAGGGTCGCCTTCCAGTCGGTGTTCGCCTTGATCCCGTAGCCGTAGCAGATGTGCACCACGGTCTCGGCGCGCAGCCCCTCGGCCGCCCGCTCGAGCGCCGCGACTCCCCAGTCCCGCACGTCGTCGAAGAACACGTTGAACGCCGGCTCGTCGAACTGGATGATGTCGACGCCCGCGGCCTCGAGTTCTCTCGCCTCCTGGTTGAGGATCGTCGCGAACTCCCAGGCCAGCTTCTCGCGGCTCTTGTAGTGGCGGTCGTAGAGAGTGTCGATCATGGTCATCGGACCGGGCAGCGCCCACTTGATCGGCTGGTCGGTCTGCTGGCGGAGGAACTTCGCGTCCTCTACGAACACGGGCTTCTCCCGACCCACGGCACCGACGACCGTCGGCACGCTCGCGTCGTAGCGGTCGCGGATGCGGACGGTCTCGCGCTGGTCGAAGTCGACGCCGGAGAGGTGCTCGATGAAGGTCGTGACGAAGTGCTGGCGTGTCTGCTCGCCGTCGCTGACGATGTCGAGGCCCGCGAGGCGCTGCTCCTGGACGGCGATGCGCAGCGCATCCTGCGTGCCCTCGACCAGCGCCTCCCCCTCCAGCTTCCAGGGAGACCAGAGGGTCTCCGGCTGCGCGAGCCAGGAGGGCTTGGGCAGGCTGCCGACGATCGAGGTGGGAAGGAGCGTGTTCACGATCGGGGGTTCTCCGGTCATCATCCGACGGAGACCAGGGAGGCGGCGGAACTGCCGGCGGCCCACTGCTCGAGCAGCTCACCGTGCGGCTTCATGAGGTGCTCCTCCGTGTACTTCCCCTGCTCGGCCGCGAGCCGGCTGCGCTCGTCGCGGTCGTAGGCGGTCTTCGTCACCGAATAGTCCTGCTGCTCCAGGCTCGGCTGATAGATCTTCGCCGCGGCCGAGTTCGCGTTGTAGATCTCCGGTCGGTAGATCTTCTGGAACGTCTCCATCGTGCTGATCGTGCCGATGAGCTGGAGGTTCGTGTAGTCGCCGAGCAGGTCGCCGCGGAAGTAGAACGCCAGGGGCGCGACACTGCCGCGCGGCATGAAGTACCGGACCGAGAGCCCCATCTTCCCGAAGTACGCGTCGGTCAGCGACGGGTCCTTCTGCTCGTATTCGACGCCGAGGATCGGGTGGTGGTTCTCGGTGCGACGGTAGGTCTTGCTCGTCGAGACGCTGATGCAGATCACGGGCGACACCGCGAAGCGCTCCCGGTAGGCCTCCGAGTCGAGGAAGTGCTGGAAGAGCTTGCCGTGCAGGTCGCCGAAGTCGGAGGGAACGGTGAATCCCCCTGCGGCGGCCGTCGCCGCCGGAAGTCGCACGCTGAAGTCGTAGTCGCGGATGTAGGACGAGAAGTTGTTCCCCACGATCCCGTGGCTGCGCTTTCCGGTGAGACGGTCGACGATCTGGATGTCCAGGACCTCGAGCAGCGGGAAGTCCTGGTCCTCCCCCTCCGCGGCGAACTGGACCGCGACGGAGACGATCTCGAGTTCGACGGTGTAGCGGTCACCGTGCGGGTTGTCCCACTCGGCGAGATCGTTGAATCGACGGTCGATCATCGACAGGGCGTTGCGGAGGTTCTGCTGGCGGTGCTCACCGCGCGCCAGGTTGGCGAAGTTCGTGGTGATGCGGGAGTTCTCCGACGGCGAATAGTCCTCGTCGAAGCGGGTCGTCGAGATGCGGAACGTGAAGTCGTGGGCCATGAGGTTGCCAATCGGTGAGCTGATCGGCCGGGCTCGGCCTCGCGAAAGGGGGTGACTCCATGGTGCGGTGCAAGCCGCCCTATCGAGAAATGTGCTGTGACTATGCCGTGGCATAGTCTGTGGCTATGGCCAAGCGATCGAGCGGCATCACCCTGCAGCAGCTCACCTATTACATCGAGGTCGCCGCGGAGGGATCGATCAGCGCCGCCGCCGATCTGCTCTACGTCGCGCAGCCCACGATGTCGGCGGCGATGAAAGACCTCGAGAGCCGAGTGGGCCGTGTACTCCTCCTCCGCTCCGCGCGCGGAGTGACACTCACCACCGATGGTATCGAGTTCCTCGGCTACGCCCGACAGGTCGTCGAGCAGGTCGCGCTCCTCGAGCAGCGCTACCTCGACCGGCCGCCGTCCCGGCGCCTGCTCGGGGTGTCGACGCAGCACTACTCGTTCGCGGTCGACGCCTTGGTGCGGATGGTGAAGGCGACCTCGGCGGCCGAGTACGAGTTCTCGCTGCGGGAGACGCGCACGTGGGACATCATCGAAGACGTCCGCACCCTCCGCAGCGAGTTGGGGATCCTCTACCGCAACGACTTCAACCGCAACGTCATCGACAAGCTGCTCCGCGACTCCGGGCTCGCGTTCCACCCGCTCTTCGTCGCCGAGCCGCACATCTTCATCTCACGCAAGAATCCGCTCGCCTCGCGGGATCGTGTGACCCTCGACGACCTCGCCGAGGTGCCGCGCCTGACCTTCGATCAGGGCGCGAACAACTCCTTCTACTTCGCCGAGGAGATCCTCTCCACCCTCTCGAGCCCGCAGGAGATCCGGGTCTCCGACCGCGCGACGATCTTCAACCTCATGATCGGACTCGACGGGTACACCATCTCGACGGGCATCATCAGCGACGACCTCGACCCCGAGATCGTCGCCATCCCCCTCGACGTCGACGAGCGCATCGAGATCGGCTGGATCGGCCACTCCGCGATCCCGCTCACCGAGCAGGCGCAGCGCTACCTCGCCGAACTGCGGACGGTCGTCTCGGGATTCGGGGTGGAACTGCTCGGGTGAGCCCGTCCCTCGCTATGCGGCGTTCGGCGCACCGCGCTAGGTTGAGCAGTCGAACCACTCCTGACCGGAAGGCAACAGCACATGCGCGTCACCCCTCGCGTCTGGATCGGCTTGGCGATCTACGTCGGTTACGTCGTCGTCATCTTCGTCGTGTCGAAGCTCAGCGGGGTGGCGTACACCGACATCGGAAAGTCCGCCGAGTTCACCTGGCGCGGCGCGGTGCTCGATCTCGCTGTCGGCGCTATCCTCCTCGCCATCACCACCTGGGCGCTGGGATGGTGGAAGCCTGCACTGTTCGAGCGCAAGCGGTCACACCACAAGTGGCCGATCTTCGTTCCGGCGTTGATGTTCGTCGTCGCTGTGGTGAACCTGTTCAGCACCGACTGGTCCCAGTTCGACACGTCATTCCTCCTGTCCCTGCTCGCCCTCGGAGTCGCCGTCGGATTCTGCGAAGAACTGATGTCGCGAGGGCTCCTGCTGACAGCGTTCCGCTCACGCCTATCCGAGGTCTGGGTCTGGCTGCTCACGTCGATCCTCTTCGGCGCGATGCACCTGCTCAACGCCGCCCTCGGGGCCCCGCTCCCGGGCACTCTCGGTCAAGTGGTGATCGCCGCCATGTCCGGCACCTGCTTCTACATCGTGCGACGGGTCACCGGCTCTCTCATCTGGGCCATGGCGCTGCACGGCCTGTGGGACGTGTCCGTCTTCGCGGTCGGCTTCGCACCCCTCAACGGCGCAGGGGCGAGCATCCTGGTGCCCGTCATCGGCATCCTCGCTGTCGTCGTCGTCCACTGGGTGATCAAGGGCACAGACGAGAAGCCGGTCGGAGCAACGACCACCGCACCCGCACAGGCCTAGCCCGCCAGCGCGAGCGTCAGAGGTACTGCTCCATCCGCGCGGTGAGGTTCGCACGATGTTCTTCGAACCGGCGGCTGGTCTCGAGCGTGCTGATCCCCTCGCCTGCCGGCGTGAGGAGATCGAGATCGTCGCGCGCGAAAAGCACGTCGTAGAAGGGCGCGAGCTCCTCGTCGGAGTACTTGTGCAGCCCCGCGAGCGTCTGCAGCGGCGTGCCCCAGCGGGCGGCGTTGGCATTCACGTCTGCCCCACCCTCCAGGAGTCGCTCGACGAGCGGCACCTCGCCGGCGAAATCGTGGGAGGTCTGGGAGAAGAGGATGTGCAGCGTCGAATACCCTTCCGGCGCGACGACTGCTCCCGCGTCAGCCCCGTCGTCGAGCAGCCGATTCGAGATCGCGATGCGGGCGTCGAGGTGCCGGTTTCCCAGCGCACGATGCAGGAGCGTCAGCCCGGTAGAGCCGACGGCGTGAGCGTCTCCGTCATAGAGGGCGATGAAGTCCTCGTAGGAACCTGACTTCGCTGATCCGTAGGCGCTCGGCATCATCCATCTCCTATCTGGCCGTGTTCTATCTGACTGTGTTTCCACGAGGTCGGGGCCGGGATGAACCCTCAACTCGTGATGCGGCCGCCCAGTGCGGGGCGTCGGGCCCACTTCATCCGCAGCCGCTGCAGGGCCGTCAGAGCGTCGGCGCGCGTGGCCGCGTACGTCGAGGACCCGACGAACCACGGCTCGATCGCGAACCTGTCGCCCTGCCAGCGGAAGCCGAGGCCGGCCATCGAGAGCCCGAGGATCCGGGCGAACTCCGCGGCGGCGTGATCCAGTTCCTGTCGAGACATGACGGCATCCGCGGGTTCGATGCGCTCGAGCATGGCGGTGAAGGCGGGCCAGGAGTCGTCGAATCCTCGCAGCCACACCGGATCCGTGCGGACCACGTTCAGGAATCCGCCGTCGGGCACGACCACGTTCCGGGCGGCGGCATACGCGAGTCCGCGCCACCCGATCAGCACGCAGCTCGTCACTTCGAACACCAGCCGATCGACGGAGCGATGACCTTGGTACGTGGCGACGGCGATGTCGAGGTTGGCCTGCAGATCGGCGATGATCGCGGCCGGCTCCCACACGGGCTCGCCGCGGCGGAACTCTCCGCCGACGCGGATCTCTGCCCGGTACTCCTCGATGATCGCGGCAGCTCCACCCACGAGATTGAGATCGCGGAAGCTCGCGGTCGCATCGGGCTGATACACCTGTCCGTTCTGATGCATGATGACGTGCTGCGCTTCGTGCACGAGCACGCGCCTGGCGATCAGTTCGTTGACCTCGGTCTGGTCGCGGTCGAGATCATTGCGGAAGTAGTGCGCGTGCAGCAGCACGACGGCGCGGCCGTCCGGCAGGCGGATCGTCTTCCCCGCGGAGAGTCCCGCACCGTGCTCGACGGTATGGATCCCCGTGGCGTCCTTGTCGGGAGACCAGCGCTCCACCGAGCCGGCCATGTACCCGGTCACCACCAACTGCACGCGTGCAGGATCCGGAACGGAACGGTCGAGGTGCCCCCAGCACCACGCGAGCGTCTTCGGCACCGACGGAGGCTCGACCGTGACATCGACCAGCTCGAGATCGACACCCTCGACCAGCAGCTCGACCAGCGGCTGCGGCGTGCCGCCCGTCATCCGATCGCGCCGGTCACGGGGTGGCGAGCCAGGTTCGCCAGGGCGTCTCCGGGGAGATGTGCGCGGCGACGTCGTCGAGCATGTTCGCGAGTTTCTCCCACCGCGGCTGATCACCGAAGTATTCGTGGAGGCCTGTGACGAAGGCCTGTGCGCGGTCCAGCTGATCGTGCTGCAGGTACCACGCGAAAACGCCCTCGAAAACGGAGAGCTTCTTCCCGGAGAGGTAGTCGACGGCATCGGCCGTCGTCGTGAATTCGTTCATCCTGCCGAGCACCGCGTCGATACCGCGAACCCCCACCGCACCGATGTCGGCCGGGTCGGATTCCTGCGTGATGGCGATCGCCTCGGGGAGGCTCCGATCGACGTTGTGGGGGCGGAACATGAGGCTGTTCGGGCGTGGCCTGCTATCCACCCCAGCCAGGAGTTCGCTGATTGCCGGCAGGCGGATGATGCCGTTGAGATACACGAAGCCTTGACCCCCGCCGACGCCATGGCGCTGAATCTCCACTGTCTGGACCGTCTCACCGACCGAACGTCGGAACTTGGTGGTCCCGTCCGCTTCGAACCCCTTCTCCAGGAGATACGGCTTCAGGGTGTCTTTCACCGCGCTGGTGATGATGTCGGCGGGCCTCATGTCCATCCACCTACTCTTTCGCTGCGGTCTCGGGAGCCTGCTGGCCGCGCTCTGCGAGGTAGGCGGCCGCACGGCGCTTCAGGTCGGAACGATGCGGTTCGCGCATGAGCTGGATGCTCTCGTACACCGAGCGCCCATCCTTCGCCGTTGCCAGCAGATCGAGGTGCGGCTGTTCGAAGAACACGTCGTAGAACGGCGCCAGCGTGGCATCCGAGAACTTCGCCTGACGGGCGATGGTGAGCAATGGAGTGCGGAAACGACCGGAGAAGTGATTGATGTCGGCACCCGCCTCGATGAGCCGGCGTAGCAACGGCACCTCCGCCGGCACGTCGTGGTCACCCCGGCCGAGCAGGGCGTGCAGCACGGTGTTCCGCTCGCCACCGACCCCGGAGAGGGCGGTGGCATCGGCCCCCTCGTCGAGCAGGAACGAACTGATCGCCACGCGTGCCGAGAGGTCACCGTTGGTCAGAGCGCGGTGCAGCAGGGTCTGCCCGTCACCGAAGTCACGCCCGGCGTCGCCCGGCTGGAATGCGGCGACGAACTCGTCGAACGAGGCGTTCGCCGCGAGGAACCACACGTCGGTGCTCACGAGGCACCGCCTTCGATCTGGCTGTGGGAGACACGGAAACGGGGATGCATGCGCACCACGCTAGCCGACCTCGAAGGAGCCGCAGACCTCAACCCGTGGTTGGTGTTCGCCTGAGCCGGCGCCTCTTAGCGTGTGCTCCATGCACGCATCAGATCACGCCCACGACGTCGACAGCCGTGACCGAATACCACGCCTCCGTGCAACCGATCTGACCCATCACTATGGTTCGACGGTCGCGCTCGACCGGGTGTCGCTGACGATCCTCGACGGCGAAGCCGTGGCGATCATGGGGGCATCCGGATCGGGGAAGAGCACGCTGCTCCTCGTGCTGGCCGGGGTCATCCGCCCCGACTCCGGCACAGTGATGCTGCGCACCGAACGCGGCACGGCGGATGTCGCGGCGATGGCGGATCGTGAGCGCTCAGCGCTGCGGTTGACGGAGTTCGGTTTCGTGTTCCAGGACGGAATGCTCATTCCGGAGTTGACCGCCGTGGAGAACGTGTCTCTGCCTCTGCTGTTGAACGGCACGGGGCGGGCGGAGGCCGAGCGGACCGCCGAGAGTCTGCTCGCAGAGCTGGGCTTGGGCGGCATGGAAGACCGACGGATCGGCCAGCTCTCCGGCGGACAGGCGCAGCGGGTCGCCATCGCCCGCGCACGCGCGACGAATGCCCGCGTGATCTTCGCCGACGAACCGACCGGGGCGCTCGATTCGCGCACGGCGTCGGATGTTCTCGGGGTACTTCTGGCAGCGACATCCGGGCAGGGGCGATCCCTGGTCGTGGTGACGCATGACGAGGATGTCGCCGCGCGGTGCGATCGGGTGGTGCGCCTCCGCGACGGACGAATCGATGCCGCCAAGGAGGCGTCCCGATGAGACTGCGGGCGCTGGCCGTGCTCGTGCGTCCCTCCCGCGGCGACGCTTCCGCCGTGACGCTCCCGGTGGTGGCCTTCGCGATCATCGGAGCGGTGACGTATCTGGCCGCAGCCTTGGCGAGGTTGTTCTGGATGGCGTCGGATGACGGTTTCGGCCAGTACAGCATCCTGGCGGTCGCCATGGTCGCTGTGCTGGTGGTGCCCGCCGGCACCCTGGGGACATCGGCAGCTCAGCTTTCCGCCCGTCGAAGGGAAGACCGTCTGGCGGTGCTGCGTCTGCTGGGCGCGTCATCGACGTGGGTCCGTGGGTTCGCCGTGATCGAGGCGTCTCTTCTCGCTGCGGCTGGGGCGATCGCCGGCCTGCTCGGCTATGCCGTTCTCGTCCCCGCGCTCACCCTGGTGCCGATAGCCGGTGAGCGCCCCGCTCTCTCCGAGGTGTGGCTCCCGGCGTGGACACTCGGAGTTCTGGTCTGCGCCCTCACAGCCGTGGCGGCGATCAGTGCCGCGGTGGGGCTGCGCCGCGTGATCATCTCGCCTCTGGGAGTTCGGATGCGGACGGATGCTCCGCGTCTCCACTGGGTTCGGCTGCTGGCGGGCGCCGTCGTGCTCGCCGGTGGCGTCACTCTGATGCAGGTGACGTCGGTGAGTTGGGGCGCTGTGGGGATCACCGCAGCGATCGTGGTCGTGCTCGTGGCGGTCATGGCTGTTCTCAATCTCGTAGGGCCGTTCCTGATCGGCTGGCGCGCACGGTGGAAGCTCGCTCGCGCCCGGACGGCTGAAGACCTGATCGCAGCTCGCGGCGTGCTGGAGTCCCCGGCGGCGGCGTGGCGATGGGTGTCCGGGGTGGGACTGGCGAGCTTCATCGCGGTTCCGGCTGGCTCGGTTCTGGGGTTCCTCGACATGGTGGAGAACGGGGACACCATCCTCGCGGCGGACCAGCTGGTGTTCTTCGCCGACATCCGCACGGTCGTCATCGCCGCGGTGGCGGTGTCGTATCTGCTCGTGGCATGCACGGTCGGCATCACTCAGGCGGCGTCCGTGCTGGAACGTCGCGCCCTCTACGTCAGCCTCGACCGGTTGGGCATGCCGCCACGGGTGATGAATCGCTCCCGACGTCTCGCCGTGGCCTCTCCGCTGTTCGTCGCGGCGGTCTTTCCGGCCGTGGCCGCATGCGTCCTGTTCGCCCCGGTGGTCGCACTGTCGGTCTTCACCGCCCCTCTGTTCATCGCCACCGTCATCGCGTGCATCGCGCTCGGCGTTCTGCTCGTGCAGCTCGGGGTCGTCGCGACGGATCCCCTGCTGCGGCGCGTCCTCGCTGCGCCCGACCGGGCTCTGTAGCCCTCCGCCGGACGCCCCCATCCGTCGGTGGACCTCGAAGATCAACCCCTGGTTGGCGGGCGGGCGGAGTGCGGATTTCTACCGTTGAAACAGGTCGACGAGAAACGCGAAATCGAAGGAGACGCAATGACGATCGAGGTTCAGAATCTCAGCAAACGGTACGGCGATCGCTATGCCGTGCGAGACGTGTCGTTCACGGTTCAGCCGGGTGCGGTCACGGGATTTCTCGGGCCGAATGGAGCGGGCAAGTCGACCACGATGCGCTCGATCGTCGGACTCGACCGCCCGTCGTCGGGGCAGGCACTGATCGACGGGAAGCAGTACGCCTCCTACCGAGCGCCGTTGCAGCAGGTCGGCGCGCTGCTCGACGCGAGATCGGCCCACAAGTCCCGCACGGCCGTGAACTACCTGGCCTCGATCGCGGCCACCCACCACATCCCGAGGGCCAGGGTCGATGAGGTGCTCGACGCGACCGGACTGACCTCGGTGGCGAAGAAGAAGGTGGGCGGGTTCTCGCTGGGCATGGGCCAGCGGCTCGGCATCGCCGCCGCACTGCTGGGCGACCCGTCGACGTTGATCCTCGACGAACCCGTGAACGGTCTCGACCCCGAAGGCGTCACCTGGGTGCGTACCCTGCTCGGTGATCTCGCCGCTGAGGGGCGCACCGTGTTCCTCTCGTCGCACCTGCTCAGCGAGCTCGCACTGATCGCGGACCACGTCATCATCATCGGACGCGGCGAGATCATCGCGGACTCACCGATCGACGCTCTCACGGCGGGCGGGCAGACCAGAGTGCGGGTGCGCACCACGGACACCGCCGCGTTGAGCAACCGGATCGCGAACGCCGGCGTCACGGTCACCTCTTCGGAGCTGGAGCTCTTGGAGATCGACGGACTCACCGCGGAGGAGATCGCTCGGGCAGCGCACGAAGCCGGCATCCTCCTGACGGAGCTGACGCCTGTACGCCAGACCCTCGAAGACGCCTACAACGCGCTGACCCGAGACGCCGTCGAGTATGCCTCGACCGGGCTCTGAGATCAGCTCCGCAGAAAGGACCATGATGACCACTCTCACCGAGCCGGTGAAAGCCACCGGAAGAAATGCCGACCTCCCCGGCGCGATCCGTTCGGAATGGATCAAGTTCCGGGGCCTCACCTCGAACTTCGCCCTGGCCGGATTCACCCTGCTGCTGCTCATCGCGAACGGGATCGCGATGCCGTTGGCCTATGTGTTCCGTGACCGCGGTTCGCCCAAGGCCGACTACGAGGCCTACGCGGAGATGATCGTCGACAAGACCGGATACGTCGGCGTCGTCCTCGCTGTCCTCGCCGCCCTGATGGTGACCAACGAGTACCGCTCGGGTCAGATCAAGACGACGCTCCTTTCGGTCCCCCAGCGGGTTCCGGCGCTGGTGTCGAAGGCCACGATCATCGCCGCCGTGTCCTTCGTGATCGGCGTGGTCAGCTCGAGCATCGGATTCGCGATCGCACCGACCATCCTCGCCGGCGGCGGCTACAGCTATCCGTTGGATACCGCTGATGCGATCCGCCTCATCCTCGGGTCGGGGCTCTACCTGGCGACACTGAGCATCATCGGCATCGCCGTCGGCTCGCTCATCCGGAACGTGGTCGCGGCCGTCCTGACGACCATCGTGTTCCTGATCATCGTGCCGGTGATCCCGCAGATGTTCTCCGAATACGGCACCGAGATTACCCGCTTCTTCCCGATCGAGTCGGGGTCGCTCCTTCTGGCACCCCTCGGAACCGACCCGATGGGGCCCTGGGGCGGCTATCTCGTACTCTTGGCCTGGAGCGTCGTCCTGTTCACCGCAGCCGCGATCGTGCTCAGACGCCGGGACGCATGACAGCATTCGGGCGGCGGTCCGAACTCCGGGCTGCCGCCCCGACCCCGCAGAAGGAACAGCACGCAGGACGGATGCTCGAGAAGATGCGCTGGTTCACCTCACACCCGTTCGTCGTCGACGTGCTGGTGGTGATCGCCGCCGTCGCGCTGCAGGTTCTCGCCTTCGCCCTGGCCGGGCAGGGTCCGCTCTGGCCCGGTGCCCTGATCGCCGTCGTCTCATCCGTACCGCTGTTCTGGCGTCGCCGATCACCGTTGCTCGCACTCTGCGCGACGGTGTGCGTCGCCGCCCTCGCCGTCTGGGTGCTCCCCGGCGTCGGGGCGCTGAGCTTCCCGTTAGCGTTCGCGCTCTACACCGTCGCCGCCACTCGCCCCTTTCCGCGCGCTGCCCTCGGGTACGCGATCGGCGTCTGCCTTCCGGCGCTGAGTGCCTTCGCGCTCCTCCTGACGAACGGGGTGGCGTTCTCACCGCTGTTCCTCGACCCGCTCGCCCTCGTCGCGCTGTCGCTGGGGCTGGCCGTGAAGAACCGCCGGCAACGTCAGGAGTCACACGCGGCGCTCGTGGAACAGCGGTTGGAGAACGCGCGGGTCAGCGAACGGAACCGGATCACCGCCGAGATGCACGACGTCGTCGCCCACTCGATCTCGATCATGATCGCCCTCGCGGACGGCGCATCGACCGGGTGGCAGAAGCATCCCGACCGTTCCGCAACCGCGCTGCGGAACCTGGGCGACGTCGGAAGAACCGCGCTCAGCGACATGCGTCGCATCCTTCACCTGCTCCGAGACGACGACGACGAACTCGCAGAAGCACTGCATCACTCCGGCCATAACCTCCCCGCCCTGGAAGAACTCGTCGACGTCTTCCGCGCTGCGGGACTCCCCGTGCACCTGATCCGCGTCGGAAAAGCGATACCGAACGATCCCACCCTGGCGACCACCGTCTACCGAATCGTCCAAGAGGGCCTGACGAACGCGCTGCGCTATGCCGAAGGAGCCACCCGCGTCGAGGTGCGACTCGAATCCGACGGGGCCCAGGTCGCCCTCACGATCACCGACGACGGACACGCGCCGGCAGCCGGGGCGCCGAGCCAGGGCAGCGGCAGAGGGCTCCGCGGCGTCGCGGAACGTGCCGCCGCGTACGCGGGCACCAGCTCCAGCGGGCGGCTCCCCACCGGCGGGTGGCGCACGACCGCGACCCTGTACATCGATGACGAAAGCCGAGCCGATCCCTCATGACTCCGCCACCGATTCGCGTCCTGGTCGTCGACGACCAGCCCCTCGTGCGCATGGGCAACGCGCTCGTGCTCGACAGTGCCGACGACATCGAGGTCATCGCCGAAGTCGGCAGCGGCGAGGAGGCCGTCGCCCTGGCAGCGGAGTTACACCCCGACGTCGTGCTCATGGACGTGCGCATGCCCGGCATCGGTGGCATCGAGGCCACCCGACGGATCACGACCGAAGACCCCCGCATCAAGGTCATCGTCTTCACGACCTTCGACATAGACGAGTACGCCTTCGGCGGGCTCCATGCGGGTGCGAGTGCCTTCCTCCTCAAGAGCGCCACGCCCGAAACACTCACCGCGGCCGTGCGCACCGTCGCCGCGGGCGACAGCGTCGTCGAACCGCGCATCACCACACAACTCGTCGACCACTACGTGAAGCGCGACGCGACTCCGGTCACCGGTAGCCCGCCCTCACCCCTCGACCGTCTCACTCCTCGCGAATACGACGTCTTCCTCGCGATCGCCACAGGGCTCTCCAATCCGGAGATCAGTGCGCGCCTGCACCTCACTCCGGCGACGGTGAAGACCCACGTCAACCGCGTCTTCGCCAAGCTCTACCTGAGGGACCGCGTGCACGCGGTCATCCTCGCGTACAAGCTCGAGGTGCTGTGAGACCCTTTTCCGGCTGAATCTACGACTCCTGATCGGGGTCCACGGCGGCACTCGCCTCGAGCTCTCGAAGGCGCTTCAACTGCGCCCACGGCCAGAAGGCGATCCACGCGATCGAGACGATCGAGGCCCCCATGATCATCGAAGCGATATCCATGCGATCCACGCTACGGAAACCGGATGCTCGCGAGCATCCCCCGTGCGACGGACTTGAGGCCCGCGTTCCTGCCAACCCGTGACGGCATGGATACGTCAGGCTGCCCAGCGGCGGATGCCTCACACCGCGTCGACGGGCCGTCTGTCTCCTCAGGTGTTCGGCGTGCTGATCACGAGGAACTGTGTCTCCATGCATCATCCCCGCGTGACGGGCACCCGATTCACGAGCCCCGGCGTGTATGAGCCGGCGGCAGCAGGTACTCACCGGCGCGGGCGAAGCTTCGGTCCGACCTCACTCTCGAGGGCTCCGAGCGCGATCAGCGCGACCCGGAGGAGAAGTCCGCGAGGATGCGGTCGAGGGTGCGGGTGATCGAGATCGTCGTCGCGGCGTCATGCCAGGGGTGCTCGCGCAGACCGGATTCGATCGCGACAGTCACAGCCTCGAGCATCGGGCCGTAGCCGTTGCCGACCCGCGGATGCCGCACCTGCTCCGGCTCGCGGAAGATGCGCTCCGCCGACCCTGCATGAACTCGGGCGTCGCTGCCCGCCCAGAACATGGGATCGAGCGTGATCCAGCCTCGCTCGCCGCTGATCGCCGCCGAGAGATCGAGAAAGTCCACTCCTGACCACGCGAGCTGCGCGAAGGCCCCACCGGGGTGTTCGAGCGTCGCATGCCCCGACAGGTCCACTCCGTCTGAGATGACACCACGGGCGTCGAGAGTGCACGGCTCGCCGAGGAACCAATGCGCGACCGTGACCGGGTATATGCCTCTGTCGCGCAAGATGCTCCCGCCGTCTTCCGGCCGCGCTTTGCCCGGGCGCGGGAAGAACGGGGTGCCGAAGCTCGCCCGCACGCTTCGGATCGCACCGAGCTCTCCCGCGGCGATCCGGTCGATGATCTCGACGTGCAGCGGGTTGAACCGCATCCACATCGCCTCCATGAGGAAGCGGTTCGCCTCTGCGGCGCGCGCGAACAGCCGCTCGGCGTCGGCAGCCGAGGTCGCAATCGGCTTCTCGACCAGTACATGCTTACCTGCGTCGAGGGCTTCGAGCGTGATCGCGGCATGCGTGACGGCAGGGGTGGCGATGTAGACAACGTCGACGTCGTCGCGAGAGAAGAGCGCCGAACGCTCGTCAGTCGATGACGGGATCCCGTGCCGCGCGGCGAAGTCCGACGCGCGGTCGGCGGTTCGCCCCCAGACGGCCCTGATCTCACCGCCGATGGCGAGCAGATCGGAGACGAGGCGATCGGAGATGTCGCCGGTGCCAACGATCCCCCACCTAAGCATCGACGGCCGTCCGCTCGCGGATCGGCGCCACGGTGAGGGTTGCGAGAGCGACGAGCACGAGAGCGGCTCCCCAGACGAGCTGATAGCCGCCGGTCGCCGACACGACGATCGCGGCGAGCGCCGGTGCCAGCGCCTGACCGAGGTTCATGGCGACGATGGCGAGTCCGAGATCTCTCCCTGCGCGCGCCGGATCCGGAAGCACGTCGATGAACATCGCGTTGTCGACCGGCAGATAGATGCCGAAGGCGAGACCCGTGATGATCACCTGGGCGAAGAGCGCCGGCAGCGTCGGCGAGATCAGGGGAATCGCCATCGACACGGCCATGAGCAGCGATGCGACGACGATGAACGGCTTGCGACGGCCGACACGGTCGGAGAGTCGACCCGAGATCGCCACCGCGATGAGCGTGAAGGGGATGCCCGCGAGCCCGAGGATCGGGACCATGGCCGATGCCTCGGCGGCGCTGAGCGCCGGGGAGATGTAGCTCTGCAGCATATAGAGATTGAGTACCGTCGACGTGCTGTAGCCGAAGAAGAACAGCACGCGCGAGACCCACAGCCACCGGTAGTTGCGGGCTTTGAGGGCGCTCGCGTAGCCGAGCAGGAACGGCTTCCAGGCGAAGGGCTCACGCTCGACATCGACCGACGACGCGTCACGATTGCGGGTGACGAAGAGCACCGTCGCGATCGCCACGAGCAGGCCGAGGATCAGATAGAAGTCCAGCCCGACGAGTCCGAAGAGGGCCCCGGCGCCGATGCCACCGAGGATGCCGCCGATGATCGCGCCCATGCTCGTCCACGACGTCACGCGGCCGCGCCGATCGCGCGGCACCCGGTCGGCGACCGTAGCCTGCAGCGGATTGCCCGCGACGTTCAGCGCCAGCTCGGCGGCAGACCACAGCACGACGAGCACCACGAGCGAGGGCGCGTAGCGGACGGCGACCAGCAGCACGGCGCCGATCAGTCCCGCGTAAAGGATCCAGGGAGCGCGGCGCCCCAGTCGGGAGCGCGTGCGGTCGGACAGCACGCCGATCACCGGCTGGAGGATCATCACGATGATGGCGCTGGTCGTCGTGACGAGCGCGAGCCCGTTCGCTCGCGCTGCTTCGAAGTTCGAGAGCAGGGCGAGCTGTCTGGTCTGATCCGCCGTCGGGGTGACATCACCGGCCGCGACGGCGCGGCCGAGCTCGGTGAGAGCCTGCAGGTCGACGCCGGCGTCTGCCCCAGTGAAGAAGGATCCGAACTCCAGCAGTTGGATCTGATTCGGCATGAGGATGCCGTTCGTCGCCGCCCAGACTGCCGAGACGGCCAGAGAGAGCAGCAGGTACCAGCGGATGTAACGAGAGAGAGGCTTCTTCGCGTCGTAGTGCACACCGATGTTCGAGGTCCACCGGGATTCCTCACCGGTGGGATGCGTGATCTGCTCGCTCATGATCGCGGCTTCCCCAGCTGTGCTTTCGTCATCGAACTCTCCAGACCGTCTCGCTGTTGAGACAGTTACATCAAATCAGAGATCGATGAATTCGGCAACCGATTGCCAATCGATTGTGAAGGTTCGCGCCGATCGCCGACCGGCGCTCAGCTGCGAGGAGCGGAGCCCGTGCTCCCTCGCACTATGAGGGTCGTCGCGAGAGGATCGTCGCTGACCGGCTCTGTGGCGTCCCCCAGAGCGTCGAGGACCTTGCCGACGGCACGCTCCCCCGCGAGCTGCAGCTGGGCGCGCACGGTGGTCAGCGCGGGGACGATGAGCTCGCTGCCGAAGATGTCGTCGAACCCCGCGATGCTCAGCTCGTCGGGCACGAGGATTCCGGCGGCGGACGCAGCCTGGATCAGGCCGATCGCCATCAGGTCGTTGAAGGCGATCACCGCGGTCGCGCGCGACGCCTGCACCCGGCGGAGCGCCTCACGTCCGCCGTCGATCGTCGGCGTGTGCGGGCCGATCTCGACGACCGCCAAGCCGAGGCGCTCGGCGGCGTCGAGCATCGCCTCCCACCGTCGTCGGCTGATCCATGACGTCTCAGGGCCGGAGAGGTACGCGATCGAGCGGTGACCGAGATCGGCGAGATGCGCGACGAGATCCGAGACGCCCTGCTCCACCTCGGGAAGGACACCGACGACACCGTCGACCTGACGATTGATGAGGATGACGGGTTTGCGCTCCGCCAGCCGCAGGATCCGCTCATCCGCGAGACGCGTCGTCGCCAGGATCAGGCCGTCGACGCTCGGCAGCAGTCGCGAGACCGCCTCGGCCTCCGCTTCACCGGACTCCTGCGATTCGGCGATCACCAGCGTGTACCCCGCAGCTGCGGCGGTGTGTTCGGCGCCGCGGACGATGCCGAAGATCACGGGGTTGGTGATGTCCGCGACCATGAGCCCGATAGTGTGACTGCGCCCCGTCGGCAGAGCGCGCGCCATCGGGTTGAACTGGAAGTCCAGGCGGTCTGCAGCAGCACGGATCTTCTCTTCCGTCTTCTTGCTTATCCGCCCCGGCTTGCTGAGCGCACGCGAGACTGTCGACGGGTTCACACCAGCCAGCTCCGCGATGTCGTAGATGGTCGCGGCGCCGTTCCGTCGCCGGATGCGCTCCGCGATCTCGCCGGGCAGATCGTCGTCCATGGTTCCTCCCAGCTCCCAGCGTGTCATGACGGGTGCGATTCGAGCCATTCGACGGCGGCGCGGGCGGGTGACCGACGTCGACGACGACAGCGACCTCGTCGGCGTCGAGCGCTTCAAGGGTGTCGAGTTGCGATCGAAGCAGGGAAGGGGGCATGAAGTGATCGGTCCGGCCGGCCGCGCGCTCGGCGAGCAGCTCGTCACTGCCGTGCAGGTGCACGAACACGACACCCGGCACCCGCTCGCGGATCCGATCCCGATAGACCCGCCGGAGCGCCGAGCACGCGATCACCGACCCCGATGCCGACCGCGCGGCGAGTTCATCGCTCACGCGGTCGAGCCACGGCATCCGGTCGCCATCCGTCAACGGTGTGCCCGCGCTCATCTTCGCCCGATTGGAGGCAGGATGCAGGTCGTCCGCATCGAGGAACTCGACCCCCAGATCCGCGGCGAGCAGGCGCCCCATGGTCGATTTGCCAGCCGCCGAGACCCCCATCACCACAACCGCGTACGACGCGTGTGCGTTCACCAGTCGTGGACGGTGCCGTCGAGGAGGCGGTTGTAGGGGAGGTAGGCCTGCTCGTAGGGGTACTTGCCC
>NZ_PCPG01000021.1 GCF_002979655.1 Microbacterium sp. MYb45
GGGGGTCAGGGGGACGGGATGCCGACGAGCTCGGCACTGCGCTGCCAGAGGGCCTCGGCGAGATCCGGGTCGTTCACCTGCGGGTTGACCTTCGTGGTGAGGGTGCGCTCGTCGTAGTACGCGCCGGAGAACCAGGTGTCGCCGGGGGTGCCCTCGATGAACCAGCGCAGAGTGTCGCCGCCCTTGTCCGCGCCGATGAGCAGGAGGTGCTTGAGGGGCGTGCGGTAGAGCAGCCGCATGATGCTCGACGAGTCGGACGCGAAGTTCGTCTGCACGGTGCCCGGGTGGAACGCCACCGCGCTGAGTCCGTCGGCGTGGAACTTCGTGTGCAGGCTCTTCGCGAACAGCACGTTGGCGAGCTTCGCGTCGCCATAGGCCTTGTTCGGGCTGAAGCGGCGGGCGTTGTCGAGGTCGTCGACGTCGATGTGCCCGAAGAGGCGGTGCGCGATGCTCGAGGTGTTGATGACCACGCCGCCGGATGCCAACAGCTGCGGCAGCAACAGATTCGTGAGCAGGAACGGCGCCAGGTGATTGACCTGCATCGTCTTCTCGAAGCCGTCGACGGTCGGGGTCTGATCTCCGAAGATGCCGCCGGCGTTGTTCGCCAGGACGTGGATGCCGCCATCGCCGACGGCATCCGTGATCTTCCCCGCCAGCGCCCGCACGTCGTCGAGGCGGGCGAAATCGGCCGTGAACCAGTCCGATCCGGTCTCCTCCGCGACCGCGCGGGTCTTCTCGACGGATCGGCCGACCAGGATCAGGCGGTTCGACGGCGAGGCGAGCTGGCGGGCGGCGGCTGCACCGATCCCGTCGGATGCTCCGGTGAGGACGATCGTCTTCTGGGGCACGGGCCGTGTCACTCGGCTTCGGCCGAGGGGGTGATGCGCCGGACCGCGCGGGTCACGTGCTCGGTGATGACCGCCTGCGCCCGGTCGGGGTCGCCGCTCGCGATGGCGTCGACGATCTGCTGGTGGCTGCGCACGTGCTCCTCGAGCTCGGCGGGGTCGAGCGCCGCGTTCGCGGCGTGCAGGAATCCGGTGATGCGTCCGCGCAGCTGACCGCTCACCTCGTCGAGGAAGCGATGCTCGGCGAGGTCGGCGAGGGTCTCGTGGAACAGGCGGTCCTGGCGCAGCACCTCGTCGATGTCGCCGGGTGCCGCATCCGACATCGCCTGGATGATGGCTCCGAGGCGGGCGGCGGATTCCTCGTTCCAGCGCTCCTGCACCCGGATGGCCATGAACTGCTCGAGCACGATCCGCAGGCTCGAGATCTCCTCCAGGTCCTGCGCGCTCAGCTGCGCGACGCGGGCTCCGCGGCGGGGCTCGCGGGTGATCAGACGCTCCTCGGCCAGGCGGGTCAGGGCCTCGCGCACCGGGATGTGACTCACACCGAGCCGGTCGGCGAGCTTTCGTTCGACGAGGCGCTCGCCGGGCGCGAGCTCTCCGGAGTGGATGGCGGCGCGCAACTCGTCCGCGACCTGTTCGGCGATGTTCTGATCCGAGACGCTGCGCATTCGGGTGCCCTCTCGATCCGCGGCGCAGCCTCGTCGAGTGGTGCGCATTCGTTCGCTCGATGCTATGGCATTTCTCGGATCGGTGGACACCGCCCTGGTTTTGCTAGATGCTATAGCAAAGCCACTTGAACGAGGACGAACGAAGGAGTTGTCATGTCCGGGACCGGAATCGCCCCCGATACGCGCACGCCCGAAGAAGTCGGGGCATCCGCCATGAAGAAGGCGATCTGGCGCCTTGGCCCGTTCCTCGGGCTGCTGTACCTCGTCGCCTACATGGACCGCAACAATGCGGGCTTCGCCAAGCTGGAGATGACGGCGGCGCTGCAGATCACCGAGGCCGCGTTCGGGTTCGCCGCCGGCATCTTCTTCATCGGATACCTGCTCTTCGAGGTGCCCAGCAACCTCTTGCTCGAGCGCTTCGGCGCCCGCAAGTGGATCGCGCGCATCATGGTCTCCTGGGGACTCGTCGCCGCCCTCACCGCCTTCGTGCAGGACGCGACCCAATTCGCGATCGCCCGGTTCGTCCTGGGCATCGCCGAGGCGGGCTTCTTCCCCGGTGTGCTCCTCTACCTCACGCTCTGGTTCCCGCGGCAGTACCGCACCCAGGTGCTCGCGGTGTTCGTGCTGTCCAACCCGATCGCGAATGCGGTGGCCGCGCCGCTGTCCGGCTGGATGCTCGAACTCCACGGCATGTGGGGGCTCGACGGCTGGCAGCTCGTCTTCCTGCTGCAGGGCATCCCCGCCGTGCTCCTCGCGTTCGTCGTCTTCTTCTGGCTGCCCGATCGTCCGCAGGATGCTCGCTGGCTGGACCCGACCGAACAGCGGTGGATCAACGACACCCTCGCCGCCGAGACGGCGGCCACCGAGCAGAAGCACGGGCGTCTGCGCCTGCGCGAGGTGTTCAGCAACGGACGTCTGTGGACGCTGATCGTGCTGTTCTTCGGAGTCGTCTTCGGTGCCTACGGACTGGGCATGTGGCTGCCGACGATCGTGAAGAGCATGGGCGACTTCTCCAACGTCACGACCGGGTGGCTCGTCGCGCTACCGAACCTGTGTGCAGCCCTCGTCATGCTGCCGTGGGAGCGCGCGGCCAGGAAGCAGGGCAACATCCCCCTGCAGATCGGTATCACGCTCACCATCACCGCGCTCTCGCTCATCGCGGCGGTTGCCGCGCAGGGCACGCCGATCCTCGCCCTCGTCGCGTTGTGCGTCGGCATGTCCGCACTGTTCTCGACGACGCCGCTGTTCTGGAGTCTGCCGCCGATGGTACTCACGGGCACCGCGGCCGCTGCCGGGCTCGCCTTCATCAACTCGGTCGGCAACCTTGCCGGGTTCGCCGGCCCGTATGCGATCGGCTGGATCAGCGAGACCACGGGGTCGGCGATCTGGGGGCTGCTCCTCATCGCCGGGCTCACGTTGCTCGGTGCGACCATCGCGTTCGTGTTGAGCCGACGCGCGGACTTCACCGTTCCCGCCGAGGTCCTCCTGAAGGCCAACGCGAAGACCGGGGTGCGTTGATGGCCGTTGACGCGGAGGGCGCGGTGCGTTCCACTGGACGCCGCGCCCTCATGGCCGGATTCGGTGCGGTCGCGCTCGGCGCTGCCGGCTCCCTCGCCGTCGCGACACCCGCGCAGGCGGCCCCCGTCACCATGGGTGCGAAAGACATCACCAGGGCGGAGACCGTCGCCGACCTGTCCCGCCTGCGTGCGCGGGCCGGCGAGGTGGCCATCGTCGCCGGCTACCGGACACCGGGCGACGCCGGGCTGCTCGTGTACGTGGGGTCCGACGCGGCGAAGATCAAGCCCAACGGCGGCACGGTGGTCGCCGGCACGCGCGGCACCACCTGGCTGCTGCAGCATGACGGCACGCTCGACTTCCGGGTCTTCGGCATCACGGGGCCCGAGAAGGCGGCCGATGATGCGCTCGCCGCGATGGTGAACGATCCCCGCACCCGGCGGATCGAAGCGCACACGGATCTGCTGTTCCAGAAGCGGCATCGCTTCACGCGCTCCCATCTCGAGATCGACTTCGGCGGGCATGTCATCGCGACCGAGGGCATCGAGCCGAACACCCACGACAACCCGTTCGGCGCCGTGATGTTCTTCACCGGGGTGTCCCGAGACGTCGTCGTCGAGCATCAGCTGGCCGAGGCCTGGCCTGAGCTGACGGATGCGGTCGCCGTCCCCGATGCGGCGAAGTTCCCGGTCGACACCTGGTGGGCGGTGCAGTGCGACACGGTCGCCGGGGGCGGCGCCGATGAGCGCGAGCTCCAGCGGTTCGTCCAGGTGACGCAGCAGATCGACGGACAGCACATCCGGATCAACTATCTCAACGGCTGGCCGCTGGACAAGGGCCGCACGCTCACCTGGCGGCAGATGGCTCCCGTCGAAGGGGTGCGCATCTCGAACATGCGGTTCCTCGGCGCCGGGCCCTTCGACGGACCCACCGACGGCTCGTTCCCCGACGCCCGCGAGCTGACCGGCTCGCACCCGATCGCCTTCGAGTACGCGATCGGATGCGATGTCGCCGATGTGCACGCCAGTCGCACCTGGTGGCCCGTCGTGATGCGGCGGTGGAACACCCACTTCACGACCGAACGCTGCTCGGTCGAGAACCCGCCCACGGTGTTTTACGGCGGCGCGGGGTATCTCACACAGCAGATCTACTGCCTCTACGGGCGGGTGAGCGACTGCACGTCGTCGAACGCGCGGCACCTCAACGACCTGACCGCCAGTGCCTACTGCCTCGTCGAGAACTGCCATGGTGACGGCGACGATCAGGGCGGCAACCCGTTCACCACCCACGGTCAGTACGAGCACGACCTCACCTTCATCGGCAACTCGGGGCTCATGGACATCGCCAACTCCGGTGCGCAGTGGGGTACCTCCGCCAAGCGCATCACGGTGCGCGATCACGTCTGCTCATGGTTCGTCGCCGGCACGAAGATTAGCGACCTGACGCTGGAGAACGTGCGCGTGATCGGGCGGTCGACCTTCGACCCGCAGGCGACCATGACGATCAACGCCGACGGTGCCCAGGTTCGCGGCTGCACGGCCGGGCTGCTCGCCATCGGGCAGCGGTCGGCCCGATCGTCGCGGCCGACGACGATCGAGGACAGCACCTTCGCGCTCCCGAAAGACCAGGTGCTCATCCAGACCCCGGTCACGGTTCCCGTCAGCTTCGTGCGCTGCACGATCACCGGAATCGACGGGGCGAAGGCGCGCGGTTCCGGACCCGTCGAGTTCGTCGACTGCCGGTTGAGCGGCCCGGCGAAGGGCGCGCCCGCCGAGATCGGTGCGTCGAGGGTCACCATCCGGGGCGGCTCGGTGCGCGATGCCGTGCTCTCCGCGACCGCCGTGCGCGACCAGGCCATCGCGCTGGAGGGCGTCGAGCTCAGCACCGAGCGCGCGGAGGGCGCCATGCTGTCCCGAGCCGCCGGATCGGGGGTCATCACCTGGCGTCTGAGCGGCCTGACCTCGACGGCGCCGAAGGGCGTGGCGCACGTCGACATCGGTGCCGGCGTCAACCACGCGCGCGTCACCGGCAGTCAGTTCGTCGGAGGGCGGCTGCGGTTGGCCGACGGCTTCTCGGATCCCTCCACGCTCCTGTACAGCGACAACGTCGAGCGTGGCGTCGAGGCGGATCTCCCCGAGGCCGGCGACCGCGTGCTGATCGCCGACGTGCTGACGAGTGCGTGACCGGCATCATGGAGAACATGGAGGACCTCGTTTGAACGACACGGCAGCGGCCACCCAGCTCGGCGATCGCATCCGCATCCCCCGCACCCGAGCGCGCATCGGCGTCGCCCGGCGCGACATCACTCCGCCGCTCGGCATCCGTGCCAAGAACTGGGGGCCCGCCGACTGGGAGCGCTCCGAGGGGGCGCACCGTCCGTTCGAACTGACCGCGCTCGCCGTGATCGCGGGAGACGGGCGGCCACGCGTGCTGCTCGCCGTGGACGGCACGTGGTGGCGCCGCGTGGCCGACGAGCAGGGCGTCCGCGGCGCGATCCTGGACGGCCTCGGACTCGACCCCGACCAGCTGATGCTCTCGCTCTCGCACACCCACGCGGGCGCGGTGCTGTGTGCCGCCGACGCGCACCTGCCGGGTGGCGAACTCATCCCCGGGTACCTCGAAGCTCTCGCCGCCGCGGGCATCGCCGCCGGGCGAGAGGCCCTCGACGGCGCGGTCCTCGGACTCATCGAGTGGACGACCGGCCGCTGCACGCTCGCGGCCGACCGCGAGCTCGACGTCGACGGTCGTGCGCTCGTGGGCTTCAATCCCGCCGGCGCCGCCGACGACACCGTCATGATCGGCCGCCTCAGCGTCGACGGTGTCGTGCGCGGCACGCTCGTGAACTATGCCTGCCACCCGACCACGCTCGCCTGGCAGAGCCGTGAGGTGTCGCCGGACTACGTCGGCGCGATGCGCGAGATCGTCGAGGCCGCCACGGGTGCGCCGTGCCTGTTCGTGCAGGGCGCCTCGGGCGAGCTGGCGCCCCGCGAGCAGTACACCGGCGACGTCACGGTCGCCGACCGCCACGGACGCTCGCTCGGGCACGCAGTGCTCGCGGCCCTCGATTCGCTGCCGGCGCCGGGGGAGGAACTGACGCTCGAGGGCGTCGTGGAGTCGGGAGCGCCGCTGGCGATCTGGGCGGGAGAGGTGGCTCTCGGCGGGGAGGGCGCGGCCGGTTCGGTGACGTCGGTCGAGCTGCCGCTGCGCGACCTGCCGACGCTGGAAGAGCTCGCCGAGGAGTGGAAGGACATCGACCCGCGCTCCCGCGAGGAACGCCTCGGCCGCGCGCGCAACCTGCGTGACGGGTACATCGACGGCCCGACGGTGCAGCATCCGGTCTGGGCCTGGCGGCTCGGCGATGCGGTGATCGTCGGGCATCCGGGCGAGGCGTACTCGCGCCTGCAGACCGCGTTGCGAGCGCGGTTCCCCGAGACGCCGATCGTCGTG
This sequence comes from Microbacterium sp. MYb45, assembly GCF_002979655.1. Lineage (GTDB taxonomy): Bacteria > Actinomycetota > Actinomycetes > Actinomycetales > Microbacteriaceae > Microbacterium. Next base: position 6,476 of record NZ_PCPG01000021.1, read on the forward strand.
ATGAACCTCACGAACGGCCCCGGCTTCGTGTACCTGCCGACACGCGACGCGTATGACCGCGGGGCGTATCAGGCGTGGCAGACGCCGCTGGCTCCCGGCGCGCTCGACCTGCTCGAGGAGCATGTCGCGGCGGTCGTCGCGGATCTGCTCGACCGCTGAGTCACCCGGCCACTACACTTGCTATAGCAAATCTCGAACCCCCTGAGGAGAGCAATGACCGCGCCCGTCGCCATCGTCACCGGAGGATCCGCCGGCATCGGCTGGGAGATCGGCCAGCGCCTCGCCGCCGACGGCTACAGGGTCGTCGCCGCGGACCGCGTGCCCGGACTCACCGCGGGAGAGAACCCCGCCGGCATCCTGTGGCGCGAGCTCGACGTGACCGACCACGCCGGCGTCGACCGGGTGTTCGGCGAGATCGAGGCCGAGCTCGGACCCATCGAGGTGCTCGTCAACAACGCCGGCATCCAGCGCCACCGCGGCATCGAAGACCTCAGCTGGGACGAATGGTCGGCCGTGGTCGACGTGAACCTGCACGGCGTCTTCTCGGCGTTGCAGGCCGCAGGGAAGCGGATGCTGAAGCGCGGCGACGGCCGCATCGTGAACATCTCGTCCATCTCGTCGCGCGGGTCGGCGGGGCGTGCGCCTTACGCCACGACCAAGGCGGCGGTGATCGGCCTCACCTCGACCGCCGGTGCCGAGTGGGCCTCGCGTGGCGTGCGGGTCAATGCAGTCGCGCCCGGCTACGTCGACACGGGCGTCTTCCGGCATGGTGTCGAGGCGGGCACGCTCAGCCTCGACACGATCCTGTCGCGCATCCCCGCGAAGCGCCTGGGCGATGCGAGCGAGATCGCCGCGGCCGTCAGCTTCCTCGTCTCAGACCAGTCCCGCTACATGAACGGCCAGACCCTCTACGTCGACGGCGGCTTCATGGTCGACTACGGCGTACCCCTCGCGAAGAAGCCCGAATGAGCACGATCGCCCGTATCGACACGGCCACGGCCGTGCTGCCCCTTCCCGCGCCCCTGCAGTTGGGCGCGATGACCGTGACCCGCCGCGAGTACAGCGCGGTGCAGGCGTTCGCCGACGACGGCACGACCGGCGTCGCGTACTGCCTGTCGCGCGAGGCGCCGATGGCCGAGATCGTCGACCGGCTCGTCGCGGCGCATGCGGTCGGTGCGGATGCCGACGACCCGACATCGACCTGGGAGCGGATGCTGCGCGGCAGCGCCATCGTCGGACGGGTGGGGCTCGTGCGGCGGGCCATCGGCCTCGTCGACATCGCGCTGTGGGACATCGCAGCCCAGCGTGCGGACGTGCCGCTGTGGACGCTGCTCGGCACCGGAGACGCGCCGCGGGACTCGATCCTCGTCGCCGCGTATCCGTCGGCTGACCGGCCTCCGCGCGAGGTCGCCGACGAGGTTCTCGCGCAGGCCGACGGCTGGACGTACGTGAAGGTCTCCCGCATTCCCGATCCGGCATATATGCGCGAACTGTTCGCCCTGCTGAACGCCGAGCTGCCCTCCGCGACCGGTCTGATCGTCGACGTCGGCTTCGGCTGGCCGGATGCCGATGCCGCCCTGGCCGAGATCGCGCAGTGGGGCGACCCGCAGCTGGCCTGGCTCGAAGACCCGCTGCTCCCCGAAGACGCCGCAGGTGTCGCGCGCATCCGCCGGGAATCGGGACTTGCCGTCTCGGTCGGCGACGAGGTCACCGACCCCGCCGTGCTGAAGGCTCTGGTCGAGGTCGGCGGGGTCGAAGCGCTGCGGCTCGATGTGGTCGCGATCGGTGGTGTGACCCCGGCGCGCGAGCTGATCGGATGGGCGGCCGAGCGCGGCGTGCCCGTCTCGGGGCATGTCTACCCCGAGGTCACCGCCCACCTGGGGATCGGCGTCGAGACCTTCGCGCGGGGCGTCAACCCCTACGACCCGGCGCCGTCGTTCGTGCTCGGCGGTCCGTCGTTCGAGGGGCGGATCCGGCCGACGGATGCCGTGGGGCTCGGGTTCACGCTCGATCCCGGCGTGTTCCGGTTCGGGAAGGACTGAGGCGGCGACTTCCGGCAGTCGCGTCGCGCGTTCTGAAGGAGAAGTCGCGGAATGAAGGACGTTCTGCGCTGTCGGCTCCTTCATTTCAGGAGTTCTCCTTCGCGGCGGGTGGCCGGAAGTGCGGCACCGTCTCACCGGAGGTACGCATCCACGAGCAGCGCACCGCGGATCGCCCGCAGCTCGTCGATGATGCGCGCGATGCTCTTCGCGCTCACCGACGAGAGCGCGAGATCGTGCGGACCGAGAGGCTCGAGCTTGCCGGTGCGGATGCGGATGACCTCCCACCCCGCAGCGCGGAGGGCGCGGTCCTTGCGCAGATCCGCATCCTGCCGCTTGCCGACGTGCTCGAGGCCGTGACGGCCGACCGTGTCGTACTCGAGCGCGACGCGCAGTTCCGGGAACACGATGTCCGGCCAGACTTCCGTGTGGCGGAAGAACGGGCGCGACACTTTCACCGCGTTCACCGCCGCGTCGAACTCGATCAGCGCTCCGAGGTCTGCCCGTAGACGTCCTTCCACCGCGGATGCCGGGCGCGGAGCGCACGCGCTCACGAACGCGGTTCCGGCGGGCAGATCGGGCGTCTGGGTGCAGAGAGCGGGCGCGGGGCGACGGGGTTTGCGCGGGAGGGCGCGTGCCTCGCCGAGCACGACCGGTTGCGGACGGGCGAGGGCGGAGCACTCGGGACACCACGCGGAGCGGCGCCGCACCTGGCCCGGTCGCTCGCGCTGCTCGGTCGGGGTGGCGGCGAACCGGTGTCCGACCGGGCACTCCCAGCAGAGCAGCACATCGGCCGCGAGCGGGACCTGCGACAGCGCGATGCCGTGGTTGAGCTCGGGGTGGTACTGCCGGATCAGCTCCGGGTATGCCGCCCATCCGGCGCGGTACGTGCCCACGTCATACGGAACGGCGCGACCGCGGGAGAACTGCCGTCGCGCCCACCACTGCATCACCGGTTCCGGCACGCGCCGACGATATCCGCGAGCACGGACATCAGGCCGCCCTCGTTCGATCCCGAGCCGGATGTCCCCGGTCCGTGCGACGATCCGCACGTCGACGGGAGAACGGATGCGCGGGGAAGCCACGGTGCTGCACGCCGACCTCGATGCGTTCTACGCGTCGGTCGAGCAGCGCGACGCCCCGGAACTGCGGGGTCGACCGGTCATCGTGGGCGGCGGGGTCGTGTTGGCAGCGAGCTACGAGGCGAAGGCGCGCGGCGTCCGCACGGCCATGGGCGGCCGGCAGGCGCGCGAGCTCTGCCCGGATGCCGTCGTCGTCCCCCCGCGCATGGACGCGTACTCCGCCGCGAGCAAAGACGTGTTCGCGATCTTCCGCGACACCACGCCGCTCGTCGAGGGGCTCTCGATCGACGAGGCGTTCCTCGAGGTCGGTGGTCTGCGGCGCATCGCCGGTACGCCCGAGCAGATCGCGGCACGGTTGCGGGAACGCGTGCGTACGGAGGCCGGGTTGGCGATCTCGGTGGGGGTCGCGCGCACGAAGTTCCTCGCGAAGGTCGCCAGTGCCGTGATCAAGCCCGACGGACTGCTGGTCGTGGAACCCGAGCGCGAGGAGGAGTTCCTGCTTCCCCTTCCGGTCGAACGGTTGTGGGGTGTGGGGGCCGTGACGGCCGAGAAGCTGCACCGCTACGGCATCCGCACGGTCGGTGAGCTCGCCGAGCTCGAGGCCGCGACGGCGGAGAGGATGCTGGGCAAGGCGACGGGTGCCCATGTGCACGCGCTGGCCCGGCTGCGGGATCCGCGTCCGGTCGACACCACCCGGCGGCGCGGATCCGTCGGCTCGCAGCGCGCCCTCGGCAGCCGCCCGCGGTCCGCGGAGGAGCTCGACCTCATCCTCACCCAGATCGTCGACCGGCTCGCTCGCCGCCTCCGCGACGGCGACCGCGTCTGCCGCACCGTCGTGCTGCGGCTGCGCTTCGGCGACTTCACGAAGGCCACCCGCTCCCGCTCGCTCCGCGCGCCGACCGATCGCACCGCCATCGTGCTCACTGTGGCCCGCACCCTGCTCGCCGCGGCGCAGGCCGACATCACGGCGCGCGGCATCACCCTGATCGGCATCTCGCTGTCGCAGCTCGACCGCGCCGGGAACGTGCAGCCCGAGCTGCCGATCGACTGGGGCGATGAGGCGCGACTCGACTCCGTGCTCGACACGCTGCGTGATCGCTACGGCTCGACCTCGGTGGCGCGGGCGGCGCAGCTGGGGCGCGATCCTGGGTGGTCGTCGCCGACCCTGCCCGAGCACGAGTGACCCGGGCGCGCGTGTGTGCTGACGTTGCGACCGCGTGTGCTGAAGCTGTGACCACGCGTGCTGCAGCTGCGCCCGCGCGTGCTGAAGGAGAAACCACGACATGAAGGAGCGTTCTCGCGGAAGGCTCCTTCATTCTGGGAGATCTCCTTCATGCCGAGAGGGCCGCCCCCGCAGCCCAGCCCCATCGTTGGGACAAGCGGGTTCTCGCGCGGAGGAGCAAGCTGCGGACAGAATATTGGCCTATAAACTGGCCTGACTTTAGGCTAGATTTATGGACGTGCAGACGATCTCGGTCAGCGAGGCGAAGGACAGGTTCTCGCAGTTGGTGGAAGCAGTGGACACCACGCACGAGGCGGTGACCATCACGCGCCACGGGCGACCCGCCGTCGTCATGTTGAGCGTCGATGATCTCGAAGCGCTGCAGGCCACTCTCGCGCTGCTGCAGGATCCGCAGCACGTCGAAGAGGTGGCGGAGGCAGATGCGGATATCGCTGCGGGTCGCACGTTGAGTCTCGCAGAAGTGCGAGAGCAGCTGGCTCGCCGGTGATGCCGGAGCCCTACGACATCCAGCTCACCGGCCCTGCTGTTCGCGCACTGCATCGTCTGGAACCCAAGCTCGCCGACGCGGTGCTCCGGTTCCTCGAAGGTCCGCTCGCCGAGAATCCGCTGCGCACGACCAAGGCGCTCGGCGCTGAGCTCGAAGGGCAGCGCAGCGGCTACATCGGTATCGCGTATCGTGTCGTCGTTCGCGTCGATGAGGACGCGCGTACCGTGTACGTGCTGCGCATCGCCCACCGCTCGGACGTCTACCGCCGAAAGTGACGCCGCGTCCTGCGCGCTTCAGGCCTTGAGCATCGAGGCGCGGGAGATCAGTCCGTCGACCACGTCGAAGGTGGCGATGGTCTCGGTCGCGACGCCCGCGTTGATGACCTGCTCCTGCGCGACGACCCAGCGGGTGCCGAACAGCACGCTCGTCTCGATCACGCACGACAGCTCGGGATTCTGCAGCCGCGGCTCGTAGAACGCGCGGATCGCGGCCGAGCCCACCACCGGTTCGGGAGCGACGCCGGTGATCACGGCATCCGCGGCGTACGTCGCGACGAAGGCGTCGAGGTCGTGCGCGTTGAACGCGTCGAGCTGCGCCTGGACGGTATCAGCGGCGGAGCGGGATGCGGCGGAACGGTCGGCGGCAGCGTGGTCAGTCAATGCGAACGCCTCCGTTGACGTCGTAGGTGGCGCCGGTGATGAAGCGGGCGCGCTCCGACGCGAGCGAGGTGATGATCCAGGCGACGTCCTCGGGCTGGCCGAACGCGCCGAGGGGGATGCCGGCTTCGAGCTTCTCGCGGCCCGCCCCCTGCAGCTGGTCGGTGATCGCGCTCTTGACCGGGCCCGGGGTGACCGCATTCACGCGGATGCCCTCCGCTGCGAGGTGTCGGGCGAAGCTGCGCGTGATCGCGAGGATCGCCCCCTTGCTGGCGGCGTAGTGGATGCCGGTCTGCAGCGCGCCGACCTGCCCGGCGATCGACGCGATGTTGATCACGGAGCGGTCACCCTCGGCGGCCCGAAGCAGCGGAAGGGCGCCGCGGGTGAGGAAGAACGTGCCGCGGGCGTTGGTCTCGAGGACCATGTCCCACTCGTCGAAGTCGATGTCGTCGTAGGCGGTGTACGGGCACACGCCGCCGTTGTTGATGAGCACGTGCAGCGAGCCCCAGGCGTCCGTGATCTCGCCGACCAGCGCGTCGATCGACTCGCGCTCGCGCAGGTCGAGACGCGAGACGTGCACCTCGGGGGAGCCTGCCGCCCGGCACTCCTCGGCGACGCGGAGAGCTTCGGCTTCCCGTCCGGCGTACGTGATCCAGAGGGCGGTGCCCTCGCGGGCGAGGTCGAGGGCGGCGGCGGTTCCGATACCGGAACTGGCCCCCGTGATCAGAGCGCGGCGCGTAGTCATGCGTCCGATGCTATAGCAAATGATGGCCAACCGTAGTGCCGTGCGGACATCTGCTAGATGCTATAGCATCGCTCTCATGACTGAGCCCTTCATCCTCGTCAGCGACTGCGACCTGCCAGGAACCGTCATCGAGGACACCCTCCGGCAGGCCGGGCTGCGCGCCGAGCGCGCCGCATCCGGCAACCTCGACGACATCGCCGCCGCCGGCTCCGACGCCGAAGGGCTCGTCGTGCAGTGGGCGCAGATCACCGGCGAGGTGATGGACCGGATGCCGAACCTGCGCATCATCAGCCGCGTGGGCATCGGCTACGACATGGTCGACGTCGAGGCGGCCACCGCCCGCGGCATCGCCGTCGCGAACACCCCCAGCTACTGCATCGAAGAGGTCGCCGCGCACACCATCGCGATGATCATGACGCAGGCCCGCGGTCTCCCCGCCTACGACCGCGCCGTGCGCGCCGGCACCTGGAAGGCCGTCGACGCCCGCCCGCTCGCCGTGCGTCCCTCGGCCACCACCGTCTCGGTGCTCGGCTTCGGTCGCATCGGGTCGATGGTCGCCCGCGGATGCCGAGCGCTGGGTTTCCGGGTGCTCGTCGCCGACCCCTACGCCCCCGCCGACGCCGTGCGCGATGCCGGCTGCGAGCCCGTGAGCATTCCGGATGCCGTGGCGCAGGCCGACATCCTCACGCTGCACGTGCCGCTCACCGACGAGACCCGGCACCTGGTCGATGCTGCGGCCATCGCGACCATGAAGCCCGGCGCCGTCGTGGTGAACACGTGCCGCGGCCCGCTCATCGACGAGGATGCGCTCGCGGACTCGCTGCGCGCCGGGCACCTGGGTGCCGCCGCCCTCGATGTGTTCGCGGGGGAGCCCCTCGCCGCCGACTCGCCGCTGCGCGACCTCGAACAGGTGCTCCTGACCCCGCACGCCGCCTGGTTCTCGCCCGAGGCCCTGGCGGATCTGCCCGTGCACGCGGCCGAGAACATCATCCGGTATCTCGCCGGTGAGTCCGTGCCGATCGTCAACCCGACCTACGCCGCCGCGCGCTGACCGAAGGATCATCATGGAACTGCTGCGACTGGGCCCGGTCGGCCACGAACGCCCGTACGTCCGCGAGGGCGGCGTCGTCTACGACCTGGCACCCCTCACCGCCGACATCGACGGCGCCTTCCTCGCGTCCGACGGCATCGCCCGGGTGCGCGCGGCACTGAGCGGCGGCGAGCTGTCCACGGCCGACGTCGACGGACTGCGCATCGGCGCCCCGGTCGCGCGTCCGACCGCGGTGGTCTGCATCGGTCAGAACTACGCCGCGCACGCGGCCGAGTCGGGGTCGCTGCCGCCCGAGCATCCGGTGATCTTCTTCAAGCATCCGAACACCGTCGTCGGCCCGGACGACGTCGTGCTGCTGCCGCCGGGCGCCGAGAAGGTCGACTGGGAGGTCGAGCTGGCGATCGTGATCGGCAAGACCGCCCGCTACCTGTCGTCGCCGGAGGCCGCGCGCGAGGTGATCGCCGGGTACACGATCTCTAACGACGTGTCGGAGCGGGCGTACCAGCTCGACGTGTCGGGTGGACAGTGGTCGAAGGGCAAGTGCTCCGAGACGTTCAACCCGCTCGGGCCCGCGCTCGTGCCCGCCGACGAGGTCGACCCGCAGGCGCTGCGGCTGCGCTCCTTCGTGAACGGCGAACCGCGTCAGGACTCCTCGACAGCCGACATGATCTTCCCCGTGCTGCAGATCGTGCACGAGTTGAGCCAGTACCTGGTGCTCGAGCCGGGCGACGTGATCAACACCGGCACCCCGCAGGGTGTCGCGCTCTCCGGACGCTTCCCGTACCTGCAGGACGGCGACGAGATGACGATCGAGATCGAGGGGCTCGGCCGCCAGCACCAGCGCACCGAGCGGGTGCACCTGGGCTGACACACCCTCTCGCGCCCGGCGGCCTGTGTCCGGGGCACGGTTCCTTTTGCTGAGTGCACCGTGCCTCGGGCAGAGGCCGTCGGTCGTCTCCACCGTCGCATTCACTCTGGACTCATTCCTTCACCCGAAGCTACGTTCCGTCTCAGACGCGACGATGCGGAGGAAGATTCATGGTTCAGCTCACGCGACGCACCCTTCTTCGGGTGTCCACAGGCATGGCGGCACTCACGCTCGCAGAGTCGATCTTCTCGGTGCTCCCCGAGCCGTGGGCGGGCACGACGACGATCGACCCGGCGCTGCGGGCGCGATGGGCGGACATCATCACCGGTCGCCACCAGGTCGTCTCTTCCGATGCGAGGTTCGCGACGGCGCTTTCGGCGCTGGACGCCCGTGTCACCGGGTGGCGGGCGATGCTCGATCCCACCGCGGCGTCGGTGTTCACCGATCTGCCGGTGACGGGCGTGAATCCCGATGCTCAGGGCGTGCGCACCGCGCAGAAGATCCGCCAGTCGTACACGCGGCTGCTCGACTTCGCCGTGGCATGGGCGACCCCGGGCTCGATTCATCATGCCGATTCGACCCTGGTCGCGCAGATCTCCTCGGGTCTCGGCTCACTCACTGCGGCGGGATTCGCGTCCGGCACCGCGATGGCCGCCGCGGACAACTGGTGGGATTGGCAGATCGGATCGCCCCGCGCTCTCGCGAGCGTCCTCGTGCTCGTCGGCGACGAGCTGCCGTCCGCCCAGGTCGCTGCGGGGTGTGCGGCGATCGACCACTTCGTGCCGGACCCGTGGTTCCTCGATCCGCTGAAGGGGCTTCCCGTGAAGGAGTCGACCGGGGCGAACCGGATGGACATGTGCCAGACGGTCATCGTCCGTGCTCTTCTGGACGGAGACGTCCCGAGGCTCGAGAGAGCGCGCGCGGGATTGGCGCCGGTGTGGGCGACCGTCCTGGAGGGAGACGGCTTCCACGCCGACGGCTCGATGATCCAGCATGCGAGCGTCCCGTACACGGGCTCGTACGGGATCGAGCTCCTGCTCGCGGCGTCGCGTCTGTTCGCACTCCTCGACCTCGGAGCAGCCGGACCGGAGTACGAGACATTCTTCGCCCTGGTCGGGAAGAGCTACCTGCCGGTCGTCTACCGCGGCAGGGTCATGGACCACGTGCGGGGCCGCGCTGTCGCCCGCCCGCTCGCCCGTAGTCAGGATGCCGGTTTCCAGGCGGTGGAGGGGCTGCTCCTGCTCGCAGAAGCCGCTCCTGCACCGGTGGCGACGCAGATCCGCGGGCGCGTGCGCTCCTGGGTGGACGAGGACTCCACCGGGCGGATCTTCGAGACGGGGTCGGTGGCGAGGACGGGCCTGGTCGTCGCGCTGATGAACAGCGCGGTGGCCGCTCTCCCCGAACCGTCCGCCGGTGCGACCGTCTTCAACGCGATGGCTCGGTGCATCGTGCGCAACGCGGACCACGCGATCGCGATCTCGGCATCGAGTCCGACGATCGCCTGGTACGAATGCAGCACGCTGGAGAACATCCGCGGCTACCATTCCGGCAGCGGCATGACGTACGTGTACGACGCCGACACCTCCCACTACGACGACGAGTTCTGGCCGACCGTCGACCGCTATCGGCTGCCGGGCACGACCGTGGAGCAGCTCGCTCTCCCGGATCGGATCGGCGGCACATCCGGCAAGGGGCGTCCGCCGGGGGAATGGACGGGCGGATCGTCCGTGATGTCGGACTCCCCTGACGCGGCGACGGTCTTCGCGCAGGATCTCCATGCGCCGCACGATCGGGCGGGGACGGGGGGAGCGTTCCGCGGCAGCGACATGCACGCCCGCAAGGCCTGGTTCCTCCAGGACGGCGTCCTCGTCGCCCTGGGCGCTGACATCTCCTCCAGCACCGGGGGCATCGTCGAGACCGTCGTCGAGAACCGGAATCTCCACGCCGCGGGAGCGGCGACATTGCGCGTCGACGGTGTCGTCCGCATCGCGACCCTGCCGAGCTCGCGCACGGAGAACGCGACCGGCCCGCTGAGCGTCCACATCGACGGTGTCGGCGGGTACTTCTTCCCGGTCGGTGGCAGCGTGAAGATGAAGCGCGAGGAACGCGCGGGCTCCTGGGCCGACATCAACACCACGGCCGGCATCGACGCGACTCCGCATGCACGCCGATACCTCACCCTCTGGCTCTGGCATGGCCAGAACTTCTCCGGTCGGTCGTATCAGTACGCGGTGCTGCCCGGAGCGTCCCTCGCCGAGACGCAGGCGTTCGCAGCAGCACCGAACTTCGCGGTGCTAGCGAACTCCGCCGAGTGCCAGGCGCTGCGGTTCGACGCGCGCGAGACGCGTCTGTTCACGTTCTGGCGGGCGGTGACCGTGGACGGGGTGACGGCGAGTGCGCCGTGCACCGTCGCCGTCAGCACCCGTGCCGATGGTGCGGTGATCATCGCGATCGATGAGCACGCGGGATCCGTGACGGCGCTGAGCGTGACGTTCGATGGCCTCGGAATCCCGTCGAGCTCGTCCTGCGCGGGCGGGTCCGTGGCGATCGTGGGCTCCCGCGTGGCGGTGACCCTCGCCTCCGGGGCGCGCCAGGCGGAGTGCGAACTCCACTTCTGAGACCGCCCGCCCCTCCCACGCTTCGCGGGCGTCACCCCGCGGTCGCGCGCTCTCCGGCGCGCCCGCGTGATCGGCCGAGAATCAATCGGAATTCATGCTTGATTCATTCTTCTGAGGGCCCGTTGAATCAGAGAACACCGCGCATCCCGAGCGGATCCTGAAGCTACGTCACAAAGGAGTACGTAATGAATTTGAGTTCGAATCGCGCTCGCCGCCGCGTTGCGGCCGCGGCAGGAGCGCTGCTCGTCACCACTCTCGTGACGGCCGGCTGCGGCACACAGATCCGTGGGGGCGACGATGACGACACGAAGGCGACTCTCACCTACTGGTCGGCGTGGAACGTCGGCGAGGCGCAGCAGGAGATCTTCGAAACCGTACGCACCGCCTTCACGGAGGAGACCGGCATCGACGTCGAGGTCGAGTACCTCGGTCGCCAGGTCACGCAGAACCTGATCAACGCTCTCGGCAACGGGACCGGGCCCGACCTCTTCGACGCGGGAAGCCGGAACATCCTCGATTACGAGGGCCGGGGCTTCCTGGCCGACCTCGACGAGCTGATGGAGACGGACATCCCCGGCGAGGACATCTCGGTGGGAGAGAGCTTCACGGACGCCGTCCGAGAGGCGGCATCGGGTGAGGAGGGCGTCGGGATCCTGCCGACCTACGTCAACTCCTCGGCGATCTGGTTCGACGCGTCGCAGTTCCCCGAACTCGAGAGCGACCCGCCGCAGGAGTGGGACGACTTCATCGCCCTCCTGGACGAGCAGAAGGCGGAAGGCCTCACCCCCCTCGGCGCGGATGGCACGGTGCCCAGCTACAACGTTTTCTGGCTTTACCAGCTGCTCGTGCAGGCCGAAGGGCCGGGAGCGCTCCGCTCGCTCGCGGAGGCACCGGAGAACTGGGATCAGCCGTACGTCCTCGAGGCTGCGCAGCGCGTCCAGCAGATCGTCGACGGCGGCTACCTGCAGGACGACTACATGGGCACGAAGTACCCGGATGCGCAGAATCAGTGGGCGCAGGGAGCGCACTCTTTCATGCTGGGCGGGTCGTACATGGAAGGGGAGACGCGAGACCAGCAGAAGGACGGCTTCACGGCTCGGACGTTCATGTTCCCGGCCGTTCCGGGCGGCACACCGACGGTCGAGGTGACCGCGAGCGGGCTCGCGATAAATGCCGACAGCAAGAACATGGACGCGGCGAACCAGTTCCTCGCCTTCGCCGCTCAGGAGAAGTTCCAGAAGCTGTACGCGTCCGATGCCGGGTTCATCGCGGCGCGCTCGGGCGTGGAGCAGCCGGAGACGCTGCGTGGGCTGGTCGAGCAGATCGAGAATGCCGACTCCGTCACCCAGTCGCACGATCTCGCCGCAGCGCTCCACCCGTCGTGGTGGAACGACATCCTGCTGCCTCTGGACGACGCCCTCTTCTCGGGCACCATCACCGCGGAGGAGTTCGTCGCACGCGGCAAGGAACAGACCGCCGCGTATCTCGCCGCCAACGGCTGATCGGCAGGCTCCCCATGGCGACCCCTCTCCTCCTCCACCGCCGCGCCGATCGGCAGGCATCGACCGACGCCACCGGTGTCGATCGGCTCGCGCTGCCCTTCCTCGTCCCCGCGGTGGCGATGATGACCATCACCCTCGTGATTCCATCGGTGTTCACGGCCGTGATCTCGCTGACCTCGTGGTCGGGACCGGGAGACGAGGTCGTCTGGGTGGGCCTGCGCAACTACATCGGATTGTGGGCGTCGGACGCGTTCCGCTCGTCGTTCGTGAACACGGCGGTGCTGCTGATCGTCGGCGGCATCCTCGTGTTCACGGTGGTCTTCGCCTCACTGATCGCGCTACGCGGCATGCGGGGCGGGGCATTCATCCGGTCCGTCGTGTTCGTGCCGGTGATCATCTCGCCGATCGCGATCGGTGTGGCGTTCGGCTTCCTCCTGAACCCGAACGGCGGCTTCAACCAGATCCTCGAAGCACTCTCGCTCGATGCCCTGCGCAGAGCCTGGTTGTCACCGGACGTCGTGTTCCAGGTGATCATCGTCGGTCTCGTGTGGAGCGTCAGCGGGTACTACCTCGCGATCGTCGCGACGGGCGTCGATCAGATCCCCGCGCACCTGTATGAGGAAGCGGAACTTGCGGGAGCGACTCGCACGCAGCAGTTCCGGATGATCACCATCCCGCTGAGCTGGGAGTCGCTCTCGGTCGCGATCGTGCTGTGGATCATCAGCAGCATGAAGACGTTCGAGATCGTGATCGCATTCGTCGGATCCCAGGGCGTGCCGCCTATCCAGGCGCGCACCGCGTCTGTGCAGCAGTACCTCGCGACGACCGGTGGTCCGGACGGAAGCCCGCAGCTCGCCTACGCGTCGGCGATCGGCATGGTGCTCTTCCTGCTCACCTCGGTCCTGGTGATGCTCGTGCGGAGACTTCTGAAGAGAGACAAGGTGGAACTGTCATGACGACCATGACCAGCCCCCCTCGCGCCCCCGAGGAGGCGAAGCAGCCGGTGCAGACCGGCCGCCACCCCCGCCTCCGGCGTACCGGGCATCGTCGGTGGACCGCTCCCATCGGTGACATCGTCATCCCGCGCGGCATCCAGGTCGCGCTGTGGGTGTGGGTGTCGTTCAACCTCCTGATGGCGGTGTGGGTGGGGATCACGTCCCTGAAGTCGGACAGCGAGATCTTCGCCACACCCTTCGGTCTTCCCGCATCGCCGGAGTGGGAGAACTTCGTGAGCGCGTGGACGGTTTCCGGTTTCGGCGGCGTGACGTTCAACACGATCGTCATCGTGACGATCTCCGCCTCTCTGACGATCGCGCTGGGAGCCCCCGCCGCATATGTGCTCGCCAGGAGTTCGCGACGATGGATCTCGGGCATCAACACCTATACGGCGCTGTGCGTGGCACTGCCGGTGCAGACGATCCTCGTACCGCTCTTCATCGCGAAGACGGAGGTGCATCAGTTCGCCGTCGAGATCCTCTTCGGTTGGTGGGATGACCGGATCACGCTCGTCTTCATCTACGTCGGCACTTCTCTCCCGTTCACGATCTTCCTGCTCACCGCCGCCTTCAGGGGGCTTCCCTCAGCGCTTCCCGAGGCTGCGGCGCTCGATGGGGCGTCGCCCGCGCGCACCTTCTGGAGCATCATGATGCCGGTCGCCTGGCCGGCGGTGAAGAGCGCGTTCGTCCTGAACTTCCTGCACATGTGGAACGAAGCGCTCCTCGTGCTGGTGCTGATCAACTCTCCGAGCGAGCAGACCCTGCCCGCTGCACTTCTCCGGTTGTACGGCACCATGCAGTACAACTCCAACTGGGGAGGCCTGTTCGCCGGAGTCGTGATCGTCATCTATCCGATGATCCTGCTGTATCTGTGGGTCGGTCGCCGCATCATGGAAGGGATGACCTCCGGTGCCGTCAAGTGATCTTGGAGGTCGCGGACAGCTCCCGACCATCGTCATCAGCGCCGACGACGGAGACGCCGACAGACTGTTCCCTGCGAACGTGCTCGCGCCGTTGCGCGAGCACGGCCGGGTCGTGCACGTGGGTGGCGACTTGAGCGTGCTCGACGTGGAGGACAGGCGATCCGCCGAGGTGCTCCTGACCAGCTGGGGGACGCACGAGATCTCTGCCGGCGTGCTCGACGGGTTCTCCTCGCTCGAGGCGATCATCCACACGGGGGGTTCGGTGAAGCGGCTCCTCACGGACGACGCGTGGGAGACGGGCGTGCGCGTCTCGACCCAGGTCGAGCGCAACGCGGAGGCGGTCGCCGAGTACGCGGCGGCGATGATCGTCGCGAGCCTGAAAGGCGTGTTCCGACTGCGTCGCGACTACATCCGCGAAGGTGCGACGCTCGATCGGGGGCCGCGTCTCGACACGCTCGGGATCACGGCCAAGACCGTCGGCCTGGTGGGAGCGTCCCGCGTCGGGCGTGCGGTGGCGCGACTCATCGCACGACACGATCTGCAGGTGCTCGTCTACGACCCGTACGTCGATGCCGTCGAAGCGGATTCTCTGGGTGCCCGGCTGACGTCGTTGGAGACGCTCATGCGCGACAGCGACGTGGTGTCCCTGCACGCCCCGGCCACTCCGGGCACGCGCGGGATGATCACCCGTCGGCTGCTGGAGAGCATGAGCCCCGGTGCCACGCTCATCAACACCGCCCGCGGATCGATCGTCGACCAGGACGCCCTCATCGACGTGCTCCGCACCCGCGATCTCTTCGCGATCCTCGATGTCACCGAACCCATGGTCCCCGCCGCCGACTCGGCGTTGTGGGCGCTGGAGAACGTCTTCCTGACGCCCCATCTCGCCGGTGCCACGGGGTCGGATCTCCAGCGGCTCGGCCGAGGAGCAGTCGACGAGGCGATTCGAGTGCTCACGGGCGAGGAGCTCGCGCACCGGGTGCGGGCCGAAGACCTTTCGCGAATCGCGTGAGCCCCGGGGAACCGGGAAGAACGGAAGAGGGATCATGAGCAATCGGACGAGGCACGATGTCGACGTCGCCGTCATCGGCGGTGGGCTCGCCGGTGTCGCGGCAGCGATCGCTGCAGCGCGCAACGGAGCGACCGTGGCGCTGGTGCAGGATCGTCCGGTGCTCGGAGGGAACTCGAGCAGCGAGGTACGGGTCTGGGTCTGCGGTGCGACGGCGACGGGGCATCATCGCTTCGCGCGCGAGACGGGGATCATCGGTGAGCTCTATGTCGAGAACGAGTACCGCAATCCGCTCGGCAACCCGTACTACTGGGACCTCGTCGTGCTCGATGCCGTGAAGGCGGAGCCGCGCATCACCCTGCTGCTGAACACCCACATCACCGAGGTGCGGATGCACGGAGACCGGATCTCGTCGGTGGGCGGGATCGTGCTGGGATCGGAGGGCGAGGTCACTGTGGCCGCGCACACCTTCGTGGATGCCACCGGCGACGGATCCGTGGCGGCCCGGGCCGGTGCTCGGACGCGACTCGGCCGGGAGGCGAGTGCAGCTTTCGGTGAGGATCTGGCACCGGAGGAAGAGGACGAGCTCACGCTGGGCAGCACGCTGCTGTTCTACACCCGCAAGGAGTCCGAACCGGTGCCGTTCGTGCCGCCGGCGTTCGCGATAGACCTCGCAGCCACGACGATCCCGGAGAGCCGGGTGCTTCGAACCGGTGACAACGGAGCCGACTACTGGTGGATCGAATGGGGCGGCGAGCTGGACATCGTCGCCGACAACGAGCGGATCAGGGACGAGCTGTGGGCAGTCATCTACGGCATCTGGGATCACATCAAGAACTCCGGACGCTTCCCGGATGCCGAGAACCTCACTCTCGAGTGGGTCGGGTCGGTTCCGGGCAAGCGGGAGTATCGCCGGATCATCGGCGCGCACACCATGACGCAGGAGGACGTCGTCTCGGCGACGCGCAAGGCGGACGCCATCGGATTCGGCGGGTGGTCGATCGACCTCCACCCCTCGAAGGGCGTGTACGAGCCTCGGTCCGCCGCTCAGCAGATCTACCCGAGCGGCACCTACGACATCCCCTTCGGCATCCTGCGCTCCATCGACGTCGGCAATCTGCTGATGGCCGGACGCAACGTGAGTGCCACGCACGTCGCGTTCGGTTCGCTGCGCGTGATGGCGACGTGCGCGGTGATGGGCGAGGCCGCCGGAACCGCCGCGGCGCTGTGCGCGGCATCGGACTGGACGCCCGCGGAACTCCACGCTGCGCACATCCGAACACTGCAGCGCCGGCTGACCCGACAGGATGCCGCGCTCATCGGCGTGCAGGATGACGACCCTGCGAATCTCGCGC
The DNA here is from genome assembly GCF_002979655.1 of Microbacterium sp. MYb45. Classification (GTDB taxonomy): domain Bacteria; phylum Actinomycetota; class Actinomycetes; order Actinomycetales; family Microbacteriaceae; genus Microbacterium. The sequence goes on from NZ_PCPG01000021.1 coordinate 23,049, forward strand.
TGCGGGCACGGGCGACCGCGACGTCGGAGCTCCGGTGGGACGAGCTGGAAGAACCGGATTCCTCGCTCCTGCTCGCGGACGACACCGCGTTCCTGCTTCCGCGAGGACAATCGGGGCCGGTGCGGGTGCACCTCTCGAGCGACGAGGACGCCTCCGTCTCCTGGACCGTGCATGAGACCCTCGACGGCCGCACATACTTCCCTGCCGTGAGACTCGACTCGGGCAGCATCGAGCTCCCCGCCGGTCATGTCGGCTGGGTGTCGCTGCTCGACGAGCTCCCCGCCGGCGGCAGCCCGGATACGTCGACCGTCGTCGTCCTCGAAGCGACCCCGGGAGTGCGGTGGGGGACCAGCGGCCAATATCTGTTCGGCACGGTCTCGATGACCCGCCCCGTCTCGGCGCATGTCGAGGAGATCGACGCCCATCTTCTCGCCGATCGACCCGACGACGTGGTGCGCTGGGGGATCAAGAAGCTGGCACGTGTTCGACTCGCCACCCGGTGCGAAGGCGCGGTGGCCGGTCTGGAGGCGGCCAACGTCGTCGGGGGATACGGGCGCCCGTACGGCGGGCCGCGGATGTGGTCGTCGCGTCCGCGACGAGATCTGGTCGCGGGGGACCCGGAGATCCTCACGCTCGAGTGGGAGCGCGAGGTCCAGGCGTCGGAGGTACGCGTCGTGTTCAACGACGATGTCAATGCCTACGTGAACAATCTCCACTATGTCCGGAGTGAGCACCGGATACCGCCCGAGATCGTCGCCGACTTCGATCTCGAAGCATTCGTGGATGGGCACTGGCGTACCCTCGGCACGGTGCGGGACAATCGTCGACGTCACCGAACCGTGGCGTTCGAACCCGTCGCGACGGCGCGGATCCGGCTCGTCTGCCACCGCACGAACGGCTCCGACCTGGTCCAGGTGGGCCAGGTGCGGGTGTACTGATCGGAAGAGCAATGACAGCAGTGCATCCCACCCCGTCCGGCCTCACGCCTCGTGCGCTCAAGTTCGAAGCGCTCGCGCAGGAGCTTCGTAGAGGGATCGCGGCCGGCAGTTGGCCGCTGGGCAGCCTTCTGCCGACCGAGAAGCAGCTCGTCGAGTCCACGGGCTACTCGCTCAGCACCGTGCGGCGGGCTGTCGACGTCCTGGTCGACGAAGGGCTGATCCTCCGCCGCCAAGGGTCCGGCATGTACGTGTCGAGTGCCTCCAGGCAGCGAACCGAACAGCGCACGATCGGCGTGCTGATTCCCGACACCCGGCTCTACTTCCCGACCGTCCTGCAGGGTATCGAGGCGGGCCTCTCGGGCTCGGGAACCTCCATCGCTCTCGCGACCTCCCAGTACGACTCGCGCGTCGAGCAGGAAGCGATCGCCCGGTTCGTCGAGTCCGGCGTCGATGGTCTGCTGATCACGCCCATCATCTCCGACGATGCCGATCCCGGCGCCCTGCTCCGCCGGCTGGAGAGCATTCCGATACCGGTGGTGATGCTGGAGAGACGTATCCGGAGCCTGGGCTATTTCGATCCGACCGAGTACGTCTGCTCGAATCATGAGGCCGGGGCGTTCGAGGGGGTCTCGCACCTGCACCGGCTCGGCCACCGCCGGATCGCGCTGGCGTTGCGAGCTGATTCCGCTCCGTCGTCCGGCGTCCGCCGCGGGTATGAGGCATCCGTCCCGCACCTGGAGGGCATGGTGAGCACGATCGTCTCGAGGACGAGCGCGGAGTGGTTGCAGACCCACGCGGACGATGTGCTCCAGGAGATGGTTGATGGCGGCTGCACCGCGGCCCTCGTCTTCGGTGATCGCGAGGCCACGCTCCTCGAGGTCGCTGCGCAGCGTCGGGGGCTGCGTGTGCCCGAGGATCTCGCCATCGTCTCCTATGACGACGAAGTGGCCGACGTCGCCCCGGTGCCACTGACAGCCGTGTCGCCGGCCAAGCACCGCATCGGGCGGATGGCCGCGGCGCTCCTGCTCACGCGGATCACCGAGGGAGATCAGTCGCCGGTACAGCAGATCTCGATCGTGCCGAGGCTGACGATCCGCGATTCCTGCGGCGCCCGATCCCGCTAGGCCCGCGCCCGTCTCAACCGGCGAACAGCGTGACCGGCAGCCCGCGCACTCCGGGCTGCACGGCGAACACCGAGCCCGCCTCGGTGCCGTGGTCGTCGGGGAGGCCCTGCGCTGACGTCGTGATGTAGAGGGTGCCGAGGTCGTCACCGCCGAACGTGCACGCCGACACCTGCGGCACGGGGAGCTCGATCGTCTGCACGAGCGCTCCGGTCGCGTCGTAGCCGTGCACGGCGCTGCCGCCCCAGAGGGCGACCCACACGCTGCCGTCTGCGGCGACCGTCAGTCCGTCCGGGGACCCCTGCTCCTCGGGGATCGAGACGAATGCCCGCCGTCCGCGCAGCTCGCCCTCGGCCACGTCGAACACGTCGATGCGGTGGGTGGCGGTGTCGACGTAGTAGGCGCGGCGGCCGTCGGGCGAGAAGCCGATGCCGTTCGAGATCGTCGCCCGAGGTAGCACGGTCGAGACCGCGAGCTCCGCGTCGAGCCGCAGCACGAACCCGCCGTCCGGTGCGGCGTCGTAGGCCATGGAACCTGCGAGCAGGCGGCCGCGCGGGTCGCAGCATCCGTCGTTCATGCGAACTCGCGGGTCTTCATGCAGAGTCGCCACGGCGCGCGTCTCGCCGTCGACGTCATCCGCGAGGTAGAGCGTGCGGGCGCCGACCGCCACCAGGCCGCCGTTGGTGCGCGGTCGCGCGAACGCCAGGTACTCGTCGTCGATGTGCTGCCGCGTCACGCCGTCGGCGCGCAGCGTCAGCAGGTCGCCGGCCTCTCCGTCGACCCACCGCAGTCCACCCCAGCCCGGCCACCACACGGGACCTTCGGCGTGACGGGCGACGGGACCGGTGACGTTCTCCGGGGTCATGCTTCTTCTCTCGGCTGGGTGCGCTCGGCGGCGTCGAGCGACACGGAGCCCGCTCCCCGACTGCGCGCGACGTACACGGTGTTCGACGAGACCCCGTCGGTCACGGGATTGTCGAAATCGACGATGTGGGCGACGGCGTCGTCGAACACGGCGTTCAGCTCGACCATGAACTCGTCGTCGGGCGGATCATCCGACCACAGGGCGAAGACCCCGCCCGCGGCGAGATGACGGTCGAGCGCACGCAGACCGGCGGCGTCGTAGAGATCGGCGTGCGTCGGGTCGAGCTGGTGGCGCGGAGAGTGGTCGACGTCCAGGAGGATGGCCGAATACCCGCGGTGCCCCTCAGCGGGTGCCGACCGCATGACGGCGAAGAAGTCGTCCTCGACCAGACTCGTACGCGCATCCTCGACGAGTTCCGCCGACGCGGGCAGGAGCTTGCGCTCGTGCCAGCCGATCACGGCGCCCAGTCGATCGATCACCGTGAGCGATGCCACCCGCGCATCGCGCAGCGCCGCGACGGCGGTGTAGCCGAGCCCGAGTCCGCCGACGAGAACCGAGAGGTCGTCACCGACCACCGCGGCGAGCCCCAGATTCGCGAGCTCTTCCTCTGCCACTGTGAACAGGCTCGACATCAGGTATTCGTCGCCGAGCTTGACCTCGTAGATCTCCTGCCCGACGGCCGGCTCCGTGCGCCGGCGCAGCATGAGATCGCCGATCGGCGTCGTCTGCCAGTCGAGCTCTTCGAACCGAGTGATCACCGCGGCATGCCTCCGTCGTCGTCGCCCGGCAGAGGCGGGATGCGGGCGGGGCCCGCGGATGTGCTCGCGTCTCGGGGTTTCTCGTCGCGGAGGGGGAGCGGCATCCGCTCGGGCTCCGGGGTGGCCGTCTCCGGGGCGGAGATCTCCTTCGCCACCTGCTTCTCGAGCACCGTGACGGCGTCGTCGGAGAGCAGGATGAGGCCGTCGAGCTCTTCGCGCACGCGCTTGTACGCGACGTTGCGCTCTGCCTGCGTGGCCGACTCGTCGACCGCGACCTTGAGCAGCTGCTGAGCCCGTTCCAGGCGCTTGCGCTCCGGCGCGGTGAACGTCGAGTCGCGCAGACGCCGGGCATCCTTCTCGGCGATCTCGAATGCGACCGCGTAGTCGCCCACGGCCTGCAGATACTCGGTGATCTGCTGCTCCGACACCTTCGCCTCGGCGGATGCCGGACGCAGCGCATCCGCCGTCTTCTTGGCGCGCAGGAACGCGGCGGTCAGCGGTTGACGGCCGTCGCTCATGGCGGGGAAGGCGATGAGCTTCGCGACGTCGAGCTCGTAGTCGAGCCAGCGGGCGGTGATCTCGTCGTGCTCGGCGAACAGGCGTGCGACCAGGTCGTTCGGGACGACGGATGCCGTGGTGTCGACCACCGAAGGGCCGCGGCGCTTGGCCTGCTGGGTGAGCGCACGCGCCTCGATCTCGGCGGTCTTCAGCTGCGCCTTCATGCGAAGCGTCTCCAGGCGGCGCTCGTGCCGGCGCTTGGAACCCTGCTCCCACGCCTTCGCGGCACCGCCGGCCATCCCCATGATGGGGAAGATGAGCCACCAGTAGTTGCCCGCGAAGTTCCAGAAGCCCTGGATGAACTCGTCCATGATGCGTTCAGCCTACTGCGCGGGGTGGTCGCGCCCGGGGTCGCTCACGGGCGCGACCACCCCGCGTTCACCAGTCGTGGACGGTGCCGTCGAGGAGGCGGTTGTAGGGGAGGTAGGCCTGCTCGTAGGGGTACTTGCCC
>NZ_PCPG01000022.1 GCF_002979655.1 Microbacterium sp. MYb45
CCCTGGGCGGGTGGGAGGGCGATGCTCATGAGACCGCCTCCTTTCGGACGATGACGAGGGACATCACTGCACCCTCACTCTCGGGTCGATGAAGCTGTAGGAGACATCGACCGCCAGGTTGATCAGCGCGTACGCGATCGCGATGAAGATGATGAATCCCTGGAGCACCGGGAAGTCCCGCGTGAAGATCGCCCGCGCGAGGAACGAGCCGATGCCGGGGAACGCGAACACGGTCTCGGTGAGCACGGCGCCCGAGATCAGGAGTCCGGTCTGCAGGCCGATCGTCGTGATCACCGGCAGCATCGCGTTGCGCAGGATGAAGCGGTTGCGCAGCGTCGGGGCTCCGACGCCCTTCGCCCGTCCGGTGCGCACGTAGTCCGCGTTCTGCACCTCCAGGACGCTGGCCCTGGTGATGCGGACGATGATGGCGAGCGGGATCGTGCCCAGCGCGAGCGCCGGCAGGATCAGATGCAGGATCGCATCCCACGAGGCATCGAACTCGCCCGTGATGATGCCGTCCCACACGTAGAACCCGGTGGGATGGGTGGCGTCTATTCGCGGATCCTGACGGCCGTCCGACGGCAGCCATCCGAGCTGCACGGCGAAGACGTACTTCAGGATGAACGCCAGGAAGAACACCGGGATGGTGATGCCGATCAGGCTCAGCACCACCGACGCGTGGTCGGTGAGCTTGCCGTGACGACGAGCGGCCCAGTATCCGAGAGGGATGCCGACGCCGATCGCGAAGATCAGCGCCATGACGCTCAGCTCGAGCGTCGCCGGGAAGCGGCGCATGAACTCCTCGACGACGGGGCGGTTCGTCTGGATGGACGTTCCGAAGTCGCCCTGGAGCAGTCGCCCGATCCAGGTGAAGTACTGCTGGATGAGGGGTTCGTCGAAGCCGTAGAGCTCGTTGACCCTGGCGACGGCCTCCGGTGTGGCCTTCTCGCCGAGTAGGGCGACCGCGGGGCCGCCGGGAAGGGCTCTGACCCAGGCGAACAGCAGGATGCTGAGCCCGAACAGAGTGGGAATGAGGAACAGCAGTCGCCTGCCGATGGTGCGCAGCACGAAGATCTCCGTCGATCAGAAGGTACGCCGTGTCCCGGTCCCGCGCATGTGTGCGGGACCGGGACTCGGCATATCAGATGGTCAGGCCGACTACTTGGTGAGGACGATGTCCGTGAAGACCTCGTCGTTCACCGGGCTGGCCGGATAGCTCTTCACGCGGGGGTCGAACGCCAGAGTCGGCGCCGGGTGCGCGAGCGGGACGCCGGGGATGAACTCGGCGACCATCTCGTTGATCTCCTCGTACAGCGGCGTCTGCTCCTCGAGGCTGGAGACGCCCCGCGCCTCGGTCAGCTTCTGGAACAGCTCCGGGTTGTCGAAGCCCCACTCGGAGCTCTTCTGTCCGAAGAAGACGCCGACGAAGTTGTCGGTGTCGTTGTAGTCACCGGTCCAGCCCAGCAGGTGGATGCCGTGATCCGCGGTGCCGGTGGTGCGGTCGAGGTACTCGACCCACTCCTCCGAGACCGGGGTGGTCTCGACGCCGACCTCGGACAGCTGCGACGACAGGACGGTGTAGATCTGCTCGGGGTCCGGCATGTACGGACGCGAGACGTTGACCGGGTAGTTGAACGTGAGCTTCAACGGGTTGGCCTCGTCGTAGCCGGCCTCGGCCAGCAGATCCTTGGCCTTCTCGGGGTCGTAGTCGTAGGTCGTGACATCGGGGTTGTACCCGTTGACGACCTCCGGCACGAACTGCGTCGCCTTCTCGGTGCCCTCGGGGAGCACCTGGCTGATGAGCGCGTCCTTGTCGACCGCGTACGACAGCGCCTCACGGACCTTCGGGTCCTGCAGCTCCGGGATCGCCTGGTTGAACGCCAGGTAGAGGATCGTGAACGGCGGGCGCGACACCATCGTGAAGTTGTCATCCGCCAGCGCCTTGGTGTCAGCGGGACCGACCAGGTCGTACCCGTCGATCGAGCCGGACTCGAGCGCCTGGCGGCGAGCGGTCGGGTCGTCGATCGTGCGGAAGATGATCTCGTCGACCTGCCCCGCCTCGCCCCAGTAGTCGCCGTAGGCCTTGAGCGTGACCTGCTCGCCCGGTGCCCACTCGTCGAACTGGTACGGGCCGGTACCGACCGGGTGTCCCATGGCGTACTCCGACAGCTGCGGGGCCTCGGCGGAGCCGGCGACCTCGTCCGCACCGAACTCCTGCAGCGCCGACGGGCTCTGCATCGCGAACGACGGCAGCGAGAGCGACGGGATGAAACCGGCGAACGGCTTGTTCAGCTCGATCGTGACCGAGTAGTCGCCATCGGGGGTGCATGACTTGTACACGGCATCGGCCGCATTGGCGGCATAGCCCTTGAAGAGCTTGTTGTAGTAGTAGCCGAACGCTTCGGAGGCGGCGAGACCGGTCCAGTTGAACCAGCGGTCGAAGTTGACGCAGACGGCCTCGGCGTTGAACGGGGTGCCGTCCTGGAAGGTCACGTCCTCCTTCAGCGTGAAGGTGTGCGACATGCCGTCGTCGGACGACTCCCACTTCTCGGCGAGGAGCGGTGCCGGATCTGCCGTACCGGGCTTGGTGCCCACCAGACCCTCGAAGATCTGCCGCGAGACGCGGAAGCTCTCGCCATCCTGCGCGAAGGCGGGATCGAGGCTGGCCGGGTCGGAGGATGCCGCGAACACGAACGTCCCGTCGACATCGCCTCCCGCGTCCGCATCGTCGTCGCCCCGCTCGCTGGCGACGCACCCTGCGAGGGCGATCGCGGCGATCGTGGCTCCGGTTACGGCGATGAGTCCTCGCCGACGCTTGACTGATTGGTGCATTGTGTGACCTTCCCTGTCGGGCGCTTCTTTGCGCGTCCCGAGGCTTCTTCGCCTCGGCGACGGTGATGACTAGACGGTACCCAGCAGATCGGCAGATGCCAAACGCATCCGCATTGCAATCCGGTATCGGCGGGCGCCCTGCCGATCGGGTAGTGTCCAGACCGTGTCCGACTCCACCCCGCTCGCCATCTGCTTCGGCGAAGGCATGGTCGCCCTCGTCGCCGCCACAGCCGGACCGCTGGAGGACTGCCGCACCTTTCACCGTTCCCTGGCCGGAGCGGAATGGAACACCGCCATCGCTCTGTCGTCGGCCGGCATCCGAACTGCTGTCCTCTCCCGGGTCGGCGACGACGGATTCGGCCGGTTCCTCACCGCGGAGCTGCGCGCACACGGCGTCGACGACACGGCCGTGGAGATCGACGATCAGGCGCCGACCGGGCTCTACGTGAAAGAGCTCGTCGCCCGTGCGGACGGCGCGGTCGACGGGACGATGCACTACTACCGCGCGGGCTCCGCGGCCGCCGCGATGTCGCCCGAGACGCTGGCCGCGCCGGTGGCATCCACCCTGCTCGCCAGGGCCGCGCTCGTGCACACCTCGGGGATCACGCCCGCCATCTCCGCATCTGCGCTCGCCGCCCAGGAGGCGCTGTACTCCGACCATCGTCCCGGCCGGCTCGTCAGCTTCGACCTGAACTGGCGCCCGGCGCTGTGGCGTGGCCGCGAGGCGGAGGGCAGGGAGATCGTGTCCGTCTTCGCCCGCCGCGCCGACATCGTGTTCTGCACGCGCCCCGATGCGGAAGCGGTGTTCGGGACCAGCGATCCTCAGGAACTGCGCGCGCAGTTCCCCCAGCCGCGCTACCTGGCGGTCACCGACGCCAGCGGGGCCGTCGTCTTCGACGGCGAAGAGCGTGCCGAGAGCGACGCGCTCGATGCCCCGGTCGTGGAGACCATCGGCGCGGGAGACGCCTTCGCCGCGGGTTTCCTCGCCGGGGTGCTGACCGGGTTGTCGCTCACCGGGAGCGTCGCCCGCGGGCACCGCATCGCGACCCGCGCGCTCCTCAGCACCCGCGACCACGTCGACTGAGCCGTGCGCCGCGGGGTAACGACACCCGGTCGTTGAGCGAGCGAAGCGAGACGAAACGTCCTTACGCCCCTGCTGCCGCCCGGCTCTTCGCCCGCTCACGCGCCGACCATCCCACGACCGCATCCAGGCCGCCCTCCAGGAACGCCAAGCGCTTGGCATGACTCCATCCCTGCAGCCGCTTCTCCCACGCGAACGCCTCGTCGATCCTGGCGAACTCTTCGCTCCACTGGAGCTCGACGGGCAGACGCCGGCGCGTATACGCACTGCCGCGCCCTTCCTGGTGCTGGACGAGCCTTCGGCCGAGGTCACGTGTGCTCCCGACGTAGAACGTTCCGTCGGCGCACCGGAGCATGTACACGTATCCCATGTCCGGGACGATAGTGCCGGGCGCCGACACTCATGGGCGTGCTGAGGAAGGCGTTTCGTCTCGTCGCTGCGCTCCTCGCTCAACGAACGGGGTGGCGTGCTGCGCTCCTCGCTCGACGAACGCAACCCGGTCGTTGAGCGAGCGAAGCGAGACGAAACGTCCCCGGATGCGCGTGCCACGTTTCGTCTCGTCGCTGCGCTCCTCGCTCAACGAACGGGGGGGGTACTGCGCCCCTCGCTCGACGAACGGGAAACGGCGCAGGGTCAGGGGCGGCGGCGCGCGGGAACCGCGTCGTGGGTGCGCTGCAGAGAGACGGCCACCGGTTCGCCGCGGTGCTGCACGACACGGACGAACAGCACGTCGACCAGAGCGAGCTGGGCGATGCGGCTCGACATCGCCGCCATCCGGAACGGCGACTCGTGCGCGTGCGTGAGCAGCACGACGTCCGCCGCGAGCGCGAGAGTCGACTCCGCGACGCTGGTGACCGCGACAGCCAGCGCACCGGCATCTCGGGCGACCTCGAGCGCCCGCAGGGTCTCTGCGGTCTCCCCTCCGTGCGAGAACGCGATCGCGACGTCATCCGCCGTGCGTAGCGAAGCCGTCGTCACCGCGAGATGCGGGTCCGGCGAATGCGACACGGAGCACCCGATGCGCGACAGCTTCAGCAGCAGATCCTGCGCCGTCAGCGACGACGCCGCCTGTCCGAAGAGGTCGATGTGCCGGGCATCGACAACCGCGCGGGCTACCCGGTCGAGAGCTGCGGCATCGAGGGCGAGGGCGGTCTTCTCGATCGCGTCGATCTCCTGCGCGGCGAGCTTCGCGGCGATGGCCGTCGGCCCGTCGTCCGGATCGATGGCCGTGGTGTCCAGACCGAACCGCGCCTGCTGCGCCTGGGCGAGCGTGATCGCACGGGCGACCGCCACGCGCAGCTCCCGGTAACCGCTGTACCCCAGCGACTGGGAGAAACGGGCCACCGTCGACAGCGAGGTCCGACAGAGCTGGGCGAGGTCGTTGATGGCCAGGTCGACGACGAGCGTCGGGTCGCCGAGGATCGTCTCCGCGACCCGCGCCTCCGCGGCGCTCAGCTTCGAGAGCGAGCGCCGCACACGTGCCAGAACGTCATCGTCCATGGAGTGATCCTGTCCTCAGTCGGCGCTGGCCCTCTGCTTCACGGCGAAACGCCCCAGAAGCGCATCGCGCGCCATCTGCGCACCGAGCCTACTGGCCGCGGCGACCTCGACGGTCGGCAGCGGCAACGGGTTCGCCGTCGGAAGACCGACATTGACCACGACTGCTGCCGGATCGCGCACCGCCGCCCGTTCGACGAGCTCCCGCTGCGCGGCATCCGTGTCGGGTCGGTCGATCAGCAGCACCGTCGTGCCCGCAGCGGCGGTGACCTCTTCCAGCACGCGGTCCTGTTCGGCGAGCGGGGTGGATGCGACATCGAGGCGCACCCGCAGGCCGTCGTCGGCGAGCGCGTTCGCGACGTACGAACCCGCGCTGTCGACCGCGAGCGTCGAGCGGCGACGGGCATCGATCACGGCGAGCTCGGATGCGGCAGCGGTGGTGCCACCGGTGACCGTCAGCACGCGACGCACGATGTCCGCGGCGTCGAAGTCGTCGGCAGTCTCGTGGTCGCGGTCCGCGGCGGCGCGGAGCTTCGCGGCGAGGGCGGCGACCCGACGGCCGGCCTCCTCGACCCGCTCACGCGAGAGAGAGCCGTCACGCAGTGCGGCGACGATCCCGTCACGGGCCGCACGGAAGTCTCGCTCGTCCTGGTCGGGAAGCGCGGCGTCGCCGGGGTTGGTCGGGTTTCCGATGCAGAGCAGGTCGGCACCGGCGGCGAGGGCCAGGGCTGCTCCCCCACCGAGTCCGACGGTCTCGCGGATGGCGGCCATGTCGAGCGCGTCCGTGATGATGACGCCGTCGAAACCCCAGTCCCGCAGCTTGCCGAGCACCCGGGGGTTGAGCGTGGCGGGCTGCTCGCCCCACGCCGGGACCACGATGTGCGCGGTCATCACGGCATCCGCGCCCGCGTCGACGGCCGCGCGGAACGGTTCGAGGTGCACCCGCTCGAACTCCTCGAGATCGAGGGTGATCTCGGGGAGGGAGTGGTGCGAGTCCATGTGGGTGTCGCCGTGACCGGGGAAGTGCTTGACGCATGCGGCGACCGCCGCATCCTGGATGCCGTCGATCGTTGCGACCACGTGCCGTGAGACGAGCGCTTCGTCGTCTCCGAACGCCCGCACGCCGATGACCGGGTTGCGGGGGTCGGTGTTGACGTCGGCGACCGGGCCGAGCACCACGTTGGCGCCGACCGCGCGCACGCGCCGAGCCAGCTCTGCGCCGGTCTTCTCCGAGGCCACCAGGTCGTCGAGCAGACCGAGCTGGGCTGCTCCGGGAACCGTCGAGCCGGTGGCCGACTCGAGCCGGGTGACGCTGCCGCCCTCTTCGTCGATACCGATCAGGGCGTCGGGGTTCGCGTCGAGGATCGCCGCGCTGAGCGCCGGGAGTCCTTCGCCCACGTTCTGACCGAAGTACACGACCCCGGCCAGGCCGTCACGCAGTTCGGCGCGCAGCCACTCCGGCGCCTCGGTGCCGAAGAACCCCGGCCACAGCACCCCGTTCGCGAGGCGCTCGAGCTCGTCGGTCATCCCTTCACGGCTCCCGCGACCATGCCGGAGGCGAGCTTGCGCTGCACCAGCACGAAGAAGATCATGACCGGGACGGTGATGATGGTCGACGCGGCCATGATGCTGCCCCAGTCGTTGGAGTGCAGGCCGAAGAACGACTTGAGGCCGATCGAGACCGTGTACTGGTCGGTCTGGGCACCGAGGATCGTCATCGCGAAGATGAACTCGTTCCACGCCGTGATGAAGCTGAAGATGCTCGTCGCGACGAGGCCGGGCATGACGAGCGGCAGCAGCACCGAGCGGAACATCCGCCACCAGCTGGCACCGTCGATGTAGGCGGCCTCCTCGAGCTCGACCGGAACGGCGGCGACGAAGCCGCGCAGCATCCAGATGCCGAAGGCGAGCGACAGGGCGACGTAGACGACCATGAGGCCCAGGATGCTGTTGAGCAGGCCGAGGCTCTTGACCTGGAGGAACAGCGGGATGACGAGCGCCTCGAGCGGCACCATCTGCACCACGAGGATCATCATCAGGATCATCGTGCGGAACTTGAACTTGAACCGCGCGACAGCGACGGCAGCGAGCAGGCACACGAGGGCGCTGACGAGGACCGTCACGAGGGCGACGATGGCCGAGTTGCGCAGGTACGTGCCGAAGCCGCCGTCGGTGAGGACGAACGCGAAGTTGTCCCACGTGAACTCCTGCGGGATCAGCGACTGCCCACCGCTGGAGGCCTTGCCGTCGAACGCGCTGGAGACCATCCAGTACACGGGGAACAACGTGAAGATCAGGACCGCGGCGACCGCGATGCCGAGTCCGATCCGGGAGCGGAGCCGAGGGCGCGGGTTCACAGCTCGTCCTCCTTCATGAGGGAGCGGATGTAGACGATGGTGATGCCGATCAGGACCAGCGTGAGCAGCACGGCGAGCGCTGCACCGAAGCCGTAGCGGTTCTGGCCGAACGACTCCACGTACGACCAGACGCCGAGGTTCAGCACCTGGCGGTTTCCGCCACCGCCGCCGGGCATCAGGTACACCTGCGCGAAGACCTTGAAGTCCCAGATTGTCGAGAGGATGATCACGACCGAGAACACCGGGCGGAGCGTCGGGAAGATGATCTTCCAGAAACGACGCCAGGCGCCGGCGCCGTCGAGAGCCGCCGCCTCGAGCATCTCCTTCGAGACGCCGAGGAGTCCGGCGAGCACGGTGATCGCCACGAACGGGAAGCCGTGGTGCACGACGTTGAGGAGCACGATCGCGTAGAAGGACCACTGGTTCGTGAACCAGTTGACCGGATCGTCCATGAGCCCGAGGTCGGTGAGGACCTGGTTGAAGATGCCGCGGTCGGCATCGAAGATGAAGGTCCAGACGTACGTACCGGTCACGGCGGGCATCGCCCACGCGACCATGATGCAGCTGGAGACGATGACGCGCCACGTGGTGCCGAGCCGCGCGAGCAGCAGGGCCACGAGCGTGCCGACGGCCACGGTGACGAAGACCGCCACGGCGGCGAAGCCGACGGTGTTGGGCAGCACCACCGTCCAGAGAGTCGGGTTGGTGAGCGCCTCGACGTAGTTGTCGAGACCGATCCAGTTGTTCTCCCCGGTGTTGATCTCGCGCAGGCCGTAGTCCTGCAGCGAGTAGATGAACACCTGGATGAGAGGCCAGAGCATGAGCACCGCGAGGATGACCAGCCCGGGCGCGAGAAGAAGCCAGGGGCGGGCCGCGACGATCGAGAGACCGCGTCGCTTCCGGCCGCCGGCCACGGAGGCGGAGGTGGACTCCGCCTTCGTGGCCGGCAGTGGCGCTTGCACCATCGACATGGAAGGGATGCTTCCTTACTGGTTGAGCAGTTCGGTCATCTCGGCGGAAGCGTCCTTCGTCGCGGTCGCGACGTCCTTCTGTCCGCTGAGGATGGCCTGGATCATGGAGTTGGTCGTCTTCTTCGCCTGGACGGCGCCGAAGTTCGGGGTGACCGGGACGGATGCTCCGCCGTCGACCATCTGCTCGGCGAACGGTGCGACCAGCGGGTCGGTCGAGGCGAGGGCCTCTTCCATCGCGGACTGCACGCCCGGGAAGTAGCCGGTCTCGTCCGACCACTGCTCGGCGAACTCGCCGGTGGTGACGAGCTTCACGAACTCCCACGCGAGGTCGGCGTTCTTCGTCGTGTTGAAGATCGAGAGGTGCGATCCACCGAGCACCGACGGGGCGATGCCGCCGTCCTTCCCGGGGATGACCGCGGCGCCGATCTTGCCCTCGAGGTCGGGGTTCGCCTCGATGAGCGAGTTCGGCGTCCACGAGCCCGAGAGCATCATGGCGACGTTGCCCTGCGTGAACGCGTCACGGAGGTCGGTCTCCTTCCAGGTGGTGGCACCTGCGGAAGAGAAGCCGTGCTCGGTGGCGAGGCCCGTGTAGAACTCGATGCCGGCCTGCGATTCGGCGCTGTCGAGCTCGCTGGTCCAGGTGTCGCCGTCCTTCGTGGCGATCTCGCCGTCGGCGCCCCAGACCCAGGGGTAGACCTGGAACTCGGCGTCGCCCGGAACCGGGAACGGCAGCATGTCGGGCTTTGCGGCCTTGATGGCGTCACCCGCGGCGACGATGTCGTCCCACGTCTTCGGAGCCTCGAGACCGAGCTCCTCGAACACGTCGGCACGGTACATGAGCGAGCGGACACCGGCGTACCACGGCATGCCGTACAGCTCGTCTTCGTAGGTGCCGGCGACCTCGAGGCCCTCGACCAGGTCGTCGCGCAGGCCCTTCTCGCCGTCGACGTACTCGTCGATCGGGAGGAGCGCGCCCGCGTCGGCGAACTCGGCGGTCCAGGTGGTGCCGGTCTCGGCGATGTCAGGAGTCGTGCCACCGGCGATGGAGGTCACGAAACGGTCGTGCGCGTCTGCCCACTGGATCTCGTCGATCTTGACGGTGGCGCCGGTCTCCTTCTCGAAGGCTTCGGCGACGTCGTCGTAGAAGGCCGACGCGTCCGGGTTGGTGCCCTTCATGATCCAGACGGTGAGCTCTTTGCCCTCGCCGTCGGTGGAGCCTGTGTCACCGCCGCCGGCGCAGCCGGCGAGGGCGAGCGTGGCCACGGCGCCGAGCGCCACGGCCGGAAGAATGCGCTTGTGCATGCGGGGATCTCCTCTTTGAAAAGTCCAGGCGAATATCGGGTATTCACCGGGGGTTAGGAAAAAGTATCCACGACTAACTAATTACCTGCAAGTTCCTCTCACAATCGTCATGCGGCCGTAACATCAGCACCACCGCGGCCGCTCCCAGGTGTTGCCCAGGCTCGGCCTGCGCGGCGCCCGCAGGGTCCGCCGGTAGGCTCGCGGGCATGCGCCGCCACGACGAAGCCGACCGCTCCACGGTCGCGCGCCATGCGACTCTCCCCACTCCCGGGCCCGCCAAGGGCTTCCTGAAGATCGCCGGGATCACCCTGGGCGTCATCCTCGTCTCCGCGATCGCCGTCGCCGCGTTCATCGTGACGGACTACTTCAATCGCTTCAGCGACGGTGCCGTCACCCTCGAAGACGCCCCCGAGGTGGAGCCGCCCCAGATCGGCGCCTACCCCGGCGAGTTCAGCATGCTCATCATCGGCACCGATGAGTGCGGCGAGGTCTCCACCGGGCTTCTCGGAGAGCGCTGCTCGGAGGCCGACGGCGGCATCCTCAACGACGTGAATCTGCTCGTGCACGTCTCGGCAGAGCCCCGCAACGTCACGGTGGTCTCGCTCCCCCGCGACCTGATGATCGAGACCCCGGAGTGCACCCTCCCGGACGGATCCGTCGCCTCCGCGACCAACAAGACTCAGATCAACTCGATCTTCCAGCGCGCCGGACTCTCCTGCGTCGCGAAGACGGTCACCCAGCTCACGGGCATCGAGATCCCGTTCGCTGCGAAGATCGCTTTCGACGGAGTGATGGAGGTCACCGACGCGATCGGCGGTGTGGAGGTGTGCATCGGCGGAGAAGGCATCCGCGACCGACACACGGCTCTCGACTGGGAGCCGGGACCGCGCACCGTCTCGGGCTACGAGGCGCTCCAGTTCATCCGCACCCGGCACGGTGTCGGCGACGAGAGCGACATGGCCCGCGTCTCGAACCAGCAGCAGTACATGTCGCGCTTGGTGAAGAAGATCATGAGCGACGAGGTGCTCAGCGATCCGGGCAAGGTGCTGGGACTCGCCGACACCGTGGTCGACAACATCGACCCGAGCGACGAGCTGGCCAATCCCGTCCGGCTCGCACAGCTCGCGCTCTCGATCAAGGACGTGCCCTTCTCGGACTTCGTCTTCCTGCAGTACCCGGTGTTCGGTGACCCCGACGACTCCGACCGGGTCGTCCCGAACTACGACGCCGCAGCCACCATCTGGGACGCGCTGAAAGCGGGCCAGCCCGTGCAGCTCACCGGCGGCGTCAGCAACAACGGGGGCGTCGAGCTGGTCGAGCCCGCTCCGGGCACCGAAGGTGAGACACCGGCCACCCCTCCGTCCACGGACGCGCCCGCGACCCCGGCGCCGGCGCCGCGCGCGACGCTCGACCCGGCCATCTCCGGCCAGACGGTGGAGCAGGAGACCTGCGCCAACGGCCGGCTGCGCTGACCTTCCCACCCGCCGCGTAGGCTCGGGCCATGGGCCGAAACCGATCGCGCGACGCCGAGCATCCGCAGGTCCGCCTGGACCACGGCGGCATCGCCAGCATCGTGCCGTCGGAGTTCACCAGCGGGTTCGAGCTCATCGTCGACGACACCCCGCAGTCGCACGTCGACCTCGACGACCCCACGCACCTGCACTTCGAGTACATCGTGCGCATGGGCGCGGTGATCGATCAGCTGGCGCCCGGGCCGCTGACGGCCGTGCACCTCGGCGCCGGCGCCCTCACGATTCCGCGCTACATCGACGCCACACGACCCGGCTCCCGCCAGCAGGTCATCGAACTCGAAGCGCCGCTCGCCCAGCTGGTCCGCGAGCATCTGCCGCTGCCGAAGGGCGCGGCCATCCGCATCCGCATCGGCGACGCACGGGAAGGGGTGAGCCGGCTGCCGGGCGCCCTGCAGGCGAGCTGCGACCTCGTGGTCTCGGATGTCTACTCCGGAGCGCAGACGCCCGCCCACCTCACGAGCGTGGAGTTCTACCGCGAGCTCTCCGGCCTGCTCGCGCCCGGAGGTGTGCTGCTCGTGAACGTCGCGGACGGCCCGGGCCTCGCCTTCGCCCGCCGCCAGGCCGCGACGATCGCCGAAGTGCTGCCCGAGATCGGCATCCTCGCCGATACCCAGGTGCTCAAGGGGCGGCGCTTCGGGAACCTCGTGATCGCGGCATCCGCTTCTCCCCTGCCGACCGAGTGGCTGCCTCGGATGCTGGCCGCCGGCCCGCATCCCGCGAAGATCGCGCAGGGGGCCGAGGCCGCGGCCTTCTTGCAGGGGGCACGGGTCGTCACGGATGCCGATGCGGTCGCATCGCCTCGCCCCGACGCCTCGCTCTTCCTCCGCTGACCTCGACGGGATCGATCAGGCGCGGCCCGACGCCGACCGCGCGCCGGTATGTCACGGGTCGGATGCGCCGACCAGGGCGCGCCGCCCCGACGAGCGCTCGACCGGAAGGCAGACTGGACGGGGACGCTGCGGAAGGAGAGCAATGAGTTTCATCCGGGGATACGACCAGGAGACGCTCCGCGAAAAGGTCGATCTCGACGAGTGCGCGACGCGCCTTGCCGAGATCGAGTCGCAGCGCAGCCTGCCCGCACTGCTCGAGCGGGTGTGGCTGCTGAAGGTGCTCGACCGTCTGGACGAAGCGCTCGTGCTGGCCGACGAGACCGTGCGCCAGGCGCGCATGGCCGGCACCCGCAAGGACGTGCTGCGCGCTCGAGTGCTTCACGCCACGATCCTGCAGTATCGGGGGGCACACGCCGCTGCCGAGCAGGAGCTGGCGACCTGCGCGACCGAGGCCGAGGGCCAGCGCTGGCTGTCGATCGCGGCATTCGCGTATCAGCACCACGGCAAGAACGCTTATGAGGCCGGCGACTACGAGACAGCGCGGGAGAGCTTCAAGCAGTCGCTGTTCCTGCGACGCGAGTCCGGCGCAGAGGACCGGGAACTGGAGACCGTTCTGCTGGCGATCGAGGCCGCTGAGCGCCGCCGTCCGTCGCAACTCGTCGCGGGCTGAACCCGTGCTGCGACCACGATGTCGGTCGCAGGGCATAATCTGGGCGCATGGCGGAACTCGACCGTGTGCGCGTCTGGGGCGAAGCACTGATCACGCTGCATCTCGATGACAGCTGGACCTTCGGGTTCGACCATGCCAAGCGCCGGGCCGGACAGTGCGATTACACGAAGAAGCGCATCACGGTCTCGCGCTATCTCGCCGCCCGCTTCGAAGACGATGAGATCCACCAGGTGCTGCTGCATGAGGTCGCGCATGCACTCGCCGGACATGCGGCTGCACACGGACCGGCATGGAAACGCGTGGCGGAAGAACTCGGCTACGTCGGCGGCACGACCCATCACGGGGAGACCGCTGTCGAGCTCGCGCCGTGGGTGGGAAGCTGCCCTGCCGGCCACGTGACCTACCGGCATCGGCGGCCGACGAGGGCGACCTCGTGCGCACGCTGCTCACGCACGTTCGACGCCAGACACGTCTTCGCATGGACCCGCCGCGAGATCCCGTCAGACGTGCGTCTCGCCGCTCAGATGCCGCGCTGACCGCCGCTCAGCGCGGCAGGTCGTCGGGGTGCTCGTCCTCGAGAACGACGGCGTCTTCCTGCGTCTCCCCGGCAACACGGCGTCGACGCAGCAGCGCGGTGATCGCCCGCCAGCCGACGAGGAACACCCCGAGCACGATCGTGGCCACGATGATGAACGGCACCTCGGCGGTGTCGCCGCTGAGCACGCGGATGAGCATGCCTCCGGCGACCGTCACGACCCAGACCACCGTGCCCCACAGCACCGACCACGGCCGACGCGGCCTGCCGGGGAGCAGCGCCGCGAGCCCATGACCGACCGCGAGAGCGATCAGGAACGGCCAGGCGGTCAGCAGGAACCCCGCCGGATTCTCATCGTGCGAGGCACGACCGATCGCGGCGAAGACGAGCACGAGCACGATGTCGACGATGACGGCGGGGAGGTACCTCATGCCACGACCCTACGTCGCGCCGGCCGAACCATCGTCTCCCGCGCGGCGTCGGGCGGAGATCACTCGAACCGAGTGAACAACCCCTCGCGCAAGACGGGAACCACGTCGACGGCGTCGAGCACGGCGGCATCCGTCGTCGATGTCGGCGTCAGGCCGGATGCGTCGATACGAGCGGTGGACGCCACACCATCGGCGAGCTCACGCCCCGACCCGCTCGCGCCGATCATGTGCCGCAGCGCACCGCGGAGGGCACGGAATCCCTCGGCGGCGACCGCCGCATCCGGCGAGGTGTGATCGATGCCGCGATCCGAGAGCGCCAGGACGATGGCGCCCGCGCCGAGCTGATCCTCGACCGCGAACCGCAGCACACCGGCGGCATCAGCCTCGCCCGCCGCGATGACCGCCACCGAGGTGCGTGCCTGTCGACGCTCCTGCACGGTCTGCACTGCGCGGGCGACAGCAGTGGCGTTGCGGATGCCGCCGACGAGGACGATCGCATCCGGGGAGGCCGCGGCGGCGACCGCTGCGCCGTTCCGCGACCATCCCTCGGCCTCGGTCAGAACCACCTCGGTGTCGGCGACTGCGGCATCGATCACAGTGGACGAGAATCGCAGGACATCCACGACCACGACGATGTCGGCGGGTGCGAGACGGGCGAGACCCGCGGTGCCCCAGTCGAGACGAACCTGGTACGTGGACTGATCGAACGGCGACGGCATCCGACAAGCCTAGAGCCGTCAGTCGGCCGCGAGTGCTTCGACCGGCGCCACCCGAGTGGCCAGTCGCGTGGGTGTGGCAGCAGCGACCAGCGTGAGCACCGCCGTGGCGACGACGATGATGGCGACGGGGATCCACGGGATCTGCGGGGCCACGAGCCCGGCAGGAGTGAACTCCGGCAGGGTCGGAACCGAGCCGAGCAGCGACTGTGCCGCGATCCACCCATACGTGACGCCCAGCACGAGACCGGTCAGCGTCGCGGCCACCGTGATGTGCGTGGCCTCGAGCAGCACCATGCGACGCACCTGACGGTTCGACAGCCCGATCGAGCGCAGCAGTCCGAGCTCGCGGCGACGCTGCACCACGCCGATCGTGAGCAGGTTGACGAGGCCGACGGCCGCGATGACCGCGGAGACGGCGACCAGTACCATCATGATCGCGGCGAACGCGTCGAACGGGGCGAAGAACTCCTCGGGGATCTCGCCGGTCACCTGACTCATCATCAGACGTTTCGCGGACTCGAGCGCGACCGCGAACATCGTCACCAGCGTCACGCCCATCACCACGCCGATCGCCATGCGGGACGACCGCTCCGGATAGCGCAGCGCGTTCTCGGCGGCGAGGCGCGCGGTCGCGCTCGAGCCGAACATCCGGCCCACCAGGCGCAGCACCGGCGGCATGAACAGCACGGATCCGAGAGCGAGCCCGGTGAAGGACAGCACACCGCCGAAGAAGGCGATGACGACGCCGAGCGGAGTCAGAAGTCCGACGACCACGCCCGCGGCGAGGAGCACGGCTCCGGTGATCAGCAGGATCCAGGCGCCGACGTGCCGTCCGGCCTTGCCCGATACCTCGTCGTGGGTCCGCTCGACGGAGCCGCCCAGTGCCTGCAGCGGGGTCACCGAGAGCACCCGCCGGGAACCGGCCCAGGCGGCTGCCCAAGTCGTGAGTGCGACACCGATCGCGGGCAGGGCGACGAACGGCTGTGCGAGCGAGAAGGACGCCGGGGTGTTCTCGATCAGCTGCGTCCCGACCTGCACACCGATCACCGCCAGCACGAGCCCGGCGAGCAGGCCGATCACGGCGCCGAGGACACCGACGACGAGACCCTGTCGTCCGACCTGAGCCCGCTGCGAGCGCGCGGTCGCCCCGATCAGACGCATGAGCGCGATCTGCCGCGTGCGTCCGGCGATGATCGTGGAGAAGGTGTTCGCCGTGACGATCGCGGCCACGTACATCGCGACCACGGTGAGCAGCACCGACAGCAGCGCGACCACGAACGCGAGCGTCTCACTGTCTCCGATGAACGGGTCTGCCTGCAGGACAGCGCCGATGTATGCCGTGATCTCTACGAGGAGCACGCCGAACGCGGCCGAGAGCGCGGCGACGAGGATGCTGGCGCCCATGCCCCGGTCGCGCAGCCAGGCCAGTCGAGGACCTGTCGCCCGCGTCTCGGGGACGACCGTGGCGACGGCGGTCATGCCGCCACCTCGGCAGCGAGCATGTAGGCGGAGATCTCCTCCGCGGTCTGGCGCGGGTGGTCGGCGACGATCCGGCCGTCGCCGAGGTAGAGCACGCGGTCGGCATGGCTCGCCGCGATCGCGTCGTGCGTCACCATCGCGATGGACTGCCCGTGCTCGCGGCTCGCGGTGGCGAGCAGACGCAGCACCTCGCGCCCGGTCTTGGAGTCGAGGTTGCCGGTGGGCTCATCCGCGAACACCAGGTCGGGGGCGGTGGCGAGGGCGCGGGCGATGGCCACACGCTGCTGCTGTCCGCCCGACAACTGATGCGGGCGGTGGTTGAGGCGCGAGCCGAGTCCGAGCGTCTCGATCAGTCCGTCGATGCGCGCCCGCTCGATCGCGCTCGGCCGACGGCCGTCGAGCTCGAACGGGAGCATGATGTTCCCCAACGCGTCGAGAGTGGGCACCAGGTTGAACGCCTGGAAGATGAAACCGACGCGGCGGCGGCGCAGGATCGTCAGGTCGATGTCACCGAGGCCGGTGATCTCGGTGTCCCCGATCCACGCGCGCCCCTCCGTCGGGCTGTCGAGCCCCGCCATGATGTGCATCAGCGTGGACTTGCCGGAACCGGAGGGGCCCATGATCGCGGTGAACTGTCCGCGACGGATGCCGACGCTGACGTCATCGAGCGCACGGACGGTGCCTTCGCCCGAGCCGTAGGTCTTCTTCAGGTGCTGGACGCGGGCGGCGAGCCCCAGGTCGGTGGTCGTGATCTCCATGCCTTCGACGCTATTTCCGCGGCCCCGCGCCGGTCATCGCCCGGCCGGAGCATCCGCGTACATCGCAGGGATGATCCGCACTCGGCCCTTCCCCGGTCGATCGGCGGTCAGGCGAGGCCGTGCTCGAAGGCGAAGACGACCAGCTGCACCCGGTCGCGAAGCGCGAGCTTCGTGAGGATCCGGCTGATGTGCGTCTTCACGGTCGCCTCACTCAGGTATTCCCGGCCCGCGATCTCGGCATTCGACAGGCCACGAGCCGCGAGCGCGAAGATCTCCTTCTCCCGGTCGGTGAGGGTGGTGTACTGCGGCGGGACGGGCTTGGGTGCCTCGGCGAAGTGCGCGAACAGGTCGCGCGTCGCCGAGGCGGCGATCACACTCGACCCGGAATGCACGGTGCGGATCGCGGCGAGCAGGAACTCCGGATCGGCGTCCTTGAGGAGGAAGCCACTGGCGCCCTGCCGGATCGCCCGAGCGGCAGCCTCATCGAGGTCGAACGTCGTCAGCATGACGATGCGGGGCGGCTCCGGTCGAGTCAGGATCTCGGCGGTCGCCGTGAGTCCGTCCATGACCGGCATCCGGATGTCCATCAGCACCACGTCGGGCCGCGTGGCACGGACGACGTCGAGTGCCTCCTGTCCGTTGCCGGCTTCGCCGACCACCTCCAGGTCGGGTTGCGAGGCGACGAGCATCCGGATGCCGGCGCGGAACAGCGCCTGGTCGTCGACGAGCACGACTCTGATCATTCGGAAGCTCCGATCGGAAGCGAGGCGTGGACCACGAACTGTGCCCCCCGATGCTCGGCTTGCAGACTACCGCCGACGAGCTGTGCCCGCTCTCGCATGCCGATGACACCGTGCCCGCCGGGCCCGACCGTCGTCTCCCGCGGCACCGTGTTCCGCACGTCGATGTCGACCCGATCGGGAAACCACGCCAGGTGCACGTCGACCGCACCGTCGCCATGGCGGATCGCGTTCGTCAGCGCCTCCTGGAGGATGCGGTACACGGCGAGCTGGATCGCCCCCGGTGGTTCCCCCGGAGGCATCGGGTCGACGGTGACACGCGGCTCGATCCCCGCCTGCCTCACCTGCGCGAACAGCGCTTCGAGGTCGGCGAGCGTGGGCTGCGGGCCGTCTCCCTGCCGGTGCCGAAGCTGGGTGAGCAGCATCCGCACGTCGCTCAACGCCCCACGGGCGGTCTGTGCGATCGTGCCGAGCGCCTCCGTCGCCATCTCGGGTTTCGCCGCTGCCGCGTAGCGCGCACCGTCGGCCTGAGCGATCACGACGGCGAGAGAGTGGGCGACGATGTCGTGCATGTCGCGGGCGATGCGTACCCGCTCCTGCTCCTCGACCGCGAGCGATTCGGCCTGCAGCTGCGCGGCACGGGTCCGACGTGCACGCAGCACGACCCGCCACAGCAGCCCGCACACCCACGCGAATCCGAGCGCCATGACGGAGACGATGAGCAGCAGCGTGCCGGTCGTGACCTTCTCCCAGCCGGTACCCGTCCCGAAGGCGACGCCGTTCACGATGACCATGTACACCGCCGCGACGATGCCGCCGAACAGCGCGGAGGCGAACCCCCACCAGAGCACCCGCCTCGTGCCCCACGCCGCCGTGGCGTAGAGCACGAGCAGGATGGCGAAGTCGATCGGCAGCGGGCCGAACCCGGCGATCATCTGGAGGATCGCCCCGGCCCAGGCGGCGACCAGCGACCAGCCCGGCGCGAGTCGTCCGATCGCGACACCGCCGAACATCAGCACGGCAGCGAAGACCACCGCCACGACCGATATGCCTCCGATCGCCGTGTTCCCGGTGCCCGGCCCGTAGAACACGAGCGACGTCGGCATCAGGACGAGGAAGAGCAGCGTCGCCCCGACGATGTCGAGCGCGAGCGCCGTGCGGGAGAGTGGCCGGATCACTCCCCCACGCTACGCGAGCGCACCGCACGGACACATCCGTCCGTGGATGTATCCGTGCGGTGTCGTACGCGGGCGAGGATCTCGCCGTGCGGCACGAGGTACCAGCCGTCGCCGTCGTCGGCCCAGCGCTTCCAGGCATCGCTGATCTCCCGCAGATGCGCCGGAGTCGCCATGTCGCTGTCCACCAGCTGCCGCGCGAGCGCGGACTCGAGGATGCGGTCGGCCCACATCCCGCCCCACCAGGCACGCTCCGCCGGCGACGCGTAGCACCAGGTGGATGCCGTCGCCGTGACGTCGTCGAAGCCCGCGGCGCGCGCCCAGGAGAGCAGCCGACGACCCGCATCGGGTTCACCGCCGTTCGCACGCGCCGCCGCCTGGTACAGCGCCAACCACCTGTCGAGCTCGGGCAGGACGGGGAACCAGATGAAGCCCGAGTAGTCGGCATCGCGGGCTGCGACGATCCCGCCGGGCACGGTCACGCGGCGCATCTCGCGAAGCGCCTGCACCGGGTCGCCGACATGCTGCAGCACCTGGTGCGCGTGCACGACGTCGAACGAGTCGTCGGCGAAGCTCAGCGCGTGCACATCCTCGACCGAGAAGTCGAGGTTGGCCAGGCCGCGTTCCTCGGCGAGGCCGCGCGACAGCGACAGCGCTTTCTCGTCGATCTCCGTCGCGGTGACGTGGGCGACGACGCCGGCGAAGTCGACGGTGATGGTACCGGGGCCGGCCCCGACGTCGAGGAGTCGGGTCCCGGACGTGAGGTGGGGGCGGAGGTAAGCAGCGGAGTTCCCGATGTCGCGCACGTTGTGCGAGCGGAGGACTGATTCGTGGTGTCCGTGCGTGTACGAGGCCATGCGTTTCAGTGTGGCAGAGCGCTCAGACCGGCCCGCTTCGCCACCTCGTCGACCACCGGCTGCGTCGAGGACATCGGTGTGCCGATGAGGATCTCTCCGATGCGCAACGACGATGCCCGCTGACGGGCTCCGGTCGCGATGATCCTCTCGATCGCGTCGGCGGACGCACCGTACAGGTCGTCCCCGGCGAGAGATGCGCCGTCGGCTCCTTCCGCCCTCCGGACAGCGTGGCCGCGGCGCGTGCGATCGTCGGCATCGAGTCGGAAGAACCGGACGTCCGGTCGCGGGAAAGCCGCGCGTACGTCTTTCGGCGAGACCTCGAACGGTGCGACGACGATCAGCGCCTTCGCCCCGACCTCGGCGAACACCGTCTGCACCACCGCTGCGGCCTCTGCTCCGTTCACAGCATCCGCATTCCACGAGAAGCTCAACTGCGCGACGTCAACGAACCCCGTGCGCTCGCCCGCAACCCATTGCCTGCGAGCCAGCTCCCAGCCGACGCGCGAGGCACCGGCGCACCTCGGACCCGTGATCCAGATGACCCGGGCCGTCGCATGCTCTTCGGGGAATACGACATCGGATGCCACCTCCGCCCCGCCTGCCGGCCGGGCGATCACTGCCTGCACCGTCTCCTCGATGGTCGAGTGCGCCGTGTCCAGTCGTTGCCATGCGGGGTGCGCCGTGCTCGCCTCCTCGGTGCCGGCGGCGAGTGCGGCATCGACCTGTTCGCGCTCCCACCTCCGGGGAGCCAATCGTCTCCGCCTCGTCTCCTCATCCGCATCCAGCCACAGGGACGACGTCGGGAACCCGCTCGCCGGCGGCGGCTGCGACGGATCGGCGACTCCGGACACCACGAGACGTTCGACACCCGCGTCGCGGAACCGCACGGCGAGCCGGGCGAGTGCGGTCTCCTTCAGCGCCCACCGGTCGGGGTCGTCGGACGGCGCGGGGTAGCACATGCCGAGCTGATCGATGTCGACATACCCGGTCGGCACACCGTCCGACGCGAGACGCTCAGCGACAGCCCACGCGACGGCGCTCTTCCCCACCCCCGGCACTCCCGCCAGCCGCAGCACATCCATGCGACCCAGTCTGGCAGCGGCGATCAGCGCAGGTCGGCGACGGCTCGTCGGATCGCCTCGCGGTCGGGCTTGCCGGAGAGCAGGACATCCATCTCGTCGACCAGGATCAGACGGGACGGACGCGCGTGCTTGCCGAGCTCTTCCGCGACAGCCTCACGGGCCTGCGCGAGCTGCTCGGACTCGCTGCGCCGCAGCACCTCGCCACGCGCCACGACGATCACCGATGCCTCCCCCCAGCGCTCATCCTCCACGCCGACCACGACAGCCTCGTGCAGCCCCGGGACACGCCGGACGATCCGCTCCACCCGATCGAGGGAGATGTTGATGCCGCCCGACACAATCACGTTGTCGGCCCGCCCGTGCACCCGCACGATCCCGTCTTCCACCAGACCGAGGTCGCCTGTGCGATACCAGCGGATGCCGTGCTCATCCCGCACGAAGGTGCGCGTCGTCAACGAGGCGTCACCGAGATAGCCTTCGGCGAGCATGGGCCCCGCGATGCGCAGCTCCCCGTCGACCGTGCGAACGCCGACCGTGTCGAGCGGCACACCGTCGTACACACAGCCACCGCTGGTCTCGGTGGAGCCGTAGGTTCGGACCACCCGCACGCCCAGGTCGGCCGCACGCTCGCGAAGCGGCTCCGGCAGCGACTGTCCGCCCACCAGGATCGCCCGGTACGCCGTCAGCGCAGCACGCACGGCCGTGTCGTCGGCGGCCTCGAGCAGCGTCGCGATCTGCGCCGGGACGAGCGAGGTGTACAGCTCGGGAATCCCCGCCCCCGCCGAGGGGCGCAGCATCGCCAGTGTCGCATCGGCGAAGGACGCAGGCGAGAACCGGCCGTCGAGCACGGCCGGCCGGGTCCCCGCGACGATAGAGCGCACCATCACCTGGAGCCCTGCCACGTAGCCGGCCGGCAGAGCAAGCAGCCAGCGGCCGCTCCCGATCCTCGCCGCCGTCGCCTCGGCGCTCGCGCGCAGCGCCTCACCGCTCAGCGCCACCCGCTTCGGTATGCCGCTCGACCCCGAGGTCGCGATCACCGCCGCGATGCCGTCCGCCACGTTCTCGGGCGCACCGGCCACCATGCCGAGCCCCAGCGCCGGTCCGCCCTCGAGCGCGCGCTGCAAGGCCTCCCGCAGCAGATCCGGATCTTCGGCGTCCGTGGGGGTCAGGGCGGTCATGCGGGTCTCCGGCTCAGTAGTGCCAGGGGAACGACGACCAGTCGGCGTCGCGCTTCTCGAGGAAGGAGTCGCGACCTTCGACGGCCTCGTCGGTTCCGTAGGCCAGACGGGTCGCCTCGCCGGCGAAGACCTGCTGTCCGACCAGACCGTCGTCGACCGCGTTGAAGGCGAACTTCAGCATGCGGATCGCGGTGGGCGACTTCGTGAGCACGGTGCGCGCCATCTTCAGGGCCTCGCGCTCGAGATCGGCGTGCGGCACCACGCGGTTCACGGCGCCGGCCTCGTAGGCACGCTGTGCGGAGTACTCCTCGGCCAGGAAGAACACCTCGCGGGCGAACTTCTGTCCGGTCTGCCGTGCCATGTACGCCGAACCGTACCCGGCGTCGAAGCTGCCCACGTCGGCATCCGTCTGCTTGAACCGGGCTTCTTCGGCCGAAGCGATCGTGAGGTCGCACACCACGTGCAGCGAGTGCCCGCCGCCGGCAGCCCACCCGGGCACAACCGCGATGACGACCTTGGGCATGAAGCGGATGAGCCGCTGCACCTCGAGGATGTGCAGGCGGCCGACAGCCGCGCGGCTCGCACCGTCGACGATCGCCGTCTCCGCATCGGAGTACTTGTAGCCGTCGCGACCGCGGATGCGCTGGTCCCCACCCGAGCAGAACGCCCAGCCGCCGTCCTTCGGGCTCGGGCCGTTTCCGGTCAGCAGCACCGCTCCGATGTGCGCATCCTGCCGGGCGATGTCGAGCGCACGGTAGAGCTCGTCGACGGTGTGCGGGCGGAAGGCGTTGCGCACCTCCGGACGGTTGAAGGCGATGCGCGCGACCCCGCCGTCGTGCGACACGTGGGCGGTGATGTCGGTGTAGTCCTCGGCGCCGGGCGCGAGCACCCATTCGGCCGGGTCGAACAGATCGGAGACGAATGCGCTGGTCACGGCTTCCACCCTATTCCTCGCCCGCCCCCGGCCACGGAGGAAGCGCCGCCCCGACCGGGACGGCGCTTCCTCGATCGCGCGTGGTCAGCGACGCCGAGCGCGGACCGTCTTGATCCAGCCGTCGACGATGTCCCAGCCGACGCCGAGCGCGACACCGAATCCCAGCAGCACGGCGAGGATGCGGAACACCCCGCCTTCGTCGGCCGATTCGGCCTGTCCTGCCGCGAAGCCCTCACCGCCGGCCGCGGTGACCTGCGCCACGAACTCCGGGTTCACCAGGTCACCGGTCAGCAGCGGGACGAGCACCCAGGCGAGGAATGCGACGGCGAGGATCGTGTTCGTCACGGCCAGCCCCGTGGTCCAGCGGCCCCTGCGGTAGAGCACGACCGCGAACACGGCCTCCGCGACGATGAGCAGGAACAGGACGCCGATCCCCCACGGCCACAGCTGCGGGTTCAGGATCGGCAAGGTCTCGCCGTCGACGTGGACGAAGCCGCGGTAGCGATCCCAGAGGAGAGCGCCGATCGCGATACCGAGGAAGACGAGCGACGCGATCAGCTCGCTACGCCCCACTCCCTTCTCCGTCGGCTCCGGCAGCTGGTCGAGATCCCACTTCTCGATCGCCGTCGTGCTGTTCGAGCGCTCGAGGATCACGAAGACGAGCGTGGTCCAGAAGCAGATGTGGAGGATCGCGCCGCCGGTCGCCACGATCGAGGTCGAGATGATCTCGCCCACGGGGG
The DNA here is from genome assembly GCF_002979655.1 of Microbacterium sp. MYb45. Classification (GTDB taxonomy): domain Bacteria; phylum Actinomycetota; class Actinomycetes; order Actinomycetales; family Microbacteriaceae; genus Microbacterium. Next base: position 23,701 of record NZ_PCPG01000022.1, read on the forward strand.
CACCGGAGATGGTCTGCCCCAGTGCCACGCCGCCGAGGACGCAGACCGGGACGATCATCAGCAGCAGCTTGAGCAGCCGCCACCAGGTCAGGTAGAAGCGCGGGCCGATGAGGTACAACGGGCGATCCGCGTACCCGGCGGCCAGGACTCCGGGGTCACCGAGCTCGGTGAGGACGGCGCGCTCGGCGTCTTCCGGCGTCTCGCCCTGCTCGAGCCTCGCCTCGATCGCGTCGGCGATGGAGGCTTCGAGCTCGGCGCGGACGTCGTCCTGTGCCTCGGGCCGGAGACTGCGGATCGTCGCGCTGATGTAGCGCTCGGTGAGTGTGGCTGTGGTGGTCATGTCAGTTCTCCTCTGCGGTGAGGGAGGCGATCGCCGTGGTGAGCGACCGCCATTCGTCGGTGAGGGTGTCGGCGAGGCGGATGCCGGCATCCGAGGTGCGGTAGAACTTGCGGGGCCGGGCCTCGTCGGTGTTCCACTCGCTCGTGAGGTACTCCTGCTTCTCGAGTCGTCGCAGCAGCGGGTACAGCGTGTTCGCGTCGGTCGCGAAGCCTCGCTGTTCAAGCTGCTCGAGCAGCGAGTATCCGTATCCCGGCGTGCGCAGCAGCTGCAGGCAGGCCAGCACCACGGTGCCGCGCCGCAGTTCCTGCAGGTGCGTGTCGAGCGTCTCGTTCATGTCGATCACATTACTGTGCGTCACACACCATTGTCAATCACACATTTATGCCTGACCCACCCCCTCCCCTCGGGATAGCCGAGCGCACGGCTTCTCGTCGAGCGCACGGCTTCGTCGCGTTTACACGCCGTGCGCTCGGCAGCAAGCCGTGCGCTCGGCTATCCCGAGGGGAGGGGGTGGGTCAGGCATAAATGTGTGATTGACAATGGTGTGTGACGC
>NZ_PCPG01000023.1 GCF_002979655.1 Microbacterium sp. MYb45
CCCAGGGCCCGTCGGCCGAGAGCGGCGGCAGCATCGACACCGTCGCGATCGCCCAGGCCGACCTCAAGAAGGGCTCCGGCGGTTTCTGGCGGGATGTGTTCCGTCGGCTCCGCCGCAACCCGACCGCATGGATCGGCGCGGTCATCGTGGTGCTGTTCCTCCTGGTCGCCGCTCTCGCTCCGTGGCTCGCCCCGTACCCGGAGACGGCGCTTCCCGGCGCGAAGTACATCACGCCGACCTACATCCCGGGTCCGGGCGAGGTGCCGGGATTCCCGCTGGGCCTCGATCGTTTCGGCGGCGACGTGCTGTCCAAGCTCATCTGGGGTGCGCAGGCCTCCCTGATGATCGGCGTCATCTCCACCGCGATGGGACTCGTGGGCGGCATGATCCTCGGCCTCCTCGCCGGCACGTTCGGCGGGTGGGTCGACACCCTCATCATGCGCGTCGTCGACATCATCCTCTCGGTGCCGAACCTGCTGCTGGCGGTGTCGATCGCCGCGATCCTCGGGCAGACGCCGTTCGCGGTGATGATCGCGATCGGTGCTTCCCAGGTGCCCATCTTCGCTCGGCTGCTCCGTGCGTCGATGCTGCAGCAGCGGTCGAGCGACTACGTGCTCTCGGCGCAGACACTCGGTCTCGGCCGCGGCAGCATCACGATGTCGCACGTGCTGCCGAACGCCATCGGCCCCGTGATCGTCCAGGGCACGTTGACGCTCGCGACGGCCGTGATCGATGCGGCCGCGCTGTCGTTCCTCGGTCTCGGCGGCGGCGGCCCCGCGACCGCCGAGTGGGGGCGCATGCTCACCTACGCGCAGGCCGAGCTCGCGATCGCCCCGTGGCTCGCGTTCCTCCCGGGTATCTGCATCGCCGTCACCGCGCTCGGCTTCACCCTGCTGGGCGAAGCGCTGCGTGAGGCGATGGACCCACGGACGAGGGCACGATGAACGCCCGCGACGAAGGCGCGATGCGCGCCGCGAAGGAGAATCAGATGTCCACCGAGCCGCTGCTGTCCGTCCAGGGGCTCGCCGTGGACTTCGCCACCATGGACGGCGTCGTGCACGCCGTCGAGGGTGTCGACCTCGAGATCCGACCCGGCGAGACCGTCGCGATCGTGGGTGAGTCCGGTTCGGGCAAGTCGACGACGGCCATGGCCATCATCGGGCTGCTCGCCGGGGGAGGGAAGATCGCGTCGGGCAGCATCCGGCTCGACGGGAAGGAGATCTCCCACGCGCCGGAGCACGAGCTGCGCATGATCCGCGGTCGCGACATCGGCCTCGTGCCGCAGGACCCGATGTCGAACCTGAACCCGGTCGCGAAGATCGGCACGCAGGTGGCGGAGACACTGCTCGCGCACGGGCTCGCCACGCGGCAGAACGTGCAGGCGAAGGTGGTCGAGGCGTTGACCGCCGCCGGCCTCCCCGATCCGGAGCGGCGCGCCAAGCAGTATCCGCACGAGTTCTCCGGCGGCATGCGTCAGCGCGCCCTGATCGCGATCGGTCTGGCGTGCAAGCCACGGCTGCTGATCGCCGACGAGCCGACCAGTGCGCTCGACGTCACGGTGCAGCAGACGATCCTCGACCAGATCGGCGCGATGACCCGTGAGCTGGGAACGGCGGTGCTGCTCATCACCCACGACCTGGGCCTCGCCGCCGAGCGGGCCGAGCGGGTGATCGTGATGCACCGGGGCAAGGTCGTCGAGCAGGGCGACGCGCGACAGATCCTCGAGGATCCGCAGCATCAGTACACGAAGTCGCTCGTGCAGGCGGCACCATCGGTCGCCGTCGCCCGGCTGCAACCTCAGGCGTTCCAAGTAAAGGAACGGGTGGACGGAGCAGACGCCTCCCGCGCGGCGGCACCGGTCGACAACATCGTCGAGATCGAGAACCTCACCAAGGTGTACCCGGTGCGCGGGCGCGGAGAGGACTTCGTGGCCGTCGACGACGTGTCGCTGGTGATCCCGCGCGGGGAGACCGTGGCGATCGTGGGGGAGTCCGGGTCGGGCAAGACCACGACCGCGCGGATGCTGCTCAAGGTGATCGAACCCACGAGCGGGCTGATCCGCTACGAGGGCAAGGACATCGCGTCGCTGAGCCGAGCGGAGATCAAGGAGTTCCGGCAGCAGGTGCAGCCGATCTTCCAGGATCCGTACTCGAGCCTGAACCCGATGTTCACGATCGAACGTCTGATCGCCGAGCCGCTCGACTTCTACAAGAGGGGGAGCAACGCCGACCGGCGAAAGCGCGTCCGGCAGCTGCTCGACGACGTGGCGCTGCCGCAGTCGATGCTGCGCCGGTATCCGTCAGAGCTGTCCGGCGGCCAGCGGCAACGTGTCGCGATCGCCCGGGCGCTCGCGCTGTCTCCGGATCTGATCGTGTGCGACGAGCCGGTGTCGGCGCTGGACGTGCTGGTGCAGGACCAGATCCTGACGCTGCTCGGCGACCTGCAGAGCGAGTACGGGCTGAGCTACCTCTTCATCTCGCACGACCTCGCGGTGGTGCGCCTCATCAGCGATTACGTGTGCGTGATGAAGGACGGGAAGCTCGTCGAGGCGGCGACCTCTGAGGAGATCTTCACGAACCCGCGCGACCCGTACACGCGGCGTCTGCTGGCGTCGATCCCGGGCAACGAGCTGAACATCGCGTCCTGACATCACCGGGTCGGCCGTGCGCCGACCCGGTGATCGGATGCTCATACCGCAGCATCCGAGATTGGTCAAGGACTCCGCTTGCCATGTCGCACAATCGTGCGTATAGTTGGTAGTTGCGCTCGCTTCTCCCTGCCCTCATATGGTGGTCGGCATCTGTTGAGTTCCCGGGCGCACACTCCACCTGACGACAAAGGAATCGAGAAGCCCTGCGGGGCTCACGGAGGTTATTCCCTTGGCTGCTGCTCGCAACGCATCCACATCCACCACCACCAAGAACGGACGCGGAGCTTCCCGTCTTTCGTTCGCCAAGATCTCCGACACGCTGACTGTCCCAGACCTTCTTGCCCTGCAGACCGAGTCCTTCGGTTGGCTGGTCGGAAACGACGCCTGGAAGGCGCGCGTCGCCGAGGCCAAGAAGCAGGGTCGCACCGACGTCAACGAGAACAGCGGTCTCGGCGAGATCTTCGAGGAGATCTCTCCGATCGAGGACCTCGGCGAGACGATGCAGCTGTCGTTCACGAACCCGTACCTCGAGCCGGAGAAGTACTCGATCGAGGAGTGCAAGGAGCGTGGCAAGACCTACGCCGCTCCGCTGTACGTCGAGGCCGAGTTCATGAACCACCTCACGGGTGAGATCAAGACCCAAACGGTCTTCATGGGCGACTTCCCGCTCCAGACCGACAAGGGCACGTTCATCATCAACGGCTCCGAGCGCGTCGTCGTCTCGCAGCTCGTGCGCTCGCCGGGTGTCTACTTCGACAAGACCCCCGACAAGACGAGTGACAAGGACATCGTGTCGGCTCGCGTCATCCCGAGCCGTGGTGCATGGCTCGAGTTCGAGATCGACAAGCGCGACCAGGTCGGCGTGCGCGTCGACCGCAAGCGCAAGCAGTCGGTCACGGTCTTCCTCAAGGCGCTGGGCATGACCAGCGAGGAGATCCTCGCCGAGTTCGCCGGCTACACCTCGATCGAGGAGACGCTCGCGAAGGACACGATCGTCACGAAGGAAGATGCGCTCCGCGACATCTACCGCAAGCTCCGTCCGGGCGAGCAGGTGGCCGCCGAGGCAGCCCGTGCGCTCCTCGACAACTTCTACTTCAACCCGAAGCGCTACGACCTGGCCAAGGTCGGTCGCTACAAGATCAACCACAAGCTGGGCCTGGACCAGCCGCTGAACTCGTCGGTGCTCACCGTCGAGGACATCGTGGCCACGATCAAATACCTCGTCCGCCTGCACGCAGGCACCGAGGAGACCTTCACGGGCATCCGCGGTGGCAAGAAGGCCGAGATCCGTCTCGCGACCGACGACATCGACAACTTCGGCAACCGTCGCATCCGCGCGGTCGGAGAGCTGATCCAGAACCAGGTCCGCACCGGTCTGTCCCGCATGGAGCGCGTCGTCCGCGAGCGCATGACCACGCAGGACATCGAGGCCATCACGCCGCAGACCCTGATCAACGTGCGCCCCGTCGTCGCCGCGATCAAGGAGTTCTTCGGAACGTCGCAGCTGTCGCAGTTCATGGACCAGAACAACCCGCTCGCGGGTCTGACGAACAAGCGTCGTCTCTCCGCGCTCGGCCCCGGTGGTCTCTCGCGTGACCGCGCCGGCGTCGAGGTCCGTGACGTCCACCCGTCGCACTACGGCCGCATGTGCCCCATCGAGACGCCTGAAGGCCCGAACATCGGTCTGATCGGTGCTCTCGCGACGTTCGCGCGCATCAACTCGTTCGGTTTCATCGAGACCCCGTACCGCAAGGTCGAGGGTGGCGTCGTCACCGACCAGATCGACTACCTCACCGCGTCCGAAGAGGTCGACTTCAACATCGCGCAGGCCAACGCCCCGCTCGATGCCAAGGGTCGCTTCCGCGAGAGCCACGTCCTGGCACGCCCCAAGGGCGGCAGCGGCGAGGTCGACCTGTTCGTCCCCGAGGAGATCGGCTACATCGACGTCTCCCCGCGCCAGATGGTCTCGGTCGCGACCTCGCTCGTCCCCTTCCTCGAGCACGACGACGCACAGCGCGCCCTCATGGGTGCCAACATGCAGCGTCAGGCTGTGCCGCTGCTCCGCAGCGACTCGCCGCTCGTCGGAACCGGTATGGAGGGCTACACGGCCATCGACGCCGGTGACGTGCTCACCGCCGACAAGGCCGGTGTCGTGTCCGAGGTCTCCGCAGACCGCGTCGTCGTCATGCTCGATGAGGGCGGAACGCAGGAGTACCACCTGCGCAAGTTCGACCGCTCCAACCAGGGCACGTCGTACAACCAGAAGGTCGTCGTCAACGCCGGTGAGCGCGTCGAGGTCGGAGAGGTCATCGCCGATGGCCCCGCCACCGAGAACGGCGAGCTGGCCCTCGGAAAGAATCTCCTCGTCGCGTTCATGACGTGGGAGGGCTACAACTTCGAGGACGCGATCATCCTGAGCCAGGACCTGGTGAAGGACGACACCCTCTCGTCGATCCACATCGAGGAGTACGAGGTCGATGCTCGCGACACCAAGCTCGGCAAGGAGGAGATCACCCGTGACCTCCCCAACGTCAGCCCGGAGCTGCTGAAGGACCTCGACGAGCGCGGCATCATCCGCATCGGCGCCGAGGTCCGTCCCGGCGACATCCTCGTCGGCAAGGTCACGCCGAAGGGTGAGACCGAGCTGTCGGCCGAGGAGCGTCTGCTCCGCGCGATCTTCAACGAGAAGAGCCGCGAAGTCCGTGACACCTCGCTGAAGGTGCCCCACGGTGAGCAGGGCACGATCATCGCCGTCAAGGAGTTCAACGCCGAAGACGGCGACGACGAGCTCGGCTCCGGCGTGAACCGCCGCGTCGTGGTCTACATCGCCCAGAAGCGCAAGATCACCGAGGGCGACAAGCTCGCCGGCCGTCACGGCAACAAGGGTGTCATCGCGAAGATCCTCCCGATCGAGGACATGCCGTTCATGGCGGACGGCACCCCGGTCGACATCGTGCTGAACCCGCTCGGTATCCCGGGTCGAATGAACTTCGGTCAGGTCCTCGAGACCCACCTCGGGTGGATCGCGAAGCAGGGCTGGAAGGTCGAGGGCACCCCGGAGTGGGCGGCTCGTCTGCCGGAGCAGGCCTTCGAGGCGGCTCCCGGTACGAAGGTCGCCACCCCGGTGTTCGACGGTGCGAGCGAAGAGGAGATCGCCGGTCTCCTCGACGTGACCACCCCGACCCGCGACGGTGTCCGTCTGATCGACTCCACCGGAAAGGCCCAGATGTTCGACGGCCGCTCTGGTGAGCCGTTCCCGGCTCCGATCTCGGTCGGCTACATGTACATCCTGAAGCTGCACCACCTGGTCGACGACAAGATCCACGCACGTTCCACGGGTCCGTACTCGATGATCACCCAGCAGCCGCTCGGTGGTAAGGCGCAGTTCGGTGGACAGCGCTTCGGTGAGATGGAGGTGTGGGCCCTCGAGGCCTACGGCGCCGCGTACGCGCTCCAGGAGCTCCTCACGATCAAGTCCGACGACATCCTCGGCCGCGTCAAGGTGTACGAGGCGATCGTCAAGGGCGAGAACATCCAGGAGCCCGGCATCCCCGAGTCCTTCAAGGTGCTCATGAAGGAGATGCAGTCGCTCTGCCTGAACGTCGAGGTCCTCTCGGCCGACGGCACGCTGGTCAACCTCCGCGACACCGACGATGAGGCGTTCCGCGCCGCAGAAGAACTCGGTATCAACATCTCCAGCCGCTTCGAGGCCGCCTCGATCGACGAGATCTAATCCGCTGGTGTGCTCGGGAGCCCCGCTCCCGAGCACACCCCAGCAGACTTCTCAAAAAGAATTCCGACACAGGAGAATCAGTGCTCGAGTCAAACACTTTCGATGAGCTTCGCATCGGCCTGGCCACCGCGGACCACATCCGCGCGTGGTCGTACGGTGAGGTCAAGAAGCCCGAAACCATCAACTACCGCACCCTGAAGCCGGAGAAGGATGGTCTCTTCGGAGAACAGATCTTCGGCCCGTCCCGCGACTGGGAGTGCGCCTGCGGCAAGTACAAGCGTGTCCGCTTCAAGGGCATCGTCTGCGAGCGCTGCGGCGTGGAGGTCACCAAGAGCTCCGTCCGTCGCGAGCGCATGGGTCACATCGAGCTCGCCGCTCCCGTCACCCACATCTGGTACTTCAAGGGTGTGCCCTCGCGTCTCGGCTACCTGCTCGACATGGCGCCGAAGGACCTCGAGAAGGTCATCTACTTCGCCGCCTACATGGTCATCTCGGTCGACGAGGATGCTCGTCACCGCGACCTGGGCACGCAGGAGAACAACATCCGCCTCGAGCTGAAGACGCTCGGTGACCGCCGCGACTCCAAGATCGCGGAGCGCCTGGCCAAGCTGGAGGAGGAGCTCGCTGCTCTCGAGGCAGAGGGTGCCAAGGCCGACGCCAAGAAGAAGGTGAAGGACGCCGCCGAGAAGGAGATGTCCCTCATCCGCAAGGGTGCCGACGAGCAGATCGCCAAGCTCGAGCGCGTGTGGGAAGACTTCCGCACCCTCGAGGTCGGCGCACTGCGCCCGGAGGACGACGTCTTCCACGAGCTGCAGGACCGCTTCGGTCAGTACTTCGAGGCCTACATGGGCGCCGAGTCGATCCAGCGTCGCCTCGCGGCGTTCGACCTGGTCGCCGAGGCGGAGAACCTGCGTCTGCAGATCTCCGAGGGCAAGGGCCAGCGCAAGATCCGTGCGATCAAGCGCCTCAAGGTCGTCAGCTCGTTCCTCGAGACCGGTATGAGCCCGGCCGCGATGGTCCTCGACGTCGTCCCGGTCATCCCGCCGGAGCTGCGCCCGATGGTCCAGCTCGACGGTGGCCGTTTCGCCACCTCCGACCTGAACGACCTGTACCGCCGCGTCATCAACCGCAACAACCGTCTTCGTCGTCTGATCGACCTCGGTGCTCCCGAGATCATCGTCAACAACGAGAAGCGCATGCTGCAGGAGGCCGTCGACGCACTGTTCGACAACGGTCGCCGTGGTCGTCCCGTCACCGGTACCGGAAACCGTGCCCTGAAGTCCCTCAGCGACATGCTGAAGGGTAAGCAGGGTCGCTTCCGTCAGAACCTGCTCGGCAAGCGCGTCGACTACTCCGGCCGTTCGGTCATCATCGTCGGCCCGCAGCTGAAGCTGCACCAGTGTGGTCTGCCCAAGCAGATGGCTTTGGAGCTCTTCAAGCCGTTCGTCATCAAGCGTCTGATCGACCTCGGTCACTCGCAGAACATCAAGGCCGCCAAGCGCGCGGTCGAGCGCACCCGTCCCGAGGTCTGGGACGTGCTCGAGGAGATCATCCGTGAGCGTCCGGTTCTGCTGAACCGTGCACCCACGCTGCACCGCCTCGGCATCCAGGCGTTCGAGCCGCAGCTCGTCGAGGGCAAGGCCATCCAGCTGCACCCGCTCGTCTGCGCGGCGTTCAACGCCGACTTCGACGGTGACCAGATGGCTGTGCACCTGCCGCTGTCGGTCGAGGCTCAGGCCGAGGCCCGCGTGCTGATGCTCGCGTCGAACAACATCCTGAAGCCGTCCGACGGACGCCCGGTCACCCTGCCTTCGCAGGACATGATCATCGGTCTGCACCACCTGACCACGGTCAAGGAGGGCGCAGCCGGTGAGGGCCGTGCATTCGGTTCGGTGGGCGAGGCGATCCTGGCCAAGGACGAGGGCACCCTCGACCTGCAGGCGAAGATCCGCATCCGCATCCCGGGTCTGACCTTCCTCGAGGGCGAAGCTCCCGAGGGCTACGAGCGCCACGGTCTCGTGGACGCTTCGCTGGGTCAGGCGATCTTCAACGACACGCTGCCGAAGGGCTACCCGTTCGTCCGCGAGCAGGCTGACAAGAACAAGCTGTCGCAGATCGTCAACAAGCTGGCCGAGGAGTACCCCAAGGTCGAGACCGCTGCATCGCTGGACCGCATCAAGGACGCCGGTTTCTACTGGGCCACGCGCTCCGGTGTGACCGTCGCCCTGAGCGACATCCTCACCCCGCCGAACAAGGCGGAGATCGTCGCCGGCTACGAGAAGCAGGCCGCGAAGGTCCAGTCGCAGTACGAGAAGGGTCTGACGACCGACTCCGAGCGTCGCCAGGAACTCATCAAGATCTGGACCGAGGCGACCGACGAGGTCCAGGCCGCGATGAAGGCGAACTTCCCGGAGGACAACACCATCAACCGCATGGTGTCTTCGGGCGCCCGTGGTAACTGGCTGCAGATCCGGAACATCGCCGGTATGCGTGGTCTCGTGAACAACCCCAAGGGTGAGATCATCCCGCGTCCGATCATCTCCTCGTACCGCGAGGGTCTGTCGGTTGCGGAGTACTTCATCGCGACGCACGGTACCCGTAAGGGTCTGGCCGACACCGCTCTGCGTACCGCCGACTCGGGTTACCTGACCCGTCGTCTGGTGGATGTCTCGCAGGACGTCATCATCCGCGAAGAGGACTGCGGCACGTCGAAGGGCCTCGAGCTCCCGATCGCCGCTCCGAACTCGCAGGGCGAGCTGGTGCGCGACGCGAACGTCGAGAACTCGGTGTTCGCTCGTACGCTGGCCTCCGACGTGGTCGACAGCAAGGGCGAGGTCCTCGCCTCTGCCGGTGACGACGTGGGTGACGTGCTGATCGACAAGCTGGTCGCTCTGGGCGTCGAGACCATCAAGGTGCGCTCGGTCCTGACCTGCGACTCCGCCGTCGGTGTCTGCGCGCAGTGCTACGGCCGTTCGCTCGCGACGGGTAAGACCGTCGACATCGGCGAGGCCGTCGGCATCATCGCGGCCCAGTCGATCGGTGAGCCCGGTACCCAGCTGACGATGCGTACCTTCCACACGGGTGGTTCGGCATCGGCGGACGACATCACGCAGGGTCTTCCCCGCGTGCAGGAGCTCTTCGAGGCGCGTACCCCCAAGGGCGCGTCGCCGATCGCCGAGGCCGATGGCCGCATCGCGATCGATGAGACCGACAAGGGCAAGAAGGTCATCCTCACGCCCGACAGCGGTGAAGAGCCGGTCATCTACCCGGTGCTGAAGCGTGCGACGCTTCTCGTCGAGGACGGGCAGCACGTCACGGTCGGTCAGCCGATCCTGGTGGGCACGCTCGACCCCAAGGAGATCATGCGCGTCATGGGTGCTCGCGAGGTGCAGCGTTACCTCGTCGGCGGCGTCCAGGGCGTGTACCGCTCGCAGGGTGTGCCGATCCACGACAAGCACATCGAGGTCATCGTCCGTCAGATGCTCCGCAAGGTCACGGTCGTCGATCACGCCGACACGAACCTGCTGCCGGGTGAGATGGTCGACCTCAAGCGCTACCAGTCGATCAACCGCGAGACCGTGGCAGAGGGCAAGCGCCCCGCGTCCGGCCGTCCGGAGCTGATGGGTATCACGAAGGCGTCGCTCGCGACCGAGTCGTGGCTGTCGGCCGCCTCCTTCCAGGAGACGACCCGCGTGCTCACCGAGGCTGCGATGCAGGGCAAGCGTGACCCGCTGGTCGGTCTCAAGGAGAACGTCATCATCGGTAAGCTCATCCCCGCCGGAACCGGTCTCTCGAAGTACCGCGACGTCACGGTCGAGGCCACTGAGGAAGCCAAGAGCGAGCGCTACCCGAACCGGATCTTCGCATCCGACGGTGCGTACGCTGACGGCGACTTCGGCTACGTCGACTTCGACGCGTTCTCGACGGACGACATCACCCCCGGTACTTACAACTGAGTACTGAGTGATTGAGGAAGGCCCCGGGGTTCGCCCCGGGGCCTTCTTCGTGCGCGCTGCCATCCGCCGAGAGCACGGTTTGCTGCCGAGCGCACGGCGAGTTCGCGTGGACGAGCCGTGCGCTCGACACGAGGCCGTGCACTCGGTGGCGGGGTGGC
>NZ_PCPG01000024.1 GCF_002979655.1 Microbacterium sp. MYb45
GCAAAATGGCCACCCATCGATGGGTGGCCATTTTGTCTAAAAGGAGTCCGGCGGTGTCCTACTCTCCCACAGGGTCCCCCCTGCAGTACCATCGGCGCTGTGAGGCTTAGCTTCCGGGTTCGGAATGTAACCGGGCGTTTCCCTCACGCTATGGCCGCCGAAACACTATTGATGTTTCAATCAAACACATAACAAAGTCATTGTTGTTATGCGGTTCTCGACCGTACATCGAGAACCACTCAGTGGACGCGTAGCACCAACAAACGGTGTGTTATCAAGTCATCGGCTTATTAGTACCAGTCAGCTGCATGCATTACTGCACTTCCACATCTGGCCTATCAACCCAGTAGTCTGGCTGGGAGCCTCTCACCCGAAGGTATGGAAATCTCATCTTGAGGCCGGCTTCCCGCTTAGATGCTTTCAGCGGTTATCCATCCCGAACGTAGCTAATCAGCGGTGCTCCTGGCGGAACAACTGACACACCAGAGGTTCGTCCAACCCGGTCCTCTCGTACTAGGGTCAGATCCTCTCAAATTTCCTACGCGCGCAGCGGATAGGGACCGAACTGTCTCACGACGTTCTAAACCCAGCTCGCGTACCGCTTTAATGGGCGAACAGCCCAACCCTTGGGACCTACTCCAGCCCCAGGATGCGACGAGCCGACATCGAGGTGCCAAACCATGCCGTCGATATGGACTCTTGGGCAAGATCAGCCTGTTATCCCCGAGGTACCTTTTATCCGTTGAGCGACAGCGCTTCCACAAGCCACTGCCGGATCACTAGTCCCGACTTTCGTCCCTGCTCGACCTGTCAGTCTCACAGTCAAGCTCCCTTGTGCACTTACACTCGACACCTGATTGCCAACCAGGTTGAGGGAACCTTTGGGCGCCTCCGTTACTTTTTGGGAGGCAACCGCCCCAGTTAAACTACCCACCAGGCACTGTCCCTGAACCGGATTACGGTTCGAAGTTAGATATCCAGAGTGACCAGAGTGGTATTTCAACAATGACTCCACACGAACTAGCGTCCATGCTTCAAAGTCTCCCACCTATCCTACACAAGCCACACCGAACACCAATACCAAGCTGTAGTAAAGGTCACGGGGTCTTTCCGTCCTGCTGCGCGTAACGAGCATCTTTACTCGTAATGCAATTTCGCCGAGTTCGCGGTTGAGACAGTTGGGAAGTCGTTACGCCATTCGTGCAGGTCGGAACTTACCCGACAAGGAATTTCGCTACCTTAGGATGGTTATAGTTACCACCGCCGTTTACTGGGGCTTAAATTCTCAGCTTCGCCTTACGGCTAACCGGTCCTCTTAACCTTCCAGCACCGGGCAGGCGTCAGTCCGTATACATCGTCTTGCGACTTGGCACGGACCTGTGTTTTTAGTAAACAGTCGCTACCCACTAGTCTCTGCGGCCTCCAAACGCTTTCGGGAGTAAATCCCTATACGCCGAAGGCCCCCCTTCTCCCGAAGTTACGGGGGCATTTTGCCGAGTTCCTTAACCACGATTCTCTCGATCTCCTTGGTATTCTCTACCTGACCACCTGAGTCGGTTTGGGGTACGGGCGGCTAGAACCTCGCGTCGATGCTTTTCTTGGCAGCATAGGATCACCCACTTTTTATCCGCATCGTGTCTCAGCCTTAATGAATCGCGGATTTGCCTACGACTCGGCCTACGCACTTGCACCAGGACAACCATCGCCTGGCTTGGGCTACCTTCCTGCGTCACACCTGTTAATACGCTAACCGCACCAGAATGGGGTCGTGCGCTAGGCCCAGAGCGTCACCCCGAAGGGATCAGTCACTGGGATTCAGACACTTAGCACTACTGGATTAGCTTGGGCGGTTCTTCGCCGGTACGGGAATATCAACCCGTTGTCCATCGACTACGCCTGTCGGCCTCGCCTTAGGTCCCGACTTACCCAGGGAAGATTAGCTTGACCCTGGAACCCTTGGTCTTTCGGAGGACGTGTTTCTCACACGTCATTCGCTACTCATGCCTGCATTCTCACTCGTGTAGCCTCCACGGCTGGTTCACACCGCCGCTTCGCTGGCCACACGACGCTCTCCTACCCATCAACACGGCTGGACCACGAAGGCCTACCAATAATGTCAATGCCACAACTTCGGTGGCGTGCTTGAGCCCCGTTACATTGTCGGCGCGGAATCACTTGACCAGTGAGCTATTACGCACTCTTTCAAGGGTGGCTGCTTCTAAGCCAACCTCCTGGTTGTCAAGGCAACTCCACATCCTTTCCCACTTAGCACGCGCTTTGGGACCTTAGTTGGTGGTCTGGGTTGTTTCCCTCTCGACTATGAAGCTTATCCCCCACAGTCTCACTGCTGCGCTCTCACTTACCGGCATTCGGAGTTTGGCTGACGTCAGTAACCTTGTAGGGCCCATCGGCCATCCAGTAGCTCTACCTCCGGCAAGAAACACGCAACGCTGCACCTAAATGCATTTCGGAGAGAACCAGCTATCACGAAGTTTGATTGGCCTTTCACCCCTATCCACAGCTCATCCCCTCAGTTTTCAACCTAAGTGGGTTCGGTCCTCCACGACGTCTTACCGTCGCTTCAACCTGGCCATGGATAGATCACTTCGCTTCGGGTCTAGGACATGCGACTGAATCGCCCTATTCAGACTCGCTTTCGCTACGGCTACCCCACACGGGTTAACCTCGCCACATATCGCTAACTCGCAGGCTCATTCTTCAAAAGGCACGCTGTCACCCCTACTAAGGAGGCTCCAACGGTTTGTAAGCAAACGGTTTCAGGTACTATTTCACTCCCCTCCCGGGGTACTTTTCACCTTTCCCTCACGGTACTTGTCCGCTATCGGTCATCTGGGAGTATTTAGGCTTATCAGGTGGTCCTGACAGATTCACACGGGATTTCACGGGCCCCGTGCTACTTGGGATACTCTTCGCGCCAAGAGAGGCATTTCGACTACGGGGTTGGCACCCTCTATGACCGGCCTTTCAAGACCGTTCGTCTATACCTTCTTGTAACGCCGCCACCTCGGCAGAGATGACTGAAAAGTCCCACAACCCCCAACGTGCAACACCTGCCGGCTATCACACACGCTAGGTTTAGCCTGTTCCGGTTTCGCTCGCCACTACTAACGGAATCGCGGTTGCTTTCTCTTCCTGTGGGTACTGAGATGTTTCACTTCCCCACGTTCCCTCTACCCGCCCTATATATTCAGGCGGGAGTCACTAGGTCGGCACGCCGCCCAGCGGGGTTTCCCCATTCGGACACCCTCGGATCAAAACTTGCTTATCAGTTCCCCGAGGCTTATCGCAGATTGCTACGTCCTTCTTCGGCTCCAGATGCCAAGGCATCCACCGTTTGCTCTTAAAGACTTGAAATCACATGAGTTTGAATCAAAAACTCGACCCCACCCGAAGATGGAATCTGAAATTGACTAATGATCTTTAAGATCATCTTGTGCAACTGACCGAAGCCAGCTGCAAGATGCTCGCGTCCACTGTGTAGTTCTCAAAGTACGGGCGGTGCCCCCATCCACAACCCCACAAAAGGGGAAACAGAAAGAGGCCCAGAGTAACCGACTGTGCACTCGACCCAAAGGCCAGTGCGCATCCGGTCCCTCAGGACCCAACAGCGTGCAGGTGCGACATCCGCCACCCTCCCCGTTCCCACCAGATCCGAAGACCCGACGTACTAGAGAAGAACAACATCCTTCACACCATGTCAAATGTTCCACCCATGAGCTCCCAGCGAAGAACGTATGCCTTCGATCTGGGTTCTGGACACCCGGAGGTGTCAGATGCTCCTTAGAAAGGAGGTGATCCAGCCGCACCTTCCGGTACGGCTACCTTGTTACGACTTAGTCCTAATTACCGATCCCACCTTCGACGGCTCCCTCCAAAAAGGTTAGGCCACCGGCTTCAGGTGTTACCGACTTTCATGACTTGACGGGCGGTGTGTACAAGACCCGGGAACGTATTCACCGCAGCGTTGCTGATCTGCGATTACTAGCGACTCCGACTTCATGAGGTCGAGTTGCAGACCTCAATCCGAACTGGGACCGGCTTTTTGGGATTCGCTCCACCTCGCGGTATTGCAGCCCTTTGTACCGGCCATTGTAGCATGCGTGAAGCCCAAGACATAAGGGGCATGATGATTTGACGTCATCCCCACCTTCCTCCGAGTTGACCCCGGCAGTATCCCATGAGTTCCCACCATTACGTGCTGGCAACATAGAACGAGGGTTGCGCTCGTTGCGGGACTTAACCCAACATCTCACGACACGAGCTGACGACAACCATGCACCACCTGTTTACGAGTGTCCAAAGAGTTGACCATTTCTGGCCCGTTCTCGTATATGTCAAGCCTTGGTAAGGTTCTTCGCGTTGCATCGAATTAATCCGCATGCTCCGCCGCTTGTGCGGGTCCCCGTCAATTCCTTTGAGTTTTAGCCTTGCGGCCGTACTCCCCAGGCGGGGAACTTAATGCGTTAGCTGCGTCACGGAATCCGTGGAATGGACCCCACAACTAGTTCCCAACGTTTACGGGGTGGACTACCAGGGTATCTAAGCCTGTTTGCTCCCCACCCTTTCGCTCCTCAGCGTCAGTTACGGCCCAGAGATCTGCCTTCGCCATCGGTGTTCCTCCTGATATCTGCGCATTCCACCGCTACACCAGGAATTCCAATCTCCCCTACCGCACTCTAGTCTGCCCGTACCCACTGCAGGCCGGAGGTTGAGCCTCCGGATTTCACAGCAGACGCGACAAACCGCCTACGAGCTCTTTACGCCCAATAATTCCGGATAACGCTTGCGCCCTACGTATTACCGCGGCTGCTGGCACGTAGTTAGCCGGCGCTTTTTCTGCAGGTACCGTCACTTTCGCTTCTTCCCTGCTAAAAGAGGTTTACAACCCGAAGGCCGTCGTCCCTCACGCGGCGTTGCTGCATCAGGCTTGCGCCCATTGTGCAATATTCCCCACTGCTGCCTCCCGTAGGAGTCTGGGCCGTGTCTCAGTCCCAGTGTGGCCGGTCACCCTCTCAGGCCGGCTACCCGTCGACGCCTTGGTGAGCCATTACCTCACCAACAAGCTGATAGGCCGCGAGCCCATCCCCAACCGAAATTCTTTCCAGACGCAGACCATGCGGTCACGTCACATATCCAGTATTAGACGCCGTTTCCAGCGCTTATCCCAGAGTCAGGGGCAGGTTGCTCACGTGTTACTCACCCGTTCGCCACTGATCCCACAGAGCAAGCTCCGTGTTCACCGTTCGACTTGCATGTGTTAAGCACGCCGCCAGCGTTCATCCTGAGCCAGGATCAAACTCTCCGTAAAAAAGAAATGCATACGACACCGGGAAAACGGTGACGCAGCGAGTTTGATGCTGACCAAAGAGACAAATTCATTGCTGACTTCATCCATTGCCAACCCCCCGAAAGGAGTTGGTCTTTGATCCAAAGGAATTCTCACCCCCACCGAAGTGGAGACGAGGATAATTTGGCATTTGACAAGTGCACGCTGTTGAGTTCTCAAGGATCGGATGCTCCCACGACCCAGCCATCACAGCCAGGCCCGCAGGGCAACTTCTCTATCTTACC
>NZ_PCPG01000025.1 GCF_002979655.1 Microbacterium sp. MYb45
CTCGCGCCGACCGCACCACCGCGTCGGTCGGAGAACGTCCGAGCTCCCGCGGGTCCCCGTCGCTCCAACGGCGACTACGCCCTCTCCCCCGTGCACGGCACCGATCGCGGGCAGGTCGAGTACGACTTCCCCGGGGTGCTGCTCGGAACCGCCGAGTACGCCGAGGGACCGACCGGGGCGACAGTGGTGTCGATCCCCGCGGGAGCTCGGACGTTCTCCGACCGACGCGGTGGTGCGGTCGGCGCGAGCGGACTCTACGGCTACAACCACGCGATCTGCCTCGCGGGCGGGTCGGTGTACGGGCTCTCGGCGGTGGCGGGTGTGTCGGAGGCGCTGTTCGAGCGGGCGGACCACCGATCGGGCTTCGACCAGCTCCAGCTCGTGTCGGGCGCGATCATCTACGACTACTCGGTCCGCGACAACTCGGTGTTCCCCGACACCGCGCTCGGAAAGGCCGCTCTGCAGGCCGCACGTCAGGGCGTCGTCGAGGTCGGCCGCGTCGGCGGTGGCGCATCGGCCTCGTCCGGCAAGGTCGATCCCGCCCGCGTCGAGTTCACCGGCCAGGGCGTGGCCTTCCGCCAGGTCGGCGACGTGAAGGTGCTCGTGGTGACGGTGCTCAACCCGTACGGTGTGATCCTCGACCGGGACGGCCGCATCGTCCGGGGGAACTACGACGACTCCACCGGCGAGCGCCGTCACCCGGCCCGCGACTACGAGGAGGCCATCGGCGAATCGCGCCTGCTGGACTCGATGTCCGGCAACACCACGATCACGGCCGTCGTCACGAACGTGCAGCTCTCCGACGTCGAGCTCAAGCAGTTCGGGCTGCAGGTGCACAGCTCGATGCACCGCGGCATCCAGCCGTTCCACACCCCTCTCGACGGCGACACCCTGTTCGCGCTCACGACCGACGAGGTCGCGCTGCCGGAAGACCCCGGCACCTCGCGCGGCCGACTGTCGTTGAACTCGACGGCGGTGGCCACCCTTGCGGGCGAGACCGCGTGGGACGCGATCCTCTGCGCGGCGGGCTGAACGTGTACGAGTTCGAGAAGTATCTCGCCCCCTCGCAGCACGAGGTGAACGAGCTCGTGCGTCGCCATCCGTTCGCGCTCATCGTGTCCAACGGCGGCGGAGAAGCCGGAGCGCCGACGGTGACGCACACGCCGATCATCATCGAGCGGATGGCCGACGACGGCGGTTTCGTCGGCGGCGAGCTGCTGGGGCACATCGCGCGGAAGAATCCGCAGTGGCAGCAGATCACCGACGGCGACGCGGTTCTCCTGGTGTTCTCCGGGCCGCACGACTACGTGTCCCCCACGACGTATGCCGACGACCCGAACGTCCCGACCTGGGACTATGCCGCGGTGCACCTCACGGCCAGAGTGACCGTACTGGAGGACCCCGCCGACGGCATGCATGTGGTGACCCGCACGGTGACGGAGCTGGAGAGCCTCGAACCCACCGCCTGGGACATGACGAGCTCACTCCCCACGTTCGAGCGCATCGTCGGGGGGATCGTGTCGTTCCGCTTCGAGATCCTCGAGCAGCGCGCCGTGTTCAAGGTCAGTCAGGACAAGCCGCGCGAGGTCCGTCAGCGCGTCGCGGCTGCCTCCCGCGCACGCGGCTGCCCGTACGGCGACGTCGCCGAGCTCGTCGAGCGCATCGGAGGAGAGGCATGATCGTCCACGAGTGGACCTCTGAGAGCGCGGACCAGCACGAGGAGGGTCGCCGACTCGGTGCACACTGGGCGCCGCAGCTGCTCGCCGCGCGCGACTCGTACCTGCGACTGTTCCTGCAGTCGGGCGTCTCCGCGGAGAAGGCACGGAGCATCGCCGACGAGTGCCGCGCGATGACCGAGACGCATGCTCCGGACGTCGCGGAGGAGTTCCATGGCGTCGCCGAGGGGAGCGGACTGGCGCTCTCCGATGTGCACCTGCTCACGGCACGCACCGAGATCCTCGCGCGGATGACGCCCTCGATGGAGTGCTCCACCGTCGTGTACGTGCCGGATGATGCCACGCCGCCGCGCACGCTGCAGACCTGGGACTGGCACGAGACGCTCTCGAACGAGACCATCGTGCGGCGCCTGCACTCGGCGTCGGGCGCCCGCGTGGTCACGTTCTCCGAGTTCGGCCAGCCGGCGAAGATCGGTGTCAACGACCGCGGCCTGGGCCTGCACTTCAACATCCTCCACCATCGCAGCGACGGGTCTCGGGCGGGAGTGCCCGTGCACGTCCTCGCGCGGATGATCCTCGACAGGGCGCGCACCGTGGCCGAGGCGGTGGAGATCTCCCGGTCCGTGCCCCTCGCCGCCTCCAGCGTCCTCACGGTCGTCTCGTTCGACGGGACAACGCCCGAGGCCGCCGCCGTCGAGGTATCCCCGGCGGGCGTGGCCGTGCTGTCCGCCCCGCGGGGACGCACGCTCGCGCACACGAACCACTTCCTCGATGAGACCCTCGCCGCCGGCGAGTACTCCCCCTACGAGACGACGAGCGTTCCCCGGTACCGGTGCCTGACCGACGCGGGTGAGCTCGCCCGCATCGTCGACGACCGAGAGCGGGCACTCGCCTTCGGTGCGATCCCGGATGCCCCGATCTCGGTCCGCGCGCGGCCGGAGCAGCCCGAGCATCTGCGTTGGGAGACGAAGCTCACGGTCGCACTCGACGTGGTGCACGGGGCGCTCGCCTTCGCCGCGGCCGCACCGGCCGATGTCGCTGTTGCGGAGTGGCGCCGGGTGGGCATGGCAGACCAGCACGTGCCCGCAGAGCGGTGAGCACCCTCCTCCATCTCGGCGCGCTCGTCCCCGCCGCGATCGGCGTCGGCACCCTGGTCGGGATGCGCAGAGACGCCGGTCGAGCGGAGCTCCTCGCGGCCGCACTGATGCTCGTGGGCATGACCGACGTGATGACCGTGTCGCTCGTGCCGCCGGTCGTGTGGTTCGCCGCCCTGATCACGGCCGGTCTCGCTCTCGCCGCAGGTCGCCGGGTGAGCCCCGTCGCGACCGCGCGGCCGGGCACGATGCTCACGACCCATCTCGCCCTCGGCGTGATCTCGACCGCAGCACTCATCCTCCTCATGCCGACGATGCCGTCATCCGCCCCTGCCCTCCTCGTGTCATCGCACGAGCACGGTGCGAGCTCGACGATGCCGCAGCTGGTGGGAACCGGCCTGGCGCTGGGCACCGTGGCTCTCGCCGTGGTCGCGCTGCGCGCCGAGCGGTCCTGGCTGCATCGGCTCCACCACGCGACGATGGCCGTGTCCACGGTCGCGATGTGCGCGATCGTGGCCACTTGAGGCTGCGACGCTGCCCCGGCATCGCGAAGCCCCGTCACAACGCCGAGACCCCGACCTGCACACGTGGGCAGGCCGGGGTCTCGGCGAGAAGCGGGGGCGTCGGCGCGGACGCCGGCCGCTCAGTGGAAGAAGTGACGCTCTCCGGTGAAGAACATCGTGACGCCGGCCTTGCGAGCCGCGTCCACGACCTCCTCGTCGCGCACCGATCCGCCGGGCTGCACGATCGCGGTGACACCGGCGTCGATCAGCACCTGGGCGCCGTCGGCGAACGGGAAGAAGGCATCCGACGAGGCGACCGAACCGGCCGCGCGGTCGCCGGCGCGCTCGACCGCGAGGCGGCACGAGTCGACGCGGTTGACCTGGCCCATGCCGACGCCGACCGTGGCGTTGTCCTTCGCGAGGACGATGGCGTTCGACTTGACGGCGCGGCAGGCCTTCCACGCGAAGATGAGGTTCTCCATCTCCTCGTCGCTCGGACGCTCGCCCGACACGAGCTCCCAGTTCTTGGCGACGGAGCCGATGTCGTCGGGGAAGCGGTCGGCGTCCTGCAGCAGCAGTCCACCCGAGACCAGGCGCACGTCCATGCGCTCCTGCTGCCAGTCCTGCGGGAGCTGCAGCAGTCGCAGGTTCTTCTTCGCCTTGAACACCTCGAGGGCGGCGGGCTCGAACGACGGCGCGACGATGACCTCGGTGAAGATGTCCTTGAGGTTCTCGGCCATCTTCAGGGTCACCGTGCCGTTCGCGGCGATCACTCCCCCGTAGGCGGAGACCGGGTCGCACTCGTGCGCGCGCAGGTGGGCGCTGGCGATCGGGTCGAGGGCATTCGGGGCGGTCGTGGCGATGCCGCACGGGTTGGCGTGCTTGATGATCGCGACGGCCGGCTTGACCATGTCGTACGCGGCCCGCAGCGCGGCATCCGCGTCGACGTAGTTGTTGTAGGACATCTCCTTGCCCTGCAGCTGCGTGGCCTGGGCGATGCCGTGACCGCCGGCGCGCGTGTAGATCGCGCCGCGCTGGTGCGAGTTCTCGCCGTAGCGGAGGGTCGCGAGGCGCTCGGCCTGGATCGTCAGGTGTGCGGGCAGGTCGCCGGGCTCGGTGAGCGTGCCCTCGGCGAACCACTGCGCCACCGCGGTGTCGTAGGCGGCGGTGTGCGCGAATGCGCGGGCCGCGAGTTCGCGGCGTTGCGCGACGGAGGTGCCGCCGGCGGCCACGGCCTCGACGATCGCGGGGTAGGACTGCGGCGACACGACGATCGCGACGTTGGCGTGGTTCTTGGCCGCGGCGCGCACCATGGCGGGGCCGCCGATGTCGATCTGCTCGACCACGTCGTCGCCGACCGCGCCCGAGGCGACGGTCTCGACGAACGGGTACAGGTTCACCACGACGAGCTCGAACGGCGCGATATCGAGCTCCTCGAGCTGACGCTCGTGCTCCTCGAGGCGGAGGTCTGCCAGCAGACCTCCGTGCACCTTCGGGTGCAGGGTCTTCACCCGACCGTCGAGCATCTCGGCGACGCCGGTGACGGCGGCCACATCGGTCACGGTGAAGCCGGCGTCGCGGATCGTCGCGGCGGTCGACCCGGTCGAGACGATCTCCACGCCGGCATCGGCGAGGGCTGCGGCGAGCACCAACAGGTCGGTCTTGTCGCTCACCGAGACGAGCGCGCGCCGGATCGGCACGGTGTCGCGATCGCGGTAGAGCGTGGGGTCGTGGCGGGGGCCGGCCATGATGGCTCCTTCGTGCGGG
>NZ_PCPG01000026.1 GCF_002979655.1 Microbacterium sp. MYb45
GCTCGTCCGATCGCGGGCAGATCTCTTTCTGAACGGGTGGACGGATCGGAGGATCGCCGCCGCGCTGCAGAGCGGAGTGCTGTTCAGCATCCGGCGAGGGTGGTTCATGGACACCGCCGATCGGGAGTCTCTGCGGCCGGAACAGCGGCACCACGCGCACGTCATCGCTGTGGCCCGAGATGCGAGCGGTTCCGCGGTCATGTCCCATGCGTCGGCGGCCGTGCTGTGGGGACTGCCGCTGTACGCGATGCGCCTCGCCCGTGTCCATATGACCACTCCGTCGCCGCGGAGGATCTCGAGTGCGCCGGACGTGTTCCGTCATGTCGCGCCGCTCCCGATCTCCGACGTCACAGTGCGCAGCGGCATCCGGTGCACCACCTTGTCGCGCACGGTGTTCGATCTCATCCGCGCATTGACGCCGCCCGCGGCCGTGGCACTGGCGGACGCTGCGGAGCGGCAGATGGCGGAGCGGCAGTGGGAGTGGGACATGGATGCCGTCCTCTCTTGGCGTCGTGAACTCGCGGCCAGGTTGACCGCTGCCGGGGGAGCGCGGGGGATCCGTCAGGCGCGGTGGGTCGCGGACTTCGCCGACGGGCGGGCGCAGCTTCCCGGTGAGAGTGTGAGCCGGTTGCATCTGCACAGACTCGGCTTCGCCGCCCCGGACCTGCAGGTGCCGGTGGACGGGCCCGGCGGCACTCGCTACTTCGTCGACTTCGGGCTCGCCGATGTCCGCAGTTTCGGAGAGTTCGACGGCAAGACGAAATACCTCGACGAGGCTCTGCGCTCGGGTCGCACGCTCGAGCAGGTCCTGCTCGCGGAGAAGCAGCGTGAGGACTGGATCCGGGGTCGGACGCAGTGGCGCTTCGCCCGATGGGGGTCGGAGCACATCGGGTCGCCCGCCGCCCTCGCCGCGCGCCTCGCCACCTTCCACATCACTCCGCCCTGACCGTCGCCGCCCCATCGAGACGCCGACTGTACGGCCTGCCGCCGAGCGCACCGCGTATTCACGGCAACAACCCGTGCATTCGTCAACAACCCGTGCACTCGGCGAAGAGGGAGGGGGAGGAGGGG
>NZ_PCPG01000003.1 GCF_002979655.1 Microbacterium sp. MYb45
CGAGCGTACGACGGGCAGGGGGTGGTGGGTACGGGGTTGTGGCGACGAGTCTGTGCGGATAGGGAGTACGCGCCGGGCCGTTACGATCGTAGACATGGCTTCAATCGAATCGATTCGACGAACGGCTCCGGACCGGGCGTCCCGGCGCGCCCGCATCGCCGTCTCCGCCCTGTTCCTGACCAACGGGGCGCTGTTCGCGAACATCCTGCCGCGCTACCCGGAGATCAAGGCCGGACTCGGACTCGACAACCTCGGCTACGGCTTCGCGATCGCCGCGTTCCCTGCGGGTGCCATCGCCGCGGGGCTCCTGGCCGCGGTGCTGATCCGCCGGTTCGGCTCGGCGCGCATCGCCGTGATCGGCACCGTGCTCACGAGTATCGGCCTGCTCTCTGCCGCCCTCGCCCCCTCGGGGGTGCTGTTCGCCGTCGCGCTGTTCCTCGGCGGAGCATCCGACGCCATCACGGATGTCGCGCAGAACGCCCACGGCCTCCGCGTGCAGCGGCGCTACGGACGCTCGATCATCAACGGATTCCACGCGATCTGGTCGATCGGCGCCGTGATCGGTGGGGCGATGGCCGCCGTCGCGATCGCCCTGCAGCTGCCGCTGGGTGTGCACCTCGGCATCTCGACCGCCGTGTTCGCGACCGTCGCCCTCGTGGCCCTGCGGTTCTGCCTCCCCGGCCGCGACGACGAGACCGAGCCGGATGCCGTCGCCGCCCCGGCCGAGGTGACGGGGGCGCTCCGTCGCCACGTGACCCCGCGCACCGTGATCGCGATCATCGCGCTCACCCTCATCGCGATGGCCGGAGCCGTCGCCGAGGACGCCGGAAACTCGTGGGCGACCCTGTACCTCGCCGACTCGCTCGGGGCCGCGGCGGCGATCGCCCCGCTCGGCTTCATCGCCCTGGTCGGCGCGCAGTTCATCGGCCGGATGCTCGGCGACCCGCTCACCGACCGGTTCGGGCAGCGCTGGGTCGCGCGAGTGGGCGGCATCATCGCGGCGGTGGGCATGACGCTCGCGCTCGCCTTCCCGACCGTGCCGGGCACGATCCTCGGGTTCGCGGCCGTCGGCTTCGGCATCGCGACCCTCATTCCCGCGGCGATGCATGCCGCCGACGAGCTGCCGGGGCTGCGGGCGGGCGTCGGGCTCACAGTCGTGTCGTGGCTGCTGCGCCTCGGGTTCCTGCTGTCGCCGCCATTCGTGGGCTACATCGCCGAGACCGAGAGCCTGCGCGCCGGGCTGCTCGTCGCCCCGGTGGCCGCCCTCGTCGCCGTGCTGCTCGCCGGGTTCCTGGAGAAGCGCCGCCCGCGGGGGTAGTCGGCATCCGTCCCGTCCGTCCCCGACTTCGGTACAGATGTCGGACCGATGCACGGATGCAGGACGGATCCGCGGCGTTTCATCCTGCATCCGTGAATCGGTCCTGCAAGTGACGCGGGACGGAGGGGGCGGAGCCCGGGAGTAGAGCGGATGCCGTGGCCGGAAAACTGCAACTCTGGGGTTGCGCAACCCGCACCAGTGTGCAACTCTGAAGTTGCAGTTGGTCGACCGGCCAGCGCGAGACCCCGAAAGGATCCATCATGGTGAACATGACCCACAACGAGGCATCCGTCGTCGACGAGGAGACCTTCTCCGTCCGACGCAGCATCCAGATCGCGGCCCCCGTCGAGAAGGTGTGGCGAGCCGTGGCTGAACCCGAGCACGTCTCCCGCTGGTTCGGGCGCACCGTGCTCGACGGCACCGGCGTCGGTGCGACCGGCACGATGACGTTCCCCGACTACGACGTGATCCCGCTGCGGGTCGAGGAGTACGACGAGCCGCGGCGCATAACCTACCGCTGGAACAACGACGATGCCCTCGGGAAGCTCCCCGACAGCATCGACGAGGCGACCTCGACCGTCTTTACCTTCACGCTCGAGGAGGCCGACGGCGGCACGCGCCTGACGGTCGTCGAGAGTGGTTTCGAGGGCACGTCCGACCCGCGCGGCAACCTCGAGTCGCACCGCACGGGCTGGGACCTGGAGCTCGACAAGATGGTCGCCCTGGTGGAAGGCGAAGCGTGACCACAGAGACGCTGCTGCCCATGTTCGCGGCGCTCGCGGACGAGACGCGCTGGAGCATCCTGACGGCTCTCGGCGAGGGGGATGCTTCGGCATCCGCCCTCGCCGGGCGCCTTCCGGTGTCTCGACAGGCGATCGCGAAGCACCTCGCCGTCCTACAGGAGGTCGGCCTGGTCGAGCCCGTGCGCGTCGGCCGCGAGGTGCGCTTCCGCGTCGTCGGCGCCGAGCTCTCCGCCACCGCGGCGAAGCTCGACGTGATCGGCCGCGAGTGGGACCGCCGCCTCGCCGCGATCAAGGAGATCGCGGAAGGCCTGTAGCCGTCACTCCGCTTCGGGCCCCGCCTGGTCGCGGATCACGTCGCGCAGCTCCTCGTCGAGGTCGGATGCCTCTTCGATCGCAGCCGTCATCCCGGCGAGGAACCGGGTGACGACGGCCCGCTCCTGGTCGGAGAGCTCGTCGACGAGCGTGAGCATGCGGTGGTGCATCGCCCCCAGCGTGGCGCGCACCTCTTCATCGCTGCTGACGGTCGGGACGACGACCCCTGCCCGGCGGTCGGTGGGGTGCGCCTCACGGCGGACATGACCGCCCTTCTCGAGGCGGTCGATGAGCGTCGTGGTCGATGCGGTCGAGATGTTGAGCATCCGGGCGATGTCGATCGCGCGCACGATCCTGCCGGCCCGCTGCTCCCGCAGGAGGAATCGCAGGGCCATGAGGTCGGTCTCGTTCATGCCCATGGAGATGCGGGTGCGCTCACGCATCGCGGTCTCCGCTGCGCGGTAGCGGCGCAGCATGTTCAGCACGTCGATGGTGCTCGTGCTCTCGCCGTCGGGGTACCAGTATCCGGAGCGGGCGTGGTCCTGAGGTTCGGCCATCACGCCACCCCCTCTCCGTCGTCGAGGGTGCGTGCCGTGCTGAGTTCGAGCATCTCGATCGCGCCGGTCGCCACCTCGGCGGGGACGACGAGGAGGAAGCCGCCGGTGATGGCGTCGTTCTCGGCCTCGATGATGCGCGCGATGCGATCCCGGGCGACGGTGGGGAACTGCGCGTGGAGGTGATCGAGCAGGTCGGCGAAGCCGATGTACCGCTCGTCCGTGAGGTCTATGGGCTCGACCATGACGTCCCTTCTCGTCGTGATTCCATCCTCTCATCGTCGGAAGCCCCTGATGATCGACCGATTTCGCTAGACGAACCGGTAATCAGGCGATCGAGGTAACATGGGCCGCCAGGGGAAGGCGAGGGTGTGATGGGGGCGAAGCTGGAGATCGCGACGCGGGAACTCGCGCGCGAAGTCGAGGCTCTGCGCCGCGTCGACGCCAGGCTCGGACGCCGTCTCGCGGCCGAGCGTCAGCCCAATGAGACCGATCGTGCTGCCATGGGCTTCATCGCGGATGCGCCCCTTGACCGGCCGGTCACGCCCGGCGATCTCGCCCAGCATCTGGGGGTGAGCACCGCAGCGGTCACCGCCTTGATCCGCCGGCTCACCGCACGCGGGCACATCGTCGTCTCCGTGCACCCGGATGACGCACGGTCGAAGATCCTCCGCCCGTCGTTGCGCGACCTGCACTCGCCGGCAGACGAGATCTCCCGGCGGGTCGCCGACATCGAGAGCGAATTCACGCCGGAGCAGCTCTCCGTGATCTCCCGGTTCCTCCGTCGCCTCACGGAGGAGATCTCCGAACTCGCAGAGTCGTCCCGGAGCTAGCTTCGGCTCCTCGCCCCGCGCCGCCTCCGTCGGTGACGGTCTGTGGCGATCGATGACGGTCGGAGAGGCCCCCGATACGTCGGTTACCATTTAGCTAGTTAAACTAGTAATCTAATTGATGAAGATATTTCTCGAGGGGGTGCCATGGGTCAGCTCAGCTACGCCGGTGATTCGCAGATCGTGGAGGTGGACGATCGGGTGCTCGCGCACCTGAGGCTCGTCACCGTCACCAAGCTGCGCCGCGGCGAGTCGTTTCCGCTCACGCTGCGCACGGCGGGTGCGGCCACCGAGACGCTGTGGATGCACGCGTCGATCCCGGTGCGCTTCACGCTCGATGAGGACGTCGAGCTCGAGCGGCCGATGCTGGTCAAGATGATGGCCGCGGCGAGCACGGCCGGGGGGCTGGACCTCACAGACATCGACTTCGCGCCGCTGTGGTCCGCGCTCCCGACCATGCACGCGGTCGCCTGACTGCAGACTCGCCTCCCTCGCCGGCGCATCCTGGGCAAAGCGGTGCGGCCCGCGGGCGGGAGGTGCACAGCGACGTTTCGGGGGGTACGTCGCTGTGGATGGCATCCGGTCACCGGGAATCGGGTCCCGGGACCGGATGCCATTCGATCAGAGGGCGGTGTATCCGCCGTCGACCAGGTGGTAGCTGCCGGTGACGAAGCTGGCGGCGTCGCTGGCGAGGAACACGATGAGGTTCGCGACCTCGTCGGCCTGGCCCAGGCGTCCGATCGGGTGCTTCGACACGAGGAAGTCCTTCGCCTCGTCGCCCATGTTCGCCAGCAGCGGGGTATCGATGAAGCCGGGGCCCACCGAGTTCACGCGCACGCCCTGCGCCGAGTACTCGAGCGCGGCCGACTTGGTCATGCCGACGACGGCGTGCTTCGCGGCGACGTACGCGGGGGATCCGGCGAAGCCGACGCTGCCGAGGATCGACGCGATGTTCACGACCGATCCGCCGCCGTTCGCGAGGATCGACGGGATCTGCGCCTTCATGTTGCGGAACACCGCGTTGAGGTTGATGGCGATGACCTTGTCCCAGGCCTCGTCCTCGTACTCCGCGGTGGGAGCGGATGCGCCGCCGATGCCGGCGTTGTTGACGCCGATGCGCAGCGGGGCGAGGGTGTTCGCGAGTTCAACGGAGGAGGCGATCCAGGCCGCATCCGTCGCATCGCCGACCGATGCCTCCGCGATGCCGCCGGCCGCGCGGATCTCTTCGACGACCGCGTTCGCGTGCTCGGCGTTCAGGTCGTTGACCACGACCGATGCGCCGTTCTTCGCCAGCAGGAGAGCGGTCGAGCGTCCGATTCCGCTGCCTGCTCCCGTCACGATCGCCGAGCGGTTCGAGACGTCGTACTGAGCCGCGAGTGACTCCACTTCCGGGCGGTCACGGTGCCGGGAGATCTTCTCGGACGGTCCGTCCTTCTCTCCAGCCTACGCCTGAGTATCGGTGATGGATTCATGTGAATGGATACGTCTCCGGGGCTGGAGCGCAGCCGCGCGGCGGCGCCGAGGTCACGGAACCGTCACGAAATCCGCGGATTTCCGGGCTCGGATGACAGAACATGTGACGGAAACGACCGATCGTGCGTTCCGCTCTCGCCCGATGCGCCGCCCGTAGAACGATCGATTCAGCACGACCGACCCGACTGTGCGATCACCGGCATGCCCGGCGGCCGCACAACGCGACGGTCACGGCTACGGCCCCAGAGGCGGGGCCAGCATCCTCGCGCACGGCGCGTGCGGGTGTCTGTCGATGACGAAAGGAACGGCCAATGAAGGCCATGCCAAAGAAGGGGATCGCGCTGGTCACGGGCTTCGGCCTCGCGCTGACCCTCGCCGGATGCACGTCCGGATCCGAAGAACCAGCAGCGTACACGTCGCGCGATGCGACGGACGGCACCACGGACTTCGTGGTCATCGAGAACCCCCACGGCGGCGCCACGCTGTCGTACTCCGCAGACAGCTCGATCGAGATCCTCGAGGTGGAGGAGAACGGCTCGACCTATGCGTTCAAGGACCTGAACGGCAATGACAAGCTGGACACGTTCGAGGACTGGCGCGTCAAGCCGGCCGAGCGCGCCGCCGCCTACGCCGAGACGCTCACCGCCGAGCAGATCTCGGGCCTCATGCTCTTCAGCTCGCACGAGCGGTCGCCGGGCGACGGTCTGACCGACGCGCAGAAGACCTACCTCTCCGAGGACAACCTGCGCAACGTGCTCAACGCAGGCGGCTCGGATGTCGAGGAGAACGTGACCTGGGTCAACGCGATCCAGGCCCACGTCGAGAGCCTCGCCACGCCCGAGCTGCCCTACATCCCGGCGAACTTCTCGTCCGACCCCCGCTCGGAGGCGCAGTCCAACTCGACCTACACCGAGACCGGATCCGGCGTCTCGCTCTGGCCGTCGGTCCTGGGCCTCGCGTCGACCTTCTCGGCCGAGACCATGGAGGAGTTCGGCCGCGTGGTCTCTTCGGAGTACCGCGCGCTGGGCATCTCGAACGCCCTCAGTCCGCAGATCGACCTCGCCACCGAGCCGCGCTGGCTGCGCGTCTCCGGAACCCTCGGCGAGGACTCCGAGCTTGCGAAGGAGCTGGCCGCCGCCTACGTCACCGGCTTCCAGAGCACCTACGACGAAGACGGCGAGAACATCGGATGGGGCACCGACTCCGTTCCGACCACCATCAAGCACGCACCGGGTGACGGTGCGGGCGAGGGCGGCCGCGAGTCGCACACGGCGGTCGGCAAGTACGAGGTCTTCCCCGGCGACAACCTCGAAGAGCACGCCTCCGTGTTCGCCGCGGCGTCGGACTCGCTCGGCATGATGACGAACTACTCGATCATGCTCGACGGCGAGGGCAACCCGCTGCTCGGCGACGAGGCCGTCGGTACGGCGTACAACGCCGAGGCGCTGAAGATGATCCGCGACGAGGTCGGCTTCACCGGTGCGATCGTCACCGACTGGGGCGTCATGACCGGCGCGAACGACCCCGACGCGTTCATCGCCACCGCGTGGGGTGCCGAGGACATGGACCCGGTCGAGCGCTACTTCACGGTGCTCCAGAACGGCGTCGACATGTTCGGCGGCGTCAACGACGCCACCTTCCTCCTCCAGGCCTACGACCTCTGGAACGAGCGGTTCGAGGCCGGCGAGGTCGACCAGGACGCCGACGCCCGCTGGGCGGAGTCCGGTGCCCGCATCCTCACCGCCTACTTCGCACCCGGACTGTTCGACAGCCCGTTCGTCGACCTCGAGAATTCCGAGAAGACGGTCGGCAGCAAGGCCAACGTCGAGGCCGGCTTCGACGCCCAGCTCGACTCGGTCGTGATGCTGAAGAACGACGGCACCGTCGCGGAAGACGCCGACTGGTCGGACAAGACCGTGTACATCCCGCACACGTTCGACGTGGGCAGCCCCGGTCTCTTCGGCCCGCCGGAGTACACCGAGGGCGCGACGCTGAGCATCGAAGCGGCCGAGGGCATCTTCGGCAAGGTCGTCACCGACACCGTCGAGCTCGACGCCGACGGCAAGGTCGTCTCGATGACCGCGCCCGACCTCAGCGATGTGGATGCCGTGTTCGTGGGTCTGCGCTCGCCGAACAACGGCAACAACTTCTCGGCCGCCGGCCACGACGCCGAATCGGGTGAGTGGTACCCGTTCTCCCTGCAGTGGGCGCCGTACACAGCCGACGGCGACAACGTGCGCAAGACCTCGATCAGCGGCGACGTGCTCGCCGACGGATCGAAGGAGAACCGCTCGTACTTCGGCAACACCTCGCGCATCTCGAACGCCGCCGACATCGACGCGTTCAACCGTGCGGTCGCCGCGGTCGAGGCCAGCGGTGCCGACATCCCCGTCGTCACGGTCGTCAAGGCCAACAACCCCGTCGTCCCGGCGGAGTTCGAGGCGAAGTCGAACGTGGTCCTCGTCGGGTTCGGCGTGAGCGACGAGGCGACCCTGACGGTCGCGGCCGGTGAGCACGAGCCCCAGGGGCGTCTGCCGATCGGCTTCCCGCTCGACATGGACGCGGTCGAAGCACAGCTCGAAGACGTGCCGGAGGACATGGACACGTATGTCGACGCCGAGGGCAACGACTGGAAGTTCGGCTTCGGCTTGAACTACTCGGGAGTGATCAAGAAGTAGGCGGAGATCGCCACAGGCATGGCCGGCGCCTGATCACGCCGGCCATGCCGTCGATGCAGAACCCGACGGGGCGCCCCGTCGGACAGGAAAGGGAGCAGAAATGAACAGCACCAAGCTGCGCGCGGGAGTTCTCGCGGCGGTCATCCTCGCCACCGGCACCTTCGGCCTGGCCGGGTGCGCGGGCGACGCGGGCACCACGACGGGTGGCTCGAACAGCTCGAACAGCGAGAGCAGCGAGAGCGGCTCGACGTCCGAGACCTCCGACGTCACCGCCGACCTTGAGACGGCCCGTCAGGCGATCGTCGACGCGCTCGCCGAGGACCCGAGCTGGAAGCAGGTCATGCTCGCCGGTGACGTCAAGCAGCCGACGCAGAAGTACGGCCTCCTGGTGATGCCGTTCGTCAAGAGCGAGGCGGCGAAGCGCGTGACCGGCACGGTCGACATCGCCGACGGCAAGTACGTCATCGAGGCGGAGTCCGCCGAGACGGGTGAGACTTGGCAGATCGACCAGGACGGCAACATCACTCAGGCCTCGGAGTGACGGAGCGGCCGCCGACCCGCACGCCTGCGGGCGTCACCGGCGTCGGCGGCCCTCCCTCCGCAACCCGTAATCGCAGTACCGAAGGAGAACCGAAGTGAACGCCCGAACGGCCAAGGACAAGGCGAGCGCGATGCCGATGTCCAACAAGAAGTACCTGTGGATCTGGGTACCCCTGCTCGCGCTCGTGACCGTCGTGGTCGTGGTCGCCAACGTCGCCATGAACGTGGCCACCGGATGGATCGCCTCGCAGCTCGGTTCGGGCACCTACACGTTCACGAACTCCGAAGAGTCCGAAGACTGGGACACCGAGTACTACGAGGCCGACTACCCCGACCTCGAAGCGGTGGATGCCGCAGCCCTCGGGCTCGTCGAGGAGATCGGTGCCGGCGGCATCGTCCTCGCGAAGAACGACGGCGCAGCCCTCCCGCTCGCCTCCGGCGCGCAGCTCACCATGCTGGGTCGTGCCGCTGCCGACCCCGTCTACGGCGGTTCCGGTTCCGGCTCGGTCGACACCAACTCCGCCGTCACGGCGCGCATGGGTCTCGAGAACGCCGGCTTCGCCGTCAACGACCCCGCCTACGCGGCCATCGAGGCCTACGCGGCCGAGAACCCGCGCGGCTACATCGAGATGGACCGTCCCGACATCTCCACCTACAACATCGGCGAGATGCCGATCGCCGGATACCAGGAGCAGGCCTCGACGTTCGCGCAGTTCGGCGACGCGGCCGTCGTCTTCATCGGGCGCCCCGGCGGCGAGGGCGGCGACCTCACGCAGGACATGACCGACTGGGACGACAACGCCCAGCCCGGCCAGCACCAGCTCGAGCTCAACAAGGACGAGCGCGACCTGCTCGACCTCGCCAAGCAGAGCTTCGACAAGGTCGTCGTCGTCATCAACGCCTCGACCACGCTCGAGCTCGGCGACCTGCAGAGCGACCAGGGCGTCGACGCGATCCTCCTCGCCGGCTCGCCCGGATCGACCGCGTTCAACGCGCTCGGGCGCATCCTGAACGGCGAGGTCAACCCCTCCGGTCGCACGGTCGACCTGTGGGCTGCCGACTTCACGGCCGACCCGACCTTCGTCAACTTCGGCAACTTCCTCTACGACAACGTCGCCCCGAACTACCCGGTGCCGGTCACCGAGAGCGCGACGTCGAACGCGACCGTCACCGACGAGGCGCCGTTCGTGAACTACGCCGAGGGCATCTACGTCGGCTACCGCTACTACGAGACCGCGGCGGTCGAGGGCTTCATCGACTACGACGCCGCCGTCGTCTACCCCTTCGGACACGGCCTCAGCTACACGGACTTCTCCTGGGCGGTGTCGAACACCGAGCTCGGCGAGGTCGACGGCACCATCGCGGTCACGGTCGACGTGACCAACACGGGTGCGGTCGCCGGACGCGATGTGGTGCAGCTGTACTACTCGGCCCCGTACACGCCCGGTGGCGTCGAGAAGTCGGCCGTCGTGCTCGGCGGCTTCGCCAAGACCGGTGACATCGCGCCCGGCGCGACCGAGTCGGTGACGATCGAGCTCGCCGTCGAGGACATGGCGTCGTACGACTACCTCGACGAGAAGGCCTACGTCCTGGATGCGGGCGACTACGTCCTCAGCCTCCGCGAGGACTCGCACACGGTCGCCGCGGGCACCCAGCCGATCGCGTACACCGTGAGCGAAGACGTCGTCTACACCGGCGATGACCACCGCGCATCCGACCTCGAGGCCGTGACGAACCAGTTCGACGACGTGTCGGCGCAGTTCACCACCACCGGTGAGGCCGGCAAGATCCCGGTGATGTCCCGCGCGGACTTCGCCGGCACGTTCCCGACGGCTCCGACCGGCGACATGCTGGTCGCCGACGACGCGGTCGCCGACGGCTTCGCGGTGTGGGACCACGAGGGTGCGGCCGAAGCCTTCGAGGGCGATATGCCCACGACCGGCGCGGGCAGCGACCTCTCGTTGATCGACATGCGCGGCCTCGCCAAGGACGACCCGAAGTGGGACGAGCTGCTCGACTCGCTGAGCGTGAACGACATGACGGCGATGCTCCTCAACGGCGCGTACCAGACCGCCGCGATCGGCTCGATCGGCAAGCCGCAGACGCTGGAGCCGGACGGACCCGCCGGGTTCTCGTCGTTCATCAACTCGGCCATCAACGGCACCGCCTACCCGTCGGAGGTGCTCATCGCGCAGACGTGGGATGTCGACCTCGGCACGGCCATGGGCGTCATGCTCGGCAACGAGGCGCTGTTCAAGGACATCAACGGCTGGTACGCACCGGCGGTCAACCTGCACCGCTCGCCGTTCGCCGGCCGCAACTTCGAGTACTACTCGGAGGACCCGCTGCTGTCCGGACAGATGCTCACCGCCGTCGCGAACGGCGTCGGCACCAAGGGCGTCTACACGACGATCAAGCACTACGCGATGAACGAGCAGGAGACGAACCGCGTCAACAACGGCATCGCGACCTGGGCCACCGAGCAGGCGATCCGTGAGGTCTACCTCAAGCCGTTCGAGATCGGGATCAAGAACATCTCGATGGACGTGAAGTACCTCTCGGATGACGAGGGCACGGTGTCGGAGACCACGATCGGTGCCGCCGGCATCATGAGCTCGTTCAACCGCATCGGAGCCACGTGGGCCGGCGGCTCCGTCGCACTCATGGACACGGTGCTGCGCGGCGAGTGGGGGTTCGAGGGCTTCGCCATCACGGACTTCAACCTGTACCCGTACATGAACCCCAACGAGGGCATCCATGCCGGGTCCGACCTGATGCTGACCTTCCAGCCGTCGAAGTCGTTCAACGACGACAGCTCCGCCAAGGCGGTCGCCGACATCCGTGACTCGACGCACAACATCCTGTTCACCGTCGCGAACTCCAACGCGATGGACGGACTGGCGCCGGGCGCGACGGTCGCCTACACCCCGCCCGCCTGGGTGGTGTGGCAGATCGTCATCTCGTCGGTGCTCGGACTGCTGATCCTCGCCGGTGTGGTGATGGTGATCCTCCGCGTGCGGCGGCACAACGCGCGCACCACGGTCACCGTTCGCTAGACCGTGATCGCCGGGGCGGACGTGTGCTCGTCCGCCCCGGCGATGCCCTGATCGACACAGAAAGACCCATCGTGAAAGAAACCACCGCACTCGTCGCGAGCCTGAGCCTTCTCGAGAAGGCCGCGCTGCTCAGCGGGGCGAACACCTGGCAGACGCGTGCCATCGAACGCGCCGGCATCCCCGCCGTCTGGATGGCCGACGGCCCCCACGGCGTGCGCCGGCAGGTCGGTTCGGCCGACCACCTCGGCATCAACGGCTCCGAGCCCGCGACCTGCTTCCCCACCGCCGCGACCGTGGCCGGCAGCTGGGACGACGAGCTGGCCGAGGAGATCGGCACGGCTCTGGGCCGCGAGGCCTCATCACAGGGCGTCGGCGTGCTGCTCGGCCCCGGGCTCAACATCAAGCGCAGCCCCCTCGGCGGTCGCAGCTTCGAGTACTTCTCCGAGGATCCCGAGCTGTCGGGTCGCCTCGCGGCGGCCTACGTGCGCGGCATCCAGTCCGAGGGGGTGGCGGCGACGCCCAAGCACTTCGCGGTGAACAGCCAGGAGCTGCGCCGCATGGTCAGCGACTCCGTCATCGACGAGCGCACGCTGCGCGAGATCTACCTGACCGCGTTCGAGATCGTCGTGCGCGAGGCCTCCCCGTGGGGCATCATGTCGTCGTACAACCTGGTCAACGGGGCCTACGCGCACGAGAACGCGCACCTGCTGATCGACATCCTCCGGCAGGAGTGGGGCTTCTCCGGTGCGGTCGTCTCCGACTGGGGCGGCAGCAACGATGCGGTGGCGGCTGCCGCGGCCGGCGGCACGGTCGAGATGCCGTCGCCCGGGTTCGACTCGGTGCGGCAGATCGTCGCGGCCGTCGAGTCCGGCGAGCTGTCGGAGGCCGATGTGGATGCCCGCGCAGCCGAGGTCATCGACCTCGTGCGCCGGGTCACCGCGCACCCGCGCGCCTCGGTCGACCTCGACGCCCACCACGCACTCGCCCGCCGGGCCGCGGCCGAGTCGGCCGTCCTGCTGCGCAACGATGACGCATTGCTGCCCCTCGCGGGTGGCACGTCGGTCGGGTTGATCGGCGCCTTCGCGACGGTGCCCCGCTACCAGGGCGCCGGCTCCTCGCTCGTCAACGCGACGCGGGTCCCCACACTCGTCGACGCGGTCGGCGCATCGACGCTGAAGCTGGAGGGCGTCGCCGAGGGCTTCCGCCGCGACGGCATCCGCGACGACGAGCTCCACCGCGAGGCCGTCGCGCTCGCCTGCCGCGCTGAGGTCGTGGTCCTCGCGCTCGGCCTGCCCGAGATCGCCGAGTCCGAGGGGCTCGACCGCTCCACCCTGCAGCTGCCGGCCGAGCAGGTGCGCCTCCTCCGCGAGGTGCGGGCGGCGAACCCGCGCACGGTCGTGGTGCTCAGCGCCGGTGGTGTCGTGGAGACGCCGTGGGCCGAAGATGCGGCCGCGCTGCTGCACGCCTACCTCGGCGGACAGGCGGGCGCCGAGGCCATCGCCGACGTGCTCACCGGCGCCGTGGAACCGGGCGGACGCCTCGCCGAGACGATGCCGCTCCGCCTCGCCGACACCCCGACCGCCGGGGCGTTCCCGAGTGCGGGGCGCACGGCCGAGTACCGCGAGGGGCCGTTCGTCGGCTACCGCTACTACGAGACCGCCGAGGTTCCCGTGGCCTTCCCGTTCGGCTTCGGCCTGGGATACACCACCTTCTCGTACTCCGAGCTGGTGGCGGATGCCGAGGGCGTCGAGGTCACGGTCACCAACACCGGCGACCGCGACGGCAGCGACGTCGCCCAGCTCTACGTGTCGCGACTCGGCGCCTCCGGGGTGACCCGGCCCGTGCGCGAGCTCAAGGGCTACGCGAAGGTGCGTCTCGCGGCCGGGGAGTCGCGGCGCCTCCGCATCCCCTTCGGACCCCGCACCTTCCGCTACTTCGAT
Source organism: Microbacterium sp. MYb45 (assembly GCF_002979655.1). Taxonomy (GTDB): domain Bacteria; phylum Actinomycetota; class Actinomycetes; order Actinomycetales; family Microbacteriaceae; genus Microbacterium. The sequence continues at coordinate 13,445 of NZ_PCPG01000003.1, forward strand.
GCCGCCGCGAACGCGTGGCAGGTCGAGGCGGGCGAGTACGAGGTGGCCGTGGGCTCCCACGTGCGCGACCTCCCGGTGCGCGCGACGATCACGCGCGAAGGCGCGACCGTCTCCGCGTCGGTCGACCTTCCGGCTGCGCTGCCGACGACGCGCGTCGACGACAGCACGTTCGCCGCGATGCTCGGCCGCGCGCTCCCGGATGCCGCCTGGGGTACGGGTCCGCTCGCCGAGAACGATCCGATGGACCGACTCGCGACCGCGAAGAGCCCGCTGGCCCGCGCCGGCTTCCGCCTCCTCGACAGCCGTCGCCGCAAGGCGGAGGCCGCGGGAAAACCCGACCTGAACATCCTGTTCCTGCTGAACGGGCCGTTCCGGGTCATCTCGAAGATGAGCGGGGGACTGGCGACGCGCCGTCTCACCGCCGCCGTCCTCACGCTGGTGAACGGGCAGACGATCCGAGGGCTGGGGCGTGTGATCGCCGCGTACTTCGGCGGACGCCGCGACGAGAAGGCGACGAAGAAGGCGTTCGACGCCGCAGCCACGAAGAGGAGTATCTGATGTTCACCGCGATCAAGAACTGGTGGACCGGTTTTCAGGACGGCCGCCCCGAGCTGTCGAAGTTCCTGATGTTCCTCGTGCTCTCCAACGGCGTCACCGTCCTGCAGCTCGCGCTGATGCCGATCTTCCGCTGGGGCTTCGCGACCTTCACCGGGCTCACGGACGTCGGGTTCCAGGCCCTGCCCGTCGGTTCCAACGTCGACGGCAGCCAGTACTACATGTTCGACTACGCGGCGGGTGCCCTGCCCGGCGGAGGCGGCGGGCTCGCCTACTTCCTCGCCGTGCAGATCACCCTGCTCATCGCCCAGGTGATCAACTTCTTCCTGCAGCGCAACATCACGTTCAAGTCGAACACCTCGGTGTGGGTCGCAGCCGGCTGGTACACGCTCGCGTACATCGTCATCACCTTCGTCGCGGCCGCCGCACAGGGGTTCTACAAGGCGCCGATCTACGACTTCTTCATGGTCACGCTCGGCTGGGGCTCCACCGGATCGGTCGTCGCCGACGTGCTCACGATGATCATCAACTCGGCGATCAGCTTCTGGGTCTTCTACCCGATCTTCCGGGTGATCTTCCGTCAGGTGCCGGTCGAGGACCAGGCCGAGGTCGCGGCCGCCGAGGCGACGGCGGACGGTGCCGTGAAGTGATGGTTCCATCCGCGAGAATAGACCGTGTGCCGCTGCTGTCCGTGATCGTCCCTGCCTACAACGCGGCGGCCTATCTCGGGCGCGCGCTTGACGGACTGGGGGCGGTGCGCGGCATCGAGGTCATCGTCGTCGACGACGGCTCCACCGACGGCACGCGTGAGGTCGCCGAAGCGTGGGCGGCGCGCAGCCCCGAGAGCATCCGCGTGGTGAGCCAGGAGAACCGTGGCCACGGCGGCGCCATCAACACCGGGCTGGCCTCCGCCCGCGGCGACTACTTCAAGGTGCTCGACGCCGACGACTGGCTCGACATCCGGTCGCTGCGTCTGCTCGTCGCTCACCTCGACGTGCTGCGCGAGACGGGCACCGAGGTCGACGCCGTCTTCACGGACTTCGTCCACGAGCGCCTGGGCAAGTCACCGAAGGCCGCGCGCTTCGACTCGGTCTTCCCCGAGGGGCGCGTGTTCGAGTGGTCCGACACCGAGCGTTTCGGTCGACGCCAGGTGCTGATGATGCACGCCATCGTGTACCGCACGCAGCTGCTGCGCGATGTCGGGCTGTCGCTGCCCGAGCACACCTTCTACGTCGACAACCTCTTCGTGCTGCAGCCGTTCGCCCGGCTCCGGCGCATGAGCTACCTGCCGGTGCCGCTGTACCGCTACTTCATCGGGCGCGAGGGGCAGTCGGTGGCGCCCGAGGTGATGGTGCGCCGCGTCGACCAGCAACTGCGCGTGAACCGGCTCGCTCTCGCCACCCTCCCGTCCCACGCCGACCTCGCCGCTGGCGGGGTGCCGCGGCAGCTGCATCGGGCGATGCTCCATCACCTCGAGGGCGTCTGCGCGGTGACCAGCGCGACCCTCGCCCGCGGTGGCACGGCCGCGCACTTGCAGCAGCGGGATCTGTTCTGGCATGAGGTCAGGGCGGAGAACCCGTGGCTGTACACGCGCATGCGCCGGAGCCTGCTGGGGGCGACCAGCAATCTGCCGGGGCAGGCGGGACGACGGGCGACGAACCTCGCCTATCATGTGGCACGGCGAGTCGTCGGCTTCAGCTGATCGGAGAACGGAGGCGGAATGATCCGCATCGGAATCGTCGAGGACGACGGTGCCGCCATCGAGCGACTGCTCTCGCACCTGGACCGCTTCCAGCGCGACCAGGGCGAGCGGTTCCATATCGCCGCCTTCCACGACGGGGCTGACGTCCTCGCCGACTACCGTCCCGACTGGGACGTGCTGTTCCTCGACGTGCAGATGCCCCGGGTCGACGGCATGGCGGCCGCCCGCCGCATCCGCGAGGTCGACTCCGAGGTCATCATCGTCTTCATCACGAGCTCGCCGCACTATGCGGTGGGCGGGTACGAGGTCGACGCCCTCAGCTATCTCCTGAAGCCGGTGGCCTATGCGTCATTCGAGCAGGAGATGTCGCGGATCCTCACGCGGCTGCAGCGGCGGTCGCGGCGGGAGCTGCTCTTCACCGCGACCGACGGCGTGCACCACCGCGTCGCCGTGGACGACATCCGCTACATCGAATCGATCCGTCACCGCGTCGAGCTGTACACGCTCGACGGCACGTTCAGCATCGCGACGACGTTGAAGGCGATGGAGGCGCAGCTGGCCGACAAGGGGTTCCTGCGCTGCCACAGCGGCCTGCTCGTGAACCTGCGACACGTGACCGGCATCGACGGCAACGACTGCCGCATCCGCGGGGGCGGCAGCCTCCCCATCAGCCGACCTCGGAAACGGGAGTTCTACGCCGCCCTCGCCGAGTACGTCGGTTCGCGCGGAATCTCGGCGTGAACGGCGTCGAGGGGCCGGTCCTCGCCGAGATCCCGCGGTACCTCACGGCGATCGCGGAATGGGGCGCCTGCCTCGTGTACATCTTCGTCGCCCGACGACGGTTCGGGTGGCTGGCGACGATCGGCCTCTGCATCCTCGCGCTGGGGATGCTGTTGGCGGTGCAGCTGTGGGCGGGCACGCTGCCGATCGCGTGGTGGATCCCGGGGATGCTGCTCGCCGCGGTGACCATGTTCGGCTTCGTGTACCTCGGGCTGGACACCTCGGCGCGGGGAGCGGGCTTCGTGCTCGCGCGCACCTTCGTGCTCGCGGAGCTCGTGGCTTCCGGCTTCTGGCAGCTCGACCGGTTCTACGGCGGTCTCGGCGATCCGCTCGCCCAGCTGTCGGGCGCGGCGCTCGTGTATGCCGCAGGTCTCGGGGTCGTCGGGTATGCGGAGCGCCGCCAGTTCAGTCGGGCGGAGCGCTTCGACGTCGGTGGCACGCAGCTGGTCGGCGCGATGGCGATCGCGGTCGCGACTTTCGCGATCTCCAACCTCAGCTTCGTGACGACCGACACGCCTTTCAGCGGCCGCTTCGGCACCGAGATCCTCTACATCCGTACCCTGGTCGACCTCAGTGGCTTCATCGCCCTGCACGTCCAGCTGCGTATCCATCGCGAATCCGCGGCGCGGCGGGATGCCGAGGCGATGGCGCAGCTGCTGCGCAGTCAGCACGACCAGTACGAGATCACCCGACGGTCGATCGACGAGGTGAACCGCAAGCACCACGACATGAAGCACCACCTCGATGCGATCCGGTCGGAGCAGGATGCCACGACGCGGGCCCGGATGCTCGACGGCCTCGAGGAGTCGATCCGCCGCTACGGCGCCGTGGTGCGCACCGGGAACCACGTGCTCGACGCGATCGTGACGGCGAAGCTCGCCCGCGCCGGTGAGCGGGGGATCGAGGTGTCGGTGGTGGCCGACGGCGCCCTCCTCTCGTTCATGCGTCCGCTGGAGCTCACCTCTCTCGTCGGCAACGCGCTCGACAACGCCATCGAGGGTGCCGCGCGGGTGTCCGCGGAGGATCTGCGGGTGATCCGGTTCGCGGTCTTCGCGCAGGACGACTTCGCGATGGTGCGCATCGAGAACACCTTCGACGGGGTGGTCCTGCGCGACGGGGATCGCATCGTGACCCGCCAGCGCGGCAGGGGCCACGGCTACGGGCTGCGCAACATCGAGACCGCCGCGGCGGCGTACGGCGGCGCGGTCGCCATCACGGCCGACGACCGGTGGTTCTCGCTGCGGGTCCTGTTCCCGGCGCACGGCGGCACCGACGGCGCGGATGACGGCGAGGGCGACGCCGTCTGACGGGCTGCCCCGCCCGCACGGCTACCGTTCATGCGCCGGAACCGACCGATCGTGTCCGCGGCGGCCGGCGCGCGGCATCCGATTGGTGTACTGAATGGCGTGAGTGACGCCGTCAGAACCCGCAACCCGCTGTCCGCCGCCTGGGCGGCCTTCGCCGAGGCGAAGCCGACGCTCGCCGAACTCATCGTGTTCAGTGCGCTCAACGTGGCACTCACGGTGCTGCAGCTCGTGATCATGCCGGTGTTCAAGCTGATGTTCAGCGGCACCTCGCTCGTCGACGTCGACTTCCAGGCCGTGCCGGTGGGCGGCGGCTTCGTCTTCGACTACACGGCCGGCGCGCTGCCGGAGGGCGGAGGCGGGCTCGCGTACTTCCTCGCCGTGCAGATCACGCTGCTGATCGCGACCGTGATCAACTTCTTCCTGCAGCGCAACGTCACCTTCAAGTCCAACACCAACGTGTGGCGGGCGGCCGCCTGGTACACCGTGGCCTACGTCGTGCTCACCTTCGGTGCCGCGGCTCTGCAGACGCTCTACAAGACGCCGATCTACGAGCTGCTGATGGTCACGTGGGGGATGGGAGCGGCCGGGGAGACGGTCGCCGACGTCGTCACGATGCTCATCAACGCGCTCATCTCGTGCGCCGTGTTCTTCCCGATCTTCAAGATCATCTTCCGCCGCGAGGCCGAGGTCGTCGTGGTGGAGGCGGGGCCGGCGGATGCGGTGCCGGCCGTCGTGCGAGAGCGCGTCTGACGCGACCGGCACCGTCATCGGGCCGGGGCAGCTCTACTCAGACGCGTCTTGACTTGGGAGATGAGTAGGGGTTGTCCATGCGGTCAGCGCCTCGCGTACTCGAACCATCTCTGCAGTCGTAAGGTAGCCCTCTGCGCGTGCCCGGGTAGCAGCGTCGAGGAGTCGTCCGGCCTGTACGCGCCCCTGACATTCGAGAAGGGCCTCCGCCGCGGGCTGCGCCGCAATGCCCTCGTACATCGTCGGCTTCGCGCCCTCAGGAGCGGAAGTGAGTGCGATGTGCGCGGGCATCCTGCGTCGGGTGCGCTTGGGGGTGGCGACTGTGATGGTGCGGGGGTTCACGTCTGCAAGGCCGAGAAGGGCCAGCACTGACTCGCCTCGCAGAAAGGCACCCTCTCCCGCCCGCAACGTCGCCTCCGCGTACTCATCGAGAGGGGTGCGCGGGATTGTCTCGTCGCGGTACAACCCGTAAGCGATGTGCGTGAACCTGTTGCGCGTGGCGAGCTTCACCAACTCGATCTTGGGGACACCAGCGTCCTCCGCATCGCGGGTGGTCACATACCCGTAGTTGTCGGCGGCGATCTCATGCACGACATCGCGGTAGGTCGTCTGCGGCATGTCAAAACTATACCATTTTCGGTATAGTTTTGACATGCCCGGGATGGGGCGGGGCCGCGCGCGTACGCCCGCGACCCCGAGACCGCTACCGCCGAGATCTGACCCGGTCTCACGAAACGGTGGGTGCGGCTCCGAGGGGATCCGCTTCGAGCACGACGGTCGCCGGGGCGATTCCGTCGTCGGCAGAGACCGTCACCGTCACCACGCCGGGGCCCGTGCGGCGGACGACGGCCAGGGCCAGCCCGTCGAACGTCTGGTGCGTAGGTCCGTCGTAGGTGTCCGTCGGAGCGGGGTCCCCGCTGCCCACGGCCGCGAGCATGCCGTCGCCGTCCACGCGCACGTCGATGAGTCGGTCCGCTCCGGTGTCGACCCGACCGTCCGCGTCGGTGACCGCGATCTCGATGAAGGCCAGCTCTCCCGACGGGCCGTTCTCCACTCGCGTGACGAGCTGGGTGGCGTCGCCGGCGCTGGACAGGGAGAACGCTTCGGCGCGCACGCCCTGTCGAATCGCCGTGGCGGTCAGCTCGCCCGGGCGGTAGGCGACGGTGAACTCGGCTCTGTAGCGGTTGTCGGCGCCCGCGGCGGCCGTGCCGATCACCTCTCCGTCGAGGGCGAGCTCGACCTCCTCCGCGTCGCTGTAGACCTCGACCGCGAGCGATGCGCCCTCGTGGCCGGTCCAGGTCCAGCTGCCGATGCTGTCGCTCCAGGTCCAGGGCCCCGCATAGAACGTCTTGTCCTCGTTGCCGGGGCGCGACACGGCGATGTAGGGCGTCGTGCGGAGACCGAAGACGATCTCCCGGTAGAACGAGGCGGGGCGCCGGGAGCCGACCAGATCCAGGTCGCCGCACCAGGCCGCGATCCAGGGATACGGGCCGCTGAGACTGGGTGTCTCTCCTTCGGCGAGGTGATGGGCGCGTCCGAGTCCCACCTCCCCGAGGTAGTCGAACCCGGTCCAGGTGAAGTCGCCGATGACGTGCGCGTGCTCGGTGACGAGGGCCCAGTTGTGGTCGATGCGAGAGGGGAACGTCTCGGTGCCGACGATCACGCGGTTCGGGAACAGCTCCTTGTCCGTCTCGTAGCGGCCGTCGAGGTAGTTCATGCCGGCGATGTCCAGCACGCCGAAGGACTCGGCGGTCTTCTCCGTGACCATCGGGGAAGTGCCGATCTGGTTCATGAACTCTCCCGGCCCGGCCATGAGGGTGTTGATCCCCGCGGCGTCGCCGTCTCCCTCGCCCCGCTGCGCGGCGAGCTTCTTGATGTCGTCCATGACGGCGAGCATCCCGTTGACCGCGTTGGTGACGTACCGCGTCGGGTCGAGTTCGCGCACCTTCTCGGCGAGTGCGCGACCCGTGAGCCCGCCGGCCGGCGAGCCGGTCTCGGGGATCTCGTTGCCGATGGAGTACATGATCACGGACGGGTGATTGAAGTCCTTGGTCACCATCGCCTCGACGTCGCGCTCCCACCACTCGGTGAAGTGGAGCGAGTAGTCGTGGGGCATCTTGTTCGAGGTCCACATGTCGAAGGTCTCGTCCATGACGTACACCCCGAGCCGGTCGCACGCCTCGAGCATGGCGACGCTCATCGGGTTGTGCGAGGAGCGGATCGCATTGAAGCCGGCCTCCTTGAGCAGTCGCACGCGGCGCTCCTCGGCATCCGCGAACGTCGCCGCCCCGAGGATCCCGTTGTCGTGGTGGACGCAGGCCCCGCGGAGCTTCACGACCTCGCCGTTGACGCGCAGTCCGTGCGCGGGGTCGACCTGGAGCTTTCGGATGCCGAAGGCCGCCGAGGCATCGTCGATGCCCGCGCCGTCGACGACCAGTTCCACGGCGGCGGAGTACAGGGCGGGACTCTCGGCGCTCCACAGCTGCGGTGCGCGCACGTAGAGGCGCTGCCGGCTGCGGGACCGTCCGTTCGCCTCGACGGTCACCGGGATGGTTCCCCGTGCGACGGTGGTCCCTGCCGGGTCGGTGAGGGTGACGGCGACGTCGACCGTCTCGCGACGGTTGCTCGTGCTCGCCACGACCACGTCGACTTCCACGACGGCGCCATCCGGTTCGATGTCGGACGCGCTGACCCGCACCCCGTCGACCGGGATGTGGACGGCCGGTCCGACGTGGAGCCAGACGTCGCGGTAGATACCCGCTCCGGTGTACCAGCGGGAGTCTCCGCCGTGCCGTGATTCGACCTCGATGAGATTCTCTTCGCCGGAGCGCAGGAACTGGTCGGCGTCGATCGTGAACCCGGAGTAGCCGTATGGACGCTGCCCCGCGAAGGCGCCGTTGATGTGCACGGTCGCGTCGCGGTAGACGCCCTCGAACTCGAGGACGATCCGCTGGGCGGCGAGGTCGGCCGCGGGGGTGAACATCGTGCGGTACTGGTACGCGCCGGCGGGGAAGTAGGCGACGGCGCCCTCCCCGTCGGGATCGCGCTGCTCGTGGATCAGTGCGTCGTGCGGGAGGGTGACGTCCGTGTACGGCGTGCTGAGCCCGCCGAGCTCGGCGAACGGGTTCTGCTTCGGTCGGAACTGCCAGCCATCGTTGAATGCCGTGCGCTTCATCGGGTCTCCTTCGGTCGTGCGGTGGGGCTGCTCAGGGAATCGCGGACGGCATCGAGCACCTCGAGGGTGGCGATGCTGTCCGCGAGGGGGTGGGTGGGGTGTTCGGTCCACTGCTCGGCGATCGCGAGCGTGACCGCTTCGAGCATCGGGACGTACCCGTTGCCTCGGCGCGCGTGCTGCGTGCGTTGCGGCTCGGTCAGGGCGCGGGCGATCGACCCCGCGTGGGTGGTGAACTCATCCGCGGCCCAGAACGGTGCGGGCGCCGTCATCCACCCGTCGGAACCGCTGACGGATGCCGTCGGCTCGATGTACTCGACCATCGACGCGCTCAGCTGCGCGAATCGTCCGTCGTCGTACTCGAAGGTGATGTGCGCGGTGAGGTCGACGCCGTCGTCCCGGAGGCGACAGGTCGCGTGGACCCGCGAGGGCCGTCCGAGCACATCGAGGGCGAGGGTGATCGGGTAGATCCCCTGGTCGAGCAGCGTGCTGCTGGCGCGGTCCGCGGTCCAGCGGGGGGAGTCGGCCGGGCCGAACGGGAGTCCGAATGAGGCACGCACGCTCCGGACCTCACCGATCGCCCCCGCTCGCGCCGCCGCGACCAGATCACGGTAGGCAGGGTTGAACCGCATCCACATCGCCTCCATCGCGAATCGCCCGCTCGCGGCTGCCGCCGTCGCGATCTGCCGGCCCTGGTCGGCGTTCACTGCCATCGGCTTCTCGATCAGGACGTGCTTGCCGGACTCCAGTGCGGCGATCGCGATCGCCGCGTGGGTGGCATGCGGGGTGGCGATGTAGACCGCGTCGACGGTCGGGTCGTCGAGCAGGGCGGACACGCTCCCGTGGGCGACGGCGAACCCCTGGTCCGCCGCGAACCTGCGGGCCCGTTCCGGATCCCGGGAGCACACCGCGTGGCGGCGTGCTCCCGGGGTGAGGCGGAGGTCGTCCGAGATGGACTGGGAGATGAAGCCGGTGCCGATGACCGCCCAGTTCAGCTCGGCGCCGTGCGTGCTCATGTCAGCGCTCAGGCGTTCGAGGCGGAATCCACCGCGGCCCGTCGGGCGGCGAGGTCGCGCTGGATCTGGGAGAGGTGCTTGTCGATGTTGAGGAACCAGATGATGATGCCCATGAGCACGGCGACGATGAGCGGAAGCCACAGGTAGAGGAAGATCTCCATGCTGACCGCGCTCGCCGGCTGCGAGGCCGCCTGGCCGTCGTAGTTGCCCGCGGCCAGCAGCCAGCCGACGAGCGCGACACCGAGCCCGGCGCCGAAGTTCTGCCCCGCGGTGGCGGCGGCATACGTCATGCCGTCGAGTCGGTAGCCGCTCTTCCACTCGCCGTAGTCGACCACGTCGGCGACGAGCGCGAAGAGGCCGGCCGCGGCGGGGATGCCTCCGATGGAGCGGACGAGCCCGCCGGCGATCACGAGGGTGATGTTGCTCGGGTCGATGAGCGAGATGAGGATGCCGATGACCGTGACGATGACGCCGACCAGGATGAGCTTGCGCTTGCCGAAGCGGGCGATGAGCGCGGGCATGAACCAGAGACCGATGATCAGGGGGAGGAGCTGAACGAGGCCGAGGAAGCTGTAGATGTTCGGGTCGCCGAGCACGTCCTTGGCGAAGTAGATGCCCACGCCCGCCGTGCCCGTGAGCAGGTAGTTGAGCAGGAAGAACCCGAACGCGAGGAAGAAGTACGGGTTGCCGACGAGGATGCGGAGGGACTTGCCGAGCGGGAGCTTGACCCCGTCGTCCTGCTTGATCGTCGACTTCACGCGCTCCTTCGTGCCGAAGAACACGATGAGGAACGTGACAGCGGCGATGATGCCGTAGACGACCGAGATCATCGTCCAGCCGGCCTGGCCTCCGCCGTTCGCGGTGACGACCGGGATCGTGACGAAGTTCACGACCAGCGTGGTGACCAGGGCGAAGAACGTGCGGATGACGGTGAGGGAGACGCGCATCTTCGAGTTGCTCGTGATCACCGAGAGCAGCGTGTGGTACGCCAGGTTCGACCCGACGAAGCCGACGCCGAGGCACAGGAAGTACATGGCGAAGGCGTAGAACTCCTTGGCCCCGGCGCCGAGCCCCGCGGGCACGTTGAAGAGCAGGATGAACGAGATGACCACGACCGGGGTCGAGAACAGGATCCAGGGGCGCGCCTTCCCCCAGCGGGTGGAGGTGCGGTCGATGAACGTGCCGAGGATGAGGTCCATGGTGCCGTCGAGCACGCGGCCGAAGAGCAGGAGGGTTCCGGCGATCGCAGCGCCGATGCCGACGGTGTCGGTGAAGTAGAAGAGTAGGAACGCGGAGATCGGCGCGAAGATCAGGTTGCCGCCGATGTCTCCGACGCCGTACGCGAGCCGTTCGCGAACCTTCAGTTTCTGACCGCTCGGGTCGCCGATCGTCTCGCCGACCGCGACGGCGGCCAGTGACGCCGTCACCGATTCCTCTGCGCTCACGGCTACGGCGGCGCGTTGCTGTTCCGCCGAGGTCCGGGTCGAATCCTTCGCCATGGCTGACTCCTTCGTCATGAATGGGACCGGTCACAGTGACCGCTGGTGTCACGTGTCAGTGACACGCGACACCACGGTAGATGGACGAGGTGTCACGTGTCAATAGCGATGTGCGAGACTGGGGCCATGACGGTGGATGTGCAGCCTTCTCGACGAGCCACGAGCAAAGACGTGGCCGCGAGCGCGGGAGTGTCCCGCTCGACCGTGAGCCAGATCCTCAACGGTGACGAGCGGTTCCCCGAAGAGACCCGCGCGCGCGTGCGGGCTGCTGCCGACGCTCTGAACTACCGCCCGTCGCGGGCAGGGCGAGCGCTGGTCACCGGTCTCAGCGACATCGTCGTGGTCGTCGTCCCCCACGCGACCTTCGGCCCTCACCTGCAGGACTCGGTCGACCGGATCACGGGAGCCAGCGCGACCGCCGGAATGAGTGTCGTCGTGCGGTTCGCGAGGATGCAGGACGAGACGACTCTCACCTCCGTGCTCGATCTGCGGCCGGCTGCCGTCGTCGACTTCGGAGTCTTCACCGCGCCGCAGCGCGAGCGGATCCAGGCATCCGGCACGTTCGTCGTTCCCCGGCGGGCGTACGTCGCCGACGGCGCCGACCCCGATCCGATCGACATCGAGATCGGGCGGATCCAGGTCCGCGAATTGTTGCGGAACGGCCCCCGGCGGCTCGTCTACGCGGCGCTCGAGGACAAGCGCCTCGATCCGTTCGGGCCACCGCGCCTCGAGGGGATCCGGCGAGAGGCGCGCGACCGCGGCCTCGACGCGCCGCTCACCCCGCGCATCCCGCTCGACGTCGAGGGCGCCACGAGGGCGCTGAAGGGGGCACGCGACGAGGCGGCTCCTGCTCCTCTCGGCATCTGCGCCTACAACGATGACGTCGCGATCGCGGTGGTCGCGGCCAGTCGCGCGCTCGGCTTGCGGATCCCCGAGGATGTCGCCGTCATCGGCGTCGACAAGACGGCCGTCGGCCAACTCGTCAGCCCGCGGCTCAGCACGGTGGCCATCGACCAGCCTCTCCTCATGGACGCGTTCGTGCAGGACCTGGCCGCCCTGGCGGCGCGCCGCACGGACGCGGATCCGGAGCGATACGAGTTCGACCTCGACCGGGTGCTCGAGCTGGTGCGCGGGGAGACGACCTGATCGTCGCCTGGGGGGAGCGACACCAGATCGCCCTCTATCTCGCGGCGATCGTGGTCGGTGCCGTCGTGGGCCTCTGGGCGCCCGCCGTCGCGCATCCGCTGGAGCTCGCGATCACTTCCGTCCTCGGGCTGCTGCTGTACGCGACGTTCCTCGGCGTCCCGTTCTCGGCGATCGGACGCGCATTCCGCGACATCCGCTTCCTCGCCGTGCTGCTGGTCGTGAACTTCGTGATCGTGCCCGTGATCGTGTTCGGCCTGTCGCGCTTCGTCGCCCACGATCAGGCGCTGCTGGTCGGAGTGCTGCTCGTCCTGCTGACGCCGTGCGTCGACTACGTGATCGTGTTCACCGGGCTCGCCGGAGGGGCGAAGGAGCGACTGCTCGCGGCCGCGCCGATCCTGATGCTGGGGCAGATGCTGCTCCTGCCCCTGTATCTGTGGCTCTTCGTCGGCCCCGAGCTGATCGACGCCGTCGACCTCGCCCCGTTCCTCGACGCGTTCCTCCTGCTGATCGTGCTGCCCCTCGCGGCTGCCGGCCTCACCCAGTACGCGGCGTCGCGCACGCGCGCGGGGCGAGCTGTGAGCGACGCGGCCCAGAGCGCGATGGTGCCGCTGATGATGCTCACGCTCGCGGTCGTCGTCGCCTCGCAGATCGCCGGCGTCAGCCGACAACTCCCCGCACTGCTCGCGACGATTCCCCTCTATGCCGCCTTCGCCGCGATCATGATCCCCGTCGGCGTCGTCGCCGGCAGAGCAGCGCGCCTCGACGTCGCCCGCACGCGCGCTGTCGTGTTCTCGGGCGCCACCCGCAACTCGCTGGTCGTGCTTCCGCTCGCCCTCGCGCTGCCGGCGACCTTCGCGCTCGCACCGCTCGCCGTCGTGACGCAGACGCTCGTCGAGCTGATCGCCATGGTGGTCTTCGTGCGGCTCGTCCCGCGATTCGTGCCGGTGCGGCAACGGCCGTGAGGCAGGGGCGCCGCGGTCGGGCTCTCAGACCAGTTCGCTCACCAGCTGCTCGATGCGTGCACGGATCTCGTCGCGGATCGGCCGGACCGCGTCGATGCCCTGGCCGGCCGGGTCGTCGAGCTTCCAGTCCTCGTAGCGCTTGCCGGGGAAGAACGGGCACGCGTCGCCGCAGCCCATGGTGATGACGACGTCGGAGGCCTGTACGGCCTCGGTGGTCAGCACCTTGGGCTGTTCGGCGGTGATGTCGATGCCGAGCTCGCCCATCGCCGCGACGGCGGTCGGGTTGATCTGATCGGCGGGCATCGAGCCGGCGGAGCGGACTTCGATGCGGTCGCCGGCGATGTCGCGGAGGAAACCCGCGGCCATCTGCGAGCGTCCGGCGTTGTGCACGCAGACGAAGAGGACGGAGGGCTTGGTGTTCGTGTCGGTCATGACTGCTCCTTCGGAGAGGTGTGGTCAGGGGAGAAGGTCGTCGACGAGCGCGCGTACGCGTCCGGCGATGTCGTCGCGGATGGCCTCGACGCCTTCGCGTGAGGCGAGGGCGGGGTCGCCGACCGCCCAGTCGTCGTAGCGGACGCCGGGGATGACGGGACAGACGTCGCCGCAGCCCATCGTGATGACGACGTCGGCGGCGCGGACGGCGTCGTCGGTGAGCGGCTTCGGGAAGCGCTCGGCGGCCGCGTCGCCCTCGATCTCGGCGAGCAGCGAGCGGACGTGCGGGTGGATGACGTCGCCGGGCGCGGAACCGGCCGAGCGCGCGACGACCCTGCCTGCGGCGAGCTTGTTCACGAGTGCGGCGGCGAGCTGCGAACGCCCGGCGTTGGCGACGCAGACGAACAGCACCTGCGGCACGGACGCATCGCGGTCGCGGGTCAGGTCGGCGAGGCGCTGGCGGGCGAAGCGCTCGGTGAGCGGCACGAGCGATGACGTCACCCGGGCACTCCGCGCGAGTGCGGTGTACGACTCGCGGACGGTCGTGAGCACGACATCGGGATCCAACTCGGGAACCTCTGCCGCGAGCTCCTCGGCGAGACGGGTCACCCGGGCGTCGAAGTCGGGCCGGCGCTGATCGTCGTCGGCGGAGGCGCTCCACGGTGCGACCGAGGCGGGTGCGAACGAATCGAGCAGCGCGGTGACGGCGCTGCGCCGCGTCGGGTTGATCCGATACCAGACCCAGGTTCCCCGGCGCTCCGAGGTGAGGACGTCGACGTCCTTCAGCACCTTGAGGTGGTGGGAGACCGTGGGCTGGGAGACGTCGGCGAGCTCGGCCAGGTCGCAGACGCACGACTCGCCGCGCGGGTCGGAGGCGATGGCGGACAGCATCCGCAGTCGCAGCGGATCCGACAGCGCCTTCAGTGTCGCTGCCACCGTCGAGGCTGCCTCCAACCCGATGGCGTGGGTGGCGACGGGGCTGCAGGTGTCGGCTGCGGTCGTCTGCGTGACGTTCATGACGGCATCCTCTCGGCGGTGAATGGATCGGTGTGGAACCAGCGGCGGGCTGCCCAGAGCGAGACGTAGACGAGTCCGACGAGAACAGGTACTTCGATGAGAGGGCCGACGACCCCGGCGAGAGCCTGGCCGGATGTCGCGCCGAACGTGCCGATGGCGACGGCGATGGCGAGTTCGAAGTTGTTGCCGGCGGCGGTGAAGGCCAACGTCGTCGAGCGGGCGTAACCGAGCCCCAGCGCCTTGCCGGTGAAGAGTCCGATGAACCACATGATCGCGAAGTACGCCAGCAGTGGCAGTGCGATCCGCGCGACGTCCCAGGGTCGGCTCGTGACCTGTTCGCCCTGGAGCGCGAACAGCAGCACGATGGTGAAGAGGAGGCCGTAGAGGGCCCAGGGGCCGATCTTCGGGAGGAAGCGGTCTTCGTACCAGTCGCGCCCCTTCGCGCGCTCGCCGAGGAATCGGGAGGCGAAGCCGGCGACGAGGGGGATGCCGAGGAAGATCAGCACGTTCAGCGCGATCTGGCCGATCGAGATGTCCAAGCCCTGCGAGTCCAGTCCGAGCCAGCCGGGGAGGACGGTCAGGTAGAACCAGCCGAGCAGCGAGAAGGCGATGACCTGGAACACCGAGTTGATGGCGACGAGCACGGCCGCCGCCTCACGATCGCCGCAGGCGAGGTCGTTCCAGATGACGACCATGGCGATGCAGCGGGCGAGTCCGACGATGATGAGACCGGTGCGGTACTCGGGCAGGTCGGGGAGGAGTGCCCAGGCGAGAACGAACATGAGCGCCGGGCCGACGAGCCAGTTGAGCACCAGAGAGGAGACGAGCAGCTTCTTGTCGCCGGTGACGGCGGCGACCCTGTCGTAGCGGACCTTCGCGAGCACCGGATACATCATCACCAGCAGGCCGAGGGCGATGGGGATCGAGATTCCGCCGACCTCGAGGCGGGCGAGCAGGTCGGAGACGCCGGGGATGAAGCGGCCGATGACGATGCCGCCGACCATCGCCAGGCCGATCCACAGCGGCAGCCACCGGTCGAGGGTGGACAGGCGGCGCGTGGCCGGCGTGGTGGTGACGGGTGCGGTCGCGGTGCTCACGAGGGACCTTGAATCGACATGTCTCTATATTGACACCCGTCTATATCAGAATCAATTCTACGCAGCAGTGTTCACCCGTTCGTCATCTTCGGAGTGAATGGTGTCGGCGACCACTCCCAGGGGAGGCGGAGAGCGGTCCGGCTAAACTGGGAAGTGGAGTGTCGGGAAGCCTGGTCGACGAATGCCCGCTCGTCGACCCGAAAGCTCCCTCATGGTCAAGCCCTCCTCGCGTCTCGCCAGAGTCCGCTCCGTCTTCCCCTCCGCCTCGCGCGCTGAGTCGCGCCGCATCGGTGCGATCCTCCGCAAGGAGGCCGTCGGGGGAATCCTCCTCGTCTCGCTCGCGGCGATCGCCCTGTTGTGGGCGAACTCGCCCTGGGCGGAGTCGTACTTCGCGCTGCGGGACTTCGAGATCGGGTACGAGCCCTGGCACCTGCGCCTGAGTCTCGGTGCCTGGGCCGCAGACGGGCTGCTCGCCATCTTCTTCTTCCTCGTCGGCCTCGAGCTCAAGCGGGAGTTCGTCGCGGGGGACCTGCGCAAGTTCAGCACGGCCGTCGTCCCGATCGTGGCGGCCGTCGGTGGCGTGATCGTCCCCGCCGTGATCTACCTGGCTGTGGTGGCCGGGTCCGCCGAGGAATCCCACGGGTGGGCGATCCCGACCGCGACCGACATCGCATTCGCCGTGGCCGTGCTCGCCCTCATCGGATCGCACCTCCCGAGCGCACTGCGGATCTTCCTGCTCACCCTGGCCGTCGTCGACGACCTCATCGCCATCGGCATCATCGCGTTGTTCTACACGGAGACGATCGAGATCCTGCCGCTGGTGCTCGCGTTCATCGCGATCGCGGTGTACGGCGTGATCGCGCAGCGATACCGCGACTTCTTCCATCTGCGCCCGACCGCCGCGTGGCTGATCCTGCTGCCCATCGGCGTGGTCGCCTGGGCTCTCGTCCATGCCTCGGGCATCCACGCCACGATCGCCGGTGTGCTGCTCGGCTTCATGATCCCCGTGCTCCACAAGAAGGCCGACCGCGGACCGGATGCCGGTCCAGGACTCGCCGAGGTCTTCGAGCATCGGTTCCGCCCGCTGTCGGCCGGTTTCGCGGTGCCTGTCTTCGCGTTCTTCTCGGCGGGTGTGGCGATCGGCGGCGGGGAAGGATTCGCGTCGGCTTTCGCAGACCCCGTGGTCGTCGGCATCGTCCTCGCCCTGGTGGTCGGGAAGCCGCTCGGCATCACCGTGGCGACCTGGATCATCACCAGGATCCGCCGCATCAACCTCGACCCGGCCCTGAGATGGATCGACATCATCGGCGTCGGCCTCCTCGCCGGCATCGGATTCACGGTGTCGCTTCTGGTCGCCGAGCTGAGCTTCGCCGTCACGAGCGAACACCACGACCATGCCAAGGTCGCCATCCTGACCGCTTCCGTCATCGCGGCCGTCGGAGCGTCCGTGCTCCTCGGGGCCCGCAATCGCCGCTACCGGCGGCTCGCGGGTTCTGACGACGAGGTGAAGGGCAGCTGAGGTGTACGAGAAGGAGCGGGCGAGCGGCTCCTCAGGAAGCGCCGATCAGCCCACGGCGACCGGGCGCGCGCCGATCTGCAGCGTAGCCGGAGCAGCGCAGCAGCTGCCGGCCGAGTCGTCGAATCCGCCGGCGCCGCCGCACACGCCGGTGTCGGGCAGGCTCAGCTCGTTGCGGCCCGCGGCCTCGTGATCACCCACGAGGTGGGCGGCGACGCTGCGGACCTGCTCGTATCCGGTCAGGGCGAGGAAGGTCGGGGCTCGACCGTAGGACTTCGCGCCGACCATGAAGAACCCGGGTTCGGGCTGGGCGAGCTCCCTCGCCCCTGTCGCGCCCACGGAGCCGCAGGAGTGGATGTTCGGGTCGATCTCGGAGGCGATGCCCGCGACCGCTTCGAGTGCGGTGTCGAGGTCGATCCGCAGCTCTCGCAGCATGCCGGTGTCCGGGCGGAAGCCGGTGAGGGCGAACACGTGCCCGACGTCGGTAGCCTCCCGGCCGTCTTCCGCGACGATCGTCAGCCCGTCGCCGCCTTGCCGGAACTCGGCGACGCGGAACCCTGTCACCAAGTCCACGACCCCCTCGTCGATGACCTTCCGGGCGCGGGAGCCGAGTGCGGCGCGCTCGGGAAGCTCGTCCCCGATCCCGCCACCGAAGACGTTGGCGGCGCTTCCTCGGCGCAGCAGCCAGGTCACGCGCGTTCCCGGAGCGCGTCGTGCGAGCTCGCTCAGGCGCAGCACGGCGTGCGTGGCGGAGTGCCCGGCTCCGACGACGACCACATGTCGGCCCGAGAGCTCTGACACGTCGGCCGGGATGCGGTACGAGATCCGGTCCGACGCTGCGGCCTCGCCGACTGCCGGGAATCCGTCCGCCCCCGCAGGGTTCGGAAGATCCCAGGTGCCGCTCGCGTCGACGACGGCGCGGGCGAGGAGGCGGGCTTCGCGCCCCTCCCCATCGACGGTGTGCACCACGAAGGGCTGGCTCTTGCGTCCCCCGTCGACGACCTTGTCCCGCCCCTGCCGGGCCACGCCGGTGACGGTCGTCGCGTAGCGGACTCGCTCGCCCAGAGCATCCGCGAGCGGTGCCAGGTAGTCGCGAACCCACTCCGCGCCGGTCGGATAGCCGTTCGCCGGTGCCGTCCACCCCGTGGGCTCGAGCAGGCGGCGAGCAGCAGCGTCGGTGAGCTCCGGCCAGGCTGAGAACAGGCGCACGTGCCCCCACTCGGAGACGGCGGACGCGGGGCCGTTCCCGCGCTCGACGACGATCACGTTCTCGTCGCGTTCGACGAGGTGCGCGGCTGCGGCGAGACCCTGCGGGCCTGCTCCGATGACGACGACGGGAAGCTCGGACATCACATCTCCTCAGATCGAGAATCTTCAATATGATGACTGTCGTCGATCTATCGAAGTTTGTCAATACGTGTCAGGATGGACTCATGAGCCTGCCGACGACCATCGAAGCGACCGCCTGCTGTGTGCCGCGTGTCACGGCCGCGCCGACCGTCGAGGATGCGGAGCGCGTCGCGCGGGTCTTCAAGGCGCTCGGCGATCCGACGCGAGTCCGGCTGCTGTCTCTCATCGCCGCCGGTGCCGGCGGCGAGGCGTGCATCTGCGACCTGACGGAGCCCGTCGGCCTCTCGCAGGGCACGGTCTCCCACCACATGAAGCTCCTCGCGGAGGCGGGTCTCGTCACCCGCGAACAGCGCGGCAAGTGGGCGTACTTCTCGCTCAACGCCGACACGATGGATGCCGCCGCCGACGCGCTTCGGGTGGCGGTGCCCCGGCCGTAGAACCTGAGCTCTCCGGGGTCTCCGGTTGCCGGCCGGGCTATCGAGCCCTTGCCGTGATCAGCGAGCTGGGGATGTGCCCGGCGGCGAGCACCGCCGCGGCAATCGCCATCCAGGCGTTCTCCAGCCACGCCGCGCCGGCGAGGAACGCGGCGACGGGGAGCAGCGCCATCGGCACCGGCGCGCCCCAGACGGGGCCGAAGAGCGCTTCACGGCGACGCCCGGTGACGAGGAATCGCACCCACAGCGCCCAGTACGCGAGCACGAGCACGGCGACGAGAGGGAACCACCACCACCCCACGGAGGCGCCCACCGTGATGGCGGGAACCGTCACGCAGAGCGCCTGCCCCGCACGTTCCAGCACCGTCAGCGGACGAGGCACCGCGCCGGTCGGCAACGCAGGACGGGGCGGAAACCAGATGAGTGACAGGCTCGGAGCGAAGATGGCGAGGCTGAGCGCGAGACCCAGCACCGAGAAGCCCATACCCGCGAGCGTATCGCTCGAGGAATCCGACCCCGCCCGCGCCGAACGTCGTGCTCTCCTAGCGGGTGCCGTTCGCGACGCCCGCGCGGTCGATGCGGTGGATGTCGAGATCGGTTCGTCCGGGGAGGATGTCGGCGCGCAACGCTCGGGTGCCTCGATAGTCACCGTCGCGCAGGGCGCGGTATGGCCGAGACGGCACTTCGTCGTGGATGCCCGCGAGCCGGGTGGTCAGCCGGTCGCGTTCCGAAGCGACAGCCGCGGCATCGAGCGCGTCGGCGTCGTGGACGACGTGGAGATCGAGTGATTCGATCCCCGTGTACCAGAGCGTGCCGTGCGTGATCGGGAACAGCAGGGCATCGATGTCACCGCTGACGCCCCGGGATCCGATGCTCCGCGCATCCTCGCCCGCCGTCACGATGATGAGCGCCCGCTTGCCCTTCAGGCCGCCCTCGCCGTAGCGGAGCGGCAGCCCCGTTTCCGTGTCGACGCCGCCGTAGGCGAAGCCGTTGGTGAACACCCGATCGAACCAGCCTTTGAGGATCGCCGGTGCGCCGTACCACCAGAGCGGGAACTGGAACACGAGCAGTTCGGCGGCCTCCAGCTTCCGCTGTTCGACGCGCACGTCGTCGGGCACGAGCCCGCTCTCGTGGACCTCGCCCATCAAGTCGACGATGTTCCCCTCGCGCCCGCCGATGTCGCGCTGCGCCAGCAACGGGTCGAACCCCTGGGCGTACAGATCCGAGGTCTGCACGTCGTAGCGCGGCGTGAGTGCCTCGACTCCTGCCTCGAACAGTTGCCGGTTCAGGGAGCCCGACTGCGGGTGCGCGTAGACCCAGTGGGTGGTGGGCCGGAGGTCGGCGGTCATGTCTCTCCTCGGATCGTGGATGGTGCCGATGGCACGGGGTAGGATTGGTACCTACCAACCGTAACTTACTCATCGTAAGTATGGGTCGCGAGGGGCGAGATGACGAAGGCGAAAGAGGGTGCGCGACCGCGACTGTCGAAGGCCGACCGTCGCGCGCAGCTGCTGAGTGTCGCACGGGAGATGATCCGTGCCGAGGGCGCAGACGCGCTGACCCTCGGCGCGCTCGCGGACCGGGCGGGCATCACGAAGCCCGTCGTCTACGAGCACTTCGGTGACCGATCGGGGCTCTTCGCCGCGTTGTACCGACAGTTCGACGAGCGCCAGGATGCGTCGCTCGAGACCGCGCTGGCGAACGCTCGACCCGACATCGAAGGAGTCGTGGACGTCATCGCCACGAGCTATGTCGCCTGCGCCCGTGCCGAAGGCGTGGAGATGGCGGGAGTGGTCGCCGCCCTCCACGGCACGCCCGTGCTCGCGCGGATACGGCAGGAGTCGGTGGGGGCGTACGTCGAACGCTGTCGCGCCGCCCTCGCCCGCGTGGTCGGCGCCGAGAGCATCGATCCGATCGCCCTGGAGGCGGCGTTCGCCTCGGCGGATGTGCTCGCGAGCGCGGTGCTCGCCTCGCGCATCGACGAGGGTGACGCGCACGAGACGCTCGTGCGGATCCTCCTCGCCTCGATCAGGGAGTGAGCTAGAGCTCGCGAAGCCGGGCGAAGTCGCCGATGGCATCCATCCCGACGATCCCGTTCTCGCCGCACCGGATGATGTAGTCGGCGTGGAGCTCGTCTCCGAGTGCGTACAGCGCCCCGGGCTGAGCAGCTCTCCGATACGCTGCCCGCGGAGAGCGTCGATCGTTTCCGCCGCGTCAAGGCCGCCGACGATCAGCACGGACGTTTCCGCAGCGACTTCGGGGCGTGATTCGGGGCGACCTCCGCGCATGGGGTGGCGCTACGTCCTGGCTCCGCCCGCTGGGCTCCGATGTTTGCTCTTGGCGACTCGCGGAGCGGCACTCCTGCGAGCCGGAGAGGGCTGAGCGCGACGCGAATAGAGTGAGCGTGATGGTTGCGATGAGCAGATCAAAACCGGGGTTTGCAAACGTTCCCGTGAACGATATAGTTAGTTCGTCCCGATCTATTGGCAACGAAGCTTTGGAGTAGAACATGGCAGTTCTTGGAACGAGATGGCGCGCTGGGGCGGCCATTGGCAGCGTGTTGACGCTCGCCGTGGTGACGACCGGGTGTGCGTCGTCGGCCGGCGACGACTCGGCAGAGCCTGGCAGTGGCAAGATCACCATCGGCATGGTCGCCGGCCTCACGCCGCAGTACGAAGAGGTGATCGCGGCCTTCCACAAGGAGTATCCCGACATTGAGGTCGAGCTCCAGTCGATGCCCGATGAAGTACCTGACATGACTCGGTCCCTGCAGACGGCGAAGCTCGGCGGTCAGCTGCCCGACATCGTGGTGGGATTCGCCGACAACATCAATCAGCTCGCCGCTGCTGACGTCACAGCCGATGTCAGCGACCGCCTTTCGGACTCCGAGCTGCAGGTGGACTCTTTCCTGCCGAACTACCTCGACGCGTACCGCCCGCTCGACGCTCCCGACGAGGTGCACGGCCTCCCGGTGGGTGCCGATGCGCTGATCCTGGCCTACAACGCCGACGTGTTCGAGAAGGCAGGGGTCGACGTCCCGTCCGATGACTGGACCTGGAAGGACTTCGACGCCGCTGCGGACGCGATCTCGGCCGCCGGTGCAGGTGAGTATTTCGGGCTCGCGAACGGCCCAGAGAACGCCCTCATCTCAGACCCGATCATCCGGGCGATGGGCGGGTATCTATACGACCCGAGCAGCAACACCACCGGGATGGCCGAGCCGGAAGCCCTCGAGGCGTGGCAGCTCATGGCAGACGAATGGCTGAGCGGGCGCGCGGCGCCCTATACCGTCAACCGCAATGAACGGCC
This sequence comes from Microbacterium sp. MYb45, assembly GCF_002979655.1. Lineage (GTDB taxonomy): Bacteria > Actinomycetota > Actinomycetes > Actinomycetales > Microbacteriaceae > Microbacterium. Next base: position 35,486 of record NZ_PCPG01000003.1, read on the forward strand.
CAAGTTCCAGGATGGCCGTGTCGCGATGATCTTCACGGTTCGGCCCGCAGTTCCGAGTGTGAACGCGGCGATGGATAACTGGGACGTCGTCAGCATGCCGTCGCTCGATGGGGTCCGCCCTGTCGGAGGGAGTTCGTACGCTCTCTCGCTGACGCAGGATGCGAAGAACCCCGACGATGCGTGGACGTTCCTCGAGTTCATGTACTCGAACGACGGGGGAATGGCCGTCATGCAGGCCAACGGCGGAGTGGTCCCGGCAACCGTGGAGGGTGTCAAGTCCGGAACGTGGCAGGAGCTCGATCGCCCCGCCAACCAGGCGGCGTTCGGTACCGCAGCGACCGAGGCGACCATGATCACGCAGTTCCCGCCGACCGTGCAAGCGGTCTATGACGACGCCATCGCTCAGGCCTTCCAGCAGGTGGTGCTCGGAGGTGTCTCTGTCGAGCAAGCGTTCACCGAAGCTGCCGCGCTGGTCGACGAAGCCCTCGAAACGGTCGAGTGAGCAGTCTCATGACCTCCTCGCAAACGATGGACGAAGCGACACCGTTCGCGGGTGCAGTTGAGGGGCGGGTGGTCGACGAGTCGTCGGCCACCCGGCCCCGCCGTTCTGGCTCGGGAAGGCCAAGAAAGCGCGGGACGCGAGAGGACGGGCTCTCCGCTCTCGTCTTGGTGACCCCGAACCTCGTGCTCTTCGCCGTATTCATCCTGCTCCCCGGGGTTGTGGCGCTCGGGTTGAGCTTCTTCACCTGGAACCTCACGGGCGATCCCACTTGGGCAGGCATCAGCAACTACGAGCGGATGTTCGCCGATCAGGCGATGTGGTCGGCTCTCGTGCGCACGTGCTATTTCCTGGTGTTGGGAGTTATTCCCACTGTGCTCATCGGATTCATGCTCGCGGTACTGATCAATGTGAATCTTCCGGCAGTCGGGGCGCTTCGCGTGCTGTTCTTCATCCCGATGGTCGTTTCGGTCGCGGTATCAGCCGTGCTCTGGACCCGGGTCTACGCCCGCGACAGCGGTCTCCTGAACGCCGTGCTCGGCTGGTTCGGGGTGCCGTCGGTCGACTGGCTGAACAACCCGGCCACCGCTCTGCCGGCGGTCACTTTGATGCTGGTCTGGCTGAGTCTTCCCTTGGTGATCATCCTCTACCTCGCCGCGCTGCAGCGCATTCCTCGCGAATTGTACGAGGCGTCCAGCCTTGACGGGGCGGGGCCGGTCCGCACGATCTGGCAGATCACCTGGCCCAACGTGAGCGGAGCCACCGCTCTTCTCATCGTCATCCAGTTCGTGAATTTCCTCTCGGGAACATTCGAGGTGACGCTGATCATGACGCAGGGGGGTCCGCTTCGCAGCACCGAGAACCTCGCGTTGTACATCTACAAGATGGCCTTCGAACGGTTCGACATCGGATATGCGAGCGCACTCACACTGTTCCAATCCGTGCTCATCATCGCGGCGGCCGCAGGTATCCGCGCGCTGACCACCGGCATTCGACAGAGGAGCTCCTGACATGTTGCGCACGAAACGCTCGATCGGGCTGCGCTATGCGGCCATTGCGGTCGTCGGACTGATCATGGGCCTCCCCGTCTTCTATGCCGTCTCCACCTCGCTCATGACGGCGAAGGAGGTCGTCGCCTATCCGCCGAACCTCCTGCCGACGGAGATCCGGTGGGAGAACTACACCGAAGCTCTGCAGTTCCTGTCGGGGCCGGTCATCTTGAACAGCTTCCTCTTCAGCATCGGTGTGATCCTCATCCAGCTCGTGCTCGCGCTGCCGGCCGGCTTCGCGCTCGCGAAGATCCCCTTCCGATGGGCCGCCGTCGTGATCGCTGTCCTCGCCGCGCCGCTGCTGCTGCCCAGCAACGCGACGCTGATCCCGCTCTTCGTCGTCACGCGCGAACTCGGAATTCTGAACAGCTATGCGGGTCTGATCCTGCCGGTCGCCGCGTCGACGACCTTCGCGACGCTCCTCTTCCGCCAGTTCTTCGCCACGCTGCCCGACGGGATCATCGAAGCCGCGCGCATCGACGGGGCGAGTTGGTTTCGAGTGCTCACGCAGATCGCATTGCCGCTGGCCAAGCCGACCCTCGCGGCGTTCGCATCGATCACGTTCCTGAACGTGTGGAACATGTACGTCTGGCCGCAGCTCGTGGCACCGAACCCTGACCTGAAGGTGATTCCCGTGGCGCTGGCTCCGCTCGCCCGGGGCGAATACCAGTCCATCAGCGAGAGCGTCGGCATGGCCGCGGCGGTGCTCAGCATCATCCCGGTGCTGCTCATCTTCATCTTCACGCAGAAGTGGTACATCAATGGCATCGTCGGCACCGGACAGGACTGAGTATCCGGGGGAAGCGGCTCGGGGTACCGGCGGCGGTCTCGTGCGGGATCGTGCAGGGGTGGGAATCATCGGATGCGGCGGAGTCACCCGCGCGACGATCGATTCCTTCCTCGAGTCCGGTGGGTCCGTGTCGTGGGTGATGGATCCGGACGCTGCCGCGCGCGAGGCCGTCGTCCATCAGGTGGCGCGGAGAGCGCCCGCACCCCTTAGCTTCGATGGCGTGGAAGACGCCCTGCGGCGCGGGGGCGATGACGCGCCGGTTCTGATCAACTCCCCGGGATCTCTCCACCTTGCACATATCGCGTTGTGCGCTGAGGCGGGTCGACCGATGCTGGTCGCCAAACCGCTCGGCATGGATTGGGAGGAGACCGAGCGGGCTCTGACGCTCGCTGATGACGCGCGGGTGTCGATCGACGTGGCCGAGCAGTACCCCGACGAGGCCCATGCCATCCAGATCGGTACGCTCCTGGACCGCTACGGACCGGCACGCCGTATCCTGCTGGATCATCGGAAGCCCTCATCGTCTCAGGGCACGCTCGAAGGAAAGAAGCAGACCGGGATCCTTGAATACGCCGTTCATCACTACGCTGTCCTCTCGTCGTGGCTGGGCATTCTCCCCCACGCCATCGCGGTCGATTCGTGGACCGCGAACGATGGGCGAAGCGGCAGGGACTCGATCGGCCACGCATGGCTGCACTACGACTCCTGCCACGTGCTGCACGCGTTCGGGTTCGGCGGGGAGCGAACGACATATCGCGCGGAGATCGAAACCGATACTGCGGTGATAACCGCGACGGGGCAGCACTTCGCCGACCCCGACGTGGAGGTCGGCATCGTCGCAGACGGGGAGTCGATCGCGGTGACGCCGCGACGCGCGGTAGGCGCGTGGGATCGGATGTTCCTTCGCTGGCTGGCCTCTTCGGACACGGAGATCGACGTGAGCGGGCGACGGCAGATCCGTATCGTCGCCGCGATGGTTGACGCGGCCCTGCGTGCGGCGGACACGGGTGCTGTCGTGGATCTGCGTGCCGATCCGCGCTTCGAGGATCTCTGGTGAGCGCGGCATCGGCGCTGCTTCTCGAGCGGATCGGCGCAGTCACGGACGAAGTCGACCTCGACATCGCGGACGCAGTCCATACGCTCCTCGAATGGGGCGTGCGCCACGCCCACGTGCGATCGATCGGTGACGCGCGCGTTCCCTCCTTCAGCGGAGAAACGCTCGCGCGTCTGGCCGACGCTGCAGTGGCGCTCGACATCGGGGCGCTCAGCCCGGGGTTGTTCAAGGGCTCCGTCCGCGGGGAGAAGCGCCAGAGGGAGATGCAGGTCATGCTTCCGGAATCGATCAGACTCGCCGTGGACCTCGGCGTCCCGCAGGTGGTCGTGTTCGGGGGCGGTGCGGGAGAGCCGCGCGACGCTGTCATCGAGATACTCGGCGAGGCCGCGGAACGTGCCAGGGCGGGAGGCGTCGAGTTGATACTGGAGAACAGCTCGCTCTGTCACGTGGCGACGTGTGACGACCTCGTCGGCGTGGCGGAGGCTCTCGACCTCCGTGTCGTGTGGGACCCCGCGAACGCCGTTGCCGCCGGCGACCGAGACCTCGTCGCCGGCTCACGGCAGCTCGCGCACCGTGTTGCGAGTGTTCACGTGCGCGATTGGCATCCCGACACGGGCTGGCGCCGGCTGGGGAGAGGCGTCATGCCGTGGCGCGCGATGATCGGCGCATTGGAATCGGAAGGCTATCGAGGGAGATACATCGTCGAGAGTCATCTTCCCGCGGACCCCGGTGCGACCGAATGGAACGTCGACGCCCTCGTATCGCTGCTTCGCTCATCGTCGCGGGAATGAACCGCGAAGTCAGGCCGGTCGGGTGGTGGTTCCGCGGGGGATGAGAGTCGGCTGCACGACGCGGATGCGATCCGTCTGCGGCACCTCGAGCAACAGATCGACGGCATCCGCGGCGACACGATCGAACGGTACGCGCACCGTGGTCAGCGGCACCGGAAGATGACTTGCGATGGGGATGTCGTTGTACCCGACGATGGATACATCCTCGGGGACGCGTAGACCCAGCCGATGCGCGGCGGCCAGGACTCCGATCGCGGTGTTGTCATTCACGGCGAAGATCGCGGTCGGGCGATCTTCCCGGTCCAACAGCGCCATCCCGCCACGTTCGCCATCCTCGATCTGGAAGCCGAGGGACAGTCGACGGTCGTCTCGCGCCGTGATGCCCGACTCTTGGAGGGCCTGATCCCATCCCTGCATCCGGCCGGCGGCGCTCGATGCATAGGATGGCCCGCCGACGATGCCGATGTCGGTGTGGCCGAGATCGATGAGGTGACGCGTCGCCACGAAGCCGCCGAGGGTGTCGTCGCCGACGGCGGAAGCCGTGACACCATCGGTGCGGAGCGCGAAGACGTGGGGGATCCCGCGATTGCGAAGAGCGGCCGTCGTGTCCATGTCGGTCCGGGCGGTCGTCAGGATGAGGCCATCCACCTTGCGGCGGAGCAAAGCGTCCGCTGCCGAGACGTCCTTATCTTCGTCGTCGCCGGTCGTGGACACCACCGCGAATCTTCCGCGCCGGTCGCATTCGCGGGCGATGGCCTCGAAGAGTACGGCCATGACGGTGTCGGTCAGGCGTGGCACCAGGACACCGATCGTGTCCGTGCCTTGGCGGCGCAGGCTCGAAGCCAGCACATCGCGCGAATAGCCGAGCTCCGCGGCGATCACCCGAACCCGATCGGCGGCCGCGCTCCGCGAGGAGGGAAGCCTCTCATCCAGCACGCGGGACACCGTGGAGATGCTGACTCCCGCGCGTTGCGCAATGTCCTTCAGCGTCGCCGGTCGCGTTCTCTCGACGGTCATCGATGCCCTCTCTTCTGGCATTCAGCGTAGCGGGCAGTTGACGAGCGACGCGTGAATGGCAATACTAGAAACGTTCCTGCAAACGTTACCGGATTGGTTGCACTGATGTCATCCATCGATCTCCGTGGGCTCGTGCCCGCACCTGTCACCCCGTTCACGCCCGACGGCGACGTCGACCATGGTCAGCTTCGGCGACTCGCGCGGTGGCTCTCCGACGTCCAGGGAGTCAAGGGCCTCGTCTGCCTCGGGCACGCGGGAGAAGGAACCTTCCTCACCCCGCGTGAGCAAGTCGCGGTCATCGAGACGCTCGTCGATGAGGTGGGAGATCGCACGCCGATCATCGCTGGTATCACCGGAGAAGGAACGGCCGTCGCGGCTGAAGAGACGGCGCGTGCGAAGGCAGCCGGCGCGGCGGCAGGGTTGGTATACTCCTCGCACGGGTGGCTGCGGTTCGGTTTCCAGCAGGGTGCGCCGCAGGAGCGCTATCGGGAGATCTTCGAAGCGACCGGTCTCCCCCTGATCCTCTTCCAATACCCCGACGTCACGAAGGCGACGTACGACCTTGACACACAGCTCGAGATCGCCGCGCAGCCCGGTGTGTTCGCCACCAAGAACGGCGTGCGCAATATGCGCCGCTGGTACACGGAGATTCCCGCACTTCGGCGCGAGGTGCCAGACCTCCAGGTGCTCACGTGCCATGACGAGTACCTGCTGCCCACGATGTTCGACGTCGACGGCGCGCTCGTGGGATACGGCTCGCTCGCTCCCGAGCCCCTCGTCCAGCTCATCGCAGCAGGCAAGGCCAAGGACTACGCGGCGGCTCACGCTATCCACGAGCAGCTGCTGCCGGTGACGAAAGCCGTCTATCACCGGGGCTCGCATATGGAGGGCACCGTGGCTCTCAAGCTCGGACTCGTCCACCGTGGTGTCCTCGACGACGCGACGGTGCGGTCCCCTCTGCGCCCGCTCGCGCAGGGGGCAGCGGCCGAGATCGGGGCGGCACTCGACGAAGCTCGCCTTCCCGCCGTCGGCGTCACGGTCTAGTCGTGCAGGCAGCACCCCGCGGGTTGCGGCTGGAACATCTTGCTGATGGCGCCTTCGTCGGAACCTCCACTCCTCGACTCAGCTGGCGCTGGGCGGAAGGATCGGCGACGCCGCTGCGCTCGCAGGTCGAAGTGGAGCTCGGGCACGGCCCCGACGTGCGAACGATCGAGGGGGCTCGGTCGTCCCTGATCGAGTGGCCGTTCGCCCCGCTCGGCTCCCGCGCGCGCGGAATGCTGCGGGTGCGGGCCGAGGCCGACGGGGGTTGGGGGCCCTGGTCGGACCCCGTCTCGTTCGAGACCACCTTGTTGGAGGCGGATGACTGGAATGCCGTTCTCATCGAACCCGTCGGCGTGGGGGGTCTCGATGAGCCGGCCCCTGTCTTCTCGACGGCATTCGAGACGGGTGACGTCGAGTCCGCCCGTCTGTACATCACGGCACACGGTGTCTTCGAAGCAGAGATCAACGGCGATCGCGTCGGCGACGAGATTCTCTCGCCCGGTTGGACGGCGTACCGATCGCGTCTGCGCTTCCTGACGTATGACGTGACGACCCTGCTTCGGAGCGGTCAGATGAACTCGATCGATGTGCTGGTCGGGAACGGATGGTTTCGCGGGAGACTCGGATGGTCCGGAGCCCGGGCGCACTACGGCGCCTCCCTCGGTCTCATCGCTCAGCTGGAGGTGACGAGGCCCGATGGGTCGCGGGACACATTCGCGACCGGGCCTGATTGGGCCGTTCGGGAGAGTCATGTGATCGCCGACGACCTCTACGACGGCGTCGAGGTCGACCTCCGGCCCCGACCGCCGCGGACGGCTTCCGTGAGAGTCGGGCCGGAGATCCGTCGCGTTCTGTTTCCTTCCTTCACTGCTCCGATCAGAGAACTGGCGCGTCTGGCGCCGGTCGAGGTGCGCAAGACGGGCGACGGTGCAACACTTGTGGATTTCGGCCAGAACTTCACCGGATGGGTGTCGTTGCGCGTCGCCGGCCTGGCGAGCCGCAAGATCGAGATCCGCCACGCCGAGATCCTCGTCGATGGTGCTCTCGCGACCGAGACGCTGCGCACAGCCCGCGCTCTCGACACCTACGTCCTCGCCGCAGACGAAGCCCGCACTCTCGAGCCGAGGCTGACTTTCCACGGCTTCCGATACGCCGAGATCCGGGGAGCGGACCTCGAGTCGATCCACGACATCGTGGGCGTGGTCATCGGTTCCGATCTGGAGCGTACCGGTTGGTTCCAGTGCAGTGACGAGCGAGTGAACCGGCTCCACGACAACATCGTGCGCAGCGCTCGCAGCAACCTCATCGATGTGCCCATCGACTGCCCGCAGCGTGACGAGCGCCTGGGGTGGACGGGCGACCTGCAGCTGTTCGCGCCCGCGGCCAGCTTCCTCTTCGACATGGCTGCGATGCTCGACAGCTGGCTGACGGATCTCCGCTGTGAGCAGCATCCGGACGGGAGCGTCCCCGCAGTGATCCCGGACGTCATCGGCGAACTGATCGCTCCCGGCGCCGCCCGCGGTGCCGGCTTCTCCGACGCTGCGGTCATGGTGCCGCTCGCCGCCTATCGCGCCTATGGCGATGCCCGGCTCGTGGAGCAGCAGTGGGAGAGCGCGCGCCGGTGGGTTCGTCGGGCGCTGGAGGCGGCAGGCGAGGACCGCATCTGGGAGGGCGGTTTCCAGTGGGGAGACTGGCTCGATCCCAGCGCACCGTCCGGGGACCCTTCGCAGGGCAGTACCCCCGTCGACCTCGTCGCGACCGCAGCGCTCGCGCGCACCGTCGAGGCGTTGTCCGAGCTGGCATCCGTCGCGTCTCCCGATGACGTCCCCGCGCTCCGTGATGAGCACAGCCGGCTGCTCTCGGCATTCACGAAACGCTATGTCACCCACGACGGACTCGTTCTCGGCGACTCTGTCAGCGCATACGTTTTCGCGATCCGCCTAGCCGCTCTCGATCCGCAGCAGCGACTGCGGGCGGCCGAACGCCTCATCTCACATCTGCGCGGTCGCGGCTACCGAGCCTCGACAGGCTTCTTGGGTACTGCGCAGGTGCTCGACGCGCTCGACGATATCGGGGCTTCCGATATCGCGATGCGGATGTTGCTGACGGATCGGATGCCGTCGTGGCTCGCGCAGGTCCGTCTCGGTGCGACGACGGTCTGGGAGAGGTGGGACAGCCTCGACGACGACGGCGTGGTCAACGATCCGTTCATGACGTCGTTCAACCATTTCGCCCTGGGCTCCGTCGCCGACTGGATCCATCGTCGAGTCGGGGGGCTTGCCCCCGCAGCCCCGGGATATCGCACCGCCCGAATCGCACCGATCCTGACCTCTTCGATCTCCTCCGCATCGGTGCGGCACGAGAGCCCGCATGGCGAGATCTCGGTCGAGTGGGCGCGCGGGAGTGACGGCGTGACAGTCGACATCATCCTTCCTCCGGGCGTCGATGCCGTGGTCGACATCCCCGGGGTTCCGGGGCGGCTCCCCTCTGGACGTCACCACTTCAGGACCGGCACGCCGCAGGCATCGAGCAGAGGAGATGATGCGTCGGCGGACCGGCTCGTCGAAGACGTGTTGGCCGACGAAGATCAGGGAACCCGACTGATCGATTTGCTGGTGCGTCTGGGGATTGCCGACGACGATGACGACGCGTACCGCAGGCTCTCGCCCTACGCGAGCATGCCAGTGCGCGATCTGGCCGATGAGATCGCGCACCCGGCATTTCGCGCGGCCGGCCCCTTCGTGCGCCGCGCGTTCCTTGAATCGCTGGGAGAAGGGCGCCCCGATGTCCGCACGTATTGATTCAGAACTCGCAGCGTTGTACGCGGACTTCCCTCGGCTCGACCTCACAGACATGCCCAGCGTGAGGGCCTTCGAAGGGAAGATCGCGGTCGGCTCTCGTCCGTCGACGGAAGGGGGCATCAGCGAACAGGCGATCGACCTCGAGGTCGCAGGGCGGGCAGTGCCGGCCGTGCTCTTCCGTCACGACGAAGGAAGCGCGCATGCGCTCCTGGTGCACGTCCATGGCGGCGGCTTCGTGCTGGGGTCGGCGACCGATCCGCACACTCGCGCCTGGTGCGCCAGGACGGCACGTGAGACCGGAGCCGCAGTGCTCGCCGTCGATTACCGTCTGGCCCCTGAGCACCCGTATCCGGCGGGGCACGACGACTGTCATGCTGCCACGATCTGGTCGTCCGGACACCGGGAGGAGCTGGGAGTGATGGCCGACGCACCGATCATTCTGCACGGGCAGAGTGCGGGCGGCGCGATCGCGGCCGGGGTCGCGCTGCGATTGCGAGACGACGGCCATGACGTCCTGGCCGGCCTGATCCTCGACTGCCCTGTCGTCGACGATCGACTCGAGAGCGCGAGCATGCAGCGATCCGCAGGCGGACCGGTGTGGACCATTGAGGAGGCGACGGTCAGCTGGCGCCACTATCTCGCCCGCAACGAGGGACCTGTGCCGTCGTATGCCGCTCCGGGACGCGCGACTGCTTTCGCCGGATTGCCGCCGACCCTGATCACGATCAACCTGGTCGACGCGCTCCGCGACGAGGCCCTGGAACTTGCGCGGCGGATGGCTTTGGACGAGGTCGACGTCGACCTGCGGATGTACGCGGGATCGCTTCACGGCTCTGCCCTCGTCGGTATGGATGTCGCGGCGGGTGCGGCGATCAATCGTGATCAGTACCTGGCGATCGCGGCTGCGGTGAAAGCCCACAAGCAGATTCGGGAACGAGAGGAACAACGATGACAAGAACACTCGAAGACAAGCGGGTGGTGCTCGGCGCAGACTTCGCCGGGTTCGCCCTCAAGAACGCCGTGGCGGACCATCTCCGATCACGCGGCTGGGCGGTGACCGACCTCACCCCCGTTCGTGACGAGCTGCCCATGTATCACCGAGTGGGATTCCTCGTCGGCTCGCAGATAGCCGAGAGGAAGTTCGAGAAAGCTCTCGCGTTCTGCGGTTCCGGGATGGGGATTCACATCGCCGCGAGCAAGTGTCCACACGTGCATGCCGCCGTCTGCGAGAGCGTGGCGTCGGCACGACGCGCGGCCACAGCCAACAACGCCAACCTGCTCGCGATGGGTGCCTTCTTCACGGGTCCGGAGTTGGCGATGGCGATGGCGGATGCGTTTCTCGAGAGCTCACTCGGTGACGGCTACGAGGAGTGGGACGGGTTCGACACCTATCACCGGCTCGGCTATGACGAGTGCGACGCTTTCGACTACGCCGCGTACCGAGCGAACGGCTTCATGGTGGCGGATGCCTCTGTGCCGCGGCTCGGAGCGCAGCCGCGGGGGCTCGCATTCTGACGTCGAGGGGCGATGAGTCGATGACTGATCGAGATTCCGACGCACGAGCGCTCGCGGCGCTTGCACGGAACATCGCCGGACCGCAGCGAGAGTGGGTCATACTCGCCGAGGGGAATGTGTCCGCTCGCGTCGATGCGGTCACCATGCGGGTCAAGGCCAGCGGGGTGCAGATGGGCACGGCGGACGCAGACGACATGGTCGCCGTATCGATCGTGGAGTTGCTCCGACTGATCGACGATCCGCGGGCTGGTGACGCCGACGTGGCGAGGTTTTTCGATCGTGTGCAGGCGGCCGCCGGTCGCAGGCCGTCGGTGGAGGCTTTGCTCCACGCCGTGTGCCTGGATCAAGCGGGCATCGAGATCGTCGGGCATGCCCACCCCACGGCGATCCTCGCTCTGCTCTGCTCGAGTGATGCCGGACTGCTCGCCAGAGGCAGCCTTTTCCCCGATCAGATCGTCGTGCTCGGCAGTGAGCCGATGTTCGTCCCCTACGTGGATCCCGGGCTCGAGCTCGCGCGCACGGTTCGACGGCTGCTGAGTGCTCGTCGCGATACTCCTCGAATCATGTACCTGCAGAATCACGGCGTCTTCGCTCTCGGTGCAACCGCAGAAGAAGTGCTCCAGATCATTGAGATGGCGGTCAAGTGCGCCTCGGTCGTCCTGGGGGCGCTGAGCGCAGGCGGGCCTCGATTCCTCGAGCCGGCCGATGTGGCTCGGATCGATGAAAGGCCCGACGAGATCTTTCGGCGGGAAGCGCTCGCGGTCGCGCGCCCCCGCGCCTCCTGGGAGCAGAGCGGATGAGAGGGGGTCGCGTCGTCGCTGTCGATCTGGGCGCGACCAGCGGCCGCGTGATCGTTGGTCGAGTCGGCCCGGCGACGCTCGAGACCAGAGCGATCTCGCGGTTCGCGAACAGACCCGTACGCGCGGCCGATGGGCTGCATTGGGATCTCTTCGGCCTATACGCCGAGGCGCTCGATGGTCTGCGCAGGGCGTTCGCGGTGATGCCTGACATCAGGAGCGTCGGCGTCGACTCCTGGGGTGTCGACTACGGGCTTCTTCGCGGAGCGGGTACGTCGCAGGCGCGCCTGATCGGCGCCCCGTTCCACTACCGGGACGACCGCACGGCGCGTGGTGTCGCGCGTGTTCATCAGCGGGTGGCGCCGCCGGAGCTCTTCGCGCGGAACGGTCTTCAACTGCTTCCGATCAACACGATCTACCAGGTGGCTGCAGAGGCTGACGAGTCTCTCGAGCTCGCGGACGCGCTGCTGTTCATCCCCGATATCGTCGGCTTCTGGCTGACCGGCGTCTCACGCTCCGAACGGACCATCGCCTCGACGTCCGGTCTGCTGGATCCGACCAGCCGTACCTGGGACGAGGGCCTGCTCGAGACGCTCGAGCTGCCTCGTTCGCTGATGCAGCCGCTGATCTCGCCCGGCGAGCGACTGGGTGTGTTGTCGCCGACGGTGGCCCAGTCGCTCGGCGCACCCGACGGGGTGAGCGTGACGGCGGTCGGTTCGCACGACACCGCGTCGGCGGTGCTCGCTGTCCCGATGCGGCCGGAGGCCGCCGCCTACATCTCCTGCGGCACGTGGGGTCTCGTCGGAGTCGAGTTGGAGCGTCCCGTGTTGACGCTGGCGGCGCTGACGGAGAGCTTCACGAACGAGGGCGGCGTCGACGGCCGTGTGCGGTTGCTTCGCAACATCATGGGACTCTGGCTGCTTTCCGAAGCCCTCCGCGCCTGGGACGGCGTCGGGAGCTCGATCGATCTTTCGACTCTGTTGGGCGCGGCTGCCGAGGTCGCCGTCGATGTTCCGGTCTTCGATGTCCACGATGCGCGGTTCCTTCCGCCTGGCGACATGCCCGCGCGGATCGACGCCTGGTGTGATGAGCATGGCGTCCCTGCGCCTCGCACTCGCGCCGAGTACGTCCGCAGCATCATCGAGTCGCTTGCACAGGCGTTCGCGGATGCTGCCCACGCTGCCGGTCGCGTCGGCGGCGTCGACGTGAGGACAGTCCACATAGTGGGGGGAGGAGCCCTCAATGAGCTCCTCTGCCAGCGGATTGCCGATCGTGCGGGGCTTCCCGTCTTCGCCGGCCCTGTCGAGGCGACCTCTCTGGGCAACATTCTCGTCCAAGCGCGCGCGGTCGGTCTCGTATCGGGTTCGATCGACTCCCTCCGCGATCTCGTTGGGCGGACGCACATCCCTCGCCGTTATGAGCCGGTTTCCCATCGCAGACGGGAACGTTTGCGTTAACGATCCTATTTCTGGTAGACCTGTTGTGCGCTCGCTCGCCGCGTGTGCTTCAAAGACGAAGGACTGTGAGGATCAATGATGCATCCCATTCGCCTGTCGGTTTCGTCGATCGCCGGTGCGCTGCTGCTCAGTGCGTCCGTCGGTGCGATTGGCTCGCCGGAGCCCGCTCATGCCTTCGCCTGCTCCGTGGTCGATTTCGGAGCGGTCGCCGGTGACGGCATCGACGACACCACCGAGATTCAGGCTGCGCTCGATGCCGGGTGTGGTCCGGTCGATCTTCCTGCCGGGGCGTACCTGATCTCTGCCACGCTCACGGTTCCCTCGGGCGGTGGCATCGTCGGCCCCGGCGTCCTGCACCAGACCGCAGACGTCACGACCATCCTCAACAGCAACACTGCAGCCGGCAACAGTGACATCACCCTCGACGGGTTCGTGATCGACAAGAATTTCGTCGACAACTCCCTCGCCGACGGCATCCGGATCGAACGCTCGACAGACATCGTCGTATCGGGAGTGGAGATCATCGGGATCAGTGCGAGATCGGGAATCGAGCTGTTGCTGTGCGACACGTTCGCCGTCTCCGACAACTATCTTCACGACTACTCGGCCACCGCGACCGGAGTGCTCGGCGACGGCGACCCCGTCTCGATCGACTCGATCTACATCCGCAGTTCCGACAACGGCACGGTCTCCGGGAACCGGATCGAGGACATGGATGCCGGTCCATCGCTCCAGACCGACGGCATCTTCGTCTCCAATGCCGTAGGTGTTCACGTGACCGACAATGAGATCCGCAACGTCGGTGAAGGGATCGACCTCGGCAACACCGAGGACGTTCTCGTCGACTACAACCTCATCGAAGATGCTCAAGCTTTCGGCCTCAAGGTCGGCAACGGCTCGATCGACAGCACATTCGCGTACAACACGGTGGCCCGCGCTCAGATGTCCGGCGTCGTGGTCTTCGGAGGCGCTTCGACTGTCGCGGGTAACGGCCCCACCGAGAACATCACGGTCGACCGCAACGTGATCACCGATACCGGTTCGGATGGGACGGCGGGGCACCCGTTCCCCGGCAGCGCGCGCGCTGGTGTCTATGTCACCGGCGATCGACCGTTCTGGGCGCCCGTTGCCGGCACGATCATCACTGACAACCAGATCACGGACACCCAGACCGTCCACACGATGCAATTCGGGATCCTCGTGGATGAGTACACCGTCGGCACAACCTATGTCGACAACACGATCTCCGGCCACACGGTCGAAGGCCTCAGGGACCTCTCGTAGGTCCGCGACGGACCGGATCGACGGCGCACGTCGGTCCTCAACAGATCGCCGGCGCCGAGCCGGTGAGAGAAGGAGCCAACAATGATGTTCGCCCGCACACAGAAGCACATCTGGCGGACGGTGATCGCCGCATTCGCAATGTCGGTGTTGGCTGTTCCCGCTGCTCACGCGAGTCCCTCGTGCTCGGTCACCTCGCATGGGGCGATCGCCGACGACAGCATCGACGACACTGCGGCGATTCAGGCGTCTCTGTCGTCGGGATGTGGCGTGGTGTCGCTGCCCAAAGGGACCTACATCGTGAGCGATACGCTGCGCGTGCCGAGCGGAGGGGGCATCAAGGGATCGGGCACGCTTCGGCAGACGGCGGATGTCGTGACGATTCTCAATGCGGACACCGTCAACGGAGACTCGGACATCACCCTTGACGGCTTCAAGATCGCGAAGGACTTCGTCAACAACTCGCTGGCGGACGGCCTCCGGCTCGAGCGCGTGAACGGTGCGACGGTCAAGGGTCTCGAGATCACGGGTATCAGTGCCCGATCGGGCATCGAGCTGCTCCGCTCCAGCGACTTCACCATCACTCGCAATCACTTGCACGGGTACTCCGCCGATCAGACCGGCGCCCTCGCCGACGGGGACCCGATCTCGATCGACTCCATATACGTGCGGCTGTCGAGTGGTGGCACCGTGTCGCACAACCGGATCGAGGACATGGTCGGCGGGCCCGGTCTTCAATCCGATGGCATCTTCGTCACCGGTGACGACGTCGTGGTGGAGTACAACGTCATCAGGAACGTCGGCGAGGCCGTCGACGTCGGTGCTGCCGACAACGTCACCGTCCGATACAACCGAGCGACCGACATCTCGGGCTGGGGATTGAAGATCGGCAACGGCTCCAGTAACAGCGTCATCACCCGCAACTACGTGGAGCGTGCCCAGCTCGCCGGAATCGTCGTGTTCAATGGCGCGTCGACGATCGCAGGCAACGGCCCTACGGAGAACATCGAGGTCAGCTTCAACACGATCCTCAACACGGGTTCACAAGACAAGACGACTCACGCCATCCCCTTCATTCCGCGAGCGGGCATCTCCCTGCACGGATACCTGAGTGCATGGGCCCCGGTAGCCAACAGCGTCGTGAAGAACAACGTGATCATCGACACCTACCGGCCGCACCGCATGGAGTACGGCATCTGGGAGGATCTGAACAACGTCGACAGCACGATCTCGAACAACGTCATCATCGGAGCAGCGAAACAGCAGATCCGGGACGATGTGACGCCGTGGTGCACCGATTCGACCTGTGAAGAGTACTGAATCCCGCGCGATGACAGCGTGAGCGCCCGGTTGAGGGTGGTCGGATTCCGTTCGGCCACCCTCAACCGGAACTGATCCGCGCGGTCGCTCGCGCAGTCGTTCCTGCAATCGATACATAGACGTGTCGGTCCCGACACCCCGTCCGCAACGATGCGGCCAATCGAAAATGGAAGGAAACACCTCGTGGTCATACAAAGGACAAGGAAGTCCATCGGAACAGCCGTCGCGGGAGCAGTTACCGTGGGCGCTCTCGTCGTCGTCGGATCCTTGCTTGCACCCGCTGCCCCTGCGGCGGCGGTCACCCTCGACCTCAAGTCGGATTTCGGCGCGGTCGGCGACGGCGTAGCCGATGACACGGCGGAGATCCAGGCTGCACTCGACGCCGGGGAACGGGTTGACGTGCCCGCCGGCACCTACCGAGTTACCGGCAATCTGACCCTGACCACGAGTTCGTGGCTTCGCGGCGTCGGGGCCACGTCGGTGATCGACGTCGAAGGCGACTACGAGTTCTTCGGTGACGGAGCGGACAACGTCTCGCTCACCACGATGAAGATCAAGCGATCAGTCGGGGCGAACACGGCGACCAAGAGCCTGATTCGACTCTGGCGTTCGTCGGGTGTCACGTTCGACGGGCTCACCATCACGGGCACAAGGACGACGTCTCCGACGATCTCCGTGCTCGGCCGCTGGGAAGACACCTCTGACGCCAACACCTGCTCCGATATCCGCATCACCAACAACAACATCCAGGACTATCAACGCATCGAAGCGGGAGGCCTTGGCGCGGGCTCGGGGCAGGGCATCAAGGGCACTGGCGTGCTGCTGGGGCATTGCAAGGTGTTCGATGTCTCAGGCAACACGGTCATCGAGAACCAGCGGTTCATCGGCCCGACAGACAGCTATCAGAACTTCCAAGGCGCGGGCATCACGGTAGCGAGCTCGAAGTACGGGGTTGTGTCTCAGAATCATGTCAACTATGCCGGGCAGGGCATCGATATTGGAGGCGGCTACAACGTGCCCGACCGCTCGACGGATGACACGAATCAGGACACTACGGAGGGGTTCCGCGGGTCGACCTTCGTCTCGGTGCATGACAACCTGATCGAAGACATCTACGGACCGGCGATCAAGCTCGTCAATGGAGCCACAGGGAATTCGATCACGGACAACGTGATCGAGAACCCCGGTCTTACCGGCGTGTGGATCACTGCCGGCAACAGTGCTGCGAAGGACCTCTCGATCACCCGGGAGAACATCATCAGCGGCAACACGATCACCGACCCGGGTACGGGACCCGGCGGGGCCGCGTGGCTTCAGGATGCCGCCGGTTCGGGCATCGTCTTCGAGATCGTGAACCCGAACGGCCCCTACGTCAATGCTGATCCGCGACCCCGATACAACACGGTGACACGGAACACGATCACGAGCACCACGGGCGACATGCCGTACGGGATCACGGACGCGGGAACGCAGAGCGAGACGGGGCAACAGTACGCGTACAACAACTACATCATCTCCAACTCCATCTCCGGGTGGTCCCTGGCCAGGGACAGCATCGATCCGGCGCGGAACTTCGCTTTCAATCAGTAGTCAGCACCGGGACCGGCCTCGAGGGGCCGGTCCCGGTGACCAAATAACCTGGGCCGAGCAAAACAGGAAACGATTGCGTTAACGATTGCGGAATCGTCGGACCTGTCCTATCGTTGGCCCGGTTGCCGCAGCGGCAGATATCGTCCGATGGCTCGAAGGAGAGCACATGACCGGCTCAGAGAAGAACTCCGCACGAAGCAAGCCCCTCACCGCCGCCCTCGCCGGCATGCTTGCGCTGACACTCGTCACTCTTGCACCGGCCCCAGCGATCGCCGATACAGCCTGCGACGCAGCCGGATCTGGAGCCGTGCCTGACGACGGCGTCGACGACACCGCCGCCCTCCAAGCCGCGCTGTCCTCCGGATGCGGCGTCGTCGCGCTCGACTCAGGGCGATATCTGCTCAGCGACACCCTGCGTGTCCCCGGAGGCAGCGGTCTCTCAGGCGCTGCGACCCTGCACCAGACTGCCGATGTGGACACCATCCTCAATGCCGATCCGGCCGGTGGGGATGCCGACATCACTCTCGAGGGCTTCGTCCTGGACAAGGACTTCGTCAACAACTCCATCGCCGACGGCATCCGTCTGGAGAACGTCGACGGACTGCGCATCGACGGGGTCGAGATCACCGGTATCAGTGCTCGGTCGGGAATCGAACTCCTGAACTCTCGCGACTTCACGGTGACCGACAATCATCTGCACGGCTACTCCGCCGACGATCCCGGTATCCTTCCGGACGGCGACCCGATCTCCATCGATGCCATCTACATCCGGATGTCCGACGACGGCCTCGTCGCCCACAACCGCATCGAGGACCTCGATGGTGGCCCGCGCCTGCAGTCGGACGGAATCTTCCTGACCGGCGACGACGTGATCGTCGAACACAACGTCATCCGCAATGTCGGCGAAGCCATCGATCTCGGTGCCGCCGAGAACAACACCATCCGATTCAATCGAGCCACGGACATCTCCGGGTGGGGCCTGAAGATGGGAAACGGCTCACGAAACAACGAGATCACCGCGAACTACGTCTTGCGGGCTCAACTCGCGGGAATCGTCGTCTTCAACGGGGCATCATCGATCGCTGGCAACGGACCGACCGAGAACAACTCCGTGACGTTCAACACCGTCGTCAACGCGGGCTCGCAGGATCGCACGACTCATCCGTTCCCGGAGATCCCTCGCGCCGGCATCTCGCTGCACGGCTACCACTCGGAGTGGGCTCCCGTGACCAACACCCGTGTGGAGCACAACGTCATCATCGACACCTACTCACCTCACCGGATGGAATACGGCATCTGGGAAGACCTCAACAACGTCGGGAACACAGTGAAGAACAATGTGATCGTCGGTGCGCTGAAGGCGAGTTTCCGCGATGACACCACACCGTGGTGCGACGCGACCGGATGCGGGGAGTACTGATGCGCGTTAGGAATCGGCGCCGAAGCAGCGGTCCCGTCGCCGTGATCGCCGTGGCGGTCACAGCCCTCGGGCTCGTCGCCGCGGCTCCCAGCGCCTCCGCTTCCGATGGGACAACGGAGACGTCCGTCAGCGGACGGTACGCCTCGCTCGCCGCGCCGACAACCGTGGATCCGCGTGATTTCGGTGCCGCCGGAGACGGCGCCGCAGACGACACGGCCGCACTTCAGGCAGCCCTCGACACAGGTGGTCTCGTCGATCTCGGGCCCGGCACCTTCCGAGTCACGGGAAACCTCGACCTCCGTAGCGGCGGAGGGCTCACCGGCGGTGCCGACTCCACGCTCGTCCTCAACGGGACCAACCGCATCGAGGGCGACTTCCTCTCGGAGGTGCAGCTGACCGGATTCGCGCTCCAGCGCGACGAACCGACTCACCTCACCGAAGACGCCGCGATCAAGATCTACCGTTCCGACAACATCACGATCGACGGGATCACGATTCTCGACCACCGCGGACTCAACTCGGCCATCTTCATCGCCGGGCGTTTCGAGGACACCTCCGACCTCACGCCGTGCCATGACGTGGTTGTGCGCAACGTGACAATCCGCGACTATCAGCGCACCACGACCGACGCGGCCGGGGTGATCACGATGGTGAAGGGGACAGGGCTCACGCTCGCGCACTGCAAGGACTACGTCATCGAGAACAACTCCGTGATCGAGACCAAGCGCTTCCTCGACGATGATGACCCCTATACGAACTTTCAAGGTGCGGGTCTGGCGGTCATCAGCAGCATCGACGGAACCGTGCGCAACAATTACGTCGAGCTGGCCGGCCAAGGCATCGACATCGGCGGAGGCAAGAACGTCCCCGATCGTTCTGCCGCGGACATCGCGCAACGGACCGAGCAGGGATACCGGGGAACGCAGCGCTCGATCATCGAGCACAACACGGTGGTGGACATCTACGGTCCCGGGATCAAGCTCGTGAACGATGTCCGAGACAATATCGTCCGGTTCAACACCGTTCGAACGACAGGCCTGACGGGCATCTGGATCACGGCGGGCACGACGGCCGCAGCAGATCACTCCTCGACTCGAGGCAATGTCGTCGAAGGCAATCACATCGTCGACTCCGGGGGCGGCTTCGGCGCGCAGGCTTGGCGGGAGTTCTGGGGTCCGGATGCCACGACAGGCACCGGCATCATGTTCGAGGGGGCCTTCTCCTTCTTCGCCAACCTCGACCACGACGCACGGCCGCAGGGCAATGTGGTGCGCCACAACACGATCGTCTCGAACTCGGGTCGGATGCCGTATGGGGTATCCGATCGCCACGCTCTGCCAGGCAACCAAGAATCCGGGCTGCCCTCACGCGCGGTGGACAACATCATCGAGAACAATCTTGTCCGTGGCGCGGAGATCAGTGCGTTCGATATCGATCCTGCGCGCAACACACTCATCGAGAGAGGCGACGAGACGAAGCCGACAGCCTCCCTCGTCGATCCGACGACTGCCGGACCCCTCCGCGATCTGAGAATCGAGGTGACAGCGGAAGATGATTTCGGCGTCGGACGTGTCGTCGCCAACATCTATCGCGGGGCGTCGCTCGTCACCAGCACTCAGACGGCATTCGACGGAGCGTCGCGTGCCACCCATGCCGCGGCGCCGGAGCTGGACGACGGGGCTTACACAGTGAGGTACAACGCGCATGACCTGGCGGGAAACGTCTCGGCGACCGGCTCATTCGCCTTCACGGTGGACCGCACAGCACCTACCGTGGTGGTGAAGTCCGGCGTTGGCGAGACGGTCTCTGCAGGGGAGGGATATGACCGACTCAGCCTCAAGCTCCACGATGTCGGCCGTATCGACAAGGTGGAGATCAACGGGAAGGTGAAGAACCTCACGGATGACGTCTGGTCGGACGTCAACGGGCTACGCCCCGGCGTCTTCGGCGCTGTCGCAGGTGCTAACGTCCTCGTCGCATACGATCTGGCGGGAAACTCCGTCGAATACGCATTCGTCCTCAACTGATCGACAGCGTCGTATCAGCCGCATCGCCACCGGAATCACGCGTTCCGGTGGCGATGTCGTGATGCAGGATTCGTCCTCCCGCTCGCCGTTACTCCTCCCCTCTGGACAGAGTCCCCTTCTGCCCGATGCGCAGGAAGGCCGTCGGCGTCGCTCGACACGCAGACACGATCACCTCTTGACATCCCCGCCGCACAGGCATAACGTACAACCAAATGGTTGCACAAAGAGAACTGAGCGAAGCGGAGGTCGACCGTGTCTTCCACGCACTGGCGACGTCGACCCGGCGCGACATCCTGCGCCGGACGATCGAGCGTGAGCAGTCGGTCTCGACCCTCGCCGCCGATTACGAGATGTCGTTCGCGGCGGTGCAGAAGCACGTCGCCGTGCTCGAGGCCGCGAACCTCATCGTCAAGCGCGCCGAGGGACGCGAGCGGCTCGTCCGCGCGAACCCCGAGATGATCGCCCGCGCCAGGGCGCTCCTCGCCCGATACGAAGAGCTGTGGCGGTCGCGCATCGCCCGACTCGACGACCTGCTGGCCGAGACGCCTCGGTCCGGCGCATCCGACAACAGCGACACCCAGAAGAACGAGCAAGGAGACTGAAATGCCTGTCACCGACGTCACCACCGATGCCGACAACCTCACGATGACTGTGGTCGCCGACTTCGCCGCACCCATCGAGCGGGTCTGGAGCGCCTACAGTGATCCGCGCCAGCTCGAACGCTTCTGGGGGCCTCCCGGATGGCCGGCCACCTTCACCGCCTGGGATCACACCGTCGGCGGACGCGCGGTCTACTCGATGAACGGCCCGCGCGGCGAGAAGTCGTCCGGGTCGTGGGAGTTCCTCTCGATCGATGCACCGAACTCCTTCGAGGTGATCGACTCCTTCGTCGACGAGTCCGGCAAGCCGCTCGAGGGCTTCCCCGCGCAGCGGATGTCGTTCTCGTTCGAGCCCACCGCCGAGGGCACCCGCATGGTCACGACCAGCCACTTCGACTCGGTCGACGCACTCGAGCAGGTCGTCGAGATGGGCCAGGTCGAGGGCATCAAGATGGCGATGGCGCAGCTGGATGCCGTGCTGCAGGACCTCCGCGAATACGCGCAGGGCAAGGGCACCAGGGTCGAGCTGCTCGACGACACCCACGTGCGCATCACCCGTCTGGTCGAAGGGCCGCGCGAGCTTGTCTGGCGCGCGCACTTCGAGCCGGAGCTCATCCGCAAGTGGATGCTCGGCCCCGACGGCTGGGAGATGACGGAGTGCGTCGCCGCCACCGAGGTCGGCCAGTCGTACCGGAACTCGTGGGCGCCGGTCGGCGACACGGAGGGGGAGCCGTTCGGCTTCGAGGGGGAGGCGCTCCTGATCGACGCCCCGCGCCGCGCGGTCACCACCGAGCGGATGCAGGGCATGCCGACTGAGACCCTCAACGATCTGAACCTGTATGAGGAGGACGGCGCGACCCTCGTCACGGTGCTCATCGAGTACCCCGACAAGGAGACGCGCGACATGATCCTCGCCACCGGCATGGCCGACGGCATGGAGTCGTCGTTCGCCCGCCTGGAGCGGGAGCTGCTCGCCGTCTGACCCCAGCACCGCGTTCACAACTCAGGAAAACCGGCCGGTCCGCCCAGGGACCGGCCGGTTTTCGAGTTCCGACGGAAAGTGTTCCTGAGTTGCTCACCGCACGGGTGACGACACCTGCCATGCGGGGTGGGTCGGGTGCGGACGGGCTCCGGACCGGTCGCGCGACAGACGCTCCCGCAGCGTCTCCCCGTCGCGATAGCTTGATCGGGCGAGACCGCGTCGCCGCAGCTCCGGCACGGCGAGCTCGATGAAGTCGCGCGCCGACTCGAAGCTCACATCCTGGCTCAAGTTGAAACCGTCGAGGTGGGCGTAGTCGGCGATCTGCTCGAGCCGGGTGGCGACCTGCACCGGATCGCCGACGATCGACCAGTCACCTGCGATGCCCTTCCGCGCGCTCGCCGCCTTCGCGACGAGCTCGCCGACCGTCTGCCCCGGACGCCACTCCCGGATCAGCAGCCGGTACCCGTGATCCTCGCGTCGGATGATGTGTTCGACGAGCTCTGTCGGCTCGTAGCGACTCAGGTCGGGGGTGCGGGCAGGTTGCGTGAGAGCCTCCCGGGGTGTGCGATATCGGGCGTAGTCCGCTGCCTTCTCGCGCGCAGCCTGCTCGGTTTCCGCGACGACGACGTGCGCGCCCGCGAGGAAGGAGATCGTGTCGGGATCGCGACCGAACTCCGCCGCCTGCGCGCGGATCGCGTCGACGTTCGCACGGATGTCGTCGAGGGTCGATCCGCCGACGAACACGACCTCCGCGTGCTTCGCCGCGAAGGAGAGCCCCCGAAGCGAGCTGCCAGCCTGGAAGAGCACGGGCACGCGCTGGGAGCTGGGTGCGGTCAGGCTGGGGCCGGCCACGCGGAACCGAGAGCCGACATGGTCGATGTAGCGCACGGCGTCCGGCTCGGCGTAGACGCGCCGGTCGCGGTCGGCGGTGATCGCGTCGTCATCCCACGACTGCAGCAGCAGGCGATACACGACTTCGAGGAACTCGTCGGCGATCTCATACCGGGCGTCGTGCTCGATCTGATCCGCGAGACCGAAGTTCCTCGCCGCGTTCGTGAGGTACGAGGTGACGATGTTCCAGCCGATGCGCCCATTCGACAGGTGATCGAGCGTGGCGAGCCGTCGCGCGAACGTGAAAGGCGGCTCGTAGGTCGTCGAGAACGTCGCGACCAGCCCGAGGTGGTCGGTGGCGTCCGCGAGCGCGCTCAGCACGATGAGGGGATCGAGCGCCGGGATCTGGAAACCTTCCCGCACGGCGGTGCCGAGTCCGTCGTCGAACACGTCGTACGCGCCGAGCACATCGGCGAGGAACAGCTCGTCGAACGTTCCGTACTCGAGCAGGGAGCCGAGCTCGCGCCAGAACCCGATGTCGGCGACGCGGTGACGCTGATCCAGCGGGTGAGTCCACAGCCCGTGCGACAGGTGCACGGGAGATGCCATCTCGAACAGGCTCAGGACGAGAGGCCGATCACGCTCGCTCACGCGATGCCCTCGCTCTCCGAGACGGTGGCACTTTCGTCCGCGGCACCGGCCGCGGCATCATCGGACGCAGCATCCTGCACGGCATCCGTTTCGCTCTCCCGCGCCTCACGCTCGGCGAACGGATCGGGCAGTGCACCGAAGAGCACCCGGTGCCCGACCGCGCGCTGTCGCGCGGCGATCGGGTTGTGCACGCCGATCGTCCGGGCGTTGCGCCAGTGCCTGTCGAGCGCTCGGCTCTGCGCGACGGATGACGATCCGCCGACGTCGAAGACATCCGTGGTCACCGACAGCACCAGGGGGATCACGGCGATCTGCGCCGCGTAGGCGGCAACGTCGGCCGCCTCGAAGGGCTCCCTCTCCGAGACGCCGTCCAGCGCAGCGCGGTACGCATCGTCGATCCGCTGCGCGGCGTGCAGCACGGCCGCCTCGGCCGCGAAGGCGGATCCCGCAGCTCTGCCGAGTACGGCCTGCGACAACGGGTCGTCCTGCGCCGCCGCACCGCTGAGCAGTGGTCTCGTGCGCGAGCGCACGTAGTCCGCGGCATCGTCGACGGCCGCATGCCCGATGCCGGCCACCACGGCGAGGAGGAAGAGCTGGTAGAAGCCGGAGATGTAGCTCCGGTCGCGCGCTCCGGGCGAGTACACCGTGAGGTGTGCGGAATCGACCACGACCTCCGAGAAGGCGGTCGTCCCGGTTCCGGTCAGGCGCTGGCCGAACCCGACCCAGTCGTCGTGGATCGTGACGCCGGGGGCATTCAGCGGAACCGCGATGGTGGCGTGATGATCCTGGTATCGCGCGGTGACGTTCGCCCAGTCCGAGAAGATCGTGCCTGTGCTGTAGTACTTCTCACCGTTGAGCACGAGGGCGCCGTCATCCTTCTCGGTGATGACGGTGTTGCTCTCGGTCGGTGCCCCGCTCCCCGGCTCGCTCTGTGCATTGCCGACCACCACGCCGGCGACGGCCTGCTCCCCCCAATGCCGGCGGTACTCCGGATTCTCATGCGTGAGTCGCACCTCGAGGAAGGCGAAATGTCCGCGCCAGATGTGGGCGACGTTGGAGTCGGCTCTGGCGAGTTCGATGAGCAGACGGAAGAGGTCCACCGCGGATGCCCCGTCGCCGCCGTACTCCTCGGGCACGCGGACGGCCCCGAATCCGGCATCTCGCAGCAGCCGGATCTGTTCGAAGGGGAGCGTGCGGTTGATCTCCCGGTCCGTCGCGCCGGAGGCGATCTCGGCGAACACCGGACGGAACCGTTCGGCGAGGCGCTGGTAGGTGCTGACCGGTGCGGTCGATGTGGGGGCGGTCATATGGTGCTTCCAATCGTGGGGGAGATGGGCGGGGGAGCGCCGTGGATACGCGGGATAGCCGCGAGGAGCTCTTTCGTGTAGTCGGCCTGCGGGCGGTCGAAGACGTTCGACACCGAGTCGTGCTCGACGACCTTGCCGTTCTTCAACACGAGCACCTCATCGCTGATCGCGTTCACGACGCCGAGATCATGCGAGATCAGCAAGAGGGCGACCTGCGTCTCCTGCTGGATGCGGACGAGGAGATCGAGGATCTGCGCCTGGATCGACACGTCCAGAGCCGATACCGGTTCGTCGCCGACGATGATCGTCGGTTCCAGGGCGAGAGCGCGGGCGATCGCGACGCGCTGGCGCTGTCCACCGGAAAGCTGCAGCGGTCGCCGCTCGAGCAGCTGCGCGCTCAGCTCGACGTGGTCGAGGAGCTCACGGACGCGCAGCCGACGGCCGGTGCGATCGTGGCGACCGAGCACCCCGACCGCCTCGGTCAGGATCCGATCGATCGAATGCCGGGGATCGAATGAGCTCAGCGGGTCCTGATACACGGCCTGGATGCGCTGACGGAGAGCGGATCGCTCGCGTCGCTCGACATCCGCCCAGCGGGTGCCGACGACTCGGACCTCTCCGGTATCCGCTCTCTCCTGGCCCAACAGGATGCGGCCCGCCGTGGTCTTGCCCGATCCGGACTCTCCGACAAGCCCCAGCGTGCGACCCGGGTGCAGGGTGAAGGAGACATCGTCGAGCGCCCGCAGCTCGGACCAGCCGGGAAGGCGGAACGTGCGGCTGATGTGGTCCACTTGCGCCACGGCGACGGTGGCCGAGGGGCCCGGCCCGGCTTCGGGTGCGGCACGATCCACGACGGTCGCGGCCCGCCGTGGGCGGTGCGAGGGGATCGAGGCGATGAGCCGGCGGGTGTAGGGGTGTTCGGCTGCGGCGAACACGTCGGCGGTCGTGCCGGTCTCGACGATCGTTCCGTCCTTCATCACGATCACGCGGTCGGCGATCTGCGAGACGACGGCGAGATCGTGGGTGATCAGCAGGAGCGTGCGCCCCTGTTCCTTGAACTGTTCGAGCAGGCGGAGGATCTGCGCCTGCACGGTCACATCCAGCGCGGTCGTCGCTTCGTCGAGGATGAGGAACGGTGGCCGTGCCGCGATGGCACTGGCGATCAGGGCTCGCTGGCGCAGGCCGCCGGAGAGTTCGTGGGGGAGCTGGTGACGTCTCAGCTCCGGCTCGGGCACTCCCACGTCGCGGAGCAGCGCGAGCACCTCCTCGCGCCGATGCGCGGCGTCCCATGCGAAGTGTTCGCGCAGCGGCTCCTCGATCTCCCGGCCGATCGTCCGGAGGGGGTCCAGCGAGACGAGCGCGTCCTGGAGGACGAACCCGATCTCGCCTCCGCGGATGCCGCGCCAGGTGCGCTTCGAGGCCGTCCGGAGATCGTGGTCGCCGAAGCGCAGCGTACTCGCGCTCACGCCGCTGTCCGGGCCGGTGAGCCCGACGAGCGTGCGTGCCGTGACGCTCTTGCCGGAGCCGGATTCGCCGACGATCGCGAGGGTCTCGCCGGCGTTGATCGAGAACGAGATCCCGTGGACGACATCGAGGCGATCTGAGTGGCCCCCGAAAGCGATCCGCAGGCCGGCGACTTCGAGAAGGGGTCGGCTCATCGCTTTCCCTCCAGACGTCGCTGCAGTGTTCGGCCGATCGTGGTCGTGGAGACGACCAGAGCGGTGATCGTCAGCCCGGGGAAGATGCCGTACCACCAGGCTCGCTCGAGGAAGTTGCGTGAGATCGACAGCATCGATCCCCACTCAGGGGTGGGGGGTGCGACGCCGAGACCGAGGAACGTGAGCGCCGCTCCGGCGAGGGTCGCCGTGCCGACGCCGATCGTCGCGAGCACGAGCACCGGGCGGATCGCATTGGGCAGCACATGGTGCAGAGCGATCCGCGTGGGGCTGAGACCGATGCCGCGCGCAGCCTCGACATAGCCCGCATTGCGGATGGCGAGGGTCTGGCCGCGGACGAGTCGGGCGTAGCTGGGGATTCCCGCGATGCCGATCGCGAGCAGAGTGTTGAGCAGCCCTCCGCCGAAGATCGAGATGATGAGCAGAGCGAGCAGCAGCTCGGGGAACGCGAGCGACACATCGGTCACGCGCATCAGCAGAGCATCCAGGAACCGATTGCCGAGTCCGGCGGCGAGCCCGATCAGGCTTCCGATCCCCAGCGCGATGATCGTCGCGCCGATGCCGAGGAACAGCGCCGGCTGGGCGCCGTAGATGATGCGGCTGAGCACATCGCGTCCGGCTTCGTCGGTACCGAGCAGATGAGCGATGCTCGGCGGCGCGAGGACGTTCGAGGTGTCGGTCGACAGCGGATCGAAGGGGGCGAGGGTGGCGGGTGCGATGGCCGCGACCACGACGACGGCGAAGAAGGCGACGGAGATCCAGAAACCGACCGGGTATCCGCGAAGGGCGCGCCGCCGGGGGCGCTGTTCGTCCACGGGGGTGGTCGGCATCTGCTCGAGGACGAGACTGGGTCGGGCGAGTTCTGTCACGCTCATGCGTGTGCCTCCGTTCGGATGCGCGGGTCGATGAGCGGGTAGAGCAGGTCGACGATGAAGTTGACGCCGACGTAGGCGGCCGCGGCCAGGAGCACGAGTCCGAGAACGAGCGGGACATCGCTCGCATTCGCGGCCGTCACCAGGACGCGGCCGATGCCCTGCCGGCTGAAGAGCGTCTCCGCGATCACCGCACCCCCGAGCAGGCCCCCGATCAGGAAGCCGGAGAGCGTGCTGAGGGGGATCAGCGCATGGCGCAGCGCGTGACGGAGCCGCACGGTCACCTCGCTCACACCGCGCGTGCGCGCGGTGATGATGAACGGCTCGTCGAGGGCGTCCTCCAATGCCCCGCGGAAGACCTGGATGAGAGCGGGAGCAGTGCTCAGACCGATCATCAGCGCCGGGAGCACCAGGGTCGCGGGGCCGTCGCTGCCGACGGACGGCAGCAGGTGCAGGGAGTAGGAGAAGATCGTCAGCAGCACGATGCCGATCCAGAATCCCGGTGCCGACAGGAAGAAGATCTCGACGACCGACGAGACGCGGTGCGGGATCGGACGTTTCGCGGTGAGCAGCGCGACGGCGACGGTGAGGACGATCGAGACGACCGCTGCTGCTCCGGAGAGCTGCAGCGTCGGGCCGAGCTGCTCCCCGATGATGTCGACGACCGGAAGGTCGCGCTGATACGAGGTGCCGAGGTCTCCGGTGAGAAGCCGTCCGAGGTAGGTGCCGTACTGCACCCAGAGCGGCTGATCGAAACCGTATTGCTCGCGGATCGCCGCTTCTTGATCGGCGGTGAGGCTGACCTCCGCGCCGCCGACGACGGCGTAGACCCGGTCTCCAGGGAGGACGTAGAGGGCCACGAAGGCGAGGCTGATGGCGCCGAAGAGCACTCCGATGCCGGCGAGGGCGCGCAGCGCCGCATGGCGCAGATACCCGGCCACGTGGTGGGCGGTTCGTGTCGAGGTCATGGGGCTCCGGGGGATGGTCGCCGACGGAAGGTCAGGGGTGATGGGCGCGGGATGCTGCCGGAGGATCGTCGTGTGATCCGGCGGCAGCATCCCGGCGGGGAGCTGACGGGTTCCGGTCAGGAACCTGCGCCCTCCTTCCAGGTGTTGTAGAACCAGAGGTTGCCGTAGGCGCGGTCGAATGCGAGACCGTGCACGCTGTCCTGCGACGAGACCAGCGAGGGGCGGTAGTACAGCGGGATCGAGGGGACGATCTCGGTCAGGCGCTCCTGCGCCTGTGCGTACAGATCCGCGATCTCGTCGGCGTCGGTCGATGCCCGTGCCGCCGCGACGAGTTCATCGAGTTCCGCATCGGCGGTGTTGGTCTGGTTGGTCCCGCGGCGCTCAGGCGTCGTGACCTCGGTCGAGCTGTACTTGATGAACAGCACGTCGGCGGTGTTCGTGGTCCAGATGCCGGCGCTGATGTCCTGCTCGCCTGCGGCGACGCGGGCCTGCTGATCTTCGGACGAGAGCAGATCGATCTGCACCTCGACACCGATTTCCTTGAGCTGGTCCTGGACGATCTCGAGGATCTGGTTGGCCTGCGTCACGTCGCCCGTCGTCGGGAAGTAGAGCGACAGGCGCTCGCCGTCCTTCGTGCGGAATCCGTCGGAGTCGACCTCGGACCAGCCGGCGTCGTCGAGGATCTCGTTGGCCTGATCGACGTCGTAGGTGAACGTGGCGGTGCTGTTCTCGGCGTAGTTCGGCGTCGAAGGAACGAGGAAGCCATCCGCCACCGTCCACTGCCCGAACGAGACCGCGTCGATGATCGCCTTGCGGTCGAGGCCGGCGAAGATCGCCTGCCGCACCGCCTGGTCGTCGAGAGGAGCATTGTTCTCGTTGAGCCACAGCGAATACGGGTGGCCGGGACGGTCGAACTTGGTGAACTCGAGGCTGTCATTGCTCAGCACCGATTCCACGCTCTGCGGCGGAGTCCAGTCGATGACATCGAAGTCGCCGGCCACCAGGCCGTTGTAGCGCACGCTGTCTTCGGCGACGAAGCTGATCTCGATGCCGTCGAGGTAGGCGGCGCCCGTCCTCCCGGCATCCGACTCCGGCGCCCAGGCGTAGTCGTCGTTGCGCTCAAGAGTGAGGGACTCGTCCGCCCGCCAGTCGACGACCTCGAACGGTCCTGTGCCGATCGGGTGATCGACGATCGTCTCGGGCGCCTCGGTGAGCTGCTTCCCCGAGATGATGCTCAGGTACGCCTGCGACAGCACGTTGATGAGTGCGGAGTACGGCTCGGAGAGGGTGATCTCCAGGGTCAGGTCGTCGATGGCCTTCGAGCTCTCGTAGGGCCCGAGGTACGACGCCTGCAGCGGCGCCGCCGTCGCAGGATCGAAGATGTGCTCGATGTTCTGCTGCACGACCTCGGCGGTGAGCGGTGAGTCGTCCTGGAACGTGATGTCGGGTCGCAGGTGGATCGTGTACACGCGGCCGTCGTCGGAGAGGTCGTACGACTCGGCCAGCAAGCCCTCGAAGGTGCCGTCCTCCTTCTGCCAGAACAGAGTGTCGAAGATCGCACGGAAGATGAGCGGGTCATTCGAGTTCCCCTGCTGGTGGGGGTCGAGGTTCGTCGGCGCCCAGGCGTTGAGAGCGACCTTGAGTGTTCCTCCCGCTTCGGGCTCGTCACTGTTGGTGGGGCCGGGGGAGCCGCCGGTGCTCGTCGAGCAGGCGGCGAGCGTGATGGTGAGCACGGTCGCCGCGATCGCTCCGAGCAACCGATTTCGGGATGCCGTCATGGCCTCTCCTTGCTGTGTGGGGGTCTTGGTGGTGAAACGCTATGTGAGGTGCGAGAACCGGTCGGCGGGGGAGTCGAGGGGTTACCGGCGGTTACGCCGGGTTACCCGCGCCGTCGTTCTGTGTCGCATCGGCGGAGGGTCCAGACCGCTCGGCGGGATCGAGAACCGCCCGGCTCGGGATAAAGTGGCGACACGATGAGGATCACGCGCCGCACTCTGCTCCTCGGCGCCGGAGCCGGCGTCGCTTCGGTGCTTCTCGCCTCCTGCACCCCCGAACCCGCGCCCACGCCGACGCCCACGCGCACCCGCGAACCCGAGCCTCCGCCCGGAGTTCCCGCGCCGGCCGGCAGCGTCCGCAGCACCTGGAGCACCGACCCGTTCGCCCTCGGCGCCGCCAGCTTCACCCCCGTCGGGGTCGTCGCCGGCACCCGCACCGCGCTGGGTCTGCCCATCGACGACCGCGTGTTCTTCGCGGGCGAGGCGACCGATGAGGATGCTCCCGGCACGGTGCGCGGGGCCATCGCCTCCGGTGCGCGCGCCGCGGAGGAACTCATGATCCCGGGCAGCTCCGGCGAGCGGGTCGCCGTCGTCGGCGCCGGCCTCGCGGGCGCCACGGCTGCGGCACTGCTCGCCGAACGCGGCGTGCAGGTGACCGTGTTCGAGGCGCGCGACCGCGTGGGCGGACGCGTCCACTCGCAGGTCGACGACTCGTGGCCGGTGCCGGTGCAGCTCGGCGCCTGGCTCTTCGGCGAAGACGATTCCGAGGTCCTCGATCAGTTGACCAGCGGCGATGTCGGCATCGACGAGCTGACCGGCGAACTCTGGCGCACACCGGATGCCGACATCGACCCGGTCGACCCGCAGCCGTTCACCGCCGCGATGACCACGGCGCAGGCGGCCCCCGAGGATTCCTCGGTCGCCGAAGCCCTGACCGTGGCGGGCGTCGATCCCGCCGACCCCGCGACCGCCGCACTGCTCGCGATCCTCGCCACCCGCACTGGTGCCGATGCCGATGCGCTCTCCAGCTGGCTGGCCCCGCCGCTGCCGACCGGTGAGCCGAAGGCGGCCCGCGACGACCTCACCCCGTTCGTGGAACACGCGCTCGACGGCGTGCAGGTCGGGCTGAGCTCCCCGGTCGCTCGCATCGCGTACGACGACTCCGGCGTCAGCGTGCGCCTCGGCACCGGTGAGGCCCTGTCGTTCGACCGGGTCGTCGTGACGGTGCCGCTGGGCGTGCTCCAGAAGCGCAGCATCGAGTTCGACCCGGCGCTCCCGTTCTCGCAGCGCGGCGCGATCGCCGCCCTCGGCATGGGTGCGATCGAGACCGTCTGGCTGCGGTGGGACGAGCCGTTCTGGCAGAGCGAGGAGTCGATCTGGCACGCCGTGGGCGCCGATGTGCTGATCCCGACCTGGATCAACCTGCAGCCATCCACGGGAGAGAACGTGCTCGTGGGCCTCGTCGGAGGAACCGCTGCCGCGGACTTCGCCGCCCTCGACGAGAAGGCGGCCCTCGAAGCCGCCCTCGCCTCGCTCACGCTCTGGATCTGACCGCCGTCGTCGTCTGGCGCCGGTTCCACGGTCGCCGCGCCGTCCGGCGCCGCGACGTCTGACGCGTCTAGCTCCGCGCGGTCGCCGTCTCCCGCGCGGATTCCTCCGGCACGTGCTCCCCGTCGACCGCAGGCGAGTCGTCCGGCGCGTCGGGGTCGTCGTCGGCATCCGTCCGCAGCCGTCTCGGCAGCGGCATCCGGCTGATGAGCACGAGCACGGTCGAGACCACGGCGAAGCTGCCGAGCGCGATCGCCGCCGAGGCGAGGAACTCCAGCGGCCCGCTCACCTGTCGCGGGTCGAGGAAGTAATAGGGGTACCAGCCGATCATCGGCCCGCGGATCATCGTCGCGACCCCCCAGAGCACCGGGTAGGCGAGGGACACCGGGACCACCCGCCACGGCACCGATCGGTGGCCGGGCGCCAGGGCCCATGCCGCCACCGTCAGCGCCGGCAGCCAGAAGTGCAACACCTGATCCGACCACGGCACATCGATGCGGATGCCGCGGATGCCGGCCTGCCAGACGAGGATCGCGAACACCAGTCCGGCGGTGATCGTCCAGGTCAGCACGAGTGCCAGTGCCACCGTGAGCCACCGCGGATCCCGCGCCGCGCGCAGAGCGATGACCCCCGCGATCGTCAGCAGCACGACGAACGCGATGTTGGACTGGTTGGTCAGGTAGGCGAAGAAGTTCTGGCTCGCGATCGTGTGCGACGCGAGCCCCCAGCTCAGTCGATGGATGAGCGCCACGAGGCAGACGGCGGCAGCGCCGAGGCGGAGCAGGCCGAAGGCGGTACGCGCCTTCACCGCTGCGTCACCCGCCTTTTCCTCATCCGCCGAGTCTACGGATCGGACCTCCGAGGTTCCGTCGCGCCGCAGAGGGCGCCCGTCCCGACGGGCGTGGGTCCGCGCCGATGACCCTGTGTCGGCGTGTCAGCGTCGGGGTTCGCGGGTCGACCACAGCGCCAGTGCGACGAGCACAGGCTGGAAGAACAGCCGGACGAAACGCTTCATGTCCGTGTCGAGGCCGAAACCGTCACGGTGGTGCATCCACTGCGCCACGTTGCCGGGGAACACGGCGACGAAGAACAGCGCGGCGATCGTGCCGACCGTGCGCCGACGGCGTCGTGCCAGCAGCAGAGCAGAGCCGAGCGCGACCTCGGCCACGCCGGAGGCGAGCACGGTCGTGTCGGGGTCGAGCGGGAGCGACTCAGGCACCTGGGCCTGGAACTCCTCACGAGCCACCGTGAGGTGGGAGACGCCCGCGAAGACGAGGGAGGCGCCGAGGAAGATGCGGCCGATGGTGCGGGCAGGAGTCGACATGGGGCGAGTTTACGCCTCGGCAGCCACGCTCAGATCAGGCGGCGGAGGGCTTCTTCGAGCGAGACGCCCTGTGCTTCGGCGCGGTCGCGCAGGCGGGCGTGCTCGTCGGAGGACAGGGGGATCCGCAGCTCGATCGGGTCGTCGTCGGGGGAGTCCAGGCCGTCGAGCAGATCGGATGCCTCGGCCCAGAGCGGCTCCGCGAGCGAGGCGGCCGCGGCGGGAGAGGGGGCGGATGCTGCCGCTGCCGCGGTCGAGCGGGCGCGGTCCTCGGTCGTGACCGCACTCGCGCCCGCGGAACTCGTCCCGGCAGCCGCGGAACCGGCCGATGCGGACGGTGCGGATGCGGCGACGGACGCGGATCCGGATACGGCAGCGCCGGCATCCGTTCCCCTCGTGAAGCCCGGTCCTCGTCGCGGTTCCTGCTTCGCCTGGTATGCCTTGGCGGCGGCATTCGCGCGTTCGTCGGCCGCTTCGTTGAGCGGGTGTCCGGCGTGCCCCTTGACCCACGAGAACTCGACGTCACGGCCGCGGATCGCCTCGTCGATGCCCTCGAGCAGGTCGCGGTTGAGCACGGGCCCGCCGTCGGACTTGCGCCAGCCCTTGCGCTTCCAGCCCGGCATCCACTTGGTCACGGAGTCGATCACGTAGCGGCTGTCGCACTCGATCAGCAGCTTCTCGTCGGTGCCGGCGGTCGCGAGCAGCAGTTCGAGGACCGCGCGCAGCTCGCCCTGGTTGTTGGTGCCGTGTGGGGAACCGCCCGCAGCCCAGTTCGCGTCGTCGATGTACCAGGCCCAGCCATTGGGGCCGGGGTTGCCCAGGGCGGAGCCGTCTGCGGCGGCGGTGATCGTCATCCCTCAACCGTAGCCGCGCAGCCCCTCGTCGATTCGCACTCGGGTCGCAGTCAATCGATGGTTGCCCTGCGTCGCGGTGGCGCAACTGCGACGTGGTGCAGGTCAGTCCTCTTCGGCCTCGGGGGCGGGAGGTGCGACCGGGAACAGGACCGAGCTCAGGTCGCCGCTGGTCTCCGCGCCGAGTCCGATCGAGAGCGGGTCGACGACGGGCGCCGTGTCGAGCACGTCCGCCTCCGTGCGCTCGAGCGGCTCAGAGGGCAGCACCCACTGGTTCTCTTGTTCTTCCGGCTTCTGCTGGAACAGTCCCATGGTCTCCATTGTGAACCTGCCCGGCGGCGACGGGGCCGGATTCACACCGGATTGATCGGGAGCCGGAGCGGATGCGGGTTCAGCGCCTGGCGGCCGTGCGCACCGCTTCGACGAGGGTGCGCCAGGGGCCGTCGAGAGCGGAGTCGGGCACGTCGCGTTCCCGGCGCTCGGAGGGTGTGCGGGCCCGGATGCTCCAGACGTACCGGTCGGCGCCGGTGCCGGCATCCGTCTCCTCGTCCCACGGGCAGCCGTCGATGAGGTCGATCCACTCCCCGGCTTCGTCGGGCTCGGCTTCCACCCGCCACTGACGACGGATGCCCGCGATGCCGCCGGTGCGCACCACCGCGATCACGACGTGCGTGTCAGTCGGTGGAGGGGACTCGCTCATCCTCATAGACTCCCACGGCACTCCAGGCGCGTCGAGCCGCTTCGGCCGTGGCATCGTCGAGCGCGGTGGCGGCGGCGACCGTGGCGTCGGCGAATTCCGTGAACGTCGCCGTGCTCGGCAGGCCTCCCGTGAGAGCCCGGTACCAGACCGTGCCCGCCCGCTCCCAGGATTTGCCGCCGAGGTCGGTCGCGAACAGGGCGAAGGCGCGGTTGGGGATGCCGGAGTTGATGTGCACCCCGCCGTTGTCTTCGGTCGTGCGCACGAAACCGCTCATGTGGTCGGGCTGCGGGTCTTTGCCGAGCTCGTCGTCGTCGTAGGCGGTGCCGGGTGCGATCATCGAGCGCAGCGCCGCACCCTCGACGGCATCGGTGAAGATCTCGGCGCCGATGAGCCAGGTCGCCTGGTC
Source organism: Microbacterium sp. MYb45 (assembly GCF_002979655.1). Taxonomy (GTDB): domain Bacteria; phylum Actinomycetota; class Actinomycetes; order Actinomycetales; family Microbacteriaceae; genus Microbacterium. The sequence goes on from NZ_PCPG01000003.1 coordinate 70,422, forward strand.
GGCGGTCTGGCCGAGGGCGTACTGCTCGGTCAGGGCTCCGAACACATCGGCGATAGATTCGTTCAGCGCCCCGGGCTGTCCCTGGTACTCGAGGTTCGCGGTGTGCTGCACGACGCCGTGCGCGAGCTCGTGTCCGATGACGGTGAGCGAACCGGTGAACCCCTGGAACACCTCACCGTCGCCGTCGCCGAACACCATGCGCTCGCCGTCCCAGAACGCATTGTCGTAGTCGACGCCGTAGTGCACGGTCGCGTCCAGCGGGGCGCCGGCGTCGTCGAGGGAGTTGCGCTGGAATGCGGCCAGCAGCATCTCGAATGTGGCGCCGAGCCCGTCGAAGGCCTCGTTCACCGCGGTGTCTTCCACCGGGCCGTCGTCTTCGCCACGCACCACCGCTCCGGGTAGCTGCTGCGTGTTGCCGGCGTCGCTGATCGTGCGGTTCGGAGCATCCGAAAGCTGGGCGACGAGGTCGCCGTTCTCGTCGATCGACAGGTCGATGCGCGCGCGGAACGGCGGGCGGCCCGCCGTGAGCGTCTGCCGCGCGGCGGCTGCGGCCTTGGGGAAACGCCCCGACTCGGCCAGGCGCGCGAGCAGGTAGGAGGGGACCACTCCATGACTTTCTCCGGATGCTGTGCTGCTCATGTTGCGACCCTACGCCGGGGTGCCGACGTTCGGGCTGACCGGCCGTGGGCATGACGTGAAATGAAGGAGATCGCGCGCTTCGAAGGCGCCATCCGCCTCACAGCTCCTTCGTTTCACGTTTTCTCCTTCATTCCGTGCGCCTCGGCCTCGCGGCGGCGGGCTGAGATGCCACCCGACTTGATAACGAGAATCGTTCTCAATAGTGTGAGAGCGTCATGAACCCACCTCCCCGCCGAACCGCATCCGTCGCCGCCACGCTCACGCTGTCGCTCGCGTTCACCGCCTGTGCCCCGGCCGCAGCGCCCACGCCCGCCGCACCCGCCGCGACCGCTTCCGACGCGCACGGCATCGACGCGGGTGGCGCGGCCGAGGTCGCCTCCCCGGCCCGCGCGCTCGTGATCGCCGACGGGCGCGGCGAGCTCACGCTCCTCGACCTCGCCACCGAAGAGCGCTCGACCCTCGCGCCAGGCCGCAGCGGCATCGCCGGTCTCTTCGGGGACGGCCGTCTCGTCTACCGCGCGCACGACGCGGAGGGTGGTACCGCGGTCGAGGTGTTCGACTCCGCGCGCTGGACCGTGCCGCACGGCGATCACACGCACTCCTTCCGTGGCGCCCCGCAGACACTCGGAACCCTCGAGGGCGAAGGAGACGTCACGGTCGTCGCCGGTGAACAGCGGGCGACCGTCGCCTTCGCGGGCGGGGAACTGGTCCTGCTCGCCCACGACGCCCTCGGCGAGGGGCTCGAAGTCGCCCCGCACGTGACTGCCGACACCTCCGGCCCCGTGGCGTTCCTCGCCGAGCACCTGCTCGTACCGACCGCCGGTGCCACGATCGAGCTGCTCGACGCCGCCGGCGATCGCGTCCCGGGTGTGGCAGTCCCGTGCACCGACCCCTCTGACGCCGACCTCACCCGCGTCGGCGCCGTCTTCTCCTGCGCCGAGGGAGCCGTGCTCTTCACCCGCGGGGTCGGCGGCACCATCGCCGCCGAGGCCATCCCGTACCCCGTGAACGCCACCCCGACGAGCAGCCTCTCCGGCCGCGCCGACCGCCCCGACCTCGCCGGAGTCGCGGGCGAGCAGGGTGCCTGGCTACTCGACGTGCGGCAGCGGCAGTGGATGCTGCTCCCCTCCGACGTGCCGCTGTTGCGGGCGGTCGCGCTCGGTGACGACGACAGTCGCACGGTCGTGATCGATGCCGACGGTCGCGTGCGGGTGCTCGCCGCGGACGGCGCGGTGCTGGCCCGCACGGAACCGCTGCTGGCGGCATCCGTCGCCGACCCCGCCCTGCGCGACCGCGTGCAGCTGCTCGTCGATGCCCGGCACGCCTACGTGACCGACCCCGCGACCGGCGTCGTGCACGAGATCGACCACGGCGACGGCACCGTCACTCGGACCTTCGCCGACCTCGACCCCTGGTTCGTGCAGCAGGTCGGCTGAGCCCTCGACGACTCCGGTCGTCACCGCGCATCCCGCGCACCCACCCAGAAGAAAGAGAGACGATTCATGTCCCGACCCCGCAGCCGCCTCGCGATCGGCGCCCTCGGCGTGATCGCCGCCGTGGCGCTCGCCGGATGTGCGACCCCCGGGCCTGCCGCCGAGAACACCGCAGGCGCCGCACCGGAAGACCACCACGAAGGCGACACCCGCGTCGCCGTGACCTACGACGGCGGTGTGCTCGTGCTCGACGGCGAGACCCTCGACACGATCGGGCAGGTCGAGCTCGGCGGCTTCCTGCGCGTCAACGGCGCCGGTGACCATGACGGGCACGTCTTCGTCACCGCGGAAGACGGGTTCCACGTGCTCGACTCCGGACTGGCGTCCGGCACCGTCGAGTTCACCGGCGAGGTGTTCGACGCTGAAGCCGCCGGACACGCGGTCCCGCATGCCGGACGCACGGCCCTGTTCGACGACGGCACCGGCGAGGTGCGGATCTTCGACACGGATGCCGTCGGCACCGGCACCCTTCCCGAGGCGGACACGATCACGTCGGAGGCCGCCCATCACGGTGTGGCGCTCGAGCTCGCCGACGGCAGCATCCTCTCGACCATCGGCACGGCCGACGCGCGCAGCGGAGTCCGTCACCTCGCGGCCGACGGTACCGAGCTCACGCGCAACGAGCAGTGCCCGAGCGTGCACGGCGAGGGCGCGGTCAAGGGCGAGGTCGTGATGTTCGGCTGCGAAGACGGCGTGCTGCTCTTCGACGGCGGCGCGTTCACCAAGATCGACGCCCCCGACGAGTTCGGTCGCACCGGCAACGCGTACGTGAGCGACACCAGCGCGATCGCCTTCGGCGACTACAAGACCGACCCCGACCAGGAGGGCTACCTGCTGTCGCAGCTCGCGCGCATCGACACCGCGACGCAGACGATGTCGATCGTCGACCTCCCGGAAGGTGTGGAGTACACCTGGCGCGGGGTGGGACGCGACGGACACGACAACGTCGTGGTGCTCGGGGCCGACGGCAGCCTGTCGCTGCTCGACGAGTCAGGCGAGCTCGTCGACACCTGGGATGTGATCGATCCGTGGGAGAGCCCGACCGAGTGGCAGCAGCCGCACCCGGGCCTGCACGTGGTCGGCGACATCGCCTACGTGACCCAGCCGGCGAAGGACCGCATCCTCGCGGTCGACCTGCACACCGGTGCGGTGTCGGCCGAGGCGACCCTCGACGTCGTGCCGAACGAGTTCGTGGTGGTCGGCGCCGCCGGACACTGATCTCGGCGCCGGTTCGGCGTGACGATTCGCCGAGGTGCCGACGATGAGCGGAACAATCCCCACGGGAAGCTCCGCGATTCGTCCGCACCTCGGCGAATCGTTCGTGCGGCCGGACTCAGTCCGACTCGATACTCAGCACCGTCGTCCGCATGCCGTCGGACTCGTACTGCACCGGCATCCCGGGGTGATCGATCGAGAACCAGAAGACGCCGTCGTCGGTGTCGTACCGGCGGCAGGTGAGCTGCCCGAGGGGCGTCGACAGTGTGACGGTCGACACGCTCGTCGTCCCCGCATCGAAGGCGGCGTGCCCCTGCAGCTCGGCCCAGGTCACCCGGTTCGAGACGACGGCCTTCGGGTCTGCGGCGGCCCAGCGGTCGAGGGTCGCGCCCTCGTCGTCGGTGTCGCGGAAGCGGTTGACGTGTTCGCCCAGCGGGCCGTCGGGCCCCTCCAGGAGCAGCCGGATCAGCTTCCCCGATCCGGTGGCATCGCGGATCTCGGCGGCGGTGAACGGCGTCGGCAGGAGTCCGGGGCCGAGCAGGTACGGGTCGGGTTCGGTCATGCGTCCAGTCTGCGCCCTGTGCCGTCTGCACCGCCCGCACCCCTTCGTCGAGTCGAGTGCACGGCGTGCTGCCGAGTGCACGGCGCGTTCGCGTGAAGATCCCGTGCACGGGGCCGCATCCCATGCACTCGGCGGAGGGCGGGAGTCGAACCGGGAGTCGAACCGGGAGTCGGAGCGTGACGCGCAAGGGGGTGACACTCCTCCAGTCCTGGGGCTATCTTTGTTTGACTACCGAAACAAGATGATTCGAGGACACCGTGGCGCCGGCTACCCAGACCGTACATTCCGAGGGTGAGATCTTCCGGCTGGTGCGCACCGGGGCGGCCCAGTCCCGCGCCGACCTCGCCCGCCTGACCGGACTCTCCCCCTCGACCGTCGCGCTGCGCGTCGAAGAGTTGATCGCCCACGGCTACATCGAGGAGAACGGCGAGGGCGAGTCGCGCGGCGGCCGTCGCCCCCGCGTGCTCACGGTGAAAGCAGGCGGGAGTGTGGTCGCCGGAGTCGAGCTCGGCGAGCAGCACGCCACGGTGGCGCTGTTCGACCGGCGTGCCGAGGTCGTCGCCTCGACCGTCGCGCAGGTGTCGCTCCTCGACGGCGTCGAGAGCGTCGTGAACCAGGTGTGGGAGTGCGCGCGCACGCTCGCGAAGGACAACGGCGGCCTCACGGTCGAGGGCATCGCCATGAGCTTGCCCGGCCCCGTCGACTCGCGCACCTCGCGCCTGCTGGCGCCCATGCGCATGCCCGGCTGGAACGGCGTCGACGTGGGTGAGGTGCTCGGCTCGGTCACCGGGCTCCCGTTCCTCATCGACAACGACGCGAACGCCATGGCCGTCGGCGAGTTCATTGAGCGCGGTGGCGAGCAGGAGCAGCTGGTCTTCGTGAAGGCGGGCAGCGGCATCGGCTGCGGCATCATCCTCGACGGTGCCGTCTACCGCGGGTACCGTGGGGTCGCCGGCGACATCAGCCACGTCGCCCTGCACAACGCCCCGCCCATCATCTGCTCGTGCGGTCGGGTCGGCTGCCTCGACGTGGTCGCCAGCGGTGCGGCGATCGTGGATGCGCTGCGCGAGTCCGGCGTCGCGGTGGAGACCCTCGACGACGTGCTCGCGCTCGCGCAGGACGCTCACCCCAAAGCCACCTCCGCGCTGCGCGAGGCCGGCGCGCGCACGGGCGAGGTGCTCGCCACGATCATCAACTTCTTCAACCCGCAGGCTCTCGCGCTCGGGGGGCGACTGGCCACGGCCGACGCGTTCGTCGCCGGCGTGCGACAGGCGCTCTTCACCCTCTGCCTGCCCATGTCGACGGATGCTCTCGAGATCGGCGTGAGCCGAGCCGGCGCGCTCGCCGGTGCGCGCGGTGTGGCCTGGGAGCTGCTGGAGCGGATGCTCGACCCGGCCCGGATCGACGAGGAACTGCGCACGACCGCCGCGTAGTAGGTTCGATTATCGGCTCAAGTTCGCGACCATGCGGAACAAGATGCAAGTTTTGGTTCGAGGTCCGATCTAGACTCGGAGTATGACCGAGACGTCCCCGCTCCCGCGTATCGCCATCGCCGGCATGGCCATCGAGTCCAGCACCTTCTCGCCGCATCGCGCCGGCGAACGCGACTTCCTGCGCGTGGAGGGCGAAGAGCTCATCACCCGCTACGACTCCCTGCGCGACGGCGACATGCGCGGCCGCGCCGAGTGGCTGCCGGTCTACTACGCCCGATCGATCCCCGGCGGTGCCGTGCTGCGCGAGGTCTACGACAGCATCAAGGCGCGCATCTGCGACGGGCTGCGGGCCCTCGTGGCCGACGGCGAGAAGCTCGACGGCCTCTTCTTCGACATCCACGGGGCGATGAGCGTCGAAGGCATGGACGATGCCGAGGGCGACCTGATCACCGCCATCCGCGAGGTGATCGGCGCCGACGTCGTGGTGTCGGCATCTATGGACCTGCACGGCAACGTGTCGCGCACCCTGATCGAGAACGTCGACATCATCACCTGCTACCGCCTGGCTCCGCACGAAGACACGTGGGAGACCCGCGACCGCGCGATCCGCAACCTCGTCGAGGCGCTCGAGAGCGGTGTCACCCCGCGTCGCGCCTGGGTGCGCGTGCCCATCCTGCTCCCCGGTGAGAAGACCAGCACCCGCGTGGAGCCGGCGAAGAGCCTGTACGCCCGCATCCCCGAGATCGAGGCGCGCCCCGGCATCACCGACGCCGCGATCTGGATCGGCTATGCCTGGGCCGACGAGCCCCGCTGCCACGCGACCGTGGTCGTGACCGGCACCGACGACGCGGCGACCGCGCGTGCGGCGGAGGAGCTCGGTCGCGCGTTCTGGGATGTGCGCGACGACTTCGAGTTCGTGGGCCCTCCCGGAACCCTCGACGAGGGTGTCGCGGCCGGCCTCGCCGCCACCGACACCCCGTACTTCATCAGCGACTCGGGCGACAACCCCGGCGCCGGCGGCACGGGCGACGTCACCTGGACCCTCGCGCAGCTGCTGCAGAAGCCCGAGCTCACCTCCGACGACGCCCCGGTCACGCTGTGCGGCTCGGTTTTCGACAAGGGGGCGCTCGACGTCCTCCGCGGTCACACCGTGGGCGAGCGGGTGTCGGTCGAGGTCGGCGCGCGCGTCGACAGCGGCCCGCACGGACCGGTCCTCGTCGAGGGCGTGCTGCACAGCCTGCACGAGGGCGATGTGGATGCCGGCGGCATCGCGGTCATCCGCGTCGGTGGCCTGCACGTGATCGTCACGGAGTTCCGCAAGGCGTACCACGACGTCTCCGACTTCACCTCGATCGGACTCGACCCGGTCGCGGCGCAGATCGTCGTCACCAAGATCGGCTACCTCGAGCCCGAGCTGTACGCGATCATGCGCGGCTGGACGCTCGCCCTCACCCCTGGCGGGGTGGATCAGGACCTCGAGCGGCTCGGTCACCACCGCATCCAGCGTCCGATGCATCCGTTCGACGCGTTCGATGAGGCGCCGGATCTCGCGGCCGAGATGGTCGGCTGACGAGCTTCCGCAGCTTTACGCCGCGATCGAACAAAGTTAGTTACTTAAACGTAACAAGACCGTCTTCTGCCCTGAACTTAGTTCGGGCATGATTCAAAGTACGTCATAAATCGGACGAACGCCTTGGTTGTGAGGCGTTGAACAAGGAGGTTTACATGCGATCTCAGTCGCTGCGCCGCCGGCTGCTCGCCCCCCTGGGTGCGCTCGCCGTCGCGACGCTCGCCCTCACCGCCTGTCAGGGTGGCGCCTCGGGCGACACCGGCTCGGGCGAGAAGGACACCGTCAGCTTCGCGCTGCAGGTCGGCACCGGACCCAACTGGATCCTGCCGATCTCGTCGCCCGACAAGATGGCCACGCACAACAGCGCCATCAAGGCGACCATGTGGCCGCGCCTGTTCGAGTACAACGGCGTCGACGGCGAGATGGGCTGGGACGAGCTGGCCTCCGCCGCCAAGTCCTACGAATTCTCCGAGGACCGCAAGACCATCACCATCACGCTGAACGACCTCGACTGGTCGGACGGCGAGCCCGTCACCTCGCGCGACGTGGAGTTCTGGTACAACCTGGTGCGCTTCAACGGCGAGAAGACCGGTGGTTACTCCGCCGGCCTGATGCCCGACAACATCACCGAGTTCACCACCATCGACGACAAGACGTTCTCGCTGACGATGGACAAGGTCTACAACGAGGAGTTCCTCCTCGGCAACCAGCTCAGCCTCATCTACCCGATGCCGCAGCACGTCTGGGACAAGACCAGCGCTGACGGCGAGATCGGCGACCACGACCGCGACCAGGCCGGTGCGACCGCGGTGCTCGACTACCTCTTCTCCGAGGCCGAGGACATGAAGACCTACGCCACCAACGACCTGTGGAAGACCGTCGCCGGTCCCTACACGGTCAAGAGCTGGTCGGACTCGGGCCTGGTGGAACTCACCGCCAACAAGGAGTACACCGGCGAGGACAAGCCGAGCATCGAGAACGTCGAGTTCCTGCCGTTCACGTCGGCCGACGCCGAGATGAACGTCGTGCGCTCCGGTGACGTCGACTACGGCTACGTCACGAGCTCGCAGCTCACGAACGAGAAGCAGTTCACCGACCTCGGCTACAGCATCGAGCCGTGGGCCGGCTGGTCGATCACGTACATGCCGTACAACTTCGCCAACCCCGAGAAGGGCTCCTTCTACAAGCAGCTCTACGTGCGTCAGGCACTGCAGCACGCCATCGACCAGGAGACCATCTCCGAGGTCGTCTGGCACGGTGCCGCGACTCCCGACTACGGTCCCATCCCGCAGACCGCGGACTCCAGCGGGCTGTCCGACGTGCAGAAGGACAACCCGTACCCGTTCGACCTGAAGAAGGCCGAGAAGCTGTTCACCGACAACGGCTGGGTCAAGGGATCCGACGGCACGCTCGAGTGCGCCGAAGCCGGCGCGGCCGAGGGTCAGTGCGGCGAGGGCATCGCCGCGGGTGACAAGGCGGAGATCGTCGTCACCACGCAGAACGGCTCGCAGGAGACCGACAACATGATGGCGGAGATCCAGTCGTCGCTCGGCAAGATCGGCGTCAAGATGACGATCGACTCCAAGCCGCTCGACACCGTCCTCACGCAGGCGCAGGAGTGCAAGACCGGCAGCTCGTGCACGTGGGAGCTCGTCTTCTTCGGCACCGCGGGCAGCTGGTACTTCCCGCCGTACGCCACCGGTGAGCGCGTCTTCGCGAAGGACACCAAGTGGAACGCCGGACAGTACGACAACCCCGAGGCCGAGGAGCTCGTCCAGGCGATGGCCTTCTCGACCGACCCCGAGATCGCGAAGAAGTACTCCGAGTACCTCGCCACCGACCTCCCGGTCATGTGGATGCCGAACCCGGTGTACCAGGTCTCCGTCGTCCGTGACGGACTCGACATCGCCCACCAGGACCCGGGCGCGTCGTTCCTTCCCCAGCGTTGGTCCTGGACCAAGTAACGAGCAGGTGACATGAGCGTGGTGGAAGCAGCGCAGAACGCGCAGCAGAAGAAGGAGAGGGCCGGCGGCCCGCGGTTCTGGTGGTACCTGTTGCGACGGGTCGGCCAGGGCGGGATCGTCATCCTCATCGTGACGCTGATCGTGTTCGCGCTGCTCCACCTCGCGATGCCGCAGGGGCCGGCCGCCGGCATCCTCGGCATGCAGGCATCGCAGGAGCAGATCGACGCCTTCAACAAGGAGAACGGCTTCGATCTGCCCCTGTGGCAGCAGTACTTCAACTTCCTGCTGCAGCTCGTGCAGGGAGACCTGGGCGACTCGTTCAAACTGAACCGACCGGTGGCGGATGCCATCGGCCAGCGTCTTCCGAAGACGCTGATCCTGGCCCTCATCTCGATGCTCTTCGCACTGATCATCGCGATCCCGATGGGCATCTTCCAGGCCGTGCGCCGCGGCAAGGCCGCGGACTACGCGCTGACCACCTGGAACTTCATCGTCTACTCGACGCCGTCGTTCTTCCTCGGCCTGATCCTCGTGATCGTGTTCGCCCAGTGGCTGCGGCTCGTGCCCGCTCAGGCGCCGCAGGGTGAGACCGTCGGCGACGTGCTGGCGAACCCGGCCGGCCTCGTGCTGCCGGTGCTCACCGCGGCGCTCGGCATCATCGCGACGTTCTCGCGGTACATGCGCTCCGCCACGATCGACAACCTCTCCGAGGACTACGTCCGCACCGCCAGGGCGAAGGGCACCTCGGTACCCGTGGTGATCACCCGCCACGTGGTGCGCAACTCCCTGACCCCCGTGATCGCCATGCTCGGCTACTACCTGCCGGTCATGTTCGGCGGCATGATCGTCGTCGAATCGCTCTTCAACTACCCCGGCATGGGCCTGCTGTTCTGGACCTCGGCGCAGACCTCCGACTACCCCGTGCTGATCGGCTGCATCCTGGTGATCGCGCTCGCGACGGTCATCGGATCGCTCCTCGCCGACATCATCCAGGCGCTGCTCGATCCGCGCACCCGAGAGGAGCTCTCGTGAGCACCACGACCATCGTGATGCGCACGCTGACCCCGCGTCAGCGGGGCACGCGCCGCTTCCTGCAGAACAAGCTCGCCGTCTTCGGCATCGTGACCATCGTGCTGTTCCTGCTCTTCTGCTTCCTGGGTCCGCTGATCCACCCGACGGACCAGATCCACACCGACCTGCGCAGCACCATGCTGCCGCCGGGGAGCCCCGGCCACCCGCTCGGCACCGACGACGTCGGCTACGACGTGCTCGGTCGGCTCATGATGGGCGGTCAGATCTCGATCCTGATCGGCCTCGCCGCCGGCATCCTCGCCACCGTCATCGGCACCCTCTGGGGCGCGATCGCCGGCTACGTCGGCGGTGCCGTCGACACCGTGATGATGCGCGTCGTCGACGCCGGCATCGCGATCCCCGCGACCTTCCTGCTGCTGATCCTCTCGGCGATCCTGCGCCCGAGCGTCCCGCTGATGATCTGCGTGATCGGCCTGGTCTCCTGGCTCGTCCCGGCTCGTCTCGTGCGCGCCGAATCGATCTCGCTGAAGTCGCGCGAGTACGTGTTGGCGCTGCGGGCGATGGGCGGCACGCACTCCCGGGCCGTGCTCAAGCACATCGTCCCGAACACCGTCGGCACGATCGTCGTGAACGCCACGTTCCAGGTCGCCGACGCGATCCTGCTCGTCGCCTACATCTCGTTCCTCGGCATGGGGCTGCAGAAGCCGGCGACCGACTGGGGCGCCATGCTCACCAGCGGCATCACCTACACGTACGCGGGCGCCTGGTGGCTGATCTTCCCCGCCGGATTCTGCATCGTGCTGACCGTCTGCGCCTTCAACAGCATCGGTGACGGCCTGCGCGACTTCTTCGACGTGAAGGGGCGTGCCGCATGAGCGACGCACTGCTGGAGATCTCCGACCTCACGGTCACGTTCCGCACGGAAGACGGGTCGGTCGAGGCCGTGAAGGGCATCGACCTCGAGGTGCGCCCCGGCGAGGTGCTGGCGCTGGTCGGCGAGTCCGGTTCGGGCAAGTCCGTCACCGCCATGGCCATCCTGAAGCTGCTGCCGCGCTCGGCCACGGTCACCGGGTCGATCAAGCTCGCCGGGCGCGAGCTCCTGCCGCTCGCGGAAGCCGAGATGAACGCCGTGCGCGGCGCCGAGATCTCGATGGTGTTCCAGGAGCCGATGACGGCTCTGAACCCGAGCATGCGGATCGGCGACCAGATCACCGAGGCGATCCTCAACCACCGCAGCATCTCCAAGGCGGAGGCCTGGGAGCGTGCGGTCGAGATGCTCCGGCGCGTGGGCATCCCCGAGCCCGCCCGTCGGGCGAAGAGCTACCCGCACGAGCTGTCCGGTGGGCAGCGCCAGCGCGTGGTCATCGCGATCGCCCTCGCCTGCGAGCCGCAGCTGATCATCGCCGACGAGCCGACGACCGCGCTCGACGTGACCGTGCAGGCCGAGATCCTCGACCTGATCCGCGGTCTCGCGGCCGAGTCGGGGACCGCGTTCCTGCTCGTCACGCACAACATGGGCGTCGTCGCCGACATCGCCGACCGGGTCGCGGTGATGTTCCGCGGCACCATGGTCGAGGTCGGGGACACCCGCACGGTGCTCACCGCGCCGCGCGAGGACTACACGAAGAAGCTGCTCAGCGCCGTGCCCTCGCTGCCCGACCTCGCGAGCGTGATCGAACGGGAGCCCGAGACCGAGGTCCCCGCCGCGGTGCTCGAGCTCGATGCCGCCAGCGTCACCTACCGCCGCGGCGGACGACCGTTCCTCGCGCTCGACGGCGTGAGCCTGCGCATCGCCCCGGGCGAGATCCTGGGCCTCGTCGGCGAGTCCGGATCGGGCAAGTCGACCCTCGGACGCGCGGCACTGGGACTCCTGCCGCTGTCGAGCGGTGGGATCACCCTGTTCGGCGAGAAGGTCGGACGCGGCGGTGTCTCCGGGCGTCGGGAGCGCGCGCTGCGCGGTCGCGTCGGCGCGATCTTCCAGGACCCGGGTTCCAGCCTCGACCCGCGTATGACCGTCGGCGAGGCCATCGCCGAACCCCTGCTCGTGCAGCGGCGGCGCTTCCCGACCTCGGCGAGCACGCGTCGCACCCGTGTGGCCGAGCTGCTCGACGCCGTCGAGCTGCCCGCGAACTACGCCTCGCGCTACCCGCACGAGCTCTCCGGAGGGCAGCGTCAGCGCATCGGCCTCGCCCGCGCCATCGCTCTGGAACCGGAGCTGATCATCGCCGACGAGCCCACCTCGGCGCTCGACGTCTCGGTGCAGGCTGCCGTGCTCGAGGTGCTGCGCACCCTGCAGGAGAAGATGCACTTCGCGTGCCTCTTCATCAGCCACGACCTCGCCGTGGTGCACGAGATCTCCGACCGGGTCGCCGTGATGCTCAAGGGCGAGATCGTCGAGACGGGCTCCGCCGACGACGTGCTCCTGGCTCCGCAGCATCCGTACAGCCGACGGCTGCTGGCCTCGGTACCGGTTCCCGATCCCGACAAGCAGGCGCTGCGGCGGGAGGCCCGTGCGGCCGCCCGGGTGATGGCCCCGTGACCGGGGGAGAGCCGACCCGATCGACCCTTGTGCACGGTGCGGGCCCTGTCGTGCTCGGGCTCGACGTCGGCGGATCGAGCGTCAAGCACCTGCTCGCGCCGGCGCGCATCTCGCTGGACGCACCGCCGACGCCCCTCGCCCGCGGCCGCCACGCGACGCCCAAGGACGCACCCGTGGACGGGCTCGCCGCCATCGCGAACTCGCTCCGGGGGGATGCCGACCTCGAACGCGTGGTGCTGTCGATCCCCGGATTGGTCGACGAGGCGGAGGGAGTGGTCGTGCGCTCGACCAACATCCCGGCGCTCGACGGCCGCCCGCTCGGCGCACAGCTCAGCGCGGAACTCGGCATCCCGGTCGACGTCATCAACGACGGTCACGCCGCCGCGGTCGCCGAGGCCTCGTGGGGCGCGGGCGCCGGTGTCGACGACGTCTTCGTGCTCGCGCTGGGCACCGGGATCGCGGGCGCACACGTGGCGCACGGACAAGTCATCCCCGGAGCGCACGGCTCGGCCGGCGAACTCGGACACATCACGATCGAACCCGACGGCAGCATCTGCTCGTGCGGACGCCGCGGCTGCCTGGAGACCATCATCGGCGCGCCCGCCCTGCGGCGGGCGTGGGCCGCGGTCGGCGGAAAGGGCGGTCCGGAGGGGCTGCTGGCGGCGAGCAGCAGCGGCGATGCCGTGGCCACCGCGATCGTGGAACGGGCGTCGTCGGCGCTCGCGGAGGCGATCCTCACCCTGTGCGCCCTCGTCGATCCGGGGTGCATCGTGATCGGCGGCGGCCTCGCGCAGGCGCCGCACCAGCTCGTGACGCTCGCTGCGCGCTACGTCGGCGAGCGCGCCTCGTTCCACCGTGTTCCGCCCATCGTGCCGGCCACGCTCGGCGAGTGGGCCGGGGCGAACGGCGCCGTGCTCACCGCGCTCCGCCGCCAGCGCGCCCTCGTCTGACGCGGCGCATTCCGCGTGCGCGTCGCATCCCGCCGAGTGCACGGATTCTTGCCGAGCGCACGGCTTGCCTGCGTCGACAGCCGGTGCACTCGGCGACAAGCCGTGCACTCGGCAACGGGGGGCGGATGCCGGCGGGGCGGCGGGGCGGATGCCCAGGACACTCGCGTAAAATCAGCACAATGACCGACGCCCCCTCCGACGCTGCACCCGACCTCGGACCGGGCGTCGACCCCGACGATCTCGCCACGACTCTTCGCGTGCTGGCCGAGCTGCACCAGATCGACAACGAGCACCCGGACTTCGTCGCCGTGCGCCACGCGACCGCGGCCATGTTCAAGGCCGTCAAGCGCGTGCGCCGCAAGGAGATCCGCGACGCGATCGCCGAGGCCGACAAGGCCGTGGTCGCCCGCACCGCCACCGGAGCGCCCGACCGCATCGACGACGAGACCCGCGGCCACGACCTCGCCACCAGCGTGGTGGACGCCCCCATCGCCGGCGAGCTGCTCAAGCCCCGCAACTGCTACATCTGCAAGCAGCCGTACACGCAGGTCGACGCGTTCTACCACCAGCTCTGCCCGGACTGCGCCCGCTTCAGCCACGGCAAGCGCAACGCCCGCACCGACCTCACGGGCAAGCGCGCCCTGCTCACGGGCGGCCGTGCCAAGATCGGCATGCACATCGCGCTGCGGCTGCTGCGCGACGGCGCGCACACCACGATCACGACCCGGTTCCCGCGCGACGCCGTTCGCCGCTTCTCGGCCCTGCCCGACTCGGGCGACTGGCTGCACCGCCTGCGCGTCGTCGGCATCGACCTGCGCGACCCCGCCCAGGTGATCGGCCTCGCCGACTCGGTCGCGGCTCAGGGTCCGCTCGACATCCTCATCAACAACGCCGCGCAGACCGTGCGCCGCTCACCGGGTGCGTACTCGCTGCTGGCGGATGCCGAGCTGCAGCCGCTGCCCGACGGACCGCTTCCCGAGATGGAGACCTTCGGGCACACCGCCGACCCGCACCCGCAGGCGCTGCAGGCGTCGGTCGACGCGCATCCGCTCCTCTCGGTCGCGGCCCTCGGTGGCACGGTCGCGGAGCAGGGCGGTCAGGCGCTCACGGCCGAAGACCTCGCGCGGCTCGCGATGGCTCCCGGGTCGTCGTCGCTCGAGAAGCACGCCGACGGTACCGCGATCGACGCCGGCGGACTCGTGCCCGACGTGAACCGCGTCAACAGCTGGGTGCAGTCGATCGAGCAGGTCGACCCGCTCGAGATGCTCGAGGTGCAGCTGGCCAACACGACGGCGCCGTTCCTGCTCATCAGCCGGCTGCGCGCGTCGATGGCGGCATCCGATTCGCACCGCAAGTATGTGGTGAACGTGTCGGCCATGGAGGGGCAGTTCTCCCGCCGCTACAAGGGTCCGGGGCACCCGCACACGAACATGGCCAAGGCCGCGCTCAACATGCTCACCCGCACCAGCGCCGGCGAGATGCTCGAGAAGGACGGCATCCTCATGACGGCCGTCGACACCGGATGGATCACCGACGAGCGCCCGCACTACACGAAGGTGCGCCTGGCCGAGGAGGGGTTCCACGCCCCGCTCGACCTCGTCGACGGTGCCGCCCGCGTGTACGACCCGATCGTGCGCGGCGAGGCCGGCGAAGATGTGCACGGCGTGTTCCTGAAGGACTACGAGCCCAGCCCCTGGTGACGGCGGTGGGGCGTCCACACGCATGAGGAAAACCCGGATGAATGAGGATTCCTCGGTGTCTTCGCATGCATCCGTCGTTCGGTCATGCAGGTGAGGGGCGGATGCCGTATCAGTGCGCGCGAGCCGGAGGTGGGGATAGTGCTGCGGACGTGCCGCGTCAGTGTGCGCGCTCGGCGAGGTTGGCGGATGCCCAGCGGCCGAGCTGGTCGAGGATCGGCAGCAGTCCCTCGCCGCTGGAGGTGAGGGCATACGACACCGTGATCGGCGGGCCCGCGTCGACCGTGCGCGCCACGAGTCCGGCATCGGCGAGTTCGGCCAGCCGGTCGGAGAGCACGGTGTCGCTGATACCGGCGACCGCGCGGCGCAGTGCCACGAACGTCGAGGGGCCGCCGCCGAGGGTCGACACGATCATGCCGTTCCACCGCTTGCCGAGCACGCTGAACGCCAGTGTGACGGCGGCGTCGCACACCTGACGTTCTTCCTCGACCTCGGCCATGACCACATCCTACCCGTGCTACGTTAACCGATGTCGCTAATAAAAACCTAGCGACTACGAAAACGAGAGGTAGGCCCATGTCCCTGTTCCGCCTGGATGCCAGCATCCTTCCCGCGTCGTCCGCCAGCCGCGCGCTCGCCGACCTCGTCGAGGCCGAGTGGACCGCGTCCCACCCCGACTCGACCGTCACCCGCCGCGACCTGGCGAGCGACCCCGTGCCCGCGACCGCCTGGGCGGATGCCGTCACCGGCGGCTTCGTCGACGAGGCCCAGCGCACCTCCGCGCAGAACGACGCCCGCGCGCTCGCGACCTCGTTCGCCGACGAGCTGATCGGCGCCGACGCCCTGCTGTTCGCCGTTCCGCTGTACAACTACGGCGTCTCGCAGCACTTCAAGACCTGGTTCGACCTGGCCTACACCGACCCGCGCATCGACCCGACCGGCACCGCGCTGAACGGCAAGCCCGCGACGCTCGTCACGGTGCTCGGCGGCAACTACGCCCCGGGCTCACCCAAGGAGGGCTGGGACCACTCGACCGGCTGGCTGCGCCGCGTGCTCGAAGACGTCTGGGGCCTCGACCTGCGCGTCGTGCAGCGTCCCTTCACCCTCGTCGGCGTGAACCCGGCGCTCGACGCGTTCACCGACACGGCGCGCGAGCTCAAGGAGAACGCCGAGGCCGACGCCCGCACCTTCGGCCGCGAGCTCGCCGCGACGCGCGACCCCCGCGTGGCCTGACCCGGCCAGGGTCCGGCATCCGCCGGTCGCAGCATCCGTCCGGTCCGGCCCCCGTCCACTTGTCGGGAGAATGTCCGGATGTCGGACCGGAAACCGCGTTCCGGTCCGACATCCGTGAAAAGTCCCGACAGATGAACGGCGGGACGGCGGGGCGGACGGATGCCGGAACCGCCGTCGGTCAGGCGGGAGGCGCCGCCGGGTACGGATGCGGCAGCCACACCGTCACGATCAGACCGCCGTCCGGGCGCGGGGTGAGCACCAGGGTGCCTCCGTGCGCCTGGGTGATGCGGTCGACGATCGCGAGGCCCAGTCCCGCCCCGGCATGGTCGTCGCCGCGGGTGCGCTCGGCGCCGCGCTGGAACGGCTCGACGAGGGTCGCCACGAGAGGCGCCGGCAGCACCTCGCCGGTGTTCTCGACCACCAGCGCTACCGCCTGCGGCATCGAGTGCGTGCGCACGGCCACAGCCCCTCCGGCGGGCAGGTTGTGCACGATCGCGTTGAGCACGAGGTTCGTGACCAACTGCGGCAGCAGCGCCGCCGACCCGAGTACCGGCGCGGGTGCACCGCCCACCTCGACGGCCACTCCTCGGCGGTCGGCGAGCGGCAGCAGCGCCTCCACCGCCCCTTCGGCGAGCAGGGAGAGGTCGACGATCTCGCGCGGGAACGTCCTGCGGTCGGCGCGGCTCAGGAGCAACAGGGCCTCGGTGAGCTCGATCGCCCGGGTGTTCACCTCACGCAGCCGCGCGATCAGGGCATCGACATCGCGGTCCGGATCGGCTTCGGCGACCTCGAGCAGTGTCTGCGAGATCGCGAGCGGGGTCCGCAGCTCGTGCGAGGCGTTCGCGGCGAACCGCTGCTGCTCGGCGACGTGCGCTTCGAGCTGTTCGAGCATCGAGTCGAAGACGTCGGCCAGGTCGCGGAACTCGTCGCGGGGGCCGGCGAGCGACACGCGGTGTGACAGGGATCCCTGCGCGGCGAGCCGGGCGGCGTCGCCGATGCGGTCGAGCGGCGCCAGCATCCGTCCGGCCAGCAGCCACCCGGCGCCGAGGCCGAACGCGAGCAGCACCAGCATGACCATCGAGGCCACCGGCACGAAGGCCCGGCTGAGGTCGCCGCGGTTGGGGAAGAAGTCGACGGTGTCCGGCACGTAGCGCAGCAGGAACAACCCGACCGCGGCGAGGAGCAGACCTCCCGACACCACCACGATCACCGCGTAGCTCAGCGTGAGCTTGAGGCGGGCGCTCATCCCGCGGCGCCTAGGCATCGGCATCCGTCCCGATCCGGTACCCGACACCCGGCACCGTGAGGATCAGCCACGGCTCGCCCAGTCGCTTGCGCAGCGACGACACCGTGATGCGCACGGCATTCGTGAACGGGTCGGCGTTCTCGTCCCAGGCCCGCTCCAGCAGCTCTTCGGCGCTGACCACCCCGCCCTCCGCGTCGACCAGCACCTCCAGCAAGGCGAACTGCTTTCGGGTAAGCGCGACGTAGCGGTCGTCGCGGTACACCTCGCGGCGGAACGGGTCCAACCGCAGCCCGGCGACCTCGAGCACCGGCGGGCGGCTGCGCTGACGGCGGCGGTCGAGGGCGCGCAGGCGCAGCACCAGTTCCCGCAGCTCGAACGGCTTGGTGAGGTAGTCGTCGGCGCCGATCTCGAAGCCGCTCGCCTTGTCGTCGAGCCGGTCGGCGGCGGTGAGCATCAGGATCGGGATGCCGCTGCCGGAGGCCACGATCCACCGGGCGATGTCGTCGCCCGACGGGCCGGGCACGTCGCGGTCGAGCACGGCGATGTCGTAGGAGTTGATGCTCAGCAGCTCGAGCGCGGCGTCGCCGTCGCCGGCGATGTCGGCCGCGATCGCCTCCAGGCGCAGCCCATCACGGACCGCCTCGGCGAGGTAGGGCTCGTCCTCGACGATCAGCACACGCATGGCTGAGATCCTACGCAGTGCGGCATATCGGGAGCATATGGAAAAGCGCATACGCCCTCGCAACCGGCGTGCTTCTTCACTGGAAGCATGAACACCCGCACCACCTCCCGCTCCCCACGAATGCGCCGTCGTCGGCTCGCCGTCACCGCTGCCGCCCTCGCTCTCGCCGTGATCGTCGCGTTCGCTGTGCAGCAGTCGCTGTCCGTGGCCTTCGCCGATGCCGCCCGCCCCGGCACCCTCCCCGTGCCGACCGACCGGCCCGCCGAGGGCGGAACCACCGGCACCGGCACCGGCACGGTCATCGCCCCGGGCGAGGCCGACGGCGTGATCCGCGACGGCGACCAGCCCACCGTATTCGACGTCGACCGGGTCGCGGTCGGCAACCTCGACCCCGCCCTGCTCGCGGCTCTGCAGCGTGCCGCATCGGATGCCGAAGGCGACGGCGTCACGTTCCGCGTGAACAGCGGATGGCGCACACCGGCGCTGCAGGAGCGGATGCTGCAGGACGCGATCGTGCAGTACGGATCGGAGTCCGAAGCGCGGCGCTGGGTGGCCACGCCCGAGACTTCGGAGCATGTGACCGGTGACGCCGTCGACCTCGGCCCGCTGCCCGCGCTCGACTGGCTCGCGCAGCGGGGATGGCGTTACGGCCTCTGCCAGATCTACGCCAACGAGACCTGGCACTACGAACTGCGTCCGGATGCCGCCGACGACGGCTGTCCCGAGATGCTCGCCGACCCGACCGCCGACCCGAGGATGCAGCGATGACCACTCTTTCCCCCGAGCGCGTGACCCTCTCGCGCCTGCACGCACCCACCCTGCAGACGGTCCCGGATGCCGTCGCCGAGAATCTGCGGCGGGTGCGCGCCGCGACGACCGCCCGCATCATGGCCGTGGTCAAGGCCGACGGCTACGGGCACGGTGCCGTCACCGTCGCGCGGGCCGCGGTGGATGCCGGCGCCGACTGGCTGGGCGTCACAGATGTCGCCGAGGCCGTCGCACTCCGCGACGCCGGGCTCACGGTGCCGATCCTCTCCTGGTTGAACCCCTCCGGCGTCGACGCTGCCGCCGCAGCCGAGCACCGCGTCGACATCGCGGTCGGCTCGGTCGAAGAGCTGCGGCAGTTGATCGCGGATGCCGCGGATCCGGTGCGCGTGCACCTGCAGCTCGACACCGGCATGGCTCGTGGGGGAGCGCCGCTGGAGGAATGGCCGGAGCTGCTCCGACTCGCGCGCACCGGTCGGGGACGGGCGGAGCTCGTCGGGGTGATGGGGCATCTGCCCCGGGCGGACGAGGCCGATCCGGCAGCGAACGCGGCGGCGGTGCTGCGTCTGCGGCAGGGGAGGGACGCCGTGCTGCGCGCGGGCTTCGGCCCGGTGCTCGTGCATCTCGCCGCGACCTCCGGCGCGCTGACCGATCCGGCGACGCACTTCGACCTGGTGCGGGTCGGCGCGGGGCTGGTCGGGATCGACCCCTCGGAGGCCACCGTGCTCGCCGGGGCGTCGCGGTGGACGGCGCCCGTCGTGCACAGCGCGCTCGTGCCGGCGGGGACCGCGGTCGGCTACGGCGGTGCGCACACGACCGACCGGGAGACGCACCTCAGCGTGGTCGGCGTCGGATACGCCGACGGCATTCCGCGCGAGCTCGCGCCCGGCGCCGGGGTGGAGATCGGCGGGGCGCGGCATCCGATCGTGGGGAGGGTCTCGATGGACCAGATCGTCGTCGACACGGGATCGGTGCTGTTCCCGCGCGGGGTGGTCGCGACCGTGTTCGGGCCGGAGGGTGGGGCCGTGCCATCGGTGCAGGAGTGGGCGCGGTGGGCGGGCAGCATCCCGCACACCATCGTGACCGGCATCGGCGCACGAGTGCAGAGGAGCGTGGCATGACGACGAAGGTGCTGGTCATCGGGGGCGGACAGAACCCCGAGCACGAGGTCTCCCTGGCTTCCGCGGCGGCGGTGGCCGCGGCGCTGCGGATGGGCGATCACGACGTGACGACCGTGACGATCGACCGCGACGGGATCTGGCGCGTGGAGGGACGGCCGAACGGGGGATCGGCGGCCGAGTCGCTCGCGCTCGCGCTGCCGCTGCTCACCCGCACGGATGTGGTGTTCCCGGCCGTGCACGGCGCTCTCGGGGAGGACGGCGCGCTCGCGGCGCTGTGTGCGCTCGCCGGAGTGCGGGTGGTCGGATCGGGGCTGCGGGCGGGAGCCATCGGCATGGACAAGTGGACGACCAAGCTCGTCGCGGATGCCGTGGGTCTCGGCACCGCCCGCGGCCGACTCGTCGCCGCCGACGACATCGGTGACGTGGAGTTCGAGGGGGAGGTCGTCGTCAAGCCGGTGTCGGCCGGTTCGAGTCACGGTGTCGGCCTCGTCACGGATGAGGGGCAGCTGCTCGCGGCGCTGCGGGAGGCGGCGCGCTTCGACCGGCGCGTCCTCGTCGAGGAGGTCGTGCGGGGGCGCGAGATCGACGTGGCGGTGCTGCGCGAGAAGGGTGGCATCCGGTGGGCGGCGCCGCCGCTGGAGATCCACGCGACCGGGCTGTTCGACACGGCAACGAAGTACGACGGCAGCGCGCGGTTCACGGTGCCGGCGCAGCTGGATGCCGCCGAGACGGCCGCGCTCAAGCGGGCGGCGATCGCCGTGTTCGATGCCCTCGGGTGCGACGGCGTCGCGCGCATGGACTTCTTCCTCACCGAGCGGGGGCCGGTGCTGAACGAGGTCAACACGATGCCGGGGCTCACCGCCGCCTCGCAGGTGCCGCGGATGTTCGCCGCGGCGGGTGTGACCTACGTCGACCTGGTCTCGCGACTCGTGCGCGCGGCCTCGTGACCGCGCCCGCGCCCCGGGTCGGATGGCCGGATGTCGCGAAGGGCATCTGCATCCTGCTCGTCGTGCTCTGGCACGTGGTCACGAAGGTCGTGGTCGGCATCCCCGGCGCCGGAGCGGTGACGGATGCCTGGGTGATGCTCAACGCCCAGCTCCTGCCGCTGCGCATCCCGCTGTTCTTCCTGGTCTCCGGGATGTTCGCGGCGCGGGCGGTGCTCGCCGGGGACGGTGCCTCCTGGCGACGTCGGGCCGGCCGGCTCGCACTGCTCTACCTCGTGTGGGTGCTGATCCAGACGGCCGTGCTCGCGCTCGCACCGGAGTTCGACACGGCGCGGGCGACCAGCGGGTGGGAGCTGCTCGCGCAGCTCACCATCAGTCCGACGAACCTCTGGTACCTGCTCGCGCTCGCCGTGTATCTCGCGGTCGGGCGGCTGACGCGCGGGCTCCCGACCGCCGCCGTGCTCTCGGTGGCATTCGTGATCGCCGCGCTCGCCGGGGCCGGCCTCATCCCCGATCTCGGCAACCTGTGGCAGCTGGTGCAGAACCTGTTCTTCTTCCTCATCGGGCTGCGGCTGCGGGCCATCGTCGAGCACTTCGCAAACAGGAGTGGCGTGGGCGTCGCGGTCGCGCTCGCCGCCGGGTACGCGGGGGCACTCGCCGTCGTCTCCGTGCTCGGCATCCGGCTCGTGCCCGGAACCTGGCCGCTGCTCTGCCTGGTCGCGGTGGCATTCGGGGTGTCGCTCAGCGTGCTCATCGACAGGCATGCCGAGGTCGTCGCGCGGCCGCTGCGGTGGATCGGCCGACGGACCCTACCGATCTACGTGCTGCACATGATGCCGCTCGCGCTGATCGATGCCGGGCTGCGGGCGGCCGGGTGGCGGACGACACCGGTGCTCGAGACCGTCGGACCTCTTGTGCTGACGGCGGTGGTGATCGCCGTGTGCCTGGCGGTTCACGCGCTGCTGGTGCGCATCGGACTCGGGGCACTGTTCGATCCGCTGCGGGTGACCGATCGGCTCACGACCCGCGTCCGGCGATGACCCCCTCGACAACCGCCGGGCGACGGCGGACCATGGAGTCATGGCGGCCTTCACAGCGGACAACGCATTCAGCGGATTCAGCGTCGACGACATCGACGCGGCGAAAGAGTTCTACGGCACGACGCTCGGCCTTGACGTCGAGGTCAACGCGATGGGGTTCCTCGACCTGCGGCTGCCGAGCGGCGGGTCGATCCTCGTGTACGCGAAGCCGAACCACACGCCGGCGAGCTTCACGATCCTGAACTTCCCGGTGGCGGATGTCGACGCCGCGGTGGACGAGCTCATCGCGCGCGGCGTGCAGACCAAGATCTACAGCGACGAGGAGTTCCCCTCCGATGCGCGCGGCATCGTGCGCGGCAACGGGCAGGGCCCGGACATCGCGTGGTTCCGCGACCCCGCCGGGAACGTGCTCGCGGTCATGCAGGCCTGACGCGGAGTCGGACGACGCGGGGCAGCCGCTCCAGCGTCTCCCTCCGATGCGAGGCGACGAGCAGTGTGCCGTCGAACTCCGCGAGCACGTCCGAGATCCGCGCCTCGGTGTCGGGGTCGAGGCTCGCGGTGACCTCATCGACGACGAGGATCCGCGGGTCCCGTACCAGCGCTCTGGCGAGGGCCAGCCGTGCACGCTGCCCCCCGGAGAGGCGGACTCCGTGCTCGCCGATCCGGTCGTCGAGCCTGATGTCGTCGTCGACGCCCACCCGCGCGAGGGCTTCCTGAAGAGCGGTGTCTTCGCGGTACTCTGCGCCGCGGAGCAGGTTGTCCCTGACCGTCCCGTAGAACAGTCGCGCATCCTGCTCCACGAAAGCGACGGCGCGGCGGAGATCCTCGTCGGCGATCTCGGGAAGCGGATGCCGACCGCCGTCGGCGTCGATCAGGGAGATGCTGCCGGACGAGGGATCCCAGAGGCGCGCGGCCAGGGCGATCACCGTGCTCTTACCGGCACCTGATGCTCCGGCGAGACCGACGTGCTCTCCCGGAGCGAGCTCCATCGACCAGGCACGCAGCGCGTCCGTCGCGTCGTCATACGAGAAGGAGACCGCGTCGAAGCGGATGCCGAGCGGACCGTGCGGGAGCGGGTGCGGCTCGAGGGCCATCGTCACGACGGCCGGACGGGTGAGCGCCGCTGTCACGCGCCGGGCACTCGCGGTGAGCGGGTGCAGTTCGGTGAGGGTGTGGCTCGCCTCGCCGATGGCGGCCACTCCTGCGATGCCGAGGGCGATGACGGCGGGAAGCATCCCGGCGATCTGCGGGCTCGGCGTGCGCGCATCGGCTCCTCCGCTCGCGACGACGGCCGCCAGCAGGATTCCGATGACGACCGCGGTGAGCACGAGTTCGCGGGCTCCGTCGACGGCCTCGCCGAGCAGCGCCCTGCGGAGCGAGGTGCGGGCGGCGCGACGCGTGCGGGCCACCGTGTCGCGCACGATCCTCGCCCGCAGTCCGTAGGCGAGGATCTCCCGCATCGCACCGAGTGCGTCGACCAGACGCTCCGCCTGCTCTTCGCGCTCCGCCTGTTCCGCGGCCCCGAGCCGGCGTACCGGACGGGCGCCCCACAGCGCGGTGGACGCGACGAGCGCGCCGCCGAGCAGGACGACCGCCGACGCGGTGGGCATGACCCACGCGGTTCCGATCAGGGCGACGAGGAACAGCGTGAGCGAGGCGCCGATCTGGGCGATGGTGTGGGCGTAGAAGAACTCCAGCTTCTCGATGTCGGTCATCGCCACGGAGGCCGCGCGACCGGAGTGCTCTCGCCGACGACCGGGGACACTCCGGGCGTACGCGTCGAAGAGCGCCCCGCGAAGCCGCGCGAGAACCCGGTACGCGAGCGCATGCGACACGTCCATCTCCCGCCACGTGAGCACGGCGCGCAGCAGCACTAGCACCACGAGCCCCGCCCACCATGCCGCGGTCGGCCAGACGCCGAGCGCGACGGCCTGGCCGACACCGAGTGCCGACAGCACCGCGATGGCGGCCAGTGCCAGCGTGCTCGTCGTGCTGAGCACGTAGATTCCGGCGATCCGCCGCCACTCGGGCCGCAGTGGGGGGAGGAGGGCGGTGAACACAGCCGTGGTCCCTGCAGCCGTCACGTCCGTACCTCCTGCAGCATCCCGGCATCGAGTCGGCGCACCGACGTCACGCGCTCGAGAGCTTCGGTCCGGTGGCTGATCATGAGGACGATCCGCTCCGCGGCGACCCGCTCCAGCGTCTCCGCGACCGTCTGCGCTCCGCGGTCGTCGAGTGCGCTCGTCGGTTCGTCGACCAGGAGCACGGGTCGCTGCGCCAGGAGCGCCCTGGCCAGTGCCAGCCGCTGCCGCTGCCCGCCGGAGAGGCTCGTCCCGGCCTCGGAGACCGGCGCGTCGAAGCCACCGGGTATCGCGCGGATCTCGGCCAGGATGCCGGCGGCGGCGCACGCGGCCTCCACCTCGCGGTCGTCGGCTCCGACGAGGTTCACGTTCTGCCGGATGGTCCCGGAGAAGAGCACGGGCCGCTGCGAGACCACGGCGATGTCGCTCGCTCGCAGCGGGAGCCCGTCCAGGTCGATCGTGCCCGTGGTGGGCGTGAGGAATCCGAGCAGGAGATCGAACAGGGTCGACTTGCTCGACCCCGACGCACCGACGATCGCATGCACCGCGCCCACCTCCACCTGGAGGTCGATGCCGAGCAGCACGTCGTGGTCGGCACCCGGGTAGCGATATGTGAGGTTCGACACCCGCAGCACCCGGGGGGTGGTTGCGACGCCGGAGACCTCGCTCATCGCGCCGGCATCCGCATCCGCATCTGCACGCGATCCGCGGGGGCCGAACGCGCCCAGTGCGACGAGACCCGGCACGGCGGTCAGGCCGAGGAACCCCGCGTGCCAGTGCCGCGAGAGGTCACGCACGGGGCGGAACGCCTCGGACGACAGCAGCAGGATCGCGTAGACCTCGCCCCGGGGCGCGGCGCCGGTCATCACATCCCAGACCGCCACGAAGACGGCCGCGACGTACCCGGCCTGCACGGCGAAGTCGGTCACGGCGGTCGTCACCAGAGACGATCGCATCACCCGCTCGGTCGCGCTCCGCAGGGCCTCCGAGCGCTCGCGCAGCCGCTCGCGGGTCCCGGTGACATCGCCCAGGGTGCGTAGCGTGGCCATGCCGCGCAACGACTCGAGCAGGTCATCCCCGAGTGCCTCATAGGTGTCCCAGTGGTCTACGCCACGACCTGCGAGCATCCGCTGCCACGCCATCGGGCCGAGCACGGCCACGAGAATCCCGACCGTCACGCAGGCGGCCGCCGGCAGCGAGACAGCAGCCAGCAGTCCGACCGCCGCCACACTGCCGACCGCCAGCAGCACGACCGCGGGGACGTACTTCGACACGTACGCGTCGGTGCCGTCGATCCCCTCTCCCAGAGTCGCCTGCACCGACCCGTCGCGCACTGCGGGGTCGTGCAGCCGGGCGGGCGTGAGCGCCGCGGTGATCGCCCGACCGCGAAGATGCTCGCGCACTCGGCCGCCCAGCGCGGCGGCAGAGCCCGCCTTCGCCAGTGACAGGAGGATGCGGATGACGCTCACGGCGAGGATCACCGCCCCGCCGAGGAGCGCTGTGCGCACATCGCCGCCGACGAACGCCGCCAGCGACACCGCCAGCGCTCCGGCCTGCACGAGATAGGTGGCGAAGACGAGAAGGAGCAGGACGGTGCTTGTGGCCAACTCGCGGGGGAAGGCTCGGGCCTCTCGCCACAGCTCGGGCACGATCATCACGGCGGGCCTCCGGCGGGTGGATGTTCAGGGACGACTTCGACCCTAGATGATAACGATTCTCAATATCTACTAGCATGCTGCTCATGCCTCCTTCGTCCTCCGCCGCGCTCGCCGGCGACCTCGACCGTGCATCACCGCCCGCGCCGGCCGCGCGGAGCAGCCGTCCTTCGCGGCAGTCGTGGTCGACCGTCGCGCCGACGACCCCGGTTCTCGCGCTGATCGCCGCGATCCTTCTCGTGCTCGTCGTCTCCGCCGCAACCGGACCGGTCGCCGTGAGTGTGGACGAGGCGGCGCGCATCGTGATCGGACACCTCGTTCCCGGGATGCCGTGGATGTCGGACGGCAGTCTGTCGACGCTGCAGGACCAGGCGGTGTGGCAGTTCCGCCTGCCCCGTGCCCTCCTCGCCGGGCTCGCCGGTGCCGGACTCGCGCTGGCCGGGGCGATCATGCAGGTCGTCGTCCGCAACCCGCTCGCCGAGCCCTACATCCTCGGTGTCTCCTCGGGGGCGAGCGTCGGTGCCGTGCTCGTCATCGTCTCCGGAGGGGTCGCCCTCGCCGGACTCACGATGAGCGGTGCCGCCTTCCTCGGAGCCGTGGTCGCGTGCGTCCTCGTGGCCCTCCTCGCCCGGCGCCGAGGGGAACTCTCCCCGACCAGGATGATCCTCGCCGGGGTGGCGCTCGGTTCACTCCTGAGCGCGGTGACGAGCTACCTCACCATCACCACCGACGCGCAGAACGTCGTGAGCGTGATGTTCTTCCTGCTCGGAAGCGTGTCGGCGGCGACCATGTCGTCACTGCTGATCCCGGCGATCGCGCTCATCATCGCCGGCCTCGCGGTGTTCGGCCTCGCTCGGCAGATGAACGCGCTCCTCGCCGGCGACGAGTCGGCACTCGCGGTCGGCGTGCGCACGACGCGGCTGCGTGCGCTGCTCCTCGTCATCGCGTCGCTGCTCACCGGGGCGATCGTCGCTGTGAGCGGAGGGATCGGCTTCGTCGGGCTCGTCGTGCCGCACGTCGCTCGGATCCTCGTCGGCTCGGACCACCGTCGGATGCTCCCGATCACCGTTCTCGCGGGGATGCTCTTCCTGATGGTCGCCGACCTGCTGGCGCGCACGGTGGCGGCTCCGTCGGAGATCCCCCTCGGCATCCTGACCGCATTCGTCGGCGCACCGTTCTTCCTGTGGCTGATGCGCCGCGGCGGCGAGAAGGCGGGGATCGACCGATGACCATCGCCTTCCACGGCGTCGACGTCGCGCGCGGGAACCGAACCGTGCTCCACGGGGTCGACCTGACGATCGGCATCGGCAGGATCGTCGGTCTCGTCGGCCCCAACGGCAGCGGCAAGTCGACTCTGCTGCGCACGCTCTTCTCCGGACGACGGCCCCTGCGCGGACACGTCACCGTCGATGGCGCCGACGTGGCGGGGTTCGCTCCGAGGGCGCTGGCCCGGACCGTCTCGGTGATGCTGCAGGACGCGCCGTCCGAGTTCGACCTCACGGTGCGCGAGACCGTGCTCGTCGGCCGCGCCCCGCATCGTCCACCGTTCACGCGTGATTCTCCCGACGACCATCGCATCGTCGATGAGTCCCTCCGTGCGGCGGATGTCGCCGACCTCGGCGACCGGCTGATGCGTCAGCTCTCCGGCGGGCAGCGGCAGCGGGTGATGTTGGCGCGGGCTCTCGCGCAGGACGGCGAGATCCTCATCCTCGACGAGCCGACCAACCACCTCGACATCGCCCACCAGCTCGACCTGATGCGCGTCGTCTCCGGCCTGGGAAAAACGGTGGTCGCCGCGCTGCATGACCTGAACATCGCGGCGTCGTTCTGCGATGACATCGCCGTGCTCGACGAGGGGCGGCTGGTCGCCTTCGGGGCGGCGGACACCGTGCTGACCCCGGAGCTGGTGAGCGACGTGTTCCGCGTGACCGCCCGCGTTGCCCGCGAAGAGGGCACCGGCGCCCGTGCAATGACATTCCACCCCCGAACCCCCTTCGACGGGACCCGCCCGTCGGCATCACCGAGGAGAACCGAATGACATCCCGAAATCGATCCGCCCGCATTCTCGTGACGGCGCTCGGAGGGGCGACCCTCCTCGGCCTGACCGGCTGCGGCACAGGCGTCACCGCGGCCGCGCCCACGCAATCGGCGGATACGGCCGTCACGATCGAGAACTGCGGACGGAGCGTCGTCGTGCCGGAGCCTCCGTCCGCCGTGGTCGGCCTGCACCCGTCGCAGACCGAGTCGCTGCTGCGCCTCGGCCTGGCGGATCGTCTCGTCGGGCAGGCGCAGGCGACCGTGCAGGCCTTGCCGGACGACGTCGCCGCCCTCGCGGAAGGGATCCCGGTGCTCGGCGCCGACACCCCGCCGAACCGCGAGACCCTGCTCGCCGCCGAGCCCGACTTCGTGTACTCGCCGACGACCTACGAGTTCACCGCGGAGCAGGGGTTCGCGAGCCTCGAGCAGCTCGAAGAGGCGGGGGTCGCCGCCTACGTCGCCACCGGCGGCTGCTTCGATCGGCGCATGGAGGGAACCGTCGACGACCTCTTCGGCGACCTCGAGAACCTCGGCGCGATCTTCGGCGTCGAGCAGGAGGCTGCGGCGCTCATCGAGGACGCGGAGGCCGACCTCGCCGAGGTCGATGCGGCTGTCGAGGAGGTCGACGAGCGGCTGCGCGTGGCGCAGGTGTACGTCGACGGCACGACTCTGACCGCGATCGGCGCGGGCATCGAGTACGACATCCTGCGGCGTGCGGGCGCCGAGGCCGTGTTCACCCCGGAGGACCCGGCCTTCGCCGACTTCTTCGCCGCCGAGATCACCCCGGAGGCGCTCGCGGCCGCGGCCCCGGACGCACTCGTCTTCGCCGCGACCGACCCCGCGCACGAGGCCGCCGCGCGCGCGTACCTCACTGCGACGTTCCCGGATATGCCGGCGGTGCAGGAGGAGCGGCTGATCGCCATCTCCACCTCGGACACCTTCCCCGGCACGCTCGGGAACATCTCGGTCGTCCACAGGATCGCGCAGGCGCTGTACCCCGACGCCTTCGCCTGAGCGCCGTGCCGGGGGCCCGGACCTTGCGCGCGATGCGTGCGGTCCGGGCCATCGTGCGTCGGGGGCTCTTCGCCCTCGGGCGGTGAGCTCCGGATCGGGAGGAGATTCTCGCGCGAAGCATCCGCCCGCACAGGAGGTCTCCGCCCCAGGCGTTCGCGGGCCGCGGAGCGCTACAGCCGGTCGACGCCTGTCACGGTGACGACGGCCTGACCCGCTTCGTCGGATGCGGCGAGGTCGATCGTCGCGGTGATACCCCAGTCGTGGTCGCCGGCGGGGTCGTCGAAGATCTGTCGCGCGGTCCACGAGGTGGTGCTCTCGGTGAGGATCAGCAGCTTCGAGCTGCGTGCGTCTGCGCCGGTGAGGATCTCGTCGTGGTCGTCGTAGTAGCCGTCGAGCGCGTCCGACCAGGCATCGGCGCCGAAGCCGGGATCGAGTTCGGCGAGGGCGGTCACGTCTTCTCGCGCCGCGAGCTGCACGCGGCGGAACAGCTCGTTGCGCACCAGGATGCGGAAGGCGCGGATGTTGCTCGTGAGGCGCTTCGGCGCGGGCGGGACGATCGGCTCGTCGGGGGCGTGCGGATCGAAGCGGCCGTTGTCGACCCCGGCGATCAGCTCCTCCCACTCGTCGAGCAGGCTGGAGTCGACCTGGCGGACGAGCTCGCCGAGCCACTCGATGAGGTCGCGCAGGTCCTCGTCCTTGAGCTCTTCCGGGATGGTCTGGGATGCCGCACGGTAGGCGTCGGAGAGATAGCGCAGGACCACGCCCTCGGAGCGGGCGATCTTGTAGTAGGCGACATATTCCCCGAACGACATGGCCCGCTCGTACATGTCGCGTACGACCGACTTGGGGTGCAGTTCGAAGTCGCGGATCCACGGCTGAGCGGCGCTGAACGTCTCGAACGCGGCCGTCAGCAGCTCGTCGAGCGGCTTCGGATACGTGATCTGCTCGAGCAGCTCCATCCGCTCGTCGTACTCGATGCCCTCCGACTTCATCGCGGCGACCGCCTCACCGCGGGCGAGGAACTCCTGCTGACTGAGCACGGCACGCGGATCGTCGAGCGTGGCCTCGACGATCGAGATCATGTCGAGCGCGTAGGAGCGGGTGCCCGTGCCGGCGGCCGGATCGGGATCGAGCAGCTCGAACGCCGCGAGAGCGAACGGCGACAGCGGCTGGTTGAGCGCGAAGTTCGGCTGCAGGTCGACCGTCAGGCGGATGTCGCCCTCCGGAGTCTTCTCGACGATGCCGGATTCGCGGAGCGTGCGGTAGATGCCGATGGCTCGGAGCGCGAGCTCGCGCTGGCGTTTCCGCGGCTCGTGATTGTCGTATACGAGCGCGCGCATATTCGCGAAGACGTCGCCACCACGGGCGATCACGTTCAGCATCATGGCGCTCGTGATCTGCATGTGCGAGGTCAGGGTCTCCGGCACCGCGTCGATGAGCTTGCGGAAAGACGGCTCGCCCCACGAGACGAAGCCGTCTGGCGCCTTCTTGCGCACGATCTTGCGCTTCTTCTTCGGGTCGTCGCCGGCCTTCTTGACCGCGGCGACGTTCTCGCTCTCGTGCTCAGGGGCTTGGGCGACCACGGTGCCGGCGGTGTCGTATCCCGCTCGTCCTGCACGTCCGGCGATCTGATGGAACTCGCGGGCGTTCAGCTGCCGCATCCGCGTGCCGTCGAACTTGGTGAGCGCAGTGAGCAGCACCGTGCGGATCGGCACGTTGATGCCGACGCCGAGAGTGTCGGTGCCGCAGATCACGCGCAGCAGTCCGCGTTGGGCGAGCTGCTCGACGAGGCGCCGATACTTCGGCAGCATCCCGGCGTGGTGCACGCCGATCCCGGCGCGGAGGAAGCGTGAGAGCGTCTTGCCGAATGCGGTCGTGAAGCGGAACTCGGCGATCAGCGCCGCGATCTCGTCCCGCTGCTCGCGCGTGGCGACCTTCGTGCTCGACAGTGCCTGCGCACGCTCCATCGCCGCCGCCTGCGAGAAGTGCACGACGTAGATCGGCGCCTGCCCGGTGTTCAGCAGGTCGTCGATGGTCTCGTGGATCGGGGTCGTCTCGTAGAAGAAGTGCAGAGGGACGGGACGCTCGACGCCCGTGACCGTCGCCGTCTCGCGACCGGTGCGGCGGGTGAGGTCGGCAGCCAGCTCGGTGACGTCGCCGAGGGTTGCCGACATCAGGATGAACTGCGCCTGCGGCAGCTCGAGCAGCGGAACCTGCCACGCCCACCCGCGGTCGGGGTCGGCGTAGAAGTGGAACTCGTCCATCACGACCTGTCCGACGTCGGCATCCGTGCCCTGACGCAACGAGAGGTTGGCGAGGATCTCGGCGGTGCAGCAGATGATCGGGGCGTCGGCGTTGACCGAGGAATCACCCGTGACCATGCCGACGTTCTCGGCGCCGAACACATCGACCAGTGCGAAGAACTTCTCGCTCACCAGGGCTTTGATGGGAGCGGTGTAGTAGCTGCGGCGTCCGGCGACGAGGGCGGCGAAGTGCGCGCCGATCGCCACGAGCGACTTGCCGGTGCCCGTGGGCGTCGAGAGGATCAGGTTGTTGCCGGAGACGATCTCGATGACCGCCTCGTCCTGCGCGGGATAGAGGCTGATGCCGGTCGACTCCGCCCACTCGACGAAGGCGAGGTAGACGGCATCCGGATCCGCGGCGTCCGGAACGAGGGCGGGATCGAGCCGCGGAGAGGAAGTCATGGTCCCTCGATCATCCCATCCGCGAGGACGGGCCAGACCGGTTCAGACTGCGGTGGCGGCGCGCAGGGCGATGCGGATCATGTCGCCGAAGGTCTGCTCGCGCTCCTGCGCCGTGGTCTCCTCGCCCGTGACGATGTGGTCGCTGACCGTGCAGATGGCGAGTGCGCGCCGACGGTAGTAGGCCGCGAGGGTGTAGAGCCCGGCCGCCTCCATCTCGACGCCCAGGATGCCGTGCTGCACGAACGGCTCCGTGAGCTCGGGGCGGGTGCTGTAGAACTGGTCGCTCGAGAACAGCTGCCCGACGTGCACGGTCGACTCGAGGTCTTCCGCCTCGCTCGCCTCCACCGCCGCGCGCAGGAGCCCGAAGTCCGCGACCGGCGCGTAGTCGAGTCCGTGGAAGCGCACGCGGTTGATGCCGGAATCCGTGGAAGCCCCGTTGGCGATGATGATGTCGCGCACCTTGACGCGCTCGGTCAGCGCCCCGCACGACCCGACCCGCACGATCGTCTGCACGTCGTAGGAGTCGAACAGCTCGTTGGCGTAGATCGCCATCGACGGCTGGCCCATGCCGGAACCCTGCACCGAGATGCGGTGCCCCTCCCACGTGCCGGTGAAGCCCAGCATGCCGCGCGTCTCGGTGTACAGCTCGGCGTTCTCGAGGAACGTCTCGGCGATCCACTTCGCTCGCAGCGGGTCGCCGGGAAACAGGACGATGGGGGCGATCTGGCCGGGCTCAGCGGCGATGTGCGTGCTCATCGCCCCAGCGTAGCCAGCGACCCCATGCCTCAGCCGGGGGTTCCGGCGAGCCCGAGCGCGGTGATGAGCTCGTACGCCGCCGAGCGCGCCTGCACGATCACGGTGCCGACCTGGACTCCGGCCGCCGACACCGACAGGAGCAACTGGCCGTAGGGCGCCAGGACGAAGCTGAGCAACGAGAGCTGGCTCTGACCGATCGACACCGACACGACGGCCGACAGGCTCGGTTCGGTTCCCCCGGAGATGATCTCGGCCTCGGCCCTGGCTACGCCGAACAGCGAACCGTTGATCGCCGCCAGCCGCTCTCCCGTCTCGTCCCGTGCGCCGACGGAGGCGATGTGCAGGCCGTCGGCGGTCGAGAGGACAGCCGTCGTCAGCTCCGGGAAGCGCTCTTGGAGATGACGCAGTCGGGTGAGAGCGGCCTGGCTCACCACGCTCGACCAGAGCTCCCAGTGCGCCGCGATCTCCGGATGCATGAGCACGGGGTCGCCACCGTAGGTCGCGTCGTGCCGATGTGCAGCGTCGTGGGAGAGAGGGGGGTGGTCTGTTCGGTTGTGTGTGTTCACGACTCTTCTTCCGGAAGATCAAGGGCCACGCAGGCGACTCGCATCACGCTGTCGCGATCGCGCGCGTCGGCGACATGAACGCGGTTCGGGGAGATGCCGTATCGCGCCAGGACCTCGGTGAGCTCCTGGCGCACCGTGGGCAGCGCCTCTTCCTCACAGTGGCTCACCGCGATGACCATTCGTTGGCCGTCGCCGGCGAACCGCGGAATCCATGTGGCGGCATCGGCGGCGAGGTGTGGCCGGTCGGCACGAAGCCAGAGCAGGATGCGCGTGTCTGCCGTCGAGGATCTGCGGCGGGCGGGAGCGAAGCGGTCTTGCCCGGGAACCCCGATGAGCGTGACGGCGATCTCGGGCGTGGGTTTCCACGCGCCGTAGTCGAGGCCCACCGTGGTGGTGGTCTTCTCGCCGTCGCCGTACTCCGCCGATCCGGCCGAGATGGGAACGTCGGTGTCGACCGGCGGGACGTCACTCAGCGCCCGGACAGCCGTCGTCTTCCCCGCCCCGACCGGCCCGGCGAAGATGAGCCGGTAACGGTTCGGCAGATTCACGTGCCGCCAGCGCGCGCGCCGCATCGGTGTCTCCACCGACGCGGAGCGCACCCACGAGATCTCCTCGAGGCCGTCGCTGCGCACGGCCTCCCTGGTCAAGTGTTCAGGGCCGCCACGTGGCGGTTGACGGCAGAACGGAGAAGCGCGAGGTTGGTCGCCTGGCGGTCGGCAGCGAGATAGATGAACATCTCGTCGGTGATCATCTTGAGCAGGTGGAGCTGCGTGTCGAGCGTGAGCAGCATGTCCTCGAGGGTCGCGTCGAGGCCGAGCGCCTCGATCGTGCGCATCTTGTTCTTGACGATCTCGCTGTTGTACGCGCTCGCCACGTCGAGGTCGAAGTCCGGTCGGACCGAGCTCGAGGCGAGCGGCATCCCGGACTCCAGATCGACGACGGAGGCGCCGATGAAGCCGTTGATGTCGCGCGCGATGTCGGCGATGAGTGTGTTCAGTTCGTCTTGCGTGGTCATGTTGCTCCCCAGGTCGTGTCGCGCGCGGCAGAGACCGCCCCATGCGATCACCCCAGAGCCCCCGCGACTCATAAAGTGTATAACGTTACTGGCTCAAATGCGGAATCGGGGCGGGACACGCCTGCCGTCACCGAGGCGGATGCCGGGTCAAGCGAGTTCCGAAGGAGAACTCACGCAATGAAGGAGTGGATCCCGGATGCTCTCCTTCAGAGCGTGAGATCTCCTTCGCGCCAGGTGGGTGGCAGCACGCTGCAACCCTGAACGCGCTCAGCCCTCGCGGCGCCGCACGAGCTCGCCGATCCACAGCGGCGCGAACGGCGAGGTGCAGCCGGGCGCGGTGGGGTAGTCCGCGAGGACCTGCAGGCGCTCCCCGATCTCCAGCGCGCTCGCGCGGTACTCCGGGTGGAAGATGCCGATGTTGGCGAGGGTCTCGTTCATCGCCCACTGCAGACGCGACGGCGCATCCTTCATATCCCGCTCGATGAGGTCGAGCAGGTGCGGCAGGTCCAGGCCGTCCGCGTCCTTCATCACGCGCACGGTCGTGAGCGACCAGGCGGCCGCGGCCACCGTGGGGTCGGCGTCGTCGAACCAACGCAGCCGCAGCTCTTCCGCGAGCGGCGTCTTCTTGGCGACGTAGTTCACGAACCAGTCGTTGACCTTCGGCGGGCGGGTCTCGCGCAGCATGGCGTCGAGTTCGTCGGCGCTGAAGTCGCGGGGGCGGCAGATCAGCAGGGCCAGCAGTCGCGCCGGGGTCTCGCCGGTCGCCCAGAGCTCTTCCGCGAGCGGCTGGTCGGTCTTGATCCGCTTCGCGAGCGCGCGCATCCGGCTGAGGTTGATGCCGTGGTCGTCGCCGCGCTTCTCGTTGGCGGCGCGCATCTTCGGATCTTCCAGTGCGGCGAGCTCGCCCAGGGCCTCCGCGACGGTCATGTCGGACATGCCACCAGCGTAGGCGGAGTCGGTCAGTCCTCGTCGAGTAGTTCGCCCCGGATCCGGCGGAGGTCTTCCATGAGCGAGCCGATCAGGATCCAGTGCTGCGATGACGGCGGTCGGATCACGAGTGGGGCGGTGAGCGCGGGGATCGCGGACGTCATCGTGTCGGGTTCGGGCGACGCCTCGGCGATCTGCACGGCCAGGCGCACGTCGTGCCCGGCGCGCCGCAGCTGCTCGGCGATCGCGGTGACGGCGGGCTCTTCGCCGATCGTGTCGTCGTAGTGGTCGAAGTATGCACGGGTCATGCCGATCGTCTGGGTCACGATGGGCGACAGACGCTCGAGCAGCTCCCGCATCTCCTGCAGCTCGGTGCGGTGGGTCGAGCGCCGCGGGTTCAGGGTGAGCGACTCCTCGCCCGCGGCGATGGAGGCGTCGGCGGCATCCTTCATCGGACGCAGCAGCCGCACCTCCAGCATCAGCTCCTGGAGCTGTGCGGCCGTCTGCGGCTCCGGCAGCGCGACGGCCAGGCGGTCGAGGCTGGCGGCGAGCTCCCGCCCGAGCAGTCCGACATCGCGTCGAGCGGGGGCGACCAGCACCGGAGGCACGATCAGCGCGTTCACGACGATGCCGATCGCCACCCCGATCAAGGTCTCCACGATGCGCGCGAACGCATACTCCGGGCTCGACGATCCGAGCGCCAGCACGAGCATCGCCGAGATCGCGACCTGGTTGCCGGTGCCGGGGGAGGCCCGGAAGATCCACGCGACCAGCATCGCGACGACGATCGCGAGCAGCACGATCCAGCTCGGCGACCCCAGCAGCAGGCCGAGTGCGACGGCGATCACGACGCCGGCGATCACACCGATGCTGCGCTCGAGCGCCTTCGACAGTGACTGGTTCACGCTGGGCTGCACGACCAGGAGCGCGGCGATCGCGGCGAACACCGGCAGCTGCGCGGGGAACACCCATCCGGCGATGAGCCACGCGGCGATCGTCGCCGCGGCCGACTTCACGACCTGCAGCAGCGGAGAGCGCTGGGAGGCGCGGATCGCGGCGGGGATGCGCATGCCCTCAACGGTAGTGCCGTGGTGTCGCGGATGATCGTCGTCCGGCGATGCGGATGTCAACCCCGTCGCCGATCCTCGCCGTTCCGGGCTGAATGGAGGAACACGAACGACGAGAAGTGAGGAGCATCACATGGTGCAGATCATCGAGACCATCGACGTCGACGTCCCCGTGCGCACGGCGTACAACCAGTGGACGCAGTTCGAGAGCTTCCCGAAGTTCCTCGACGAGGTCGAGTCGATCACTCAGATCGACGACACGCACACGCATTGGAAGGTGAAGGTCGGCGGCGCGACCCGCGAGTTCGACGCCGAGATCACCGAGCAGCACCCGGATGAGCGCGTCGCGTGGAACAGCACCGGCGGCGAGACCGAGCACGCCGGTGTGGTGACGTTCCACAAGCTCGACGACACGTCGACCCGCGTGACGGTGCAGTTGGACTGGGCGCCGGAGGGGCTGCTCGAGAAGCTCGGCTCCCTCGTCGGCGCCGGCGGTCACGCCGTCAAGAAGGACCTGCAGAACTTCAAGGAGTTCATCGAGGGCCGCGGCGTCGAGACCGGATCCTGGCGCGGCGACGTCGACGCCTGACGCGAATCCGACGCGAGGCCCGGATGCCGTTTCGGCATCCGGGCCTCGCGTCATCGTTGTACGCTCGCGCCATGACGAAGACCACATTCAAGCCGGGGGACGAAGTCATCACCCCGCGTTCACGGGGGAAGGTCATCGACATCTGCGCGACGCCCTCCGGGCAGTTCATCTTCGGCATCGAGGACGAGACCGGAGAGGTCGCCTACTTCACCCCCAAGGCTCTGCAGCACGCCTGACGGACCAGCTCAGGCTTGAGCTGCCGGGCGGAGTGCGCGGGATCTTCCGCGCGTCCGAGGTGCGTGCTTGCATGGGCTCATGGAGCAGGAAGAGAAGCTGCGCGGCGAGACGAGGGCCGTCTGGGCGACCGTGATCTGCTTCGTCGTCGGCACCGTCGCCGGCATCCTGCTCCTGCGTGGCGATGCGCGCCCGCTCACCGGTCCGGGGTCGTTGGCGGCGCCCGTCGCAACGATCGCCGGGATCGTCGCGGCCGCCGCATTCCTCGTGAGCACGCTGATGCACCGTCGCGCGGAGACCGGGCCGATGCCGCGCTGGCAGGCCGTGGTCTCCGGCCTCTCGACCGTCGCGCTCACCGTGGCCTTCGGCGCAGTCACGCTGATGGGTGTGCTGCTCACGGCCGAGATCCTCGCCGTCGGCCTTCAGGGGCTGCAGCTCGCGGCGGTCGGCGGTGGTCTGCTCGCAGGCGTCGCTTCGGCCGTCGGCGGTCGCTTCGCCTTTGGGGCCGGCATCGGGCTGCGCACCGCCGACCTGTCCGCGCTCCTGTTCGGATTCCTCGTGATCGGTACGCTCTTCGCCATGGTCACCTCCGCCGACCCGCGCTGGTGGGAGGAGAACTTCTCGCAGCTCGGGTCGGGATGGGCGTTCAACGGCACCCTCGTCGTGGCCGGCCTGCTGATCGCGACCGTCGGCTCGTACATCGGCCGCGACCTGCACCGGATGCTCGGCGACTCCGCTCTGCGCCGCATCGCCGTGGTGGTCGCGCTGTGGGCGGCGGCCGGTGTCGCGCTCGCGGCCGTCGGGCTGCTGCCCCTGCACCGGGTGCCCCTTCCGCACGACATCGCCGCCGTCGCGACGCTCGTCCTGTTCCTCGGGTCTGCGGCCGCGACCGTGGCCGCGATCCCGGCTCCTCCCCGCGCGCTGCTGATCACGTCGGTCGGCGTCGGCCTGCTCATCGTGGTGGCCGTCGTGCTGTGGGTCCCGTTCGGCCTGTACTCGGCCACTGCCCTCGAAGCCGTCGTCGTCGGGCTCGGACTGCTGTGGATGGCCACGCTCGTGCGGGTGCTGGCGATCCTCGTGCCGTCGCAGTCCCGCCCCTCGGCCCGGCGGTCACCGCTGCGCGCCGAGTCGCCGCGCACCTAGTTGGGGGGGCTTCGAGCGAGCGCTGAATGAGGTACTGGGCTTGATGTCAGCCCAACGTGCTAGATTGATGTCAATCATTCAGCCCGCCCGGATTCCCGGTGTGGGCTGGATTTCTTTAGGGGTGGCAAGATCATCGGTGTGACGGCACCCTTGAAGTAATACCTCACGGTCGACGAGCAGATCAGCTTGCTGAAAAGCCGAGGCATGCAACTCGATGGAGAGCCCGAA
This sequence comes from Microbacterium sp. MYb45, assembly GCF_002979655.1. Taxonomy (GTDB): domain Bacteria; phylum Actinomycetota; class Actinomycetes; order Actinomycetales; family Microbacteriaceae; genus Microbacterium. Next base: position 108,564 of record NZ_PCPG01000003.1, read on the forward strand.
CGGTGGCTCCGCGCAGTCAACTACTACCGATTGAGCGGGTACTGGTATGTCTATCGGGCTGTGGTTACGAGGGACGGCACGTTTGCGCGCGCTGACGAGTTCCAGGAGGGAACGACGTTCTCTGCCGTAACCGCGCTTTACGAGTTCGACCGGAAGCTCCGCACACTGGTCTATGACGGTATCGAGCGGATCGAGGTGGCGCTCCGGAGTCACGTCAGCTACGTGCTCGGCGCGCGCGACCCGCTCGCTCACGAAGACCCCACGACATTTCGCACAGAATTCGATCACGCGGCCTGGATGACGAAGGCGAGGGTCCGGGTGGCGCGGACTGCCCGAAGCTCCGCGTACATTCGCCACCACACAGACAGATATGGCGGCGACATCCCCATTTGGGTCCTCGTCGACGTGCTCGACTTCGCGGACGTCTCCATGCTGTTCGAGGCGCTGCGGGCTGGGGATCAGTACAAGGTCGCCGAGGGTCTCGGAATCAAATTCGACCTTGATCAGCTCGGCAGCTCGCAACGACGGAAGGCGCTCAAGAACCACCCGCTCGCCCGGTGGCTCGAACAGTTGACCGTCCTACGAAACATCACTGCGCACCACGGACGGTTGTGGAATCGAACACTGGTTCCGGCAGCCACAAGCGCGATGAGAACAGTCTCTGGCCTCGAATCCCTCCCTGCAGGTCAGAGCGAGGACGTCTTCGGCGCGCTTTCCGTCGTGGCAACTATTCTCGAGACCACGTCGCCCGGGGCCAGATGGGTGGCAAGGGTCGTGGACGAGATGGACAGTATTTTCGGCATGCATGCGCAGCGCTCTCCGAATGAGATGGGGTTTCCTGACAGCTGGCGGACTCTCAGCATCTGGAGCGTCTGAGTTTCACCGCGAATGAGCCTGATGGCGTCGCATCGCGAGCAGCTTCGCGATTCCTAGACGCCGGCATCCCTAGACATCGGCGGCAGAAAGATAGGGAATCCGTCCGATGTCGGCGGGGTACCTCAGAGCGGAGTGTAGGGATACCGCACACCGCCGAGGAGATCCCCATGTTCGAGCACACGTTTTTCACCGAGCAGTACACCGGTTACCAGCAGGAGGAGATGGAACGCGCAGCCGCGCGGCGGCGCATGCTCATCGAGCACGCCGACCAGATCGTGCCCCGTCCCCCGGGAGCGGTGCGCCGGATGCTGACGCGCATCTTCCGTGGATCGACGGCCAGCACTGTGGGTGCACGCGACGCGGGCCGCAGTGCCACGAACGCGCGTCCCGGCGTGGGGCACGCGGCCTCGGAGCGGGCGAGCTCCGGATGCGAGCCGACGGCGGCACCCGCACGGTGAGCATCGTCGTCGCGGAACGCGCCCCCGGTGTCGGTGGAGGGTGGCACGATGAATCCATGCCTTCCTCCGCACCGAGCGCCGCGATGGTCGGTCGTGCGGCCGAGCTCTCCGAGGTGCGCCGTCTTTTCGAGGGCGTGCGCGAGGGCGTGCCGGCAGCGCTGCTCGTCGAGGGCGAGGCGGGGATCGGCAAGTCCCGGCTGCTGCGCGAGTTCGCCACCGAGATCAGGAACACCGCCGACGTCCATGTGGGCTGGTGCCTCGACCTCGGGGCCTCCCGCACGCCCTACGGCCCGCTCACCGGCATCCTCCGCTCGATCGTCACGCGCATGGGCATCGAACGGGTGCGCGAGTCGGTCGGTGTGGGCGTCGAGGCGCTGGGGATGCTGCTGCCTGAGCTCGTCGATGCTCCGACCGATCGCGAGCGCACCAGCCCTGAGCGGCTCCGCGACGCCATCGCCTCCCTCATCGAGGCGGCCGCCGAACGGGCTCCGCAGGTGCTCGTGGTGGAAGACCTGCACTGGGCCGACGAGTCGACGCTCGCGATCCTGTCGTTCCTCCTGCGCGCCCTCGGCCGCGGTCGCATCCTGCTGCTCCTCACCTGCCGGAGCGACGACGTGCGGCGTGGCGACGCCGTGAGCCGCTTCATCGGCGAGGCCACCCGTGCGCGTCTGCTCGAGCGCCTCACGCTCGCCCGGCTCGACGAAGCCGCGGTGCGGGAGCTGGCTGAGCAGATCACCGGTCGCCCGCTGTCCGAAGCCGCCTTCGACCGCATGCAGGAACGTGCCGAGGGCGTGCCGTTCTTCGTCGAGGAGATCGCGGGATGCGCGAACGGCTCTCTTCCCGATGGCCTCCGCGACCTGCTGCTGGCCCGGTTCGATCGTCTCGGCGACGATGCGCAGCACGTCGTCAAGGTCGCCTCCGGTGCGGAGCGCCCGCTGTCGCATCCGCTGATCACGCGCCTCGCCGATCGCCCCGAGCAGCAGCTCGACGAGGCGATCCGCGAGGCGACGCGCAGCGGCATCCTGGTCGTGGTCGACGACGACTATCGGTTCCGGCACGCCCTCCTTCGTGAAGCAGTGCACGACGATCTGCTCCCGGGTGAGCGCGCCCGGCTGCATCGCGCCTATGCCGAGTCGCTCGAGGCCCAGGGCGCGGGCAGTGACTCGGGGGATGCCGCCGCGCTCGCGTACCACTGGCAGCTCGCGCAAGACGACCGCAAGGCGCTCGTCGCCGCCGCCGATGCGATGCGCCACGCGAAGTCGCAGTACGCGTTCGCGACCGCCGCCCGCTTCGGCGAGCTCGTGCTGGAGCTGTGGCCGCTCGTCCCCGATGCTGCCGGGGCCGCGCGGATCGAGCGCCTCGATCTGCTTCTCGTCCTGGGGTCGATCCTCCGCAACGCGGGCGATGGTGAGCGGGCGCTCGCCGTCGCGAACCTCGCTCTCGCCGAGGTCGACCCCGAAACGGTGGATCCGCGTCTGCATGCGCGGCTGCTGCGCAACAAGGCGCTGTACCTGGTCAACCTCGGGCGCCTCGGGGCGATCCCGCTGCTGCAACAGGCCTTGGCCATCGCCGAGGAGCACATCGACGATGAGGCCTTCCGCGCCGAGCTGCTCAACCGTCTCGCCAGCCGCCGCATGATCGCGGGCGACCGTGAAGAGGCGATCCGTCTCGCGGACGAGGCCGAGCGCAGGGCGGCGGGCGCAGGCTCCTCCGATCAGCTGTCCGTCGCCGCGAATGTGCGCGGCGGCTCGCTCGCGCACCTGGGTGAGGTCGAGGCGGGCGTGCGCGAATACGAACATGCACGGCAGCTCGCGACGGGCTCGGACGCCGAGATGCGCTACCGCGTCAACTACTCCGATCTGCTCACTCTGCTCGGCCGCTACCGCGAGGCCGTCGAGGTCGCCGAGGAGGGGCTGCGCCGGGCGCGCGAACTCCGCGTCGAACGCACATCGGGCTCGATCATGGCGCAGAACATGGTGGTGCCGCTGCTCGAGCTGGGGGAGATCGACCGGGTCGAAGACATGCTGTCGCGCGACTTCGTGCAGGGCACTCTGCGGGTGTTCCGCATGTACATGAGCATGACGCACGTGCGGGTGCTGGCCTGGCGCGGCCGGTCAGCCGAGGCGGCGGAGTTGCTGCAGACGTGGTTGCCCGCGTTCGAGGAGACCGGCATCTCGGAGCGGCAGATCTGGTACGACCGGGTGATGATGACGGTCGCGGTGGCCGAGAGCGCGGGCGACCTCCGCGGTGCTCTCGACACGATCCTCGAGATGCTCCGCGATGATCGGCCGGCCCTGCTGCACCAGCGGCGACTCATGCTGCAGGGCGGGGCGCTCCTCTCCGAGCTGCGGGCAGAGGGGTCCGCGGTCGCCGACGCAGCCGACGCGATTCGCACCGCCTGGCTCGCGCAGCCCGCGCAGCTCCAAGACGACGCCTGGTCGACGATCCTCGTGGCCCTGCTCGACCCGCATCCCGACTCGCTCGATGCGGCGCTGCGGTGTGCCGACGGCGATGACGTTCCGGTCACCTTCCGCGTCGTGATCCGGCTCGAGCAGGCGCGGATGCGGGTGCAGGCGGGCGACCGCGCAGCGGCGTCGACCGTGCTGGCCGAGGCGGCCGAGATCGCCGCGGCCCTGGGGCACGCGCAGCTGCAGGCCGCCGTCGCTCGTTTCGCGACCGATGCGGGGCTCGGGCTCCGCATCGATGCGGAGCCTTCCATCGGCACCGACCCGCTGACCGCGCGGGAGAAGCAGGTGCTCGAGCTCATCGCCGAGGGGCTGAGCAACCGCCAGATCGGCGAGCGGCTGTTCATCAGCGTCAAGACAGTGAGCGTCCATGTGTCGGCGGTGCTGCGGAAACTCGGGGTCAGCACGCGCACCGAGGCGGCACTTCTGCAGAAGAATCCGTCGCACAGTGCTGTTGGTCAGCCTGCCGTGGTAGCGTGACAATGCGCGCGTCTCGGATGTTCCGATTCGGCGTAGGCCGTGTAAACGGCTAAGTCAACAGAAAGTAGAAACACATGGCCACTGGCACTGTGAAATGGTTCAACGCGGAAAAGGGCTTCGGCTTCATCGCTCCCGATGACGGCTCGGACGACCTTTTCGCCCACTACTCGGCTATCGCCGGCTCCGGTTTCAAGGAGCTCCGCGAGAACCAGAAGGTCGAATTCGACGCTGAGCGTGGCCCCAAGGGCATGCAGGCGGCGAACATCCGCGCTCTCTGAGCGCGCGCTGACTTCCTGAAGCCGGCCGGATCCTCACGGATCCGGCCGGCTTTTTCTGTGCCCGCAACTGCGCGGGGTTCCAGGACTCGAAGTGAGGTCGCCCTAACCTCCGTGTTAGATTAGGCCAGGCTTACCAAAGGCTGGGCGCACCTCTCGCGCCGCCCCCTCACCCCGAACCCGAAGGGAACGCCTGTGCGCATCTCTCGAATCCTCGCCATCGGCGCGGCCGCTGCACTCGCCGTCGGCCTCTCCGCCTGCGCGTCCCCCGCGCCGGAATCGACCGGAACAGCCGGCGGTAACCCCGCCTCCGCGGATGCCTTCCCCGTCACGGTGGAGCACGCCTACGGCGAGACCACCATCTCGGAGAAGCCCGAGCGCATCGCGACGGTCGCCTGGGCGAATCACGAGGTGCCGCTGGCGCTCGGCATCGTCCCGGTCGGCATGAGCAAGGCCAGCTGGGGCGACGACGACGACAACGGCGTGCTGCCCTGGGTCGAGGAGAAGCTCGACGAGCTGGACGCCGAGACCCCGGTCCTGTTCGATGAGACCGACGGCATCGATTACGAGGCCGTGGCCGACACCGAGCCCGACGTGATCCTCGCGGCATACTCCGGCCTCACGCAGGAGGAGTACGACACCCTCTCCAAGATCGCTCCGGTCATCGCGTTCCCCGAGGTCGCCTGGGGCACCTCGGTCGACGACATGATCGAGATGAACTCGAAGGCACTCGGCCTCCAGGATGAGGGCGAAGCACTGATCGACGAGCTGCACGCCGACGCCGAGACCGCTCTCGAGGCGAACAGCATCCTGAAGGACAAGAAGGTCCTGTTCGCGTACCTCGACCCGGCCGACCTGAGCCAGATCGGCTATTACACGGCGATCGACACGCGTCCCGGATACCTCCACGACAACCTCGGCCTGCCGTTCCCGTCGATCGTGGAAGACACCGCAGACACCGAGAAGTTCGATCTGACGGTCAGCGCGGAAGAGGTCGCGAAGTTCGCCGACGTGGACTTGTTCGTCACCTACGGCGACGACGCGCTCATCGCTCAGCTCCAGGCCGACCCGCTGCTGTCGAAGATCCCGGCCATCGCCGAGGGGCGTATCGCGATCCTCCCCAACGCGACGCCGGTCGCCGCATCCGCGAACCCGTCGCCGCTGTCCATCCCGTGGGGCCTCAGCGACTACCTCGCACTGCTGGCTGCACCGCTCGCGAAGTAGCCGTTCGATCCGCATCAGCGGAGTGAATCCTCAGTGACCTCAGCAACCGTCATCGCCCCCGCGCCGGGTGCCGCAGACCTGCGGCACCCGGCGCTGGTGCGCACCTTCTGGCTGCTCATCGGGGTCGTGGTGCTCGTCGTCCTCAGCATCCTGTCGATCTCGTTCGGCGTGCGCGCGGTCTCCTTCGACGACATCGTCGCGGCCCTCGGCGGCCACACCGACACGATCTCCCAGGCCGCGATCGTCAAGCGCATCCCGCGCACCGTGCTCGCCCTCCTCGTCGGTGCCGCGCTCGCCCTCTCCGGTGCGACCATGCAGGCTGTGACGCGCAACCCCATCGCCGACCCCGGCATCCTCGGCGTCTCGAACGGCGCCTCGCTCGCGGTCGTCTGCGGCATCGCCTTCTTCGGCCTCAGCAACCCCTACGGGCAGATGGGGTTCGCGATCGCCGGAGCCGGGATCGCCGCCGTGTTCGTCTACACGGTCGGCTCCCTCGGGCGCGGGGGTGCGACGCCCCTCAAGCTCGCGCTCGCGGGTGCCGCCACCTCGGCGGCCTTCGCCTCGCTGATCAGTGCCGTCATGCTGCCCCGCGTCGACCTGCTGCAGACGTTCCAGTCCTGGCAGATCGGCGGTGTCGGCGGGGCGGAGTGGCCGCGCATCGCGCTCACCGCGCCCGTCCTCGCGGTCGGCGCCCTCATCTGCTTCCTGTGCTCGCGCGGCATGAACTCGCTCGCGCTCGGCGACGACATGGCCAAGGGTCTCGGCGAGCACGTGTTCCGCACACGCCTGATATCGGCGCTCGGTGCGGTGATCCTCGCGGGAGCGGCGACGGCCATCGCCGGGCCCATCGGATTCGTAGGCCTCATCGTCCCGCACATGTGCCGGATGCTGGTGGGCACCGATCACCGCTGGCTGCTGCCGTTCTCGGCCATCGCCGGTGCCGCGCTGCTGACCGCGAGCGACATCATCGGCCGCGTGATCTCGCCCTCGGCGGAGGAGATCCAGGTCGGCATCATCACCGCCATCATCGGCGCCCCGTTCTTCATCTGGATCGTCCGTCGGCAGAAGGTGCGTGAGCTGTGAGCACGACCGAGCACACCGAACACACCCTCGACCGCGTCGACGAGCCGGCATCCGCCCGGATCGCGCGCATCGTCGCGGGCCGTCGCGCGCGCCACCGCCGCCACGCGATCGCCACGATCGTGCTCGGCATCCTGCTGCTCGTGCTGTTCACGGTCGCCCTCATGGTCGGCAACACGTTCTACCCGCTCGACGAGGTCATCCGCGTGATCCTCGGCGAGACCGTCCCCGGGGCCTCATTCACCGTCGGCGACCTGCGGCTGCCGCGGGCGATCCTGGCCGTCCTCACCGGCATCGGCTTCGGCATGGCGGGAGTCTGCTTCCAGACGATGCTGCGCAATCCGCTCGCCTCGCCCGACATCATCGGCATCTCGAACGGCGCCGGGGCGGCCGCGGTCTTCGGCATCGTCGTGCTCTCGGTGAACGGGCCGGTCGTGTCGCTGCTCGCCCTCGGCGGCGCCGTCGTCACGGCCTTCGCGATCTACCTGCTCTCGATCAAGGGCGGCTTCGCCGGCACCCGCCTGATCCTGATCGGCATCGGTGTCGCGGCGATGCTGCAGAGCGTCATCTCGTACATGCTGTCGCGCGCCGCGAACTGGGACATCCAGACCGCGATGCAGTGGTTGACCGGAAGCCTCAACAATGCGTCGTGGGAGCGGGTGCTGCCGATGGCCATCGCCGCGCTCATCATCGTGCCGCTGATGCTGTCGCAGGGGCGTGCGCTCGGCGCCCTCCAGCTCGGCGACGACTCCGCGGCCGGCCTCGGGATCCGGGTCGACGCCACGCGCCTGCTGCTCATCCTCGGGGCGGTCGCGCTGCTCGCGTTCGCGACCGCGGCGACCGGTCCCATCGCGTTCGTCGCGTTCATGGCCGGACCCATCGCCGCCCGCATCACCGGGCCGGGCGCCAACCTGCTCCTGCCGTCGGCGTTCGTCGGGGCCGTGCTCGTGCTCGGCGGCGATCTGATCGGCCAGTTCGCCTTCGGTACCCGCTATCCGGTCGGCGTCATCACCGGCGTGGTCGGTGCGCCGTACCTGATCTACCTGCTCATCCGCACCAACCGTTCCGGGGGTTCGCTTTGACCGTCTCGCACAGCCTGTCCGCCGAAGGCGTGAGTCTGGCCTACGGTGACCGCACCGTCGTCGACGGCCTCGACCTGCAGATCGCCCCCGGCCGCATCACGACGATCGTCGGGGCCAACGGATGCGGCAAGTCGACGCTGCTGCGCTCGCTCGCCCGCCTGCTCTCGCCCACCGAGGGACAGGTCGTGCTCGACGGCAAGTCCGTGCACGCCCGGCCCACCAAAGAGGTCGCCCGCATCCTCGGCCTGCTGCCGCAGTCGCCGGTCGCGCCCGAGGGCATCGCGGTCGCGGATCTGGTCGGTCGGGGACGGCACCCGCACCAGAAGATGCTCGCGCGGTGGAGCACCCACGACTACGAGGTGGTGGCCGATGCCCTCGACGCGACCGGCATCACCGACCTGGCCGACCGCAGCGTCGATGAGCTCTCCGGCGGACAGCGGCAGCGCGTCTGGATCGCGATGGCCCTCGCGCAGGAGACCGACATCCTGTTGCTCGACGAGCCGACCACGTTCCTCGACGTCGCGCACCAGGTCGAGGTCCTCGACCTGCTCACCGACCTGAGCGTCTCGCGCGGCACCACCATCGTCATGGTGCTGCACGACCTCAACCTCGCGGCACGCTACGCCGACGAGCTGGTCGCCATGAAAGACGGGCGGGTGCACGCGACGGGCGCCCCGCAGGACATCGTCACCGCACAGCTCGTCGAAGAGGTCTTCGGCCTCGCCAATCAGATCACCATCGACCCGGTCTCTGGCAAGCCGATGGTCACACCCATCGGGAGGCACCATGTCCGCTGAGACGACCACCACCGAGCGTCCGACCTACATCCTCACCCGCGCCGAGGTGCGCGCCGTCGCCCGCGTCTCGCCCTCGTTCGTGCGCGTGACGTTCGGCGGCGACGACCTGAGTGAGTTCGGCACGCCCGGCGAGGTGTTCGACAGCCGCATCAAGCTGGTCTTCCCGCCGGCATCCGGCATCCTCCCCGAACTCGATCGGGCCTCGGACAACTGGTGGCAGTCTTTCCTTGCGGTGCCGGAGGAGGAGCGCGGCTCGATGCGCACCTACTCCGTGCGCGAGCTGCGGGTGGATCCCGCCGCGGGCACCGAGGTGGACGTCGACTTCGTGCTGCACCTCGAGCCGGGGCTCACCGGACCCGCATCGCTGTGGGCGAGCCAGGCGGCGGTCGGCCAGGAGCTCTACCTCGTCGGGCCCCGTCGCGGCGTCGACGTGGATGCGCACGGTGGGGCCGAGTTCGCGCCGGGCACCGCGGCGTCGGTCGTGCTCGCCGGCGACGAGACGGCGGCTCCCGCCATCGCCCGCATCCTGGAGGACGCGCCCCGCGACCTGCGCGGAGTGGCCTTCATCGAGGTGCCCTCTCCCGCCGACATCCTGCGCATCGACGTGCCGTCCGGCGTCGAGGTGCACTGGCTGCCGCGCGACGCCGGTGACCCGCACGGCCTGCGCCTGATCCCCGCCGTGCTCGGCTACCTCGGAGACGCCGACGCCGCCGATGAGATCCGTGTGAAGGACATCGACGGCGAGGACCTGCTCTGGGAGACGCCGGACTACTCCGGCCTCGGGGAAGAGATCGACCGGGCGGATGCCCCGGCGGAGCGCTACTTCTGGATCGCGGGGGAGAGCGGCGTGGTCACCACCCTGCGCCGCCACCTCGTCAAGGACCTCGGCGTCGACCGCGGGCAGGTCGCGTTCATGGGCTACTGGCGCCGCGGCGTCGCGATGCGGGGCTGAGATGACGACAGAGTCCCACGCCCTGCACGGCGAATCCCTCGTGCTCGGATACGGCCGAGCCCGGGTGGTGCACGACGTCTCGCTGCGCCTGGCACCCGGACGGGTCACCGCCCTCATCGGGCCGAACGGCAGCGGCAAGTCGACCGTCCTGCGCGCGCTCGCCCGCCTGCACCGCATCGAGGCGGGGAGCGTGCGCATCGGCGGCGACGAGACTCGCGATGCCGCGGCCCTCTCGGCGAAGGAGTTCGCCAAGGCCGTCGCGATGCTCTCGCAGTCGCGGCCGCATCCGTCCGGGATCGAGGTCTCCGACGTCGTGGCGTACGGCCGCCACCCGCATCGGGGCCGTTTCTCGGGCGTCAGCGACGCCGACCGCGCCGCCGTCGCGCGGGCGCTCGAACTGACCGGGCTCCGCACGATGGCCTCGCGCCCCGTCGACCAGCTCTCGGGCGGCGAACTGCAGCGCGTGTGGCTGGCGACCGCGCTGGCGCAGGAGACGGGCGTGCTGCTGCTCGACGAGCCGACCAACCACCTCGACCTGCGCTACCAGGTGGAGACGCTCGACCTGGTGCGCGAGCTCGCCGACGACCACGGCACCGCCCTGGGTGTCGTGCTGCACGACCTCGACCACGCGGCATCCGTCGCGGACGACGTGGTGCTGCTGCACGCCGGTCGAGTGCACGCGGCGGGCACCCCCGCCGAGGTGCTCACGGGCGAGAACCTCTCGCACGTGTACGGCCTGCGGATCGACACCGAGATCGACGAGGAGACCGGCCTCGTGCGGGTGCTCCCGCGCGGTCGTCACCACGGCCGGCACCGCGCCCGCGCAGCATCCTGAACCCCCTCACCCCTCCCGGAGGAAGAACCGAATGAAGAAGAAGCCCCTCGCCCTGATCGCCCTGGGTGGCGCGCTCGTGATGGCCCTCGCCGGCTGCGGCACCACCCAGGCCCCCGCTGCCTCCGACTCCGACGCCTCGGCCTCGACGAGCGCGGGCTGCGGCGACGACACCACCGCGACCTCGACGGGCGCCGTCTCCGTCACGGATGACCTCGGCCGCACGGTCGAACTCGACAAGCCCGCCGAGCGGATCGCGGTGCTGGAGTGGCAGCAGATCGAGGATGCGCTGTCGCTGTGCGTCACCCCGGTCGCGGTCGCCGACGCCGAGGGCTACAGCACGTGGGTCACCGCGGAGGAGCTCCCGGAGGGTGTGACCGACGTCGGCACCCGCCAGGAGCCGAACCTCGAGACGCTGTTCGGCACCGAGCCCGACCTCGTGATCGTCGAGGTCAGCGCCGCGGACGACCCCATCGTCGCCCAGCTCGAGGCCTACGACGTGCCGGTGCTGGCGACCATCGGTGCGGATGCCGCCGACCCCATCGCGAAGATGCTCGGCACGCTCGACCTCATCGCCCAGGTGACCGGCCGCGAGGAGCGCGCCGAGGTCGTCGCCGACGAGTTCCAGGCCCACTTGGACTCGGCATCGGCCGAGCTCGCGGATCTCGACCTGCCCACGACGGAGTTCGTGTTCTTCGACGGCTGGGTCGACGGCGGCAACGTCGCGCTGCGTCCGTTCGGCCAGGGCTCGCTGGTCGGGGAGATCGGCGAGAAGCTCGGTCTGAAGAACGCCTGGACCGGCGAGGTCGACCCCACGTACGGCCTCGGCCAGACCGATGTCGAGGGCATGACCACGGTCGGCGACGCCAGCCTGTTCTACACCGGCACCGAAGACCCCGAGTCGGAGAGCTTCATCGACGCCCTGCAGGACAACCCGGCCTGGACCTCGCTGCCCGCCGTGGCCGATGACCGCCTCACCGCGTTCCCCGCCGGGATCTGGACGTTCGGCGGACCGCGCTCGACCCAGCAGATCATCGACGGCTACGTCGAGGTGCTCTCGAGGTGACGGGTGCCCTTCGCCTCGACGACGCGGCGGCAACGACGGAGCCGGCGCGCCCGGCTCCCGCCGTCGCGCCCGACGAGGCGGAGGGACGCCGGCCGGGCGCCCTGCTGACGGGCATCGGCGTGCTCGTCGCCCTTGCGATCGTGCTCGTCGCCGTGGCCTGCTGGCATCTCACGCAGGGCACGAGCGGTGCCGTGTTCGCCGACACCGAGGTGCTGTGGGGGTCGCGGGTGCCACGCCTCGCCGCGGGCATCGCCGTGGGGGTGGCGCTCGGCGTCGCCGGCATCCTCCTCCAGTCGCTCGCCCGCAATGCTCTGGCCTCGCCGGACACGCTGGGCGTGACCGCCGGTGCCTATCTCGCGGTGACGGCGCTCGCGGCGTTCGGCATCGCGGTGCCGGTGTGGGCGTCGGGCGCTGTCGCGTTCGCCGGGGGCCTCATCGCCGCGGGGATCGTGCTCGGCCTCGCCGGTGGTGCGGGGTCGTCGACCACGCGGCTGATCCTCGCGGGCACGGCCCTCGCGCTCGCATTCCAGGCCGGCACTTCGACCCTGCTCATCCTCTTCGACGAGGAGACCAAGGGGCTGCTGGCGTGGGGAAGCGGCAGCCTGTCGCAGCTCGGGCTGACCGCGTTCCTGCAGGCGGCACCCGTCGTGGTCGTGGTGACGGCGGCGGCCCTGCTGCTCGCGCGGCGGTTCGACATCCTGGCGCTCGGCGACGACACGGCATCCTCCCTGGGTGTGCCGATCCGCTCGACCCGGGCCATCGGAATCCTGCTCGCCGTCACGCTCACCGCGGTGTCGGTGACGCTCGCGGGGCCGATGGGCTTCGTCGGGCTGTGTGCGCCCGTGCTCGCCCGTCTGCTGACGCGGGTGGTGCCGAGTCTGAACCGCCATCTGCTCCTGATCCCGGCGGCCGGCCTCCTCGGCGCGATCGTCGTGATCCTCTCGGATGCTCTGCTGCGGGCGATCATCGGGGCCGAGGCGGCGATCCTCATCCCGACCGGCGTCGCGACCACGCTCCTCGGAGCCATCGTGCTCGTGCTCATGGCGCGGCGCCTGCGCGATGCCGGTCCGACGCGAGAGCCTCCGCGGGTGCGGTTCGGCGTGCGCAGCCGACTCCGGTTCCGCATCACCATGGTGGTCGTCGTGCTGGGCGTGATCGGGGTGCTGTTGCTCGGCCTGCTCGCCGGGCACACCTGGCTGCTGACCGGCGACATCGTGCTGTGGCTTCAGGGTGAGGCTCCGCCCGCGATCGCCTTCGCGCTGGACGAGCGGGCGCCGCGCATCGCGGCCGCGGTCGTGGCGGGTGGGGCGCTCGCGCTGTCCGGCGCTATCATCCAGGGGGTCAGCCGGAACCCGCTCGCCGACCCGAGCATCCTCGGCGTCACGGGCGGCGGCGGCCTCGGCGCGGTGCTGGTGATCACGAGTGCCGTTTCGTCCACCGCGGGCATGATCGCGGGTGCCATCGCCGGGGCGCTGTTGGCCTTCGCCCTCGTGTACCTCCTGTCGTGGCGCGGCGGGTTGAACGCCGACAGGTTCCTGCTGATCGGCATCGGCGTCTCGTACTTCACGGTGTCGCTCACGACCTTCTTCCTGCTGAGGTCGAACCCCTGGGACACCCCGAAGATCTATACGTGGCTGTCCGGCACCACGTACGGCCGCGTGTGGGAGCAGGTGCTGCCGCTGGCGATCGTCCTGGCCATCGCGCTGCCGTTCGTGGTGATGAGCCGACGCGAGCTCGACGTGCTGTCGCTCGACGAGGACACTCCGCGACTCGTCGGCATCCGCCTCGAGCCCGTGCGGCTGACGCTGCTGGTCGTGGCGGCGGTGCTCGCGGCGCTCAGCGTGACGGCGATCGGTGTGATCGGCTTCGTCGGGCTCGTCGCTCCGCATGCGGCACGGGCTCTCGTCGGTGCCAGGCACGCCAGGGTGATCCCGGTCGCGGTGCTGCTGGGCGGTCTGCTCGTCGGTGTCGCCGACACCATCGGGCGTACGGTCATCGCCCCCGCCCAGCTGCCAGCCGGACTCGTGGTCGCGCTGATCGGAGCCCCGTACTTCGTCTGGCTGCTCTGGCGCTCGCGCGACGCGTAGCCCCGCGTCGAGTCGCTCGCGAATCGCGCAAATGGTCCCATCTCCCGAAGAAATAGGACCATTCGCGCGATTCGTACGGGGTTACTTGGCGAAGAAGTCCTTCAGCGCGGCGTTGACCTCGTCGGCGTGGGTCCAGAGCAGGCCGTGCGGGGCGCCCTCGACCTCGACGTAGTCGGCATCCGGCACCGCCTGGTGGAAGCGGCGCGCGGTCGCGTCGATCGGGAGGATGTTGTCCTTCGTGCCGTGCAGGATCAGGGTGGGCTTGGCCGCGGCGCGCACGGCCTCGACGTCGCCACGGAAGTCCTCGATCCAGGCCGAGACGACCGCGTAGGCGGCCACGGGTGCGCTGCCGATGGCGACGTTCCAGCTGCCGGTCACGGCCTGCTCGCTGATGCGCGAGCCGAGGTTCTCGTCGAGGTTGTAGAAGTTCTGGTAGAAGTCGGTGAACCACGCGAAGCGGTCGCCCTTCGCCGCGGCCTCGATGCCGTCGAAGACCTCCTGCGGCACGCCCTCGGGGTTGTCGTCGCGCTGCACCAGGAAGGGCTCGAGCGAGGCGAGGAAGGCGAGCTTCGCGACGCGGTCGTGTCCGTACTTCGCGACGTAGCGGGCGAGCTCTCCGGTGCCCATCGAGAAGCCGACGAGCACGACGTCGCGCAGGTCGAGGGTCTCGAGCACGGTGTTCAGGTCGGCGGCGAACGTGTCGTAGTCGTAGCCGGCGTTGACCTTGGAAGATCCGCCGAAGCCGCGGCGGTCGTAAGTGATGACGCGGTAGCCCTGGGCGAGGAGCTCGCGGGTCTGACGCTCCCAGCTGTGGCCGTCGAGCGGGTAGCCGTGGATCAGGACGACGGGCTGACCCGAACCCTGGTCTTCGTAGTAGAGCTCGATCGGAGTGCTGTTCTCGTTTCCGACGGTGATGTAGCCCATGATCCTGGTCCTTTCGGTTGCGGTGAGAACGATCGTTCTCGTTCGATGTGTTCAATCTAGAGAACGTTCGTTCTCGTGTCAAGTAGACTTCTGGACATGACCGAAGACGAGGCCCGAGAGCGCATCCTGTCCGCCGCGGAGGAGCTCTACTACCGCAAGGGGTACGCGGCCGTCGGCATGGACGAGCTGCGCTCGGCCGCCGGCGTGTCGCTGCGTCGCCTCTACGCGCTGTTCCCCGCGAAGACCGACATCGTCACCGCTGTCCTCGCCCGCAAGCACGCCCAGTGGGAGTCCGGGCTCTCCGCGGCCGTGACGGATGCCGGTGATGATCCGCGCACCCGCCTGCTCGCGGTCTACGGATACCTCGAGAACTGGTTCTGCGCCGACGACTTCCGCGGCTGCGCCTTCATCAACGCGTTCGGCGAGCTCGGCGGGACGAACCCCGAGGTCGCCGAGATCGTGCGCACGCACAAGGCGTCGTTCCAGGAGTACATGGCGGGCCTGGTCGCCGACACGGGTGCCCCCGCAGCGCTCGCCGCACAGCTGTCGATCCTCGCCGAGGGGGCGCAGAGCACGGCCGCGATCTCGAAGGACCCCTCCGTGGCCGTGCAGGCGCGCGGCGCCGCGGAGGTCCTGATCGACGCGGCCTTCGCCCGGCCCTGAGTCCCGGCACCGTCATCCGCCCACCCGTTCCGCGGCATCCATCCTGGCCTGCACGCATGTCGGGAGGATTCGCGGGTGTCGGGGCATTCGACGGCGTGTCTCCCGACGGATGGACTTTCTCCCGACGGATGCGCAGAGGAGGCGGGCGGCCCGGCCGTTTGGCTAACCTGGTTAGCGAAACGGCGGCCGGGTGTCAACCCCGATGCGCACCGGGCGCTCCACGCCGTATGGTCACGACCATGGACTCACGTACGAAGGGCATCGGCCGGCAGAGCCTGATCATCGCGGCGGCATCGTTCATGCTGATCGCGGCCGCCATCGGCGCAGGAGCGTTCGGCGGAGCATCCGTCGACGACCTGCAGGACGGCGCGCTCTCGGCGCAGGGTTCGTACCTCGCGCCCGCCGGCCCCGCCTTCTCGATCTGGTCCCTCATCTACATCGGGCTCATCGCGTACACCGTCTGGCAGGCGCTTCCCGCACAGCGGCAGGATGCTCGCCAGCAGGCCGTGGGCGGATGGATCGCCGCGTCGATGGTGCTGAACGGGCTGTGGCTGGTCACCGCGCGCTTTCTGACGCTGTGGCTCACAGTCGTGGTGATCGCCCTGCTGCTGGCGGTGCTCGCCCGGGTGATCGTGGTGCTGGGGCGCTTCCCGGCGCGCAACCTCGCCGACCGCATCCTGACCGACGGCGCGAACGGCCTGCACTTCGGCTGGGTGACGATCGCGACGGTCGCGAACACGGCCGCGTGGCTGACGCAGATCGCACCCGAGAGTTGGGCGGAGGCCGCGGATGCCTGGGCGATCGCCGTGCTGGTGGTCGTGCTCGTGATCGGTGCCGCTGCCGCGTGGGCGACCGGTCGCATCGCCCCCGCACTCGCGACGGCCTGGGGTCTGGCCTGGCTCGCGGTCGGCCGTCTCACCGGGGAGCCCGAGAGCACCCCGACAGCAGTCGCCGCGATCATCGTGGCCGTGCTGCTCGTCGTCGCCGGGGTCGTCGCGGTGCTGCGACGCCGTGCGCGCTCGGCTCAGAGCACGAGCCGGTAGCCCATCCCCGCCTCGGTGAGCAGATGCACCGGCACGGCCGGCTCCTGCTCGAGCTTCTTGCGCAGCTGCGACATGTACAGGCGCAGGTAGCCCGAGTCGGACACCTGCTCGCTGCCCCAGATCTCCTTCAGCAGATCCTGTCGCGTGACCAGGGCACCCGGATGCCGTGCGAGGTGCTCCAGCATCCGCCACTCCGTCGGCGTCAGGTGCACGCGAGTTCCGGCGCGGGTCACGGTCTTGGTCGCGAGGTCGACCACGACGTCGCCGAACGCCACCGTCGACTCCCCGTTCGCCGGCATCGACCGGCGGGACAGCGCCCGCAGCCGCGCGAGCAGCTCGTCCACCTGGAAGGGCTTCGTCACGAAGTCGTCGGCACCGGCATCCAGAGCCTCGACCTTGTCGGCAGACCCGGTGCGGCCGGAGACCACGATGATCGGCACGTTCGTCCATCCGCGCAGCGCCTGGATGACCTCGATGCCGTCGAGCCGGGGCATGCCCAGGTCGAGCATGATGAGGTCGGGATGCGTCTGCGCGGCAGCAGCGACCGCGGCGGCACCGTCGGCCGCCACGACGACCTCGTATCCATGGGCGGCGAGCGTGATCCGCAGCGCCCGCACCATCTGCGGGTCGTCGTCGGCGATGAGGAGCTTCACTCCGTCTCCTCCGTGTCGTGATGCCCTGCGCCGAGCGGCAGGGAGATGACCATGGTGAGGCCCCCGCCGGGGGTGTCCTCGGGTGTCAGGGTACCGCCCATGCCCTCGGCGAACCCGCGCGACAGGGCGAGCCCGAGCCCGAGCCCCGTGGTGTTGTCGGTGTCGCCGAAGCGCTGGAACGGCTGGAAGATGCGGTCCCGTCGCTCGGGTGAGACCCCGTCGCCGCGATCGATCACGCGGATCTCGGCGCGATCGCCGAGGGCACTGGTCGAGACGATCACCCGGCTGCCCTCGGGAGCGTGGCGATGCGCGTTGGCGAGCACGTTCACCAGCACCCGTTGCAGCAGCACCGGGTCGGCGAACACCGGCGGCAGCTCGGGGTCGAGGGCGAGCTCGACGTCGGCCGGGCCCAGTCCGAGTTCGTCGATGGCGGCGAGCACCGTGCCGGCGGCATCCATCCGCGACGAGGAGACCGCGAGCACCCCGGCCTGCACGCGGCTCACGTCGAGCAGGTCGGTGACCAGGGTCGACAGGGTGGCGAGGCTCTCGTCGGCGGTCGCGAGCAGCTCCGCGCGATCGGATGCCGAGAGCTCGTGCGCGCCGCGGAGTCCGCCGATCGCCGCGACGGCCGAGGCCAGCGGGCGCCGCAGATCATGGCTCACGGCCGACAACAGCGCGCTGCGCACCTGGTCGGTCTCGGCCAGGGCCTCGGCCTCGCTCGCGGTCGCCCGCAGGTCGGTGTGCTCGATCGCGGCCGACAGCTGCGCCACGATCGCGTCGAGCAGCCGACGCTCCGGCCCCGCCAGCGGTTCGCCGTTCAGCTCCAGCATCGCGCGCGGGCCGCCACCGGGGCGGACGCCGACCGGGATGCTCGTGGCTCGTCCGTCGGCGACCGGCTCCCCGTCGCTGGCGAGCACCTCGCCGTCGGGGGAGAGCACCCGCACGCCGCTGAGCCCGAACGCCTCCCGGGTACGGCTGGCGAGGGCCAGTACCGCGTTGTCGCCCCGCAGCACGTTGCCGGCGACCGCGGCGAGCAGCTCGGCCTCGGCGGTGGCGCGCTGCGCGGTGCGGGCACGGCGGGCGGCCTGGTCGACGATGATGCTCACCAGGATCGCGATGAGCACGTACAGGGCGAGGGCGAGCACGTGCAACGGATGCGCGATCGTGATGGTGAACAGCGGTGCGACGAAGAGGAAGTCGAGTGTGACGCCGGAGAGCACGGCCGCGAACACGGCAGGACGGACGCCGCCGATGAGGGCGACCACCACCACGAGCAGCTGGTAGGCGAGCACCTCGGCGGTGATCGACTCGGGGCTGCGGAAGGTGAACATCAGCCACGACAGCAGGGGTCCGAACACGAGGGCCACCGCGAAGCCCAGCAGCTGCCGCCGCCAACCGAGTGCCCCGCCGGTCATCCGTGGCAGGGCGAGTCGACCGCCCGCCGCCGCGTGGGTGACGATGTGCACATCGATGTCGCCCGAGCGACGGATCACCTCCGATCCGATGCCGGGACCGGTGAGCGCGGCGGCGAGTCGACTGCGACGGCTGACCCCGATGACGAGCTGCGTGGCGTCCACCCCCTGCGCGAACTCGACCAGGGTGGCCGGGATGTCGTCGCCGACGACCTGGTGGTAGCTGCCGCCGAGCGATTCGACGAGGGTGCGCTGCGTGGCGAGCGCCCCCGGGGTCTCGTTGCGCAGCCCGTCCTGGGCCGAGATGTGCACCGCGAGCAGTTCTCCGCCGGCCGAGCGGGCGGCGATCCGTGCACCGCGACGCAGCAGGGTCTCGCCTTCGGGGCCGCCGGTGAGGGCGACGACGACCCGTTCCCTGGCCTGCCAGTTCCCTTCGATCCCCTGCTCCGCACGGTAGGTGCGCAGGGCGCTGTCGACCTCGTCGGCGAGCCAGAGCAGGGCGAGCTCGCGCAGCGCGGTGAGGTTGCCGAGGCGGAAGTAGTTCGACAGGGCGGCATCGATGCGCTCGGCCGGGTACACGAGCCCGGCGGAGAGCCGGTCCCGCAGCGACTGCGGCGCGAGGTCGACGACCTCGATCTCGTCCGCGGCGCGCACCACGGCATCCGGGATCGTCTCCTGCTGCGCGATGCCGGTGATCTTCTCGACCACGGCATTGAGCGACTCGATGTGCTGCACGTTGACGGTGGTGACGACGTCGATGCCGGCGTCCAGCAGCTCGTCCACGTCCTGCCAGCGCTTCGGATGCCGCGAACCGGGGGTGTTCGTGTGGGCGAGCTCGTCGACGAGCGCGATCTCGGGAGCCCGGGCGAGCACGGCGTCGAGGTCGAGTTCGGTCAGGGCGACGCCGCGATGGTCTTCGACGCGACGGGGCACCTCGGGCAGTCCGACCGTCTGCGCGAGCGTGGCCGCGCGGTCATGGGTCTCGACGATGGCGATGACGACGTCGTGTCCCTCCTCGCGGAGCCGACGCCCCTCGGCGAGCATCTCGAACGTCTTGCCCACGCCGGGAGCGGCACCCAGCAGGACACGGAGGCGTCCACGACGAGACTGCTCCGACGTCGGGCGATGCGTCCGATCTGCGCTCATTCGCCCTCCTGGCCGTCCAGCGCGAGGTTGAGCTCGGCGACGTTGATGCGCTCCTCGCCGAGGAATCCCAGATCCCGCCCTTGAATCCTAGACTCCACGAGGTCCTCGACCTGCTGTTCCGGGAGCCCGCGCGCCTCGGCCACGCGCGGCACCTGCAGCAGGGCGTAGGCGACGCTGATGTGGGGGTCGAGGCCCGAACCCGAGGCCGTGACCGCGTCGGCCGGCACCTCGGACGCCTTCACACCCTCGCGCTCCGCGATCGCGGCCTGGCGGTCGGCGATGGCCGCGACCAGGTCGGGGTTCTCCGGGCCGAGGTTGCTGCCGCTGGAGCCTGCCCCGTCATAGCCGTCGCCGGCCGCCGAGGGGCGGGACTGGAAGTACTCCGGCAGGGCTTCGCCCTCGGCATCCGTGAACGGCTGACCGATCAGTGAGCTGCCTTTGTCGTCGGGGAGGGGTGAGCCGTTCGCCTGCCAGGGGAGAGCGAGCTGCCCGATGCCCGTGACGAGGAGCGTGTAGCCGACGCCGAGCACGAGGGTGAGGACGAGCATCGCGCGGATGGCGACCCCGGTGGTGCGGGCCGCGGTGCGAGTGGAGGACATGTCTGGGTTCCTTTTCCGAGCCGGGTCAGAAGCCCGGGATGAGGCTGACGACGAGGTCGATGAGCTTGATGCCGATGAACGGGGCGATCACGCCGCCGAGTCCGTAGATGAGCAGGTTGCGCTGCAGGATCTGCGAAGCGCTCGCCGGGCGGTACTTCACTCCGCGCAGGGCGAGCGGGATCAGGAACACGATCACGATCGCGTTGAAGATGATCGCGCTGGTCACGGCGGATGCCGGCGAGTGCAGCTGCATGATGTTGAGCGCGGCGAGTCCGGGGAAGACGCCCATGAACATCGCCGGGATGATCGCGAAGTACTTCGCCACGTCGTTCGCGAGCGAGAACGTGGTGAGGGCGCCCCGGGTGATGAGCAGCTGCTTGCCGATGCGCACGATGTCGATCAGCTTGGTCGGGTCGGAGTCGAGGTCGACCATGTTGCCGGCCTCCTTCGCGGCCGAGGTGCCGGTGTTCATCG
This sequence comes from Microbacterium sp. MYb45, assembly GCF_002979655.1. GTDB lineage: Bacteria > Actinomycetota > Actinomycetes > Actinomycetales > Microbacteriaceae > Microbacterium. The sequence goes on from NZ_PCPG01000003.1 coordinate 129,152, forward strand.
CGACGCCGACGTCGGCCTGCGCGAGCGCGGGGGCGTCGTTCGTGCCGTCGCCGGTCATCGCGACCAGGCGTCCGCCCTCCTGCTCGCGGCGGATGAGGGCTAGTTTGTCCTCGGGCGTCGCCTCGGCGAGGAAGTCGTCGACCCCGGCCTCCGCAGCGATCGCCTTCGCGGTCAGCGGGTTGTCGCCCGTGATCATCACCGTGCGGATGCCCATGCTGCGCAGCTCGTCGAACCGCTCGCGCAGACCGTCCTTGACGATGTCCTTGAGGTGCACGACGCCGAGGACGCGGCCCTCCGCGCCGGGGGTCGTCACCGCCACGACGAGGGGGGTGCCTCCACTTTCGGCGACGGTGTCGGTGCGGGTGGTGAGCTCCGCGTCCTCGGCGTCGAGCCCGAGCCACGCCCGCACCGCGGAACCTGCGCCCTTGCGGATCTGCGTGCCGTCGGCGAGGTCGAGTCCCGACATGCGGGTCTGCGCGGTGAACGGCACGACGACGGCATCCTCCGGAGCGGTGACGCGGATGCCGCGGGCGGCGGCGAGCTCGACGATCGAGGCGCCCTCCGGGGTGGGGTCTGCGAGCGACGACAGGGCCGCGACGCGCAGCAGCTCGTCGGCGTCGACGCCCGGGAGGGGCAGGACCTCGTGCGCGCGGCGGTTGCCGTAGGTGATGGTGCCGGTCTTGTCGAGCAGCAGGGTCGTGACGTCACCCGCGGCCTCGACCGCGCGCCCCGACATCGCGAGCACGTTGCGCTGCACGAGCCGGTCCATCCCGGCGATGCCGATGGCCGAGAGCAGTGCCCCGATGGTGGTCGGGATCAGGCAGACGAGCAGGGCGATGAGCACCGGGATGCTGACGGGCGATGCCGCGTACGAGGCGATCGGGTTGAGGGCGAGCACCACGACCACGAAGATGATCGACAGGCTGGCGAGCAGGATGTTCAGCGCGATCTCGTTCGGGGTGCGCTGGCGGCTGGCGCCCTCGACGAGGGCGATCATCCGGTCGACGAACGTCTCACCCGGCTTCGAGGTGATGCGCACCACGATCCGGTCGGACAGCACGCGGGTGCCGCCGGTGACGGCGCTGCGGTCGCCGCCCGACTCGCGGATCACCGGGGCGCTCTCGCCCGTGATGGCCGACTCATCGACGGTCGCGATGCCCGCGATGATGTCGCCGTCGCCGGGGATCAGTTCGCCGGCGGTGACGATCACGACGTCGTCGCGCTGCAGTTCGGCGGACGAGACCTCCAGGGTCTCGGCACGTTCTGCTGCGGCATCCGAAGCCGCGTCATAACCGACCACACGGCGGGCCATCGTGCTGGTGCGCGTCTTGCGCAGGCTCGCGGCCTGGGCCTTGCCACGGCCTTCGGCGACGGACTCGGCGACGTTCGCGAACAGCACCGTCAGCCAGAGCCACACCGCGATGCCCCAGGTGAACGGCGCGGGGACCGGGGTGCCGCCCGAGTCGGCGGGTCCGCCGAGGAACGGTTCGGCGATCGCCAGCACGGTCGCGAACGCGGCGCCCACCCAGACCAGCAGCATCACGGGGTTGCGGACGAGGGCTGCGGGGTTCAGCTTGCGCAGGGCGCCGGGCAGGGCCTCGACGAGCTGTGACCAGCCGAAGGAACGCGTCGGCTGCGCGGGGGCGGATGCCGCAGCATCCTGCTGTTCAGAAGGGGATTCGGAAGGCGTGGTGATGAGAGTCATGGTCAGACGAGTCCTTCGGCGAGGGGTCCCAGTGCGAGCACGGGGAAGTAGGTGAGGGCGGTCACGACGACCGTCACGGTGAGGAGGAGGCCGACGAACTGCGGCCGGTGGGTGGGCAGCGTTCCCGAGGTGGCGGGCACACGCTCCTGCGCGGCGAACGAGCCGGCGAGGGCGAGCACGAGCACGATGGGGAGGAAGCGTCCGAGCAGCATCGCGATCCCGAGTGCGGTGTTGAACCACGGGGTGTTCGCGGTGAGTCCGGCGAAGGCGGAGCCGTTGTTGTTCGACGCCGAGGTGAACGCGTAGAGCACCTCGCTCATGCCGTGCACGCCCGGGTTCAGGATGCTGGTCGACTCCACGTCTTCCCGGATGCCGGGGATCGCGAAGCTCAGCGCGGTGCCGACCAGCACAAGCGTCGGCGTCACGAGGATGTACAGGCTCGCGAGCTTGATCTCCCGCGGACCGATGCGCTTGCCGAGGTATTCGGGGGTGCGGCCGACGAGCAGCCCGCCGACGAACACGGCGATGATCGCGAGCACGAGCATGCCGTAGAGGCCCGAGCCGACGCCGCCGGGGGCGACCTCGCCGAGCATCATGTTCAGCATCGGCATCATGCCGCCGAGCGCCGTGTACGAGTCGTGCATCGAGTTGACCGCACCGGTCGAGGTGAGCGTGCTCGCGCTGCCGAACAGCGTGGATCCGAGGATGCCGAAGCGCACCTCCTTGCCTTCCATCGCGGCGCCGGCGAGCTCGGGTGCGCTGCCGCGGCCGGCCAGTTCGAGCGCCGAGAGCGCGAAGGTCGAGATCAGGAAGATCGTGCCCATGACCGCGGCGATGGCGTAGCCCTGGCGGTGGTCGCCGACTATGCGGCCGAACGTGCGGGGGAGGGAGAACGGGATCACGAGGATCAGCAGCACCTCCAGCAGGTTCGTGAACCCGGTCGGGTTCTCGAACGGGTGCGCGGAGTTGGCGTTGAAGAAGCCGCCGCCGTTGGTGCCGAGGAGCTTGATCGCCTCCTGCGAGGCGACCGGTCCGCCCGGAATGGTCTGGGTTCCGCCCGACACGGTGGTCACGTCGGTGAAGCCGGCGAAGTTCTGGATCACGCCACCGGCGAGGAGCGCCACCGCACCGATCAGGGCGATCGGGAGGAGGATGCGGCCGAGACCGCGGATCAGGTCGACCCAGAAGTTGCCGATGGTCGCCGAGCCCCGGCGCGCGAGGCCGCGGATCAGCGCGATTGCGATGGCGAGTCCGACCGCCGCCGAGACGAAGTTCTGCACCGTGAGGCCGGCGAGCTGCACGGTGTAGCCCACGGTCTGCTCGGGCGAGTACGACTGCCAGTTGGTGTTGGCGACGAAGGATGCCGCGGTGTTGAAAGCGAGCCCTTCAGGCACGGCCGGGAGACCGAGCGACTGCGGCAGGAACGCCTGCAGGCGCTGCAGCCCGTAGACGAGCAGCAGCCCGACGACCGAGAACGCGAGAACGCTGCGGGCATAGGCGCGCCAGGTCTGCTCGGACGACGAGTCGACGCCGATCAGCCGGTAGACGCCGCGCTCGACGCGCAGGTCCTTCGCCGAGGAGTACACCCGGGCGATGTAGTCGCCGAGGGGGCGGTAGACCAGAACGAGCACGACCACGACGGCCGTGAGCTGCAGGATGCCGAACCAGATCGCCGCACCCATCAGAACCGCTCCGGGGCGACGAGCGCGACGACGAGGTAGACGACGGCGGCGACGGCGAGGACGGCCGCGATGATCTCGAAGACGATCATGCGCGGTCCACCGCCTTGGCGACCAGGGACACGAGGGCGAACAGCGCGAGAGTCAGCGCGATGTAGATGATGTCGAGCACGGATCCGATACAACTCCCGCGCGCGGGCGGATCCGTCGATCCTCACGGTTCCCCTACGCCGCCACCGAGGATGCATGCGGGTTGCTCACACCCGGCTCAGCGGTTGGCCGTGTGGGTCTCGTCGGGATGCAACTGAGGACCTCCTGAGAGTGGGTATATTCTCGTTGATCAGAATATGCCCACTCTTTAGGGTTGATGTCATGAAGACACCGTCACCGTTGCAGTTCACGCTTCTCACTGCTCTCACCGGTCGCACACTCCACGGATACGCACTCGTCGAGGAAGTCTCGACGCTCACGGGGCAACGGCCAGGTGTCGCGACCGTGTACGCCGCACTCGAGAAGCTCCTCGCACTCGGGTGGATCGCCCAGACGCAGGATGAAATCGTCGGCGGGAGGTTGAGACGGTACTACGCGATCTCTGAGACGGGGCTTCACGTTCTCGATCTCGAGGCGAAGGCGCTCGCCCAACGGGCACGACGCGCACAGTTCAAACTGCAGCAGGTGCGGACCGCGGGAGCACAAGCATGAACACCGATCCCCTGCGACGAAGCCTCAAAGCCTATCCGCGACGCTGGAGAGAAGTGAACGCTCACGTGCTCTTCGGAATGCTCGAAGAGGCTCGTGACGCCCACCCCGAACTCGTTCCCCTCGAAGCACGAACAGCTGCTCGAAAGGGGCTTGCAATGAGAATTACACAGGTGCTGCCTTGGGTGCTCGGGGCGATCAGTGTTGCCTCAGCTGCTGTCGCTATGACCATCGTGGCCGTCGCATTCACCGAGCAGAACGAAGCCCTCGTCCACGTGCTTTGTTTCTTCATCACCCCTCTCGCCAGTCTGTGGGCGATCGTTGTGGGGCTGATATCCCGCCCCACAACGGTTCATCCTCGCTGGGGGGCGGCTGTACTGGGCAGCCTCGGGATTCTCGTCGCTGGGGGCGCACACGTCCTCTGGTACCTGGGCGTCGACACCGACATGACGAACCTCCCTCCCATATGGGGCGCGACCACCGCCACCGCGTGCGTGCTTATCGGGATCGCACTCACCATCTCCCTGTTCCCCGCGTTCGCCCGCGCGACCTCACGCACCGTGGCCGTCATCGCCACCGCTCTCGTAGCCGCCTCCGGCGCGATCACGACGATCGTATTCTTGAGCCTGCCGTTCTCCGCGCCGATCATCGCCCTGACTGCGGTCGTCATCGTGCTGACCATTCGGCCCGGCCGCCAACGCACCGCATTGAACCCACCCGCAGCACCGTCTGAACGGCAGCGCCCCTAGCCCCCGGTCCCTATCCCGCGGGGCGTGGACCCCTAGCCGCCTACTGACAAGACCTGCTTGGCAATAGGTGGATTGCGACCCCGTGGTGAGCGGGGAGAGGGTGGCGAGTCGGCCCGGATGACCGGGGTCGCGCGAGTTGAAACCGGAGCTAGTCGGTCGCGAGCGAATCCAGGAACGCGCGCGTCTGTGCCGCCAGCTCGGGCGACTGCGTGTGGTGGAGGTAGTGGCCGCCCTCGATCCCGACGACCTCGCCGCGGTCGACACTCGCGGCCTGCGCCTCGTGCAGCTCCCGCCAGCCGGAGACCTCGGGTCACGGCAGGTCGGCGTCGGCACGGACTGGCAGGATGTCGAGCATGAGTGTGATCTACGACTACTTCTCCGCCGCATCCGACGAAGAGGCCGTGAAGGTCCTCGACGTGGAGGGCGGGCCGACCGCGACGGACTCCGGTTTCGACGTCGGAACGCTCGGCGGTATCGATCCCGTCGTGCAGCTCGGCACGCTCGAGGCGCTGCTCACGGGCGCCCCGTACGACGACGTGACCGAAGACCCGCGTGCCGGACACAACCTCGCGATGAGCGAAGACTACGACCGGATCATCATCACGGTGACGGATGCTCTGACATCTGCGCTCGCCGCAGCCGACGACGCGCGCCTGGCCGAGGTGGCCGAGCCGTGGTCGCAGACCGAAGAGCTCGCGGGTGCGGATCCGGCGCAGTTGGCTGCGTTCGCGCGCGACCTCGCCGCTCTCGCGCGCCGTGCCGCCGCATCCGGCCACCACATGTACTGCTGGGCCTGCATCTAGAGGCCGATCACGGTCGCCCCCCGTCGACCCGCCGCATCTCCGACGCGAGCGCGCTGTTCGTCTCGGCGAACCGCGCGGTGATGTTCTCGCGCACCTCGGGCGGCTTGTTCTGGCTGAGCTTGGCGCGCGCATCGAAGCGGGCGACGCGCATCCGCAGGCCGACCGTGCCCTTCGCCGCTCGGCGAGTGCCCGGCTCGTCCTCCGACAGATGCCGGCCGTGCTCCCGTCCGTTCTCGAAGTGGTCGGTCAACTGCGTGAGCATGGCGTAGTTCTCCTCCTCGCTGAGGAGCTCGGGGGTGCCGTAGAGGTGCGCGGTCACGTGGTTCCACGTGGGCAACAGGTCGCCCGGCGCATACAGGCTCGGTGAGACGTAGTCGTGCGGACCCTGGATGATGACGAGCACCTCGTGCCGACCGAGTTCGTGGAGCTGGTCGTCGGGCCGTCCGAAGTGGCTGGCGATCACGATGCCCTCCTCGTCCTCGATGAGCAGCGCAGGGTAGTGCGAGGCGACGAGTCCGGTGCTCGCCGGGGAGACGAACGTCGCCCACGGGTTGCCGCGGATGAGGCGCTTGACCTCGTCGGGGTCGGTCATCAGGTAGCGGGGTGTGTGGCGCATCAGGACTCCTCTTCTCGGGGCGGCCGGTCGGTTCGGGGGCGGTCTTTCAGGCGGGTGCGCACCGCGAGCGCGGCGCAGGCGATGACGGCGAGACCTCCGACGGCGGTGGCCCAGCCGATCGGCTCGTGCAGCAGGAGGGCGGCCCACGCGATGCTCATCACGGGCTGGACGAGCTGGATCTGGCTCACCTGCGCCATCGGTCCGATCGCGAGTCCGCGGTACCAGGCGAAGAATCCGAGGAACATGCTCACGGCGGCGAGGTAGCCGAATGCGAGCCACTGCACGGGGCTCGCTGCGGGCGGCTGCTGGATCGTCGACACCACGGTCAGGACCCCCATGAGGGGAGCGGCGACGATGAGCGCCCATGACACCGTCTGCCAGGAGCCGAGCTCGCGGGCGAGCAGACCGCCCTCCGCATAGCCGATCGCTGCGGCCAGCACGGCACCGAACAGCAGCAGGTCGGCAGCGGTGAGGGAGCCGAGTCCGCCGTTCTGCAGGGCGGCGAACACGACGGCGGCGACCGCGCCGACGATCGCGAAGACCCAGAAGGAGCGGTTCGGGCGCTCGCCGGTGCGGACCACCACGGCGACGGCAGTCGCGGCGGGCAGCAGGCCGACCACGACGGCGCCGTGGCTGGCGGGGGTCGTGGTCATCGCGAAGGAGGTGAGCAGCGGGAATCCGGCCACGACTCCGCCGGCGACGATGGCCAATCGCCACCACTGCACTCGCGTCGGGATGCGCTGCCGTGTCGCGGCCAGGGCGATTCCGGCGAGGAGGGCGGCGACGACCGCGCGCCCTGCGCCGATGAACAGCGGGGAGAGGCCGTCGACGGCGATCCGTGTGAACGGGAGGGTGAACGAGAAGGCGGTGACGCCGAGTAGCCCCCACCAGAGGCCGGCGTGCGTCGATAGCACTGTCGATCGCGGAGCGATAACGCTACTCTCTAATTTCATGAGTCAGGATAGCAGTGACCGGATCGTCGCCGGTGTCCGCGCATGGGTCGCCTCGGCATCTCCGGGGGCGCGCGTGCCGTCGAACCGGGCGCTCATGGCGGAGTACGGGGCGAGCCCGGTGACCGTGCAGAAGGCGATGCAGCAGCTCGTCCGGCTCGGGCTGGTGGAGTCGCGTCCGGGCGCCGGCACGTTCGTCCGCGCGATCCGCCCCGCCCGCTCAGCCGACTACGGCTGGCAGACCGCAGCGCTCGGCACCGCGCCCGCCGGACTCGCGGGCCTGTCGTCCACGCAGCGCACAGTGTCCCCGGAGGCGATCGGGCTCCACTCCGGCTACCCCGCGGTCGAGCTGCTGCCGGAGCGGCTCGTACGGCAGGCGCTCGTGCGTGCCGCACGCACCGATGCGGCGCTGACCCGCTCGCCCGCCGCGGGGCTGCCGGAGCTGCAGGCCTGGTTCGCCGGAGAGCTCGCCGCCACCGCCCCCGCCGGCGTCACACCCGCATCGGCGCGCGATGCTCTCGTCATCTCGGGCAGTCAGAGCGGGCTGAGCTCGATCTTCCGTGCGGTCGTGGGCCCTGGGCAGCCGCTGCTCGTCGAGTCGCCCACCTACTGGGGCGCGCTGCTCGCCGCCGCGCAGGCGGGTGTCGTGCTGGTGCCGATCCCCTCCGGCCCCCAGGGCCCCGATCCGGATGACGTGGAACGGGCGTTCGCGCAGACGGGGGCCCGAGCGTTCTACGCGCAGCCGACGTTCGCCAACCCGACCGGCGCGCAGTGGCCGACCGCGACGGGGGATGCCGTGCTCGAGACCGTTCGCCGGCATGGGGCCTTCCTGATCGAGGACGACTGGGCGCACGACCTGGGGATCGATGCCGAGCCGCGGCCGGTCGCCGCCTCCGACGATGACGGTCATGTCGTGTACCTGCGCTCCCTCACCAAGAGCGCCTCGCCCGCCCTGCGCGTCGCGGCCGTGATCGCCCGGGGACCTGCGCGAGAGCGGATCCTGGCCGACCGCGCGGCGGAGTCCATGTACGTGAGCGGGCTGCTGCAGGCCGCCGCGCTCGACGTGGTCACGCAGCCCGCCTGGCGCACGCACCTGCGCGGGTTCCGCGAGCACCTGCGCGCGCGCCGCGACCTGCTGGTCTCGAGCCTGGCCGAGCACGCCCCGTCGGCGCAGGTCGAGGGCATCCCGGCAGGCGGCCTGAACCTGTGGGTGCGGCTCCCAGAGGGGACGGATGTCGTGCAGGTCGTCCGCGACTGCGAGGTGCAGGGCGTGATCATCGCCCCCGGGTCCGAGTGGTTCCCGGCGGAGCCCTCGGGCTCGTACGTGCGGCTCAACTACGCGAATGCCGACCCCGGCCGCTTCGCCGAGGCCGCCGGCATCCTCGGTTCGGTGCTCGCCGGGGCGTGACGAAAGCCGCGGCGACTACTCCTGCGGCGGACCGGCTGGTCGGTGCGCGCGGCGTCCGTTCACGACCACGGGCCGCCCGGCGCGCTCCTGGCCCGGCAGCGGACGGGAACGGCGGCCGTAGATGAGCTCCGACGAGTCGAGCAGCCAGGGCACGAGGGTGATCGACACCCCGTGCACGAGCATCAGCTGGTTGGCGAGGCGGCGGGCGCGACGGTTGTGCAGGAACGACTCCCACCAGTGCCCCACGATGTACTGCGGCAGGTAGACGGTCACGACGGACGAGCCGTGCTTCTCGCGGTACTGCTTGATGAACTGGGTGACCGGCTGCGCGAACGAGCGGTACGGCGACTCGACGATCACGAGCGGGATGGGCACGAGGTGGTCGGCCCACTCCTGCTGCAGCGCGGCGGCGTCGTCGGAGGCGACGGCCACGTGCACCGCGAGCGTCTTGCCGTGCTTGGCCGCGATCGCATAGTCGATGGCCTTCACGACGGGCTTCTGCAGTCGGTTGACGAGCACGATGGCGAGGTCGCCGGTCGCTCCGAACTTGGTGGTGTCGTCGATCGCGATCTCGTGTTCGACGTCGCGGTAGTACCTCTTCACGCCCAGCATGAGGAACGCGAGGATCGGGATCGCGAAGAACACCAGGTAGGCGCCGTGCGTGAACTTGGTGATCGTCACGATGAGCAGCACGAGCACGGTCATCACAGCACCGGCGGAGTTGATGATGAGGCCGATCTTCGCCGAGCGGCGGTCGGATGCCGATGCTCCGTCGATACCGGATCCTGCCTTGTCCTCCACCGGCCCGCGCAGCACTCGTCGCCAGTGCCGCACCATGCCGATCTGGCCGAGTGAGAACGACACGAACACACCGATGATGTACAGCTGGATCAGGGTGGTCAGCTTCGCCTGGAACACCACGAGCACCGCGATCGCCGCGATGCCGAGCAGGATCATGCCGTTCGAGAACACCAGGCGGTCGCCGCGGGTGTTGAGCGACTTCGGGGCGTAGCCGTCGCGGGCGAGCACGGCGCCCAGCAGGGGGAATCCGTTGAAGGCGGTGTTCGCGGCGAGCAGCAGCACACATGCGGTCGCGGCCTGCACGATGAAGAAGGCGATGCTGCCGCCGCCGAACGTCGCCGAGGCGATCTGCGCCATCAGGCTCGGCTGCGGGTTCGTGCAGTCGAACCCGATCAGGTCGCACGGGTTCTCGGCGTAGTGCACGCCGGTGATGAGGGCGAGCGCGGTGAGCCCGGCGAACAAGCAGGCGGCGATCGACCCCATCAGCACGAGGGTCGACTGGGCGTTGCGCACCTTGGGCGCCCGGAAGGCGGGCACCCCGTTCGACACGGCCTCGACGCCGGTGAGGGCGGAGCAACCGCTCGAGAACGCGCGCAGGATCAGCAGGATCACGGCCGCCTGGCCGAGACTCTCGGCCTGCACGGAGAAGTCCGCACTCGAGGCGACGGGGGCGTCGCCCAGGAACGTGCGGATCAGGCCGGTGACGATCATGATGCCGACCGAGGCGATGAAGACATACGTCGGGATCGCGAAGACGAGAGACGCCTCGCGAACCCCGCGCAGGTTCACGACGATGATGAGGATCACGAAGCCGACCGCGAGTTCCACGCGGAACGGGTCGAGGCCGGGCACCGCCGAGATGATGTTGTCGACGCCGGATGCGACCGACACGGCCACGGTCAGCACGTAGTCGACCAGGAGCGCCGCGGCGACGATCACGCCGGGGATCTCGCCGAGGTTCTTCGACGCGACCTCGTAGTCGCCGCCGCCCGAGGGGTAGGCCTTGATGAGCTGCCGGTAGCTGAGCACGACGACGATGAGCAGCACCACGACCGAGATCGCGACGAGCGGCGTGAAGGAGAGGAAGGTGAGCCCGCCGATCAGCAGGATCATCACGAGTTCCTGCGGCGCGTAGGCCACGGAGCTCAGCGCGTCCGACGCGAAGATCGGCAGTGCCATGCGCTTGGGGAGCAGCTGGTCGTCGACCTGCTGGCTCGTCAGCGGTTCCCCGATGATGATGCGCTTCGCGCGCGGGGGCGCGTCCGCGCTCTCCCTGTTTTCGTTGGACACGTCCGGCGACACTACGCCTGCTGACGGCATCCTCACGCGATCCTCACGGAATCCCTACGGTCGGATGCGGGTCCCTCACGGAATCCTTACGGGCGAAGCTACACTGGCACGCTGTGGAAGATCAGGTGCTGCTCGGGTTCATCGCCATCGCGATCGGAGTGGCTTTCGGCATCCTCCTGTTCGTGCCGTTCGTGGCGATCAGTTACCGGCGGCGCGGTCGGCTCGGCCTCGGGCGCACGCTGCTCTGGTTGTCGGCCCTGATCTACTTCTGGGCGATCTGGACGTACACCCTGCTTCCCCTGCCCGACCCGGATACGATCCGCTGCGTCGGGGCGATCACCGATCCGATGTCGGTCGTGCGCGACGTGCAGAAGGCATTCGCGGCGCCGGGCAACCCGCTGCGGCAGCCGGCCCTGCTGCAGCTGGTGTTCAACGTGCTGCTGTTCCTCCCACTCGGCTTCTTCGTGCGGGTCCTCGCCGGTCGCGGCATCCTGGTGGCGCTCGCCGCCGGATTCGGACTGTCGCTGCTGATCGAGACGACGCAGCTGACCGGGGTGTGGGGTGTCTACCCCTGCGCGTATCGCTTCTTCGACGTGGGTGATCTGATGACGAACACCCTCGGTGCAGTCGTCGGCTGCACCCTCGCTCTCGTCGTCCCGCGGTCGCTGCGCGGCGCGGAGGCGCGCCCTGACGCCGACCTTCCCCGTCCTGTCACCCGCGGTCGCCGCGCCCTCGCGATGCTGTGCGACTTCCTCGCCTACGGATTCCTGAGCGTGGGCGCCGGCGTGACCGTGCAGGTCTGGCTCGAGTTCGTCGTGAAGGACCGTGCGGCGGTGCTCGACGGCACTCTCTCTTCCGCGGCGGCCACGATCGTCCCGTCCGCACTGTTCCTGGTGCTGATCCTGATCGGCGGGCGTTCGATCGGCGACGTCGCCGTGCAGCTCCGCTACACGGGATCGCGTCTGCCGGCACCGTTCGCGCGCCTCCTGCGCTGGGCGGGCGGCATCGGAGGGATCAGCGCTCTTCAGCTGCCCGGCGGGATCTTCGGATTCGCGGCGGCCGTGCTGTTCCTCGTCGCGGTCGTCCTGCTGTTCACGACCCGCTCCGGGCGCGGCCTGCCCGGCGTCCTCTCCGGGCAACAGCTGGTCGATGCGCGGGCGGACGTCGCAGCCCCGCGCCCCGGAGCCCGCCGCATGTGAGTCGTGAGGACATCGCGCATCCACAGCGGTTTCCGATCACGAACGCGTAACGTCGATGCCATGTCGACCGTTCACGTCACCGAGGACACGATCAACCAGGCCCGCGTGCTGCGTGACGAGCTGCAGCGGTTCCTGCGCGAGTACGAGTTCGGGATGCGCGAGGTCGAGACGAAGATCTCGATCCTCCGCGACGAGTTCACGCACGACCACGCGTACAACCCGATCGAGCATGTGAAGAGCCGACTGAAGTCGCCGGACAGCATCGTCGAGAAGATCGCCCGCAAGGGAATCGACGAGCCCGACTTCGACCGCATCCGCGCCGAGATCACCGACATCGCCGGCGTGCGCGTGACCTGCAGCTTCGTCGCCGACGTCTACCGCCTGTTCGACCTGCTCACCGCGCAGGACGACGTCACGGTGCGCACCGTCAAGGACTACATCGCGCACCCGAAGGCCAACGGCTACAAGAGCCTGCACGCGATCATCGAGGTGCCCGTGTTCCTGTCGACCGGCGCGCTGTCGGTGCCGGTCGAGGTGCAGTTCCGCACGATCGCGATGGACTTCTGGGCCAGCCTCGAGCACAAGATCTACTACAAGTTCTCGAACCAGGTGCCCTCGCACCTCGTCGACAGCCTGTCCGACGCCGCGGATGCCGCCTCCGAGCTCGACAGCCGCATGGAGCGCCTGCATCGTGAGGCGCACGGCGTGCCTCAGCGCCAGCTCGCCCCGCCGCCGCCCCCGGCGCCGCGCTCTGCTCCGCCCGCGCCTATCGACCCGCGGGTCGTCGGGGTCTAGCCGACGGCGCCGGCTCGCGTCGTCACTGCTCGCGTCTGCTGCGGCCAATCGCACTTCCCTCGTACGTTTCGTGGCACGACGGCCGACGGGAGTGCGATTCACCGACGGGAGTGGGACCCGCGCCGGGCGACTCAGAGGATCGTCGTGAGCGTCCCGCCGTCGGCGCGCAGCGCGGCCCCGTTCGTCGCCGAGGAGCGTGGGCTCGCCAGGTACGACGCCAGGTGCGCGATCTCCTCCGGCTCGATGAACCGCTCCAGCAGGGACGTGGTGTTGCGCGCGGCGATGGCCTGCTTGAGGTCGGCCGGATCCATGCCCTGTGCGCGGGCGATCTGCTCCACGGCGCGCGCGACACCCTGCGAGTAGGTGGGGCCGCCGACGATGCTGTTGACGGTCACGCTCGTGCCGCGCGTCGACTTGGCCAGGCCGTTCGCGAGGGCGAGCATGGCCGCCTTGGTCGCGCCGTAGTGCGTCATGTCGGCGGGGACGTCGATCCCCGACTCGCTCGACACGAAGAGGATCCGCCCCCAGCCGCGGGCGAGCATCCCGTCGAGCACGTGACGGGAGAGGCGGACCCCGCTCATGACGTTCACGTCGAAGTACCGCTGCCATTCGTCGTCCGAGATGTCGGTGAACGGCCGCACGTCGAAGATGCCGACGTTGTTGACGAGGATGTCGATCTCGCCGAGCCGACCGATGAGGTGCCGCACCTGCTCGGCGTCGGCGAAGTCTGCGGCGATCCCGGTGACGTCCGCGCCGGGGAGAAGGGCGCGCAGGGCATCGACTGCGGTGCGCAGGCGCTGCTCATCCCGCCCGTTGATGACCACGGCGGCGCCGGCGCGGACGAGCCCGGCCGCGATCGCGTATCCGATTCCCTCGGTCGATCCGCTGACGAACGCGCGCTTGCCGGTGAGTTCGAGTTCCATGTGTCTCCTCCGTGTAGTGACTTTCCTGAGCAAGTCAAAATCACTTTCCCGGTCAAGTCAAATCGCGTGAAGCGATACGCTGTGAGGATGACGACGAACGGCGCGATCCCGCCGCTGACGGGCGAAGAACTCGAGACCTGGTCGGCGGTGGCGACGGTGCTCGAGTGGCTACCGGCGGTGCTCGACGCCCAGCTCCAGCGCGATGCGCAGGTCACGCATTTCGAGTACGGCGTGCTCTTTGCACTCGCCCATGCCGAGGAGGGCCGGCTGCGGATGAGCGTGCTGTCCTCGTACGCGAACAGCACGCTGTCACGGCTGTCCCGTGCGGCCACGCGTCTGGAGGGTAAGGGATGGATGCGGCGCACCCCCGACCCGAGCGACGGCCGATTCACACTCGCGCACATCACCGACAGTGGGCGCGCCAAGGTCGACGAGGCGGCGCCCGGTCACGCGGAGCTCGTGCGCGATCTGGTCCTCGACCGGCTCACAGCAGCTCAGCGTCGGCAACTACAGGAGATCTCCCGCCGCATCGCCGGCGGCCTCCGAGACGAGGGTGGATGGCGCCCGCCCTCTCCCGACGCGGCCTGAGGCCTGCGGTCCCGGCGCGCTGGCCGCGGCCAGGCGCACTTCCCGCGGCCGTTTCGCCCCAGAAAGGCCGAGGGAAGCGCGATTCACCGACCGAAGCGCGACGCCCGGGTGCGCCGCTCAGCCGAGCTCGGACGGGTGGGTGAGCCGCCACCACTCGGACGGTGCGTCGACACTCCCCTTGATCGCGACCGGGGCGGTGACGGTGTGCGGTCCGGCGGTCCAGGTGACGCTGCCGACGACCGAGCCGTCGCGGTAGGTCGGCGGGGTCTCGATGTCCATCGTCGCGATGATCGGGGTGTCCGACCAGGTGAAGATCGCCGCATCCTCGCCGATGACCAGCTGCGCGGTGGAGCCCCAAGGCGTCGAGATCGTGCCGACCTCGTGTCCGGTTGTCGCGACCGGCACCTCATGGAAGCCGGTACGGATGCTGTCCAGGGTGGCGAGCACGCTGCCGTTCACGGACTCGCGCGTCGGTCCTCCGAGGATGACGCCGGTCACCGCGAGCGGTTCGGCGGTGCCCACGACGAGAGTCGCGGTGTACAGCAGGCTGTACGTGCCGTGGCCCAGGGTGCCCGTCTTCAGCCCCGTGATCCCGCTCGTTCCGAGCAGGCCGTTGGTGTTGTGCAGCTGGCCGGCGCCGGGGAGGGAGATCGATGAGGTCGCGACGATCTGAGCGATGGTCGGATTCGCCGCGGCCAGCTTCCCGATGGCCAGGAGGTCGGCAGTCGTGCTCGTATTGCGCGGGCTGATGCCGGTGGGCTCGGTGATCGTGGTGCCCGTCAAGCCGTGGGCGGAGAGCCAATCGCGAGTCGCGCCGAGGAACGCGTTCTGTGATCCGAAGATCCGGGAGGACAGTGCCTCGGCGTAGTTGCTCGCCGACGGGATCAGCATGGTCGCGAGGGCATCATGCAGCGACATCGACGTGCCCGTGGGCATGGGGGCGATGGTCGCGCCCTGCACGTAGTACCTGTCGTAGAGGTCGTGGTCGGCCTTGCTGAAGGTGATCGTGGGCCCGGGGTCGTCGGCGGAGGCGAGTGGGACGGCGTCGAGGATCACCAGTGCGGTGATGAGTTTGGTGATGCTCGCGATGGGAAGCGGATCGCCGGTCCCGCTCGACGACCAGATTCCGCTCGCCCCCTCACCCAGGTATTCGTCCGCGCCGGAGATGCTGATCGCCGAGGCGGACGCGGGAACCGCGGCGAGGGCCGCAGCGCCGCCGACCGGGACCGGCGGGACCTGTGTGGTCACGGCCGGCGGGTTCACCGGCGCGGTGAGAGCCCACGCGACGTACCCTCCGGTCGCAGCCAGCAGCAGCACCACGCAGGCGGCGGTGATGAGAAGTCCCCGGCGTCGGCGTCGCCTGTGGGCCTCCGGATCGAGATCACGAGGGGAGGCGAACTCCTGCTCGCGGGTCATCAAATCTGCGAAGTCGGAGAGATCGTCCGTGGGTTGATTCGGCGCAGTCAACGACAGGGCCCGTCACCGATGGCGTACGGCATGAGCACGAGGTACCTCCAGGAAAGTCCGCTCCGACCTCGAGGCAGAGCCCTTCCGAGGAACCATAAGGTCATCATGGCCGACATCCGACACCCCCGCCATCGGCCATTCGGGGGACATCCGCTCACGCGCGCCGCGCCGGCCACGGAGATCCGCACTGCCGTCGGCCATTTCCCGCCCGAAAGTGCGACGGAAGCGCATTTCTCCGACGGGAGCGCGACCCCCGCAGCCGAGCCGAGCCCGCGGTCTAGCCGAGGAACTCCCGCGCTGCGGCCGACAGCGCCGTCACGCCGACCTCGATCGTCGGGTGGATCTCCGGGGCGAAGAAGGGGGAGTGGTTGGTCGGGATGTCCTTCTCCAGGCGCCCGACCGCGCTCGCCTCCGCGAAACGGACCGGGTCGATGCCGCCCCAGAACCAGAACACCAGCGGCGCTCCGGCATCCCGCGCGAACCACGAGACGTCCTCGCTGCCGGTGAACATGCCGGGGTCGATGACGGATGCTTCGCCGAGGGCACGCTGCAGAGCCGCGGTGACCCGCGCCGTGGCATCCTCGTCGTTGATCGTGGCGGGGAGGGTGTGGTCGGTGCGGATCTCGGGCTCGCGCTCGGCACCGGAGGCCGCGGCTTCGGCGCGCACGATGCGCTCGACGCTCGCGAGCACCTTCTCGCGCGCCTCCTCGTTCGGGTAGCGCAGACTGAGTTCGAGCTTCGCCTCCGCGGGGATGATGTTGTTCTTGAGCCCGGCGTGGATCGAGCCGACCGTCACGACGGCTACGCCCTGCGGGTCGATCTCGCGCGAGGTGATGGTCTGCAGGCGCATGACGGTCGCCGCGGCCATGACCACCGGGTCGATCGTGGCGTGCGGGCGGGAACCGTGTCCGCCGCGTCCGTGCAGTGTCACGGTCAGTCCGTCGGATGCCGCCATCTGGGTGCCGCTGCGCACGCCGATGATGCCGGCGGGCAGCGGGGTCACGTGCTGCCCGAGCACGATGTCGGGCTTCGGGTAGCGGTCGAGGATGCCGGCGTCGAGCATCGCCCGCGCGCCAGCGCCGTACTCCTCGGCCGGTTGGATCGCCACGACGAGGGTGCCCGACCACTGGTCGCGTTCGGCGACGAGCTTCTCGACGGCGCCGATCATGGCGGTGACGTGCATGTCGTGGCCACAGGCGTGCATGACCGGAACCGTCGTCCCCGCAGGGTCGACGCCGTGTGCGGTGCTGGCGTACGCGAGCCCGGTCTGCTCCTCGACCGGCAGCGCGTCCATGTCGGCGCGCGCCCACACGACTGGCCCGTCGCCGTTGCGCAGCACGCCGATGACGCCGGTGACGCCCACACCTTCTTCGACCTCGAGACCGAGATCGCGCAGGTGCTGGGCGGCGATGCCGGCGGTGCGCGTCTCCTGGAACGAGAGCTCCGGATGCTGATGCAGGTCGATGTACAGCGCTTCGAGGTCGATCGTCATGGCCCGAGCCTAGCGGTGGCGCCCGGTGGGATCAGGGGTGGCTGTACGTCGACAGCTCGGGCCCGGGATGCAGCACCGCGTTCACGATCGCCCGGATCGCGAACTCGCTCGCCCCGCCCAGCTCGACGGTCCCGGGGTGGAGGAGCCACTGCAGCTGCAGCCCGTCCATCACGGCGAGGATCGCGGCCGCCGCGTCGGCGATCGTGTCGGGATCGCGCACGCCCTCCTGAGCGCACAGCTCGTGGAAGGCGGCGGTGACCTCGCGCCGAAGTGTCGTGTACCGGTCCTCGAAGTACTCGCGTCCGGGGTGGTCGTCGGTCACGGATTCCGACGAGAGCACGGTGTACGCCTGCACGATGCCGGGGCGCCGCTCGTTCGCATACGCCGTGCGCACCAGGTGCAGGAAGAGCTCGGGGCCGCCGGGGATGTGCTTCTCGGCGAGTTCGGCGACGTCTGTCTGGTCGCGGTACGAGAGCACCTCGAGCAGCAGCTTCTGCTTCGACCCGAAGTGATGGAGCACCCCGGCATGGGTGATCCCGACCTGGTCGGCGACGTCGGCGAGGGTGCCGTTGGTCGAGCCCTTGTTGCCGAAGATCTCGACCGCCGCCTTGAGGATCTGCTCGCGTTTCGCGAGGGTCGCCGGGCGCACGCGGACGGTCTGGTCACTGTCTGCCATCGCGGCCTCCTCTCTCTCGCAAGCCGTGCTTGCGATCCAACTTACTCCTCGGTAACCTCACGGAAGCTTACTTTCTCGACAGTAAGCAAATCACGACGGCCGGCGGACCCCCATCCACCGGCGACACAGCACAACGACCGTGCCCAAGGAGAAGCAATGAAGCTCAGAAAGTCTCTGATCGCGGCGACCGCGATCACCGCCCTCGGAATCTCGGCCCTCGCCGGATGCTCCGCCGGAGGGAACGACGACTCCGGCAGTGCTGCCGGCGGCGCCGCCCTCACGATCGCGAAGCCCGACGGCGCGATCACCACTGAATCCAACAACCCGTTCGTCGGCGACTCGTCCGCCTCGAAGTACGGCTACGGCAAGGTGATCTTCGAGACCCTCGCCCTCGTGAACCAGACCGGCGACCGCGGAGTCACCCCCTGGCTCGCCGAGAGCATCGAGTGGAACGACGACTACACCGTCCTCACGGTCGTGCCGCGCAAGGATGTCACCTGGAGCGACGGCGAGCCGTTCACCGCCGACGACATCGTCTACTCGTACGAGCTCGCCTCCACGCCCGCGCTCGACACGGCCGGCCTCCAGCTCGACAGCGCCGTCGTCGAGGGTGACAACGTCGTGCTGACCTTCGCCGCGTCGAAGTACGTCAACCAGGCCCGCGCCCTGCACGTGCCGATCGTCCCGAAGCACATCTGGGAGAACCTCGACGACCCGGCCACGAACCCCGTCAAGGGCGACGACCTGGTCGGCACCGGTCCCTACGTGCTGTCGAACTGGTCGACCGAGTCGGTCACCCTCGACGCCCGCGACGACTACTGGGGCGGCGACCTCTCGGTGCCCCAGCTGCACTACGTCTCGTACGGCGACAACACCGCGCTGACCACCGCTCTCGCAAACGGTGACGCCGACTGGGCGCAGGCGTTCATCCCACAGATCGAGGAGCAGTTCCTGTCGGTCGACCCCGAGCACAACAAGTTCTGGGCAGCTCCCACCACCGGCTCGGCGACGCTGTTCATGAACCTGCAGCAGAAGCCGTTCGACGACCCGGCCTTCCGCCAGGCGCTCGCCTGGGTGATCGACCGCGACGCCTACGTCGACATCGCCCGCGAGGGTGCCAGCGAGGCCGTCTGGTCGGTGACCGGACTGTCGTCGATCCTCGAAGACGAGATCCAGCCCGAATTCAAGGATGTGGACTACTCGGTCGATGCCGAGAAGGCCCGCGACCTGCTCGAGACCGCCGGCTACACCTGGAAGGACGACGCGCTGATCGACCCCGACGGTGCGCCCGTCTCGTTCACGCTCTCGGTCCCCTCGGGGTGGAGCGACTGGAACACCGCGCAGGAGCTCATCGCCGAAGACGTGACCGATGCCATCGGCGCCGAGGTCAAGATCGACATGCCCGACTGGGGCGGCTGGGCGGACCCGCGCGACAACGGCACCTTCTCCGCGATCATCCACTGGCTCGAGGACAGCGGCACGGCCTACGGCCTCTACACCTCGACCATGGACCCGCGCTGGATCTCGGACGGCAAGGCCGGCTTCAACTTCGGCCGCTTCGACGACCCCGAGGCGACGGCCGCGCTGAACTCGTACGCCAACGCCTCGTCCGACGAGGAGCGCACCGCGGCACTCGACACGCTGCAGACGATCTTCGCCGAGCAGGTGCCGGCCATCCCGCTGGGCGCGCACCCGCTGCTGGGCGAGTTCAACACCCGCAACTACGTGGGCTGGCCGTCGGAGGAGGACCCCTACGCCTCTGCCGACCCGACGCAGCAGAACATCGTGCAGATCCTCACGAAGCTCAAGCCCGCCGAGTAAGCACCATCCTGCGGCGCGTTTCGTCTCGCTTCGCTCGCTCAACGACCGGACACCCCATCGGTCGTTGAGCGAGGAGCGGAGCGACGAGACGAAACGCGCCGCGGGGACGCCCCACCCGAAGGACACCCCCCATGCCAGACCCCCTGCTCAGCGTGCGCGACTTCTCGGTCGTGTACGACGTCGATCCGCCCGTCGAGGCAGTGAAGAACGTCACCCTCGAACTGCAGCGCGGCGAGATCCTCGGACTCGCCGGCGAGAGCGGATGCGGCAAGACCACGCTCGCCTACGGAGTGCAGCGCCTGCTGCGCGCGCCCGCCGTCATCACCAGCGGCAGCGTCACCTTCCACGATGCGACCGGCGTCGACATCGACATCAATGCGCTCGACGTCGATGCCATGCAGCGGTTCCGCTGGGACAAGGTGTCGATGGTGTTCCAGGGGGCGATGAACGCGCTGAACCCGGTCGCGACCATCGGCTCGCAGCTGGAGGACGTGTTCGAGATCCACCGCCCCGACATGAACCGCAAGCAGCGCCGGGCCGAGGCCGAGGAGCTGCTCGAGATCGTGAAGGTCGGCCGCCAGCGCATCCGCTCCTTCCCCCACGAGCTGTCCGGCGGCATGCGTCAGCGCGTGATGATCGCGATGGCCCTCGCCCTGCGGCCCCAGCTCATGGTGATGGACGAGCCGACCACCGCGCTCGACGTGCTGGTGCAGCGGGAGATACTGAAGCAGATCTCGCAGCTGCGGCACGAGTTCGGCTTCTCGGTGATCTTCATCACCCACGACCTCCCGCTCCTCCTGGAGATCAGCGACCGGATCGCGATCATGCGCGAGGGCGAGATCATCGAGCTCGCGACCGCCGAGCGCATCTGGACCCAGCCCGAGCACGAGTACACGAAGACGCTGCTGTCGTCGTTCCCCCGGTTGACCGGGGAGAGAGGGGTGCTGGTGCGATGACCACCCTCGAATTCCGACAGGTGACCAAGGCGTACAACGTCCGCGGCGCCGGCCAGATCAAGGCGCTCGATGACGTGAGCTTCACCCTCACCTCGGGCCAGACGATCGGCCTGGTCGGGCAATCCGGCAGCGGCAAGTCCACGATCGCGAAGATCCTCACCCAGCTCGAGACCCCGACCAGCGGCGAGGTGCTGCTCGACGGCACGCCGATTCCCCGTCGCGGCAAAGGGCTGCGGAAGTACCGGCAGCAGCTGCGCATGGTGTTCCAGGACCCGTTCGCCTCGCTCAACCCGTACCACTCGATCCGGTATCACCTGGAGCGCCCGATCCGGCTTGACGACGTGGTGCCGAAGAAGGAGACCGAGAACGAGGTGCGCCGGCTCCTCGACCGCGTGCGGCTGGATGCGGATGCCGTGATCGACCGCCGCCCGCACGAGCTCTCCGGCGGGCAGCGGCAGCGCGTGGCGATCGCCCGCGCACTCGCTTCGCGCCCCTCGCTCCTGGTCGCCGACGAGCCCGTCTCGATGCTCGACGTCTCCATCCGGCTCGGTGTGCTGAACCTGCTCGCCGACCTGCAGCGCGAGGAGGGGCTCGGCGTGCTCTACATCACGCACGACCTGGCGACCGCCCGCCACTTCAGCGACGAGATCATGGTCCTCAACCAGGGCCGCGTCGTGGAGTACGGCGCCGCCGACGACGTGATCCTCAACCCGCAGGACCCGTACACGCGCGAACTGCGATCGGCTTCCCCCGACCCGGACAAGTTCTTCGCACAGGCAGCATCGACCGGAGGCGCACTGTGAGCACCGCGTTCCCCCAGCTCGACGACGGCGACCTCGTCGCGCGCGACGCCCTCGAGGTCGGCACCACCGCGACCACGGCCGAGCGCGGAAGCCGCAAGGTCCCGTGGCGCTTCTTCGCCGGACGCGCGGGCTTCTACCTCTTCACCCTGTGGGCGGCCATCACGATCAACTTCTTCCTGCCGCGCCTCATGAAGGGCGACGCGGTCAGCTCCTACCTCGCGCGCAACCGCAGCGTGAGCCCCGAGGCCGAGGAAGCGCTGCGCATCCTGCTCGGCATCGACACCGACAAGTCGATCTGGCAGCAGTACATCGAGTACTGGGGGATGCTGCTGCGCGGCGACCTCGGCATCTCGACGCTGCACGGCCTGCGCCCGGTCGCCGAGGTGCTCGCCGCGGCCCTGCCGTGGACGCTGGGACTCGTCGGCATCGCGACGATCATCTCGTTCACGATCGGCACGGTCGCGGGTGCGATCGTGGGGTGGAAGCGCGGCAGCAGGCTCGACGCGATCATCCCCGTCACGACGTTCTTCAACACCATCCCGTACTTCTGGCTCGGGCTCATCGCGATCGCGATCTTCTCGTCGACCCTGAAGTGGTTCCCCTCCTCGCACGCCTACGACAAGGGGCAGTCCCCGGAGTGGAGCTTCGACTTCATCGGCCAGGTGATCATGCACGGCACTCTGCCGGCGCTGACCATCGTGGTCGCGTCGCTCGGCGGCTGGGTGCTCGGCATGCGCAACATGATGCTGACCGTGCTCGACGACGACTACATCACGGTCGCGCAGGCGAAGGGCATGCCCAACAAGCGGGTGCTCTGGGGTTATGCCGCCCGCAACGCGGTGCTGCCGCAGATCCAGAGCTTCGCGCTGTCGATCGGCTTCATCGTCGGCGGCACGATCGTGATGGAGATGGTGTTCAGCTATCCGGGTGTCGGCAAGCTGCTGCTCGATGCGACCAACGCCAAGGACTTCGCCCTCATGCAGGGCGTGTTCCTCGTGATCACGCTGTCGGTGCTCGTGGCCAACATCCTCGCGGATGTCGTCTACGCCTACCTCGACCCGCGCACGCGCCAGATGGAGTCCTGACATGACCGTTCCCACCACCGCAGCGAGCACCGCGCCCGACGGATCGGCCGTCGTCTCCGGCATGCCCGAGACCGCCACTCTGCGCACCCCGCCGAGCGATGCGCCGCCGCGCAAGACGTTCTGGTCGCAGCTCGCCCAGGCGTTCGCGATGTTCCGCAATCCCAAGTCGATCGCCGGGCTCATCATCCTCGGGGTGTTCGTGCTCGTCGCGATCCTCGCGCCCTGGATCGCCCCCTACGGGCCGACCCAGAAGGACCGCACGGCGCTCCGCCAGCCGCCCTCCTGGGAGCACTGGCTGGGCACGACGCACATGGGAGAGGACGTGCTGAGCCAGATCATCTACGGCACCCGCGGCGTGATCGTCGTCGGCTTCCTCGCCGCCTTCATCGCCACGATCATCGCCATCACGATCGGTGTGATCGCCGGCTACGTGCGCGGATGGAAGAGCGAGTCGCTCTCGGCGCTGACCAACGTGTTCCTGGTGATCCCCGGCATCCCGCTCATCATCATCATCGCGTCGCAGTTCGAGAACCCGCCGCTGATCGTGATCGCCGCGGTGCTCGGGCTCACCGGGTGGGCGTGGGGTGCGCGCGTGCTGCGTGCCCAGACGATGTCGCTGCGCAACCGCGACTTCATCCAAGCTGCCCGGGCCAACGGAGAGCCGCTGCGCCGGATCATCACCGTCGAGATGCTGCCGAACCTCATGGCGCTCATCGCCTCGAGCTTCGTCGGCACCGTGACGGCGGCCATCCTCGGTCTCACGACCCTGGCCTTCATCGGCGTGATCCCGGTGAGCAACCTCAACTGGGGCACCATCCTGTTCTGGGCGCAGCAGAACGGCGCGTTCCCGCGGCTGTGGTGGTGGTACGTGCCCGCCGGGCTGTGCATCGCCATCATCGGCGTCGCGCTCTCGCTGATCAACTTCGGCATCGACGAGTACGTCAACCCGCGGCTGCGCTCGGCCGGAGAGCGCGCCAGGGCGATGAAGAAGAAGGGGTTGAACGTGAACGACGCCGTCACGGCCGTCCGCAGCGTGCCCCTGCCGCAGAAGAGCGCCGATCCCGTAACGTCGGCGGCCTCGCCCGACACCTCCGACTCCTCGAAGACCTCGACCCAGAACACGAAGTGATGACCTCTCAGACCCTGACCACCGTTCTTCCCTACCAGGACCCCGCGCTCTCGATCCCCGAGCGCGTGGCCGACCTCCTCAGCCGGATGACGCTCGAGGAGAAGGTCGGGCAGATGCTGCAGCTCGACGCGCGCGACGACCTCGACGACCACATCGCCCGGCGTCACGCCGGCTCGATCCTGCACACCTCGCCCGAGCGCATCCTGCAGGCCAACGAGCTGACGGCGCAGACCCGGCTCCGCATCCCGCTGCTCGTGGCGGAGGACTGCATTCACGGGCACTCGTTCTGGCCGGGAGCCACGATCTACCCGACCCAGCTGGGCATGGCCGCGTCGTGGGATGCCGACCTGCTCGAGCGCGTCGCCCGCGCGACGGCCGAGGAGGTGGCGATCACCGGCATCCACTGGACCTTCTCGCCCGTGCTGTGCATCGCCCGCGACCTGCGCTGGGGTCGCATCAGTGAGACCTTCGGCGAAGACCCGTTCCTGATCGGCGAGCTGGCATCGGCGATGGTGCGCGGTTACCAGGGCGACGGCCTCGACGACCCCACCGCGATCCTCGCGACCGCCAAGCACTTCGCCGGATACTCCGAGACCCAGGGCGGGCGCGATGCGAGCGAGGCCGACATCTCGCGCCGCAAGCTGCGCTCGTGGTTCCTGCCGCCGTTCGAGCGCGTCGCCCGCGAGGGATGCCGCACGTTCATGCTCGGCTACCAGACCACCGACGGCGTGCCGATCACGACGAACGACTGGCTGCTCAGCGACGTGCTGCGTGGCGAGTGGGGGTACACCGGCACGCTCATCACCGACTGGGACAATGTCGGACGCATGGTGTGGGAGCAGCGGATCCAGCCCGACATCACGCACGCGGCCGCGGCAGCTGTGCGGGCGGGCAATGACATGATCATGACGACGCCCGCCTTCTTTGAGGGAGCGTTGGATGCCGTCGCGAAGGGCATGCTCGCCGAGGACGCCTTCGACGCCGCAGCCGCCCGCATCCTCACGCTCAAGTTCGAGCTCGGACTCTTCGAGAACCCCCGGTTGCCGGGGACCGAGCTGGATGCCGTGGTGGGCAGCGCCGCGCATGCCGAGCTGAACCTCGAGACGGCTCGCCGCTCGCTCGTGCTGCTCGAGAACGACGGGGTGCTGCCGCTCGACCCCGTGGCGCCGCTGAAGGTCGCGGTCACCGGGCCGCTCGCCGACGACGCGCAGACGCAGCTCGGCGACTGGGCCGGCGGCTCGGGTCAGGCCGGGTGGCTCGACGGACAGCCGCGGGAGATGATCGCGACGGTGCTCGACGGTCTGCAGGCGATCGACGGCTGGACCGTCACCCACGCTCGCGGTGCCGACATCCTCACGCTCGAGGAAGACCCCAAGGGCCCGTTCTTCCCCGACAAGCAGCCGCGGCCGCCGGTGGTCAAGGCCTGCGAGCCGGATGCGGAGCTGATCGCGGAAGCCGTGGCGGCGGCATCCGTCTCCGACGTGGTCGTGGCGGTCGTGGGTGACCGGATCGAGCTCGTCGGCGAAGGCCGCTCGACCGCGACGCTCGAGCTGATTGGCGGACAGAACGCGCTGATCGACGCCCTCATCGCGACCGGGAAGCCCGTCGTCATCGTGCTGCTCGCCTCGAAGCCGCTCGTGCTGCCGGCATCCGCGTCCCGGGCTGCCGCCGTGATCTGGGCGGCCAACCCGGGCATGCAGGGTGGCCGTGCGCTCGCCGAGATCATCTCAGGGGCCGTCGAGCCGTCGGGCCGGCTGCCGATCTCGTTCGCCCGGCACGTCGGCCAGCAGCCGACGTACTACAACCAGATCCGCGGACAGCACGGCGACCGCTACGCCGATCTCACGCAGTCGCCCGCCTGGGCGTTCGGCGAGGGGCTGTCGTACACCACGGTGGAGTACTCCGACCTGGAGCTGGAGGCGACCTCCCTGGGGGAGTCCGACACGATCGTCGGCCATGTCACGGTGTCGAACACCGGCACGCGGCCGGTGCGCGAGACGTTGCAGGTGTACGTGCGCGACTCCGTCACGAGTGTCAGCTGGACCGACAAGGAGCTGAAGACCTACCGCCAGATCGACATCGCTCCGGGGGAGTCCGCCCGCGTGCGCGTGGAGCTTCCGGTCGCCGACTGCTCGATCGTGGACGCTGCCGGCAACCGCATCGTCGAGGAGGGCGCGTTCGAGCTGCTGGTGGGTCCGAGCTCGCGCGACGAGGTGCTCCTCTCCGCCGACTTCGAGGTGCGCTGACCCGGCGGCGCTCCTCGCCGGGACTCGCTCGAAAGCGCACGGCTTCAAGAACTATGCAGGCCCGCATACTGAGGGCCGAAGAGCAGAAGGCGGAACATGAACCCTCATCAACTACAACAGTCAGTCGGAGGCAGCCGGGGTCTTGCGACGGGACTAGCTCACATCACTCCTCGCGCTTGAGAGGCTCTCGACGAGCCGGATGAACGACGGCCTCGGTGAGGACACCAGCAGCCACATCGTTCAACCCACCTTTTTGGGCGCTCTCGCTACGGAAGGCCGAGCATCACTGCCTTCGGCTGTGCGACGACCATAGAACGCGCAGTCAAGCTCGATCAGGGTGTGAACTGAGTGTCCTCCAGAGCCGGTAACGTTCCAGCATGGAGGCCAATGACGTGATACCGATCCGACCATGGGGTGGCGCGCTACTGATACTCGTGTTGGCGGTCGCGGTCGCGTCGGCTGTGGCAGCCATCATGTGGCTGCCACCTATCATCGTGAGCGCAGACATCCCCTCGCCCGCACCTCCGGGCGCTGTGGCCCTTACCGAAGCGGAACGTCTAGGTGCGATCTCCGCCGTGCGGCAGCATATGCTCTGGGCCGCCGGTGGACTCATCGCAATCATCACCCTCATCTTCACGTGGCGCAGGGACCAGATCGCCAGATTCGGGGCGAGGCTCGATCGAGACGCAAACTTCACGACGCGCTACACGGAAGCGATCGCGCAACTGGGGTCGGAAGAGCCGTCAATCCGGTTGGGAGGAATCTACGCGCTTGAGCGAATCGCTACTGACTCCCCGCGGGACCACCCGACCATTCTCGAAGTCCTCGCCGCATACGTTCGCGAGGGGTCGCCGGCCGGCACGACACCGCAGGTGAAGTTACGGCAGGATCTGGCGGCTGCTGTGACCGTGATCGGACGGCTCTCTCAACTTCACAGTTCGACTTGGCCCGTGAATCTGTCCAGTACCTACTTGGGGTACGCCGAACTCGCGGGTGCAAACCTCGAGGGCGCGAATCTGAATGATTCGGTCCTGCTGTACGCGACGATGACGGGAGCCAACCTCCGGGGGGCCCGTCTCTCCAAAGCGAATCTCTCGGATGTAAACCTGACCGACGCCAATCTGGAGGGCGCCGAGCTGTACGGTGTCCTCGCGCAAGATGCGTACTTTGACTACGCAATCCTTGAGGATGCAAGGCTCGACGGAGCGCGTCTCATAGGAACGCAGTTGCGCGGTGCGAAGCTCAAGGGCGCGGTGCTGGCGGAGGCGGAGATGACGGACGCGAATCTCGTTGGTGCAGACCTGACCGGCGCGGATCTTTCGAAGGCGAATCTCCTGCAGGTCGCCAGACCGGGAGTCGACTTCTCGGGTGCCGATCTAAGCGAAGCGATCAATGGCCCGAGCGAAATCTAACCTTGAATGATTAACTCACTCGTGCTGAATGCCTGGGGAGACGAGTCCTACCGAACAGCCGGCGTGGAGCGGCCTTCCTACCTCCTGGGTGCCGCGGTTGCAGATGTCTCGCGCAGCGAAGACATGCGCGCCGAGCTGCAGCGTCTTCCGCGCCGCGGGCCGAAGCTCCACTGGCGAGAACAGGACAGGCTGGCCAGGGATGCATCGATAGCTACAATCACGGATTTCGACGTGTATCACGTCGTCGTCATTGCGGCGCCGGTCGATTATCGCCGACAAGAACGCGCTCGTGCACTTTGCCTTGAGAGGCTCGCGTGGCAACTCGACGGACATGGTGTGCAATTGCTCACTCTCGAAGCGCGTCCACTCCAGCTGATGCAACGAGATTTCAGGACGATCGACGCGCTGCGTGGCAAGCATGCTCTCCCCGCTGGGCTTCGAATCGATCACGCGCAGCCCAGCGAGGAACCGATGGTTTGGATTGCCGATCAGGTACTTGGAGCGTTGGGGGAGAAGATGTCCGGCGGCCGGAGCGACTGGTTCGATGCAGTGAGCTCGTCGGCGACCATCGAACAGATCCAGCTCTAGATACGCGAAAGCCGGGTCCCGTCCAAAGGGGCGGGGGTCCCGGCTTCTACTTCCCTACCCCCAGCGGGGGCGGGCTGGAACCATTCTACGTCCTTTAAAGAGGTAGTGCTCCTCGATTCCGCCAATCCTGTTCACTCGAGGAGTGCGGGGGATCGGTGAGCGCGAGGTGCGCTGACCCGGTGGCGGCCGGGTCAGTCCTGCAGTCGCTGCGGGCCCACGCCCTGCGTCGCGAGGGCGTCGTCGGGGTTGAGCAGTCCGCACGCCTTCATCGACAGGCAGCCGCAGCCGATGCATCCGGTGAGTTCGCGTTCGAGGCGCTCGATGCCCTCGCGGCGCTTCTCGAGTTCGCGCTTCCAGCGTCGTGAGGCCCGTTGCCAGTCGGCGTGGCTCGGGGTCTCGGTGAGCGGCACGTCGGCGAAGGCCGTCTGCACGTCGGACAGCGGGATGCCGAGGCGCTTGGCGACCGTGATGAGCGAGACCCGCCGCAGCATGTGCCGGGCGTAGCGGCGCTGATTGCCGGGCGTGCGCGTCGAGGCGATGAGGCCGAGCGACTCGTAGAAGTGCAGGGCGGAGGCGGCGACCCCGGTGCGTCGGGTCATCTCGCCGATCGTCAGCGGCTCGTCGGGTGCGTGCGGGCTCATCCGGAGACCTCTTCCTCGATTTGACCTCAAGTGTACTTGAGGTTTTACGGTTGTCCTGTGGCCCCGAAATGGGCCGATCTACCCGAACGAGGACAGCGTGACCCGAACGAAGACCCCGCGATGACCTATGTGATCGCTCTGCCGTGCGTCGATGTGAAGGACAAGGCCTGCATCGACGAGTGCCCCGTCGACTGCATCTACGAGGGGGAACGGTCGTTGTACATCCACCCCGACGAGTGCGTGGACTGCGGCGCCTGCGAACCGGTGTGCCCGGTCGAGGCCATCTACTACGAAGACGACCTGCCCGATGAGTGGCAGGACTACTACAAGGCGAACGTCGAGTTCTTCGACGAGATCGGCTCGCCCGGAGGTGCCGCCAAGACGGGGATGCTCGCCTTCGACCACCCGATCATCGCCGCGCTCGCACCCCAGGGGGAACACGCATGACCGTCGCCGAACCGCGCATCGCCATCGTCGGAGCAGGGCCGGCCGGCATCTACGCCGCCGACATCCTCCTCGGACTCGCACCGACCGCGTCGATCGACCTGTTCGAGAAGCTTCCCGCGCCCTACGGTCTGGTCCGTTACGGCGTCGCCCCGGATCATCCGCGCATCCGCAAGATCACCGATGCCCTGCACGACGTGCTCGTGAACCCGCGCATCCGGCTGCTGTGCAACATCGAGATCGGCGTCGACGTCGAGATCGAAGACCTCCGCGCGGCCTACGACGGGGTGATCGTGGCGACGGGCGCCGACCTCGATGTGCACCTCGACATTCCCGGCATCCACCTGCCCGGCTCCTTCGGCGCGGCCGATTTCGTGTTCTGGTACGACGGGCATCCGGATGCTCCGCGCACCTGGCCCCTGGAGGCGGAGTCGGTCGCCGTCCTCGGAGCGGGCAACGTCGCCCTCGACGTGACGCGCATCCTCGCGAAGCACGCCTCCGCGCTGACCCACACCGACACTCCGGACACCGTGCTCGATCAGCTCGCCGCCAGCCCGCTGCGCGACGTGCACCTGTTCGCCCGGCGCGGTCCTGCTGACGTGCGGTTCTCGGCGATGGAGCTGCGCGAGCTGGCTGAGCAGGACGACGTCGACGTGATCGTCGACCCGGATGGGCTCGCCCTGGACGAGCACGCTGAGCGGATGGTCGCGCAGTTCTCCCAGCGCCGCATCATCGTGCGCACCATGACCGAGTGGGCTGCGCTCGACCCGGCAAGCCGCACGGCTTCACGCCGCATCCACCTGCACCTGCGGCAGCGTCCCGTGCGCCTCCTCGGCACGGATCGCGTGACCGGTATCGAGATGGAGCGCACCGCATCCGACGAGCTGGGCCGGATGGTCGGTACCGGTGAGCTGCTGCGCTACGACGTCGGAGCCGTGTACCGGGCCGTGGGCTATCGTTCGACGCCCGTTCCCGGGATGCCGTTCGACGCCGATCTCGGAGTGGTTCCGCACGCCGAGGGACGCGTCGTGGATGCGGCGGGCGCACCGATCCCGCGGCTGTACGCGACCGGCTGGATCAAGCGCGGGCCGGTCGGGCTCATCGGCTCGACCAAGTCGGATGCGGCGCAGACCGTGCGTCACCTCGTCGACGACCTCGCCGACGCCGAGCCGACGGCATCCGGGGCGGACCCGCTCGCCCACGTGGACCACGCCGTCGACCTGGACGGCTGGCTGCGCATCGATGCCGCCGAGCGCGGTGCCGGTGCGGAACGCGGACGGGAGCGGACGAAGCTCGTCGACCGCGCGGAGATGCTCGCGCACGCGAAACTGGAGCAGATGACGGAGGCCGTCCGATGACCGCGACACCCGTACCCACCCCGGTCGGCGAAGGGCTCAAGGCCGCGTTCCGCACGCACCCGGCCGGCGTCGCGATCATCACGGCATCCACTCCGGAGGGTCCGGTCGGGCTCACGGCGTCGAGCGTGGCGTCCGTGGCGGTCGACCCCGCCGCGATCGTGTTCTCGGTCACGAGGGCCACCGGCTCGGCCGGTGCGATCCTGGGCGCTGACACGTTCGTCGTCCACCTCATCGACGATGAGCACTCCGACCTGGCGCAGAGCTTCGCCGTCAGCGGCTCCGAGCGCTTCACGCCTGAGCAGGGCTGGTCGGCGCTCGAGACCGGTGAGCCGCACCTCGCCGCGGCACGGGCCGCGCTGCGCTGCCGCACCCTGCAGACCGTGGCCGTCGGTTCGTCGACGGTCGTGATCGCCGAGGTCCTCGAGGTGCTCGCCGGGCCGCAGGGCCGTCCGCTCGTCTACCTCGACCGCCGCTTCCACGCCCTCCCGCACGACCCCCACCACTGACCATCATCGAAAGGAAGACGCCATGTCCACTCTCTACACACTCCCCGAGCTGCCCTACGACTACTCGGCCCTCGAGCCGCACATCTCCGGCAAGATCATGGAGCTGCACCACTCCAAGCACCACCAGGCCTATGTGACCGGCGCGAACACCGCACTCGAGCAGCTCGCCACGGCGCGCAGCGCGGGCGACCTCGCGAACGTCAACAAGCTCGAGAAGGACCTCGCGTTCAACCTCGGCGGCCACATCAACCACTCGGTGTTCTGGCAGAACCTCTCGCCCGAGGGTGGCGGCGCTCCCGAGGGTGAGCTCGAGGCCGCGCTCGTCGACGCGTTCGGATCGATCGACGCCTTCCGCGCGCACTTCACCGCGACGGCACTCGGTGTGCAGGGGTCGGGCTGGGCCGTGCTCGCCTGGGACAGCGTGGGCGCTCGCCCCGTCATCTTCCAGCTGTTCGACCAGCAGGGCAACGCACCCCTCGGTGTCACGCCGCTGCTGCAGCTCGACGTCTGGGAGCACGCCTACTACCTCGACTACCTCAACGTGCGCGCCGACTACGTCAAGGCGTTCTGGAACCTCGTGAACTGGCCCGACGTGCAGCGCCGCTTCGAGGCAGCGCGCACCGCGACGAAGGGGCTCATCGTCGCCGGCTGACCGGCGACGGCGCGGTTCACGCGAGAGTGAGGAAGAGTTTCTCGAGTTCGGCCATCGACACACCGTCCGTGTCGGTGGCCGTCTCGGTCTCCGACCCGGGGTCCGTCAGGCAGTCCTTCATGGCCGAGGCGATGATCTGGAATCCGGCTTTGTCGAGCGCCGAGGTGACGGCGGCGAGCTGCGTGACGACGGCTCGACAGTCACCTCCGTTCTCGACCGCCGCGATCACAGCCCCGAGCTGACCTTGCGCGCGCTTGAGGCGGTTGGCGATCTTGCGCTGGGTCTCGGCGTCTGCGGATGACATGTTCGCTCCCTGAGTGTCGACTGAACTGATCACTATACCCCCCGGGGTATAGTGATCTCTCGTATACCCATGGGGGTATCGGTGAGGAGCCGAGAAACGATGTGTCGAGCAGTCCGTTGCAAGACCTGTGGCAAGACGACCTGGGCGGGGTGCGGTCAGCACGTCGGCGCCGTGCGCCGCACGGTTCCCGCGGCGCAGTGGTGTTCCGGGCACCCGAAGGGGCCGGCGCAGGGCGGATTCTTCTCGAGGATGTTCCAGCGATGACGTCGCCCGAACCGCGTACCGTCGTCATCGTCGGCGGGGTCGCCGGGGGGATGTCCGCCGCCGCACGCCTGCGCCGGCTCGACGAGCACGCGCAGATCGTGATCTTCGAACGTGGGCCCGAGGTCTCGTACGCGAACTGCGGCCTGCCCTACTACGTCGGAGGTGTGATCGCCGATCGCGAATCGCTGCTGCTGCAGACACCCGCATCCCTGCGCAGCCGGTTCGGACTCGATGTGCGCGTGCGGCATGATGTCGTGCGGATCGACACCGCGCAGAAGCTCGTCGAGGTGGTCGATCTCGAGACGGGACACCACCTCGTGCAGCGCTACGACGCATTGGTCCTCGCCACCGGGGCGAGGCCCCGGCGGGACGAGCCCGCCTCGGACATCCCGACACGCAGCCTGCGGACGGTCGAGGACGCGGATGCGATCGACGCCGCGCTCTCCCGCGCGGGCGTTCCCGTCGTGGTCGTCGGCGGCGGATACACGGGCCTCGAGGCGGTCGAGAACCTCGTCGCGCGGGGCGCATCCGTGACCCTCGTGCAGCGCGGCCCTCAGCTGCTCGCCCCTCTCGACACGGAGATGGCCGCCCCCATCGCGGCCGAGATCCGTGCGCACGGCGTCGACGTGCGTCTCGGCGTGGAGGTCGTTCGAGCCGGTTCCGGAAGTGTCACGCTGAGCGACGGCGCCATCGTCCCCGCAGAGCTCGTCGTCGACGCCTCCGGGGTGGTGCCGGAGACCTCGCTCGCGGCCGACGCCGGAATCCTGCTCGGCGAGACCGGAGGTATCCGGGTCGATGCTTCCTGCCGCACCAGCGCTCCCGACGTCTACGCCGTGGGAGACGGAGTCGAGAAGTTCGACCTCGTCGGCGGGGACGCGGCACTGATCACCATGGCCGGTCTCGCGAACCGGCACGGGCGAATGGTGGCAGACCTCATCGCGGGGCGCGCGGAGTCGGCGCGACCCGCACTCGGCACCGGGATCGTCCGCGTGTTCGGGATCGTCGCAGCGAAGACGGGGTGGAGCGAACGGCAGCTTCGATCGGCGGGACGCGAGTTCTACGTCGTGCACGTGCACCCGGGATCCCACGCCGGCTACTACCCCGGAGCCGAGACCCTGTCGATGAAGATGCTCGCCGACCCGGACTCCGATGCCATCCTCGGTGTGCAGATCGTGGGACGCGACGGTGTCGACAAGCGCATCGACGTGGTGGCGACCGCCATGCAGGCCGGCATACCGGCCGCCGAGCTCGCGCATCTCGAACTCGCCTACGCGCCGCAGTTCGGCTCGGCGAAGGATGCGGTGAACATCCTCGGCTACGTCGCGGAGAACACTCGCACCGGAACGACTCCGACGGTCCAATGGCATGAACTCGAAGCCGCGCGGAGGGCGGGAGCGACG
The DNA here is from genome assembly GCF_002979655.1 of Microbacterium sp. MYb45. Taxonomy (GTDB): domain Bacteria; phylum Actinomycetota; class Actinomycetes; order Actinomycetales; family Microbacteriaceae; genus Microbacterium. Next base: position 162,601 of record NZ_PCPG01000003.1, read on the forward strand.
CTGATCGATGTCCGCGCGCCGTCGGAGTTCGCTGCCGGCGCGATCCCCGGTGCGATCAACATGCCGCTGGATGAGATCCGTGACCGGCTCGGCGAACTCCCCGGCGGTCCGATCGTGGTCCACTGCCAGGTGGGCCTGCGCGGGCACATCGCCACCAGACTGCTCCGGCAGCGCGGGGTCGACGCGCGCAACCTCGATGGAGGTTACCGGACCTGGAGCGATGCTGTGCAGGGTCGCGACTAGACCAGGCGGGCGGTCGTCCCGCGCACGTTCAGCTCGTACGGCAGTGCCGACGGGATGTGCACCTCGTCGGGCGTGGTGAGCTTCGCCAGCACCGCATCCGCGGCGCGCTCACCCTGCCCGAGCGGGAACTGGTCGACGGTGGTCAGGCGGAAGAACTCGCCGAGCTCATGTCCGTCGATGCCGACGATCGAGAGTTCATCCGGCACGCTGAAACCCAGGTCGCGGGCCGCGAGCAGCGCCCCGATCGCCATCTCATCGGATGCCGCGAACACCGCGGTCGGTCGGGGGCCCGGCCGTCCGAGCAGCTGCTTCGCCGCGCGGTAGCCGCCCTCGACCGTGAAGTCCGCCGGCTCGAGGAAGGCGTGGTTCAGAGGGATCCCGGCCTTCGCCAGGGCCTTCTCGAACCCGAGGCGTCGGTTGGTGGGGATGTGGAAGTCGATGTCGAACTCGGGGTTGGCGCCGATGTGCGCGATGTCGGTGTGGCCGAGGCCGATCAGGTGCTCGGTGGCGAGCTGGGCGACCGCCACGTCGTCGACCGTGAGGGTGTCGAGCTTCGGGTTCGGGCCGCCGATCGCGATGACCGGCAGGCCGAGGTCGAGCAGATGCTGTGTCTCGTCGGCGTCGAGTTCGATCGACACCGCGATCACGGCATCCACACGCTGCCGCCGCAGGAACGTGTCGAACACGTGCCGACGTACGTCCTTGTCGGCGGTGATGTTGTAGAGCGTGATGTCGTAGCCGGCGCGCATCAGCGCGGCCGAGACGCCCGACAGCACCGTGCTGAAGAACCACCGGTCGAGGAACGGGACGACCACCCCGATGTTGCGGGTGCGCCCCGATGCGAGGCTCGATGCGCGCGAGGAGACGACGTAGCCGAGCGACTGCGCCGCGGCCTGCACCCGCTCCCTGGCGGACTCGGACACGTGGCCGCGGCCGCTGAGCGCGCGCGAGACGGTCGCGGTGGAGACCCCGGCGAGCCGGGCGACCTCATCGATGCTGGCCATGTGTTCCTCTGAGAAATCGTTCCGGTCGCGGCTCCCGTTTTCTCACGACGTGGCGAGCGACGGGATCCGCGACCGGAACGGGGTGTGGGGCGGGTCAGACCGTGGTGTACCAGACGGCGGTGTCGACCGGGATCGACGAGCCGTCGAACGGCTGGCTCTTCAGCATCACGCTCGCGTCGGCCGGCAGCTCGATCGGCGCGGTGCCGAGGTTCGCGACCACGTGCACGTCGCCGCGGCGGAAGGCCACCGTGTCAGCGCCGGCATCCTCCCAGACCAGGGAACCGGCGCCGAAGCCGTGCTCGCGACGAGCCGCGAGCAGACGCTTGTACAGGGCGAGCGTCGAGCCGGGGTCGACCTCTTCGACGTCGCGGGCGTACGTCGCCCACTCGGTCGGTTGCGGGAGCCACGACAGTCCGGTCTCGTTGAAGCCGAAGGCCGGAGCCTCCGCCTCCCAGGGCAGCGGCACGCGGCATCCGTCGCGTCCGTAGCGCTTGCCCTCGGTGCGGAACCAGGTCGGGTCCTGACGGAACTCGTCGGGGATCTCCATCGCCTCGGGGAGCCCGAGCTCTTCGCCCTGGTACAGGTAGGCCGAGCCGGGGAGCGCGAGCATGAGGGTGGTCGCCGCGCGGGCGCGAGCCAGGCCGATCGCGGTGTCGGGCTTGTTCGGGGTGTTCGGTCCGATGCCCTCACCCTGGGGGTTGTCGGCCGTGAGCGCGAGGCGCGACGCGTGCCGCACGACGTCGTGGTTCGAGAGCACCCAGGTGCTGGGCGCTCCGACGCCGCCGAACTCGTCGAGCGACTCGCGGATGACATCCCCCAACGACTTCGCGTCCCACGGCGTCATGAGGTACGGGAAGTTGAAGGTCTGGTGCATCTCGTCCGGACGCACCCAGAGAGCCGTCTGCTTGAGCGTCGGCATCCAGGCCTCGCCGCACAGCGCGCGGTCGCCGTCGTACTCGGCGAGCACCTTGTGCCAGTCGCGGTAGATCTCGTGCACGCCGTCCTGGCCCCAGTACGGCACGTTCGATTCGCCGCCGCCCATGGAGTCGGCGTCGCTCGGCGGCGTGTAGTCGGGGAGGCCCTCGGTCTTGATCATGCCGTGGGCGACGTCCACCCGGAAGCCGTCGACCCCGCGGTCGAGCCAGAAGCGGAGGATGGAGCGGAACTCCTCTTGCACCTCTTCGTTGTTCCAGTCGAAGTCGGGCTGCGTGGCGTCGAAGATGTGCAGGTACCACTGGCCGGGGGTGCCGTCGGCCTCGGTCACGCGCTGCCACATGCCGCCGCCGAACACCGACTCCCAGTTGTTCGGCGGGAGCTCGCCGTTCTCGCCCTTGCCGTCGCGGAAGATGTACCGCGCGCGCTCCGGGCTGCCCGGCGCCGCCTTGAGTGCTTCCTGGAACCACACGTGCTGGTCGGACGAGTGGTTCGGGACCAGGTCGACGATCACACGGATGCCGCGGTCATGGGCCTGGGTGAGCATCTCGTCGAAGTCGGCGAGCGTACCGAACAGGGGGTCGACGTCGCGGTAGTCCGCCACGTCGTAGCCGGCATCGCGCTGCGGGCTGGTCATGAAGGGGCTGAGCCAGATCGCGTCGACGCCGAGTTCCTGCAGCGAGTCGAGGCGGCTGGTGATGCCCGGGAGGTCGCCGATGCCGTCGCCGGAGGCGTCCGCGAAGGATCGGGGATAGATCTGGTAGATGACGGCGCTGCGCCACCACTCGGAACCGGGGGCTGCGATCTGCTCAAGCTGTGCCATGCGAACAGGCTACTGCAAACGCTTACAGTCGTGCCAGAGCGGGTATCGAATCGGTTCGATCCGGGGGTGTGCCGCCCCGACTCAAAGGGTGAGGATCCCGCGCGACGGGGAGGGGAAGCGGGCCTCGGCCTGCACCGAGGCGAGGAGCTGGGCGTCGATGGCGTCGAGCGCGATCCGGACGGCACCCATCGCCACCGACTCGTCGCCCAGCGTGGAGAGCGCGACCCGCGGGGCGTGCGGCTGGAGCTCGTCGATGTGCGAGCGGATCGCGTCGAGGATGATCTCGCCGCCGCGGGAGATGCCGCCGCCGAGCACGATCAGCTCCGGGTCGACGGCCAGTGACATCGCCACGACCCCGGTCGCGATGCTGGCGGCGAATCCGTCCAGCGCTGCGAGTGCGTGCGGGATGCCGTCGCGCGCGGCGAGGAACATGGCTTCCCGGGTCGGTGCGACTCCGGTGCCCGCGAGCGAGTCGACGTGTCGCGGTGCTTCCGCCCACCCGAGCTGGGGCAGGGCGCCGACCAGGCCGGATCCGCCGCTGTGACCGCGGTAGAGGGATCCGCCGATGAGGATCCCCGCACTGGTCCGGTTCCCGGAGAGGACGTAGACGACGTCGCGCGCGTCCTGTGCGCTGCCACGCCAGTGCTCGGCGATCGTGCCGAGGTTGTTGTCGCTCTCGACCCGCACGGGCACGCCCCAGCGCGTCGAGAGCGTGTCGGCGAGGTCGAGGCCGAGCCAGCCGGGCAGGCCGTTGCCTCCGTACCGGGTGACGGTGCCCGAGGCGTCGATGACGCCGGGCGAGCCCACGCCGGCGCACCAGACCGCCTCCGTGTCGAGACCGGCTTCGGCGAGGCAGGCCTCCACGACGGTCGTGGCGAGCGCGAGCCGGTCGGCGGCGCTGGCATCCTCGTCGATCGACACTTTGTGCGAGGCGCGCGGCCGGCCTTCGAGGTCGGCGACGATGCCGAGGATCTTGTGCACGCCGATGTCCAATCCGACGACGTGTCCCGCTTCGGCGGCGAAGCGGTAGCTGCGTGCGGGGCGACCGGGGCGAGCGCTGGCCGGGGCGTCGGCGGGGGTCACCCAGCCGAGCTCGACGAGGTCGCGGACCACGTCTTCGGCCGCCGTGCGTGAGATGCCCAGCTGGTCGGCGAGGCCGGTCACGGTGTGCTGTCCGTCGCGGACGCCGAGGAGTGCCGCATGGGTGTTCATGCGTCTCAGCAGCGAGCGGTCGCCGGAGCGTGGTGTCGTCGTCATGGTCTCCCGTACTCGAGGAGCGGATTCTCACGTCAAGTTTGGTTAGTCATCGTAGCGCGCTGCGAGCCGCAGGATCGGATCGGCGCGACCGAGGTGAACCCGGCTCTTGACAGGCGTGATCGGCATCCTCTAATTTTAATGCCAACTTGGATTATTATATGGAAGTCGTGATCCAGGAGTGCCGAGGCCGTCACCGCTCGAGCACGATGCTCCACCCCCTCGCACCCGAGCAAAGGACCAAGCAGACAATGAATCGTCAGCGAATGACCGCGAGCGCCGTCGCCGCCGTCGCCGTTCTCTCCCTCAGCCTCACCGCATGCGCATCCGGCGCAGGACCCGCTGACGGCGGTGAGGCGAGCATCGACTATGTGATCTGGGATGCCAACGCCCTCGAGCCGTACAAGGACGTGATCGCCGCCTTCAATGAAGAGCACCCCGAGATCACGGTCAACATCCAGGCCCTCCCCTGGGACCAGTACTGGACCAAGCTGCAGACCCAGGCCTCGAGCAAGACGCTGCCGGACGTCTTCTGGATCAACGAGCCCAACGCCGGCCTGTACGCCACCAACGGCGCACTCGCCGCCGTCGACACCGCAAACGGGATCGACCCCGCGAACTTCCCTGACGCGTCGATCCAGAGTTACACCTTCGACGGCGAGCTATACGCCGCTCCGACCGGCTACGCGACGATGGGCGTCTGGTACAACACCGCTCTCTTCGATCAGGCGGGCGTCGCATACCCGGCCGACGGGTGGACGCAGGAGGACTTCGTCGCCGCAGCGACGGCCATCAGCACCGCGCTCGGTTCCGAAGGCGTGTTCGGTGCTGCCGCCGCCCCGTGGACCGGTCAGGAGACCTCGTACAACACCATCTACCAGTCCGGAGGTGAAGTCATCTCCGAAGACGGCACCACCTCGGGCTACGACGACCCCGGCACGATCGCGGGCGTCAAGCTCTGGGTCGACCTCGCTCAGGCGGGAGTCTCCCCGTCCGTCGCCCAGATCACTGACACTCCCATCCCGCAGTACTTCACCTCGGGCAAGCTGGCCATGATGTGGTCCGGCCCGTGGAACGCGAACTCCCTGAAGGACAGCGAGATCGCAGACACCGTGGCGGTAGCTCCGCTCCCGACCGGAGAGTCCGACCTCGTCACCACGATCCAGGGCGGCGCCGACGCCGTGTCGGCCTACTCGGAGAACAAGGAGGCCGCGCAGACCTTCCAGGCGTTCCTCGGCTCGAAGGAGGCCCAGGAGCTCTACGGTGCCGCGGGCCTCGGCATCCCCGCCTTCAACGGTGTCGCCTCGAGCTTCACCGACGCGTTCCCGCAGTGGGACCTCTCGCTGTTCAGCGACCAGGCCGCGCACGCCGCCCCGTACCCGGTGTCGCTGAACACCGCGGCGTGGAACACGCTCGAGAACGAGTACCTCACCAAGGCGTGGAGTGGCGAGCTCACCGTCGAGGAAGCGTGCACACAGCTGGCGGCGGCGATGAACGACGTGCTCGCCGCTGAGCGGAAGTGATGACCACCACCACGGTGAGTCGCGGGCGGGTGGCGGCTCCGGCCGCCACCCGCCCCGTGCGGCGCTCCCCGAAGTACGACGGCGTCTGGCCGTGGATCTTCCTCGTGCCGATCCTCGTGCCGTTGGCCATCTTCTTCATCTGGCCGCTGCTGCGGACGTTCTACTACAGCTTCACGACCTGGGGCTTCTTCGGCGACGTCAGCTGGGCGGGAATCGACAACTACGTCCGGCTGTTCAACGATCCCGACTTCGCGCTCGCGCTCGGCAACACCGCCATCTACACCGCGATCGTGATGCTCAACGTGCCGATCGCCGTGTACCTCGCAGCGCTCATCAACCGGCCGGGTCTGCGGTTCAAAGGTCTCTACCGCACGCTGTACTTCCTGCCGGTGGTCACGATGCCGGTCGCGGTCGCCATCGTCTGGCGGATGCTCTACAGCGGGGACTTCGGCCTCATCAACGCCTTCCTCGGACTCTTCGGAATCCAGGGGCCGTACTGGCTCTCGACGCCGGGGCTCTCCCTCGTCGCGGTCGCCATCGTCGGCATCTGGCTCTCGCTCGGGTTCAACATCATCGTCTTCAGCGCCGGGTTGTCCAGCATCCCTCCGGACCTGTACGAGGCCGCCTCGATCGACGGGGCGAGTCCCGCGCGGCAGTTCCGCAGCATCACTCTGCCACTGCTCACCCCGACGATCTTCTTCATCAGTGTGCTGACCCTGATCGGCGGCTTCCAGGTCTTCGATCTGATCTTCGTGATGCTGGGCACCGGTCCCAACGCCGCCCGATCGCAGACCCTCGTGTACTTCTTCTACAACGAGGGCTTCCTGCAGAACGACAAGGGGTACGCCACCGCGATCGGCGTCGTGATCATCGTCATGATCGCGATCCTCACCGCCATCCAGTTCCGTCTGCAGAAGAAGTGGGTGCACTATGAGTGACCGTCTCGCGCAGAGCCGCAAGGGTCGGCGTTCCGGTCGACAGCTCGGTGCACATGCCGTGCTCCTGATCGGCGGCGTGGTCATGGTCTCGCCGTTCATCTATCAGGTGCTGGCGACCTTCATGACGAACGGGCAGATCACGTCGGTGCCGCCGACGCTCTGGCCGACGCAGTGGAATCTCGACAACTACGTCGGTGTCTTCGCTCAGGTCCCCTTCCTCCGCCAGATGCTGAACACCATCATCATCACCGTGCTGACCACGGTCGCGACGCTCATCCTCTGTGCGCTCGGGGGATACGCGTTCGCGCGGATGCGGTTCTTCGCCAAGGGCCCGCTGTTCGCGATCGTGCTCTCCATGCTGATGGTGCCCGGAACGCTTCTGCTCATTCCGCAGTATCAGACCGTGCAGAGCTTCGGCTGGCTCAACTCCTTCGCGGGCATCGTCGTCCCCGGATTGGTGAACGCCTTCGGGATCTTCATGATGAGACAGTTCTTCCTCGGACTGCCCAAGGAGCTCGAAGAGGCGGCGCGACTCGACGGCGCGAACCCCGGCCAGGTGTTCTGGCAGGTCATGCTCCCGCTGGCGAAGCCGGGCCTGAGCGCGCTCGCGATCCTCACCGCCCTCGCATCCTGGTCCTCCCTGCTCTGGCCGCTCGTCATCGTGAACAGCCAGGACATGATGCCGCTCGCCGTCGGGCTCGCATCGTTCACGGGAGAGCACGGCTCCGAGTACCCGTCGATGCTCGCCGCGGCGCTCATGGCGATGCTGCCGATCATGATCCTGTTCCTCGTGATGCAGCGCCGCGTCATCGAGGGCATCGCCTTCTCCGGTCTCAAAGGCTGAGACCGACCTTCCGAAAGGACAGCTCGATGAAGAGACGTACGTTCCTCGGCGTCATGGCCGCACCCATGCTGATCGCCCTCGTGGACGGCACTTCCCGTCCGGCATCCGCCTTCGCGGGCACCGGGGCCGCGTCGGCGCATCCGCTCACGACGACGGCGGGGCGGTCGACGTTCCGGGTGGGGACCCATCGCGGCGCTCCCTGCCTCTTCGTCGACGACGCCCCGCGCTTCCCGATGTATCTGTTCGAGCAGGAGGTGTCCGTCGCCGACGGGCAGACCTTCAGCGACGCCGGCGTGGAGTTCTACTCCTTCATCGAGAAGGACTCTTACCTCGATCTCGGATGGAAGGGCGCGAGCTGGCAGGACTTCTCGGTGATAGATCGCGTCATGCAGACGTTCGAGGATCATGTGCCGACCGGCTATGCCATGCCGCGGGTGCACCTGTGGGCGCCTGACTGGTGGCTCGACGCCCACCCCGACGACCTGGTCGACTATGCGATCGACCCCGGAACGGCCGACATCCCCCGCGACGCCTCCTTCGCCTCTGCGACCTGGCGCACGGAGGCGGGTGCCAAGCTCCGCACGATGGTGCGGCACATCCTGGACGGACCGCAAGGCGACCGGACCATGGGCATCACGCTCGCCGGCGGACTCTACGGCGAGTGGCTCTGCTACAACGCGGAGTACCTGCCCGACACGAGCGAGGCCATGCGCACCGCCTGGATAGGGCATCTCAAGACGAAGTACGCGAACAGCGTCGCGCAGCTCCGTGCCGCGTGGGGTGACCCGGCCGTCACCTTTCACACCGTGGTGATCCCGGGCACAGGGGAGCGGCGGGAGACGGCGAACGGGCTGTTCCGCGATCCTGCCGCGTCGCGCCGCGTGCTGGACTACTACGAGAGTCATCACCGTGTCGTCGTGGAGGCTATCGATCACTTCGCCTCGATCGTCAAGGACGAGAGCGACGGCACGCTTCTCACGTCCGTCCTCTACGGCTACACCCCGGACCAGGGGTACATGCCGCAGGAGCAGCACCACCGCGCCGTGGCCGCACTGCACCGGCTCGACTCCGTCGATCTGGTCACCTCGCCGCACTCCTACTATCGGCGTGCTCCCGGTGACGACGGCGCCTACCGCACCTATACCGAGAGCCTCGCGCTGCACGGCAAGCTCTTCATCGACGAGGCAGACGACCGCACGCACCTCGCGACGAGCCCCATCCTGTTCATCTACGCGACCACCATGGCCGAATCCCTCGGCATCATCCGTCGGGCTTTCGGTCAGGCTGTGACCCACGCTACGGGCATGTGGTACATGGATCACTCCTCGGGACTCTGGTACGCCGATCCTGCATTCGGTGCGGAGTTCGCGAAGCTCAAGCACTGGGGCGACTACTCGATGAACGTCTCGCGCGCCCGGTCCTCGGAGGTCGCCGTGATCAGCGTGCCGACCGCCGAGCTCGTGCTCGGCGGCGAGACCGACACGACGGCCAAGCTCTACGAAGGGCCGTCTCTCGGCAGCCGCCAGGGCATCGGCGAGCTGAGCCGCGCGGGAGCGCCCTTCGACCGCTTCACGATCGACGACCTGGTCGACGGGCTGGTCCCCACGCACTACAAGGTCTACGTGTTCCCCGACGCCTTCCGCCTGAACGCCGCCCAGCGGGTAGCGATCACCGCGCTCAAGTCCGGTGGCCGCACGCTCGTCTGGGGCTGGGCACCCGGGTACGCGGGAGACTCCGGCCTCTCGAAGGCCGACGTCGAGGCGCTCACCGGGTTCAGCCTCACGCAGGTCAACGCTCCTACGTCGTCACCACCCGACCCGAGCACACCGCTGGACAGCGAGGACTTCGAGTCCGGCAGCTTCGCGGGCACGGGGTACTCGGCCGGGGCGGGCGGGGCGGCGGGGACGATCATCGCGACGGCGGGCGAGGTGATCGGCGGGACGCGATCGGTCAAAGGCAGCGCACCGGCCAGCACCGACTGGCACGAGTACCTCTACACGAAGGCCGCGTCGATCCCGCTCGAAGCCAACGCGACCTATCGGGTGAAGTTCCGAGGTCGCACGATCACTGCCCCGGGTGCCGGCGCATACTTCTATTTCGTCGCCCGCACCGGCACCGGCGGCGTGCCGCAGGATGTCGGTTCGAATCAGTGGAGCGATGCTCCCGGGTCGGTCTACACGAAGGAGTTCGAGTTCACGCTCAAGAACTACAGCGACTACTACCTGATCTGGGGCATCCACGACGGGGGCGCGATCACCGTCGACGACATCACGATCACGAAGGTCAAGAACGCGGGGCTTCCCCCGATGAGCTACCACCTGGACTCGGCCGCGTTCCCCGGCGTCACGGAGACCTTCGGAGGCGAGATCGCCCTCGAACCGCTGTTCCTCCCGAGCGGAAGCGGATTCACCACGCTCGCCCGCTCGACCGAGAGCACACCGCGGCCCGTGATCGCGAGGAAGACGCTGACCGGGTGGACCTCGGTGCTCGCCAGCACTCCGCCGATCCCGTCTCCCGTGCTGCGCAAGCTGTACAGCGACGCGGGGGTGCACGTGTACACCGGAGGCGACGACAACCTCGAGGCCAACGCCGCCTGGATCAGCCTGCATGCGAAGACCGCGGGGACGAAGACCGTCACTCTCCCGACCCCGGGCCCGCTCTACGACACGGGGAGCGAAACGCTCCTCGGTCTGTCCACGTCCACGGCAACCTTCACGATGGCGAAGGGTGACACGGTGCTCCTCACCCGGAGCAACCCGCTGGTCACCGGTGGAGTCGTCTTCGGCTTCGAGACGGGGTCCTTCGCCACCAGCCACTTCACGGGAGGGTTCGGCGGATCGTACGGCACCATCACCAGCACCCCGTCGCAGGTCGTCTCGGGCAGCCACTCCGCCTACGGGGCGGCGCCTGCAACGACCGACTGGTACGAGTTCCTCTACTCGAATCCCGCGACGATCGCGCTCAGCCCGGATACCTCGTACACCGTGGAGTTCGTCACCAAGACCGGCACGCTCCCCGGGAGCGGCGGTCACTTCTACTTCCTCGCGCGATCGCAGGCGGCAGGAGCGCCGAGCGACCGGGGCGTGACGAGCTGGACCGATCCGGTCGCGACCGTGCACAAGAGATCCGTCACGTTCACGACCGGCAACCACACCGACTACCGCCTCATCTGGGGCCTGCACAACGGAGGGGCGCTCTCTGTCGATGACATCCTCATCTCACGCAATGACTGACCGCGGGCATCGTCCGATGCCGATCCTTATCGAGACCGATCTCTGCGACGACGTGGACGATGCCGGGGCGATCGCGGTCGCGCACGCCCTCGCCGACCGCGGGCTCGTCGAGATCCTCGGCATCGGGATCAACACCTCCGGTCACTGGAGCCACAGTGCCGCCCGCGTGCTCAACGACTACTACGGCAGGGCCGAGATCCCCGTCGGGATCCGGCATCCGATCACCGACGGGATCGGGCCGGAGGACTACGCGCGGGCGATCAGCAGGATGCATCCGCATGCCGCGACACCGGACGTGATGCCGGACGCGGTCGCGGTGCTCAGGGAAGCCCTCGCCGGAGCCGATGACGGCACGGTCACGGTCGTCTCGATCGGCTACTTCGGAAACCTGGTCGCGCTGCTGGACACCCCCGCCGATGCTCTCAGTGCTCTGAGCGGGCGGGAGCTCGTGGCCACGAAGGTCGCGCGTGCCGTCGTGATGGGCGGTGTCTTCGGTACGCGCGCCCGGCCCCATCTCGGTGCGGAGCCGCTCGCGGAGACCAACTTCGCGCACGAACCGGGACACACCGCACGGTTCCTCGCGGAGTGGCCGAGCCCGGTGGACTTCGTGGGATGGGAGACCGCGGCCGACGTCATCACCGGTCGTACGCTCTCGGCCACCCAGGGTGACGACAGCCCGGTGGCGATCGCGTACTCCCTGCACAGCGGCAAGGGGAACGGACGCCCGAGCTGGGACCTGCTCGCGGTGATGCTCGCCGCCGGTGAGCTCGACGGACGCGTCGCCTTGAGCGGACCCGGCACCGTGTCGCTCGACGAAGCGGCGGGCACCCTGTGGGCCCCCTCTGCGAGCGGACGCCACCGGTACGCGGTCACCGTCGTCGGTCCGGAGGAACTGTCCGGACTCATCGACGACCACTTGGGACGCCCGCCCCTCGCGGGTGCCTGGGGATCCATCAGACAGGAAACGGAGCTCGACGTATGGCGCTGAGGATCGCAGTCGCGGGCGCAGGATCCCGCGCGGAATTGGCCACCTTCCTTCCCCGGTTCGGAGCGGAGATCGTGGCGGTCGCCGACCCTGCCGCGCGAGGCCGGGAACGCGCGGGCTCGCTGTTCGGGCACGACGTCCTGGTCGTCGATGACCATCGGGCGCTCCTCGACCTCGACCTCGATGCCGTCTTCGTGCTGACTCCCGACCATACGCACGCCGAGGTCGCCGTCGATCTTCTCCAGGCCGGAATCGCCGTGTACCTCGAGAAGCCGATCGCGACGCGGCTCGACGATGCCGATCGCATCCTCGAGACCGCCTTCCGCACGCGCACTCGCCTCGCCGTCGGTCACAACATGCGCCACATGCCGATGGTGCGACTGTTGAAGCGGCTGATCGACGAGGGGACGATCGGCGAGGTGAAGACCGTGTGGTGCCGGCACTTCGTCGGCCACGGCGGTGACTTCTACTTCAAGGACTGGCACGCCGAGCGGGCGAAGACGACCGGGCTGCTGCTGCAGAAGGGCGCGCACGACATCGACGTGATCCACTGGCTGGCGGGAGCCCCGAGCCGTGACGTGGTCGCGATGGGCGACCTCATGGTCTACGGCGACGTCGAGGATCGGCGCGACAACTCCGACCGGATGATGGGCACCCTCGCGAGCCTCGACAACTGGCCGCCGCTCGCGCAGACCGAGCTCAACCCGGTGATCGACATCGAGGACGTGTCGATCATGACGATGCGTCTCGGCAACGGGGTACTCGCCAGCTACGAGCAGTGCGCGTTCTCGCCCGACTACTGGCGCAACTACACGGTGATCGGCACGGAGGGACGCCTGGAGAACCTCGGCGACTCCGACGGCGGCGTGGTGCGGTTGTGGAACAGGCGATCCGAATACAACGGCGCCGGGGACAGGGACTACGAGATCCCTCTCGGCGAGGGCACCCATGGTGGGGCGGATGTCGCGATCGTCGAGGAGTTCCTGGGGTTCCTCCGTGGAGAGCGCCAGCTCGAGACGTCTCCCTCCGAGGCCAGGGACAGCGTCGCCGCGGGCATCGCGGCAACCGCGTCGTTGCGCGCGGGGGCGATGCCGCAGCGGGTTCCGGAGCTCGATCCGCAGGTGAAGGCGTACTTCGACGGCGGACAGGTGAGCGCCCGCGAGGCGCGTCGATGAGCACGGGATCTGTGGTCGTGCTCGGAGCGGCGAACGTCGACCTGGTGCTCCGCGTCGATGCCATCCCGGTCCCGGGCGAGACCGTCAGCGCGCGTGGCTCGGAGGTGCACGCCGGGGGGAAGGGGTTGAACCAGGCGGTCGCGGCGGCGCGCTCCGGGGCACGGACGAGACTCCTCGCGGCGGTCGGGGACGACGAGCACGGGCGGTTCCTCCGCGCCGAGGCCGAGGAGGCGGGTGTCGACGCCCGCGGAGTGCGCGTCGTCGCGGAGCGGACGGGCAGCGCGTACGTCGTCGTCGACTCTCGGGGTGAGAACAGCATCGTGATCGACGGCGGGGCGAACTCGACGCTTCGTGGCGTGAGCGAGCTCGAACGTCACGCGATCGCCGGGGCGGACGTCGTGGCGCTGCAGCGGGAGTGCCCGGCCGGATCCGCGTTCGACGCGGCCGAGGCGGCGCGGGCTGCCGGCCGCACCGTGATCCTCAATGCGGCTCCCGCTCAGGGTCTGCCCGAGAAGCTGCTGGCGCTTGTCGATGTGCTCATCGTCAACGAAGGCGAGGCCGCGACGATCCTCCGCGATCTCGGCCAGGCCGCTGCGGGCGGGAGCATCGAAGGTCAGGTCCGCGCCCTCGCGGAGCGGGTGCCGGCGGTCGTGGTGACGAGGGGAGCCGCTGGGCTCATGCTCGGCCGGGGCGACGAGGTCATCGCCGTGCCCGCGCATCGGGTCGAGGTCGTCGACACGACGGGGGCCGGCGACACGTTCTGCGGCGCGCTCGCGGCCGAGGTCGCCCGCGGCAGCGCCCTGGAAGAGGCCTGCCGATACGCGTCGGCCGCGGCGGCGCTCTCCGTCGGGCGACGGGGAGCGGTCGCCTCGATCCCGACGCGGTCGCAGGTGGAGGAGCTGCTCGCACAGTCGTGACGCGGGAAGTCGAGTCGACCTCCTCCCCGCGCTGCCGCACCGCAGGAGTAGCCTGACGGCATCCGATGAGTGGAGGCTGTCATGGTTCCCGAGATCAACTACTGGGCGGTGCTGCTGGCCACCGCGTCGAGCATGATCGTCGGCTCGATCTGGTACGCCCCGAAGGTGTTCGGCACCCGCTGGTCGAAGCTGGCGAACGTCGACATGGATCGTCCGGCGGCCACGGCGATGTGGCCCATCATCACCACGGTCATCGTCAGCTTCATCACGGCATGGGTGCTCGCCGGGGCATCCGCCATCGCCTGGCATTTCTACGGCGGCGCGTTCTTCTGGGGCACCATCGTCACGGCGGTCACGCTGTGGGCCGGCTTCACGGCCGCACGTTTCATCACCCACGATGCGTTCGAGGGCCGCTCGACGAGGCTGACCACGCTGAACATCGCGCACGAGCTGGTCACGGTCGTGGTGATGGCCGTGATCATCGGCGTCTGGCCGCCGGCACTCGGCTAGGTCGTACGGGGGCGTCGGCGGGGAGCCCGTCGACGACCCCGCGCGGTCACGGCGTCGGCATGCCGCCGTTGACGTTCAGCGTCTCGCCGGCGACATAGCTCGACTCCGCCGACGCCAGGAACACGTATGCCGGGGCGAGCTCGGCGGGCTGTCCCATCCGGCCGAGCGGGGTGTCCTCGCCGAAGCTGTCCAGCTTCTCCTGCGGCTGACCGTCGCTCGGCTGCAGCGGCGTCCAGATCGGGCCGGGGGCCACCGCGTTCACACGGATGCCCTTCGGGGCGAGCTGCTCGGCAAGCCCCTTCGTGAACGCGTTGATGGTCGCCTTGGTCGAGGCGTAGTCGACGAGGATGCCGGAGGGCGAGTACGCCTGGATCGACGTGGTGTTGATGATCGTCGAACCGGCGGGGAGGTGCGGCAGCGCCGCCTTCGTGATCCAGAACATCGCGTACACGTTGGTCTTGAACGTGTCGTCGAACTGCTCGTCCGTGATGTCGATCAGCGACTCCTGGTAGACCTGCTTCCCGCCGTTGTTGACGAGGATGTCGAGCCCGCCCAGGGCGGCCACCGCATCGGCGACGAGTGTCCGGCAGTACTCGGGGTCGCGGAGGTCGCCCGGCAGAGCGGCGACCTTCACCCCGGCCTCGCGGAGGATCCCGGCGATGCGGCTCGCATCCTCCTCCTCTTCGGGCAGGTACGAGAGGGCGACGTCGGCGCCCTCCCGCGCGAACGCGATGGCCGTGGCCGCGCCGATGCCCGAGTCGCCGCCGGTGATCAGCGCCTTGCGGCCGGTGAGCCGTCCGGTGCCGCGGTAGCTCTCCTCGCCGAGGTCGGCCTTCGGGGCCAGGTCGGCGTCGAGGCCGGGCTCCGGCATGTGCTGCTTCTCGGGTTCGATGTCCGCGTAGAGCTCGGCAGGGTTGGTGAAGGTGTACTGGTCGCGGGGCATGATGCGTCCTTTCGACAGCGGCTGATCGTCTCCGCCACCCGTGAGCTGCGTGTGCGACGCGGGCACGGGTCCGGGCGGCGCGTGGACTCCCAGAGTGCGGGCGACCTCCCCCTCGGGGCAAAAGCCTTGCGCACCTCGGCCCCGGTTGCTATGCGGCCGCCGTCGCGAGGCGTCTCCGCCGGGCGGAGAACTAGACCTTCGCCACTTCTGCGGGGATGTTCGATGTGCGAATGTTCCTATCGTGGCCGTCCGGCCGCCCACGGACCGCGCGCGGACCGTGTTCCTGCCAGAGGGGTTCCGATGCCCGGTTCGTCGCGTCGAAGGATGCCGTCGGTCCTCACCGCCGCGCTCGTCGCCGCGGTTCTCGCGGCCGCCGTGCCCGCCGTCTCGGGGGCCTTCGCCGCTGCCGACGGCTCCACGTCGGGGGACGGCGCGCCCGACCCTTCGCGCTCGGTCGCCCTGGCCTACGAGTTCCTCGACGCGCGCGTGGATCAGTTCTGCGACGGCGCAGGCCGGTGCCTGCCGCGCAGCTATGAGGGCGGGTTCTTCACCACGCCGAGCTGGGACTTCACGCCGTCGTTCGTCTATGACGACGCCGTGGTGATCATGGCTTACACCGCCCGCGGCCTGCCGGACGACATCCGCCGAGCGCGGACGATCGGCGACGCCCTCCTCTTCGTGCAGCAGAACGACCCGATCGGTGACGGGCGCACCCGCGCATCGTACGAGCCGCACGGCATCCGGCAGGGGCGAGTGGAGATCACCGGTCCAGGAAGCTTCACCGGCAACCAGGCCTGGGTCGGGATGGCGTTCACGCGGCTCGCGCACGCGACCGGGGACCCGCGGTACCTCGAGGGGGCGCTGCGTGTCGGTCAATGGATTCAGGACAACACGGCCGACATGGCCCGGGCACCGCACGGCTACACCGGCGGGCAGCTCGAGGACGGCACGTCACTGACCTGGAAGTCGACGGAGCACAACAGCGATGTGGCCGGGTTCTTCACTCAACTGGCGCAGCTGACCGGCGATGCGGTGTGGGCGGATCGGGCGGCCGTCGCCGCGGGATTCGTCGCGGCGATGCAGAGCGCCGACGGCCACGTGAACACCGGCACCGGCCTCGACGGCTCGACGATCAACACCCGGCCCATCCCTCTCGACGCGCAGACCTGGAGTTCGCTCGCCACCGGCGACCCGCGTTACGGGTCAGCACTGGATTGGACCCTGGAGAACCTGATCGCCACCGACGGCCCGTACACCGGGCCGTCGATCAGCGAGGTCGACGTGTCGAAGGCGTGGTTCGAGGGCAGCGGACACCTGGCGCTGGCACTCCGGCTGCGGGACGGTGCGGGTGATGCCGAGACTGCGGAGAAGCTGCTGCACAGCATCCGTCTGGCCCAGCGCGATGCCCCGAACGGCGACGGCAAGGGGATCGTCGCGACCTCGAACGACGGCCTCGATTCGGGCTTCGGCGACCTCTACTATTCGAGCCTGCACACCGGCGCGACGGCGTGGTATCTGCTCGCGTCGGCGGAGGACAACCCGTTCGTGCTGCCGGTCGACCCGGCCTCTTGAGGACGAGCCGCCCCCGTGCGTGCAGACGCAAGGGGCTGGTTCGAACCGAAGGGGGTGGGTCGGGTTACGCGGCGACGCGGGCGACGGCGGCGATGGCGCTGGTGAAGAAGTCGAGTCCGTCGACTCCGCTGCGCATGGCGGCTGCGGTGTCGGGGCCGAAGCCGGCTTCGGTGGCGTGCTCGGGGTGCGGCATGAGGCCGACCACGTTGCCCGCTTCGTTCGTGACACCGGCGATGTCGCGCAGCGACCCGTTCGGGTTCACGCCGGCGTAGCGGAACGCCACGAGACCCTCACCCTCGATGCGGTCGAGGGTCTGCTCGTCGGCGATGTAGCCGCCGTCGGCGTTCTTGAGCGGGATCACGATCTCCTGGCCGTTGCGGAACGCGTTCGTCCAGGCGGTGTCGGAGTTCTCGACCGTGAGGCGCTGGTCGCGGCGCACGAAGTGCTGGTGGTTGTTGCGGATCAGTCCGCCGGGCAGCAGGTGCGCCTCGACGAGCATCTGGAAGCCGTTGCAGATGCCGAGCACGGGCATGCCCTTGGCGGCGGCATCCTTCACTTCGGACATGATCGGCGAGAGCGCGGCGATCGCGCCGGCGCGCAGGTAGTCGCCGTAGCTGAAGCCGCCGGGGAGGACGAGCGCGTCGACGCCCTCGAGGTCGTGCGAACCGTGCCACAGGGCGACGGGCTCGGCGCCGGCGATGCGGACGGCGCGCTGCGCGTCGCGGTCGTCGAGCGAGCCGGGGAAGGTGATGACCCCGATGCGGATGGTCACTCGGCGACCTCGATACCGACGACGTCTTCGATCACGGAGTTGGAGAGCACCTCGTCGGCGATCCGACGGGCCTCGGCGAGGACCTCGTCGGTGACCTCGCCCTCGACGGTGAGCTCGAAGCGCTTGCCGATGCGGACGTCGGTGAAGCCCTCGACGCCGAGACGGGCGAAGGCGCCGGAGACGGCCTTGCCCTGCGGGTCGAGCAGTTCGGGCTTGGGCATGACGTCGACGACGATGGTGGGCATGACGGCTCCAAGAGTCGCGGGCGGACGGGCGCACCCAGTCTACCGTCCCCGCCCGTCGACTCTCCTCCGCCGAGTGCACGGCTTGCTGCCGAGTGCGCGGCTTGTTCGCGTGAGGAGGCCGTGCGCTCGGCGAGAAGCCGTGCACTCGGCGATGGGGCGGAGTAGGCGGAGTAGGCGGAGCGGGGGAGCTGCCTACGCGGAGTGGAAGACGGTGTGCAGGTCACCGACGGCCTCGCGACCGCCGAGGCCGTCGATCTCGAACAGCACCGAGATGCCGACGACGTGGCTGCCGAGGCGCTCGACGAGTTCCCGTCCGGCGGCGAGGGTGCCGCCCGTGGCCAGCACATCATCGATGAGCAGCACCCGGGAACCGGCGGGCAGGTCGTCGTGCATCTCGATCGTTGCGGTGCCGTACTCGAGGGCGTAGTCGACGGATGCCGCGGGGCGAGGCAGCTTGCCGGCCTTGCGGATCGGGATGAGGCCGACACCCGCGGCGATCGCGGCGGCGCTGGCGAGGATGAAGCCGCGCGCCTCGATGCCGGCGATCACGTCGAACTGGCCGGCGAAGGGCTCGATGATCGCCTCGGTCGTGACCCGCAGCGCCTCGGCATCGGCGAGGAGCGGCGTGATGTCGCGGAATATGATGCCCGGCTGCGGGTAGTCCGGCACGTTGCGGATCAGGGTTTCGGCGCGGACGAGGGCAGGAGACAGGGCGGCTTCGGGCACCGAGCAAGGTTACGCCTCTCGACCTCGGCTTGACGATTCACTCGACGATTCACGGACGCGACGGCGTTCCGCCGACCTCTCGACGGTCGAACCTCGGGGAATCGTCAGAGCCTCGGCGGATCGTCGGCCGGTCTGGCGAACCTCCCCGGCCACAGGCGCGGCTTGACACCGTGGGAGCGCTCCCATAGAGTGACTGCTCAGTTCGTGGGAGCGCTCCCACGGCGTCCCGAAAGCAGCAAGACCGCACGACCCCCACCACAAAGGAGTGAACCGTGAACACACGTGCCCGCCACCGGATCCTCGCGATTGCCGCCGTGGCATCCGTCTCCGCCCTCGCCCTCGCCGGCTGTGCCGGCAACGCCGACGGCGCCCCCGAAGGCAGCGCCGACGAGGATGTCACGCTGACCGTCACCACCTTCGGCACCTTCGGCTACGACGACCTCTACAAGGAGTACGAGAAGGCGCACCCGAACGTGAAGATCGAGGCGACCAACATCGACACCGGCGGCAACGCCCGCACCGATGCCTTCACCAAGATCGCCGCCGGCTCCGGCCTCAGCGACGTCGTCGCGATCGAAGAGGGCTGGCTCGGCGCCATCATGGACGTCTCCGACACGTTCGTCGACCTCCGCGACTACGACATCGAAGACCGCAAGGCCGACTGGGTCGACTGGAAGTACGGTCAGGCGACGGATGCCGAAGGCCGCGTCATCGGCTATGGCACCGACATCGGCCCGAGCGGCATCTGCTACAACGGTGCCGCGTTCGAGGCTGCCGGCCTGCCGAGCGACCGCGAGTCCGTCGCCGAGCTGCTCAACGGCGACTGGGAGAACTACTTCAAGGTCGGCGCCGACTACACGGCCAAGACCGGCAAGGCCTGGTACGACCACTCCGGCTTCGTCTGGAACGCCATGGTCAACCAGCTCGACGAGGGCTACTACACGACCGACGGCAAGCTGAACGTCGAGGACAACGCCGAACTCAAGGAGCGTTTCGAGCTGCTGGGTGCGGCCACCGAGGGCGGCCAGTCGGCTGCACAGACGGCCTGGGACTGGAACGGCGGCAAGTCGTTCGTCGACGGCACCTTCGCGACCTTCGTGTGCCCGGGCTGGATGCTCGGTGTCGTGCAGGGTCAGGTCGAGGCCGGCGGCGGCGACGCCTCCACCGGCTGGGACTTCGCCGACGTGTTCCCCGGCGGTGCGGCCAACTGGGGTGGCGCCTTCCTGTCGATCCCGGAGTCCTCGCAGCACAAGGAGGCGGCCGCTGAGCTCGCCGACTGGCTGACGCAGCCCGAGCAGCAGGTGAAGCAGTCCGCCGCCGCAGGTAACTTCCCCTCGACGATCAAGGCGCAGGAGACCCTCGCCGCCGACGCGACGCCGAACGAGTTCTTCAACGATGCTCCGACGGGTGCCATCCTCGCGGAGCGCGCCAAGGGAGTCGTCGCCCAGTTCAAGGGCGCCGATGACTCGGTGATCCAGGAGAACGTGTTCGGCCCGGCCCTCAGCAGCCTCGACCGTGGTGAGACCGACACGCAGGGTTCCTGGGACCAGGCGATCAAGCTCCTGAACGAGCTCGTCGACTGATACCCAGCGGACGTTTCGTCTCGCTCGGCTCCGCCGTGCTCGCTCAACGACCAGTCTTCATCCGGTCGTTGAGCGAGCGCAGCGAGACGAAACGTCTCCCTGCACCTCAAAAGGACACCCCATGACTCTCACCGCCCCGCCTGCGGAGCAGCAGCGCACGGCATCCGGTTCGGCACCGACCAATCCGCCGAAGCGCCCCTGGCGCCACCGCGTCTCGCGGTTCGACCAGAACGCCTCCCCGTACTTCTACATCTCGCCGTTCTTCCTGCTGTTCGGGCTGGTCGGCCTGTTCCCGCTGCTCTACACCGTGTGGGTGGCCGTGCACGAGTGGGACCTGCTCAAGGGTGAGGGCGACTTCGTCGGCGTCGGCAACTTCGTCGAGATCCTCGGCGACGCCATGTTCTGGAACTCGATCGGCAACACCCTGAGCATCTTCCTGCTCTCCGCGATCCCGCAGCTGTCCGTCGCGCTCGTGATCGCCTACCTCCTCGACCGCGGACTCCGCGCCCCGACGTTCTGGCGGATGAGCGTGCTGATCCCGTTCGTCGTCACCCCGGTCGCGGTCGCCATCATCTTCTCGAGCATCTTCAACGAAGCCGACGGCCTGGCCAACAACCTGCTCAACCTCATCGGCATCGCCGACCAGGAGTGGAAGCACAACACCGCCCTGTCGCACATCGCGATCGCCGTGATGGTGAACTTCCGCTGGACCGGGTACAACGCCCTGATCCTCCTCGCCGCCATGCAGGCGGTGCCGCGCGACCTGTACGAGTCGGCCGCCCTCGACGGTGCAGGCGCCGCCCGCCGCTTCTTCTCGATCACGATCCCCACTATCCGTCCGACCCTGATCTTCGTGATCATCACCGCGACGATCGGCGGCCTGCAGATCTTCGCCGAGCCCCGCCTGTTCGACGTCTCGACCGCGGGCGGCATCGGCGGCAGCGACCGGCAGTTCCAGACCACGGTGCTCTTCCTCTGGGAGCTGGCGTTCTTCCGCCGCGACCTCGGCGAGGCGTCTGCCGTCGCCATCCTGCTGTTCCTGCTGATCGTCGGCATCGGAGTGATCAACTTCCTCATCTCCCGGCGCATCTCCACGGGGGACGGGCCGAAGAACCGTGCGGCCCGACGCCGAGCCCGCACTGCCGCTGCGGCGGCGGCCACCGCAGCCGCGTCCACGACGATCGCCACCACCACCGAGGAGAACGCGCGATGACCGCCACCCAGGCGCTGAGCGTCCCCGAGAAGATCCGCCGGCGTCGTGCCGTCGGAGGAAACGCCGGCATCGGCAGCCGCCCCGGATTCCTGACCTACGGGCTCCTCGCCGCGTTCATCATCGGCAGCGTCTACCCGCTGTGGTGGTCGGTCGTGGTCGCCAGTGGCACGAACGCCACCCGCGGCGAGACCCTGCCGCTGATCCCCGGCGGGAACTTCCTGGCGAACGCCGCCAAGGTCTTCGATGCGATCCCGTTCTGGCTCGCGCTGGGCAACTCGTTCCTGATCTCGGGCATCATCACGATCTCGGTCGTCACGTTCTCCACCCTCGCCGGCTACGCCTTCGCGAAGCTGAAGTTCAAGGGCCGCGACGGGATGATGATCTTCGTGATCGCCACGATGGCGATCCCGACGCAGCTGGGGATCATCCCGCTGTTCATGCTCATGCGGGAGCTCGGGTGGACCGGCTCGATCGGCGCGGTCATCGTCCCGACCCTCGTCACCGCGTTCGGCGTCTTCTTCATGCGGCAGTACCTCGTGGACGTCATCCCGGACGAGCTGATCGAAGCCGCCCGCATGGACGGCGCGAACCAGTTCCGCACGTTCCTGACGGTCGGACTCCCCGCGGCCCGACCGGCGATGGCGATCCTCGGACTCTTCACCTTCATGACGGCGTGGACCGACTACCTGTGGCCGCTGATCGTGCTCTCCCCGCAGAACCCGACCCTGCAGACGGCGCTCAGCCAGCTGCAGTCGGGCTACTACATCGACTATTCGATCGTGCTCGCCGGTGCGGTGCTCGCGACCCTCCCGCTGCTCGTGCTCTTCGTGGTCGCGGGTCGGCAGCTGGTCAGTGGCATCATGGCGGGCGCGGTGAAAGGATGACCCGTATGACCCGCTCCTTCCCCGAGAACTTCCTCTTCGGCGCTGCGACCGCGGCGTACCAGATCGAAGGGGCGGCGTTCGAGGATGGGCGCACGGCATCGATCTGGGACGCGTTCGCCCGCGTGCCCGGCGCCGTGATCGGCGGCGACAACGGCGACGTGGCCTGCGACCACTATCACCGCTACCGCGACGACGTCGCCCTCATGACCGAGCTCGGGCTGCAGACCTACCGCTTCTCGACGTCGTGGTCACGGGTGCGGCCGGACGGCGGTGCCGTGAACCCGGCGGGCGTCGACTTCTACGAGCGCCTGGTCGATGAGCTGCTCGCCGCCGACATCCTGCCCTGGCTGACGCTGTACCACTGGGACATGCCGCAGGCGCTGCAGGATGCCGGTGGCTGGACGAACCGCGACACGGTCGACCGGTTCCTCGAGTACGCCGGCACCATGCACGACGCGCTCGGCGATCGGGTGAACGTGTGGACGACGCTCAACGAGCCCTGGTGCTCGTCCTTCCTCTCTTACACCGGAGGGGAGCACGCTCCGGGGCACACCAGCGTCGCCGAGGGGCTGCTCGCCTCGCATCACCTGCTGCTCGCGCACGGCAAGACCGTGCAGGAGCTGCGGGGACGCGACGCCTCGCTCAACCTCGGCATCACCCTGAACCACACGGTCGCCGATCCCGCCGATCCGCAGAACCCCGCGGACGTCGATGCCGCCCGCCGCGTGGACGGGCAGTTCAACCGCTGGTTCCTCGACCCGATCTACCGCGGCAGCTATCCGGCCGACATCGTCGAGGACATCCGCGCGGTGGATGCCGACGCCGTCGCGCAGTTCGAGGCCGCGGTCCACGACGGCGACCTCGACACCATCTCCCAGCCCATCGACACGCAGGGTGTGAACTACTACCACGGCGACTTCCTGTCGGGCACGGCTCCGGCTCAGGCGCCGGTCTCCGGAGGGCCCGCCACCGAGCGCGCCGGCCGCAGCCCCTACCCGTCGAGCGACGGCATCCACTCGGTCGAGCGCGGGCTGCCGCGCACGGCGCAGAACTGGGAGGTGCAGCCCGAGGGCCTCACCCGGGTGCTGCAGCGGGTCTGGAGTGAATACGCCGAGCCCGCGGGCACCGTGCTGTACATGACCGAGAACGGCGCCGCCTACGACGACGTCGTGGTGGTCGAAGACGGCGAGACGCGCGTGCACGATGCCGACCGCACGGAGTTCCTGCGCCTGCACCTGGGTGCGGTGCTCGATGCCGCGGAGTCGGGTGTCGACGTGCGGGGCTACTTCTACTGGTCGATGTTCGACAACTACGAATGGGCCTGGGGTTACGACAAGCGCTTCGGCATCGTGCGCGTCGATTACGACACCCAGGAGCGGAGCCTCAAGGACTCCGGCCGGGAGTACGCGCGCATCATCGCGGCCCGCTCGCTCTAGCCGCAGGGCGTTCGGATCGGGTGAATGGTCCCATCCGGGGCCCGGATGGGACCGTGTGCGCGATTCGAAGCGCGAACGTCGGTGAGAATAGGGCGATGGAAGAGTGCGTACGTTGATGTCGCCACGAGCGACCATCGAAGAGGTGGCCGCGGCAGCCGGTGTCTCCCGGTCGACCGTGTCGCGGGTCGTGAACGGGTCGACGGCGGTGAGCCCGGAGGCGCTGGCCGCGGTGCGCGCCGCGATCGACGAGCTGAACTACGTGCCCAACCGCGCGGCGCGCTCCCTCGCCTCGCGGCAGACGCACGCGATCGCCCTGATCGTGCCGGAAGACACGAACCGCTTCTTCGGCGACCCGTTCTTCGCCGCGATCGTCGCCGGCATCACGGGTGCCCTCGGCGGATCCGACTACCTGCTCAACCTGCTCATCGCGAGTGACGACCCGGGCGACAAGATGACCGGCTTCGTGCGCAACGGCGGCGTCGACGGCGCACTGATCGTCTCGCATCACACCAGCGACGCGTTCATCGACCGGGTCGCGGACGCCGTGCCTGTCGTCTACGGCGGTCGGCCCGTGCGCCGGCTCGAGGGCGACTACGTCGTCGACGTCGACAACGTCGCGGGTGCCCGCACCGCGACCCGTCGACTGATCGACATCGGACGCACGCGGATCGCGACGATCTCGGGCCCGCTGACCATGGTCTCCTCCGGCGACCGCATCCAGGGTTTCCGGGCCGCCCTCGCCGAGGCCGGGCTGACGCCGTTCGCCGAGGAGCAGGGCGACTACAGCGAGGCCAGCGGCGCCGATGCCGCACGGCGCATCCTCGAAACAGGTCGACCGGACGCGATCTTCGTCGCCAGCGATCTGATGGCGCGCGGCGCGCTGACGGTGCTGCGCGCCGCCGGTGTGCGCGTCCCCGAGGACATCGCCCTGGTCGGGTTCGACGACTCGTCCGTCGCGATCACGACCGATCCGCAGCTCACGACGATGCGTCAGCCGATGTACGCGCAGGGCGAGACCATGGCCCGCGTGCTGCTGTCCCGTCTCGCCGGGCAGGATCCGCCGCAGACGACGATCCTGCCGACCGAGCTCGTGGTCCGCGCCTCGGCCTGAGGTCGGTCTTCGGCCATCCGGTGAGACACGGGCGCGCCCCTGACGCCCCCTCCTGGCCAGGGACGCACCCGTGCGTTTGTGTTGCACGACGTCGTGATCGGCGGCGAATCGCCCCCCGAAGGATGGATGCCGCGGCGTGGCGCCTCGGATCTCCGAAGTCGTGCTCGGCTGAGCGAGCCAGCCGAAGATCGAATCCATTCATAGGTTGAACGGACATTCAGTGATTAATCTATACGGCAGGGGGAGCATTCGGGAAAAACAGGCCGGCTGAACTCAGGAGGTGGATGCCGCGTGGCACGCTCCGACGAGCAGAACCGGCTGGCCCGAGAACGCGCCAGGGAGGCCATCCTGGAGGCCGCCATCGAGGTCTTCAGTGAACGAGGCGTCGCGGGCGCGAGCATCGCCGCGATCACGACGCGGGCGGGGGTCGCCCAGGGCCTCGTGAACTACCACTTCGGCGGCAAGGAGCAGCTCGTCGCCGCCGTCATCGACCGATGGTTCGAGACGGTGCTCGGCTTCGCCCGCGTGGAGGGCACCCCGGACGAGATGCTCGCCGCCGTGATCGACGGCGCCCTCACGGCCACCGCCTACGCGATCCCTCTGCAGCGAGCGGTGCTGGCGATGCAGCAGCAGCCGGCCACGCATCGACTGTTCGCTGAGTCCGAGGCTCGGCACGAAGTGCGCGCAACCGCGGCGGAGGATGCCGTGCGACAGCTGTTCCGCGCGCGCGGCGCCGAGGATCCCGCACTCGAAGAGGTCATGCTCCGCAGCACCCTCGAGGGTGTCTTCGTGAAGTTCGCCGTGTTCGGCGACACCTACCCGCTCGAGGATGCCCGGCGCTGGGTGCACCGCCGCTACGGGCTGCCCGAGCCGGCGACGCCCATCGCTGCGCCGGTTCCGCTTCGCGACGGCGAACCACGCCCGCGTGCGACGGCGGCTCTGCGGGCGGAGCCGCAGGGGTGATCGCATGACGTCGATCGACCTGAACTCGGACCTCGGCGAGAACGTCGCCGACCGGATCGTCAGCGATGACGCGAGCATGCTCCGCCTCGTCACGAGCGCGAACGTGTCGTGCGGGTTCCATGCCGGTAGCCCGGAGGGCATCCGACAGACGCTCGCCGCCGCCGTGGAGGGCGGCGTCGTGATCGGGGCGCATCCCGGCTATCGCGACTACGAGAACTTCGGTCGCACCCGCCTCGACCTCGACTCGGCCACGCTCCAGGCGCACGTCGAGTACCAGCTCGGAGCTCTCATGGGGCTCGCCGCCGCGGTGGGCGGGACGGTCTCCTACGTCAAGCCGCATGGCGCGCTCTACAACGCCATCGCCCGCGACGAGAGGCAGTCGAAGGATGTGGTGGCGGCGATCCGCGCGATCGACCCGAGCCTGGTGCTGCTGGGACTCTCCGGGGGTGTCGTGCTCGACGTCGCCGAGCGGGCCGGGCTCGCCGTCGCCGCCGAGGCCTTCGCCGATCGGGCCTATCAGCCTGACGGGCAGCTCGTGTCGCGCACCGAGGCGGGTGCCGTGCTGCACGACCCGGCCGCGGTGGCGGAGCGGATGGTTCGCCTCGCCGCCGACGGTGTGATCCGGGCGATCGACGGCACGGACGTGCCCGTGGTGGCGCATTCGATCTGCGTGCACGGCGACAGCCCCGGCTCAGTGGCGATGGCCACCGAGACCAAGCGGATGCTGCAGGACGCGGGCATCACGATCGCACCGTTCGCGGGCTCCCGATGAGGCGACCGGCGCAGGTCGGCTGATGCGCATCCTCACGGCATCCGATCGGGCTCTGCTCGTCGAGGCGGCCGACCTCGATGAGGCGATGCGCCTGAACCTCGTGTGGGAGGGGCTGCCCGGCGTCGTCGAGCGCATCCCCGGTGCCCGGACCGTACTCGTCCGCTTCGACCCCCTGCGTGTTTCGGCCGCTGAGCTCGCGCGCACGCTGGCGGCGACGGAGGTCGACGCTGCGCATCCGTCCGGCACCGGGGAGGTCACGATCCCCGTGCAGTACGACGGTGAAGACCTCGACGAAGCGGCATCCGCGCTCGGCGTCTCGGCGGAGGAGCTCGTGAACCGGCACCTCGCCGCGGACTGGCGGGTCGCGTTCTCGGGGTTCGCTCCCGGATTCGGATACGTCGTGAGCAGCGATCCGCTCTTCGACGTGCCGCGCCGCTCGTCTCCGCGCACACGTGTGCCCGCCGGTTCGGTCGCACTCGCCGGAGCGTTCACCGGCGTCTATCCACGAGAGAGCCCCGGTGGCTGGCAGCTGATCGGCCGCACGGATGCCGTGATGTGGGACATCGACCGCGATCCGCCAGCCCTGCTGGCTCCGGGGACCCTGGTGCGGTTCGAACGGGTGCGGGACGCGGCTCGACTGGGCGCGGCTCACGTGGGCCGAGACGGAGACGGTCCGGCCCGCGCCCGGCGCGTCGCGGAACAACACGCCCCAGCGGACGCGGATGCTCCGGGTTTCGGCACGGCATCCGCGGTCGAGGTCGTCCGGCCCTCGCTGCAGCTGCTGGTGCAGGATGCTGGGCGCCCGGGCTTCGCGGCACTCGGGGTGTCGGCATCCGGGGCCGCCGACCGGCGCGCGATGCGGGATGCGAACCGCGCCGTGGGGAACGCCGCCGCAGCCGCGGTGCTCGAGAGCGTCGGGGGAGCGGTGCTCCGGTTCCACGGGGCGGGTGTCGCGGTCGTCACGGGTGCGATCGGCGCGCTCGCCCTGACCGGAGCCGAGGGCATCGCCCGCCCGATTCTCCACGGTGAGCCCTTCGCCACGTTCGACGGCGACGAGCTCCCCCTCGGGTATCCGGACCGCGGTCTGCGCTACGTCATCGGGGTCCGCGGCGGATTCGATGCAGCACCCGCACTGGGCAGCCGTGCGACCGACACCCTCGCAGGACTCGGCCCGGAGCCGCTCTCGGCCGGAGTCGTGCTCCCGATCGGTGATGCCGCGTCGCACCCCGTCGAGCCTGGTGCCGTGCCGCGCGACCTCCCGGCCTCCGGTGACCTCGTCGAGCTCGAGATCACGCTCGGGCCTCGTGACGACTGGTTCACGGCGGAGGCACTCCAGGTGCTCACGACCCAGGAGTGGACGGTCACGCCGCGCTCCGACCGCGTCGGCATCCGTCTTCGGGGCGAGGTGGCGCTGGAGCGTTCCGTCGGCGGCGAGCTTCCCAGCGAGGGAGCGGTCACCGGCGCGATCCAGGTGCCGCCCGACGGGCAGCCGGTGCTCTTCCTCCCCGACCACCCGCTCACCGGCGGGTACCCGATCATCGGGGCCCTCACAGACCGCAGCCTCGACCTCGCGGGTCAACTGCCGCCGGGCGCGCGCCTTCGATTCGTCCTGCAGCCGCGCTCGGCCGGCTGAGTGCCGCCGCC
The DNA here is from genome assembly GCF_002979655.1 of Microbacterium sp. MYb45. Lineage (GTDB taxonomy): Bacteria > Actinomycetota > Actinomycetes > Actinomycetales > Microbacteriaceae > Microbacterium. The sequence goes on from NZ_PCPG01000003.1 coordinate 190,847, forward strand.
GATCGGTTCACAACTCCGCAGAAACTGTGTCGATCCGGAGTGGTACGGCCGTACGGAGGTGTTCGGGCCGGGTTTCTGAGGAGTTGTGAACGCGATGCGCGTCCCGCTAGGCGGGGTCGCCGCCGAGCGGGCCGACCGCCTCGAGCGGCTTCGGGTCGTCGGCGCCGGTCTTGCGCAGACGGGCGATCAGGTTGCCCAGGTGGTAGATGAGGATCGCCGCGACCGTGGCGATGACGATGCCGCCGAGTTCGAAGCCGGATCCCTCGTCCTTGATCATGAACCCGCCGACGGCCATGATCAGGGCGACGGCTGCCGTGTACTGGTTGACCGGGCGCGAGAAGTCGACGCGGTTGTCGACCCAGATCTTGATGCCGATGACGCCGATGAGGCCGTACAGCGCCGTGGTCACGCCGCCGAGCACTCCGGCGGGCACCGAGTTGATGACCTCGCCGAACTTGGGCGAGAGGCTGAGCAGGATCGCGGCGATGCCGGCGACCCAGTAGGCGGCCGTGGAGTACACGCGGGTGGAGGCCATCACGCCGATGTTCTCGCCGTAGGTCGTGGTGCCCGAACCGCCGAAGAAGCCGGCGAGGGTGGTCGAGACGCCGTCGGCGATCAGCGCCTTGCCGGTCTGCTGGTTCACGCTCGCGTCGCCCGTCATGGTCGCGACGCCGCGCACGTGTCCGACGTTCTCGGCGATCAGCACGAGCACGACCGGGAGGAACATGGCGAGGGCGGTGAGGGTGCCGGGCTCGGTGAAGTTCGGGAAGGTGAAGGTGGGGAGGCCGACCCAGTCGGCCTTCTCCACGGCCGAGAAGTCGAGCTCGCCGCGGAACGCCGCGAAGATGTAGCCCGCGATGACGCCGAGGAAGATCGAGATGCGGCCGAGGAATCCGCGGAACACGACGGCGAAGAGGATCGTGATGGCGAGCGTGAACGTCGCGGTCACGGGTGCTGCAGCGTAATTGTTGTGAGCGGCGCCGGCGAGGTTGAATCCGATGAGGGCGACGATCGTTCCGGCGAGCACCGGCGGCAGGAAGCGGTCGACCCACTTGACGCCGACCGTGTGCACCACGACGCCGATGATCGCGAGCAGCACGCCGACGGCGACGATGCCGGCCAGGGCGGTGCCCATGTTCGCGGAGGCGGTGGCCGCCGTGACCGGCGCGATGAACGCGAACGACGAGCCCAGGTAGCTGGGCAGCTTGTTGCGCGTGACCAGCAGGAACAGGATCGTGCCGACGCCGCTGAACAGCAGGGTCGTCGCGACCGGGAAGCCGGTGATGATCGGCACGAGGAACGTCGCGCCGAACATCGCGACGACGTGCTGGAGTCCGATCGCGATCGTCGCAGGCCAGTTCAGGCGCTCGTCGGGACGGACGACGGCGCCGGGCTCGACCGTGCGGCCGTTTCCGTGCAGCTTCCACAGGGCCATGCGGGCTCCTCAAGGTTCGGGGGATGGCTGGAGTGCCGGAGCAACACTATCGATTCCTGAGTTTTCCCTGAGCGCTTCTACCATGGTAGACGCAGAGGTAGAATGGTAGACATGAGCCTCAATATCAAGAATGAGACCACGCATGAGCTCGTGCGTCGGCTCGCGGCGTTGACCGGTCAGAGTCAGACGAGTGCCGTCGAGGATGCGGTGCGGCGCCGTCTCGCCGAGTTGGAGCAGCAGCAATCGGCCGACGAAGAGGAGCGTCGTCGCCGCATCCGTGCGGTGATCCGCCGGGCGCAGCAGCTTCCCTCCACCGGGCGCACGACCGAGGAGATCATGGATGAGCTCTACGACGAGACGGGGATGCCGCGATGATCGTCGACTCCTCGGCGTTGGTCGCGGTGCTGATGGCTGAGCCGGAAGCCGAAGAGATGAGCGACCTGTTGGAGTCGCGGCCCTTCGCCTTGTCCGCGGCCACGCTCACGGAGTGCACGATCGTCCTCCGCAGCAGGGGCGGCGAAGCGAAGGCGCTTGCGCTCGACGAGCTTCTGGAGGTGACGCGATCGGAGGTCGTTCCCGTCGATGAGGTGCAGGCGCGCCTGGCGAGCAGGGCACACGCCCGCTACGGCCGAGGGTCAGGGAGCCGCGCTCGCCTCAACTACGGCGACTGCTTCTCCTATGCGCTCGCGATCACCCGCGACGAGCCGCTGCTCTTCAAGGGAGACGACTTCGTCCACACAGACGTGCGGCTCGTCGAACCGGTCTGACGGGTCAGGCGCCGAGGCGGTCGATCAGCTCGCGGTAGCGGTCGGCGGTGCGCTCGACGACATCGGCGGGAAGCGCCGGCGGCTCGCCCTGCTTGTCCCAATTCGCGGCCATCCAGTCGCGCACGATCTGCTTGTCGAAGCTCGCCATGCGTGCGCTCGGGGTGCTGCCGGTGCGCCAGGCCTCGGCGTCCCAATAGCGCGAGGAGTCGCTCGTGAGCACCTCGTCGGCCAGGCGCAGGGTGCCGTCGGCATCCGTCCCGAACTCGAACTTGGTGTCGGCGAGGATCAGGCCCTTCGCCTCGGCGATCTCGGCGGCACGGGCGTAGATCGCGAGCGAGGTGTCGCGCAGCTCGGCCGCGCGCTCCGTCCCGACCAGTTCGACGGTGCGCTCGAACGTGATGTTCTCGTCGTGCTCGCCCATCGGCGCCTTGTAGGCCGGGGTGAACAGGGGCTCCGGCAGCCGGTCGCCGTTCTGCAGGCCGGCGGGCAGCGGGATGCCGCACACGGTGCCGCTCTCCTGGTACTCGGCCCAGCCGGAACCGGTGATGTAGCCGCGCACGACGCACTCGATCGGCAGCATCTCCAGCGACTGCGCGAGCATGGCGCGGTCGGCGACTTCCTCGGGCAGCTCGCCCTCGGCGATGTGGTTGGGGAAGTCGGAGAGCTGAGCGAACCACCAGCGGCTCAGTCGCGTCAGCAGAGCGCCCTTGTCGGTGACGCCGGGGGAGAGAACGAAGTCGAAGGCGCTCACGCGGTCGGAGGCCACGACGAGGATGCGCGTGTCTGCCGGATCCTCGGAGGCGTAGAGGTCGCGGACCTTGCCCGAGTAGATGTGCCGCCAGCCGGGGATGCTCTGTGCCGTGCCTTCTGAAGGAGTGCTCACCCGCCCATTATCCCGGTTCCGTCCGACCGCGACCGCAGCTCGCGGCCGCACTCGGCTGATCCGCCCCGGTCACCGGTCTTGTCGCTGTCGGCGGTCCGGCGTATAGTCCACATGGACTATTTGAGCGCGACACCCGGGGAGGGGCCATGCAACGACTGACCCCGATGGGGGCGATGATCCTCTCCCTGCTGCGCGAGGGCGACATGCACCCCTACGAGATGGTGCGTCTCATGCGGGTTCGCCGCGACGATCGGCTGCTGACCCTCACGAACGGCACGCTCTATCACACGGTCGCCCGGCTCCAGCGGGCCGGGCTCATCGACGAGGTCGGCAGCGACCGCGAGGGGAACCGCCCCGAGCGCACGACGTACTCCCTGACGGACGCCGGTCGAGACATCCTCATCGCCTGGCTGCGGCGCGAGCTGTCGACGATCGATCGTCCCGCCGAGTTCCGGATCGCGCTCGCCGAGGCCCACAACCTCGAACGCGGAGATGTGCTCCAGAGCCTGCGCTCGCGTCGCGTCGCCCTCGACGAAGAGCACATCGCGTATCGCGATGGACTGATCGACGCGAGACGCGATGGCGTGCCCGAGCAGGTGCTCGTGGAATACGAACGGCAGGAGGCGCTGCTCGAGGCCGAGTTGCGCTGGCTCGATGCCCTGATCGCCCGCCTCGAAGCCGAAGACCTGCCGTGGGGACCCGCGGCATTCCCGAACTCAGAACGCTACCGCGCTCAGCGAAAGGCTGCACAGCAATGACAGACACTCCCCGCGACGGAGACCGCCCGCCGGTGTCCGTGCCCTCCACCTCCGGTCCCTCGACCGGAACGTACTCCGTGGGGCACAAGCCCACCAGCCCCTGGCCCGCCCTCTGGGCACTGGTCATCGGCTTCTTCATGATCCTCGTCGACACCACGATCGTGTCGGTCGCGAACCCGGCGATCAAGGCGGCGCTCGACCCGAACACGAACAACCTCGACAACGTCGTGTGGGTCACGAGCGCGTACCTGCTCGCCTATGCGGTGCCGCTGCTGATCACCGGACGCCTCGGCGACCGCTTCGGGCCGAAGAACATCTATCTGATCGGCCTCGCGATCTTCACCCTCGCCTCGCTGTGGTGCGGACTGTCGAACTCGCTCGAGGGCCTGATCGTCGCGCGTGCCGTGCAGGGGCTGGGCGCGGCGTTCATGACGCCGCAGACCATGGCCGTGATCACGCGCACCTTCCCGCCGGAGCGCCGCGGTGCCGCCATGGGCCTCTGGGGTGCGACGGCCGGTGTCGCGACGCTCGTCGGTCCGCTCGTCGGCGGCCTGCTCGTCGACGGTTTCGGCTGGGAGTGGATCTTCTTCGTGAACATCCCGGTCGGCATCGTCGCGTTCGTGCTCGCCTGGCGCCTGGTGCCGAAGCTCGCGACCCATCCCCACCGTTTCGACATCGTCGGCGTCGTGTTGAGCGCCGTGGCGCTCTTCCTCATCGTCTTCGGCCTCCAGGAGGGCGAGAAGTTCGACTGGGGTGTGATCTGGGGTCCCATCTCGGTGTGGGGTCTGATCATCGTCGGACTCATCGTTCTCGGGCTGTTCATCCTGCAGCAGGCCAAGACACGCAGCGAACCGCTGGTACCGCTCGAGCTGTTCCGCGACCGCAACTTCTCGGGAGCGAACGTCGCCATCGCCGCTGTCGGCTTCACGGTGACGAGCATGTCGCTGCCGATGATGTTCTTCCTGCAGACCGCGCGCGGGCTCACCCCCACGGAGGCGGCGCTGCTGCTGATCCCGATGGCGGTGCTCTCGGGTGCGCTCGCCCCGGCGGCGGGCAAGCTGCTCGACCGGGTGGATCCGCGCATCATCCTCATCCCGGGTCTGCTCTGCGTCGCCGGCGCGCTCATCTGGTATTCGGCCCTGATCAACATGGACACCCCGATCTGGATGTTCCTGCTCCCGTCGGCGCTGATGGGCATCGGCAACGCGGGCATGTGGGGCCCTCTCGCCACAACCGCGACGCGCAAGCTGCCGCCGCGCCAGGCGGGTGCCGGCGCCGGCATCTACAACACCACCCGGACCATCGGGTCGGTCATCGGCTCGGCATCCATCGCTGCGTTCATGCAGTCCCGCCTCGAGGCGAACCTGCCCGGTCTCGCCGATGCGCCGGCCGGCATCTCGACCGGGGGAACGCTGCCGTCGCAGGTGGCCGACGGGTTCGCCGCGGGCATGTCGCAGGCGATCCTGCTGCCGGCGTGCGTCATGGTGATCGCGCTCGTCGCCTCGCTGTTCCTCGGTCGCTACGACAAGGCGGATGCCGCGGCTCCCGCAGCCGCGCGTCCCGAGTAGTCGAGGTCGGGAGGGTGCCGTGTCCGGCAGTTTGCGGATACGGCGCCTTTGTGATGGCATCGGGCGATGACGATCGCTCTCGTTCGACCGACCATCGACCTCTTCGACTCCTGGGCCGCTGCTGTGGCCGAGTTCGACGGCGGACACATCGACGGAGGCGGTTACGAGCAGGGGATCGTGCCCGACCGGGCGGCGTGCGAGGCGTTCGTCGCGAAGGCCGAGCTGTACGCCACCCCGGGTGCAGTGCTTCCTGCGGGGCTCGTGCCGTGCGACTTCTTCTGGATCACCGAGGGTGACCGCGTCGTGGGGTTCATCGCGTTCCGTCGTGAGCTCAACGACTGGCTGCGTCGCTTCGGCGGCCACATCGGCTACGCGACCGTTCCCTCCCGGCGCCGGGAGGGAATCGTCCGCGAGGCCCTCCGGCTCGTGCTCCGCTTCGCGAAGTCCGACGGATATGACCGCGTGATGCTCACCTGTGACGACGACAACGTCGGCTCCATCCGCACGATCGAGGGCGCCGGTGGAGAGCTCGAAGACGTGGTCGATGCTTCGGAGCCGGGACAGCCGCGCGTGCGGCGGTACTGGATCGAGCTGTCGCCGTCCTGAGCGCGGATCAGCCCTTCCTCACGGTTCGAGCAGACCGGTCGAGGCGGGGGTACGCCGAGGCGGCGGCTAAGGTGGATCCTCGGCGGCCGTCCGCTCGCCTCATCCGATCCCGAGGAGCACCCGTCGTGGTCCGAAATTCCACCCCCGCGATCGCGCGACTGCGCCGGTCCGTTCGCACTGTCGGCGCGGCAGCGCTCGTCGCCTTCGTCGCCGTCGGAGCCCTCCTGGCCGGAGCCGCCCCCGCCACCGCCGCGGACGACGGTGAGAAGTACGTCATCGGAACCGACACGACGTTCGCGCCGTTCGAGTTCACGAACGCGGACGGCGACCTCGTCGGCATCGACATGGACCTGCTCCGTGCGATCGCGAAAGACCAGGGCTTCGAGGTCGAGATCCGCCAGCTCGGATTCGACGCCGCCGTGCAGGCGCTGCAGTCGAACCAGGTCGACGCCGTCATGGCCGGCATGTCGATCACCGAGGCGCGCCAGGAGACGTTCGACTTCAGCGAGCCGTACTTCACCAGCGGCATCCAGCTCGGCGTACTCGAGGCGAGTGACATCCAGTCGCTCGACGACCTCGACGGCAAGGCCGTCGCCGTCAAGACCGGTACGCAGGGTCAGACCTTCGCCGACGAGAACAAGGATGAGTACGGCTTCACGGTCACCCCGTACCAGGACACGACCGACATGGTGGATGCCGTGAAGGCCGGCCAGGCGGTCGGCTACTTCGAGGACTTCCCGGTGCTGGCCTACGGCATCCAGCAGGGGTCCGGCTTCCGTCTGATCGGCAAGCCCGAGCTGGGCGGCGAGTACGGCTTCGCGGTCAACAAGGGCGAGAACCCCGAACTGATCGAGATGTTCAACGCGGGACTCGCGAACCTCCAGTCCTCGGGCGAGTACGACGAGATCGTCGACACCTACCTCTCCGGTGGTGAGGAGTCCGCGCAGCCGACGGACATCATCTCGGTGGCCGTCGAATATTGGCCTGCGCTCATGCAGGGGCTCTGGCTCACCATCCTCGCGACTCTCGTCGCGGTCGTGGCCGCCTTCATCCTCGGCATCATCTTCGGCTTCGGACGTCTCGCGAAGTTCGCTCCCCTGCGGTGGATCTCCACCGCGTACGTCTACGTCTTCCGTGGCACCCCGATCCTCATCCAGGCGTTCTTCGTGTTCTTCGCGATCCCGCAGCTGATCCCCGATCTGAAGTTCGATCCCTTCGTCGCCGGTGCGATCACGCTCTCGCTCAACACGGGCGCGTACATGACCGAGATCATCCGCGGCGGCATCCAGGCGGTCGATCCCGGTCAGAACGAGGCCTCACGTTCGTTGGGGCTCAGCCACTGGAAGACGATGCAGAAGGTCGTGCTCCCGCAGGCGTTCCGCATCATGATCCCGTCGTTCGTGAACCAGGGCATCATCACCCTCAAGGACACGTCGCTGATCAGCGTCATCGGCCTCGCGGAGCTGACGTTCGTGTCCCGCCAGATCATCGCGTCGACGTACCTGTCAGCGCAGGTGCTGACGATCGTCGCCATCATCTACTTCATCGTGATCACGCTGCTGACGTTGCTCGCGAACCGCCTGGAGAGGACGTTCAACGCATGAGCAAGATCGTGGTGCAGGACCTGCACAAGTCGTTCGGCGACAACGAGGTGCTCAAGGGCATCAACCTGGCGGTGGAAGACGGCGAGGTCGTCGCCGTCATCGGCCCGTCGGGTTCGGGCAAGTCCACCCTGCTGCGCTGCCTCAACAAGCTCGAGGAGCCGACCTCGGGACACGTCATCATCGACGGCGTCGACCTGACGGACAAGAGTGTGAAGCTCGATGAGGTGCGTCAGCGCATCGGCATGGTGTTCCAGCACTTCAACCTGTTCCCCCACATGACCGTGCTCGAGAACATCACCCTCGCGCCGGTCGAGTGCGGCAAGATGACGAAGGCTCAGGCGCGTGAGCGGGCGCTGGCTCTTCTGGAGCGGGTCGGCCTGTCGGAGAAGGCCGACGCGAAGCCGGCATCCCTCTCCGGTGGGCAGAAGCAGCGCGTGGCGATCGCCCGCGCGCTCGCGATGGACCCCGAGATCATGCTGTTCGACGAGGCGACGAGCGCCCTCGACCCCGAGATGGTCGGTGAGGTGCTCCAGGTGATCCGCGACCTGGCCTCGGGCGGCATGACCATGGTGCTGGTGACGCACGAGATGGGCTTCGCCCGCGAGGTCTCCGGCCGCACGGTCTTCATGGACGGCGGCGTCGTGGTCGAAGAGGCCGCGCCCGCCGAGTTGTTCGGCGCCCCGAAGAACGAGCGACTGAAGGACTTCCTCTCGAAGGTGCTCTGACCTGCATCGTCGTCGCGGAGAGAAATTCTCGCGCTGCTGCATCCGAAACGGCGTCTCGCACGGAATCACTCCCTGAAGGGTGGCACAGGGCCACCCCCGTTCAAGGAGGAATACAGTGCGCAAGACAGCAGCCGCCGGCCTCGCCGTCGGAATGATCGCCGCCCTCGGGATGGCGATGCCCGCCGGAGCGGCCACCGACGACTCCGCTCAGCTCTCGGTTCTCCACGGCATCCCCGATACGCCGGTGGACGTCTATGTGAACGGCGAGCTCACGCTCGATGACTTCCAGCCCGGCGATCTCGCCGGCCCGCTCTCGCTCCCCGCGGGCGACTACGAGGTCGCGCTCACCGCCACGGACGCGGCCGATGCCAGCGCCCCCGTGCTCGGACCGGCCACCCTCACCCTCGCGGCCGGGATGAACTACACCGCGGTCGCGCACCTCACCGAGGCGGGAGAGCCCGGACTCAACCTGTTCGAGAACGACACGTCGCCCACGGCCGCGGGTCAGGGTCGGTTGACCGTTCGCCACGTCGCCGCGGCACCGGCAGTCGATGTGCTCGCGGGCGGATCGCCGGTGATCGATGGTCTGAGCAACCCGGACGAGGCGTCCCTCGACCTCGCGGCCGGCACTGTCTCGGCATCGGTCGCGCTGGCCGGGACCACCGACCCGGTCATCGGACCGACAGACGTGGCCGTGCAGGACGGCGTGCTGACGATCCTGTACGCGTGGGGCAGCGCCGAAGACGGCAACCTCGCGATCGCCGCGCAGACGATCGAAGGACTGCACTCGAACCCGGGCGGCGTTCCGTCCGGCACCGCCGGATACCTCGCTGCGAGCGACACCGCGGCGACGACGACCGGAATCGCGGCGGTGGGCGGCCTCGCCATCCTCTTCGCGATCGGCATCGGCCTGTCGGCACGTCGCCGTCGGGTCTCGCAGGAGGTGCGCCGCTGATGGGTCGGGGCACGTCATCCCGCACCGGACGGTGGGCGGCCCCCGCGCTCGCCTTCCTGGTGGGGATGGCGTGCCTCGTCGCCTGCGCTCCGGTGGGGGCGGGAGGCCCCTCCTCGGCGCCGTCTCCCTTCGTCGCGTCCGAGCGACCGTCTCCCGCTCCCACGTCCACCCTCCGCCCCGAGGTCAGGTCCGGCGCCCTCCCCACGGCGGCGCCGGCCCTGGCGCCCCAAAGGCTGCGCATTCCGGCGCTCGGCGTCGACATGACCGTGACGGATGTCGGCATCGAACCCTCCGGTCAGATGGAACTGCCGGTCGACCCCGCCACCGCGGGCTGGTACCGCTACGGCCCCGACGCCGACAGCACGCAGGGCAACGTGATGCTCGCTGCGCACGTCGATGCCGTCGGCTACCCGATCGGCCCCCTCGCCCAGCTGCGCAGCCTCGCGGGCGGCGAGACCGTCGAGGTGCAGGCCGCAGACGGCTCGACCAGGACCTACGTCGTCGAATCGCTGACGTTCTACGAGAAAGCCGCCCTCCCGACTGCCGAACTCTTTGCGCGAGAGGGGGCACCGGCGCTCGTGATCATCACCTGCGGCGGTCCGTTCGATGCCGCTTCCGGTCACTATCGCGACAATGTCGTCGCGGTCGCGAGGCCGGCATGAGACCCTCGGAGCATCCACGAACGCGGTGGGTGCTGCGTGAGGAAGGAGGCGACCGTGGAGCATGACGCGGATGCCGACGCCGACGCGCAGTGGGGCGTCCGATTCGTCGCGGGGGACGAAGCCGCGCTGGCCGAGATCTACCGCCGGTGGTCTCCCGTGATCTTCACGCTCGCGCTCCGTTCGCTCGGCGACCGCCGCGATGCGGAGGACGTCACTCAGCGCACGTTCGTCTCCGCGTGGACCTCGCGGGCGAGCTACGACTCGGCGAAGGCGAAACTATCGACATGGCTGGTCGTGATCGCCCGCCGACGGATCGCCGACATGCACGAATCGCGCGCACGGATCAGGCGACTGCACGAGGAGATGAAGCGCCTGACCTCGCCGGACGACATGGTGAGCGCCCCGGTCGACCTCTCCGAGACGCTGCTGCTGGCCAACGAGATGCAACAGCTCCAGCCGGATGCGCGGAATGTGATGCGCCTCGCGTTCTACGACGATCTGACGCACGAGGAGATCTCCCAGAGACTCGACATGCCGCTCGGTACGGTGAAGAGCCACATCCGCCGAAGCCTCACTCGTTTGCGCGACCGATTGGAGGTCAGCCATGTCGCACCTCGACCCTGAGCAGCTTGCCCTTCTCGCGCTCGGCGAGCCGGTCGCGTCGGCGGAGGAAAGCGCCCACATCGCCGCCTGTGCGGCGTGCGCGGCCGAACTGGAGCAGATGGCCCACGCCGCGATGGTGGCCAGGACCACCATGGCCGAGGGCGAGCTCGAGCAGCCCGGAGCCGACGTCTGGGATCGTATCCACGACGAGCTCTCGCTGAGCGCAGCCGTCGCGGCCGACCCGCTCGCCGCTTCTCAGGATCGGGCGGACACCACCGCCGTCTACACCGATTCGTCCACCGCCGGCCCGGACACTGCTCCGGCAGCTGTCTTCGCTGTCCCCGAGGACCCGGCCCCGGCTCCTGAGGCGCGTGACGTCAGCGCGGCCGGTCGCGTCCCCGCATCATCCCGGGTGCGCCGACGCCGTTCATCGGCCCGGCTCTGGATCCTCGCGGCGTCGCTCGCGCTCGTGGTGGCTGGCGGGTCCGTCACGTGGGCCCTCGTCTCCTCGAACCTCACGCCCGTGCCGGTGGCCACGGCCGAGCTCGACCCCTTCCCCGATCATCCCGGTGCGGCCGGCTCGGCAGAGGTCAGCGAGGACGACGAGGGCGGGCGTGCGCTCACGGTGACGCTCGACGGAGAAGCGCGCGCGGACGAGTATCGCGAGGTGTGGCTCATCCGCAACGACGGAGCCGCACTGATCAGCCTGGGTGTGCTCGAGTCGTCGTCGGGCACGTTCGCGATCCCGGCCGGCGTCGACCTCGCGGAGTACGACCTCGTCGACATCTCGTTCGAGCCGGTGGACGGCGACCCCGCGCACTCCGGCGACTCGATCGTCCGCGGTCAGCTCGAGAGAAGTTGACCGGCGGAACGGCCGTCCCGCCGGCTAGTCCGCGACGCGGGCGGCGATGTCGGTGCGGTAGTGCGAGCCGTCGAGACGGATACGGGCGATGGCCTCGTACGCACGGTCGCGCGCGGTGCGGAAGTCGGAGGCCACGGCCACCACGTTCAGCACTCGGCCGCCGGTCGCGATCAGCGATCCGCCGGGAGCATCCGGGCTCGCGGTCGCGGCGTGCACGAGGCGCACGCCCTCGACGGCCGCGGCATCCGCGAGGCCCTCGATCGGGCGTCCGGTCTGCGGTGCCTCGGGGTAGCCTTCGCTCGCCAGCACGACCGTGATCGCCACGTCGTCGCTGAACTCGGGCTCCGGCTGGTCCTCGAGGGTGCCGGATGCCGCGGCGAACAGCAGCTGCGACAGGGGAGTGACCAGTCGGGGCAGCACGATCTGCGTCTCGGGGTCGCCGAAGCGCGCATTGAACTCGATCACGCGCACACCCGCCGGGGTCAGGATGAGACCCGCGTAGAGAAGCCCGATGAAGGGCGTGCCCTCCGCATCGAGCTGCCGCACCACGGGAAGGGCCACGTCACGCGTGACCTCTTCGACGAAGGCCTGCTCGCTGCCGAACTGCTCGGCGAGCCACGGCAGCGGGGAGTACGCACCCATGCCGCCCGTGTTGGGTCCGGCGTCGCCGTCGAGTGCGCGCTTGAAGTCCTGCGCGGGGCTGAGCGCACGCACGGTGTCGCCGTCGCTCAGGAAGAACAGGGAGACCTCGGGGCCGGAGAGGAACTCCTCGATGAGCACCGGGCCTGCAGGGAGGTACTGCTGGGCGTGGGCGAGAGCCTCGGCGCGGTCGGACGTGACGATGACGCCCTTGCCTGCTGCGAGGCCGTCGGCCTTGACCACGTACGGAGCGCCGAGATCGTCGAACGCGGCCTCGACCTCGGTGGTGCTGGCGGCACGGACGGCACGTCCGGTGGGCACTCCGGCGGCATCCATCACCCGCTTCGCGAACGACTTCGAGCCCTCGAGCTGGGCCGCAGCCTTGCCCGGTCCGAACACCGGGATCCCACGGACGCGCAGGGCGTCGGCGACTCCGGCGACGAGCGGGGCCTCCGGCCCGACGACGACCAGGTCGATCGCGTGCTCGTGGGCGAACGCGGTGACCGCTCCGCCGTCGAGAGGGTCGACCGAGACGGGGGTCGCATCCTGCGCGATGCCGGCGTTGCCGGGAGCGACGAAGATCTCGTGCTCCGTCTGCTCGGCCCGCAGGGCGAGGATGATCGCGTGCTCACGGGCACCGGAACCGAGGACGAGAATCTTCACCCGTCCAGACTACCGAGGCTCGCGCGTCGGGTTTCGGCGTCGCGGGCAGAACCCGGCTCCTCAGATGGCTCAGACCTCGACGGTCCGTTCGACGGAGGCGTCCCAGGGCACCGTCCAGCCGGTGGCATCGAAGAGGGCGTCGAGCACCATCGCGGTGAAACCCCACACGATCGTCCCGTCGACGTCGAACGCCGGTCCGCGGAAGGTGTGACCCATCCGCGTGAGCGTCGAGGTGAACCGGGACGCAGGGTCGAGCAGCTGAGCGACGGGCACCCGGAACACCTCGACCGTCTCGGCATGGTCGACGGCCACGACCCTCGACGGCGACTGCCACCAGGCGAGCACCGGCGTGACGAGGTGATTGCTCGCGGCGAGCGGGATCACGGGCAGCGTGGCGAGGATCTCGACTCCGTCCGGATCGAGACCGGTCTCCTCTTCGGCTTCACGCAGCGCGGTGGCGACCAGATCGGCGTCATCGGGCTCCACGCGGCCGCCGGGGAACGAGACCTGTCCGGGGTGGGAGGAAAGGGTGGGCGCTCGCCGCTGCAGCAGCACGTCGAGGTCGCGCGCGACGGCAGCGTCGGCCGTCGGCGCGGGCACACGGTCCAACACCCCGAACAGGATGAGCACTGCGGCGTCGTGCGCGTTGTGCGGGTCGGCGAGCGGCGGGATCCGCACGCCCCACGAGTGGTCGGCGACGGCGGCGAGCAGCTCGGCGCGGGCGCCCTGCGGATGCATGCTCATGCGTCCGAGCTTAGAACGCGTCCGGTGCCCGTGGCCGGCGTGTCCTGGCGCCGCGGAGCGTGCGCGAGCGATGCCGCCGAGCGGCGTGGTTCACGCCATCGTGAGCGACAGTGACGAAGCGGGGGCGGGTGGGGTCCGCGTCGCCGACGCGGACCCGCGCCGGAGGTAGGCTCGCGGGATGAGGCGATGGCGGGGACTCGCGCTGGGCGCGGTGCTGATGGCGGTGCTCACCGGGTGTTCCGCGACGCCCGAGGTCGACCCCGACGCCGTGCAGGACTGGATGGCGACGCAGGACTCCCGTGAGGTCACCGGGTCTCTCGCGACGCTTGCCGGGTTGGCGTCCCCGCTCTCCGATGTCGTCGGCGAAGGCGGGGTCACGGCCGCGTTCGATGAGCCGACGGCGATCGTCTCGGTGCTGTTCGCGTGCTTCGGCCCCGAGACGATGAGTGCCGACATCGCCCTCAGCGGATCGGATGCCGGCGGCTCCGTGACGTCGCAGACGATCCGCACCGACGATCTGGTCTGCGACGGCGAGCCGCAGCGGATCGATATGGGCTTGGATGCCGCGACCGAGGTCACGGCGAACGGGCTGGGTCGGGACGCGGTCGGGGCCTGGTCGGTCGTCGTCGTGGGGGAGAGCTGAGCGATGGCCAGGAAGATCGACATCATCGACGGACGTTCGGCACTGGATGCCGTTCGCGACGCGGATGCCGCCGGCGCGAAGCCGCAGCGGACCGACCTCGCCACCGCCGTGCGCTACCTCCTGCAGCTGCTCGACGAGAAGGCCCCGGGCAACAGCGTCGAGGTCCGAGTGCCTCCGTTCGGCGCGGTGCAGGTGATCCAGGGCCCCCGCCACACGCGCGGCACACCGCCGAACGTCGTCGAGATGGATGCCGCGACCTGGATCGCGGTGGCCACGGGCACGGAGGCGTGGACGGATGCCGCGGCCGGCGGCCGCATCCATGCCTCCGGCACGCGTGCGGATCTCAGCGACGTGCTTCCGGTTCGTCCGTAGCTCCCGCTCAGCGCTGAGCGACCACCAAAGGCACCCCGGTGGCCGGATGCGGGAACACGTCGACCGCCTGGCCGTAGACCTGCTCGATCCGCGCGGCCGTCAGCACCTCGGCGGCCGTGCCCGTCGCCGAGACCCGGCCGTCGGAGAGCAGCGTGACGCGGTCGGCGTGGGCGAGTGCGGCATTGAGGTCGTGCAGCACGATCGCCACGGCGATGCCGTCATCCGCCCGCTCGCGGATCAGCCGCATGACATCCTCATGATGCTTGAGGTCGAGGGCGGCGGTCGGCTCGTCGAGCAACAGGATGCCGGTGCTCTGAGCGATCACCCGGGCGAGAGCGACGCGTGCGTGCTCGCCGCCGGAGAGCGAGGGCACCGCGCGAGCCTTGAGTGCCGTCACCTCGGTCTGCGCCATGGCGGCCGCCACCCGCTTGTCGTCGTCGTCCGCGGCCGGCGTGCGTGCCCACGGCGCTCGACCCATGCGCACGACCTGCTCGGCGCTGAACGGGAAGGTGACCGTGTTCTCCTGCAGCAGCACGGCGCGTTCGCGGGCGAGCAGGCGCGGCTTGATCTGCTCGATGGGCTGATCGTCGATCTCGACCGTGCCGGCCTGCGCGGTGACATCGCCGGCGAGCACTCCGAACAGGGTGGACTTGCCGGCGCCGTTGGGCCCGACGAGCGCATGGATCTCGCCGCTGTGGATCTCGATGGAGGCATCGTCGAGGATCGTCCGCCCCTCGCCGACACGCACCGTCAGCCCCGCACCGCGGAGCCGCGCGGTCATGCCCAGCCTCCCGAACGGCGGCGCGTGCGCACGAGCAGCCACAGGAAGAACGGGCCGCCCACGAGCGAAGTGATCATGCCGATCGGCAGGTCGGCGAGCGGCACGGCGGTGCGAGCGACGAGGTCGGCGACGGCGATGAGCAGTGCGCCGCCGAGCGCCGAGGCGATCACGAGCGGCAGGTGGGCGGGGCCGATCAGCATGCGCATCAGGTGCGGTACGACGAGCCCGGCGAAGCCGATGATCCCGGCGAAGGCGACGGCCGCGCACACCAACAGGGCGACCGTCACGATGACCACGATCCGCAGCAGCTCGACGTTGACACCGAGGTGACGCGCGGTGCGCTCGCCGAGGGCGAAGAGATCGAGGCTGGGTGCCACGATCAGTGCGACGACCACGCCGATCAGCACGAGTGGGGCCACCAGCTGGATGTTCGACCACAGGGCGCCGTTCAGCGAACCCAGCTGCCAGAACACGATCTGCTCGCGGGTCGACGTGGTGCCGAGGAAGGTGAAGAAGGCCATGCCGGCGCCCGCGATGGCGTTGATCGCGATGCCGGTGAGCAGCAGCGTCACGACCTCGGTGCGGCCTCCGGAGCGACTGATGAAGTACACCGAGAACACCGCGATCAGTCCGCCGAGGAACGCGAAGGCGGGCGTGGTCCACATGCCGAACGTCGCGAGTCCGAACGTGATGCTCGCCGCCGCTCCGAGCGCCGCGCCCGAGGAGACACCGACGACACCGGCATCCGCGAGGGGGTTGCCGAAGATCGCCTGCATGAGCACGCCCGAGACGGCGAGCGCGGCGCCGACGAGGAGCCCGAGCACGATGCGCGGCATCCGCAGGTTGAAGATCACGCCGTAGTCGGTGGATGCCGAGGGGGCCCAAGCGGTGTCGATGCCGATGCCGCGCAGCAGCACGCCGACCAGCGAGGTGGGGGACAGGTCGTACTGCCCGCTCGTGATCGAGACGACGCAGGTGATCGCGAGTGCGACGACCAGGCCGACCGTCACCAGGGCGAACCGGAGCCCCCGGTGCCTGGTCGGCGTCGGAGTGACGACCTCGCCGGTCACTTCGCGGGCTCGGGGGCGTACAGGGCGCGGGCCAGGGCGCCGATCACATCGGCGGTGCGCGGGCCGAAGCTGAGGATCTCGCTGTCGGCCATGTCGATCACCCGACGGTGCGCTCCGGCCGGTGTCTCGGCGACGGCCGGGATCCGCTCGATGAGCCCGTCGATGCCGCCGACCGATTCGAGTCCGTCGGTCATCATCACCAGCACGTCGGGCTGCGCGGCGACGAGGGCCTCGGCGGTCATCGGCTTCATGCCCTCCCAGCCGATCTCGGCCGCGACGTCGACCCCGCCCACCGCGTCGATGAGGGAGTCGGCGCCGGAGTCCTCCCCGAAGATGTAGTACACGTTCGCGCTGCCGCGCACATAGAGGAAGAGCATGCGCGCGCGATCGGACTCGTCGGCGGGCACGACCTCGGCGATCTCGGCGAGTGTCTCGTCGACCGAGGCGTCGAGCCGCGCGATGAGCGCCTCTCCCCGGCTGGGCACCCCGAGGGCGGTGGCGATCTCGGTGACCAGCTCGTCGGTGGTGTCGAGTCGCCGATCGCTGGAGATCACCACGACCGCGATGCCCGCGTCGCGCAGCTGTTGACGGACCTCCTTGGGACCGATCGTGGTGTCGGTGAGGACGACGGTCGGCGCGAGCTCGAGGATCGCCTCGGCGTTCAGTGTGTGTCCGGTCTTCGTGACGACCGGGAGGTCTTCCGTGCCGGCGAAGACGGTGGATGCGTCGCGGCCGACGACCTGATCGCCGAGTCCGAGGGCGAAGACGGTCGACGCGATCGTGCCCGAGATGTCGATCGGGAGGATGCGGTCGACGTCGGTGATCTCGATCTCGCGGCCTTCGCTGTCGGTCACCGTGACCGGGAGCTTCGGCGCGGTGTCGTCGTCGACGGCCTCGATCGCGCGGCTGGAGAGGCACGCGGTGGAAGGGCCCTCATGTCCGCGCACGTCGTCGATCACGTCGAGCGAGGAGAGCGGGACGGATGCCTGCGGGCAGGTGTCTTCGGCGGTGGCGGGTGGTGCGGCGGTCGCTCCGGGCTCGGCGCACGCGGTGAGACCCATGGCGAGAGCGGCGACGAGGAAGACGGCAAAGACGCGACGCATTAGGCAAGGCTATCCTAAAACTTGACGCGCGCTGATTCACACCTCTACGCTCAGGAACGGCGGCTTGCTTAGCCAAGCCTAACCAACATTCGACCCTTCGTCCCGACTGCATTGCGGCACCGCCGGCGCGCGCTCTTCTGCGTGCCCGGAGCCGTGGAGAACCGTGAACGCCACAGCCACAGCATCCTCAGCGAGCACCCGCATACGCGTGCTGCTCGCCGCTTTCGTCTCCTTCCTCCTCGTCGCGGCCGGTGCGGTGATCGTCCCGCCCGCGCATGCTGCCGGCGCCACGGTCACGGCGACGGTCGCCTCCGCGGCCACGTCCGGCGTGAGCGTGCAAGTGCAGGCGAGCGGCCTGCCCGAGGTCGAAGGCGCCTACGCGGCCCTCATCGTCAAGGGCACGGAATCCGGCCTCAGCGGCGGTGGCGGATACGCGGCGTTTGTGATGCCGACCGTCGCCGGAGGGGCGAGCACGTTCACGCTCGATGCGCCGGCCGGCTCGCTCGATCGGACGAAGTCCTACGAGGTGCTCGTGTGGCAGAAGCACTCGAACCCGAACGAGACGACGATCTACGGCCGCGGCGACGTCGCGATCTCCGCGGGGCAGTGGGACGCCGTGTTCGGTCCCGTGCCCAC
Organism: Microbacterium sp. MYb45; assembly: GCF_002979655.1. Classification (GTDB taxonomy): domain Bacteria; phylum Actinomycetota; class Actinomycetes; order Actinomycetales; family Microbacteriaceae; genus Microbacterium. The sequence continues at coordinate 208,926 of NZ_PCPG01000003.1, forward strand.
CGATCCCGGTACCGATCCGGGGACGGACCCCGGAACCGACCCGGGAACCGATCCCGGTACTGACCCGGGCACCGATCCCGGTACCGATCCGGGCACCGATCCCGGGACTGACCCGGGCACCGATCCCGGGACTGACCCGGGCACCGATCCCGGTACCGATCCGGGTACCGATCCGGGTGAGACACCGTTCTCCCCGGCGATCGAGGTGTTCCTCGCCGACGGCGCGACCCCGGCGACCGGCACGGTCCTCAAGGCCGGCGACAAGGTCGTCGTGAAGGGCTCGGGTTACGACCCGGCGGCGAACGTCGGCGGGCGCGGGGTTCCGATCCCGAAGGACCTGCCGCAGGGCACGTACGTCGTGTTCGGCAACTTCGCCTCGGCGTGGCAGCCGTCCACCGGCGCAGCATCGTCGACGCGCTCGGTCGGAGCGCAGGCCTGGGCGCTGTCGGAGGGTGTGCTGAACCAGGTGCCGCAGCAGTATCAGGGTGCGATCCGCGCACAGTGGGTCGACATCGCGGATGACGGCACGTTCCAGGCGACCCTGACGCTGAAGGACGCGGCAGCGACCCCCGGCTCGTACGGCGTCTACACCTACGGTGCCGGCGGAGTTACCAACGCCGCACAGGAGCAGAGCATCGCCCTGACCTACTCCGAGACCGCTGTCGCTTCCGCGACCGTGAAGACCGCGACCGCGAAGGACGGGCTGACCGTCACCGCATCCGGTTCGAAGCTGGGCGCGATCACCGGTGCGTACGCCGCACTGATCGAGGCCGGAACTGAGGCGGAGGTCACCTCGGGCGGCGGGTTCCTTGCGATGCAGTACGTGCGGGGAATCACGGGCGGCGCGTTCACCGTCGATCTGACGGCGGCCGCCGACACGCTGGACCGCACCAAGTCCTACGAGGTCATCGTCTGGAAACAGCACACGATGCCGAACGCCGACACCATCTATGCGCGCGGCGCCGTCACGATCAGCGATGCCGAGTGGGACGCGCTCGTCGACCCCACCTTCTCCCCGGCGATCGAGGTGTTCCTGGCCGATGGCACCACGCCGGCCGGCACCGCTGCTCTCAAGGCGGGCGACAAGGTCGTGGTGAAGGGCTCCGGCTACGACCCGGCGGCCAATGTCGGCGGTCGCGGGGTCCCGATTCCGAAGGACCTGCCGCAGGGTACCTACGTGGTGTTCGGCAACTTCGCTTCCGCGTGGCAGCCGTCCACCGGTGCAGCGTCGTCGACGCGCTCGGTCGGAGCGCAGGTCTGGGCGCTCTCCGAGGGTGTGCTGAACCAGGTTCCTTCGCAGTATCAGGGGGCGATCCGCGCACAGTGGGTCGACATCGCGGATGACGGCACGTTCGAGGCGACCCTGACTCTGAAGGACGCGGCAGCGACCCCGGGTGCGTACGGCATCTACACGTACGCAGCGGGTGGCGTGGTCAACGCCGACCAGGAGCAGAGCGTCGCGCTCAACTACGGCGACACTGCGGGCCTCACCGCCACGGTGAAGGCGGCGACGGCGAAGGACGGCCTGACCGTCACGGCGGCGGCCTCGAAGCTCGGTGACATCACGGGTGCATATGTCGCGCTGATCGAGAAGGGCACCGAGGCGGATGTGACGGCCGGCGGCGGATTCCTCGCGATGCAGTACGTGCGGGGCATCATCGGCGGCGCGTTCAGCGTCGATCTGACGGCGGCCGCCGACACGCTGGACCGCACCAAGTCCTACGAGGTCATCGTCTGGAAACAGCACACGATGCCGAACGCCGACACCATCTACGCCCGTGCCACCGCGCCGGTCAGTGATGAGCAGTGGAACGCGATCTTCCCGGAGGGCCCCGCCCTCGGCGCGACCGTGAAGACGGCGACGGCGAAGGACGGCCTGACCGTCACGGCCGCGGCCTCGAAGCTGGGCGACATTGCCGGCGCGTATGCCGCGCTGATCGAGAAGGGCACCGAGGCGGATGTGACGGCCGGCGGCGGATTCCTCGCGATGCAGTACGTGACGAAGATCACGTTCGGCGCGTTCGCGGTCGATCTCACGACGGCGGCGAAGAACCTCGACCGCACGAAGTCGTACGAGGTGATCGTGTGGAAGCAGCACACGATGCCGACCGCCGACACGATCTACGTGCGTGGCGATGTGACGATCACGGAAGCCCAGTGGCGCACGCTGTTCGGCGAGAAGCCCACCGACCCGAAGCCGCCGACGACGCCGACGACTCCGCCGGCCAGCGTGCCCGGTGGATCGCTCCGGTGGGCGATCTCCTCGGACTTCGCCAAGTACGTCACGGGCGGCATCGCGCAGGGGGCGATCTCGGTCTCCGACGGCGCGACGCGCTCGGGCAGCCAGTTCCAGTTCGGGCAGACCGTCGGGGGAGACTTCGACGTGAAGACCGGGCTCGGCAGCGTCGTCTACCGGGGATCGGTGCGCTTCACGGGACACCACGGTGTGCTCGACGTGACCGTGTCGAACCCGCAGATCCGCATCACCTCGGCGGGCGCGGCGACACTGTCCGTGACGAGTGGCGGTGCCCAGGTGCCGTTCGCGACGCTCGACCTCTCGCGGGCCGCGCGCGTCTCGGCGAACGGTGCCGTCACCTACACCGCGGCTCCGGCATCGCTCACCGCGGCCGGACGCGATCGGGTGCTGTCGGGGTACTCGACCGACCTGAACCCGGTCACGTTCACGATCGGCTCCGTCGCCGCGGCGCCTGCCGGGAACACGGGCACCGTGGCTGCGGCCGCCGTGAAGGCGAAGACGACCCTGCCCGCGGCGCCGCCGGCATCGGACGGCATCGACGTCGACGCGGAGAACCTCGCTGCGCTCGAGTCCGGGCAGTCGGCCACGATCACCGCATCCGGATTCCAGCCGAACGAAGAGGGCATCAAGGTGGTCGTGTACTCGACCCCGGTGCTTCTCGACACGGTGACCGCGGATGCCGCGGGCGTCGCGACTTGGTCGGGCACGCTGCCCGCCAGCCTCGAAGACGGCGCGCACACGCTCACCCTGCAGGGCTCGGTCGACCGTGGTCTGGCATTCACGCTCACCCGCGCGAAGACGGTGATCGGTGCGTGCACGGTCGAGGGCGCCACGCTTCAGTGGGGCTACAAGGAGTCGTTCCGCACGTACATCGAGGGCATCGCCAAGGGCGGCTGGACCCTGACCGACGTCGAGTACCGCTACCCGGACTACGTGTGGGAGAGCGGCACCGGGTCGTTCGACGACAAGACGCTCGCCGGTGTCATCACCTATGGCGGCAGCATCACCTTCACCGGCCACGACGGCGCGCTGAACACGACGCTCGCGAACGCGCGGCTCGAACTCGCCGGCGACAAGGGCTACCTCGTCTTCGACGTGAGCGGCACCACGCAGGGTGGCGAGAGCGTCGACCAGAAGGCCGTCCGCCTCGCAGAGTTCGCCCTCGGTGATGCCGCGGTCGTCGACGGGAAGCTCTCGTTCGACGCCATCCCGACGACACTCACCGAGGCGGGGGCGGCCGCGTTCGGCACCTACGCCGCCGGCGAGGCGCTCGACCCGGTGACCGCGGTCATCCCGGTCGACGCCGAGTGCGGCGTCGCGGTGGAGGAGGAGGCCGAGGTCGACTCCGAAGCCACCACCGCCGTCACCGCCGTGACCGAGCCCGCAGACGAAGACGGCGCCCCGGTGTGGCCGTGGATCGTCGGCGGCCTGGTGGTCGTGGCGCTCGCGGCGACCGGCGGTGTGCTGATCGCCCGGCGCAACCGCAAGGACGAGACGGCCGAGACGACGACCGAGGTCTGAGTCGAGAGCCCCGGTACGGATGTCGGGAGGAAGTACGGATGCAGGGAGCAATCGGCCTGATCGCTCCGGCATCCGTACTTCCTCCCGACAAATGCTCGCCTCGCAGGGCCGGGACCGGCGCGACGCCCGCTGAACCGGTTCCCGCCATCCGCCGACGGTGGGACAATGGACGTATGGCCCCCACCGACTCCCACCAGACCGTCGAAGCGACCGTGCGCCGTGTGCCGCGGTACGGCGTGCTCATGGGCATCGGCGTCGTGCTGGGCATCATCGCCGCCGGCATCCTCACCTGGACGGGCAGCTTCGATGAGTCGCAGGCCCTCGACATCGTCTACCCGCCGGGGCAGGTCTTCGGCTTCCTGCTGCTGTGGACCGTGCCGATCGGCATCGCTCTGGGTGGCGTCACGGGCCTCGTGATGGAGCGCATCGCCCGTCGGCACGACCGCGTCGTGCAGGTCGACCGCGAGACCGTCGTCGAGGACTGAGAGCTACGCCAGCTCGGCGATCACGGGGCGGATGGCGGTGTCGAAGGCCACCACGTCGCGGCGCAGACCGTCGGTCACCGCGACCGTGAGGTCTCCGATCCACCAGATGCCGCGCTGCGACAGCGGCAGCACCTGCACGTTCAGCTCGAACGAGTGCGCGCGACGGCCGACCTCGCGCTCGAACTCCGCGATCGCGCTCGCATAGGCGCGGTAGGCGTCGCCCCCGGTGTGGCTCTTCATCGAGCTCACATACCGGTCGTGCGCGGCGTGCGCGTAGAGGAGAGCGGATGTCGCCTGCGGGGCGATGGCCGTGGCGAGCTCCTCCGCGCCGGTGGCGGGCAGGGCCACGAGGGTGTCGAACCCGTCGATGAGTTCGAGCGGCACGTCCGAGGGATGTGCGCGTGGTTCGACCGTCATGTCCCAGTAGCGCCGCCACTGCTCCTCCACCGCGGGCGAGGCATCGGTCGCGTCCGGCGCGCGCACGGCGAGATCGCGGAGGGCGGGAAGGTCCTCCGGCGCCCGGATCCCGAGCTGTTGGCGCAGCGCGAGCGCGACGAGCACCGGAACGCTCGCGTCTTCGCGGATGAGCCACTGCGGCTTGTCGGCCATGGCCCCATCGTAGGCGGGGAGAGCGTCCGGATCCGAGGTCGTCTCTCGCGGAGAGTCGGACTGCCTGTGGGCGGTAGGCTGGGGGCGTGGCTGCCTCCCCCACCAATCCCTATTCCGAAGCCGGCGTCGACACCGCTGCAGGTGATCTCGCCGTCGAGCTGATGAAGTCTTCCGTGCGCGCGACGCACGGCCCCGAAGTGCTCGGCGGTGTCGGCGGGTTCGCCGGCCTGTTCGACGCCAGCGCGCTGCGCGACTTCCGTCGCCCGCTGCTCGCGACCAGCACCGACGGCGTCGGCACGAAGGTCGCGATCGCGCAGGCCATCGACAAGCACGACACGATCGGGCAAGACCTGGTCGGCATGGTGGTCGACGACATCGTCGTGGTGGGCGCGAAGCCGCTCTTCATGACCGACTACATCGCCTGCGGCAAGGTCGTTCCCGAGCGCATCGCCGACATCGTGCGCGGCATCGCCGAAGCGTGCTCGGCCACCGGCACCGCGCTGGTCGGCGGCGAGACCGCGGAGCACCCCGGACTGCTCGGCCCGCGCGACTACGACGTCGCGGGTGCGGCCACCGGCGTGGTCGAGGCGGATGCCATCCTCGGCGCGGATCGTGTGCAGGACGGTGACGCCGTGATCGCGGTCGCCTCCAGCGGACTGCACTCCAACGGCTACTCGCTCGTCCGCCACATCGTCACGCGTGCCGGCATCGGCTACGGCGACAACGCCGCCGACTTCGGCACCACCTGGGGGGAGGCCCTCCTCGAGCCGACCCGCCTCTACACTCTTCCCCTGCTGCGTCTCATCGAGCAGCTCGGTGGCGGTGTGCACTCGCTCAGTCACGTCACCGGCGGCGGCATCGCGGCGAACCTCGCGCGCGTGCTCCCGCAGGGCAGCTGGGCCGAGGTCGACCGCAGTAGCTGGTCACCGAGCCCCGTCTTCCGGGTGCTCAGCGACATCGCCGGCTCCACGCTCGAGTCCGCGGAGGGCACCTGGAACCTCGGCATCGGCTTCCTCGCCGTGGTGGCCGCAGACAAGAAAGATGCCGCGATCGCGGCGCTGAACGCCGAGGGCATGCCCTCGTGGCAGGTCGGGACCGTCGGCTTCGGCCCGCGTCCGGCCGGCGAATTCGAGCAGGGCGCCAAGGGCGTCGACGGTGGAGCAGTGCGCCTGGTCGGCGCCTACGCGGACGGAGCGAAGTAAGAGCCCATGTGCGGCATCGTCGGAATGGTGGGCTCTGCCCCGGTCAATCAGGACATCTACGACGCACTCCTGCTGCTGCAGCACCGCGGCCAGGATGCGACGGGCATCGCCACCGCCGAGGCGAACGGCGTGATGCACAACGCCAAGGCGCAGGGCATGGTCCGCGAGGCGTTCCGCACCCGTGACATGCGGGCGCTGCTCGGCAACGTCGGCCTCGGCCACGTGCGCTACGCGACCAAGGGCACGGCATCGAACGAAGAGGAGATGCAGCCGTTCTACGTGAACGCGCCGTACGGCATCATCCTCATCCACAACGGCAACCTCACGAACACGCGTGAGCTCACGGCCGACATGGCCAAGCGCGACCGCCGTCACCTCAACTCGTCGAGCGACACCGAGCTGTTGCTCAACGTGCTCGCCGGCGAGCTGCAGAACACGACGTCGACGGTCGACCTCGACGCCGAGCGGGTGTTCGAGGCCGTCGCCCGCACGCACGAGCGCATCGAAGGCGCCTACGCCGTGATCGCCGTGATCGCCGGATACGGGCTGCTCGCATTCCGTGACCCGTTCGGCATCCGTCCGCTGATCCTGGGGCGTCGTCCCTCGACGGTCCCCGGTGCGGAGGGCAAGGACGAGTGGGTCGTCGCCAGCGAGTCGCTCGTGCTCGAGAACGGCGACTACGAGGTCGTCCGCGAGGTCGAGCCCGGCGAGGCTGTCTTCATCACCAACGACGGCGAGCTGTTCTCCCAGCAGTGCGCCACGGCCGCGACGCTCGCGCCCTGCGCCTTCGAGTACGTCTACCTCGCGCGTCCCGACTCGGTCATGAACGGCATCTCGGTGTACGAGTCGCGTCTGCGCATGGGCGACCGTCTCGCCGACACGATCGCCAAGCACGTGCCGATGGACAAGATCGACGTCGTCATGCCGATCCCCGACTCCTCGCGGCCCGCCGCGATGGAGGTCGCGCGCAAGCTCGGCATCGAGTACCGCGAGGGCTTCTACAAGAACCGCTACGTCGGTCGCACCTTCATCATGCCGGGGCAGGCGGTGCGCAAGAAGAGCGTGCGCCAGAAGCTCAACGCGATGTCGACCGAGTTCCAGGGCAAGAACGTGCTGCTGATCGACGACTCGATCGTGCGGGGGACGACCTCCAAGGAGATCATCCAGATGGCGCGGGATGCCGGCGCCGCCTCGGTGACCTTCGCCTCCGCGGCTCCGCCGGTGCGGCATCCGCATGTCTACGGCATCAACATGCCCTCGCGTCACGAGCTCATCGCCCACGGGCGCACGATCCCCGAGATCGCCACCGAACTCGGCTGCGATCACCTCGTCTACCAGGAGGTCGAAGACCTCAAGGCCGCGATCATCGAGGGCTCCGTCCTCACCGACCTCGACATGAGCTGCTTCGACGGCCGCTATGTGACGGGCACGGTCTCGGACGAATACCTCGCGTGGGTGGAGGGGTCACAGACCTCATGACGATGCCGAGTGCACGACCGTTGTGGCACGGTCGGGCTCTCGCTCTGGTGGGGATCGTCCTCGTGGCGTTCTCGCTGCGGTCGGCGGTCGCCTCCCTGTCGCCGGTGATCGATCATGTCGCCGCCGACTTCCCGGTGCCGACTGCGGTCGTCGGTCTGATCGGCGCCGCCCCGCCCGTGTGCTTCGCGCTCTTCGGGCTGCTGACCCCGCTGCTCGAGCGGCGATTCGGTCTGGAGCGGATGGCGGTCGCCGCGATCACGCTGATGGCGCTGGGCATGCTGCTGCGCGGGTTCGCGGTGGATTCGACGAGCCTGCTCGCAGCGACGGTGGTCGTGTTCGCGGGCGTCGGTTCGGGCAATGTGCTCCTGCCGCCGCTGGTGAAGAAGTACTTCCCGGATCGGCTCGGGATTGTGATGACGATCTACTCGACCACGTTGGCGGTGTCGACGTTCCTGCCCCCGCTGGCGGCCGTTCCGGTTGCCGACACCCTCGGCTGGCGGGTGTCGCTGGGGATGTGGGGCATCGTCGCGGGGATCGCGCTCGTGCCGTGGGTCGCGCTGCTGCTCAAGAACGGGTCGCGCCGCGACGAGCCGGTGAAGACCGAGCTTCTCGTCCCCGACCCCACCGACGGAGTCGACGACTTCCAGGATGCGGTGGCGACCGCGACCGGCCCGATCTCCTCCCAGCCGGCGAACCGGCGTCACTTCGCTCGCCTGTGGCGACTGCCGCTCGCCTGGGCGCTCGCGGTCGTCTTCGGCGCCTCGTCGACCATGGCCTATGTCTCGTTCGCCTGGATGCCGACCATGCTGGTCGACATCGGCGGGGTGACCCCGGCGACCGCCGGGTTCCTGCTGTCCCTGTTCGCGCTGATCGGCCTGCCCTGCTCCCTGCTGGTGCCGATCCTCGTCGTCCGCTTCCAGGCCACGCGCCCACTCTTCTTCGTCGCCGTCATCGGCGGTCTGGTGGGGCTCACCGGTCTCCTGCTGTTCCCGACGGTCGCGCTGCCGCTGTGGGTGAGCATCTTCGGGCTCACGGCCATCATGTTCCCGCTGAGCCTCGTGCTGCTGAGCATCCGTGCCCGCACCTCGGAGAGTGCCGTCGCGCTGAGCGGTTTCGTGCAGAGCATCGGCTACGCGATCGCCGCCACCTTCCCGCTGCTGATCGGGCTGCTCCACGAGACGACCGCCGGCTGGCAGATCCCGTTGCTCGTGATCGCCGGTGTGCTGATCGTCGCGATCCCCGCGGGCATCGTCGCCGGGCGGCGCCGCACGGTCGAGGACGAGTGGGAGCGCCGCCACGGACGCTGGTGACCTGCCGCCCTATCCCGCCGAAGCTCAGGGGAGCGGGATGGAGTTCCCGTCGTAAGTGCCTTCAAGGTTGACAACTGCGATGCCTGCCGCGACGAGCGCCACGAGCACGACCGTGAGGATAACCATGGACACCACGAGGACGATCGCTTCCGTGCGGGGCGGCCGTCGCGTCAACCGGAAGATCACGAAGGCGAGCAGAGCGGCTTCCACGAGAAACGCCCACGGGGTGAACAGTGCGAGAACGCCTCCGCACACGGCGAGGGTGAGGATCCACCATCGGGAGGAGCCTTGCCCAAGTTGAGCAGATGTCGTGCGCTCGACTCTCATACCGTTCGAACGGTTGCGACATAAGCCGAGGGCTTGCCGCCGTTGGTCGTGATGAGGTGCTGCTTGTTGAAGGTGATCGGTGAGCCCTTGACGACAAAGCTCATGTGATGGATCACGCTGCACGTTCCCCGACCGCTACTGATGTAGCTCGAGCGGTTGACCGAGTCGGAGACACCGACCCCAGAATGCCACCCGTCGCAGCTCAGAACCCGCGTCACGCTGGTCGACGTCGCTTCGTACTTGAACTCATTAGTAAACGTCTGGACCGGAATCCCGAGCATGTACGCGGTCTGAGAGTCTTTGGCCATGTAGCCCCTCGTCGTAGTAGCCGTCAGCGCGTCCCCCTTGACGGCAGGGGTCGCAGGAACCGCTGTGATGGCCTCAGATTCCGCACGCAGATCGAAGACTGAGTCTGGCTCAGTCGCCAGTGAGGAAAGAAGCGCGTGCTGATCAACCGCGCCTAGAGAGTCGAACTTCGCTTCGAGGGCAAGTGCCGTGGCGGTAGAGACGCCCAAAGACTCCGTGAAATCGGCGAACGAATCCTTTGGCAGCTCATCCGCCTGCGCGGGCGTAGCAGCCCCGAGCAGCCCCAGCAGAGCAGCTGCAGCAGCCGACCAGATACCAAGGTTCTTTCGAGAAAGCATCGTTACCTCCATTTGTGAACGAAACCCGCGTCACAATAAATGTAACATGTTACTGGCTCTAGGACGGTTCGTGGTGGCTCTCGGCGCGAACGCTTCGAGTGCAGGAATGAAGTTCCGTAGCGTGGGGGCGATCCCCGAGGCTGACTGTGCGCTTCAAGCGGCCGCGGTCGTCGACAGCCTGGTTGTTCGCCCTACGGCGCCGAGCGCGGAGGTGCGGTGGACGAGCGCACGATGAGCTGAGGATCGGTGGACGGAACCTCGCCGACCGCCTCGTGCCCCTCGATCTGGGCGATGACCCGGAGAGCGGCCGCCCGCCCCATCGCCTCGAACGGCTGGCGGACGGTCGTGAGCGCGGGCGAGGCGTACGCCGCCAAGGCGATGTCGTCGACGCTCACCACGGAGACGTCGTCGGGCACGCTGCGGCCGGCCTCGTGTAAAGCGCGGATCAGACCGAATGCCATCTCGTCGCTGCTGACGAACACCGCGGTGACCTCGGGGATCGCCGCGATCGTGCGGCCGGCGCGGTAGCCGGACTCGGGCGTCCAGTCGGCGGGGATGACGGGGGGTGGTGCGATGCCGCGATCGCGCAGTGTCTGCTCCCAGGCCTCGCTGCGCTGCTGAGTCTCGGTCCAGTAGTCGTCGCCCGACACGTGCCAGACGGTCGAGTGTCCGAGGTCGAGGAGATGCTCCACGGCGAGACGGGCGATCGCGCGCTGGTCCACGGCGAGCGGGGCATCCTCGTCGAGTGAGGTGCGCTCACTGCGGGTGGCGGGGGTGCGCTCGGTGCGGGCCCGCATCGCGGGGCTGTCGAGTTCGACCGGCACGCCGAGGATGATGCCTTCGGCGCCCTGACGTTCGAGCCGATCGAAGGCCTCCAGGAAGGACTCGGCAGAGGCATGATCGGCGACCGCCGCCGTGGTCACGGTGTATCCGTTCGCCGCGGCCGCCTGCTGGATGCCGACACCGAGAGCTGCGGACGAGTAGCGGTCGGTCGAGACGACGATCACGCCGAGCACGCGTGTGCGGCCGGAGGCGAGGGAAGCGGCGGCGGCGTGCACACGGTATCCGAGCTCTTCGACCGCGGCCATCACTCGCCGGGCGGTGTCGGGGCGGACGGTGTCCTGTCCGGACATGACGCGCGAGACGGTCTGCGTCGAGACGCCGGCCAGCTGGGCGACATCGACCTGGCTGGGCGCGCGGTCGTCTTTGGGGCGGCGTGGTGACATGTGACCAATGGTAGCGATCAATCGGCGGAATATCAGGAGGCGGTGGCCGTGGTGATGCGATAATGTGAACGCAAACACTCGTGCTTGGAGCGCTATGCCTGACCTTCTCGCCTCGGCTCTCGACGGCTCTTCCGCTGCCGTCGACGCCCCGGACGCCGCGTCGCCGATCGACGCGCCCACCCTGACCTGGCGAGACGGGGAGATTCTCCGCGCGGGCGTCTCGCACCGCATCCTCGCCGGTTCGATCCACTACTTCCGCGTGCATCCGGACCAGTGGGAGGACCGGCTCCGGCGACTGGCGGCGATGGGCGCGAACACCGTCGACACGTACGTCGCCTGGAACTTCCACGAGCGTGCAGAGGGCGACATCCGCTTCGACGGCTGGCGGGACATCGAGCGCTTCATCCGCCTCGCGGGCGAGGTCGGTCTCGACGTGTTCCTGCGGCCCAGCCCATACATCTGTGCGGAGTGGTCCAACGGCGGCATCCCGTTCTGGCTGTCGGGGCGCGTCGCGGCGTTGCGCACCAGCGACCCCGAGTTCCTCGCCGCGGTCGACGCCTGGTACGACGAGCTCATCCCGCGGCTCGTCCCCCTCCAGGCCTCACAGGGCGGACCGATCGTCGCCATCCAGGTCGAGAACGAGTACGGGTCCTTCGGTAGCGATGCCGCCTACCTCGCCCACCTGCGTGACGGGCTCCGCCGTCGCGGACTGATCGAGATGCTCACGACGGCCGACGGCATCACGGGCGACATGATCGAGCACGGCAGCGTGCCGGGAGCGATGGCGACCTTCACCTTCGGCACGGGTGTCGCCACGGCCGTGGAGCTGCGACGCGGTGGCGACGCGCTCATGTGCAGCGAGCTGTGGGGCGGATGGTTCGACCACTGGGGCGAGCGGCACCATGTGCGATCCGCCGCCAGCGCCGGTGGGACCGTCGACGAGCTCCTGGCCGCCGGCGGATCGGTCAGTCTCTACATGGCTCACGGCGGCACGAACTTCGGGCTCTGGAACGGTGCGAATCACGACCGGGTGCTGCAGCCGACCGTGACGAGCTACGACTCGGATGCGCCGATCGGCGAGGACGGCACTCTCAACGAGAAGTTCCACGCCCTGCGCGCCCTGTTCGCGCCGTTCCATGCGGGCGAGCTGCCTCCGATTCCCGCGCCGCCGCGTCGACAGGCTGCGGCGTCTGCCGCCCTGCATCCGCGTGCGTCGCTGCTCGACCTCGTCGCGAGCCTTCCGGCGACCGGGGGCGTCGCGCCGCGACCGCGCACGTTCGAGGAGCTCGGCGCCGAGGACGGTCTCGTCGCCTACGAGGCCGAAGTGTCGTACCCCGCCGATGCGACGCTCACGATCGACGGGCTCCACGACCGTGCCGTGGTCTTCCTCGACCGTCGACCGCTCGGGGTCCTCGAGCGTGACGGCGAGACGACGCTGGCGCTTCCCGGCGTCGGGGGGTCGGGAAGCCTGACGATCGTCGTCGAGAGTCTCGGACGCATCAACTACGGGCCGTACACCGGCGAGGGCAAGGGCATCATGCGCGGCGTGATGATCGGTCGCCGCCTGGTCAACGGCTGGACTCATCGCCTCGTCCCGCAGGAGGCTCCGGCCTCTGTCGCGCAGACGGATGCCGGTGCGTCCGACGGTGTGGCCGTGGCCTCCTTCGACATCGCCGAGCCTCTCGACGCGTGGCTGGCCTTCCCCGGCGGATCGAAGGGGATGGTCTGGGTGAACGGATTCCTCCTCGGCCGGTATTGGAAGGTGGGTCCGCAGGAGACGCTCTATGCGCCCGCGCCCCTGTGGCGCGTCGGACGCAACGAGATCGTGGTGCTCGACACCGACGGCCTCGGTGCGACGGTCGAGATCCGCGAGGAGCCCTCCTTCGGCGAGACCGAGGAGTTCATCGGCTCCTGAGCCTCGCTCGCGCGCTCGTAGTGCCGAGTGCACGGCTTGTTGTCGAGTGCACGGCTTGTTGCCGCGCGTAACCCGTGCGCTCGCGAGCAACCCGTGCACTCGCGGGTAAGTCGGGAGTGGGGGCGGGAGTGGGAGCGTGGGTGACTTTCGGCCAATGTTTGCGCTCGCTCACGCCTAATGCTTGATTCGGCGGGATTCACGCCTCTAGAGTGATAGCGCAAACATCGATGCGAATCGATGGCATCCATCTGCGACGCATCGGGGCGTCTGTTCTCCCGAGTGTCGCTCCGCTCGAGAGGCAAGACGTGTCGAAACCTTCCCGACCGCCCCGCACCGCCGTTGCCGTCAGCTCGCTGCTGGCGACGGCGCTCGCATTCGGCGGTGTGTTCGCCCAGGCGCCCTCCGCACAGGCCGCCGACCTCATCCCCGTGCCCAAGTCCGACTATCGCCTGCACGCGGTGTCGAGCGAATCCGATCCGTATCCGGCGCCGCCGTCACTCGACGGCACCGCGCTCGGCGCGTTCGACGGTGACTTCGGCACGCAGTGGACGTCCCGGTACTCCGTCAACGCGCCGTTCCCGCACTGGATCTCCGTCGACCTGCAGCGTTCGCTCTCGGTGAAGGCGCTCGACTACTCGGTGAAGCGGGGGCAGAGCGTCGCCGCGAAGACGGTCGAGGTCTACGTGACGGACGATGCCGCCGTCGCGCTGACCTCGCCGGCGGAGGGCGGGTGGGGGTCTGCCGCCGCAACCGCGACCCTGCACGCCCCGACCGCGAACGACGAGAAGCAGCGCATCGCGCTCGATGCCGCGAAGGACGGCCGCTACGTGGCCCTGCTCGTGATCGACGCACAGGGAACCACGGGCGGGGGTGCGGGCGAGATCGAGATCCTCTCGGACGAGGAGCTTCCGCCGATCGTCACCGAACCCGAGAACCCCTCGGCGGGCGAAACGGTCGAGATCACCCGGGGCGGGACGACCGCGACCGTGGCGAAGGCCTTCCCGCAGATCACCGGCTACCGCGTCGGCAGCGCGACGTTCGGTGGACAGCGCACGTCATCCGAGAAGTGGGCGGTCAACGGCACCGCCTACGCCGCAGTGACCACTGCCACCGCGACGGCATCCGGGGTCGACTATGTGTCGGTGCTCGACGGGATCGACGTCACGATCCGCAGCACGATCCGCGTCACCGATGCGGGAACGGTCGAGTTCGAGGTCACCGGCGTCGAAGGATCGGCCGCTGTGAACACTCTGGGCCTGCCGGACAACGCCTTCCTCTCCGCCAGCGCGTCGGATGCCGGATCGGTCCTCGACCGCACCGTGATCAGCCCCGACAGCACGAAGAAAGCCGACGAGCACATCGCGGTGAACGGCTCGACGCCGACCGGCCAGAAGGGCGCGGCCTTCGCGTTCCTCGGCAACGGCGCTCTCGTCGGCAGCGTGATCACCAACGCGACCACCCAGGCCTCCGGAGGAACCGCCTCCTGGAACACCCGCCTCACCACACGCGTGACCGAGGCGGCAGGGCGCACGGCCGAGGTCGGCTCCAGCGCCTGGCTGATCTACCCGACCACCGCGGTCGACGATCGGGTCACGACGTTCGCGCTGCCCCGGGTGACCGTGCTCTTCACCGCTGACCGCAACGACGACTCCGCGGTCGACTGGCAGGACGCCGCGATCCGCTACCGCGAGGTCGACACCCCGCGACTCGGAGCCGACCGCGTCGCCGAACGCGTCGTCAGCCGCATCCCGTTCAACTTCGCCTCCAGCGCGACGAACTACTTCGACCTGGTGCTCGACAACACCAAGCGCATCGCGAACCAGACCGACGGCCTCGGCCAGTGGGTGCTCAACAAGGGCTACGGCAGCGAGGGCCACGACTCGGCGAACACCGACTACGGCGGGAACTACAACGAGCGTGCCGGTGGTCTCTCCGACCTGAACAACCTCGTCGATGAAGGCGCGAAGCTCAACGCCGACATGAGCGTGCACGTGAACGCCACCGAGATCTATCCGCAGGCGAACGCCTTCGACTCCGCGATCCTCGACGGCGCCGCTCCCTATAAGCCGGGCTGGAACTGGCTCGACCAGTCGTACTACATCAACCAGCAGACCGACCTGGGCACCGGACGGGTGCTCGACCGCTTCCAGCAGCTGCGCGACGAGGTCCCCGGCCTCAGCGGCGTCTACATCGACGTGTACTACTCCAACGGCTGGGTTGCCGAAGAGCTCGCAGACGAGCTGAACGGCATGGACCTCGAGGTCGCGACCGAGTGGGGCGACAAGTTCGTCGACAGCACGGTCTGGTCACACTGGCCGAACGACCTCGCGTACGGCGGCAAGGACAACAAGGGCATCAACTCCACCATGGTGCGCTTCATCCAGAACGGTCAGGCCGACGTCTGGAACGACGACGCCCTGCTCGGCCAGCAGCGACTGATCGACGCCGAGGGCTGGGTCGGCAACCGCAACTGGGACGGCTTCGTCGACAACATCTGGAAGCAGAGCCTGCCGACCAAGTTCCTGCAGCACTTCGACCTGCTCACCTACGACGCGGGCGCCGAGGCGACCCTCACGGATGACGTCACGGTGCGCATGGACGGAACCACCAGGGTCATCACCATGGACGGTGCCACGGTGCTGCGCGGCGACTCGTACCTGCTGCCATGGCAGTCGCTGGAGTCGAACGAGGATGCCGGCTCGCCGGTCGATGCCGACAAGATGTACTTCTACTCGGCCTCCGGGGGAGACAAGACGTTCGGGCTCACCGAGGCCTTCCGCGGCAACACCGCCTTCGACGTGTTCGAGCTCGGCGACCGGGGACGCGTCAAGGTCGGCACCGTCAATGCGACGGGTGGCGAGCTCACTCTCAGCGGCGACAAGGGCACGGCCTACGTCGTGGTGCCGCAGGGCGGTGCGCAGCGGGCGGCCGTCGAGTATCACGATGCCGGCCTCGACGACCCGGGGTTCAACTCCGGTTCGCTCGACGTCTGGAACCCTCAGGGTGATGTGACGATCGAGCGCACCGACCTCGGCAACGCGAAGAACGAGTCCCGTGGCGACAACATCGCCGTGCTCGGAGCATCCGCATCGTCGATCTCGCAGACCGTGACCGGGCTCACCCCCGGACAGCGGTACGCGTTCTCCGCGCAGGTGCAGATCGACCCGACCGCGACCCGTGACGTGAGCGTCTCGGTCGACACGGGATCCGGTGCGGTGACCCGCTCCTGGAGCCTCTCGCCCACCTACAACTACATGCGCGCGGATTCCAAGGCAGGCCAGTACTATCAGCGCGGCTCGACGTCGTTCCTGGCTCCGGCATCCGGTGAGGTCACGGTCTCGATCGGTGCCGTCGCGGGTGACGCGAAGGTTCGCATCGACAACGCCCGCGTCTCGGCCGACACCACGGCGCCGTTCGCGGCCGGCACGGTGTACTCGAACGACTTCGAGGGCAACGAAGCCGGATGGGGCCCGTTCGTGAAGGGCGATGCCAACGGCATCGACGATCCGCGCACGAGCATCTCCCGCCGCCATGACCCGTATGCGAGCAGCGACTGGCGCAACACCGCCAAGCCGTTCGACGCGGGGCCCCTCGCCGGGCTCGCGGTGGACACGACGCTCACCGGCGACCACTCGCTCATGTCGCACTCCGAGAACAACGGGGTCGTCTACCGCACCGACCCGACCCTCGTGCCGCTGCAGGCGGGGCACTCCTACCGCATCGGCTTCGACTACCAGGTCGGCGCGAGCGGGGCGTACCGCTGGCTCACCGGAACGGATGCCGTGGCCGGGGGCAAGATCACCTCGACCACGCTCAGCCGCACCGGGATCACGCAGGCGCTGGAGACGGCCGAGTTCTCGCAGGACGTGATCGTCGGATGCGGCGACTACACCTGGGTGGGACTCGAGCGCGTCGGCGGACCGGACGTGGACTTCGTGCTCGACGACTTCACGGTCACCGACCTCGGCCCCACGACCGGCGGCACTCCCTGCGCGACCGTGTCCGGCGAAGCCGGCGTCCTGAGCCCCGGTGCCCAGACCGCGTTCACCACCACCTTCACCAACAGCGAGCCCATCGCGGTCGAGAACATCGGCGTGCAGCTCGAGGTGCCGGAGGGCTACGTGGTCGAGGTCGCCGATGACTCGACGAACCTGTTCGACGAGGTCGCAGCCGGCGACAGCGTGCAGACCACCTGGCTCGTGACCGCGCCGGCGGATGCTGCCGGTTCGGCCGTCGGCATCGGGATCGCCGCGACGTACCTCGCGGACTGCGATGTGCGCACGGTCAGCACGACCCAGGAGGTGTCGGTGTCCTCGCGGGCCCGTATCCCCAACGCGCAGATCACCGCGTCGGCGAACTCCGAGGAGACATCCGGGGAAGACGGCGCGGCCGCGAACATGCTCGACGGCGACGCCGGCTCGTTCTGGCACAGCCGGTGGAGTTCGGCCGCGACGTCGTACCCGCACGTGCTGACGTTCGACCTCGGTGACGCGGAGCTGGTCGACGGCATCTCGTACCTGCGCCGTGGGGCCAACCAGAACGGTCCGATCAAGGGCTACGAGGTCGCGGTGTCGACCGACGGCCAGGCGTACACTCCGGTCGCGACCGGGGAGTGGAAGAACGTCGCCGAGTGGCAGGACGTGGACTTCGCGGAGACCACGGCCCGCTACATCCGCGTCACCGCCACCTCGTCGATCTCGGGCACGCAGTTCGCCGCCGTCGCCGAGATGGCCGTGTACGGCACCTCGGCCGCGCAGGAGGGGCACACCCCCGAGACGCGGCCGACGGACGATCTGAGCGAGTGCAACCCGGTGACGGATCCGAAGCTCGGACTCGACGCCGACTCGGTGCGGGCCGGCGAGACGGTCGGCATGGCACTCACGGGCTTCGCGCCGCGGTCGACGGTCTCGGTCTGGCTCGATGACGTGAAGCTGACGGATGCCGAGGTCGATGCGGAGGGCGCCTTGACGACCCGACTGCTGATTCCGGCCGATGCCGCGGTGGGGAAGCACCGGGTGATCGTGCAGGATGCGGCCGGCGCGGAACTCGCGAGCGCTGCGCTGAAGGTCAAGAAGGCCAAGCCGGGGAAGGATGCGCGCATCACGGCATCCATCGGCTCGGTCGCGGCCGGAGCGAGCGTGACCGTGCAGCTGACCGGCTTCGACCCCGACGCGCTCGTCCAGCTCTGGCTGCACTCCGAGCCGGTGCGCATCGGCGAGGTGACGACGTCGGCTGCGGGCGACGCCGTGGCCACGGTGACGATTCCCGCGGCGACACCGGCGGGGGCGCACGCTCTCGTCGCGACCGATGCCCAGGGCGTCGAGCTGGCGCGGGCGGACCTCGCGGTCACGGCCGGTGCGGCCGGCAGTGGGGGAAACCTCGCGACGACCGGCGCCGACGGAGCCCTCTGGGCCGGGGCGGCTGCGGTCGGTCTGGCCGCGATCGCTCTCGGCCTGGTCCTCTGGCTGCGGAGGCGCCGCCTGAGCTGACCTCGCTGACGCACGACGGCCCGGAGGAGTCTCCTCCGGGCCGTCGTGCTGTGCTCCTGCGCCGCACCCGCGCCCTGTGCCGCTCGAGTGCACGGCGTGCGCTCGAGCGCACGGGGTAGACGCGCGAAGATCCCGTGCACTCGCGAACCGCCCGTGCACTCGCGAACCGCCCCTGCACCCGCACCCGCGACGCCAGAGACACCGCACCGCGGGTCATCTCGCCGAGTGCACGGCTTGCCCTCGAGTGCACGGCCTAGGCGCGTGAGCAGCCCGCGCGCTCGGCAGCAACCCGTGCACTCGCGAGGCTTCCGCGGGTGCACACGCAGAAGTCCGCCCTCAGCAGGGGGGGCTGAGGGCGGACGGGAGGCGGGAAGGAGAGCGAACGAGAGAGGGGGCGGATCAGCCCTTCACAGCGCCGGCGGCGAGGCCGGAGCGCCAGTACTTCTGCAGGGAGAAGAACAGCAGGATGAGCGGGATCACGCCGAGCAGAGCACCGAGCATGACCGCTCCCTTGTCGGGCGCGAAGTAGCTGACCATCCCGTAGAGGCCGAGTGTCACCGGCTTCAGATCCTGGCTCGAGATCATCATGAGCGGCAGCAGGAAGTTGTTCCAGGTGGCGACGAAGATGAACAGGAAGATCGTCACCATGGCCGGACCGAGCAGCCGCAGCACGATCGTGAAGAAGATGCGGCCCTCGCCGGCACCGTCGATGCGAGCGGCCTCGAGCAGCTCGGTCGGAACGGACGACTGTGCGTAGACCATGCCGAGAAACACGCCGAACGGCGACACCGCCGAGGGGATGATGATCGCCCAGATCGTGTTGGTCAGTCCGAGGGCGTGGAACTCGATGTACAGCGGGACGGTCAGCAGAGCGACCGGCAGCAGGAGCCCCGCCATGATGACGCCCACGGCGATGCGCTTGCCGGGGAAGGCGAACTTCGCGATCGCGTAACCGGCCATCACCGCGAACAGCGTGCCGATCACTCCGGCGCTGACGGAGTAGAGCATGGAGTTGCCGACCCAGCGCCAGAACAACCCCTGGGTCCAGCCCATCAGGCTGTCGTAGTTCGTGTCGAGGTTCCACTCGGCGAACCAGAAGCCGAACGTCGATGTGAGGTCGGCGTTGTTCTTGGTCGACGCGACGATGAGCCAGTAGACCGGCACCAGGAAGTACAGCGTCGCGACGACCAGCGCGATGATGCCGAACGCCCGGGCGACCGGGGTGGGCGCGATCGAGGGCGGCGGAGCATCCACGTCGGGCGCGCGGCGGGGGCGTCGGCGCGGGGATGCCTCGGTGGTGATGAGGCGCGTGGTGGTCATGCGTCGCCCTTCCGGCGCTGCAGCAGCGCGTACACGATCGCGAGCACGCCCGCGATCAGAGCCATGAGCAGGGAGTAGGCGGACGCCGGGCCGCTGCCGGACGGCGAGATCTCGCCCATCATCGTGTTGTAGGTGAGCATCATGGGGGTGAAGTCCTTGCCCATCCACGAGTTCGCGGCCTGCAGCACCACCGGCTCGTTGAACAGCTGGATCGTGCCGATGATCGACAGCAGCACCGCGAGGAGGGCCGCTCCCCGCACCAGCGGCACCTTGATGCGCATCGAGATCTGGAATCCGGATGCCCCGTCGAGGCGGGCCGCCTCGTACAGGTCGCGCGGCACCGCCTGCAGGGCTGACAGGAAGATGAGCATGTTGTAGCCCGTGTAGGTCCACGTGGTCATGTTCGCCATCGAGAAGAGGATCGTCCCGGGCGCCATGAGATCCGTGCCCTCCGGAAGGTAGGGGAGGAAGGGGGAGACGGCCGGTGTGTAGAGGTAGAGCCACATCATCGCCGCGATGATCCCCGGCACCGCGAACGGGAGGAAGAAGGAGAGCCGGAAGGCGGCCGGTCGGCGCACGATGAAGGAGTCCAGCAGCAGCGCCAGACCGAGAGCGACGAGGATCATCACCGGGATCTGCAGTGCGGCGTAGAGGACGACCCGTCCCATCCCGGTCCAGAACGCGCCGTCGGTCGCTGCGGTGACGAAGTTCTCGATGCCGACGAACGTGTCGACGAGCTCGCCGCCGCCGTAGAGTCCGTCGCCCGCCGGCACCTGCGCGAAGAAGGACGATCGGATCGACACGATGATCGGCACCAGGAAGACGAGCACGAACAGCACGGCGAACGGCGTCATGAACAGCCATCCCGTGAGGCCTTCGCGCCGGGTCCCGAACCGGCGTCGGCGGGCGGGATCCGCGGGGATGCGCGGTGTCGGCGTCGGCACCGCATCTCGCGTTTCGGTCACTGTGACCATGGTGTCGCCTCTCGATGTCAAGACGACGGCGGAGTGCACGATTGCGCGTGCACTCCGCCGTCGATCATCCGATGATGCCTTCTCGTGCGATCACTTCGCGACCGGAAGGCCGAGGTCCTCCAGCGAGGCGACGGCCGTCTCCTGGGCCGTGGTGAAGATGTCGGCGACCGATGCCGTGCCGGCGACGGCCGCCGCGGCGGTCTCGTTCATCTTCGACAGCGTCGAGAAGCCCGGTGCGTACGGGAAGTCCGGGTTCAGGTTCTCGGTCGCCGTGCCGAGCTCGGCGAGCACATCCTGACCGCCGAACTGGCGCAGCATCTTCTCGGGGGTCTCCACGTCGCCCTTGGCGGCGACGACGAGGCCCTGCGACGCGAGGTCGTCGACCTGAGTGTTGAACCAGTCGTTGAACTCCATGGCCTCGGCGGGGTGCTCGCAGCCCTTCATCACCGAGACTCCGGAGCCGCCGTCGGGACCGCTCAGGGCACCGGCGCCGAAGTCCGGGAGCTGGGCGACGCGCCACTGGCCCTCGGCCGGTGTGCCGTCGAGCGAGTCGAGGAGGAATCCGGCCTCCCACGCCGCTCCGACGTGGCCGATGAGGCTGCCGTCGTTGAGCGCAGCGGTGAAGCCTTCGCCCCAGCGCTCGGTGGCGAGAGTCTGCTTGCCGTCGAGCAGCCCCTGCCAGAACGCGGCCACGCGCTCGGAGCCGGCGCCCTCGGCGTCGACCTTCCACTCGTCGCCGGCGGTGCCGAACCAGGTGTCGCCGGCCGCTGCCGACTGGGCGGAGAGCCAGTTCTGCGCCTCATCGGGCGTGAAGGCGGTGACGTACTTGCCGGCGGCCGCTGCCGTGGCGGAGTCGGTCGTGAGGTCGTCGAGCGTCTTCGGCGCGTCGAGGCCCAGTGCCGTGAACTCGGTCTCGTTGTAGAAGTACACGAGGGGTCCGGTGTCCTGCGGGAGGCCGACGATGGCGTCGCCGACCTTCATGCCACTGAAGGCTCCGGCGGAGAAGTCGTCCTCGTACTTCTTGGCCTCGTCCGCGACGTCCTGCAGCAGTCCCTTGACGAACAGCTGCGGCACCTCCGAGTAGCCGGTCTGGGCGAGGCAGGGTCCGTTGCCGGCCTTCACGTCGGTCTCGAGCTTGAGGATCATGTCGCTGGACTTGCCGTCGAACTTCGTGGCCTTCACCTGGATGTCGGGGTGGTCGGCGTTCCACCGGTCGACGATCTCGGACGTGGGGGTCATGCCCTCGCCGTCGGGGAGACGGTGCAGGTACTCGATCGTGACGGGCTCGCCGCCGGCGCCGCTGTCGCCGGAATCGCCGGTCGAGCAGGCTGCGAGGCCGAAGGCCGACACCGCGCCGACCGCGACGATCGCGGCTGTGCGGGTGAAGCGAGGGGTGATTGCCATGCTGTTCTCCTCTTTGAGGTCATGTTCTGCGGATCGCCCTGGGCGGGGGCCTGACGCCGAGGCGTCATCGATCACATGCACATCAAATCAGAAAATGTTTGCGCTCACAAGCCTGGGCTGATCACGACTGAGCCGAAATGGAGTCGGTCTAAGGGAGCGCTGACATTCCTGTATGCGGATGTCCACGAGGGTCAGTGCGCGTGGACCTCGTCGTCGATGCGGATCACGCCGCCACCCTGCCCGACGCCGTCGTCCGAACGCTCCCAGCCGGGAAGCAGGAGTCGTCCGAGGGTCGGTTCCTGTTGCGCGAGTGCTCCCGTGAGCGTGGTGAGCACCTTGGCGTCGCGCACGCCGGTGTCGGGGTTCGCGTGGGTCGCGAGACAGCGCACGATGGGGCCGGCCGTCTGGAAGCGCAGGTCTCCGATGCGCACCTCTCCGCTCCAGTCGAGTTCGCTCCAGGGGCCGACGTCGTCGATCACGACGTTGGAGCGGAATCGCCGGTCATCGATGCGCATCCCGAGGGCGTCGCCCAGTGCATGGACGCTGCTCCGGCCGTGCACCGACACGTAGCCGCGGGGGCGATCCTGGAACCGCGAGGTCTCGCCGTCCCCGACGAGCACGAGCGGAAGGCGGCCCGGTCGTCGGAGGCGTCGACCTTCGGGGGTGC
This sequence comes from Microbacterium sp. MYb45, assembly GCF_002979655.1. Taxonomy (GTDB): domain Bacteria; phylum Actinomycetota; class Actinomycetes; order Actinomycetales; family Microbacteriaceae; genus Microbacterium. The sequence continues at coordinate 231,755 of NZ_PCPG01000003.1, forward strand.
CGAGGACGAAGTCCGTGACGGCTTCCGCCAGCTCGCTGCGCCCGTCATCATCGAGCGCCGCCTCCACCAGAACGCCGTCGCCGTGCTCGATGCGGATTCGCCGCGTCTCGTCGAAATAGCTCGTGCGCAACGCGGCGAGTGCGGGGAAGTCCTGCAGTGAGAGTCCATGGGACTTGGGCCAGTAGTCGAGGCCGTCTCGATCCTCGGGCTCCGTGGCGTCCGCGAAGCGGAACGCCAGGACGCGGTCGCCGGTGACCCTGCCGTCCGGCTGCACGGTCAACGCATCGCGACGCTCGGGAGTGAGCCCTTTGATCGGGTAGCGGTACAGTGCGACGACGCGGGCCATGAGGAGATCCTCTCAGCTGCCGACGCCCGCTCATGACGGACGAGGATCCGGCGTCTCTACGGGGATCCTCATCCAGACACGACGAAACACCCGCACGTGGTGCGGGTGTTTCGGAGTAGATCGGGCGGTCAGGCCTTCTCTAGCTCGTCCTCGTCTTCGTCTTCATACTCATCGGCCCACTTGTCGACGTAGGCGTCTTCGTCGGTCGGGTGAGCCAGCTCGCGCTCGAGCGCGGAGTAGTTCACCGACGGACTGTACGCCTTGAGTTCGCGGGCGATCTTGGTGTGTTTCGCCTTCTGACGGCCACGGCCCATGCGCGAGACCCCCTCACGAGTTAAGCTGCGGGCGGTGAGGCCCGAGGCATTCACGACACCGGCGAGAAGCCGGTAAGAGTAGCATTCAGAATAGCACGCGGGAAAGACGCTCTGGCCGAGGCCAGACTGGTGAAGGGAACGATCTTCATGACCGACAACACCTCCACTCCGTCCGATGAGGCCGCACAGAACGCGGCGCTGCAGAAAGCCGTCATCGTCGGCATGCAGCTGAACCAGGATCCGCATGTGATCCGCGAAGCGGTTCGGTATGCGCGACTGTTCGGTGTGCCGCTGGTCGTGGCGCACGTGGACGTCACTCGATTCGTCACCTATGAGGACCCGGACGGCTACGTGCACTCGGCACCGATCGACATCAACTTCGACGCGGGCGCCGCGGAGTTCGAAGCGGTCGAGGCCGCTGCCGCGAAGCTGCTGGCGGGGACGGACATCACGTGGACGGCGCGTCAGCTCGTCGGTGACCCGGCGTTGGCGATCAAGCAGCTCGCCAACAAGCTCGATGCGCAGCTCATCGTCGTCGGCACCCGCAAGCGCGGTATCGGCGAGTCGATCCGCGAGTTCTTCACGGGCTCGGTCGCGGCGCGACTCGCACACCGGCAGCACCGCTCGATCCTGGTCGTGCCGCTCGGCGAGTCGGTGCCGGACGAGCAGAAGGAGATCTGGCCGGAGTCCTAGAGGACGCGGCACAGCAGAGGGCCCCGTCGGCTGTGCGCCGACGGGGCCCTCTGCATGTTCAGGATCCGGAGCTGCTCAGCGAGACCGTGACTCCGCGGGCCGCGTTGTCGAGGGCATCCTCCAGCTCGGTGACGACCGAAGGAGACAGCGTGCCACCCTTCGCGAGGTGCGTGCGCAGGTCGGTGCGGACCCGTGCACGGAAGGCATTGATGACGGCATCCGCCCGGTGCATCTCTTCTCGGCTGACGAGCCGGGAGTCGTCGGTCGCCGTGCGGGGGCGGCTCTTGGCCGCCGTGCGCTCGCCCTTCTCGGCGGCGGCGAGATCGGCGCGGAGGCTCTTCATCGCGTCCTGGACGCTCTGGCGCACCTCGCTCGCGATCAGCCGCACCGAATCGGTGAGTCCTGCCTCGATGCCGGCGAGGTCGCCCTCGCGCGACGCGAGTTCGGCCCGCCCGGCCTCGGTGATCGCGTAGATCGTGGTGCGGCCGTCGACGGTCTTCGTGACCAGTCCCTCCTCCTCGAGCTTCGCGAGGCGGGGATAGATGGTGCCGGCGCTGGGCGTGTACGTGCCGCCGGTGCGGTCGGTCAGCGACTGGATGATGCCGTAGCCGTGCTGTGGCGCCTCGGCGAGGAGCGACAGCAGATACAGGCGCAGGTCGCCGTGGGAGAAGACGGCGGGGCTCATGCTTCCCACTCCTCGTCTTCCGTGATCGAGGCCGGCGTGCGGCGGAGGACGGTGACGCCGCCGGAGACGGAGTTCGCGCGCAGGTCGACGAATCGTCCCGAGAGCTCGCCCTTCGTGCCCGTGTAGTTGCTGGGGCCGGTCGAGCTGCGCTCGACGCCGTCGATCAGCAGCCGTCCGCTCAGTGTGCGGACGACGTAGTTCGCGGCCAGCGACTCGTCGAGGCGCACGGTGGTGCCGCCCGAGACGGAGTTGATGTTGATGGTGTTCACGTCTCCCGCGGCATCCACGAGCGTCGAACCCGAGACGATGTCGACGGTCGCCTTGCGGATCGCACCCGTGACGGCCACGTCGCCCGAGACGCTGTTCGCGCTGATCGAGCCGGTGAGGCCGCGCACCTGCACGTCGCCCGAGACCGAGTTGACGGTGAGGTCGCCGATCAGGGTGTCGACGATGATGTCGCCGGAGACGGTGTTGAGGCGGGCGTCGTTGCGGAGGCCCGAGACGAGGGCGCCGGCGCTGACGACGCCGAGGTTCAGGGCGATCGCGCGGGGGACCGCGACACTCACCTCGGCACGGGGGCCGCCGGAGCCGAAGTTGCGGAACACCTCGAGGAAGTTGTCCCAGCCCAGCTGCGGGTGGTCGATCTCGACCTCGCCGTCGTGGGACTCGATGCGGAGGTCCTTGGTGGTGACGCCGTGCACCTCGATGCGAATGCCCGGTTCGTCGTGGGCGATGATGTCCACCTGTCCGCCGACGAGGCCCACCTTGAGGCGGGTGACGGACTCGATGTCGATGACGCGTTCCTCGCCCGGGGCGATGAGCCACTTCTCGGTCATGTGCTTCTCCTGTGTGTAGGGTCACGATATATCGTGTGCGGCCAGCGTAACACGATATATCTCGATTTTGTCAACCTCTCCGTGCGAAGTTCGGATGCAACCTCATGCGGGAGGGGGTCGGTCGCCGCGGCGGCCGCGCGTCCGTGCAGGCGCCGTGGAGTCGACCGGTAGTCTTCGACGGAAGGACTTCGAGGGGAGAAGATGTGGCCGGGCGATCGACGAAGCAGCCCATCGCCGACCGAATGTACGAGGTGCTGCTGCATCAGTTCATGTCGGGAGAGCGGGCGGCGGGACAGAGCCTGAACATCGGCGCCCTGTCGCGCGAACTGGACGTCAGCCAGACCCCCCTGCGTGAGGCGCTCGCGCGCCTGGAGCACACCGGGCTCGTCCAGCGCGAGGCGTTGCGCGGCTACCAGGTGGCCCCGGTCATGACGCGCGAAGAGGTGGAGCAGTTGGGGGAGGCCCGCGTTCTGCTGGAGCCCCGTCTCGCGTACGAGGCCGCTCTGCGCACGACGCCCGAGTTCCTGGAGGGGCTGCGTGAGGCGGTCGAGGACTTCCGCCGCTCGGCCGAGGTCGCGGACACCGAGACCGAGGGCTTCGACCTCTACTGGCGCAGCGACGCCCGCTTCCACATGATGATCGCGGCGCAGTCCGGCAACGCCTTCCTCGAGCTGTCGTACGCCGCACTCGGTGGACAGATCCAGCGGTTCCGACTGTTCTCGAAGTTCGGACGCACGGGGGCCGTCAGCGCGGCGCCGGAACACGATGCGGTCTACGAGGCGATCAAGGCCGGCGACGCGGACGGCGCGGCCGAGGCGATGCGCCACCACATCGTGGGAGCGACCGAGAGGCTTCTCGAGGGCTGATCGGCCTGTCAGCTCCCCCGTTTCTGCGCTATACTATTTTTTGTGATGGCGCAGAACGAGGGACCCATGTCGACGCCGACGACCGGATCAGCGGGATCGTCGGGCTACGTCGCGCGTCCACTCGTGGAGGGCTTCCCCGGGAAATCGAGCTCGCACGGGGCCTTCGGCTGGAGCAGTCTGTGGCTCCTCGACGACGGCGTGCGCCGGGTGCTCATCGACGCCGGCCAGCCCGCGTACATCCCCCTCATCCACGCGGGCCTCGAGCGCCTCGGATTGACGACGGACGATGTGACCGACGTGCTGCTGACCCACATGCACTGGGATCACGTCTCGAACTTCCCCATGTTCGCCCACGCGACCACCTGGGTCGGTGAGAAGGAGCTGCGCTGGGCGGCGGATCAGCCCGCCGGTACGCCGTTCATCCCCGACCTGCACGTGCAGGAGCTCCTCCGTCGCACCGACCGTGTCGAGCGCATGGCCGCAGGGCAGGAGGTGCTTCCGGGCATCCACGCGATCGACAGCGCCGGGCACACCCCGCACCACCTCGCGTTCTACCTCGACCGTGCGGAGGAGAAGCGCGTGTTCGCGGGCGACGCGGTGAAGAACGTGTACGAGCTCGCCTCGGGGCGGGTCGATTCCACGCTGGACGCCGAGGCCAGTGCCGCGACGATCGACGCGATGCGCTCGCTGCTGACCGACACCGGGGCCGCGCTCGTTCCCGGACACGATGTGGAGCTGCACTGGGACGGACGCACCGCCCGTCGTCGGCGCCCGCAGCGGGCGGAGATCGGGTTCTTCTCCGACGCCTCGACGGGCGAAGAGGACCGCAGCATCGGCTGAGCGCCGGTGTCGAAGGAGAGGATGACGATGACGACAGTGCTGTACACCGGCGGGACCGGACGGATGGGCCGGGTGATCCGCGAAGGACTCGCCTCCCGCTACGACCGCGTCGTGCTGTTCGCGCGCTCCGACGCCGACGAGCCGCTGTTCCCCGGGGAGCAGGTCGTGATCGGCGACCTCGGCGACCTCGATGCCCTCACCGCGGCTGCGGAAGGCGTCGACGTCATCGTGCACCTCGGCGGCATCGCCGATGAGGCCCCGTATGACAGCATCCGCACGGTCAACATCGACGGGACCTACCACGTCTACGAAGCGGCGCGACGGGCCGGTGTGCGTCGCGTCGTCTACGCCAGCTCGAACCACGTCGTCGGCTTCCACCCCGCGAGCGAGGTCCTGGACGAGAGCGCGCCGCTGCGCCCGGACACCTTCTACGGGGTGTCGAAGGCGTTCGGCGAAGCCCTCGCCAGCCTGTACCACGACAAGTGGGGCGTCGAGTCGGTGCTCGTGCGCATCGGCACCTTCCGCCCGGCGCCCGAGGACAGGCGCCAGCTCGGCCTCTGGCTCAGCTGGCGCGACGGCATCGAACTCTTCCGCTGCGCGATCGAGAGCGCTCCCGTGGGCTGCCAGGTCGTCTACGGCTGCTCGGCCAACACCGAACGCTGGTGGAACGGCGACGCGGGCTGGGCGGCCATCGGCTACGTGCCCCGCGACGACGCGGCCGACCACACCGACGCGGTGGACTTCAGCGCCCCCGCACCCACCTTGCACGGCGGCGCATTCGCCGCCCCCGACTACGAAGGAGGGATCTGGTGACGAAGACCGATTCCCACGACGTGCTGATCACCACCGCATTCCTCGAGCCCGGCGACGAGGTCGATCGGATGCTGCGCGAGGCCGGCCTCACGACGCGGCACGAACCCGAACTGGCTACGCTCGACGCCGAAGACCGGGCCGGCGCGCTCGCCGGAGCCCGCGCCATCATCGCCGGCACGCGGCCGCTGGGTGAGGAAGAGTTCGCGCTCGCATCCGCGCTGCAGATCATCGTACGCACCGGCGTCGGGTACGACAGCGTCGATGTGAACGCCGCGACCGCGCGCCAGGTGCCCGTGTGCGTCACCCCCGGCGCGAACCGACAGGCCGTGGCCGAGCACGTCTTCGCCCTGGCGCTGGCCTGCGCTCGCCGCATCCCCGAGAACGTGAGCAACCTGGCCGCGGGCACGTGGCAGCAGCTCACCGGGCGGGAGCTGCAGGGGGCGACCCTCGGGATCCTCGGGCTGGGCTCGATCGGCAAGGCTGTCGCGACGATCGCCGCGGGGTTCGGAATGCACATCGTCGCGTACGACCCCTACTTCGACGAGGACTTCGCCGCGGCCCACGGCATCCGTCGTCTCGATCTGGACGACCTGCTGCGCGAGGCCGACTTCGTGACGCTGCACCTCTTCCTCGACGAATCCACGCGGAACCTCATCGACGCCTCCCGGTTGGCGCTGATGAAGAGCGATGCGGTGCTCATCAACACCGCCCGCGGGGGGATCGTCGACGAGGACGCGCTGGTGGAGGCTGTGCGAGAGGGGCGCATCGGTGCCGCCGCGCTCGACGTCTTCGCGGACGAGCCCCTGAGCGCGTCGAGCCCGCTCCTGCACACCCCCGGCATCCTCGCCACGACGCACGTCGCCGGCGCGACCCGCGAGGCACGCGGCGAATCCGGCCGGATGGCGGCCCGCAACGTGATCGCCGCGCTCCGCGGCGCTGCTCCGGAATACGTGGTCAACCCCGACTACGACGCGGTGTCGGCATGATCGTCGAGACCACGTCGGGGCCGGTACGCCTCGCGGCCAACCTGAAGTGGATGTTCACCGAGGTGCCGTTCGTCGAGCGGTTCGACGCGGCGGCCGAGGCCGGGTTCGCGGCGGTGGAGTTCGCGTCGCCGTACGACCTCGCGCCGGCCGAGGTGCGGCGTCTGCTGGACGATGCGGGCCTGACGCAGATCCTCATCAACACCCCCGCCGGTGCATCGGGCTCGCCCACCGCCTCGGGCGCGGCGTACGTGCCCGGAGCGGAGCAGGAGTTCCGCGAAGGCGTGCTGCGTGCGCTGGAGTACGCGGACGTCCTGGGCGCCGGCGTCGTGCACGCGATGGCCGGCATCAAGCCGGCGGATGCCGACGCGGACGCCGCGTTCGCGACGTACGTGTCGAACATCTCCTGGGCCGCCGAGCAGGCGCGCGGGACGGGTGTGCGCCTGGCGCTGGAGGCGATCAACAAGCGCGATCAGCCCGGCTACGGCCTGGCCTCGATGGAGACCGCGGCGGCGGTCGCGCAGGAGGTCGACCCCGAGGTCGTCGGCGTCCTGTTCGACGTCTATCACGCGCAGGTCGACCGCGGGAACCTCATCGAACGGTTCGAGCAGCTGCGTCCCGTGGTCGCGCACGTGCAGATCGCCGACAACCCCGGCCGCGGCGAACCCGGCACGGGCGAGATCGCCTACGAGCGCGTGCTCGCCCGGATCGCGCAGAGCGGCTATCCCGGGTGGATCGGCTGCGAGTACGCCCCCGTCGCGGGCACCCGTGACGGGCTCTCCTGGATCGAGAGGACCATCCGATGACCGACCCGAAGATCGCGCTCATCAGCGCCACCCCGCTGGCGATCGCCCCGGCCGCGACGGCCATCGCCGCTGCCCTTCCCACGGCGACCGTGTGGAACCTGCTCGACGACCGTCTGCTCGCCGACGCGCATGTCGAGGGCGGCATCACCGCGCCGCTGGCCGCGCGCATGGACAGCCTCATCGAGCTCGCTCTGGCGGGCGGAGCGGATGGCGTGCTGCTCACCTGCTCGCAGTTCGGGATCCGCGCCGACCGGCGTGATCGCGAGGCCGACGGCGTCACCGTGCTGTCGGCAGACGGCCCGCTGTTCGCCGAGGCCGTCGCGGCCGCCCCCGCGCGGGTGCTGCTGGTCGCGTCGCTCGAGTCGTCCGCGAGCGACAGCACGGCGCGGCTGACGGACGCCTTCGTCCAGAGCGGATCGTCGGCGCAGGTGCGCCCGCTCGTGGTCCCGGCCGCGGCGGTGCCGCTGGCTGCGCCGGACCTGGTCGATGCCCTCGCCACCGCGATCGACGGTGTCGACGAGCCCTACGACCTGATCGTGCTCGCCCAGTACTCGCTCGCCGCCGCCGCTGCGCCTCTTGCGGACCGCTTCGGCGTCACGGTGCTGGACGGCCCCGCCGCTGCTGCTCGACGGCTGACCGCGGCACTCCAGGAGGGTCCTCGATGATCGGCGTCATCGCCGACGACGTGACCGGGGCCACGGATGTCGCCGCGGCACTGCGGCGCGCGGGGCTGCGCACCCTCCTCGCGCTCGGTACCGACATCGACGACACCGCGGTCTCGGCCGACGCCATCGTCATCGGCCTGAAGACGCGCTCCCTTCCCGCCGCAGAGGCCGTCGCGCGGAGCCTCGCCGCGCTCGCGGTGCTGCGACAGCGCGGAGCCGACCGCATCTACGTCAAGTACTGCTCGACCTTCGACTCCACCGCCGAGGGGAACATCGGGCCGGTCACCGAGGCGGTCGCCCGCGAGCTCGGTGTCGACCTGGTCGTGACGACTCCTGCCGCGCCGCTGCACGGGCGCACCGTGTACCGCGGGCACCTCTTCGTCGGCGACACGCTGCTCGCGGAGACCCACATGCGCGATCACCCCGTGACGCCCATGCGCGACTCGTCGGTGCTGCGGCTGCTCGCGGCGCAGAGCGCGGAACCGGTCGCGGCGCTGTCTCTGGATGTGGTGCAGCAGGGCGCCGAGGCGGTGCGCGAGGCACTGCGCCGGACCCGCGCGGAGGGCGCCCTCCAGGTGGTGGCGGACGCCGTCACCGATGCCGACCTCGCGGCGCTCTCGGAGGCCGTCGATGGCGACGCGCTCGTCGCCGGATCCGCCGGACTCGTCGGAGCGATCGCGCTGCGGGAGACGGCGAGCGGCACCGCAGCCCCGGTGCCGCCTCCGGGGCGCACCGCGATCATCGCGGGCAGCTGCTCCCGACGCACCCTCGAGCAGATCGACCGCTTCGTCTCCTCCGGAAGCCCCGCCTTCCGCATCACGGCCGAACCCGGCGACACCGCCGAGCAGCTCGCCGCACGCGCCGTGGAGTGGTGGGACCGCCAGCCCGACGATGCCGCCGCTCTCCTCTACTCCTCCAGTCCCGCCTCGGAGCGTCGCGACGACGTGCCGGGTGCCGGCGAACTGTATGAGCGGACGGCGGGTCTCATCGCCGCCCAGCTGTCGGATCGCGGGGTGAAGCGCATGCTCATCGCCGGTGGCGAGACCTCGGGCGAGGTCACCCGCGCGCTCGGCACCACCGTCGCGGTCGTGGGGGAGGAGGTCGCGCCGGGTGCGCCGTGGATCCACGACGAGCGGCGCGACGTGCACCTGATCCTCAAGTCCGGGAACTTCGGTGACGAGGAGCTGTTCGTGGATGTCGCTCGGCAGGGGGTCGCCGCATGAGCACCGCCGCCCGCCGCGCGATCGAACGCGTCGCGCACTCCATCCATCGCCGTGGCCTCACCCACGGCCGCACCGGCAACCTCGCGGTGCGGGACGGCGATCGCGTCCTGCTCACCCCGACGGGTGTCAGCCTCGCCGACATCGAGGCGGACCAGCTGTCGGTGGTCGCTCTCGACGGCACGCACATCGAGGGTCCGAAGCCGACGAAGGAGGCGTTCCTGCACGTCGCGATGCTGCGGGTGCGTCCTGACCTGAACGCGGTCGTGCACACCCATTCGGTCTACGCGGCCGCCGTGTCGTGCCTGGCCGACATCGACGCGGATGCTCCGATCCCGCCCCTCACCGCCTACTACGGCATGCGCGTGGGAGCGCTGCGGATGCTTCCCTACTTCGCTCCGGGCGATCCTGCCGCGACCAACGCCGTGGAAGAGGCGGCGCGCGTCACCCACGCTCTGCTGCTGCGCAACCACGGACCCGTGGTCGCCGGCGCCGACCTGGATTCGGCGGTCGACGCCCTGGAAGAACTCGAGCACACCGCGCAGCTGTTCTTCGTCACCCGCGGCCTGGCCACCGCCCCGCTCACCCCTGCGCAGCTGCACGCGTTCGCGGCGCCCTCCGAAAGGTCTCCCTCATGATCACCCTGTACAGCGGCCTCGTCGTGAAGAAGCCCCTCGTCGAGCAGATCATCCCGGCGTTCGAGAGCGCCACGGGTGTCCGCGTCGACGCGACGTTCGAGCCCACGAACGTGCTGCTCGACCGCATCGCCGCGGGGGAGCGCCCCGACCTGGTGCTCGGGGTCTCGTCGTCGGTGACCGACCTCGCGGAACAGGGGCTGGTGGACCCGGCCCAGGTCGCCGAGATCGCGGTCTCGTCCGTGGGCTTCGCGCGGCTCGAGGGCGCGCCCGTGCCGGCCGACGATTCGGCGGCGGCCTTCCTCGACTATCTGCTCGCGGCCCGTGCGGTCGCGTACACGCTGAGCGGGGCGAGTGGAGTGCACTTCATGAAGGTGCTTCGGGAGCGCGGTCTTCTCGAGCGCATCGACGAGCGGGCCGTTCGCTGCGAGTCGGGGCTCACCGTGGAAGCGCTGCTCGACGGCCGGGCGGATGTCGCGGTCCAGCAGGTCAGCGAGCTACGTTCCGTCGTCGGCCCGCAGATCGTCGAACCGATCCCGCACGAACTGCAGTCCTATGGACGGTTCGCGATCGGCGCGCGCCCCGGAGCCGGGGATGACGCTGCGCGCTTCGTCACCCTCCTGACCGAGAAGTCGACGCAGGACGCGTTCGCCGCGTTCGGGCTGTCGCGTCCCTGACCCCCTACCTGGAGAGCACTCATGAGAAAAGTCATCGTCGACACCGACACCGGCGTGGATGACGCGCTGGCGCTGATGCTGCTGGCCGCCGATCCCGAGGTCGAGATCCTGGCCGTCGTCAGCGTCTTCGGGAACACCACCGGCGAGCGCGCGGCTGACAACGCCCGCTACGTGCTGGACACCTGCGGACGCACGGATGTGCCCGTATACCGCGGCGCGGACGTGCCGCTCATCCAGGAGCTGCGGATGAACCCCGGCATCCACGGCGAGGACGGCTTCGGCAACACCGGGCTTCGTCCGGCGCAGCCCGTGGATCCCGAGCCGGTCGGCATCGACGTCGTGCTCGACCTGGTCGATCGGCATGAGGGCGAGATCGACTACCTCGCGCTCGGCCCGCAGACCAACCTCGCCGCCGCTCTCGAGACGCGGCCCGACCTGCTGCAGCGACTCCGCTCGACCACCATCGTGGGGACGCTCGGGCCGGCGCTCTATCACGACACCGCGCCGTGGGAGGATCGCCGGTTCCGGGTCTCGCGCGACCCCAACGTGTCGTTCGACATCGACGCGGCGCGCATCGTGGCAGCCCACGAGGGCGACGTGACCTGGTGCGGACCGTATGTCACGCGTCAGGCACTCGTGCCCGAGGACTTCTTCCTCGACATCGCCTCCTCGACCGGCTTCGCCCCCGCACAGCTGATCACCGCGATCAGTCGGGACTATGCCGGCTTCTACTCGCGCTCGTACCCGCAGCCGGAAGGACGCCGGGTCATGGGCATCAACGACAGCATGGCGGTGGCGAGCCTGTTGTTCCCCGAGCTCGTCACCGGTGCGGTCATGCGTCCGCTCGAGACATTCCTCGACCAGGAGACCGGCGACCGCTACCTCGCCGGGGTGCACCCGGTGAAGGACGAGACGCGGCCGATCCAGCGTGTCGTCTTCGACATGGACTTCGACGGCGTGCTCGAGCGGATCGGCGAGGTGCTGCGGCGCCCGCTTCCCTGGCGCTGAGCCGCGCGGCGACTCAGTCGTAGGAGCGCGCGCGCACCCACGGCATCGGCAGCAGATCGGCGGCGGTCACCCACACCGGGTGGCCGCCGTCGTCTGCGAGTGTGCGGATACCCGGGGCGACGGCGGGCACGAGCTCACGGCACACGCCGCAGGGGTTGAGGATGACCGTGGTTCCGTCTTCCCGCAGCCCCACCGCGACCATGGCCTCGATGTCCTGCTCGCCGCCGATCCTGGCGTTCGCAAGGGCCGTGCTCTCGGCGCAGACGCTCACTCGCGGGGAGCGCAGGCTGAGACCGAGATAGATCTGTCCGGACGCTCCGCGGGCGGCGGCTGCAACGCGGTGCAGGTCGGCGTCGTGCGTGCGGATGAGCAGTTCGGAGGCGGCCTCGACGAGGCGGCGGTCGGTGTCGTTCAGCGGTGAAGTCACGATGCACTCTTTCTGTCGCGAAGGGCGATCCTGCTATACTATAGTCGTCAACGGGTCGATCACCTCCCCCTCGAGGGCAGAGCAAAGGAGCTCCATGAGCACTGAAGAAGTAGTGGCAGCCACGGCGCCGCAGCAGCTGACGAGCAAGGCCAGCAAGACAGAGCGCCGCAACCTCCGGGCGCTGAGCTGGGGCCACGCGCTCGAGTGGTACGACTGGGCGATCTTCGGGCTCCTGTCGGTCTACCTCGGTGCGGCGTTCTTCCCCTCCGACAGCCCGCTCGCCTCGACCCTGAACGCGCTCGCGGTCTTCGCGGTCGGCTTCGTCGCCCGCCCCCTCGGCGGTGTCGTCTTCGGCTTCGTCGCCGACCGGTACGGGCGCCGGAAGATCATGATCTTCGCCGTCGGCGCCGTCGCCCTGGGCAGCTTCATCATCGGCATCCTCCCCGACTTCCAGACCATCGGCGTTCTCGCGCCGATCATCGTCGTCGCCGCACGCCTCCTCCAGGGCCTCTCCGCCGGTGTCGAGGCGCCGCTCGGAACGGCATACGCCCTCGAACTGGTGCCCAACCGTCCGGGTTATGTCGCCGGTTTCTTCGCCTTCTTCAACAACCTGGGCAACCTGCTCGCACCGCTGTCGATCTTCTTCATCAGCCTGCTGCTGGGACCGGAAGCCCTGGCGGCCTACGGCTGGCGCATCCCGTTCCTCGTGGGCGGAGCGTTCGGTCTCATCGTCCTGTGGCTGCGCCGCACGCTGCCGGAAACGCTCGACACCGCAGCCATCCGCACGGTCGGCGCGATCCCCACGAAGAACAACTCCGTGTGGCGCGATGTGCGCAAGTACTGGCTGAGCGTGCTCGCCACGGTGTTCATCGTGGGCGCCATCCAGGCGTACAACTACACCTGGATCGCCGGTCTGCCGAACCTCGCCAACGGCACGTTCGGAGAGGACCCCACCGCGGTGTTCGCCATCACGACCGGCATGGGCATCTTCCTGACGCTCGGCGCCTACGGTCTGAGCCGCATCCTCGACCGGTTCCCGATGTCTCGGTGGTTCGTCGTCGCCCGCCTGCTGGCGATCCCGACCATCTTCCTGGCACTGCTGTACTCGCAGCCCGGGGTCGGAACGCTCGCCGGAGTGATGTTCGGTGGCGCCATCGTGCTGCTGCTCAACATGACCATCTTCGTCGTCGTGTCCAACTCGCTCCTGCCGCAGCACATCCGCGGCACCGGCCTCGGGCTCGGATACGGTCTCGGCGTGGCCATCTTCGGCGGCACGGCCTCGTACCTGCTGCTGTGGCTGCAGAGCCAGGGGATGATGTGGGTCTTCCCGATCTACATCGCCACCCTGTGTGCGATCAGCGTCGTGCTCTACCTCCTCGCCAAGAGCCGCAACGGCCTCTTCGTGGGCAAGTGACCGCCTGATGCATACCTGGCGTGAGATCGTCGGCTGGGCCGGCAGTGCTCTCCTGATCATCTCGATCCTCCAGCCGACGATCTCGCGCCTCCGGTGGCTGAACCTCGGAGCATCGGCGATGCTCATGGCCTACAACCTGATGCTCGGCAGCGCGCCCATGGTCGCGCTCAACATCACCCTGATCGCGATCAACTGCTGGTACCTGTTCGTCTACATGCGCTCCGCCCGTGTCGCACGGGCGGAGCCGGTGGTCGCGGAGGGGCTCAGTGAAGCGTCCGAACGGCCTGTGAGCCGCTAGGACATGACAGAAAGCATGGATATGGAACGACTGATCATTGACACCGACCCCGGGATCGACGATGCCGGAGCGCTGTTCTGGGCGCTCGCCTCGGACGCCTTCCACATCGAGGCGCTGACCACGGTATTCGGCAACGTCGATGTCGACACCGCCACGGCGAACGCCCGCAAGATCGCGGCGCTCGCCGGTCGTCCCGATCTGCCCATCTGGAAGGGTGCGAGTCGGCCGCTGGTCGGTGAGCCGAACTTCGCGGAGCACATCCACCGTCCCGGCGGTGTGGGCTACTGGGAGTACCCGGACCCGGATCCCGATGCCGACGTCGAATCCGATGCCGTGCGTCGGATGATCGAGACGGTCATGGCGGCGCCGGGCGAGGTGACCATCATGGCGCTCGCTCCGCTGACGAACGTCGCGCTGGCGATCAAGCTGGAGCCGGAGTTCGCGCGCTCGGTGCGCCGCATCATCTACATGGGTGGGGCGGCCCTCACCTGGGGCAACGTGACCCCGGTCGCGAGCGCGAACATCTACAACGACCCCGAGGCCGCCGAGATCGTCATCCAGTCCGGTGCTCCGCTCACGCAGGTCGGTCTGGATGTGTCCCGCAGCTTCTCGCTCTCGCCCGATCACATCCGCACCCTCTGGGAGTCGCGCTCGCCGATGGGTGTGGCGCTCTGCGAGATGATCGGCTACCCCGATCGCCAGGACGACCGCGACGACATGCCGGAGTGGAAGACCGAGGGCATGCACCTCAACGACGTTCCCTGTGTCGCCTATGCGCTCAACCCCGAGTGGTTCACCGTGCGGCGGCTGCGCGTGGACGTGGAGCTGAACGGCACGCATACCCGCGGTCAGACGGTCGTGCAGATGATCGACCGGTGGCAGGGAGTGCCGAACGTCGACGTGCTCTTCGACATCGACGCGCAGGCGGTCGCCGACGCGCTGACGGCCTCGGTGACCGCGTTCGGAACCGCCGTCGACTGACCGGCGTCTCTCGAACGGCCTCACCCTCGGAATCCGGGGGTGGGGCCGTTGTGTGTTTACGGTTGCTGCCGCAGCTGGCCACGACCTTGTCGCCCCGCTCGAACTCGAGCACGGTCAACACGTCACGACTCTCTGCACCTGAGAGTGAGATTGGTACTTCCTATCAATTCCCTGAGTCCGCTAGGTTGATCATCGTTCGAGCACCTCACCGTGCGGAACCGGAGGTGCGCGTACGCGCAGGTACTAGGGGGTATTCATGCGCGTGCGCACAATTGTCGGCGTTCTACTCGGTTCGATGCTGATTGCGAGCGGCCTCGCGCCGACCAGTGCCGCGATCGGGCAGTCAGGTGCGATCGCTTCTCATTCCGCCGTGACCCAGGGTGCCTCGAGCACCGACCCGGCAGACGATGCGGCAGTCGCCGCTGCGCAGGAGATCGCTGTCGCGACGGGCGAGCCAGTCATCGTGGAACAGCTGACCACGCCGACCGAGCTCGTCACGGCTCTGCCGAACGGCACAGCCGAAATGGAGATCTCGAGTGTGCCGGTCCGAGTTGAGCAAGGCGGCGCGTGGGTCGATCCCGACATGGATCTGGTGAGGGACGGTGATTGGTACGCGCCCACCGCCAGTGCCGTACCTGTGCGGTTCTCGATGGGCGGCGGCGACACGCTGAGCCAGATCCGTGCTGACTCCGGAGAGTGGATCACTGAAGTCTGGCCGCATGGTAACCTCCCCGCGCCGGTCGTCCAGGGGGATACCGCGACCTACGCCGAAGTGATGCCTGGGGTCGACCTCAAACTGGTCGCAACTCGCACGGGCAAGGCCTCGATCTTCGTGGTGAAGAACGAGGACGCTGCGGGATCCTCCCAGCTCGCAGACCTCCGCGTGAACGTCGAGGGCGCGACGCTGGACACGAATGTTTCGGGCTCAGCTGTCGCCGAAACCGATTCCGGTGCGACCCTCGTCGCCGGTCAGCCCCTGTGGTGGGACTCATCCGATGGAGGGGACTTCCGGGAACCGGGAGAAACCGCACCGATCATGCCGGTCGAGCATGACTTCTCCGATGCCGGAGTCTCGATGGACGTCGGCGAATCTGTCGAGCGCGCGCTGGATGACCTTCCTGCGTCCGCTGACCTGGACTACCCCATCTACATCGACCCCGACTGGAGCTCTGGGGAAGCCGCGTCCTGGTACACCGATGCCGCCTATCCGAACCAGTCATATCTGAGCGCCGGTGCATCGGACGTGCTTCGTGTCGGGATCTACGGCGACTTTCGCTCCGACATGTTCTTCCAGTTTCCGATCACTGCGTTGAAGGGCAAGGACATCATCGCCGGTCGGTTGAACACCACGATGGTAGCAGTCGCTGCCTGCGGCGTTCGGCCGATCGGGGTGCACACCTATGGTCTGAAGACGGCCGGGTTCACGTGGGCTCAGGAGCAAGCCTGGAACGCCGCCGGAACGGGCGGGTGGAGCGGGTTGCTGCAGAACGCATGGACAGGCCCAGGTTGCGGTGCGGCGCCCCTCGCGGTCGGCTGGAATGTGACTTCCGGAGTAAAGGCCAAGGTGGGAGCGAGCAACATCCAGTTCGCGTTCACCTACACGGATCCCAACGCTCCCTCTCGTCGCCATTTCAGTCGCGACGCGACGCTGATCGTCACCTACAACTCGAAGCCGAACACTCCGACCGCGCTTGCCATCACGTCGCCCTCGCGAGTTTGCGGGACGGCCGCGCTGCCCGCGCAGGTGGCTGCGACCGACGTGACGGTCTCGGCTCACCAGACGGATCCGGATGCAGGCAACGTAAAGACCAGCTTCTACTTGTCGAAGGCATCTTCGTTGGACATCGTGTTCCAGTCGAGGGGTTCCGGGTTGCGCGCGCAAGGAGTTCGTTCTGTCCAGTTCGACGGGTTGGCGGATGGAGAGACATATGCATGGCGCGCGCGAGGTGCAGACGACATCGCGGTCAGCGCCGCCTACAGTGGCTGGTGCTACTTCACGGTCGACGTGACGAAGCCGTCATTGCCCGATGTTTCAAGCACCGCCGGGTCTTTCACCGTCGGGCAGCCTCTGTCCATCGCGGTTGACAGCGACGACGACGTCGCCGGATACGTCTATTGGGTGGCTCCCGCAGCGATTGTTGATCCGGCGCCGACGATTCCCGCTGGCGGCACCGTCAACGCCGCGGCCGCATTGCCTGCGTGCAACGGGGTGGTTCTGGCCAACGTGCGCTTGGCGTGTGCGGGAACAGGCGGGTCCGCCCAGCTGACGGTGGCCCCGGTCGATGCATACTCGACCCTCTGGGTGTCGGCATACGACCGCGCAGGAAATCAGGCGGACGCCGTGGGGCTTCCGCTCTACAATCCGAATGGCGATCCCGCGGCTTCAGCGAACCTCGACGCCGGCCATGCCTGGCTGATCTCGGATCTGACGTCGCCGCTGCCGACGACCATCGCCGATTCGAACCCGTTGATCGGCGCGGGCGGGATCAATCTCCTGGTCCCGGCGAACACTCCGACAGACCAGACGAGTGCGGTCGACCCGCCGTTCGAGGTTCCGGTTCTCAGCGGAGCGGCTCTGCCTTCCACAGCCGATGCGTTCGCCACCTCCGCCGCCCCCGTTGACGCGTCGAAGAGCTTCACACTGAGCATGTGGGTCAAGCCCACAGCGATCCCGGTGAGTGACCAGGTGATCGCCTCGCAGAGTGGTTCCGGGCGCGGCTCCGTCAGCATGCTCGCCACATCCGCCGGGACCTACGCGTTCTGCATCAAGGGTGCGGCTGCCGCGGATGACAACGGCCGTCCCGTGAGTGGCTGCGCGACAGGCGGCGCGATGTCGACGACCTCTTGGCAGTTGGTCACCGGAATCTGGGACTCCGGCAATCAGCAATTGCGGATCCTGATCGGTGGAACCACCGTCAGGCCGGTGGGCACGGCTGCGCACGTGGTCGGATCGGGCGACTGGTCGGCGAACGGGCCGCTCAAACTGGCGCCCGCTCCTCATGCCAACCGCTTCAAGGGCTTGATCGGCAATCCGGTGATCGTCCCCGGTGTGGTCGACTATCGCCAGCTCTCGCGTCTGGCTGCCCTTTCCCTTCCCTTCTCCCAGTGACGGAGCGAACGATGAGCACTTCATACCTGCGACGCGGCGTGGTCGCCACGATCGCCACGGCCGCATTGGTCTTGGGGATGGTGATCGCGCCCACCGCGGCCGTCGCCGAAGAGAAGATCCCGACCGTCGAAAAGCCGGTCTACGACGACCCGATCCCAGGTAGGGCATTGGGTGCGAAGGGTGACAAGGGCAAGCCAGCGTCATCGGTGACGGCGCCCGCGCCCGCGCCCGAGGTCGTGGTGGAGGCGCCGTCGGGGGAGATCGAGCTCCCGACATCCGAGGTGGACGGTGTCGAGACGAAGGGCGCCAAGGGCAGTTCCGAGGCGACTGTGACGGGGGAGTGGCAAGAGGTCGGCGACTCGGGTGTGCAGGTCGCCGCGGCCGACGTCGATGCGGGTACCGATGCCGAGGAGCTGGTCGAGGCCGCGACAGTCGAGGCAGGAGTGCTGAGCTCCGAGGAGGCGACCCGGCTCGGCGCGGCACTCGCCGTCACCCTGGAACGTCCGACGGAAGGTGAAGGCGCCGCGCCCATCGCCGTCCGTGTGCCGGATGAGCTCCTCGCGGGGTCGTTCGGCGGTAACTACGCGGATCGTCTGACGTGGGTTCAGGTTCCCATCGTCGACGGCAGACCGAACGTCAAGAAGAGCACGCCGGTGGCCCAAGCATCCGCCGAGAAGTCAACGGTTCTGACCCCCGCGGTGTCCGACGCTCCCGTCATGCTTATGGCGGTCGCGGCGACGTCGACGACGAACGGAACCGGCTCGTACGCAGCGACGCCCCTCAAGGCGTCGTCGACGTGGGATGTCGCGGAGCAGACCGGCGCCTTCACGTGGAAGTACGACATGGGAGTTCCCAGCGCATCTGCTGGTCCGGCGCCGTCGGTGGGGCTGGCGTACAACTCTCAAGCGGTTGACGGTGCAACGGCATCGACGAACAATCAGCCTTCTGCCGTGGGCGAGGGGTGGGACCTGTCGGCGAGCGGGTTCATCGAGCGCAGTTACATTCCCTGTGCAAAGGATGACGGCGCGAGCGGTGCGGTGACGACGTCGGGAGACCTGTGCTGGCGCACCAACAACGCCACCGTGTCATTCGGAGGTCACTCCGGTTCGCTCATCAAGGACGATTCATCGGGCAAGTGGCGGCTGCCGAACGATGACGGCACCCGCTTCGAATACCTCACGGGCACCGCACAGGGGTGCGCGCCCAACGGCACGGCGTCGAGCGACTGTTGGAAGATGACCACGACCGACGGCACGCAGTATTTCTTCGGTCTGAATCGCCTGCCCGGATGGGTCACCGGAAAGGCTGTGACCAACTCGACGTGGACGGTGCCGGTGTTCGGTAATGACGTCGGCGAACCGTGCAAGGCCGCAACCTTCGCGGCATCTTCGTGCATGCAGGCGTGGCGTTGGAACCTCGACTACGTCGTCGATGTCCATGGCAATGCCGAGGCGTTCTATTACACGGCGGAGAACAACAAGTACCTCAAGAACAAGACCACCACCACGGCCTATCAGCGAGGTGGAGCCCTCGCCCGTATCGAGTACGGGTTGCGGTCGAACAACGTCTACGGCACGAACGCCGCCGGCTATCGAGTGCTCTTCTCGTACGACACCAAGGGGCGGTGCAGCGATGCCACGGGCGTCAAATGCACGACGGGGACGCTCGACAATGCGGTGAAACCCGCCAATCCGGCGGTGTACCCGGATGTGCCATGGGACCGCTTGTGCACGGCCGCGACATGCACGACGGCGCAGATCGCTCCCTCGTTCTTCACGAACGCTCGACTCGCGACGGTGCAGAGTCAGGTGCTCGTCGCGTCGGCCTACTCGAACGTCGACAAGTGGGCTCTGTCGCATTCATACCCCGCCCCCGGCGACGGGACCTCGCCCGCTTTGTGGATGACGCAGGTGCAGCGCACGGGCACGGCTGCTGGTCAGACGGCGATCGCCGAACCCGCCACGGTGTTCTCGGGAACGACGATGCAGAACCGAGTATGGGTGGTCGATGGTCTCGCACCGCTCGACAAGTGGCGACTCAGTTCGATCAAGACGAGTCTCGGCGGTGTGATCAGCGTCAACTACCAGGGACAGCAATGCACGGCGGCCCAGGCGCCGGGGATTCTCGGTGATCTGCCGAACAACATCCGATGGTGCTTCCCGGAGTGGTGGGTGCCCGACACGGCGATCCCGCTGGGCGGTCGGCAGGATCTGTTCCACAAGTACCCAGTGAAATCGATCGTTGTCGACGGCGTCACCGGTGGGCCGCTGTCCAAGGCTCAGCAGACCCAGTACATCTATGGCACGCCGCGTTGGCGTTACAACGATTCGCCGTTGACGATCGCGAACTCGCGGACCTGGAACGTCTTCGCGGGTGTCGACACCGTCGAGGTGCGCGAGGGTGATCCGGCTACCGTCGCGGCGCAGAAAGTCACGAAGTACACGTACTACCAGGGCATGAACGGCGACCGGGAGACCACCACGGGTGGAACGAAGACGGTGCAAGTCGCAGGTACGTCGATTCCCGATGACCGGTGGTTCGGCGGCCAGATGCACAGCCAGCAGACGCTCAAGGGCGTCGGAGGCGCCGTGGTGAGCACTGAGGTCAGCACGCCGTGGGCGTCGCCGGTGACGGCCACGTCCGGGACGCGGACGGCGCGATTGACGAACGTGCAGAAGACTGTGGTCACCGAGCCAGTCTCCACGGGCGGCAATCGCACGCTCGAGACGCGGACGACCTTCAACGACACCTACGGCTATCCCGTGACTGTTTCGACGATCCCGTCGGATGCGGCAGGCACATGCACGACGACGACGTACGCTGCGCCGAACACCACCGCATGGGTGATCGGACTCGCAAGTCAGGTGCGCACGGTCGCGAAGACGTGCGCTGACGCAAGCTCGGCGCAGTTCCCCGCGGATCTGGTCAGCGATGTGAAGACGACGTACGACGGTGGTGCGTGGGGCGCGGCAGCTACGCGGGGTCTCGCGACTTCGACACAGGTGGTGGACAAGTACGACAACGGACAGCCGCACTGGGCATCCGGCGGATCGCAGACCTACGATTCACTGGGACGCTCGCTCACCAACACGAATGCGCTCGGGCGCACCAGCAGCACCGCGTATACGCCGGCGGCTGCGCAACCGCTGCTGAGCACGGTCGAGAAGAACCCGGCACCCTTCCTCTGGTCGACGACGACGACGTTCGAGCCGACGACGGGAACGCCGGCGACGATCGTCGATCCCAACGGGGCGCTCACTTCGCTGACCGTCGATGCCCTCGGGCGTAACAGCAAGGTGTGGTTGCCGCTGAAGCCGAAGGCGGACAATCCGGACTCGCCGTCCCTGTCGTTTGCTTACACGCTGTCTCAGGCGGCACCGAACGCGATCAAGACGACGACGTTGACCGGCGGGGGTAATGTCACGGCCTTCGAGCTCTTCGACGGCCTCGGTCGTTCGGTGCAGACGCAATCGGCGGCGGTCGGTGGGGGCGCTGTCGTCAAGACGGCGAACTTCGACGATCAGGGGCGACCGTACTTCGTCGACAACCCCTATTGGACCGCGTCGATCTCGCCGGGTACCGCGTTCTTCACGCCTGACAGTGAGAACAACATCCCCTCCCAGGTGATCACGACCTACGACGCCGTCGGGCGCACGCTGAAGACCGTGTTGAACGGAGCAGGCACACTGCGCAACCAGACCGTCATGGCGTATCCCGGTGCGGATCGCGTCGACACCACACCGCCACAGGGCGGCACGGCGACGAGCGTGTTCACCAACTCGCTGGGACAGAAGAAGAAGCTCGTGCAGTACCTCAACGGATCGGTGACGGGCGCAGGCCAGCCGTGGACGTTCGCGTACGACGGTGCGGGACGCAACACCCAGATGGCCGATCCAGCCGGCAACGACTGGACGTGGACGTTCGACCTTCTCGGACGTCGTACCGCCCAGGATGATGCCGACTCCGGCGTATCGACGGCGACATATGATCTCGTCGGAAACATGACTTCGACGACCGATGCTCGCGGTAAGACGGTGACGACCACATACGACGAGCTCAATCGCAAGAAGGCCATGTACGCCGGTGATGCGCCAGGAGCGATTCTGTCGGAGTGGTCGTACGACTCCGTTTCGAAGGGGAGGGTCACGTCGTCGACGTCGTTTGTGGGGTCGACTGCCGGCACACCGGGAACTGCGTACAAGACGACGGTCGGATCGTACGACCTGGCGGGCAACCCGCTCACCACCACCGTGTCGATTCCTGCGGGCGCGCCTGCCTTCGCGGGCACCTCGTACTCCGTGTCGTCGTACTGGCACCCGGATTCCACTCCACTGGCGAAGTCCGTCCCCTCGATCGGAGGGTTGCCGGCGGAGCAGATCCGCTACGGCTACGACGCCTGGGGTCATCTGGGGAGCGTGCGAGGCGCATCATTGGTACTCGCGGGAACGGACTTCTCTCCCATCGGACAGCTTTCGCAGTTCAACCGCTACGACGGCACGAACAGCGGCTATTCGACCTACGGTTACGACAACGCCACGGGAGCCGTCCTGTCGATCAAAGACAATGCGGTCTACGGTAACCAGGGGCACTACGTCGCCGATCGAACGTTCACGCGCGATGCTGTGGGCAATGTCACCTCGTCGACGGTGGCGGCGACGCACCCGCAGGCGCAGACGCAGAAGACTTGCTATTCCTACGACGGCTTGCGTCAGCTGACTCGGGCGTGGACGCCGAACGCCGCGACGGCATGTACGGCTGCTCCATCCGCGGCGGCTATGGGAGGCCCGGCTCCGATATGGCTGGACTACGCCTACGACACGCTGACAGGCAATCGTACGAGTGTGACGTCTCGTTCATCCATGGGCACGGTATCGACTCGGGCGTACGAGTACCCGGCAGCCGGATCTGCGCGTCCGCATGCGGTGCAGCAGGTCACGGGTGCGGCGGGGCAGGGCACCGGGGCCTACGGGTACGACGAGTCCGGCAATCAGGTGTCTCGCCCGGGCCAGGAGCTGACGTTCAACACCGTGGGAAAGGTGTCGAAGGTGGTCGCCGGGTCGGAGGTGCAGTCGAACGTGTTCGATGCGGACGGGAATCTGTTGTTGCGGGTCTCGTCGACGGATGGCGCGACGTTGTTCCTCGGGGACACGACTCTGACGCAGGCTGCGGGGAGCAGTGTGGTGGCAGGTTTCCGCACGTACTCTGGTGCGGAGGGCAAGCCGGTGGCTCAGCGGTCGGCGAAGACCGGCACGGCCGGGAGCGTGTTGACCTGGTTGTTCACCAACCTGGAGGGGACGGTGGATGTGCAGACGACGGCGAATGGGTCATCGACGGTGCAGTCGTATCGTGACCCGTTCGGTGCGCCCATTGCGGACAGTGCGCAGGCATGGGCTGATGGTGCCGGGTACATGAACAAGCAGGTCGCCAAGGCCACGGCGCTGACCAACGTGGGGGCGCGGACGTATGACCCGGCGTTGGGGAAGTTCGTCTCTGTGGACCCGGTGATCGACACCAACCTGCCTCAGCAGAACACGGGCTACGCGTACTCGGGTAACAACCCGACGACGTACATGGACCCGAGTGGACTTCGGTTGACGATCGGATGCGAGCCGTACTGCGGCAAGGGGGCCGCGACGATCGCGCAGAAGCTGACGCCTAAAGCGAGATACGTGTATAGCCCAACGCCGGAGCAGCGAGCGGAATACACCGAACGCAACAGGTTGTATAATCAGCGTCAAGCATGGGGTGACAAGATATTTAGTGGTGCCCCTCAGGCGGCGATCGAGCGTCACGGAATCTTCAACACGTACAACCAGCATCTCTTCAATCTCTACACCGGGAAACTGGGAGCGACTCCACCGGTTCTTCGGCCGGGACCGAAAGGCCCGCCTTGGCGGCCGCTAATTGAGGTCACTGCGCCTGTGGATGGTACGGTCGATTTCACAGGCTCTGTGTGTGCCGGTGTATGTGCGAATCTGTCTCTGAGCAACGACCTCTCTGGGAGCTTTAGCCTTGGGTGGGGCCCCAAGGCGGGAATATCCGGCGCAGTCGGCGCTTCGACAGAAACGAATCCCGGAGCCTTTATGGGAGGGTCGTGCACGGCCGTGGTGGGACCAGTGGGTGGCTATATCCAGGGCGGAGCCCAGGAAACCGGGCCTGCGTACATTGGTGGCGGGTTGGCTATAGGGGCGAGCGCAGGTTGCAGTTTCGACGTTGGATGGGCGTGGTGAAATGGGTGTAATCGACGACGGGACTATTGTTCCGAATCTGATCTTCGGGTCCGTGGCATTCGCTAGCGGACTGCTTATCATCATCTTTCGCAGAAGGGTGAACAATTGGGTGTTCCGTTCGCAAAAGATTGTCCTGGGTGAACGTGTGGCGCGCGCCTCTGCGGGTCGACAATCGCCCTGGATGATGGGCGTCGTGGGTATTTTCTTCGCCTTAATGGGCGCTTTCATGGTGTCGGGAGGCGTCGCAGCACTAGTGCAAGTGTAGGAAACCGTGGATGGCCGAGAACCGCTCGCCGATGATTGGGCGCGTCCGGGCACCGCCCCGACGAGGTTGCTGTCGCGGCCATCTTCTCCATAGGGCTTGGCATCTTCGTGCTGTGGGACGTGTTCACGAACGGAGTGCGCACGAACTGATTCGGCCTGGCCTTCGTTCTGTTCTTCAAGGAAGGATGGAGCGCGATGAACAGGGAGCATTCGCCGGAGACGCGTGAGCGGGCTTCGCGGATGCTCGCAGAAGCTCGGCTGTCCGACCCGGCTCGGGTGTACATGGAGGGGGGATCCAGCAAGATGGACCTTTGGAGTATGGCGGCGCGGGATTCGCTGCAGGTGGTCGTACGGGTTGCTTCACTGACGTAGGAATTGGGTGGCAGGCATGGTGTCCATCGATGTGATTGTCCCCAACCTGATCGTGGGGATACTCGTGATCTGCATGGGGTCTCTCGTGGTGTGGCGTCGCAAGACGCTCAACGAGTTTATTTACGATTCTCAGAAGAAATTGCTCGGTCCACGTATCGCGCGCGCTTCGGCTGGGCGTCAGACGCCATTCATGATGGGCGTCGTGGGAGGTTTCATAGTCATCCTCGGGATTGCCATGGTGACGGTAGGGATCGTCGGAATCGTTCAGAGGCTTAGTCCGTAGCCAAGGTGCGGACTTCCGTCTTGTGATTTCGAACCTGTTCTGCGTCCTCGACAACTAGAACGATCGGTGATCACGAGACGGCAGCCTGAGTAGACGATGATGGCTCCACGACTACCGCTGCACGGAGAGCTCGCGGGACGCTATGGAGCGACACGACGATGCAGTTGTCTTCCGCAGGAGGACAGCGATGAAGATCGTTGCCGGCATCTCCGGAATGCTGCTGCTGATCGTCCGCGGATTCGTTCTCTGGTTCCTGATTCCGTTCTCAACCGTGGCGTGGCTGCTCATCCACTCGTGGGCTCAGAAAGCAACGCTGGGTCAGGCGATCTGCTGGTACGACTGGAACTTCATTGCGTTTCTGCTTCTGATGCCTTTTCGGCCCGCTCTTCGTTACAGCACGGGTGAAGAGAAGATCCGGTTCTTGCGCATCTCAGAGATGCGAGTAATGCCGACGTACAAGATTGCACTGTCACAGCTGGACTAGGCCCTTGCGGCAGCGGTGGCTCCGCTATCTTGAACGGGAGCTTCCAGGGAGGTGGCGCTGATGCCGAATCAAGCGATTGTCGCCATCGTTGTCGTCATCCTAGGACTCGTTGCTATCGCACTACATCGAGTAATTCCTGCGATGATCCACGGCGCACTGAAGATGTTCTTTGGAGAGCCGGTGGCCGATGACGCCGTACGAGGGCCTTCGGCGAAAGTCCATGTCCTCGTTGTCGGCGTGATCATCGTGGCTTTCGGCGGATTCATGTTCGTGTCTGGCGTATCTCAGGGTTGAGCGCCAGTTGCAGCTTCGACCTTGGATGGTTTGACGGTCAGCGTTCCATGCACCACCGTCGCCGCTCCGAGTGCACGGGAAGCTGTCGAATGCACGGCTTGCCGGCGTAGACAGTCCGTGCATTCGTCGGTAAGCCGTGCACTCGAGAAGGAGTAGCGAGGGGCGGGAGCGCGAGGGCGCGAACTCCCGCTTGACCTTGACGCGACGTCAACTTCTAGAGTCGAGATATCGAACAGGAAGAAGGCGACATGGAACGGGACGACTGGTCCATCCAGGAGATCGCGCGGCTGGCGGGAACCACGAGTCGCACGCTGCGGCACTACGACGACATCGGACTGCTGCCGCCTTCGCGCATCGCGAGCAACGGCTACCGGCACTACGACGGACAGGCGCTCGTGCGCTTGCAGCGCATCCTCCTGCTGCGAGAGCTCGGACTCGGGCTGCCGCAGATCGCGGAGGTGCTCGAACGCGAGCGCGGCGAAGCACCCGCCCTCGAGACCCATCTCGCGCTGCTGCGCGAGGAGCAAGCCCGGCTGGCGCGGCAGATCGCGTCGGTCGAATCGACCATCACAGCATTGAGAGGAGGTGAGAACCTCATGGCAGAGAACATGTTCGACGGCTTCGACCACACCCAGTACAAGGAGGAGGTCGAGGATCGTTGGGGCAAGAAGGCCTACGCCGACAGCGACCGCTGGTGGCGGGGGATGACGGATGCCGAGCGCGCCGACTGGCAGCAGCGCGTGTCCGACCTCGGACGCGACTGGATCGCCGCGGCGGAAAGCGGCATCGACCCGGCATCCGCCGAGGCTCAGGACGTCGCGCGACGCCACGTGGAGTGGCTCACGGGCATCCCGGGTACGCCCGCGGCCGTCCCCGGCGGCGACGTCAAGGCGTACGTGATCGGGCTCGGCGAGATGTACGTCGCGGATCCGCGCTTCGGCGCGAATTACGCGACGTCGTCCGGCGGCACCCACGGCGCGGAGTTCGTCCGCGACGCGCTCCGCATCTATGCGGAGGCGAACCTCTAGCGAGTGGGGGCGTTTCGTCTCGTCGCTGCGCTCCTCGCTCAACGACCGGGTGGGGGGCGTTCGCGCTCCTCGCTCAACGGCCGCGACGACTGCGGTCGTTGAGCGAGCGGAGCGAGACGAAACGCCCCTCCCGGCGTATCCGGGCCTAGCGAACGGCGGGTCGGGGTGCAAGGGGGAGCCCCTGGCGCGGGGGCGGGCGTAGGGTCGTGCCATGAGTCGGCGGCACAAGGACAGGGACGCATCGCCGATGTTCCTCGTCGCGACCACCGCCTACACCGCGAACTGTGCACTCGGCGCCTCGGTCGCCGCCCGGCTCATCGACACCAGCCGCTTCCGCTGGCTGCATCATGCGCTCTACATCGCCACCTGCGCCACCGTCGCCGCGGCTGTCGCGGTCGGCTGGTCCCGCGGCCCCCGCACCTCCGGTCGCCGAGCCGCCCTCGCACTGCTCCCCGCGGCGGGCCCCCTCGCCGCGATCCCGTACCTCGGCAGCCACGGCCGCCGGCATCCACTCGTCGCGCTCGCCGCGGCCCCCTTCATCGTCGCGGGACTCGTCGTCTCGCTCCGCCCCGCCGACCGGAAGTGACCGCATGGAACTGCTCGACGCCATCCGCCGCCGCAAGACCACGAACGGGCCGTTCCTGCCCGACCCGGTGTCGGAGGAGCATCAGCGCATCCTCCTCGAAGCCGCGGGCCGCGCGCCCTCGCAGTTGAACAGCCAGCCGTGGCGGTTCGTCGTGATCGAGAGCCGCGACACCATCGAGCAGATCGCCCGCATCTCGGGCGAGAGCATGACCGAGGCGATGTCGAACGGCACGTTCTTCGAGCGCTACAAGCCGTACTTCCGCTTCAGCCAGGCCGAGATGGAAGAGAAGCGCAGCGGGATGCTGTTCGACAAGCTGCCCGCCGCCCTCCGCCCGTTCACGAGCCAGGTGTTCACCAAGCGCGGCCAGACGCTCATGAACACGTTCGGGGTGCCCAAGACCCTCGGCTCCGAGAACCGCAAGCTCGTCGCGGGGTCACCGCTGCTGATCGGCGTCATGCTCGATCGCAGCGAGTACCGGCCGGGGCAGCTGTCGTCGTTCTACTCGGTGTTCAGCATGGGCGCGGCGATGGAGAACATCTGGCTCACGACGGTCGAGCTCGGCATGGGCATCCAGTTCATCTCCTTCCCGATGGAAGTTCCGGGGCGTTGGGACGAGATCGTCGAGCTGCTGCGGGTGCCCGACGACCTCGAGCTCATGGCCGTCTACCGGCTGGGCTACCTGCCGCCCGAGCAGCGCCGACCCGCGATCGACTGGTCGAGCAGCCAGCGCAAGCTCGTGTCGCAGTACGTGTTCCGCGAGAACGGAGACACGCCGCAGGAGGGGTGGGACGACGGCCCGACGACCGGCCCGGTCACTCCCGGCCCGAGCGTGGCAGGCGACTGAGGTCCTTCACCGCCGGACCCTCGATGCGGGTGCCGTCCGCCGCGAACCGCGAGGCGTGCAGCGGGCAGTCCCACGTGCACTCGGCATCGTTCCACTCGAGCACGCCGCCCATGTGCGTGCACACCGCGCCGACCGCGCGCGTCACGCCGTGGACCGTCGAGACGCCGACCGGACGACCGCCCCGGTTCGCCACCACACCCTCGCCCTCGGCAGGCTTCGCGACGGGGACCGAGCGGCTCTCGGCATCCGCCCATCCGCCGGCGAGCGCGGCCGCGACCTTCCCACCCTCGACGGCTCCGCGCCCGAGGTCGGCGGGCATGGTCATACGCGTGCCGATGGTCGTCATCCAGGTCGGCCGGTCACGCCACGGCGTGCCGAGGATCTCGGCGGTCAGACGCTGTGCGGCAGCCGGGGCGTTCGACAGCCCCCACTTGGCGTAGCCCGTCGCGAACCGGATGCGGCCGAGACCGCGGGGCATCGCACCGACGAACGGGATCAGGTTGTGCGACTCGTAGTCCTGCGCCGACCACCGATGCGTCTCCTCGGCGCCGGGGAAGTGCAGCTGCGTCCAGGCGACGAGGTCGTCGACCTCGGCCTTCTCGCTGTCGGACCTGCCGACCGGGTGGCCGTTGCCTCCGACGACGAGCTGAGCCTCGCCCCCGGGCCCGTCGGCCGCGCTCACCGGACGGACCGAGCGGGTCGGGCCGTCGACCGAGAGGAACATCCCCGCGGGCACATCGCCCGGCACCCGGAACGATACGCAGTACGACCGCAGCCCGTGCGTCTTGGCGAAGTACAGCCCGCGGTCGGTGATCGGGGTGCCGGTCGCGAGCACGATGTGGTCGGCGAAGATGGGCCCCGCCGTGGTGTCGACGCGACCGGGCAGCGCGCGGGTGCCGGTGGCGCGGACGCCGATGTGCAGCGTGCCGCCCGCACTCAGCAGCTCGTGGGCGAGCGCGACCGTCACGGCGACCGGGTCGATCGCGATCTGATCGTCGAGGGCCACGGCGGCGGCCACCGGGAACGGCGTCGACGGCACCGTCGTGGCCGTGAGCAACCGTGTCGGCAGCCCGGCCTCGCGGGCAGCGTCGTGCTGGTCGCGCACGTCTCCTGCGCCGTCGGGCCCCTGCGCGTAGGAATGGTCGGTGTGGCGGGTGAACGGCACGTCCGCGCTCTCGGCGAAGGCGGTCAGCCACTCCATCCCCGACCTGTTGGCGTCGACGTACGCGCGCACGAGCGACGCCGGGTGGTGGCGCCGGATCGCCGCGAGCCGTGACCCCTGCAGGAGCGACAGCTTGCCGGTGTTCGCGCCGGTCGCGAGCTCGGCGATGCCACCCGCGTCGATCACGGCCACATCGAGCCCGGCCCGGGTGAGCATGACGGCCGTCGTGAGGCCGGTGATGCCGGCGCCGACGACCACGACGTCGTGTCGCACACCCTCCTCGAAGGGCGATCCGGTCGGCAGCGACTTCTCGAGCTTCCACAGAGGGGTCATGCGCACAGTCAACGGCGTGCGGTGCCCGGCATCCACGCCCTTGACATCGCCGCGGCGCACTGTCACGCGCGACTACAGTGGCGACGTGACCCTCCGCCGCATCCTCCTCGTCGCCGCCGGCGGCACAGTGGGCACGGCGGCACGGCTCGGCCTGGGGCTCGCTCTCCCGGACGCCGGCGGTGTACCCGTCGCGGTGCTCGTCGCGAACGTGGTCGGTGCCCTGCTGATCGGTGTGCTGGCCGCGCGGATTCCCGCATCCACGGATCTGCGACTGCTGCTCGGCACCGGGGTGCTGGGCGGCTTCACGACGTACAGCGCGTTCATGACGGGGAGCGTGCAGCTGTGGGCGGATGCTCCCGTGCTCGCGTTCGCCTATGCCGCGGGGAGTCTCGTGCTCGGACTCGGCGCGGCAGCTCTCGGGCTGCGCATCGCCCGCCCGCGCGCCGGAGCGGCATCGTGAGCCCGCTGCTGTTCGTCGGCGCTGCGCTCGCCGGGGGAGTCGGCGCGGTGCTGCGATACCTCGTCGACCTCGGCGTCGCACGGCTGGCCGGTCGGCGGTTCCCGTGGGGGATCCTGCTGGTGAACCTCTCCGGATCCTTCGCGCTGGGCATCGTCACGACCGCACTGCCGGATGCCGCGTTCCTCCTCGGTGCCGGCCTGCTCGGCGGCTATACGACCTTCAGCACCGCGATGCTCGACACGGTCGCCCTGTGGCGCGACGGCGAGCGCCCGGCATCCGTCTTCAATGCCGTCGGGATGCTGCTGCTCGGCCTGCTCGCCGCGGGTCTCGGGCTGGCCGTCGGCTCGTTGTTCTGACCGCTCCCAGCGTCCTCACAATCCGGAAATGTACAAACGTACATGTACGGATGTCCAGGGGGTTCGGATGGGTGATGGGTCGCGTCGTCGACGTGACCCTGAAGCGCGCCGTCGCGAGATCGTGACCGCGGCCGCCGAGCTCATCGTCGAAGTGGGCGCCGAGGCCGTCACCCATCGCAAGGTCGCCGCCCGCGCGGGCGTTCCCCTCGGCGCGACCACCCAGTACTTCGACACCCTCGATGACCTCCGCTCGGCCGCCTTCCGCGCGCTCGCCGACGAGGTCGATGCGCGCCTCGACGGCGTCCGGCAGACGATCGCCGACCGCGGGGACAGCCCCGCCGTGATCGCCGCGCTCGTGTTCGAGAGCCTCGACGACCACCACGCCGTGCAGGCCGACCGCGCCGTGGTCACCGCGGCCGTGCACGACCCCCGGCTGCGCGAGCTCGCACGTCATCTCTCCGACCGGCTCGTAGAACTTCTCGAGCCGACCTATGGCGAAGACCGCGCCCGAGCGGCGATGATCTTCATCGACGGCGTCATGTGGAGCATGCAGATCCGCGACGCCCATCTCGAACAGTCCTTCATCGAGACCGCACTGGCGCGGATCCTCGGAGATTCCGTCTCCACTCCCTCCGCAGCGACAGCCACACCCTGACACCGAGGAAACCGCCTTGTCGAAACTCGCCATCCTGAGCCTCAAGAACCGCGCGCTCATCGCCCTGATCACCATCGTCGCGGCGGTGTTCGGCGGGCTCGCGCTCACCAACCTCAAGCAGGAGCTGATCCCTTCGCTCGAGCTGCCGGCGCTCGTCGTGATGACGACGTACCCCGGTGCCTCGCCGGAGGTGGTCGAGAACGACGTGTCGACGCCGATCGAGTCGGCGATCCAGGGCGTGCCGGGGTTGGAGTCGACCACGGCCACCAGCACCACGAACGCCTCGATCGTGCAGGCGATGTTCGCCTACGGCACCAACCTCGCCACCGCCGAGCAGAAGATCCAGCAGGCGATCAACCGCGTCTCCTCGCAGCTGCCGGAAGACGTGGCCCCGCAGGTGCTGTCTGTCTCCATCGACGACTTCCCGGTGATCCAGGTGGCCGTCACCGGATTCGAGGATGCCGACAACGCGCAGGCCGAGCTCGAATCCGTCGCGATCCCCGAGCTGGAAGACGTCGATGGCGTGAACGCCGCCGAGATCGTCGGCGGTGTCGGGCAGCGCATCAGCATCACGCCCGACCCCGCCAAGCTCGCCGCCGAAGGCCAGAGCACGCAGGCGATCAGCAATGCGCTGCAGCAGAACGGCACGCTCTTCCCCGGCGGGGACATCACCGAGAACGGTCAGACGCTCACGGTGCAGACCGGAGCGAAGATCACCTCGGTCGAAGAGATCGCGGCACTCCCGCTCGTCGGTACCACCTCGACCATCGGTGATGTCGCCACGGTCGTGCAGGAGTCCGACCCGGTCACCTCGATCTCGCGCGTCGACGGCAAGGACGCGCTCTCGATCTCGATCACCAAGCTCCCCGCCGCGAACACCGTGGAGGTGTCGAACGGCGTGATCGCCGCGCTCGACACGATCAGCGACGCCTTCCCCGACGCCGATTTCACGATCATCTTCGACCAGGCGCCGTTCATCGTGCAGTCGATCGAGACGCTGGCGACCGAGGGCCTGCTCGGCCTGGTGTTCGCGGTGATCGTGATCCTCGTGTTCCTGATGTCGATCCGCTCCACGCTCGTCACCGCCATCTCGATCCCGACCAGCGTGCTCATCACCTTCATCGGGCTGCAGGCGTTCGGCTACTCGCTCAACGTGCTGACCCTCGGTGCGCTCACGATCGCGATCGGCCGCGTGGTCGACGACTCCATCGTGGTGATCGAGAACATCAAACGTCACTACGTCGGCGATGCCGACAAGGGTGATGCGATCCGCCTCGCCGTGCGCGAGGTCGCCATGGCGATCACGGCATCCACGATCACGACAGTCGCGGTGTTCCTGCCGATCGTCTTCGTCGGCGACATGGTCGGCGAGCTGTTCCGACCGTTCGCCATGACCGTGACCATCGCCATGGTCGCCTCGCTCCTGGTCGCCCTCACCATCGTCCCGGTGCTCGCGTACTGGTTCCTGAAGCCGGGCAAGGAGCTCGTCGACGAGCATGGCAACGTCATCGACCCGGAGCACCCGGATGCTCCGCCCACGCAGCTGCAGCGCGTCTACCGGCCGATCCTCGGCTGGACTCTGAAGCACTCCGGTGTCACGGTGATCCTCGCCGTCGTGGTGCTCGGCGCCACGCTCGCCGCCGCACCGCTCATGAAGATCAACTTCCTGAGCGACTCCGGCCAGAACACCATGACCGTCACGCAGGACCTCGGCCCGACCGCGAGCCTGCAGGCGAAGTCGGATGCCGCGGTCGAGGTCGAGGACGCACTCCTCGGCATCGACGGCATCGAGCACGTGCAGGCCTCGATCGGCACCAGCGGCTCGGCCCTCAGCGACGCGTTCTCGGGCGGAGCGGGTGTCACCTACTCGGTGCTCACCGACGGCGACGCCGACCAGGAGAAGCTGCGCGCCGACGTGCAGGACGCGATCGACGGACTCGGCGACGACGTGGGCGAGGTGTCGGTCGCGGCATCCGCCGGCTTCGGCTCGAGCGACATCGAGATCACGGTCACGGCATCCAACGCCGACGACCTGCAGACCGCGACCACCTCGGTCGTCGAGGAGCTCGACGGACGCGACGGCGTCGGCCAGGTGACCGACAACCTCGCCGCCTCGCTGCCGTACATCGCCGTGGTCGTCGACCGGGATGCAGCCGCCCAGCGCGGTCTCTCCGAGGTCGCGGTCGGCTCGATCGTCTCGAACACCATGCGTCCGCAGCAGGCCGGATCGGTCGAGATCGACGACACCGCGCTGACCATCTACATCGTCACGCCGGAGCCGCCGACCACTGTCCAGGCCCTCAAGGAGCTCGCGATCCCGACCCCGCTCGGCGTCGTGCAGCTGCAGGACATCGCGACGGTCGAGCAGCGCAACGGCCCCACCTCGATCACGACCGAGCAGGGGCGCCGGACATCGACGGTCACCGTGCCGCCGGCATCCGACAACCTCGCCACCGCCACGCAGTCGGTGACCGAGGCGCTCGCCGCGGCCGACCTGCCCGACGGAGCCTCCGCCGAGGTCGGCGGTGTCGCCTCGCAGCAGGCCGACTCGTTCTCGCAGCTCGGACTCGCGATGCTCGCGGCGATCCTGATCGTCTACGTGGTGATGGTCGCGGTGTTCAAGTCGCTGCGCCAGCCGCTGCTGCTGCTCGTCTCGGTGCCGTTCGCGGCGACCGGCGCGATCCTGCTGCAGATCGTCACGGGTGTGCCGCTCGGTGTCGCCTCGCTGATCGGTGTGCTGATGCTCATCGGCATCGTGGTGACGAACGCGATCGTGCTCGTCGACCTCGTGAACCAGTACCGGGAGAAGGGTCTGTCGACCATCGAGGCGGTGAAGGCCGGTGGCGAGAAGCGTCTGCGGCCGATCCTCATGACCGCACTCGCCACGATCCTCGCGCTGACGCCGATGGCTCTCGGCATCACCGGTCACGGCGGGTTCATCTCGCAGCCGCTGGCGATCGTCGTGATCGGCGGCCTGCTCTCCTCGACCGTGCTGACGCTGATCGTGCTGCCCACCCTCTACAACCTCGTCGAGGGTGCCAGGGAGCGGCGGGCCGCACGGAAGGCCGGAGGATCGGATGCCGGCGGAGCGCCGAAGCCGGATGCTCCCGTCGACCCCGACACGTCCGGTGCCGCGGTGGCTCCGGCCGGATCGGTGCTGATCGACGCGTCCGGCCTGCCGCACGCGCCGCAGCTCACGCGGCGCGAGCTGCGCGACCGCGGGGAGTAGTTCCCGTCCGGCGGGCGTGCGGTCTCGCCCGCCAGCTGTTCACAACTCCGCAGAAAGGCCCCGGATCCGCATCCACATGCGCGATCCGGGGCCTTTCGGCTCGGTTATTGAGGAGTTGTGAACGGCCCGACCCTGCGACGAGTCGGAACAGATCAGCCGAGGGCGATGCCCCAGTGCAGGGTCCAGGTCTCGCCGGGCGCGAGACGACGGATGCCGAGGCCGCTGTTCAGCGCATCGGCGGGCGCGGTCATCGGCTCGATCGCGACCGCGAGGCTCTGCCCCGGGTAGGCGGGCGTCGTGTACACCTGCACGTAGTCGAAGCCCTCGCCCTGCCACAGGGTCACGCGGCGGCCGTCGGGTGCCGTGAGCGAGTGCCGCACTCGGCCGTCGGCGTCGCGAGCGAGGTCGGTGAACCCGGTGTCGAGGGTGACGTCGCCCAGCCGCGCCCCGTCGCGCAGGGTGGCTTCGGCGGGACGGGTGCCGGTGGGGAGCATCCGCTCGTCGGTCGTGAACGCCGTCTCCGCGGGGACACGCAGCACCAGGTCATGCGGGTCGACGTCGCCGATCGTCACGAAGGGATGCGTGCCGAGGGCGACCGGTGCGGGCGTCGCCGAGCGGTTGGTGAGCGTGTGCGTGACCTCGATGCCGTCGGGCGTGAGCGTGTAGGTCACGGCGGTCTCGATCAGGTACGGGTAGCCGGTCTGGGGCACGATCGTCGCCCGCAGCACGGCTTCGGCGTCGGTGTGCGACACCTCGTACGCCGTGAAGCGCAGCAGGCCGTGACTCGCATTGTTCAGCTTCGGCTCGGTGATCGCGAGCAGGCGCGGGGTTCCGTCGTCATCCCACCGACCGTCGCGCACGCGGTTCGGCCACGGGGCGAGGACCACGCCGGAACAGGCGGGCGTCGGCTGATCGAGCGGGTATGGAGGGACGAGGTCGACGCCGCCGAGGCGCAGCGACCGCAGAGACGCGCCGACCTGCGCGATCTGGGCGGTCGCATCGCCGAGTCGGAGGATGATCTGGGCGCCGGTGGGGGATGCGGAAGTCACTTCGACATCGTACGGCCACCCCCGCGTCGGCACTCTCTCAGGCGCGTCGGCTACACTTGTGCGGTCGGCTTCGGACACCCGCGCGTTGGCGCGGACGTTTTATGTGTGTGAAGTGTGAGTCCAGGGGCCGATGGTGAGCGTCGCTCGACGCTAATCAACCATCACATGAATGGCCCCGGCCGCTGACAGTCCGGAACCCCGCTGGTCGCATCCGACCACGCGCAGGGTGCTCGCGCGTGTGCGCGGCGCTGTTCTCGTGCGAGAACACAGAAAGACAACGCAATGCCCAAGAACAAGAAGCCCCGCGGCGGACGTCCCGCCGCCAACTTCGAGCCGCGCTACGGCGCCAAGAAGACCTCCTTCCACGACCGCCACAACGGCGGCCCCGCCCGTGACGGTGCGCGCGACGAGCGTGGTGCCCGCGCGGATGCCGGCGACCGCCGCTCCGCCCCCGCCGCCGGCGGCTACGACCGTCGTCCCGGCAGCCGCAGTGCCGGTCACCGCGGCTACCGCCCGGCCGAGGCCGAGTCGGGCGCGCCCAAGCAGCGCTGGAACGCTTCCGAGCGTGCCGGCCGCGACGAGGCCCGGGGCATCCGCAACCGCGCCGAGTCCGGACGCCGCGAGGCACCGCACCACCGCAACGACGAGCGCTCCGAGCGTCCTCGCTACAACGACCGGCCCAGCGCCGGCGGCCGTTTCGACGACCGTCCGCGTCGGGATGACCGTGGCGGACAGCGTCCGACCGGTCAGCGCCCGACCGGTCCCGGAACCTACCGCGACGAGCGCGGCGGCGACCGCCCCCGCTTCGACCGCGACGACCGCTCGCGTCGTGACGACCGTGGCGCCGGCACCCAGCGTCAGGGCTTCCGCGACAACGACCACCGCGATGGCGGGCGTCCGGTCCGCGACGACCGCCGTGGTGGCGAGCGTCCCCGGTTCAACAGCGACCGTGGTGCCGAGCGCCCCCGGTTCAACAGTGACCGTGGCACCGAGCGCCCCCGGTTCGACCGCGACGAGCGTCCGCGTCGTGACGACCGCGGCGGCGACCGTGCCCGCAGCAACGACCGTGGCGCCGACCGCGGCGGCGAGCGTTCGTACGACGCCGACCGCGCCCGTCGGGCCTTCGACCGCGACCGCACGCAGCGCTCGTACGAGGGCGGCCGTGACGAGCGTTCGCGTCCGTCGACCGGTGGCGCGTACCGCACCGAGCGTCCGCGCCCGCTGACCTCCGACACCCGTGGGCGTCCGGCGCGCAACGAGCGCCCGAGCCGCAACGACTGGAACGCCACCAGCCGGCCCGAGTCGACCGGAGCGAAGTTCACTCCGGGCGACGACGTCGTGCACGAGCGCCTCGAGGCGAAGTCCGTCGCAGCCGTCGAGGTCGACGGTGTGACCTTCGGCGACCTCGGTCTCGGCTCGAACATCGTCGACACCCTCGTCGGCATGGGCGCGGCGACGCCGTTCCCGATCCAGGCCGCCAGCATCCCGGCCGTCCTCGCCGGGCGCGACGTGCTCGCCCGCGGTCGCACCGGCTCGGGCAAGACCATCGCCTTCGGTGCGCCGCTCGTCGAGCGCGTGCTGCAGTCGCAGGCCGGCAAGCGCCGTGAGTTCGGACGGTCGCCGCGCGCGATCATTCTCGCTCCGACGCGCGAGCTCGCGCTGCAGATCGACCGCACGATCCAGCCGATCGCCCGCAGCGTCGGCCTCTTCACCACGCAGATCTACGGTGGTGTCCCGCAGGGTCGCCAGGTCGGTGCGCTGAAGAAGGGCGTCGACATCGTGATCGGCACCCCCGGTCGCGTCGAAGACCTCATCAACCAGGGCAAGCTCGACCTCTCGGACTGCCGCATCGCGGTGCTCGACGAGGCCGACCACATGTGCGAGCTCGGATTCGTCGAGCCCGTGCAGCGCATCCTGCGTCACACCGCAGACGGCAGCCAGAAGCTGCTGTTCTCGGCCACGCTCGACCGCGAGGTCGCGGCTCTCGTCGACGAGTTCCTCGTCGACCCGGCCGTGTACGAGGTCGCCGGTGAAGACCAGGACTCCAGCACGATCGAGCACCGCGTGCTCGTGATCGAGCACCGCGACAAGGCCGACATCCTCACGTCGCTCGTCGACCGTGCCGGCAAGACGCTGGTCTTCGCCCGCACGCGTGCCTATGCCGACATGCTCGCCGAGCAGTTCGACGACGCCGGCATCCCGGCCGTCTCGCTGCACGGCGACCTGAACCAGGCCAAGCGCACGCGCAACCTCGAGCGCCTGACCTCGGGTCGCGTGAACGTGCTCGTCGCCACGGATGTCGCCGCCCGCGGCATCCACGTCGACGACATCGACCTGGTCGTCCAGGCCGACGCTCCCGACGAGTACAAGACGTACCTGCACCGCTCGGGCCGTACCGGCCGCGCGGGTCGTTCGGGTCGTGTCGTCACGCTGATCACGCGTCAGCGTCAGCGTCGCATGACCGAGCTGCTCGACCGCGCCGAGATCGACGCGCCGTTCGAGAACGCGCGCCTCGACGACGACGTGATCGAGGAGATCGCCGGTCGCGTGCCGACCGCGGCCGACCTCACCGCCTGAGTCTCGCTCACCAGAGGTCCCGTCCCGCTTCCGCGGTCCGGGGCCTCTGTCGTGTCCGCGCCCCGCGTTGTGTCCGCGCCCCGCGTTGTGCGCGTCGAGTGCACGGGATGCTGCCGAGTGCACGGCGTACCCGCGTGAAGAAGCCGTGCGTTCGGCGCGAAGCCGTGCACTCGACGCGCACGGCGAGCGCGAGCACGAGCACGAAACCGAATGGGGAGTTGTGCCCATCGGCGGCTCACGCGTTTGTGCATACGATGGAGTAATGCGTCGAAACCGGGGGATCGTTCGTGGTGTCGCTCTGCTGCTGGGTGGGGTGATCGCCGTGACGGCGCTCGCCGGGTGCACGCGGAAGAGCGAAGACCTCGAGGAGCAGGTCGCGAAGGATCCGGCCGTCTCCTCGATCGAGAAGGCGGAGGACGGCAGCTACCTGATCTCGCTCTCCGACTCGGTCGCGCCCGCGGATCTCCCCGAGACCGCTGGGCGATTGGACGACCTCGCCGAGTCCGTGACCGATGATGACGTGGTGCTCAAGGTGCGCACCGGTGCCTGGCAGTGGACGGTCGCCGGGGACGACGACGAGGTCGCCGAGCTCGCACAAGCGGTGGGGGAGCTGGCCGGAGTCGACGGCATCCTGCAGGGTCGCGTCTGGTCGTCCGACGATTCGCTGGGCGTCGAGGCGGTCGCCGAAGCAGGGGTCGACCCGACCGCGACGATCGAGCCGCTGGCGGATGCGGCGGCGGCCGGTCCGCTCACGGACGGGGTGTCGATCAAGGTCTCGGACGTGCACGAGCGTTCGTCGATCGAGACGCAGGATCCGGCGGCGCTGAAGACCGCGGTCGAGACGGTCGCGGCGGCGGCCGCCGTCGCTCCGATCCAGAAGTACACGCTCGACGACGACTCGCTCGCGCTGCGGATGCGCACGGCCGAGGGTGCCGCTGCGGCCGCGCCCGCCGTCGACGCCTTGACGTCGGGCGAGGCGCGGCTCCGTGTCAGCCTCTCCAGCGGGATCATGACCGCTCCGGCGCTTCAGCAGGAGCTCGGCGCCAGACTCGATGCGATCCTCACGCCGATCGCCGGTGTCGTAGGCGCTTCGATCGGCACTCATGGGCCGCGCGCTCTACATCTTTCGGTGACCACGACCGATGCCGAGACGGCCGCGACCGTGCAGCAGGCCCTTCTCGCGACGCCGGACCTCCAGGCGTTCAACTCCCTACAGCTCTTCGTGTTGAAGGAGGACGAGCCGGGCTCGCGCGTCACGGCGAAGACCATGAGCGAGGACGGATACGTCGCGAACTTCGATCGTGCGCTCGGACTCGCCGATGCCGAGGGGGTGCGCTCCGTCGCGCTGGGGCCGCGGGAGCTCGATGTCGTGCTCGACCACGACGTCGACGCTGCAGCACTGGCCCCGGCGATCAAACTTGCCGCGCTGCGGGAACAGGAAGCCGAGATCTTCGCGTCGACGAGGTGGGCGCCGGAGACCGATCGTCCCGCGTACGCGTTCACAGTCACCGGCAAGCTCCACCCGAACCTCGTGAAGGGTGGGGGCGACGAGGCGCAGGAGTTCGTCGACGCGTGGAACGCCGCCCCCGATCTCTGAGCGCGGTCGGCGGGATCGGCGGGATCGGCGGAGGGGGAGGGGCGAGGGGAGCCCCGGTCACGCGTCGGAGAGGGTGAAGCGGGCGGCGCCGGCGACGCCGATCGTGACCGACCAGGCGAGCAGGACCAAGGCCCCGGTGAGCGCCGTGAGCACGGCGTCGTCGGGGGCGAACAGCTGCGACCCGGCACGGGTGGGCAGCCACCGAGTGTGTTCCCCGAGCGCGGTCAGAGCGAACGGCAGGATGTAGACGACGACGAGCATCGACACCAGCGCCGGCACCAGATGGCGCAGGACGAGCGTCACCGCGTGGGCGAGGACCCCGATCAGCACCAGATAGACGATCGCGCCGCCGAGGCGGGCGAGGTCCTCCGCCGTCGCGGCCACACCGCCGGCATCCGAGGCCCGGTGCGTCAGCTCGGCGGACAACCATGCCACAGCGACCGACAGCGTCCCGACGAGGAACAGCACGACCACCGCCGCGCACGTCTTCGCCACGATCACCCGCATCCGGCGAGGCGCCGCGATGAGGGTGGTGGTGAACTGACGCCCGGCGTACTCGTGCGCCACCGGCACGACCCCGAGCAGGATCGCACCGGCCTGCGCGTACGGCATGGCTTCGAGAACCGCGTCGACCGCCGGCACGGTGCCCCCTCGCTCGGCGTGCAACCCCGCGAGCGCCGCCGCGATGAGTGCGCTGACGAGGACCATGCCCGCGGCGGCATATGTCGTGAGCGGAAGCGTCCGCAGTTTGGAGAGCTCCGCCCCCAGCGCCCGCCGCATCAGGCGTCTCTCCGCGTGAAGACGATCGTTCCGGCACCCACGGCTGCCACGGCCCACGCGGCCATGACGAGACCACCCGGCACGGCGTCGAGGCCGCCGGGGAGCACGAGTTCCGCGTCGAAGCCGAACAGGTTGCGTCCCGCCATGTCGGGGAGCCAGTGGGCGAGCGGTGTCAGGTTCGTGAGCAGCAGGGAGATCGAGACCACCGAGCTGTTCAGGATGAGGATGATCAGCGGAAGTGTGCCGCTGCGCGTGAGAAGAGTGATGCCGAACGCCAGGAGGGCGGTGAGGGTCCAGTAGACCGTCGTGCCGACCATGCGCCACATCGCCTGTTCGACGGGGATGGACTCGGGGGCGACGTCGCCGAGGAACAGTTGAGCGACCCCGAGGCAGGACGACAAGGCCACGGCCGCGGTCAGGACGGTGATCGCCACCACCGCCGTGAGCTTGGCCAAGACGAGTCTCACTCGACCGGGACTCGTGACGAGCGTGCTCGTGATCTGCCGGGATCCGCCGGCATCCGGACTGTTCGGCGTGTATTCGCTGCTGACCGCCAGCACGCCGACGACGATCGCGCCGATCGTGCCGAGCGGAGCCGCGGCGAAGGCGGTCTCGAAGACCGAGATCGGACCGAACAGGTCGGCTTCACCCGCGTCGAGGGCGGCGACCGCCTGCGTCGCGTTCAGGGCCGTGATCGCGACGGTGCCGAGGACGCTCGCGAGCACGCCGGCCCATACGCCCGGGAGCGTGAGGATCTTGACCGTCTCGGCGGCGATGGTGCGCAGGAGTCTCATCGTGAGGGACCGCCGTTCGGGTCGGTCGAGGTATCCCCGCCGGTCAGGGCGAAGAAGGCCGCTTCGAGGTCGGCGTGCCCTCGGGTGATCTCGTCCACGGTGCCCGTCGCCACGATCCGACCGTGGGCGATCACGACCAGGTCGTCGGCCACTCCGGCGACCTCGCCCATCAGATGGCTGGACAGCAGCACGGTCCCCCCGGCATCCGCCTGGCCGCGCAGCAGTTCGCGCATCCAGCGGATGCCCTCGGGGTCGAGCCCGTTCACGGGTTCATCGAGGATGAGCGTCGGCGGCTCGCCCAACAGCGCCGCCCCGAGCCCCAGACGCTGCCCCATGCCGAGCGACAGCCGACCGACCTTGGTGCGCGCCGCGTGGGCCAGACCGACCTGTTCGAGCACCTCGTCGACGCGGCCACGGCGGATGCCGCCCGCCGTGGCGATCCAGGAGAGGTGGCCCCGCGCGGTCCGCGAGCGGTGCGCGCCGGAGCCGTCGAGCATCGCCCCCGCCGTCCGCAGCGGATCGCGGAGGTCGCGGTAGGCATGGCCGTCGATGAGTGCGCGTCCTGCGGTCGGCCGGTCGAGCCCGAGGAGGACGCGCAGGGTCGATGACTTGCCGGCTCCGTTCGCTCCGAGGAAGGCCGTCAC
Organism: Microbacterium sp. MYb45; assembly: GCF_002979655.1. GTDB lineage: Bacteria > Actinomycetota > Actinomycetes > Actinomycetales > Microbacteriaceae > Microbacterium. The sequence continues at coordinate 273,392 of NZ_PCPG01000003.1, forward strand.
GCGGCCCGGCCGTGCCTCGAAGGCGACGCCGTCGAGCACCGTGCGGGAACCGTGTCGTTTCGTGAGTGATTCGATCGTCAGCATCCCTCGATCCCAGTGGTCCGCGTCGTCCGGGGCATCGGCCCGCAGGCGGGAAGCCCGGCCGATGCTCCGACCCCGGTCCCTCCACCCCTGGTCTGATGTGTGTCGCGTCGAGGGTGCCTAGACTCGGGCGGATGGATGCTTCGCCCCGCCCGACCTGGCGCTCGCGCACGTGGATCGCCGCCGGGGGCATGATCGCGCTGCTGGTCGCTCTCCTGAGTTTTCTCGGACTCGACGGCCCGCAGAGCGTGGCGGTCGTGGTGACGGCCGCCGGACTCCTCGTGGTGGGCGTGCTCGTCTGGGCGACGGTGCGGTCGCAGCGGCAGCGCCGGGAGTACGAGCGCAGCCTCACGGAATGGGCGGCGGACCGGGCGGCGCAGCAGGAACGACTGCGGATCGCCCGTGAGCTGCACGACCTGGCATCGCACGGACTCGGTCTGATCACGATGCGGGCCGCCGCCGTCGCCCCGCTCGAGGGAACCGCCGGCGACGCCGAGCGGCGAAGCGCCCTCGTCGACATCGAGCAGGCGGGGCGCTCTGCGATGTCGGAGCTGCGGAGGATGCTGACCGTGCTGCGCGAGCCGGGAGACGAGGTGCCGCTGCATCCGCCGGCGCGGCTCTCGGACGTGCCGGGGATCGTCACCGCCGCGGAGGCGTTCGGTGTGCGCGCGAGCCTGCGGATGGAAGATCTGGGCGAGGTGCCGCTCGCCGTGCAGGCCGCCGCCTGCGCCACGATCCGGGAGGCGCTCGCGAATGTCGGACGCCATGCCGGTCCGGTGCCGGCGAGCGTGGCGGTCGAGCGGGACGGGAGCGCCATCCGTGTCGTCGTCGCCGATGACGGCCCTGCGCGGGGATGGCAGTCGCAGCCCGGCGCCGGACACGGGCTGCGGGGCATGCGCGAGCGCGTGGGCGCCCTCGGCGGAACGCTGCTCGCCGAGCCGGTGGGGGCGGGATTCCGCGTCGAGGCGCGCCTGTCGTTCGAGGCGGGAGCGTGAGCGACGGGATCCGCGTCCTGATCGCCGACGATCAGGCCCTGCTGCGACACAGCCTCGCCCTGATCATCGCCGGTGCCGAGGGGCTGACGGTGGTGGGCGAGGCGGCCGACGGTGCGGGGGCGGTCGAGTTGGCGCGCGCCATCGTGCCGGATGTCGTGTTGATGGACATCCGGATGCCGGGGCTCGACGGCATCAGTGCGACGCGCGCTATCACGACGGCCCTGCCGGGGACGCGGGTGCTCGTGCTCAGCATGCTGGAGCTCGACGAATACGTCGACGGCGCCCTGCGCGCGGGAGCCAGTGGATTCCTGCTCAAGGACGTGCGCCCCGAGCAACTGATCGAGGCCATCCGCCGCACGCATGACGGGGAGTCGCTGTTCGCGCCGAGCATCCTCGTCCGCCTCGTCGAGCACTTCTTGGACAACGCGAATCGACCGGCGGGCCGCCCCCTAGCGACCCTCACGGCACGGGAGACCGAGGTGCTCACGCTCGTCGGCCGCGGACTCGCGAACGCGGAGATCGCCGCGGCGCTCACGATCTCGATGGCGACGGTGAAGACGCACATCGGCAGCCTGCTGTCGAAGCTCGCAGCGCGGGATCGCGCGCAGCTCGTGATCGCCGCATACGAGCAGGGACTCGTGGGCAGCTGAGCTCGCGGAAGCTGAGGCTCGCGCCGGTCAGGCGAGTTCGTGCTCGTGCACGGTCGAGGTCAGGCTCGTGCCGTTGAGGTCGAGGTAGATCACTCCCTCGGCCCGCGTGAGGGTCATCGTGTTGCGGCGTTCGATCAGGGCCGCGGCCGACTCGATGAACCCGGGGTCGAAGCTGTACACGCGGATGTCCTCGCGGCGGTGGATGCGCTTGTCCGCCCACTGCGCCATGACCTTCGCGGGATCGCGGTGCGTGTAGACGACAGTGCGTTCGGCCAGTCGGCTGCCGTGGTGCAGTCGCTCGGCATCGGGCGCCCCGATCTCGACCCAGACGGTGATGAGCCCGGTCATGTCGCGCACGAGCACGGCCGGTTCCTCGGTCGAGGAGATGCTGCCGCCGAACGTGATGCCCTCGGCGAACTCGAGTCCGTAGGCGAGCACGCGGGTGAGCATGTACGCGTCGGTCTCGGACGGATGCCGCGCCACGCGCAGCGAGTAGTCCTCGTAGATTCCGCGGTCGGTGTCAGCGAGCTGCACCTCGAATGTGTGGACTGTCGAACCGATCGCCATGATCCCCGAGCCTACGCGGCCACGGGCGGGGCGACCGACCGGGTGAGAGGGGCGATCCGGCTCAGAACAGCATCGGCTGCGCAGCTGCGGCGGCGCTGGGTGTGAAGCGCACCGCTGCCGCGTTCGCCGCTCCGGTCTGCACGTGGCCCTGCCCTGGTCGGAACCCGCGGCGGGAGTAGTCGTCTTCGTGGCGGCCGTCGAGCCCATGCATCCGGATGAGCGGACGCGCCCGTTTCGCGAGCCACTGCCGGTATCCCTTGGGAGCCTCGGCCGAGGCGCCGGGATAGAGCCCGCGATACGACGACACCAGGTCGGGCCGGTTGGCGCCGAGCCACTCGAAGAACCACGGCTTCACGCCCGGTCGCAGGTGCAGGGCTCCGTAGATGACGGTGCGCGCCCCGGCCTCTTTGATGCGCACGAGGGCGCTATCGATCGCCTCGAGCGAGTCGGTCATGTGCGGCATGATCGGCATGAGGAACACGGTCACGGGGAACCCGGCATCCGCCAGCGCGCGCACGGTGTCGAGCCGCGCCTGTGTGGTCGGGGCTCCGGGCTCGATGGCCTTCTGCAGCTCGTCGTCGTACATCGCGATCGACATCTGCACGTCGACGGGCACGCGCTGCGCGGCCTTCACGAGCAGGGGGATGTCGCGGCGGATCAGCGTGCCCTTGGTGAGGATCGACATCGGTGTGCCGGATGCGGCGAGCGTCTCGATGATGCCGGGCATGAGCTTGTAGCGCCCCTCGGCCCGCTGATACGGGTCGGTGTTGGTGCCGAGGGCCACGGTCTCGTGCTGCCAGCTGCCGCGCCGCAGCTCCTTCTCGAGCACCTCGACCACGTTCACCTTGACCACGATCTGCGAATCGAAGTCCGATCCGCCGTCGAGGTCGAGGTACTCGTGCGTGCCGCGGGCGAAACAGTTATGACTGATGACGCCGTTTGCGATGAAGTCGCCCGTGCCCGTCGTGATGTCGAGCAGATCCCGAATCCCCGGCAGAGGGGTGATGTCCACGACCCGAAGATCCGCTGCTGTCTTCACCGCCGTACCGATGACATCGAGTTTTCGTGTAATGGCCGGATTCACCGTCGCGAAGAACTTATGACGACTCGGCAGGCCTCCGATCACTCGAACGCTGCGTACGCCGCCAGGGCGCGGGGGCTCCACGATGTGGGGAACGCCGAGCGCATTCATACCTTCTTCGATCAGTCGGATGATGTCCGTGTCTTTGTTCGATATGCGCAGGACCCCGCGCGAGCAGCTGCCCTCTGCATCGAACACTCCACCGAGGAAGCCTGCGAACCAGGTCTCGTCAGGCGATCCCGGCGTGATGATGAGGTGTTCGATCTTCGCTACGCCGGCGCGCGCTGCTGTGTGGATCGCGTCTGCGGCGCTGCGGGTCGCGCTCTTGGCAGTGAAAGCCCGCAGTCGAGTCGGCACACCCTCGGCATCGAGGTATCCGCGGGTGCGCTCCAACGCCTCAGAATCGATCAGGGCCAGGCGGAACATGTTGATCTCGCGAGTTCGCGTCGCACTCGGATAGGTGCCATGGAAGATCATTCCGTCGCCGCGGATCATGCCTGCGAGGTAACCACGCCGGTAGGAGTCACTGGTGTAGTCGATCTGATCGACGGACGGCCCGATGCCGAAGCCCATCAGACGATTGTTCGTCGTGAGATGCGGTCTCTGTCCGGACTCGGCGTCCGAGACATGCTTCCATCCTCGCTCCGTGAGGAAGCGGTGGTCGCCACTGGCGACCACCGCTGTGCCATCGGCGAGAGTCAGTCGAAATGCGGGCTTCTGGGTCGACCACTTGGCGCGAATCTCCGTACGCACATAGCGTCGATACCTTCCGATCCGCTCTGTCCCCACAATCTCATCGCCGATCTCAAGGTCGCGCAATGGTCGCTGCCGACCGTCCGCGCACAGGATCAGAGTGTCGGGGGAGACGCAGTAAACGCATGCATGCGAACATCCGCGGTACGGGTTGATCGTCCAGGCGAACGGCATGCGTGAAGCGCCGGGCACATGGTTCAGAGCCGACTTCGACAGCACCTCGTGGAACGTCATCCCGGCGAACTCGGGGGTGGTCACCGACCGCAGCACGCTCGATCGGTCTTCGAGCCCGGGCAGCGCCGCTGCGTCCGTCTCGCCGAGCTTCTGTCCCTGCCACCGCATCTGAATATTCGAACAAAACATCGACTCGATGTCAACCCGGAATGGTAACTATCTTCGATGGATCAATCCTCAGGGGAACGTCGCGTCGAGCGCAGCGCTCAGGTCCACCAGCAGGTCGTCCGCGTCTTCGAGGCCGACCGAGAGGCGCAGGTGTCCGAACTTCCGGAACGGCTCGGGATAGGTGGCGACGCGGCCGCCCTCGGTTCCGGTGTGCACGATCAGCGAGTCGTCGTGGCCGAGCGAGAAGCCCGACGTGATCAGCCGCAGGTTCGCCACGAACGCGTTCTGCACGTCGGGCGATCCCTTCACGGCGAACGCCATCATGCCGCCGAAGCCGCGTCCACCGAACTGGCGGGCGGCGAGCGCGTGGTCGGGGTGGGACTCGAGACCGGGGTAGGCGATGTACTCCACCCGGCCGTCGGCGGCGAGCATCTCGGCGATGCGGGCGGCGGAGTCGAAGTGCTGCCGCAATCGCAGGGGGAGAGTGACCGTGCCGCGCTGGATCTGCCAGGCGTTGAAGGGCGAGATGATGCCGCCGACATCGACCATCGCGTCGGCCTTGATGGGCTGGATGAGCTCGTGGCTGCCCGCGACCGATCCCCCCATCGCGTCGCCGTGTCCGTTGAGGTACTTCGTGAGGGAGTGCACCACCAGATCGGCACCGTCCTGGATGGGGCGGTAGAACGGCGGCGGTGAGAACGTCGAGTCGACCATCAGGATCGCGCCGGCGGAGTGCGCGATCTCGGCGATCGCCGCCACGTCGGCGACCTTGGTGGTGGGGTTCGCGATCGCCTCGATGCACACCAGGCGTGTCTCCGGGCGCATCGCTGCCCGCACGGCATCGAGATCCCCGATGTCGACGAAGGTGGCCTCGAGCCCGTAGCGCTGGGGCAGCAGCTCGGTCCACAGGCGCCAGGTCGCCTCGTACACCACGTCGCTCACGATCACGTGGTCGCCGACGCGCATGTGGGTGAAGAAGACGGCGTGCAGTGCCGCGACGCCCGAGGCGAGGGCGACGGCCTCCTCGGCGCCGTCGAGCGCGGCGAGCTTCTGCTCCAGTGCCGACTGGTTCACGCCGGTGTTGCGCGTGTACAGCCCGGGCGCGGTGGCCGACCAGCTGATCTCGCTCGGATCGTCGGGGAGCTGATACGAGTTGGCCATCACGAGCGGGGTGCGAAGCGCCATCGTCGAGTCGAGCTGGTTGCCCGCATGAACGGCCAGGCTGAGGTCCGACAGGGTGAGGGGATCCTTGCGGTCGGGGCGAGCGCCCATGGTGACTCCTTCGTTCCTGCACCGCTCGTGGGTGCCGATTCCACTTTAGAGTGCATAATAGACACACGCAATTGTGAATGATGCACATGACAGCGCACACTCAGGAGGTCTCGATGGAGCGGCTTCACCTCGATCAGATCGATCGCAGCATCCTCGCCGCGCTCACCGAAGACGCCCGCGTGCCCCTGGTCGCACTCGCATCCCAGGTGCATCTCTCGCGCAACGCCGTGAAGCAGCGGATGGAGCGCATGGAGCGGCAGGGCGTGATCGGCGGGTACACCGTCACGCCGGGGCACGCCGGCGGCTCCCCGGTCTCGGCGATCGTGCTCGTCTACCGCACCGACCGGATGCGTGGCGGCGCGGTCATCGCCGAGATCTCGCAGATCCCCGAGGTGCGGCGGTGCGACGTGCTGTCCGGCGACTTCGACCTGCTCGTCATGCTGGAGGCCGACTCGATGGACCGCATCGGCGAGATCTGGGAGATGCTCGCCGCCGTGCCCGGCGTCGCGAACACGGTGACGGCCGTGTCGCTGACCCGCGTGATCGACCGCGCCTGAACCTCGGGGAGGGGCGGGGTATCCCCCTGGACCCCCGCCCTCCCCGAGGAGTTCTCAGGTGGTGATGCAGGTCACCTTGGGCTGGGTCATCTCCTCGTACGCGAAGCGCACGCCCTCGCGCCCCATGCTCCCGTACTTGGATCCGCCGAACGGCATGCTGTCGATGCGGTAGTCGGAGGAGTCGTTGATCATCACGCCTCCGGCATCCAGCGCCTCGGCGACCCGCAGTGCGCGGCCGATGTCCGTCGTGAAGACGGCGGCGTGCAGCGCGTAGTCGACGCTGTTCGCCTCGGTGATCGCCTCATTCTCCGAGTCGAACGGTGCCAGGGCCACGACCGGGGCGAACGCCTCCTCGTTCCAGAGCTCGCACGAGAGTGCCACGTTCTCGACCGCGGTCGGCCAGTACACCGAGCCCTCCCTGCGGTGTCCGGCGAGCACACGCGCGCCCGCGCTCACCGCCTCGTCGACCATCCGCTCGGCGCGCACGGCCACCGCCTCCGAGATCATCGGTCCGACATCGGTGGCCGGATCCGAGGGGTCGCCGGCACGCAGCGTCGAGGTGCGCGCCGCGAACCGGTCGCGGAACTCGGCGTACACGGAGCGCTCGATGAGGATGCGCTGGGACCCCACGCAGTTCTGCCCCGCAGCCCAGAAGGCGCCGGACACGCAGGCCTCGACGGCCTCCGCGATGTCGGCATCCGCGAAGACCACGACGGGGGCGTTCCCGCCGAGTTCCATGGCGAGCTTCTTGAGCCCCGCGGTGCGAGCGATCGCCTCGCCCGTCGCGAACCCACCCGTGAACGAGACCATGCGGATGTCGCGCACCGCGACCAGCGCCTGCGCGACCTGGCGGTCTCCGTGCACGACGGTGATGATCTCGTCGGGGAGCCCGGCTTCGAGCAGCACGCCGACGAGGAAGCGTGCGGTCAACGGGGTGAGCTGGGAGGGCTTGAGGACGACGGCGTTCCCTCCCGCGATCGCGGGGCCGAGCTTGTGGGCGACGAGGTTGAGCGCGTCGTTGTAGGGCGTGATCGCGAGGATCACCCCGAGCGGTTCCCGCGTGTACCAGCCGCGGCGGTTGCCCCCGCCCTCGTAAGCGTCGAAGGGGATGACCTCGCCGTCGAACGCCCGAGCGGTCTCCGCCGAAAGGGAGATCGTGGTGACCGCTCGACGCACCTCCTTGCGGGCCTGGGTGATGGTCTTGCCCGCTTCGCGCACGATGAGGGCGGCGGCCTCGTCGGCACGTTCCTCGAGGATGCGTGCCGCGCGGTCGAGGATCGTGTGTCGAGCGAACCGGGTCAGCTCGCGCGAGAGCGAGGCGCCGAGCCTCGCGCGCTCCATGATCTCCTCGACGTCATCCACCGTGTGCTGCGCCAGCTCGGCGATGGTCTCGCCGCTGTACGGGTCGAGCACCCGGAGCACGGCGGTGCCGGTCGTCGGAGCATCCATGATCGCTACGCTCACCGGACCGCTCCGGCGTACGACTTCTGGTGGGCGTCGATCGCGATGATGTCGGAGAGGAGCGCATACGCCGTCTCGATGCGCCCCGCACCGGGACCGGACACCGTGACCGTGCCGAGCAGGTCGGTCGTGAAGGCGACGGCGTTCGTGGCACCCGAGACGGCGGCGAGCGGGTGATCGGTGCCGAGCGCGAGGGGCTGGACGGATGCCGAGATGACCCCCGACTCGTCGCGGGAGACCGTGCCGATGAGCTTCCAATGTTCGCCGGCCGCCGCCGCGGCGATCACGTCGCTCGCGGTGATGCCGGCGATCCCGGTGCGCGGCACATCGGCGGTCGTGAGCTGGGCGCCGAGCACCTCGTTCGCGAGGATCACGACCTTCAGCTGCACGTCGGACCCCTCGATGTCGGCGGTCGGGTCGGCCTCGGCGTATCCGAGCGCCTGAGCCTCGGCGACGGCGTCTGCGAGCGACTTCCCCTCTTCCATGCGCCCCAGCACGAAGTTGCTCGTGCCGTTGAGGATGCCCTGGATGCGGGTGATGCGCAGACCCTTGAGGGTCTCGCCGGCGAGCCGCAGCACCGGAGTCCCGCTCATCACCGAGCCCTCGTATTCGAAGCGGGCTCCGTTCTCGGCGGCGAGGCGGTTGAGCGCGGCGCCCGCGAGCGCGACCGGGCCCTTGTTCGTGGTGGTCACGCTCTTGCCGCTCTCGAGGGCGGCGCGCACGTGCGAGATCGCCGGCTCTCCGTCGACCGGGTTCGTGAACGTCGCCTCGGCGATGACATCGGCCGTGGTGTTGCGGATCACGTAGTCGTTGCGGGGCTCGGCGTGGCCGCCGGGCATTCCCGCGAACGTGTCGGCGCCGGTCATCGCGAGCGCCGCGTCGAGGTCGATGCCGTGGCTCTGCATGAGCGAGCCGAGGCGGAGATCGGTGATCGCGACGACGCGCAGGCCGAAGCCGAGGTCGTCGACGAGCGCCGCACCGCGGTCGCGGATGATCTCGGCCAGGGCGCGGTTGACGCCTCCGAAGCCGATGAGGGCGAGGTCGTGGTGAGTCACCGTTGTCTCCTTCTTTCCATGAGCTGTCGCCGGCGACGCCGAGCGGACACGGATCCATCGTCGGCGAGGTGGGTGTCCGTGCGCGCCTGTCGGATCGGCCGCCGATACTGCCGGAATGGCAGCTCCTCCGCCGGATGGTCGGCAGTGGCGGTGGGGGCGAAGAATTCCGCTTGGGGCTCTTGTGGGCCGGATCGCGGAGCGGATAGTGTCCCCGCATCCGACCAACAGATGCGTCATTGGCACACAGATGTGAATATGATGCACATATCAAACCCGATTGAGAGTTCCGATGACGCCTCTTCCCGGGGAGAAATCCCTTCCCAACGTCCTGCCGAACACGACGGCGACACAGGTTCCGCTCCGTCGCCTGCAACGGACCATGGACGCCCGGCATCTGATCATGATCGCGCTGGGCGGCGTGATCGGATCGGGCCTGTTCCTCAGCTCCGGCTACACGATCTCGCAGGCGGGGCCCCTCGGCGCGATCATCGCGTACCTGATCGGCGCGTTCGTGGTCTACCTGGTCATGGCCTGCCTCGGTGAACTCGCCATCGCGTATCCCGTCTCCGGCGCCTTCCACATCTACGCCTCACGATCGATCGGACCGGCGACCGGATTCACGACGGCGTGGCTGTACTGGCTCTGCTGGGTGGTGGCACTGGGGTCGGAGTTCACGGCGTCCGGCATCCTCATGCAGCGCTGGTTCCCCGGGGTGCCGGTGTGGCTGTGGTGCCTGATCTTCGCCGCCGTGCTGTTCCTGCTCAACGCGATCTCGGCCCGGGTGTTCGGCGAGGCGGAGTTCTGGTTCTCGCTGGTCAAGGTCGTTGCGATCGTCGCGCTGATCGTGCTCGGCGGTGCGGCGATCTTCGGGTTCACGCCGCTGTCGGCCGAGCACCCTCCGGCGATCCTGTTCAGCAACTTCGAGACGCCCGAGGGGCTCTTCCCGAACGGGATCAGCGGTGTGGTCGTCACGGCGCTCGCCGTGTTCTACGCCTTCAGCGGGTCCGAACTCATCGGCGTCGCCGCCGGCGAGACCAAGGACCCGGCGAAGAACATCCCGCGCGCGCTGCGTTCCACGGTGCTGCGACTGGTGGTGCTGTTCGTCGGCGCGATCGCCGTGATCGCCGCGATCCTGCCCTACGAAGACGCCAGTGTCACCAGCAGCCCGTTCGTCGACGTCTTCCAGTACGTGGGAGTGCCGTACGCGCCCGACATCATGAACTTCGTCATCATCACGGCGCTCCTCTCGGCGGGCAACAGCGGGCTGTTCTCCTGCGCCCGCATGCTCTTCTCGCTCGCCGAGGAGGGCCACGCACCGAAGGCGTTCACGCGACTCACGAAGCGCGGCGTCCCCCTCATCGCGCTGAGCGTCAGCATCCTGATCGGCCTCGTCTCGCTGCTCACCAGCGTGATCGCCGCCGGAACCGTCTATCTGGTGCTCGTGTCGATCGCCGGATTCGCGGTCGTCGCGGTCTGGATGTCGATCGTCGCCTCGCAGTTCTTCCACCGCCGCAAGTTCGTGCGCGAGGGCGGAGACGTGTCCGCTCTCGCGTACCGGACACCGCTGTACCCGGCGTTGCCGATCGTGGCGTTCTCGCTGCTGCTCCTGTCGATCATCGCGATCGCGTTCGACCCGAACCAGGTGGCGGCGCTGTACTTCGGCATCCCGTTCGTCGCCGCGTGCTACCTGTTCTTCTGGTGGCGGCACGGTCGCAAGGGGAAGCGCGACGTCGTGCAGGATCACGAGGCAGAACCCGCCGACGCGTGACAGCCTCCACACCGGCGGGCGGATGGGTCGAGATCGACCGGACCGCGATCAGCCACAACGTCCGCACGATCCGCGCAGAACTCGGCCTCCGGGTCGGGTTCTGCGCGGTCGTGAAGGCCGACGCCTACGGGCACGGCATCGACATCGTGGCGCCGTTGCTCGATGACCAGCGGATCGGCCTCATCGGGCTCGCGTCGAACGGGGAAGCGGCGGCCGTGCGAGCGAGCGGCTTCACCGGTCGTCTCCTGCGCGTGCGGCCGGCGGGGCGGGACGAGGTCGACGACGGCATCCGCTTCGGCATCGAGGAGTGGATCGGCGGCGCCGAGCACGCCGGGATCGTGGCCGGGGTCGCCGCTGCTCGGGGTGTGCGCATCCGTGCGCACGTCTCGCTCAACTCCACCGAGCTCGGGCGGGATGGGCTGGAGGTCGGTGAGCCCCGGGGAGTGCACGCGGCTCGCGGCGTCCTGGCGGATCCGCGTCTGGACGTCGTCGGCGTCTGCTCCCACTTCCCCTGCGAAGACGAGGCCGACGTGATGGCGGGCGCCGCACGCTTCGACGAGCAGTCCCGCGCGGTCGCCGACGTCTCCGACGGGGTGGTCGCCCGGCACTGCGCGACCACCTTCGCGGCGCTCCGCCTGCCGCAGTCCCGGTTCGACCTCGTCCGTATCGGCGCCGGGCTGTACGGAGACACCGATGCGCTGGGGGGTGCGCTCCGACCGGCGATGCGGGTCGTGTCGCGGATCGCGGCGATCAACTCGTATCCGCGGGGGAGCACGGTCGGCTACGACCGCTGGCACCGGCTCGAGGCGGATGCGCGTCTTGCGCTGATCCCGCTCGGGTACGCCGACGGCATCCACCGCAGCCTGAGCGGCACCGGCGAGGTGCTGATCCACGGCCGCCGTGCGCGCATCGTCGACCGGATCGCGATGAACAGCTTCCTCGTCGACGTCTCGCACCTCGACCCGGCGACGCCCGGCGACGAGGTCGTGCTGTTCGGCGCGCAGGGCGACGAGGCGATCACCGCGGCCGACGTCGAGCGGGCGCACGGCAACATCGCCGCCGACCTCTACGTCGCGTGGGGGAGGCTCCTCCCGCGTCGTGCGGTGGGGGCCGCCGGATAGGATGGCCGGGATCCGGGCCGACAGGAGAGGAGGAGTCGTCGTGGCTTCCTCCTCACTCGTGCAAGGGCTGAGTCTGCTCGATGCGGCCGTCGAGCAGGAGCGCCGTGGGCGACCGGGGCTCAACGCCTCGCGGCTCGCCGACAACACCGACATCGAGCGGAGCCGTGTCTCGCGACTCACGCGCGAGCTGCAGTCACGGCAGTTCCTCCGCCGGGACGACGATTCGCTGTTCTGGGCGGGGACCGAGTACTTCCGCACGGCCGCCGTGCTGAACGCGGCCTGGCTCCGAGAAGCCAGGGTCGCCCTGCGCACGCTCGCCGCGCAGCTCGGAGTGAACGCGCTCATCACCGTGGCCGACGGTGCGCGCGGCGTGCTGCTCCGATACGAGCGATCTGCCGATGGAGGCGACCGCTCCATCCGCGCCGGGCTGGTCACGCCGATCTGGTGCACGGGAGCCGGGCGCGCGCTGCTGTGGGATCACACGCCCGAGCAGCTGGCAGCGGTTCTCGACGGCGTGCAGTTCATCGGGGTGGGCGGTCCGACGGCGCCGCGCTCGGTGAACGAGGTGGGCGTCGTGCAGGAGCGCGACCGCGCCGCCGGGCTCATCTCGGCCGCGGAGGAGTACGACGAGGGGATCGACGAGTTCGCCCTCCCGATCCGCCGGGGTGGCGAGGTCATCGCCTCGCTCGCGGTTCGCGGGCGCCATCGTGCGCAGGGCGCCACCCGCGAGACCCGTGCCCTGCTCGCCCGGTTCGCGGGCGAGCTCACCGCAGCGGCCGACGCCTCGGTCTGACGCCCCGCGGGTCAGCGCTCGACGGATGCGGGTGCGCCGAGTCGGCGGGAGAGATCGGCGGCCGCACGCGCGCATGCCGCACCGCACTCCGCGACCCGCTCGTGCATCGCGTCGCGGGTGCCCACGACCTGAACCGCGGCGATGACCTCTCCGCGGAAGTCCCAGACGGGTGCCGCGACCGAGTAGAGGCCCGGTTCCGCCTCCTGGTCGACGATGGTGAAGCCGCGCTCGCGATCCGCGTCGAGCCGCGCGAGCACGTCGTCGACCGACACCGGGCTGTTCGGCCCCTGCGCGGTGAAGTCGGTCGAGCCGAAGACCGCGCGCACCTCGTCGTCCGAGGCATCCCACAGCGTGGCGCGCCCGGCATCGCTGCAGTACGCCGGGTAGGAGCGTCCGATCCAGGAGCCGATCATGCGGGAGTCTGCGGGCAGGCTCTCGAGCGTCGTGAGGGTCGCATCGCCCTGCAGCTCACTGAGGAAGGTGGCCTCGCCGAGCTGCGCCGCGAGGGAGTCCAGCACCGCCAGCGCGTGCGTGTGCATCCGGTGCGCGGTGAGTTCCTGCGCGGCAGAGTACCAGGACCAGGTGAGCGCGTACGAACGGTCGGGCCGACGCTCGACCAGACCGGAACGGGCGAGGGTGGCGAGGGTGCGGGACACCTGGGAGCGCTCGCGGTCGAGGGCGTGGGCGATCTCGCCGACGGTGGTGCCGCTGCCCTTCTCGATGAGCGCACTCAGAGCCGTGAGCACGTCGAGTCCTCGGCCCATGCTGCTCGATGGTGCGGGGGCGAGCGGGGCGGACGGCATGGGTCGAGGGTACCGTTGTGGCCGTCGCGGTGGTGCCATCCACGCAGCGCGGGAGAGAATGGACCAATGCCCTTCTCGCCGCACGCTCAGCATGCGGCTCCGCGGTCCCCGATCCGCGGACCCGCACTGCCGATCGGCGTCGCCGTGACCGCGCTCGGGATGCTGCTCTCGATCGCCTCCGTGCCGGCGGCGTCGCCGGAAGCGGCCGCGATGCCGGAACCGGTCGCCGTGATGCAGGTGCCGACCGTGCAGGTCGGAGCGACGACGGCCGCCGACCCGTGCTCTGACCCCGCCGTACAGCAGGCCGTCCAGGCCGGTGACGACGCGGCCACGGTCGCGGGCTTCGGTGGGGGAGCGGCTTTCCGCGAGGCCGTGGTGGCGGGTAACGCCCCCTGCATCTCGCTCCGCGATCCGGCGCGGGTCTGGGTCGTCGTGAACAAGAGCCTCCCGCTGAAGCCTGCGGACTACGAGCCTGGGGCGCTCGACTCCGTGCCGCTGCAGATGACGACGCCATCGGGCCGGGTGCGGACCGATGTCGCGGCCGCCGTCGGGCAGATGGCCGACGCGGCGGATGCAGCCGGTGTGGGGCGCATCGGTGCCAACAACGGCTACCGGTCGTACGGGCTGCAGGTCACGACCTACGACTCCCACGTGCGATCCCAGGGTCAGGGGCAGGCGGATGCCGGCTCGGCGCGCCCCGGCCACAGCGAACACCAGACCGGGCTCGCCCTCGACGTCGTCGCGTGCGGCTCGAACTGCGGCGGTCTCGACGGTTTCGGCGGCACCGCGCAGAGCGACTGGGTCGCGGCCCACGCGTGGGAGTACGGGTTCATCGTGCGGTACGAGCAGGTGGGCACGCCGGTGACCGGCTACGCGCCCGAGCCGTGGCACCTCCGCTACGTCGGGATCGACCTCGCCGCCGCGTACCACGACGGCGGATTCCACACGCTGGAGGAGTTCTTCGGACTCCCGGCCGCCCCCGATTACGCGCACTGACGACGGCGCTCGTCGGTGGTCCGTGATGCCGTCAGCCGGCGGGACGCCTCTCGGTGACCGGAGGAGTCTCGGCGGCGTGCTGCGTCTGGGCGGGATCCATGATCACGAGGAAGAACACGGCGATCGGGCCGAAGAACAGTGTCAGCAGGAACCAGATGAATGCGGAGCGATTGCGGGTTCGCGCATATCCGCCCGCGAGGAGGGCGAGCGTCGTCCACATCGCCGAGATGTACGGCCACACTTCTTGCATACGCGGAGCCTACCGGTCGCGTCTGGACGCGTGGCCGGGCGGAAAGCCGCGGAATGACCCGATCTGCGGCATCCGACAACCGCGGTACCCAGTGTCACGAAGTTTGGGATGCATTCTCACAACGTCCTGTCCGCGGCAGTGCCCGACACGTAGAATCGCCGGAGCAACGATGCACGATACGTTCAGGAGGACGGCATGGAACGCGACATCTACGACGAGGATCACGAGGCATTCCGGGACCTGGTCAAGGACTTCGTCAAGCGCCACGTGACAGGTGAGGCGATCGAGAAGTGGGACGCCGCGGGTGAGATCGACCGGGCGACCATGCTGGCTGCCGGCGAGGCAGGACTGATCGGGCTGTCGGTCCCCGAGGAGTTCGGCGGCGCCGGGATGCTGCAGGACTACCGCTTCCGCACGGTCGTCATGGAGGAGGTCATCGCCGCGGGTGCCGGCTCGCTCGCAGGCGCCTTCGGCATCCAGGACGACCTGGCCGTGCCGTACCTCGTGCACATGGGAACGCAGGAGCAGAAGGAGAAGTGGCTGCCCCGGATGGCCACGGGTGAAGTGCTCGGCGCACTCGCCATGACCGACCCGGGAGCGGGTTCGGACCTCCGCGGCATCAAGACCAACGCGAAGAAGGTCGACGGTGGCTACATCCTCAACGGCGCGAAGACCTTCATCTCCTCGGGCACGACAGCCGACGTCGTCGTGACCTTCGTCAAGACCGGTGAGGGCAATCGTCCTGACGCCTTCAGCCTGCTGCTCGTAGAGAAGGGCATGGAGGGCTTCGACCAGGGCAAGAAGCTCAGCAAGATGGGCTTCCATGGCTGGGATACGGCCGAGCTCAGCTTCACCGACGTGTTCGTCCCCGACGAGAACCTCATCAGCGGCAAGGAGGGGCAGGGCTTCATCCAGCTGATGCTGAACCTGCCACTCGAGCGTCTTTCGATCGGCGTTGCCGCGGCCGCAGCTGCGCAGGCCGCTCTGGACTGGACCGTCGCCTACACGAAGGACCGGGAGGCATTCGGCGAGCGCATCGCCGACTTCCAGAACACCCGCTTCCGGCTCGCCGACATGGCGGCGACCACCGATGCGATGTGGGCGTACATCGACCGCGCGCTGCTCGCCTACAAGAACAGCACGCTCACCGCCGAGGACGCGGCGAAGGTCAAGTTCTGGGCTACCGAGCGCGAGTGGGAGGTGCTCGACACGGGCGTGCAGCTGCACGGTGGCTACGGCTACATCATGGAGTACCCGATCGCCCGCGCCTTCACCGATGCTCGGGTGCACCGCATCTACGGCGGCACGAACGAGATCATGCGCGATCTCGTCGGTCGCCAGATCGCCGGCAAGCGCTGACGCACGGCTCTGGAGAGGCCCCGGATGCTCTGGCATCCGGGGCCTCTTCGCGTGCAGCCGAGGACGCTGCGGTGCTCGGAAGCTCCAAGGAAGTGGGTGGTACCAGCGGTGCTACCGAAGTAGTATTGCCGCATGTCCACCGCAAAGGTCAGCCTCAGTCTGAGTGAGAGCGATCTGGCGTTCCTCGACGCCCAGGCCCTCGAAGGCGGGTACCCCTCGCGCTCGGCCGTGGTGCACGCGGCGGTTCGCCTTCTTCGTGAGAGCCGTCTCGCCGACGCGTATGCCGAGGCCTACGCCGAGGGATACGACGACGAGTGGGATGCCGCGGCCGACGACGGCCTGGCCACCGCGTGAGCGACAGCGCGGTCTCCCTGCTTCGTCGCGGTCAGATCGTCCTCGTCTCGTTCGACCCCACGGTCGGGTCCGAGGCGCGGAAGACGCGACCGGCCGTGCTCGTGAGCAACAACACGGCGAACGCGGTCGCTGCGCGACGCCCGCAGGCCACGGTCACCGTCGTGCCGGTGACGTCGAACGTCACACGCGTGCTGCCGTTCCAGGTGCTGCTTCCCGCCGCCGCCACCGGGCTGGATCGTGATTCGAAGGCGCACGCGGAGCAGGTGCGGACCATCTCGACCGCGCGCATCGTCCGTCCGCTCGGCTGGGTGCCGGCCGAGTTGATGGGGGAGATCGACGAGGCGCTGCGCGTGCATCTGTCGCTCTGAAGCCCCGCGGGGGTTCCACTTGTACCGGCCGCCGCGGCGCTCCCCGCGTTGCTCCGGGGTCGGATCGACCTTCGAGGTCACTTGCTGTTCCGGGAAATACCTGACCAGCTGAGATAAATCCGAGTTCAGAGCAGGCGTCGGAGAATTTCCTGACTTGTCTCTTCAGGGGATACAAGTATCGGTCCATGATCGATACATGTCCGGACAGGAGAGTCCGGCTCGGGAACGCAGATGTTCCCGCACCCGCTCACCGAAGAGGCCGGAATGTCCACTCTCAGCCTGCCGCTGCTCGACCGCACGTCGACGGCTCCGATCTGGTTCCAGATCATGCGCGCCATCGAAGCCGAGATCGCCCAGGGCACCTGGGGACCGGGTGATCGCCTGCCCAGCGAGAACGAGCTGAGGGAGCACTTCTCGGCCTCGCGCACCTCGATCCGCGACGCGCTGTCTCGGCTGGAGAGCGCCGGCATCATCTCCCGACAGCAGGGCAAGGGCGCCTTCGTGGAACGAGCCCAGGGGCCGTCGGCCTGGACGCTCCCCTCGGCCCCGAGCCTTCTCGGCGAGTACAGCGAGGACGGCCGCAGCGCCCTGAGCTCGGAGATCCTCCGTGCCGGCATCGAGCCGCTTCCCTCGTGGGCCGCAGCGGTCGTCGGACGCGACTCCTCCGACGGCACGGGCTTCGTGCTGGAGCGCGTGCGCGCCGTGGGCTCGCGCACCGCCGTGCACGTGATCAACTATCTGCCGTCGCGCTTCGCCGGGGTGCTGCCCGACCTCCGCGACCCCCGCGCGAGTCTCTACGCCGCGATCAGGAACGTCGCCGGCGTCCGCATCGCCCGCATGCACAGGACGATCGAGGCCGTCGCCGCCGATCGGGCGCTCGCGGGCCTGCTCGAGGTCGAGCCGGGGCATCCGATCGTCGTCGTCGAGGCCGTCGCCTACGACCAGAGCGGCCAGCCCATCGACTTCTCCCGCGCCTCCGTGCGCACCGATCGCCTCCGCGTCAGCGTCGACACCGGTTTCGATGCGGGAGGCATCTCGACCGAGACCGCCTCCGGTCGTTACCCCGCCGCTCTGCGCTGACCCACCCACTCACGAACCCCGGGAGCCCTGCACATGACCGACCACCGCATCCTCGTCATCGGCGACAGCTACATGACCGCCGAGATCTTCACCCGCGCCTTCGCGCAGCGGGGCCTCGCCGTCGACGCGACGACGATGACGATCACGACGCCGACGTGGGACACCTCCTCCATCCGGGAGTACGAGGGGGACCCGGCGGAGGTCGCGAGCCTCGGCCGCGGCTACGACGTCATCGCCTTCCACGCGGCGCCCGTGACCGCCGACGTCCTGGCCGCGCTCCCCGACCTGCGCCTCGTCGGATGCGCACGCGGCGGACCCGTCAACGTCGATCTCGACGCGGCGCGCGAGCGCGGGGTGCGAGTGACCACGACGCCGGGGAAGAACGCGGATGCCGTCGCCGACCTCACGATCGGCTTCCTGATCTCCCTCGTGCGCAACGTGCCGGCGTCGCTGCGCGACGTGGACGAGCGGGTCGCCGACGGCCGTCCGCTCGCCGAATCGACCTTCGAGGGGGCCCGCTGGTTCGGCCGCGAGGTGAAGGGACTGCGTCTCGGGCTCATCGGGTACGGCAACGTCGCCCGCCTCGTCGCGGCTCGGGCGCGGGCGCTCGGCGCGACCATCACCGCGTACGACCCCTTCGTCGACCCGGCCTCGGTGGCGGATGCCACGATCGTCTCCGACCTCGACGCGCTGCTCTCCGCGAGCGACGTCGTCAGCGTGCATGCGCGAGCCACCGACGAGAACCGCCACATGATCCGCGCCGCGCAGATCGCCCGCATGCCGGAGGGGTCGTTCCTCATCAACACCGCCCGGGAATCGCTCGTCGACGAGCACGCGCTCCTCGAGGCGCTGCGCAGCGGCCACCTCGCCGGCGTCGCCCTCGACGTGAACGAACCCGATGGACCGTGGCGGGAGCTCGTCGCGGAACCGAACCTCATCCTCACGCCCCATCTGGCCGGCGCGACGAACGAGACGCTCGTCCGCGGTGCCGACATGCTCGCCGCCGAGGTCGAGAGCTTCCTCACGGATGGGAGCCTGCGATGGGAACGATGACGGACGTCTTCCTCGCCATCGACGCCGGTACCGGATCGGCGCGAGCGCTCGCCTTCGACATCGAGGGCCGACTGGTCACCCGAGCAGCGCGCGAGTGGACGCACACCGCCGTACCGGGGCACCCCGGCGGCACGGTCTTCGACACCGAGAGCGGATGGAAGGCCATCGCCGCCGCCGTCTCGGAGGTCGTGGCGCACCTCGGCGGGCGGCGCATCGCGGCCGTGGCGGCGTCGAGCATGCGGGAGGGATTCGTCCTCTACGACGCCGCGGGCCGCGAGCTCTGGGCCTGCCCGAACACCGACGGTCGGGCACGCGCGGAGGCCGACGAACTGGTCGCCGAAGGCGTCGCCGACGAGGTGTACCGCACGGCGGGGGACTGGGTGTCGATCACGGCCCCGGCCCGCCTGCGGTGGATCGCCCGCCACGAGCCCGACCTCTTCGCGCAGGCGCGCCACTTCGGGATGTTGAGCGACTGGGTCACGACGCGCCTGACGGGCGAGTTCGTGACCGAGCCGACCAGCGGTTCGAGTTCGGCACTGTTCGACCTGCGGTCGAGGAACTGGTCGGACGATCTCGCGGGACTCGTGGGCGTGGACCGCAGCATCCTCCCTCCCGTGGTCGAATGCGGTGAAGTCGTCGGAGTCGTCACACCCGCCGCGGCAGCCGCCACCGGACTCCCGGTGGGCACACCCGTCGTCACCGGCGGTGCCGACACCCAGCTCGCGCTCCATGGCATCGCCGCCCGCGAAGGCGTGCCGACGATCGTCGCCGGCACGTTCTGGCAGACCACGGCCGTCACATCGGAACCGCTGATCGACCCCGAGCGGCGACTGCGCACGCTCTGCCACGTCGATCCGGGTACCTGGATGGTCGAGGGGATCGGCTTCCTCTCGGGACTCGCGATGCGCTGGTTCCGCGATGCGATGTGCCCGGATGCCGCCGAGCTCGGACGCGCAGCCGGAACGTCCGCGTTCACCGTCATGGAGGAATGGGCCGCGGCGGTTCCGGCAGGCGCCAACGGTGTCGTCGCGACCATGGCGAATGTGATGCAGGCGGACGCCTGGCATCACGCGGCCCCCGCGTTCGTGGGCTTCGACATCAACGACGCGGCCCGCTCGTCACGGGGAGCATTCGTCCGCGCGATCGAGGAATCAGCCGCGATCGTGGCCGGCGCGCACCTCGACATCCTCGCCTCCCTCACCGGCGGCCGAGCGGTCGCCGAAGGATCGGTCACCTTCACCGGCGGCTCGAGCGCGGGCGCTCTCTGGCCGCGGGTGATCGCCGGAGTGACCGGACTCGACACCCGCGTGACCCCTGCGCCGGAGGCCACCTCGTACGGCGCCGCCCGCCTGGCTGCGCGCGGTGTGGGCGCCGCCCTGCCGCCGATGGGCGACCCCGACCGCGTCGAACGCGTCGACCCCGGCGAGCACGAGCAGTACCGCGCGGTGACCGAGCGCTGGCACCGCGTGTACCGCGACATGCTCTCGATCTCAGGCCCCGACCTGCTCCCGCTCTTCACCCCACCGGGTGCCGCCCGCGGCCCCCACGACCTTTCCCCCACCCGACTCTCGCCCGTCGGCCACGCCGGCTGACGACCACCAGAAGGAGACACCATGGCAGACCTCGAAGGCAACGCCGCAGCGAAGAAGTTCCACTCCGAGACACCGGCCGTGCGCTTCTTGCAGAACATCCGCGGGGCCGCGAACCTCGACTGGGGCATGCAGAACCGCCTCTCCCGCATCCTCGACCCCGACACCGGCCGCACGGTGATGCTGGCGTTCGACCACGGATACTTCCAGGGACCGACGTCCGGCCTCGAGCGCATCGACCTGAACATCGCCCCGCTCGCCGAGTACGCGGACGCCGTGATGTGCACCCGCGGTGCGCTGCGCACCTCCGTTCCGCCGGCCACGCGCGCCGGTCTCGTGCTCCGCGCCTCGGGCGGACCGTCGATCCTCAAGGACCTCTCCGACGAATACACCGCGATGGCGATGGCGGATGCCGTGCGCATCAACGCCGACGCCGTGGCCGTGCAGGTCTTCGTCGGCGGTGAGCACGAGAGCCGCAGCATCCGCAACCTCACGACGCTCGTCGACGAGGGCTACGCCGCCGGCATCCCCGTGCTCGGTGTGACGGCGGTCGGCAAGGAGCTCGTCCGTGACTCCCGCTACCTGGGCCTCGCCACCCGCATCATCGCGGAGCTCGGCGCCCAGCTCGTCAAGACCTATTACTGCGACGAGGGTTTCGAAGACGTGGTCGCGGGCTGCCCCGTGCCGGTGATCATGGCCGGGGGGAAGAAGCTCCCCGAGCTGGATGCCCTCACGATGGCGTCGAATGCGGTCCGCGCGGGCGCTGCCGGCGTCGACATGGGGCGGAACATCTTCCAGAGCGCGGATCCTGCGGCGATGATGCGCGCAGTCCGCGCGGTCGTCCACGACGACGCCGCTCCCGCCGACGCGTACGAGCTGTTCCGCGAGGCCACCGAGACGCGGGTGCTCGCATGAGTGCCGACGTGCTCCGCGCCGCCGATGCCTCTCTCCGGTTCGGCGACTGGGGGCCCGGCTACCTCGCCCAGAGCGACGACGCCGCGTTCGGCGTGGTCGTGCTGCGGCCGGGCGACGAGTTCGGCAATCACCTGCACGAGCACCACACGGAGTCCTTCGTGGTGCTGGAAGGGCGCGCCGAGATCTGGCTCGATCGCGACACCTGCAGGGTCGTCTCGGTCGGTGACGTGCTCCGCGCCGAACCGCATGAGGAGCATTTCGTGCGCAACCCGTTCGACGAGACGTTCCGAGCCGTCTTCGTGAAGACCCCCTGGGTCGATGGCGACAAGGTCGATCGCCCCTGGACGCCGGACCCCGAATCCGCATCCTGACCGCTTCACCCCCTCACCCGAAGAAGAAACATCGAAAGGACAGCACCATGAGTGTGCAACGACGCTCCTCATCCCTCGCGCGCTACGCGCGTCGCTCCCTGCCCGTCATCGCCCTGGCTTCCGTCGCGGGCCTCGTGCTCGCGGGCTGCTCCGGCGATGCCGGCGGATCCTCCGGCGACGGTGGTGACAAGACCCTCAAGGTCCTGATCGCTGCTCCGCAGGAGGGGGCCGGCAAGATCCTCGAGGCCGATTTCGAAGCTGAGACCGGTGTCGAAGTCGAAGTCGAGGTCGTGCCCTACGACCAGATCCAGACCAAGGCGGTCCTCGACGCACAGTCCGGAACGAACAACTACGACGTCATCCAGTACTGGTACACGTCGGTCGGCGCGCTCGCCGACGCCGGCGCGCTCGCCGACATCACCGACTGGGTCGAGTCCGACGAAGACATCGACTCGTCCGACTTCATCGAGGCGATCTTCGGTCCGTACTCGCAGTACGAGGGAGGCACCTACGGCCTGCCGATCGACGGCGACACACACGTGCTCTTCTACAACAAGGCGATCTTCGAGCGGAACGGCGTCGAGGTGCCGACCACGTGGGACGAGTACATCGAGGTCTCGAAGAAGATCACCGATGCCGAGAAGGCGGACGGCGTGTACGGCAACGCCCTGCTCGGCTCGAAGAGCGCGTTCAACATCGGCTCCACGTTCTTCAACAGGCTCGCCACGATGTCGCCCGATCCGATCGACCCCCAGATGCCGCAGCTCGACACCGAGTATGCGGTCGCGGCCGCGCAGTCGATGCTCGACGCCGCCCCCTCGGCCCTGCCCAGCCCGCTGGAGATCGGGTTCGAGCAGGCGCTGCCGCAGTTCCTCTCGGGGTCCGTCGGCATGATCGAGTTCTGGACCGACCTCGGTGTCTTCGCGCAGGATCCCGAGCAGTCGAAGATCGTCGACGGCTGGGGTGTGGCTCCGCTACCCATCGGGCCGGAGGGCAAGATCTCCGGAGCGCTGAACGCCGGATGGGCGATGGGGATCAGCCCCAACGCCAGCGATGAGGAGCTCGCCAAGGACTTCGTGGCCTTCGCCTCCTCGAAGGAGACCAACGAGAAGCTGATCACGACGACCGGCTCCGGAGTGGATCCCACCCGGACGTCGACGCTGGAGAGCCCGGAGTACATCGAGTTCGCTCCCGAGGTGTCGGCCGTCGCCGCGCAGGTGCTGCCGAACGCGCAGTCCTGGCCGACGTCGCCGCAGGCACCGGAGATGATCCAGTCGCTGAGCGACAACCTCGCGCTCATGCTCCAGGGGAGCCTGACCGCCGAACAGGCGATGCAGCAGACCTGGGACTCCTGGCAGTCCCTGGCCGGCTGATCCGCTCGTCGAACCCGAAAGGACCGCTCATGTCGCAGCCCGTCACCCACCGACGCGTCTCCCGACGTGCGTCGTGGACGGGGCGCGCCCTGCTCGCCCCTGCCGTCATCGCGATCGTCATCATCGCGATCTACCCGCTCGGCTACATCATCGCCGCCTCCTTCTCGGAATCGTCGCTGGGACGTCCGTTCTCGGAATGGGTCGGGTTCGACAACTTCGCGGCGCTGCTGGGGGACGGGATCACCCTCCCGTCCCTCGGCAGGTCGCTCCTCTTCGCCATCCCGTCGGCGCTCATCGCGCTGATCGCAGGGTTGGCGGTCGCGCTCTCGCTCGATGCGGCCGTCAAGGGCGGGCGCATCATCCGGGTGCTGCTCCTGCTCCCGCTGATGACACCGCCGGTCATGGCCGGAGTCATCTGGAAGCTCATGCTGGCCCCCACGGGCGGGCTGCTCAACAACATCGGGCAATCGCTCGATCCGGGCTCCGAGCCGTTCCTGTTCCTCGGGTCGAGCCCCGCCGCGATGATCTCGGTGATCACGGTCGACGCCTGGCAGTGGACGCCGTTCTGCGTCCTGCTGGTGTTCGCCGCGCTGCAGACATTGCCCACCGAGGTGTACGAGGCCTCGCAGGTCGACGGCGCCGGAGTGTGGCAGACCTTCTGGCGCATCACCCTCCCGCTGGTGCTGCCGAGCCTGATCACGGTCCTCCTGCTGAAGCTCGTCGTCTCGTTCAAGGTCTTCGACCTCGTGTTCATCATGACCAGCGGCGGGCCGGGCTTCGACACCACCGTCAGCAGCTACGAGATCTACCGCACCGGTCTGCAGACCTTCGATGTGGGGGCGGCGGCCGCGCAGACCATCGCCTTCCTCGTCCTGGTCACCATCGTCATCCTGCCGCTCAACGCCGTGCGGCAGCGCCTGCACAAGGAGAGTTGACCATGTCGCTCATGCTCCGCGCATCCGATCGCCTCGAGGAGAGCGCGACCGAGACGCTCATCGTCCCCTCCGCCCGTCGCCGAGGGCGCTCCAAGGTGCGCACGTCGAGCACGTCGCGCCCCGGGCGTCCGTCCGCACTGGTCACGGCGGTGAAGTGGGTCGTGATCGCCGTCGCGATCACGCTCGCGCTGCTCCCCGTGCTGTACATGGTCGGCATGTCGTTCAAGAGTCCGGACGACATCCTGTCGACGCGCATCCTCCCCTCGCGTCTCGCCTTCGAGAACTGGACCGCGGCGTTCGAGAACTGGCCGATCCTCACATACCTGCGCAATTCGTTCGGTGCGGCGATCATCGCCGTGCTGGTGTCGCTCCTCGTGTCGATCCCCGCGAACTATGCGATGGCCCGGCTGCGCGCCGGCGGAAAGCAGACGCTCGGACTGATCGTCTCCGCCTACGTCGCCCCGCCGGTCGTCGCGATCATCCCGCTCTTCGTGCTGGTGCGCACGGCGGGGTTGATGGACTCGGTTCTCGGGCTCGGGATCGTCGAGGGGCTGCTGCTCACGCCGGTCGCCGTCTGGCTGCTGGACGGCTTCTTCCGCGCGATCCCGTTCGAGATCGACGAGGCGGCGCAGATCGACGGATGCGGACCGCTCCGCACGCTGTGGGCGGTGATCCTGCCGCTCACCGCGCCGGGGATCGTCGCGGTCTCGATCATCGTGTTCATCCTCGCGTACAACGACTTCCTGATCCCGCTGCTGCTTACGCAGAGCGTCGATTCGCAGACGCTCCCGGTCGGCATCGCCCTGATGCAGGGTGGCCGTGAGGTGATGTTCGGGCAGATGGCGGCCGCGAGTCTGTCGGGGTTGATCCCCATCTATCTGCTGGCGCTCTTCCTGCAGAAGTGGCTCGTCGGTGGGCTGACGCAGGGGAGCGTGAAGTAGCGGGGTTGTCGGCGGGGCTTCTGCGTGATCCGTTACGCCTGTTGCGCCTTTTACGTTATTCGTGGATAGCTTCGAGGATGGCGGGATCTGTGGAGGAGGGGTCGCGGGCGTGGTGTCGCGGTTTTGTGCGGAATTCTGGGATGTGATGCGGAGATAGCTTCGAAGGTAGCGTGTTACCAGGTTAGGATGGAGCATGTCCATTTTGACCGGGTTGCACGAGGCGATGGGGGTGCTGCAGCGGCGGTTGGATGCGGTGCATGTCGAGGTCGCCGCGCGGATCGCGCATGAGTCGCGGCCGGAGCTCGGGGCGGAGAGCCTGGCGAAGCAGCAGGGGTTCCGCACTCCGGCGACGTTGATCGCCGCGACCACGGGACGCTCGACGGGCGCCGCGGCCCGTCTGGTGAAGGTGGGGGAGGCGACGGCGCCGCGCGCGGACCTTCTGGGGGCGCCGCTTCCGGCGAGGTATCCGTTGGTGCGGGCCGCGCTCGACTCGGGGGTGCTCGGTGCGCCGGCCGCGGCGATGATCATCACGGTCCTGGACCGGTGCCGGGTGACGGCCGGGGCGGAGCGTGTCGCCCAGGGCGAGCGGGTGCTGGTCGAGAAAGCACAGGGGCTCGCGCTCGATGATGTGCGAAAGCTCGTGGTGCGGGCGGAAGCGTGGTTGGACCCCGACGGGGTGGAACCGAAAGAAGAGGAGTGGCGGGGGAAGCGGGCGTTGACCCTGTTCGAGCGGGACGGGATGGTGCACCTGAACGCGGTCCTCGACGCCGAGACCGCCGCCCCTGTGGTGACCGCGATCCGCGGGTTCGTGACCGCCGCGTTCGCCGCCCGCATCGATGCCCCCGACGCGGATGCCCCCGACGCGGACCGGCGAACGGTCCCGATGATCCAGGCCGACGCGCTCGCGGTGTTCTGCGCGCACGTCCTCGGCTGCCAGACGCGGGTCCCGGTCGCCGGGGCCACGGTGATCGTCCGGATGAACCTCTCGGACCTGGAATCGGGGGTGGGATCGGCGGCCATCGACGGTCTCGACCAGCCGGTCAGTGTCGGGGCGGCGAGGCGGATGGCCGCCGGCGGAGGGATCATCCCCTGCGTCCTCGGGGCGGACAGTGAAGTGCTCGACTGGGGGCGGGAGAAACGCCTGTTCACCCGCGCACAACGACTCGCCCTGGCCGAACGCGACGGCGGGTGCGCGATGTGCGGGCTCCCGCCCGAGATGACGAAAGCGCACCACATCCGCTGGTGGAAACGCGACCACGGGCCCACCGACCTGTCCAACGGGGTGCTGCTGTGTGAGACCTGCCACCACCGTATCCACGACAACGGGTGGGACATCCGCATCGACCGACCCCGACACGGGACCGCGAACGGGGCCGGGACCGGGGGACGAGTGTGGTTCCTCCCGCCCCCGCACGTCGACCCCACCCGCACCCCAC
>NZ_PCPG01000004.1:0-280099 GCF_002979655.1 Microbacterium sp. MYb45
TTGAGTTCTCAAGGATCGGATGCTCCCACGACCCAGCCATCACAGCCAGGCCCGCAGGGCAACTTCTCTATCTTACCCACCCTGTCCCGCTTGTCAAATCGGCGCGCCGTGCAGATCAGAGATCCGCAGCGCAGCTGATGACAGCCGCAGAAGAGGTGGATTCCCTATCCTAGACGCAAGCGCCTGATCTCTCAAGTGAGAGTGGATCGGGAGTGGTTCTCCGCTTGAGGGGGGTGAAGCTCTTGGCTCCTCCGCTTCCCTGTGGGGCGAACAAGTAATAAGTTACGTGGGTTCCGGGGTTCTGGCAAATCGGGGCATACAGCCCGGGCGTGTCGTTCGAGCGTTCCGCGCGCTTTACGCCGGATCAGCCGCGGTTTCCGTTGCCGCGTGCCGCCGAGAGTACGATCTGGCCATGCTCCCACTCACCACTGACCCGGCTCCCAACCCGGGAGCTGCTCTGCTCGACCGTGTCAGGATTTTGCTCGATCTCCCCGCGGCAGAGGGAACGACGGAAGCTCACGCCGCCGTCGCCCTGCCCTCTCGGCTCGCCACCGCGGAACTCGCCTGGGCCAGCGTCGCCTCTGCCCTGCTCGCCGCCGGTCGCTCGCCCGCGCTCATCGACCCGCACCGTGTGGCCACCGCCTACCGGAGCGACCGCGTGCTCTCGATCGACGGCGTCGCTCCCTCGGTGTGGTCGCCCTATTCGGGTTTCTGGCGGACTGCGGACGGATGGGTCAGGACCCATGGGAACTATCCGCATCACTCCGCCGCTCTGCGCACCGCACTCGCACTGCAGGATGACGCCGACGCCGATGCGGTCCGCGCCGCACTCGAGGAACGGACGACGGCTGACGCCGTCGCGGCGATCACTCGGCTCGGTGGTCTCGCCGTCGCCGTGTCCGCCGAGGACCCCGCCGCTGATCGAGCCCTCCGTGCGGCTCCGCTTCTCGAGGTCCGACGCACCGCCGCCTCCGCACGTCGTCGCCCACGCGGCTCACGAGCGACGGCCGCGCAGGATGATCGCCACCCCCTCGCCGGTATGCGCGTGCTCGACCTCACCCGCGTTATCGCCGGTCCCGTCTGCACCCGCACGCTCGCTCTCCTCGGCGCCGACGTGCTGCGCATCGATCCGCCGCACCTGCCCGAACCCGAGTGGCAGCACCTCGACACCGGGCACGGCAAGCGCTCGGCACGGCTGGATGCGCGCACCGCGCAGATGCACGACCTGCTCTCAGACGCCGATGCCGTGGTGCTCGGCTACCGTCCCGCCGCGCTGGACCGACTGGGACTTCATCCGAGTGTGCTCGCCGAACGGTATCCGGACCTTGTCGTCGCGCAACTGAGTGCCTGGGGCACGGAGCATCCCGATCGCGCCGGCTTCGACAGCCTCGTCCAGGCGGCATCCGGAATCGCGCTCATCGAGTCGCCGGACGGGGACCGCCCGGGCACGCTTCCCGCCCAGGCGCTCGACCACAGTGCCGGATATCTGCTCGCCGCCGCGGTGACGGCGCTGCTGCAACGCCGCACCGGCGAAGGCGGGTCCTGGTACACCGGCACCTCGCTCCGCCGCATCGCCGCCGAACTTCTCGGGATGCCGCGCAGCCGGGAGCCGGAAGGGGAGGTCGGGTTCGACGTCGGCCCGCACCTCGCGCGCTTCGAGGTCGACGGCAGGTCCCTCGTCACCTCGCGACCGGCTATGACCGGTCTCGAGTTCGATGCCCCGCACCTCTGGGGGTCGGATCAGGCGATCTGGTGACGACGGCCGCGAACCGCCAGAACGACGCAGAGCACGAAGGTGATCGCACCCCAGAGCGCACATGCCGGAGGCAGCACGCGATAGGCCAGATGCTGCACGGTGAACTCCGTGTCGATGGGACCGAACGCGATGATCCCCCAGACGAGCGCAGCGACCAGGATCACCGGAAGCGAGACCCACCACGCGATGCGCACCCCCTGCGGCAGCGACTGCGCGAAATCCGCGCGCGCTTCCCGTCGACGCAGCCAGAGCAGTGCCCAGACACCGATGATGAGCAGGCCGATCACACTCGACCCGTGCTGAAGCCACTTGAATCCGGGCAGCGGACCCCACATCGCGTCGAGACCGGGGAGCAACTGCACGCCGGCACGACCTTCATGCGTGAAGAGATCCCAGAGGATGTGCGAGGCCACGCCGATCAGGAAAGACACCGCGAGGAGCACCGGATACCAGCGCTTCTCCCCCACGCCGACGGCTCGTCGTGCGGCTTCCGCACCGCCCTCGCGCCAGTCCTCCGGGAGCCGACGCGCCAGCCACAGCGGCGCGAGTTCCGGCACCGCGGGACGCAGGATCACGCGCCAGACGAGGAAGAGCACGAACGCGAGGAGTGCCGTCCACAGGATGTTGCCGAACGTGTGGGTGAACGAGTAGTTCAGCCCGACACCCCGCACGAACAGCGGCAGATCCGGCGTCATGGCGCCGATCGCGATCGCCGCGGGCACCAACGGCGTTCGGATGAACGGCAGCGCGACGAGCGCGTGACTGGGAGTGAAAGGCATCCGGCTCTGCTATCCGAAGCGCGAAGGCTCAGCCGAGGAAGACGCCGGCAAGGGTCTTCTTGCCGCGACGGAGTACGGACACTCCCCCGGGAAGGGTGCCCTGGACCGCGGCAGTCTCGTCTTCGACGCGGTTGCCGTCGAGCGTGACACCGCCCTGCGCGATCGCACGCCTCGCCTCGGAGAGGCTGGCGACCAGCCCGGTCGCGACCAGCACGTCCACCACCGGGGTGCCGGTGGCGACGGTCGCATTCGGGAGCTCTTCCAGCGCGGTGCGGAGTGTCTGCGCGTCGAGCGCGGTCAGATCGCCCTGTCCGAACAGGGCCTCGGATGCCGCGATCACCGCCGCCGCCGCGTCGATGCCGTGCACGGTCGCCACCACTTCGAGCGCGAGACGCTTCTGGGCGGCACGACGGAACGGCTCCGTCGTCACGAGTCCGGCGTACCCCTCGATCTCCGAGCGGCTCAGGAACGTGAAGACCTTCAGGCGGTCGACGACGTCGGAATCCGCGGTGCTCAGCCAGAACTGGTACATCCGGTACGGGCTGCACATCTCGGCGTCGAGCCAGATCGCATTGCCCTCGCTCTTGCCGAACTTCGTACCGTCACTGTTGGTGATCAGCGGAGTTCCGATCGCATGCACGGACGATCCCTCGGCGCGGCGGATCAGATCCGTCCCGCTGGTGAGGTTTCCCCACTGGTCGGACCCACCCGTCTGCAGCACGCAGTCGTACTGGCGGTACAGCTCGAGGAAGTCCATCCCCTGCAGGATCTGGTAGCTGAACTCGGTGTAGCTGATGCCCTCGTCGGAGTTCAGTCGCGCGGCAACCGCATCCTTCTTGAGCATCGTGCCGACGCGGTAGTACTTGCCGATCTCGCGGAGGAAGTCGATCGCGCTCAGCGGCGCGGTCCAGTCGAGGTTGTTCACGATGCGGGCGGCGTTTTCGCCCTCGAAACTGAGGTAGCGCTCGACCTGCGCACGCAGGCGTCCGACCCACTCCTCGACGGTCTCGCGGGTGTTCAGCGTTCGCTCGGCAGTCGGACGCGGATCGCCGATGAGTCCGGTGGACCCGCCGACCAGACCGAGAGGCTTGTGCCCGGCGAGCTGGATGCGGCGCAGCGTCAGCAACTGCACGAGATTGCCCAGGTGCAGGCTCGGCGCCGTCGGATCGAACCCGCAGTAATACGTGATGGGGTCTCCCGCGAGCAGGGCGCGCAGCGCCTCCTGGTCGGTGGACACCTGGACCAGGCCACGCCACACGAGTTCGTCCCACACGTTCTCGAACGCGGGGTCGATCGCCTGGGGTGCGGTCGTCAGATCGGGAGTTGACACGCGCTCCAGGCTATCAGCGCCGCGCACCGCCGAATCGCCTCACGCCGGCTCGTCGAGGAGAGTGATCTCCTCGACGGACAGGCGTCAGCTGTGTGCCGCCCACCAGACGAGGAAGGCGGCGCCGAGGGCGATGACCCAGCTGACTAGGCTGCCCACGAGGAAGTACTCGGCTCTGGCGCCGGTCTCGCCGTCGCGGGAGATCTCCGGGAAGCGCACGATCCCCTTCGCCGCCAGCATCGCCGCGAGGATCGGATATGCGGCGGCGAGCGTGAGGATCAAGACGAGGATGCGTTCGAGCGGACCGATCAGTCGCCCACCCTGGAAGCCGGCCCGCGGATCGGGGGCGGTCTCCCCCACAGGTATCGGGCCTGCTGTCGGTTCAGCGAGGGCCTGACGCGCCTCCTCGTCGTCTGGCGCGGCATCGGCGCCGGCGGCGGACTCGACGGCCCGTGCGGGCTCGGTGATCTGCTCCGCGGGGCGCCAGGTGTGCTCCCCATCGAGAGCGGCGCGCACCACGAGGTTCGCGGACTCGAGGAGGAACGCCGACACCCCGAGCACCAGGATCGCCAGGTCGAACGTGACCTCACCGAACGGCGAACGCAACTGCCACACCTCGCCGATGAGTCCGGCCTGGGCACGTGCTCCCATCGAGATCACGGCTCCGACGACGACGAGCGCGAGGACCACGGCGGGCCAGAACCCCGCGCGTGACGGTCGCCCGTCGGGCATGCACCAGACCCAGAGCGCGCCGGACACGAGCGCGGCGATCATGGGCAGGAGAGCATCGCTGACGCTGCCGAGCAGCAGCAGCACGATGGTCGCGGCCAGATATCCGATCCACCGCCGTGGGACGAACTGCCGCACGAGGTCTGCGGCCCCGATGGCGAGCAGGATGAATCCGGCGACGATCATGCCGACTCCCCTCTCAAAGCGTCGAGCCCCTCGATGAGCGCGGCGGATCCGGCGCGGCGCAGCGACTTCGAGACGCTCGGCTGGGAGATGCCCTCCTGGGCCGCGAGCTCCTGCTGTGAGCGGCCGACCAGGCGCCCGTATGTGAGTCGCCGCTCGCGCGCGCTCATCGCGCCCACGAGCTCGTCACGCGCGAGCAGGTAGGCATTGGAGACTGC
Source organism: Microbacterium sp. MYb45 (assembly GCF_002979655.1). Taxonomy (GTDB): domain Bacteria; phylum Actinomycetota; class Actinomycetes; order Actinomycetales; family Microbacteriaceae; genus Microbacterium. Next base: position 4,993 of record NZ_PCPG01000004.1, read on the forward strand.
GATCGTCGACGCCATGACCTCATCCTGGCCCGGGGCTCCGACAATCCAGGTGCGCGTGCGCGGCACCGCACGCTGCTCACGGGAGTGCACGGTCTCGATCGCGGCCCGCGCGGCGTACCAGCCCGGCCCGTCGGCGAGCTCGCCGTGCACGGAGGCGACGGCGCGCACCTCCCCCACGCCGATGCCGAATCGGAAGGCGATCCCATCGGGCAGTCGCAGCTGGATGAGGAAGAGCGAGCTGAGCGCATCGCCGAGCTCCCGATAGACGCCCTGCTGCTCGTCCCCTACGGTGGGCGTCAACGGCTGCGCCGCCAGCGGGAGGTCGCTCTCGGCCTGCGCGATGGTCTCGTCCAGCACGCGCTGCGCGGCGCCGCGGTCCCCGAGTTCACGGGAGCCCACGATGTCTGCGATCACAGCGATGACCATGCGATAACCTTATCAGGAATATTCCTAGATATATGCACTATGTGGTTATGGATTGGAAATATGCCTGATTCGAGCATTCTTGCCTGGTCTGAGGGGACCTGGACCCACACCCCCGCCGCCGTGACCGACGCCGAGCACTTCGACGTCACTGCCATCGAAGGCAGCGACGCCTGGCGGCACACCGCCTACGGGTTCGTGCACGACACCGAACACGCCCTGCTCGCACCGCTCGCCGTGGGCGAGGCGATGGAAGTGTCGTTCCGGGCGCCGTGGGACGGCCAGTTCGACCAGGCGGGCATCTTCGTGCGGATCGACGACGAGCACTGGGTGAAGACCGGCGTCGAGTACGCCGACGACCACCTCGGGCTCGGCGCCGTGGTCACCGCCGGTGCGTCCGACTGGTCGGTCGGCTTCGTCGACGAGTGGCTCGAGAGCGAGATCACAGTGCGCGTGAGCCGCTGGGCGGACTCCGTGATCGTGCGGGCGCGCACCGCCGAGGAGCCGTGGCGGCTCGTGCGGGTCGCTCCGTTCGACGGCCAGGCAGCGGCATCCGCCGGGCCCTTCCTCGCCGCTCCCACGCGTGCAGGTCTCACCGTACGGTTCACCCGGTGGGCGCGGTCCGCGGCCGACGCCGAACTGCACTGAGCTCGCCGCCGTCTGCTCACCGAGCGTGACGCCGACGATTAGCCGTGGTCCCGACGTTTGACGGGAGAATCCCCGTCGATGCCACGGCGAATCGTCTGCGCGTCCGCTGATTGTCGCCACCAGGTCGCGGCCACCGCCTCTGCACGCGCTGTGGGAGGGACGAGCCATCCACATTCCTCGGCCGTGTGGTCTGACGCCGAGCGTCCGCTCCGGCATCGTGGCGTGATGCTCTCCGCAACAGACACGATCAGAGACCTCGGCGGAATCGTACGGGGGAAGCGACTGCAAACTCTCGGCTTTTCCCGGCAGGCCCTCGCCGCGCTGGTCACGCGCGGAGAGATCGAGCGCCTGCGGGACGGCGTCTTCGCGATCGGTCCGATGAGTGAGCAGACGCGATCGGCCATCGCGCACGGCGGCGCGCTCACCTGCGTCAGTGTGCTCCGCATGAGGGGAATCTGGGTCCTTCCCACCGAAGACGGCCCTCACGTCTGGCTCGGTCCGGATCAACATGCGCTGCGGCATCCGCACTGCGTGTGCGTCGCGCACTACTACCGCGGAGCCCCACCCCTGGGGGCGGCACCCGTCGAGATTGCACTGCTGCACCTGCGACGTTGCAGCGGCGACGAGGCGTTCTTCGCCGCCTACGAGTCGGCCTGGAGACTGGGGATCCTCTCCTCCGCAGCTCGATCGCGGATCAGAGCAGCGTTACCCCGCACCGCACGGTGGTTGGTCGAGCTGGCGCGGCCCGATGCCGACAGTGGCCTGGAATCACTCCTCCGCCTGCGGCTCCATCTCCTCGGCCTTCGACTGGACTGCCAGGTGATGGTCGACGGCGTGGGAAGAGTCGACTTCGTCATCGCGGGCCGAGTCATCCTCGAGGCTGACGGCGACGAAAATCACGCTTCGTCGACGCAACGCCATCGCGATCGCGTGCGAGACGCCACGGCATCACGACTCGGATATGAGACACTCCGATTCGACTATGCCCAGATCATCCATGACTGGCCAGCGGTGCGCGCGTCTGTACTCGGCGCGCTCAGCCGGATGCCGGCGTCTCGGTGAGGTCATCGACAGGATGTGCGGCGCGAGGACGACGATTCGCCGAGGGGATGACGATACACGGAGGGGTCCAAAGGAAACTTCCGTCGAATCGTCACACCGTCGGCGAATCGTAAGTCGTTCGGCGTGTGCGCCGGCTACAGGCCGAGCGCGTGGGCGGCGGCCTGGGCGCGGGCGACGAGCTCGGCGCGCTGCTCCGCGACGCGGACCGGTGCGGTGCCGCCGACACCGGTCCGAGACGCGACCGAACCCTCGATCGTGAGGACCTCGCGGACCTCGGGGACGAGATGCGGGGACACCGACGACAGCAGTTCATCGGAAGCGTCTTCCAGCCCGATCCCCTGTTCTTCACACGCACGCACGAGCGCGCCGGAGATCTCGTGGGCGTCGCGGAACGGCACCCGCCGCTTCACGAGCCACTCCGCGACATCCGTCGCGAGCGAGAAGCCCTGGGGCGCCAGCGCCGCCATCCGCTCGGTGTCGAAACGCAGCGTCGCGATCATGCCGGCGAACGCGGGGAGCACCACCTCGAGGGTCTGCACCGAGTCGAAGACCGGCTCCTTGTCCTCCTGCAGATCCCGGTTGTACGCCAGCGGGAGCCCCTTGAGCGTGGCCATCAGCCCGGAGAGGTTGCCGATGAGACGGCCCGACTTGCCTCGCGCGAGCTCGGCGATGTCGGGGTTCTTCTTCTGCGGCATGATGCTCGACCCCGTCGAGTACCCGTCGTCGAGCGTGACGAAACCGAACTCGCGGGTGTTCCAGAGGATGATCTCCTCGGACAGGCGCGAGATGTCGACACCCGTCATGGCCGTGATGAAGGCGAACTCCGCCACCACATCGCGGGCGGCGGTGCCGTCGAGGGAATTCTCGGCCGGGCGGTCGAGTCCGAGCTCGGTCGCCACGAGCGCGGGGTCGAGACCGAGCGTGGAACCGGCCAGCGCTCCCCCGCCGTAGGGCGAGACACCGGCACGACGACGCCAGTCCACCAGGCGTTCGAGTTCGCGCACGAGCGGCCAGCCGTGGGCCTGCAGGTGGTGGGCGAGGAGCACGGGCTGCGCATGCTGCAGGTGCGTGCGCCCGGGGAGGATGGCATCGGGGTGGGCCTCGGCCTGGGCGACCAGCGCGTCGATGACCCGCAGGATGTCACGGGCGATCACCCGCGCATGGTCGATCAGATACATGCGCACCAGCGTCGCGATCTGGTCGTTGCGGCTGCGACCGGCGCGGAGGCGCCCGCCCAGTTCCGGCCCGAGCTCGGCGATCAGCGCCTGCTCGAGCGCGCCGTGCACGTCCTCGTCGGTCGGCACCGGGCGCAGGACGCCGTCGGCGACCTTGCGGGCTACGGCATCCAGCCCCTCGTGCATCCGCCGCGCCTCATCGGGCTCGAGATATCCGGCCGCCTCGAGCGCCGTGGCATGCGCGTGGGAGCCGGCGATGTCGTACGGCGCGAGGATCCAGTCGAAGTGCGTGGAGCGGCTGAGCTCCACCAGCTCCGGCGACGGCCCGGTGGCGAAGCGGGCACCCCAGAGCGCGCCCTCGTTGGTGCCTTCGTGCGAGGAGTCGGCCATCACGCGTCCTTCTTGCCGAGCAGCCAGACCAGGAGGGCCTTCTGCGCATGCAGCCGGTTCTCGGCCTCGTCCCAGACCACACTCTGCGGCCCGTCGATCACGCTGGAGTCGACCTCGTAGCCGCGATCGGCGGGGAGGCAGTGGATGAAGATCGCCTCGGGGTCGGCGAGCGTCATCGTCTCGGGGGTGACCTTGTAGCCGCCGAGATCGCGGATGCGCGCGAGCTTCTCCTCCTCCTTGCCCATCGAGACCCAGGTGTCGGTGACGACGACGTCGGCACCGGCTGCGGCCTCGACCGGATCGGTGTAGAGCGTGATCGAACCGCCGGTCTCGGCGGCACGGCGATCGGCGTCCTCGATGACGTCGGCACGAGGGGCGTAGTCCTCGGGCGAGGCGATGCGCACGTGCATGCCGGCCGTGACACCCGCGAGCGCGTAGGAGTGCGCCATGTTGCTCTGGCCATCACCGAGGAAGGTGAGCGTGAGCCCCTTCAGCTCGCCCTTGTGCTCACGGATCGTCAGCAGGTCGGCGAGCAGCTGGCACGGGTGGAAGTCGTCCGACAGCGCGTTGATCACGGGGACGCGCGTTCCCGCCGCCATCTCCTCGAGTCCGGACTGCGCGTAGGTGCGCCACACGATGGCCGCGACCTGGCGCTCGAGCACCCGCGCGGTGTCGGACGGGGTCTCCTTGCCGCCGAGCTGGCTGCTCGCGGTCGAGATGATGAGGGGGGAGCCGCCGAGGTCGGCGATGCCCACCGCGAACGAGACGCGGGTGCGCGTGGAGGACTTGTCGAAGATCACCGCGACGGTCTGCGGGCCCGCGAGACTCTTGTCGGCCCAGCGGTCCTTCTTCAGCTCGATGGCGAGATCGAGGATCTCGGCCTGCTCGGCGGGGGTCAGATCGTCGTCGCGCAGCAGGTGGCGGGTCATGCGGATACCTTTCCGGCAACAGAGGCCTGGACGTCGGCGAGGGAAGCCGTGAACAGCTCGCGGAACTCCGCGAGTTCGGCGTCGCCGATGGTGAGGGCGGGCGCGATGCGCACGGTCTCGGGGTTGGCGGCGTTGACGATGAGGCCGCGCTCCTGCGCAGCCGCGACCACCGCGCCGGCGACCGGAGCGGTGAGCGCGACACCGACGAGCAGACCACGTCCGCGCACGCCCTCGATCAGCGGAGAGTCGATGCCGAGGAGGATCTCCCGCAGCTCCGCCCCACGACGGGCCGCGTTCTCCACCAGGCCGGCGCTCTCGATCTCGGCGAGCACGGCGTCGGCGACAGCGGTCGCGAGCGGGTTTCCGCCGAAGGTCGAGCCGTGCGAGCCCGGGGTGAAGAGGGCGCTCGCGGCACCGTAGGTGACCAGAGCGCCGATCGGGAAGCCGCCGCCGATGCCCTTGGCGAGCGTGATCGCGTCGGGCGTGATGCCCTCGTGACTGAACCCGAACCACTCTCCCGTGCGGCCCGCACCCGTCTGGATCTCATCCACGATCAGCAGCGCGCCGTGAGCGAGGGTCAACGAGCGCGCGGCGGAGAGGTAGCCCTCCGGCAGCTCGACGACGCCGGCCTCACCCTGGATGGGCTCGACGATGATGGCGGCGACGCGGTCGTCCATCGCCGCCTCGAGGGCCTCGATCGTGGCGGGGATGTGCTCCACACCGGCGGGCATCGGCTCGAACGGCGCGCGCATTGACGCCTTCGCGGTGAGCGCGAGGGACCCCATCGTGCGTCCGTGGAAGCCGTTCTCGAGCGCGAGGATGCGCGGCCGCTCGGCGCCACCGTGCAGGCGGGCGAGCTTGAAGGCGGCCTCGTTGGCCTCGGCGCCCGAGTTCGAGAAGAACACCCGCCCGTCGATACCGGCACCCGCGAGACGCTTGAGCCGTGCGGCGAGTGCGAGCTGGGGCGGAGTGGCGAAGTAGTTCGACACATGGGCGAGCGTGGCTGCCTGCGTCGAGACCGCCTCCACGAAGGCCGGGTGCGCATGCCCGAGAGAGGTCACCGCGATACCGGCGAGGAAGTCGAGGTGGCGTCGGCCGTCGGCATCCCACAGGTACGAGCCCTCGCCGCGGACCAGCATCGCGAGCCGGTCCCCTGCGTTGAGCACGAGATCGCGTGCCGCGTCGTCCTGCCAGACGGTCATGCCGTCACCTCATTCTTTCCCCGGACCACTTCGGTCCCGATTCCTTTGCTGGTGAAAAGTTCGACGAGCACCGAATGCGGCACGCGGCCGTCGATGATCGCTGCCGCGTCCACGCCGCCCTCGACCGCATCGAGGCACGCCCGCATCTTCGGGATCATCCCCGATTCGAGCTTCGGCAGCATCTCGATGAGGGCTTCCGAGGTCAGGTGCGAAACGAGCGAGTCGCGGTTCGGCCAATCCGCGTAGAGCCCAGGCACATCCGTGAGGATCACGAGCTTGCGCGCGTGCAACGACACCGCGAGAGCGGCGGCCGCGGCATCGGCGTTGACGTTGAGCGACTGACCGGGGTGGTCGAGGTCGGGCGCGATGCTCGACACGACCGGGATGCGTCCGGCGGCGAGGTGATCGAGCACGGGGGTCGGATCGACCTCCACGACGTCGCCGACGCGGCCGAGGTCGACCTCTTCCCCGTCGATCACGACGCCGCGACGGCGTCCGCCGAAGAGTCCCGCATCCTCACCACTGAGACCCGTTGCGATCGGACCGTGCGAGTTGATCTTCGACACGAGCTGCGGGTTGACCTGCCCCGTGAGCACCATACGCACGACGCTGATCGCCTCGGTGTTGGTGACGCGATAACCGCCCTTGAACTCGCTGGGGATCTCGAGTCGCTGCAGCATGTTCGAGATCTGCGGACCACCGCCGTGCACGACGACCGGCAGCACGCCGACGTAACGGAGGTAGGCGATGTCCTGGGCGAAGGCATCCTGCAGCTCCTCCGACACCATCGCGTTCCCGCCGTACTTGATGACGACGATCTGGTCGCGGAACTTCTTCAGCCACGGCAGCGACTCGATGAGAGTGGTGGCCTTCTGCGCGGCGACCTCGGCGGGAGTGTCCTGGATGTCGGTCATGAGGCGTATGCGCTGTTCTCGTGCACGTAATCGTGGGTGAGGTCGTTCGTGAGCACGGTGGCCGTCGACTCCCCCACCTTGAGATCGATCACGAGGTGCGTGGCGCGCGGCGTCAGATCGACCTCTTCCCGGGGGCGATCCGGGCCGCCCTCGGTGCAGACGCGGACGCCGTTCATCCAGACGTCCACGTCGTAGGGGTCGAACTGCGCGTTCGTGGTGCCGATCGCGGCGAGCACGCGGCCCCAGTTCGGGTCGTTCCCGAAGATCGCGGCCTTGAAGAGGTTGTTGCGCGCGACGGATCGGCCGACCTCGACCGCATCCTGCTCGGACGCCGCGTGCTGCACCTCGATGGTGATGTCGTGGCTGGCGCCTTCGGCATCGCCCTGCAGCTTCACCGCAAGCTCCTGCGACAGCTCGGTCAGTGCGGCGGCGAAGTCGTCGAGGTCGGGGACGACTCCGGATGCGCCGTTGGCGAGCAGCGTGACCTGGTCGTTCGTCGACATGCACCCGTCGGAGTCGAGCCGGTCGAACGTCTGCCCCGTCGCGCGGCGCAGCACGTCGTCGGCCTGCAGCGGCTCGAGGACCGCGTCGGTCGTGATCACCACGAGCATCGTGGCGAGACCCGGTGCGAGCATGCCCGCGCCCTTCGCCATGCCGCCGATCGTCCATCCGTCACGGCTGATCACGGCGGTCTTCGCCACGGTGTCGGTGGTCATGATCGCCTGCGCGGCGGCGTCGCCCCCGTCGGCACTGAGCGCGGCGATCGCCTGCTCCGTGCCGGAGAGCACCCGCTGCCGGAAGGTCTCGTCGCCGGTGCCGATGAGTCCGGTGGAGCAGATCAGCACGTCACCGGCGCTCACTCCGAGGAGCTCGGCGGCTTTCTCGGCGGTCTGGTGCGTGGTCTGGAACCCGAAGGCCCCGGTGAAGCAGTTCGCCCCGCCGGAGTTGAGCACCACGGCCTCGACGATGCGGTCGGCGACCGCCTGCTGCGACCAGATGATCGGGTTCGCCTTGGCGCGGTTGCTCGTGAAGACGGCGGCACCGACCTTGCGCGGCCCCCGGTTGACGACGACGGCGACATCGGGCTTGCCGGTGGACTTCAGTCCTGCGGCGACACCGGCCGCCTCGAATCCTGCGGGGGCGGTGACGCTCACGGCGCGACTCCGTTCACTGAGAGGGCGCGGTTCTCGGGAAGACCCAGCGCGATGTTCATGGACTGGATGGCAGCGCCGGCGGTGCCCTTGACGAGGTTGTCGACGGCGGTGACCACCGTGACCCGGTTGGCGGCGCGATCGATCGCGAGACCGATGAGCGCGGTGTTGGCTCCGAGCACGTCGGCCGTTCGGGGGAAGCGCCCCTCCGGCAGCAACTGCACGAACGTCTCGTCGCCGTAGGCGCTCTGCCAGGCATCGCGGATCTGCGCATCGGTCGCGCCGTCGACGATCGGCGCCGTCGAGGTGGCGAGGATGCCCCGCGACATGGGGACGAGCACCGGGGTGAACGAGATGCGGATGCCCGCGGCATCCGCCCCGGACGCCGCGGCGAGCGCCTGACGGATCTCGGGGATGTGCCGGTGGGTTCCGCCGACCGCATAGGGATTCGCGGTGCCGAGGATCTCGCTGCCCAGCAGGTTCGGCTTGAGGCTCTTTCCCGCTCCCGACGGGCCGACGGCCAGCACCGAGACGATGTCGGAGGGGTCGATCACTCCGGCCGCGACGCCCGGGGCGAGGCTGAGACTCACCGTGGAGGCGTTGCAGCCCGGGGCAGCGATGCGCGTCGCCCCGCGGAGGTGCTCGCGTTGCTTCACTCCATCGACGAGGAGCTCGGGGACACCGTATGTCCACGGTTCGTGGAAGGTGCCGCCGTAGAACGCATCCCAGGCCGACGCCGACGTGAGTCGGTGATCGGCACCCGCGTCGATCACGAGCGGCGCGTCGCCCAGGGCGTCGGTGTATTGCCCCGACTGCCCGTGCGGAAGCGCGAGGAACACGATGTCGTGACCTGCGAGGATCTCCGGCGTCGTGTCCTGCAGGGTGAGGTGCGCGAGTGAACGCAGATGCGGCTGGTGGTCGACGAGAGGCTGTCCGGCGTTCGAATGCGCCGTGACGGTGCGGATCTCCATGTCGGGATGGTCGGCCAGGAGGCGTAGGATCTCGCCGCCTGCGTAGCCGGATGCGCCAGAGACGGCGACGGAATACGTCATGCTTCTACCTTAACGGTCGGGTCCTTCCTCGAAAGGAGGACCGGGGGCGGGGCCGGAGGCGGCGACACCGGCTCTCGACCGCCGCGCGGGCGCAGGCAGGAGGGCGGGGTCGCCTACAGTCGGCGGCCGCGGCGTCGGCGCACAGCGATGACGCTCGGAGCGAGCGTCGAAGAAGCGGTGGCGGCCGAAGGCATGTCGCGACAGTAGCGCGGCCCCGGCAGCCACCGCAAATCCGGACCATCATGTGGCCGGCGGCGACTCCAGCGGAGCGGCGAAGAAGGCGAGCTCGTGCTCACTCGATGACACGAATGCCCGCCGCATCCGCGCCCTGGTATCGGCGTCCGCCGCCGCAGCGGCGGCGGTCGCGTGCTCGATCGCCGTCCGGGTCGCCTCCTCGAACGCGGGGTCGGCATATGTCGCGAGCCAGGACGCGTAGGGATGTTGCGGATCGGTCGCGTATTCACCGAACTCTCCCGCGTGCAGACGCCGACCGAGATCCGTGTAGAGCCAGAAGCACGGGAGTACCGCGGCGACGATCTCGGCGTAGTCACCGGCGAAGGCGACGGACCGCAGGTGGTCGAGGTATGCCGTCGTCACCGCGGAGGGCTCCGCCGCGAACGTCGCCGCGCTCACCCCCTGCGACGGGGTCAGCCAGGACGCGTGCAGTTCGAGCTCGCCGACGATCGAACCGTGGGCGGAGTCCGCCCAGAACGCCTGCTCGGCCGAGGTCGGCGCGAGGCGGGCGGCTTCGGCCAGCACGCGGGCATAGTCGCGCAGATACAGCGCGTCCTGGGCGAGGTACGACAGGAACGGCGCGCGCTCGAGAGAGCCGTCGGCGAGCGCGCGGATGAACGGCAGCTCGTCGATCCCCGCGCGGATACCGGCGATCTCCTGCCACCAGTCCGCGGCGATGTCGGTCGACCCCGGTCGCGTCGCCGTGCCACCACGCTCCCAGAGCCCGGCGAAGTGGCTGATCGGGCCGTGTCCGCGCCCCACGCGCAGCCCGTCCCCCGCGCGGAGGGACTCGCGGAGCCAGGCGCGTGCCGCGCGTACCGCCTCCTCGGGATCACTCCCCTGTGCCAGCAGCGTGGCCAGGGCCGAAGAGAGCGAGCAGCCCGTGCCGTGCGTGCTCGACGTCACGATGCGCGGGCCGGTGAACTCCTGGCGAAGGCCGCGACGCGTGTCGACCAGCGCATCCGGAGCTTCGTCGCCGGTGAGATGACCGCCCTTGACGAGCACGGCGGCACCGATCTCGGCCGACAGCTCCTCGGCGGCGGTGATACCGTCGGCCCAATCGACGATGTCACGACCGGTCAGCACCGCTAGCTCGGCGAGATTCGGGGTGACCAGCGTCGCGCGACCGAGCAGACTCCGCAGCTCCGCCTCGGCATCCGGAGAGAGGAGCCTGTCCCCCGACGTCGCGACCATGACCGGGTCGAGCACGACGACGGGCGGACGCACCCGATCGAGCCACTCGCCCACCGCACGGATCACCTCCGTCTCGGCCAGCATCCCGATCTTCACCGCATCGATCACGACGTCGTCCGACACCGCGTCGAGCTGCGCACGGAGGAAGTCCACCGGCGGCACATGCACCGCCCGGACACCCTGCGTGTTCTGCGCGGTCAGCGCGGTGAGGACGGCCATGCCGTACCCGCCGTTCGCGGCGATGGACTTGAGGTCGGCCTGGATACCCGCCCCTCCCGAAGGATCACTCCCCGCGATGCTGAGCACCCGTGGCACGGACCCCGCGAGCCAGCGTCGCCGGAACTCCCGGGCGGTCGCGGCGGGATCATCGGCCGCACACAGCGCCGAGACCACGGCGAGCCCGGCGGAACCGGCATCGCGAAGCGCCTCGGTGTCGTCGATGCCGACGCCGCCGATCGCCACGCACGGAAGCGGGCTGCGGGTCACGAAGTCGCGGAACCCTTCCACGCCGAGGGGCTCAGGATGATCCGGCTTGGTCGAGGTCGGGCGGATCACCCCGACGCCGAGGTAGTCGACCGTTCCGTCGGGCAATGCGAGAACCGCGTCGAGGTGCGCTGCACTGTTCGCGGTGAGACCGATCAGCGCATCCGGCCCGAGAACCTCGCGGGCCCGCAGCACCGACGCGTCCCCCTGCCCCAGGTGCACGCCGTCGACGCGTGCACCGCGGGCGCGGGCGGCGATTGCGGCATCCAGCCGATCGTTCACGACGAGCAGCGCACGACCGTCGATCGCCTGCGACAGCGCGAGCAGCTGCTCGACCGTCTCGGCATCGGACGCGGTCTTGTCGCGAAGCTGCACGATGCGCACGCCCCCGTCGACGGCACGGCGCACGGTCTCGACGACACCGCGGTCGCCGCACAGCGTGGGATCGGTGACGAGGTAGAGGGAGAGGTCGGCGTTCACCGCGCACCCGCCTGCACACGGGCGTCCGCGATCACGTCGGCGGGGTCCACGGAGGCGAGGGCGTCCAACAGCGCCACGGCGAAGCTGCCGGGGCCGGTCGAGATCGTGGCGGCGCGCTCGGCCGCGATCGTGTACACGAGGCTCGCGGCGGCGACGGCCGTGAGGGCATCGTGTCCGGTATTGCGCGCGGTACCGAGGAATGCGGCCATCACGGCCCCGAGAGCGCAGCCCCCGCCGGTGACCCTGGTCAGCAGCTCGTGCCCGTTCGCGAGGCGCAGCACCCGCTCCCCGTCGGTGACGAGGTCGATCGGACCGGACACCGCGATCACGGCACCGGTCCGTCGCGCGAGGGCAGCGGCCGCGTCGGCTGCGGCATCCGTGCTGTCGGTCGCATCCACTCCCCGACCGCCGGCGCTGAGCCCGGCGAGCGCGAGGATCTCCGAGGCGTTACCGCGGATCGCCGTCGGACGCTGCTCCGCCAGCCGGTGCGCGAGCGCGGTGCGGATCGGCAGGGCCCCGATCGCGACCGGATCGAGCACCCACGGTGTTCCGGCGGTCGCAGCCCCGGCGACGGCCTCGAGACTCGCCGCGCGCTGCTCGGGAGTGGGCGTTCCCAGGTTGATCAGCACACCGGACGCGACACCGGCGAACATCTCGGCCTCTCCGACGATGTCGACCATGGCCGGGGCAGCCCCCAGGGCGAGCAGCACGTTGGCGGTGAACCCGGCGACGACCGTGTTGGTGATGCAGTGCGTCAGTGGGGGCGTCTCGCGCAGCACCCCCCACAGGGCGGCGGCGGCGCCGGGCAGATCGGTGATGGAATCAGGACGCAGAAGATCGCTCATCGCGACATCCCTTCGCTAGTACGAACTAGATCAGGTTCGACGGGTCTGTTCTCAGCCGCGGATGCGGCACCCCGTGTCACTGCTCAGAGTCTAGCGATCGGCCAGGAACGTCTAGCGATCGGCCAGGAGCGTCAACTCCTCCGCGCGGGTGAGTCCGGCACGACGGTCGCGGTCGACCCCGCGCGCCCGCTCATCGGCGACGACGGTACGGACGGTGTCGGTCAGCGGCCGCAGCCGACCACCTCCATCGCGGTACGCGCTGTTAGACCGGGTCATGAAGCCCGTCATCCCCGGGGGCAGCCACAGCGGCAGGGATCTGGGCCCCGCCCAGTGCTGGACCCCGTGTGCGACGAGCCAGTCCTCCTCGGCGACCACGATCTCGCCGGTATGACCCGCGGCGGTCCGGATCTCGCGCAATACCTCGTCGAAGGGCTGCGCGTCGCCGATGGCGTTGACCGGCCCGCTCACGGTCGCCGCGACGATGAATTCGGCGAGATCGTCCACGTCGATCACCTGGGCGCTCTTCCCCTCGAGCGGCGGCGACAGGACCGGTTCCCCACCCGCCCGCGCGAACGCCGCTGCCCAGTAACCGAATCGATCGCTGGGGTCGCCTTCGCCGACGATGAGTCCCGGTCGCACGATGAGCGCACGATCGCCCAGGGTGCCCACGGCGTCCTCGGCCGCAGCCTTCTGCGCCCCGTACTCGTACTCGTCACCGGGGCGGGCGGACGGATGCCGCGGTGCCGACTCGTCCGCACCGACCGTCTCGTCGTCGGAGTAGACCGACAGGGAAGACACGTAGGTCCACCGCGCGACACGCTCGCCGAGGGCAGCGACGGCCGCCTCGACCTGCGACGCCTGCGACGAGATATCCACCACGTGATCCCAGTCCCGCCGGGTGAGCGCGGTGTACGCCGCGGGATCGTCGCGGTCTCCACGTACGAGCTCGGCACCGTCGGACGCAGGCCTCGCCCCGCGAGCGAGACATGTCACCGTGGCCCCCGCATCCAGCCATCGGCGGGCGATGCGCCCGGAGAGCCAGCCCGTTCCACCGAGGATCAACACGTCCGTCATGGACCCATGTCACCAGGAACGCGGCACCCGCGGAAGCCCTTCCGCTCAGAGCAGATCAGGGCTTCCGCGGAGACGACTCAGTCGCGCAGTGCGGCTCCGAAGCGCTGGGCCGCGACCTCCACACCGGCGAGCTTGGCCTCGGTGGCCTCGGCTGCCGTGAGCGTGCGGTCGTCGGCGCGGAAGCGCAATGCGAAGGTCAAGCTCTTCGAGCCTTCCGGCACACCTTCGCCGCGGTAGTCGTCCACCAGTCGCACCGATTCGAGCAGCGCCCCCGCGCCCTCGGCGAGTGCGGCCTGCACGTCGGCGGCCGGTACGTCCGCGGGGAGCGTGAGCGAGACGTCCTGCGTCGCCGCGGGGAACGTCGACAGCGATGCCGCGACGACCCGACCGCCCGCGAGCGTCAGGATGCGGTCGAGGTCGATTTCGAACACGGTCGCGCGCCCGGGCAGATCCGCCCCCTCAGCCACCGTGGGGTGCAGCTCGCCGACATAGCCGACCTCTTCGCCGGCGACGCGCAGCGACCCGGTGCGTCCCGGGTGGAGAGCTGCACGCTCAGCCTGGACCACGTCGATCTCGACTCCGGCTGCTGCCGCGATCACACGGACCGCGTCCAGCGCCTCGGTCAGGCCAGCGGCCTCGGCGGGGCGTCCGGGCTGACGCGGCGCAACGTGGCCCGTCAGCAGCGCCGAGACGAACCGGTGCTGCGGCGGGATCGAGGCGTTCAGTGCCGCGAGCGTCGCATCGGACGGGCGCTCACCCAGCGGCGGCACCTCGTCGGTGCCGTACTCGACACCCGGCTCCGGGAGGAACACGGCACCCGTCTCGAAGATCGCCAGGTCGGTGAGTCCGCGCGAGATGTTGCGGTGCGCGGTCTGCAGCAGGCCAGGGATGAGCGAGCGGCGCAGGAACGGCGCCTGCCCGTCGAGCGGGTTCGCCAGGCGGATGCTCGGCAGGTGCTCTCCCGAGGCGGAGCCGTGGAGGTCGTTCTGCACCTCGGTCGTGAACGGGAACGACGGTGTCTCGACCAGGCCGGCGGCGGCCAGCGCGTCGGCCACGCGGCGGCGTCCCTGCTGGTGCGCTGTGAGCCCGCGGCCGGACGGCGGCGTCGGCAGCACCGAGGGGATGCGGTCGAGTCCGTGGATGCGGGCGACCTCCTCGGCGAGCGTCCACTTGTCGGTGAGGTCGGGGCGCCAGGTCGGCGGGATCACGGTCCAGCCGGATCCGCCTTCGGAAGCGGTGACGTCGGCACCGATGGTGGTCAGCGCGCCGGTGATCTCGTCGTCGGTGTAGTCGACGCCGATGAGCCCCTGCACGAAGCCGGCCGGCAGCTCGATCGCTTCGACGAAGACCTCGGCGAACAGTGCACCGCCCTCTTCGGTCAGCGTGCCCCCGGCGAGCTCGACCATCAGGTCGGCTGCACGGCGCGCGGCGACGAACGGGATGAGCGGGTCCACACCGCGCTCGAAGCGCTTGGAGGCCTCACTCGGCAGCTTGTGTCGACGCGCGGTGCGGGCGATCGTGATCGGGTCGAAGTTCGCCGCCTCGATGAGCACGTTGCGCGTGGTTTCGCTCATCTCGGTCGTTCCGCCGCCCATGACGCCGGCGAGGCCGATCGGGCCGGACCCGTCGGTGATGAGCAGGTCTTCGACGTGCAGCGCGCGCTCGACGCCGTCGAGGGTGGTCATCTTCTCGCCGGGGGTGGCGCGGCGGACCGTGATGCCGCCCGCGAGCTTGTCGAGGTCGTAGCCGTGCAGCGGCTGCCCCAGTTCGAGCATCACGTAGTTGGTGATGTCGATCAGGATGCCCAGCGAGCGCATGCCCGCGAGGCTGAGCCGCGCGATCATCCACGGCGGAGTCGGACGTGAGGGGTCGACGCCGCGCACGACGCGGGTCACGAACTCGCTCGCGCCGACGCGGCCACGCACGGGGGCGACGTCATCGACCACGGTCGTGTGTCCGGTGCCGGGCTGAAGCTCGGCGAAGTCGCGCTCCGCCGGGTCGCGGAAGGCCGCCCCTGTGGCGTGCGCGTACTCGCGGGCGACGCCGCGCAGGGAGAACGCGTAGCCGCGGTCGGGGGTGACGTTGATCTCGACCGCGACGTCGTCGAGGCCCAGCAGCGCGATCGCGTCGGCGCCGACGGGCGCGTCGATGCCGAGGTCGGAGAGCACGACGATGCCGTTGTGCTCGTCGCCCAGGCCCAGTTCGCGCGCCGAGGCGATCATGCCGTCGGAGACGTGACCGTAGGTCTTGCGGGCGGCGATCGGGAACGGCCCCGGCAGCACGGCGCCGGGGAGGGTGACTACGACCTTGTCGCCGGCGACGAAGTTGTGCGCACCGCAGACGATCCCGCGGATGCCGCCGTTCGCCTCGCCCACGTCGACCTGGCACCAGTTGATGGTCTTGCCGTTGGACTGCGGCTCGGCCTCGATCGAGACGACCTGCCCGACGACGACGGGACCGGAGATCTCGAACCGATGCACGTCCTCCTCTTCGAAGCCGACGGTCACCAGTGCCGCGAGGACATCCTCGGGCGTGGCATCCGCTGCCAGATCGACGTACTCACGCAACCACGAAAGCGGGACGCGCATCACACCACCATCCCGAACTGCTCGCTGAAACGGACATCACCCTCGGCCATGTCGCGCATGTCCTGCACATCGCTGCGGAACATCAGTCCCCGCTCGATGCCCATGCCGAACGCGAAGCCGCTGTACACCTCGGGGTCGATCCCGGCCGCGCGCAGCACGTTCGGGTTGACCATGCCACAACCGCCCCACTCGATCCAGCGCGCGCCGCCCTTGAAGGTCGGGTGCCACAGGTCGAGCTCGGCGGAGGGCTCGGTGAAGGGGAAGTAGTTGGTGCGGAAGCGCGTCTCGGCCTCGGGGCCGAACAGCTGCTTCGCGAAGTGGTCGAGCGTGCCCTTGAGGTGCGCCATCGTGATGCCCTTGTCGATCACGAGGCCCTCGAACTGGGTGAACACCGGCAGGTGCGTGGCGTCGAACTCGTCGGTGCGGTACACGCGCCCCGGGCACAGCACGTAGATCGGCACGTCGCGGTCGAGCATCGAGCGCACCTGCACCGGGCTCGTGTGCGTTCGCATGACGAGGTGGCGCGAGGTCGGGTCGACGTAGAACGTGTCCTGCTCCTGGCGGGCGGGGTGGTCGACGTCGAAGTTCAGGGCGTCGAAGTTGAACCACTCGTGCTCGAGCTCCGGTCCCTCCGCGATCTCCCAGCCCATGCCGACGAAGATGTCGCAGACCTGGTCCTGGAGCAGCGTGAGCGGGTGCCGGGCGCCGACCCGCGTGCGCGAGGGCACCGCCGTGATGTCGACGCGCTCGGACTCGAGACGCGCAGCGACCTCGGCTGCGGCCAGCTCGGCCTCCTTGGCGGCGAGCGCCTGCGTCACCTGCCCGCGCCCCTGCCCCACGAGCTTGCCGAACGCGGCCTTGTTCTCGGGGGCGACCTGGCGCATCGAGGCGTTCAAGACCGCGAGCGGCGAACCCTCCGCGACGTGTGCGGCGCGAGCCGCCTTCAGCTCGGCGGTGTCGGCGGCTGCGGCGATCGCCGAGAGGGCGTCGGCGACAGCGGCTTCGACCGCTTCCGGGGTGATTTCAGGAGACTCTGACACGAGAATCGAGTCTACCGGGGGCGCGTGGGTCCCTTTCGCTGATCAGCGCGTCGGCTCGGCCCCGTCCCCCTGCAGCACGATGAGCGAGGTGTTCGTCTCGCCGCCGTGCTGACGGGGATCGGGCACTGCGGGTCCGGCCTTCGGCGAGCGCTTGGCGCGACGCTGCAGGCGGTAGGCGACGTAGGAGAGCAGGAGACACACGGCGACGTACATCGATCCGCCGATGATCGCGGCGGGGATCAACGGGGAGCCGTAGGGCGCCTGGTTGCCGATCTGGTTGATCACGTAGAGGAGTTCCTGGTACGTGATGATGAACCCGAGCGCCGTGTCCTTCAGCGCGACGACGAGCTGCGCGATGATCACGGGCATCATGGCCCGCACGGCCTGCGGGATCAGGATGAAGTACATCACCCCGGTCTTGCGCAGTCCGATCGCGTATCCCGCCTCGGACTGTCCGCGGGGCAGCGACTCGATGCCGGCCCGCAGCACCTCGGCGAGCACCGACCCGTTGTAGACGATGAGCGCGATCACGACCGCCCAGTAGGGCGGCATCTTCACGCCGAGCACGGGCAGGCCGTAGTACAGCAGCATCATCAGCACGAGGACGGGCACGGCCCGCAGCACCTCGATGATCCAGCGGACCGGCTCACGCACCCAGGCATGCTCCGAGAGGCGACCGATGCCGAGGACGAAGCCGAGGATGATCGAGCCGACTCCGGCGGCACCGAAGGCCGCCAGCGTGGCCAGCAGTCCTTCACCGAAACGGACCCAGACGGCGGAGAACGTGAAGATGTTCCACTTCTCGGCGGTGAACTGCCCGGTGGCGAACAGCCGCCACACGACCCAGCCGAGCACGGCGAGGACGACGAGCACCGTCGCGACTCCGATGAGGCGGTTGCGGGCGATGGCACGGGGGCCGGGGACGTCGAACAGGACGGAACTCATCGCGCGATCCTCCACTTGTTCTCTAGCGTTCGCTGCACCCAGGCGAGCAGCAGCACCAGGACCACGAAGATGACCATGACCCACAGCAGGACGACGAGCGCGTTCTCGCCGCGCTCGCTGAGTGCCGCGCGGATGGTGCCGAGGTTGACGACCGAGAAGCCGGCCGCCACCGTGGTGTTCTTCATGAGGGCGATGAGGACGCTCATCATCGGCGGGACCACCGAGCGCGTGGCCTGCGGCAGGACGACGTAGCGCATGACCTGACCGAAGTTGAGACCGATCGCTCGCGCTGCCTCGGCCTGCCCGACCGGCACCGTGTTGATGCCGGCGCGCAGAGCCTCGGCGACGTAGGTCGCGGTGTAGAGCCCGAGTGCGATGACTGCGAGCAGCAGGGAGTTGACCCGCTCGCCGAGAAGGATCGGCAGGCAGAACGCGAAGAAGAACATCACGAGGGTGAGCGGGGTGTTACGGATCCAGTTGACGTAGATGCCCCCGACTGCGCGGGCGATCGGCACCGGGGACACCCGTGCCGCTCCCACGATCAGTCCCAGCACCAGGGCGATGAGGCCGCCGCCCAGGAACAGCACGATCGTTCCCCACAGTGCTTCACCCCAGAGATCGAGGTGGTCGCTGATGACTCCCACGGCTGCTCCTGTCGATTCGTGTTCTCGCGATGGCCCTGCTGACGGATGGGAGCGGCCGATGGTGTCAGCCGCCCCCATGCGATCAACCGATCGGGTCGACCTCAGGCTGCGTCGCCTTGACGCCGGAGGCACCGAGGTTGTTGTCGAAGATCTGCTGCCAGATGTCGCCACCGTCGGTCAGCTGGGTGTTGAAGTACTCGGCCAGCGCGTCATCGCCCTTGGCGAGTCCGATGCCGTAGCGCTCCTCGCTGAACGGCTCGCCGACGACCTTCAGCTTCTCCGGGTCCTGCGCCGCGTAACCGATGAGGATCGCCTCGTCGGTGGTGACGGCGTCGACCTGCCCGTTCTTGAGGTCCTCGACGCACTTCGAGTACGTGTCGTACTCCTTGGTCGGGACGTCGGGGTAGTTCTCCTTGATGTTCTGGATCGGCGTCGAGCCGGTCGCCGAGCACACCGTGGTCGAGTCGCTCAGGTCGTCGACGCTCGCGATGTCGCTGTCGGCTCCGACGAGGAGGCCCTGTCCGGTCAGGAAGTACGGACCGGCGAAGGAGATCTGCTCCTTGCGCTTGTCGGTGATCGAGTAGGTGCCGACGTAGTAGTCGATGTCGCCGTTCACGATCGCCTGCTCGCGGTTCGCCGAGGCGATCGCCGTGAACTCGATCGTCTCCGGGTCGACGCCGAGCGATGCCGCCATCCAGCGGGCGATGTCGACGTCGAAACCGGTGCGGTCTCCGGTCACCGGGTCGAGGTAGCCGAGGCCCGGCTGGTCTTCCTTCACGCCGACCTTGATCGTGCCGGAGGACGAGATCCGATCGAACGTCGGGCTCCCGTCGATGCTGACATCCTCGAGGACCGTCCACGGCGTGCCGGAGGTCTCCTCCTCGCCGCCGTCTTCCGGGGCCCCCGAGCTCGACGGCGTGCCGCTGTTGCAGGCCGTGAGCGCGAGCAGTGCCACCGCTGCGATTCCGATGCCTGCCAGTGTCCGTGTGCGTCGCATGTGCGTCTCCTTCGTGTGCTGTGTGTGCAGGGTCTGTGTGGTCGGGCGTCAGTGTGGTCGCGCGTCAGTGCGTGAGGAGCTTCGAGAGGAAGTCCTTGGCACGGTCGCTCTTCGGGTGCGTGAAGAACTCCTCCGGAGTCGCCTCCTCCACGATCCGCCCGTCGGCCATGAAGACGACACGGTCGGCCGCCTTCCGAGCGAAGCCCATCTCGTGCGTGACGACGATCATGGTCATTCCCTCGTGAGCCAGCTCGACCATCACGTCGAGGACCTCGTTGATCATCTCGGGGTCGAGCGCGCTGGTCGGCTCGTCGAAGAGCATCACCTTGGGCTGCATCGCGAGCGCCCGGGCGATCGCCACACGCTGCTGCTGGCCGCCGGAGAGCTGCGCGGGAAGCTTGGATGCCTGCTGTGCGACGCCGACGCGCTCGAGCAGGATCATCGCCTCTTTCTCGGCATCCGCCTTCTTGAGGCCCCGGACCTTCATCGGCCCCAGGGTCACGTTCTCGAGGATCGTGAGGTGGGCGAACAGGTTGAACGACTGGAACACCATGCCGACGTCCGCACGGAGGTGTGCGAGGCCCTTGCCCTCGGCGGGGAGCTCCTTGCCGTCGATGCGGATCGTGCCGCTGGTGATCGTCTCGAGTCGGTTGATCGTGCGACACAGAGTCGACTTGCCGGACCCGGACGGGCCGATCACGACGACGACCTCTCCCGAGTTGACCGTGAGGTCGATGTCGGCGAGAGCTTGGAAATCTCCGTAGTGCTTCTGGACGTTCTCGACCACGACGAGGGGTGTATCAGAGGTCATCATTTCTCCAAACTAGCCACGTCGGACGCGGGTCTCCAGGCGCCTCGGTGAGATTTACACGTTCGTAATCACCTGATCGCGGTACCAATGCTGCTTTGCACGGGTACCCCACGGCCCGCCCCCACGGGCCGCGGGATCGTCCTGCGGCCTCGCCCCCAGCGACAGCGGAGCTGCAGGATCCGATCGCGCGCGATCGACCTCACACTGGCAGAGCCGAGGGCCCGGTGTCAGACTTCTTGAGGATTTCTTGAGCAGTCAGCCGCGCAGGTCCCGGTAGTACTCGACCGCGCCCGGATGCAACGGAACCGGGCCGGTGAAGATCGCCGATCGACGATCCAGCAGCGCGGCGGTCGGGACCTCCCCCGCGATCCGCAAGCGGGCATCGAACAGTCCGGCCAGGATGTCGCGCGCGACGCCGTCCGGGGTAGAGGAACTCGTGACGAGGTAGTTCGGCACGGCCATGGTCGGCGCCGAGGCAGCGATGCCGTAGGTGCCGGCGGGGACATCGGCTGGTCGATAGGCATCCGAGTAGCGGTCGTTCACCTCGTTCACCCAATCCTGCTCGATCGGGAGCAGGCGCACGGACGTGGTCTGCGAGAGCGCCGCGATTCCCGGTGTCGGCAGCCCACCCACCCAGAAGAACCCGTCTATCTCGCCGCGCTCCATCGCGGCGATCGACTCCCCGAGGTCGAGCTGGGGATCGCGGACGGACCCGATGCCGACGCCGGCGGTGTCGAGGACGCGTGAGGCGATCACGTTCACCCCGGAGTTCTCCGCACCGAGCGACACGGTGCGCCCCTCCAGCTCCGGGAGACTCGATATGTCGGAGTCTCCGCGCACGACGACCTGCACGTACTCGTCGTAGAGACGCGCCAGAGCCCGCACCTGGAGGGGCGCGTCGAAGGCGCCGGTTCCCGCCACGGCATCGGCTGCCGCATCGCCCTGCGCGAAGCCCAGCAGCGCCTCACCGGAGTCCACGCGCAGCAGGTTGTCCACGGACCCGGCCGTCTCCTGCCCGACGATCCTGATGTCCAGGTCTGCAGAGAGCGCCTCGGCGAGATGGCTCCCGTAGTCGTAGTAGACCCCCGTGGGGCCGCCCGCCGCGATCGCGTACTCGGCGTCGGTCCACTCGCTCGCGCGCTGGCTGCATGCGGTGAGCGCCCCGAGCAGCAGGACCGAGAGGATTCCGGCGACCGCCCGCCGCCCAACGGCCATCATGGGGTCGTCCTGTCGGGGAGCAGCAGCACGACCTCGAGTCCACCGCCGTCGGCCGCTGCCACAGCCACCTCGCCGCCGACCGTCGCCAGCAGGTCGCTCGCGATCGCGAGTCCGAGTCCGGAGCCCGGCGTGTCCGCGCTCTCGGCGCTCCGCCAGAACCTGTCCGTCGCCGCCGCCGCCTGCTCGGCGGAGAGCCCCGGACCATGATCGCGGACCGTGATCCGACAGACGTCTCCCTCGCGATGCGCTCCGATGCCGATCCACGCGCCGTCCGGCGAGAACTTCACGGCGTTGTCGATCACGGCGTCCAGCGCGCTCTCCACGACCGTCCGGTCGGTCACGCTCATCACCGACGGGTCCCCCGCCGAACGCAGGGCGATCCCCCGCTGCCCGGCGACGTCGCGCCAGGCCTCGAGACGGCGGGCGGACAGAGTCGCAAGGTCGACGGCGGAGATCGTGGTGTCCACGCGCCCGCCGCGTGCGAGGCCGAGCAGTGTCTCGAGGATCCGCGTCATCCGACGCCCCTCCTCCCTCGTCTCCTCCACGTCGTCGCGCCACTCCCGCCCGAGCCCGGTCGCGAGGTGCTCCACACGCAGGAGCAGCGCGTTGAGCGGGTTGCGCAACTCGTGGGAGGCGTTCAGCGCGAACTCCTGCTGCCGCGTCATGACGCGCTCGATCTCGTCGGCCATGCCGTTGAACACCTGCGCCATGCGGCGGAGCTCTGGTGGCCCGGCATCCTCGGGGACACGCGCGTCCATCTCGCCCCGCTCGATGGCCACCATCGCCTCGTCCAGCCGCCTCACCGGGGACAGCACCCATCGGGCGAGCCGGAAGACGAGCAGCACGCCCAGCGCGATCAGCACCAGCGCGATGGCGGAGATGATCAGAAGCTGCTGCACGATCGCGGCCCGGGGGGCGTCGACATCTCCGGCGACCAGCACGGCCCCGATCACGTCGCCGTCGTCGAAGACCGGCTCCGCCAGCGCGGCATCCGCCACCGTCCAGGGGAAAACGGCCGCCGGCTGCTCGGCGCGTCGCCCGGACAGCGCCAGCCGCACCCGTTCCGCGTCCTCCTCCGCGAGCACGGTCGAGCCATGCTCCCCCGCCGCCCAGGGGGCACCGCCGAGATCGAAGACCGTCACCTCGATGCCGTACACCTCCTCGAAACGGACGACCTCGGCATCGATCACCGCCGCGCTGCCCGATCGAAGCGCTTGACGCGCGCTGGTGATGAAGTAGCCGAGGTCGCCGAGCTGCTGCGTGTAGAACGACTGCTGCACGCTCCGGGCCGCACTCCATCCGGCCGCACCGCCCAGAGCGACCAGGATCGCCACGAGCGGGACGAGGAAGACGATCACCAGACGTCGACGCACGACTCAGGACCCCACGAGACGGTAGCCGACGCCGCGCACGGTCTCGATGACACCGCGGGATCGGGTCTTCTTCCTGATCGCCCCGACGTGCACCTCGAGGGAATGCCCGAAGCCCCGCCAGTCCGTGTTCCACACCTCACGGATGAGACGCTCCTTCGGAACCGCCACACCCGGATAGCGTGCGAGCACCGCGATGATGTCGAACTCCTTGCGGGTGAGCTCGATCGGCGCACCGTCGACCAGGACCTGCCGCCCGACGAGGTCGATCTCCAGCGAGCCCCCGAGGAGCAGCACCCGCGCGTCGGAATCCGGGCGCATCGGCCGAGAACGCCGGGTCACGGCCTCGATCCTGGCCAGAAGCTCATGCACGTCATAGGGCTTCACCACGAAGTCATCGGCGCCGGCACGCAGTCCCTTGATGCGCTCGGCGACCTGGTTGCGCGCGGTCACGATCATGATCGGAACCTCGGAGCGTCCGCGGATGCGGCGGCACAGGTCGACGCCGTCCATGTCGGGGAGTCCCAGATCGAGGAGCACGACCTCGGTGTCAGCGCCGAGGAGAGCCAGCGCCGACGCCCCATCGGAGGCGCGCACGGTCGCGTAGCCCGACCGCGCGAGGAATGCTTCGAGCGCCCCAGCGACACGGTCGTCGTCTTCGACGATCAGAATCCTCATCGACCCTGTGACCCGCTTCCTTCGTCGGCCGGACGTCAGCCGACAGAGGTCGCCCGCTGTGCGAAGGCGCTCTCATACAGGCAGACGCTCGCTGCGGTCGCCAGATTGAGGGATTCGGCCTTGCCGAAGATCGGCAGCCGCAGCACCTGGTCGGCCAAGGCGAGAGCATCGTCTTCCAGACCCCGCGCCTCGTTTCCGAACAGCCATCCGGTCGGCTCGGCGAGCACTCCGTCCGCGCGGGCTTCCAGCAGATCGTCGCCCTTCACGTCGGCGGCGAGGATGCGCAGACCCGCGGCGTGCGCGCGCTTCACGACGTCGGCGAGGTCTCCCCCGACCGAGACCGGGAGGTGGAACAGCGACCCGGTCGTGGCGCGCACGACCTTCGGGTTGTACGGATCGACGGTCCGGCCGGTCAGCACGACGGCATCCGCGCCCGCCGCATCGGCCGCGCGGATGATCGTGCCCAGGTTCCCGGGGTCGCGCACCTCTTCGCAGATCGCCACGAGACGAGGCGAGGCATCGAAGATGTCACGCACCGAGGTCGGTGTCTGCTGGACGACGGCGACCAATCCCTGCGGAGTGACCGTGTCGGCCATCGCGTTCAATACGTACTCGGTGACGTACTCGACGTCGATGTCGGCGTCGGCGGCCTTGGCACGGATGTCCGGGTGCTTCTCCCACCCGCTCGGCGTCGCGAACAGCTCGACGATCGCCTCCGGGCGATACGTGAGTGCTTCACGCACCGACTGCGGACCTTCCAGAAGGAACAGGCCCGTCTCGGTTCGCGCGCTGCGCTTGGTCAGCTTCGCGACAGCACGGACTCGGGGCGAACGGGGGTTCTCCAGCACGTTCACAGTCTAGGGTCACCGCGGGTGCCGGATACGCGAAACGGGCGCCTCCCCGAAGGAAGACGCCCGTAGGAAGCGAGATGCTTACGCAGCCGACTTCGGTGCGTTGACGTCGGAGGGCAGAGCCTTCTTCGCCGTCTCGACCAGCGTCGTGAACGTGGCAGCGTCGTTGACCGCGAGGTCGGCGAGCATGCGACGGTCGACGGTGACACCCGCGAGGCCGAGGCCCTGGATGAAGCGGTTGTACGTGATGCCGTTCTGGCGAGCAGCAGCGTTGATGCGCTGGATCCAGAGGCGGCGGAAGTCACCCTTGCGCTTGCGACGGTCACGGTACGAGTAGACCAGCGAGTGGATGACCTGCTCTTTGGCCTTGCGGTAGAGGCGCGAACGCTGACCGCGGTAACCCTTTGCGCGCTCGAGGATGACCCGGCGCTTCTTGTGGGCGTTTACTGCCCGCTTGACTCTTGCCATTTTCCTGTGTTCCTATTCGTGCGTTCGGGCGCGCGTCAGCGGCCGAGAAGCTTCTTCGCGACCTTGGTGTCAGCCTTCGAGAGCACCTGGTCCTGGTTCAGACGACGGGTGCGACGGCTCGACTTGTGCTCGAGGTTGTGGCGCATCCCGGCCTGCTGCTTCTTCAGCTTGCCGCTGCCGGTGATCTTGAAGCGCTTCTTAGCACCCGAGTGGGTCTTCTGCTTCGGCATCTTCTCTTCCTTCGTATGGCGCCTTCTCAGGCGACGGTGTCAACCCGCGGTGCGGGAGTTCTGGGGCGGATCTACTCCGCGGCAGCTTCTGCCGGTGCGTCGGCATCGCTCTTGGCGTCGCGGGATGCCTGCTTGTTCGCCGCGCGCTGTGCGTCGCGAACCGCGTTCTGCTCCTGCTTGGCCTCGGACTTGCTCTTCAGCGGAGCCACGATCATGACCATGTTGCGACCGTCGATGGTCGGGTTCGACTCGACCGTTCCGAGCTCGGCCACGTCTTCGGCGAACTTGCGCAGCAGACGCACACCCTGCTCGGGACGCGACTGCTCACGACCGCGGAACAGGATCATGGCCTTGACCTTGTCGCCGGCCTTGAGGAAGCCCTCGGCGCGCTTCAGCTTGGTCGTGTAGTCATGAGCCTCGATCTTCAGACGGAAGCGGACTTCCTTGAGGATCGTGTTCGCCTGGTTGCGGCGCGCTTCCTTTTCCTTCTGGGCGGCCTCGTACTTGAACTTGCCGTAGTCCATGATCTTGACGACGGGCGGCTTCGAGTTGGGGGCGACCTCGACGAGGTCGAGATCGGCTTCCTGCGCGAGGCGCAGCGCTGCCTCGATGCGGACGACGCCGATCTGCTCACCCGCGGGGCCGACGAGGCGGACCTCGGGGACGCGGATGCGCTCATTGGTACGGGGATCGCTGATGCGGAACTCCTTAGACGATGTGATTCGGCCACCGCGACGCTGTCTGCATCACGGGCGAAATCGGAATCGTCCCCACCCACCGGCATTCAGACGCCGGCTCCGCACCCTGCCTGCCGGGTCCGTCTTGCGAACGGAGCCGGTGGAGTGCAAGACCCGGTAGCCTTGAACGGCAAGCGCGGGTGGGAAGTGAATCCTCTTTCGATCCGGAGCATGACGCTCCGGAGCCCGCCAAAGTCTAACAGAAAGCAAGGCGAAGTGACGAACCAGGCACCGGACGAGGCTGCACGCGAGCGCGAAGAGCGCTGGGCACGTCAGGAGGAGGCTGCGTCGTCGGCCACTCGAGACATCGCCGACGTACCCGCGGTCGAGGTGATCACCACGGCGGCCGTGCACCTCATGAGCGCCGGCGCCGTCAAGCTCGGCCTCGCCGACGACCCCGACGCGGCGGCACAGCTCGACCTCGACGAGGCTCGCAAGCTCATCAACGCCCTCGCCGGGCTCATCACCGCCGGCGCCCCCGAGATCAGCGACATGCACGCACGCTCGCTCCGCGACGGGCTCCGCTCCCTGCAGCTCGCGTTCCGCGAGGCATCGACGATCCCCGACCCCATCGGCAAGGGTCCGGGCGAGAAGTGGACCGGGCCGGTCAACTAGTTCAGGATTCGAGGACGATCGGATCCGCGGTCGAGGGGCCGCCGCACGGTTCATCCGAGTGCGTCCACGAGATCGATTCCTCGGACTCGTGGATGAGCGTGTTCTGGGCGTCGAACAGGCGGATGTCGACGCCGTCGGGCGTCGACATGTCGAACCCGAGCACCCACGTCCCGTCACCCTGAGGCGTCACCATGAACAGGTTGGTCGATGAGGTCGGCTCGGTACCCGGCGCCGGTGAGCACTCCCCCGCGACGCAGAACTGGACCGCCACCACCCCCGCTACGGCACTGGTCTCGAGTGCGACGGCGTTCGTCCATCCGATCGCGGGGCAAGCCAGCGCGCAGCCCGAGCTGCCGGTAACGGCGCCCCCGAGGAGAGCAACGACGGCGATGGCGCGCAGGAGACCTCGGGACATGCCCCGATCGTAGCGAAGCGCGCTCAGACGCTGCGGCGGAGCTTCACCGTGAGCGAGTCCGCCAGGACGGCGATGCGGTCGTCCGACGCCCAGCGCTGAGCCAGACGCGAGAGCACGGCGTCGAGCACCTCGCGCTCCAGACCGTCGACGAGTTCCAGGACCACGATCAGCTCCGGGCCGCGCAGACGTGCGTCGGGGTCGCCGGACGCCACCGCCACGTCGATCACGGCCAGTTCGTGGGCCACACTCTCCTGGAGCGCGGTGTAGACCTCGGTGGAGAGGAAGCTCGGCTCCCAGGCATGCTCCTGGGCGATCGCCCAGACGGCCGGCCGCCGGATCACGAACTCCGTGTCGGCCGTCGGGTCGAGCACGATCAGGTCGGTGTCTTCGGCTGACGCCGCCAGCGCCGCCCGGAGCGCCTCCACAGGAATCGGGCGTGCCGTGGGATCCCACTTCTGCATCGCCTCGACGGAGGAGAAAACCGGCTGCACCCGCCGCCCGTCGGGGGCCGCGACCGTGACGATCGACAGCTCCTGCGTCTTGTCGACGGCGAGGCCGCTCGGCGCGACGCCTTCCTCACCCTTCTCGGCGATCAGAGGGATCAGCACGCGAGCCGAGCGGAAAGCGTCGACGACTTCCACCTGACTGCCTTCGCCGGCGCGGAAGCGCAGCAGTGCGGCCAGCAGCGCCGGGTCGGCCGAGCCGTCGTCCGCCGCGTGCGGATTCGACTCGAAGCTGCGTCCCTCCCAGGGGACACCGGCCGAGTCTCCGTGGTTGTGCGACTCGGGCCCGCAGGCGTGGCCGTCAGTCTCCTGCGACATCCAGTGCCTCAGCCAGCGTGAACGCACCGGCGTACAGGGCCTTGCCGACGATCGCACCCTCGACGCCCAGCGGCACGAGTTCACGGAGCGCGGCGATGTCGTCGAGGTTGGAGATCCCCCCGGATGCGACGACCGGCTTCGGTGTGCGCGAGGTCACCTCGCGAAGGAGCTCGAGGTTCGGGCCGCGAAGCGTGCCGTCCTTCGTCACGTCCGTGACGACGTAGCGGCTGCATCCGGCGTCTTCCAGGCGCTCGAGGACCTCCCAGAGGTCGCCGCCCTCCTTGGTCCAACCACGTGCGGCGAGCGTGGTGCCGCGCACGTCGAGGCCGACCGCGATCGCTTCGCCGTAGCGACCGATCACATCGGCGGCCCACTCGGGGTTCTCCAGTGCGGCCGTGCCGAGGTTGATCCGGGTGGCGCCGCTCTCGAGCGCCGCCTCGAGGGTCGCGTCGTCGCGGATGCCGCCCGAGAGCTCGATGCTGACGCCCTTGAACTGCTTGATGACCTTGCGCAGGATCGGCGCGTTGCTCCCGCGGCCGAAAGCGGCGTCGAGGTCGACGAGGTGGATCCACTTCGCGCCCTGTGCGGCCCACTCCCCTGCCGCGTCGAGCGGGTCGCCGTAGCTCGTCTCGGTTCCGGCCTCGCCCTGGGTGAGGCGGACGGCCTTACCACCGGCGACATCGACCGCGGGAAGGAGCGTGAGCGAGGGAGACTGCGCGAAGTCGTTCATGGGGTCCTTGGCTAGGGAAGGTCTGCAGCCCGGAGCGGGCACGAGAACCGAGGGTAGTCCGCCGGAGAGCGGGTGACAAAACGGATGACGTCCACGATGGGTGTCAGAGACTCCCGACCCAGTTGCGCAGGAGCTGGATGCCGGCTTCGCCCGACTTCTCGGGGTGGAACTGGGTTGCCGAGAGCGGACCGTTCTCGACGGCGGCGAGGAAGGGGTCGCCGTAGGTCGTCCAGGTCAGCACGGGCTCGGGGAACGGCGGGATGACGTCGAGCTCCCAGGACTGGGCGGCGTAGGAGTGCACGAAGTAGAAACGCTCATGTTCCAGGCCCCGGAAGAGCACGCTGTCTGCGCCGGGCTCGACGGTGTTCCAGCCCATGTGCGGCAGCACGGGTGCGTTGAGCTCGGTGACCGCTCCGGGCCACTCGCCGAGGCCCGCGGTGTCGTGCCCGCGCTCGACCCCGTGCTCGAAGAGCACCTGCATGCCGACGCAGATCCCGAGCACCGGTCGTCCGCCGGCCAGACGCCGGTCGATGATCTCGTCGCCGCCGTGTGCGTGGAGCGCGTCACGGACCGCCTGGAACGCGCCGACGCCCGGAACCAGGAGACCGTCGGCCTCCAGGGCGACCTTGCGGTCGCGCGTCAGCACGGCATCTGCGCCGGCAGCGGCCAGCGCCTTGACAGCCGAGTGGACGTTGCCCGACTCGTAGTCGAAGACGGCGACGCGGGGACTCGCGCTCACAGTGCACCCTTGGTGGACGGGATCCCGTCGACCAGCGGATCGAGTGCTTTTGCCTGGCGGAACGCGCGGGCGAAAGCCTTGTACTCCGCCTCGGCGATGTGGTGCGGGTCGCGGCCGCCCAGCACACGCACGTGGACGGTCAGCGCGGCGTTGAAGGTGATCGCCTCGAAAGAGTGACGCACCAACGAGCCGGTGAAGTGCCCACCGATGAGGTGGTGCTCGAATCCGGCGGGCTCGCCGGTGTGCACGAGGTACGGACGACCCGAGATGTCGACGACCGCCTGCGCGAGCGCCTCGTCGAGCGGCACGAGCGCATCGCCGTAGCGGGAGATGCCGGACTTGTCGCCCAGCGCCTCGAGGATCGCCTGTCCGAGCACGATCGACACGTCTTCGACGGTGTGGTGCGCATCGATGTCCGTGTCGCCCGAAGCGCGCACGGTCAGGTCGGTCAGCGAGTGCTTCGCGAAAGCGGTGAGCATGTGGTCGAAGAACGGCACCGACGTGTCGATGCGGCTCGCCCCCGTGCCGTCGAGGTTCAGCTCGAGTTCGACGGTGGACTCCGACGTGCTGCGCACGCGGCTCGCGGTGCGCGGGGTCGATGACGGGGTGCTCATGATGCCGATCCTATCGAGGCCAGAGCATCGAGGAACGCGGTGGTCTCGGCCTCGGTGCCCGCGCTGACCCTGAGATGACCGGGGATGCCGACATCACGCACCAGCACGCCGCGGTCGAAGAGCTGCTGCCACGTCGCACGCGGATCGGCGATGCCGCCGAAGAGGACGAAGTTCGACCAGGATTCGTGGGGCGTATATCCGAGCGCCTCGAGGGTCGCTGTGATGCGGTCGCGCTGTTCGACGATCTCCTCGACCATGCCGAGCATCACGTCGGAGTTGCGCAGAGCGGCGACGGCCGCAGCCTGCGTGAGCGTGCTCAGGTGATAGGGCAGGCGCACCAGACGCAACGCATCGATGAACGTCGGATCTGCCGCCAGATACCCGACTCGCGCACCGGCGAAGGCGAAGGCCTTGCTCATCGTGCGCGAGACCGCCAGGCGCGGGCGCCCCTCGAGGAGTGTCAGCGCGGAAGGCGCGTCGTGCGGTGCGAACTCCTGGTAGGCCTCGTCGACGATCACGATGCCCCGCGCCGCCTCGTAGACGGCTTCGACGACGTCCAGGCCGAGCGGGGTGCCGGTGGGATTGTTCGGGGTGCACAGGATGATCACGTCGGGGTCCGCGGTGCGCACCTGCTCCGCTGCCTCCTCCGGTGTGATCGTGTAGTCGGGCTGCCTCGTCCCGGGGATCCACTGCGCGCCCGTGCCCTGCGCGATGAGCGGGTACATCGAGTAGGTCGGCGCGAAACCGAAGGCCGTGCGCCCGGGGCCGCCGAAGGCCTGCAGGATATGCTGGAGCACCTCGTTCGAGCCGTTGCCCGCCCAGATCTGCTCCGGGGTGAGGCCGTGACCCAGATACTCTGCGAACGACTCGCGAAGAGTGGTGAACTCCCGGTCGGGATAACGGTTCACATCACGGATCGCGAGCGCGATGTCGTCGAGGATGTCGCTCGCCACCGCGTCCGGAATGGGATGCGTGTTCTCGTTCACGTTGAGGGCGATCGGGAGCGGTGCCTGAGGAGCGCCGTACGGAGTCAGTCCGCGAAGATCATCGCGTAGCGGGAGATCGTTGAGGGAGAGGGTCACCCTTCCCATGTTAAGCGGCGCCCCGAGTCGATGACGCAAAGTTGCTGCAGCTCGGGCGCGACGGGATCAGTCCACGTACTGGGCCGGGATGGCGAGCGTCTGGCCGATCTGGAGCTCACCGCCACGCAGCAGGTTCATGCGGCTGATCTCACCGATGACGTCGCGCGGGTCGGCGCCGGGGGCGACACCGGTGGCGATCGACCAGAGAGTGTCACCGGGCATGACGGTCACGGTCTCGACACTGACGGCTGCCGTGTCTGCGCCCGAGGCGATCGCACTGCCACCGCTGAGTGCGGCGAAGGCGATGCCGATCGCGAGCGGCACGGAGGCGAACCCCAGCAGCACGGCGCGACCGCGCGTGGTCAGACGGAGTCGCGTCGTAGGACGGGTCGACGCCGGAATGACTGCCGCGGTGCTGAAGCCGATGCTGCTCATGTGGTGCTCCTTAGCCTGTCCCGGAGCGGTGAAGCTGCCGGGGAAGTTGGCGTAGCGTTCGCATTCCCGTCTCGGCCGGGAGCCGTGAATGCGAAGCTACGTACCGAAGATATCTTCGAGTTCGAACATCTGTCAAGTTGTCTTCGAAACCGGATGCACGATTCTGCCGACACGCTCGAACAGATCTTCCAGATCGGGCCGTTTCTCGGATACGGTTTCGATGAGAACACCACACCACGGGCCTCCGACATTCGAAGAGCGACGTCGGAACACCGCACTTAAGGAGCACCATGAGCGAGAACTCGGCCCCCGAGTCGGAGGCACCGCGGACGCGACGCCGCAAGAGCCTGAGCCCCAAGCAGATGGCGATCCTCGAGGTCATCCAGAACTCCATCGCTCATCACGGCTACCCGCCGAGCATGCGGGAGATCGGAGACGCCGTCGGCCTGAAGTCCCTGTCGAGCGTGACCCACCAACTCGGTCAACTCGAACTGAGCGGCTACTTGCGACGCGACCCCGGCAAGACACGTGCCATGGAGGTCCTGATCGATCTCCCCGGCGCCAGCGGCGAGAACCCCGCCGACGTGGCGACTCCGGTCGGCGACGCGGCGCTCGTGCCCCTGGTCGGTCGCATCGCCGCCGGCGTGCCGATCACCGCCGATCAGCAGGTGGAGGAGATCTTCCCTCTCCCCCGTCAACTGGTGGGCAAAGGAGACCTCTTCATGCTCAAGGTCTCGGGCGAGTCGATGATCGACGCCGCGATCTGCGACGGCGACTGGGTCGTCGTGCGCTCGCAGAACAATGCGGAGAACGGCGAGATCGTGGCCGCGATGCTCGACGGCGAGGCCACGGTCAAGGTGCTGCGCCGTCGCGACGGCCACACCTGGCTCCTCCCCCGAAACTCCTCCTTCGAACCCATCCTCGGCGACGAGTCCGTGGTGCTCGGTAAGGTCGTGGCGGTGCTGCGCGCCGTCTGAGTTCAGACCATAGGCTCGGAGCATGTCGTCGCCTCACGGTTCCTGGCCCTCTCCGTTCTCCGCAGCCTCCGTCGCGGCATCCTCCCCGCGCATCGACGGGGCGCGCTTCGTCGGCTCCGAGATCTGGTGGGGAGAATCCGTGCCCGCCGAGAAGGGGCGGGTCACGGTGCGAAGCTCCTCGGGAGCCGAGATGCTCCCGGCGCCCTGGAGTGCTCGCTCCCGTGTACACGAGTACGGCGGCGGGGCATGGACCGCCGATTCCACGGGCATCCTGTACTTCGTCGATGCCGGCGATCAGCGTGTCCATCGACTGGTCGCCGGTGCCGAGCCCGTCCCGCTGACACCGGCGGGGCCATCACACGGAGGCCTCCGCGTGCAAGACGGCCGTCTGCTCGCCGTGCGCGAAGATCTGTCGGCCGCGCCGCATACCCGCGCGATCGTCGAGATCCCGATCGACGGCTCCGCCGCGGAGGACGCGTCCGGAATTCGAGTCATCGTCGAGGGCGACGGCTTCTTCGCCCACCCCGCACTCTCGCCGGATGGCAGCCGCGTCGCCTGGGTCGCCTGGCACCGCGGACGGATGCCGTGGGAGGCCGCCCACCTGCAGATCGCGAGGAGCGACGGCGGCGACGTGCACGAGGTCCCTACTCGGGCGGCATTGCAGCCCGAGTGGCTCAGCGACTCCGAGCTGGTGTTCGCCGATGATCCGGACGACCGCTGGGGGCTCTACCGCCTCGAGCTCGACGGCACCTCGCCGGTCGGCGCCCCGCGCGCGCTCGCCCCGGCCGACGCCGACACCGGCTACGGACTCTGGGTGCTCGGCAACCGCTGGTATCGGCCGCTCGCCGACGGACGCATCGTCGCGACCCGCACGAACGGGCGCGACGAGGTCGTCCTGATCTCTCCGGACGGTGCCGCACGCCCGATCGATGTCCCGGCCGACGGTCATGTGAGCGTCGACGATGTGGACGGGTCTCGCGTGCTGCTCTCGGGCAACGGTTCGGGAGTGACCGCCGGACTGTGGTGCGTCGATGTCGACTCCGGCGAGACCGTCGCGGTGCGAGGAGGCGAGCCAGTGGACACCGGTTGGATGCCGCGCGCCCTGCCGATCGAGGTCGACGGTCGGCACGGCATCGTGCATGCCTTCGCCTACCCTCCGGCGAACCCCGACGCGACGGCACCCGCCGACGAGCTCCCCCCGTATGTCGTGCTGGTGCACGGAGGCCCGACCGCGCACGCCACCGGTGCGGCATCGGCAGCCAACGCCTTCTACACCAGCAGGGGAATCGGCGTGCTCGACGTCAACTACGGCGGCTCCACCGGCTACGGTCGCGCCTATCGCGAGCGTCTGGACCGCCGATGGGGCGTCGTGGACGTCAACGACGTGATCGCCGCCGCACAGGGCCTCGCGGATGCCGGGCTCGCCGACCCGTCCCGCATCGCCATCCGCGGTGGATCCGCAGGCGGCTGGACGGTGCTGTCCGCGCTCGTGCGCGGCGGGGCCTTCGCCGCGGGGATCAGCCGCTACGGCGTGGCCGATCTGCGGATGCTGGTCGCCGAGACGCACGACTTCGAGGCGTCGTACATCGACGGTCTCGTGGGGCCTCTCCCCGAGTACGAGCACATCTACGTCGAACGGTCACCACTCACCCACGCGGATCGCATCGGAGTCCCCGTGCTGCTGCTGCAGGGCGGAGAAGATCGAGTGGTCCCGCCCTCGCAGTCCGAGGCGATCAGAGACGCGCTGGCCGCCCGAGGCGTCGACCACGAGTATGTCCTCTACCCCGATGAGGGGCACGGGTTCCGCAGTGCCGACACGATCATCGACGCGCTCGAGCGTGAACTGATCTTCCTCGGCCGCGTGTTCGGCTTCGAGCCGACGCTGTGACGACCGGTCGCTACTCGCCCACGCGATTGCGCAGGCGCATGGCACGATCCGCCTCGCGGGTGTCCTGACGTTCGCGCAGGGTCTGCCGCTTGTCGTACTCGCGCTTTCCCTTGGCGAGGGCGATCTCGACCTTCGCCCGCCCATCGGAGAAGTACAGTTTCAGCGGGATCAGGGTGTATCCACCCGCCGAGACGGCATGCGCGATCTTGGCGATCTCCTCGCGATGCAGCAGCAGCTTGCGGATCCGCTTCGCCGAGTGATTGGTCCAATGCCCCTGGGAGTACTCCGGGATGTGCACCGAATCGAGGAAGACCTCGTTGCCCTTCACGAACGCGTAACCGTCGCTGAGGTTGGCGCGCCCCTGACGCAGTGACTTGACCTCGGTGCCGGTGAGCACCATCCCCGCCTCGTACGACTTCTCGATCGTGTAGTCGTGACGTGCGCGACGATTGGTCGCGACGACCTTCTCTCCGCGTTCCCTGGGCATGATGCTCTCCTGTTGCCGTGATGAGCTCGATCGATCGTTCCGACTGAGCAGCCTTTCAGGATATCAGGTACGGAGCCAACGCCTGATCGCGAAGCCGGCGGACAACGCGGCCAGGACGACGCCGATGCCGATCAGCACCGGCACGACGAGCATCGCGTCCTGCATCGTCACCCAGGTCGTGATGAACGGGACGCGGCCTCGCAGGTAGCCGTTCACCCCGAAATGCATGCCGGCGACGACCGCGGCACTGGCCAGCGCCGAGCCGAGGAACGCCGCGAACACGCCTTCGAGCACGAACGGTGTCTGGATGAACCGGTTCGAGGCGCCGACCAGGCGCATGATGCCGATCTCCTTGCGACGCGCATACGCCGACAACCGGATCGTCGTCCCGATCAGCAGGGTCGCCGCTATCAGCATGAGCACCGCTATGCCGACGGCGATATACGTCGCGACGGTCAAAGCGGAGAACAGCGGCTCGAGGTATTGGAGCTGATCCTTGACCTGCTCCACTCCGGCCTGGCCGCTGAATGCCTCGGCGAGCACCTGCGACTGCCCCGGGTCTTTCATCGTCACGAAGAAGACCTCGAATGCCTGGTCGGGCGTGAGCACACTCGCCTGGTCCTCGCCGAGCTGCTCGACGAGCTTGGCGTACGTGTCCTCCTTGGTATCGAAGGTCAGCGAGCTGATGAGCGGTGCCAGCGCGTCGCCTTCGAGCTGCGCCCGGACCGCGGCCACCTGCTCCTCGCTCGCGGCTCCGTCGATGCAGGTTTCGGATTCCGAGACCGCGGAGCACATGTACACGGCGACCTGGGCACGCTCGGCCCAGTAACCCCGCATGACGCCGATCTGCGACTGCATCAGGATCGCCGCGCCGACGAAGGTGAGCGAGACGAAGGTGACGAGGATCACCGAGATGACCATCGAGATGTTCCGTCGGAGACCGCCCAGGGCCTCGGTCAGGATGAGTCCGATTCTCATGAGGTCGGGCCCACTTCCTCGTCGTCTTCGTCGGAGAGCCCGAGGCGATCTGCGACTCCGAGCTCGGCGACATCGACGGTGGGCAGGGTGATCGGGTGCGTGCGCGGTCGGACGACCGCCGGCGGCTCCGTCACGGTCGGCGGCTCGACGACGGCCGGTGATTCCGCGACGGTCGGCGGCTCCACGACAGCGGCGATGGCGCCGGTCGCCGGGACGGCACTCGACTCCGGGGGTTCGACCGTGCGCGGGGGTTCGGCCTTCTGCGGAGCACCTGCCGGAGCATCCGAGGCGCGCTCGTCTGCGGCGGCCTTCCGCTGCGAGCTGAGCTCTTCGGCGAGAGCAGCGCGGACCGAGGAGAGGTCCGCCGTCTGACGCTGGACCTCCTGCACCGCCGTCAACGCCGCTGCGGCGGCAGCACCGCGCACCTTCTCCGGCACGAGGCGCGGGATGTTGGAGGTGTCGCCGTATCCGCCGTGAACCTCGTCACGCACCATCTCGCCGTCGCGCAGCTCGATCACCCGGCGCTGCATCTGGTCGACGAAGCCGGCCTCGTGCGTAGCCATCAGCACGGTAGTGCCGCCGGCGTTGATGCGAGCAAGAAGCTGCATGATGTCGACGGAGGTCGCAGGGTCGAGGTTGCCTGTGGGCTCGTCGGCGAGCAGCACCTGCGGACGATTGACGAGGGCACGAGCGATCGCGACGCGCTGCTGCTCGCCGCCGGACAGCTCATGCGGCATGCGCTTCTGCTTGCCGTCGAGTCCCACGAGCGCGAGTGCCTCGGGCACTGCCTGCTGGATGAATCCCCGCGAAGAGCCGGTCACCTGCAGGGTGAAGGCGACGTTCTGGTAGACCGTCTTCGACGGCAGGAGGCGGAAGTCCTGGAACACCGAACCGATGTGGCGCCGGAAATAGGGCACCTTGCGGTTGGCGAGCGAGCGGAGGTCCCGGCCGAGCACGGCGACGCGGCCTGCCGTGGGTACGTCTTCGCGCAGGATCAGACGAAGACAGGAGGACTTGCCGGAGCCCGAGGCGCCGACGAGGAAGACGAACTCCCCGCGTTGCACTTCGAAGTCGACACCGGAGAGGGCGGGCTTCGACGTCCCGCGGTAGCGTTTCGTGACGTTCTCGAACCGAATCATGACGGTTCGAGCCTAAGCGCGCCCCTCCTGCTGACCGCGAGCGACACCCCGCACCGGCGCGTCCGCATCCGGAGAGCATGGGGATTGCTCCCCATCAGGAACTCCCTGCGAAGTCACCGGCCACTGCTATACATAAGGGTGCGGTCGCACCATGGAGCGGCCGAATCGTCTTCGAGGGGGACCCATGAGCACGACACCTGCAGGTTGGTACGACGACGGCAGCGGACGCCAGCGGTGGTGGGACGGTGAGCAGTGGACGGAGCACTTCGCTCCGGACGCGACCGCCGCAGCCGATGCGGAGTCGGCACCGGTGGCACCGGATGCCGCCGAGGCGTCGACCGGGATCGAGACACCGGCGACCGACGCTCCCGCCGTCGACGAGGAGCCCTCTTATGACGCACCGGAGGCACCGTCCACCGATGACACCGTGATCCGCACCTCCGCCGAGGCGCCGACCGCCGCGACCACACCGCTCGGCGACGACGTGGCCGCCTACGCGGCTCCGGCAGCGCCCGACTACTCCCCCACGGCCACGCCGGAACAGCCCGTGTCGAGCTACCCGGGCGCGGCTCCGGCATACCCCGGCGCGGGCGCAGCCTCCGGCTATCCCGCAGCTGCCCCGTACGTGCAGACCGAGCCGGAAGCTCCGAAGAAGCCGTCGGTGCTCGGACTCGTCGGACTCGGGCTGTCGGCCGTCGGCACGATCCTGGCGTTCATCCCGCTGATCGGCTTCATCGGCTTCATCCTCCTCGGCGCGGGCTTCATCGTCTCCCTCATCTCGCTCTTCCTGAAGGGGAAGAAGTGGCCGGGGATCACCGGCCTGATCCTCTCCGTTGTCGGCGGCATCATCAGCGCCGTGATGTTCTTCGTCTTCTTCTTCGCTATCGCCCAGAACGCGAGTGAAGAGATGAACAACCTGCCCAGCTCCTCGCCGTCGATCGAAGCCACCGAGCCGGGCGAGACCGACGGGACGGACGGCGCCGACGACGGCACGCGTCCCACCTCGGCCGAGGTGGCGGTCGGACTGACCGCGATCCTGGCCGCCGAAGGCACGGAGGGCTACACCGAGCCGCAGATCACGTGCCTCTCGGACCTTCTCGTCGAGTCCGAGCTCGACAACTCGACGCTGCGCGCGATCGCGGAGAGCGACGGCACGCTGACGGATGTCGACGCCGCGTACGGTTTCGCCGAGGTACTGGGCGACACCGAAGCCATCACCGCGTGCTTCGTCCCCTGAGCCGTCGGACGAGCGGAACCATCTGATGACGACGCCTGCCGGCTGGTATGACGACGGCTCCGGCAGCCTGCGGTGGTGGGACGGCACGCAGTGGACCGCGCACGTGCGGACCTCCGACGATGCGCCGGTGGCCCCGGAACGACCGTCGGTCGAGCCGGTTGCCTCCGCCGTGCCGTCGCCCGCCACAGCGCCGTTCACCCCGCCCTACACGCTGCCCTCGTCGGGGGTGTCGACCGAGCGGGTGATCGCGCCTGACCTCGTCGGAGCACCCGGCGGAGCGTGGGGTGCGCCGGCACCGCAGCCACCCGCGCCCGGAGTGTCGGTGCTCGGAATCATCGGTCTCGCCGTGGTGGTCGTCGGCGTCGTGTGCGCCTGCATCCCGGTGATCTCGATCGTCGGCTGGGCGCTTCTCGGCGTCGGATTCGTGCTGTCGCTCGTGTCCCTGTTCCTCCGCGGCCGCAAGTGGCCGGGGATCACGGGGCTGGTGGTGTCGGCGATCGGAGCGCTCCTGGCGTTCGCCGTGTCGCTGCTGCTGCTCGCGACCGTCTCGGCCCCGGCCGACGCCGCTGCGAGCGCCGAGGAGCGCACGGACCCCGCGTCGATCGAGGGTGCCGAGATGGTGCCCTTCGCCGAGCTCGAGGTCGGCGACTGCCTGCCGTTCGTCGACTACGAGGACACGGGTCAGATCTACGAGTTGCCCGTCGTCCCGTGCGAGCGGCCGCATACGGATGAGGTGTACTTCATCTTCGAGGTCGATGAGGAGGCGTTCCCCGGCGACGATGCTCTCGGCGAAGCGGCATGGGACGGCTGCGCCTCGCACTTCGACGCATACGTCGGCATCGCCTACGAAGACTCGGTGCTGGATTTCTACACCTATCAGCCGACGGAGACCTCCTGGGCCCGCGCGGACGATCGCACCGTCCAGTGCATCCTGTACAGCTATGAAGACGTGACCGGCACTCTCGAGGGTGCGAAATACTGACGAGTCACACGAAGAAGGCCCCGGAGTGATCCGGGGCCTTCTTCATGGATTCAGTCTTCGATCTTGCGCTTGCGCCAGCGGATGCCCGCGGAGATGAAGTCATCCAGGTCTCCGTCGAACACGGCAGCCGGGTTGCCCGACTCCTGGCCGGTGCGCAGATCCTTCACCAGCTGCTGGCCATAGAGGAAGTACGAGCGCATCTGGTCACCCCAGCTCGCGGTGATGTTGCCCGCGAGCTCCTTCTTCTTCGCTGCTTCCTGTTCCTTCTGCAACAGCAGCAGTCGGGTCTGCAGCACGCGCATGGCGGCGGCGCGGTTCTGAATCTGCGACTTCTCGTTCTGCATCGACACGACGATGCCGGTCGGAAGGTGCGTCAGGCGCACAGCGGAGTCGGTCGTGTTGACCGACTGACCGCCGGGGCCGGAGGACCGGAACACATCGACGCGGATGTCGTTCTCGGGGATGTCGACCTCGGTCGCCTCCTCCATCAGCGGGATGACCTCGACCGCGGCGAACGACGTCTGACGCTTGTCGGCTGATCCGAACGGGCTGATGCGGGCCAGACGGTGGGTGCCGGCCTCGACCGAGATGGTGCCGAACGCGTAGGGCGCGTCGATCTCGAACGTCGCCGACTTGATGCCGGCGCCCTCCGCGTAGGAGGTGTCCATGACCTTGACCGGGTACTTGTGGCGCTCGGCCCAGCGCAGGTACATGCGCATCAGCATCTCGGCGAAGTCGGTGGCGTCGTCGCCGCCCGCACCGGAGCGGATGGTGATGATGGCACTGCGCTCGTCGTACTCGCCGTCGAGCAGAGTCTGCACCTCGAGCTGGTTGATCAGGTCGGTGAGCGAGGCGAGTTCGGTGCGAGCCTCCTGCGCGGACTCCTCATCCCCCATCTCGTTCGCGAGACCCACGAGCACCTCGAGGTCGTCGAGACGCTGCGCGATGCCGGTGATGCGGGCGAGCTCGGACTGACGGTGGCTGAGTGCGCTGGTGACCTTCTGCGCGTTCTCGGTGTCGTCCCAGAGGTCGGGGGCACCGGCCTCCTCGCTGAGACGCGCGATGTCGTCGCGGAGACGGGAGACATCGACGACCTCGCTGATGTCGCCGAAGGTGTGCCTGAGCGCCTGGATTTCGGCGGAGAGATCTAGTTCGAGCATGACACCTCAGCCTAACGTGCCGCCCGCACGCACGGGGACCTCGTCTTCGACGGCACATCGGCCGGAGTAGCGTGAAGACGTGAGCAGTGCATCGGCGGTCCTTCGACAGTTCGGACCCATGGTGTACCTGCCGACGGTCCTGTTCGCGCTCGGCGAGGGCGCCGTGATCCCGCTCATCCCGGTGCTGGCGGCATCCATGGGCGCAGACGTGGCGTTCGCCGCGCTCGTGGCGTCGGCGTTGGTGATCGGCCAGCTGTGCGGCAACCTCCCTGCCGGATGGGCGGTGGGCAGGATCGGCGAGCGGTACACGATGGTGATCGCCGGCGTGATCGCGATCATCGCAGGGATCGGGATGGTGTTCGCGCCCTCGCTCGGTGTGCTCGCGGCGTCGGTGTTCCTGCTCGGCATCTGCGCGGCGGCCTTCGGCCTCGCCCGTCACGCGTTCATGACCACCCGCGTGCCGGTCGCCTTCCGTGCGCGCTCCCTCTCGCTGCTCGGCGGCAGCTTCCGCCTCGGAATCTTCATCGGGCCGTTCGTCGCCGCCGGGCTCCTGCAGCTCTTCGGCAGCGAGAGTGCGGCGATCTGGTTCTTCCTGGGCTGCCTCGTCGTGATGGTCGTGCTGGTCCTCTTCGGGCCCGACCCCGAGAAAGCGATCGCTCCCCTTCCGTCGACCACTCACGAGCGCTATCTGGAGGACTCCGGTGAGGCCGTGAGCGGATCCATCCCGACGATCGAACGGCTGGGGATCTTCCAAACCATGTGGCGACAGCGCGCGGTGCTCGGGCGCCTCGGACTGGCCGCCGCCTCACTCTCCGCCGTCCGATCCGCCCGACAGGTCGTGCTCCCTCTGTGGGGACTCTCGCTGGGACTGGATGCCTCGACGATCGCCCTCGTGGTCGGCGTCTCCGGCGCGATCGACTTCGCGCTGTTCTATGCGAGTGGCCAGGTGATGGACCGCTTCGGGCGGTTGTGGGCGGCGATGCCCGCGATGGTGCTGATGGGTGCCGGCTTCCTCGCCCTGTCGTTCACGCACGATGTCGACGCCGCGGTGCTGTGGTTCGGGATGTTCGCGGCGGTGCTGGGCGTCGGCAACGGCCTGTCCAGCGGCATCCTGCTGACTCTCGGCGCGGACGTGGCCCCGAAGCGCGAGCCGGCCGCCTTCCTGGGCTCCTGGCGGACGCTGACCGATGCCGGCGGTGCGCTCGCGCCGTTGCTGGTCTCGGCGATAACCGCCGTCGCCGCACTGCCGTTCGCCGCAGCCGCCATGGGTGTGATCGGTCTCGTCGGCGCGGCAGGGTTCGTGCGCTGGATACCGAGGTTCGTACCGCGGGAGCGACCGAACGACAACCCGACCGACGAGGGTGCGGAATGATCACGAATCTGACGGCCGATGCCCATCGTCTGGTCTCGACGTTCGTGCCCCGCTCCGAGCGTGACCGCCGCGCACACGCGGACTTCGCCTCGTTCTTCGGGGAGGCCCGGGGGCCGGTGCATCGCGGCTCAGGTCCGGATCATCTGACCGCCTCGTGCGTGGTCTTCGACGCCTCGCTGCAACACACGCTGCTCGTCTTCCACCGCAAGGGACAGTTCTGGGTGCAGCCGGGGGGTCACGTCGAGCGCGGCGACGACTCTGTCGTGAGCGCAGCACTGCGGGAGCTGCGTGAGGAGACCGGTATCGTGACGGACCCACCGGCCGCTCCCCTCGCGTACGACCTCGACCACCATGGGCTGTCCTCCCGCTTCGGTGCCTGCGTCTCGCACCTCGACATCGGGATCGCCGTCGTGGTCGATCGAGATGCAGGGCTCACCGTCAGCGACGAATCCGAGGATCTGCGCTGGTGGCCGGTCGACGCGCTGCCTACCGAGATACCGCCACAGCTCGAGCCCCGGCTCGACGGTCTGCTCGCGCAGCTACGCGATCCCCGCTGAACCGACTCGCTCGTCAACGCAGCGCGGTGCGACTCGTCGCCGTGGACTCCAGGCGGACGCCGTCGGGCACGAACGGGGACAACAGGGGCGGATGCCACGAGGCCGCCACGGTCACTCGCGCAGACACCCCGTCCGGAGTCCTGGCCGAGACGAGTGACGCCTCCCCCGGCAATGCACTCACCAACTCGGCCGCCTGCTCCGTCACCGCGGCATCCGTCAGCTCGGCCCGAACCGCACCATCGATCGCCTGCACGGTGAATCCGTCCGCCCCGGCGAGCGCGGCGGAGTCGGCGAGCGCGTCCAGTCGCTTCTGCGCGAGATAGAGGTCGGTGGCGCAGACACACACGAAGATCACCACCAGGGCGAGGAGCACATAGCCGAGGATCAACGGAAGCGTGCTGCCGTCATCGCCCATGCCGGCCGCCCGCGCTCCGCGCATACTGCGGCCGCTCACTCCGAGCCCCACAGCCTCGACATCTTCTGCACGGATTGCGCCTGCACGGGCACCGCGGTGGATCGATCCAAGGCGAGGATCTCCGGCACCAGCGGGAGTCGCGCCCGCGTGGCGACGGTGACGATGATCGTCGCTCCGGCAGAAGGGCATTCGGTGCCCGTGGGGCGACAGGAGAGTGTGAGATCGACCGCGCCGGCATCGAGCCCGTACTCGTCGATCACCTGTGCGAGCACGACGTCGCCGCGTGCCGCGGCCGACGCGGCGTCGGGAGCCTGCGCGATGGCGCGGGCGATGTGGCGAGCGGCCGCCTCCGCTCCGAGAATCTGCTCCTGGATCGTTCCGAGTGCGACGACGAGGTAGATCATCGGCACCAGGAGGATCACGCCGACGGTGATGAACTCGAGCGCCGCGGAACCGGCGTCATCGATCACCGAACGCCTCCACCGGTGCATGCGCCTCCACCTCCATCGCGAAAGGTACGCCGATCAGTCCGAGCAGAGGGAAGGTCGAGCGCACTCGAACGTCGACGGTCTCCTGCCCTCGAGCGCCCGAGGAGCCGATCCGGACGTCTTCGGCATACGACGCACCGATCGCCCGGGTGATGACCTCCTGGGTGCGCTCGATCCCCTCCTCCTGAGTCGTGTCGGCGAGGGCCGCGTGATACGCGCCCTCCACGGCCGCGTCGTGGACCACGTTGCGCACGTACACGGCGAGCGCGAGCTGGAGGACTCCGAGCGTCAGTGCGGTCAGGAGCGTGCCGACCAGGAGGAACTCGACAGGGCTGGATCCGCGTTCGTCGGCCAGTGCCCGCGCGACGCGCATGTCAGAGCCCGGAGACGCGCTGGATCGCCTGCTCGAACAGGGTGGTCAGCGCCGGACCGGCCACAGCCCAGATCAAGACGACCAATCCGGCGGTCATCAGCGTGACGAGCACCCAGCCGGGTACGTCTCCGGTCTCGTCGCGGGCGAACGCGTCGACGCGGCTCGCTGCAGAGCGCCACCAGCGTCGCCGGGTGCCCTGTCGGTGACGGGTGTCCAGTGAAGGTGCAAACATGGTCGTCCTTTCA
This sequence comes from Microbacterium sp. MYb45, assembly GCF_002979655.1. Lineage (GTDB taxonomy): Bacteria > Actinomycetota > Actinomycetes > Actinomycetales > Microbacteriaceae > Microbacterium. Next base: position 48,575 of record NZ_PCPG01000004.1, read on the forward strand.
TGGCCGATCATCATGGCCGATCAGCCGATACCGAGTCGGAGGATGAAAAGTCCCGGGTAGACGGCGAACAACACCGACAGCGGGAGGATGAGGAAGACGAGCGGCAGCAGCATCAGGATCTCCTTGCGCCCTGCCTGTTCGATGAGCGTTCGCTTCGCGTCTTCCCGTGCGTCTCCCGCCTGCGCATGCAGCACGGCGGCGAGCGGTGCACCGTGCTCGAGGGCGGCGATCACCTGGTCGACGGCACGTGACAGCGCGGTCAGGTCGAGGCGTCTCGCCATCTCGGTCAGCGCATCGGCGAGCGGCGACCCGGTGCCGACCGCGACCACGACGCCACGGAGCTCGCCGGTCAGCTCGCCGGAGCCGACAGCGGCCACACGACGCAGAGCATCGAGGAACCCCTCGCCTGCCGACAGGCACAGGGCCAGGAACTCCAGGGTCGTCGGAAGCTCATCGGTGAGACGCACGCGGCGCGCCTTGGCCCGTGCCGACAGCTGCAGATCGTACGCGGTCGCGGCGGCGGCGCCGCACAGCAACGGCATGACGCCTGTGGGAACGGACAGCCGTCCGGTCAGGGCGAGCACGATCAGAACGACGGCGCCGGCCCCGATGCCGGCGAGCGCCCAGCCCAACTGCCTGCCACGGAACGTCGCCGGCTCCATCGAAACACCGGCCTGGGAGAGCCGCCGCCGAAGCACCTCTCCGCCTCCGAGTATGCGCTCGAACACGTCCCGCAGCCCGCCCCACAGAGTTCGGGCGTTCGCGGGCAGTGTGCCCGCGAGCGGGAGAACACCCCGTGGGAGGTCCTCATCCGGGACCACCTCTCGCACGTAGGGGCCGATCCGCACGCTCAGTGAAGCGGCCCGCCAGCGCGGGAGGCCGGCGAGGATGCTCAGCACCCCGACGGCGAAGCCGCCACCGACGAGAACGGCACAGGCGAGGGCCGAGAACCCGCTCACCCGAACCACCGCCGAGGTTCCGGGAGCCGCCCGATGCGGACCATGATCTGGAAGGCGATGACCGAGACCCCCGCACCGACGCAGATGACGATCACGCCTTCCGGTGTGCCGTACGCCGATGCCCCTTCCGGCCGCATGACGAGCAGGCTGAGGATGACCCACGGCGCGATCGCGCCGAGGACGGCTGCGCCACGAATCCACGACTGTCGCGCCTCGACCTCTCCGCGTAGCGCGGCATCTGCCCGCACGGAGGTGGAGAGCGCGCGGAGCACCCCGACCAGCTCGGTGCCGCCGACCTGACGCGCCATCCGCAGGGTCTCGACGATGCGATCGCCGATCGGGTCCGCCAACGACGTCTTCAGCCGATCGAGGCTCGTCTCGAATCGACCGCTCGACTGCAGGTCTTTGGCGAACACGCCGAACGCGGGCCGCAGCATCGTGGGCGCGGACTCGGCCAGGCTCGCCACGGCATCGGGGAGGGAGAGTCCGACGCGGATCGACGCGATCAGAAGGTCGCAGACGTCGGGCCACAGCTGCCGACGCAGCCGGCGCAGCCGCAGCCGCCTTCCGCGCAGGAACATGATCGGCGTCAAGGCTCCCGCCGACGCGGCGAGCAGCACGAGGATGGGGAGTCCGGTCAGCAGCCATGCGGTGGAGGCGGCGATGAGCCCGGCGGCCATGATCACGGCGATGAGCGCGCGCGCCGACAGACTGTCGAACCCCGCCTCGGCGTTCAAACGGATCAGTCGCGCCTTGGGGGCCGTCGGGGCGGCGTCCGGTCTCGGTGGCCACAGCCACGGAGACGCGCACAGGAGCACTCCGGCCGCGAGGACCGCCCCGAGGAGGAACGTCACGACGCGACCTCGGCCTGATAGATCCGGGTGGTTCGGATGCGTCCGTCATCGACGTCGCCGGTGGGAGCGATGATCTCCTGCACCCGCCGTTCCCCGGCACGGTCGCGGACGCAGTGCACCACGAGATCGACCGACGCCGCGAGCGCAGGAGCGATGAATCCGCGATCGATGTTCCGGCCGGCCAGCAACGGCAGGATGCTCAGCTTCTCGAGCGCCTCCGTGGCGGAGCTCGCGTGTACGGTGCAGGCACCGGGGACGCCGGTGTTGAGCGCGAGCACCAGATCGAGCGCCTCGGCGTCGCGCACCTCACCGACCACCAGCCGATCCGGCCGCATGCGCAGCGCTTCTTTGACCAGACGGCGCAGAGTGATCTCGCCTGTGCCTTCCAGGCTGGCCTGACGCCCTTGGAGCGCGACGAGGTCGGGGCCGTCGACGGCCAGCTCGAAGGTCTCCTCGACCGTCACGATGCGCTGCGACCCGGCACACGAGTCCAGCAGCGCCCCGAGCACGGTCGTCTTGCCGGCATGCGTCGCTCCTGAGACGATCACACTGCGACCGTCGTGCATCGCGCCCCGCAAGGTCTCCGCGACGGTGGCGGGCATCATGCCCTGACGTGTCAATGCCTCGAGCGACCGGTACTTCGGCAGGAACTTGCGGATGTTGACGGCCCACGACCCTCGCACGACATCGGCGATGGCCACGTGCAGACGCGAGCCGTCGGGCAGCGACGCGTCAACGAACGGCTGACTGATGTCCACACGTCGTCCAGTGGACTGCAGCATCCGTTCGACGAGATCGCGCACCGCGATCTCGTCGAGTCGCAGCCGGGTCCGTTCCGCTACGCCCTCACGAGCCACGTGCACGTGGCCGGAGCCGTTCAGCCAGATCTCCTCGACCACGGGATCGTCGAGTAGGGGCTGCAGCGCCCCGAACCCGCTGAGGGATGCCAGCACCTCGCGGACGCACGCCGCTTCGTCCTCGATCAGGGCGTCCCCGCGCGCGAGGGCGCGGTCGTCATGACGACGCACCTCCGCGTGAGTGATCCGCCACGCCGAGTCCGGATCGACGGTGGGATCGATCCCCTCGGATCGGAGACGCATCCGCACACGTTCGGCGACAAGGGCGGAAGGATGACTCACCCCGGCATCCTCGCAACAATCCGCCGGGCGGGTCCGAAGTTATCCACAGCCATCTTGGGGACCGCCGGGAGCGCCGCCTCAGCACGACCCTCACCACATCCGTCGCCGTCGCGCAAGGGAGCAGACACCGTGGCCGCACCCTGCTCGACTCGGCGATGCATGACGTGATTTCAGCGAAAGGACACCGACATGACCGAGACCACTCCGTCCCCGTCGAACCCCGACGAGCCCTCTCCGCTCTTCCCCGATGAGCCGCTCGCCCCCAACCCGGAAGAGCCACTGGCCCCAAACCCCCAAGAGCCGCTGGCGCCGAACCCTCAGGAGCCGCTGGCGCCCAACCCCGAAGAACCTCTCGCGCCGAACCCGTCGGAGCCCGGCATCCCTCCCTCGGCTCCTCACGCGTGAGGCGCGGCCCGTCGGTCGGCGGGGGCGAACTGCGGGCTGATCCCCAGACACGCGGTTTCAGCGGTCAGTAGACTGATTCCACCGCGCGGGAGTGGTGGAATTGGCAGACACGCAGGATTTAGGTTCCTGTGCCCCAGGGCGTGTGGGTTCAAGTCCCACCTTCCGCACGAGAGACGACGGCGGCCATCTCAGGCCGCCACGACATCGCTCTGTTCTACCGCCGACCAATCACGACCGACGGGACTCCCCCAGTGCTCGAAACCATGCTGCACGCGCCGACCGCTCTCATCCCCTGGCTCGACCCCCAGACGATCATCGGCGCGGCCGGGCCGTGGGCACTTCTCGTCGTGTGCTTCATCATCTTCGCCGAGACGGGTCTGCTGGTCGGGTTCTTGCTTCCCGGCGACACGCTGCTCATCATCGCGGGCCTGCTCACGCACACCAGCAACGTGTTCGGCGTGAACATCTGGGTCGTCTCGCTCCTGATCGCCCTCTCGGCGTTCATCGGCGGCGAAGTCGGCTATCTGATCGGCCACAAGGGCGGCCCGGCGATCTTCGAGCGCAAGGAATCGGGGCTCTTCAGCAAGAAGAACGTGGAGCGGACGAACGCGTTCTTCGAGCGCTTCGGCGGTCTCACGGTCATCCTGGCGCGCTTCGTCCCGATCGTGCGCACCTTCGCCCCGGTCGCAGCGGGCGTCGGACACATGCCGTGGCGTCGATACTCGCTGTACAACTTCATCGGCGCCATGATCTGGGGCTTCGGCCTCACGATGGTCGGCTACCTGATCGCCTACATCCCGTGGGTGCGCGCTCTCGTCGTCGAGTACATCGACGTGATCCTGCTGATCGCGGTCGGCGGCACCGCTCTGGTTACGCTCTGGCACTACTTCTCCGAGCGCCACAAGGCGAAGAAGGCTGCAGCGGCCGGTGAAGACGTCGTGACGGATGCCGAAGAGGCGCAGGAGCTCGTCCTGGACGCCGACGTGTTCGACCGCGCGCCCGACCTGGACGGCGACGGCAAGCACTGAGTTCCCGGCGCCGTCACCGCGGCGCCGACCTCTCAGCCCGCGTTCTTGGCGCGTTCCTCCTTGGTGCGCGCGACGCTGGCGCGGAGCGCCTCCATCAAGTCGATGACCTCGCCGCCCTCGGCTGCCTTCTCGGCTTCGCCGAAGGTCTCTGCCACGTCGAATGTGTCGCCTGCCTCGATCTTCGCGTCGATGAGGGTGCGCAGCTCCTTCTGGTACTCGTCCACGAACTCCTCGGGATCGAAATCGGCCGAGTAGCTGTCGACGAGCGATGCCGAGAGTTCGAGCTCCTTCTTCGAGATCCGCACGTCCTCGTCCAGCGCGGGGAACTCGGCTTCGCGCACCTCGTCGGCCCACAGGAGCGTCTGCAGCACGAGCACCTTGCCCCGCACGCGGAGCGCCGCCAGCCTCGTCTTCTGTCGTAGCGTGAACCGCACGATCGCGGTGCGGTCGGTCTGCTCCAGGGTCTTCCGCAGCAGAACGTACGCCTTGGGAGACTTCGAGTCGGGCTCGAGGTAGTACGGCTTGTCGAGCGTGAGCAGATCGACCTGGTCGGACGGGACGAACTCGACCACGTCGATCTCCCGGCTCTTCTCCGCAGGGAGGGCTGCGAGGTCGTCCTTGGTGAGCACGACGGTCTGCCCCTCCTCGACGTAGGCGCGGTCGATGTCGGCGTATGCCACCGTCTCACCGCACACCTCGCAGGTGCGCTGGTAGCGGATGCGCCCGCCGTCCTTCTCGTGCACCTGATGCAGCGGCACGTCGTGGTCCTCGGTCGCGGAGTACACCTTGACCGGCACGTTCACGAGGCCGAACGTCAGCGCGCCCTTCCAGATCGTTCTCATGTGACCAGTGAACACCAGCCGACACCGTCGCGGCCAGACCCTTGACTACGCTGGCTGCATGGTCGGACAGGGGCAGGTCGTGCAGGTCGGCGGCCGTCGTCTGCGCGTGACGAACCTCGACAAGGTCGTGTACCCCGAGACCGGCACCACCAAGGGTGAGGTCATCGCCTATTACAGCACGATCGCCCCCCTCCTCCTTCCTCTGCTGGACGGTCGTCCGGTGACCCGCAAGCGCTGGGTGGACGGAGTCGGAACCGCGGATGCTCCGGCCGATGCGTTCTTCACGAAGCAGCTCGAACCCGGGGCGCCCGAGTGGATTCCGCGGCAGGCGATCCAGCATTCCGACGGCACGAAGGAGTATCCGCTGGTCGAGGACGTGCCCACCCTGGTGTGGCTCGCCCAGGTCGCGGCGATCGAACTGCACGTGCCGCAATGGCGCTTCGCCCCGGACGGGCTGCCCGGTCGCCCCGATCGTCTCGTCCTCGATCTCGATCCCGGGCCCGGGGTGGGTCTTGCGCAGTGCGCCGAGGTCGCCCGGTTCGCCCGCGTCATCCTGACCGACATGGGACTCGATCCGTTCCCTGTGACGAGCGGGAGCAAGGGCATCCACCTGTACGCGGCTCTGCCGGGCGAGCAGACCAGCGACGAGATCTCCGCCGTCGTGAAGGAGCTCGCGCGCCTGATCGAGAACGATCACCCCGACCTCGCCACCAGCGTCATGTCGAAGGCAGTGCGCGGGGGGAAGGTCTTCCTCGACTGGAGCCAGAACAACGGCAAGAAGACGACCATCTCGCCCTACTCCCTTCGTGGTCGCGCACGCCCCTGGGTCGCCGCCCCTCGCACCTGGGAGGAGCTCGACGACCCCGCCCTGGCGCAGCTCGACTTCGAACAGGTTCTGGACAGGTCGGCTTCGGGCATGGATCCTCTCGCGAGCCTTCGACCCCTCGCCATCGAGTCGACGCCGACGCCGCCGCCCGCGGCGACGACATCGCCGCGTCGATCTTCGCGCCATCCGCGTAGCGGACCGATCCCGGCGACCGACAGCACCGCCGCCACGCTCGCACCGATGCTCGCGGAGAACGGCACGCCCGGAGTCGCGCGCGCGCTGAGCGACCCCTCTTGGGTCGAGGTGAAGTGGGACGGCATCCGCGCGATGGGCACGTGGGCGGACGGGCGGATGCTGCTGCACGCACGTCGCGGCACCGATATCACCGCCCGCTACCCCGAACTGACAGCGGATGGTGCGCCGTTCCTCCCGGTCACGGACGCCGTCGTGGACGGGGAGATCGTGGCGTTCGACGGCCACGGGCGACCGAGCTTCTCGCTGCTGCAGAACCGCATGCACCTCACGCGGCCGCGTGAGATCGAGCGTGAGGTCATCCGCACGCCGATCGTCTACATGCTGTTCGATCTGCTGCGCCTCGACGGTCATGACCTCACCGGAATGCCGCTGCGGGAAAGGCGCACACTGCTCGAAGACGTGATCGCCGACCTCGACGCTCCCGTCCAGCTCCCGCCGGTCTTCGACGACGTCGACGCTGCCCTGGCCGCGAGCCGGGAGTTCGGACTCGAAGGGGTCGTGGTCAAGGATCCGCAGTCCCGCTATCGCCCGGGGCAACGAAGCCCGTCCTGGCTGAAACTCAAGCACACGCGCATGCAGGAGGCCGTGATCGTCGGCATCCGCCCGGGGAAGGGGGATCGGGAGAGCACCCTCGGCTCGCTGCTGCTCGCGGTGCCGGAGCCTGCTGACGGTGTCGACGGACCGCCACGGCTCCGTTACGTCGGACGCGTGGGCTCCGGGTTCACGGACCGTATCCTGCGCGACCTCCTCACGCGACTGGAGCCGCTGCGCGTGAAGACCGCTCCCCTCGACGGCGTGCCGGCCCCCGATGCGTCCGATGCGCTCTGGGTGCGTCCTGAGCTCGTCGGCGAGGTGGAGTTCGCGAACTGGACCCCGGACGGAGTGCTCCGTCACGCACGGTGGCGCGGACTGCGCCCGGACAAAGAGCCGGACGACATCGTCGTGGAGGTCTGACCAACTCGCTCGTCACGGCGGCTCAGGCGTGATGCGGTTCGCAGTCGGACTGCTCGGCCGGCTCGATCTGGAACGTCGAGTGCGCGACATCGAAGTGATCGGCAAGACACGCCTGCATGTCGGAGAGCAGCTGCGTCGACCGTCCGTCGGCGAGCAACTGCGGATCGACGCTCACGTGGGCCGTGAAGACCGGGGCGCCTCGGGTCAGCTGCCAGACGTGGACGTCATGCACGCCGATGACACCCGCATAGCCGAGCAGGTGCGTCCGTATGTCGCTGACAGCGGTCCCCTTCGGCGCGGACTCGGCGAGGACCGAGAAGACCTCGCGCAGGAGCGTGATCGCCCGCGGGAGGATCATCGCGGCGATGAAGAGCGAGGCGATGGCGTCCGCCGGCATCCATCCGGTGAGGAGGATGACGATGGCCGCGACGATGACAGCCGCCGATCCGATCAGGTCGCCCATCACCTCGAGATATGCGCCGCGCACGTTGATGCTCGTCCGCTGCGCGCGGCTCAGCAGCCACATCGAGATGGCGTTCGCGAACAGGCCGACCACGGCGACGACCAGCATGAGCCCGCCGGCGACCTCGACCTCGCCCGGGTTCACGAGCCGCCCGATTCCCTCGACGGCGACCCAGGTCGCCAGGGCGATCAGGATCACGGCGTTGATCAGCGCCCCGAACACCTCGGCGCGCTGATAGCCGAAGGTGCGCCGGTCATCGGCCGGGCGTGCCGCCACCGTCGCCGCGATCAGCGCGATCACGAGGGCGGACGCATCCGTGAACATGTGGGCGGCGTCCGCGAGGAGCGCGAGCGATCCGGTCAGGATCGCACCGACGACCTGCACGACCATCACGGTCGCGGTGAGCGACAACGAGATCGCCAGCAGGCGTCGACTACTGGCTGAACGAATGCCGCCGGCGGCGGGTGCGTGATCGTGCATGCCCCCAGGCTAGACCGGGAAACCGGGCCGGAAGCCCGGTTCCGACTAGTCGGGAAGGGTAACGATTCTCACCGTCATCTGCGGTTCGCTGAAGGACCGTGCGACGTCAGAGCGCGCCGAGCAGCGGCAGCAGTTCGGCGAAAGCGCGGGCCCGATGCGACTGCGACTGCTTCTCGTCCGCGGAGAAGCCGCCCACGGTCCGCTCCTGCCCTTCCGGCTGACCGTCGGGGATGAAGATCGGGTCGTATCCGAAGCCGCCGTCGCCCGACGACGCGTGCGCGAGGCGCCCAGGCCAGCGCCCCTCCACGACATGCTCGCGTCCATCCGGCAGAACCAGAGCGATCGTCGAGGTGAAGTGCGCGGCCCGGTGCGGGTCAGCGATATCGCGCAGCTGGTCGAGCAGCAGCTCGAGGTTGGCCGAAGCATCCTTCTTCTGTCCTGCCCAGTAGGCGGAGAAGACTCCGGGAGAGCCGCCGAGCACGTCGACGCAGATCCCGGAGTCGTCAGCCAGGGCAGCGAGTCCGGTGTGCGCGGACGCCGCCCGCGCCTTGATCAGCGCGTTCTCGGCGAAGGTGACTCCGTCTTCGACCGGTTCGGGTCCGTCGTAGCCGACGACCTCGAGGTCAGGACGCGCCTGCGCCACGATCTGCTGGAACTCCGCGACCTTGTGGGCGTTGTGGGTCGCGAGGACGACCTGCATCGTCACTCCCCCGCCAGCGCGGCGAGCTGCTTGCCCTTCAGGTCCTCGCAGCCGGCCACGCCGAGCTCGAGCAGCGCATCGAGTTCGCGCTTGTCGAACGGCGCTCCCTCCGCAGTGCCCTGCACCTCGACGAAGAGCCCGCGCCCGGTGACCACGACGTTCATGTCGGTCTCGGCCCGGACATCCTCGGTGTATGCCAGATCGAGCATGGGCTCGCCATCGATGATCCCCACCGACACGGCGGCCACGGAGTCGAGCAGCGGCGTGGAGTTCTTGCCGATGAACTTCTTCTCCCGACCCCACTCGATCGCGTCGGCCAGCGCTACGTACGCGCCCGTGATGGCTGCGGTGCGCGTGCCACCGTCTGCCTGCAGCACATCGCAGTCGATCACGATCGTGTTCTCACCGAGTGCCTTGGTGTCGACGACGGCGCGCAGCGCGCGGCCGATGAGGCGGGAGATCTCGTGTGTGCGACCGCCGATACGCCCCTTGACGCTCTCGCGGTCGTTGCGGCTGTTCGTCGCACGCGGGAGCATCGAGTACTCGGCCGTCACCCATCCCTTGCCCTTCCCGGTCAGCCAGCGCGGGACGCCGTTGGTGAAGGAGGCGGTGCACAGCACCTTCGTGCCGCCGAAGCTGATCAGGGCGGACCCCTCGGCGTGCGCGCTCCAGTTGCGCTCGATGGTGATCTCTCGCAGCTGGTCGGTGGAACGGCCGTCGACGCGGACGATTTCGGTCATGTGCTTCTCTCGGTCGGGGTGGACGAATCGAGTCAGGACGATTCGAGGAGGCCTTACTCGAAGGCGATGCGGGGAAGGGGGATCACGCCGGTCTGCACAAGCTGCACGTCGCGGACCTCACGACCCATGAGCCGGTTGGCCAATGCCGTGAATTCATCGGCCGAGGCTCCGGTGGCCTCGTAGACGTAGGTCGCCGTCGCGTCGGGCGACGCCAGGAGGTCGCCTCTGACCAGCTGGCGGTACACGTCGCCTGCGGTCTCGTCGTCGCTGGAGACGAGGGTGACGCCCTCTCCCATGACATAGCTGATGGCACCGCGGAGGAACGGATAGTGCGTGCACCCGAGCACGAGCGTGTCCACGTCCGCGTTCCGCAACGGGGCGAGGTACTCCTCGGCGACCGCGAGGACCTCGGGCGTACCCGTGATCCCCGCTTCGACGAACTCGACGAACCGCGGACAGGCCGCCGTGAAGACCCGCAGTCTCTCGTTCACCTCGAGCATGTCCTGGTAGGCCCGGGATCCGATGGTGCCCACCGTGCCGATGACGCCGACCCGCCCGTTGCGCGTCGTGGAGACGGCTCGGCGCACGGCGGGGCCGATGACCTCGACGACGGGGATGTCGTATCGCTCGCGCGCGTCACGGAGCATCGCCGCCGACGCCGTGTTGCACGCGATCACGAGCATCTTCACACCCTGGTCAACAAGTGTGTCGAGCACCTCGAGCGAGTAGCGGCGGACGTCGGCGATCGGCTTGGGGCCGTACGGGGAGTGCGCGGTGTCGCCGATGTAGACGAAGGACTCTCGGGGCAGCTGGGCGCGGATGGCCCGCGCCACCGTGAGCCCGCCGACACCGGAGTCGAAGATCCCGATCGGCGCGTCGTTCATGACTCCCCAGCCTACCCGCGCGCGGCCCGACGCGCGCATCAGCACGCTCAGTAAGCTGAGCGCATGACCACGTCGACGGCGCTGCTCACCGACCGCTACGAGCTGACGATGCTCGCCGCTTCCCTCCGGGACGGGACGGCCTTCCGTCCCAGCGTCTTCGAACTGTTCTCCCGCCGCTTGTCCGGCGGTCGCCGGTTCGGCGTGGTGGCCGGCACCGGTCGCCTTCTCGGGCTGCTGCGCGAGTTCCGCTTCGGTGAGGAGGAGCTGCGCTTCCTGCGTGACGCGCAGGTCGTGGACGCCGAGTCGCTGAAGTACCTCGAGGACTACCGGTTCACCGGATCGATCCGCGGTTACCGCGAGGGTGAACTGTACTTCCCCGGCTCCCCCATCCTCACCGTCGAGGGGACGTTCGCCGACGCGGTGGTCCTGGAAACGCTGGCGCTCAGCGTGCTCAACCACGACTCAGCAGTCGCGACCGCCGCCGCGCGGATGAGCATCGCGGCGGGCGAGCGTCCGCTGGCGGAGATGGGTTCGCGACGTGCGGCCGAGCGCTCAGCCGTGGCCGCAGCCCGCGCCGCCTACATCGCGGGGTTCGGCGCGACGAGCAACCTCGAAGCCGGGCGGAGCTGGGGCATTCCTACGATGGGCACGGCCGCCCACTCGTGGACGCTGCTGCACGACACCGAGGAGGAGGCGTTCCGCGCCCAGGTGGAGAGCATGGGCGCCGACACCACGCTGCTCGTCGACACGTACGACATCCGCACCGGCGTCGAGACGGCGATCCGCGTCGCCGGCCCCCGTCTCGGCGGTGTGCGCATCGACTCCGGCGACCTTCCGATCGTCGCCGCGGATGTGCGCGCACAGCTCGACGAGCTCGGTGCCGCCCACACACGCATCACCGTGACCAGCGACCTCGACGAGTACGCCATCGCGGCTCTCGCCGCATCACCGGTCGATGCCTACGGTGTCGGCACATCCGTGGTCACCGGCTCCGGATACCCCACGGCGAGCATGGTCTACAAGCTCGTCGCACGGCAGGATGCCGACGGGTCGTGGATCGGCGTGGCGAAGGCGTCTGCCGACAAGGCCTCGTACGGCGGCCGCAAGGCGGCGTTCCGCACCGTGGTCGACGGCGTCGCGACCGCAGAGACGGTCGTCGTCTCCGACGGCTTCGAGGAACTGGACACGCCCGACGAGCACCCCGACGGCCGTGCGCTTCAGGTGACCTTCGTCGAGGCGGGCGACATCGACACCGCCCACGAGGGCGCGGAGGGGACGGCGGCCGCGCGAGCGCACCACCTGCGCGTGCGCGAGGAACTGCCGGTGCGCGCTCTCGCGCTCAGCAAGTCCGACCCGGCGATTCCCACCGTGTACGTCGAAGCCAACTGACGTCAGCCGATCATCGACTCGTAGATCTCCTTGCACGTGGGGCAGATCGGGAACTTCTCCGGGTCGCGACCCGGCGTCCACTTCTTGCCGCACAGTGCCCGCACCGGTTTCCCGGTGATCGCGGACTCGAGGATCTTGTCCTTCTTCACATAGTGCGAGAAGCGCTCGTGGTCGCCCGGCTCGAGATTCTCCTCGCGGAGGAGCTCTTCCAGTTCGCGATCAAGCGTTGCCACGCCGCCCTGATCGGGGCTGTCCAGCGGAGTACTCATCCCGAGAGTCTAGCGGCGTCGAAGACGCCGCGGGCGGTCGTCACGCGGTCTCGACGAACTCCATCAGCCTCTCGCCGCTGCGCTCGAAGATGCGGCCGCCGATGACCGCTCCGGCTGCCAGCACGGTGAGCCCGACGAGGAGCCCGACCCAGAACGTCGCCGGCGCATAGGCCGACCCCTCGAGGACCGTGGCCGCGAACAGCCAGGCAGTCGGGATGCTGACCACGATCGCTCCGAGGAAAGCGGCCGCCGGGCCGTACGTGCCTCGCGAGCTGGGCCGCTGCGGCTGCTGGAAAGGGCTGTCACCGGGCCGGGAGACCGCGTACGGGGCCACGACCGAGACGATGCTCGAGATGCCGAGCGCCGAGAACAGCAGACTCGCCGCAAGCCCCCCGAGCGGCAGCAGGAGGCTCCAGTCGCCGATGAGGAGGAGCGACAGCGGCGTGGCGATCGCGAGGACGGGAACAGCCACCAGCAGAACCGGAACCAGGCGACCGAGGCGATCGGGAAGCCCGCGCACCCCGCTCGCCACGTGGGTCCACAGAGCCGTCGAGTCGTAGGCGACGTCGTTGTGCGGCAGCCAGCCGAAGAAGAGCGCCATCACCGGGACGGGCACCAGGGCGGCGACCTCGACGGGCACGCCCGCGACGATGAGAGGAAGCACCGTCAGCACCCCGGCGACCGGCACGACGATGATGTTCATGATGTACCGGCGATCCCGGAGCCAGTACACGAGACTGCGGGCGGCGATCGCGCCGAACGCGTTGGACGGCAGGAGACCGAACCAACCGAGCCCGGTGCGCTCTCGCGAGGTGACGGGGCGCTCGGTCGTCGTGAGCAGGCGACGCACGAGCCACGACCAGGCGACCCACAGGAGGCCGACGGTGAGGATCGCCACGATGCCGCTCACCCACGCCGATGCCGTCCCTCCTGCAGCGGACGAGAAGAGGAAGGCAGGCGCCGCGGCGAACGGGCTGAACCCGAGCACCGTCGACAGCGTCGCCAGAGAGTCGGGGACGAGACCGTCCCAGCGCAGGGACCCGAGGAACACCGCGACGGGGAACGCGATCACCAGCAGCGCGAGCGCGAACAGCGCGGTGAGCTCGCGCGAGCGACGCTCGGGGAGCAGCAGGGCGTTGACCGCCATACCGATCCGGGAGACGAGCACGGTTGTCACGACGCCGAGGAGCGTCATCAGGATGGCGAGCGGCCACGGCGTTCCCGCCTGGACCGCGACGATGCAGACGCTGATGTAGACGGCGAGCAGCGCCAGGCTGGGCACACTGACGAAGGCCGCCAGCGTGAGCACCCAGGGCATCTGGCGTTCGTCCACGCCGAAGACCGCGAACCGACGGGGATCCAGCTGGTCGACCGCGCCGACGAGGATCGGGCCCACGAGGAAGCCGACGAGCAGGGCGGCCCCGCCGAGCACCGTGACCGCGCGGGCGACGGGAACAGGAGCATCGGCGAGGCTGAAGACCGCCAGGCAGACGACGACGGTGACCGCGACGACCGCAGCGAGCAGAACGAGCATCCGAACCCGACGATCGCTGCGCAGCGCCCCGACGAGCAGCGCGAACCTCAGTCGGAGAACGTGTGCAGCCACTCGAGCCCCTCCACCTCTCCGCTGGAACCGGCGAGTTCCACGAAGCGCGCTTCGAGGGTCTGGCCTGCGCGCACCTCGTCGATCGTTCCCTCTGCGAGCACCTCGCCGTTGACGATGATGGCCACACGCGAGCAGACGCGCTCGACCAGATCCATACCGTGGCTGGAGAGGATGACGGTGCCGCCGTGTGAGACGTAGGCGCGCAGGATGTCGAGGATGACCGCGGACGAGACCGGGTCGACCGACTCGAACGGCTCATCGAGCACGAGGACGCGCGGCGAGTGGATCATGGCCCCGGCGAGCATGATCTTCTTCGTCATGCCCGCCGAATAGTCCGAAACCACCCGGCTGAGCGCGTCGCCGAGATCGAACGCACGGGCGAGGTCGGACGCACGCTTCTCGATGACATCGGCCGTGAGCCCCCGCAGAAGCCCGTAGTAATAAAGGAGTTGACGCCCTGTGAGCCTGTCGAACGTGCGCAGCCGGTCGGGCAGCACACCCATCATGCGCTTCGCGGCCTGCGGCTGCGTCGCCTGATCGATTCCGCAGATCACGACGCTTCCCTCATCGGCGCGCAGCAGGCCGGCGAGGATCGAGAGCGTGGTGGTCTTGCCGGCACCGTTGGGGCCGACGACCCCGTAGAACGACCCGGCAGGCACGGTCAGGTCGATCCCGGAGACGGCACGATTGTCGCCGAACTGCTTGACGAGACCGCGGATGCTGATGGCCTCGCCGCCGGACGTGCTGTCGGATGCGCCGACCGCGTCGGAGGCCGCGTCGTCGGAGTCGACCACGGCTTCGACGACCTCGACCGACGTCGCTTCGCGCTCCGACTCGACCTCGACCTCGACCTCGGTCGGTACAGCGACGTCGTCTGCCGCCGTCACCGCGGGTGCCGCTACCTCACCGCGCACCGGTTCCTCGGATGCGGGGGCGGGTTCGATCGCCGAAGCGGACTCGACGGGAGCCGTCTGGTCGCCAGCCGGCGCCGGCTCGACGACGGGCGTTGCGGTGGCGGCAACCGTCTCGGCCTCGGCGGCGGCCGCGGCAGCCTTCTCCGCGGCAGCCTTCTCCGCGGCAGCCTTCGCCGCCGCCGTCTTCGCTGCCGCCGTCTTCGCTGCCGCGGTCTTCGCTGCCGCCGTCTTCGCGGTCGTCGACCGGGCCGTGGTCTTCGCGGCCGCAGTCTTGGCCGCCGCCGTCTTCGCTGCGGCGGTCTTGGCTGCGGCGGTCTTCGCTGCGGCGGTCTTGGCTGCCGCGGACTTCGCCGATGCCGTCGTCCCCGCGGCGGGCTTCGTCGCCGCGGCACGTGCGGCCGTGTTCTTCGCCGCGGCCGTGCGGGCCGTCGCAGACGTGCGCTTCGGAGCGGCGTTCGACGCGGATCGATCGAGCATCGCGTTCTTCAGAGGCTCCACGACGACCTCAGCGGTCGGTGCCGCCTGCTCTGCAGCCGATCTCGCCGTCGTCGTGGCGGCGGGCCTCTTGGCAGGAGCCCTCTTCGAGGCGGCAGGTTTCGCCGGAGCGCGGTTCCCGGCGTGCTTCTTCGCGGCAGTGGTCTTCGCGGCGGTCGATTTGGAAGCAGTCGACTTCGCAGCAGCGGTCTTCGCAGCCGTCGACTTCGCAGCAGCGGTCTTCGCGGGCGTCGTTTTCGCGGCAGTCGTCTTCGCCACAGGCTTCGTCGATGCCTTCGGCGGCGCGGTCTCGGTCTCGTCCACCTGGGCGGCGCGGTCGTCAGGGGAGGAAGTCACCGTCCTACGGTATCAATGGGGAGCCGCATGCCAAGGCCGCCGCGCAACATTCACCGACGAACCCTCGGATCCGACACGATGGGCCCGGAGGGCGAGCCTGTGCGTCCGGTGTGTACTCGATCACGAAATGACAACGGGAGGCTCCCCGACCCGGGGCTTCCCAGGCTGCCTCGCTACCATGAACTCGGCACGACGAAGTGTCTGGTCGGTGAATCGACCGTGAACACAACTTCCTTTAGGAGCACTCGTGACTCTTCAGACCGTCATCCTCGCCGCCGGCATGGGCTCGCGCCTCGGCCGCGCGCTGCCGAAGCCGCTCACCGAACTGAGCGACGGCCGCACGATCATGGGCCAGCAGCACGACAACATCCGCGCCGCCTTCGGTTCGGACGCGCGCATCACCACAGTGGTCGGCTATCGCGCCGAGACCATCATCGACGCCTTCCCCGCCGTCAACTACGTCCACAACGAGCGCTACGACGAGACCAATACGTCGAAGAGCCTGCTGCGCGCCCTCGGCGCGACCGGCAAGGGTGGAGTGCTGTGGATGAACGGCGACGTGGTGTTCGACCCGATGATCCTCGGTCGTGCCGCCGCCTTCATCGAGCGCGATCAGTCGTTCGTCACCGTCAACACCTCCAAGGTCAGCGACGAAGAGGTGAAGTACACGGTCACCGCCGAGGGCTTCATCAACGAGCTGTCCAAGACCGTCAAGGGCGGTCTGGGCGAGGCCGTGGGCATCAACTACATCTCCTCCGCGCACAAGAAGGCGTTCATGCGCCAGCTGCAGCGCGTCGAGGATCAGGACTACTTCGAGCGCGGTCTCGAGCTGGCCATCGCCGAGGACGGTCTCCTCCTCGAGCCGATGGACGTCTCTGACCTGTACGCGGTCGAGGTCGACTTCGCAGAAGACCTCGAGCGGGCGAACCTCTTCGTCTGACCCGGTTCCCGAACGCCCGGCCCCGTCGTGGGGCCGGGCTTTCGGCGTTTTCGCGGGCTGACTCCCTAGGATCGCCGCATGACCCCCAAGGTGCACAAGATCCACTCCCTGCCGGACGATGCTCCGTGGGACAAGGGCGTGCCTCCCGCCGGATCCCCGGAGCATCCGATGATGGTGCGGGGGCTCGACCGCGTGCTGTCGATCCAGCGCCCGCTCGTGCTCGCGCACATCCGCAGCATCCGCCTGCGCAACCCGCACGCGACGCCCGCCGAGATCATCCGCATCCTCGAGCGACGCTACCTCGCTGCCGTGACCACGGGCGGGGCGGCAGTGGGAGCGACCGCGGTCGTCCCCGGCATCGGTACCGGCGTGACCCTGGCACTCTCGGGCGTCGAGACCGTGGGTTTCGTGGAGTCGACGGCGCTCTTCGCGCAGTCGGTCGCCGAGGTGCACGGCATCGCGGTCGCCAACCCCGATCGCGCACGCGCTCTCGTGATGACCCTGATGCTGGGCAAGGAGGGCGTCGACCTGGTCGGGCAACTGGCGGGGCAGGTGGCCGGGCGCGGCGGGAGCAGATCGTCCTACTGGGGCGAGCTGGTCACGAAGTCGCTGCCCCGCGCCGCCGTCGGCCCCCTGGTCGACCAGCTCAAGAGCATGTTCGTGAAGCAGTTCGCCGCGAAGGGCGGAGCGTCGATCATCGGCAAAGCGTTGCCGTTCGGCATCGGGGCGGCGATCGGCGGGGCCGGAAACCACATCCTCGGTCGTCGCGTGCTCACCACATCGCATCGGGCGTTCGGTGCAGCTCCGATCGATCTCCCGTTCGAGCTGGAGCCCGTTCCCGGCGCCGAGAAGGTCGAACTGCGCGTGCTGCGCGGCGCCCGGTACGCCGGCACGGCGGTGGCCGGCGCTGCCGGGACGACGGTCCGCGGTGTCGAGTGGGTCGGTCGCAAAGCGCTCTCCCTCGGCCGCTCGCCCAGAAACGATCCGGCGCTGGAGGAGACCGACCACGAGCAGGAACCGGACCCCGGCGGGCACTGAGCTCGCGCGTTCATCGCCAAAGGATCGACCGACCCGTTGTGCCGAGCATCCAACGGAGCGCGTCGCCCCGACGCTAGGGTGGAATCCGTGACGGACAAGCCCGACCTCTTTACCACCGCCGGCAAGATCGCGGATCTGCGCGCTCGCTACACGGAAGCCGTCGTCGACGCGGAAGCGAAGGCGAAGGAGAAGCAGCACGCCAAGGGCAAGATGACCGCCCGCGAGCGCATCGAACTGCTCGTCGACCCCGGGAGCTTCGTCGAATTCGACGAGTATGTGCGCCACCGCACGACCGCGTTCGGCATGGACCGCTCCCGTCCCTACGGCGACTCGGTCGTCACCGGCGTCGGCACGATCAACGGACGCACCGTCGCGGTGTACTCCCAGGACTTCTCGACCTTCGGCGGATCGCTCGGCGAGGTCGCCGGCGAGAAGATCATCAAGATCATGGAGTTCGCGCTCTCCGGAGGCATGCCGTGCATCGGCATCCTCGATTCGGGCGGCGCACGCATCCAGGAGGGTGTCGTCGCGCTCGGCAAGTACGGCGAGATCTTCCGCCTGAACACCCGCGCTTCCGGAGTCATCCCGCAGATCTCCATCATCATGGGCCCGGCCGCCGGAGGAGCTGTGTACTCGCCGGCACTCACCGACTTCGTCATCATGGTCGACAAGACCAGCCAGATGTTCGTCACCGGACCCGACGTGATCAAGACCGTCACCGGCGAGGACGTGGGTATGGAGGAGCTCGGCGGCGCGTACACGCACAACACCCGCTCCGGCGTCTCGCACTATCTCGCCGAGGATGAGGACGATGCGATCGACTACGCGCGCACGCTCCTCAGCTTCCTCCCCGACAACAACATGGCGGAGCTGCCCTCGTACGAGAGCACCTTCGAGTTCGAGACCACCGACGCGGACCGCACGCTGAACACGATCGTGCCGGACTCGACGAACCAGCCCTACGACATCCACACGGTGATCGAGCACATCGTCGACGAAGGCGACTTCCTCGAGGTGCAGCCGCTGTTCGCCCCGAACATCGTGATCGGCTTCGGCCGCATCGAGGGACGTTCGGTCGGCATCATCGCCAACCAGCCGTCGCAGATGGCCGGAACGCTCAACATCGAGGCCGGAGAGAAGGCCAGCCGGTTCGTGCGCTTCTGCGATGCGTTCTCGATCCCGATCGTCACCCTCGTCGATGTGCCCGGCTACCTGCCGGGCACCGACCAGGAATGGGAAGGCGTCATCCGGCGTGGTGCGAAGCTCCTCTACGCGTACGCCGAGGCCACCGTGCCGCTGGTCACCGTCATTCTGCGCAAGGCCTACGGCGGCGCCTACATCGTGATGGGGTCCAAGCAGCTCGGCGCCGACGTGAACCTCGCCTGGCCCACCGCCGAGATCGCGGTCATGGGCGGCCAGGGTGCCGTCAACATCCTGTACCGCGGTGAGATCAAGAGGGCGGAGGAGGCCGGCGAAGACGTCGCCGCCGTGCGCACCCGCCTCGCGAACGAGTACACCTACGACGTGGCGTCGCCGTTCCTCGCGGCGGAGCGCGGCGAGCTCGACGGCATCATCGAGCCCGCGAACACCCGCGTCTCGATCGCGAAGGCGCTGCGTGCTCTGCGCGGCAAGCGTGCGGAGCTGCCGCCGAAGAAGCACGGGAACATCCCGCTGTGACCGAGCACGACACGCAGGACGCAGCATCAGGGGACGTCGCCCCGATGCTCGAGATCACCCGTGGAGCCGCCACCGAAGAGGAACTCGCCGCACTCATCGCGGTGATCAGCGAGGCGTACGCGGCCGAGGCGGCGGACGCCGTCGTCGAGGAGCCGTCGGTCTCGGCCTGGACCCGCACGCAGCGCCCGCTCCGTCGTCCGCTGCGTCGAGACATCCCCTGGGGACGATTCTCCGGCTGATCGGGATCAGTGGTCGAGCAGCAGCGCCGATGCTCGCGGGCTGAGCACGGAGTCGAGTACCACGCAGCCGGCCCCCACAGCGGCGACATCGTCACCGACGACCGTCCCGTCCACGGGCAGCGAGCGCACCGCACGTGTGGCGCTCGCCCGTTCGAGCCGGTCGGGGATCTCCCGCAGGTAGACCTCGGCCAGCCGCGACCAGAACGGGCCGCCGAAGACCACACGGTCCACGTCGAGCATGTTCGTCAGCCCGGCCGTCAGCACCGCCATGTGCGCCGCGGCCCGCGTCAGCACACCGTCGGCGAGCTCATCGCCGTCAGCCGCCCGCTGACACAGCTCCGTGAAACGCGCGTCCACCGCCTCGACATCGCTGACCTCACGATCGTCGCGGAACACTCCCGCCCGCTCCGCCTGCGCGACGATCGCCTGCGGGGTGCAGACGACCTCGACGCACCCACGGGAGCCGCACGTGCACGGCGGTCCGTCCGGGTCGACGATGAGGTGTCCGATCTCTCCGATGTTGCGGGTGCTTCCGGGGACGGCCTCCCCGTCTCTGACCAGCGCCGCCCCGATACCCGTGCCCAGATACACGAACACGAAGGAGTCGTCGGCCGACGCCCTCCGCGTCCAGAGCTCGCCCACCGCGGCGGCGGTCGTGTCCTTCTCGAGTACCACCGGGAGGCCGATCGCCTCGGCCAGCACGGAGCGAAGCGGCACGCGGTTCCAGCCGAGCAGCTTCGGCGGGTCGATCACGGTGCCCTTCTCCGCATCGAGGGGGCCGGGCGCCGCGACCCCGACACCGGCGATCGATGCCCTGTCGATGCCCGAGACCGTGATGAGCGCGTCGACCGTCGCCGCCATGGCCTGGACGATCCGAGGAGGTTCCATGGCCGGAGTGCGCACGCCGACACGCCGCACGACCGCACCGGACAGGTCGAGGAGCACGAAAGTCATGAGGGCGGGATCCAGATGCACACCGACCGAGAAGCGGCTGTCCGCGACGAGCCGCAGCGTGACGCGCGGCTTGCCCGGTCCGTTGATCGTGCGCCCGGCCTCGCGGATGAGGCCTTCATCGAGCAGCCGCCGCGTGATGTTGGTGACGGTCTGCGCCGACAGACCCGTCGCTGCGGCGAGCTCGATCCGGCTCGACCCCTCACCGGACTGACGGATGGCCTCCAACACGACGGACTGATTGAAGTCGCCCATCCGCGGAAGATTCGTGCCCCGGCGCGTTCCCATCGTCCAATGATCCCCCATCGGCGGGGAAATCGTGTCCCCCAAAATACCTACAGACAACGATTGGAAGAACCCTCAGACTGAATGAGACGCTTCGCGTTCGGCTGGTCTCTCTGTCCCAGGGTAGACAGACGCTGATCGGCCACCAGCGGACGGTTTTCGGGTAACTGTCCGCACGGCGAGGGGCAGGCGGATACGCCGCCCCTCGCCCACTCTCTACCGCCTCGACTCCGGTCTCATCCCCCACCGGAGCCGAGGGGCGGCGCGCCGCGTCGGTGGGATCAGACCGCGGCGGCGTCCCGCAGGATCTCGTGCCACAGGTCGACGGAATCATCGTCGCCGGAGGAGCGAGTGCCGGCGCGGCCGACCACGGTCACGGCGACGCGAGGATCACGAGCCGAACGGATGATGAGGCGAGCGCTCCGGGCACGGATGAGCACGGCGGCCAGCTCATCCCGGATCTCGACCCGTCGCGCCTCGTCGATGCCGTCGAAGCCGCCTTCGTCGAACACCGTCACGACCGCGCCCCGTCGACGCGCGCTGTCGATCGCATTCCGCACCGCATCGTTGAGCAGATCCGCACCGCGCAGCTCATCCCGCAGTCGCCCCTCGGCCAGACGGGCATCCAGGCGCTCCTGATCGTCCAGCGACCCGCGAGACGCCACCACACGGCTCAGGACGGGCCCCGCGACAGCCAGAGCGAACTGCGTGCGCAGGCGCCGTTCACGCTGACGCACCCGTTGCGTGGCGTGCCAGGCCGAGACCGCCTGCTGGATCTCGGCGAGGCGTTCCGTGTCGCGGACCGCGCGATCCCAGAACATCACGAGCAGACGGGCGACGACGACCCACATGATCGAGCCCACCAGACCGAGGCTCAACGCCACACCGAGGCCGAGATAGGCGGACGTCGCCGCCACCAGGACCGCCAGCGTCGCCCAGCCGACGAGGAACCGACGACGAACGACGCACACGACCCCGAGCAGGCCGAGTGCGCCGATGTACCAGGTGGCGAACGGCGCAGTGCGGTCGGCGGGGTCGAGCGCGAACGTCACCAGCGCCGGGATGACGGCACTGGCCAGCAGCGCGAGCACGGCCGACCACAACGGCATCCGCACCGAAGTGGCGCTGCCGAGGATCGCGATGTTGACGACGACGAGGTAGAGACCGATCGCGAGGACCATCGCCAGCGGTGCGGTCGGCTGCTCGATCCACCAGATACCGCGCGCGACGAAGTACAGCGCGAACCCGACGGCGAGCGAGGTGGCGACGCTGCGGACGGTGCGGTTCACGAGCGCTCCCAGCCCAGGACCACGATCGTGCCGTGCTCGTCGGATCGGATCTCCGCGGTGCCCGCGACGCCGGCCATGCGAGCGAGGATGGACGCCCGGATGCCGAGACGATCCGCCCCGATGCTCTCGACGTCGAAACCCGGCCCGGCGTCGGACACCGTGACGGCGATCCCCTCGTCGCCGTGACCCTCGGCGACGATGTGCAGGCCGCGCCCGCCGGCATGTGCGATGGCGTTGCCGATGGCCTGACGCGCGGCGAGCACCAGGGCCCGGGCCGCGCGACCGGGAATCAGCCCGATCCCGCCCCGCTCCTCGACGATCGCGTCGGCGCCGAGTTCGGAGAGCGCTCGACGCAGCTCCACCACGATCTGCGCCGTCCCGATCGGCTCATCACTCCCCTCCTGCGCCACCGCGGCCTCGGTGTTCGCCAGCCGGGTGAGCGCTTCGCGCGCCATCGCGACAGCGAGCTCCTTCGCCCGATCGCCTTCGGCGCGCTCCGCGGCGATCAGCGCAGCCAGGACGCTGTCGTGCATGAGTGCCGACATGGCCACCCGCTCCTCCTCTGCGGCAGCAGCAGCGGCGGCGGTCGAGTACGACGAGACCGCCTGACCTCTGGCCTCGTCCACGCCGGCCGCGACCGAGCGGAACATCCAGCCGAGCGAGATCATGACAACGCCCAGGATCAGCGTGAACGACACATCGAACGCGGTCGTCACCCAGAACTCCCGCGAGAACTCGCCCTGGACGAGTCGGACGTACCCGTAGACGAACGGCATCCCCGCCGCCCAGGCGAACTGGAGTCGCAGGGGGAACGCGAGCATCGCCGCGACCACGCCGACGTTGACGAGGAAGAATATCCACGGCTGATCCCCCGCACTCTTGTCGGTCGGATCGACGACGGTCGGCCATGCGGCCAGGGCCAGGACGTAGATCACGGCGAAGACGCCGGAGAAGAGGCGGACACCGCGCCCGATCAGACACGCGGCGAGCATCGCCGCCAGGGGCACGAAGACCGCGGCCAGGATCACGGCATCCGCCGCATCTGTACGCAACGGAGAGCTCAGCGCGGCGATCAGAGCCTGCACGCCGAGCGCAGCAGAGCCGATCGCCACGACGATCGCGAGGATCCGCTCCATTCGCTTGCCGGTGAAGCGCTCGAACTCGGTGTCCGCGCTGCCGGGCGAGGGGATCTTGCTCCAGGCATCGCGGATGCTGAGCGGATCAGCGGGCACTCGCCGCCCCGTCGGCCGCGACGATCCCGTCTTCCATCGCCCGACGGAGGAGGTCGACCTTGGTGGGTGCCGGACGACCGACCTCGACGTACTTCACGCGGACGCGGGTGATGTTCTCCTTGGCCGTGGAGTAGGCGACGCCGAGACGTTCGGCGACCGCCTTCAGCGGCAGTCCCGTGGCATAGAGCCGGAGCACCTCGCGCTCGCGAGTGGAGAGCTGCGCGTCGGCGAACGCCCGATCGCCGTCGACGGCGCTGGCCCATTCGACGTTGTTGAGCGCTTCGCCCTGGGCGACGGTGCGGATCGCATCCAACACGTCGTCGAGAGCGGATGACTTGCTGACGACGCCGGCGGCGCCGGCCGAGAGCGCCTCGCGCACTGCTGCGGGACGGTCGGCCACGCTGTGGATCACGACGCTCGCCCCGTCGTTCACGAGCGAGGTCACGTTCTCCGTCACGGTCGACCCGTCACCGAGAGTGAGGTCGAGCACGACCACGTCGGCCGGAGCGGACGCGGAGGCCACTCGCCACTCGAGGTAGGAGACGACCGTGCTGCCGGAGAACACCACCGTCTGCGAATCACGCGCGCACGCGGCCTCGAGGCCGAGGCGAACGGACTCGTGATCGTCGATGAGTGCGACCCTGCTCATCCACCCAGCCTAGTGAGTACCCGGCGGCGGCCGGGATCGGTCACCGGGTGAGGAGCGCGACGACCTCGAAGTGGTGCGAGTGCGGGAAGAGGTCGAAGCCGCGCAGCCGGTCGACCTTCCACCCGAGGGTCCGGAACGTCCCGAGGTCTCTGGCGAGGGCCACCGGGTCGCACGCGACGTACGCGATGGCCTCCGGCGCGAGGGCGTGCACCGCGTCGACGACCTGGCGCCCTGCCCCGGCACGCGGCGGGTCGAGGATGACGGCTCCGGTGCGCCCCCCGCTCTTCTGCGTGGAGAGGAAGCGATCGACGCGCGCGGTCACGGCCTTCACGTCGAGCGGGGCGAGGTTGGCGGCGGCGTGCTGCGTGGCCCGCGCGCTCGACTCGACCGTGACGATGTCGGTGCCGCCGAGGTCGGCGAGGGTCGCAGCGAAGAGTCCGACACCGCCGTAGAGGTCGTAGTGCGTCTTCTGCTCGTCGACGTGTCCCTCGAGCACGCCGTAGACCGCGGCGTCGAGCACGGACGCCGCGCGCGGGTGCACCTGCCAGAATCCCGTCGCATCGACCTGGAAGCGGCGGTCGCCGACGACCTCCTCGATCACTTCCGGTGTCGGGCGGCGACGGAAGCCGCGAGCGACCTTCGCCGGCCGCTCGGTCTCTTCCCGCCGGATGACACGGACCTTGCCATCAGCGGGCTCGACGAGTTCGATGCGTCCGGGTGCCTCGCCGTGGAGGGCGAGTGCGGCCTCGGCGATGGCGGGACGCGAGAGTGGATAGCGGGTGACGGGGATGACGCGGTGGCTGCGCGCAGCGAACGGACCGACCTCACCCGAGTCGTCGACGTGCAGGGTGACGCGGGTGCGCCAGCCGGTGCCGTCACCGGAGTCGACGGCCTCGATCTCGGGAGCGACGAGACCTGAGCCCGCGAATCGGTCGAGCGCCTCCGTCAGCACCTGGCGCTTGAGCACCCGCTGATGCCCGAGGTCGATGTGGCCGAGATCGGCTCCGCCCGGGCGGTCCGCCGGATCACGGGAGAGATCGGCCTCGGCCCAGATGTGCGGGCGGCGGTGCTCCGAGGAGTCGAGCACCTCGATCGTCTCGGCCCGCCAGAAGCTGCGGGTGGAGGCGTCCGCGCCCTCCTGCGGGGCGATCACCCTGGCACGGACACGCTCCCCGGGGATCGCATCGGAGACGAAGACCACGCGGCCCTCATGGCGGGCGACGAAGGTGCCCCCGTGTGCGATGCCGGTGATGTCGAGTTCGAGCACGTCGGCTGCGGAGGAAGTCATTCTTCGAGGATACGGTGGTGGACATGCGCGTCTGCCTCGCCTCCACGTCTCCCGCCCGACTGATGCTGCTGAGGCAGGCGGGGATCGAGCCGCTCACCCTGTCTCCGGACGTCGACGAGGATGCCGTCGCCGCAGCCGCCGAGGCCGAACACGGCGCCGTGCTCGCCCCCGCCGAGCTGGTGCTGCTCCTCGCCCGCGCCAAGGCCGCAGCGGTCGCCCGCAGTCTCGCAGAGGAGGGCGAGTTCGACGGTCTCGTGATCGGCGGTGACTCGATGTTCGCGCTCGGCGGGCGGGTCTACGGCAAGCCGTACACCGCGGAGGAGGCCACCCGGCGGTGGGAGGAGATGCGCGGCGCGACCGGCATCCTGCACTCCGGGCACTCGGTGTTCCGGGTCGTTCCCGGCGCGGAGCCCGTCGAGGCGACCGCCGTCGCCGAGGCGGCGGTGACCTTCGCCGACGACGTGAGCGACGCGGAGATCGCGGCCTACGTGGCCTCGGGCGAGCCGCTGCACGTGGCCGGAGCCTTCACCGTGGACAGTCTGGGCGGCGCCTTCATCACCCGGGTCGACGGCGATCCCTCGACCGTCGTGGGCATGTCCCTGTCGACCGTGCGGCGCCTGGCCGCGGAGCTCGGCGTCCGATGGACGGATCTGTGGTCGTAGACTCCCCTCCACGTTTCCCCCACTTTCTTGTGGGGAGTCGTCAAAGGGATCGAGGGCCTTCTCGCTAGGCTGGCAACCATGCCTGCTATCGCCAAGGTGCTCGTCGCCAACCGCGGCGAGATCGCCGTACGCATCATCCGCGCCGCTCGAGACTCCGGGATCGCGTCGGTCGCCGTCTACGCCGACCAGGATCGTGATGCCCTGCACTCCCGTCTCGCAGACGAGGCGTACGCGCTCGGCGGCTCGACCAGCGCCGAGACGTACCTGCAGATCGAGAAGATCCTCTCCATCGCCCGCCGCGCCGGTGCCGACGCCGTGCACCCCGGCTACGGGTTCCTCGCCGAGAACGCCGAGTTCGCCCGCGCCATCATCGACGCGGGGATGACCTGGATCGGCCCGTCGCCCGAGGCGATCGAGGCCCTCGGCGACAAGGTGACCGCGCGTCACGTCGCCGAGAAGGTCGGTGCTCCCCTCGCGCCCGGAACCCCCGGTCCCGTGGCCGGAGCCGACGAGGTCATCGCCTTCGCGAAGGAGTTCGGCCTCCCGATCGCCATCAAGGCGGCATACGGCGGCGGCGGACGTGGCCTCAAGGTCGCCCGCGAGCTCGACGAGGTCGCCGAGCTGTTCGAGTCGGCCACCCGCGAGGCCGTCGCCGCCTTCGGTCGCGGCGAGTGCTTCGTCGAGAAGTACCTCGACAAGCCGCGCCACGTCGAGACGCAGTGCCTGGCCGATGCCGAGGGCAACGTCGTCGTCATCTCCACGCGCGACTGCTCGCTGCAGCGCCGCCACCAGAAGCTCGTCGAAGAGGCTCCTGCACCGTTCCTGACCGAGGAGCAGAACGACCTGCTCTACTCGGCGTCGAAGGCCATCCTCAAGGAGGTCGGATACGTCGGCGCGGGCACCTGCGAGTTCCTGATCGGCGCCGACGGCACGGTCTCGTTCCTCGAGGTGAACACCCGCCTGCAGGTCGAGCACCCGGTCTCCGAAGAGGTCACCGGCATCGACCTGGTGCGCGAGCAGTTCCGCATCGCGGCCGGCGGCACCATCGACTACGAAGACCCGAAGCCGCAGGGCCACTCCATCGAGTTCCGCATCAACGGTGAGGACCCCGGTCGCGGGTTCCTCCCCCAGCCCGGTCCGATCCACGTCTTCAAGACCTTCGGGGGTCCCGGCATCCGCCTCGACTCCGGCGTCACCGCCGGCGACTCGGTCTCGGGCGCGTTCGACTCGCTGCTCGCGAAGATCATCGTGACCGGCAAGGACAGGGCGGAGGCGCTGGAGCGCTCCCGCCGCGCACTCGACGAGTTCGAGGTCGCCGGTCTCCCCACCGTCATCCCGTTCCACCGCAAGGTCGTCCGCGACCCGGCATTCACGGCCGAGAACGGTGAGTTCGGCATCTTCACCCGCTGGATCGAGACCGAGTTCGTCAACGACATCCCCGCGTGGGACGGCGAGCTCGAGTCGCCGGCCGCCGGCGAGTCGCGCCACACCGTCGTCGTCGAGGTCTCCGGCAAGCGCCTCGAGGTGAGCCTGCCCGACCGCGTGGCGGTCGCTCCGGGCACCGCGGGTCGCCCCGCCGTCGTGCCGCCCTCGCGGCGCAGCCACGCCACCACGGCCAACGCGGGCGCATCCGGCGACGCGGTGAAGTCGCCCATGCAGGCCACGGTCGTCAAGATCGCCGTCGAAGACGGTCAGCAGGTCGTCAAGGGCGATCTCGTCGTCGTGCTCGAGGCGATGAAGATGGAGCAGCCGCTGCAGGCGCACAAGGACGGCATCATCGGCAACATCAACGCGGATGCCGGTTTGACGGTCTCCGCCGGACACCAGTTGCTCACGATCAGCTGATCCCCGCCTACCCCCGCCTACGAGAAAGGCGCCCCATTGAGGTGGGGCGCCTTTCTCGTCGTCCGGTGTCTCAGGAGATGTTCACGAGGTGCATCGCCCGGCTGGCATCGGTGATGCTGCTCGAGAGCGACGGGTATGCCGCGAACACCCGCGAGACCTGGTCGACCGTGAGGCGACGCTCGACCGCCACAGCGATCGGATAGATCAGCTCGGAGGCCTTCGGGGCCACGATCACGCCGCCGATGACGGTGCCGGATCCCTTGCGGGCGATGAGCTTGACGAAGCCGTCCTTGATGCCCATCATCTTGGCGCGGGGGTTGGCCGCGAGCGGGAGCTTGTAGACCATGCCGTCCGCGACGCCGTCCTCGACGTCCTTCACCCCGTATCCGACCGTCGCGATCTCCGGAGCGGTGAAGATGTTCGAGGTGATCTTGATGAGTTCCAGCGGGATCACGATGTCACCGAGCGCGTGGAAGACAGCCGTGCGCCCCTGCATGGATGCGACCGAGGCGAGCGGGAAGAAGTTCGTGCAGTCCCCGACCGCGTAGACGTTGGGCACCGAGGTGCGCGCGACCTTGTTCACCCGCACGTGACCCGAGTCGTCGAGCTCGACGCCGGCCTCCTCCAGGCCGATCCCCGCGGTGTTCGGGATCGAGCCCACCGCCATGAGGCAGTGGCTCCCCTCGACCGTGCGACCGTCGGACAGCGTGACGGTCACGCCCTCCTTCGTGGCCTCGACCTTGTCGGCACGGGACTTCGAGAGCACCTGCATCCCGCCGCGCTTGAACACCTTCTCCAGGACGCTCGCCGCATCCTTGTCCTCACCGGGAAGCACCTGCTCGCGGCTGGAGATGAGCGTGACCTTGGCGCCGAGGTTCATGTAGGCGGAGGCGAACTCCGCGCCGGTCACGCCGGAGCCCACGACGATGAGGTGTTCCGGCAGCGCTTTCATGTCGTACAGCTGCGTCCACGTGAGGATGCGCTTGCCGTCGGGCTTCGCGGAATCGAGCTCACGGGGCGACGCCCCCACGGCCACGACGATGGTGTCGGCCTCGACGCGGTCGAAGTCGGTGCCCTTCTCGCCCGTCGACACCACGATCGCGGTGGGACCCTCGAGGCGCCCGTGCCCGGAGAGGATCCGGACGCCGGCTTCGAGCAGAGTCGCCCGCATATCCTCGGACTGCTGCCCGGCGAGCGCGATGAGACGCTTGTTGACGGCGGCGAGGTTGATCGCGATCTCGGGCTTGAGCGGCTTGCCGTTCTCCCCCTTCGCGTAGAAGTTCACCCCGAGGTCGCTCGCCTCGGAGATGGCCACCGCGGCATCAGCCGTCGCGATCAGGCTCTTGGAGGGCACGACGTCGGTGAGGACGGCCGATCCGCCGACTCCCACCCGCTCGACCAGCGTCACCTCCGCCCCGAGCTGAGCGGCCGCGAGAGCCGCCTCGTAACCGCCGGGACCGCCGCCGAGGACGGCGACGCGCTGAGTGCGCTCGAAAGTGGTGGAAGACATGCAACCCATTCTTCCGCAATCCTGGCCCCGGAGCCTGCACCTTCCTAGAGTGGATCCATGCCCGAAACGCACAGCAACCCTCTCGATGACCCGACCGCGAACCCGTTCGAGGTCGCCGCCCAGGCCGCCGCCGACATCGCGCGTCTGACCGGAGTCGAGAATCACGACATCGCCCTCACCCTCGGCAGCGGCTGGGGCAAGGCCGCCGACATCATCGGCGAGACCGTCGCGACGATCCCCGCCACCGAGGTGACCGGGTTCTCGAAGCCCGCGCTGGAGGGACACGTCGGCACGCTCCGCAGCATCCGCACGCCCGGGGGCAAGAACGTCCTCGTGATCGGCGCCCGCACCCATTACTACGAGGCCCACGGCGTCCGTCGCGTCGTGCACAGCGTCCGCACCGCCGCCGCCACGGGGGCCAAGATCATGGTGCTCACGAACGGCGCCGGAGGCATCCGCGAGACGTGGACGCCCGGCCAGCCGGTGCTGATCAGCGACCACATCAACCTCACCGCCGACTCCCCGCTCGAGGGAGCGACCTTCGTCGACCTGACGGACCTGTACGCGAAGCGCCTCCGCGACATCGCGCGCAGCATCGACCCGATGCTCGACGAGGGCGTGTACACCCAGTTCCGCGGCCCGCACTACGAGACCCCGGCCGAGGTGCAGATGGCGAAGCACATCGGCGGACACATCGTCGGCATGTCGACCGCTCTCGAGGCGATCGCCGCCCGCGAGGCCGGCATGGAGATCCTCGGGTTCTCCCTCATCACGAACCTGGCTGCCGGGATCCAGCAGACCCCGCTCAGCCATGCCGAGGTGATCGAGGCGGGCCGCGAGGCCGAACCGGTGATCTCGGCGCTCCTGGCCAGGGTGGTCGAGGCCCTGTGAGCGAGGAGCGGCTCGCACAGGCGCGCGCCTGGCTGCGACAGGACCCCGATCACGAGACCCGCGACGAGCTCGCCGGTCTGATCACTCGAGCCTCCGGCGGGGACGGTGCCGCCGTCGCGGAACTCGACGACCGGTTCCGCGCGCGCCTCGAGTTCGGAACCGCCGGCCTCCGCGGCGAGCTCGGCGCGGGGAGCAACCGGATGAACCGCGTCCTCGTGGCGCAGGCGGCCGCGGGATTCGCCGCGTACCTGCGCGAGAAGGCGGTTCCCGGGCACACCCCGACCGTCGTGATCGGCTACGACGGCCGCCGGAACTCCCGAGTGTTCGCCACGGACTCCGCCGAACTCTTCGCCGGTGCCGGTCTGCGCGCGATCCTGCTGCCCCGCCTGCTGCCGACCCCCGTGCTCGCCTTCGCCGTGCGCCACTTCGGCGCCGACGCCGGCGTCATGGTGACGGCGAGCCACAACCCGCCGAACGACAACGGCTACAAGGTGTATCTCGGCGGCGCCGATCAGGGCTCGCAGATCGTCTCCCCCGCGGATGCCGAGATCGCCGCGCACATCCAGCGCACGGCCGACACCGGCTCCGTGGCGGCGCTGCCCCGCTCCGCGGCCTACGAGACCGCCGGCGAGGACGTCGTCGAGGCCTACATCGCGGCCACCGCCGCCGTCGCTCCCGCACCCGCCGGATCCTCCGGCATGCGGTGGGTCTACACCGCCATGCACGGGGTGGGCTGGGAGACACTGTCGCGCATCGTCCGGGACGCCGGCTACCCCCAGCCGTTCGTCGTCGACGAGCAGCTCACGCCCGATGCGACCTTCCGCACCGTCTCGTTCCCGAATCCCGAGGAGCCGGGGGCGATGGACCTCGCCTTCGCGCGGGCCCGCCGTGTGAAAGCGGACTTCATCCTCGCCAACGACCCCGACGCCGACCGCCTCGCCGTCGCAGTTCCCGACGACTCCGCCGCGGACGGCTGGCGTCGTCTGACGGGCAACGAGGTGGGACTCCTGCTCGGCGCGAGGGCCGCCCGCGCCGCGGCCGGCACCCCCGGAGCCTCGCTCGCCTGCTCGCTCGTGTCGTCGCCCGGACTGGGTGCCGTCGCCGCGCACCACGGACTCGACTTCCACGAGACCCTGACCGGATTCAAGTGGATCTCCCGCGCCCCCGGCATCGTCTTCGGATTCGAGGAGGCGCTCGGGTACCTCGTCAACCCCGAGACCGTGCGCGACAAGGACGGAGTGTCCGCGGCGGTCGCCGTGCTCGGACTCGCCGCCGAGGCGCGAGACCGCGGGGCCACGCTCGTCGATCTGCTCGATGAGTTGGGCGAGACGTACGGGCACTTCGCCAGCGGCCAGGTCTCGGTGCGCGTCGAGGATCTCGCCGTCATCGGCAATGTCATGCTCGCGCTGCGCTCGCTGCCGCCGACACACATCGCCGGACGCAGCATCACGTCGGCCGAAGACCTGCTGCAGGCGGCACCGGGACAGCCCTCCGGCGACGTGCTGCGGTATCGCCTCGGCGACGGCTCGCGCGTCATCGTCCGACCGAGCGGCACAGAACCGAAGCTCAAGGTCTACATCGACGCCCGAGCGGACTCCGCCGAAGCCGCACGCGGTGCCGTGGCCGAGCTCGAGGCGGGAGTGCGCGCCCTGCTCGACGAGCGCTCCTGAGCATGCCCACCCGACGCCTGATCGTCAGCGCGCACAACGGCGCGCACGCCCGGCCGGTGGCCGAGCTCGTGCGACTCGCGCAGTCGCACGGAGCCCCGGTGACCCTGCGCACCGCCGACGGCACGACCGTCGACCTGAGCAGCGTGCTGGCGGTCATGGACCTCGGGATCTCGTCCGGTGACGCGGTCGTGCTCGAGACGGCGGCGTCCGACACCGCGGACGACGTGCTGGATCAGCTCGCCGAGGTGCTCGCGCCTCGGGCGTGAGACGCGGATCAGCCGTCGATCACCGCGACGAGCTCGTCGAGGAAGGCCTCGAACGTGGTGCCCCTGCGGACGATGCGCTGCACGCTCTCGCGCTCGCTGAACACCTCGACCAGCTGCTCGAAAACCGTCTGGAACGCCGCCCGATCGCTCTCGCTGAACGCGGCGAGCGCGACGACCTGCACGCGTCCGCCGCCCCACGCGGCCGAGCCGTCCGCCACACCGATCGCGATGGCCGTGCGGGTCGCCGTCATCTGCAGCGCGTGCGGCACCGCGAGCGCATCCGTGAAGGCGGTCGACGACATCCGCTCGCGCACGATCGTGTTCTCGACGTAGTCCTCGCCGATCAGTCCCGCCCGCACCAGGAGACCACCGAGACGCCTGATGATCGCCTCCTCCCCCTCATCCGGCAACGGGAAGACGTAGGCGTCGGCCAGGAAGTAGCGCGCGAGTTCGCCGCGTAGGCGGGTGAGGCGTCGCCCGCGTCGGACGCGGGCGGCGGCCTGCTGGATGCGGTCGACGTCGGCGTCCGTCAGGAACGGCTGGATGCGGACGAATCGGTCGCCCGCATCCCCCGGTTCGATCGTGCTCAGGACGAGATCGGTGTCGAAGGAGGTCCAGTCGGGATCGACGTTGGTGACGACGGTCGTGACCTCGATCGCCGAGCCGAGTGAGCGGTCGACGCTCGAGCGCAGCAGCTCGTGCAGCTCCTGGTAGCCGGGGCAGACGATCGTGGCCGTCAGGATCGACTCCGCCTTGCGACTGCGCTCGAGTCGCCCGCCGACGTGCATGGCGATGTAGGCGATCTCATCGTCGTGGATGGGTGTGCCGACGCGGTCGTGGAGCCCGCTCGCAATCGAGACCGCCACCTCGAAGATCATCGGATACGTCGTCTTGAGCGAGCGGGTGAGCGGGTTGCGCGTCAGTGCGCTCTCCTCGGCCCGCCGCAGCAGGTTCTGCACGTGCAGGGCGAGTCGGAGGACGAAGGTCTCGTCCACGAGATCGACCTGGAAGTCTTCGGCGGCGCGGGCGATCTCCGCCCGGACCGCGGCTTCGACGGCCGGGTCCACACCGCTGCGCGCGACCTCTCTCGTCGCGTCCTCCCCCGGCGCGACGATCCGGGTCAGGACCAGGGAGGCGAGGTGACCGCTGTCGCCGTCGCCGAGGACCACGTCGAAGTGCTCGGCGGCGAGCCGGGCGATGACGGCACCCACCCGCGGGATCTCCTCCCGGGCACCCGCCGGCGACGACTCGAGGGCGTACCCCGCGGCCACCCGCTCGGCGGCGATCGCGATGTGCAGCAGCACGTCGGCGATCGCGAGCTCGTTCACGTAGTAGCCGAGCTCGCCGAGTTCCCGCACCAGTGACGTCTTGAACGGACCGACCGCGCTGGCGGCC
Source organism: Microbacterium sp. MYb45 (assembly GCF_002979655.1). Taxonomy (GTDB): domain Bacteria; phylum Actinomycetota; class Actinomycetes; order Actinomycetales; family Microbacteriaceae; genus Microbacterium. Next base: position 81,940 of record NZ_PCPG01000004.1, read on the forward strand.
ACCGCAGACCTCGACAGGGCACGCCGGAAGGTCTCCGGATGGAAGGAGGCGTCATCCATCTCGTCGTGCGCGAGTCTGCTGAGCAGGCGCCGCTGGGCGGCTTCGTTCCCTCGCAGTCGCACCCTCTCGCGGTCGCGCTCGAGCGCGAGTTCGGTGCCGTCGAGCAGACTGCGCACCCTGACCAGGTCCGCCTCGAGAGTCGCCTCACTCACGTGCAGCTCGTCAGCCGTGTCGAACACGTCGATCCCGGCGGGCTCGTCGAGCAGCAGCCGCACCAGCGTGTGCAGACGATCGCGGGGCGCGGACTCGCCGCTCTGGCGCATCCGGAGCGCACCACGGGCACCGGATCCTGCGCGATACCCGGCCGGGCCGGATTCGATCACGCCGGCCCCCGGAGTCCGTGCGTTCAGCGCTGCCACGTACGACCGGATGCTGCGGGGCGTGACCCCGAGCAGATCGGCGAGGCTGGCCGCCGTCGCCCACCCCTCCTGGCGCAGCAGAGCGGTGAGGAGCTGGTCCTGGCGCTGGCGCGACATGATCCTCCCCTTCCCGCTTGGTGACCGCACTGTCTCGACGTGGTCTCCATGATGTCAGCATGCCGGCATCCCCGGGCGGAAACCGGGGTTCCGCCCGGGCGGAAAGGAACCTGTTGGTGCGGCACCCCTCCTGGTTCCCAGACTGTTCTCAGGAAGGTGGGAATCGATGAGGATCCTCGTGGTGTGCGGCGCCGGCGCGTCGAGCACGTTCGTCGCGCTGCGGCTCCGCACTGCGGCGACAGCGGCCGGTCTCGGCTGGGATGCCGTGGCGGGCACCGAGAGTTCCGTCGCCGGCTCCGACCACGACCTCGTCCTCGTCGGCCCGCATCTCGGTGACCGGCTCGAGGCGATGCGCCGCAGCGTGGAAGCGCCCGTCGCCGTGCTTCCTGATGACGTCTTCTCCGACCGTGACGGATCCCGCACCCTCGACTTCGCCCGATCGATCCTCGCCGCCGCCGGCGACACCCCGAAAGGAACATCATGACCGCCACCCGCACCGTACGGATCGGCTCCTCCCACGGACTGCACGCCCGCCCCGCGAAGCTGTTCGCGCAGGCGGCCAAGGACTCGGGCCTCGCCGTGACGATCGCGAAGGACTCGGGCAAGCCGGTCAATGCCGCCAGCATCCTCGGCGTGATCTCGCTCGCGATCGAGTACGGCGACTACGTGACCCTGACGGCCGACGGCGACGGGGCCGAAGGCGTGCTGGACACGCTCACCGAGCTCCTCACCACCGACCATGACCAGGACGCCGCCGGATGAGCGAGCTGCGCGGGGTGGGCATCGGTCTCGGCGTGGCCCAGGGACCGGTCGTCCGCATGGCCGAGGCGATGCCGGCTCCGGAGAACACCCCGAGCACGGTGGGCGCCGAAACCGAACGCGCGCGAGTACGCGAGGCGGTCGCGACGGTCGCCCGCGAACTGAACGACCGCGGTGAGGCGGCAGGCGGTGCCGCACAGGATGTGTTGGAAGCGCAGTCGATGATCGCCGAGGATCCGACGCTCCAGGAGGAGGTCGACGAGCGGATCGACGCCGGGGCGACCGCCGAATGGGCGGTACACGATGCGTTCGCAGGTTTCCGCGCCACACTCGAGGCCGTCGGAGGGTACCTCGGCGAGCGCGCCGCCGATCTCGACGACATCGCGCAGCGCGTCCTGGCGCACCTGCGCGGCGTCGATGCGCCCGGCGTCCCGAACCCGGGACACCCGTTCGTCCTGGTCGCCCGCGACCTCGCCCCGGCCGACACCGCACTCCTGGACCTCGATCAGGTGCTCGCTCTGATCACGACCGACGGCGGGCCGACCTCCCACACCGCGATCCTCGCGAGGGAGAAGGGCATCGTCGCGATCGTCGGCGTCGGTGTCGCGGACGGCACGCAGCTCGTCACGGGCGAGACGGTGATCGTCGATGCCGCCAGCGGCGTGGTCACCCGCGAACCGACGGAGGACGAGAAGGACCGCGCAGCTCAGCGCGCCGCTGCCCGCCAGTCGGCCGACACCGCTCCTCCCACTCCCGGCGCCCTCGCCGACGGCACACCTGTCGCGCTGCTCGCGAACCTGGGGAAGCCCGCAGATGCGGCCGATGCGGTCGTTCGGGGGGCCGAGGGCGTCGGGCTGTTCCGCACCGAGTTCCTGTTCCTCTCCTCGGCACAGGCGCCGACCATCGCCCAGCAACGCGAGTCGTACCGCGAGCTGTTGGCGGCCTTTCCCGGCAAGAAGGTCGTGGTCCGGATGCTCGATGCCGGCGCCGACAAGCCGCTGGCGTTCCTCAACGACGCGCACGAGGAGAACCCGGCGCTGGGGCTGCGGGGTCTTCGGGCGCTGCGCGCGAGCGAAGACATCCTGCGCGAGCAACTGACGGCGCTGGCCGAAGCCGACGCCGAGACCGAGGCCGATCTCTGGGTGATGGCTCCGATGGTGGCCACCGTCGAGGAGACCATCTACTTCACCGGTCTCGCCCGCGAGTACGGGCTGCAGACCGCGGGCGTCATGGTCGAGATCCCGGCGAGCGCCCTGCTCGCCGACCGGGTGCTCGCGCATGCCGACTTCGCCTCGATCGGCACGAACGACCTCACGCAGTACACCATGGCGGCCGACCGGATGCTCGGCTCGGTCGCCGGTTTCCAGGACCCCTGGCATCCGGCCGTGCTCCGCCTGGTGCGCGAGGTCGGCGATGCCGGTGCCCGCCTGGGCAAGCCGATCGGCATCTGCGGCGAGGCCGCCGCCGATCCGCTCCTCGCCGTCGTGCTGGTCGGTCTCGGCGCCACGAGTCTCTCGATGGCGCCCCCAGCGCTGGCCGATGTGCGACACGCGCTCTCCGAACGCACCCCGTCCGAGGCGCGGAGCCTCGCCGAGGCCGCCCTGGCCGCCGACGATGCCTCCTCCGCCCGAACCGCCGTGGCGATGCTCGCCGCGGAACTCCCCCTTCACAAGAAAGAGACGACATCATGACGACGACGTCACCTGCCGCCACCAAACCCGGTGGCCTCCGCGTAGGAGTGCAGCGTTTCGGCACCTTCCTCTCCGGCATGATCATGCCGAACATCGCGGCCTTCATCGCCTGGGGCTTCATCACGATGCTCTTCATCGCCGTCGGCTGGCTCGGGTGGTGGCACCCGGTCTCCGACCTGCTCGGCGGCTTCGGCAACGCCGATCTCGTCGGCTGGGAGGGTGCGATGACGACCCTGGCACAGACCGAGGACGGCGCCACCTTCCCGCAGTACGTGGGCCTGGTCGGGCCGATGGTCACGTACCTGCTGCCCCTGCTGATCGCCAACACCGGCGGACGCATGATCTACGGCGAGCGCGGCGGCGTGGTCGCCGTCATCGCCACGATGGGCGTGATCGTCGGCACCAACATCCCGATGTTCCTCGGCGCCATGATCATGGGCCCGCTCGCGGCCTGGATCACCAAGCAGATGGACAAGCTGTGGGAAGGGAAGATCCGCCCGGGCTTCGAGATGCTGGTGAACAACTTCTCCGCCGGCATCCTCGGAATGCTGCTCGCGATCATCGGCTTCTTCGTGTTCGGTCCGGTGATCCTCGGTGTGAGCACCTTCCTGGGCAAGGTCGTCGATTGGCTCGTCGACGCTCAGCTGCTGCCGCTGCTCTCGGTCGTCGTCGAGCCGGCCAAGGTGCTGTTCCTCAACAACGCCATCAACCACGGAGTGTTCACCCCCCTCGGTCTCCAGCAGGTCGAGGAGACCGGCAAGTCGATCCTGTTCCTCATCGAGGCGAACCCCGGCCCCGGCATCGGACTGCTGCTGGCGTTCAGCTTCTTCGGCGTCGGTGCGGCGAAGGCGTCCGCTCCGGGAGCGGCGATCATCCAGTTCTTCGGCGGCATCCACGAGATCTACTTCCCGTATGCGCTGAGCAAGCCGATCACCATCATCGCGCTCATCGCGGGTGGGGCCACCGGCGTGACGACGAACATGCTGCTGAACGGCGGACTCGCCTTCCCCGCGGCGCCGGGCAGCATCATCGCGGTCACCGCCGCGGCCGTCGCACCGGCTGCGGGCGGATTCGCGAACCTGCTGGTGGTCTACCTGTCGGTCGTGCTGGCCGCGACCGTGACCTTCCTGCTCACAGCCGCGTTCCTGCGGGCCTCCCACAAGCGCGACCTCGAGGCCGAGGGCGACACCTTCGGCGACGCGATCGCACAGACCGAGGCGAACAAGGGCAAGTCGTCCGCGGCGATGGATGCGCTGCGAACCTCGACGGCATCGGCCGCGCCCGCTGCGACGGATGCGGTGCCGAGCGCGACCGCCGTCGCCGCCGCACCGATCGAGCGGATCGTGTTCGCGTGCGACGCCGGTATGGGCTCATCGGCGATGGGCGCCAGCGTCCTCCGCAACAAGCTCAAGAAGGCCGGCATCGAGGACGTGAACGTCACCAACCAGGCCATCGCGAACCTCGACGGAACGGCCGACGTGGTGATCACGCAGCAGCAGCTCACCGAGCGCGCCACGGCGAAGTCGCCGAACTCGGTCCATGTGTCGGTGGACAACTTCATGAACTCGCCCCGCTACGAAGAGGTCGTCGAGATGGTGCGGGCACAGCGAAAGGACACAGAATGAGCGTTCTCACCCCCGAGCAGGTCCGCATCCACCCCGGCGGGGCGACGCGGGACGAGGCGCTCCAGGAGTCCACGGACATCCTCGTCGCCGCCGGAGCCGTGACCCCCGCCTACGTCGACGCGATGCGGCAGCGCGAGGAGACCGTGTCGACCTTCATGGGCAACGGGCTCGCGATCCCGCACGGCACCAACGATGCGAAGGACGCGATCCTCGCCTCGGCCCTGTCGGTCGTCCGCTACGACGGCGGTGTGGACTGGGCAGGCGATCCCGCGACCTTCGTGATCGGCATCGCCGGGATCGGTGACGAGCACCTGGAGATCCTCTCCCGGATCGCGATCCTGTTCTCCGAGGAGGACGACGTGGCCCGGCTCTCCGCAGCACAGACCCCGGAGGAGCTCTACGCCCTCCTCTCGGAGGTGAACGAGGGATGAAGGCGGTCCACTTCGGGGCGGGCAACATCGGGCGCGGTTTCGTCGGGCTGCTGCTCCGCCAGGGCGGATACGAGGTCGTGTTCTCCGACGTCGCCGATGCTCTGGTGGACGCGATCAACGCGGTCGACTCGTACACCGTGCACGAGGCCGGCCCCGGAGGGACCGACCATGTCGTCACCGGTTTCCGAGCCGTCAACAGCCGCACCGATCCCGCCGCCGTGGCGGAGGAGGTCGCGACGGCCGATGTCGTCACGACCGCGGTCGGACCGACGGTGCTGCGGTTCGTGGCGCCGTCGATCGTGGCCGGACTCGCCCTCCGTTCCCCCGATGCCGCGCCTCTGCAGGTCATGGCTTGCGAGAACGCGATCGGCGCCACCGATCTGCTCCGCCACGAGATCGCGACGGCGGCAGGGGCGGATGCCGAGACGCTGCTGGCCCGCGCGGTCTTCGCGAACACCGCGGTCGACCGCATCGTGCCGGCACAGCCCGCAGACGGCGGCGTCGACGTCACGGTCGAGCCGTACTTCGAGTGGGCGATCGAATCGGGTCCGTTCGGCGGCACGCTGCCGACCATCCCCGGCGCGCACTTCGTGGACGACCTGGCGCCGTACATCGAGCGCAAGCTCTTCACGGTGAACACGGGGCACGCCGCCACCGCGTATTTCGGGGCCCGCGCGGGGATCGACCGCATCTCGGACGCGCTGGCCGACCCCGCCATCGCGGCGAGCGTCTCGGCCGCGCTGGAGGAGACCTCGGCTGTGCTGGTCGCCGAGCACGGGCTCGACCCCGCCGACCTCGCGGCGTATCGCGCCACGATCCTCGAGCGGTTCCGCAATCCTGCGCTCGTCGACACCGTGCAGCGGGTGGGACGGCAGCCGCTGCGCAAGATCTCACGGCACGAGCGCTTCGTGGGGCCAGCGGCGATGGCTGCGGAGCGCGGTCTGCCGACCGTGGCTCTCGTGGCGGCCGTGTCGGCAGCACTGGAGTTCGACGATCCGGCCGACGAGCAGTCGGTCGAGATGCAGGAGCTGCTGCGCACGGAGGAGCCCGCCGCGTTCACCTCCCGCACCACGGGCCTGGATCCCGAGCATCCGCTGTTCCCCGCCATCCGGGAGGCCGTCGCAGCGCGTCAGCAGCACCTCGGGACCGCCTGACCCCTCGGAACTCGACGCCCCCGCTCACCCGTTACGATCGGTGGGCGGGGGCGTTTTTTCGAGCACACTGACGTGCGGGGAGCAGCATGAACAGATACGCCGTGATCGGCGCGGGTCCATCGGGGTTGGCCGCGGCGCGTGCGCTGCAGAAGCGCGGAATCGTGGTCGACGGCTACGAGGCCTCGCACGGCGTGGGTGGGCTCTGGGACATCACCAATCCCCGCAGCACGATGTACGAGTCCGCGCATCTGATCTCCTCGCGCACCACGACGGAGTTCGCCGAGTTCCCGATGCGCTCGCGGGTCGACTACCCCGGCCACCGGGTGCTGAAGGAGTACTTCGACGACTTCGCCGATCACTTCGGGCTCACCGGCCTGTTCCGGTTCGACACGCGCGTCACGCGCCTCGAGCCTGCCGACGGCGGCTGGGAGCTGACCAGTTCGGGCCCCGACGGCACGGACACGCGCTGGTACGCCGGCGTCGTCCTCGCCAACGGGACCCTCGCCGAGCCGAACGTGCCGACGTTCCGTGGGGAGTTCTCGGGCGAACTGCTGCACACCAGCGCGTACAAGTCCCCGGAACAGCTGCGCGGCAAGCGCGCGCTGCTGATCGGCGCCGGGAACTCGGGCTGCGACATCGCTGTGGATGCCGTGCATCACGCCGTGTCCGTCGATATGAGCGTGCGACGCGGGTACTACTTCGTGCCCCGCTACCTGTTCGGCAAGCCCAGCGACACCCTCAACCAGGGCCGCCCGCTGCCGGCGCGCATCAAGCAGGCCGTCGACAGCCGCGTCCTGCGGGCGTTCACGGGCGACCCCGTGCGGTTCGGCTTCCCGAAGCCGAACTACCGCATCTACGAGTCTCATCCGATCGTGAACACCCTGATCCTCAACCACCTGGGCCAGGGCGACCTGCGCATCCGCTCGGACATCGACCGCTTCGACGGGCAGACGGTGCACTTCCGCGGCGGCAGCGCCGACGAGTACGACCTCGTGCTGCTCGCCACCGGCTACACCCTGGACTATCCGTTCGTCGACCGGGAGCACCTGCACTGGCAGGGAGCCTCGCCACGGCTCTTCCTGAACGTCTTCCCCGCCTCGTTCAACGGCCTCTACGTGATGGGCATGATCGAGGCGTCCGGCATCGGCTGGCAGGGTCGCTACGAACAGGCGGAGCTGCTCGCCGCCTACCTCGACGCGGTGGAGACCGATCCCACCCGCGCCGCCCGCTTCCGCGACCGGGTCACCGGCGCGGCGTGGCCCGATGTCACGGGCGGCTATCACTACCTGGGCCTCGACCGGATGGCGTACTACGTCAACAAAGACGCCTACCGGGGCGCCGTGCGGCGCGAGAAGAGTGCACTGGAGGCCTCGGCATGAACGTCGACGACGTCGTCCTCTCGTTCACGCCCGGCACGCTGACGATCCTCAACGTGGTCCTCGGCCTCATCATGTTCGGCATCGCGCTGGACACCTCACCGAGCGACTTCCGCGTCGTGGCGAAGCATCCGAAGCCGTTCGCGATCGCGATCCTCGCCCAGCTGCTCCTGCTGCCGATCGCGACGTTCCTGCTGACGCTCGTGCTCCCCGTGCCGCCGTCGATGGCGCTCGGGATGCTGCTCGTGGCCTGCTGCCCGCCGGGGAACATCTCCCAGGTGCTGACGCATCGCGCCGGGGGCAACGTCGCCCTCTCGGTGTCGCTCACCGCGGTGGGGAACCTCATCTACATCGTCGCGATGCCGCTGAGCATCACCTTCTGGGCCTCGCTGCATCCGACCGCTCGCACTCTGCTGCGCGACATCACGCTCGACCCGTGGCGGATGCTCCTGGAGATCCTCCTCATCGTCGGTCTCCCCTTCGCTCTCGGCCTGCTCCTCAGTGCGAAGGCACCCCGGTTCAGCGCCCGCGTGCAGCCGTTCGTGAAGTGGTTCAGCCTGATCGCCCTGCTCGGCTTCATCATCGCCGCCCTCGTCGGCAACTGGGCGGTGTTCGTGCAGGTGCTCGGCATCATCCTGCTGGTGGTCGCGGTGCACGACGCGGTGGCGCTCGCGCTCGGCTACGGCACTGCTGTGGTGGGCGGGCTCGGCACCCGCGAGCGCAAGGCCATGACCTTCGAAGTCGGCATCCGCAACGCCGGCCTCGGGCTGGGCCTGGTGTTCCTGTTCTTCGACGGCCTCGGCGGCATGGCGATCGTGGCCGGGTGGTGGGGCATCTGGGACATCGTCGCCGGCCTCGTCCTCGCCGGACTCTGGGCTCGGCACACCAGGAAGCGCACGGGATCGAGCACCGGCGATGCGAGCGGCCGCACGACCGTCGAGGCCGCCTGATGCCCCGGGTTCTGATCACGGGCGGCAGCGGCTTCCTCGGCTCGCACGTGGCGCTGGCGCTCGCTGCGCGAGACGACGTCGATATCGTGGTCGCCGCGGATCTGCGAGCGGGCGCACCCCGCGCGGGCATCATCGATGCCGCGCTGGATGTGACGGATGCGGCGGCGATCGCCCCGGTGCTGCGGCAGCACCGCATCGACACGGTCGTGCACCTCGCGGCGATCGTGAATCCCGGCCACGACGTCGATCTGGAGTACCGCGTCGATGTGACCGGTTCCGCCAACGTCCTCGCCGCGTGCGTCGAGGCGGGAGTCCGCCGCATCGTGGTCTCCAGCTCGGGCGCCGCGTACGGCTATCACTCCGACAACCCGGAGTGGATCGACGAGGACCAGCCGCTTCGAGGCAACGACGCGTTCCCGTACGCCCGGCACAAGCGGCTGGTCGAGGAGATGCTGGCCGAGCACCGGCGTACCCACCCCGAGCTCGCCCAGGTGATCTTCCGCATCGGCACGATCCTCGGTCCGACCGTGCGCAACCAGATCACCGCGCTCTGGCACGGGCGGCGGATCCTTCGCATCGCCGGCTCGGAGTCGCCCTTCGTCTTCGTCTGGGTCGACGACGTGGCGGCCGCGATGGTGCGGGCGGCGACCGACGGCCCGGCCGGCATCTTCAACGTCGCGGGTGACGGGCGGACGACGGTGCCGGAGATCGCCGCTCGTCTCGGCAAGCCGCAGCTCGTGCTGCCCGCGTGGGCGCTGTCGACGGCACTGCGGATCGGACGGACGCTGCGCCTCACCCCACACGGACCGGAGAAGGTCCCGTTCCTCCGGTACCGCCCGGTGCTGGCGAACCGTCGGCTGAAGGAGGAGTTCGGCTACACCCCGCGCCGCACGACGCGGGAGGCCTTCGAGGAGTATCTCCGCACGCACCCGGCCGTCGCCCGGAAGCGTGGTGACGCGGGGTAGCGTTGATCCGTGCAGAAGAAGCGTGGCCGCCGGGTCCTGAAACGTGTGCTGTGGAGTCTCGCGATCGTGCTGGTGCTGGCGGTGGTCGGCGTCCTCGCGTACACGCAGATCGGTGTCATGGCCGCCGAGCCGGAGCCGCTCGCGAGCGTACGGGAGAACCCCGCGATCACCGTCACCGACGCGGACGAGGGCATCGTGCTCGCCCCCGCCGACGGCGACTCGGATCTCGGCCTGGTCTTCATCCCCGGCGCCAAGGTCGACCCGTGGGCCTACGCGGCCATCCTCCAAGGGCTCGCCGAGGAGGGAACCACGGTCGTGATCACCCGCCCCTGGCTGAACCTGGCCTTCTTCGACCCGCGCGGACTCGACGCCTTCACCTCGGTCGCCCCGGATATCGATGTCTGGGGTGTCGGCGGGCACTCGCTCGGGGGCGTCCGTGCCTGCCAGCTCGCAGCGGATGCCGACGCGCTGGTGCTGTTCGGCTCGTACTGCGCGACCGACGTGTCGGACAGCGGCCTTCCGGTCCTCAGCATCTCGGGCAGCGAAGACGGCCTCTCCACTCCGGAGAAGATCGCAGACGCGCGCGACCTGCTGCCCGCTGACGCCGAGATGGTGGAGATCGACGGCGCATCGCACGCATCTTTCGGGGATTACGGCCCGCAGGACGGCGACGGCACCCCGACGATCTCGACGGACGAGATGCACGACGAGGTCACGCGACTCACCGAGGAGTTCCTCGCGCCGCTCGCGCCCTGAGACTCACTCCCCCGCGTCGATGACCGCATCCAACAGCGGATGCAGGTGTCGCGAACGGAGGACGGTAGCGGCTGTCCGGGCGCCCACCTCGAGTGCCGCGCCGACTCCCGCGCCGTCCAGGCGCGCGTCGAGCACGCCCGCGAGGAAAGCGTCGCCCGCACCGTTCGTGTCGACGACCTCGACGGGCACGGCCGCCACCCGATACTCGACCCCCTCCGCATCCACGGCCACTGCGCCCTCGGCCCCGAGCGTGCACACGGCGAGTGAGGCACCGGCGGCGATGCGGGAGTGCAGGAATGCGACCGGGTCCGGGAGGCGATCTGCATTGCAGAACACCGCGTCCGCCGCCGCCAGGAACGGGCGGTGGAACTCGGCCTCACCGTCGTAGTCGTGCACGTCGACCCAGATCGGGACTCCGGTCTCGCGCGCCATCGGCAGGAGCCGCAGCGGTTCGGCGGCGAGGTCGAGCACGATCACCGCCGCCTCCCCTATCCGCTCGCGCACCCAGGCATCGTCCTCGCCCGCGGTCGCCTCCGGCGACGACAGGTACAGCGAGACCCGGGCTCCCGCGCGGGTCATGAGGTTCAGATGCCGCTCGGTGGCTCCTTCGCCCCAGCGCACCCGTACTCCTGCACGGTCGAGGGCCGCACGCACGCGGCCGCCCTCCTCGTCGGGTCCGGCGAGGGCATAGAGCTGCGCCGCACGTCCGAGCCCGGTGAGGGTCAGGGCCTTACCGGCGCTCGTGCCGCCGACGGTCGCCCACGTCTCGTCGGCGAACTGCATGTGGGGCACCGGCTCGGGAAGCCGGTCGAGAACGACGATCGTGTTCCACGAGGCGGGACCGGCGATGAAGACGGAGTCGGGCATGCGACCATCCTGCCGCTTCGACGCCGTCAGCCGATGCGCGACACCAGGGCGTCCAGGCCCATGCCGTAGTCGATGCGCACCACGGGGAGGGCGAGCTTGTCGGTGCCGATGGTGACGAACCCGGGTTCGATCGTCCGTGCCATCTCGTAGCCGGCCTGCCGGACGCCCTGCTTGGCGGTGTCGTTGTAGTGCCCGAACGGATAGGCGATGACCTCGCGAACGCCCAGAGTGTCGCCGGAGAGGTTGAGGTCGGCGGCGATCTGATCCGCGGTCCAGTTCACCATCAGCCCGTCACCGTTATCGCCCGCCTTGTGCATGTCGTGCGTGTGCGAACGGCGCAGCACGTGGATCGACGGCGGCGGGTCGGAGCGGTAGGCGGTCACCATGAACGACGTCGCGAGCAGCTTCTGCTTCGCCACGACGGGGGCCCCGAGGTCGAACCAGGTCTGGTCGGCATCGTCATCCGTGATGATCACGCTCCGCGCGGGCAGCGAGAGCCGACCGTCGATGAAGGCGCTCAGCTCGTCCCAGGTGGGCAGGTAGAAGCCCGTCGTCGCGATGTGGTTCATGTGCGCGTCGAAGTCGCCGATGTAGGCGTAGTTGCCGCGCAGCCAGCCGGACTCCCCCTCGGGATTCGCCGTGAACTGGTGGTACATGAGGATCGGGACCTGCACGCCCTCGGCCGTATTCTGCTCCGGCGTCTTCCAGGCGGCGAAGAGCTCGACCTGCTGCTGGTCGCAGACGACGGGGTCCGCGCCGTTCACCCGTGCGGCGACGGTGTAGGCCGCGGCATCCGCCGCCGTCGCGTACCAGCCGGCGAACACGCGGCCGGCGACCGCCGGGATCGGGAGCGCCTGGTACAGACCGTCCTGCCGCTGCAGCTGCGGATCGGCTGGGGCCCCCTCGCCCGTGAACGTCACCGCGCAGGCGAGCGGATCATCGGCATCCGCGATGAGCTGCTCCGCCGGTGTCAGCGGAACCACGGTCTCGACCGGAGTCGGTGTCCGTGTCGGCTTCGCTTCGGCCTCGGCCTCGGCCGGTGCATGGTTCAGCCAGACGTATGTTGTGAAGCCACCGCCCACGACGACGATCACCGCAGCGATGATGATTCCCGCGACGCCCCCGCGCCGTCTCCCCCCGGAGGCCACGGTCAGATGTCGAATCCCTCGGCGATCAACTCGACGAGCTCCTCCCGCTCCTCGACGGGGAGGAACGCGGCCGCAGCCGCATTGAACTGGAACGTCTCGAGATCGTCGAGGTCGTACTCGAAGGTCTCGACGAGCAGGGCGAGCTCGCGGGTCAGCGAGGTGGCGCTCATCGTGCGGTTGTCGACGTTCACCGTCACCGAGAACCCGAGCTGGTACAGCAGATCGAACGGGTGGTCGGCCAGGGTGTCGCCCCACGCGGCGATCGCACCGGTCTGCAGGTTCGACGACGGCGACAGCTCGAGCGGGATCTCGCGGTCGCGCACCCAACGGGCCAGGTCGCCGAACTGCACCTGCACCTCGTCGCCCTCCTGCGTGACGACCTGGAGGTCTTCGGCGATGCGCACGCCGTGGCCGAGGCGCAGCGCGCGACCGTCGATCAGCGCCGAGCGGATGGACGCGAGCCCTGCGGCCTCACCCGCGTGCACGGTCACCGGGAAGAAGTTGTCGGCGAGGTAGTCGAACGCCGCGCGGTGGTTCGACGGCGGGAAGCCGTCTTCCGGGCCGGCGATGTCGAAGCCGACGGCGCCACGACCGCGGAAGGCGACCGCGAGCTCCGCGATCTCCCGTGCACGGTCGGTGTGGCGCATCGCCGTGATGAGCTGGCCGACGCGGATGCTGCGACCGTCGCGATCCGCCGCGTCCTCGCCCTCCTCGATGCCCTGCTGCACGGCTTCGACGGTCTGCTCGAGCGTGAGGCCCTGCGCCTGATGCTGCTCCGGAGCCCAGCGCACCTCGCCGTAGACCACGCCGTCGGCTGCGAGATCCTGGACGAACTCGCGCGCGACGCGGGTGAGCCCTTCCTGGGTCTGCATCACGGCGGTGGTCAGGTCGAACGTCTTGAGGTACTCGACCAGCGAACCGGAGTCACTCTGCTTCGCGAACCACTTCCCGAGGGCTGCGGGCGTGGATTCCGGGACCTCGAGGCCGATGGAGTCCGCGAGCTCGAGGATCGTCGAGGGGCGCAGAGCGCCGTCGAGGTGGTCGTGCAGCGACACCTTCGGGAGGCTCCGCAGGGAGACGCCCTGCAGCGTGACGTCGCCGTTCGCATCGATCGACATGGTGATCCTCTCGGTCGCGGATGTGCTCAGTTCAGGCTAGCGGTCGTGGGTCACGCCGTGATGCGCTCGCGCACGATGGGACCGGCCGCCGGAGCCTCGTCGCCGATCTCCCACGAGCCCTCGAGAGCATCGAGAGCCCGGCCGAAGCGTGCGTCGTCGGCAGCGGAGAGGGTGAACAGCGGCTGCCCCGCGACGACGCGGTCACCGGGCTTGGCGTGCAGGTCGATCCCCGCCTCGAAGATCACCGGATCCTCGGCCCTGGCGCGACCGGCTCCGAGCCGCCACGCGGCGATGCCGAAGGGCAGCGCATCCATACGTGTGATCACGCCGTCGGCCGGGGCGGTCACGACATGTGTCTCCCGCGCGGTCGGCAGCGCCGCATCGGGGTCGCCGTCCTGGGCGCGGATCATCGCCTTCCAGGTGTCCATCGCGCGGCCGTCGTCGAGCGCGGCCTCCACGTCGGCATCCGGCTGTCCGGCGAGGGCGAGCATCTCCCGTGCCAGCGCGAGGGTCAGTTCGCGGACATCGGCGGGGCCGCCGCCGGCGAGGATCTCGACGGATTCGCGGACCTCGTTGGCGTTGCCGATCGCGAGTCCGAGCGGCACGTTCATGTCGGTGAGGAGCGCGGTGGTCGCCACTCCGGAATCGGTGCCGAGCGCGACCATCGTGCGCGCGAGTTCGCGGGCGCGGTCGATGTCCTGCATGAAGGCGCCGGAGCCGAATTTCACGTCGAGCACGAGCGCATCGGTGCCCTCGGCGATCTTCTTCGACATGATGCTCGACGCGATCAGCGGGATCGCCTCGACCGTGCCGGTGACGTCACGGAGGGCGTACAGCTTCTTGTCGGCAGGCGCGAGACCCGAGCCCGCGGCGCAGATGACCGCGCCGACATCGCCCTGCATCTGCGCGAACATCTCCTCGTTGCTGAGGGCGGCGCGCCAACCGGGGATCGACTCGAGCTTGTCGAGCGTGCCTCCGGTGTGGCCGAGTCCGCGACCGCTGAGCTGCGGGACGGCGACGCCGAACGACGCGACCAGCGGGGCGAGCGGCAGGGTGATCTTGTCGCCGACGCCGCCGGTGGAATGCTTGTCGACGGTCTTCTTGCCGAGCGATGCGAAGCTCATCCGCTCCCCCGATGCGATCATCGCGTCGGTCAGTACGCGGATCTCATCGCGCTCCATCCCGCGCTGGAAGATCGCCATCGCGAACGAGGCCATCTGCGCGTCGGAGACGTAGCCGCGGGTGTACGCGTCGATCATCCACCGCAGCGCCGCCTCAGGGACCGCACCGCCGTCGCGCTTGGCGCGGATCACGTCCACCGCGTCGAAGGGCTCAACAGTCATCGTGCTTCCTCCAGGTCGCGCGGCCCGAACGCATCGGGCAGCACCTCGTCGATCGTGCGGATGCCGGAGACGGTCTCCAGCAGCATGCCCGGCATCGCGTGCTCGAACAGCAGCTGCCGGCAGCGTCCGCACGGCATGATCGTCTGTCCGTCGTTGTTCACGCACACGAAGGCGACGAGCTGGCCGCCGCCCGACATGTGCAGATCGCCGACGAGGGCGCACTCGGCGCACAGGGTCACGCCGTAGGAGGCGTTCTCGACGTTGCAGCCGGCGACGATGCGGCCGTCGCCGACGAGGGCCGCCGCCCCCACGCGATAACGCGAATACGGCGCGTACGCCTTCGTCATGGCATCCGTGGCGACCTGGCGCAGTTCATCCCAGTCGATGTCTGTCATTGCGATGCTTTCCTCTTCCGACCGGGCTAGGACTTTATGTAGGGCTTGCCGTCGGCGGCGGGCGCCTTGATCTGCCCGGCGAATCCGGCCACGGCGAGCAGCGTGACCAGGTACGGCAGCATGAGCATGAACTCACCCGGGATCGGCGTCTTCAGGATCGACAGCAGGTTCTGCAGGTTGGTCGCGAAGCCGAACAGCAGCGCGGCGAGCGTGGCACGGATCGGGTCCCAGCGGCCGAAGATCACGGCGGCGAGGGCGATGAAGCCGAGTCCCGCCGTCATGTCCTTGCCGAACTGCGGCACCGAGACGAGCGTGAAGTACGCACCACCCATGCCGGCGATCGCCCCCGCGAGCAGCACGTTCCAGAATCGGGTCGGGTTCACCTTGATGCCGACGGTGTCCGCGGCCTGCGGGTGCTCACCCACGGCACGGAGCCGCAGACCCCAGCGGGTGCGGTACAGCCCCCACGCGACCACGGCGACGGTGATGAACATCAGGTATCCGATGAACGTCTGGTTGAACAGGACGGGCCCGATGATCGGGATGTCGCTGAGCACCGGGATCTCGACGCGCGGGAACCGGACGGGGGTGTTCAAGGTCATCTCGTTCGGTGCGAGGAGTGCGCCGTAGAGGAAGCCGGTGAGACCCGTGACGAGCACGTTGAGCACGACACCGACGATGACCTGCTCGACGAGGTACTTGATCGCGAACGCGGCCAGCACGCTGGCGACCAGCACGCCGCCCACCATCGCCCCGATCAGACCGACGAAAGGGTTGCCGGTGATGCTCGAGAGCAGAGCGGCGGAGAAGGCACCGAGCAGGAGCTGACCCTCGATCGCGACGTTCACGACACCGGCACGCTCGCCGATGACGCCGCCCAGAGCACCGAACACGAGCGGTACCGACAGCGACACCGCTCCGAACAGCAGGCTGGTGACCGGAACGAGTCCCCCGGCCGATGCCCAGACGAGGAACGCGAAGACGGCGAGCACCCCGTAAGCCACGACCAGCCACAGCGAGGGCTTGCGGTAGGTCCATGCCCGGAGGAAGGCACCGACGGTCAGGACCACCAGGGTGCCGAACACGACCCAGAAGGTCGAGGCGGTCGGCAATGCCACGTCGGGCAGCGAGAGGGCCGAGGACTGGTCGGAGAGGCGGAACGTGCTGGTGCCCGAGCGCGGCACCGCGAGGAACAGCAGCGCCAGCAGCGCGGTCGCTGCGGCGAGGACGATCGGCGCTTTGAGGTGCCGCTCCTTGACCGTCGCGAGCTGCACCGTGCCGTCGGCGGCCTGGGTCTGAACGAGGGACATCATGCCATCACCGCCTTCTTCGCGGCCTTGGCTCTTGCCTTGGCAGCCTTCTCCGCATCGGTCTTCGGAAGGAAGAACACCGTCCGCAGCAGCGGCGGCGCCGCGATGAACAGCACCACGAGCGACTGCACCACGAGCACGATGTCGACCGGGATGTCCTGCGCCTGCATCGAGAACGAGCCCGCCTTGAGCGCCCCGAACAGGATGCCGGCGGCGAACGTGCCCCACGCACGGCTGCGGCCGAGGAGCGCGACCGTGATCGCGTCGAAGCCGATGCCGGCGTCGATCGTCTCGGTCACGCCGGTGGTGACGGCGCCCTGGATCTGGTTCATGCCGGCGAGACCCGCCAGGCCTCCGGCGAACAGCATCGCGTAGACGTAGATGCGCTGCACGCTGATGCCGGCGGCGCGTGCCGCATGGGGGTTCTCCCCCACCGCGCGCATCCGCATGCCGAGCGACGAGCGCTCGATCAGCCACCAGACGAACAGCGTCGCGACGATCACGATCACGAAGCCGAGATCGAGCAGCGGGAACTGCGGACCGAGCAGGGTCGGGAACTGCGCGCTCTGCGGCGTCGCCGAGCCGAGTGCCTGGTTGGTGCCCGGCTTCTGCAGCAGACCCGGCGTGCGGATCATCCACAGCAGCAGGTAGTACGCGATGTAGTTGAGCATGATCGTGAGGATCACCTCGTGCGCACCGGTGCGCGCCTTGATGAGCCCCGCGATGGCGCCCCAGAGAGCACCGCCGGCGATACCGGCGATCAGCGTCACCGGGATGTGCAGCCAGATCGGCAGATCGAGCGAGAAGGTCAGGAGCGCCGCGACGGCGACACCGATGAGCATCTGCCCACGGGCACCGATGTTGAACAGGCCGACGCGGAACGCCAGAGCGACACCGAGGCCGGCCGCGATCAGCGGAGCCGCGAAGCCGAGGGTGTTCGTCAACGGCCGGATCTGGGCCGCGAAGTCCGCGCCACGGGCGTTGAAGATCGCTCCGCGGAACAGCGCCTCGTAGCCGTTGTACACGGCGTTCCAGGCGGCGACGAACGTGTCGCCCGGCTGCGCGAAGAAGTACACCGAGGCCGTCTGCACGTCTTCGTTCGTGAAGGCGATGAGGATGCCGCCCACGATCAGTGCCAGGACGATCGCGAGGATCGTCGTGACGGCGTTGCCGCGGAGGATCTCCTTGAGGATGAGGTTTCCGCGCGGAGGCGGCGGCACGTCGGAGGGGTCGCGCGGGACGGTGCCGGTGCTCGTGGCGAGCTCCTGCGGCGGGATCCCCTTGGTCACATCTCCTGCGCCGGGCGTCGCTCCGCTCACGCGGCCACCTCCCCTTCGGCCGCTCCGGCCATCATGAGTCCGAGTGTCTCCCGAGGCGTGTCTCCGGGGACGATGCCGACGATCGTGCCGCGGTACATGACCGCGATCCGGTCGGCGAGAGCCGCGACCTCGTCGAGCTCCGTGGAGACGACGATCACGGGGATGCCCGCATCGCGCGTCTCGATGATCCGCTTGTGGATGAACTCGATCGAGCCGACGTCCACGCCACGCGTCGGCTGCGCGGCGACGAGGAGCCGCAGGTCGCGGCTCATCTCCCGGGCGATGACGACCTTCTGCTGGTTGCCACCCGACAGCGTGCCCGCCGGCGTCTCCGGCCCCTGCGTGCGGATGTCGTACTCGGTGATGCGCGCACGGGCGAACTCGTCGAGAGCCGAACGGCGCAGCGTGCCGGCGCGGCTGAACGCCGGGTCGTCCGAGCGGTCGAGGATGAGGTTCTCCGCGACGGAGAAGCCGGCGACCAGCCCGTCCTCCGTGCGGTCCTCGGGGACGAAGCCGACGCCGGCGTCGAGGATGGCGCGCACGCTCTTGCCGACGAGTTCCTTCCCGTCGAGCACGATGCTGCCTTCGACGCGGGCGGCGAGGCCGACGATGGCCTCCACCAGTTCGGTCTGGCCGTTGCCCTGCACACCGGCGATCGCGAGGACCTCGCCGGGACGGACGGCGAGGTCGACGCCGTCGACGACGATCGCGCCCGTGGCGGTGAGGACGCGCAGTCCCTTGACTTCGAAACCGCCCTCGCCCAGGCGGGGCGGGTCCTTGTGCACGGTCAGCTCGACCGCGCGACCGACCATGAGGGAGGCGAGCTCCGCGTTCGTCGCGGTGGGAGACGCCTCGCCGACGACCTTGCCCAGACGGATGATGGTGATCTTGTCGGCCACCTCGCGCACCTCGCGCAGCTTGTGTGTGATGAACACGATCGCCGTACCCTCGTCGCGCAGCTGACGCATGATGTTCATCAGCTCGTCGGTCTCCTGCGGGGTGAGCACCGCGGTCGGCTCGTCGAAGACGAGCACCTTCGCGTCGCGCGACAGGGCCTTGATGATCTCGACGCGCTGCTGCACGCCGACGGGCAGGTCGCCCACGAGCGCATCCGGGTCGATGTCGAATCCGAAGCGGGCGGCGACCGAGCGCACGTGCTCTCGCGCCTTCGCGATGTCGAGCCTGCCGAGCGCCTTGGTCTGCTCGTGACCGAGCATCACGTTCTCGGCCACGGTGAAGACCGGGACGAGCATGAAGTGCTGGTGGACCATGCCGATCCCCGCAGCCATCGCGTCGCCAGGACCGCGGAAGCGCTGCACCTCGTCATCGAGGAGGATCTCTCCCTCATCGGCCTGGTACAGGCCGTAGAGGACGTTCATGAGCGTGGACTTGCCCGCGCCGTTCTCGCCGAGGAGCGCGTGGATCTCCCCCGGCTCGACCACCAGATCGATGTGGTCGTTGGCCACGAGGCTACCGAATCGCTTGGTGATGCCGCGAAGTTCGAGCTTCATATCTGCACCTTATCCAGAAGAGTTATCCAGAAGAGTCATCCAGGAGAATCGTCGTCCGTCCACGGCACGGGGCGAGTGGCAGCCTGCTCACCACTCGCCCCGTGCTGGACCGGTTACGACTTACGGGGAGTTCTCGGACTCCACCGTGATGTCACCGGCGATGATCTGCTTCTGCAGCTCGGCCAGCTCGTCGAGCAGGCCGTCGGGCAGCTCACCCTCGAAGTCGCCGAAGCCGGAGAGCTTGACGCCCTCGTTCTCGAGCGTGCCGACGTACGGCGCTGCGTCGAACTCGCCGGCGGCGGCCGCGACGGTGGCGTCATGCACGGCGACGTCGATCGCCTTCATGATCGAGACCAGCGTCATGCCGGCCACGTTCGGGTCGGCCACGGCCAGGTCGCTGTCGACGCCGAGCATCAGCGTGTCCTTGCCGCTGTCGGTGATCGCCGCAGCAGCGCTCTGGTAGACGGGACCGCCGACCGGGAGGATCACGTCGACGCCCTGGTCGAGCACGCCCTGTGCGGTCTGCTTGGCGGTGTCGTTCGCGTCGAAGCCGCCCGTGAACGAGCCCTTCTGCGTCGCGGCGTCCCACCCGAAGACCTCGACCGCAGCCGACTTGTCCTCGTTGTACTTGTCGACGCCGAGCTGGTAGCCGTCCATGAACACGGCGACCGACGGGATCTGCATGCCGCCGAAGGTGCCGACCTTGTTCACGCCGCTCTGCGCGGACCAGGCTGCCGCGGCGTAGCCGCCGAGGTAGGCCGCCTGCGCGGTGTCGAAGACGAGGGGCTTGATGTTCGGGGCATCGGTGGTGCCGTCGAAGTCGTTGTCGGCGTAGTCGTCGATGATCGCGTAGTCGATCTCGGGGTTCGCGAGCGCGGACTCGACCGTGGCTGCGGAGAGCTTGAAGCCGACGGCGACGATGAGCGAGCAGCCTTCGGAGACCGCGGTCTCGAGGTTCGGCGCGTAGTCGTTGTCGTTCGCCGACTCGAACTCGAGGGGCTTGATGCCGAGCTCGTCAGCCGCGCTGTCCATGCCCTCCTTGGCCGACTGGTTGAACGACTTGTCGTTCCAGCCGCCCGCGTCGGAGATGAGGCAGGGAAGGAAGTCGGAGTCGACCGGCTTCTCGGAGCCCGCGGGCTTGTCGGTCGGTGCCTGACCGCAGCCGGCGAGCGCGAAGATGACGCCCGCGGCGACCGTCGCGCCGAGCAGCTTCTTGGTGGTGGAGATGGTCAACTGATGCCTCCCTCAACGAAACCGCGGCCATCGCGGATCGATCAAAGTTACCTACTGTTTCGCCTTTTGCGCACGTGCGCGGCGGATGCGCTGGCCAAAGGTTACAAAGCTGAAATCAAGCCACCCGATGAGCGTGAACGCCTGCTCATCGGCGCAGGGTTCAGAGCACGTCTCCGCGGCCGGTGAGCTTGAGGGACTCGACGACGCCCTTCACGCGCTGCGCGTGCTCGACCGTGGTGACCAGGAGCGCGTCGGGGGTGTCCACGACGACGATGTCCTGGACGCCCACCAGGCTGATCACCCGAGACGTCTGACTGACGAGGATCCCGCTCGCGCCGTCGGTCAGCACCCGGGCATTCGGCCCGAGGACGGCGAGGTCGTTCTTACGTCCGTTGTTGATGAGCTTGGTCAGCGAGGCGAAGTCACCCACGTCATCCCAGTCGAAATGGCCGGGGACCACCGCGAGCCGTCCGCGGCGGGCGGCGGGCTCCGCGACCGCGTAGTCGATGGCGATCTTCTTCAGGCGCGGCCAGATGCGGTCGACCGCAGGTCCGCGCAGCTCGCGGTCGTCCCAGGCCTCGGCGAGTTCGAGGAGCCCGGCGTGCAGCTCGGGTTCGTTCGCGGCGAGCTCGTCCAACAGCACGCTCGCCTTCGCGATGAACATGCCGGCGTTCCACAGGTAGTCGCGATCGGCGAGGTACTCCTTCGCCGTCTCCAGGTCGGGCTTCTCGACGAAGCTCTCCACGAGCGCGGCCTCGCGCGCGCCGTCGACCACGAGCTCCGGGCCCTTCTTGATGTAGCCGAAGCCGATCGCCGGCTCGGTGGGTGAGATGCCGATCGTGCAGATGTACCCCTCGCGGGCGACCTCGACGGCGTCGCGCACCGCGAACTCGAAAACGCGCGTGCTGCGGATCACATGGTCCGCGCTGAACGAGCCGATGATCACGTCGGGCTCGCGTCGGTGCAGGATGGCTGCGGCGAGGCCGATCGCGGCGGCCGACTCCCGCGGCTCCGACTCGAGGAAGACGTTGAGGTCGGCGATGCCCGGCAGCTCGGCCTCGACCGCGGCGCGGTGCGCGCGTCCGGTGACCACGGCGATCCGGTCGGATCCGCTGAGCGGTTCCAGGCGGTCCCAGGTGTCGCGGAGCAGCGAATGCCCGGAACCCGTGAGGTCGTGCAGGAACTTGGGCGCGTCCGCCCGGGAGAGCGGCCAGAGCCGGCTGCCGATGCCGCCGGCGGGAATCACTGCGTAGAAATCCTTGATGGGTGCGCTCACCCTGCCAGGGTAGCCCGAGGAGACCTCTCGACATCGAGATACTTAGGCTCCCCTTCGTCGCTCCCAGTCTTCTGACAGGAATAGGATGGACAGCGATCGGGCGTGCCTGACTTCGACAGGCTCACACTTGAACGAGAGCAGCGCATGCGACCGACGCACATCGATCAGGGAGGACGACCGTGTCCACGAGCGCTCGCTTGACACCGTCGATTTCGGAAACCACGTCCAAGACCCCCCGCGGCACCCTCTATCGGGGCCGCGAAGGCATGTGGTCGTGGGTGCTTCACCGCATCACCGGAGTCGCCATCTTCTTCTTCCTGTTGGTGCACGTGCTCGACACGGCACTGATCAGGGTCTCGCCGGAGGCGTACAACGCCGTGATCGGCACGTACAAGAACCCCATCATGGCGTTCGGCGAGGTCGTGCTCGTGGCCGGCATCGTGTTCCACGCGATGAACGGACTGCGAATCATCGCCGTCGACTTCTGGTCGAAGGGCGCCAAGTACCAGCGTCAGCTCTTCTGGGGCGTGCTGCTGGTCTGGGGCATCATCATGGCCGGCTTCGTGCCCCGCCACCTGATGCTCGCGTTCGCCGGATTCGGAGGGGGACACTGATGACCGCGCAGACCATCGCAGCCCCGGCTCGCCGCCGGCGCGGAGTCAACCTCGAGAAGTGGGGCTGGGTCTTCATGCGCGCCTCGGGCGTCGTGCTCGTGGTGCTGATCTTCGGCCACCTCTTCGTCAACCTCATGGTCGGCGAGGGCATCCACGCCCTCGACTTCGCATTCATCGCCGGCAAGTTCGCCACGCCGTTCTGGCAGTGGTGGGACGTGCTGATGCTGTGGCTCGCACTGATCCACGGCGCCAACGGCATGCGCACGATCGTGAACGACTACGTCACGAACACCACCGCCCGGAAGGCCCTCACCTGGGCCCTCGGGCTCGCCGCCGGCCTGCTCATCATCCTGGGCACGCTCGTCGTCTTCACGTTCGACCCGTGCCTGGGTGCGACCGAGGACAGCGTCCTGTGGAGCGAATGCGCCGCACTGGTCGGGAACTGAGAAGAAGGCTAAGAAGAAGTGACTACCGAGACGCAGGATTCCGTCGTCCGTGACGGCGTGCACTACCACCAGTTCGACATCGTGATCGTGGGCGCCGGTGGCGCCGGGATGCGGGCGGCCATCGAGGCCGGCCCCGGGGCGAAGACCGCCGTGATCTCCAAGCTGTACCCCACGCGCTCGCACACCGGTGCGGCGCAGGGCGGCATGGCGGCAGCCCTCGCGAACGTCGAGGAGGACTCCTGGGAGTGGCACACCTTCGACACCGTCAAGGGCGGCGACTACCTCGTCGACCAGGACGCGGCGGAGATCCTCGCGAAGGAGGCCATCGAGGCGGTCATCGACCTCGAGAACATGGGCCTCCCCTTCAACCGCACGCCCGAGGGCAAGATCGACCAGCGCCGTTTCGGCGGGCACACCGCAGAGCACGGCAAGACCCCGGTCCGCCGCGCCTGCTACGCCGCAGACCGCACCGGCCACATGATCCTGCAGACGCTCTTCCAGAACTGCGTCAAGCTCGGCATCAACTTCTTCAACGAGTTCTACGTGCTCGACCTGCTGACGGTGAAGGACGCCGACGGCAAGACCCAGGTCTCGGGAGTCGTCGCCTACGACCTCTCGACCGGCGAGCTGCACGTGTTTCAGGCCAAGGCCGTGATCTTCGCGACCGGCGGCTTCGGCAAGATCTTCAAGACGACCTCCAACGCGCACACCCTCACGGGCGACGGCGTCGGCATCGTCTGGCGCAAGGGCCTCCCCCTCGAGGACCTGGAGTTCTTCCAGTTCCACCCGACCGGGCTCGCCGGCCTCGGCATCCTCCTCACCGAGGGCGCACGAGGCGAGGGCGCGATCCTGCGCAACGCCTCGGGAGAGCGCTTCATGGAGCGCTACGCCCCGACGATCAAGGACCTCGCTCCACGTGACATCGTCGCCCGCTGCATGGTGCAGGAGGTCGCGGAAGGCCGTGGCGCCGGCCCGCACAAGGACTACGTGCTGCTGGATTGCACGCACCTGGGCGCCGAGGTCCTCGAGACCAAGTTGCCCGACATCACGGAGTTCGCCCGCACGTACCTGGGCGTGGACCCGGTCGTCGAGCCGGTGCCGGTGATGCCGACGGCGCACTACGCCATGGGCGGCATCCCGACCAACAACAACGGCGAGGTCCTGGCCGACAACGACACGATCGTCCCCGGCCTGTACGCCGCCGGCGAGTGTGCCTGCGTCTCGGTGCACGGTGCCAACCGTCTCGGCACCAACTCCCTGCTCGACATCAACGTGTTCGGCAAGCGCAGCGGCCGCAACGCCGTGGAGTACGTCAAGACGGCCGAGTTCGTGCCCCTCCCCGAGAACCCCGCCGGCTTCGTCTCCGGCATGCTCGAGGACCTGCGCAACAACCAGGGCACCGAACGCATCGCCGTGCTGCGCAAGACGCTGCAGGACGAGATGGACAAGGGCGCGCAGGTCTTCCGCACGCACGACTCGCTGCAGCACGTGCTGGGAGTGATCGCCGAGCTGCGTGAGCGCTACAAGAACGTGCACGTCGACGACAAGGGCAAGCGGTTCAACACCGACCTCCTCGAGGCCGTCGAGCTGGGCTTCCTTCTCGACATCGCCGAGGTCGTGGTCTACGCCGCGCAGAACCGCGAGGAGAGCCGCGGTGGCCACATGCGCGACGACTTCCCGACGCGCGACGACGAGAAGTACATGAAGCACACCATGGCCTACCTCACCGGTGACCCGCACTCGTCGACTCCGAGCGACCACATCAAGCTCGACTGGAAGCCCGTCGTCTTCACGAAGAACGATCAGGGCGAATTGAACTACCCGCCGATGGAGAGGAAGTACTGAGCATGTCGAACGCCATCGCCGAAGCACCCGCGGACACGACCGCAGAGACCGGCATCCAGTCCTTCATCGTCACGTTCAACATCCGCCGGTTCGACCCCGAGGTCGATGCCGAGCCGCACTGGGTCGACTACGACGTGGAGCTGTACTCCACCGATCGTGTCCTCGACGCGCTGCACAAGATCAAGTGGGAGGTCGACGGCTCGCTGACCTTCCGCCGCTCCTGCGCGCACGGCATCTGCGGCTCCGATGCCATGCGCATCAACGGCCGGAACCGCCTGGCCTGCAAGACGCTGATCAAGGACCTCGACATCTCGAAGCCGATCTACGTCGAGGCCATCAAGGGCCTGCCGCTGGAGAAGGACCTCGTCGTCGACATGGAGCCGTTCTTCGCCTCGTACCGCGAGGTGCAGCCGTTCCTCGTCGCCAGCTCCGTCCCGGAGAAGGGCAAGGAGCGCGTCCAGACGATCGCCGACCGCGAGATCTTCGACGACACCACCAAGTGCATTCTGTGCGCCGCGTGCACCTCGTCCTGCCCTGTGTTCTGGACCGACGGCCAGTACTTCGGCCCTGCCGCGATCGTGAACGCGCACCGCTTCATCTTCGACTCCCGCGACGACAACGCGGCCGTGCGTCTGGACATCCTCAACGACAAGGAAGGCGTATGGCGCTGCCGCACGACCTTCAACTGCTCCGAGGCCTGCCCGCGCGGCATCGAGGTCACCAAGGCCATCGCCGAGGTCAAGCAGGCGGTTCTTCGCGGCCGTCCCTGACGCGCCCCGCAGGCCAACATCCGAGAACAGGCGGTTCCCTTCCGGGGCCGCCTGTTCCCATGTCTCCGCCTGTTCACGCGTCTCCGGCTGTTCTCACGTCCCCGGCTGCTCTCGCATCGCGCGGCCCTTGGATAGGGTGGGGACGTGTCTGAACCCGATGGCTCCGCGGCCGAGCCCGGTCGCCTCGATGCGGCCGTCGAGCGCGCGACCGCACTCACGCAGCGCACTCTCGGCCTGTTTCCCGTCCGCGTCTGGCGACACTTCCTGCAGCGCAACGGGTTCCTGCTCGCTGCGGGCGTGAGCTATCAGGCGCTCTTCGCGATCTTCGCGGCGATCTACCTCGCCTTCGCCATCGCCGGGCTCTGGCTCGGCGGCAGCGAAGAAGCCGTCAACGGTCTGATCGACATGATCAACAGGTACATCCCCAACCTGATCCTCCCCGAGGGTGGCGTCTTCACGCCGGAACAGGTGCAGGACGTCGCCGCGAGCACCGCCAACGTCCTGGGTATCACCGGCCTGATCGCCCTCGGAACCGTCATCTGGACGGCCATCGGCTGGGTGACGTTCTCGCGGCGAGCGACCAGGGACATCTTCGGCCTTCCTCCGGACCGGCGCAGCTACGTCATCCTGAAGGCCCGGGACCTGCTCGCCGCACTGATCTTCGGCGTCTCGTTGATCGTCGGCTCCCTCCTCAGCTCCGCCAGCGCCGCCGTGTTGAGCTGGCTCCTCAGTCTGCTGGGCTGGGATTCCGGCTCGGACGGGCTGAACCTCGGCATCCGCATCGCGACCGTCATCGTGTCGTTCGCCATCATGTCGACGGCGCTGGCCGCCATGGTCCGCTTCCTCACAGGGACGTCCCTGCAGTGGCGGACGATCTGGCCCGGTGCCCTTCTCGGCGGCGGCGCGATGACCGTTCTCCAGTACGGAGCCGGTTTCCTTTTGAGCTATACCCCGTCGAATCCGCTGCTCGCGACCTTCGCCATCTTCATCGGCCTCCTGCTGTGGTTCCGCGTCAACGGCGTCGTGATGCTGGTGGCCTCGTCGTGGATCGCGGTCGCCGCGCAGGACCGGGATCAGCCCCTGTTGGAGCAGACCGAGGCGGAGCGCCGCCTGATCGAGTACGAGACCCTGCTCACCGCGGCGCGGATCCGTGTGCGGGAGGCTCGCGAGGCCCGCGACGCCGCCCCGTGGTTCCAGGCATGGACGGCGGGACGAGCGCTGCGCGCCGCGGAGAACGAGCTCGCGGCTCTCGAGGCGTCCCCTCCCCCGCCCGTGGATTCCCCCACCCCCTTCGCGCAGCGACTCATCGCCGACCTGCACCGGCCGGATCGGGATGTCGGCGGCGCTCGTTAGGCTTGTGAGCATGCCTCATCTGCGTATCGCCACGGTCAATGTCAACGGAATCCGAGCCGCGGCTCGCAACGGGATGAGCAGCTGGCTCGACGAGGCCGGAATCGACATCCTCACGCTCCAGGAGGTGCGCGGGCAGGACGAGCACCTCGAAGCCGCGCTGCCCGGCTGGTCGTTCGTGCACGACGAGGCCACCGCCAAGGGTCGCGCGGGCGTCGCCATCGCGAGTCGTACGCCGGCCATCGCGTCGCGCACCGAGTTCGGTGCTGCGGACTTCGACTCGAAGGGCCGCTGGATCGAGGCTGACTACCTGCTCGGAGACCGTCCGCTCACCGTCGTGAGCGCGTACGTGCACTCCGGCGAGGCCGACACCCCGAAGCAGGACGAGAAGTGGAAGTTCCTCGACGCGTTCGGCACGCGGCTCGGCGAACTCGGCGCC
The DNA here is from genome assembly GCF_002979655.1 of Microbacterium sp. MYb45. Taxonomy (GTDB): domain Bacteria; phylum Actinomycetota; class Actinomycetes; order Actinomycetales; family Microbacteriaceae; genus Microbacterium. The sequence continues at coordinate 109,167 of NZ_PCPG01000004.1, forward strand.
GACGGTGCGCTCGCCCTCGTCACCGGGGACCTCAACGTCGGGCACCGTGAGCTCGACATCAAGAACTGGCGTGGCAACCGCAAGAAGGCCGGATTCCTGCCCCGTGAGCGTGCCTACTTCGACCGCTTCCTCGGCGAGTCGGGCGCAGAGATCACCGCCGTCGACGGCACGATCGGCACGGGCCTCGGGTGGGTCGACGTCGGCCGCCGCTTCCACGGCGAGATCGACGGGCCGTACACATGGTGGTCGATGCGCGGTCAGGCATTCGACAACGACTCGGGGTGGCGCATCGACTACCACCTCGCCACGCCGGCACTCGCCGAGCGCGTCGCGACCTATCACGTCGCCCGCGCGGCGGCCTACGACCAGCGCTGGAGCGATCACGCTCCGGTCGTCGTCGACTACTCGTACTGACCCGATCCGGGGGCGGCCCCGGCGTCGCGGTCGGTGTGCTCCGCGTGACGGTACCAACCGCGGTACTCGAGGACTGTTCCGAGCACGGGGTTCGTGGCGCGCATCGCGATGGTGCGACGCTGCTCGGCGTCGTCCCAGCCGTCGACGAGGTCGACATCGAGGCGCAGGATGCCGCGAAGTGTGATCCGGTGTCTGCCGACCCGCAGGGCCACCGCGCGGGAGCGCATCCGCAGGGCGCCCTCCGACGTGACGGCGCACTCCTCGAGCATCTCCACGCGCCCGCGAACGCCCAGTACGTTGTGGAGGATCCCGGGGCGCTCGGTCACCGTGAGGCGATCGGAGATGTGCTGGATCGCCCCGGGAAACCGGAACTCCCGCCGGGCGGCGAGGGTCGCCCGGCCCGATCTCGATCGGCCGGCCACCGTGTCGATCCGGAACGGGACATCGCGGGCGAAACGCGTGACGAGCAGTCCGGGTCCCACCACCGGGTAGCCCAGAGCGGTCAGCCGCCCGAACCGGCTGCCGGCGACCGAGAACACGCCGACCGCGCTGTCGCTCTCGGCCTCCACCCGCATCTGCGCGAGGATCTCCGGGTGCAGCCGCTCCGCGTCGTCGCCGAGCGCGGCGAGGAAGACGGCGCCCCTGGCCGTCATTCGCGAAGCTCCTCACGATAGGGCTTGACGGTCGCAGGCGCCGGCCCCTCGACGAACTCGCACGTGAACGCGCCGCGGTAGCCGAACAGGAATCCGAGGATGTCGTTGTGGATCTCGAGATCGATCAGGAACCGCTGCTGCTCATCGTCGTATCTCTCCCGCAGCCGCGCCCGCCCGCTGAACAGCATCGGGAATCGGAAGGCGAGAGGCCCCTCGTAGAACCGCTGCTCGCCGGAGGTCAGCTGCAGAGCGCCGTCGTCGGTGACGGCCAGGTCGAGGTCGACCGCCAGGTGCTGATGCGTGCCCAGATAGTCGACCACTCGACGGCGGGCGTCGCTGTAGATCATGGTGGCGTCGAAGCGTCGGCGACGACCGGGGCGCACTTCCATCGTCCGGACGAACGTCACGGTCTCACGGCCGAAATCATCGAGGTACGCATGGTTGTCTATCCGGAACGGGACATCGCGTCCGCGCTCCGGGAAGAGGATGTTCCGGAACGTCCCGATCAGCAAGAAGGGCAGCGTCCACCAGGGGCCACGACGCACCTCCGTCATCGTGCCGCGTCCGATGCAGCCGTACCCGGCCTCGACGCCGACCCCGAAGCGACGCTGGAGCTGCGGGTGGAGCCGGGCGAAATCGTCTCCGAGCGCGCGCTCGAAGATACCGGTCGACGTCGTCATGCGATCTCCTCGAGCGATCTCGGTGCGTCGTCCATGATCGTGCGCCCGGTGCGGCGGGCAGGTCGCGATCGACAGTTCCGCGCACGGGGCCGATATCCGCGGCGCAGCGACCGCCATCCGCTGGCTTGCTCCGGGGAGGTCCCCTCTTCCGCCCACATCCGCAGGCGGTCGAAACTCCGCGCGGTCAGCCACCACACGAACGGGCGGATGAGGAGCGGGTCGCACAGGCGCCCGAGCCATCCCCATCCCGGCACGTAGTCGTAGCCGGTCAGGAATCGCACGCCCTCCGGCGTCGGGATGTAGCGCCAGTACCCGCGACCCGCGCCCAGCGGGGACAGGGCGTCCTCCGTGTCGAACAGCAGAGCCGAAGTCCGCTCCCCGGCAGGTCCCTCGCGGGTGGCGAGGGAGACTCCCGTGCCGCGGATCGTGTGCACCCCGAGGTCGAGCTCGTATCGGAACTCCCGTGCGCCGTCCGATCGCGTGCGCTGCGGAACGATGTCGCTGAATCGCGCATCCCAGCGCACGTGAGAGGCGGGATCCTGCGTCAGCCGCCAGACCTCCTCCAGCGGCGCGCGGATGAGGACCTCGACGTAGAGGGCTTCGTCCCCTCGTCTGCGGCGGAGAGGGGATTCGGGCGTCATGCGCCCATCGTATGGGCCCCGCACACACCCCATAGGATTGAGGGTGTGACGAAACCGCGCCTTTACTCCGGAATGCAGCCCTCCGCCGACTCCCTCCAGATCGGCAACTACATCGGCGCGCTGCTCCAGTGGCGAGACCTGCAGAGCTCCTACGATGCCTACTTCTCGGTCGTCGACCTGCACGCGCTCACCGTCGCACAGGACCCGGCGGAACTCCGTGAGAAGACCCGACGCACCGCCGCGCAGTACATCGCCGCGGGCATCGAGCCGTCGCTGTCGACCCTGTACGTGCAGTCCCATGTGCGCGCGCACGCCGAGCTCGCCTGGATCCTCAGCACGATCACCGGTTTCGGCGAAGCCGGCCGCATGACGCAGTTCAAGGACAAGTCGACGCGGTACGGAGCCGATGCCACCAGCGTCGGCCTGTTCACGTATCCGGTCCTCATGGCCGCCGACATCCTGCTCTACCAGACCGATGTGGTGCCGGTGGGCGACGACCAGAAGCAGCACGTCGAGCTCACCCGTGATCTCGCCGAACGCTTCAACTCCCGCTTCGGCGAGACATTCACGGTGCCGATGCCGGTCATCCAGAAGGAGACCGCGCGCATCTACGACCTGCAGAACCCGACCGCCAAGATGTCGAAGTCGGCGGAGAGCGACGCGGGAGTCCTGTGGATGCTCGACGACCCGGCGAAGTCGGCGAAGAAGATCATGCGCGCGGTGACCGACAACGAGGGCTCCGTGCGCTTCGACCGGGAGAACAAGCCCGGCGTCTCGAACCTCCTCACGATCTACGCGGCCCTCAGCGGCCGCCAGGTCGCCGCGATCGAGGACGAGTACGCGGGTCGCGGCTACGGCGACTTCAAGAAGGGCCTCGCCGAGGTGGTCGTGAACGAGTTCGAGCCCGTGCGCGCGCGTGCACTCGAACTGCTCGACGATCCTGCAGAACTCGACCGCATCCTGGCCGAGAACGCCGGCCGTGCGGACGCCGTCGCCGATGCGACCCTCTCGAACGTGTACGACCGCGTGGGGCTCCTCCGGCGCGTCTGAGCCGCGCCCTAGGATGGGGGACGTGACTGATCCACAGCTGCCTCCCCCTTCCGGCGCCGAGCCCTTCGCGCCGCCGGCACCGCCCGCCGCACCGCCGTACGCAACGATTCCGAACGCTCCGGCCGCCGCGTATCCGGCAGCCCCTCCGGGCGCGTACCAGGTTCCCGTCGGCGGCTACGCCTCTCCGGCGGGCGCCTACACGGCCCCCGACACCACGGTCCGCCCGTCCGGCCTGTTCGGGACGATCGCGCTGATCCTCGCGCTCCTCGCCGCGGTCGTCACCCCCATCATCGCCGGCATCGCGGCCTTCGAGATCGGGCGCGTCCTCCCGCAGGGCGTGACGACGTCGACAACCGAAGACCTCAGCGTTCTCTCCCCTGCACGGGACCAGGTCCTCTGGGCCGAGCTGTCCTTCTGGATCGGCACGGTCCTCGGGATCGCCGCGATCGTGATCGGCATCATCGCCATCGCCAAGCGCAGGGGCCGTGGCGCCGGTATCGCGGCCGTCGTCGTCGCCGTGCTCGGCGCGGTCATCTTCTTCACCGTGCTGGTCGCCGCGCTCGCGGCCGGAAGCGCCGCAGGCTTCGCGACCTACACGTCCTGACGACGCTCTCGGAGCAGCGGGAGCGCCACCGCGGCGTCAGCGCGGTGCGTGGTGCTTCTGCTGCGCCGCGAGAAGACCTTCACCGACGAGGAGCTCGACCGCGTCGGCGGCATCATCGACGAGGATGGGCAGGTTCGGCCGTTCCTCTTTGCCGAAGGGTGAGAGGACCCAGTCAGCGGGATCCTGGCGGCCGACAGGTCGACCGATCCCCACGCGCACACGGGGGAACTCCGCTGTTCCGAGCGCCCGAGCGACGTCCCGCACCCCGTTGTGGCCGCCGTGCCCACCGCCGATCTTGAGCCTGACCGTGTCGAAGGGGATGTCGAGTTCGTCGTGCACGACGACGACCTGCTCTGCGGGCACCGAGTAGAAGCGCGCCAATGCCGCGACCGGGGTGCCCGAGACGTTCATGAAGGTGTTCGGCTTGGCCAGGACGAGCTTGTCCGCGCCAGGACGCAGCCACGTCTCGACGACGCGCGCTCCCCCTTTGTGCTCCCGGAACGCCTCGCTGCGTCGCGAGGCCAGCTCATCGACCACCATCTGACCGATGTTGTGCCGGGTGGTCTCATATCGCGGGCCCGGGTTGCCGAGTCCCACCACGAGCCAGGTCGATGCCATGTCGTCGTCCTCTCCCCGCCCGGTGCGAGCCCCGGTCAGGATACGACAGAGGGGACGCGATCGGATCGCGTCCCCTCTGTGATGAATCAGTCGGAGATCACTCCGCGGCAGCCTCTTCGGCAGCCTCGGCGGCCTCGGTGCTCTCGCCCTCGGCGTCATCCTCGGTGGGTGCGGCCGGGACGGAGATCGCGACGACGAGGACCTCGGGGTCGGAGAGCAGCGTGGAGCCCTTGGGGAGCTTCACGTCGGCGCCGGTGATGTGCGCGCCCTCTTCCAGGCCCTCGACCGAGACCTCGATGTTCTGCGGGATGTGCGTGGCCTCGGCCTCGATCGAGAGCGTGGTCGCGTCGAGGTTCACGATGGTGCCGGAAGCCGACTCACCGGTGACGATGATCGGCACGTCGATCGCGACCTTCTCGCCCTTCTTCACGACGAGCAGGTCGATGTGCTCGATGATCTGGTGCACCGGGTCGCGCTGAACATCCTTGACGAGGGCGAGCTGGCCCTTGCCCTCGATGTCGAGCTCGAGCAGCGCGTTGGCGCGGCGGATGATGAGCGAGACCTGGTGGCCCGGCAGCGCGACGTGCACCGGCTCGGTGCCGTGGCCGTAGATGACGGCGGGGATCTTGCCGGCGGCGCGGAGGCGGCGGGCGAAGCCCTTGCCGAAGCTCTCGCGGAGCTCGGCCTGGACCTTGGTGTCTTCAGACATGGGGTTCTCCTTCGGGGCACGCAGCGAAGGCGCCGCGCGGTGGTCTTGGAATTGTCGAACTCGCTGACGCAGGAGGAAAGCCACCGGGCTTGCTTCGCCGCGTCGATAACGGATGAACGCGCACGCGCAGAAGCATCCCTCGCCGAGGTACAGCCTCAATGGTACCGGATGACCCGATAGGCTGAGGACACCCGGTACTTTTCTGCAGAACACGGAGAACCCCCATGCTCGACGGCGCCTTCCTCTCGCACGCAATCCTCTGGCTGATCGGCGCCATGACCGTGTGCGCGGCCGTCACGTCGTTCATCGCACTGTTCGCCATGGGCCGCTCGAGCTACCGCAAGGACTGAACGCGGCTCAGACCGCCGCGGTTTCAGAGAGCCGACGCCTGCACCGCATCGCGGATGAGGCGGAGCTCCTCATCCAGAGCGAGTGACGCAGACACGCGGACTCCGGCTTCGCCGTCCTGCAGCGACTCCAGGGTCTCCAGCTGGGAATCCAGCAGGGATGCGGGCATGAAGTGCTCTGCGCGCTGCGTCAGCCGCGCCTCCAGAGTGGCACGATCCACCACCAGCTCCACGAAGAACGTGTCGGGTGCCTCTTCACGGATCGCGTCCCGGTAGCGACGACGCAGCGCGGAGCAGGCGATCACGATCCGGTCCTCGCCGTGGAGTGTCGCTCCGACCGTGCGAAGCCACGGCATCCGGTCGGCATCGTCGAGCGGGATGCCGGCGGCCATCTTCTCGACGTTGGTCAGCGGATGCAGGTCGTCGCCGTCGATGAAGCGCGCCCCCATGCTCTCCGCGAGCGCACTGCCGACGGTGGACTTGCCGCAGCCGCTGGGACCCATCACGACGATGCGCACACTCATATCTCCAGGCCGAAGTCGATGAGCACCTTGCAGGAGCTCGCGGGATCGGCCGCCAGCGCGAAGGCATCGTGAGCATCCTCCACCGGCAGCACCTCGCTGATGATACCGCGCACGTCGAGGCTGCCGTCGGCGAGGGCGGCGATGACGTCGTCGAACTCGTCACCGAAGCGGAACGAGCCGCGGAGCGTCAGTTCACGGGTGATCGCCGTGGCCAGGGGTGCCGGAACATCTCCCCCGCGTTGCAGGCCGAGCAGCACGACGGTTCCGCCACGGATCGCCGCCGAGACCGCGGCCGAGAGACCGGGCACGGTGCCGCTGGACTCGACCACGACATCGGCGTGGAGCTCCGCGATCTCCGCCTCGGCCCTCGCATCGAGCGACCGGATGCCGCGCGCCTCGGCGATCTCGCGCGGACGCTGCTGCAGGTCGGTGACGGTGACGGACGCCGCCCCGCCGCGCTGGGCGACCGCGGCGACCAGCTGACCGATGGGCCCTGCGCCGATGACCACGACACGACGCCCGCGCACATCGCCGGCGCGCTGCAGGGCGTGCCAGGCGACGGCTGCAGGCTCGGCCAGCGCGGCGGTTCTCAGATCGAGTCCGGCGGGCAGGGGGTGCAGCATGCGCGTGGGCATCGCGACCCGGCGCGCGAACGCTCCCTGCGTGTGCGGCAGGTGCATCGCCGAGCCGAGGTACGTCGAAGCCGGGGCGAGATTCGGCTGATCCGACGGCCAGGGCGTGCGTCCGTCGCCGTGCGCGGTGAGGGGATGCACGGCGACAGCCGTTCCGACGACGGGACCCGACCCGTCCGCCGCCGCGACGGCCACGACGCCCGCGACCTCGTGCCCCAGGACCATCGGCTCGCGCAGCACGGAGGCCCCGGCTGCACCGTGCCGGAAGTAGTGCAGGTCGGAGCCGCAGATGCCCCCGTAGGCGACCTCGACGACCGCCTCGTCGGAGCGGGGCGCGGGAGCACCGATGTCTTCGATCCGCAGATCGTCGGCGGCGTGGGCCACCACGGCGAGATTGTCCACCATGTCTCCTCCTCGGTCAGACGAACACCGTGACGAGCTCGACTCCGGCCACCCTGATCGTCACGCGCTGGCCGGGATGCACCGGCGCCTGCGAATGCGGGGCGCCGGTCATCACGACGTCGCCGGGCCCCAGCACGGACCACGCCGCGACATACGCGAGGCAATCTCGGATCGGCATCGGCAGCTGCCGGCTCCCGGTCCGGGCGACGAGGAGCCCGTCGACCTCGACGTCGAGGTCGACGTCGTCGATCCCCACCGCGGTATCGATCCACGGGCCGAGTGGCGTGTATCCCTCCCCCGACTTGGATTCGAAGTTGCGGGGATCGCTGTGCGCGCGGTCGGGGCTGGAGAGATCGTTCACGGCCGTGATGCCGAGCACATACTCGTGGGCATTCTGAGCCGTCAATCCGTGGGTCGCCCGGCCGATCACGACGGCGATCTCGCCCTCGGCCACCGGGGCGCCCGCATCGCGCCGCAGGGCGACCTCCGCTCCGCTTCCGATCACGGTCCGCGGGCTCTTGAGCCACGCCTGCACCGGCGAGGTGTGGTCGGGGCCGTTCTGGGCGATCCCGACGATGACGAGGGGGTCGACCGGCGCGACGACGGTTCCTTCGACGGCGTCACCCTCGTCATCCGGGGCGCGGCCCTCGGCGAACGCGAGGAACGGGTCCGAGATCGGGATGTGCCCGTGGTCCGTCTCACGCACCCACCGGGGGCCTGCGGCGGACGCGACTCGACCGAGCCGCATCAGACGACCGCTGTCATGCCGCCGTCGACGAAGAGCGTCTGGCCGTTGACGAAGTCGCTCGCCCCGCCGGCGAGGAAGAGCAGAGCGCCGACGAGGTCTCGGGTGTCGCCCCAGCGTCCGGCCGGAGTGCGTCCGCGGACCCATGCCGAGAACTCCTCATCATCGACGAGCGGCTGCGTGAGAGCGGTCGCGAAGTAACCGGGAGCGATGGCGTTGGCCTGGATGCCGTGCGGGGCGAGATCGGCGCAGAGCCCCTTCGTGAACATCACGATCGCGCCCTTGGTCGCCGAGTACGCGGCGATCGAGGGGCGCGCGAGCTGCGACTGCACGCTGCCGATCTGGATGATCTTCCCCGAGCCGCGGGCGATCATACCGGCGGCGACGCGACGCGAAAGGTGGAACACGCTGGAGAGGTTGGTCTGCACGAGCGCATCCCAGTCCTCGTCCGCGAACTCCGCGATCGGCGCCCGCCGCTGCACACCGGCATTGTTCACGAGAATGTCGGGGGTTCCGATGAGCTGCTCGACCTCGCGCATCCCCGCATCCACCGCCGCGGCGTCGGTCACGTCGAAGACGACGCTGTGGGCCACGGCCCCCGTGCCCTGCGTGATCTCGGCCGCGACCGCCGCGGCCTTCGCAGCATCGCGTCCGTGGACCACGACGGTCGCACCCGCTCCGGCGAGTCCCTCCGCGAGGGTCCGGCCGATGCCCTGGCTCGATCCGGTCACGAGCGCCGTGCGGCCGCTGAGGTCGAAGAGGGTGAGGCCCGCAGGCACGGCGCTCACCGTCCGACGGCCTTGATCGAGACCGTCGTGGCGAAGACGTCGTCGCCGCCCTCTTCGCGGGAGACCTTGATCGCGTCGTCGATGCGGGTGAGATCGCGGCGGAGCGTCTCCGGGGCGAGGAACGTCGAGGCGGTCGTGATGATGGCGAGCACGGCCATGTAGATCGCCAGGAGCACCCAGTTCCCGTCGCTCACCGCGATCAGGTACGCACCGAGGACACCGGCGAGGCCGCCGGCGAGCACGGCCGAGATCTCGCGAGCCATCGCGACGCCGAGGTAGCGGTGACGGTTGCCGAAGAGCTCGGGGAGCATGGCGCACTGCGGTCCGAGCATGCTGTTCACGGCGACGCCGATGCCGATCGCGATCACACCGATGGCCACGGCGTAGTTGCCGAGTGACAGCAGCCACCACGCGGGGAACGTGTAGACGAGCATGAAGACGGCTCCGAACCGGTACACCGTACGGCGCCCGAAGCGGTCGGAGAGATGTCCGGTGAACGGCACGGAGAAGACGCCGATCAGCGATCCGAGGGTGACGCCCCACGTGAGCAGGCTCTTGTCGGCACTGTCCCCGACCACCGTGACGAAGAAGGCGAGACCGAGGGTCTGGAACATGTAGGAGCCGCCGTTCTCGGCCATCCGCAGACCGATGCCGACGATGACGCCGGGGAGGCCGTGCGTGAAGATCTCCTTGATGGGGCGATCGGCGATCTGCTCGTGCTTCTCGAGCTCGACGAAGGTCGGCGTCTCGCGCAACCGCATCCGGATGAACAGGGCGAGGAGGATCAGCGCGAACGAGGCGAGGAACGGCACGCGCCATCCCCAGCTCAGCAGCTGGTCCTCGGGGAGCAGGGTGATCAGCCCGAAGACGACCGCGGCGAGCAGGGTTCCGGCCTGGATGCCGACGAACGGCAGGGCCGAGAAGAACCCGCGGCGCTTGACCGGCGCGTACTCGGCCATCAGCACCGTCGCACCTGCCTGCTCGGCACCGGCACCGAAGCCCTGGAGGAGGCGCATCAGCACCAGCAGGATCGGGGCCCAGAGCCCGATCGCCTCGTAGGTGGGCAGCAGACCGATCGCGGTCGATGCCCCGCCCATCAGGACGATCGTGGCGACCAGGACCCACTTGCGCCCGAGCTTGTCGCCCAGGACGCCGAAGAACAGGCCTCCGAACGGTCGCGCGAGGAAGCCGACGCCGAAGGTCGCGAACGCGGCGACCGTGGCCATGGCCGGGTCGTCCTGCGGGAAGAACAGGACGTTGAAGATCAATGCCGTCGAGAGCCCGTAGAGCGCGAAGTCGAAGTACTCGAGCGCGCTGCCGATGCTGGACGCGAGCGTCGCGCGGCGCAGATTCGCCGCGTACTCCGGGTCATCGGACACTGCGCGTGCTGAGGTGCGGTGGTCGGTCACTGCCATCTCCTTCGATCGGCTTCGCCTGCGGCGTGACCCCGACTGTACCAGCCCGTTGGATTGCGTTCAACCCTTTGGACCGAGTTTCGACGCACGGAAGGACAGACCGCGCGCAGGACGCGGCAGCGCGGAACGAGTCAGCGACGAACGGCGGTGCTGAAGGGGTTCGTCAACGCCGCGGCAGCCGCGCGCAGCGCCTCGCCCACGCGCTCGATGCGCTCGTAGTCCGCCTCGGCGGCGCGGATGGCGACGCCGAGAGCCAGCGGCGGATCGGTCGGCGCCCAGCCCTCGAGCGGGACGGCGACGCCGACGATGCCGCGGAAGGACTCCTCCGCATCCAGCGCCCAGCCCCGCCGACGGGCGGTGGCGAGCACTTCCAGCAGCCCCGCCATGGTCGTCGCGCTCCGCTCCGTCAGCGACGGGAAGACCGCGTCCTCGCCGAGGAGCTCGATGACCTCGGCATCGGTCATGGCGGCGAGCAGCGCGCGCCCGGTGGCCGAGAGCGGCGCGGGGAGCCGCGAGCCCAGCGGGGTTCCCAGTCGCAGCGACCGTGACCCCTCGTGCCTGGCGAGGTAGAGCGCATCCGTGCCGTCGAGCATGGCGACCTGCACGAGCTCGGAAGCCAGCTGCGGCGAAGCCTCGCACACGCTGTAGAACTCGCGCACCTGGTTGAACTGCGCCGCGAACGCACCCCCGAGCTCGGCGGTGCGCACTCCCAGACGATAGCCCTGCGGCGTGCGGTCGACCATGCCCCCGGCCTCGAGAGCGAGGCACAGATTCGCGGTCGACGACTTCGCCAGCCCGAGTTCGCCGGCGAGTTCGGTCAGTGTCCGGGGGCCACCGGCGTCGGCGAGGAGGCCGAGCAGGCGGATGCTGCGGGTGACGGCAGGCGCGGGATCGCGCCCCTCGCGGGTGTCGTCGTCCATGGCTGCGCCTTCCGCCGTCGGTGGGGCCGCGGGTGCACGCGCACCCGCCTGCGGATCAGTAGAACTCGACCGTATCGACCACGGCGGTCAGCGGCTCGCCATCGAGCAGGCGCGCCGCGTTCTCCGCGAAGCGTCGGGCGATCCGCTCCTCCTCCTTCGAGTTGAGCGCCGCGGTGTGCGGGCTCACCAGCACGTGCGGGTGCGTCCACAGCGGCGACGCGTCGTCGAGCGGTTCCTGCTCGAAGACATCGAGAGCGGCGAACGCGATCCGAACGTCGTCGAGAGCCGCGAGCAGGGCGGTCTCGTCGACGACCGAGCCGCGACCGACGTTGGTGATGATCGCCCCCGGCTTCACCGCAGCGAGGACGTCGGCACCGATCAGGTGATGGGTCTGGGCGGTGCCGGGCAGCGTCACCACGATCGCATCGACGTGGGCCACCGCGTCGCGCAGCTCGTCGAGCCGCACCAGGCGATCGACGCCGGCGACCGGCTCGCCCGACCTCGTCGTGCCCCACACCCTCGCACCGAGGGCATGGAAGCGACGCGCGCATTCCGCGCCGATCCCGCCGAGGCCGACGATCAACACGGTCATCTCGTCGAGCTGCCGCATCTCCCAGCGGTCGGGCCAGGTGCGGGTGCTCTGATCCGCGAGGAGGCGAGGGAGGTTCTTCGCTCCCGCCATCACGCCGAACACCGCGAACTCGGCCAGCGGCCCGCCGTGCACGCCCGCACTGGTGGTGAAGACGACCCGATCGAGGTCTGCGCGGTCGAGCCCTGCGGCCTTGACCGCCGCCCCGCCGCCCGCCGCCGTCGTCATGACCCAGCGCAGTCGCGGGTTCGCCGCCACTGTGCGGGCGAGCGCCGCGGCGTCCACATCGGGGATGCCGAAGAGCACGTCGGCGGAGTCGACCAGTTCGTCGAAGGCCTGCTGCTCGCTCGCGGTGCGTGCGAAGTCCGGGTCGCCGGACCAATCCGCAGGCCCCCGCATCGGCGGGAGGAGCGAGTGATCGCGGACCACCTCGACGCGAGGCTCGAGCTCTTCGATGAGCCGGCAGAGGTCTTCGCGCAGCGGTACCGTCACGACGGCGCGCAGCTTCTTCTCGGTCCCCGTCATGCTGATCCCTTCCTCGGGAAATCTGGAATCCCTCACTTTAGCCCAGATCCATCCCGTTGGACACTGTTCTCTCCGTTGGATTGTTGCTACGGTGTGCCCATGGACATCTCATCCGTCACCGTCGGAGCCGTCGGACTCGGCGCCATGGGCCGCCCGATGGCCGACCATCTGCTCGCCGCGCACGGCCGACTGGTGATCCACGCCCGCCGCCCGCAGCCGGAACTGCTGACAGCCGGAGCCGACTGGGCGGAGACGCCGCGCGAACTCGCCTCCAGAGTAGACGTCCTCCTGATGATGCTGCCGGATCTTCCCCCGTTCGAGGCGATGCTCGACGGCCCGGATGGACTCCTCGCGGACGCCGGCGAGCTGCTCATCATGATCGGATCGACCTCGTCGGCACCGGCCGTCCGTGCGCTCGCGCAGCGCATCGGCGCGCAGACCGACGGACGGGTACGAGTCGTGGACTGCCCGGTCTCGGGCGGCGAGGACGGGGCCATCGCCGGGACCCTCTCGATCATGCTCGGCGGCGATCCCGAGGACGCGGCCCTCGCGGCCGAGGTGCTGGCCCCGTGCGGCACCCCCGTCCTGCTCGGGCCGCTGGGCGCCGGCGAGGTCGCGAAGGCCTGCAACCAGCTGGTGGTGTCCGCGACGATCCTGGCCCTCGGAGAGGCCACGGTGCTCGCCGACCGCTCCGGACTCGACCTCGATGCCCTCTGGTCACTGCTCTCCGGCGGTTATGCGGGTTCGCGACTGCTCGACAGCCGACGCGAGAAGCTCGTCACGGGCGACGACTCCCCCAGCGGCGTCGCGCAGTACATGGTGAAGGATCTCGGCTTCGCCGCCGACATCGCCGAGGCCACCGGCACCTCCCCCGTGCTCCTTCCCACCCTGCGCGCCGCGTTCGACGAGCTGGTGGCCGCGGGCCTCGGAGACCGCGACATCGCCGTGTCCCGGCGGTTCATCGCGTCGCGTGACACAGGCGAGCACTGACCTCCCGGACAGCGATACGCTGAAACCACCCCTTCTTCACCCTCGAGGAGCCTTCTGTGCCCGAAGCATCAGCGAACATCGGAGTCGTCGGACTCGCCGTCATGGGATCGAACCTCGCCCGCAACCTCGCCAGCCGCGAGGGGAACACCGTGGCGATCTTCAACCGCAGCTACGAGAAGACCCAGACGCTCCTCGACGAGCACCCCGAGGCCGGATTCGTCCCGGCCCGCACCTACCAGGAGTTCGCCGACTCGCTGCAGAAGCCGCGCACCGCGATCATCATGGTCAAGGCCGGCGGCCCGACCGACGCCGTGATCGACTCCCTGGTCGAGGTCTTCGAGCCGGGCGACATCATCGTCGACGGCGGCAACGCGTACTTCCCCGACACGATCCGTCGCGAGAAGGCGGTCCGCGAGACCGGCATCAACTTCGTCGGCGCCGGCATCTCGGGTGGCGAGGAGGGCGCCCTGCTCGGCCCGTCGATCATGCCCGGCGGCTCGGACGAGTCCTGGGTCACGCTCGGACCGATCCTGCGCTCGATCGCGGCGGTCGCCGAGGGCGAGCCGTGCGTCACGCACGTCGGCCACGACGGCGCCGGACACTTCGTGAAGATGGTGCACAACGGCATCGAGTACGCCGACATGCAGCTGATCGCCGAAGCGTACGACCTGATCCGCCGCGGCACGGGCAAGACCCCCGCGGAGATCGCGGAGATCTTCGCCGAGTGGAACCGTGGCGAGCTGGAGTCGTACCTGATCGAGATCACCGCCGAGGTGCTCCGCCAGGTGGATGCCGAGACCGGCAAGCCGCTCGTCGACGTGATCCTGGATCAGGCCGGCGCCAAGGGCACCGGCGCGTGGACGGTGCAGACCGCGCTCTCGCTCGGCGTCCCCGTCTCGGGCATCGCCGAGGCGACCTTCGCCCGCTCGCTCTCCTCGCACCCCGAGCAGCGCGCCGTCTCCCGCGACCTGCCGGGCCCGGAGGAGGAGTTCTCGGTCGAGGACACCGACGCGTTCATCGAAGACGTCCGCCTCGCCCTCTACGCCTCGAAGATCGTCGCGTACTCGCAGGGCTTCGACGAGATCCGCGCCGGCGCCGCCGAGTACGGCTGGAACATCGACCTCGGCGCGATCAGCAAGATCTGGCGCGGCGGCTGCATCATCCGCGCGCAGTTCCTCAACCGGATCGCCGACGCCTACGCCGAGACGCCGGAGCTGCCGGTTCTGCTCACCGCCCCGTACTTCACCGAGGCGATCACCCGCGCCCAGGCCGCCTGGCGCCGAGTCGTCATCGCGGCCGCCGAGGCCGGTATCCCGGCGCCGGCGTTCTCGTCGTCGCTGTCGTACTACGACGGCATCCGTGCCGACCGCCTCCCCGCCGCGCTCGTGCAGGGGCAGCGCGACTTCTTCGGCGCGCACACCTACAAGCGCATCGACAAGGAAGGCACCTTCCACACGCTGTGGTCGGGCGACCGCACCGAGATCGAGGCGGAAGACACGCACTGACGTCTCCTCACGAAGGGCCGGGCACCGCGAGGTGTCCGGCCCTTCGTGCATCACACGAGGATGTTGTGGTTGCGCCGGAAGATGTTCTGCGGATCCCACGCGGCCTTGGTCGCGCGCAGCCGCGTGAGCGCCTCCGCCGAGAACATCCCCGGAACCGCATCCGGCCGCTCGGTGTCGGCGAAGTTGCCGTACTCGGCCAGGCGACCGGCCCGGATGCCCTCGCCGTCCGCGTCGATCGCCGAACGGGTCTGCTCGTCGAGCATGCCGGGGATGTCGAACGCCCCGGCCATCACGAACCAGTTCGCCGCACGCGCCGGGAACGCCGTCTCCTCCTGCGCGACGTCGTGGAACGCGCCGCCCAGCGACCGGAGGAAGACCACCGAGGCCGGGTACGTGCGCCGGAACGCGACGAGCCGCTCGATCAGCGCGTCGTCGAGCTCGGCGTAGAGCCCGTTGCCGCCGAGGAAGCCGGGAGGGGCGGGCGCGTCATCCCCCTCGGACTGGGGCATCTCCATCAGGACCTCGCGATACGGCGGAGTCGTCACCTGCGTCTGCACGCCGGGGAGCGCGGAGATCGGCTCCCACACGGCGCGCAAGCGGTCGGGCTCCGGTGCCGCCCACACCGCGCTCAGGCGCGCTCCCGCCGGTGCGCTCGGGTCCATCGGCGGCACGTCCATGTACGTGACCGTGAGCTCACGCGGAGCGTCGCGGAGCAGATCGCGCGCGGCACGCAGCACCGCGGTCGCATCACCGTCGATCACACTCTCGGCGAAGGCGATCCCGGCCAGCGGATGCGCGGCGAAGTCGAAGCGCGTGACCACGCCGAAGTTGCCGCCGCCGCCGCGCAGCGCCCAGAAGAGCTCGGGGTTCGTCTCGGAAGATGCGTCGACCACCTCGCCCGAGGCGGTGACGACCTGCGCGCCGATCAACTGGTCTGCGGCGAGACCCCAGGCCCGCACCATCCATCCGATTCCGCCACCGAGCGTGAGCCCTCCGACGCCGACCGAAGCGGTGTCGCCGGAGCTCAGCGCGAGACCGTGTGCGGCGAGGGCCGTGGCGACATCGCCCCAGACCGCTCCTCCTCCGATGCGCACGGTCGTTCCCTCGACCTCGATGCCGGACAGGCCACCGAGTTCGAGACGGATCCCGTCGGCGGGTGCGTGCGACCACGGCCCGTGCCCGCCGGCGACGACGGTCACGGGGACGGCCTCGCGGGACGCGCGTCTCACGACCTCGGCGACTTCGTCGACGGTCGAGGGACGGTGGACGGAAGGAACGGGAGCACCAGCGCTGTCAGCCATGGCGACATGGTAGCCAGAGCCGCCGACATCGTGCCCCCGTCCTCCGCACCGCCCTACTTCGTGATGTCCTGCACGACGCCCTTCGTCAGGCGCAGACGTCGAGTCGCCCGCCGGGCTACCGCCGAATCGTGGGTGACCACGATGATGGTGATGCCTTCCGCGCACAGGGACTGGAGCAGCGTCAGGATCTCGTCCCGCATGCTCTCGTCGAGGTTGCCGGTCGGCTCATCCGCGAGGAGCACCCGGGGGCGCTTCACGATCGCCCGCGCGATCGCCACACGCTGCTGCTGCCCGCCCGACAGTTCGGTGGGCAGGTGGTCGACGCGGTCGTCGAGACCGACGTGCGACAGCGCCGCCGCGACCCGCTTCCGCCGTTCCTCCCTGTCGAGGTGCAACGGCTCGAGCGCCATGTCGACGTTCTCCGCGGCGGAGAGCGTGGGGATCAGGTTGAACCCCTGGAAGACGAAGCCGATCTCCTCGGCACGGATGCGAGCGAGCTCCTTCGCCGACGCCGAGGACAGCTCTCGACCGTCGAGCAGGAGCGAACCGGTGGAGGGAGTGTCGAGCGCACCCAGCAGCTGCAGCAGCGTCGACTTCCCTCCCCCAGTCGGGCCCTGGATCGTGACGAACTCGCCGGGCAGGATCTGCAGATCCACTCCGGTCAGCGCCTTCACGATGCGTCCTTTCTGCGTATAGGTGCGCGTCACTCCTACCGCGCGGTAGAGCGGTCGATCCTGCTCCGGACCCCCTGTGGTCTCCACGATGTCTGCCATGGTCATGTGCTTCTCCTTCTCGTATGCCGCTGTGGACGGGCCGCTGTCGCCGATGCCGGACGGGATCATGCGACCGACCGCAGTGCTTCCGCCGGGCTGAGACGCGCGGCGCGCCAACCGCCGAATGCACCCGCCACGAGACCGCCGAGCACCGCGAGACCGACCGCTGCTACCAGCACCCAGGGCGTGAACGGCGCCTGCAGCACGATGTCGGCCGCCTGCGGCGTCGGCACCATCCCACCCGCGCCCCCGGTCGGGCCGGCGCCCATGCCGCCGGCGCCGGGGCCCTGACCGGCACCGCTCGCCGCGACAGAGGGCTTCAGGATGTTGATCACCACGATGCCGGCGACACCGAGGGCGAGCCCGACGGCCCCACCGATCAGGCCCTGCACCATGGACTCGCCCGCCACCTGGCGCACGACCCTGCCGTTCGACCAGCCGATCGCCTTGAGCGTGCCGAACTCCCGGGTGCGACGTCCGACGCCCGACAGGGTGAGGAGCACCGAGAGCAGCACGGCGACGGTGAGCACGATGATCGACAGCCACGTGCCGAGGTTCGCGATCAGGGCGCTCGCGTTCGAGAGTGATCCGGAGACGGTCGATGCGAGCTCGGACTGCGAGGTGATGGTCGCCTCCGGAAGCTCGTCGGCGAGCGCGGATTGCACGGCGTCGATCGACGCGGCCGAGTCCGCCTGCACGTACACGGTGGAGATGACGTCCTCGACTCCCGCGAGGGTCTGCGCGGTGCTCAACGGCAGGTAGACGTTCGCCGCGGTGTCCGCACTGTCCGAGGTCGAGCCGAGGAGCCCGACGACCTCGACGTCGGAGCCGGCCACATCGATGGCGTCGCCGACGGAGATCTCGTTCGTCGCGGCGTATGTGCCGTCGACGAGGGCGACGAGGGCATCGCCGTCGTCCGCGTCGAATCCGCGTCCCTCGGTCACCTCGGCCGAGGCGAGCGGGCCGATCGCCGTCGCGGCGGGATCGATCCCGAGCACGGAGAACGAGTCGACGCCGAACGATCCTCCGCCCCCCTGTCCGCCCTCCGGGGGCGCCTGCCCCTCTTCGGGGGCGGTTCCCTGCCCGCCGTCCTGCGGAGCGAACCCGCCGCTGGGCATCTCACCGGAGAAGGTGGAGTTCGTGAGGCTCAACGCACCGGAGGCTGCTGCGACACCCTCCGTGGATGCGACCGTGTCGAGCACCGAGGAGTCGAGCGTGCCGCGCAGGAAGTCCGTCCGCAGCATCGACTGCGCGAGAGTGGTGGTCTCACCATCGGTCTCCCCCGCGTCCGCGTCGAAGTCGAAGCGGGGCCCTCCGCCCTCGCCGGGCTCGGTGGCCGCCCCCGTCACGGTGAGATCGGTGCCGACACCGTAGACGGATTCCAGCGCCTGCGTCTGCGCATCGCGCACGCCGGTCGTCAGGGCGTTGACGACGATCACGAGGGCGATCGCGATCGCCAATCCGACCGCCACGATCAGCGTCTGCTTCTTTCGGCCGGCGAGTTCCCGCCGCAGATATGTTCCGTACATCTCTCTCCTTCCGCCGCGGCCATCGCGGGGGTGAGATCGACGTTAGGAAGCGCGCATTTGCGAGATCGAGGGACGGGTGATGAGGAACCTATGGAACGGGTGACCGGGGGTCAGGCGCCGTGCAGCGCCTCCACGAACGATCGGGCGCGAACGGCGAGAGCCGCGAGATCGCCGCCGGGCGTCGCGGCATCGCCGACGAGGGGTCCGCCGACCCCGATGCCGAACGCCCCCGCGGCCAGGTACTCGCCCACGGTGTCGACACTCACTCCGCCCACGGGGATGATCCGCGCATCGGGGAACGGATCGCGCACCGCGCGGATGAAGCCGGCTCCGAGCGCCGACGCGGGGAACAGCTTGACCGCGGCACTGCCGAGGTCGTGACCGCGCTGGATCTCCGTGGGCGTGTACACCCCGGGGAGCACGCCGATCCCCTGCGCGACCGCGTACTCGACCGAGGCGCTGAGGGTGGGCGTCACCATGAACTGCGCTCCGGCCGCTGCTGCGCGCTCCACATCGGCCTCGCTGAGCACGGTCCCGGCGCCGATCAGCGCCTCGTCCGGAGCGTCCTGCACGACCTGGGCGATCGCTTCCTCGGCGTCCGGCAGGGTGAGGGCGATCTCCAGCGTCACGACGCCCGCATCGATGAGCGTGCGCGCCGCGGCAACCGTCGCATCGACGTCGGTACCCCGGAGGATCGCGACGAGCCGCGCGGTCCGCAGCCGCTCCCGGAGCTGCGCGTTGTCCACGGTGCTCACAGCGCCGCCTCCGCGATCGACCCGGCACCGTGCTGGACGGGCGCCTCACCCGCCCAGGGCCACGCCGGAATCCCGCCGACGTCGACCTGCACGCCGAGCAGCGCGCCGTCGGCCTCTCCGGGTGCTGCGAGTCCGATGCTCGCCGTCGTGATCACGAGCACCGAACCGACGAGGGCGACCGCGGTCGGTCGCTTCGCCGGGAGGGCGATCGTCTCCAGGAGTTCGCCCTCGGGCGAGTATCGATGCACTTCGGCGGCGTCCCACACCGCGACCCAGAGGTTGCCGTCGAGGTCGATGGTCATGCCGTCGGGGTTGCCGCCATCGACGCGGCACACCGTGCGGCGGTTCGACAGCGTGCCGTCGGGGGCCACGTCGAAGGCCTCGATGCTGCGGTGCGGCAGGGTGTCGATGTAATAGAGGGTGGATCCCGTCGGATCGAAGGCGAGGCCGTTCGACACGGTCACACCGTCGAGGCGCGCGACGGGGATGCCGTCGGCGCCGATGCTCCACAGCGTGCAGTGGGGATCCCGCGGCATCGACTGACTGCCCACCCAGAAGCGGCCGGAGGGGTCGCCGCCGCCGTCGTTCATGTAGTCGCCCGGTGCGGCGACGTCGCCAGTGAGCGCCGTGACGACCGCGTCGTCGCCGACGTGCACCACGCGGCGATCGACGCCCACCAGCCATCCGGCACCCGGCTCCGCGAGCGGGATCGGGGCGCCGATCTGCGCACCGATGACGACCGCGGTCTCGGGGATCACCCTGCCGTGCTCGAGTCGACCGCGATGCAGCGACCCGGTGGCCATGTCGATCCAGGCGAGGCCGCCGTCGCGACCGTCCCAGCGCGGCGATTCGGCCTGCACGTAACGGGCGTCGGAGAGGATCTCGACGGTTCGGGAGGGCGGGGTGTGCGACATCCGGATCATCCTTCGCTGGTAGCTCGTAACCGTTATGTGGCAGACTATCTCACAATATGCATAACACTTGCGAGAAATGTGGACACACGATGATGAAGCGGGGAAACAGCTGATGGCTCCGACACTCCACGGCTTGATGCCCATTCTGGCGACTCCGTTCGACGAGACGGGCGCCCTCGACCGCGCGAGCCTGCGCCGACTGGTCGAGTTCCAGCTCGCTTCCGGCGTCGACGGCGTCGCCGTCTTCGGGATGGCGAGCGAGGGCTTCGCCCTCACGACGGAGGAGCGCCGCACGATCCTGGACGATGTCGTCCGGGTCGTCGACGGCCGGATCCCCGTGATCGCGGGCGTCAACGGCACCTCCACCGCGACGTCCATCGAGCAGTCCCTCCTCGCCGAGGAGGGCGGCGCGGATGCCCTCATGGTGCTCCCGCCGTTCATGGTGAAGCCGCCCGCCGGCACGCTCGTGGACTTCTACGGCGACGTGGCCGCCGCGACCACGCTCTCCGTCATGGTGCAGGATGCGCCCGGTGTCACCGGCGTGGCCATGGCGCCGAGCCTGATCGCCGAGATCGCCCGCCTCGACGGCGTCGATTCCGTCAAGGTCGAGGCGCCGCCGACCGCCCCCAAGGTCGGAGCGGTGGTCGCCGCGATCGAGGACCCCGACTTCGCGGTGCTCGGCGGTCAGAACGCCCAGTTCTGCCTGGAGGAGTACGCCAGGGGCGCGGTGGGCACGATGCCCGCCTGCGAGTTCCCCGACCTGCTCGGCCCCGTGCTCGCGCTGTTCACCGAGGGGCGCGTCGAGGAGGCCCGTGCCGAGTTCCGTCGTATGCTCCCTCTCGTGCTCATCGGTCTGCAGGGAGGCATCGCCTGGGCGGTGCACAAGGAGGTGCTCGTCGCACGGGGCGTGATCGACCATGCGACGGTGCGCTACCCCGCGTCGCGCCTGGACGCGGGCAGCCGCGCCTCGGTCAAGCTCGTGATCGACGAGCTCGCTCTTCCGCCGATCCCCGCCACGGTGCGCGTGTGACACGCCGCGGCGTGCTGCTGATCGGCGGCAGCTCCGACATCGGACTCGCGATCGCCCGCGCCTTCGTCGACGGCGGAGACGCCGTCGTCGGCGTGGGGCTCGAGGACTCGGCGGACCCGGTCTTCGAGCGCTACCTGGTCGCGGACTGCAGCGCGCCGGAGGCCGCCGACCGCGCCGTCGCCGACGCCGAGCTGGCTCTGGGCCGGCTCGACGTGGTGGTGCTCGCCGCGGGCCGCATGCCGATCGGGCGTGCCGAGGCCACGAGCGACGAAGACTGGCGCGGAGCGCTCGGCGCGACGCTGGACTCGGCGTTCTTCGTGGCGCGGGCGGCACTCCCCCGCCTCACGCGCGGATCGTCGATCGTCGCGGTCACCTCGGTGAACTCCTCGCTCGCCGCCCCTGCCCTGCCCGCCTACGCGGCCGCCAAGGCGGGCGTGGACGGCCTCGTGCGGCAGCTGGCGCTCGACTACGGCCCCCAGGGCATCCGGGTCAACGCCGTGCAGCCGGGCAGCATCTCAGCCGAAGACACCGGTGAGAGCGAGGGCTACCCCCTCGGACGCATCGGCCGGCCGGAGGAGGTCGCGTCGGTCGTGGCATTCCTCGCTTCCGACGCCGCCTCCTTCATCACGGGAACGTCCATCGCGGTCGACGGCGGCCTCTCGATCTCGTCCCCCGCAGCCTGGCTGAAGCCGGTCCTGCGGGATCGCTGGCTCTGATCCCGCAGTCCACACGACGAAGAAGGCCGCGTCCCCTTTCGGGACGCGGCCTTCTTCGTGCGGGGGCTCAGGCGTTGGAGTCGAGCAGCCCCTGGACTTCCTTCTTCAGCGCGTTGAGCCCGGCCTGGGCCTCGACCTGACCGGCGAGGATCGTCGCGACCCCGGCACCGATCGCGGCGTCGATCTGCGCCGTCACGGCGACACGGTCCCACGCGGCGCCACGAGCGTGCTCGGAGACCTCCGTGCGGAACGCGCCCTGGAACTTGTCGGCCGCGAGCGCCGGGATCTTGTCGGCGACGCTCTTGGCGGCCGGAGCCACGGCGGAGTTCTCGTACAGCGCCGTCGCCGCTTCGACGTTGGTCGCCGCGTAGAGGATGAAGTCGCGGCTGGTGAGCTCACCCTCGCCCGCCGTCGCGAACACGCCGCTGCCCCACGCCCGGTTGAAGGAGTCCTTGCCCCCGGCCGTCGGACGCGAGATAGCCCCGATGTTGTCGATGATGTTCTGCGCGGCGCCGTTCGTCTTGACGAAGGTCGAGGCGAGCGGGGCGTCGTCGTAGAGCGCGGCCCGGCCGCTGGCGAACAGGATGCGGGCATCGCTGCGGGCGACGTTCGTCTGGGTCAGACCCTGGTCCTGCAGGGACTTGTACCAGGTGACGGCCTCGACGCTCTCGGCGTCGCCCAGCGTGCACTTGAGGTCGTCTGTGACGACATCGCTGCCGAAGCCCCACATCCACGGCACGGAGTCCTTGAGGTCGGGGTTCTTGGTGACCGCGGCGTACGGGATCAGCGACTTGTCCTGCTTCTTGATCTTCTCGAGCGCGGTGGCGAACTGCTCCACCGTCATGCCCGACTTGATGCCGACGCTCTTCGCGATCTCGCCGTTGGTGATGATGCCGATGCCGGCGGCCGTGAGCGGCAGCACGAGCAGCTTGCCGTCCATCGTGTAGGAGTCGAGCACGCCCTGCGGGATGCCGAGCCCCTTCGCGAGGTCGGTGAGGTCGGCGAGCACGTTCATCGGCGTGAGGACCTGCCATCCGCCCGACTGGCCGACGCCCATGAGGTTGCCGGAGCGCCCGGTCAGAGCGAGCTGCGTGGCCGCCTGGTCGTACGGGTAGATGACCGGGGCGACCTTGACGCCCTCCTTCTTGGAGAACCCGTCGAGGATCCCCTGCCACGCGGACTTCAGCGCCTCCTCGCCGAGCGAGTTGCCGTAGAAGTTGATGGTCGCAGCGGCCGTCGCAGCACCGGCCGAGGCCCCTCCGGCACCGGCGCCGGGGGCGGCGGGCGTTGCACACCCGGCGAGCGCGAGGGCACCGAATGCGGCGAGCACGGTGCCGCCTCCGAGGAAGGCTCGGCGGCTCAACTGTGAGTTCGAGATGGTCATGGAGACTGCTCCTTCGAGGTGATGGGGGTAGAGCTGTTCGGGAGACGCATGGCTACCCCTTGACGGCTCCGGCGGCGAGGCCGGAGACGAAGTAGCGCTGCAGGAGGACGAAGATGATGACGAGCGGGAGCGACGTGATGAGGGACGCCGCCATGAGCGCCGGCCAGTCGGCCGTGCCCTCGCGGATGAACGCCTGGGTCAGACCTGCCGGCAGCGTCTGCTTGTCGGGGCCGGCGAGCGTGAGGGCAAAGAGGAGATCGCTCCAGCCGCGCATGAAGGCGAACATGCCCGCGGTGATGAGGCCGGGGACCACGAGCGGGAACACGATGCGGAACATCGTCCCGGTGCGGGAGAGACCGTCGACCTTGGCCGCCTCGAGGATGTCGTCGGGGAGGGCGTCGATGATGCCCTTCAGCAGGAACACCGCGAGCGGCAGGGTGAACGTCGTGAACGAAATGATCAGCGCCGTGTAGGTGTACAGCAGTCCGGCCGAGCTCAGCATCAGGTACAGCGAGATGAGCAGCAGTGCGCCCGGGATCAGCTGGCCGATGAGGAACATGAACATGATCGCGTTGCGGCCGCGGTAGCGGAACTTCGACAGCGAGTACGCCATCAGACCACCGACGAGCACCGCGAGCAGGGCCGTGCCGGTGGACACGATGATGCTGTTCAGCAGGTTCTTCAGCAGGAGGTCGTTCTGGAAGAAGCCGATGAAGTTCTCGAACGTCGGGTCGACCGGGAAGAACGGCCGATCCAGGGAGAAGACATCCTCCTTCTTCGTGAACGCGGTCGCCGTGAGCCAGTACACCGGCAGCAGGCCGAACAGGGCCAGCAGCAGGAGCAGCACGCGCCCCGGGATGGACAGGTGGGGGCGGATGATCGACTCCCCCACATCGCGACTACGGCGCATCACTTCTCCAGCCGTCGGTTGAGGAACAGGTATCCGCTCGTGATGATCGCGAGCAGGACGAGCCAGAGGGCGCCCATGGCGGAGGCCTTGCCGAGTTCGTAGCTGCCGAAGGCGAGGTCGTAGAGGCTGACCGCGAGCGTCGTGGTCGAGTTGCCCGGCCCACCGCCGGTCATCACGAAGATGGTGTCGAAGTTGCCGAAGTTGTAGATGAACTCGAGCACCGCGACGAGGGTGACGGGGCCGGCGATGTGCGGCAGGGAGATGTGACGGAACCGCTGGGCGCGCGTGGCGCCGTCGATGGTGGCGGCCTCGATCTGCTCGCTCGGCAGGGTCTGCAGCACCGCGAGGGCGACGACCATGATCCAGGGGAACGAGTGCCAGGTCTTGGCGATGACCACCGCGGCCATCGCGCCGGTGGGGGTGCCGAGCATGCTGACCTCGGGGAGCCCGAAAATCGAGAGCACGTGGTTGACGACGCCGTAGCTGTCGTTGAAGATCCACGCCCAGAGGAAGGAGACGACCACGCCGGGCAGCAGCCAGGGCAGCATGAGCGCGCCGCGCAGGATGTTGCGTCCGCGCATGCGGGCGTTCAGCAGCAGCGCGAGGGCGACGCCGAGGATGAGTGGGAAGACCGTCGCGAGCGAGGCGAACACCAGGGTGGTGCCGAGACGGGCGAAGAACTCGTCCCAGACGGCCACGTAGTTGTCGAGGCCGACGAACGTGCGCTCCGGGCGGAGCAGCGACTGGTCGTACAGGCTGGTCCAGATGCTCGACACGAGAGGGAAGATCGCGATCACGAGGAACAGGAGGACCGCGGGAAGTGCGATCATGAAACCGAAGGTGCGGTCCTTCGCCCCCAACGTGGAGCGCCGCCCTGAGCGAGGCTCGACGGCCTTCTGCTCGCTCTCTGCGGGCCGCTCGAGTATGGCTTGTTGCATTGCAGTCACTTTCCAGTAGAGACGACCCCGGAGGGCCCTGCGCATCGTCGTCACAGTCGTCGACGTCGACGTGCGGCCAGTTAACCACAATGCGGATGCGAAATCCACAAAATGCATAAGACACCCACATTTGTGTTGCTCGAAGCCATTTCGCTGAATAGGATGACTGGCAACGGCGACGAGCCGCGGTCGCGCAGATGCGGCCACATCACCAAGGAGGAGTCACCATGGCGTCGGAATCGGTAGGCGGCACGCAGACCGTCGAACGGGCGATGTCGTTGCTCGCATGCTTCACGGAGGAATCCGGCGAGCTGAGGGTCTCCGAGCTCTGCACGCTGACCGGCCTCGGCCAGTCGACGGTCTCTCGCATGATGTCGGCACTCGACCGCATGAAGTTCGTGGTGCAGGACGCCCGCACGGGCCTTTACCGCCTCGGCCCCGCGGCGGTGTCGCTGGGCACGGTCGCGATCAACGGCTCCCCCATCTTCCGCGCCTCGCGGCAGATCGCGCAGAACCTGGCGCGCCGCATCGAGATCGGCGTCAACGTGGCCGAGCTCAGCGGCTTCACCTTCACCTACCTCTGCAACTTCGAAGGCGCCCTGGCGCCGAAGTCGTTCGCCATGGCGGGCCGCACCGGACCGCTGCACGCCACCGGCATCGGCAAGGCCCTGCTGTCGGGCATGTCCGATGCACAGGTCGACGAGTACTTCGCGCAGACGCCGCAGCGCTTCACGCCGCACACGATCGTGGACCGCGCGGCGATGCAGACCGCCCTCGACGAGACGCGCAGCCGCGGCTACGCGACCGAGATCGAGGAGCTCGCCTTCGGTCGCGCCTGCATCGCCGCACCGATCCGCAACCGGGCGGGTGAGATCGTCGCGGGCATCTCTGCCAGCGGCCCCCTCTCCGTGCTCGACCTGCACGAACCGCATCAGGAGCTCGCCCTGCAGCTCATCGAAGCCGCCGACGAGATCTCGGTGGCCCTCGGGTACAGCCCGTCCCGCACCGCTTCGGCGTTCGCGGCACTCTGACCCTCGGCCGCACTGCGGCTTCCCCCTCTGACGACGGCACCTGCCGCCGGCCGTTCGACCACCCCGTCTATTGGAGACCCCAGTGAGAATCACGCGCGTCCAGACCTTCCCCCTCTACCTGTCGAAGGAGGATGCGAACAACTCGTACGCCGGCGACACCGCCGTGGATCACCGCGGGTACGTCATCCGTCCGCCGTGGCGGAGCCTGTACTCCCCCGGATACGAGACGCTGCTCGTCAAGATCGAGACCGATGAGGGTCTGGTCGGCTGGGGCGAGGCGCTCGCCCCCGTGGCCCCCGTCGTCGCCGCGGCCATCGTCGACAACCTGCTCACCCCGCTCATCCTCGGCGAGGATCCGCGCTCGGTGCGCACGCTGTGGCACCGCATGACCGAGTCGATGCGCGAGCGCGGACACCTCACCGGGCACCAGGCCGACGCCATGGCCGCCGTCGACATCGCGCTGTGGGACCTCTGGGGCCACGCCACCGGCCTCTCGGTCTCCGAGCTCGCCGGCGGGCGCTTCCACGAGGTGCTGCCGACCTACGTCTCGGGCATCCGCGGTGTCGACGACGTCGAGCGCGCCGAGAAGACGGCGGAGCTCGTGGAGGGCGGCGTCCGCCGCATCAAGCTGCACCTGGGTGTCGACATCCGCACCGACCTGGCGACCTACGACGCCGTCCGCGGTGTGCACCCCGATCTCGACGTCGCGCTCGATGCGCACTGGACGTACCGGCTCGGCGAGGCGCGTGCGCTCGGCCGCGAGCTGGACGACCGGCGCGCATGGTTCTTCGAGGCGCCGCTCGCCCCGGAGGACGTGGAGGGGCACCGCGATCTCGCGACCGCTCTCGCCACCCCGATCGCGATCGGTGAGGCCATGCGCAGCCGCTTCGAGTTCACGGACTGGCTCACCCGCCGCGCGGTCGGCCTCACGCAGCCCGACATCGGCCGCACCGGTATCACCGAAGGCCTCGCGATCGCCGCGGTCTCCGATGCCTTCCACGTGCCGGTCGCGCCGCACCACTCCGCCGCATTCGGCATCGCGATGGCCGCCGGCGTGCATGTCGCGGCGAGCGCCGCGTCGCTCCTCGCCTTCGAGTACCAGCCGTTCACCCTTCCCGTCGCCAACCGCCTGCTGACGACCCCGCTCGAGGTGCGCGCAGACGGCGGGTTCGTCGTGCCGACCGGCCCCGGGCTCGGCGTGACCGTCGACGAGGACGCGATCCAGGAGTACGTGCGGCACTGATCCGCATCGACATCCGACGAAGAACGGGTGGGTGAGCCGGATCTCTCCGGCCCACCCACCCGTTCTTTCGCGTCAGTTCCCGATGCGCACGAACTGTGCGGCGCTGACCCGGTGGATGCTGGTGTTGCGGACTTCGAGTCGGACCGTGCCGGTGGCCCCGGCGGCGTAGCGGAACGAGCCCAGCGAACGCCAGGCCGCCGCGCCCTGCGTCTGGTCCACGATGACCTCGGAGCTGCCGTCCTGATGCTCCACGACGTAGGCCGCCGAGGTCGTGGTCGTCGAGTTCGTGGGGTACCAGACCGAGACGCGGTAGAGCCCGGCGTCCGGCAGCTCCACGTTCCACGTCACCGTGCTGCCCACCGAGTCGGAGTCGCTGTACCGCGTCCTGGTGCCGTTCCATCCCGAGAGTCCACTGGGGTACCAGTTGCCGGACTCCAGATAGCCGGGCCACGGGGACTGGGTGTGCGCGATGACGCCCTCGTCGGCGACGCGCACGAGCACACCCCGGCGCAGGGTCTGATCGAGACGCGCCTCGAACCGCGTCGATGATCCAGGCGCGACGCCCGAACCCGCGGTCACCGTCCAGGTGTGGGTGAGATCGGATCGCGGGGGCACTGTGATGCTCGTGCTCTGCTGCCCCACACTCCACCCGCTGACGCCGTACAGCGCGAGCGTGCCCTGCAGCGGGGTGACGCCCGTGTTGATGACGAGCGCGGTGAGCTTGGCGACGGCGCCCGGTCCGCTGACGATCTCGACGTCGGAGGTGAGTGACACCAGCCGTCGACGGTCGATCACCTCGATCGCGGCCGCGCGCAGCTGCACCGGATCCTCCCCCGCGACCGTCACGTTCGCGGTGACATCGACCTCGCCGAGCTCCGCGTTCGTCGCGATGGTCGCCGCCGATTCCACCCGCGCGGAGCCCTCCGCGGGGACCGTGATCGCCGGTACGGTGCCGTCGAGCTGCCACCCCGCCGGCAGGGCCACCGTGATGTCGCCGGTGATCGGGTCGCCGGTCGCGTTGCGCACCTCGAAGATCAACGGCACGCGGTCCCCGGCCGTACCCGTCGCCTGCGCGATCACGTCGCCCACGATTCCGGAGTTGGCTCCGGTGATCCGGGCGGGCAGCCGCAGGGTCACCTCTTCGGTCGTCGTCCCGCCCGTGGTGATCGTGTACCGGAATTTGTCGGTGAGGTCGTCTACCGGGATCGTCCACTCGTAGGGATACGCCTTCGCGGGAGCCTGCTTCGCCGGCTTCCCGCCGATGCGATACGACAGCGTCGCCTGCTGCTCAGTGTCGATCTGCACGTAGGCGTCGTAGCCCTGTCCGTCGGGCCGCACCAGGAGCATCCCGCGGGCGATCCCGTAGTCGGTGGCGGGGTCGGTGTCGACCTCGTGGAAGCTGTCGCGGCCATGATCGGCCACGTCGTCGAACGGCAGCCCGGGGCGCTGCACGTCCACGTTCCGGATGACGAGGGCGACGAGCCCGCGCGCCGGCACAGTGACGGTGACCCGACCGTTGACGGCCGCGCCGGTGGACCGGCTGCCGTTCGCGGTCACCAGCTCGACGGCACCCGAGAAACCTCGGGGAATGCCCGTGAGCTCGGTGGCGAGGTCGACGATCACCTGCTGCGCCGCACCGGCGGAGTTGGTGAGGCTGACGTAGAGAGCATCGTTGCCGACGCCGCCGATCCAGTTGACGAGCGGATTGGAGACCGAGATCAGCCCCGCAGGGAGATAGGGCCAGACGCCGTCCTCGCCGAAGAAGGTCCCCGGGGCGTGGCCGTAGGCGAAGAACTTGAAGTAGGCGAAGTCGGCCTCGAACACGTGCGGGAACTCGATCGCCCCGCCGCTGCGGTAGAAGCTCTCACTGAGTAGGTAGTCCATCGCGAGGCCGAGCTGCGCGGGGGCGTGATGGAAGTAGTACCCGGTGATGCCCACCGGACCGCTCGTCGCGAAGTCGGGCTTCATGTGCGCGACCTGGAACTGTCGGCCGTAGTAGCCGGGATAGGTCGTGAACCGGCCGATCACCATGTTGTGGGCGATGTCGGCCAGCAGCTCGTCGCCGGTGTGATGCGCCAGTCGCAGCAGGGCACCCGCCCAGCACGGGTTGAACACATAGCCCCCGCCCGGGTTGGTCAGTGTGCTGACGCCGAGCTTGAACGACGACAGCGCCTCGAACGTGAGACCCGAGGGAGACACGTACCAGGCCGGGACGGTCTCGGTCGGCACGTTCGTGGTCGGATACGACGGCAGCGACGAACGCGACTCCCAGTCGTACTGCTGCTTGATCACGTGGCCGGCCGGCACCGTGACCGTGCCACCCGGAACCGGGCGGACCGCCGTCTGCGTGATGAAGCGCTGCACCTCCCGGTACGCACCGTCGAGGAACTCGGCCTCACCCGTCGCCTCAAACATCTCGAGCAGGTCGACCCAGTACTTCGAGAAGCTGTACGCGAACCCGCCGGGCGGCTGACCGTTGCTGCGGTACGGCTCCAGGATCTGCTCCTGGGAGTAGCGGCGGGCGATCAACGTCGCCTCGGCGAGGTACGCCGGATCCCCGGTGACCCGGTACGTCGCAAGAGCATTCGAGAACGGCGCCCTGCTCTGCCCGACGACGCCGGCCTTGGTCGCCTTCACCGCGAGCCGCTGGATGCCGGCGTTGCGGCCGTGCGTGAGCTGGTAGAGCGACGCCAGATTCACGGCATCCGTGGGGATCCGGCCGATGCGGTACTGGCTCGTGTCGTTGTAGACCGGGCTCCCGATCATCGGCGTGTGCCCGATGCCCTTCCGGGAGAGCTGGTACTCGACGAGCGGCCGCGCGCGGCGGTCGTACAGAGTGCCGTCTGCTGTGCCGGTGAGATAGTGCGCCGAGAGCACGACACCACTGGCCGCCGCGCGCACGGCATCCTCGTTCTCCACGTCGACGAACCCCTTGGCGCGATTCCACCAGCCGGAGTACGAGGGGATGTAGTCGGTCGAGTCGTCTCCGTCGGGTTCCACCGCGATCAGTGCCGCCATCGCGTGCACGGCGTCGGTGAGCGAGCGGTCGTAGACGTTGCTGCGGTAGGCGGTCAGCCCGTACTCGTTGCGGCACAGCTGTGCGTACGTGCCGTACAGCGTGTCCGGGCGTGCCGCGAGGCCGAACGCGAATCCGCGCTGCTCGCCGACGGCCATGGCCGTGCGCAGCCCGGGCTGCGGCGCGTACATGCTGGGCACGATGTCGAGGCTGTCGTTGCGCAGACTCATCCCGTAAGGCTGTCGGTCGGCCATCAGCTGCCGCTCGTGCACGAACTCGGCCACCTCGGCGGGCAGGTACACGCCCGAGGTGACAGCCACATCGCCCACGGCGTACTGGGTCAGCGCCATCGGCGCGAAGAGCTCCCAGGCGCCCAGGGGCGCGGATCCGTCGAGCACCGAGAGCGCGTGCTGATACGACCCGCACAGCACCTCGTCGAGGTCGTCGAGGGACTTCGCGTCCTGGCTCTGGTATCCGACGATGTAGTCACCGGCGGTCTTGGCCGTCAGCACGTAGTGCGCCTCGGGATGGGCGCCCTCGAGCCGCCAGCGGACGACCAGGTCGACGTCGTCCGTGCTCGTGGTCAGTTCGATGGCCTGCGAGCCGAGCACCTGGTAGGAGGTGAAGCCGAGCCAGCTCGGCGCCAGGGGTCCGTACAGCTCGGGAGCACTCCCCGACGGCAGTGTCCCCTCCAGCACGAGCCACTGCTCGTCGAAGCGGTGCGCCGGGTCGGTGACCTGCAGCCACCCGCCGTTGTGCGCGACCTCGAGGTCGCGCACGATCGTGGCCCCGCCGTCCCACGTGGCCTGGGAGAACGTCATCCGGTGGTTCTGTCCGACCAGCTGCGCGACCTGCGTGAACGCGAGATTCGGTTTGTCGAGGCGCCGGAGGGCGTCGGCGTACACGCCGCCCGTCGTCGTGAGCTCCGTCGCCGCTGCGGGAGCGGCTCCGTACGACGACCCGAGCACCGGGGGAAGCACTCCCGCGATCACGAGCGCTCGCAGGACGGAGCGTCGGCTCCACAGCAGAGGATTGTCTTCGGCTCCATCGCCAGGCATTGAATCCATGATGCACATACTGCAATCCGTATGCGATCATGTCAATGCGTCGGCCTCGCGGGCCATGACGCCGCCTCGTCGTGCCACGCCGGTAACGTCGAGCAGGCAGAACCACCCGAAAGGACACGTGCGGTGCCCCAGGATCCTCCCGTCGAGTTGACCGAGTACTCACTCAGCGCGCTGCTGACCCCGCTCGCGCCACCCGCCGAGCCGGATGACTTCGACGACTTCTGGCGCGCGACCTTCGAGGAGTTCGGCACAGGTCCCGTGCCGTGGGAAACCACCCGCGAACTCGCGCCGACCGCGACGCACCGCGTCTCGGAAATCCGCTTCCACTCCTCGGCCGGTGAGGCCGCTGCGGCCTACGTGGTGCTGCCGCACACGATCGGGAGCGCACCCCGCGGGCTCGTCGTCGGACACGGCTACGGCGGCCGCACGGCGCCCGACCTCGACCGGGTACCCGCCGACACGGCCGCGATGTTCCCGGTCGCACCCGGGACGCACGCCGGCACCGCGAGCCGCTTCCCCGCCCTCCCCGACGAGCACGTCCTGGCCGGGATCGCCCACCGCGACACCTACTCGCACCGCTTCAGCGCAGCGGACATCTGGCGCGCCGCCACCGTCCTGCTCGAGATGGTGCCCGCGGCGGCCGGGGCCCTCGACTTCAGCGGCGGCAGCTTCGGCGGCGGCATCGGCGCGATGGCCCTGCCCTGGGACGCCCGCTTCCGGCGCGCCGTGCTGGACGTGCCGAGCTTCGGTGACCACGATGTGCGGCTCACACGGAAATGCACCGGGAGCGGGGAGGCCGTGCGTCAGCATCTGCAGCGGCACCCGGAGGACCGGCCGGTGCTCGACTACTTCGACGCGGCGATCGCGGCACGGAGGCTGCGGATTCCCGTGCACGTGACCGCGGCGGTGCAGGATCCGGCCGTCGACCCCCGGGGCCAGTTCGCCGTGTACCACGCGCTGACCGGGCCGCGTCGCCTGAGCGTCCGCGCCGCGGGGCACCTTCCCGGCGAGATCGGCGAACTGTCGGACCGGCTCGCTCTGCAGGCCGGCATCGACTTCCTCGCCCTCCCCGACGAGCGGCTGGCATGACCACGCGCCACGCCTCCCAGACAACACATAGCGATCTCCATAGAAATCACATAGGAGATTCCGCAGAATAGGGGTATGACCAGCGACCTGCCCGAACTGCGCCGCCCCGACGGCACCCCCCTGCGCATCCTCGCCGTCGACGACGAGCAGATGCTGACCGACCTGCTCGCGATGGCCCTGCGCATGGAGGGCTGGGAGGTGCGCACGGCCTCGTCCGGCATGGAGGCGCTCCAGGTCGCGCGGGAGTTCGAACCCGACGCGCTCGTGCTCGACATCATGATGCCCGACCTCGACGGCATGTCCGTGTTGAAGCGGCTGCGCGAGTCGGGGAACCTCGTCCCGGTGCTGTTCCTCACCGCCAAGGATGCCGTGGGCGACCGCGTCGCCGGCCTCACCGCCGGCGGTGACGACTACGTCACCAAGCCGTTCAGCCTGGAGGAGGTCATCGCACGACTGCGCGCGATCATCCGCCGCACCGGCCACGCGACCACCGACGACGGACAGTCGATCCTGCGCGTCGCCGACCTCACGCTCAACGAGGACAGCCACGAGGTCGTGCGCGACGGCACCGAGATCGAGCTGACCGCGACCGAGTTCGAGCTGCTCCGCTACCTCATGCGCAACGAGCGACGGGTGCTGTCGAAGGCCCAGATCCTCGACCGGGTCTGGAGCTACGACTTCGGCGGCAAGTCCTCCGTCGTCGAGCTGTACATCTCGTACCTGCGCAAGAAGATCGATGCCGGTCGCACGCCGCTGCTGCACACCGTCCGCGGCGTCGGCTACATGATCAAGGCTCCGCAGTGAGCTCTGCGACGATGATGAGGCGGCCGATGAGCCTGCAGACACGGCTGATGACCGCCGTGATCGGGTTCGTGTCGCTGATCCTCATCATCGTCGCCGTCATCACCAGCGCCACGCTGGGCAAGACCATGGAGGACCAGCTCGACCAGAAGCTGAACAACAGCGCGCACGCGCTGGTGGGCGTCACCGAGGCCTTCGCCCCGTCGGCGGCGACCGCGCAGAACGTCCTCCTGGCCGGTCGCTACTCTCCGCCGGCCGGGCTGCTGTTCGTCGTCTCGAGCCCGGTGACCGGCTTCAGCGGGTCCCTCGTGAAGAGCACCGCCGCCGACGAGCTCACCGGAACCCTGCAGCCGTTGACCGGCGAGCAGCTGAGCGAGATCGCGGCGGCGTTGAAGGGTACGTCCGTCGCCACGGTCTCCCTCACCGACCTCGGCTCGTATCGGGTCATGGCCCTGCCCTCGAACAACGGCGTCCTCGCGGTGACCGGGCTCCCCCGCGATGAGATCCAGAGCCAGCTCACGCAGCTGCTCACCGTGATCGCCCTCGCCACGATCGGCGGGCTCATCCTGCTGGCTCTGACCACGGCGATCACCATCCGAGTGAGCCTGCGCCCGCTCCGCGCCGTCGCGGTCACCGCGACCCGGGTCGCGAATCAGCAGCTCGATCGGGGCGAGGTCACGATCACCGAGCGGGTGCCGGCATCCGAAGCCGATCCGCGCACCGAGACCGGCCTCGTCGGCGCCTCACTGAACAAGCTCCTCGATCACGTCAACACCTCGCTGGCCTCGCGGCAGAAGAACGAGGAGCGAATGCGCCGCTTCGTCGCCGACGCGAGTCACGAGCTGCGCACCCCGCTCGCGTCCATCCGGGGGTACTCGGAGCTGTCGCTGCGCGCGCTGCATCAGCGTCCGGCCGCGGAACAGGGTCCGGAGGTCATCGAGGGCACGACCTCCTCGCTCGAGCGCATCCAGGCGCAGTCTCTGCGGATGACCCGTCTCGTCGAGGACCTGCTGCTGCTCGCACGGCTCGACGAGGGGCAGGAGCTGGTCTACGGCACCGTCGACCTCACCCAGCTGGCGCTCGAAGGACTCTCGGATGCGCGGCCGACGGCGACCGACCACCACTGGAGCATCGAAGTGCCGGACGAGCCCGTCACCGTCGTCGGCGATGCCGGACGGATGCACCAGGTCGTCGCGAACCTCCTCGCGAACGCCCGGACGCACACGCCGGCCGGCACCAGGATCACCCTGAGCGTCGCACGAGAGGGCGCGGACGCCGTGCTGCGCGTGCACGACGACGGCCCCGGCATCGACCCCGCCATCCGCGACGAGCTCTTCGCACGCTTCGCCCGCGGCGACAGCTCCCGGGCTCGCCAGACCGGGGGAACCGGACTGGGCCTCGCGATCGTCAAGGCCATCGTCGAGGGCCACCACGGAACGATCTCCGTGGCCAGCGAGCCCGGCGACACGACCTTCACCGTGCGCATCCCGGTCAACCCTGCGGCCGCGGCCGCCGAAGACGACGCGTCCGAGGCCTGACGGCCGGCCTCTCTGCGGAGATCCTGCCCGCCGCACTCCTGGTCGGCGTACACATGTCGGGAGGATGCACGGCCGTCGGGGCATCTCACGGCGATTCGTCCGACATGCGTACATTCTCCCGACAGACGCACACGCCTGACCTCGAAGACCTCAGTGACGGGCACGCAGACGTACGATGGCGGCGAGTACGGCCGTCTCGACTGAGGGCCAGGCGTGGACGATCTGGGCGTAATCGAACCTCAGCGTCTCGTATCCGAGAGCCGACGCCGCGGCATCCCTCACGAGATCACGGTGGCGATGCGCGGGGCCGTCATGGTTGCCCTTCCCATCGGCCTCGAGGATCAGACTTCCGTCGAGCACGAAATCCACTCTCCCGACGGACGGGATGGTCACCTGGCAGTCCAGGCTGATGCCGTGCAGGTGCAAGCGCAGCCGGAGCAGTGACTCGAGGCCGCTGTCGGCATCCGATCGCGCCAGGTCGATCAACCAGTGCGCGCGGGCCGGTAGGCGGCGGCGGATGCGGCGCAGTGCCGCACCGGTGATCTTCTGTTGCACCAGTGCGGACTCGACAGCAGCGAAGAACGCCTCGTCTCCGCCGCAACGGTAGACGTGGATGAGTACTTCCTCCAATGGGGCAAGCCCCACCCCGGCGTGCCCCGCGTCAAAGTGCGCGACGCACTCGCACGTCTCGTGATGGGTGCGGCCCTTCGCCCCCAGCCAGACGTGAACGGGGCCGCCGGGGTCGAGTGCCCAGACGCCATACAGGCGCAACGCGTGCGCGCAGGTGAGTGCCCCGCCGTGCGCGGCAGCCTCAACGACGGTCGTGTCTGCGTTCGGCCCGGCGAACACTCCTGTCCTCACACGGATCAGGGCGCCGGCATGAACCGCATCCGCACGCATCCGACGGTCGATTCCGTACTTCTGGAGCAGTGTGCCCCGCACGACGCCGCCATGCAGGTCTGTCACGGATAGAGCGCTGAGCATCCACCGATCCTGATGCCCCGAGACGGCTGATAGAGATCGATTCCGCCCGTTGTGGGCCGATCCGAAGCGGATGCGGGATGTGCAGAAGTGGATGCGCCGTGCACTCGTCGGCAGGATGCACAGATGTCGGGACGCCTCGCGGCGAGTCGTCCGACATCCGTCCGTTCTCCCGACGGGTGTACCGGCCGGCCGGCCGTGAGCCGGATCAGTAGCCGGCGAAGGCGTCGGTCGTGAGGGCGCGGGCCTTCTGCAGTGCGGGGGCGAGATCGGCGATCAGGCGCGGGGGTCCGGAGATGAACGCGTGGCGGGTGCCGAGGTCGGGGACGGTGCGCTCCAGCGTCTCGGCGTCCAGTCGTGCGCCCTGCGCCCAGGTCCAGTGCGCGGGCAGGTCGAGCGGCTCGTCTCGGGTGAACACGACCGTGCGCACGCCCGTCGCGGCGAGCTCATCACGGAAGGCGAGCTCGGAAGCCTCGGACGCCACGTACACGAGCACCACGTCGCGCTGCTGGCCCACGGCCTGGAGCTGACGCAGCTGGGACACGAACGGCGTGACGCCGATGCCCGCGGCGACCATCAGCACCGGGTGATCGCTGCGCGGCAGGATGAAGTCACCCCAGGTGCCCGTGACCGCGAACGTCGCGCCCGGCTCCGCAGCGGCGAGAGCCCGCTTGTAGCTCGACGGATGCTTCTGGTCGCCGTTCTTGTAGGCGATGCGCAACGTCGGCAGGTCTGCCGGCGCCGACACGATGCTGAACTCCCGCCGGGTGCCGCGCGCGTCGGGGCGGTGATGCGGGACGTCGAGCTCGAGGTACTGCCCCGGGAGGAACCGGACCCGACCCTTGGCTCGGAAGGTCAGCTCCTGCGCGGTCGGGGTGATGAACTCGCGTCGTTCGAGCACGAGCCGCACGGACCCGCGTAGAGCGAAGGCGAAGGCCACCAGGTTTCCGATCAGGAGAGCCCGCTCCTGGCCGAGCGTGAACAGGCCGGCGACCGAGATCGGCCACCCCGCGAGAAGACCCACCACGACGGCCACCACAAGCTGCTGGCGGCGACGCGGCGGAAGCGTGAGCGGCTCGGAGAGCATGAACGCCCCGAGGAACAGGAACGGCGACTGCAGCACCGCGAACTGCAGCGCGGTGAGCACGTCGAAGCCGATGTCGAACTGCACGGCCTGCACGGCCTGACGCACGACCGAGGTGGCGACGGCGACCAGCACGAACACCAGCACCACCCGCACCTTCTCGGTGCGCCACAGCACCGCGAGGCCGAGGAGGAGCACGGGGATCGTCAGCACCGGAGTCCCGACCCACCAGGACGACGAGGTGCCCAGCCACTCGAACGCCCCGAAGGCGCCGAGGATCGAGACGACGGCCGCACCGAACGCCGCCGGGTTGAAGATGTGTCGACCGCGCCATGCGATCAGGTACTTCGACACACTCGCCACGGCTCCGGCGAGGGCGAGCCCGAGAAGGGCGCCGAGCTCGACGCCGGGGCGGAGCACGAACAGCAGGATGAGGGCCGTGACGAGGGAGGATTCGATACGCCACGGGAGTCGGAGGATGCGCTGGGCCGCGGCGTCGACGGCCGAGATCACGATCGCGAGCACCAGGAACGACGCCAGCATCTCGAGCGGCGTGGGCGAGACGATCACGCCGAGCAGCGAGAGCACGAACGCGATCACCGCCAGGGCGATCAGCGCGAACAGCACGAGGCGATACATCGACAGCGAGCCCAGGACCGCGAGGACCCGCTGGCGTGCGGCGGCGAATGAGGTGATCACGTTCTCCACTCTTCCCTAGTTCGGCGCCGCGGGGCGCGTGTCCGCCCCCGCGATGAACAGTTCCGCGGGGCATCCCGGCGAGTGCTGCACCCGGCCGTCGGTGCTCATCCTCACCCATTCCACACCCCAGGCGCCGGCGAGCTCCGGTCCGCCGTCGAAGAACAGCGCGGTCGAGACGGCATCCGCCGTCATCGCGTCGGGGGCCAGCGCCCAGGTCGCCGCCCAGGTGCGCACCGGCAGCCCGGTGCGGGCGTCGAGCACGTGGTGCAGTCCGTTCCCCCATGCGCGACGGTTGACGGCGGAGGCGCACAGCGCCCGGTCGCGCACCTCGACGACACCGATCGCCTTCGTCGCGTCGTACGGATGCTCCAGCCCGATGCGCACACCGCCGCCCCGCACCCGGATGTCGCCGCCGGCATCGACCACCACATCGCCCGGCACGTCTCCGAGCACGTCCATCACCAGGTCGACCAGTCGCCCCTTGCCCAGGGCGCCGACGTCGAGGAGCGCGGGTGCGGATGCCGCGACCCCGGCCGTCGTCCAGGACACCTGCGCCTGCCAGGCGTCCGGAGCGCGCACCGGGTCTCCGCCGACGAGCGAATAGCCCGCGTCGTAGCCCAGAGCTTCGAGACTCGCCGCCACGAGCGGGTTGACGGCGCCGCCCGTCGCCGCCGAGAGCTCGCGGTAGGCGTCGAGCATCGGAGCGGCGTCCGGTGAGCCGAACGAGCCGCCCTCCCGTCCGAGCCGCGTCACCGCGGAGTCGTCACGGAATCGGGACCACTCGCGGTCGAAGCGCTCGATCTCGGCGTCGACCGCCGCACGCGCCGGGTCCGCGAGCGGATCCGTGGTCTCGATCTCCCAGCGCGTTCCGATCGCCTCGAAGCGCCAGCTCGCCATGCGGCCTCAGGCGCCTAGGAGGCCGCCTGCTCCTTGATCGACTCGACCGCGTCGTTGAAGCCGCCGCTGGTGAGCGACGAGCCGGCGACCCGGCTGACGTTCAGCTCGTCGATCGACTTGCCCTCGACCTCGTCCGCGATGCCGTCGATGAACTGGCCCTGGTACTGCTCGGTCTCGGGCGCCTGCGGGTCGCCCGTGACCTCGACGTCGGTCACGACGCCGTCGGCGAGGGTCAGCGTGACGGAGATCTGCTCGACCGTCTCGGGTGTCTGGTACGAGCCGTCGGCCGTGTAGGTGCCGTCTGCGTAGGTGGCGGTCGCGTCGCCGCCCGAGGACTCCGAGGAGCCGGCGTCGGGCGTGCTGCCGGTGTCGTTCGGCGTGTCACCCGCGTCGGCAGTGCCGGAGCACCCGGCGAGGACGAACAGGCCCGCGATCCCGAGGATGGCGGAACCCTTGCGGACAGAGGTCGGTACGGTCGTGCGGATCATGCTGGTCCTCCCGGCGCGGTGTCGTTCGACGGGTTCGTCGACCCTTCGACCGTAAGCACCGCGTCTATGCGCGGGCTGTGCCGTGACGATGCGTTACGCGTCGCCACCGAACATGCTCGTCACGGAGCCGTCTTCGAAGACCTCGTGGATGGCGCGGGCGAGCAGCGGCGCGATCGGGAGGATCGTGAGGTTGTCCCAGCGACGCGACTCGGTGAGCGGGATCGTGTCGGTGATGACGACCTCGTCGATCGACGAGTCCTGCAGGCGATCGGATGCCGGGTCGCTGAAGATCGCATGGGTGGCCGCGACGATCACACGGTGCGCCCCGGCCGCCTTGAGCGCCTGGGCCGCCTTGACGATCGTGCCACCGGTGTCGATCATGTCGTCGACGAGGAGGCAGGTGCGCCCCTCGACGGTTCCGACGATCTCGTGCACCGAGACCTGGTTGGCCACCTTCGGGTCACGACGCTTGTGGATGATGGCGAGCGGTGCGCCGAGGCTGTCCGACCACGTGTCGGCGACGCGCACACGACCCATGTCGGGCGAGACGACGGTGAGGATCTCGCGGTCCGCCGGCGAGAGCGTGCGCTGGAAGTAGTCCAGCAGCACGGGCTTGGCGAACAGGTGGTCGACGGGTCCGTCGAAGAAGCCCTGGATCTGCGCCGCATGCAGGTCGACGCTCATGACGCGATCGGCACCGGCGGTCTTCAGCAGGTCGGCGACGAGGCGGGCGCTGATCGGCTCGCGGCCGCGGCCCTTCTTGTCCTGACGCGAATACGGGTAGTACGGCGCCACGACGGTGATGCGCTTGGCCGACGCGCGCTTGGCGGCGTCGATCATGATGAGCGTCTCCATGAGCCACTCGTTGACCGGCTCGCCGAACGTCTGGATCAGGAAGAGATCGACGCCGCGGATCGAGACCTCGAAGCGGGCGTAGATCTCACCGGAGGCGAACGTGCGGTGCTCGACGGGGGCGATCTCCGTGCCGAGCGCTTCGGCGACGGCCGCCGTGAGCGCCGGGTGCGAACGCCCGCCCGCGACGACGAGTCGCTTCTTCGTCTTCGCGATGATCCCGGGAGCCACGCCGTTGTCGCGATCCAGATCGACCGTCTTCTTCTTGCGCGCCATGCTCCGCCTATTCCGCCGAATTCTCGCGGGACGCAGCATCCGCCGCGCCCGTCCCTGCTCTGTTCTTCGCGACCCAGCCTTCGATGTTGCGCTGGGGTGCGACGGTCATGGCCAGTGCGCCGGCCGGGACATCCTTGCGGACGACCGCGCCGGCGCCGGTCTTCGCGCCAGCTCCCAGCCTAACGGGCGCGACGAGCACCGTGTGCGAGCCGGTGTGCACCTCGTCGCCGATCTCGGTGCGGTGCTTGTTCACGTCGTCGTAGTTCGCCGTGATGGTGCTCGCACCGAGGTTGACGCCGCGGCCGATCGTGGCGTCGCCGACGTAGGAGAGGTGTGGGACCTTGCTGCCCTCGCCGATCTCGGCATTCTTCGTCTCGACGTAGGCGCCGATCTTGCCCTTGGCGCCCAGGACCGTGCCGGCCCGGAGGAACGAGAACGGGCCGACGGTGGCCTCCGCGCCGATCACGGCGAGGGTGGCGTCGGTGCGACGGACCGTCGCATCCTCGCCG
Organism: Microbacterium sp. MYb45; assembly: GCF_002979655.1. Lineage (GTDB taxonomy): Bacteria > Actinomycetota > Actinomycetes > Actinomycetales > Microbacteriaceae > Microbacterium. Next base: position 149,739 of record NZ_PCPG01000004.1, read on the forward strand.
ACCTCGCAGTCGACGAGGGTCGTGTCCGGTCCGATCACGGCGCCGGAGGCGATGACCGTGGCACCCAGGATGTGGGTGTTCGGCAGGAGGGTGACGTCGGGCGAGAGCTTCGCGTCGTCGTCGATCCAGGTGGTCGACGGGTCGATGACGGTGACGCCCTCGAGCTGCCAGCGACGCACGATGCGCTGGTTGAGCAGGCGACCGACCTCGGTCAGCTGTGCGCGGTCGTTCACCCCGAACGTCACCGAGATGTCGGAGACGACGGATGCCGCCACCCGGTCGCCGTCGCGGCGGAGCAGGCCGGGCACATCGGTCAGGTACATCTCGCCCTGCGCGTTGTCGAGACTGAGCTGCGGCAGGTAGGTGCGCAGCGTCGAGGCCCGGAACACGTACATCCCGGCGTTGATCTCGCGGACCGCGGCTTCTTCCGCACTCGCGTCCTTCTGCTCGACGATGCGGTCGACCCCACCGTCGGCATCGCGGACGACGCGTCCGTAACCCGTCGGGTCGTCGAGCAGTGCCGTCATCAGCGTCGCTGGCGCACCCGATGCGCGGTGCTCCTCCACGAACGCGGAGAGCGTGTCGGCGTCGGCGAGCGGGCAGTCTCCGGAGAGCACGAGCACGTCGCCGTCGAAGTCGTCGGGAAGCGCGTCGACCGCAACCTGCACGGCCCGCCCGGTTCCCGGCACGTCGTCCTGATCGACGAACACCGCGTCGGGGTAGTCCTTCGTGAGGGCGGCGACGACCTGATCGCGCTCGTGCCGCACGACCACCTCGACGTGCGCGGCGTGCAGCCGCCCAGCGGTGGTGAGCACGTGCCCCACCAGAGGGCGCCCGCCGATCGGGTGCAGCACCTTGGGCAGACGCGATTTCATGCGCGTGCCCTGGCCTGCAGCGAGGACGATGATGGCGAGATTGTTCCCAGTCATGCTCCGCCGCCAGGACTCGAACCTAGACCTAACAGCTCCAAAGGCTGTCGTGCTGCCATTACACCACGGCGGACCGCGCCGCCCAGGAGGGCACCGCGGGGTCAAGTCTGCCATGCTCCGGCCGGTGTTCCGATGTGCGCGGATCACGGCACTCCCGCGCCGTCATGGTTCGGAAACACTGCTCTGGAATGCTGACACCATGAGCATCGTGATCGAGAGGGTCGAGACGGCGACCCCGGCCCTCGCAGAATTCCTGGTCGCCCACCACGCCGAGTTGGAGCACACCGCGCCCGCGGAGAGCCGTCATGCGCTGGTCTTCGAGCGCCTGCTCGCCCCCGGTGTCCGGCTGTTCGCCGGCTCGATCGACGGCCGCCCGGTCGCCACCGGCGCGCTGGCCACGGTCGAAGACGGCCACGAGGAGCTCAAGTCGATGCGCACGGATCCGGCCCTGCGCGGCCGCGGACTCGGGAAGTCGATGCTGGCCTTCCTCCTCGCCGACGCGCAGGAGCGCGGCATCCGCCGACTCTCGCTCGAGACCGGCAGCGACGACTTCTTCATCCCCGCACGCGGGATGTATGCGGCGGTCGGGTTCCGTGAATCGGGCCCGTTCGGCCGTTACCTCCCCGACCCGTACAGCACCTTCATGACCCTCGACCTGCCGGAGGCGTCCGTCGCGCAGGACCCGCACACGCGATAATGGGCGGATGAGCGAGGCGGATGAAGTCGACCGGATCGTCGGCGCGTGGAACACCCAACGTCCCGACCTCGACTTCTCACCCCTCGAGGTGCTTTCGCGGATGGACCGCCTCTCGCGCCATCTGGACCGCGCCCGCCGCGACGTGTTCCGTCGCAGCGACCTGGAGCACTGGGAGTGGGATGTGCTCTCGGCGCTGCGCCGCGCGGGAACGCCGTTCCAGCTCTCCCCCAAGCAGCTGCTGCAGCAGACCCTGGTCTCGAGCGGCACGATGACCAACCGGATCGACCGGCTCGTCGGCCGCCGCTTCGTGCGCCGCGAGGCCGACCCCGGCGACGGGCGCAGTGTGCTCGTGACGCTGACCGACGACGGGCGCATCCGCGTGGATGCCGCCATCACCCGCCTCGTCGACGTGGAGGCCGACCTACTGCAGGCGCTCTCCCGCTCGGACCGGGATCGCCTCGCCGGGCTGCTGCGCAAGCTGAGTCTGAGCTTCGACACGTGAGCGGCTCCGCCTGATGGGCATGCCCTCTCCCCTCCCGGTGCGCGACGGCGTCGGAGCGACCCGACTGCACGTGCCGCTCACCGGTGCCTGGCCCACGGTCGCCGCGTACATGGTCGAGCGCTTCTTCCACCTCGATCCCGAACGTCTGCTCGAGCGGTTCGACCGCGGCGACATCGTGCGCGCTGACGGCTCTCCCGTTCCCCGCGACGCCGCACTCGGCAGCGTCGAGTTCGTCTGGTACTACCGCGAACCCGCCGTCGAGACCCGGATGCCGTTCGAGATCGAGGTCCTGCACCAGGACGACCATCTCGTGGTCGTCGACAAGCCACACTTCCTGCCCACCACGCCGGGCGGCAAGTTCCTGCAGAACTCTGCGTTGGTGCGACTGCGCAACCTGCTCGACAATGCCGAGCTCGCGCCGATCCACCGGCTCGATCGCGCCACCGCCGGGCTGCTGATGTTCTCGACGCGCCCCGCGACCCGCGGCGCCTACCAGCTGCTCTTCGAGAAACGGCAGGTGCAGAAGGCCTACGAGGCGGTCTCCGCGCTCCCCGAGAACGGGACGCTCCCCGCGTTCCCGGTCGTGTACCGCAACAACATCGACAAGCTCCGCGGCCAGGTGCGCGTGCAGGTCGACGATGCCAAGGAGCCGAACTCCGAAACGCTCGTCGAGCTGATCCGCGCCGACGAGCGCGTGCTGCACACGCTGCTGCGCCCGCACAGCGGCAAGATGCACCAGCTGCGCGTGCACCTCGCCGCCCTCGGCATCGGCATCCTCAACGACCGCTTCTACCCCGAGCTGCAGGAAGACCTGCCGGACGACTACGACCGCCCGCTGCAGCTGCTGGCGCGAGAGCTGCGCTTCGTCGATCCGATCAGCGGCGCGGACCGGGTGTTCACCACGCGTCGCACCCTGCAGGAAGCACCCGTCAGCGACGCATGACCTTGCGGGCCAGGCGCGTGCCGAGCATCTGCACCAGGTGCACGAACACCACGATCAGGACGATCGCCGCCCACATGACGAGCGGCTCGAACTGCCGGAAGCCGTAGATCTGCGCGAACGCACCGAGCCCGCCACCGCCGACGAGGCCCGCCATGGCCGTCATGTCGATCAGCGCCACGAGGATGAACGTGTAGCCGAGGATGAGCGGCCCGAGCGACTCCGGGATGGCCACGGTGAAGAGGATGCGCCACGGGCCGGCACCCATCGCCCGCGCCGCCTCGATGACTCCGGGAGAGACCGAGACGAGGTGCTGCTCCACGATGCGCCCGATCGCGAACGCGGCGGCGAGACCGATGATGAAGGCGCCGGCGGTGGTGCCGATGCCCACGCCCACGACCGCGCGCGCCAGCGGCTGCGCGACCACGAGGAAGATGACGAACGGGATCGGGCGGAAGAAGTTCACCACGAGGTTCGCGAGCACCGAGATGACCCGGTTCTGTGCGAGACCACCGGGGCGCGTGACGTACAGGATGATGCCGATCGCCAGCCCGAGGATGCCGCCGAGCACCAGCGCGAACGACGTCATGTACAGGGTCTCGAGTGCGGCCGCCCAGAATTCGGGCCACAGTTCGTTCAGACGCTCCATCAGCGGGCCTCCTCTCCGGCGATCTCGGTCACTTCGACGCGTTCGGCGATGCGGGCGAGCGCGCCGTCGATCGCCGCGGCGTCACCCCGGATCGCGAGGGTCAGGTGCCCGAAGGCGCGCCCGCGGATGTCGTTGATGCCGCCGAACACGAGCTCGAAGTCGAGGCCCGCGCCGGCGAGATCGAGGAACACCTGCGCCTGCGACGAGTCGCCGTCGCGGAACGAGAACGTCACCAGGCGGCCCCGGTGCCGCTCGCGGAGCACCGCGAGCTCGGCCGGCGACGGCACACCCTTCACGACCGTGCCGACGAAGCGCTGGGATGCCGGGTTCTGCGGAGCGGAGAAGACGTCGAACACGTCGCCGTGCTCGATCACGCGGCCGTTCTCCATGACCGCCACCTTGGTGGCGATGGTCTGGATGACGTCCATCTCGTGCGTGATGATCACGATCGTGACGCCCTGCTCCTGGTTGACCCGCTTGAGCAGGTCGAGCACCTCGTGCGTCGTCTGCGGGTCGAGGGCGCTGGTGGCCTCATCGGCGAGCAGGATCGCGGGGCCTGTCGCGAGCGCGCGGGCGATGCCGACGCGCTGCTTCTGCCCGCCCGAGAGCTGTTCGGGGTAGGCCTTGGCCTTGTCGGCCAGGCCGACGAACGACAGCAGCTCGGCGACCCGCTTCTCGATGTCGTCCTTGGACCAGCCGGCGAGCTTGAGCGGGTAGGCGATGTTGGCCTTGACGCTTCGCGAGGAGAACAGGTTGAACTGCTGGAAGATCATCCCGATGCCGCCGCGGACCCTGCGCAGCTCGCTCTCCTTGAGCGCGGTGATGTCGACGCCGTCCACCGTGATGGTGCCGCTCGTCGCCGGCTCGAGCGCGTTGATCAGCCGCACGAGCGTGGACTTGCCGGCACCCGAGTATCCGATGATGCCGAAGACGTCGCCCTTCTCGATCTCGAGGCTGACGTCGTCCACGGCGACGACCTCTGACCCCTCACGGGTGCGGGGCGGGTAGGTCTTGGAGACGTTCGTCAGGGTGACGATCGGCATGGGCTGCTCCGGTCTGCTTCGGGAACGAAGAATCGGGTGACGCTTCTCGCGGCACCCGATTCTCCCTCATCGGACGAAAGGGGGTTTCCCCGTCGTCCTACTTCTTCGAGTCCGCGTCCTTCTGGACCTTCTCGAGCGACGCGACGAGGTCCTCGACCGGGGTCTGCAGCGCCACGGCGGTGTCGCCCGACGACTTCAGCAGACCCTTCTGGACGTCTTCATTCGTCTGGAAGATCTCGACGAGCTTGAGGTACGTCTCGTTGTCGGCATCATCGGCGCGCGCGGCGAAGATGTTCACGTACGGCAGCGCGCCGGCATCCTCGGGGTCGTCCTGGGCGATCGCGTCCTCGAACGAGAGGCCGGCCGGCTCCACGAAGTCGTTGTTGATGATCGCGGCGGCGACGTCGGGCAGCGACGTCGGGACGATCGCGGCCTCCAGCGCCTTGACCTTGACCTCGGACTTCTCGGTGTCCACGTCGGCGAGGTCGGAGTACGGGGTGCCACCGCTCTTCAGCTCGATGAGGCCGGCCTGCTGCAGCACGTTCAGCGCGCGGGCCTGGTTCGAGGCGTCATCCGGGACGGCGACGGTCTCGCCCTTCGGGATGTCCTTCACGTCGTCGTACTTGGTCGAGTACAGACCGAGCGGGTAGATCGCGGTCGACCCGATCGGGGTCAGGTCCGCACCCGAGGCGTTGTTGTACTCCGCGAGGTACACGATGTGCTGGAACTGGTTCAGGTCGATCTCACCCTCGGTGAGCGCCGGGTTGGGCTGCTCGTAGGAGCCGAAGTCGACCAGCTCGACCGTGATGCCCTCCTCGGCCGCAGCATCGACGAATGCGGGCCACTGCTCATCGCCCTTGCCGACGACGCCGATCTTCACGACCTCGTCCTCGGTCGAGCCCGCGCTGCCGGAACCGGCTTCGGAGGATGCCGTCGCGCAGCCTGCGAGCGCGACGAAGAGCGGGACCGCGGCGAGCGCGGCGATGACGGAAGTGGTGCGGCGTGACATGGGAAGGAGTTCCTCTCGTGGGGGGACTCGACTACGTTAGGCAGGCACCATCGAACGTGCGGAATCGAGTCGTCACACGGCGTCACAGCCTGCTCGGCGCAGGTCAGTCGAACTCCTCGATCCCCTGCAGACGCACCTGCTCGAGGTCGAGGCGGGCCGAGATGCGGCGCACGACGAGGTCGTCGACCGTCCCCGCACCGCGCAGACCCAGGAGCACCTCGCGCTTGCGGTCGATGAGGGCGAGCTTGAGGCGCGTGTGCTCCTCGTGCCGGATCAGCGGCGAGCGCTGCGCGAGGTCGACGTCGGCCGAGGTCGCGATCATCTGCAGGACCGTCCCGTCGGTGCCATCGGGCCCCGTGGCCTGATCCACTCCCCCGCTCGGTGCCGGAACTTCTTCGGGCGGATCAGCGGTTCCGGCGCTCAGCGGATCGGGCTCGTCGAGCATCTCGTCCAGTGCGTCGGCCTCGGCGTCGACGATCGCCTGCTCACGCGCCAGTGTGCGCGCGTTCGCGAACTCGAGCATCGCGTAGCCCTCGGTCCGCACACGGTCGCGGACCTCCTGCCCGATGCCGTGCTCGGCGGCGAGGTCGTCGAGGGCTGCGAGCGCCGCACCCGAGATCGCCCGCTCGGCGAGCTCGTACTCCTCGTCCTCGACATGATCGACGGGAAACCGCGCCCAGCGCACGAGCGCGGGGAGCAGCGGGGCCTGCACGAGCAGGCTCAGCATGATGACTCCGGCCGTGACGAACACGATCTCGTCGCGTCCGGACACCACCCCGCCCTCGGTGATCGTGGCGGGGACCGACAGCGCGATCGCGAGCGAGACCGCACCGCGCATGCCGGCCATGGTCGACACGACGCGCGCCCGCGACCGGGCTCCCCGCGCCGGACGCCCACCGGTCTGGCGCTGGAAGAGCACGTTCAGCACCTGGAACACGTAGCGCACGACCAGGAGGGTCGCCCACACCGCGAGCGTGATCAGCACGAGCCGGCCGATCGCCGCCGCCGAGATCTCGTGCACGACGTACTGCACCTCGAGGCCGATCAGCACGAACAGCGCGCCGTTGAGCAGGAAGACTCCGAACGGCCAGGCCGCATCGGCCTGTCGGCGGGAGGACGCCGTCGTCACGCGCGGCGACACGTAGGCGACGATGAGCCCGGCGACGACGACCGCGAGAACGCCGGAGGCGTGCACCATCTCGGCAGCGAGGAACGCCGTGAACGGGATCAGCAGCAGCGCCACGTTGATCACGATCGTCGAGGATGTGCGCCGCAGCAGCAGGTATCCGAGGCCGGCGATCACGACACCGGCGGCGATCCCGCCGACGTAGGAGATCAGCACGTCGAGTGTCACGGAGAGCGGGGTGATCTGACCGCCGAGCGCGAGCGAGACCGCGATCGCGTACAGCACGAGCGCCGTGCCGTCGTTGGTGAGGCTCTCGGCCTTCAGCTTCATGAATGTGCGGCGCGGCAGCAGGCGACCGAGCGCCGCGACGGCCGTGGCATCCGGCGGTGCGACCGCCGCTCCCAGGATGAGCGCGATCTCCCACGGCATCCCGAACAGCACGCCGATGCCGGCGACCGCGAACGCCGACGCGACCACGAGGACCGTGCTCATCGGGAGGATGTAGCGGAAGTCGCGGCGGATCGAGCGCAGCGACGTCGTGAGACTCTCCCAGAACAGGATCACCGGGAGGAACAGCAGCAGCACCGTTTCGGGCGGCAGCTGCACTTCACGCAGCGGCGGGATGAAGCCGAGCAGCAGGCCGAAGATGACCAGGACGAGGGGCAGCGCGAGACGCACGCGCGGGGCGATCAGGGTTCCGACGAGAATCGTGAGTCCGAGCAGGACCGTTACTTCGAGGCCTTCCATCCCTACCTCCCAACAGCGTCAGGAGAAGGATATTCCTCGGTCAGCCGATCTCCTCGGTGAGTTCGAACCAGCGCAGCTCCAACTCCTCGATCTCGGCCTGTTGATCGCTGATCTTCTTCATGCGATCGCCGAGTCCCGCGTAGTCGGCCTGGTCGTGATCGGCGAGCGCGGTCTTGGCGGCATTGACCTGCTGAGTCAGCTTCTGGATGCGCCGCTCGAGGGAGGAGATCTCCTTCTGCGCTGTGCGGAGAGCCGCACCGTCGAGACCTGAGGCGGTTGCCGTCGCCGTCGCCGTAGCTGCCGACGTCGCGGTCTGTTTCGAGCCCGCCGACGCCTGCAGGTGGCGCAGTCGCAGGTACTCGTCGACGCCTCCGGGAAGGTGCCGCAGGTGGCCGTCGAGGATCGCGTACTGCTGGTCGGTGACACGCTCCAGGAAGTACCGGTCGTGGCTGACGACCAGGAGCGTGCCCGACCAGGAGTCGAGCAGGTCTTCGATAGCGGCGAGCATGTCGGTGTCGAGGTCGTTGGTCGGCTCGTCGAGGATCAGCACGTTGGGCTGGTCGAGCAGCACCAACAGCAGCTGCAGACGGCGCTGCTGGCCACCCGAGAGGTCCTTGACCGGGGTGGAGAGCTGGGCGGAGTCGAACCCGAGGCGCTCGAGCAGCTGTCCGGGCGTGAGGTCCTGCGCCTTGGAGCCGGCACCCATCGAGTACGAGGTGCGCAGCCCCGAGATGATCACGCGCACCGGGTCCTTCCAGTGCTGGGTGAGCTCGTCGAGCCGCTGGGTGAGGGTCTGCACCTTCACGGTCGTGCCGCGCTTGACCCGGCCGACCGTGGGTTCCACGGTGCCGGAGATGAGCCCGAGGAGCGTGGACTTGCCGGCGCCGTTCACCCCGAGGATGCCGGTGCGCTCCCCCGGCGCGATGCGCCACTCGATGTCGCGGAGCACGACCTTCTCGCCGCCTTCCGCCGTCGGGTAGGTCACGCCGACGTCGAGCAGGTCGACCACGTCCTTGCCGAGGCGCGAGACGGCCAGCGACTGCAGCGACACCTTGTCGCGGATCTCGGGCACGTCGGCGATGAGCTCGTTGGCCGCGTCGATGCGGAACTTCGGCTTCGCCGTGCGGGCGGGAGCACCGCGCCGGAGCCAGGCGAGCTCTTTCTTGGCCAGGTTCTGTCGCTTCGCCTCGGTCGCCGCCGCCATCCGGTCGCGCTCCACGCGCTGCAGGATGTACGCCGCGTAGCCGCCCTCGAAGGGCTCGACGATGCGGTCGTGCACCTCCCAGGTCTCGGTGCAGATCTCGTCGAGGAACCACCGGTCGTGGGTCACGACCATGAGCGCGCCCGAGTTCGGCGACCAGCGCTTCTTGAGATGCGCGGCGAGCCACGTGATCGCCTCGACGTCGAGGTGGTTGGTGGGCTCGTCGAGGGCGATGACGTCCCAGTCGCCGGTGAGCAGCTTCGCGAGCGACACCCGGCGCCGCTGGCCACCGCTGAGCGATCCGATCTCGGCATCCCACGGCAGATCGGTGAGGAGGCCGTCGATCACGTCGCGGATGCGCGCGTCGCCCGCCCACTCGTACTCCGGGGTGTCGCCGACGACGGCGGCGCTGATCGTGAGGTCGTCCGGCAGGTTGTCGGCCTGGTCGAGCACGCCGATCCGCGTGCCGCCGCGCACCGTGACGCGGCCGGAGTTCGGCTCCTTGATGCCGGCGAGCATGCCGAGGAGGCTGGACTTCCCGTCGCCGTTGCGGCCGACGATGCCGATGCGGTCACCCTCTTCGATGCCGAGGGTCACGGAGTCGAAGACGACCCTGGTCGGATATTCGAGGTGCAGGGCTTCAGCCCCGAGAAGATGTGCCATGTTCCTTCCAGGGTAGCCGCGCGCGATGGGTACGGCGGCCAGCCTAAAATCGACGGGTGCCAAGTAAACGCCGGGTGTTCTCGCTCATGCTCGACGATCGCAAGGCGAAGCTGGTGCAATCGCGAAGGCGACCAGGTCGCTACGAGCTCAGCGTCGACGGGATTCCGCAGTCCGTCGTGTCGATGACGGATCCCACCGAACTCGAATACGCCTACACCCGGCACATCGCCAGGGCGATGGATGCCGCGGCCGAGCCCGGTGCACCGCTGCTCACCGTGCATCTGGGAGCCGGAGCACTCACGCTGGCGCGCTATGTCGAGGCCACGCGTGCCGGATCACCCCAGCTCGTGGTCGAGTTCGAGCCCGCTCTCTACGAAGCGGTGGTCGCGGCACTGCCCCTGCCCGCCGGCGCCGATCTGCGGGTCATCTTCGGCGATGCGCGAGCGGTCGCCGACGCGGAGCTTCCGGACGAGTGGGCGGGTGCGCGCTTCACCGTCGTCGATCTCTGGGATGCCGCCGTCATCCGACATCGGGTGGCCAGTCAGGAGTTCTACCGCCGGGTCGCCGCGCGCTCCGCCGCAGACGGCGTCGTGGCGGTGAACCTGCTCGACGGGCATCCGTTCGAGTACTCGCGGCGACAGGCGGCCACGCTGCGCTCGGTGTTCGATCACGTCGCCGTGGTTCTCGACGCGGAACCGAACGACGACGAAGGACCACTCGGCAACGTCGTCGTCTTCGCGAGTGATGCGCCGCTGGACGTCGTGACGAACCCCGATCTGCTCGGCGCACCGCGACCGCACATGCTGCACGACGCTTCGCTGACGTCGTGGATCGCCGACGCACGCATCATGACCGACGCCGACGGCACGGACTCCCCCGACCCCGACGACCCCATCTGGGATTAGCGCTCAGCCCGACGGGGCCCGGCCGGACGGGCGGAGACAACGGGCGAAGACAAGGACCTAATCGGATGCCGGCATCCCGGTGAACATAGTTTCGAATGTCGGTGGTCTGTGATGGACTGAAGTCATGACCGCACTGCTCCACGCGACCGACTCCCAGATGGCGATGCTCGCCGATCTGGTGGCGTCGCTCGAGGCGGCCGAGGCGACTCTGAGCAGCATGCACGCGGCCCGAGACGGCATGCTCGCGATGGCCGGTCGCCTGGCGATCGACATCGCCCGCGAGGCCGCGCATCCCGATCATGGCGACATGGCGATCCGCACGGTGGCGACCGAGATCGGCGCCGCGCAGCATCTCAGCGACCGCACGATCGAGCGGCGGATGGCCGACGCCTCCTGGCTCGTCGAGCGCTTCCCTTCGGTGTGGGAGGCACAGGGCGCGGGGCGCATCAGTGGCGCTCATGCGCGGGTGATCGTCGACGCGGGCGCCCACCTCGACGATGCCGCCGACCGGCGGGCCTACGCCGCCGAGGCGGTGGCGATCGCCGAGACCGAGTCCCCGAACCGGCTGCGACGGCTCGCACGGCGCCTGGCCGAACGGTTCCAGGAGCGCACGGTCAGCGAACGGCACCGCGAGGCCCGCAAGGGCCGCCGCGTGTGGGCGAGAGATCTCGACGACGGGATGGCCGAGCTCGCCACCCGCGGCCCGGCCGCGCTCATCCACGGCATGTTCGACCGGCTCTCGCAGATGGCGCACGCGGTGAAGAAAGACAATGCCCACGCGGCGAGAGATGCCGGCCCCGATGCCCCTCCGGCAGACGAGCGCACGATCGACCAGTTGCGTGCCGACCTGCTCGCCGACCTCCTGCTTACGGGAACCCCCGCAGGACACGACACGACCGACGGGCTGCTCGGCGAGATCCGCGCCCGCGTCGAAGTCTCGGTTCCGGTGATGTCACTGATGGACGATGACCGGAAGGCTCCAGATGCCGCCGCTTTCGTGCGCACGCCCGGCGATGCGGGATGCGGGCGCCCCGGTGACTCCACCTCGCCGTCCACCTCGCCGCCAACCCTGCCGCCCGCCCTGCTCGACGGCACGATGCCGATCGACATCACGACCGCCCGCAGGCTGGCCGGCTCGGCCATGGGTTGGGATCGCGTGCTGACGCATCCGATCTCCGGCGCGCTGCTCGCGGTGGACCGCTACCGGCCGAGCGAGCAGTTGCGGCGACATCTTCGCGCGCGGGATCAGCGGTGCCGGTTCCCCGGGTGCGGGATCGGGGCACGGAAGTGCGATCTCGACCACAATCACGCGGCTTCGACCGGGGGCGCGACTGCTGATATGAATCTCGCCGCATTCTGCCGACGACATCACATGCTCAAACACCACTCCCCCTGGCACGTCGAACAGCGTGCGGGCGGCGTGCTGGAGTGGACGAGTCCAACCGGACGCTCATACGTCGATCGACCGCCTCCCCAGAACACGGTGACGTTCACCGATTCAACAGTGCCCGCTCCGTTCTGAACGGTGACACTCGGTAGCAGGAAACGGCGACCGGAAGCGGGACACAGCGAACGGGCCGCCCGAACCCGAAGGTCCGGACGGCCCGAGGATGCTGCGGTATTACTGGTACGACTTCACGATCTCGAGGAGGCTCGGGACGTTGGCGTACGCCTCGGCCGCGTTCTCCTTCGTGACGATGACCGGCGGCAGCAGGAACGCGGGAACGACCTTCACGCCGTTGTCGTACTGCTCTTCGTCGTTCACGTCGACCTCTTCGCCCTTCTGGAGCTGGCCGACCATCTTGATCGACTGCTCGACGAGGAGCGTGGTGTCCTTGTTGATCGTGGAGTACTGGATGCCCTCCATGATCGACTTCACCGACTCGACCTCGGAGTCCTGGCCGGTGACGACCGGGACATCCTTGCCCGCACCCTGCACCGAGGTGATGATGGCGCGAGCGAGCGTGTCGTTCGGGGACAGGACGCCGTCGAGCGCCTCAGAGCTGTAGGTCGACGTGAGGATCGAGTCCATACGGCGCTGCGCGTTCTCGGCCTTCCAGCCCTCGGTCGCCGTCTGGGCGATCTCGGTCTGACCCGAGACGACCTTCAGGGTGCCGTCGTCGATCTTCGGCTGGAGGACCTCCATGGCGCCGTTGAAGAACACCGCGGAGTTCGCGTCATCCGGCGAGCCCGAGAACAGCTCGATGTTGTACGGAGCCTCGTGGCCCGCACGCTCGGCGAGACCGTCGAGCAGAGCCTGACCCTGGAGCTTGCCGACCTCGAAGTTGTCGAACGCGACGTAGTAGTCGACGGCCTCCGTGTTCTCGATCAGACGGTCGTACGCGATGACGGCGACACCGGCGTCGCGAGCGGCCTCGACCTGCGTCGCGAGCTGCTTGCCGTCCTTGGCGCCGATGATGATGACCTTGGCGCCACCGGTGACCATCGCCTGGATCTGGTTCTGCTGCTCGGCGACCGTGTTGCTGGCCGGCGCGTACTGCACGTCGGCCTTGAACCCGGCCTTCTTGAGTCCGTCGGTGAACAGCTGACCGGCGAGGACCCAGTTCTCCGAGGTCTTGTCCGGGAGGGCGACACCGATCGTGGCGTCGGCGGCGAAGCCTGCTGCCGCCTCGTCGCCACCATCGGCGCCGGTGTCTCCGCCACGCTCCGAGGAGCAGCCGGTGAGGGCGAAAGCGCCCACGGCGACGATCGCTGTCGCCGTAAGAAGCATCTTCTTCATGTGATCTCTTTCTCTGGTGTGTGTAGGTCTCGACGCGTGTGCGTGCGCAGTGAGACCCCTACTATCCGCGCGTCTCGTCGACGGCGGGGGCTTCGTACTTCTGGTTGGTGGGGTAGTTCGCCTTCGGATCGAAGGTGTCGGTCATCGGATCCTCCTTGCGGCCGAAGCGACGCGTGAGGAAGCCGGTGATCGACGGGCGACCCTGCTGCTTGTTCCAGACGTCGACACCGACGGCGAACAGGAGCACGAGGCCCTTGATCATCGAGACGACGTCGGCACCGGCGCCCAGCAGCGCGAGACCGTTGTTCAGGAACGCCATCACGAGACCACCGATGATCGAGCCGATCACGGTTCCGATACCGCCCGAGACCGCCGCGCCACCGATGAAGACCGAGGCGATCGCATCCAGCTCCCAGCCGTTGCCGTCCTGCGGCCCCGAGGCCGTGGCCCTGGCGACGTAGATCATGCCGGCCAGCGAGGCGAGCACCGACATGTTCATCATCACGAAGAAGTCGACCCAGCGGTCCTTCACACCCGACAGGCGCGCGGCTTGGCGGTTGCCGCCGACCGCGTAGATGTGGCGACCGAACACGGTGTTGTTCGTGATGAAGGAGTAGAGGATGACGAGCGCGAGCAGGATGATGCCCGAGATCGGGAAGCTGGTGCCCTCACGGCCGGTGGCGAACAGCCATCCCGCGATGAGGATCACGACCGAGATCAGCACGACCTTGGTGACGCTCACCCACAGCGGTGCCATGTCGGCACCCATCTTGTGCTGGATGCGACGGGTGCGGATCTCCCAGAAGACGATCCACGCGACGCCGAGCAGGGCGAGCAGCATGGTGAAGACGTTGAACGGCACGGGGATGAACGACAGCTCGGGCAGGTAGCCGGCACCGATGACCTTGAAGCCCTGCGGCACCGGGATCGACTGCGAGTCGCCGACCCACTGGTTCGCTCCGCGGAAGAACAGCATGCCCGCCAGCGTCACGATGAACGCCGGTACCCCGACATACGCCACCCAGAACCCTTGCCAGGCACCGACGAGCACGCCGACGCCGAGGCCGAGGAGCACGCCGAGCGGCCAGGGGAGATTCCAGTCGGCCATCGCCTTCGCGACCACGATGCCGGTGAACGCCGCGACCGAGCCGACCGACAGGTCGATGTGACCCATGATGATGACCATCACCATGCCGATCGCGAGGATCAGGATGTACGAGTACTGGTTGACGACGTTGATCAGGTTGCCGGACGAGAGCGTGAGGCCGGTGCCCTTGAAGATCCAGGTCAGCACCTGGAAGACGACCAGGATCACGACGAGGCTGCCGAGGATGCCGAACTGGCGGAGGGTCGACTGGCCGCCCCCGAACATCTTCGTGATGTCCTTGAAGTGGAAGCCGCGCTTCGTTGCGGTGGTGTCGGTGGTCATGCGGATGCTTTCTGGTTCGTCGAGGTCATGCTGCGCATGAGGTCCTCGGGTGTCGCCTGGTCGGCCGGGATGCAGTCGGTGACCCGACCTTCGAAGACGGTGTAGATGCGGTCGGAGATGCCGAGCAGCTCGGGCAGCTCGCTGGAGATGACGATGACGCCCTTGCCCTGTGCCGCGAGCTGGTTGATGATCGCGTAGATCTCGTACTTCGCTCCGACGTCGATACCGCGGGTCGGCTCGTCGAGGATCAGCAGGTCGGGGTCGGTGAACATCCACTTCGCCAGCACGACCTTCTGCTGGTTTCCGCCGGACAGCTTGCCGACCCCCTCCTCGACCGAGGGCGTCTTGATGCGCAGGGCCTTGCGGTAGTCCTCCGCCACGGCGAACTCGGCGCGCGCATCGACGACGCCGCGCTTGGCGATCTTGGAGAGCTTGGCGGCGACGACCGAGCGCTTGATGGTGTCGAGCAGGTTGAGCCCGAGCACCTTGCGGTCCTCGCTGACGTACGCCAGGCCGTGCTTGATCGCGGATGACACGTCGTGGAGCGCGACCTCCTGGCCGTCCTTGATCAGGGTGCCGGAGAGGAAGGTGCCGTAGGAGCGACCGAAGATGCTCATGGCGAACTCGGTGCGCCCGGCGCCCATGAGCCCGGCGATGCCGACGACCTCGCCGCGGCGGACGTTGATGTTCGAGCCCTTGACGACCATGCGTTCCGGGACGGTCGGATGCTGCACCCACCAGTCCTTGACCTCGAAGAACACCTCGCCGATCTCGGGCGTGCGGTCGGGGTAGCGGCTCTCGAGCGAGCGGCCGACCATGCCGCGGATGATGCGGTCCTCGTTGATCTCGCCGCGGGAGATGTCGAGCGTCTCGACCGTGCGGCCGTCGCGGATGATCGTGATCTCATCGGCGATCTGCTCGATCTCGTTGAGCTTGTGGCTGATCATGATCGACGCGATGCCCTTGGCCTTGAGGCCGAGGATCAGGTCGAGCAGGTGCTGGGAGTCGTTCTCGTTGAGCGCGGCGGTCGGCTCGTCGAGGATCAGGAGCTTGACCTCCTTGTTGAGCGCCTTCGCGATCTCGATCAGCTGCTGCTTGCCGACGCCGAGGGTCTTGATCTGCGCGTCCGGGTCCTCACTCAGCCCGACGCGGGCGAGGAGCTCGATCGTGCGCTCCTTCTGCGCCTGCCAGTCGATGCGGCCGCCGCGGGAGATCTCGTTGCCGAGGAAGATGTTCTCGGTGACCGAGAGCTCGGGGATGAGCGCGAGCTCCTGGTGGATGATCGCGATGCCGGCCTGCTCGCTGGCGACGATGTCCTTGAAGCGCTGCTCCTCGCCGTACAGCAGGATCTCGCCCTCGTAGGTCCCGTACGGATACACCCCGGAGAGGACCTTCATCAGGGTCGACTTCCCGGCGCCGTTCTCCCCGCAGATCGCGTGGATCTCGCCGGCGCGGACGGTGATGGAGACATCGGCCAGCGCCTTGACCCCCGGGAACTCCTTGGTGATGCTGCGCATCTCCAGGATCGGGCCTGACACAGTCGGCAACGTTGCAGTGGTGCTCACGGATCATTCCTCGCGACGTGCGGTCACCTTCAATGTGACCGTTCACATCGATATATCGTCGTCTTCTGATGGACCGCTGTCAAGTCCGCGCCGGGATTTCGTTTCGCTACCGTGATGCAGCGGATTCGCGCGCGCGCAGGATCGTCTGCAGCGGGCCGAACTCCGGCACCTGCTCACCACGGATCTGCGCGAGCAGGATGCGCACGGCTCGGCGCCCGA
This sequence comes from Microbacterium sp. MYb45, assembly GCF_002979655.1. GTDB lineage: Bacteria > Actinomycetota > Actinomycetes > Actinomycetales > Microbacteriaceae > Microbacterium. The sequence goes on from NZ_PCPG01000004.1 coordinate 166,103, forward strand.
GCTCGGGGAAGTCCTGGTGCACGGTGCTGAGCGACGGCGCCACATGCGCCGCGACGGGGATGTCGTCGAAACCGATCACACTCACGTCGTGCGGGACGCGTATCCCCGAGTCGCGGAACCCGTGCATCAGCCCGATCGCCATGAGGTCGTTGGCGGCGAACACGGCGGTGAAGTCGCGGCGGAGGGCGAGCTCCTTGCCCGCGAAGTACCCGAAGTCCGCGGTCCAGTCGCCGCGGATCGGCGGGAACGTGGGCAGATCGGCCTCGCGCAGTCCGTCGAGGTAGCCGCGCATGCGCGACTCGGCCTCGATCCAGTCCTGAGGTCCAGCCAGGTGCAGGATGTCGCTGTGACCGAGCGAGATCAGGTGCTCCGTCGCCGCTCTGGCACCGGCGACCTGGTCGGCGGACAGGCTCACCCCGTCCGAGCCGGATGCCGTCTGCAGCGTGACGAACGGCATGTCGACGGACATGCCGCGAAGGACATGGAACACCCGCACCTGCGGCGCGAGCACCACGATCCCGTCGACCTGCTCGCGCGAGAGCTGCCGCACCGCGTTGCCGATCGCCTCCGGACTCGTCGCGGGGAGGTTCAGGGTCGAGACCGAGTACCCCTCCTCGCGCGCTGCATCCTCGATCCCGGCGATGGATGACGTCGGACCGAACTCCCCGATGGTCGCCGAGAGGATCCCCAGCATGTTCGACTTGCTGGTGACCAGCGCCCTGGCCGCGAGATTCGGCCGGTAGTCGAGCACGGCGATCGCGTCGAGGACCTTGGCCTTCGTCTCGGGACGGATGCTCGGATGCTCGTTCAGCACCCGGGACACGGTCTGATGGGAGACTCCCGCGAGCCGTGCGACGTCGCGGATGCTGGGCAGCCGCGCACGCTCGGAGGCGGTGGACATCACTTGCCTCCTCGCGTGTGCACGGTCACATCGTCACTTCATTATGTCTGCTGGGACGCGCGCACGCACCTCTCGCCGACCGTCGCCGCGCGTCGCCGGTTGTGCGGGAGCACGGGAACGTGCACCCGGTTTCGTCGGACTGCACCGGAACGGCCTCCCTCAGCATGGCATCGTGACCACGTGGACACTCTGCTGCGCGGCGGGCGCGTCATCGACCCGAAGACCGGATCCGACCGGATCGCCGACCTCCTGATCACAGAGGGACGGGTAGCCGCCGTCGGCGATGCACTCACGGCACCGGTGGATGCCGACGTCGTCGACGCCACGGGTCTCATCGTCGGCCCCGGCTTCGTCGACCTGCACAGCCACGTGCACTCGATCGCCGGACAGCGCCTGCAGGCGATGGACGGCGTCACCACCGCACTCGACCTCGAAGCGGGCCTCATGCCGATCGCCGAGGCGCTGGCGCGCGCCGCGGCAGACGGCCGCCCGCTGAACTACGGATTCTCCGCCTCCTGGTCGCAGGCACGGGCGTACGCGCACCTCGACCGGGTGCCCGTCGCCGACTTCGCCGCGTCGATGGACCTGCTCGGCACGCCCGAGTGGCAGCGCGCCTCCTCCCCCGCCGAACGCCGCCGCTGGTTGAGCCTGCTCGAGGGCGAGCTCGGTGCCGGCGCCCTCGGAATCGGTGTGCTCATGGGCTACGCGCCCCGCTCCGATCCGGACGAGTACCTGGAGCTCGCCCGGCTGGCCGCGGCCGCGCATGCCCCGACGTTCACGCACGTGCGCGAGCTGATCGAAGCCGATCCCCGCACACCGATCGACGGGTCCGAGGAGCTCGTCCGCGCGGCCGCCGAGACCGGCGCCGCCATGCACCACTGCCATGTGAACAGCACGTCGCTGCGCCACATCGACCGCGTGCTGGCCCTGCTCGACCGCAGCCGCGCGGCGGGCTCCCGCGTGACGGTCGAGGCCTATCCCTACGGCGCGGGCAGTACCGCGATCGGCGCGTTCTTCCTCGCTCCGGAGAAGCTCAAGGGACTCGGCATCACCCCGAGCTCTCTGGTGCTCGTCGACACCGGCGAGCGCATCGCCGACGAGGCCCGGCTGCGCGAGGTGCGCGCGACCGACCCCGGCGCCGCGTGCATCGTGACGTTCCTCGACGAAACGGACCCCCTCGATCGCGCGCACCTGCACCGTGCCCTCGCCTACCCCGATTCGATCGTCGCGAGCGATGCGATGCCGATCTCGTGGGCAGAGACCGACCGCCGGACCGTGTACGAGCAGCGTGACTGGCCTCTCCCCTCCGGCGGACACACGCACCCGCGCACGGCGGGGACGTTCACGAAGTCGCTTCGTCTCATGGTCGTCGAGAGCGGAACGTGGAGCTGGCTCGAAGCCTTCCGCCGCTGCGCCTTCCTGCCCGCGCGGGTGCTCGATGAGGTCTCCTCGGGCATGCGCGGCAAAGGGCATTTGGCCATCGGAGCCGATGCCGACATCGTGGTGCTCGATCCGGCGACCCTGACCGACCGGGCGACGTACTCCGACCCGACCCGGCCCTCGCGGGGCATCCGCCACCTGTTTGTGCACGGCACCCCCGTCGTGCACGCCGGGGAGATCGTGACCGAGGCCCTGCCGGGGCGCCCCGTACGAGGGAACGCCTGAAGCATCGATCCTTCGTCCGGGCGAACCAAGGTCCGCGCAAGTCTCGTCGCCCGACACCAACGGGCCGGCGGAGCACGCGAATAGTCTCGGCCCATCGCCGTCGCCTCGAATGCGACGACCCACTCGATGTAGAGGAGCGCACGTGTCCGACCTGAACGAAATCGGCAGCTGGGTGCGGGAGAACCTTCCCGCGATGCTGGCCGACGCGCACATCCCCGCGGCATCCGTCGCGATCCTGGCCGACGGTGAGATCTTCACCACCGCCGCCGGAATCCTGAACCGCAACACCGGTGTCGAAGCCGACGTGGACTCGGTCTTCCAGATCGGCTCGATCACCAAGACCTGGACGGCGACGCTCATCATGCAGCTCGTCGACGAGGGACTGCTCGACATTGACGCCCCGGTGCGCGACACCGTGCCCGCCTTCGCGATCGGCGACGATGCGGCGGCGAGCACGATCACTGCCCGGCAGCTGCTGAGCCACGTGAGCGGCTTCGAGGGCGACCTCTTCAACGACACCGGGGTCGGCGACGACGCCGTGGAGAAGTACCTCGCGACGATCGCCGACGCCCCGCAGCTCTTCACCCCCGGCGAGCGCTTCTCGTACAACAACGCCGCCTTCGTGGTGCTCGGCCGCATGGTCGAGGTCCTGCGCGGCACGTCGTACGACCAGGCGCTGCGCACCCACCTCGCCGGTCCGCTGGGCCTGACGCACGTGGCCACCACGGCCTCCGAGGCGATCATGTTCCGCGCCGCGCTCGGGCACATCCCGGCCGAGGGCAGCGACGAGCCGGTGGCCGCCCCCGTGTGGAATCTGGTGCGCTCGAACGCACCCGCCGGGTCGATGCTCGCCATGACCGCGCATGATCTGGTGAGCTACGCGCGCATGCACCTGGACGGCGGCGTCGCTCCCGATGGGACGCGCATCCTGTCCGAGGAGAGCGTCCGCGCGATGCAGGAGCGTCAGGTCGATCTCCCCGAGCTCGGCCTGATGGGCGACGCGTGGGGCCTGGGCTGGGAGATCTTCGACTGGGAGGGCGGACCCGTGATCGGCCACGACGGCGGCACGATCGGGCAGAACGCGTTCCTGCGGATGGTTCCCTCCGCGGGGGTCGCCGTGGCGGTCCTCACGAACGGCGGGCAGACGGTCGACGCCTACCACGCCATCACCTCCCGAGTGCTCACGGCGCTGGCCGGGGTCACGATGCCCGCGCTGCCCACGATCCCGGAGACGCCGGTCGAGGTCGACGTGGACCGCATCCTCGGCACGTATTCGTCGTCGGTCTCGGACTCGACCGTGCGACTCGACGACGACGGCCGCATCTGGCTCGAGCGCACCATGAAGGGGATCTTCGCCGAGCTGGGCCCGGCACCGGAGCCGGTCGAACTCGTCGGCTGGACGACCGACACGCTGCTCCCCCGCAAGCAGGAACGCGGAATGCGCATGCCGCACGCCTTCGTCGGCGACGACGGCACCGGACGTGCGCTGTACCTGCACACCGGACGAGCCGACCGCCGGGTCGACGCATGATCACCACGGCGGCGCTCTTCACGGAGGCCGGCGCGACCGGGTTCCTGCACGCGCGGGAGATCGGCGCAGAGGGCGGCCCTGAGGTGAGCGTCGACGCCGACGAGCCCGTGGTGCTCGCCTCGGTGTTCAAGATCCTCGTGCTCACGGCCTACGTGCGCGCAGTTGCCGCCGGGGAACTCGACCCGACCGAGCGGACCACCGTGACGGCGCGCTACCGCATCGGCGGCGTGGGCACCGCCGGGTTCTCGGACGACGTCGAGGCCAGTTGGCGCGACCTCGCGCAGAACATGATGACCATGAGCGACAACGCCGCCACCGACGTCGTGTACCACCGGCTCGGGAGTGATGCCGTGAACCGGGTCATCAGCGACCTGGGGCTGCGGCACACGCGGCTCGTGGGGTGCTGCGAAGACCTGTTCGCCTCGGTCGTCTCCGATCTCGGCGGCACACCCGACAGCGACCTCGACGAGCTGTTCGAGGGGGCGAGCGCCGAACAGATCCTCGCACTCGACGCGGTGCATCCGGCCAAGACCTCGCACTCCACCCCGCGGGATGTCACGACACTGCTCAACGCGCTGTGGACCGACACCGCGGCGACGGCCGAGGCGTGCCGTCAGGCCAGGGACATCATGGCGCAGCAGATCTGGCCGCACCGGCTGAGCTCCGGCTTCCCCCCGGGTGTCCGTATCGCGGCGAAGACCGGCACGCTGCCCACCTGGCGCAACGAGGCCGGCGTGGTGACCTATCCCGACGGCCGGCAGCACGCAGTGGCCGTCTTCACCCGCGCCGCATCCCTCGCCGACAGGCAGCCTCTGGTGGACGCCTCGATCGGCCGCGCGGGCTTCGCCGCCGTCGAGCACCTGCGCGCCCTCTGACCTGATTCCTGCACCATCCACCTGCACCATCCCGAACACTGCTGGAGGCTTCTGATGCGTTCTCGTACCCCGCTGATCGCGCTGCTGGGCGTTGCGGCGCTCGCCCTGACATCCTGTGCCGCGAGCGCCCCTCCCGAAGGAGGAGACACCCCCGACGGCGTCCTCGCCGACGGCAAGACCTTCACCGCGGCCGTCGCCACCGACCCGGGCACGCTCGACCCGTTCACGACCGTCATCGGCACGGCCCGACAGATCGATCGCTACCTGTACGGTCGCCTCGTCGAGGTGCAGAACGACGGGACGATCCTGTCCGGACTCGCCTCCGAATGGGAAGCCGGGACGGAGCAGGCGACCTTCACGCTGCGTGACGACATCACCTGCCAGGACGGCTCACCGCTCACGGCGTCCGCCGTCGCCGCGAACATCTCCTTCATCGGCGATCCGGCGAACGGCTCCCCCCTCGCCGGCGTGCAGGTGCAGCCGGGAACCACCGCGACCGGTGACGACGCCAGCGGCATCGTCACCGTCACGAGCGGACGGCCCGATGCCTTCCTCGTGGAGAACGTCGGAAGCATCTCGATCGTGTGCGGCAACGTCGTCGACGACGCCGACGCCCGCGCCGCCGGCGAAGGCGCGACCGGGATGTTCACGCTCACCGAGGTCGTGCCGAACAGCCAATACACCCTGACCCGTCGCGACGACTTCACCTGGGGGCCCGGCGACTGGGATCCGAAGCAGCCGGGCATTCCCGACACGGTCGTCTACCGCGTCATCCCGAACGAGACGACCGCGGCGAACCTCGTGCTCTCCGGCGAGGTCAACACGGCACTCGTGATCGGCCCGGATCGCCAGCGCCTCCAGGACGCCGGGCTGTTCGTCTCCGAGCTGCCGCTGGCGGCGGGACAGCTGTTCTTCAACCAGGCGGACGGCCACCCCGGCTCCGATCAGGCCGTGCGTGAGGCCCTCACGGAAGCACTCGACCTCACCCAGCTCCGCCAGGTCCTCACGAGCGGGCAGGGCACTGCGGCGAAGAGCCTCGTCACGATCGCGCCGAACCCCTGCCAGGCCGATGTCGTCGGCGATCTGCTCCCCGCCTTCGACGAGGAGAAGGCCGCCGCGGGCCTCGATGCCGCCGGATGGAAGGCCGGCTCCGACGGCATCCGTGAGAAGGACGGGACGGCGATGACGATCACTCTCCTCACTCCCACGACGCTCGGCGACGGCGGCAGCGCCGCGGCGGAGCTCATGCAGGCATCGTGGAAGAAGCTCGGTGTCGACGTGACGATCAAGACCGTCGATGCACCCACCCTGAGCGAGACCCTCTTCGCCTCCGGCGACTGGGACGTCTCCGCTGCTCCGCTGGGCGTCTCGCTGCCGAGCATGCTGGTGCCGTTCTACTCCGGACCGACCCCGCCCGACGGCACGAACTTCGCGTCGGTGGCGGACGACGCCTACACGGCCGCCGTCACGGCCGCCTCGTCGAAGCCGGGCGCCGAAGGATGCGCGGACTGGGGCGACGCCGAGAAGGCCCTGTACACGTCGGTGTCGGTCGTCCCGTACGCGAACAACGTGCTGACGACGTTCGGCAACAAGGTGACCTTCACCGAGGGCGACGGCATCGACCCCGCCTCGATCCGCATGTACGAGTAAGCACGCAGAGAACAACCGAGCCGGAGGCAGCCGATGGCCAGCACCACCGCCACGCACGCGATACTGATCAGATCCGCACGGTCGGACAACCCCTGGGTGTCCTTCCTGGTCCGTCGCGGAGGGCAGTTCGTCCTGTCGGTGTGGGTGCTGGTCACGGCCGCCTTCTTCATGATCCACCTGGTGCCGGGTGATCCGGTGCGCGCGGCGCTCGGACTGAACGCCCCGGCCGAGCTCGTCGAGTCCCGTCGCGCGGCGCTCGGGCTCGACCAGCCCCTGCTCGTGCAGTACTTCCAGTACATCGGAGGGCTGTTCACCGGCGACATGGGCTCGTCCATGATCACCGGGCAGCCGGTCGCCGAGATCATCTCCACGCGGCTGCCCGCGACCCTGCAGCTCGCCCTCCTCGCCGTCGTGCTGGTGCTGCTGGTGTCCGTCCCGCTCGGGGTGACGATGGCCGTCGCGACCCGCGGTGGCCGCCGTCGCGGCCTCGAGCTGGCCTTCGCGACCGGATCCGTCATCCTCGCCGCGATCCCCGAGTTCCTCCTCGCCGTCGGACTCGTCTACTTCTTCGCGGTATCGCTCGGCTGGTTCCCCGTCGCCGGCAACACCGCCCCGTTCTCGCTGGTGCTCCCCGTGATCGCCCTCGCCGTCGCCCCGACCGCGGTGTTCTCGCGCATCATCCGGGTCGAGGTGCTGTCCGTCCTCAACCAGGACTTCATCCGCACCGCCCGGGCCAAGCGGCTCGCGCCGCACCGGATCTACTCGCGCCACGCACTGCCGAACGCCATGACCGCGACCCTCACCCTCACCGGCCTGCTCCTGACGGGCATGGTCGCCGGCACCGTGCTGGTCGAGAACGTGTTCGCCTGGCCGGGCCTGGGCACGATGATCGTGCAGTCGATCCTCACCAAGGACTACTCGGTCGTGCAGGGCATCGTCCTCGTCTACGGGATCGGGGTGCTCATCGTGAACCTGGTGGTCGACGTGGTCCTCGCCCTCCTCGACCCTCGATCCACCATCCGGGAGGCATGATGTCGGCACGTACGGCATGGTCGGGCATCGTCCGCTCACCACTGGGGATCACCGCTCTCGCGCTCGTCCTCCTCGTCACGCTCACCGCGATCTTCGCGCCGATCGTCTGGGGCGCGCAGGCCGAGCAGGTGAACCCGACCGAGATCACCAAGGGACCGAGCGCCGCACACCTGCTGGGCACCGACACGCTCGGCCGCGACGTGCTCGCCCGCGTGCTGGTGGCGACCCGGCTCTCGGTGGTGCTCGCCGTGATCGCCGTGATGATCGGCGTCGTCGCCGGCACCTTGCTCGGCACCGCACCCTCGGTGCTCCCCCGCTGGCTCGGACGCCCGATCGTCGGCTTCGTGAACATCGCGGTCGCCTTCCCCGGACTCCTGCTCGCGCTGTTCTTCGCGGTCATCTTCGGGGTCGGATCCACCGGCGCCGTCCTCGCGATCGGGTTCGCGATGGCGCCGCAGTTCGCGCGGCTCACCCAGACGCTGTCCGCGGCGATCGCCGGACGCGACTTCATCGACGCCGCTCGGGTGGCCGGCGTCTCGCGGTTCCGCATCCTGATCCGTCACATCCTGCCGAACATCGGCGAACCGCTCATCGTGAACGCCACCGTCTCCGCGGGATCGGCACTGCTCGCCTTCGCCGGACTCTCCTTCCTGGGCCTGGGCGTGCAGGTCCCCGAGTACGACTGGGGCCGGCTGCTGGGCGAGGGCCTGAACCGGATCTACCTCAACCCGGCGGCCGCGCTCGGACCCGCCGTGGCCGTGGTGATCGCCGGACTCGCGTTCAACCTCCTCGGCGAGACCGCAGCCGCAGCGCTCGGCGGACGCTCCGCGCGACGCCGCCACCGCCTCCCCGCGATCGTGCGTCCGCGCGCCGCTCAGCCCGCGCCGGTCGACGGCGAGGAACCGGTACTCCTCGTCGACGATCTGCGCGTCTCCTTCCCGACCCCGAGGGGATGGGTCACCCCCGTGCGCGGCGTCTCGTTCACGGTCGCGCGCGGCGAGGCCATCGGCGTGGTCGGCGAATCGGGCTCCGGCAAGAGCCTCACCGCCCTGGCCGCCGCCCGGCTCATCGAACGCCCGGGTCACGTCGACGCCGCGCGACTGGACTTCTGCGGCACCCCGCTGCTGACGACGTCCGACCGCGCGGTGCGGAGCCTCCTCGGCACCTCCCTCGCGATGGTCTTCCAGGACCCGATGACCTCGTTCAACCCGACGAGGCGGATCGGCTCGCAGCTCGCCGAGGCCGCTTCCGAGCACCAGGACATCACTCGGACGCAGGCGATGGATCGGGCGATCGAGCGTCTGCAGTCGGTGCGGGTGCCCGCCGCGGCACGACGCGCCCACCAGTACCCGCACGAGTTCTCCGGCGGCATGCGGCAGCGGGCGATGATCGCCATGGGGCTCATGAACCATCCGCGCCTCATCATCGCGGACGAGCCGACCACGGCTCTCGACGTCACGGTGCAGCGACAGGTGCTGCAGCTGCTGGCCGGCGTGCGCCGCGACACCGACGCCGCGATCCTGCTGATCAGCCACGACATCGCGGTCGTCGCGCAGACCTGCGACCGCGTGCTGGTGATGTACGCGGGACGGATCGTCGAGGACCTGCCCGCAGCGAACCTGCACACCGACGCCCGGCACCCGTACACCCGCGCCCTGCTCGAGGTCGTGCCCGAGCTCGACGCCGACCGCGACGAGCCCCTCAAAGTGATCCCCGGCCGTCCGCCGGCACCGGGCGCCCTCCCCACCGGATGCGCGTTCGCCGCCCGCTGTCCCCTCGCCACCGACCTCTGCCGGGAGAGCGACCCCGAGCTCCTGGCCGATGAGGCCGGGCACCGGGTCGCCTGCTGGCATCCGGTCACCGGAGAGGCGGAGGTCGCTGTGGCGGTGGCCACGACGGCGGACGAGGCCGCCGCCGATGACGAGAGGGTCCTGCGATGAGCGAGCTGCGTTTCGACCGGGTCAGCGTGCGCTACGGCTCGCACCGCTCCGGCCTCACCGCCGTCGACGATGTGTCCCTGACCGTCCCGTCCGGGTCGGTCGTCGGGCTCGTGGGTGAGTCGGGTTCGGGCAAGTCCACGCTCGCCCGCGCGGCGATCGGCCTCGCGCCGATCAGCGAGGGCGCCATCACGCTGGACGGAGTGGACGTGCGCGGCTTGCGCCGCCGTCGCCCCATCCAGATGGTGTTCCAGGATCCGTTCTCCTCGCTCGACCCGCGCATGACCATCGGCGAATCGATCGCCGAGGCCCTCCCCCGCGACATCCGCGGAAGCAGGGCCCGCCGTGCCGAGGTCGCGCGACTGCTCGACCTCGTGAACCTCGACGCCGACCGCGCGCAGTCGCTCCCGGCCGCCCTCTCCGGCGGGCAGCGCCAGCGCATCGCCCTGGCCCGCGCTCTTGCCGCCCGCCCCGAGGTCGTGATCGCCGACGAGATCACCTCCGCGCTCGACGTCTCCGTACAGGGCTCGGTGCTCAACCTCGTGCGCGACCTGCGCGTGGAGCTCGACCTGACGATGCTCTTCATCTCGCACAACCTGTCCGTCGTCCGATACCTGAGCGATCACATCGCGGTGATGTACCTCGGCCGGATCGTGGAGGTCGGGCCGACCGAGCAGGTGCTGGCCGACCCGCAGCACCCGTACACGCGGGACCTGCTCCAGGCGGCGCCCACCCGGCACGGGAGCCTGCTGGCCGTCGATCCGCTCGCCCCCGTCGATGTGGAGCCCGCCGACCCGCACGCCCCGCCCGGCGGCTGCCGCTTCCACCCGCGGTGCCCGATCGGTCCCGCGGCGCGCCCCGATCGGCAGATCTGCGTGATCGCGGAACCGCAGCGGCCCACGGGCACGGTGGGCGCGGCCTGCCACTTCGCGGGGCTGCCGACGGATGCGCCGATCGGAACTGTGCCCATCTCCCAAAGCACCCCCCTGGTTTCGGCCTCGACCACAACACCGACCCCGCTCTCTGCGGACACAGTGAACTGACCATCCGATTGGAGCTCCCATGAACCGTGTCACCGTCGACGACCTGCTCGCCGTCCGCACCCCCGAGCAACCGGCACTGTCACCGGACGGCACCCGCATCGCCTTCGTGCTGCGGACGACCGACCGCGACGGCGACCGGGACACGCGCGCCCTGTGGCAGGTGCCGACCACCGGCGGCGACCCGGCCCCGCTCACGCACGCGACGGCCGACTCGACCCCGGTCTGGAGCCCCGACGGGTCACAGCTCGCGTTCCTCCGCGCGCAGGACGGCCCGGCGCAGCTCTGGCTGCTCCCGGCCGCCGGCGGCGAAGCACGCGGACTCACGACGCTCCCGCTCGGCGCCGGCGCTCCGGCGTGGAGCCCCGACGGCACGCGCATCGCGTTCACCGCCCCGGTCGACAGCGCGGCGCTTCCCGACGAGACCACGGAGACCATCCTCGCCCGACGCTCGGCGCCGGCCTCGACCGACCGGCTGGGCTACAAGGCCGATGGTGCGGGCACCCTGGGCACGCTCGTGCAGCAGCTGCATGTGCTCGACGTCGACTCGGGCAAGGTGACGGTCCTCACCCGCGGCCGCTCCCACGCCTCCGACCCGTTCTGGTCGCCCGACGGCACACTCCTCGCGTACTCGGCGAGCGTCGAGGACGATGCCGATCTGACGATGCGGGTCCCCGTGTTCGTGCGCTCCGCCACCGACCCGAACAGCGCGGCCGTGCAGGTCAGCGCCGCCGATGTGCAGGCGACGGCCGTGGGATGGACCCCGGACGGCCGCCATGTCGTCGCCGCCGGACGCACCGACACCGAGGTCGGCAACGCAGACCTCCTGCTGTTCCCGGTCGACGGCGGCGAACCGCAGAACATCACGCGCAGTCTCGACCGCAACGTGATGCCGGGTGGTCCCGGCTACCCGGGCGGCATGCCGCAGTTCACGGACGGCGGGGACCTCGTGTTCTGCCTCCGTGACAACGGCTACTCGCACGTGTACCGCGTCGCCCCGGACGGTTCGGGGGCCACTGCCCTCGTGGACGGTACCGCGAACGTGTCAGGACTCTCGGTGGCGGCATCCTCCGCGGCGATCACGCTCGCGACGCCGGAATCCTTCGGCGACATCGCAGTGCTGGACCTCACGGATGGATCCACGCGTGTCCTCACCGACTACGGCACACCCGCATTCGATCTCCTCCCGGCGGAGGAGCGCCGTTTCACGATCGCCGACGGCACCGTCGTCACGGGCTGGTTGCGCCGCGATCCCGATGCTGCCGGCCCGCTCCCCCTCCTGCTCGATGTGCACGGAGGTCCGCACAACGCCTGGAACGGTGCCGCCGACCTCGTCCACCCGTACCACCAGGTGCTCGCGCGCCGCGGCTGGGCGATCCTCACCCTCAACCCCCGCGGCAGCGACGGCTACGGCGACGCGTTCTTCTCCGCGGTCTCCGGTGGGTGGGGCGTCAACGACGCGAACGACTTCCTCGAGCCGATCGACCAGCTCGTCGCCGAGGGCATCGCGGACCCGGCCCGACTGGCCGTGACCGGATACAGCTACGGCGGCTTCATGACCTGCTTCCTCACGTCGCGCGACGACCGCTTCGCGGCGGCCGTGGGCGGAGGCGTGGTCACCGATCTCTTCTCGATGGGCGGCACCTCCGACTTCGGGCACTACCTCTCGGCGAAGGAGAACGGCGGGCTCCCCTGGCGCGATGAGGAGCGCCTCTCCGCGCAGTCCCCGTTCACGCAGGTCGACCGGGTCACGACCCCCACGCTGATCCTGCAGGGTGCGGCCGATGACCGCTGCCCGGTCGGTCAGGCCGAGCAGTGGTTCACGGCGCTGCGCGAGCGCGACGTCCCCACGCGCCTGGTGCTGTATCCCGGTGGCTCGCACCTGTTCGTGCTCTCCGGTCCTCCGTCGCACCGCGCCGACTACTCGCAGCGCGTGATCGACTGGGTCGAGCAGTACGCGCCGCCGGCCGGCACGCCCGTGCGCGCCCGCCTCGACGCCCGTCATTGGCAGCAGCGACTGAGCGCGCTGGCCGCAGCGCACAAGGTGCCCGGCGCGACCCTCGGCATCCTGCGTCTCGGCGAGGAGCCGGTATATGCGCACCACGGCATACTCAACGCGCGCACGGGCATCGAGACCACCGACGACTCCGTGTTCCAGATCGGCTCGATGGGCAAGGTGTGGACGACGACCGCGATCATGCGCCTCGTCGATCAGGGTGTGCTCGATCTCGACGCCCCGGTCGTCTCGTACGTGCCGGAGTTCTCGTCCTCCGACCCGGAGATCACGCGGACAGTGACGCTGCGTCACCTGCTGAATCACACCAGTGGGATCGACGGCGATGTCTTCACCGACACCGGCCGCGGCGACGACACGCTCGAGAAATACGTCGCGCTCCTGGACGGCGTGGCACAGAACCACCCGCTCGGCGCGACCATGTCGTACTGCAACTCCGGATTCTCGCTGGCCGGGCGCGTGATCGAGAAGGTCACCGGAACGACCTGGGACCAGGCGATGCGCGACCTCGTGTTCACGCCCCTCGGACTCACCCACTCCTCGACCCTCCCGGAGGAGGCGATCATGTTCCGGGCTGCCAGCGGGCACACCGTGGTCGACGACGACGGCCCGCACCTCGCGCCCGCCTGGATGCTCCCCCGATCGATGGGACCGGCCGGACTCATCAACTCCACCACGGCCGACGTGCTCGCCTTCGCCCGCATGCACCTGGCAGGCGGACTGGCCGCCGATGGGACGCGCGTGCTGTCCGAGGCCGCCGTGGCGCGGATGCAGGAGCGTGAGGTGGACATGCCCGACCCGTACTCGCTCGGCGACGCGTGGGGCGTGGGCTGGATCCTGTTCGACTGGGACGGCCACCGCCTCATCGGGCACGACGGCAACACGATCGGGCAGGCGTCGTTCCTGCGCATCCTCCCCGAGGAGGGGCTCGCGGTGACGCTGCTGACGAACGGGGGCAACACCCACGATCTCTACGTCGAGCTGTTCGGCGAGATCTTCCACGAGCTGGCGGCGCTGGAGGTGCCGGCCGGCCTCACGCCGCCGGAGGAGCCCTTCACGGACGACTTCTCCGAGTTCGAGGGTGTCTACGACCGCTCGGGCGTGCGCACCGAGATCTTCCGCGACGACGATGGCCTGCGCATGCGCACCACCCTGAACGGACCACTCGCCGCCATGCTCCCCGACCCTGTGCAGGAGCATCCGCTGGTGCCCGTGCGTCGCGGCGAGTTCGTGATGCGTCCCGAGGGCGAGCAGGCCTGGCACGCCGTGGTGTTCTACTCCCTGCCCAGCGGCGAACGCTATCTGCACCACGGCGTCCGCGCGGCGCCGAAGGTGTCGTGATGCCGGTGCAGGCCGGCGTGGACCTCGACCTGGTCCTCGCCGACATCGAGACACTGGTCTCCTGCGAGTCGCCGTCCGATGACCTCGACGCCGTCGCCCGCAGCGCCGATGTCGTCGCCGCCCTCGGCGAGCGCCTGCTGGGCGTCGCGCCGGAGCGCATCGTGATCGACGGACGCTCCCACCTGCGCTGGCGGTTCGGCGATCCCACGGTGCTGCTCCTCGGTCACCACGACACGGTGTGGCCCCTCGGCTCCCTGCGGCGGCATCCGTTCCGCATCGACGACGGCGTGCTCCGCGGCCCGGGATGCTTCGACATGAAGACCGGTGTCGTGATGGCCCTCCACGCCGTCGCCGCGCTGCCGGACCGCACCGGCGTCAGCATCCTGATCACGGGCGACGAGGAGCTCGGTTCGCCGAGCTCGCGCGCCCTGATCGAGCAGGAGGTGCTCGGCTGCACGGCGGCGCTCGTGCTCGAAGCTTCGGCCGACGGCGGCGCCGTGAAGGTCGCCCGCAAGGGGGTCTCGCTGTATCGGATGCACGTCACCGGTCGAGCAGCTCATGCCGGATTGGAACCGGAGCGCGGCGTGAACGCGGCGGTGGAGGCCGCGCACCTCCTCCTCGCGGTCGCCGAGCTCGGTGCCGCGGCGGCGGGGACCAGCGTCACGCCCACGCTCCTGCGTGCCGGCAGCACCACGAACACGGTGCCCGCCGATGCGGAGTTCGCGGTCGACGTGCGGGTGCGCACGGTCGCGGAGCAGGACCGGGTGCATGCGGCGCTCCGCGCCCTCCCTGCCACGCTTCCCGGCGCCACGGTGCGCGTGGAGGGCGGCCCCAACCGTCGACCGATGGAACCCGAGGTCTCTGCGGACCTGTTCCGCGCCGCGGTGGCGATCGCCCAGGAGGCCGGTCTGACGCCGTTCGAGGGCGTCGCGGTGGGTGGAGCGTCCGACGGCAACTTCACCGCGGCGCTGGGGGTTCCGACCCTCGACGGCCTCGGCGCGGTGGGCGGCGGAGCCCACGCCGACGATGAGCACGTGATCGTGGCGATGATCCCGGAACGCATCCAGCTACTGCAGGGTCTGATCTCCGGAGCGCGGGCATGAGCATGACGGATGCCGCAGCTTTCCGCGCCTCGCCGGAGGAGGCCGCCGACGCGGCGAGCGCCGCCGCGTCGAGGGCGGGGGTGGAGATCCGGCTGCTCGAGGATGTGGGGGACTTCGCCCGGGTGGCGGAGCTGTTCCAGAGCATCTGGACCAAGCAGGGCGAGACCTCGCCGGTCAACGTCGAGACGCTGCGCGCCCTGTCGAAGGCCGGCAGCTACGTGGGCGGCGCGTTCGAGCACGACGAGCTCGTCGGCGCCTGCTTCGGCTTCTTCGCGGCCCCGGATCAGCGCGCCCTGCACAGCCACATCGCCGGGGTCTCGGCACGGATGCGCGGTCGCAGCGTCGGCTTCGCGCTCAAGGTGCATCAGCGCGCCTGGGCGCTCGAGGAGGGCCTCGACGAGATCTCCTGGACGTTCGATCCGCTGATCAGCCGCAACGCCCACTTCAATCTCGTGAAGCTCGCCGCGACGCCGACGTCGTACCACCGCAACTTCTACGGGCACATGGCCGATGCGCTCAACGGCGCCGATGACACCGACCGGATGCTGGTGACCTGGTACGTGCGCGACCCGCGCGTCGTCGCCGCCTGTCACGGGGAGCCGTCCGGCTCGGGAGACGTCGCCGACGCCGAGCCACTGCTCAGCGTGGGCGAAGACCTCGGGCCGCTCCGGCATCGCACCGACGCCCGGCTCGTCCGCGTGGCGCTGCCGCGCGACATCGAGACGCTGCGCCTTTCCGAGCCCGCCCGCGCGACCGCGTGGCGTCTGGCGCTGCGGGAGACGCTCGGATCTGCGCTGGAGGGCGGAGGGCGCGTGCTCTCGTTCGATCGCTCCGGCGCGTACACCATCGACAGAGGAGAACAGGGATGAAGCTCACCGGATTCGAGCTGCGTGTGATCGAGATGCCGCTGGTGTCGCCGTTCCGGACGTCGTTCGGGGTGCAGACCGTGCGCGAGGCGCTGATCGTGCGGGCCGTCACCGACGAGGCCGAGGGCTGGGGCGAGGGCGTCGCGATGAACGACCCGCTGTACTCCTCCGAGTACGTCGAGGCGAGCGTCGACGTGATCACCCGCTTCCTGCTGCCGGCGCTCGCGCAGGTGAAGGACCTACATGCGGGCGGCGTCGCTCCGGCTCTCGCGAAGTTCAAGGGGCACCGGATGTCGAAGGCCGCCGTCGAACTGGCGATCCTCGACGCCGAGCTGCGGGCCACGGGTGTGCCGCTGTCGCGCGAGCTGGGCGCCGTGCGCGACCGGGTCGACTGCGGCGTCTCCGTCGGCATCATGGACTCGATCCCCGAGCTCCTCGACGCCGTCGACGGCTACCTCGACGAGGGCTACGTGCGCATCAAGCTCAAGATCGAGCCGGAGTGGGACATCGATCCCGTCCGTGCCGTGCGCGAGCGGTTCGGCGACGACGTGCTGCTGCAGGTCGACGCGAACACCGCCTACCACCGGGGCGACGCCCGGCACCTCGCCAAGCTCGACCCGTTCGACCTGCTCCTGATCGAGCAGCCCCTCGACGAGGAGGATCTGCTCGGGCACGCGCAGCTCGCGAAGGCCATCACCACGCCCGTCTGTCTCGACGAGTCGATCGTCTCGGCCCGTGCTGCCGCCGACGCCATCGCGCTGGGTGCCTGTTCGATCGTGAACATCAAGCCCGGCCGCGTCGGCGGCTACCTCGAGGCCCGTCGCATCCACGACGTCTGCGTGGCGAACGACATCCCGGTGTGGTGCGGCGGGATGCTGGAGACGGGGATCGGCCGGGCGGCGAACGTCGCTCTCGCGGCTCTCCCGGGCTTCACCCTCCCCGGCGACACCTCGGGCTCCGGTCGCTACTACTCCCGCGACATCACCGAGCCGTTCGTCGTGGAGGACGGCACGCTGACGGTCCCGACCGGACCGGGCATCGGCGTGACGCCGGATGCCGATGCGCTGGATGCCGTGACGGTGCGCACGGAGTGGATCACCTTCTGAGCTGATGCGACGGGGCACGACGAGCCTGTCGAGATCGACCAACTGTCGATACGATTTCGTCGTGCCCCACAGCTCCGCGACCGGTGGTCGCCCCCTAGCCTGGGCCCTGTGCTCATGTCCGTGACGACAAAGCCCCGCGCCAGCCTCGGCCGGGTCATCGAAGACCTCGGCAACACCCTGCTCGAGGTGGTGAGCGGTGCGGTCGACGATGACACCGAGATCGAGACGGTCGTCATCCACGATGTCCTCGACGACGCGATGCCGATGCGCCGCGCGCTCGTCCTCGGCGTCGGCCTGAGCGATCCGGACGAGATCGCGGAGCTCCTCCGGGTCCTCGCCACACAGCAGGCCTCCGCCCTGGTCCTGCGTGCGCCCGTGCGTTCGGAGCAGCCGGTGCGCGAAGCATCCGAGGCGACCGGCATCCCCGTCCTCGCACTGACCCGCGGCGCGTCGTGGGCGCAGCTGGCGGCGATGCTGCGGTCCCTGATCGCCGAGGGCGACGTGGGCGATCAGGGAGCCACGACACTCGGCGGGATGCCCTCCGGTGACCTGTTCGCCCTCGCCAACGCCATCGCGACCCTGCTGAACGCCCCCGTGACGATCGAGGATCGCAACTCCCGGGTCGTCGCCTTCTCGGGCCGCCAGCACGAAGCCGACCCCGCCCGCATCGAGACCGTGCTCGGACGGCAGGTGCCCGAACGGTTCGCACGGCAGCTGGAGGAGCGCGGCGTCTTCCAGGAGCTCTACCGCAGCGTGGACCCGATCGACGTCGGCCCCGTGAACAACACCGAAGGACTCCCCTCGTTCCCGCGCGTGGCGCTCGCGGTGCGCGCGGGCGACGAGATCCTCGGCTCGATCTGGGCCGCGGTCCAGGAACCTCTATCCCCCGATCGTGTGCGCGCGCTGAAGGACTCCGCCGGCCTGGTGGCCCTGCACATGCTGCGGCTGCGGGCCGGTGCCGATGTCGAGCGCCGGCTGCGGGCCGACCTGCTCGCCACGATCCTCGAAGGCGGTCCGGGGGCCGCGGATGCCACCGCCCGGCTGCGTCTCAGCGATCATCGATGCGTCGTGCTGGCGCTGTCGGCAGCGGAGGAGAGCGACGACGAACCCTCCGCCGGCGCCCGCGGGGTGGCCGAGCGGCAGCGCATCGCCGATGCCTTCGCCGTGCACCTGGGCGCCGTCTACCTCCGCTCGGCCGTCGCCGTGATCGGCAACGTCGTGTACGCGGTCGTCGGCATCCGCCCGGAACAGGGTGATGCGGAGACCGGGGCGGAGCACCGCGATGCGGACAGCCGCGCGGACCGCGTCGCGACCGACTTCCTCGGGCGGCTCGGGGCCACCAGTGAGATCCGCATCGGCGTCGGCACCGTCGCGGAGGACGCGGCGGGCATCCCCGCGTCGCGCGCGAATGCCGACCGCGCCCTCCGAGTGGTGCGTCAGACGCCTTCGCGCGAGCCCGTCGCCCGGTTCACGGCCGTGCAGATGGAAGCCCTGCTGGTCGAGCTCGGAGATCTCGTCCGCTCTCGGGGCGACCAGCCCACCGGCCCCGTCGCGCGGCTCCTGGCGCAGGACCGGGAGAAGGGCACGCATCTGGTGGAGACGCTGCGGGCCTGGCTCGACGCGTTCGGAGATGTGGCGGTGGCTGCGGCCCGCGTGTACACGCACCCCAACACGTTCCGGTATCGGCTGCGCCGGCTGTCGGAGATCAGCGGACTCGATCTGACCGATCCGGACGCACGGTTCTCGGCCATGGTGCAGCTGCGGCTCCTCATCCCCCGCGATGGAGGTCTGATCGACGGCTGAGGCTCGTGGCCGGTCGCCGTCGACACCCGGCGTGTGCGGCTCGTGGCCTTCCGTCGAGTGCGCGTGATGCCCGCTCGTGGCCGGCATCCTGCGTATCTGACAGTCATCACACCACATCACGATCATTCAGACCATAGAGTGGATTCTGATTGATCGATCCGATCAATCTGTGGGAGTCAACGAAGGCGACGGTGATCGAAATGGCCAATCTCGACGAGACCGACCGGAGGATCCTCACGGTGCTCGACCGCGACCCGCGCCGACCGGTGGCTCTGATCGCCCAGGATCTGGGGCTCGCCCGCGGCACCGTGCACGCCCGGCTCGACCGGCTCGAATCCGGCGGGTATCTGCGCGCCCACAGCGCGCGCATCCTTCCGCAGGCTCTGGGACGCGGCGTCGCGGCCTCCATCCTCGTCGAGCTCGATCAGCATCAGATCACCGCCGCGATCGACGCGCTCAGCCGGGTTCCCGAGGTCCTGGAGTGCTTCGCCCCCGCGGGCGACACCGACCTGCTGCTGCGCGTCGTGGCCAAGGACCCCGACGACCTCTACCGCGTGGCCGAGGTCGTGCGCCTCTGCCCCGGCATCCTCCGCACCTCGACGAGCCTGTTCCTCCGCGAGGTCATCCCCTACCGGGTGAGCGCGCTGCTGCAGGCGGAGTGAGGCGCGGGAATCGGGTGTCAGCCGATGATGCGCGCGCCCGGGACGGGGCCGTGCACGTGGAGCGGGTCGAGGCCGGTCTCGCGCAGGGCGGACTGCACGTCCTGCGCCGTCTCGGGGTCGGGGCAGAGGAGGGCGACGGTGGGACCGGAGCCCGACACGATCCCCTGCAGCGCACCGGCCGCGACACCCTGCCGGATGGTGTCGGCGAGGTCGGGACGCTCGAACAGCGCGGCGGCCTGCAGGTCGTTGAACAGGGTCTCGGCGAGCTGGGCGGGGTCTCCCGAGCGCAGCGCCTGCAACACCGGGATCGGCACGTCGAGCGAAAGCGGCGGGTCGTCGGCGAGGGCGCCCTCCTCCTCGCGCAGGATGTCGAGTCGCTCGTACACCACCGGCGTCGAGAGCCCCTCGTCGCTCGGCACCAGGATCCAGTCGAAGCGCCCGCGTGCGAGCGCCGGATTGAGCTGATCGCCGCGACCGGTGCCGACCGCGGTGCCACCGTGCAGGGCGAACGGCACGTCGGCGCCGAGGCGGGCGGCGAGGTCGTGCAGCCGGGCCTGCGAGAGCCCGGTCCCCCACAGCGCGTCGCACGCGACCAGAGCGGCAGCGGCATCCGCCGACCCTCCGCCCATGCCCCCGGCGACGGGAACGCTCTTGCGGATCTCGAGCGCGACGCCGCCCTGGTGGTCGACGGCGAGTGCGAGCAGCTTGGCGGCGCGCATCGCCAGGTTGCGGTCGTCGAGCGGGACCGAGCCGATGTCCTCCACGCCGGCGACCGTGACCGAGAAGTCGTCGGCCGGGCGCGCGATCACGTCTTCATACAGCGAGACCGCCTGGAAGACCGTCGCCAGCGCGTGATAGCCGTCGTCGTGCCGGCCGCCGACCCCGAGGTAGACGTTGATCTTCCCCGGGGCGCGCACGTGCACGGAGTCGGTGAACGCGGCGTGGCTCATGATCGGATCACAGCTCCGAGGACTTCGCCCACAGGTTCACGTCGATCGCCCCGGCGAGCTCGTCGATGCGGGTCAGCTCCTCCGCGGTGAAGTCCGGTCCGTTGACGGCGGCGATGTTCTCGTCGAGCTGCTCCGGGCGCGAGGCGCCGATCAGCGCGGAGGCGACGACCGGGTTGCGCAGCGTCCACTGCAGAGCCAGCTGCGCGAGCGACTGTCCACGGCTCTGCGCGACCTCGTTCAGCGATCGCAGCGTCTGTACGGCCTCATCCGTGAGTCGCCCATCCGGCAGCGAGCCGCGCTTCTGGGCGCGCTCGGCCGTGCCATCGCCGAGGTACTTGTCGGTGAGCAGCCCCTGCGCGAGCGGGGTGAAGGCGATCGCGCCCAGGCCCGACTGCTCGAGGGTGTCGGTCAGACCGTCTTCGACCCAGCGGTTCAGGATCGAGTACGCGGGCTGGTGGATGACCAAGGGCGTGCCGAGGTCCTTGGCGACGGCGACGGCCTCGGCCGTGCGCTCGGCGCTGTACGAGGAGATGCCGACGTAGAGGGCCTTGCCCTGGCGCACGAGCGTGTCGAGCGCGCCGACGGTCTCGGCGATCGGGGTGACGGGATCGACGCGGTGGGAGTAGAAGATGTCGACGTAGTCGAGGCCCATGCGGGTCAGCGACTGCTCGGCGCTCGCGAGGATGTACTTGCGGCTCGCGAAGTCGCCGTAGGGGCCGGGCCACATGTCCCAGCCGGCCTTCGACGAGATGATCAGCTCGTCGCGGTATGGGCGGAGGTCTTCGGCGAAGATGCGTCCGAAGTTCTTCTCCGCCGAGCCGTAGGGCGGGCCGTAGTTGTTCGCCAGGTCGAAGTGCGTGATGCCGCGGTCGAACGCGTGGCGCAGCAGCGCGCGCTGGTTGTCGAGCGGGATGTTGTCGCCGAAGTTCCACCACAGCCCGAGCGAGATCGGGGGCAGATACAGCCCGGACGTGCCGACCTGGCGGTAGGAGAACTGCTGGTAGCGGCTCTCGTCCGCCGCGTACGGACGGTGCAGCTCGGGGACATCGGGACGGAAGCGGGGGGAGTCGGTCACGGTGCCAGATTAGTCCCTGGTGCCTGCTGCGCGATGCGCTGGTAGTCCTCGACCGTGAGGTCTTCGCCGCGGGCCGTGGGAGCGACGCCGGCGGCGATCAGCACCTCGGATGCCACCGCCGAGCTGCCGAAGATCCCCGACAGCGCCTGGCGGAGCATCTTGCGGCGCTGGTTGAAGGCGGCATCCACGATCTTGAACGTGCGGCGACGCTCGTCCTCGGTGCCGCGCTCCCCCTCGGACCGGTCGAAGCCGACGAGCAGGCTGTCGACGTTCGGCACCGGCCAGAAGACCTGGCGCGAGACGTTCCCGGAGAGCTTCCACTCGCCGTACCAGGCCGCCTTGACGCTGGGCGAGCCGTAGATCTTCGACCCCGGCTTCGCGGCGAGACGCTCGGCGACCTCGGCCTGCACCATCACCACCCCGCGCTGCAGGTACGCGAAGTTCTCGAGGAAGTGCAGCAGCACCGGCACCGAGACGTTGTACGGCAGGTTGGCGACGAGCACCGTCGGCTCGCCCGGCAGTTCGGTGATGCGCAGCGCATCCGCATCGACGACCGTGAGCCGGTCGGGCTCCACGCCGTGTTCGGCGGCGGTCTGTGCCAGCCGGGCAGCGAGGCGGTGGTCGATCTCGACGGCCGTGACGGATGCCCCGGTCTCGAGGATCGCGAGGGTCAGGGAACCCAGCCCCGGACCGACCTCGACCACGCGCTCATGCGGTTGCACACGGGCGGCCTGCACGATCTTGCGGACGGTGTTCGCGTCGGTGACGAAGTTCTGGCCGAGCTTCTTGGTCGGGGTGACGTCGAGCTCGGCGGCGAGTCGGCGGATCTCGGTGGCGCCGAGCAGGGTGACGGTCATCCTGCCATTCTCCCCCACTCTCCCGGTGACCCCCGCCGATGTCCCCTGCCGTCAGTAGTCTTCTCTGGTGCCCTCCCTCGGTGAACTCGTCGCCCCCCGCCGCATGGGCCGCGATTTCCGCTGGCTCCTCGCCTCGTCGTGGACCAGCAACATCGGCGACGGCGTGGCCCTCGCGGCCGCTCCCCTGCTGATCGCGTCGATGACGTCGTCGCCGATCCTGGTGGCATCCGGCGCGATCCTGCAGTTCCTCCCCTGGCTGCTGTTCGGCCTGCACGCCGGGGCGATCGCCGACCGCTTCGACCGCCGCCGACTGGTCATGTTCGCCAATGCCGCGCGAGCCGTGGTCCTCCTCGCCCTGTGCGTGTTCCTCGTGACGGGCGTCGCGAACATCTGGATCGTGCTCGCCGTCGCCTTCCTCTACGGCACCGCCGAGGTCTTCGTCGACACGGCGGGCAGCACGCTGCTGCCGATGCTGGTGAAGCCCGCCGACCTCGGCATCGGCAACGCCCGCCTGCAGGCCGGGTACCTCGTCGCGAACCAGTTCGCCGGCCCACCGCTGGGGGCGTTCCTCTTCGCGGCCGGCACCGCCTGGCCGTTCCTGCTCGAGGTCGTGTGCGTGAGCTTCGCGGTCGTGCTCATCTCACGCATGGCGAAGACGCCCGTCCCGCCGCGCGAGACCGACACGCACCCGCCGGTGCACACCGACATCGCCGAGGGCATCCGCTGGCTGTGGCGCAATCCGCCGGTGCGCATGCTGGTGCTCATCATCCTGGTCTTCAACATCACGTGGGCCGCGCCCTGGGGCGTGCTCGTGCTGTACGCGACCGAACACCTGCACATGGGCGCGGTCGGCTACGGCGCGCTCACGACGGCATCCGCAGCGGGCGGCATCCTCGCCACACTCAGCTTCGGCTGGCTGGAGCGGCACGTGTCGTTCGCGACGCTGATGCGGGTGGTGCTCTCGCTCGAGGTGCTCATGCACCTGTCGTTCGCGCTCACCACCACGGGCTGGGTGGCCCTGGTCATCATGTTCTTCTTCGGCGCCTACGCGTTCGTGTGGGGCACGATCTCCACGACCGTGCGGCAGCGCCTCGTGCCCGCCGAGCTGCAGGGGCGCGTGGCCTCCGTCAACATGGTCGGGGTGTTCGGCGGCATGGTCGTCGGCCAGGCTCTCGGCGGCGTGATCGCCCAGGTCTGGGGCCTCACGGCACCGTGGTGGTTCGCGTTCGTCGGCGCGGCGCTCACGCTGCTGCTGGTGTGGAAGCCGATCTCGCAGATCGTGTCGGCGAAGCCCGTGGAAGAACCCGAGAGTCAGTCGGCGAACGAGCCGTAGACCCGCAGGGTGTTCTCTGCCAGCTGGGCGGACAGCTCATCGACCTCGATACCCAGCTCAGCCGCCATGAAGCGCACCGTGATCGGGACGAGGTACGGGGCATTCGGACGACCCCGCAGCGGCACCGGGGTGAGGAACGGCGCGTCCGTCTCGACCAGGAGGCGATCGAGCGGGGTGACCTTCAGCGCGTCCCGCAGGTTCTGGGCGTTCTTGAACGTCACGTTCCCCGCGAATGACAGGTGATACCCGGCATCGGCGCAGACGCGCGCCATCGCGTCGTCGCCCGAGAAGCAGTGGAACACCGTGCGCTCGGGGGCGCCGATGCGGCTCAGGGTCTCCAGCACCGCATCGTGCGCATCGCGGTCGTGGATCTGCATCGCGATGCCGTGCTTCTTCGCCAGCGCGATGTGCGCCTCGAACGATTCGAACTGCGGCGCCTGCCGCTCGGGCTCTGTACGGAAGAAGTCCAGGCCCGTCTCGCCGATCGCCCGCGTGCGCGGGTGCGCCGCGAGCTCGTCGATCACCGCGATCGCCTCGTCGAGCCGGCCCTCTTCGGCGTACGTCGGCGCATCGTTCGGGTGGATGGCGACGGCGGCGAGCACGCGCGGATCGGATGCCGCGGCCTCGACGGCCCACCGCGACGACTCGATGTCACCGGAAGCCTGCACGACCCCGGCGATGCCCACCGCCGCCGCGCGGTCGAGCTGCTCGGTCAGCGACAGCGGGTCATCGCCGTCGACGATCTCCAGGTGCGCATGGTTGTCGTACACCGGGACCGTGAGCGGCTCGGGAGCGGCCGGATACTTCAGATCCTTGCGTCCGTCGCCGTCACGGCGCTGCACATAGGTCCCCGACATCTCCGTGACCGACCTTGTTCAGGCCGTGGACTCCACCCGGGGGAACAGCGGTGCGAGACCGTTGACGCTCGTGCCGGGACGCAGCACACCCCAGGCTCCGGCCCCGCGGATCGGCTGGTCCTGCAGACGACCCAGGGTCTCGGCGGCACCGAGTGCGACCCAGAGCTTCTCGGTCGACTGCGGCATCACGGGCGAGAGCAGCACCGCGAGCGCACGCAGACCCTCGGCGCAGGTGTACAGCACGGTGCCCAGGCGACCGCGCTGAGCCTCGTCGCGAGCGAGCGCCCAGGGCTCGTTCTCGGTGATGTAGCCGTTGAGCGCGTCGACGATCGTCCAGATCGACGAGATGGCCTCGTCGATGCGGAACTGCGCGACCGCGGCATCCGCGTTCAACGCCGCATCCGCCACGATCTTCTGGATCGCGAGGTCATTCTCGGTGTACTCGGCCGCGGGCGGCACGACCCCCTCGAAGTACTTCTCGATCATCGCCGTGGTGCGCGAGGCGAGGTTGCCGAAGCCGTTCGCGAGCTCGGCCTGGTAGCGGGCCGACAGGTCTTCCCACGAGAACGACCCGTCCTGACCGAACGCGATCGCGGAGAGGAAGTAGAAGCGGTACGCATCGGAGCCGAACACGTCGGTGATCTCGGTCGGCGCGATGCCGGTGAGCTTCGACTTCGACATCTTCTCGCCGCCGACCAGCAGCCAGCCGTGCGCGAAGACACCCTGGGGCACCTCGAGGCCGGCAGCCATCAGGAGGGCGGGCCAGATCACCGCGTGGAAGCGCAGGATGTCCTTGCCCACCACGTGGTACGCGGGCCAACGGCGCTCGAACGTCTCCTCGTCGGAGCCGTAGCCGACGGCCGTGGCGTAGTTCAGCAGGGCGTCGACCCACACGTAGATGACGTGCGACTCGTCCCACGGCAGCGGGATGCCCCAGTCGAAGGTCGAACGCGAGATCGACAGATCCTTCAGGCCCTGGCTCACGAACGACACGACCTCGTTGCGCGCGGAATCCGGGCGCACGAAATCGGGCTGCGTCTTGTAGAGCTCGAGCAGACGATCCTGGAACTCGCTCAGCTTGAAGAAGTAGTTCTTCTCCTGCAGCAGCTCCAGCGGCTTCGAGTGGATGGCGCAGACCTTCAGCCCCTCGAAGGGACCGGTGCCGTCGACGATCTCGGACTCGGGCTTGAACTCCTCACAGCCCACGCAGTAGAGCGCCTCGTACTCGCCCGCGTAGATGTAGCCGCGGTCGTACAGGCGCTGGAAGAACGTCTGCACGTTCGTCTCGTGGCGCTCCTGCGTGGTGCGGATGAAGTCGTCGTTGGCGACGTCGAGCGTCGTCAGCAGCGGGAACCAGCTCTCGGTGACGAGCTTGTCGACCCACTCCTGAGGGGTGACGTTGTTGGCTGCCGCGGCGCGCAGCATCTTCTGCCCGTGCTCATCGGTGCCCGTGAGCATCCAGGTGTCATCCCCCGCCTGGCGGTGCCACCGTGCGAGCGTGTCGACGGCCACCGTCGTGTACCCGTGACCGATGTGCGGCACGTCGGAGGGGTAGTAGATGGGCGTGGTGATGTAGAAGGATTCGCCTGCGGGCATGGAGCAATTCTAGGTGTCCGGGCACCGGTGGTTACGCGCTCAGGCCACCGAGACGTCGATGCGGTGCCATCCCTGCGCGCCGTCGGGTGCGGGCGGCGCCGGATCCGATGTCTGGGTCTCGCCCTCGACGCTGAGCGCCCGGCATTCGACGGTGTGCGCTCCGCGCTCCGCGGTCCACGCCAGACTCCACTGCACCCACGTGTCGGCCGAGATGGCGGTCGCGAGCTCGGCACGCTGCCACGGCCCGTCGTCGATGCGCACCTCGACCCCGGCGATGCCGACCTGCTGCTGCCACGCCATCCCCGCGATCACGGTGTCGCCGGCGGGGACCGACTGGCCTCGACGTGGCACATCGATGCGGGACTGCAGCTTGATCGGCCCGCGCTCGGACCATCCCCGTGTGGTCCAGTACGCGGTGGCGCGGTCGAAACGGGTGACCTCGAGCTGGGTGACCCACTTCGTCGCGGACACGTATCCGTAGAGCCCGGGCACCACGAGTCGCGCCGGGAACCCGTGTTCGATCGGCAGCGGCTCGCCGTTCATGCCGACGGCCAGCAGCGCGTCGCGGTCGTCGGTGAGCGCCTCGATCGGAGTGGATGCCGTGAAGCCGTCGGACGAGGTCGACAGCACCATGTCGGCGTCAGGATCCACACCCGCGCGGGCGAGCAGCTCCCGCACCGGAACGCCCAGCCAGCGGGCGTTGCCGATCAGCGATCCGCCGACCTCGTTCGACACGCACGCGAGAGTGACGTCGGACTCCTGCATCGGCAGGGCGACCAGCTCGTCCCAGGTGAGGCGCACCTCGCGGTCCACCATCCCGTGGATACGCAGCGACCAGTCGGCCGGGTCGATCCGCGGCACGATCAGCGCGGTGTCGATGCGGTAGAACTCGGCGTTGGGGGTGACGACCGGAGCGAGGCCGGGGATCTCCAGGTCGGCGCCGGCCGGGACCGGCGCCGCCGCTCGCGCCGGCTTCGGCAGCCGCAGCGCGTCACGGACCACCTCGATCGAGCGGGTGGCCCCGCGCGCGACGTTCCCGACGATCAGCAGCACGAGTCCGGCCGCCGCGGCGCCGGTCGTCCAGATCAGGAACCGGCGCCGGTCGATCTCGTCGGGGGCGATTCCGGCGACGGGCCGGAGCCTGCGCACCAGCATCCGCAGGACGATCACCGCGACGAGACCGGCGACGAGGCCGGGGAGCCAGGCGAACGGCCCCGCACCGGGGCGGATCATCGCGGCCACGACGGCGAGTGCGCCGAGAGCAGCGAGGATCACGGCCCCGATCGGAGGGCGTCGCAGCTCCAGGAAGCCGGCGAACGCGGCGACGACCGCGAGGACGATGGCGACCCCGACGATCAGGGCCACCTTGTCTCCGGTGCCGAACAGCGCGATGGCCGTGTCCTTCGCCCAGCTCGGCGCGAGGTCGATGAGCCCGCTGCCGATCACGGCGAACGGGCTCGCACTCGGCTCCACGACCGCAGCGACGAGTTCCGCCAGGCCGACCGCGACGACGGCCGCGCTCAGGCCCGCGGCTGCGGATCGGATCCGGTCCTGCCGCGTCGAGTGCCTCGCGTGCGTCGTCATTCCCTGAGCGTAACCCCGAAGTCAGAGCCCGTTGCGGCGGGCGACCTCCCCGAGCCAGGCGAGCGAGGGCTTCGGAGTGCGCTCGAACGTCTGATGGTCGAAACCGATCAGGCCGAACGTGGGGGCGAAGCCGCTGGCCCACTCGTAGTTGTCCAGTGCGCTCCAGTGCTGGTACGCCCGCACATCGATGCCGTCGGAGATCGCGCGGTGCAGTCCCTCGAGCGCACCCTGCGTGTAGGCGATGCGGCGGGTGTCGTCGGCGGTCGCGATGCCGTTCTCGGTCACGAGCACGGGCACCCCTCCGCTGCGTTCCCATGCGCTGCGCACACCGAGTTCGAGCGCCTCGGGGAAGAACTCCCAGCCGGTCAGGGTCGTCTCCACATCCGGCGACACGGGCCGCGGACCCTCCGGTCCGATGAAGGTGCGCGTGTACGCCTGCACGCCGACGAAGTCGTCGCCGGCCGACTGGTCCAGGTACCAGTGGTCGCGCGGGTCGCCGTAATCGGCGAGCATCTCGTCGGCGCCGGGCTCGCCGGTGGAGTGGAACGCCTGTGTGGCGATCGTCCAGCCGGCCTTGACCCCGGGCACCGAGTGCAGGATCTCGGAGGCGCGGTGGTGCGCGTCGAGCAGGGTGTCGGCCACGGCGAGGTCGGGGTTCGGGAGGCCGAAGGCCACGAGGTTCGCGGCATCCTCTCCCCCGGCCAGCATCGCGGCGATGTTCGGCTCGTTGATCGTGCACACGTACTCGACGCCGTCGAGGATCGGGAGCACGGTCTCGACGTAGCGGGCGAACAGGTCGACCGCGTCGTCGGCACGCCAGAAGCCGTCCTTCTGGAACCACTGCGGCACCGTGAAGTGCATGAGCGTGACCGTCGGGTCGAGCCCGTTCTCGCGCGCCGTGTCGATCATGCGGCGGTAGTGGTCGAGCATCGCCCGCGAGACGAAGCCGCGCTCGGGCTCGATCCGCGCCCACTCCACCGAGAACCGGTAGGAGTTCAGCCCGGCGTCGGCGAGCAGCCGCATGTCCTCCGGGTAGCGGTGGAAGTGGTCGGCGGCGTCACCGGAGGGCTCGACCATGGGCGAGCCGGGGGCGTGTTCCATCGCCCACCAGTTGCTCGTGGTGTTGTTGCCCTCCACCTGGTGGGCCGCGGTCGCGGCACCCCACAGGAAGCCGTCGGGGAATGCGAGCACGAGTGCTCCTCTCATGAGTGGTTCTATCGGATACGAGTCGGGTTCGGAACGGCATCCAGCAGCTGGATCGTGTACGGGTCCTCCGGATGCTGCAGCACCTCGGCGGTCTCGCCGCGTTCGACCACGCGGCCGCCGTTGAGCACCAGGATGTTCTGCGTCACGAGCCTCGCGCTCAGCAGGTCGTGCGTGATGTAGAGCATGCTGATGCCCCATCTCTCGCGCAGATCCTCCAGCAGCGCCAACACGCCCGCACGCAGCGAGACGTCGAGCATCGAGACCGGCTCGTCGGCGATGAGCACCTGCGGGTCGCTCGCGAGCGCCCGGGCGATCACGACGCGCTGCCGCTGCCCACCCGAGAGCTGATGCGGCAGCTTCGCCGCGAACTGCTCGACGGGGGTGAGGCCCACGGTCTCGAGCAGCTCGAGCACCCGCGCCCGCGCCTCCTGCCCGCGCAGCTTCGTGTAGTTCATGACCGGGCGCGTCAGCGCGTACTCGACCGTGTGCAGCGGGTTGAGTGCTGCGTACGGATCCTGGAACACCATCTGCACGTCCTTGCGCAGGTCGCGCAGACCGCGGCGCTTGAGGGTCGCCACGTCGACATCGCCGAAGCGGACGGTGCCGGAGGTCGGCTTCTCGACGCCGGTGAGCATCTTCGCGATGGTCGACTTGCCCGAACCCGAGGCGCCGACGAGCGCGAGCGCCTCCCCCGGCTCCAGCCGGAACGACACGTCGTCGACGGCCGTCACGGCATCCTGTCCGCGGCGCGGCGCCGGGTAGTGCTTGGACACCCCGTCGACCACGATCGCCGCATCCGCCCGACGCGCATCCCGAGACGACACGGTCGGCAGCGTCTCCGTCACGTCGGTGCGCGAACGGCCTTCGGCGCGCCGCGTCCCGAGGTCGACGAAGCCGGGGATCGACAGGGTCTTCGCCCGCGGGTCCGCGTAGTGGCTGAGCAGCATGCGCGTGTACTCGTCCTTCGGCCGCTGCAGGATGTCGATGCTCGGCGCGTCCTCGACGATGCGCCCCTCGTGCATCACCATCACCCGGTCGGTGGCCTCGAGCACGATGCCGAGATCGTGGCTGATGAGGATGGCCGTGAACTGCTCGGCCCGCTGCAGTTCCTTGATCGTGTCCATGACGGCGTGCTGCACGAGCACGTCGAGTGCGGTGGTCGGTTCGTCGAAGACCATGAGCTGCGGCTCCAGCGACAGCGCGAGCGCGATCGAGGCACGCTGGCGCATACCGCCGGAGAGCTCCCCGGGGTAGCGGGCGAGCACCGAGGCGTCGAGGCCGACCTTGCCGATGAGCTCGCGGGCCCGGGCCTCCCGGTCGCCCTTGGGCACGTGGCCGTGGGCGGCGAAGATGTCGCGGAAGTGGTTGCCCACCGTGCGCACCGGGTTGAGCGCATTCATGCCCGACTGCAGCACCATGGCGAAACCGCCCTGACGCTGACGACGCAGCTCCTCGGCATCCAGCTCGCGGATGTCGCGCCCGCCGAAGAGGATGCGGCCTCCGCTGATGCGTGCCGGCGGCTTCTGCAGCCGCGTCAGCGCGAAGCCGAGGGTCGACTTGCCCGACCCCGACTCGCCGACGAGTCCGACGAACTCGCCGCGACGCAGCGAGAACGAGACGTCGTGGACGGCGGCGACCGGCGTCGCCCCGGGTGAGGCGTATTCGACGGAGAGGGAGTCGACCTCCAGCAGCACATCATTCGTGTTCATGGCGGTCATCGGCCCTTCCCCTCTCGCAGGCGCGGATTCGAGATGCCGTCCACGCCGAAGTTGATCAGTGTCAGGCTCAGCGCCAGCAGTGCGATGCACAGACCGGGGGCGAACAGCAGCAGCCACTGCCCGGTGAGCAGGGAGTTGGAGTTCTGCGCCCAATAGAGCATGGTGCCCCAGCTGACGATGCTGGAGTCACCGAGGCCGAGGAACTCCAGGCCGGCCTCGGCGAGGATCGCCGCCGTCGCCGCTCCGAAGAGCGTGCCGGCGATGATCGACGTCATGTTCGGCAGGATCTCGCGGAACACGATGCGCGTCCGGCTGTCCCCCGAGAACTGCGCCGAGGTGACGAAGTCGTTGCCGCGCAGCGACTGCGTCTGGCTGCGGAGCACGCGAGCGCCCCACGCCCAGCCGGTCACCACGATCACGGCGATGATCATCAGGATGCCGCCGTTCTGCAGGTAGGCGGCGATCACGATCATGAGAGGCAGGCCCGGGATCACGAGGAAGAGGTTGACGATGAAGCCGACCACCTCGCCCGCGAAGCCGCGCATGTAACCCCAGCTGAGGCCGATGAGCACGGCGACGATGGTGGACAGGATGCCGGCGGCGAAGCCGACCAGCAGGCTGATCTGCGCACCGTAGATGAGCTGGCTGAGCACGTCCTCTCCCGCGGCGGTCGTGCCGAGCCAGTGCGCCCAGGACGCGTCGGCGTTGCGGTCGAACCCGTTCTCCTTCGGCCCGTAGGGGGCGAGGACCGGGGCGAACACCGCGACCAGCACGAAGAAGGCGAGGATGCAGAGGCCGAGTCGGGCCTTGCCGTTGCTCCAGAGGGTGGCGACCATGCGCCCGAAGGCGCGCCACGGGCTAGGCGCGGCGATGCGCTCGGCGGGGATCTTGACGTTCATGGTGGAAGTCATCGGCGTGTCCTCGGGTCGAGAACCCCGTAGAGGATGTCCACGAGGAAGTTGGCGATGAGCACGCTCACGGTGATCATCAGGAAGAGCGCCTGCATGAGCGGGTAGTCCTGCCCGATCACGGCGTTGAAGAGCAGGTACCCGATGCCGGGATAGCCGAACACCTGCTCGACGAGGATCGATCCGCCCACGACACCGCCGAGCGTGAGCCCGAAGCCGGTGAGGTTCGGCAGGATCGCGTTGCGCGCGGCGTAGCGGAGGGCGATCGTGCGGCCGTGCAGCCCGTTCGCCTCGCCGAAGGTGATGTAGTCCTCACCGAGCGTGTTGATCATGGCGTTGCGCATCCCGATGATCCAGCCGCCGAGTGAGGTGAGCAGGATCGTCAGGGCCGGCAGGAACGCGTGGCTGAGCAGGTCTCCGAGGAACTCCCAGGTGAACCCGGGGGTCGTCGTGGCGGAGTAGGCGCCGGTCGTCGGGAACCAGTGCAGCACGTAGCCGAAGAAGAACAGCAGCAGCAGCGCGGTCCAGAAGTAGGGGAACGTGCTGAGGAAGGAGCCCGTCAGCGTCGGCAGCGTGTCGAGCCAGGTACCTCGACGCCAGGCGGCCGCGACGCCGATGAGGGTGCCGATCACGAACGCGAGGATCGTGACGATGCCGACCAGGGCGATCGTGTACGGCAGTGCGGTGGACACCATGCTCGCGACCGACTGCGGGTAGAACGTGTACGAGACGCCGAAGTCGAGCCGCACGACCTGGCCGAGGTAGGCGATGTACTGATCCCACAGCGACCCGGTCGGCACGCCCAGCTGGGCTTCGATGGCGGCGCGCGTGGCGTCGGACACCGGCCCGTTCTGGGACAGCTTGGCGATGGCGGCATCCGCCGGGGAACCCGGCATCATGCGCGGGAGGAAGAAGTTCAGGGTGACGGCGGCCCACAGGGTGAGCACGAACAGGCCGAACTTCTGGAGCACGTACTTCACTTGTCGTCCTCCTTGACTCGCTCGAGCCGCGTGAAGATGCCCAGCGGCGCGGAATCGTAGTTCTGCGGAATCATGTACGGGTCTTCCTCACTCGGCCAGCCGGTGAACTTGGCGTCGTTGAACAGACCCCAGATGCCGCCGTAGTAGAGGCCGATCACGGGCATCTCGTCGTAGACGATGCCCTGCAGCTCCTTCACGATCTCGGCCTGGCGATCGGTGTCGACGGTCTCGCGGTACTCGGCCAGCAGCGCGTCGGCCTCGTCCGAGCGGTAGCGCTCGAAGTTGTTGGCGGTCGTCTCGCCCGATGGCACGTAGAACTCGCTGGAGAGCAGGTTGTTGTAGGCCTGGTAGACGTCGCCGTTGCCCATGCCGCCGATCGCCATCTCGAAGTCGCCGTTGCTGATCGCGCTCTGGTATCCCGCGGGCTGCGGGAGCTTGAGCGTGACCTTCACGCCGACCTCGGCGAGCTGACTGCGCACGGTCTGCGCCGCCCTGGTCCAGTCGGTGAAGCCGTTGGCCGTGGTCAGCGCGAACTCGAGCTGCTCACCGTCGGCGTCCACGAGCCGGTCGCCGTCGAGGGTGTAGCCCGCCTTCTCGAAGGCTTCGAGCGCAGCATCCGTGTCCTGCGTGATCATGCCCTCGTCGGGGATGCTCGGGTCGAGATACTCCTCCTGGTTCGGGAGGATCAGTCCGGTCTGGCCGGCGGGCTCCATGTACCCCTCGGAAGCGGTCTCGGCGATCTCCTCGCGATCGAGGGAGAGCGCGATGCCTCGGCGGACGTTCACGTCGTCGAAGGGGGCGACCTCGAGGTTCGGCATCAGGGCGATCACGCCGCCCGGCGGGAACCACCACTTGTTGTCCGGACTCGCCGCACCCCAGGTGCCCTCCACGTCGGAGATGAACGAGTACGCCCAGTCGTATCCGCGGCTCACGGTGTCGAGCTGCGAGTTGGTCGAGGGCAGGATGATGTGCTCGATCTCGATCTTGTCGGCCTGCCAGTAGTCGGGGTTGCGGTCCATCGAGTACTGCTGGTCGTTGTAGTTACCGAGCACGAACGGCCCGGTCCCGACCGGTGTCTCGTTGCGGTACGTGGCGGGGTCCTTCACGTCGGCCCAGAGGTGCTCCGGCACGATCATGGTCTGGCCGAGGATCGGCAGCGACGGAGCATCCTCGGTCTGGAGGTGCATGATCACGTCGTCGCCCTCGGTCTCGACGCTCTCCAGATGCTGCCAGGCACCCTTGATGTCGAGCGCGGGGTTGTCCTTGAGCAGCTGGAACGTGAAGGCCACATCGTCCGGCGTCAGGTCTTCGCCGTCGCTCCACTCGACGTCGTCGCGGATCGTCATGACGATGGTGCGGGCGTCGGGCTGCGTCCACTCGGTCGCCAGCCAGGGGTTCTGCGTGCCGTCGAGCGGGTTGACCAGGATCAGCGGCTCGTAGATCCACCGCGACGCCGTGCGCGTGTTGGTGAGATACGGGTTGAAGTTCCTCGTGAAGAACGGGTTGCCCTTGTCGGCGTTGATCAGCATCGTGTCGTCGCCGATCGAGGGATCGGGTTGGGATGTGATCTGGATGCTGCAGCCGCTCAATGCGACTGCGGCTGCTGCAAGGCCGACGATCGCCGCTCTGCGCCAGCGTCCCATCATCCGCGCTCTCGGTGTTCTGCCACCGGACATCTGCCACCTCATGTCGTCTCTGTCATGACCGACGGCCTGCGCCGCCTCAGCGATTGTAAGCGCATACATTTTTCGAAAGCAACCCCTTGACACCGGCGTGGCGCCGTGCCGCGGGGCGTCAGGAAGGGCGCTGCGAGCTCTCGCGAAGGAGGATCTGCAGCGGCAGACGGGCCAGTACCGGCTCGGCGTCCACGTTCTCCAGGCGGCGGGCGAGCACCTGCACCGCTGCCCTCCCCAGGTCGATCATGGGCTGGCGGATCGTGGTGAGCGGGGGGCGGGACAGCGCCGCCGCCTCGATGCCGTCGAACCCGGTCACGATAACGTCGTCCGGCACGCGGATGCCGGCGCCGCGCAGCACATCGAGCGCGCCGAGCGCCATCTGGTCGTTCGCCGCGATCAGGGCCGCGGGAGCCCCGGATGCGACGAGTTCCTCGGCGGCACGACGGCCGGATCCGCGCGTGAAGTCGCCGCGGAGAACGGACACGTCGTCGAGGGAGCGGCCGGCAGCCGTGACCGCCGCCGCGAAACCCTCCCACCGCTGCAGGCCGTCCGGAGAGTCCGCCGGTCCGGCGAGGAAGGCGAGCCGCCCGTCCCCCACCTGGGCCAGGACGTGCCGGGTCAGCTCGGCCATCGCCTCGGCGTTGCTCACGGTGACGTGGTCGTAGTGGTCGCCGCGCGGCGGCCCGGAGAGCACCACGACCGGGATCCGCCGGGCGAGGCGCGCCAGCACGTCGTCGGGCACACTGCTCGCGAGCACCATGAGGCCGTCGACGCGGCCGGCCATGTCGCGCACCGTCGAGCGATCGGGATCGTCGCGTCCGACGCCGACCATGAGCACGAAACCCTGCTTCCAGGCCTCCAGCTCCGCGCCGCGCAGCACCTCGTCGAGGAAGAGCATCGAGGTGTGGCCGTCGTCGGCATCCGCGTCATCGCGGACGATCGCGAACGGCGGCGCATCGGCGTCGGAGAGCACGTCCAGCGGCGGAGCGTCTTCCGCGGCGTCGAACCCGGGAAAGTACAGCCCGAGCACCCCGGTGCGGCGCTCCGCGAGACCCCGGGCACTGCCGCTGGGCACATAGCCCAGGGCGGACACGGCATCGAGCACGCGCTCCCGCGTGACCGGACGCACCGCATCCGGCGAGCGCAGCACGCGCGACACGGTGGCGATGGACACGCCGGCCCGATCGGCCACGTCGTACACGGTCGCCGCCTTGCTCACGGTCATGCCCCTCCGGAGCGGGCGGCCAGCGCGGCCTGGTAGAGGTCGCGGGAGGAGAGGCCGGTGAGCGCGGCGACCTCGGACGCGGCATCCTTCAGGCGGATGCCGTCGGCGACGAGCTTCTGCACCTGGGCGAGCGCGTCCTCCGGGGAGGCGTCGCGGCGGGAAGCCCCCTCGACGACGACGACGATCTCGCCCTTGACGCCGTCCTCGGCCCAGGCGACCAGCTCGGATGCCGTGCCGCGGCGCACCTCCTCGTACAGCTTCGTGAGTTCGCGGCACACCGCGATCCGCCGCTCGTCGCCGAACGCCGCCCCCATGTCGGCGAGCGCGCTCGCGAGGCGGGCGGGCGACTCGAAGAACACCATGGTGCGGGGTTCCGCGGCGAGCGCGCGAAGGGTCGAGCGGCGCTCCCCCGGCTTGCGCGGCAGGAATCCCTCGAACGTGAAGCGGTCGGTGGGGAGGCCCGAGATCGCGAGCGCCATCAGCACCGCACTCGGACCGGGGATCGCGGTCACCGTCACACCCTGGGCCACGGCCTCGGCGACCAGCCCGTAACCGGGATCGCTGACGGTCGGCATCCCGGCGTCGCTCATCACGACGATGTCGGTCTCCGCGGCGAGGGCGGCGAGCTCCGCCGCCTTCTGCTTCTCGTTGTGGTCGTGCAGCGCGATCAGGCGCGGACGGTTGTCGATCTGCAGCGCCTTCAGGAGTCGCACGGTGGTGCGGGTGTCTTCCGCGACGACGACCTCGGCGTTCTCCAGCACCTCCACCAGGCGGCGGGACGCGTCGCCGAGATTTCCGATCGGAGTGGCGGCGAGGATGATCACCCGCCCAGCTTAGGCGGGTTGTCTAGGCTGGACCGGTGACCGCGCCCGTGCCCCTGCTCCCTGCCCCCGAGGCACGGCTGACGCGATACGGGCGACTTCGCGACCGCGTGCTCCTCGATCCCGACTGGGGCCGCGCCATCCGGTGGCTCGCCCCACTGGTCATCACCGCGCTGGCCGCGGTCCTCCGGCTGATCGGCGTCGCCCATCCGCACGAGCTGGCATTCGACGAGACCTACTACGTCAAGGACGCCTGGTCGCTGTGGACCCTGGGCTACGAAGGCACCTGGGGCGACGGCGCGAACCAGGCGTTCCCGACCGGCGAGGATCTTCCGCTCTCCGACCAGGGCGCGTTCATCGTGCATCCGCCGCTGGGCAAGTGGCTGATCGCGCTGGGCATGGCGATCGGCGGCCCGGAGAACAGCGGCGGCTGGCGGCTGGCCACCGCGCTCTTCGGCACGGCATCCGTCTTGCTGGTGTACCTGATCGCCCGGCGCCTCAGCGGTTCGGTGGTCGTCGCGAGCGTGGCCGGAACCCTGCTCGCGATCGACGGACTCAGCATCGTGATGAGCCGGATCGCCCTGCTCGACGGCATCCTGACGTTCTTCATCCTGCTGGGCGTGCTGTTCGTGCTGATCGACCGGCAGCGGACGATCCCCGTGCTCGAGAGGCGCGACCCCGACGCGCCGGATCCGTTCTGGGGGCCCGTGCTGTGGCGCCGTCCGTGGCTGGTCGCCGCGGGGCTCGCCCTGGGCGCGGCGTGCGCCGTGAAGTGGTCGGGACTCTACGTCCTCGCCGGCTTCGGGCTGTACGTCGTGATCACCGATGCCCTGGCCCGGCGCCGCGCGGGCGTGGTGCTGTGGCCGACCGCCGCCGCATTCCGCCAGGGGCCCGTCTCATTCGTACTGCTCGTCTTCCCCGCCCTCGCGGTGTACCTCATCAGCTGGACCGGCTGGCTCGTGACCGCCGGCGGCTATGACCGCAAGAGCGACACCAACCCCCTGCTCGCACTGTGGAAGTACCACGAGTCCATGCTCGGATTCCACGTGGGCCTGAGCCGCGGGCACCCCTATGCGAGCCCCGCGTGGGAGTGGCCGCTGCTGCTGCGTCCGACCGCGGTCTGGGTCGACCCCTCCCCCTCGGGTTGCGGCACGGATCACTGCATCGGCGTGATCTCCGCCGTCCCCAATCCGCTCATCTGGTACGGCGGGGTCGCGGCCGCCGTCTACCTGATCTATCGACTCGTGCGGAGCTGGATCACCCGGCAGCCGGTCGGTCCGGAGCTGACCGTTCCGCTCGTCGGCCTCGCGGTCACCTACCTGCCGTGGCTGATGTTCCCCGAGCGCACGATCTTCCAGTTCTACACGGTCGTGATGATGCCGTTCCTCGTGCTCGCCCTGGCGATGACGCTGCGGATCATCGCCGGACAGCGGGAGGATCCGCTGTACCGGCGGCAGTCCGGCGAGCGCACGGTGATCATCTTCCTGACGTTCGTGGTGCTGGTCTCGGCGTTCTTCCTGCCGCTGTGGACCGGGATGAGCGTGCCGTACGAGTTCTGGTTGTTGCACAACTGGCTGCCCGGCTGGGTGTGAGGGTGTGAGGCACTAGGCGGGATCGTCCGTCGCGACGTGGTCCACCAGCGGGAGCACCCGCCCCGAGAGGTGGGTGCGCATCGCGATCGAGGAGGCCGTGCGGGCGACGCCGGGCACCAGCGCGACCCGGTCGAGCACCTCCTGCAGCCGCGTGGCATCCCGCGCGACCAGCCGCAGCTGCATGTCGCTGGCGCCCGTGACGGTGTGCATGTCGACGATCTCGGGCACCGCGTTCGCCAGCGCCGTCGCCACCTCGTCATGACCGACCTTCTGATCGATCTCGACCAGGCAGAAGGCGACCACGCCGTAGCCGAAGCCGGCCGGGTCCACGCGCGGCACGATCGCCTCGATCACCCCGCCCTCGTGCAGGCGCGCGAGACGGCTCGTCGCAGTGCCGCGGGCGATCCCGAGCCGTCGCGCGACCTCCAGGATCGGCAGCTGCGGGGACTCGGTGAGCAGCCGGATGAGCTGGGCGTCGAGGCGATCGATGCGCATCGGCTACTCCCGCGGCACGCCGGCCCGCGCG
Source organism: Microbacterium sp. MYb45 (assembly GCF_002979655.1). Taxonomy (GTDB): domain Bacteria; phylum Actinomycetota; class Actinomycetes; order Actinomycetales; family Microbacteriaceae; genus Microbacterium. The sequence continues at coordinate 204,533 of NZ_PCPG01000004.1, forward strand.
TATCCCCTGGTCGCGCGGGCGACGAGGAGGAGCACACCGGTGAGCGCGAGGGTCAACAGGAGCTGGATGCGCGCTGCCGGGTCGACCATCGCGAGCGCGATCACCGCGGCGAGCAGCACCAGGCACAGCCACGACAGCCACGGGAAGCCCCACATCCGCATCGGCATCTCCTCGCCCGTGCGATCCGCGCGGGTGCGGAGGATGATCTGCGCGACCGCCGTGGCCGTCCAGATCACGAGCAGCGTCGAGCCGACCACGTTCAGGAGCGCGGGCAGGACCACATCGGGGAACGCCCAGTTGAGCCCGACCGTCACGAAGCCGAAGGCGACCGAGGCCAGCACGGCGACGAACGGCACGCCCTTGAGGCTGGTGCGGGTCGCTGCCAGCGGGGCGAGTCCGCGCTCCCCCAGCGAGTAGGCCATGCGGGAGGCGCCGTAGATGTTCGCGTTCATGGCCGACAGCAGTGCGACGATCACGATCAGGTCCATCACGAGACCGACGCCGGGGACGTTCAGGGTCTCGAGTACCGCCGAGAACGGGCCGTCCTTGACCGCGGGATCGTTCCACGGCAGGACCGCCACGATCACGAAGATCGATCCGACGTAGAACACGAGGATGCGCACGAGCACCTCGCGCACGATGCGGCGGATGTTGTGTGCGGGGTCGTTCGACTCGGCGGCGGCGATCGCGACGACCTCGGTGCCTCCGAACGCGAACACCACGATGAGCAGGGCGCCCGCGATTCCGGCGATGCCGTTCGGCGCGAAACCGCCGTTGTCGACGAGGTTCGCGATGCCGGTCGCGGGCACGCCCGGGATGAGTCCGACGATCGCGCACACCCCCACCACGAGGAAGGCGATGATCGCCGCGACCTTGATGGCCGCGAACCAGAACTCGAAGCGGCCGTAGTTCCGCACCCCGAACAGGTTCACGGCGGTGAGCGCCACGACGAAGATCAGCACCCACACCCAGGCGGGGATGCCCGGGGTCCAGTTCGCCACGATCGCACCGGCACCGGTCGCCTCGGCCGCAATCACGACGACCAGCTGGATCCAGTAGAGCCATCCGACCGCGCTGCCGGCGCTGCGGCCCATCGCCTTCTGCGCGTACGAGCTGAAAGCGCCGGAGCTCGGTCGCGCCGCCACCATCTCGGCCAGCATCGCCATCACGAGCACGACGATGCCGCCCGCGACGAGGTACGAGACCAGGACGGCGGGACCGGCGATGCTGATCGCCTGGCCCGAACCGACGAACAGGCCGGCGCCGATCGCACCGCCGAGCCCCATCATCGAGATCTGGCGGCGGGTCAACCCCGGATGCAGACCCTTGGTGGTCGTCGTGGTGGGGGGAAGTTGTGTCGCGCGGTCGCCGGTCATGCGCCGACCTCCACACTCTCGGCGGTGAGCGCCTGCTCGACGCGGTCGATGTCGGTCGGAGAGCCGGAGGAGATGCGGATCCCCTCGCCGGCGAAGGCCCGCGCGACCACGCCTCCTGCCTGGAGCAGGTCTTCGAGCTCCGCGGTGCGATCGCCGGACGGAACCCACACGAAGTTCGCCTGCGAGCGGACGGCGGGCCAGCCCGCGGCGGTGAGCACGTCGTGCAGCCGGTCGCGCTGCGCGACCACCTCGTCGATGCGTGCAGCCAGCTCGTCCTCGGCATCCAGCGAGGCGAGGGCAGCGCTCTGGGCGAGGTCGGTGACCCCGAACGGCACGGCGACCTTCCGCTGGTTCTCGGCGACGGCGGCCGGGGCGATCGCGTAGCCGATGCGCAGCCCGGCGAGCCCGTAGGCCTTGGAGAACGTGTGCAGGACGGCCACGTGCGGGTGGCGTCGGAACAGCTCGATGCCGGCGCCGCGGCTCTCGGTCGTGTCGAAGTGCACGTACGCCTCGTCGATCACCACGAGCACATCGTGCGGCACCGCGGCGACGAAGCGCTCCAGCTCGTCGGCGCCGACCACGGTTCCGGTCGGGTTGTTCGGGTTGCACACGAAGATCAGGCGGGTGTGCGGGGTGATCGCCGCGAGCATCGCGTCGAGGTCGTGCGCGTGCTCGGCATCGAGGGGCACGGCCACCGGTGTGGCCCCGGCGATGCGGACCAGCGAGGGATACGCCTCGAACGACCGCCAGGCGAAGATCACCTCGTCGCCGTCGCCGGCCACCGCGTGGATGAGCTGCGAGGCGATCTCGACCGAACCCGCACCGACGGTGACCTCGGCGGGGTCGACACCGTAGCGGGCGGCGAGACGCTCGCGGAGAGCGGCGGCACTCATATCCGGGTAGCGGTTGATGCCGTCGACCCGGTCGCGCACGGCCTGGGCGACCGAAGGAAGCGGCGGATGCGGCGATTCGTTCGAGGAGAGCTTGGAGGCACCGGCCGGGGCGGAGCGCCCCTGACGGTACGCGGGAACGGCGTCGAGTCCGGCGCGGGTGGGGAGGGGCATCGTCAGAGCATCCTTGCTGTGATCGCGGGTGGGGTCGCGCAACAGTAGAACGGATGCCGGGCACTGGGCAAACGGTGCACCGGATGCTGCGCAACCCGCGCAACCGGACGGTGCCTGCGCGCGGATTGCTGTGCAGATTGTGCACCATGCATCGGTGACGTCAGCGCGAGATCGAGACCTCTGCCGGGTCGCTCACCGGGAGCCGGCACACGAACGCACGGCAGTCGTAGGCGCGCTCCGCGACCGCATCCTTGCCCTCGAACAGCTCGAACCCGGCTTCGGTGAACGCCTGCGCCTGCGCGGGGCTGACGATGGCGATGACCTCGGCGTCCGCACCCCGGGCGGCTGCGGCGAGGGTGCCCACGCGGTCGGCCGTGATCACGACCACCTGGCGGGGCGGGAGGGCGAGGCCCGCTGCCACCCGCAGCAGGGTGCCGTGGGCGAACGGCTGCTCCAGCGAACGCGACGCGAGGGCGCTCACGGTCGCGGCGGCGGCCTCGCGGTACCGGTCCCCCGCTCCGAGCCACCAGGCGGTGAGCGCGGCTCCCGCGACCGCGGCGGCATCCGAGGGCAGGTCGCCATCGGTCTGGTCGGGCGAGGTCGCGATGCCCTGCGCCGAGAGCAGCGGATCGTCGCCGCCGGTGCCGGCGAGAGCGTCGTCGAGGACGCCGCGTGCCGTGACAGCCCACTCCGCCTCCCCCGTCGCGAGGGCGAGGGCGAACAGGCCGTCGGCGAGGAGTCCGAGATCGGCGGGGGTCGCCACTGCGGCGGATGCGCGGCCGTCGAGCGATGTGCGCACGAGCGCGCCCGCGGCGTTCCGGTTGACCCGCAGCACGTGGTCGGCGGCAGCAGCGGCGGCATCGATCCAGGCCCGCTCGCCGAATGCCGCACCCGCCCGGGACAGCGCGCCGATCGCCAGGCCGTTCCACCCGGTGATCACCTTGCCGTCGACGGCCGGCGGCTCCAGGTCCGCGCGGTCGGCGACCGGGCGAAGGTAATAGCCGCCCTCGCTGCGGGTGCCGTCGATCGTCGACTCGGAATCCTGCGCGGCACCGAATCCTCCGCCGTCGCGACGGAGCACGTCGATCAGGAAGTCGGCGATTCCGCGCACCGTCGACTCGTCCCCCGCGTCGAGCGCGATGTCGAGCAGCTGCGCGTTGTCGGTGAGCATCCGCTCGTAGTGCGGCACCGTCCAGTCGCGCTGCGTGGCGTATCGGAAGAAGCCGCCGTCGGCGTCGCGGAGGCCGGACCCGGCCATCGCGGCGAGCGCCCGTGCTGCCGACGCCGCGGCCTGCGGAGCGCCCTCCCGCACCAGCGGATGCTGCAGGAACCGCAGCGTCGTGGCGACGGGGAACTTCGGGGCCCCGCCGAAACCTCCGTAGACGCGGTCCTCCCGTTGTGCGATCGTCTCGGCCGCCGTCGCGATCGCCACCATGTCGGGCAGGTCCGACGGCGTGGACTCCGCCGCGCGGGCGAGGGCGTCGGTCACGGCATCCGCCGATTCCTCGGCCTGCTCCCGCCGCACGGTCCATGCCTCGCGCACCGCGGCGAGCACGTCACGGAAGCCGGGCATCTGGCCCCGGGCTTCCGGCGGCCAGTAGGTGCCGGCGTAGAACGTGCGCCCGCGGGGCGTGGTGAACACCGTGAGCGGCCAACCGAGGTTCTGCGTGAAGGCGGAGGCGGCGGCCATGTAGGCGCCATCGACCTGCGGATGCTCCTCGCGGTCGACCTTCACCGCGACGAAGCCCTCGTTGATGAGAGCGGCGGTATCCGGATCGGCGAACGACTCCCGCGCCATCACGTGGCACCAGTGGCAGGTCGAGTAGCCGATCGAGATCAGCAGCGGCACGTCGCGGCGCTCGGCCTCCGCGAACGCCTCTTCGCCCCACGGGTACCAGTCGACGGGGTTGTCCTGATGCTGACGGAGATACGGGCTGAGCGTGTCGGCGAGCCGGTTGGTCATACCCTCACGCTACGCCGCGCAGAGCGCGCGCGGTCAGCCGACGAGCAGCTCGACGGGACGCGAGGCCGCGTAACCCACGAGCGGCAGGGCACGCTCGGCGGCGAGAGCGATGCGCGCCTGCAGCACATCCGAGGCGATCTCGTAGCCGTCGAAGTCGGTGTTGCTCGCGTAGACGCCGACCGGGAGGGTGAGCGCCTGGAAGAACGCGAACAGCGGCCGCAACTGGTGCTCGATGATCAGCGCGTGCTTCTCGCCGCCGCCGGTCGCCGCGAGCAGCACGGGCTTTCCCACCAGGTCGTACTGCCCGACGAAGTCGAAGAGGTGCTTGAAGAGTCCGGTGAACGAGGCCCGATAGACGGGGCTGCCCACGATCAGCAGGTCGGCCGACTCGATCGCCTGCAGCTGCGCCTCGACCTCCGGCGGCAGCTGGTCGCGCTGGAGCGCGCCCGCGAGGCCCGGGCCGATCTGCGTGAGCTCGATGAGCTGCGACTCGACCTCGGCACGCTCGGCGACGGCGGCCGTGATCGCGCGGACGAGGGCGGTCGTCTTGCTCGGCTCGTGCAGGGATCCCGACACGGCCACGACGCGGAACGGAGCTGTCATGCCTCGAAGCTACTCACGACGACGCCCCGTGTCGCGCGGAGCGACACGGGGCGTCATGTAGGCCCGGGGGCCCGATCCGATGACCGGGGTCAGTTGACCTCGTCCGGGTGCGAGCCGACGCGGCCCGAGCCGTCGAGCGGGTCGAGGGCGTCGATCGCCGCGATCTCGGCATCCGTCAGCTCGAAGCCGAAGACGTCGAGGTTCTCGCGCAGGCGCTCGGCGCGCACCGACTTCGGGAACACGATGATCCCCTTCTGCAGGTGCCAGCGCAGCACGGCCTGCGCGGGGGTGACCCCGTGCGCGGCCGCGGCATCAGCCACCGCCGGGGTGCCGAACAGGTCGTACTTGCCCTGCCCGAGCGGACCCCAGGCCTCGATCTTGATGCCGTGCTCGCCGGCCCAGGCGACCACGTCGCGCTGCTGGTAGGCCGGGTGCAGTTCGATCTGGTTCACGGCCGGCACCACGCCGGTCTCTTTCACCACGCGCTCGAGGTGCGGCACCAGGAAGTTCGAGACGCCGATGCTGCGGGTGAGTCCGGCCTCGCGCAGCTCGATGAGCTTCGTGAACGCGTGCAGGTAGTCGCCGATCGCGGGGGCCGGCCAGTGCACCAGGTACAGGTCGACCTTCTCGAGGCCGAGCTTGTCGAGGCTCTCGCCGATGGCCACACGCGGCTCGTCGCCGTGGTGACGGTCGTTCCAGAGCTTGGTCGTGATGAACAGCTCGTCGCGGGCGATGCCGGACGCGGCGATCGCAGCGCCGACGCCCTCTTCGTTGCCGTAGATGGCGGCGGTGTCGATGTGGCGGTAGCCGATCTCGAGCGCCTCGCTCACCGCGCGCTCGGTCTCTGCCGGCGGCACCTTGAAGACGCCGTAGCCGAGCTGCGGGATGGAGTTGCCGTCGTTCAGTTCGAGTGCAGGAATGCTCATCCCTCCAGCCTATGACCGGCATCCGACGTCGAGGCCGTGGGTGAGGAAACAAGTGCCATCGCGGCCGCCCCACGGCCGACCAGCCGTTCCAGCGGCCCTCGGCCGAAGAACATCGACCAGAGCGTCGTCACCACCAGCAGCCCGATGGCGGTCGCGGCCCAGAACTCGTTGCTGGAGAAGAAGCCGCCGGGCCCACCGAACAGGACGATCGACAGCACGTGCGCACTGTATGCCGTCAGCGGCATGGAGCCCAGCGCGCCCAGCGGCAGCAGCACCCAGCGCAGCGGTCGGCTGAGCAGCAGGCACAGGGCGATGACGGTCAGCGCGAAGCCGCCGGAGCCGAGTACCTCGGCCGTGCCACCGCTGTGCGGCTCGACCGCGAACACCGCCGCGAGCACGGAGCCCAGCGGATCGGACGCTTCCAGCGCCTGCGGATACCCCTCCCACCCGTTCGGCATCGAGACGTCGAAGGAGCTCTCGCTGAACGAGGAGCCGTCGACGAACGAGGAGCTGCTGTATTCCGCCGGTGTGCTGAGGCCCGCAGCCTGACCGATGCCGCCGAGGCCGTAGCCGACCACCGCGAGCACGATGCCGACCGCGAGCGCGATCACGGCGGTGCGCACACGCTCGACGTGCATCCGTCCCAGCGCCATGCCGCCGAGCACGAGAGCCAGCCACACCGTGATCGGGTAGGTGCCGTAGAGCACGAAGCCGATCCCGGTGCCGAAGGGATGCAGCATCACGGCTCCGAGGAACGCCAGCAGCGCCGGGCCGACCAGCGCGAGCACGGCCGCACCGAGCAGCAGCTGCCACGGGCGCCACCGGAGGAACGGGATCACCGCGACATAGAGGATGCCGTAGAGCGTGAGGATCACGGCGATCGGAGTGTTCAGCATCTCCAGCGCCAGTCCGATGAGGAAGATCACTGCCCCGCGCCCGACGAGGTTCAGGCGGATGCTCGGGAGGCGCTCGCGCTCCGGCAGCACGCTGCGTCCGGTCATCAGCGCGATGGACACTCCGGCGAGCAGCGCGAACAGGATCGACGACCGCCCGTGCACGAGGTCGGTCCACGTCGCCGGGTCCATCCACTCGAACGCCTCGGTCTCGCCGATGTGCGCGCCGGCCATGCCGAGGATCGCCAGCCCACGAGCGACATCCAGTCCGAGGATGCGCGGCGGGCGCCCGAACTCGCGGAACCAGCGGACGGGGGCTGCAGCGGTGATCACCAGATGATCGTAGGGGGCGAATCCCGTCATACGATGGAGGGCTATGTCCTCCCCCGTGATCTCCTACCCTCCGGAGCTGCCCGTCAGCGCTGCCCGAGGCGAGATCGGCGACGCCATCCGCGACCACCAGGTCGTGATCGTCGCGGGCGCCACCGGGTCGGGCAAGACCACCCAGCTTCCGAAGATCGCGCTCGAGCTCGGGCGGGAGCGCATCGCGCACACCCAGCCGCGTCGGCTCGCCGCGCGGACGATCGCGGAGCGGGTCGCGGAAGAGCTCCAGGTCGAGCTCGGCACGCTCGTCGGCTACAAGGTGCGCTTCACCGACAAGGTGTCGGACGCCACGCGCATCGCGCTGATGACCGACGGCATCCTGCTCAACGAGATCCATCGCGATCGACTGCTCACCCGGTACGACACGATCATCATCGATGAGGCGCACGAACGCTCCCTCAACGTCGACTTCCTGCTCGGCTACCTGGCCCGCATCCTCCCGGAGCGCCCCGACCTCAAGGTGATCATCACCTCGGCGACGATCGACCCGGAGAGCTTCGCGAAGCACTTCGCCGCGGCGGATGGCACACCGGCGCCGATCATCGAGGTCTCGGGCCGCACGTATCCGGTCGAGATCCGCTACCGCGGGCAGGTCGAAGACGGGGACGACGAGGACGCACCGGCCGAGCCGGAGGACGAGGTCTCGGCCATCGTCGCCGCCCTCCGGGAACTCGACCGCGAGGCGCCGGGCGATGTGCTCGTGTTCCTCCCCGGCGAGGCCGAGATCAGGGATGCGGCCGACGCCGTGCGCGGCGCCTATGCGAACGACCGCGCCCCCACCGAGGTGCTGCCGCTGTTCGGCAGGCTCTCCGCCGCCGACCAGCACCGCGTGTTCGAGCGCAGCAGGGTGGCAGGCGTCCGCCGTCGCGTCATCCTCGCCACCAACGTCGCCGAGACGAGCCTCACGGTGCCCGGCATCAAGTACGTCATCGACACCGGCACCGCGCGCATCTCGCGCTACAGCAACCGGTCCAAGGTGCAGCGGCTGCCGATCGAGGCGGTGTCGCAGGCCTCCGCGAACCAGCGATCCGGCCGCGCCGGCCGCACCAGCGACGGCATCGCGATCCGCCTCTACTCGGAGGAGGACTACGACCGGCGCCCGGAGTACACCGAGCCCGAGATCCTGCGCACCTCGCTCGCCTCCGTGATCCTGCAGATGCTGTCGCTCGGCTTCGGCGACATCACCGCATTCCCCTTCCTCACCCCGCCCGACTCGCGGGGTGTGAAGGCGGCGTTCGACCTGCTCACCGAGCTCGGCGCGGTCGAACCGTCCCGCCGCGACGGCGCTCCGCACCTCACCCGCATCGGACGCGACATCTCGCGGATGCCGATCGACCCGCGGTTCGCGCGGATGCTGATCGAGGCGGGGCGCGGGGGCTCGGTCGGCACTGTGACCCGTGACGTGCTCGCGATCGTGTCGGGCATGACGATCCAGGACGTGCGCGAGCGACCCGAGGAGCGCCGCGAGGAGGCCGACCGCCTGCATGCCCGCTTCGTCGACCCGACCAGTGACTTCCTTACCCTGCTGAATCTGTGGAACCACCTGCGCGAGCAGCAGCGCGAACTCGGATCCAGCGCGTTCCGTCGCCTGTGCCGCTCGGAGCACCTCAACTACGTGCGAGTGCGGGAGTGGTTCGACGTGCACCGCCAGCTGCGCACGCTCGTGAAGACGCCCGACCGCACCGGCGACGACACCGGCCCGAGCGACCCGGACGCCATCCACCGCGCCCTGCTGTCGGGACTCCTGTCGCAGATCGGCCTCCTCGACGAGCGCACCGCCCCTGCGGGCAAGGCGCACTCCCCCGCGAAGGAGCAGAAGGGCCGTCGCATCGCGGAATACCGGGGAGCCCGCGGCATCCGCTTCTCGATCTTCCCCGGCTCCGGCCTGCGCAAGAAGAGTCCTCGCGCGGTGATCGCGGCCGAGATCGTGGAGACCTCCCGCACGTTCGCGCGCACGGTCGCCGCCATCGACCCCGCCTGGGCCGAGCCCCTCGCCGGAGACCTCGCCAAGCGCCAGGTGACCGAGCCGCACTGGTCGAAGGATGCCGGCGCCGCCGTCGCGTTCGAGAAGGTGACGCTGTTCGGGCTCGAGATCATCCCGCGTCGCCGTGTGCAGTTCGCCCGCATCGACCGGGCCGCCTCGCGCGAGCTCTTCGTGCGCCATGCGCTGGTCGAGGGCGAGTGGGACCCGACGCGGATCGACAAGCGGGTGAGCGCGTTCTGGCGCAGCAACGCCGAGCTGCGCAAGCGCCTCGAGAAGCTGGAGGAGCGCGAGCGCCGCCGCGACATCCTCGCCGGCGACGAGGCCGTGTTCCGCTTCTACGACGAGCGCATCCCCGCCGACGTGTTCGACGTGCGGTCGTTCGAGAGCTGGTGGCGCGAGGCCATGGCCACGACGCCGAAGCTGCTCGTGATGCGCGAGAGCGACCTGATCGACGACGAGGAGCGCGCCGACCAGCGCGAGTTCCCGACACGGTGGACGCAGGGCGACCAGGTGCTGGGCCTCGCGTACCGGTTCGAACCGGGTGCCGACGACGACGGTGTGAGCGTGGTCGTGCCGCTGCCGCTGCTCGCCCAGCTCGAGGAGCGCGGCTTCGACTGGCAGGTTCCTGGCCTACGTGCCGAGCTCGTCACCGGGCTGCTGCGCGCGCTGCCCAAGGCCATCCGCCGCCACGTCGTACCCGCCGCCGACTGGGCCGAGAAGTTCGGCGCCGAGCTGGCCGAGCAGGGTCCGGAGTCGCACGGCGGCCTCCCGCCGCGCACACTCAAGGAGGCACTGGCCCGGCTCATCCAGCCGCTCGCGAACCAGCTCGTGTCCGCCGCCGACTTCGACGACGAGCGCGTGCCGCCGCACCTGCGCATGAACTTCCGTGCGGTCGACGAACGCGGCCGGGTGGTCGGGTCGGGTCGTGATCTCCGGGCGCTGCAGGCGCAGCTCTCCGACCGGGCGCGCAGCAGCGTGGCGCGATCGATCGCCGCGCCGCCGAAGTCCGGGCCCGTGAAGCCGGGGACTCTGAGCACGCCGAAGCGCCCGCAAGTGGAGCAGACCGGTCTGGTGGCGTGGACCTTCGGAGACCTGCCCGAGGTGCTCGACACCCGTGTCGCCGGCGGCGTCGTGCGCGGCTACCCGGCGATCGTCGACCAGGGCAAGACCGTGTCGGTGCGCGTCGAATCGACCCCGGATGCCGCGGCCGCCGCCACCCGCGACGGCGTGCTGCGGCTCGTGCTGCTCGGGGTCCCTTCCCCCTCCTCGTACGTGCAGGAGCACCTGACGAGCCAGGAGAAGCTCGCCCTCGCCGCCTCGCCGTACCAGTCCGCCGCCGCCCTCATCGAGGACTGCCGCGCGGCCGTGGCGCGGCAGGTCATCGAGCAGACCGCACCGGGCGGTATCGTACGCAGCGAAGCCGAGTTCATCCGGGTGCGCGACGCCGTCTCGGGCGTGCTCGTCGATCAGCTCTTCGCGTGCGTCTCGCTGGTGGCCCGCATCCTGACGAAGTCCCGCGATGTCGAACGCGGCATCAAGTCGCAGAACTCGCTCGCCCTGCTCGGCCCGCTGAACGACATCCGCACACAGCTCAGCGGTCTGCTGCATCCGGGCTTCGTCTCCGCGGCCGGCGTCGACCGTCTCGCGCACTTCCCGCGCTACCTCGAAGGCATGCTCGACCGGCTGAAGACGCTCGGGAGCGAACCGGGCAAGGACCGCGCACGCATGACCGAGTACGAGCGGATGGCGAAGGCGTACGAGGATGCGGGCGGCACGATCCCGCTTCCCGCCGGCGCTCCCCCCGCGCTCGTCGAGGTGCGCTGGCTGCTCGAGGAGTACCGCGTCAGCGTGTTCGCGCAGCGCCTCGGCACCGCGCAGCCGGTGTCGCCGCAGCGCATCATGAAGGTGCTGTCCGGACGCTGATCCGCGACGGCGGGCGTCAGCGCGGGTAGCCTGAATCCATGGCACGCGCGATCGTCTACACCGAGTTCGGCTCCCCCGATGTCCTGCACCTGATGGAGATCCCCGATCCCGTCGCGGCCCGCGGCGAGGTCGTGGTGCGCATCGAGGCGGCGGGGGCGAATCCCATCGATGCCAAGCTGCGGAGCGCCAAGCGGCCGTCTCCCCCGATCACCGAACCGCGCCCTGTGGGGTTCGACGGGGCCGGCGTGGTCGAGCTGCTCGGCGAGGGTGTCGACGACTTCGCGGTCGGCGACCGCGTGGCGATCCGCGACGCGCACGGCACCTACGCCTCGGCGATCGCGATCTCCACCGAGAAGCTCGCGAAGCTCCCCGACTCCGTCACGACCGCCGAGGGGGCGGCGATCGGGATCCCCGCGGGCACCGCGTACCAGTCGCTGCGTTCACTCGGGGTCACCGAGGGCGATGTGCTGCTCGTGCACGGCGGCTCCGGTTCGGTCGGACAGGCCGCCGTGCAGTTCGCGGTGGCCTGGGGTGCGACCGTGATCGCGACGGCGAGCCCCGCCCGCCACGACCAGCTGCGCGAACTCGGCGCGATCCCCGTGGCCTACGGCGACGGTCTGCTCGACCGCGTGCGCGACACCGCCCCCGAGGCCGTCACCGTGGCCCTGGACTGCGCCGGCACCGACGAGGCGATCGAGACCTCCCTCGCGCTGGTCGCCGACCGCGACCGGATCGCGACGATCGTGCGTGGCCCGGATTCCGCGTCCTTCGGCATCCGCGCGTTCTCCGGCGGCTCCCCGGTGCCCCTGACCGACGAGGAGCTCGCCTGGCGCGCCGAGGCGCTCCCCGAGACGATCGCCCTCCTCGACGCCGGCGACTTCGTGATCGAGCTCGGCCCCCAGCTGCCGCTGACCGAGGCGGCGCAGGCCCATGAGCTCATGGAGTCCGGCGCCGCCTCGGGCAAGATCATCCTCGTCCCCTGACGGCGAGGTGCCGTCAGAGCGGTCAGGCCGGCGCGACCGGCCGTCCGATCGACAGCATCAGCCGGTTCGCCCAGTTGAAGAACGCGGCGCCGTGGATGAGGTCCGAGATCTCCAGGTCGTCGAGCCCGGCGGCACGCAGCCGCACGATCTCGTCCGCGCCGAACGCGTTGGGCGTGTCGGTGAGGGCGACGGATGCCGCGACGACGGCGTTCCAGCGCTCGCCGAGGTCCGCGTCCACACCCTCGTCGAGCAGCAGGTCGACGTCGTCCGTGCGCTTGCTGTGGTGCGCGGCGAAGCGCGAGTGCACCGAGGCGCAGAACACGCAGCCGTTGCGGCGGGATGCCGCGGTCGCCGCGAGCTCACGGTCGGCGCGGGGCAGACCCTCGGCGGCGTTGTAGAAGATGTCCTTGTCGACGAGGGTGCGGGCCTTCAGCACCTCGGGGTCGCGGGCGAGCAGCCGGAAGTAGTCGTTCTTCGCGCGAGCCGCATCGACGAGGCCGTCGTAGTGGCGCTCGGTCAGCTCCGCCTCGGCGAGGGGCTCGAGGTGCGGGACCCACCCGACCTCGCCGCGGGTGAACGCGTGCGGGTGCGGGGCGTCGTCGTGCCGGAGCACGCTCTGTTCGGCGGTCATGCGGCCTCCTCCTCGGAGATCTCGGCGGTCAAGCCCGCAGCGGCGAGCACACGGAGCCCGGTGACGACGCGCTGCTGGAAGGCGAGGAACGACACCAGCTGCGACAGCGTCACGATGCCGTCCGCCGACCAGCCCGCGTCGAGCAGGCGACCGAGGTCGGCGCCCGAAGCCTCGCGGGGGCGGAACACCAGCAGGTGCGTGTGCGCGAGGGCGGCGGCGAGGCGCTCATCCACCGCGGCGATGACGGTCTCGGACGGGACATAGCGCGCCCCGTCGGTGTTCTCGGCCTGCAGTCCGAGCTCGGTGTAGGTGCCGAAGGGTCCGGTGGTCGCCGCCCGGGCGGCCTCCGCGAGCACGACGGTGGCCCGCTGGGTGTCGGCCTCCTGCGCACGACCGGCATAGAACACCGCGGTCGGGTCTTCGGCTCCCGCGAGACCGGTGGCGAAGGCGGCCACGAGTTCGCGTTCGGCCTGCGAGACGTGCTCCGTGCTCACCGGCTGGAAGAGGGCGTCGAAGCTCGCCTGCAGCTGCTCCCTGGTCACCGGACGGCGACGGCGCAGGGCATCGAGCTCCGGCGTCACCTCCACGATCCGGTCCACGATGTCGTCGGTCATGCATTCTCCTTGAGGGTGAGGTTCTGGTCGGTCGTGGTTCCGTGCGGTGTCGGGGTCAGCGCGTAGCCGAGGGCCGGGGCGACCTCGTCGGCGAAGAGCGCGATCGAGCGCAGCACGTGCTCGTGCGGGGCGTCGACCGAGTGCACCTGGAACGCCACCTCGGTCGCGCGGGCGAGGGTGGTGTCGGCGGCGAGCGATTCCGCCACCTGCTCCGGCGTACCCAGGTGTGTGTCGAGCGCGGCGATCAGCTCGTCGATGCTGTCTCCGGGGATCGTCTGGCACTGACGGCGGAAGCCCTCAGCCGCCCGGCGCAGCCCGACCTCGGCGAAGCGCAGCGCCTCGGCGCGGTCGTCGGCGACGAACACGGTGCGCGAGGCGGTGATCCGCGGCGCCACCCCCTCCGGCAGCGCTTCGAGGTACGCGTCGATGATCGGATCCTGCAGGGCAGACAGCGGCGCGTGCAGCCGATCGGCACTGCGCGGTTGCGTGCGAGACAGCAGCAGCCCGTGCCCGTGGATGCCGGCCCGATGCCCGCCCGGCACCGAGAAGGTGGCCTGCCAGACGCGGTCGGCGAGGGCGCCGGCATCCGGATAGAGGGTGTTGCCGGCACCGACATCGCGGCCGGAGAGACCGTCGAGCAGTGTCCGCAGCTTCCGGTCGTAGGTCGGCCCCTTGTCGCGCACGTCCTCGCCGAACGGCGCGAACGACGAGGGCGTGCCGCCGCTGCCGAGTCCCAGATCCACGCGCCCCCCGGAGAGCAGATCGGCGACCACGGCATCCTCCGCCACCCGCACCGGGTCCTCGAGCGGCAGCGTGATCACGCCGGTACCGAGACGGATGGTGGAAGTCACGGCGGCGACGTTCGCGAGGAACACCAGGGGCGACGGCAGCCCGCCCTCGGCCGCATGGAAGTGGTGCTGCGCGACCCAGGCCCGACCGATGCCGTGCCGCTCGGCCTGTTGGATCTGCGCGGTCGCGAACGCATACCGCTCGGCGGGGGCGGCATCGTCGAGCAGCCGGGTGAAGAAGGCGACGGTGGGGGTGGTGGTCATACGACGGTCTCCGTTCGTCCCGGTACTGCGGCCAGCAGCTCCCGGGTGTAGTCGTGCTGCGGGTCGCGGAAGAGGTCTTCCGTCTGCCCCTCCTCGACGATCCGGCCGCGGCGCATCACCGAGACCGTGTGGCTGATCCGCCGCACCACCGCGAGGTCGTGCGAGATGAACAGGTAGGTGAGCCCGAGCTCGGCCTGCAGCGAGGTGAGCAGCTCGAGGATGCGGGCCTGCACCGTGACATCCAGCGCCGACACCGCTTCGTCGAGCACCACGATGTCGGGGTCGATCGCGAGCGCGCGGGCGATCGCGACGCGCTGCCGCTGCCCGCCCGAGAGCTCACGCGGGGTGCGCCGTGCGACCTCGGCGGGGAGTGACACCCGGTCGAGGAGGGCGAGTGCGCGCTCGCGGCGCTCGGTGCGGCTGCCGACGCCGAAGTTCACCAGCGGCTCGGCGACGATGTCGGCGATCTGCTGCCGCGGGTCGAGCGAGGCGAACGGGTTCTGGTAGACGAGCTGGATGCGTCGGCGGAGCACCCGCAGCTGCTCGCGCTTCGCGTGGGTCACGTCGTCGCCGTCGACCTCGATCGTCCCGGCATCCGGCTGATGGAAGCGGGTGATGAGGCGCGCCGTCGTGGTCTTGCCCGAGCCCGACTCCCCCACGAGCGCATGTGTGGTGCCCTTGCGCACCCGGAACGACACGTCGTCGACGGCCCGGAAGCGCTCGCGCCCCGCGACGCGGAACTCCTTGACGAGTCCGTCGGCGACGATCGCCCAGGGGTTCTCGGCGGCGACCGCCGCGGCATCGCGCAGGAACGGCGGGGCGTCGGGCCGACGGAAACCCGTCGCGAACGCCGGAGCGTCGGCGAGCAGCTGCTTCGTGTACGGGTCGGCCGGTGCGGCGAGCACCGCCTCGCTGGAGCCCTGCTCGACGATGCGACCGTCCTTGAGCACGACGAGCCGCTCGGCCCGGTCGGCTGCGACACCGAGGTCGTGGGTCACGAGCAGGATGCTGGTGCCCTCTTCGCGCTGCAGCTCGTCGAGCAGGTCGAGCACCTTGCGCTGCACCGTGGCGTCGAGGGCGCTGGTGGGCTCGTCGGCGATCAGCAGCCGCGGCCGCAGGGCGATCGCGGTGGCGATGAGCACGCGCTGGCGCATGCCGCCCGAGAGCTCGTGCGGATACTGGCGCGCCCGCAGGTCGGGGTCGTCGATTCCGACACGGTCGAGCAGCTCGATGGCCCGTGCCCGCCGCGACCGGCGATCCCGGTGCCCGTGCAGACGGAGGATCTCCTCGACCTGCGCACCGATCGTGCGCACGGGGTCGAGCGAGGTGGTCGGATCCTGCGGCACGAGACCGACCTCGGGACCGCGGATGCCGCGCAGCGCACGATCGGACCATCCCGAGATGTCGAGGTCGCCGAGCAGCACCCGCCCGCCGTCGACGCGGCCGCCCTCCGGCAGCAGCCCGAGCAGGGCGTGCGCGGTGGTGGACTTGCCCGAACCCGACTCCCCCACGAGCGCCAGGGTCTCGCCCTCGGCGATCTCGAACGAGACGCCGTGCACGACCTCGCGGCGCCGGTCCTTGTCGCCGTAGGAGATCCGCAGATCGGTGGCGGAGATGACGGCGCTCACTTCGCGCTCCTTCCGATGCGGTGGCTGATCCGGTTGGCGCTGAGGACGACGACGACCACGACGAGACCGGGCAGGGCGGTGAGCCACCAAGCC
The DNA here is from genome assembly GCF_002979655.1 of Microbacterium sp. MYb45. Taxonomy (GTDB): domain Bacteria; phylum Actinomycetota; class Actinomycetes; order Actinomycetales; family Microbacteriaceae; genus Microbacterium. Next base: position 220,650 of record NZ_PCPG01000004.1, read on the forward strand.
GTGCCCACGTAGTTGCGGCCGTCGGCGATCAGCAGGCCCCACTCCGGCGTGGGCGGCGGCGCACCGTAGCCGAGGAACCCGAGCGTCGAGATCGCGAGGATCGCGGTGCCGAACTGCAGTGCGGCGAGCGCGACGATCGGGGTCAGTGAGTTCGGCAGCACGTGCCGGCGCAGGACCGTGAAGAACGTGCCGCCGCTGCCGAAGGCCGCTTCGACGTACTCGGTGCGCCGCACACGGGCGACCTCGGCGCGCATGAGCCGGGCGAACGCGGCGACGCTGCCGAGACCGACCGCGATCGCGGCGTTCACGGTGCCGAAGCCGAGCAGGATGATGACCGTGAGAGCGAGGAGCAGCCCGGGGATCGCGAGCAGCACGTCGACCACGCGCATCAGCACGTCGTCGACCACACCGCCGACGGCACCGGCGATCGCCCCGATCAGCGTGCCGAGGGCGAGGCCGACCGTGACGGCGATGAGCGCTCCCGAGAGCGAGTGCACCGCACCGTGCACGACCCGGCCGAACAGATCGCGGCCGAGGGTGTCGGTGCCGAACCAGTGCGCGGCACTCGGCGCGAGCAGCTTGTCGGCCGGGACGCCCGTGAGCGGGTCGCCGGGGGCGAACACCCCGGGGATGACGGCCCAGAGCACGGCGAGCGCGACGACCGCGTAGGCCAGGTACAGGCCCCAGGCGCGGCCGTGCAGGCGGCGGCGTGGCGGGGTGGATTCGGGCTCGGTCGCCGGCGGTCCCGGAGCGAGTTCGGGCCCGACCACGGGATCGATGATCACGGGAGCGGTCATGCGGTCGCCTCCTGGAGCGCGCGGGGCGCCGAGGCGCGGGCGACGGCGCGTTGGCGGGGGTCGATGAGCGGGGTCACGAGGTCGACCGCGAAGCTGATGATCACGAAGCCGAGGGCCGACAGCAGCACGACGCCCTGCAGCACCGGGATGTCCTGGTTCGCGACGGCCTGCTCGGTGAGGCGGCCGATGCCCGTGCGGCCGAACACGGTCTCGGTCACCACGGCCCCGCCGACGAGCTCGCCGAACAGGACACCGGCGATGGTCAGAGTCGGCACGGCGGCGTTCCGGGCCACCGAACGGGTGAGCACCCACAGCGGCGGAGCGCCCTTCGCCCGCACCACCGTGACGAACGGCTGCGCCTGCACCTGGTCGATCGCGCGCACCAGTACCTGGGCCAGCGGGGCCGAGATCGGCACGGCGAGGGTGAGCACCGGCAGGACGAGTCCGGCCACCGGGTCGGCGCCGACGATCGGCACCCATCCGAGCCCGAACGAGAACACCTGGATGAGCAGGATGCCGAGCCAGAAGACCGGCACCGCCACGAACAGCCCGGGCACCTGACGCAGGCCGTCGCGCAGCCACGCGAACGGTGCGAGCGAGGAGAGCCCGGCGATGAGGATGGCGAGGATCAGCGCCACGACGAGTCCGAGCGACGCGAGCAGCAGGGTCGCGGGAAGCGCTTCGCCCAGCATCGTCAGCACCGGGGTGCCGAACTGGGTCGAGAACCCGAAGTCCCCGGCGAGGAAGCCGAGGCCCGCGTGCACGTACTGCTCCCACCACGGCAGGTCTGCGCCATAGGTGGCGCGGATGCTGTCGAGCTGGTCCGGCGACAGCCCGAGGCTGGGGTCGGAGAACTTGATCAGGATCGCATCGCCCGGCAGCAGCTGCAGCAGGAAGAAGGTGGCCGTGAAGGCCGCGATCAGAACGATCGCGGCCTGCCCGGCTCGTCGGAGGACGAAGCTCATCGTGTCACCGGCGCTCTCAGTGCTCGGCGAGCCAGACGCCGGAGAACGTCGGACGCCCCACCGACTCGAAGGCGACGCCCTGCACGTAGGTCGCGGTGCCGTACACCTGCGGCTCCTCGAACAGCGGGATGACATAGGCCTGCTCGGCGATGTAGTCCTGCACGGCCTGCGAGGCGGCGACGCGCTTGTCGGCGTCGGGCTCGGAGGCCACGGCGAGCAGCAGCTCGTCGAGCTTCGCGTCCTTCGAGATCAGCACGTCGCGGTTCTTCGTGAAGTACTGGCTCTTGATGACGTCGAGGTCCGCCCGTCCGACCATCGAGTGGTAGAAGCCGGTCTTCAGCGGATCGCGGGTGTCTTCGGCCGCGCTGCCGGCGTCGCCGGGCTTGACCGAGAGCTCCACACCGACCTTCGCCAGCTGCTGCGCGACGAGCTCGAGCGTCTGCTTCGACAGCGGCTGCGGCTTGGCCTCGTAGACGGTGATAGACAGGCGCTCGCCGTCCTTCTCGCGGATGCCGTCGGAACCGGGCTCCCAGCCCGCTTCGTCGAGCAGCTCCTCGGCCTTGTCGGGATCGTAGGCGTAGTGCGCGGACTCGTCCTTGTAGCCGACGGCCTGCGAGGAGAGCACCGACGTCGCCACCGGGTAGTTCTCGGTGAAGAGCGTGTCGACGACCTCCTTCGCGTCCACGGCGGCGACGAGCGCCTGGCGCACGCGGATGTCGCCCAGCAGCGGGTTCTCGGGGCGCAGAGCGATCGAGTTGTTCACGCCGCGGGTCTGCGGGGCGTAGAGCGTGAAGCCGGCGCCTTCGACGCGGTCCTCGTCGAACGCCTGCACGTAGCGGACGTAGTCGGCCTGGCCCGCGAGCAGCGAGCCGATCCGCACCGAGTCCTCGGGGGTGATCAGCACGTGGACGGCGTCGAGGTAGGGGCGGCCGTCGTTGTCGACGCTGTCGGGGCCCCACTCGTAGTCGTCACGGGCGGTGAGCGTGTACTCGGTGCCCAGCTTCTCGTCGGTGACGGTGAAGGGGCCGGATCCGATGATCTCGGCCGCGTTGCCCGCGCCGAAGTCCTCGATCGTGCCGTCGAGCGTCGCAGGCGACAGCAGACCCGAGTTGATGGTCGAGGTGGCCTGCAGGAACCCGGGCGACGGCGCACTGAAGCGGAACGTCACGGTGTCCTCGTCGACGACCTCGCTGCTGGCGTAGTTGTTGATCGCCTCCGAGACCGTGAGGCCGCGCTCCGCATCGCCCAGGCCGTACGTGTCGAAGTTCTTCGCAACGGCCGCGGCATCGAGCACGGTGCCGTCCGAGAACGTGACGTCGGGGTTCAGGTCGAACGTGTACTCGGTGGCATCCGCGTTCACGGTCCAGTCCGAGGCGATCCACGGCTCGATCTCGAGCGTCTCCGGGTTCTGCCAGGTCAGGCGAGCGGCGATGTTGTTGACGATGCCGCCGTTCGGGTAGAAGCCGGCCTGCGGCGGGTACAGGTTCGTGTACGCCTGGTGCTCGAGGTAGGTGAGCGTGCCGCCGGTGACGGGGTCGCCGCCCTCGGCGGGGGCGTTGGCAGGAGCAGGCGAGGAGGCGCAGGCGGCGAGGCTGCCCGCGAGGACGAGCGGGACCGCGATGGCGGCGGCACGGATGAGACGGCGGTTCATGCGGAGGGTCTCCTGGGCTTCGGGTGTCGGGATGTGTTCACGGTAGGAATCGGAGTGGCCGTGCCGCGAGGCGGCGGACACCGGGTGTCGCGCGACGACACGAGTGGTCACGCGTCGACATACGAGGAAATGCGCAGACGGTCGCGGAGGGTCGCGCCCTCGCTCTCCGTCGCGTGTCGCAGCAGTCCGCGGCGGCGCAGCTCGGGAGCGGCCTGGCGGGTGAACGCCTCGAACTGGGCGGGTTGGAAGGCCGACAGCACGTTGAACCCGTCGGCCGCCCCCTCGTCGCGCCAGGTCTCGAAGTGGTCCGCGATGGTGCCGGCGTCGCCGACCACGAAGGCCGCCGGCACCGCGTTGGCAGCCACGAGGTGCCGCCAGGTGAGCGGATCGCCGGTCGTCACCCCGGCTCCCGAGACGCGCAGTCCGGCGATGCCGGCGAGGCGCTCGATGAGTGCGGAGCCGCGCTCCCCCAACCGCTGCGCCTCAGCAGCCGTGACCGGGCGGTCGAACTCCGACGCGCGCAGCGGATCGTCAGCGGCGATGTCGAACGCATCGGCGAGCGCGGCCACCGTGCGGTTGGGCGGGAAGGCGGTGCGAGCCGTCTGATGTCCCTCGGCGAGCGGCACCAGCGCGAGCAGGCGCTCGACGATGCGGCGGGCGTCGGCATCCGTGTCGGCGACGACCGGCAGCACCGGGGCGATCACCTTCACCGCATCCGGAGACCGCCCGGCCTCGGCCGCGATGTCGCGCAGCAGGCGGCGCGTGGCGATCGCGTCGGCGAGCGTCGGCGCGGCGGTCAGGGCGAGGTCGGCCTCGGTCGCGGCGAGCGCGCGCGACCGCGGCGACGTGCCGGCATGCACGATCGGGATCTGTCCCTGCGGAGGGCGAGCGACGTTGAGCGGACCGGTGACCCGCACCTGCGAACCCTCCAGGTCGGCGGCACGGAGCCCCTCGGGGTCGATGAGCACGCCGCGCGCGGCATCCGCGATCCAGGCGTCTTCGTCCCACGAGTCCCACAGGCGTCGGAGCGCCTCGACGAACTCCTCGGCGCGGTCGTAGCGCGTCTCGTTGTCGGCGTGCGCGTCGCGGCCGTGGTTGCCCGCGGCACGCGGCTCGGCGCCCGTGACGAGGTTCACGCCCGCACGTCCGCCGGTGAGCACGTCGAGCGAGGCCAGCGAGCGCGCCGTCGTGTACGGATCGGCGTAGGTGGTGTTGACCGTGGCGATCAGGCCGATGCGCGAGGTGACCCCGGCGAGGAACAGCACCGCGCTCACCGGGTCGATGCGCGCCAGCAGATACGGGTCGCGGAACTCCAGGTCGGGGCCCGTCGCGAGCCAGTCACCGAAGAACAGGTAGTCGAGTCCGGCCTCCTCCCCCTCGCGTGCGATGTGGCGGAGGATGGCGGCGTCCGCGGCCGGATCGCGGTGCGCGCCAGGCTGACGCCAACCCGAGGGGTAGGCCCCCAGGGTGCGCACCATGGCGCCGATGATGAGGGGTTCGGTCATGCTCGTCACGGTAGGAGCGGGCGCGCACCCGCGACCAGGCGGCCGTCGCCGGACGTCTCGGGGTGTAACAGTCCGACATGCGCACCCCACCCCGTACGCTGAGACCATGACTGGTCTTCGTTGGGGAATCCTCGCTACCGGCGGTATCGCCGGCGCGTTCGCATCCGATCTGCGCACGGCGGGGCTCGACCTCGTGGCGGTGGGTTCACGTTCCCAGGAGTCGGCCGACGCGTTCGCCGCCCGCTTCGACATCGCGCACGCGCACCCCTCCTATGAGGCGCTGGTGTCCGACCCCGACATCGACATCATCTACGTCTCCACGCCGCATCCGATGCATCACGAGAACGCCCGGCTCGCGCTCGAGCACGGCAAGCACGTGCTCGCCGAGAAGGCGTTCACGCTGAACCGCGCCGAGGCCGAAGACCTGCAGGCGCTCGCCGCCGAGAAGGGGCTCCTCGTGATGGAGGCGATGTGGACGCGGTATCTGCCGCACATGATCCGCATCCGCGAGCTCATCGCCGATGGCACCCTCGGCGAGATCCGTGCGGTCAGCGCCGATCACACGCAGCTGCTGCCCACCGACCCGACGCACCGGCTCAACGCCCTGGAGCTCGGCGGCGGCGCGCTGCTCGACCTGGGCATCTACCCGATCTCCTTCGTCTGGGACATGCTGGGCGCTCCGACCGACATCCGCGCCGTCGGCCGCCTGATCGAGACCGGCGCCGATTCCGAGGTCGCCACGGTCATGACGCACGAGGGCGGCGCGATCTCCACCACGCTCTCCTCCTCGCGGGCATCCGGGCCGAACGCGGCCAACATCATCGGCACCCAGGCGCGAATCGACATCGACCGGGTCTGGTACACCCCCACCACGTTCCGGGTCACCCTCCCGGACGGCACGGTGCAGGAGGAGTACGTCTCCGAGGTCGACGGCCGCGGCATGCAGTTCCAGGCCCTCGCCGCCGAGCGCCTGGTGCGCGACGGCATCCTCGAGGGCGACATCCTTCCGATCACCGAGAGCGTCGCCATCATGGGCACTCTCGATGAGATCAGGGCGCAGATCGGCGTCCGCTACCCCCGTGAGGAGGCCTGATCATGGCCGAGACCACCGATGCCCGCGTCGCCGTCTACCTCGACTTCGACAACATCGTCATCTCCTGGTACGACCGGGTGCACGGGCGTAACGCCTACGGCAAAGACAGGCAGCGGATCACCGAGAACCCCAACGACCCCGACGTCGTCGAGCGCCTCAGCCGCGCCATGATCGAGGTCGGTGCCATCATCGACTACGCCGCATCCTTCGGCACCCTGGTGCTGACGCGCGCATACGCCGACTGGTCCTCCCCCGTGAACGCCGTGTACCGCTCGCAGCTCGTGGCCCGCGCCGTCGACCTCGTGCAGCTCTTCCCGGCCGCCGCGTACGCCAAGAACGGCGCCGACATCCGGCTCGCCGTGGATGCGGTCGAAGACATGTTCCGCCTGCCCGACCTCACGCACGTCGTGATCGTGGCCGGCGACAGCGACTACGTGCCGCTCGCGCAGCGCTGCAAGCGACTCGGACGCTACGTGATCGGTGTCGGCGTCTCCGGCTCGACGGCCAAGTCGCTCGCAGCGGCCTGCGATGAGTTCGAGTCGTACGACTCGCTGCCCGGTGTCGTGCGTCCGGTGAAGGCCGCTCCGGTCGTCGCCGCGAAGGCCGAGACTGTCGCGGAGCCCGCTCCGGAGACGGTGCCGGATGCGGCCGACGCGGCGGATGCGCCGAAGGCCAAGGCCCCGCGCCGCGCGAGGTCGAAGGCAGCCGCGGCCAAGGTCGAAGAGCCCAAGCTCGACGAGCAGGGCGAAGCGACGCAGCTGCTGGAGCGCGCCCTGCGTCTCGGCCACGACAAGGCCGATGCCGACGAGTGGCTGCACAGCTCCGCCGTGAAGACGCACATGCGCCGCATGGACCCTTCGTTCAGCGAGAAGGCCCTCGGCTACCGCTCGTTCTCCGACTTCCTCAAGTCGCGCGACGACATCGCCGAACTCGAAGAGACCGGACACGAGCGCCTGGTGCGCCTGCGCGAGCTCACGGGCTGATCGGAACCGTCACTCCACGAAGTCGTACTCCTGGAACTCGGCCACCTCGGGCACCCACCGCTCCGCGACGAACGCCCGGTGCGCGGGATGGGCGTCGTAGGCGTCGTAGACGCTCTGATCGGCGAACACCATCGAGAACTGATGCGTGAGATCGCTCTTCGCGCTGACCTGGCGACGGATCGTGAAGTCCTCGACGCCGGGGATCGACGTGAGCACGGCATGGCCGGTCGCCAGGAACTCCCGCTCCTCCACGGAACCGGCCGGATGGATCAGGCGGAAGACGACGGTGTGCTGGATCGGCATGGGGCTCCTGTCGGGGTGGTCACTGGTTGCTGAACGCGGCGTCGAACGAGGCTTCGGGCTTCGGCCACAGCAGCGAGCGCACGTACGCCAGCGCCTCGGGGGCGCCGTGCAGACGGTCCATCCCCGCGTCCTCCCACTCGATCGAGATGGGGCCGGAGTAGCCGATCGCATCCAGCGCGCGGAACGAGTCCTCCCACGGCACATCCCCGTGCCCCGTCGAGACGAAGTCCCAGCCGCGCCGAGGGTCGCCCCACGGCAGGTGCGAGCCGAGCACGCCGGCCCGGCCGTTGTGCGGACGCATCCGGGTGTCCTTGCAGTCCACATGGTAGATCCGGTCCGCGAAGTCCACGATGAACCCGACCGGATCGATGTTCTGCCACATCATGTGCGACGGGTCCCAGTTGAACCCGAACGCCTCCCGGTGATCGATCGCCTCCAGCGCGCGCACCGACGACCAGTAGTCGTACGCGATCTCCCCCGGATGCACCTCGTGCGCGAACCGCACGCCCTCCGCATCGAACACGTCGAGGATCGGGTTCCATCGGGCCGCGAAGTCCTCGAACCCACCCTCGATGACGGATGCCGGCACCGGCGGGAACATCGCCAGATACGGCCAGATCGAGGAGCCGGTGAACCCGACCACGGTGTCGATGTCGAGCTTGCGCGCGACGCGGGCAGCCCGCTTCATGTCCTCGGCCGCCCGCTGCCGCACGCCCTCCGCCTCACCGTCGCCCCACACGTACTCGCGCAGGATCGCCTGGTGTCGGAAGTCGATCGGCGCATCGCACACGGCCTGCCCGGCGAGATGGTTCGAGATCGCGAAGATCTTCAGGCCGTGCCGGTCGAGGATCTCCCGGCGCGACGCCACGTAGGCGTCATCCTCGTCGGCACGCCGCAGGTCGAGGTGATCACCGGACGCGGCGACCTCGAGTCCGTCGTACCCCCACTCCGCAGCGAGGCGGGCGACCTCCTCGAACGGCAGGTCCGCCCATTGCCCGGTGAACAGCGTGACCGGATGCGTGCTCATGGATACTCCAATGCTCGGAGGGCAGCGATGCTGCGCGCGGCGAGTTCGTCCTGACTCGGGGCGAGCGGGCGCCACACCGAGGCCGCGACCGCGATCGTGGCGTTCTCCCCCGTGAAGCTCTCCAGCCCCAGCGGGCCGCGATAGCCGGCGTCGTCGAGGGCCGCGAGGATCCCCGGCCAATCGGTGTGGTCGTCGCCGACGGCCCCACGGTCGCTCCCGCACACCTGCACGTGGGCGATCGCGGCACCGGCGGCCCGGATCGCCTCGTCGGGCTTCTTCTCTTCGATGTTGAGGTGATACGTGTCGAGCGCGAGTCCGAGACCGGCACCGAGCAGCGGGCCGAGAGCGTCGAGGCTCTGCTCGACCGTGTTGAGCAGGCTCGTCTCGTAGCGGTTCAGCGGCTCGATCGCGAGGGTGATGCCCGCCTCGGCGGCCTCGGCGACGAGGGGCGCGAGGTTCTCCCGCAGCTCCCCCACGACCGCCGCCCGCTCGTCGGCATCCATCCGCCAGGTGACGCCGGTCGGCGCGTAGAAGGGGCCGGCCACGACCTCGGCGCCGAGCGTCCGAGCGGCCGCGATGCAGGCGCGCAGGTAGGTCTGCGTCGCGGCGACATCGCCGGCACGGGCGATCAGAGATCGTCCAGGCCCCATGGCTCCGACGACGATCGCGCCGAGCCCGAGCGAATCGAGCAGGTCGCGGGTGCGCCCGGGATCCCAGTCGCCGACGCTCTCGAGCGGCAGCTCCAGCGCGTCGTACCCGAGGCCCTTGGCCTTGCGGGCGAGCGGCTCGAGCGTCGCGTCGGTCAGCGGAGACGTCCACACCCATGTGTTGACGGCGATCGTGCGGGGCATCGTTGTCCTTGTGATCGTGAAGCGCTCCCACCCTCCCACCCCGCGGGTGCGGAGCGGAAGGGCGGGAGCGGATTTCGGTTACGGGATCTGACGCTGCTGCCACACCGTCGGGTAGCCGGGGAGGTTCTCCCCGCCGAACTTGGCGTAGTGGCCGTCGGGCATGCCCTCGTTGGCCTTCAGGTAGTCGTCGAGCTCGGGCTCCGTGATCGGCTTCTGCGGGAGGACCCATTCCTTCGGAACCTCTTCGCCGGCGAAGATCATCTGCGCCGCGAGCAGCGGAGTGCGCCACTGGAAGTTGGAGTACACCGGCGCGAGGCCCGTGAGACCCGTGTCCTTCCACTTGCGCAGGAAGCTCATCTCGTCCTCACCGGTCATGACCGGGTAGTCCGCTCCGGCGTCCTCGAACGCCTCGATGGCCGCGACCGCGCCGTCACCGGCATCCATCCAGATGCCGTGCACGTCGCCCTTGGCGAGCTCGTCGCTGATGATGCTCTTGATCTCGGCGGGGTCGGCGCCCGTGAAGTGATCCACAGCCTCGATGCCGGCCTCGTCGAAGAGCTTCTCGGCGGCGGCCCAGCGGTGCTCGAGCACGTCGACACCCGGGAGGATGCGCAGTGCCACGACCTTGTCGCCCTCTTCGAGGTTGTCGATGAGGAACTCGGCGGTGTCGATACCCCAGGCGAAGCCGCCGATCGGGTGGATGAACGTGACCGGGCAGTCCGTGTTCACGCCGCGGTCGAACACGACGACCGGCTTGCCCGTCTCGCAGGCCCGCTCGACGGCCGGGGTCATGGCCGCCGTGCTGTTCGGCGAGATGAGGAAGACGTCGCATTCGCCCTCGGCGATGAAGTAGTCGATGTCCGCGATCTGCGTGTCATCGGAGTCCTGCGCGTCGCGGGTTTCCATCTCGCTGATGGCGCCCGCGTCCTGCAGCGACTTCAGCTGCTCGTTCATCGTGATCCAGCCGGTCTGGCGCCACGGGTTGGAGATCGACGCGTTGGCGAAGCAGGCCTTCTTGGCCCCCTCGCTCGCGAACTCCGCCGTGTCGACCATCTCGGCGTTGATGTGCTGCAGGTAGGGCTCGTCCTCCGGCCCCTGCGGGGTGACGCCGCGCTCCTCGTCCTGCTTGTCGAAGAGCTCCTGGTCGAACCACTCTGTCGTCTCTGCCGTCTCCTCGGGGTTCTCCGACTCCGCCGGCGCCACGGACGGGTCGGTCGTACACCCGGCGAGCGCGATGAGGCCGAAGAGAGCCACCCCTGCGGTGGCGATCTTCATCGATCGTCGCATTGCTAATCTCCTCTGGTTTCTGTGTTGATGGTGCTGGTGGTTTCAGGGATTCTGGTGGTTTCAGGGATTCTGGGTTCTTCGGGAGGGATGTCCGATGGCAGCGGCCCGCGCTTGCGCCGCGCCCGGAAGGCGACGGCGGAGTAGGCGACCGCGGCGATGATGATGACGCCCTGCACGGCATCGCGCAGTGTCGAGGGGATGCCCGCGATGTTCAGCAGCATGAACAGTGCTTCGAGGGCGAAGGCACCGGCGACCGCGCCGACGATCCACCCTCGGCCGCCGCCCAGCACGACGCCTCCGAGCACCACGGCTGTGATGGCCGTGAACTCGTATCCGCGGCCGACCGAGGGGTGCACGCCGGCGTATCCGACGAGGAGCACGGCCGACAGCGAGGCGGAGAGCGATGAGATGACGAACGCGCGCGTCGTCACCCAGGCGCGGCGGGCCCCGGCGTAGTCGACCGCACCGGCGTTGTCGCCGACCGCGATCAGCGTCTTGCCCAGCGGGCGCTTGGTGATCCAGATGCCGAGTCCCAGCCACACGATGAGCAGCAGCACCGCCCAGGGGATGAACTCGAGGAACGGCACGTCGCGGATGCCGCCGCGGCCGATCTCACGGAAGCTGTCGGCCGGGTTCCCGGTGGCCGCTCCCCCGGTCCACCACATCACTCCACCCAGGAGGGCGAGCATCATGCCGAGCGTGACGATGAACGACGGCACCTTCAACAGTGTCGTGATCACTCCGTTCACGAGCCCGACGGCCACCGCGAAGACGATCATGAGCAGCAGGACCGGCACCGTGCGGGCGTCGTCCTGACCGACCAGGTTGCCGGCGATGATCACCTGCGCCGTGATGAGTGAACCCTGCGAGAGGTCGAACTCCCCCGCGATGATCACGAAGTACTGCCCGATCGCGACGATCGCGATGGGCGCCACCCGCTGGATGAAGCGCATGAACTGACCGGGCTCCGCGAAACTCGGGTTGAGGATCGTCACGGCCACCAACAGCAGCACGAGCAGCAGGAACACAGCCCCACGGGGACTCACGAGAGTGCGCAGCGCGTTCATGAGCGTCCTCCTTCCGTGGCGGTGCCGATATCGGATGCGGTGACAGTGGTGACGTCGGCGAGCTGCGACGCGGCGGCGGCCATCTCGGGTGCCGCCGCCTTCGCGGCATCGTCCCCGCCGGTGCGGGTACCTCCGGCGCCGAAGCGCGGACGGCGGCGGATGATCGACCGGCGGCTGTAGACGGCCACTGCCGCGACGATGACGACGCCGCGGACGACGTCCTTGAGGAACGGGTTGACCTGCATGACGCTCATGACGTTGTCGACGACCGCGAGGATCGCCACGCCGCCGATCGTGCCCCAGACGGAGCCGCGTCCACCGAGAAGCAGCGTTCCGCCGAGCACGACCGCAGCGATCGAGAGCAGCGCGTAGCCGCCCTGCTGCCCGACGGTCGGGCTGCCGACGCCGAGGCGGCTGGCGAGCAGCAGACCCGCGAGCCCGGCGAACACCGAGCAGAGCACGTGCGCCCAGATGAGCGGCATCCGGGTGCGCACGCCGGATAGCCGCGCGATCTCGGGGTCGCCGCCGACGGCGTAGAGGTGGGCACCGGTGCGGGTGCGGTTGAGGAGCACCCAGATCACGACGGCCAGCACGATCATGATGAGCGTGGAGACCGGGATGGGGCCGACGCCGGTGGCGCCGATGAGCTGGAACGCCCAGGGCACCTTCCCCGCGGATCCCTCGAAGTTCGTGTTGAGGATGCCCTGCAGGATGAGTCCGACGCCGAGTGTGGCGATGAAGCCGTTGACCTTGAGCACCGTGACGATGAGCCCGTTCACGAGACCCACGCCGGCGCACACGAGCAGCGTGACGATCACGGCCACCGGGATGTTCGCCGCGTTGTCGTTCATCATCGTGGCCGCCAGCAGACTCGACAGGCTGATCACGTAGGTGACCGAGAGGTCGAGAGAGGCACCGATCACCACGAGCGTCTGCCCGATCGCGACGAGGCCGAGCACGCTCATGCCGGTCAGGATGTCGCGGATGTTGCCGGCACTGAGGAAGTTGCGCCCCACGGTGCCGACCAGGATCGCGCCGATGACGAGCACCAGGAGCAGGATGCCGAGCACGATGACCGTGGAATCGATCTTCAGACGCTTCATCGCGCACCTCCGTCCGTCGCGGTGCCGGGATCGAGGGTGCCCGGATGGGCGGCGCCGGTCGCGGCCCCGAGGATCTCGTGCTCGGCGGAGCCCGCCGGCAGTTCGGCGACGAGTTCGCCGTCGTGCATGACCAGGATCCGGTCGCTCATGCCGATCACCTCCGGCAGTTCGCTCGACACCATCAGCACGGCCTTCCCTTGCGCTGCGAGCTCGCGCATCAGCTGGTAGACGGCGTACTTCGCACCGACGTCGATGCCGCGGGTGGGCTCGTCGAAGAGCACGATCTGCGGTTGGGTGAGCAGCCACTTGGCCAGCACCACCTTCTGCTGGTTGCCGCCGGAGAGGAAGCGCACCTCCTGGTCCAGGCCCCGCGAGCTGACCTCGAGCGAGCTCAGGATGCCAGGCACCTCCCGTCGGGATGCGCCGGTACGACCGGCGAAGACACTGCGGACGACGAGGAGCGCGTTGTCGAGGACGGACTGACCGAGGGCGAGGCCCTGCGCCTTGCGGTCCTCCGAGACGAGGGCGAGGCCGGCGCGGACGGCGGCGCGGGCGGTGCCGATGCGCACGGGCGCCCCGTCGAAGCGCATCGATCCGCGGGTGAAGGCCTGGATGCCGAACACCCCTTCCACCAACTCGGTGCGTCCGGAACCCTGCAGACCGGCGATGCCGACGATCTCCCCAGCGCGGAGCGTGAGGGAGACCCCGTCGACGTAGGCGTTGCCGCAGCCGTCGAGTTCGAGCCGCGCGTTCCCGACCGTCGTGCCCTCGACCGCATCCGGGAAGTACGACTGGATGGAGCGGCCGACCATGCGCCGCACGAGCTCATCCGTGGTCAGGGCGGCGGTCTCGTCGGTCGAGACGAGCGCGCCGTCCTTGAGGATCGTGATGCGATCGCACAGGTCGAAGATCTCCTTCAACCGGTGCGAGACGTAGATCACGGCGACGCCGCGGGAGGTGAGCCGGCGGATGATCGCGTAGAGCAGCTCGACCTCGCGGTCGCTGAGGGCGGCGGTCGGCTCGTCCATCGAGATGACCCGAGCATCGAAGGAGAGCGCCTTGACGATCTCGACGATCTGCTGCTCGGCGACCGTCAGCGAACCCACGCGCGAGGTCGGCTCGATGAAGGACACCCCGAGGTCGGTCAGCAGATCAGCGGTCCGCGAGTTCATGGCCCGCTGGTCGACGAACCCGCGCCGACGCGGCTCACGTCCGAGATAGACGTTCTGCGCCACCGTGCGCTCCGGCAGCAGGGTGAACTCCTGGAAGACCGTGACGATGCCGGCATCCATCGCCTGCCGCGGGTGCGCGTGGTGCACCTCTTCGCCGCGGTAGGAGATCGTGCCCTCATCGGCCGGCTGCACGCCGGCGATGATCTTCATCAGCGTGGACTTGCCCGCGCCGTTCTCGCCGACGAGACCGTGCACCTCGCCGGGCCGCACGTCGAAGTCGATGCCCTTGAGAACCTCGACGCCGAAGAACGACTTGCGGATGCCGGCCACCTGCAGCACGGGCTCGGTCGTGGTCGTGATCATGCCGTCACCTCCACCCATCGTCCGCCATCGGCCGCCGACGCGAGCACTGCCTCGGTCAGCACGGCCGAGCGGTATCCGTCGGCGAAAGTCGGGAGCCCATCGGGTTCCGCACCGGCGATCGCCGCATAGACGTCGGCGATGAAACTGTTGAAGGCGTCCTGGTAGCCCATCGGGTGTCCCGCCGGAACCCGCTGCAGCCGCGCGGAATCCGGGTCGGCGGTGGCGGGGTCGCGCAGCAGCAGCCGGGATTCCTCGCGCATGCCGATCCACAGCTCCTCGGGGCGCTCCTGCTCGAAGCGCAGGCTCTGCCGCGAACCGTGCAGCTCGAGGGTGAGGGCGTTCTTGCGGCCGGCGGCCATCTGCGAGATGAGCAGCGTGCCGAGGGCGCCCGACTCGGTCTCGACGAGCACCGCGACGATGTCCTCCGTATCGACCGACTGCCCCGAGCGCTCCGAGAAGACCCGACGGGTGCGGGCGCTCAGCGCGTGGATCCGCTCACCGATCACGAACTCGATCAGGTCGCACAGGTGCGAGCCGATGTCGGCGAAGGCGCGGGATGCACCGCCGGACTCGGAGCGCACCCGCCAGTCGTCGTCGCTCGACAGCAGCATCCAGTCCTGCAGATAGGAGCAGTCGAGGGTGAGCAGGTCGCCGGCCTCACCGCGGGCGATCCGCGCCCTGGCCTCGCGCACCATCGGGTGATAGCGGTAGATGAACGGCACGGCCGCCACCAGCCCGCGGGCCTCGGCCGTCTCGGCGAGAACCCTCGCGTCCGGGGCCGTCGTCGCGAGCGGCTTCTCGCACACGACGTGCTTGCCGGCGTTCAGAGCTTGGAGCGCGAGTTCGGCGTGCGTGGCGTTCGGCGTGCAGATGTGCACGACGTCGATGTCGCCCGCCTCCAGCAGACCGGCCGCATCGCTCTCGGCTCGACCGGCGCCGAGCGCCAGTGCGGCATCGCGACTTCCTTCGCGGGAGCGGGTGGCGACGGCGCGCAGTTCGCCGCCGGCGTCGCGGGCCGCGGTGCGATGCACGCGGGCCATGAATCCTCCGCCGAGGATGCCGGCTCGGATCGTTCCGAGACCGGTGTCAGTGACATCCGTTGTCATGCGGCGATTCTGACACAGACCTGCAGACTTTTGCTAGACCTTCGTCAAAAGTTATCTGACGGAAATCGGAAGTCGATCGGCGAGACGCCGAAGTGCTGTGGTTTACTGACGCAATGGTTGACGTTCTCAGGCCCGCTCCGGCGATCGCATCGGGGATCGGAGAGATCTTCCAGATCCTCCGCGACGGCCACGCCAGGACGAAGGCGGAACTCGCCGTCCTCACCGGCCTCGCCCGGTCGACGGTCGCCCTGCGGGTCGACGCGCTCCTCGCCGCCGACCTCGTCCGCCCCGCCGGAGAAGCCGTCTCCACGGGCGGCCGACCGCCCGCACGCGTGGCCTTCAACCCGCGCGCCGGGCTCGTGCTGGCGGTCGACCTCGGCGCCACGCACGCGACGGTCGCGGTCGCCGACCTGGCCGCCGTCATCCTCGATGCCCGCACGCGCACGATCGACATCGGCGACGGACCGGAGAGCCTGCTCGACACGATCCTCGCGGATGCCGCCGCCCTGCTCGACTCGACCGCCGGCGGCCTCCCGCTCGTCGGCGTCGGCATCGGCGTCCCCGGCCCCGTCGAGCACTCCACCGGCCGACCGACCAACCCGCCGATCATGCCGGGCTGGGACCGGTTCGACGTGCCCGCCTACGTGCAGAAGACCTTCGACGTGCCGGTGCTCGTCGACAACGACGTCAACATCCTCGCCCTCGGCGAGCAGGCGATGAGCTGGCCACAGGTCGAAGACCTCGTCTTCGTCAAGGTCTCGACCGGCATCGGCGCCGGCATCATCGCGGGCGGCCAGCTGCAGCGCGGCGCGCAGGGATCCGCGGGAGACATGGGCCACGTGCAGGTGCCCGCGGGCGCGGGGTCGACCCGCGAGCCGGGCGATGAGCGCGACCTCGAGGCCCTCGCCAGCGGTTCCGCCCTCGCGATCGCGCTCCGCGACGAAGGGCTCGACGTGCACGGCCCCTCGGACGTGGTCGACCTGGTCCGCGCCGGAAACGCCGCCGCGATCGAGGCCACCCGTCAGGCGGGGCGTGATGTCGGCGAGGTCCTCGCGACCGTCGTCAATCTCCTGAACCCGTCGATCATCGTGCTGGGCGGCAGCATCGCCCGCGCCGGTGAGCACCTGCTCGCGGGTGTGCGCGAGGTCGTCTACCGCCGCTCGATCCCGCTCGCGACGCAGCATCTGGCGATCGTGCAGTCCCAGGCGGGCGACCGCGCTGCCGTGCTGGGGGCCGCGATCATGGTCGCGCGCGAGGTGCTCTCCCCCGCGAGCGTCGACCGCTACGTGGCGGCGAAGGCGCGCTGATCCGCACCCCCGCCACCCCGCGTGGCGACGGTCAGAGTGTGGCTTCGAACGGATCGAAGTCGGCGGCGATCGCGCCCACCTGATCCAGCGTGCTCTCGACCGGGACGAAGCTCCGCGATTCGGCGGCTTCCTCGATCGACAGCAGCGTGTCGAGCACGTGGTAGCCGAACTCCCCGGTGGCGACGTGCGGTCGCCCGGCGGCGATCGAGCGGGCCATGTCGAGCAGCCCCACTCCGCGCCCGGAGAGCACACCCTCCTGCGCGATGTCGACGATCTCCTGCGTCATCGGCTCCGGCGGAACGAACTGACGTGTGAGCGGACGCGTGATGGTGATCGGACCGCCGAACGTGTTCGGGTCGGGGATCACGATCGTGCCCTCGGTGCCGGTGATCTCGACGATCCCCTGCCGCAGCAGCGGCGAGTCGGTGCTGTACAGGCTCTGCGCCTGGCCGCCCTCCTCGAAGTCCATCAGCACGCTGAGTGTGGACGGGATCTCGACCGGGAACTCCTGGCCCGCCAGCTCGCCGACCTGCACACGGCGCGTCGGCGTCCCCTGCAGCCCGAGGGCGGCGACCGCGGCGACCGGCCCGAACACGTGCACGAGGGTCGACACGTAGTACGGGCCCATGTCGAGCAGCGGCCCCGCGCCCTTGGCGTAAAGGAACGCAGGGTTCGGGTGGAAGATCTCCGGGCCCTGCCACTGGAAGGTGGTCTGACCGAACAGCGGGCGCCCGATGTCGCCGCGCGCTATCGCCCGCTTGGCGGTCTGCACGCCCGGGCCGAGCACGGTGTCCGGGGCCACACCGACGCGGAGGCCGGCGGCATCCGCCTTCTCCAGCAGCCGACGCGACTCCTCGCGGCTGACGCCGATCGGCTTCTCGGTCCAGACGTGCTTGCCTGCGGCGATGATCGCCTCGGAGACTTCGACGTGCACGGCGGGGATCGTGAGGTTCACGACGATGTCGATCTCGGGGTCGTCGAGCACCACTTCGACGCCGCCCGCACGCGGGACGCCGTACTTCGCGGCCTGCGCCTTCGCGCGCTCCTCGATGACGTCGGCGACCGCGATCACACGGACATCCGGGAAGGTGGTGAGGTTCGACAGGTACTGGTCGCTGATGTTCCCGGCACCGATGATGCCGACGCCGACGGGACCCGCCATCAGCCGGCGACCTTCTCGTCGAGGAAGACGCGGCTGCGCTCGATCGCGTCGAACAGGTCGCCCTCGTAGTGGTCGAACTCGACGATCGCGAGTTCGAGCGCCGGGGCGGCGGCGATGGCTTCGACGAGCGGAACGGACCCCTCGCCCGCGGCCACCTGGTCGGCGGGCGGGTAGGCGCCGGCGAGCGCCGGGTCGAGCGTGCCGTCCTTCGCGTGCACGGCGATCACGCGGTCACCCAGGCGCTGCAGCAGCGCGACGGGGTCGACACCGCCACGAGCCACCCAGTACAGGTCGACCTCGAGCACGACGCGCTCGTCGAGCAGCCCGGCGAGAACCTCCAGCCCGGTCACCCCGTCGAAGACGGCCTCCAGCTCGTGCGCGTGGTTGTGGTACCCGACGCGGACGCCGACGGTCGCGCCGATCTCGGCGGCCGCGTTCAGCAGGCGCGCGGTCTCCTCGATCTGCGCGACCGACTCCCAGCGGGCAGGCTCGGTGTACGGGTCGATGACCGTGTCCATCCCCAGCACCTTGGCCGCGGCGAAGACGACGTCGGGCGTGGGGACGGGGATGGTCGTGCCGCTGCCGTCCGGGTTCACGAACGACTCCGAGGCGAGGAAGGCGTGCCCGGACGGGGCGGTGAGTCCGGCGGCGGAGAGCGCGGCGGCGAGCGGCTCGGCACGGCGGACGAAGTCGTAGGGCTCGACGGCCGTGAAGCCGCGGGCGGCGACCGCCGTGAGCGTGCCCTCCAGGTCGGCCTCCAGCTCGTCCTTGATCGTGAACAGCTGCAGGGAGGTCTGAATCGTCATCGGTCGTGCTCCTTCGGTCTTCGGTGACATGTGGGGGTCACTACCCCGTGCAGGCACGCTACCACCAAATACCTCCACGTGGAAGTTTTGATTCGCTAGACTCCCCCCATGCCCGCCGACACGCCAGAGCCTGCCGAGCAGCCCCGCCCGCGCGGCACCTACGCCAAGGGGATCGCTCGCCGACAGGAGATCCTCGATCGCGCCATCGAGGTCTTCGCCGAACGCGGTTCCGACCGCACGAGCCTGCGAGCGATCGCGCGCGAAGTGGGCGTCACGCACGCCGCCCTCACCCACTACTTCGGGTCTCTCGAAGAGCTGCTCGTCGCCGTCTACGAGGAGAGCAACGCGCCGGGGCGGCAGCCCGATCCCCCGTCGGCGGATGCGACGCCGGTCGAGATGATGATCGAGTCGGCACGCTTCAACCGCGCGATCCCCGGCCTCGTGCAGCTGTATTCGACCCTTGTCGCGTCGGCACTCGAGGAGGGCCACCCGGCGGCGCGCACGTTCGCCACCGGTCGTTTCACACGTCTGCGCGAACGGCTCGCCGAGACCGTGCGGCGACAGCAGGAAGGCGGGCAGATCCGGAAAGACGTCGACGCGGACGCCGTCGCGGCTCTCGTCGTCGCGGCGTCGGACGGCCTTCAGACGCAGTGGCTGCTCGACGAGACGGCCCCGCAGCACGAGGCGCTCGCGCTGCTCGACCGGCTGCTGCGCCCGCCCGCGTGACCGACCGCGGACCGGCCGGGAGCACCCGCCGTCGGGCTAGGCTCGAAGCGTGACGCCCGTGCCGGACTCCCCCTACGCCCGGGCGCTCGGCGAACGCATCGACGAGCTGCACCCTCGCCTGCGCGCCTACTTCTCGGCGGTCCCCGACGGCGCCGTCGGCATCGGCGAGGGCGTGTTCCACGTCGTCGGCACGCCGCGGCGGTGGCTGTGGCCCGTGCTCCGCGTCCTCGAACGTCGCGGGGTCGTCGCCGCCGTCTGGGAGCGCGACGTGCCCTTCCGCGTCGAGAACCGCACGATCGCATCGAGGGCCATCGGCGAGCGCACGTTCCGCTTCACCCGCGGCCCGTGGGTCATGCGCGATGCGGTCGCGCTCACCCGGCACGGTCGCGTGCTCGACGAACTCGGCGAACCCGGACTCATCGCGGCCTGCTTCGACGTCGACGTGCGCGACGGCGCACTGCACCTCACGAGTCGGGCTGTCGGGGTGCGACTCGGACGGCTCCGAATGCGCATCCCCCGTCTGATCGCACCGGTCGTCCGCCTCACGGAGCGCTTCGACGACGCCATCGACCGGCAGCAGGTGGCACTCACGATCGACGCGCCTCTCCTCGGCCGCGTGTACGAATACCGGGGCGACTTCGAGTACCGCGTCCCGCACATCGCCGATGTCCCCCGCACCGCAGCGAAGGAGCAGTCCGCATGAACACAGGCCGGGTCGTGATCGGTGGATCCACGGGCTTCATGGGCAGCCACCTCGTCTCCCGGTTCCGCGCCGAGGGCCGCGAGGTCGTCACGATCTCCCGCTCCGGCGCCGACATCCGCTGGGGCGATCAGGTCGAGATCGACCGCGCGGTCGACGGCGCCTCCCTGGTCATCGGGCTCGCCGGCAAGAGCGTCAACTGCCGCTACACACCGGAGAACCGCGCCGAGATCTTCCGGTCGCGGCTCGACACCACCACCTCGCTGAGCACGGCGATCGCCCGCGCGTCGGCACCCCCGGCGCTGTGGGTGAACTCCTCGACGGCCACGATCTACCGGCACGCTGAGGACCGTCCGATGACCGAGTCGACGGGCGAGCTCGGCACCGGCTTCTCGGTCGAGGTCGCGAAGGCCTGGGAGAAGGCACTGTTCGCCGAAGAGCTGCCCGCCACTCGCCGCGTCGCCCTCCGCAGCGCCATCGTGCTCGGCCACGGCGGCGTGCTCGGGCCCCTGAAGAACCTCGTCCGGCTCGGGCTCGGCGGTCCGCAGTACGACGGTCGGTGGCCCGCGAGCGCCGCGCGACGCCGGGCCGGGACCGTTCACCACTTCCGCGCGCGCCGCGGGAGTCAGCGGTTCAGCTGGGTGCACATCGACGACGTCGCCCGCATCATCGACTTCATCGAGCAGACGCCGTCACTCGAGGGTCCCGTCAACGTCGCATCCCCGAATCCGGTCGACAACGTCGAGTTCATGGCGACGATCAGGCGGGTGCTGGGTGCTCGCATCGGGCCGCCGCTGCCCCGCTGGATGCTCGAGCTCGGCGCCATCGGCATCCGTACCGAGACCGAACTCGTCTTGAAGAGCCGGTGGGTGCTGCCGGAGAAGCTCACCGCCGCGGGCTTCGAGTTCCGCCACCCGCAGTTGGAAGAGGCGATCCGCGAGTCCTTCGACCGCGGAGGGGTCTCGGCCTAGGAGGCGGCGCCGGCGGATCCGGAGGCTGCGTCCCCGTCGCGGCGGCGCTTCTCGAGCTCCTCGCGGAGCCGCCATTCCTCGATCTCGCGGTCGAGGTCGGCGATCTGCTGCTCGGTCGTGCGCGTGTCCGCCGGCGGCGAGGGACGCACGTCGGTGCGGGTGGCGGTCGGCCGCTCGGCGCGACGCACGCGAGGGATGGAGATGCCGGCCTCGCCGTACTCGCGTCCGATGGCGAACCACAGCACGCTGCCGACGAACGGCAACAGGATCACGATGATGATCCACACCATCTTCGGCAGGTGCTTCACCAGGGCGCTGTCGCGGGTGATGATGTCGATCAGTGCGCCGATCATCAGGGCGATGACGAGGAGCGAGAACAGGAACGGCATGAGTTCAGGGTAGACGACGGCGTGCCGGACCGCGCCGACCCGAACCGCTTCTACGGCAGCAGGTGTCCGGCGGCGCGGAACAGCTCGTACCACTCGGGCCGGGTCAGCTCGAGGTCGGCGCCCATCGCGGCCTCGCGCACGCGCTGGGGTGTGGTCGTGCCGAGGACCACCTGCATGCCGGCGGGGTGACGGGTGATCCAGGCGGTCGCGATGGCGAGCGGAGTCACGCCGTACGACGCCGCGAGGCGATCGATCACCGCGTTCAGCTCGGGGTACTCGGGGTTGCCGAGGAACACGCCGTGACCGCGGCCGTCCTGGAACGGCGACCAGGCCTGGATCGTGATGCCGTTGATGCGGCAGTACTCCACGATGCCGCCACCGTCGCGCACGGCGCTCTGCTCGTGGCCGGCGATGTTCGCCGCGACCGGCTGAGCGAGGATCGGCGCATGGGTGATCGACAGCTGCAGCTGGTTGGCGACCAGCGGCTGCCGGACGGCCGTGCGGAGCAGATCGATCTGCCGCGGCGTGTGGTTCGAGACGCCGAAGGCGCGGACCTTGCCCGAGGCCTCCAGATCGTCGAACGCGCGGGCGACCTCTTCGGGCTCGACGAGGATGTCGGGGCGGTGGAGCAGCAGCACGTCGAGGCGGTCGGTCTGCAGGGCGGTGAGCGACCCTTCGACCTGGGTCACGATGTGCTCGTAGGAGAAGTCGAACGTCCCCTGCGCGGGCACGATCCCGCACTTGGTCTGCAGCACGATCTCGTCGCGCTCGGAGGCGCTGAGCCGCAGCGCATCGGCGAAGCGCGCCTCGCACTGGTGCATGCTCCCGCCGTAGATGTCGGCGTGGTCGAAGAAGTCGATGCCGGACTCCCGCGCTGTGGCGTAGAGCGCCCGGATGTGCGCCTCGTCCTTGTCGTTGATGCGCATCATGCCGGCGACGACGGCGGGGGCGGTGGACGATCCGAACGGCACGGTCTTCATACGGACCACGCTACTGTGCGCGTCCGACCTCAGTCGTCGACCGCGGATGCCGGGAGGAGTCTCGTGATCGGGATGTCGAGCGCCGCGGCGATGCCGGCGAGGTCGACGACGGTGAAGTCGACCTGACCCTCCAGCAGCTCCGAGAGCGCGTCCGGCGTGATGCCCGAGAGCTCGGACAGTCGAGCGAACGACAGCCCGGCGTGCATTCGCGCGCCGTTCACGGTGGATGCCAACATCTGACGCAATTCTGTCCCCATACGCCTACGCTAGTACCCCGCACGGACACGCAGACCTGTCGATTGCACCATAATGGCGGCATTCTGGAGTCGGTGCGCTGCTATCGTGAGCCGGGTGAAGACACCGGCCGAGGAATTCAACAACGCCGTGGGGCGCCAGATCCGCGGCGAGATCGCCGCGTCCAGGAGCAGCATCGCGGCGATGGCGCGCACCATCGGTATCGCGCGCAGCGCCCTCGACAACTACGTCACCGGCAAGCGTGCCATCCCGGTCCCGGTCGTCTACTCGGTCTGCGACGCTCTCGGCCTCGAGCCCCACGTGCTCTTCGCTCGCGCAGAGGAACGCCTCAGAGCAGACGGGGAGACGAGCGCGCGCATCACCCCGATCCGCCCCACCCCCGATGTCGCCGGTCCGCGAGAAGATACCCGCGAGGTCGCCTTCGAATCCCGCACGTCGCACGACTCGGATACGGACGACCTCTACGACTAGCGGCGCATACGCTGCCGCCCCGGCACGGCGAGGAGGAGAGCGATGGACGACCTTCTGCACCTCGCCGAGGAACAGCGACTGCGCATCGTCGAGGGTCCCGGCCGCACGCGCGGCGGCTTCGATCCCCTGACCCGCACGATCCGACTCAGTCCCGGTATGAGCGCGCGCACCACACGCAGTGTGCTCGCCCACGAGCTCGGGCATGCGCAGTTCGGGCACACTCCCGCGCGCGTGCCCGTGATCCGTGCGCAGCAGGAGCGCCAGGCCGACGAGTGGGCGGCCTGTCGGCTGATCACCTCACGTGCCTATGCCGAGGCAGAAGAGCTCCGCGGGCCGCACCTGGCCAGTCTGGCCTTCGAGCTCGGGGTCACCATCGAGCTGGTCACCGCCTACCAGCAGCTCCTGCGTCAGGGTGCCGTCCCGGTCGCTGGTTGAATACCGTCATGGCCTTCCTCGTCGCTCCCGCCCCCGTCACCCTCACCGGCGAACTCGTCGAACTCCGTCCGCTCGAGCGCTCGCACGTCGACGGTCTCATCGACGCCGTGCAGGAGGGCGACCTGTGGAAGACGGCCTGGTACACCTCGGTTCCGGCCCCCGACGGCGTGGGCGCAGAAGTCGACCGACGCCTCTCGCTCATCGAGAAGGGCGAGATGGTGCCGTTCACCGCTTTCGGTGCCGACGGACGCATCCTCGGACTCACCTCGTACTACGACATCGTCGCCGACGTCCCGCGTCTGCACATCGGCTACACCTGGAACCGTCCGTCCGCCCACGGCACGGGCACGAACGCCGAGTCCAAGCTCCTCCTGCTCCGGCACGCCTTCGAGACGCTCGGGGTGTTCCGCGTCGGCCTGACCACGCAGTGGGTCAACTTCCAGTCCCGCACAGCCATCGAGCGGCTCGGAGCCAAGCAGGACGGCGTGATGCGAGCCATGAGCCGCTACCGCAACGGCGCGCTGCGCGACAGCGTGGAGTTCTCGATCATCGAGCCGGAGTGGCCCGCGGTGCAGGCCAACCTCGAGGCGAGGCTCGCCAAACGACGTTGAGCGGACCGCGTTGAGCGGACGGCATTGCCGTCCGCGATGCGTCACTCGGTGGCGTTGCCCGACCAGTTGTTCGACCGGCGGGTGGCCGACCCTCCCTGGCGGAGCATGAACGCCATCGCCAGCGTGACGAGGAGGAGGCCGCCGCAGAACGCGAGCGCCTGGAAGTCGGGCAGCCCGAACGAGATGCCCATCGTCCAGATGCCTCCGATGAAGAGGATCATGAAGAAGAGGAAGCTGAGGATCACGGGATCTCCTGTCGTCGGTGCCATTTACCAGGATAGCCCCGGCGCGGAAACCCCCTGTGCACCGGACTCGCGGCCTGGTGTCCTCGGAGGATGAAGACACCATTGACCGCGGTCGCCGTCTCCTGCACCCTGAAGCCGTCGCCCGCCTCCTCCAGTTCCGACCTTCTCGCCACGCAGCTGCTCGAGGCCCTCGCCGGTCACGGCATCACGGGCGACCTGGTCCGCGCCGTCGATCTGTCGATCAGCCCCGGCGTGGAGAAGGACATGGGTGACGGCGACGAGTGGCCGAGCGTGCGCCGACGCATCCTCGACGCCGACATCCTCGTGTTCGCCACTCCCACGTGGATGGGACAGCACTCCAGCGTCGCGCAGCGCGTGCTCGAACGCCTCGACGCCGAGCTCGGCGAGACAGACGCGCGAGGACGGCCCACCCTCTTCGACAAGGTCGCGATCGCGGGCATCGTCGGCAACGAGGACGGAGCCCACCACATCGCGGCGATCCTCTTCCAGTCGCTGAACGACGTCGGTTTCACCATCCCGGCCCAGGGCTCGGTCTACTGGAACGGGGAGGCGATGCACACCACCGATTACAAGGACCTCGACGAGACCCCCGAGAAGGTCGCCTCGGCGATCGGGACGGCGGCGCGGAACGCCGCGCACCTCGCTCGGCTGCTCAAGGCGCAGGAGTACCCGGCGGGGTGATGTCGATCACCCCGTGAGGTCGAGCACCCACTCGTTCACGGTCAGTTCTGCGCCCCGGAACGCCTCAGTGAACGTGCCGACCAGGGCGAAGCCGTTCCGGCGGCAGACGCTGTTGGACGCGGGGTTGTCGACGCCGGGGAATGCGGTGAGGAAACGCCTGTCACCTCGATGTGCGCGGGCATCGTCGATGAGCAGGGCGAGGGCTTTCGATGCCACGCCGCGCCCCTGCGCCTCGGGGCGGACGAACCAGCCGGTCTCCAGCGCGGGCTCGTCCCGCCAGTCCATGCGCCAGTAACCGATCGAACCGAGCGACGCCCCCTCGGGGTC
Source organism: Microbacterium sp. MYb45 (assembly GCF_002979655.1). Lineage (GTDB taxonomy): Bacteria > Actinomycetota > Actinomycetes > Actinomycetales > Microbacteriaceae > Microbacterium. The sequence goes on from NZ_PCPG01000004.1 coordinate 246,010, forward strand.
TTCGATCACGAACATCCGTGCCTCGCCGGAGGCCACGAGCCGCAGATAGCGGGCCTGACGTTCGACGACCTGCTCCTCGGTCTCGGGACCGTTCAGATGAGCCGTCATCGCGGGGGTGTTGGCGGCATGCAGCAGCTCGAGGTCGTTCTCGGACCAGAGTCGGAGGCGGAGGGAATCCATGCACGGATGTTCGCATGAGCCACCGACGCTCTACCGGATCGGCTCACCGACGGAAGGTGACGACCTCATCCCGGCGCGATTTCTCGAGCGTCAGACCGGCGAGCTCGAGGCGCCGATACGCCCGTCTCGGCAATGGCGGCAGCTCGGCGGAGAACCCTCGGGGCGGCTTCGCGATCCCGGTGACCACCGAGAGGTCGACACCGGACCCGCCGCGCGCTTCGAAGCGCGCGTAGTCGCTGCGGGTCCGCCAACGGAGGAGCTCGAGGTCCCGGAACGGGATCGAGTAACGGGCCTCCCCCACGCGGATCCGGAGTTCGTCGTTGCCGAAGGCGACAGCGCACTGCTGCGTGCGGCGACGCAGGATCGCGGTGAACGCCAGGTATACGGGGAGTCCGACCACGATCCCGAGGAGGAGGATGGCGAGGCGCGGGCCCATCCGCATCGCGAGGTCGTCGAGCGCGATCAGCGCGACGACACCGAGGAGCCCGAACACCACGACGATCGCCACGATCGCCTGCGTGAGGCTGCGCATCCGGAGCTCGATGCCGGGGAACCGCACGACCGAACCGTCGCCGCTCTCCTCGCGTTCCCACTCCGGGGCCACGGGCAGCGGGCGTTTCTTCGCATCCCGGCGCCCGAGCAGATCGGTGACGCGACTGAGCAGCCCGAGCCAGATCCATCCGACCGCGGGGATCGCCGCCATCTGCAGCACCACGGCGACACCGCGAACGGCAGCGGGGAACGGGTCGAGCAGGTCTCCCCCGAACTCGATCACCGAGGCGACGAGCACGCCCAGGACCACGGCCACGATCACGTGGAGGATCGCGCCGTTGCGCGCGGGCACCATGTCGAACGTCGCATTCACGAACGCGAAGCCGAAGCACCAGCCGCCGACCAGCATGAGCAGGAAGGGGAAGAAGCTCAAGTCATCGCCCGCGACCGTGAAGACGATGGCGGCGAGCAGCAGCACCGCGCCCCAGAGGAGCGGGTTGCGCACCAGTTTCCGGGTCACGCCCGTACGCACCCGCGCGTCGGCGGTGGTGTTCTCCGTCATCGGGATCCGCCCGCCTGCCCGCGTGCCGCGCGCACGATCTCCTCGAGCCGGCGGAGATAGGCGTCGAAGGACTCCCGCCCCGCCTCGGTCAGGGCGATGCGACGCGCGCGCTGATCGGTGGGGCTGTTCGTCACGACGACGACTCCCGCATCCGTCAGAGCGGACACGTGCTTCGACAGCGCGGACTTGCTCACCCCGACCAGGCGGAGCAGCGTCGAGAACTCGATGTAGTCCGCGGGGGCCAGGGCGGAGAGCACGCTCAAACGCACCGGCTCGTGCAGCAGCGGATCGAGGCGCGGCGCCACCGCATCCTCTCCCTGCGCGTCACTCATCTCGCTTCCCGGATGCCACCGGGGTGGGTGCACTCGCGAGGCGCTGCAGACCCGGTCGGCAGACGAGGAGGATCACCACGACGGCGGCGAGCGCTCCGATCGTGTTGGGGAGGATCCATCCCGCCGCGCGCACGGGGAACTGCACGGCGGCGAATGCGGCGAGCGCCAGCAGGGCACCGCCCCAGACCAGCCAGGCGCCGGCGCGGTCGGACCAGGTCAGCCGCAGCCGGATCGACAGCATCGAGAAGAGCCCGACGATCCCCAGCACGATGAGTGCCGAGAGGTAGATCATGTCCATGTCGATCATCAGCCCGATCGCCAGCGCTCCCGCCGACGCCACCAGGGAGGCGACCCACGCCCCGTTCCACACCGACACGCTCTTCGTCTGCTTCACGGCCGCGAGGCGGGCCGCTGCTTCGTCACTGTCCATGTTTCCCCTCGAATTTCGTTTCGCGAGAAGAAACTAACATGTAGTTTCCTCGTGGGCAACCACTGCGGAGCGATTCGGTACGAAGCGGGTTGGGAGCGGGTGAAGGTGCGGGTGGCACCCGGGTGAGCGTTGCGGGTGATTTCGCGTCGTCGCCACGTCCGCACGGGCGAGCGCGACCAATAATCACCAGAGAGCCCGTGACTCCTCCGGCCGCGGGCGAATCATCGACGAGAGGACGTGCGGCGCTCATGTGCACACGAGTTGTCTGGCCCGATGCCAATGGTGCAGTCATCGTTGGCCGAAACATGGACTTCCATATGGACCTGCTCTCCAACCTCTGGAAGCTCCCCCGTGGCATCGAGCGCTCCGACGGTGTCCATGGCACCCTCACCTGGAAGGCCAAGTACGGAAGCATCATCGCGACGGCGTTCGACCTCATCGCGTGCGACGGCATGAACGAGAAGGGCTTCGCGGGTCACATCCTGTGGCTTGCCGAATCCGACTACGGCAGACCCGCAGCGGATGCGACTCAGCTGAGCCAGGCGGTGTGGCTGCAGTACTATCTCGACAACTTCGCCACGGTCGCCGAGGCCGTCGCGTGGACGAACGAGTCGCAGGTGCAGATCGCTCAGCTCTTCGACCCGACGGGGCACCTCGTTCCCACGCTGCACCTGGCGATCAACGACGCGACCGGCGACTCGGCGATCATCGAGTACACCGACGGTAAGCCGAAGGTGTACCACAGCCGCGAGTACCAGGTGATGACCAACTCCCCGACGTTCGACAAGCAGCTCGACCTCGTGAAGGAGGTCGAAGGCCTCGGCGGTGACAAGCCGCTTCCCGGGTCGACCTTGGCCAGTGATCGCTTCGCGCGCGCCTCCTTCTACGTGGCGCACCAGAAACAGCCGAAGACTCAGATCGAGGCGATCTCGGCGATGTTCAGCATCATCCGCAACGCGGCACAGCCGTTCCGAACGCCAGAGGAGGGCAAACCCGACGCGTCGCAGACCATCTGGCAGGTGGTGCTCGACCTCACCAACATGCGCTACGCCTTCGAATCGACGACCCGACCGAACATCGTCTGGGTCGATTTCGCCGACATGAGCTTCAACGAGGGCACCAAAATCCTCAAGCTCGACCTGGTGGGGCGACTGGCTTTGGAGGGCGGCCTGGTCGGCAACGCCAGCCACCATTTCGCGGATGTCGGAGAGCTCGGCCAGCAGGTGCTGGCCACCGGGACCGAAGCACTCGAGTTCGTGGCGCGCAAGCAGGACGAGTTCGCCGCGATCACGAAGGCCGTTCAGAGCCTGGTCGGCGAGAAGAAGCCCCACGCCGCATAACGCCCGGCACCGCCCGATCGACTCTCGAGGAAACGCCTATGCACGCTGCACCCACGTCCACGAAGACCGCCTTCGACGGCATCCGCATCGCCATCGGCGTGGGGGGATCGCTCGCCCTCGTCGTCGGGGTGGTGATCCTCGTCTGGCCGGGCAAGACCGCGATGGCCGTCACCGCTCTCGTCGCCGCCTACGCGATCGTCGCCGGTGTCATCTACGCGGCCATCGGCGGGCTGAGCAGGACGAAGGGCGGATGGGCGCGCGTCGGCCACGTGCTGCTCGGCCTGATCTTCATCGTCGCCGGGGTGATCGCGTTCACGAGCCTCGGTCAGACCGCGGTCTGGCTGGGAGCCTTCCTCGGCGTGCTCGTCGGCATCCTGTGGATCGTCGAGGGCATCGTCGCTCTGAGCACCCTCTCCGGAACCGGCTCCAGGGTCTGGTCGATCGTCTTCGCGATCTTCTCGATCGTGGCTGGAGCGGTGCTGCTGTTCGCACCGCTGTGGGGCGCCATGGTGCTGTGGATGCTGATGGGTATCTCGCTCATCGTCCTCGGCGTGGTGAACATCGTGCGAGCGATCACGTTCGGTCGCATGCAGCGTTGATCACGGACGGTCGCGCCGGCTGCCCGAACGTGGCCAGCGCGACCGTCCGTGGTCGATGCGGCGAAGGCGATCAGTCGCTCATGGAGGCAGCGAGCAGACGCATGCGCGTCGCGATGCGAATCGCCTCTTCTCGAGTCGAGCACCCCAGCTTGCGGTAGATCGAGCGCAGCTGCGACTTCACGGTGTTCGGCGACACGTGGAAGCTCGATGCCATGTTCGCCGTCGACCGCTGTGCCGGCAGCGCGTTGAGGATACGGAGTTCGCCCGAGGTGAGCGACGGTCGCGCTTGGAGATCCCGGAACACGATGCCCTCCGTCACCACGACCCACTCCTCGGCGGCTTCCGCATCCAGCACTTCCTTGATGCGATCCACGAGCTGTCGCGGCATCACTTCCAGCAGGCGTCGGCGGTCGGCGCGCTGGGAGATCCTCGAGATCTGGCGTGCGGTCTCCGCATCGATCTCGCCCGTTCGCGCGAGCTCGAGCCACCCGGAGAGCAGCACGGCTTCGGCGCGCTGCGCAGGTCCGAGCGTCTGGTCCGATGCCAGCGCGCGAAGCTCGTGTGCCGCCGTGTCCAGCCGCCCGTCGTGGAGCGCGAGATGGGCGGTCGCCAGCAGGGTGAGCACGCCGACCTTGGGGTTTTCCTTGACGACCGTCCAGGCATACGCGGAGTCACCCGTGGCGATGAGCGCCTCGATGGTCGAGGAGGCGACGACGTCGGCGGCGAACGAGCCCCGCTGAGTCGGATGCCCGTCCGAAGCCAGTCGGATCGCCTCGAGCGCATCCTCCGGCCGATGCCGCGAGAGATAGGCACGGCAACGGGCCAGCAGAGCGAACGGCCAGTTGAGTTCGATGCTGTCGACCGGGCACGCTCCCGACAGCAACTCGTCGACGTCACCCGACCGGCGGTCCACGGCAATGAGCGCCCTGGCGATGAGCTCGGACGACATCGTCGCGCTCGCATGGAGGGCGGTCACCTCCGGCATCTCCTCCGCCTCGGCGAGCGCGCGTTCCGCCTCACTCAGAGTGCCGCGGATCGCGTGTGCGAGTGCGGTTCGGGCGAGAGCCATACGTTCGGCGTACTCCTGCCCGGAGAACTTGCCCAGCTGACGAGCCGTCGCGAACTCCAACAGCGCCCGCCCCGAGTCGCCGGCGGCGAGCATCGTGGTCCCGATCTGATGATGGAGGAACCACAGGGGCCCGTCGATGCGTTCCCGGCCCTCGGCTGCCGTCTCGAGAAGGCGATCCTCGAGCCGCCGCGCGTAGACCATGGCGGCCGTGACGTCGCCGTTGACGCGGAACGAGAGCATTTGGGCAAGAGTGAGGAAGTCGAGCTCATCGGCGCTCATCAGGCGCGCATCCTGGGCGTGCGGGACCGGCTGATAGGCCCGAGCCCTGCGGGCGAGCACGGCCGTCATCGGATGGATCACTCGAAGAATGGGATGCCGGTCGAGCAGACTGCTCGGGAGCTCGACGACCGCTGCCGTCAACGCGTCGGGATGCGTCGTGTAGAGCGGCCATACGTTGGAGACGACGGTGCGGGCGATGGTTTCTGGATGTCCGGCACGCACTGCCTTCGCGAGCTCATCGCGGGCGCGGTCCGTGTCGGTGAGGTTCATGCGGGCCCCACCCAGGCTCTTTCCGGAGAGGTTCGAGGTGTTCGCACCACGACGGGACGGAGGAGCTCCCGACGAAGGACAGTCGTGCACTTGTCGTTAAAAGCGGTCGCTCGAAGCATCGTTACCCCCTGCTCTGCCGACGCTCTGGGGAAGCGCCGGTCCTGTAAGACGAGAAACCAACCCCCTCGGTTCCTCGCTGACTCCTTCCTAATATATTGGCGGGCTCGGGGCGCAGATCACCGTCGGACATCACCCGGGTGTTCACCCCGGTGACACCCGGGCGACCACCCGGGCTGTCCGGCATCCGGGCCGCTGAGGACCCGACCCGCACCGCTCATTCCGTGCGAGCCTCCGCCCGTGACAGGGCGAACACCCCGCTCATCGCGACCGCTCCCGCCGCCGCCAACGCCAGGTACGCCCACATCGGCGCGCCGCTCGCCTCGCCCAGGATCGCGATGCCCAGCACGACGGCGACCGCGGGATCCACGACGGTGAGCCCCGCGACGACGACCTCCGGGCGGTTGAAAGCGTGGGCCTTCTGCACGAAGTAGATCGAGAGTCCCCCGGCGACTCCGATGCCCAGAATGCAGGCGATGGTCAGAAGGTTGGCGACATCCCACTTCAGACCGCCCGACTGAAAGGCAGACTGCACGCGGAGGATGACTGTCTTGCCGAGGGTCGCCACGAAGGCCGAGTAGATGCCGCCGAGAAGCACCCAGACGACCGGAGGCGTGCGCCGGCGCCGCCCCACGATCCCGACCACCGCCGTGGTGACCAGCATCACGGTCAGCACGACCAGCACCGCGATGAGCTGCACATCGGTGATCGCGTGCTGCGTGCTCACCATCGCCGCGACGGTCACGAACCCGGCCACCCCGAGCACGCAGATGGCGATGGCTCGCACCACCTGACGGGAGGGCACTCTCTTGGCGAACACTGCCGTCAACAGGGCGGTGAACACCAGTGCGACGACGCCCACCGGTTGCACGACCATCAAGGGCGCGAATGTGAGACTGCCCATCTGCAGGAGCACGGTGACTCCGAGGAGGAGAGTGCCGAGCAGCCAGAAGTGGTTGCGAAGGAGGTTCATGGCCTTCGAACCGTCGACTCCGCGCTCCGCTGCGGCCTCCATGGCACGCACACCTCGCGCCTGCAGCAGATTGCCGACCGCGAGCGCAGCGGCAGATCCGACCGCCAGAGCGATGCCGATCAGAGGTGCCGAGTCGAGTTCCATGGTCATCTCTCGCTTTCGAGGTGGAGCTTCACACTGATCTCGAAGGCATCGAGCTCATCGAGGACATATCGGAGGGCGGTCGTGCTGTGATGTCCGGACCGGCCGAGTTCATGCAGGCGCTCCCGCATGACGGCGATCAGGGCGAGTTGGAACTCGAGCGCCTCCGGGGCATCCGCACCGCCACGGGGATCGAGTGGCGCGACGAATCCCGCCCTCGGGAGCGAAGAGAGCGCGTCGGAGAACGGCGTGCGCCCACGACGCTGCAGCGTGTCACCGTCGATCGCCGCTTGGGCGGCGTCACGCAGCTGCTCGTCGATGCTGCGGATCTCGTCGCGCGGCGGGCCGCTCGCCCCAGCCGCCCGGAGTCCGAGGAGACGCGCCAAGACAGGAAGGGTCATCCCCTGCAGCAGCAGACTGCCCGCGGCGACGAGGAACGCGATGAAGACCAGCAGGTCGCGCGACGGTACTTCTGCGGGCAGCGTCTGCGCCGCCGCGAGGGTGACCGCACCACGCATGCCGGCCCACACGATCATCGCATTGTGCTTCCAGGTCAGCGGCGACGCGTCGAAGTACTCGATGTCGGCGCGCATCCGTCCCGCAGTGCGCCTTCCGGACCCGGCTCCGTCCACGGAGAGGCGGTGGCGCACCGATCTCGCCACCCTGGCGGTGTGCACCTGCATCATGGGGAAGACGTAGGCGGCACGGACGGCGATCAGGATCACGAGTGCCACCGCGGCGATGGCGATGCCTGCGAGCAGCCCTTCTTCTGCCTCGAGATTGCTCTCGACGATCCCCCACAACTCGAGCCCCATGAGGAGGAAGACGGCACCCTCGAGGAGGAACGCGATCGTGCGCCAGGTGAGCTTGTCGGAGATGCGCTGTTCGGGTGTGAGCCATCGCACGGCCCCTTGCCCGCAGACCACGCCCGCCACGACCGCCGCGACGAGGCCGGAACCTCCGAGTGCTTCCGTCGGCAGATAGGCGATGTACGGGATCGTCAAGCCGAGGGCGGTGTTCGCCGTCGCGCTCGTGGTCCATGCCCGCAGGCGCAGCGCCAGCCACCCGGCGCCCGCACCGACGGCGACAGCGGAGAGCACCGCCCAGGCGAACGATCCGAGAGTCGTGAGGAAGGAGAATCCGGACGCCGCCGCGACGATCGCCGTGCGCAGCAGCACCAGTGCGGTCGCGTCGTTGAGCAGGGACTCCCCCTCGAGCACGGTCACCACGCGTCGCGGCACTCCGAGTCGGCGCACGATGGACGTCGCGACGGCATCCGTCGGGCTCAGGATCGCACCGAGCGCCACCGCCAGCGGGAAGCCGAGACCGGGTATGGCCCAGAAGAAGAACAGCCCGAGCACCACGGCGCTCACGATCACGAGGAGCACCGATAGGCCGCCGATCGCGGCGAGATCACGCCGGAATTCGATCGCCGGGGCGGAGACGGCCGCCGAGAACAGCAGTGGAGGCAACACGCCGACCAGGATCAACTCCGGGGGCACGGACACGGCGGCCACCCCGGGGATCAGGCTGACCCCCACGCCGACGGCGACGAGGATCAGCGGCCCCGCGATGCCCGTCCGCTGCGACAGCGAGCTCGTGAACACGATCACGAACACGGCGACGATGACGAAGACGAGGACCTCTACCGGCATCCGGACTCCTCACGATCGGAACCCACGACTCACCCGGCGAGGTCGGCGACGCCGGCGCCGATGAGCTTGAAACCGAGGATGACGAAGAGCACCGCCATGATGACGGCGTGATTGGTGACGAGCCAGTTGCGCATGCCGGAGAGGCGCACCTCGACCTTGCTCGGCGAGACGACGCTGATGATCCACGGAATCGCCACCGCTGAGATGCCGAAGATGCCGAAGATCAGCACGACGGCCACCACCTGTTCGACGGGCAGGACGGCCTGCGAAATGCGGCCCCCCGCGGCGGCGAGCAGCGGCAGATCCTTGGGCGACAGCGGTCCCGATATCAGGACGCCGACGAAGAACGCCTTCCACGCGGTCAGCCCGTCGAGACTGGCCATCCATTTGGGAGTCTCGTGCGAAGAACGGCCGCGCCACTGCAGCAGCGCGAGCACGAGCAGACCCGCACCGAGGACGATCTCGATGATGTCGATCGTGATGTGCGGCCCGGAGTCCGGGTCCTCCGCCCCCGCCGCTCGGCCGATCAGCACGAGGACGCCGACGAAGAGGATGCCCCACGCATAACACCCCAGGATGAACGCCGTGCCGTTCGTGCGCCCCTTGCCCGATGTCGCCATCAGGATGACGGCGACGATGGACAACGGGCTGATCGCGACGGCGACGCCGAGTGTCAGCAGATCTGCGAGGACGGCGATCATGCGCGCACCACCGGGTGCGCATTACGCAGGAACAGGATGATCCAGCTGAAGATGAGCAGAGCCGAGACGAGCTCGACGGCCGTCAGGTTGTAGATGCCGGCGGAGAAGAGCAGCGCGAGGATCACGATCACCCCCACGTAGACGAAGCCCAGCGCGACGAAGACTCTCGGCATGGTCGGGATGAGCCAGGGGAGCCCGACCACGAGCACCGCGAACGCGACGCACATGCCGGTGGCGACTGTGTTGTGCAGGAGGAAGAACCGGTCGACGGGAAAGAGCCCGACACAGGCGAGCAGCGCACCGAGCAGAACGAAGAGCCCCCGAACGGTGCCTCGCCGCCGTCGATCCGCGTCCATCTCCGAAGGCAGAGACGCGGTCCCGAACCGCGCGATCGTCGTGACGATGACGCCCGACACGATCAGTGTGACGTTGAACGTCAGCGCCGAGATGTCGTGGGTGATGCCGAGCGCCGACAGGTTCATCTGCCACCACTGCGGGTCCGTCGCACTCAGCATTGCCGTCACCATGCCGACCACGAGGAACACCGCGAGGACGAGGGACAGATGGCGGGGCGTGAGATTCGCCCCGCTCACGAAGGCGAGATATGCGCTGAGCGCCGTGGATGCCGCCGCGAGCACGACCGCCGGCGACGCGAACACCGTCGCCCCGACGAAGCTGTGATCGAGGATGGTCGCCACGCCGATCCACCCGAGAAGAGCGATGGCAGCGTAGGCGGCCGACAACGCGACGAGGTCGAACCACCAGTACCTGGTGCCGTCGGCGGCGCGCATGTCGGTCGGCCTGTCGCGATGCGGACGCAGACGGGATGTCGCGAAACCGGCAGCGGCGGCCACGGCGCCGGCGATCGCCGCGAACTCGCCGAGAGAGTGTCGGCCATCGATCGGGAGCTCGCGGCCCCAGAACACGAAGATCGCGACGATGGCGCTTCCCGCGAAGGCGAACGCGCCGAAGGTGAGGGCGAAGGACTCGTCATCGAGCGCGCGTCGGACGCGACGACGGGTGCCGGTCGCCCCTTCATTCGATCTCGCGTCGATCGATGTCGTGCTGCCCATCGCCATCCTCTCCTCCGTCGCCACTGGCCGCTGCGTGTGCGTCATCGGAGGGCGGGCTCGTCGTCCTGGTCGGAGCCCGCCCGACCCGGATGACGGCGCGCTCGATCCCAGAACGGAAGAACGATGAGAGAGGCCAGCAGGAAGCAGAGCGCCCCGACGAAGGTGCCGTAGTTCGCGAGACCGTTGTTGAACGCATCTCCGCTGGGCAGGATGAACGCGCCCACTGCCGAGGCACCGAACGCGATGCATCCGACCATGTTGATGAAGACCGACCACCAGGCACGGCGCCCCAGGTCCCAGAGTCTTCGGGCATGGGCGTAGGCCACGAATGCGAGGATGCCGCTGAGGAGGAAGGCGACAGAGCCCCCCGCGTCGGGATTCCAGACGAGCTTCTCCTGTGCAGCGATGCTCCGCGCGTGCAGGGCGCCGGTCGTGCTGACGTTGAACAGGATCGTCCCGAACGACTGCGTGGCAGCGGCGAGCCACTCCGCCCGCACCATCCGTCCCGGCGCGTAGGCCACCCTCACGGCCACGGCACCACTGAGGAACAGTTGGATCAGTCCGGCGCCGGTGAAGAACCAGGCGCCGATGAAGAAGAGCAGGTTGGACCCGCTCGAGCCCAATGCCTCGCTCAGGCCGGGCGCGGAGCCGACGGCGAAGAACGCGGAGCCGATCATGAACCCCCAGCACTGCTTCGTGACATTGGGCACGAAGAGCCTGCGGGGTGGATCGATGCTGGTCGCTGCAACGGTCATCGTCGCACTCCTCTCATCTCTGTGTGACTCGAAGGCGCGATCGGGGAGGGCGCACGACGGCGCCCTCCCCGATCGGACGGATCAGTGGTGGAAGTGTGATCCGCTGCTCGCGGTATCGGGAAGCGGGGTGGTCAGCGCCTCGAGGAACGCCACCTCGCCCCGGATGTCCGCGAGCAGAGCCGATGCGAGGTCACGGCTGAGCCCGACCTTCACGACGATGCGCTGCAGGACGACATCCGACATGTCATCGGCCATCGGGTAGGCGGGGACGAGCCACCCCTTCATCCGCAGACGATCGGCGAGGTCGTACAGAGTCCACTTGTCGGTGTGCCCGTCCTTCAGCACCCACGCGAACACGGGGATCGTGTCTCCCTTGCTGATCAGGTCGAACGGGCCGATCTTCGCGATCTCACTCGAGAGGTAGGTGGCGACGTCGATCGAGTTCTGCTGCACCTCGCGGTAGCCCTCGAATCCGAGACGGAGGAACTGGTAGTACTGCAGCAGCACCTGCGCGCCGGGGCGAGAGAAGTTCAGCGCGAGCGTGGGCATGTCCCCGCCGAGGTAGCTCACGTGGAAGATCATGCTCTCGGGCAGCACGGCGGTGTTGCGCCAGACCACCCACCCGACACCGGGGTAGACGAGGCCGTACTTGTGGCCAGAGGTGGAGATGGAGTTCACCCGGTCCAGCTGGAAGTCCCACACCAGGTCCGGCTGACAGAACGGTGCGACCATCGCGCCGGATGCCCCGTCGACGTGGATCTTCACGTCGAGGCCGGTCTTCGCCTGGATCTCATCGAGCTTCTTCGAGATCGCGATGGTGTCGTCGTACAGTCCGGTGAACGTCTGTCCGAGGATCGACACCACGCCGATCGTGTTCTCGTCGACGTAGTCCTCGAGGTTGTAGCCGTCGAGGATGATGTGATCCGGGCTCACCGGCACGTATCGCGGCTCGACGTCCCAGTAGTTGCAGAACTTCTCCCACACGACCTGGACAGCCGCCGACATGATCAGGTTCGGCTTGTCCGTCGACTTGCCCTCAGCGGTGCGCTTCTCCTGCCACAGGCGTTTGAGAGCGAGCCCGCCGAGCATGCACGCCTCCGACGAGCCGATCGTCGAGGTGCCGATCGTGTCGCTCTTGTCCGGGACGTTCCACAGGTCGGCGAGGATCCGCCAGCAGCGATCCTCGATCGCCGCGGTCGCCGGGTACTCGTCCTTGTCGATCATGTTCTTGTCGGCCGCTTCGAGGTACAGCTTCTTGGCCTCGTCATCCATCCAGGTGCCGACGAACGTCGCGAGATTGAGTCGCGAGTTGCCGTCGAGGATCGACTCGTCGTGCACGATCTGGTACGCCGTCTCCGGCAGGCTCGGGCCGGTCGGCAATGTGAACTTGTCGAACTCGGTGGCCTCGCCCGGTCGGACGAAGACGGGATTGATGCTGATGGTCGAGTCGATGTTCGTCGACTGCCGGGCCTTGTGCGTGTTGGTGGTCACTTTTCGCTCCTACGAAGAGATCGGACGGGTGAAGTGGGATGAGGTGCCAGGACGTGTGGTGAGGGTGACTCTCCTCCTATACCTCGACCGGTGGGTAGAGGCGGTCCATGTTGTACTGCCTGTTGCGCCGGGCGGCCAACGTCGAGATCGCGAGGAACACCACTGTGAGCAGGGCGATCGTGCCGATCGCAACCCACAGCCGGTAGTCCGCGCCTCCCAGGATCATGAACCTCAGCCCGGTGACGGTGGCCGTCATCGGATCGATCCAATGGATGTACTGGAACGGCAGCGTCGTCACCGCGACCGGGTACACGCCTCCGGCGGAAGTGAGTTGCACCATGAGGAAGGCGAGCGTGAGCACTCGGCCCACGGCCGGCCCGAGGACGGCATTGAACATCTGGATCATGGCCATGAACATCGCGACCATGAGCAGCATGAACCCGAATGTGCCCCAGGGGTTGGCGTACTCCATTCCCAGTCCGAACCGCACGACCAGGTAGAGGATCGCCGCCTGCAGGAAGCCGACCGCCAGCGTGGGCGCATAGGAGGCGAGCACGGTTCGGAAGGACCCGAGCCCTTGCGCCAGCGGACGCGCCTGCAGCGGAGTGAAGAGCATCCACGCGATGATGCCGCCGACGAACAGCGCAAGCCCGAAGAAGAACGGTGCGAATCCGTAGGCGAAGGTCTTCGCCTCGTTGTTCGTGACCTGCTTCATCACGACGGGATCGGCCAGCGTCTTGATGAAGCTCGACTGCTGATCACTGTTCCAGTGGGGGATCAGTTTCATCCCCGATTCGACGCCGCTGGCCAGTTCCGCGGTGCCGGCCACGAGCGCAGGCATGTTCGCGGAGATCTCGTTCGCACCGTCGCTGAGCTGGACCAGGCCGCTCGCGAGCTGGTCCGCGCCCGATCGCAGTTCGTCGGCCTTCCCCGTGACCTGGTTCAGGGTGTTGTTGATGCCGCCGGACTCGACAGCCCGCAGCATCACGTTCACGCGACTGCTCGGGTTGTCGAACTCGCCGGCGAGGGTGTCGACGTCGTTGCGGAGACGGTCGAAGGCGATCGACACCTCCTGCCCGACACCACTCTGCTCGATCGATCGCTGCACATTCTCCAGCCGCTCGGCCAGCTCGTCGTCGCCGGAGGCGCGCACGTCGTCGATCACCGCCTGCAGATCTGCCCGCGCCCGCGTGTTCGCTTCCGCGATACCTGCCAGTGCGCCGTCGAGGCTGTCGGTGCTGGTGCGGATGGACGAGGCGAACTGCTGCAGTTCGCCGGTCGTGAGACCGTTGGCGTTGACGGCTCGCTCGACCTGCCCGACGGCAACGTCCACGTTGGCCACGAGTTCATCGAGGGCGGCGGAAAGCGTCCCCGCGCCCGACTTGGCCGTCACCAGACCCGTGGCGAGTTGATCGGCTCCCGCGCTGAGTTCGTCGACCCCGGAGTTGAGCGTCTCGATACCGGCTGCGGCCTGACGGATCGTGGGCAGCTCCCCCTTGATCCCGGTCGCGACGGCGAGGAAGACCTGCTCCCCCACCTGCGCGGTGACGTCGTTGATGACCTCAGCGGCAGCATCCTGACCGATCACCGTCGACAGGTAGTTGTTGGCGTCGTTGTAGGTGAAGATCAGGTCGGCCTGGCGGGGGTCCCCCGTCGCCGCCGATGCGATCGCCTCGCTGAAGTCCGCAGGGATCGTGATCGTGAACGCATATCGTCCGTGTTCGAGGCCTGCGGTGCCTTCGGCCTCATCCACGACGTGGGTCTCGAGCTGCCCGGAATCGACGATCCCCTTCACGACCTGGGTACCCGCATCGAGCGGCTCGCCCATCGCGTCGGCCCCCTCGTCGAGGTTGACGATGGCGACGGGCAGATGGTTCACGTTGCCGAACGGGTTCCAGAACGCCCAGAGGTACAGTGCGCCGTACAGCAGTGGCATCAGGATGATGACGGCGACGGCGAGACGCGGCATGCGCCCGCGGTAGTAGCGCTTGAAATCGCTACCGGGTGAGAATGCGGCGATCATCGGCCGGTGACCTCTCGTTCCAGGACCGCGAATTCGTGGTCGGTGAGGTTGTGGACCTCGATCACATCGGTGATGCCGTCCTGCTTCTCGACGCCGTTGACGTCGGCCATGATGACGGTCTGCTCGGCACCGAGAGCGATGAGGCGCTCACGGAGACGCCGGGAGCCCTCGACGCTGGCGAGGGTGTCGACACCACCGACGACCAGCAGCGGGGGCTTTCGGATGTTGGCCACGGCGATGCGGAAGAGGGCTGCCGTGAACTCCGGCAGCTCCTCGACCATCGCGTCCATCGTCGGCAGCGAATAGTCACCGAATACCGGGCGGCAGATGCGTTCGAGATCCTCGTCGGTCGACTGCGGCACCCACTGGTACCACTTGGCGGCCCACCGCACCTGTTCGGTCACGATGTCGTGCACGCGGATCGTCTGCGGGATGCCGTCGACCTCGTCGACGTTGGCGATCGCCGCCTGACCGAAGAGATGATGCGGCTTGTCGATGCGTCCGAAGGCTTCGAGTCGTCCGGTGGTCGGCTTCATCCGCCCGCTCAACGTCAGCAGGAGCGCCTGACGGCCGCGGCCTCCTGCGCCGACGAGCACCGTGACGCCGCCGGCTCGGACCGTGAGATCGACAGGTCCGTAGATGTGCCCCCAAGAGGCGTCGACACCGATGCCGGTCGCGGTGATCAGCACCTCGCCGAACGTCTCGCTGTGGCCACTGCGTGTGCCGAGACCCTCATCGGTCTCACCCTGATCCGTCGGAGCTGCCATCGCTCTTCCCCTTCGATTCGCCCTGAGATTGCCGATAGGAGCCGACATGGCTTCAGGCCTCGTTCTTGATGACCTGGCCGCCCTTGACGATGAGCGCGAAGTTCGCGTCAGGGTCGGCGATGAGCGAGAGGTCTTCGATCGGATCTCCGTTGACGAGGATCAGGTCCGCCCAGGATCCTTCCGCGATGACGCCGAGCTTCGCGCCTCGGTAACTGTTGCGCTCCCCCGCGAGCTCGAACAGCGACGCGTTGCCGGAGGTGAGCATCGTGAGGGCGTCCACATTGCTGTAGAAGTCACCGAGGCGCGCAGCCATGACACTCTGGCGGGCCGCGGACTGCGGCTCGAGCAGCAGATCGGTCCCCCATGCGGTCTTCACTCCATACTGCTTCGCCCAGCCGTACACCTCATCGGTGCCATGGCAGATCTCGGTGTTCTTCGCGGCACGCACCGGGTCGGGATAGTGGTGGTCGTCCTCGGCGAAAGGCTGCATCGAGAGCCAGGCACCCTTCTCGGCGATCAGCGCGATCGTCGCCTCGTCGGCGAGGTGTCCGTGTTCGATCGATGTGACGCCGGCCTCCAGAGCACGCGCGATTCCGGCGGGCGTGTAGACGTGGGTGGCCACGTAGGTGCCGTAGTCGGTCGCCGCCTGCACGGCGGCTCGGATCTCATCCGGTGTGTACTGCAGAGTGTTCAGCGGGTCGTACATCGACGCAGCCCCACCGCCGAGGGTGAGCTTGATCTGACTCGCCCCCATCTTGAGCTGCTCCCGGACAGCCGCCAACACGCGCGGCACTCCGTCGGCGACGCGGGTGAAGTGGATGTCCTCGGTCCGGCTCGGTGCACCGCCGAACTCCTCCGGAACGTCGTAGACGAACGAGAAGTCAGCGTGTCCCGATGTCTGCGAGATCATCGCTTGGCTGGGGAAGATGCGCGGCCCCTCGAATACACCGCGATCGATGAGCGACTTCACCGGAGCGGTGTCACCACCCATATCCCGCACCGTCGTGAACCCGCGCAGCAGCATCCGCTTCGCCTCGGCGATCGTGTTCCCGTACAGCGCGCCGGTCGGACCCTGCAGGAACTCCATCATGCTGTTGGCGTTGCCCATGAGGTGCACGTGGGCATCGCTCAGGCCCGGCATCAGGAAGCGCCCTTTCGCGTCGATCTCGATCACGCCGTCGGAGGCGTCGCCGGCGACGGGAGCCGAGGATACGGCCACGACGAAGGGACCTTCGATCAGGACATCGACGTTGTCCTGTGTCCTCGCGTTCACGCCGTCGAAGACGCGAGCGTCGCGAATGATCATTCTCTGAGGTGCGTGCGTCCCTGGGGCCATGGCCGCGAGACTATGCCGCGGGCTGCGCGGTGGATGCGTCCCGGCGAGAGATTTCCCCCGACCCGTCATTCGGGTGATGACCCTGTCCGCCCCCTGCCCTTCACCCGGCTCTCATCCTCTCGTGGAGCGGCACGAAAGGTGAGTAGTCTCCTCCCTGGAGCGGCCCGCGAGCGCGCGGGAGCAGGAGGAGGAGACGTATGCCCGAGAAGGAAAGCACGACAGGCAGCGGTACGGAACAGAAGGCGAAAGCGAACGGCGCGAAGGCCATCATCGCCATCATCATCGCCATTGCCGCGCTCTCCTTCGTGTTCTCGAATGTGGCTCCCGCGACGCTGAGATTCCTGTTCCTGGAGTTCACGATGCCCGCCTGGGGCTGGTTTCTCGCGGTTCTGGCTGCCGGCGTGGTCATCGGTTCCCTGTTCCCCTGGTTCCGACCGCGGAAGCGTGGATGACCTTCATTCCTGCTCCGGCATAGAAGCGCAATCTTGCTGATCCCCGACGAACCCGAGAGAGAGACACCGACATGTGCACAAGAGTGGTCTGGCCCGACGCGGACGGAGCGGTGATCGTCGGACGGAACATGGACTACCACCGCGATCTGGGCACCAATCTGTGGAAGCTGCCGAGAGGGTCGCGCCGCGACGACGGAGTCGACGGCGCTCTGACCTGGCAGTCCCGGTACGGCAGCATCGTCGCCACGGCCTTCGACATGATCACGGTCGACGGGGTGAACGAGGCGGGGCTCGCCGGGCACGTTCTCTGGCTCGCCGAATCCTCATACGGAGAGCTCGATCCGTCACGACCAGCGCTGAGCCAGGCCGTCTGGTTGCAGTACTTCCTCGACAATTTCGCCACGGTGGCGGAAGCCGTGGGGTGGATCACCTCGAACCGCGTGCAGGTGGTCCAGCTCACGGACCCCGTCACGGGTGAGGTCCCCACGATTCATCTGGCCCTGGACGACGCATCCGGCGATTCCGCGATCATCGAGTACATCGACGGCGACGTCGAGGTCCACCACGGGGCGGAGTTTCGGGTGATGACGAACTCGCCGAAGTATGACGAGCAGCTCGCGCTGCTTTCACAGATCGACGGGTTCGGCGGCGAGAACCCCCTGCCTGGGACGACGCTCGCCCCCGACCGTTTCGCCCGTGCCGCCCACTACGTCCGTCGTCTGCCGCAGCCGAGGACCCAACTCGAGGCCATCGCGTCGATGTTCAGCGTGATCCGCAATGCCGCCCAGCCCTTCCGTCTGCCGGACGAAGGCAGACCGGATGCATCGCAGACCATCTGGCAGGTCGTCGCGGATCTCACCCGCCTCCGCTATGTGTTCGAATCGACGACGCGCCCGAACATCGTGTGGGTCGACCTCGCGGATGTCGACTTCGCCGAGGGCAGCCCCCGCTGGTCCTCGATCTGGGCAGCGGTCTCGCGATCGAAGGAGGCCTGGCGGGCAACGTCTCGACGAAGTTCGAGGAGCGCGGTGAACTGCATTTCTTGTCCCTCACCGATCTCCGTCGTCTCGCCGCCGGACACGGTGCGGTGGCTTCGTCCCGTCCGAGCTGAGTCTCCGATGCCACAGAACGCGCGCAGCGCCTCGGCGCGCGCTGAGACGATGAACCTGACGGACAGCACGCGGGCGATCGAGGCGCTGCGGAGCGCCGTGCTCTCGAAGAGCAGCGAAGCGGTGGCTCACGCGGCCATGATGAACATCTGGCCGTTGTACAGCGTGCACGCCGATGAGCTCGTGTCCGCCGTCGAGTCACTTCCGACGCCTCTCCTGGAGCGGTACCCGGTGCTGCGCATCGTGCACCGCATGACGCCCGTGCTGGCGCGGACGAACCGCCCGTTCAAACCCCTCATCTATCCCGACGACGCGCGGAACATGAGCGCGGACGAACTCGACATCTTCACGCTTGTGCAGATGGTGGCCTTCCGGTTGAGCGGAGACGTGGCGGCCGCGATGATCTACGCTCGTCGCCTGCAAGACCGCATCCTGCAAGTCCGCGTCGAGTCCCGCGAGCGCCCGGACGGACCGCTCTGGTTCTATCACCAGCAGATCGGATCGACCCTGCTCGCGGCCGGAGAATCCGCGGCCGCGCTGCTGGAATTCGCCACCGCCCGGGACCTCGGGAGATTGTCGCAGCAGACCGATGCGGAACGGATGGCGCTCGGGCGCACCGCACTCACCCACGCCGTTCGCGGCTCGATCGACGATGCCGAGAGCTCGCTGAGAGAGCTCGCCACGTTGCCTGAACCCACACGCGCCCATCTGACGGCGACGGCTATGACGGAACGATGCGCACGCGCTCTGCTCGCCGTCGACAGCATGGACCCGGACACCGACGAACTCCTCAGCCAGCTCGAAACCTATGACAGCATCGAGCTGACCTGGCCGTTCGCGCTGCTCGCGCGGTCACGGCGACTGCTCGTGCTGCAGCATCCCGACGATGCGATCGAGGCCGTTGCTCTCGCACGCGACGCGCATCCGGATCAGCACGGCTCGTTCGCGACCGACGTCATCAACTCCGTGTCGATCGACGCACTCTGGTCTACCGGAGACACGACCACCGCCAGACGGATCGCCGAGGAGACCGCTCGATCGGGACCGCTCACGCGCATGGCGATCATCCGCCACGCACTTCTCGAGTCGCGCCTGGATGTCGCCGCTTCGGGACTGCGTCAGATGTCCACCGCCCGATCGTTGGGGCCGGGTGCACGCGCGGAGTCGATCCTCCTGTCTGCGTGGTTGGAATGCGCACTCACCGATGCGGTCGCCTCGGAGACGGCTGCGCAGGTCGCGCGAATCGCTTCGAGGCCGGGGCGGCGGCGACTCGTCTCGCAGATTCCCCTCCAGCTGATAACCCGGGTGCAGGAACGCCTCTCCCCGGAGGAAGCAACCTCCTTCGCGGCCGCGACCGGGGGGCTGGCCGCCGCCGACCGCCCACGTCCGCCCACCCTCACCGCGAGTGAACTCCGTGTTCTCCAAGCTCTTCCGCTGCATGCCACGACCGCCGCTCTCGCCGCGTCGTTGCTCGTCTCACCGAACACGATCAAGTCGCAGCTGAGATCGCTTTACCGCAAGCTCGGGTGTTCGACGCGCGACGACGCCGTCAGCATCGCATCCCGACTGCATCTACTCGCCTCCGAAGTCTCGCCCCGATCATGACACCGCTCGACCGCGAGACGAATCAGAGTCCAGGGATCATCGGGCGGGCACGGGGCGCTCTCCAGGCCCTGCGCCCGCGTTCTGTGGTCGGGAATGATGCCGAGCCCGGTGCCGACGTGATCGCGATGCTCGGTATGCTCGGCGCCTCGCTACTGGCTTCGTCGCAGGCGACGAATGATGTGGAGGAGACACTCAACCGTCTCGCGCAGCAATACGACCGCGCAGATCTCCGCGTGTTCGTCCTCCCGACGATCGTGATGGTCGAGGATCCGCGCAACTCGTCATCCGCCACTTCCCTCTTCGCCGTGGGTAGTGTTCCGCTGCGCCTCGACCAGGTCGACGCCGTCGAGCGACTCGTGCGTGAGGCCTCGAGGAGTACGACGCCACCGCAAGACGTCGTCGCTCGACTCGGCGAGATCCGATCGGAATCCGCACGGTTCGGACCGGTGCTCACCGTCTTCGGATACACCCTGCTCACGGTCGGGTTCGGCCTGGTGCTCAATCCCACCGTGACCGCTCTTCCGGTCTATGTGCTGCTCGGCGTGGTCGTGGGGTCGATCGTTCTGATCGGCAATCGCGTCGCCACGCTGTCCCTCATCCTGCCGGTGCTCACCGCCTTCTCCGTGACACTCCTCATATCGCTGCTCGTTCGTCCCTTCGTGCACGACGATGTGCTCCGGCTCGTGGCGCCGTCGCTGGTCTCTTTCCTCCCCGGGCTCACGCTCACGATCGCCGCCGTCGAGCTCACCTCCGGGCAGATGATGGCGGGGGCGAGCCGTTTGGTCTCCGGTATCGCCCGGCTCGGCCTTCTCACTTTCGGTGTGTACGCGGGTATCTCCATCGCCGGGGAGCCTCCGGCTCCCACCGCCGCACCGATGCAGCTCGGCGCATGGGCGCCCTGGGCGGGGATCGTCCTGGTCGCACTCGGCTACTACCTGTACTCCGCAGCGCCGCGACGATCACTCGTGTGGATCCTCTATGCGCTCGTCGTGGCCTATTCGGGACAGCTGCTGGGCGACATGCTGGTCGGAGCCGAATTGTCGGGGCTCATCGGCGCCCTGATCGTCATCCCCGCCGTGATGCTCGCCGGCCGCCTCTCCGCATCCCCCTCGACCGCGGTCATGCTCACCTGTGCGTACTGGCTCCTGGTACCCGGCGCGATGGGGTTCATCGGTCTCAGCGAGGCGGCATCGGGCGCCTCCGGCGCCACCGACACCATCATGCGGACCTTCGGCTCCCTCACTGCCATCGCGATCGGGATGCTGCTGGGAGCAGGGCTGAGCCGTGACGTCGCGGCGATGTCTCGAGGGTGGAGGCAAGCGCGCGGACGGGGTGGCGCAAACGGACCGACGAAGCCGAGCGACGGAGAGCGAATGCACCATGACTGACCATCCTGCCGTCGACGAGAATCCGCGCCGGCTTCGCGAGACCCTGACATCGCTCAATCGTCCCTTCTCGTCGGGGTACATCTTGACGTTGGGCGGACTTCTCGCTTTCGGCACGGGTGTGGCGTTCACGCACCTCTCCACGGTGCTGATCTATGTGGCATTCGCCCTTTTCGCCGCCCTCGGACTCGACCCCGTGGTGCGCAAGCTCGAGACCCGCGGGGTACGGCGCGCGTGGGGAATCCTGATCGTGTACGCGGTCTTCGCTGCGGCGGTGGTGGGCACTCTGCTCTTGATCGTGCCGACCGCGGTGCGCCAAGTCGCTCAGGTGATCGCCGACGGACCGAAGCTGATCAAGAGTTTCGAAGCATCAAGCTTCTACGGCTGGCTCCACGATGCCCTGGGGAGCGAAGCGACCACCCTCGTGCACGACGTCACGACTTTTCTCACGCAGCCCTCCCACATCGCGGCGATAGGCCAGGGGGTGCTGGAGGTCGGAGTGTCGATCGTCTCGACGGTCTCCGGCGTGGTCATCGTGCTCGTGCTGAGCTTGTATTTTCTGGCCTCCCTGCCGGCGATCAAGGCGGGATTCAACCGTCTCTTCCCCGCGTACAACCGGTCCGGGGTCGACTCGATGACAAGTCAGATCACGGATTCCGTGGGCAGCTACCTCATGGGAATGGTCGTGTTGGCGTTCTTCAACAGTGTTGTCGCGCTCGTCCTGCACCTCGTCCTGAGCCTTCCCTTCGCGCTGCTGATGGCGGTCGTCGCATTCGTCATAACCCTCATCCCGCTGGTGGGATCCGTGCTCTACTGGGCTGTCGCGACCGCGCTCGCACTCTTCTCCGGATGGCTTCCAGCGCTGATCTTCGCCGTGGCGTACCTCATCTACATGCAGCTCGAGGCCTACGTCCTGACGCCGAAGGTGATGAATCGGGCGATCGCCGTACCCGGGGCACTCGTGGTCATCGGGGCGCTCGTGGGCGGCACCCTGCTCGGCCTCCTGGGCGCTCTGATCGCGATTCCGGTGACCGCCTCGATCCTCCTCATCGTGAAGCAGGTCCTCATACCGAGACAGGATTCGCGGACAGTATCCCCGTAGCCACGCCCATGATGAACGGCGCAGCTGGCGACCTCGAACGAGAAAGCCCCCGCACGGTGGTCGATAGGACCGCCGGGCGGGGGCTTCGTGGGTGTCAGCGAATCCTAGACTGACCAGCGTTTCTGTGGATCATCAGCGTTGTTGGCACAGTGTCATCGATATGGCACGACTGCTCTTGCGAGGTTCACATCACACCGAGATTCTTGCGAACTGCGCCGAGATAAGTCGGGCCGATCTACGTCACGACGCACTCGCCCGCGGCGTCGAAGCGACTCCTCGCCTCGGTCTCCGCTCGATGCTACTGAAGCTCGACCCGCGCGAACGTTGCGCGGGAGCCCTTGGACACGAGCCCGGGATGCCGCTCGTCAAGCATCCGCGGATTCCGGCACTTCAGCGCCCTGATCGCTCGTGGAGCTGCCGACGATTCCGGCGCGCAGTCGACAGAGAAAGGCAGGTGCTCGACCAGCTGATCGCCCTGCACGAGCACATCACCGTCACCCAGGACACGATCTGGGACATCAGCTCGTCGCGATGCAGATCGCTCCCGCCATCGACGGAGATGCGTCGGCCATCGTTGGGCAGACGCCTCGATCAAGGCCCTGCTCGCGTACCACGCGGCGAACCAGAAGTAGGCAGCGCAGAACTCGCAGATGCCAGTGCGGGCGACGTGTGGGAGGTGTAGGTTGCGGAGATGGAGCCGATCCGCGTGGGCCTCGTGGCCGACCCGGCTTCGCCCACCGCCGTCGCGCGCCGGATGACCGACCTCACGCCACCGCTCGCGGCTGACGCCGACGGCTGGATCGTCGAACTCGTCAGCGAACCGTTCACCCTCGGCTCCGAAGACGTCGACGTCGCCCTGGAACGGCTCCGTGCGCACGCCGACCAGAACCGGTGGGATATCGTCATCGGCGTCACCGAGCTTCCGCTTCGCGATGATGACGGGCGCTATCTGCTGGCGGCGATCGATCCTCGACGCCTGTGCGCGGTGCTGTCGCTGCCCGCTCTGGGCGGCTTCCGGGTGCAGGCCCGCGCCCGACAAGCGGTGCAAGGGCTCGTCAACGGGATGGCCGAACCCGCCTCACCCGAGGAGAAGCGTCTGCCTCTCCCCCGGCTCAGCGCCCGTGGGCGCGTGCTTCTGGGCATGGTGCTGGCCAACGGCCCGTGGCTGCTCGCCGCCGGGCTCAAGTCCGCCCTGGTCGCGGCCCTGGCGACCGGCGCGGTGGCGACGATCGAACCGACGGTGTGGTCGCTCGCCATCTCACTGTCGGGCTGGCGCCTGGCCGCGGCGACCTTGGCTTCCATCGCGATCATCATCGCCTGGATCGTGATCGACGGCAGGCTCTGGGACCGCCCCGACGATGACTCACCTCAAGCGCGGGAGAGATCCCGTCTCTACAACACCTCGACGCTGCTGACTCTGACCATCGGCATCATCATCTGTTATCTGGCGCTGTACGTCGTGAACCTGGCCTGGGCGCTGTTCGTGCTCGACACGACGGTGATGAGCGAAGCCCTCGGCCGAACAGTCAGCGTCGGCGATCTGTTCGTGCTCACCTGGTTCGTCGCATCGGCGGCGACTCTCGGCGGGGCCTTGGGCACAGGCCTGGAATCCGACGACGCGATCCGCGCCGCCACGTACTCGAAGCGCGAGGAGGAGCGGCGCGCCCGCCTGGCCGACGGGCGCGCCTGAGCTCATCTCGGACGGGTCAGAAGTCCCAGTCGTCGTCTTCCGTGGCCTCGGCCTTGCCGATGACGTACGACGAGCCCGACCCCGAGAAGAAGTCGTGGTTCTCGTCGGCATTCGGCGAGAGTGCCGACAGGATCGCCGGGTTCACGTTGGTGACGCTGGAGGGGAACATCGCCTCGTAGCCCAGGTTCATGAGGGCCTTGTTGGCGTTGTAGTGCAGGAACTTCTTGACGTCTTCGGTCAGCCCGACGCCGTCGTAGAGGTCCTGGGTGTACTGCACCTCGTTGTCGTAGAGCTCGTACATGAGCGAGAACGTGTAGTCCTTGAGCTCATCGCGACGCTCCTGGGTCTCGTTCTCGAGGCCCTTCTGGAACTTGTAGCCGATGTAGTACCCGTGCACGGCCTCGTCACGGATGATGAGGCGGATCAGGTCGGCCGTGTTCGTCAGCTTCGCCTTCGACGACCAGTAGATCGGCAGGTAGAACCCCGAGTAGAAGAGGAACGACTCCAGCAGGGTGGAGGCCACCTTGCGCTTGAGCGGGTCGTCGCCCTGGTAGTAGTCCATGATGATCTGAGCCTTCTTCTGAAGGTTCGGATTCTCGGTCGACCACCGGAACGCCTCGTCGATCTCCTTCGTCGACGCGAGCGTCGAGAAGATCGAGGAGTAGCTCTTCGCGTGCACCGACTCCATGAACGCGATGTTCGTGTACACGGCCTCTTCGTGAGGCGTGATCGCGTCGGGGATCAGCGACACCGCACCCACGGTGCCCTGGATCGTGTCGAGCAGGGTGAGACCGGTGAACACCCGCATGGTGAGCAGCTGCTCGTCGGGGGTGAGCGTGTTCCACGACTGCACGTCGTTCGACAGCGGCACCTTCTCCGGCAACCAGAAGTTGTTCACCAGACGGTTCCAGACCTCGAGGTCCTTGTCGTCCTGGATGCGGTTCCAGTTGATCGCCTGCACGCTGGAGACCAGCTTGAGTCTTTCAGGAGTCATTTTCTTCGTCGTCTCTCGGGGTTCAGCTGTGTTCTCGGGTCAACAGGTCAGAGCATGCACGAGACGCACTCGGCCATGTCGGTGCCCTCGAGCGCCAGCTGACGCAGGCGGATGTAGTAGATCGTCTTGATGCCCTTGCGCCATGCGTAGATCTGCGCCTTGTTGATGTCACGCGTGGTGGCGGTGTCCTTGAAGAACAGCGTCAGCGACAGACCCTGGTCGACGTGCTGCGTGGCAGCCGCGTACGTGTCGATGACCTTCTCGTAGCCGATCTCGTATGCGTCCTGGTAGTACTCCAGGTTGTCGTTCGTCATGAACGCCGCCGGGTAGTAGACGCGACCGAGCTTGCCTTCCTTGCGGATCTCGATCTTCGACGCGATCGGGTGGATCGACGACGTGGAGTTGTTGATGTACGAGATCGACCCGGTCGGCGGGACGGCCTGCAGGTTCTGGTTGTAGATGCCGTGCTTCTGGATCGACGCCTTCAGCTCGGCCCAGTCGTCCTGCGTCGGGATGTGCTTGCCGGCGAAGAGCTCCTTGACCTTCTCGGTCGCGGGGACCCACGCCTGGTCGATGTACTTGTCGAAGAATGCACCCGACGCGTAGGTCGAGTCCTCGAACCCGTCGAACGTCGTGCCGCGCTCGATGGCGAGGTTGTTCGACGCACGCAGCGCGTGGAACAGCACCGTGTAGAAGTAGATGTTCGTGAAGTCGATGCCCTCTTCGGAGCCGTAGTACACGTGCTCGCGGGCGAGGTATCCGTGCAGGTTCATCTGGCCGAGGCCGATCGCGTGAGAGCGGTCGTTGCCGTCCTCGATCGAGCGCACCGAGCCGATGTGGCTCTGGTCGCTGACCGCGGTGAGAGCGCGGATCGCCGTCTCGACGGTCTGACCCAGGTCGTCGGCATCCATCGACAGCGCGATGTTCATCGAGCCGAGGTTGCAGGAGATGTCCTTGCCGATGTTGTCGTACGACAGGTCGTCGTTGTACGTCGTCGGCGTGTTCACCTGCAGGATCTCGCTGCAGAGGTTGGACATGTTGATCCGACCCTTGATCGGGTTGGCCTTGTTCACCGTGTCTTCGAACATGACGTACGGGTAGCCGGACTCGAACTGGATCTCGGCGACGGTCTGGAAGAACTCGCGCGCGTTGATCTTGGTCTTCTTGATGCGCGGGTCGTCGACCATCTCGCGGTACTTCTCGGTGACCGAGATGTCGCCGAACGGCACGCCGTAGACCTTCTCGACGTCGTACGGCGAGAACAGGTACATGTCCTCGTCGTTCTTGGCGAGCTCGAACGTGATGTCGGGAACCACGACACCCAGCGAGAGCGTCTTGATGCGGATCTTCTCGTCGGCGTTCTCACGCTTGGTGTCGAGGAAGCGCATGATGTCGGGGTGGTGCGCGTTGAGGTACACCGCACCCGCACCCTGACGGGCACCGAGCTGGTTGGCGTAGCTGAAGCTGTCTTCGAGGAGCTTCATCACGGGGATGATGCCCGAGGACTGGTTCTCGATCTGCTTGATCGGCGCACCCGACTCGCGGATGTTCGAGAGCAGGAGCGCCACGCCGCCGCCGCGCTTGGAGAGCTGCAGCGCGGAGTTGATGCCGCGGGCGATCGACTCCATGTTGTCTTCGATGCGCAGCAGGAAGCAGCTGACGAGCTCGCCGCGCTGTGCCTTGCCGGCATTGAGGAAGGTCGGGGTTGCGGGCTGGAAGCGACCGGAGATGATCTCCTCGACGAGGGCGACCGCGAGCTTCTCGTCACCGTCGGCGAGGCCGAGCGCGGTCATGACGACACGGTCCTCGAAGCGCTCGAGGTAGCGCTTGCCGTCGAAGGTCTTGAGCGTGTAGCTCGTGTAGTACTTGAACGCGCCGAGGAACGTCTCGAAGCGGAACTTCTTGCCGTAGGCGAGATCGTTGAGCTTCTGGATGAACTCCATCGAGTACTTCTCGATGACGGCGCCCTCGTAGTACTCCTTCTCCACGAGGTAGTCCAGACGCTCCTTGAGCGAGTGGAAGAACACCGTGTTCTGGTTCACGTGCTGCAGGAAGTACTCCCGCGCGGCGCGCTTGTCGGCGTCGAACTGGATCTTCCCGTCCGCGTCGTACAGGTTGAGCATCGCGTTGAGGGCGTGATAGTCGAGACCCTCGTATGCAGGGTTCGCCTTGAATGCCACTGTCTCGGTCACTGAAGCTGCCACCGTCGTTCCAATCCGTCGCTCACGCGATCCACATCGTCTTGTGTGCCGAAGATCTCGAGCCGATACAAGTGCGGCACGTGGCACTTGCGGCTGATGATGTCACCGGCGAGGCAGAATGCATCGCCGAAGTTGGTGTTGCCCGCGGAGATCACTCCGCGGATGTGGCGCCGGTTGCGCTCGTCGTTGAGAAACCGGATCACCTGTTTGGGGACGGCGCCCTTCTCGACGCCGCGCCCCGCGCCCCCGCCATAGGTGGGGGTGACCAGCACGAACGGCTCGTCGATGACGAGATCTTCTTCGTGTCGGTGGAGGGGGATGCGTCGGGACGGGAGTCCGAGTTTCTCGATGAAGCGCGCAGTGTTACCCGACACGCTCGAGAAGTAGATCAGGAGCGGCGCTGCGGTCGCGACGGCGCTCATGGGGCGTCACGCCAGACGGGAGGCGAGCTCGTCGATCTTGTCGGGACGGAAGCCCGACCAGTGACCCTCGTCGGTGACGACGACGGGTGCCTGCAGGTAGCCGAGCGCCTTGACCTGCTCGAGCGCCGTCGGGTCCTCGGAAAGGTCGAGGATCTCGTACTCGATGCCCTTGGCATCGAGGGCGCGGTAGGTGGCGTTGCACTGAACGCAGGAAGGCTTTGTGTAGACCGTGATCGACATCTTTTCGTAACCCCTCAAATCTCTGGCCTGCTTCTCATCAGGCTGTTTCCCGGTAGACCCCCTGCCGGGACTTCAATACTACATATGGGGACCGACATTGGGGGCGACCACAAGGGGTAGTAGTTACATCCGTGTAGTTATCCACCGTTCTCTACAGATACAACACAGGTTCTCCACCGTTTCTTCCACAGGCTGAGGCCCCTTCGCGAGGCTCGCGAACCGCGAGAAATCGCGGCTGGGAAGCCCCTGTGAACGATCCATCCACAGGGGGCACGCTACGCCGCCCCTCAGACATTTCGTTTCCTGTGGAATCGGACTTTCGGCGTGTCGCGGGCGTGTCGCCGCACGGCCTCTTCCACGACCACACTCGAGGCCCGGTACCGTTGTCTGGTGGCGGGATATCGGGACCTTCTTCGCACGCCCGGAGTGGCGCGCATGATCGCGGCTCAGCTGACCGCGCGCTTCCCCAACGGCATGATGTCCCTCGCGATCCTGCTGCACGTCGAGCAGCAGACCGGGTCGTACGGCTCCGCCGGCCTCGTCCTCGCCGCGACCAGCGTCGGGCAGGCCGTCGCCGGCCCGATCACGAGTCGATGGATGGGCGTCTGGGGCATGCGACGCGTGATCACCCTCACCCTCTCGGTCTGCGTCGTCACCGTGCTCGGACTCGCCCTGCTGCCGCTCGACGTGCCTGGTTACATGCTGCTCGGGATGGTCGCGGGGCTCTCCACCCCGCCCGTGCAGGCCGCTGTCCGCACGATCTACCCGAAGCTCGTGAACTCCTCGAACCTCACGCCGCTGTTCTCCCTCGACGCCTCGCTGCAGGAGATCATCTGGGTGCTGGCGCCGGTCGTCATCACCCTGGTCTCCACCCAGATCGGCACGGCGGAGGGCCTGCTGCTGGTGGCGATCATCCTCGTCGGCGGCGGCGCCTGGTTCATCCTCTCCCCCGAGGTCGGTCGGGTGCGCATCCCGCGCAGCCGCAATGCGCTGGGCAAGGTCGTCCTCAAACCTCCCGTGCTGCTGGCGACCGTCATCGGCTTCCTGCTGATCGGCGCCTGCTCGGCGGTCGAGGTGGGCGTCGTCGCGACCTTCGAGCACGGCAGTCTCGCGGCCGGACTCGTGCTCGCCGTGTTCTCGGCGGGGAGCCTGGCGGGCGGCCTGGCGTTCGGCCACATCCCGATCGGGCCGTGGGCCATGGCGCGCCGCCTGCTGATCGTCACGATCGGCCTGGGCCTCACGATGGTCATGCTCAACGTGTTCTGGCTGGGCGGCACCCTGATCCTCGCCGGCATCGGCATCGCTCCCGCCCTCGCCGTGCTCTTCGCCATCACCTCGGCCAGCGTGAAGTTCAGCGAGACGGCTGAAGCCTTCGGCTGGGCGGGCACCGGGCAGCTGATCGGCGCGGCAGCCGGATCCGCCGTCGCCGGGTTCCTCGTCGATGCGAGCGACTGGCGCGGCGCCTACCTGGCCGCCACGATCTTCGCCGCGGTCGGCCTGCTCGTCTCCATCGTCTTCGTCCGTTCCTTCCCCGACCTGCGTCATCGCGACGCGAGCCCGTATCCCGACACCGAACCCCTGGCGGTCACCCCCTCATGAGCTCCACCTCCTCCCCCGTCTCCGCACCCGAGATCGTCTGCGTCGGCGAGACCATGGCGCTGATCACACCGACCGATGCCGCACTCGCGACAGCCGGTCACGCGACGATCGGCATCGCCGGGGCGGAGTCGAACGTGTCGGCCGGGGTCGCCGCGACCGGGCACCGCGTGGCGTGGGCATCCCGCCTCGGCGCCGATCCGCTCGGCGACCGCATCGCGTCGGAGCTCGAGCGTCGCGACGTGGAGCTGTGGGTCGAGCGCGACGACACCACCCCGACCGGCGTGATGTTCAAGGATCCGAGCGTCGAGTCCTCCTCCGTCTACTACTACCGCCGAGGCTCCGCGGCCTCTCACATGCAGGCGGGATACCTCACGCCGGAGCGGCTCGACGGCGTGCGCATCGTGCACACCACCGGGATCACGCCCGCGCTCTCCGCATCCTGCCGCGAGATGGTGGACCGGCTCTTCGCCGATGCGCGCACAGCCGGTGCGCTGGTGTCCTTCGACGTGAACGACCGCCGCCCCCTGTGGAGTCGAGAGGACGCGGCCGAGACCCTCGCCCGCCTGGCCGACGCCGCCGACATCACCTTCGTCGGACGCGACGAGGCCGAACGCATCTGGGGAACCGCGACGGCGGCCGAGATCCGGGCCTTCCTGCCGAACTGCGCGCTGCTGATCGTCAAGGACGGCGACATCGGCGCGACCGCGTACGACGGCGATGCCGAGCCGGTGTTCGTCCCCGCTCCGGTGGTCGACGTGGTCGAGCCGGTCGGCGCGGGCGATGCTTTCGCCTCCGGCTTCCTGGCGGCGACCCTCGACGGCGCCGACCTCGCCGCGCGCCTCTCCGCGGGCCACGCCGCCGCCGAGAGAGTGCTGCTGATCGCGGCGGACCTGCCGGCACTGCCGCCGCTCGACTGACACTCGGGATCGCTTCCGGGGAAGACTCTCCCCTTTCACTGAACGCCCGTTCAGAGATCGCCGAGCGGCGTCAAGCGACTGCTCGGTGAACGCTCGTCGCCTTTCGATGAACGACGGATGACGGGTGGCAGGAACCGCCGTTTCGCTGCGCCCCGCGCTAGTAGCTTCGCGAATGGCGCCTCCTCCACCCTGTTGCAGCGCGCCATCACCCCTCTCGAATCCCGACGAAAGGTGCTGCCTGCGATGGCGCGCTTGCCACGATCCCTGACCCTGCGGCGCAGTGCCGCGTTCACCGCGGGCGGCCTCGCCGCCGCCGTCGGCCTCACGTTCCTCGGAGGCGGCGTCGCCGTCGCCGCGGGAGGCCTCAACCCGCCTGCCGTCGCCCCCGCGACGGTGTTCGTCCCGTCGGCCGTGCCGGATCGCGTGATCCTCACACCGACCGCGACGCCCGAGACGAGCCAGAGTGTCAGCTGGCGCACGTCCTCGGACGTCACGTCGCCGCAGATGCAGCTCGCCCCTCTCAGCGCGACGCCCGTCGACGTGGCCGCAGCGCGCACGATCACCGCCACCACCACCGGATTCGAATCGAACTTCGGCTACGAGATCGCCCATCACTCGGCCACGGTCGATGAGTTGAAGGCCGCGACGACGTACCTGTACCGGGTCGGCGACGGCACGACCTGGAGCGAGTGGCTCGAGTTCACCACGGCGGATGACAAGCCAGGCAACTTCAGCTTCCTCGTGCAAGGAGACGCGCAGAACGACAACAAGGCGTTCACCTCGCGCGCCCTCCGCGCCGCGTTCGAGGCCCGCCCGTACGCGCGCACGGTCGTGCACGCCGGTGACCTGATCGACACCGAGACCTCGGATGCCGAATGGGGAGAGTGGCACGAGGCCGCTGCCTTCTCGAACCAGTACCTCAATGTGATCGCCGCCACCGGCAACCACGAGTACTACCCGGGACCGGAGCTCTCGAAGCACTGGGACGCGCAGTTCGAGTACCCGGCCAACGGCCCTGAGGGCGCCGACCTGGGCGAGACCGTCTACTCGGTCGACTACCAGGGCGTGCGCTTCATCACGCTCAACAGCACCCAGGCGTTCGACCCCGCGAGCCTGTCGGCGCAGACCGAATGGCTCGAGGGCCAGCTCGCCGAGAACCCGAACACCTGGACCGTCGTGGCCTTCCATCACCCGGTCTTCTCGGTCACGTCCGGCCGCGACAACGCGGTGCTGCGCGAGGCGTGGATGCCCATGTTCGAGAAGTACGGCGTCGACCTCGTCGTCCAGGGCCACGACCACGCCTACGGTCGCGGCAACCTGATCGCCAACGAGAAGGACCTGCCCGCGGGCGCCGACCCGGCGAAGAGCCACACCGGACCGGTGTACCTCGTCTCCGTCGCCGGACCGAAGATGTACATCCCGGACCCGGAGGACGCCAACAACTGGACAGCCAACGACGCGAACCTCCGCGTCGTCGGACGCGACGTGCAGCTGTTCCAGACGGTCGACGTCACCGACGACGAGTTCCACGTCGAGGCCCGCACCGTCGACGGCGCCCTGTTCGACTCCTTCACGATCGAGATGGCGAAGGACGGCAGCAAGCTCGTGAGCGACGACACGGCATGGGCGGCAGGACCCGGCTCGACGCGTGACGGCCTGCCGGGGGCCACCGACCCGGTCGATCCGGTCGATCCCGTCGACCCGGTCGATCCCGTCGACCCGGTGGACCCCGTCGACCCGGATGGCGTCTCGATCACCCTCTCCACCGCACAGGTGGCTCCTGGCGAGGAGATCGAACTGCAGGCGAAGGGACTCGAGCCCGGCGAACGCGCCTCGATCGAGCTGCACTCGACACCGGTGCAGCTCGCCGTCGCCTCGAGCGACGCCGACGGTGCGCTGGCGGCGACAGTGCGCATCCCCGCCGACACCGCCCCGGGCGAGCACGAGATCGTCGTGACCGGCCTCGGCTCCGACGCCACCGGACGCATCGCGATCATCGTGACCCAGCCGTCCGACGGCGGCGGCTCCCTCGCCGCGACCGGGTGGGCCGGAGGCGGCCTTGCCCTGTTCGGCATCCTCATCACCGCGGCCGGTGCCGCCGTGATCCTCCGCGCCCGTTCCCGCTCCGCCGCGTGACCGGCCCCTTCCTCTCTTCCCGAAAGGCATTGATCTCGATGACCACCCCCTTCACGCGGCGCCGCTCCCCGTGGCGGCTCGCCGCCTGCGCCCTCGCGGGAGCCGTGCTCCTGTCGGGCGGGGTCCTCGCCGCTCCTGCGCCCAGCGCGCAGGCCGCCGAGGACACCCCCTCCCGCTGGGAGCCGTCCGCGATCCCTGACCGGATCGTCCTCACTCCCGCAGCCGACGCCACCACGCAGCAGAGTGTGACCTGGCGCACCTCGGCGACCACCGACCGCGGACTCGTGCAGTACCGCACCATGACGCCGGCCCCCTACCCGGGTGGCGTGCTCGAGGCGGAAGCCGCGCACACCGAGGTCACCACCGACATCGGCTACACCCAGAACATGCACACCGCCACGATCACGGGCCTGCAGCCCGGTGTCGAGTACATGTACCGCGTGGGCGACGGGACGAACTTCTCGGAGTGGCAGGACTTCGCCACAGCCAGCGCGACCGACAAGACGACCTCGTTCATCTTCCTCGGCGACATCCAGAACGGCATCCTGAGCGACGGCTCGCGCGTGCTGCGCAACGCCTTCCGCGACCGGCCGAACGCGGATGCCGTGGTGCAGATCGGCGACCTCGTCAACGATGCGAACTCGGACCAGGAGTGGGGCGAGCTGTTCGACGCCTTCTCCTACTCACTGGGCACGCAGAACCTCATCACGACGCCCGGCAACCACGAGTACGACGGCGGCCTGTCCCGCACCTGGCGCGCACAGCTCCCTTACCCGGACAACGGTCCGGGCGGCGAGGGCGACATCTACGACGAGCTCGCCGGCACGGTGTACTTCACCGACCGTGAGGGGGTGCGCTTCATCTCCCTCAACAGCAACATCTCGTCCGAGGAGGGCCTGCGCGTCCAAGCCGAGTGGCTCGAAGGGGTGCTCGCAGACAACGCGAACGAGTGGACCGTCGTGCTGTTCCACCACCCCGTGTACTCCCTCGACGAGGGCCGCAACAACCTCGGCATCCGCACCGTCTGGGGCTCCCTCCTGGAGAAGTACAACGTCGACCTGGTGCTCCAGGGCCACGACCACGCCTACGGCCGGGGCAACACACTCGCCGCGGAGGAGAACCTTCCGGCGGGCGCCGACCCGAAGAAGAGCGCGACCGGACCCGTCTACGTCGGCTCGAGCGCGAGCGTGAAGCTGTACGAATACGGGCCGCGCCTGTGGAAGGAGAACGGCGCGCACCTGCGTCGCCTCGACGGCGGCAAGCAGTTCTATCAATTGGTTGACGTCACCGAGGGCACGCTGCGCTACGAGTCCCGCACGGCCGATGGCGAGTTCTTCGACGGCGTGACCATCAAGAAGGACGAGAAGGGCAAGCTCGTCACCGACGGGGTCGATCCGCAGGAGATCCCGACCGGTCCCGTGCAGCCGTGCCTCGGCTGCGGCGGCAACCCCGACCCCGGTGAGGTCGCGCCCGACGTGCCGACCGGCGAGGTCGACTACGAGGTCACCGGGAACCTGGCGTCGGTGGATCGTTCGAAGGCGAGCCTGCCCGCGGGCATGGCCTACTCCGAATCGCGCGACCTGCTGTACCTGGGCGACCAGAACAGCCGGAAGATCTTCGAGATCGACCCCGACACCGACAAGGTCCTGGGCG
>NZ_PCPG01000004.1:280442-293780 GCF_002979655.1 Microbacterium sp. MYb45
GGCACCGCAGACGCCTACTACGTCGCCGCCGACCCCACCACCGGCACCGTCGTCAGCACCAAGTTCCACGACCTCACGGACGTGATCAACCTGGAGGCCTTCGACGCGTCGAACGGGTTCGCGAAGCTCTGGGAGCGCACGAGCAGGGCCAACCCGCGTCAGGTCGACATCGACTCCACCAACGGCCTGCTCTACGTCGGCTACACCGGCACGACGGCCGACCGCGGCGGATTCTCCGTGCACGACCTGGCGACAGGTGCACTGCTCGGCGACTTCGCCGGGGCGAAGTACGGCAAGGACGGCTACGGCATCACAGTCGACGAGGAGCACCAGCGCGTGTTCGTCTCCAACCGCGACTTCCGCCTCAACCCGCCAGGAGAGGAACTCACCTCCGCCGCCGTGACCGTCAGCATCCGCAAGGTCGATCCCACGGACCCGACCGATCCCACGGACCCGACCGATCCGACGGATCCCACGGACCCGACCGATCCCACGGACCCGACAGATCCGGATACCCCGGAGTTCACGGCCCGTTCGCTGACCGTGATCCCCTCGGCGACCGACGTCCCCGAGTCGGATGATCGACCGGTCGGATCGGCCGTCGACAGTCGTACCGGGAACCTCTTCGTCGGCAACGAGATGCGCCCGGCGCGCGTCTGGGAGATCGACCCGGAGACGGACGCCCTGGTGCGCACGCTCGACGTGCCGGCCCCCACCGCGGCAGACGAGGGTGTGCGAGACGTCGCGCTCGACGAGTCGACGGGTGAGCTGTACGTCGCCTACTCGAACCAGTGGCTCGTGATGGACGCGGCCAGCGGCGACCTGAAGCGCGGTCCGTACGCGTTCACGGCGAACGTGCGCGGCATCGACGTCGACCCCGAGGCGGGCCTGGTGTTCGGAGCCACGCGCGGGTCGGGTGTAGAGATCATTGATGCCGCGACGGGGGCGCCGATCACCGTGACACCGGCGGGCGCGTCGCCCTGGCGTTCGCATGGCGTCGCCTGGGACGGGGTGAACGACCGCCTCTACGTCGGCACGGCGGACGCCGAGGGCTCGACCGACGGTGTGCGGGTGTTCGCGGGCGGAACGTGGGAGCTCGTCGGGACCATCCCGATGGCGAACGCCGACCTGCGCTCGCTGGCTGTGGACACCGCGAGCGGACGGCTCATCGCCGGACACCAGTCGGCAACCTTCGATGCGAGCGGGGTGTCGGTCTACTCGACCGACGACCTCTCGCTGGTCGCCCGTCTGAGCGCTCATGCCTACGGCAACAAGGTCTACGGCGTCTCGGTGAACCCCACCGACGGCGAGATCTACGTGTCGGCGCGTGACCGGTTCCCCTCGGGCCTGATCGCGATCAGCACCGACTGAGCGGACCGACCGGCAGAGGGGATGCATCCGCCCGGGTGCATCCCCTCTGTGCTGCTCGGGTCGGAGCTGCTCGGGCGCTTCCGGAGACGGACATCTCTCCCGGTCGTAGGCTGGTGCCATGCCTGCACCGCTCACGCTGCCCCGCCTCGCCTGGGGTTCTCCGTCGGCCTCGCGGCGGGCGCTTCTGGTCCACGGTCTCGGCTCTTCGGGCGCGCTGATGTGGCGCCTGGGTGATGCTCTCGCCGACGCCGGATGGCATGCCACGGCCGTCGATCTCCGGGGTCACGGCGACGCCCCGCGCTCCGTCGACTACTCCGTCGCCGCCTACGGTGCCGACCTCGCCGCCACCCCTCCGGAGGACGGCGGATCCTGGGACGCGGTCATCGGCCACTCCCTCGGCGGCGCGGCGAGCACGGTCGCGGCGGCATCCTCCCCCGAATGGACGCGACGCCTCGTGCTCATCGATCCCGCGATCCATGTCGACGGACGCGACGCGGCCATCGTCCGCCGGAGCCAGGAGCGCGCCTTCGCCGACACCCGGCTCGAGGTCGTGCAGCAGGAGCACCCGCACTGGCATCCGCAGGACCAGGAGCTCAAAGTCGACGCCGTCCTGCGCGCCAGCGCCTGGGCGGTGGAGCAGACCAGCGTCCAGAACCAGCCGTGGGATGTGCGTGCCGACGCCGCGCGCCTCACCGTGCCGACGCACGTGATCGGCGCCGATCCCGCGGTCTACAGCATCTTCACCGGGGACCTCGCCGCGGAAGTCCTCGCCGCGAATCCGCTGATCACCCTGTCCGTCGTCGAGGGTGCAGGACATTCGCTGCACCGTGATCGCCCGGACGAATCCGTCCGTCAGCTTCTGGAGGCACTCGCATGAGCACGTTCGATCCCACGGCCTTCCTGCCCGACGACCTTCTCGAACGAATCAGGGAGCGCGCGCCGATCCACGACCGCGAGAACACCTTCCCCCAGCAGGACCTCGACGAGCTGCGCGCCGCCGGCTACCTGTCGATCCTGGTGCCCACCGAACGCGGCGGTGCCGGGCTCGGACTCGCCGAGGCCGCGCTCCTCCAGCAGCGACTGGCGGGTGCCGCTCCGGCGACGGCGCTGGCCGTCAACATGCACCTGGTGTGGACCGGGGTGGCGAAGGTGTTCTCCGACCGCGGCGTTCCGGGCCTCGAGTTCGTGCAGGACGGCGCGGTCGCGGGCGAGGTCTTCGCGTTCGGCATCAGCGAGGGCGGCAACGACCTGGTGCTCTTCGGCAGCGACACCGCCGCCGTGCCCGACGGGGACGGCGGCTACGCCTTCACCGGCACGAAGATCTTCACGTCTCTCGCCCCGGTGTGGACGCGGCTCGGACTGCACGGCCTCGACACCACGAGCCCCGACGCGCCGAAGCTGGTGTTCGCGTTCGTGGAGCGGACGGATGCCGTCACCACCTCCGATGACTGGGACACCCTGGGCATGCGCGGAACGCAGAGCCGCACCACGCGGCTGAACGGTGCAGTGGCGGATGCCGCGCACGTGGTGCGCCGCATCGATCCCGGTCCCAGCCCCGACCCGATCGTGTTCGGCATCTTCTCGGTGTTCGAGATCCTCCTGGCCTCGGTGTACACCGGCATCGCCCGGCGCGCACTCGAGCTGGCGATCGCCACCGCGCAGAAGCGGCACTCGAAGAAGACCGGGCTGGCGTACAGCCAGGACCCCGACATCCGCTGGCGCATCGCTGACATGGGGCTCGCGTACGACGCGCTGCCTCCGCAGATCGCGGCGCTCGCCCGCGACGTCGACGATCGTGTCGACAACGGGGCGCGCTGGTTCCCGCTGCTCTCGGGCGTCAAGCACCGCGCGATCACGATGGCCAAGCACGTCGTCGACGAGGCGATGCTCGTGGCGGGTGGTGGCTCCTACTTCTCGGCGAACGAGCTGTCCCGGCTGTATCGCGACGTGCTGGCGGGTGCCTTCCACCCCTCCGACCCCGAATCCGCGCATTCCACTGCGGCGAGCGCACTGCTGGGTCCGATCGAGTCCTGAGCGCATTCCCGCCGGTTCCGTCGATGAAGCACGTCGCGACCGCGGAATCGGTTGCCTGACGCGGTGACGAGTGCGAAGATCGCACCATGGGTCCGGTGAAGAAGAATCCCACACTCGACGCGATCTCCAAGACGATCATCGAGCTGCTCCAGGAAGACGGACGCCGCTCGTATTCCGACATCGGTCGTGTGGTCGGCCTGAGCGAGGCCGCCGTAAGGCAGCGCGTGCAGCGGCTGACGGAGTCCGGGGTGATGCAGATCGTCGCGGTCACCGATCCGATGCAGCTCGGCTTCCCCCGGCAGGCGATGATCGGCATCCGCGTGTCGGGAGATACACGACACGTCGCCGAGGCCGTGGCGGCGATCGATGCCGTCGACTACGTCGTCATCACGGTCGGCTCCTTCGACGTCCTCGCAGAGGTGGTCTGTGAGGACGACGACGACCTGCTGTCTCTGATCAACGACGTCATCCGCCCGATCGACGGCGTCCTCTCCACCGAGACCTTCATCTACGCGAAGCTGCAGAAGCAGCTCTACAACTGGGGGACCAGATGAACACCGCACGCACCATCCCGTCGGAGTCCGCGCTGCAGACGATGGCGAAGGACCATCTCTGGATGCACTTCGCCCGGCAGTCCACGATGACCGCGTCCGGTGTCCCGATCATCGTCAAAGGCGACGGCCATCGGATCTGGGACGCGAAGGGCAAGGAGTACTTCGACGGCCTCGCCGGCCTGTTCGTGGTGAACGCCGGGCACGGTCGGCGAAGGCTGGCCGAGGCGGCCGCCGCGCAGGCATCCGAGCTGGCGTTCTTCCCGCTGTGGTCGTATGCGCATCCGGCGGCGATCGAACTCGCAGACCGCCTCGCGGACGAGGCCCCGGGCGACCTGAACCGGGTCTTCTTCTCCACCGGCGGCGGCGAGGCCGTCGAGACCGCGTTCAAGCTCGCCAAGCACTACTGGAAGCTGCAGGGGAAGCCCGCCAAGCACAAGGTGATCTCCCGGGCTGTCGCGTACCACGGCACCCCGCAGGGAGCGCTGGCGATCACCGGCATCCCGGCGATGAAGTCGATGTTCGAGCCGGTCACCCCTGGCGGCTTCCGCGTGCCGAACACCAACTTCTACCGCGCGGCCGAGATGGGCGCGCCCGCCGACGACCTCGAGGCCTTCGGGCGCTGGGCGGCAGACCGCATCGAGGAGATGATCCTGTTCGAGGGCGCCGACACGGTCGCCGCGGTGTTCCTCGAGCCGGTGCAGAACTCCGGCGGCTGCTTCCCGCCGCCTCCCGGCTACTTCGCGCGCGTGCGCGAGATCTGCGACCGCCATGACGTGCTCCTCGTGTCGGACGAGGTCATCTGCGCCTTCGGGCGCCTCGGCCACACGTTCGCCTGCACGGGCCTCGGCTACGTGCCCGACATGATCACGTGCGCCAAGGGCATGACCAGCGGCTACTCCCCGATCGGCGCGACGATCGTCAGCGACCGCATCTACGAGCCGTTCTCGAAGGGAGACGTCTCGTTCCCGCACGGTTACACGTTCGGCGGTCACCCCGTCTCCGCGGCAGTCGCCCTGGAGAACCTCGACATCTTCGACGAGGAGGGACTCAACGCGAATGTCCGCGAGAACTCTCCGCTCTTCCGCGCCGAGCTCGAGAAGCTGCTCGACCTGCCCATGGTCGGTGACGTGCGCGGAGACGGGTACTTCTTCGGCATCGAGCTCGTGAAGGACAAGGCCACCAAGGAGACCTTCGACGGCGCCGAGTCCGAGCGGCTGCTGCGTGGGTTCCTCTCCCCCGCGCTGTTCGAGGCGGGCCTGTACTGTCGCGCCGACGACCGCGGCGACCCCGTCATCCAGCTCGCGCCACCGCTCACCGTCGGGCCGGCCGAGTTCCGCGAGATCGAGCAGATCCTCCGTGACGTGCTGACGCGCGCGCAGTCGGTGCTCTAAGGCGTCGAGTCCGTCGCAGGTGGGCGGACGAGAACCTGCTACTTGGAGTCGAAGTCGAAGGCTTTGAGCAGCTCGACCACGGCCTTGTCGCGTTCGTCTCCACCCGCATCGAACATGTGGGTGACGTGCGTGCGGAGGTGGTTCTCGAGCAGCAGCCGGTTCAGCGACTCGAGGGAACGCTGGATCGCACGCGACTGCGTGATGATGTCCATGCAGTACTCCTCGTTCTCGATCATCCGCGCGACGCCGCGCATCTGCCCCTCGAGGATGCTGGTGCGGTGCAGGGCGCGCTTCTTGATGTCTTCGATCACGTCTCGAGGCTACCGCCCGTGAAAGGATGACGTCATGCCGCGAACACCGATGACGCAGCTCTCGCCCGCTGATCAGGAACGCCTGCGCGCGCTCCGCCGCATGAAGGCCGTCGCCCTCGGAGCTCTGCTGTTCATGGCCGTGGTCTTCGTGTTCGCCTTCGCCTTCCAGCAGCGGTTCGACTGGCTGGCCTATGTCCGCGCCGCGGCAGAGGGCGGCATGGTGGGCGCGCTCGCGGACTGGTTCGCCGTGACCGCGCTGTTCCGCCGCCCGCTGGGACTGCCGATCCCGCACACCGCGATCATCCCGAGCCGCAAGGACGAGATCGGCCGGAGCCTCGGCGAATTCGTCGAGACGAACTTCCTGGCAGGCGATGTCGTGCGCACCAAGCTGTCGAGCACGCGGATCGCCCTCCGTGCCGGTGAGTGGCTGCGTGAGGCTCCGCACGCCGAGCGCGTCGGCGCCGAGGGGGCGACCATCGCGACGGCGGTGCTCAACGCACTGAGCGACGACGACGTGCGCGACCTCATCACCGACCTCGCGCGCGAGCACCTCGTCGCTCCGGAGTGGGGCCCGCCCGCGGGCGCGTGGCTCGAGAAGATCGTCGAGGCCGATGCACATCACGGCGCCGTCGATCTCGCGGTCGACAGCATCGGACGCTGGCTCGAGGCCAATGCCGAGTCCTTCTCGGGCCTCGTCTCGCGGCGCCTTCCCGGCTGGGTCCCGAAGCTCGCGCATCGCTTCGTCGACGACACCGTCTACAACGAGGCGATCAAGTTCGTCCACGCCGTGCAGGCCGACCCGCGGCACCCCGCGCGCATCGCCATCGACGGTTACCTCGGCCGCCTCGCCGACAACCTGCAGAACGACCCCGCCACCCGCGCCAAGCTCGAGAACGCGAAGGCGTCGCTGTTCGACAGCCCTCGGGTCGGTGCCCTGGCCGCCGAGGCCTGGAACACCGCGAAGAACGGGTTGCTCGCGGCTCTCGCCGACCCCGAGAGCGGTCTGCGCCGACGCGCGGTGCAGGCGCTGCAGGAGGTCGGCGAACGCCTGACGACGGATGCCGCGCTGCAGACCCGCGTCGACACCTGGGTGTCCGATGCCGCCGTCTTCCTCGTCGATCGCTACCGCCACGACATCGCCTCGATCATCACCGACACCGTCGAGCGGTGGGACCCGGCCGAGACCACCGAGAAGATCGAACTCATGGTCGGGCGCGACCTGCAGTACATCCGCCTCAACGGCACGTTCGTCGGCGCCCTCGCCGGCCTCGCCATCTTCACCATCGCCCACGCCCTGATCCCCGGAGTCTGACATGGCACCCGCATCCCCACAGCTGAGTCACGACCCGCTCTGGCCGCGCGCCGGATCCTGGCCCGCCTTCAGCGGTGCAGCCGATGCCGTGCTGCTCGGCGTACCGACCTGGCGCACGTCGCTTTCACCGACAGGTGCGCACGCGACACCGACCGCGATCCGCGAAGCTCTCCCCCGATACGGAACCGCCCTGATGGGCCCGCCCGTGGTCGAACTCGATGACGTGCTGCGCATCGCCGACGCCGGCGACGTGACCGATCCCGACGGATCCGCCGGCGAGGCGAGGGTCATCTCCCGCGTGCGAGAGCTCACCGGTGCCACAGACCTCGTGATCGCGCTCGGCGGCGACAACTCGCTCACGTATCCGGTGGCCCTCGGCGCCCAGGCGACCGGGCTGATCACCTTCGAC
The DNA here is from genome assembly GCF_002979655.1 of Microbacterium sp. MYb45. Taxonomy (GTDB): domain Bacteria; phylum Actinomycetota; class Actinomycetes; order Actinomycetales; family Microbacteriaceae; genus Microbacterium. The sequence goes on from NZ_PCPG01000004.1 coordinate 287,825, forward strand.
GCGCACTTCGACCTTCGCGACGGGATCTCCAACGGCACGCCGGTGCGCCGCCTCGTCGAAGACGTGCCTGCCGCGTCGTCGCTCGGCACCGCGCGCATCGATCCGTCCAGGATCGTTCAGATCGGCATCGCCGACTTCGCGAACTCCGCCGCCTACGCGCAGCGTGCCGCTGAGTGGGGCATCCGGGTGATCACCCTCGACGAGCTGCGCCGTCGCGGCGTCGACGACGTGGTCGCGGAGGCCCTGGAGATCGCGGGCGCCGGTGAGGACTCCCGCGTGCACCTCGACATCGACGTGGACGTGTGCGACCGCTCGGTCGCACCGGGTTGCCCCGCGAGTGTGCCGGGCGGGCTCCAGGCATGGGAGCTGCGCGCGCTGACCCGTGCCGTGGCCGCGGATCCCCGCGTCGTGAGCGCCGACATCGCCGAGGTCGACGCGACGGCCGATGCCGAGGATGCCCGCACGGTCCGGCTCGCGGCGCTGTGCGTGCTCGAACTGCTCGCCGGTCTCGCCGCCCGTCGGTGACTCACACGACGGCGACGACTCACACGACGGTCGTGCCGTCCTTCCACACCTGACGCACCAGGGGCACGCCCGGGCGGTACGCGAGATGCACGCGGGTGGGGGCATCGAGCAGCACGAGGTCGGCGCGGGCTCCGGGGGCGATGATCCCGACGTCGTCGCGCCGCAGCGCACGGGCGCCCCCTGCGGTCGCCGCCCAGACGGCTTCGGCCGGGGTCATGCCCATGTCGCGCACAGCGATCGCGATGCAGAACGGCATCGACGAGGTGAAGCTCGATCCCGGATTCGTGTCGCAGGCGAGGGCCACGGTGACGCCCGCATCGATCAGGCGTCGCGCGTCGGGGTAGGGCTGTCTGGTCGAGAACTCGACTCCCGGAAGCAGCGTGAGGACGGTGGAGCTCTGGGCGAGCGCGTCGATGTCGGCGTCCGTCAGGTAAGTGCCGTGGTCGATGGACGCTGCGCCCAGATCGACCGCGAGGCGCACGCCGTCGCCCGGTCCGAGCTGGCTCGCATGGACGCGGGGCGCGAGTCCGCGCGCCATCCCCGCCTCGAGCACTCGCCGTGATTGCGCCACGGTGAATGCGCCGGTCTCGCAGAACACGTCGATCCACTTCGCGTGCGGTGCGCAGGCGTCGAGCATGGGGCCCGTGACCAGGGCGACGTACTCGTCGGAGCGGTCGGCGTACTCCGCGGGAACGACGTGCGCGCCGAGGAAGGTCACCTCCGGCGTGACCTCCGCCGCCAGACGCACGAGCCTCTCCTCGTCGGCGACACTCAGCCCGTAGCCGCTCTTGACCTCGACGGTGGTCGTCCCCTGCGCGAGCATCTCGGCGAGGAACCCGCGGAGTCGCGCGCGCAGCTCCTCGTCACTCGCGGCCCGGGTGGCGGCGACGGTGGAGCGGATGCCGCCGGCGGCGTACTTCTGCCCTGCCATGCGCGCCTCGAACTCCGCCGCGCGGTCGCCCGCGAACACCAGGTGGCTGTGGCTGTCCACGAATCCGGGGAGCACGGCTCGGCCACCGGCATCCACCGTCGCGTCGGCCGCCGGCGCATCCGCCGCCGCGCCGACCCAGTCGATCCTGTCGTCCTCGATCATGACGGCCGCATCGCTCAGCGTTCCGCAGGGGTCGCCATCGGCGGCGATATTGGTGGTGAGTTCTGCGATGTTGGTCAGCAGCGTGCGCATCGCCGTTCCTCCCGTTCGAGATCCTTCGAGTGTGTCAGAGCATCGGGATGTTCAGGCCGCGCTCGCGCGCGACCTCGCGGGCGCGCTCATACCCGGCATCCACGTGGCGCATCACACCGGTGCCCGGGTCGTTGGTGAGCACCCGTTCGAGCTTCTCCGCGGCGAGGGCCGAGCCGTCGGCGACGGTCACCTGACCCGCGTGGATCGAGCGGCCGATGCCGACACCGCCTCCGTGGTGCAGCGATACCCAGGAGGCACCGGATGCCGTGTTCAGCAGCGCGTTCAGCAGGGGCCAGTCGGCGATCGCATCGGAGCCGTCCTTCATGGCCTCGGTCTCGCGGTACGGCGAGGCGACCGAGCCCGAGTCCAGGTGGTCCCGTCCGATCACGATCGGCGCCGAGATCTCGCCCGACGCGACCATCTCGTTGAACTTGAGCCCCGCGAGGTGCCGCTCCTTGTAGCCGAGCCAGCAGATGCGCGCAGGAAGCCCTTCGAAGTGCACCTTCTCGGCGGCCTTCTCCAGCCAGCGGTGCAGCGCCGCGTCCTCGGGGAAGAGCTCGGCGATCGCCCGGTCGGTCTTGTAGATGTCCTCCGGGTCTCCAGAGAGAGCCGCCCAGCGGAACGGACCGCGCCCCTCTTCGAACTGCGGACGGATGTAGGCGGGCACGAATCCGGGGAACGCGAAGGCCCGGTCGAAGCCGCCCAGCTGCGCCTCGGCGCGGATCGAGTTGCCGTAGTCGAACACGGCAGCTCCCGCGTCCTGGAACGCGACCATCGCCTCGACATGTGCCGCCATGGATTCGCGCGACCGGCGAGTGAACTCCTCGGCGTCGCGCTCGGCTTCGGCCTTCCACTCCTCGACGCCGATCCCGATCGGGAGGTACGCGAGCGGATCGTGCGCGCTGGTCTGATCGGTCACGATGTCGATCGGCACGCCACGGCGCCGCAGTTCGGGGAAGACCTCGGCCGCGTTTCCGACGACACCGACCGAGAGCGCCTCACCGGCCTCCTTCGCGGCGATGACCCGTGCGACAGCCGCGTCGAGGTCGGTCGTGTACTCGTCGAGATAGCCGTGGTCCACCCGCCGAGCGAGACGCGACTCGTCGACGTCGACGATCAGCACCGCGCCGTCGTTCATGGTGACCGCCAGGGGCTGGGCCCCGCCCATGCCACCGGCACCGCCGGTGAGGGTGAGGGTGCCGCGCAGGGAATCCCGGCCGAGGGAGCGCGCCACTGCGGCGAACGTCTCGTAGGTCCCCTGCAGAATGCCCTGCGTACCGATGTAGATCCAGGAGCCGGCGGTCATCTGCCCGTACATGATGAGGCCGAGTTCCTCGAGACGGCGGAACTCCGGCCAGTTCGCCCAGTCCCCCACCAGGTTCGAGTTGGCGATGAGCACGCGCGGCGCCCACTCGTGGGTGCGGAAGACGCCGACCGGCTTGCCCGACTGCACGAGCAGCGTCTCGTCGGGTTCGAGCTCGTCGAGAGTGCGCACGATCGCGTCGTAGGCCTCCCAGCTGCGGGCGGCCTTGCCCGTCCCGCCGTACACGACGAGGTCCTCGGGGTGCTCGGCCACTTCGGGGTCGAGGTTGTTCATCAGCATGCGCTTGGCGGCTTCAGCGCCCCAGCTCTTCGCGGTGCGTGTGTTTCCGCGCGCAGCGCGGACGGCACGCGGCCCAGCGGTCGTGTTCTCAGCCATCGATGTGCTCCTTTGCGATGCGGGCGACGTCGCCCGACTGGACGAGGGCGGTGACCGCTTCCATCTCCGGGGAGAGGAAGCGGTCGGGGCCTGGGCCGGCGGCGACCGTGCGGACCAGGTCGCGTACGGCGCCGGTCGCGGGTCCTGCCTGCAGCGGGGCGCGCAGATCGAGGGCGCGAGCGCCGGTGAGGATCTCGATCGCGAGCACGCGGCCGAGGCCGTCGATCGCACGGCGCAGCTTGCGCGCGGCGGCCCACCCCATCGAGACGTGGTCCTCCTGCATGGCGGACGATGGGATCGAATCGACGGATGCCGGCACCGCCAGGCGCTTCAGCTCGGAGACGATGCCCGCGGCCGCGTACTGCGCGATCATGAGGCCCGAGTCGACGCCCACCTCGTCGGCGAGGAATGGAGGGAGGCCGTGACTGCGTGCCGGATCCAGCGCGCGGTCGGTCCGGCGCTCCGACACCGACGCGACGTCGGCGACCGAGATGGCCAGGAAGTCGAGGACGGCAGCCACCGGGGCGCCGTGGAAGTTGCCGTTGGACTCGATGCGTCCGTCCACGGTGATGACCGGGTTGTCGATGACGCTGGCAAGCTCGCGGCCGGCGATCATCGCTGCGTGTGCGAGCGTGTCGCGGGCCGCACCATGCACCTGGGGTGAGCAACGCAGCGAATAGGCGTCCTGCACGCGCCCGTCCTCGGGCCCCTTGTGGCTGGCGACCATCGGGGAGCCCGTAAGCAGCGCCCGAAGGTTACCGGCGGATGCGGTCTGCCCCGTCTGCGGGCGCAGGGCCATGAGGTCGGCGGCGAAGACCGCGTCGGTACCGAGCTGAGACTCCACCGACATCGCCGCAGCCACGTCGGCAGTGAGCAAGAGCGTCTCGAGGTCGTACAGCGCAAGCACCAGCATGCCGAGCATGCCGTCGGTGCCGTTGATGAGGGCGAGACCCTCCTTCTCGACAAGCACGAGCGGTACGATCCCCGCCGTCGCGAGCGCTTCGGACGCGGGGACGAGAGCACCCGATGCGTCGCGGACCTCACCTTCGCCCATCGCGGCGAGGGCGATGTGCGCGAGGGGGGCGAGATCGCCGGAGCACCCGAGCGACCCGTACTCACGCACGACGGGGGTGATTCCGGAGTTCAGCATGGCCGCATACGTGTCGACGACGACCGGGCGCACACCCGTGCGTCCCGAGGCGAGGGTCTGCAGCCGCAGGAGCTGGAGGCCGCGGACGACCTCGCGCTCGACCTCGGCTCCTGTGCCGGCAGCATGCGAGCGGATCAGGCTGGCCTGCAGCTGCAGGCGCCGGTCGGGGGCGATGAAGGTGGTCGCGAGGGCACCGAACCCGGTCGAGACGCCGTAGTGCGGATGCGGGTCTGCGGCGAGGCCGTCGATCACGCGACGGGTCTCTGCGACGCGGCCGAGAGCATCCGCGTCGATCTGCACGGGGACATCGTGGCGGGCGACGGCGACGACATCGGCAGGAGACAGCGGGGCCGCTCCGACGAGCACGGGGGCAAGTTCGGTCATGGTTCGATTCCACACCCGACGTGTCGTGAGCGGCACCCGTTCGTGCGATGCTTTGTCTGTGATCCCAGACAATCCTGATGCGGCGAAGGCGCCCGACGCGGCGCTGGCACCCGCCTCGCAAGTACCTGCTGCGGAGAACACGCTCCGCATCCTGAGTTTTCTCGCCGGTCGGCCCGCTCCGGTGGCGGCGTCGGCGATCGCGCGCGAGCTCGAACTGCCGCGGTCGACGGTCTACCACCTCCTCACCACGCTGGCCGCTCACGGATTCGTGCTTCACCTGCGCGAGGAGCGACGGTGGGGCCTGGGAACGTCAGCGTTCGAACTCGCCGGCGGGTATGCGCGCCAGCAGCCACTTGCGCGGAGAGGCCGACCGCTCGTGGCCGCGCTCTCCGACCGACTGGGCGAAAGCGCGCACCTTGCGGTGATGAGCGGGGGCGATGTGCTCTACATCGTCGAGGAGCGGGCACCACGTCGGCCCGCTCTCGTCACAGATGTCGGTGTACGGCTCCCCGCGCACCTCACCGCGTCGGGGCGAGCGATGCTCGCTGCTCTCCCCCGTGAGCAGGTGCGGGCCTTGTACCCGGATCTGTCGGCATTCCCCGACCGCACGGGACTCGGGCCGCGCACGCCGCGCGAGCTGCGGGAGCTGCTCCGCGAGGTGCGCTCACGAGGGTACGCGACAGAGAACAGCGAGATCGCGGACGGACTGCGCAGCGTGGGCGCCGCAGTTCTCGACGCCGCCGGGTGGCCGGTGGCCGCCGTGGCTGTGACGTGGGGACGAGCGGATCTGGACGAGAACCTTCTGGCCGCAGCTGTACAGGAGTGCGCAGCCATGCTCGAGGCTCGTCTGAAGCGGTGAAGCAACGACGTCGCGGCGCGGGTTAACGCAGAAGAGCCACCCCGCGAGGGATGGCTCTTCTGTTCTTCTCCAGCACAATGCAAAATGGCCACCCATCGATGGGTGGCCATTTTGTCTAAAAGGAGTCCGGCGGTGTCCTACTCTCCCACAGGGTCC
>NZ_PCPG01000005.1 GCF_002979655.1 Microbacterium sp. MYb45
AGGCGCCGACCCCCGCGCCTGCCCCGACCCCTGTGCCGGCGCCCGTTCCCGTCACTCCCGGGACGCCGGCAGGCGTGCGCGGTGAGCCGGGTGCACGAATCCCGGGCTCGCTCTCCTACGACGCCCCGGCAACGGCGATCTATGCCGCGCCCACGGGCTCGGATGGCGCTGCCGGCACCAAGAACTCGCCGGTCAGGACGATCGAAGCCGCGCTGCGCCTGGTCCCGAACGGGGGGACCATCGTTCTGCGCGGAGGTGCCTACCACGAGCAGATCGTGATCCCGCCGCAGAAGAAGGTCACCATCCAGCCGGCGTCGAACGAGGCGGTCTGGCTCGACGGAGCGAAGCCCGTCACCGGGTGGAAGCCCTCTGGAAGCACCTGGGTGGTCGACGGCTGGACGACCAAGCTCGACTCGAGCCCGACCTACACCAAGGGCGCCCCCGACTACACCCAGGCCGACTGGCGCTTCATCGACCCCGCGCATCCGATGGCTGCTCATCCGGACCAGGTCTGGGTGGCAGGCGCGCAGCTGCGCGAGGTCGGCACCGCGGCGCAGGTGAAGGCGGGGACCTTCTTCGTCGACGACGCGGCGAAGCGACTCGTGATCGGCACGAACCCCACGGGCAAGGCGGTCGAGGCGAGCGTGCTCTCGCAGGCCCTCTCGATCCGCTCGGCCGGGTCGGAGATCCGCGGGATCGGCGTGCGTCGATATGCCACCTCCGTCCCCGAGATGGGCACGGTGATCGCGGCGGCGGCCGACGTGTCGCTCACCGATGTGACGATCCGCGACAACTCCACCACCGGTTTCTACTCGTGGTCTCCGCGCACCAAATTGACCCGGGTGTCGTTGATCGGCAACGGACTGCTCGGCGGAGGAGCCTCGCAGGCCGACGGGCTCAAGGTGACGCAGATGCTCTCGACGGGGAACAACTCCGAGGGCTTCAATCACTCTCCGGTGTCGGGCGCCTTCAAGGTCACGCGAACTCAGAAGGTGACGGTGGCCGACAGTGCGTTCACCGCCAACAACGGGCGAGGCCCGTGGTTCGACGAGTCCGTCGTCGACATCGCCTTCACGGGCAACGACGTGATCGGCAACACGGGGCACGGCGTCATGGTCGAGCTGTCCGAGCGTGCGGTCGTCGCCGACAACATCATCGCGCGCAACGGCGACTTCGGGCTCTTCGTACTCAACTCCGGGAACGTGAAGATCTGGAACAACACCTTCGTCGGTAACGCGAACCGCAACATCAGCATCGGGCAGGACGCGCGCAGCGCCTCCGATCCGAACGCGGCGGGCCACGACCCCCGGACGAGATACGCGCCGCTGGCGCCGTGGACCGTGCGCAACACGGTTGTATCGAACAATGTCATCGCGGAGAGCGCCGGCAACTGCCTCGTGTGCGTGCAGGACTACTCGCTGAGATTCACCGGCGCGCAGATGGTGTCGAGCATCGACGGCAACCTGTATCACCGCACGGCGCCGGGCACACCGAGATGGTTCTCGGCATGGTCCCGGGGCGCGGCGTCGAAGGACCCCGCGGTCGCCGACACGCTCGCGGCCTTCACCGCCGCGACCGGGCAGGACCGTCGATCGCAGTTCGTCGAGGGCGCGAGCGTCGTCAACGGTGGGTTCACGCTGCTCTCCACCCGGGCGGCCGCAGGGGTCCCGGTGCCGGCCGATATCGCCTCGGTATCGCGACTCCCCGCCAACAGCGCGACACTGGGAGCCCAGCAGCGGTGACGATGTAGGTATGGGTTCACTTCTCGCTGTCGGCGCCCGCGCGCTGACGATGGTCATCGCGCTTGTCTGTGGCGTTCTCACGACGCGCATGATCATCGGAGGCGCGGGCGTCGACAGCTTCGCCCTCTACACACTGCTCACCACGATCCCCTCGCTGCTGACGTTCACCGACCTCGGCAGCGGGGCGGTCCTGGTCAACGCCGTCGCGACGAGCGACGACGTGCGCACCGATGAGAAGCTGAGATACCAGCTCACCTCCGTCGGACGTGTGCTGCTCATGTTCGCGGCCAGCGCGATGGCGATCAACACCTTCCTCGTCCTCACCGGCGCCTGGGAGCTGGTCTTCGGAGAGGCCGGGGGACGCCCCGGCGCGTCACTGGCGGCGTTCTATTGCGTGACGATCTTCTGCCTGGGGATCCCGCTCGGCGTCTGGGTGCGCATCATGCTCGGACAGCGTCGCAACCACGTCGTGATCCTGCTCCAGGGCCTGATCTCGCCGCTCACGATGGCGGGTGTATGGCTGATCCTCACGTTCGGTGGGGAGAACCTCCATTCCTTCGTCGCCGTCGCCTCCTTCGCTGCTTCCTTCCTCGTGTCGGTGCTGGGCATCCTGATCACGGCGCGCACGACGTCGCCCCTGATCCCGTCGGCCGTGCGGATGGTTCTGCGCCCGCGACGTTTTCCCGGCGTGCGCGTGATGGACGTCGGCTGGCCGATGCTCGCGCAGATGGTGACGTATCCTATCGCCGTGGGATCCCAGCGATACGTCATCGCTCAGCTCGGCGGACCGACCGATGTCGCCGAATACGGCGTGGCCGGACAGGTCTTCTTCGCGCTGAACGGGCTGGTGATGGCCGGTGGTCTGGCTCTGTGGCCGCATTTCGCTCGAATGCGGCACGACGGCGGTCTCCGGCGTGGCCCGTTCCTACTCTCCGCCTTGTTCGCCGCCGCCATCGCTGCCGCGACAGTCATGGTCTGGCTGGTCGGACCGTGGCTCTTCGGATTCATCACGCAGGGCGAGTTGACGGTGCGTCCGAGCACCATCTTCGCCTTCGGTCTCATGATCATGATGACCGCGGCGGTGTACCCGCTGGGAATGTTCATCATGGACAAGCCCGGCATCCGCTTCCAGGTGATCCCCACCCTGAGCATGGCCGCTGTGGGAATCGGACTCTCCTTCGTCCTGACGCCCGTGCTCGGAATCGCCGGACCTCTGATCGGCGTCGCGTTCGCGTTGCTGGTGTGCCAGCTGATCCCGTTCTCGATCTACATCGTGCGGCACAAGACCCGGCTCACCGTCGGCAGCCAGGAATCGGTGCCGCAGCCCAGCGACGACGTCGCGTAGACGGGGGTCCGCGCGCTGCCGCAGCCGGTCAGGGCAGGACGTGTGCCGTGATGCTCGCGCGATACACGTCAGGCGCGTGGCGGCGGAGTGCCTCCGCGCGGCTGTCCGCGACGGTCGACACGATCTCGTTCCACCGCGCGTGGATGTCGGTCAGCGCGGCGGCGATCGATTCCGCATCGCCTGGGGTGACCAGTTGAGCGGTCGCGTAGCCGCCCGCTGCCTCTCGGAGCCCGCTGCTGTCACTCGCGATCACGGGGCGCAGAGCGAGGATGCCCTCGACCGCGGTGTTCCCGAACGGCTCGTCGACGCGGGACGGGACGACGAGCACATCCGCTTCGGCGAGGAACGGCCAGATCGTGGAGTGGAAGCCGGCGAAGTCGACGGAGACGCCCGCCGCTGCGGCCTGTTCGCGAAGGTCGCGCTCGAACCACTCGTATCCTTCGAAGACCGCACCGAGGAGCGTGACCTCGACCTCGCGACCCGTGGTGTGCAGCGCCGAGGCTGCCTCGATGACGAGGTCCGGACCCTTACGCGGAGACAGCCGACCGATGTAGAGCACACGGAGGGCCCGCTCGATGCGTGGACGGGGTGAGATCGGTTGCGGAGGCGAGGCGACGCCGTTGTAGACCACGTGTGAGCGACGGGCGAGAGCGGGCAGCGCGGTGCGGATCGTTTCGAGACTGAACCGGCTGTTCACGATCGTGCGCTCAGAGGCCAGGTGGGGGGAGTAGAGGATGCCGTTCACCAGCTTGTTGCCCGACGCCTCGGCCTCGTGTACATGGCTCACCGAGCGGGTCCGCCTCAGCCGGGCGACCAGCGGCCACTGGGGGATGATGATCGTCGAGACGTACACGACGTCGGGGCGCAGCCGGCCGATCAGGCGCCAGGCTGCTCCGAGACCCCGGAAGGTGTCGCGAAAGAGGCGGGGCAGTCCGCGCGGGGTCAGCAGGACCTTGCGCAGGACGAGCATCGGGAGGATGACGACTTCGGCACCGGCCGCGCGCAGTTCCGGGACGAGAAGCCCCGAGCTCGGCAGTGCGACCACGACCCGTGCGCCCGCCGCGACGAGGCCGATCGCGCTCTCGAGCAACATGCGGTCCGAGCCGAACAGTTCGGCGCCGGGGTGTACGAGAAGGACCGTGCGCTGGTCTCCGTCGCCGCTCATCGCGTCGCCGGATCCGCTGGAGTGGGCGACCAATCGGTGGTGCGCCGACGTGCCTGTCGAGCTGAGGAGTGGATGCTCGATCCCTCCGCGAGCCTGCGCGCGAGCGCTTCGTATTCGTCCGCGACATCGTCCCAACGGAACCGGGTGCGCGCGATCTCCTGCACGGTCTTCCCCCGTGAGGCGGTCAGGTCCGGGGCGGCCTCCGCCGCGACGACCTGAGCTGCGACGTCGGCGGCGTCGGTGAAGAACCACCCGTTGCCGTCGAGCACTTCACGGTTGAAGGGAACGTCGAAGCCGATCACTGCCGTTCCGGCGCCCATGGCGCGCAGGAGGGAAGGGTTCGTGCCACCCACCGAGTGGCCGTGCAGGTACGTCAGCGCATTCGCGTACAGGGCGTCGAGCAACTCCTGGTCGTATACGCCGCCGACGAGCCTGATCCGGTCGTCGCTGTCCGCCACGCGCTGGATCTCCTGGGTGTATCCGGCGCTGTACGGTGCCGACCCGACGACGACGAGCGGCAGCGTCGCGTCGCTGTCACGATAGCCTTCGACGATCTCCAGCACGTGGTTCTCGGGTTCGAACCTGGCCACGACCAGGTGATAGCCGCCCGGCGTGACTCCCATCTCGGCGACACCGCGTTCGGGGAGCTCTTCGAGGATCGGGGCGCCGTAGCGGATCATCTCCGTCGGGACGTCGAACTGATGGCGATAGTAGTCGGCGATCCCCGGCGCATCCGCGATCAGGGCGTCGGCGGTGCGGACGCCGAACTGCTCTGCCCAGCGATAGTAGGCCCTGCCGCGCGGGCCCCATTTCGACCGCCTCCACTCGAGTCCGTCCATGTGCAGGGCGACGGGGGCGCGACGCATGCGGAGGAGCGGGAGGAAGGGCGAGTTGGCGGCATTGAAGACGAAGGTCGCATCAGGACGGCGCCGAAAGACGAGGTGCAGCGCCGAGAGCCCGGTGTGGCTGAGCGTCTCGATCTGCTTCACGGGAACGGCAGGAAGGTGTACGACCCTCATGCCGAGGTACTCCTTCTCCCGTCGCTCCGATCCGCGGGTGTAGACGACGACGTCGTGACCGCGGTCCGCGAGACGGCGGCCGACTTCCTCGACCGCCGTCTCGAATCCGCCGTAAGCCGCGGGCACTCCTCGGGTCCCCACCATCGCGATGGTGAGGCGGTTCGAATTGCTCATCCGATCAGTATGCCCCGCTGGGCTGCACCATGACCTTGGCGGTGCGCCACATGATCTGCAGATCGTTCATCACGGACCAGTTCTCGACATACCGCAGATCGAGTCGCACGCTCTCGTCCCAGGAGAGATCGCTGCGCCCGGAGACCTGCCACAGACCGGTGATCCCGGGCTTGATGTAGAGGCGGCGGAAGACCGTGCCGTCGTATGCGGTGACCTCGCTCGGCAGCGGCGGGCGGGGCCCGACGACGCTCATGTCGCCCACGAGGACGTTCCAGAACTGCGGCAGTTCGTCGAGCGAGAGCTTGCGCAGCACTCGTCCCACACGGGTGACGCGCGGGTCGTCCTTCATCTTGAAGAGAAGGCCGGCGCCCTCGTTCTGTGCCTTGAGCGCGGCGAGCTGCTGCTCGGCGTCGGTCTTCATCGAGCGGAACTTGACCATCTTGAAGCGGCGTCCGTCGCGGCCGACCCGCTCCTGGAAGAAGAAGACCGGTCCCGGCGAATCGAGCTTGATCAGCAGCGCCAGCACCGGGGCGAGCAGAGCGATCGGGATGAGCGCCACAGTCGCCACTGCGGCGTCCAGCGCGCGCTTGAGCAGGTGCTGGCCTCCTTCGTACCGCGGGATCTGCACCTGGATGAGGGGCAGTCCTTCGACGGGGGCGAAGGAGATGCGCGGACCAGCCACATCGGTGAGTCGGCTCGACAGCACGAGTTCGGCAGCGGTCCCTTCGAGCTGCCAGCTCAGCTGCTTCACGAACTCGGGCTCGCCTTCGGGGCGGCTCGCCACGATGATCGTGTCCGCACCGACCTCGGCGGCAACCGACGACACGGAGTTCACGTTCCCCAGAACCGGGAACCTCGTGTCGCCGACCTCGATGTCACGCGCGTTGCCGTCGAGCAGCGTCGCGCCCACCACCTGGTAACCGGAGGCCCCGATCGGGTGCAGCGTGCGCACCACGTACTCGACGTCGTCCCGGTTGCCCACGACGAGCGTCCGGGAGGCGAACCGCCCGTGCGAACGCTGCGTCTGCAGCCAGTGGCGCCACATCCACCGGGTCACGAGAAGAGTCAACACACCGATGGGCAGCCCCAGCAGCAGCATCGGTTGCATCGACTCCCATGCGAGCAGCACCGCCACGATGGCGATGATCCCGAAGGCGAGCCCGCTGGCGTGGACCACGCCTCGGTACTCGGTGGCACTCGCGCGGAACAGCGCGGCGTCCCGCGTGTGCAGCCCGCTCAGCATGAGGTACCACAGAGCGGCGAGCGGAACGGCGCCGCTCAGCACCTCGATCGCCGAGACACCGATGGACAGCTGGACTGCTGCCGCCAGACCGACGGCGAACAGGATGACGGCTGCATCCGTCAGCCGCAGCCGGATCCGGTAGCGACGTTCCCACTGTCGGCGCCTCTCCAAGGTCGCCGAAGTGCGCGGTGTGACCACCGTGCGCGTCACCGACTTGGTGGCTCGCGGAGCCGCGACCGGCACGAAGCCCGTACGAGCGATGCTCAGAGCATCCTCGACGGAAGTCATGCCGAGGCCCCTTGAGCCGTGAATGTACGCAGAATTCCCCAGTGCGTCATTTGATTCCCCAGATTTCCCCAGACCATGAACCCCACGTTCACGGCATTCGTCTGCGTCCCGACCCCTCGGGTCCTGCTGAAACTCTCTGTGATTCCCACATCACGGAGGGCGTTTTCACCGTCCCACACGGTGATCGCTGACAGCAGGCACTGCAGACTTTCTTACTGTAGCGGAACCTCCCTATGAATCGGAAGTATTTCTTACGAATGGATGAAACCGGCCTCCGAACGGGTGTCGGGCGAGCGCTATTCTGTGGCGGTGACCGCCGAATCCACCGCCTCGCGCTTCCGGCTCCGCACGATGTCGCCACGCGATCCCGCACAGCCGCATCGCACCGCGAGCACCCTCGAGCTGTTCTTCGATCTGGTGTTCGTCGTGGCGGTGAGCATCGCCTCCGCGCAGCTGCATCACTCGCTCGGTCACGGGGACTTCCTGCACGGCGTCACGTCTTACGCGATGGTGTTCTTCGCGATCTGGTGGGCGTGGATGAACTTCACGTGGTTCGCCACCTCGTTCGACACCGATGACTGGCTCTACCGTGTGACGACGTTCGTCCAGATGGGTGGAGTCCTCGTTCTCGCCGCCGGCATCCCGGGCGCGTTCGTCGAGGGGGACTTCACGGTTCCGGTGCTCGGCTACGTCGTGATGCGGGTCGCGATGGTCGCGCAGTGGCTGCGCGCCTCGCGCTCCGCCGGAACACTGCGTTCGGCGACGCGACGCTACGCGTTCGGCATCGCGGCGGTGCAGGTGCTGTGGATCCTCTTCCTTCTCATCCCGACCGGATCCCTGCAGTTGACCGCATTCGTGGTTATCGCTCTCATCGAGATCGGTGTCCCGGTGTTCGCCGAGTACCGCCGGCAGACTCCGTGGCATCCGCATCACATCACGGAGCGGTACGGGCTGTTCACGCTGATCGTCCTCGGCGAGAGCCTGCTCGCATCGGCGAATGCCATCATCGATGCGCTCGACGAGGTCGAGTCCCTCGGCCCGCTGATCGCGATCGCGGTACTCACCCTCGTGGTCACGGCGTCGCTCTGGTGGATCTACTTCTGGCCTCCTCATCACCGCGCGATCACGACCTTCCGCCGGTCGCTCCGCTACGGCTACACGCACTACTTCGTGTTCGCGGCTGCCGCGGCCTTCTCCGCGGGGATCGAAGTGGAGATCGACGTGCTGACGGGGGAGAGCCATCTGTCCAACCTGGCCGCTTCCTTCACGGTCACCATTCCGATCGCGATCTTCCTCATCGGCATCTGGTGGATCGCGATTCGAGAGAACGCGGACCGCGTCGTGAACACCGTCGTCCCTCTGGGGGCGGTCCTGGTGCTGCTCGACCCCGTGCTCCCGATCCCGGTGACGCTGACCGCCTTGATCCTCGTCGGCATCGTCGTGGTGCTCGTGGTCCGTCCGCCGGTGGTGCGGGAGCACATAGACAAGACATAGGCCGAGCAAAGGGCTCTGATCAGGTGCTCGGGGACCATGGTGACGCACCATCACCGGTCCGCCCGAGAGGAGCCAGATAATGAGCATTCCCGAACCCACCCAGACCCCCGACGGCCCCGCATACGAGGGGCGACTGCTCGACCGCGTCGATGAAGAGGTCGTCGACCAGGGCGCCGCATTCGACATCCGCACGCTGATGAGCAGGCGGGGCGTCCTGGGGCTCGCCGGTCTCGGCCTGGGGGCCGTCGTGCTCGCGGCCTGCGCGCCGGCGGCCTCTGGCGGCGCGTCGAGCACCCCCCCACCGACTGCTTCCCCCGGCGGTGATGCGGGCTCGGCGAGCGTGACCGAGATCCCCGACGAGACGGCGGGGCCCTATCCGGGCGACGGGTCGAACGGCCCCGACGTGCTCGAGGACTCGGGCATCGTACGGCAGGACATCCGCTCGTCGATCGACGGAGCGGCGACCGCCGACGGCGTGCCGCTCGTCTTCGAGCTGCAGATCCTCGATCTCGCGAACGGGGGCGTTCCCTTCGCCGGGGTTGCGGTCTACGCGTGGCACTGCACTGCTCAGGGCGAATACTCGATGTACTCCTCCGGCCTGGAAGACGTCACGTACCTGCGTGGTGTGCAGGTGGCCGACGCCGACGGCACGGTGTCGTTCACCTCCGTCTTCCCCGGCTGTTACTCCGGCCGCTGGCCGCACATCCACTTCGAGATCTACCCGGACGACGCGTCGATCACCGACTCGACGACGGCGATCGCCACGTCGCAGCTGGCCCTTCCGCAGGCGGCCTGCTCGGCCGTATACGCCGAGTCGGCGTACGACGGATCTGCACGGAACCTCGCGCAGATCACGCTCGCGAGCGACAACGTGTTCGGTGACGACGCCGGTGCCCTCCAGGTCGCGACGGTCAGCGGGAGCGTTTCGGCGGGCTACGCCGCCTCCCTGGTGGTCGGCGTCGACACGACGACGACACCCACTGCCGGCGCCGCGCCCGGGGGTGGCGAGGGAGGACCGGGAGGCGGCGGGGAGCCCCCGGCGAACTGACCGCGACACGGGCAGTTTCGAGGCCGGAGCATGGTCTGCTATGCTGATCATGCAACGTGTGTGCTTCGCCCCTTTCGGCCGCCACGTCGCCACTGATCAGGGCCGTAAAGGACCGCGCACATCGATGCGTGCGGTATCCGCCTCGATCTCACATCTTGCGGAGCGCCGACGCGTGTCCGCCACACAGCAATGAGCATCACCATGAGCACGACCACCTTTCCCCCATCAGATCCGTTGACCTGGAAGCAGGCCGACACCGATGTGCACGTCGCGACGCGTGCCGGCGAATTCGCCGGCTTCGTCGAGTTCGACGGCACCACGCACCTCGTACGCGACAACCACGGCGACGATCTCGGTGCCTTCGAGGCCCTCGAGGATGCGTTCCGCGCACTCGAGGACGCGCACGCGCCCACGCGGAATGGATCCGCCTTCGCCCCGATCCTTCCGCGGGCATGGCGGCGCAAGACGCGCCGCGCTCGCGCCTGAAATCAAGGGCTTCACGCACACTGAAAGCGGTCCGTCAAGGGGTGCGGATGTATTCCCGAAGGCGCATGCGGGCAGGGCTACTGTGAGGTAAGCGTTGGGCAACTGCCTTGGGCTTCCACAGCTCAAGGGCTCCGATCGTCAGGAGAAGATCATCTCCATCACACAGATCGAACCGACCGCGGCAACGCTGGGTCCGATTCGTCAGACGTACTCCGGCAACGCGGACTTCCCCCCGATGGCCAAGGCATACAAGCAGGTGTCCCAGGTCGTCAAGGAGATGGGACTCCTCGGCCGCACGCAGTGGTTCTACGTCTTCGTCGCCGCCGGGCTCGCCGTCGCCCTCGGTGGCCTCATCACGGGCTTCATCCTGCTCGGCGACAGCTGGTTCCAGCTGCTCATCGCCGCGGGACTCGGCATCGTCCTGACGCAGATCGCATTCCTCGGACATGAGGCCGCGCACCGTCAGATCCTCACCACAGGGCCGGCGAACTTCAAGCTCGCCCGCATCGTCATCGCCAGCATCGGCATGAGCTACTCGTGGTGGGACTCGAAGCACACCAAGCACCACGGAAACCCGAACCAGGTCGGCAAGGACCCCGACATCGAGGTCGACACGATCTCGTTCCTCGAAGAGGACGCCGCGAAGGCGAAGGGCCTGATCAAACTGATCACCCGCAAGCAGGGCTGGCTCTTCTTCCCGTTGCTCACGCTGGAGGGACTGAACCTCCACTTCCTCGGCCTGAAGTACCTCCTCACCACGAAGAACGTGAAGGGTCGCTGGACCGAGCTCAGCATCATCACGCTGCGATTCGCCCTCATCCTCGTTCCCGTGTTCATGATGCTTCCGCTCGGTATGGCATTCGCCTTCATGGGCGTGCAGATGGCCGTCTTCGGCGTCTACATGGGAGCCGCATTCGCACCGAACCACAAGGGCATGCCGATCATCGAGCCCGGTGCCCGTCTCGACTTCTTCACCAAGCAGGTCCGCACCTCCCGCAACATCAGCGGTGGATGGTGGACGACCTGGCTCATGGGCGGCCTCAACTACCAGGTGGAGCACCACCTCTTCCCGAGCATGCCGCGACCGCACCTGGCGAAGGCGCGCGAGATCGTGCGTGACTACTGCGCGGCGAACGACGTGCCGTACACGGAGACCAGCCTCGGCCGCTCGTACATGATCGTGATCGAGTACCTGAACCGTGTCGGACTCTCCGCCGGCGCAGACCCCTTCGACTGCCCTGCAGTGGCGCAGTTCGGGCGGCCGTAGCCCTCAGACATCACCGGGCCTGATCAGTCCGGCAACGACAGAGGCGCGAGCAGGAATCCTGCTCGCGCCTCTGTCGTTCGTGCGTCTACTTGGAAGACTTCTTCTTGGTCTCCACGACGTCGATCGTGATCTTCTCAAGCGGGCGGTCGTCGTCGAGTTCGTCTTCGAGAACCTCATCGCCGAGGAAGGTGTCCTCCGGCGTCTCGTCTGCGGCAGCCTCCGCGGGGGTCGGGGCGGCAGGTGCATCCGCGCCGGTGATCTCCGTGGGCAGGGAGCCGTCGGAGAAGATGCCGTCGGGCCGGATGAGCTCCTTGACCTCGGCCATGAAGCTCGACAGCTGCTGCTGCTGCCACCGGAGCTGACGGGTGCGGTCCTCGGCGTCGTGCAACACCGCGGTGGTGTGCCCGGTGACCGAGTCGACGATCTTCTGGGCCTTCGCGCGGGCACGTTCGAGGGTCTCGCGGGCACGGACCTGGGCTTCGGCTTCGATGGCCTGTGCCTGCGAGCGGGTCAGGCGCTCGTAGTCCTCGGCCCGAGCGGAGATGCGCTGGGCGTGCTCGAGCGATGCCGAGACCTGCTCGTTCGCGTCGTTGGTGATCCGCTCGGCGTGCGCCACGGCCTGGTTGTGCAGCACGAGGAACTCCTGCTGCGCGTCGTCCTGGCGGCGGGTGAGCGTCTCCTCGAACTCCAGCACGCGGGCGTTCATGTCGCGGACGTCGCGCTCGGCGTCGGCGCGCAGCTGAGTGGTCTCGCGGGTGACGAGGGAGCGCAGGGCTGCTGCGCCCTTCTCGGCCTCGGTACGGATCGCGGTGGCCTCCTGAGCGGCCTGGTTGACCTTTTCTGCGGCATGGGCGGCTTCGCGTTCGATGCGGGCCTCGTGTGCCGTGTACTCGGTGTCCATCTTCAGGCGCACCTGGTCGGCGTCGCGCTGCGCCTGGGCGGTGATCCGCTCGGCGTCGGCCTCGGCCTCGGCACGCTGCGCGGTCACCTCCTCGCGGGCGGAGGTCATCAGACGGTCGGCCTGCACGGCGGCGTTCTGGATGAGCACGTTCGCCTGCTCCTCGGCGACCCGCAGGATCGCCTCGAACTGCTGGCGCGACGGAGCCTCTTCGCCGTCGGGCTGCGGTGCGTCGACGAGTTCGGAGGTGAGAGTCGCGACCTGCTGCTCGGCATCGGATGCCTTTGCGTTCGCCGCCGTCAGCTCGCTCTCGAGAGCTTCGCGGGCTTTGCGCTCCTCTTCGCGCACCGCTTCGACGGCTTCCTCTTCGCGGGCCTGCGCCTCGGCGACGTCGGCGGCGGCCTGCTTGAGCTGGTTGCGAAGGGCCGCGAGCGCGGCGTCGACCTCTCCCTTGTCGTAGCCGCGGAAGCCCACGGTGAACGCGCCCTGCTGGTCACGGGGCGGGGTCTCGATCAGCTGGTCGAAGAAGTCCGGCGAGCGCTCGCCGTCGCGGTCGGCGGTTCCGGAGGATTCGCTCATGAGGTTCATGCCTTTCTGGCGTGGCCACACGGCGGAGCTGCGGCTCCATCCCGATGGACGGGATCGTGCGACCGGAGGAGGAGGTCGTCTGGGCTCACGCCACGACCGTGACCCGGCGGAGGTCCGGCAGGGCGGGGCGTGCCTCCCAGCCTAGTTGCGGAGGCCGAATGTTGGGTGTGCGGTTTCAGCGGGCAGCTGCACGGTGCACCGTGGGTGAAGACGGATCCGCCGGTTCCTCGGCGGCGTTCGCGGAAGGATCGCGCAGCCCTGGTACGGTGACGGCGGAGGGCATCACGTCCTTGGGGCCGCCGAGCAAGAGAGAACTTCGAGATGAAGCGACCGTCCCGCGTGCGCCTCGCCCGCATCGGGATCGCCACCGTGCTCGCGGTCGTGATCGGAGCAGTGGCACCGTCCCTGTCGGCGACTACCTCCGCGACTGCTGCCGTCAACGATCAGATGGTGTATCCGTCCTCGGGCAACATCCAATCGAAGGTCGGCGACGGCTGTCGAGGAAACTACCGTGCGCACGACGGCATCGACATCGGCGGCGGGGGTGGCACGCCGATTGTGGCCTCCTACGGCGGAGTGATCAAGTCCCGCACCGCCAACAGCGGCTACGGCAACTACACCGATGTCGAGCATCCCGGCGGTTACGTCACGCGGTATGCACACATGGCCTCGCCCGGCATGTACGCGCCTGGCACCCGGGTCGCCCGCGGGCAGCAGATCGGTGTCGTCGGCAACACCGGGAACTCTCCCGCGTACCACCTGCACTTCGAGGTGCGGCTGAACGGTGCGGTGTACACCGCGATCAACAACGGGTTCACCTGCCTGTCGAACGTCGCCCGCGGCGGCGTTCTCCCGCTGTACTTCCCCGGGCTCGGTTCCGGACAGGCGCCGGGCGTCGCTTCGGCCGACTACTCCGGCGACAAGAAGGCCGATCTGCTGACGGTCTCGGGGAACGGTGACCTGCGGCTGCGTGCGGGCACGGGTAGCGGCGGCTTCGGGGCGGCTAAGACCGTCTTCAGCAGTTGGGGCGGATCCCGCAGACACATCACCCATGCGGACTTCAACAACGACGGCAAGGCCGACATCCTCGTGACCAGATCCGATGGTGATCTGGAGTTCTACGCCGGCAATGGCGCAGGGGGATTCGCGAGGGCCGTCGGCATCGGTAAAAACTGGTACGGGCTGCTGCATGTGACCTCGGGTGCCGACTACACCGGGGACGGCAAGCAGGACGTGATCGGCGTCTCCGCGACCGGTCTTCTGACGATCTACCGGGGAAACGGCGCCGGTGCCTTCGGCGGACCGCAGATCTCCCTCGGCGGAGGGTGGCAGGGGTTCCACTTCCTCGTCGGCGGTGACTTCGACAACGACGGCAGCGGCGACATCATCGCCGTGGCCACCGACGGCGCCCTCCGTTTCTATTCGGGAGTGCCCGGAGGTTTCCGCGCGATGCGCGTGGTCGGATCCGGATGGGGTGAGTTCACCGCACTGACCGGAGGGGTCGACTACAACGGCGACGGTCATGCCGACCTGCTCGCTCGCACCGCGTCCGGGCAGCTCTACCTGTATCCGGGCCTCGGAAACGGCACGTTCGGCGGACGCACCCTGATCAGCGCCGATTGGGCGGACCACCTGGCCATCGAGTAGCGGCGGCCCTCCCGCAGCCCCGCCGGACGGCGCACGGCGTATCGTGGGCGCATGGCTGGCCCGACGTTCGAAGAGATCGCCGCAGCCCTGTACGCCGGTCCGCCGGAGTCGTTCGTATCGTCGCGAGAGACCCACGCGGAGAGTGTCGAGGACCGCGTGCTCGCGGCACGTATCCGCGCGTTGCGAAAGCCGTCGGTCGCCGCCTGGGTGGTGAACCTGTTCGCCCAGGAGCGCGCCGGGCAGCTGGGGGAGGCGCTGCAACTGGCCGCAGAGCTTCGCGAAGCGCAGGAGGACCTGGATGCGCCGGCGCTGGCGAAGCTCGGCAGGGAGCGCCGTGCGCTCACGAGACGCCTCGCGGAGATGGCGGCCGAGTTGGCGGGATCCCGTGGTGAGAAGATCACGTCTGCGACACGGGAGGCAGTGGAGGGCAGCATCTCGGCCGCCTTCTTCGACCCCGCAGCGGCGGGCGCCGTCGCCTCCGGGCGGCTGATGCGGGCGATCGAGGCCTCGGCGTCATCCGACGACATCCGGGATGCCGTGGTGGGGGAGATCCCGGAGCTGGAGTCGGTGCCGCAGCGGCCGCCGGATGAGCTGCAGGCGCGACGCCTCCGCCGCGACGCGCAGCGCCTGCTTGCGAGCGCGGAGAAGGAGCGCAAGGCTGCGGAGCGCGCGCTCGCCAAGCAAGACGCGGCTCTGCAGGATCTGCAGACCAGGGCGGCGGAGCTCGCCAAGGGCGTGGCCGAGCTCGAGGCTCAGCTCGCGCGCACCCGCGCGGAGGCGGAGCGCGTGGATAAGGACCTGCAGCAGGCGAAGGACCGACAGTCCGATGCGAGGCAGCAGTCGGAGGCTGCGGCGGGCGCCGTCACGCGCGCCCAGAAAGCGCTGGAGGAGCTGTAGGGCGATCGGGCGGCCCGGTCAGCCGCGGCTGTGGCCGAGGCGCCCGGGCAGGAATGGCAGCATCGGCGCCCGGTACTCCCACGCGGCGCCATCCTCC
Organism: Microbacterium sp. MYb45; assembly: GCF_002979655.1. Lineage (GTDB taxonomy): Bacteria > Actinomycetota > Actinomycetes > Actinomycetales > Microbacteriaceae > Microbacterium. The sequence continues at coordinate 15,399 of NZ_PCPG01000005.1, forward strand.
GGATCGAGGGTGGCCTCCGCTCGGCCGAAGTGCCACACGCGGTTGAAGAGGTAGACGCCGATGGCGACCGGCTGGTCGGACGGAACCTGCCACGTACCTCGACCCCACTGCGTGGGCTGCCCACGCTCGCCGATGACGAGAGTCGGCTTGATCCCCGCATAGAGCGTGAACCGCGGGCGTCGCATCGTGAGCTCGATCCGGCGGCTGTTCATCCCGGTCTGTCGCTCGGGCGCAGGTCGGGCGGAGTCATCCATGATGACCGAAGCCTAGCTGGGAAAGGCAAAACCCCCGCCATGTAGAAGCTAGGCGAGGGTTTCTGGAGTGATTGTAATGATCACTCGTGTGGCTCCGACGGGCGTCGATCCCGTGACCTCTCGATTTTCAGTCGAACGCTCTACCAACTGAGCTACAGAGCCGCGCGACCGGCGAACCTGTCGCGTCCTAGACGAAGAGCCCTCTCCGAAGAAAGAGCTCAACGCACGGAGCGACCCTGACGGGACTTGAACCCGCGACCTCCGCCGTGACAGGGCGGCACGCTAACCAACTGCGCTACAGGGCCATACTTGTTTTCAATTGTATCGGAAGGTGTGACCCCAACGGGATTCGAACCCGTGCTACCGCCGTGAAAGGGCGGCGTCCTAGGCCGCTAAACGATGGGGCCGAGTCAGTCCCGGGGGACTTCCTTGCCGACGCTCAAGCATAAGGGATGTTCTGGGCAAATCGCGAATCGAGGGCGCGGCGCCTTCCCCCGGGCGTGTTTCAGGAGGACGATGGACCCGTCAGGCGTGCGCTGGCGACCGCATGCTCGGCCTGGTGCAGATGTGACGGTTGTTGTTAGTGTGGCATTTGTGAAACCGGCGGAAGGGGCCGTGTGAACGACGACCAGAACACTCTGGACGCTGCGGTTGCCGCGGCTTCAGATGATTGCGGCTGCGCGCCCAGCCCGACCGAACGCCGTGCGTTCAGCAAAGACGGCCTCAGCCGCCGTGGTGCACTCGGTCTCGGCGTGCTCAGCGTCGTGGCGCTCAGCGCCTTCGGCATCTCGAACGGGGTCTCCGCCGCCTATGCCGCCTCGTACCCGAGCTGGGACGACGTGCAGCGCGCGAAGAACAGCGAAGCCGCCAAGGCCGCCGAGGTCACCCGCATCGAGGGACTCATCCAGTCGCTGACCCAGAAGGTCGCCGAGACGCAGGCAGTCGCGAAGGCCACCGCAGACGAGTTCTACGACGCGCAGCAGAAGTACTTCGCTGCAGCCACCGAAGCCGATTCCCTGCAGGCGAAGGCCGACGAGCAGTCGGCGAAGGCCGACGAGTCCGCGAAGAAGGCCGGGCAGGTCGCCGCGCAGCTGTACCGCAACGGCGGTGACGACACCTCTCTCGAACTCCTCTTCACCGGTTCTGCCGACAACGCAGACGAGTTGCTCGCGCGGCTCGGCACGATGGACAAGCTCTTCGAGTACAACCAGTCGGTGTACGACGATGCCGTCGCCGCCCGGAACTCCGCGCAGTCGATGAGCGACCAGGCCGTGGTCGCCCGCGACGAGCGCGATCGGCTGCAGAAGATCGCCGAAGAGAAGATGGTCGTGGCACAGCAGGCTGCCGACGCCGCTCAGGCCGCGCTCGACGAGCAGTCCGCCAACCTCGCCACCATGCAGGCGCAGCTCGCAGCGCTGAAGGACGCGACGGCGAAGACCGTCGAAGGCTACAAGGCCGGTGTCGCCCTCGAGGAGAAGAAGCGCAAGGAACGCGAGGCCCGCGAGGCAGCAGCGGCTGCCGCCGGTAACGGCGGCGGTGGTGGCGGCGGCGGTGGCGGCGGGGGAACCCAGGGCAGCGGCGGCTGGTGCCGTCCGCACGGTGGGGGCAAGAGCTCGGGCTACGGTCCGCGTTCGCAGCAGTGCGGTCCGCAGGGCTGCTCCTCGAGCTTCCACTACGGCACCGACTTCGCGAACGGCTGTGGCGCCGCGATCTACGCCGCGCAGTCCGGCACCGTCGACTACGCGGGCTACAACGGCGGCTACGGCAACTACATCCGTATCCAGCACGGCGGCGGGATCGGCACCGGCTACGCACACATCCGCAACGGCGGCATCATCGTCAGGTCCGGCCAGTGGGTCCGCTCCGGGCAGGTCATCGCCTACGCCGGCAACACGGGTCGCTCGTTCGGATGCCACCTGCACTTCGAGGTCTACGACCGCGGCAACGCCATCAACCCGGTGCAGTTCCTGGCCCGGCACGGCGTCTCCGCCTGATCGCAGGCCCACCGAAACCGAAAAGACCCCCGGGCCGCTTCTGCGGCCCGGGGGTCTTTCGTGTCTGGCGACTCAGCGAGTCAGTGACCCTGCTCGCCGAAACGGACGATCGCCTCGTCGAGGATGCGCTGCGCCTCGGCGGCGTTCCCCCACTCGTCGACCTTGACCCACTTGTTGGGCTCGAGGTCCTTGTAGTGCTCGAAGAAGTGCGAGATCTCCTTCTTCGTGTAGTCGGCGATGTCGTCGATGTCCTGGATGTGTGCCCAGCGCGGGTCCTTCGACAGCACGGCGACGAGCTTGTCGTCCCCGCCGGCCTCATCGCTCATCTTCAGCACGGCGACGGGACGGACCTCGACGACGACGCCCGGGTAGATGGCGTGGTCGAGGAGCACGAGCACGTCGAGCGGGTCGCCGTCTTCGCCGAGCGTGTTGTCGAAGTAGCCGTAGTCGGCCGGGTAGCCGAAGGTCGTGTAGAGCACGCGGTCGAGGTGCACTCGTCCGGTCTCGTGGTTGACCTCGTACTTCACGCGGCTGCCGCGCGGGATCTCGATGACGGCGTCGTGTGCGCCCATGCGTGTGCTCCTCAGGAAAAGTTCGGTTGGATGCTGCGGACTAGCCTACCTGCGGCTCGCTCCGGCGCTTTCGGAGGAGACGATTCAGCAGACGGCTCATCGGGTCGCTCAGGAGCAGCAGGAACAGCCCCGTGTATCCGTTCGGCGAAGCCGCGACGGCGATCGCGAGTGCGGCGGTGAACAGGACGATCGCGGCGACATCGCCGATGGCCCCCAGTCGGATGGTCTCGGTCGACACGGTGCCGAGGTCGCGATGGCGCGCCAGGTAGAGCCATCCGGCGAGGGTGGTCACCTGCGTCATGATCAGCGTGCCGATGTAGACCACGGCCTGGAGCGGGTCGGTGTCCATCTGCCCGATCATCGCGGTCGGAACCGGGAGCCACACGATCGTCGCCATCCACGCGACGTTGATCCACAGCAGGGGCCCGGTCACGAACTCCACGTTCCGGTACTGGCGATGGTGTCCCATCCAGAACGTCGCGATCAGGAGGAAGCTCAGCCCGAAGCTCAGCAGCTGACCCGAGTGCTCGTCGAAGAACTCGGCCGTGCTCTTATGGTCGGATGCGGCCTCGGACACCGACTCCATCAGGGGAAGGATGAGCAGCGTCATGGCGATCGCCACCACGGCATCGACGAAGGCCTTGAACCGTTCGGACCGGAACGGCTGAGTGCGGGGGTGATCGTTCACGGCGTCAGGATAGTCCCGTGGTCGTGCCGCCCGCAGGGGTGTGACCGTGCCCTACCGTGGAACCGTGCCAACACTCTCTCCCGCCATCGCCGAGATCCGCCTGGCCGTGCGCACCGCGCTCGTCGACCTTCCCGAAGGTTCGACCGTGATCGTCGCGCTCTCGGGGGGCGCCGATTCTCTCGCGCTCGCCGCGGCGACGGCCTTCGAAGCGTCGAAGCTGGGTCTCCGTGCGGCATCATTGACCGTCGACCACGGCCTGCAGGATGACTCCGCCGAGGTCGCGTCGACGGCGGCACAGGCGGCAGCGGCGCTCGGACTCGACCCGCTGATCGTGCGCGTGCAGGTGGATGGCGAAGGCGGACCTGAGGCCGCAGCGCGCGACGCGCGGTACCGTGTGCTCCGTGACGCGGCGGCGGATGTCCGCGCCGCTGCCGTTCTGCTCGGCCACACCCTCGACGACCAGGCCGAGACCGTGCTCCTCGGACTCGCCCGCGGCTCGGGCGCCACCAGCCTGCAGGGCATGGCGCCCTCGCGGGAAGACGACGACGGGCTCCGTTGGCTGCGTCCGCTGCTCGGCGTCCGTCGCGAGACCACACGGGCGTTCTGCGCCGCATCCGATCTCGAGGTCTGGGACGACCCTCACAATGTCGATGACCGCTACGCGCGGGTGCGGGCGCGGGAGCGCGTGTTGCCGGTGCTCGAGGCCGAGCTCGGTCCGGGCATCGCCGAGGCGCTCGTCCGCACCGCGGAGCAGCTGCGGGAGGACGCCGAGGCCTTCGACGAGATGATCCACGAGACGATCGAGGACATCGTCGAGCATGCGGAGGCGGGGATCTCGGTGAGCGTCGCCGCGCTCGCCGCCAACCCCGCAGCACTGCGCAACCGCATCATCCGCCTGGTCGTCGACAGCGAGTTCGGGGTGAGCCTCACGAGGACGCAGACCATCGAGGTCGCGCGGCTCGTCACCGATTGGCGCGGTCAGGGGCCGATCGATCTGCCCGGGTGCGCGGCTGTGCGCCAGGGCGGCCGCATCGTGTTCACTGCATCCGGTCGCTGAGGACCCTCCGCCGAAGCGCCTTCGCCTCGCGACCGGAAGTGCGGGGTGTGACTACTTCTTGCCGCCGAAGAGGCCGCCGAGGATGCCGCCGAGGTCGATGCCGCCGCCGGAGCCGCCGCTCTTGCCACCGCCGAGCAGTCCGCCGATCACGTCGCCGATTCCGCCTCCGCCGGCCGAACCGCCACTGTTGCCGCCGCCGAGGATCCCGCCGATGACGTCGCCGATGCCGCCCGAGCTCTCGGCTCCGGCATCCGCCTTCGCGGTCTTGTCCTTCGTCGCGTTCGCGATGAGGCCCATCACGATGGGGGCGAGGATCGGGAGGAGCTTGCCGAAGTCGATGCCGGGAGTAGCCTTCGACTCGGTGAGCTCCTTCGTGACCTCCGTCTTCTTGGAGCCGAGGATGTGCGCGACGATCTTGTCGCCGTCGGCCTGATCGATGTCGTCGACCTTCGAAGCGCCGGCCGTGCCCTCGTGCTTCTTCAGCGCGTTCTGGATGGCCGCGGAGCCCTCGTCGGTCTCTGCGTTCTTCGCGAGCCCGCCCAGCAGCACGGCGCCGCCCTGCTCGACAGCAACCTTCGCCTCGTCTCGCGAGACCCCCAGTTTCTCGGCGATGTCGTCGATCGGAACCTGCGTGAGGATGTCGTCAAGAGCCATGGTGAATCCTTCCGTCCGGGGCGTCCGCCCACATCACCGCTCACAGTAGTGCGGATGCGGTGGGGATGGGGAGATCTGCCCATCGCCACCGTCGGCCGCACGTTCTATGGTGGAAGCTTCCGGGGGGAAGGAAGATCGGTGACCGATCTCGATGTGCAGAAAGAGGCGCTCGACGCAGCGCAGGCACGGCTCACTGCGGGGGCCGCGCCGATCATCACGTCGTGCCTGTCGTTCGGAGGCACCGGGTCGTCTTCGGTCGAAGGTGCGCTGGGCGAGGCCGAGTCGCTGGTAACGCAGATCCTGTCGGCCCTCGCGCAGACGGCGACCAACTCTGCGACCGATGCGGCATCCGTTGCATCGACCTTCACCGCCAACGACGAGGCGCTCGCGCAGCAGGCGGCGCAATGAGTCTGCCAGGCCTGATCGACGATCCGGCTCGCGGAGATGCGGGCGCCGTGAGCGGGTACGCGACCACGTTCTCCACGCGGGCGGCGTCGTCGCGAGAGCGCAAGGGTGATGCGGATGCGGCGCTGGCGAGCATCACGTCGATGACGGCGTCCGCGGCGGATGCACTCGGTGCGCGAGTCGTGCTCCTGTCGCAGCGCATGGGCGAGGCGGCTGAGGGACTGGACGGCATCTCGACCGCGGTGTCGGCGTATGTGACCGACCTGGAGGGGCTGAAGAGCGAGGCTGCCCGTCGGCTGCGGGGCGCGCAGAATGCGTACGACCACATCTTCGTGCGTCGGGCCGAGGCGTTGAGCGCGGCGAGCGAGTTCGTCACGGGCTGGGCGCTGCCGTGGGACGCGGTGCTGCCGTCGTGGATGTACGTCGACGACCCGAGCTACCTGCGTCGCTGGCAGGACGCGATCGACGACTATTACACGGCGCGGGCGTCGTACAACGCGCTGGCGGAGGAGCGCACTGCGATCGACCAGCGTGCCGTGAACGCGATCGCCGCCGTACCGCTCATCTCCGCCGTCACGCAGGGCGGGAAGGTCGGCGGTGCGGGGTTCGCGGCAGCCAGTCTCGCGTGGGCGGGGAACGTCAATGCGATCACGGCCGAGTCCCTGGCCGGTCTCGGGGATCCGGACATCATCCGTGAGACGTGGAACACGATGGATCAGGCGACGCGGGATGCGCTGCTTGCCGCATCACCGATGATCCTCGGGAACCTCAACGGCATCCCGATCCGTGACCGGGTCACCGCGAACCACACAAACATGCGCGCCGAGATCGCGCGGCGGGAAGCGGAGATCGCCCGGCTCCAGGAGAAGCTCGACGGGATGACGGCGCGGAACCACTGGAGCGCCCAGCGACGGAAGAGCCTGAGCGACGAGATCGCCGAGCTGCGGGAGCCGATCGGTGCGTGGAAGGATCTGCTCGATGAGCAGCCAGTCTGGTACGACGAGTCCGGCCGCGAACACAAGCACAGTGGAGCTCAGGTCGTCGTCTTCAATGCTGATGCGAATGCCATTGCGACCTATCACGGAGCAATCGACCCCGTCACCGGCGACATCCCGGTCTGGGTGCAGAACGTGGCGGTCTCCGTGCCGGGAACGACGACCACAATCAGTGAATTCGGTCACGGAACCGGAGCAAGTCTCTATTCCGCGGCTATCGATGCGAACGGCCCGGGGAGCGCAGTGTTCCAATGGGCTGGCGGTAGCTTTCCGCAGCTGGAAGTCCCCGGCCCCACGGATGCTTCGTACTCCCATGATCTCGCTCCGAAGCTGGTCGATTTCGTCGCGGGCATCGAACGCCCGGCCTATTCCACTCTCACCGTTATGGGACACAGCTACGGCGGCGCGACCGTGGGGTTGGCGGAGCAGGCCGGTTTGAAGGCCGACCGTATTCTCTACGTCTCTGCGGCCGGCATGGGGGCTGGGGTGGCCGGCGTCGAAGATTTCCCGTACACATCCGGCGTTCCGCACTACTCGATGATGGCTAGGAACGACGCCGTGGTGGGGATGATTCAGGGTGATCACGACGATTGGTATGCGATCCACGGCCAGTCCCCGTTGTTGGCCGACGACGTTACGCGTCTGGAGACTGGATGGATCGACCATGCAGATCCCGATAGCGCCGACCTCGAGGACTACGGCTTCCCGAATGGGATTGAGAGTCACAGCTCCGTGCTCAATCCGCGGTCGACCGCGTTTCACAACATCGTCGAGGTCATCACCGGCGGCGAGGCGATCAGTTGGGCTCCGAATGAGTACGTCACGGGTGGATACTCCAGCATTGCGATCGATGGGATCGATGCTTCGGACTATGAGCCGCACTATGTGAGGATCGACTGATGCGGAGATGGTGGGGAATCGTTGCACTGCTCGCGTCGGTGGGCTTGATCGGAGGGTGTGCCGTGTCGGCTGACAGTCGGTTGGATGAGTTTCGAGCTGAAGGCGAGGCGATCTCGCAGCAGGTCGTGGAGTCCATTCCCGCAGCAGTGATTGCGGATGAAGCCCCGGATAGTGCCTCCGCCGGGCGGCTGGCGCAGAGCATGGGAGACACCCCTCAAACGCCCGCCTGGTGGGAAGTGAAGACCTCGGTGGTCATGCTCGACGAGCCTGCGGCGTCCGAGACCGCGGCCACAGCAATCGAAACCGCGCTCGTTGACGACGGATGGAAGAAGGCTGAAGAGTCGGGCTCCCCGGATCCGGTCTACAAGACGGATGAGTACCGACGGGACGGATGGTATGTGCGTGTCGCATGGGTACGCTCTACTCCGAAAACGATCGAGAGCTTGAGGGTCCTCGTGGTGAGCCCTGACACGATCCGTGGCGATCACGACGAGATCCATTCCTGAGCCGAATGGTGCGAAGACTGACGGGAATGATGATCGCGCTCGTCTGCGTGCTGATTCTGGGAGGATGCGCGGTGCCACCGACACCGGAGAGTCCACTCGACGAGTACAAGGCGGAGAGTGAGACGCTCGCGATGAGTGTCGTCGAGCTCATCCCCGTTCACCTGGAGCCGGCGCTCGATACTGAGCTGGAGTCGCGGGGGCAGGCGCCGCAGAACGGTGTCACCGCCGAGAAACGTCCGGGCGATCCCGCCTGGTGGCAGGCTCGGGCCTACGTCAGCCTTGTGGAGTGGGAGGGTGCAGCGGCTGAGGCGATTGCCGCCGTCACGGAGGCCATGAAGTCGGATGGTTGGACGGTGGAGCGCGTCCGCGAGACAGGCGAAGGCCGCACGATCACGGACGGCTTCCGACAGGACGATTGGTACGTGGAGATCGCGTGGGTGAAGTCTGAACCAGGCAAGGTCGAACGGTTCGACATCTCGGTTGTCAGCCCCACGACGGTGCGCGGAGACCATGATGACATCTCCTCTTGACCGAGGCCGAACAGGGAGCCAGCGCGTCCTCATGGTGAGCCCGGAGATGGTGCGCGTCGACAGCGACGAGCTGTCGTCCTGACGCATGAGGCGTCTCTGGGGTGCGTTGGCGGTGCTTGCTGCGGCATGCATCGTGGGAGGGTGTGCGATGACGGCCGAGAGTCGCCTTGATGAGTATCAGGTGCAGGCGGAAGTGCTGGCGGAGGAGATCGTGGGGATGATCCCGGCGGACCTTGCGCCGTCGACGACGCCCGATGTGGAGTCCCGAGGGCGGATGCTCCAGAACCCGGTCTCCGCCGAACCGTCTGTCGAGGACTCGGTCTGGTGGCAGGTCGACACCCACGTCGAGCCGGTCCAGCGTGACGGGGCCTCTGAGGACTCGGCCAAGGCGATCGCCACCCAGCTGCTCGCAGACGGGTGGGAGCACACGGATGCACGTGAGACCTCGGAAGGGCGGCGTACCGCAGACGCCTACGGCAAGGACGACTGGTACGTCGAGGTGACCTGGGTCCGCTCCGAGGAGGGCAAGTACGAGACCATCGAGATCGGCGTGCTCAGCCCGAAGACCACCCGCGGCGACCACGATGAGATCCATTCCTGATCGCAACGGAGAACCCTGAACCGGAGCACCCGGTTCCGTCACCTAAAATCGATCCATGCGCGCCGCGGAGATCCAGGACGACCTTGCTCAGATCCTCGTCACAGAGGAGGAGATCCTCGCCAAGCTCGATGAGCTGGCGACGCAGGTCGCGCAGGACTACGAGGGCAAGGACCTGGTCCTCGTCGGCGTCCTCAAGGGTGCTGTCATGGTCATGGCCGACTTCGCCCGGGCTCTGCCGTTCCACGCCCCGATGGACTGGATGGCGGTGTCGAGCTACGGTGCCAGCACCAAGTCGAGCGGTGTGGTGCAGATCCGCAAAGACCTCGACACCGATCTCAACGGCAAGCACGTCCTGATCGTCGAGGACATCATCGACTCGGGGCTGACCCTCAGCTGGCTGCTCGAGAACTTCGGATCCCGCGGTGCCGAGTCGATCGAGGTGCTCGCCCTGCTGCGCAAGCCCGAGGCCGCGAAGGTCCACATCGACTGCAAGTACGTCGGCTTCGACATCCCCACCGACTTCGTCGTCGGATACGGCCTCGACTACGACGAGCGCTACCGCAACCTGCGCGACGTCGCGGTGCTCGCCCCGCACGTCTACTCCTGACGGGCGGCACGCTACGCCGTGGGTGAACGCACAGCGACCCCCTAGGGCGCGCGCGATACGCTGATCCGATCATGGATGTGAAGAAGCTCACCCGGAATCCGCTGATCTACGTCGCGCTGATCGGCCTGCTGCTGTTCGGCGGCTTCCTGCTGATCTCGAATCTGGGTGCGCCCAAGCAGATCACGACGCAGGAGGGGCTCAAGCTCCTCTCCGGCACCACGGTCACCGAGGTCGTCAACACCGACGGCGACCAGCGCGTCGACATGACCCTCTCCAAGGCGTTCGAGGGCTCCGAGAACGTGCAGTTCTACTACGTCGACGCCCGCGCCGACGAGGTTGTCAGCGCGATCAACGAGGCTGCTCCCAAGGACGGCTTCAACGACGCCGTGCCGCGTGCGACCTGGTTCGACGGCTTCCTCTCGCTCCTCCTCCCGCTCGTGCTGCTGGGCCTCCTGTTCTGGTGGCTGCTGTCGTCGATGCAGGGCGGCGGCGGCAAGGTCATGCAGTTCGGCAAGTCCAAGGCCAAGCTCGTCAACAAGGAGACGCCGACCGTCACCTTCGCCGACGTCGCCGGTGCCGACGAGGCCATCGAAGAGCTCCACGAGATCAAGGAGTTCCTGCAGGATCCCGCGAAGTTCCAGGCCATCGGCGCCCGCATCCCGAAGGGCGTGCTCCTGTACGGCCCTCCCGGAACCGGCAAGACGCTCCTCGCCCGCGCCGTCGCCGGCGAGGCAGGCGCCCCGTTCTACTCGATCTCCGGATCGGACTTCGTCGAGATGTTCGTCGGTGTCGGTGCCTCCCGTGTGCGCGACCTCTTCGGCCAGGCCAAGGAGAACGCCCCCGCCATCATCTTCATCGACGAGATCGACGCCGTCGGCCGCCACCGCGGTGCCGGCATGGGCGGCGGAAACGACGAGCGCGAGCAGACCCTCAACCAGATGCTGGTCGAGATGGACGGCTTCGACCCGAACGCGAACGTCATCGTGATCGCCGCGACCAACCGCCCCGACATCCTCGACCCGGCGCTGCTGCGCCCCGGCCGCTTCGACCGCCAGATCGGGGTCGACGCCCCTGACCTCAAGGGCCGCCAGCGGATCCTCGAGGTGCACAGCAAGGGCAAGCCGCTCTCGAAGAACGTCGACCTCGAAGTCGTCGCCCGCAAGACCCCCGGGTTCACCGGTGCAGACCTGGCCAACGTCCTCAACGAGGCCGCGCTGCTCACCGCCCGCTCGAACGCGCAGCTGGTCGACAACCGCGCCCTCGACGAGGCCATCGACCGCGTGATCGCCGGACCGCAGCGCCGCACCCGTGTGATGCGCGACAAGGAGAAGCTGATCACCGCGTACCACGAGGGTGGACACGCCCTCGCGGCGGCGGCGATGAACTACACCGACCCGGTCACCAAGATCACGATCCTGCCCCGCGGCAAGGCCCTCGGATACACGATGGTGCTGCCGCTGGACGACAAGTACTCGGTCACCCGCAACGAGCTGCAGGACCAACTGACCTACGCCATGGGCGGTCGCGTCGCCGAGGAGATCATCTTCCACGACCCGACCACCGGTGCATCGAACGACATCGAGAAGGCGACGTCGATCGCCCGCAAGATGGTGCTCGAGTACGGCATGACCACACAGGTCGGACCGGTCAAGCTCGGCAGCGAGGGCGGCGAACCCTTCGCCGGTCGTGACATGGGCCGTGGCCGCGAATACTCCGAGCGCGTCGCCGAGCGGGTGGATGCCGAAGTGCGCGCGCTCATCGAGCAGGCGCACAACGAGGCGTACGAGGTCATCAGCGCGAACCGCGACATCCTCGACAAGCTCGCCCTGGCGCTCCTCGAGGAGGAGACCCTCGACCACAACCAGATCGCCGAGATCTTCACCGAGGTGAAGAAGCTTCCGGAGCGTCCGCTGTGGCTGTCGAGTGAAGACCGTCCGGTGTCGGAGCGGCCCCCGATCGAGGTGCCCAAGAAGGACGTCTCGCTCGCGGCATCCGTCGAGGCACCCGCCACCGCACCCCGCGCGCAGCAGGGCTCGGCGGGAGCCGGGAACCCGCGACCCGCGACGGCGTGACGTGACCGTCGACAGGCACCGTGTCGAGCGACTCACCCGCGAGCTGCTCGAGGCCATCGGCGAAGATCCTGATCGACCGGGGCTGAAGCAGACGCCGTCGCGCATGGCCGAGCTGTACTCCGAGTTCTTCGCGGGGGTCGGGGAGGATCCCGCCGAACCGCTCGCACGCACCATCAGCGTCTCGCGCGGACCCGCTCCCGACACCCTGCCTTCCGGGGCCGTGCTGCTGCGGGACATCCGCTTCCGCTCGGTGTGCGAGCACCACCTGCTGCCGTTCGCCGGGCACGCTCACATCGCGTATCTCCCGGGCGAGCAGGTCGTCGGCCTCGGGGCGCTCGTGCGCGTGGTCGAGATCCTCGCCGCCCGTCCCCAGGTGCAGGAGCGTCTCGGCGAGCAGATCGCCGACACGATCGCGGAGCACCTCGACACCCGGGGAGTGCTCGTCGTGCTCGACGCCTCGCACGGCTGCGTCACGATGCGCGGCGGACGCCAGAGTGAGGCGTCCACCCTCACGATCGCGGCGCGCGGGGAGTACACGGATGCCGTCGCCAGGACCGAGCTCATCACGCTGATCGGCGCGTCGGCGGGATCCGGAGCAACGCGCTGATGACGAGCATCTGGGGCATCGTCAATGTGACCCCCGACTCCTTCAGCGACGGCGGTCGTTACCTCGACGTCGATCGGGCGGTCGCCCACGGTCTGCGCTTGCGGGCCGAAGGCGCCGCGGTGCTCGATGTCGGCGGCGAGTCGACCCGGCCCGGCGCCGAACGCGTCGGCACCGATATCGAGCAGCAGCGCGTGATCCCGGTGATCGAACAGCTCGCCGCGGCGGGCGTGCCCGTCAGCATCGACACACTCAATGCGGCCACCGCCGCCGCAGCCGTGCGGGCCGGCGCGCGCATCGTGAACGACGTCTCCGGAGGGCTTGCAGACCCCGACATGCGGGCAGCCGTCGCGGAATCCGGGGCAGACTACGCGATCGGCCACTGGCGCGGATTCTCCTCCGACATGTATGCGAACGCCGAGTACCGTCGCGTCGCGCGCGAGGTGGCGGGAGAGCTGCAGGAGCGCATGGGCGAAGCCGCCGCATCCGGGATCGCACCGTCGCGACTGATCCTCGATCCGGGTATCGGGTTCGCGAAAGCCGGCGCGCAGAACTGGGACGTGCTGCGCGGACTCGACGAGATCGTCGCTCTGGGTCCTCGCGTGCTCATCGGCACCTCGCGCAAGCGCTTCCTGGCGGAGGCGCTGCGTCAGCAAGCCGGCGCGGACGACGAGGTCTCCGAGTCACGCCGCGATCTCGCGACGGCCGTCACCAGCGCCCTGGCGGCCCGCGCCGGGGTGTGGGCGGTGCGCGTGCACGACGTGGCCGGCACCCGCGATGCGCTCGCGATCACGCACGCCTGGGCAGGCTGAACCCCCACCCAGCCGAGGGGATGGGTCCCCCGTACGCTAGAGTCATGGATTTCCTCGATGAGATCGTCCTCACCGGTCTGACCGTCTTCGGCCGCCACGGCGTCTACACGCACGAGCGGGAAGAGGGCCAGGACTTCACGATCGACCTCCGCCTGCGCTTGTCGCTGGATCAGGCCGCGGCCTCCGACGACGTGACCGACACCGTGCACTACGGCGAGCTCGCCGAGAAGGTGGCGGCGATCGTCGCGGGCGAGCCGGTGAATCTGATCGAGACGCTCGCGGAACGCATAGCGTCGGCGGCGCTCGAGGACGAGCGGGTGCAGAACGTGACGGTGACCGTGCACAAGCCGCACGCCCCGATCCCGCTGAACTTCGCCGATGTGGCGGTCACTGTGAACCGCAGCCGCCCGCCGCAGGCGCTCGAGGACATCACGATATGAGCCGGGACCTCGCGAAAGCGCCCGAGCTGCCCGGCCCCCGCCCGGCACGCCCGGAGACCGTGGCCGTCGTCGCCCTCGGCGCGAACCTCGGTGACCGGCACGAGACGATCCGCGCCGCGGCGCAACGGATCGCCCGCCTGCCGCTCGTGAGCGATGTGCGACTCTCCGACCTGTTCGAGACCGTCGCACTCCGCCTCGACGGACCGGATCCCGAGGCGCCGGGGTACGTGAACGCGGTCGCGCTGGTCACCACGCGTCTCGCCCCGGAGATCCTGCTCGGGATGCTGCACGCCATCGAGGACGAGAACGGTCGGGAGCGCCGCGAGCGGTGGGGCGACCGCACGCTCGACCTCGACCTCATCGCGTACGGGGACGTCGTCTCGGACGAACCGCGTCTGCAGCTGCCGCATCCGCGCGCCGCGGAACGCCTCTTCGTGCTCGACCCCTGGCTCGACGTCGACCCGGATGCGGAGCTTCTCGGACGAGGGCGCGTGGCCGACCTCGCGGCCGATCTGCGCGGCCGGGGCGAACGATGAGGCGCACCTCTGCGGGGCTCCTGCTTCTGCTCGCACTGCTCGCGGCCGGTGGCGGTTTCCTGCTCGATCATCTGCTCACGGCGTCCGGCCGGGTCACGTTCACGCCGTCGCTGCTGCTCCCGGTGCTGCTTCTGCTCATCGCCGCTGCCTCCCTGGGCGTCGCCTGGCCGGTGCGCCGCAGCGTGCGCTCGGGCGTGCGTATCGATCCGTTCCGCGCGCTGAGAGCGGCGACGCTCGCCCGTGCCTCGAGCCTGCTCGGCGCCATCATGGCGGGCTTCGGAGCGGGGCTGCTGGTGTTCCTCCTCTCGCGGCCGGTCGATCCACAGGTAGGGTCGACTGTGGCCATGCTGGCCCTCATCGGTAGCGCGATCGTCCTCACGATCGCCGCGCTCGTCGCCGAACAGTTCTGCACCCTGCCGAAGGATCCTGATGACTCAGAACCCAGAGACCGCGCCCCTGAACCCGGCGGAGGGCACTGACCTCGACGCCCTCGATCAGGGTACGTACTCCGAGCTGCGGACGGCTCGGAACGAGGCCCGGCTGGAACTCGACGGTGCGTGGCACCAGATCTCGCCGCGCTACGTGGTGTCGCAGATCGTGCAGAACGTGATCTTCCTCGTGATCGTCGCCGCCGCGGCGCTCGTGCTCAGCCTCGTGCTGGACCAGCAGTGGGTGTGGATCCCCGCCGGAGTCGTCCTCCTCATCACGGTGATCGCGCTCATCATCCTCCCGCGGCAGGCGAAGGCGATCGGCTACATGCTGCGCGCTGACGACATCGTGTTCCGCAAGGGCATCCTCTGGCAGCGCATGATCGCCGTGCCTTACGGCCGTATGCAGCTGGTGGACATCACCCAGGGCCCGCTCGACCGCGGCTTCGGCATCGCGCAGCTCAAGATGGTGACGGCCGCCGCGACGACCGGCGTGCAGATCCCCGGCCTCACCCAGGAGGCGGCGGAGGCGCTGCGCGACACCCTCATCCACGTCGCCGAGACCCGCCGGACCGGCCTGTGAGCGAGCCGCAGCTCCCGCCCGCCCCGAGTACGCGGGCGACCGGCGTCGACTCGTCGACCACCCTCGCCAACGGCGAGTGGCACCGCATGCATCCGCTCACGCCGCTCTTCAAGGGCGGGCTGGTGCTGATCATCGTCGCCGGCATCGTGATCACGAACATGCGCGATCGTCTCATCACCTGGGCCGTCGCGCTCTTCGCGCCGGAAGAGGCGCACGTCGGTGACTACTCCGGCGGCGATCCCGTCGACTGGGTGCTCTCCAACAACCTGATCCTCGTCGCGCTGCTCAGTGTGCTGGGACTCGTCATCGTTCTCGTGCTGATCTTCTGGTTCGTCTGGCGCTTCCATCAGTTCCGGATCACCGGCGACCACGTCGAGGTGCGCAAGGGGTTCATCTTCCGCTCGCACCGCCGGGCTCCGCTCGATCGCGTGCAGGGCGTCAACCTGACCCGTCCGTTCCCGGCGCGCATCATCGGACTCGCGAAGCTGGAGGTCGTGGGCGCCGGAAACGATGCGAACGTCGAACTCGAGTACCTCGCGACGTCGCGCGCCGAGTCCGTGAGGTCGGACATCCTGCGCCTGGCATCGGGCGCCAGAGCGGCCCGCAACGCCGCGCTGAACCCGGGTTCCGTCTCGGCCCCGGCTGCGACCGCGCCGGGATCCGCGCGTGCGCAGCTGGTCGGATCGGTGAACGCCGGAGTCAACGACCTCCTCGCGGGCGTCGACCTCGCCGACGTCGTCCCCGAGAGCGTCGTCAAGATCCCGACCGGGCGCCTCGTCGGATCGCAGTTGATCTCGGGTCTGCTGTGGGTCGTGTTCTTCGGCGCGATCTTCGCGATCGCGTTCGGCAGCGCGCTGATCGGCCTGTTGATCGATGGCGACACCGACGGCGGCGTCGTGTTGCTCGGCCTGGGCTTCGGCATGGGAGTACCGCTGGTGATCGCCGTGGTCGGCATCACCTGGGCGCAGATCTCGAAGTCGTTGCGCTACTCGATCGCCCCCACCCCCGACGGCGTGCGCATCACGTACGGGCTCCTCACGACCGTGACCGAGACGCTCCCGCCTGGGCGCATCTTCGCCGTCGAGGTGACGCAGTCGCTGCTGTGGCGCCCGTTCGGCTGGTGGACGATCAAGATCAACCGGATGAGCGGCAAGAGCGCCGCTCAGCAGTCCTCCGGCAGTGGACAGCAGTTCAACGTGGTGCTGCCGGTCGGCAAGCGCGCCGACGTCGAGCGCGTGCTCGCGCTGGTGCTGCCGGACGTTCCCGCCGAGAGCATCCACTCACTCTGGGAGCAGGGCGTCGTCGGCCCGGTCGAAGGCGACACGTACCGCACGATGCCGCGGCGCGCATGGTGGCGGCGTCCCTTCTCCTGGAAGCGCCACGGCTACCTCGTCGAGGAGTTCGGCCTGCTGCTGCGTCGGGGCATCGTCTGGCGCAAGCTCGCCGTGTTCCCGCTCGCGCGCCTGCAGGGCGTCTCGCTCAGTCAGGGGCCGATCGACCGGTCGCAGCGGGTCTCGGGCGCGCAGGTGCATTCGGTTCCGGGACCCATCACCGGCTACCTCTCCGGCCTCGAGCGCGCCGATGCCCTGGCGCTGCTCGACGACGTCAGCCGGGCGGCCGCCGAGGCCGCATCGCGCGACACGACCCACCGCTGGAGCGAGCATGCGGCCGCCGCATCCGAGACGCAGCCCGTGGGGCCGCCCGCGTACGCAGGTCCGCCGTCCGTGACTCCGCCGCCGCCGCCATTCGTGCCGAACCTCGCGCCCCCGGCGCCGGGGGCGCGACCGGCGCCGTTCGCCCCGCCGGCATCGTACGCCCCGCCGGCATCGTACGCGCCGCCGGCATTCACGCCGCCTGCTGCGGCACCGGCGGCACCTCCCGCCCCTGCGGCACCTCCCGCAGCTCCGCCTTCGCCTGTGGTTCCTGCGGCAGCACAGCCCGACCCTGCTGCAGCGCCGGCTGAGCCGCCGGCTGAGCCGCAGTTGCGGCGGCGGAGGACGCCGCCGCCCGCACCGTCGGATCAGCCGGAGGAGTGACGGTGGCGCGGGACGGGCGTCTCGGCGTCGGCATCATCGGCGCGGGACGTGTCGGTCCGGTGATCGGTGCGGCGCTCGGCGGAGCGGGGCACGCGGTGATCGGGATCACGAGCGGGTCCGATGACGAGCGCGCTTCGGCCGTGCTGCCGGATGTGCCCGTGCTCGACGCGCTGGAGGTCGTGCGTCGAGCCGAGCTCGTGGTCATCGCGGTTCCCTCCGAGCAGCTGCCGTCGCTGGTCGCCGGCATCGCCGAGGTCGGGGGCTGGCAGATCGGGCAGCTCGTGCTGCACACCGATCCCGCGTACGGCATCGACGTGCTGCGGCCGGCCGCCGAGCGCGGCGCGATCCCGCTCGCCGTGCACCCCGCCATCACGTTCACGGGGACCTCGATCGACCTGCGTCAACTGCAGGCGGGGTTCGCCGCGGTGACGGCTCCCGCCGCGGTGCTGCCGATCGCCCAGGCGCTCGCGGTGGAGATCGGATGCGAGCCGGTCGTGATCGCGGAGGCAGACCGACCGGCCTACGCGGATGCGATCGCGACGGCCACCGAGTTCTCGCGATCGATCATCGGCCAGTCGACGGCCCGGTTGCGCGAGCTCGGCGTGGAGAACCCGGGCGGCTACCTGTCGGCGCTGGTGCAGTCGACGGTCGAGCGTGCGCTGCGCGAAGCATCCGACGCCCCGCCACTGATCTGACGGTGCCGGCGGCTCATCGTCCGCCCGAGAACCCTCCGCCTCCGCCACCACCGGAGAACCCGCCGCCGAACGACCCGCCGGCACTCGACGAGCCGCCGGCTGATGGTGCGGAGTAAGTCGCCGCAGATTGCGAGGACGCCATGAACGACGCCAGCTGAATGCGAAGGGCGAACGAGGTCGGGTCGCCGATCCAGGACGCTCCTCGCTGCTCGTGCGCGTAGGCACGTTCGAGCACGTCGCCCCACTCGTCCTCCATGCCGAAGAGGATCGCGTAGGGGAGGAGCCGTTCGTACACGTGGATGACGTCCGCCGTGCCGTCCTGTCGGCGCTCAGCACCGCTGTAGGACTGCAGCATACGGAGGCGGTCGGCATCCGCGACGCGGATGAACTCTTTCACCCCCTGCAGATACTCGGAGGCGCGCGCTCCTTCGGCCGTGAGGACAGTGTGCTTCGAGAACGCGTACACGCTCGACAGGAATACGAGGAAGGCCACGAACGACATCACGACGAGCGCGGGGATCGCGGAGAGGCGGCCGCTGGTGGCTGCCCAGATCCCCAGGCCCAATCCGATCAGCGCCACGCCGATCGCGCACCACTGCAGGAGCACAGCGCCACGGCTGCGCGCCCTCTCGGTGAAGCCGCGGGATGCCGCTGCGGTCGTTCCACTCTCCTGCAGCGCGGTCATGCGGGCGGCGAATGCTTCATCGGCGGCGGGCAGCTCCACCACTCCGGCCGAGTCGGCGTCGAGGAACAGTGCGTCCAGTGCCTCCGCATCCAGCTCGTCCGGTGCCGCCACCCCCGGGAGGCGGCGCAGGCGCGGCTCTTCCGCCTCCACGCCTTCTTCGATGCGCAGAGTTCCCCGTACGGCGAGGTGCACGATCTCTGCGGGGATCACGTCCTTCGCGCCGGTGATGGCCTTCGCCGCGATGAGCGGGGGCAGGGAATCCGGCACGTCGTACTGGGCCACGACGATACCGGTGGCCACCCGTCGCCGGCGAGCGAACGCCCAGACGGCGAGCCAGCTGCCGACCGACAATCCCGCAGCGCCCGCGGCCGCGACGAAGGGGGCGACGTCGCCCACCGGGTCAGGTGTGCGTGCGAGGGGCTGCGCGACCGTGCCCGGCTCGAACCCGATGGCCACGGTGACCCCGTCGCCGGCGGGCCGCTCTCCGGACTCGACACGGAACGTCGCTGCGTCACCGTCGGTGGTCGGCCCCTGCAGATCGCACTCGTCGGTCGATCCCGGTGGCCCCGTGTAGCAGCGCGTGGATCCCGTGAGCGCGGCCGCCAGCTCGGGATCGAGCACGATGTCGGTGCGGAACCGCTCGATGGGCTGCGTGCTGTCGAGCGGCAGGAGGTTCCAGTAGAACTCGTCCACTGCCGGCGTCGAAGACCCTGCGGCCGGCTTCGTCGCAAGAACCGTGTCGCGCATCTCGTACTCGATCACGTATGTGGTGAGGCCGTGCACGTAGGTGTCGTCGTCGCCGGTGAGCACGTACAGCAGCCCGTCCTCCTCGTCGGTCTCGTACGGCACCTCCTGACCGTCGTCATCGGTCACGGAAAGCACCCGCGTCTCGGTGCTCGCCCCCTCGTACGAGGTCGCGAGCCCGCGGACGATGCCGAGATTCTGGTCCGTCTCGGGGAAGCGGGCTACCAAGGTCTCGGTCACGTGCATCCGCGCGCGGCCCTCCTCGTCGAGCCCCACCTCGTACACGGCATCCCACGATGCATACGAGAAGTCGCCCACGTCGCCTGGCTCCGCGGCGCGTACCTGCGGTGCGAGTCCAGGTCCGTCGACGGCAGTGGCTGCGGCGGGAGCGGCGATCGCAGCGACCGCGAGCGAGAGGACGGCGAACGCGCGGAGGATCCGTGGAAGGGCCATTCTTCGAGGCTACCCAGCATGCGCCCTGAGCCGGCACGCCGCCTCGGTAAACTGGGAGGGACTTCCAAGGAGCCCCCCACATGACTGACGCGTCTGCCGCGCCCGAATCGGCCTCGACCGAACCTTCTCTCGAAGAGGACGTTCATGAGCAGAAGGCCGTGCGCCTCGCCAAGCGTGAGCGCCTGATCGAGAAGCGCACGGATGCCGGTGGGGGAGCGTTCCCGGTCGGCGTGCCGGTCACGCACACGATTCCCGCGCTGCGCGCCGAGTACGGCGAGCTCGAGGCGGGCGCCGAGACGGGTGTCGTCGTCGGTGTCGCGGGTCGCGTCGTGTTCAGCCGCAACACGGGCAAGCTCTGCTTCGCCACCCTGCAGGCCGGTGACGGCTCGCGCATCCAGGCGATGATCTCTCTCGCGAACGTCGGCGAGGAGTCGCTCGCGGACTGGAAGGAATACGTCGACCTGGGCGACCACGTCTTCGTGCATGGCGAAGTCATCTCCAGCCGCCGTGGAGAGCTGTCGGTCATGGCCGATGGCTGGGCGATCGCTTCCAAGGCGATCCTCCCGCTCCCCAATGCGTACTCCGAGCTCAGCGAGGAAGGGCGTGTGCGCAGCCGCTACCTCGACCTCATCGTCCGCGAGCAGGCGCGGACGACCGTGCGTGCCCGTGCCGCGGTGAATGCGAGCCTGCGCGCGACGTTCACGAGCCACGACTACCTCGAGGTCGAGACCCCCATGCTGCAGGTGCAGCACGGCGGCGCCTCCGCACGTCCCTTCATCACGCACTCGAACGCGTTCGACACCGAGCTGTACCTGCGCATCGCGCCCGAGCTCTACCTGAAGCGTGCGGTCGTCGGCGGTATCGAGCGTGTGTACGAGATCAACCGGAACTTCCGCAACGAGGGAGCCGACTCCACGCACAGCCCCGAGTTCGCGATGCTCGAGGCCTACCAGGCGTACGGCGACTACAGCCAGATGGCCGCGCTCACGCAGGAGCTCGTGCAGAAGGCGGCGATCGCGGTTGCCGGTTCGACGACCGTGACCTGGGCCGACGGCACCGAGTACGACCTCGGCGGGGACTGGGACCGCATCTCGATGTACGAGTCGCTCTCGGCGGCATCCGGTCGCACGGTCACACCGCAGGACTCGGTCGAGGACCTCATCGCCTTCGCCGAGGCGAACGACGTCGATCTTCCTCCGCAGGCCACCCACGGCAAGCTCGTCGAAGAGCTGTGGGAGCACTTCGTGAAGGGCGACCTGGTCCGCCCGACCTTCGTGATGGACTTCCCCGTCGACACGTCGCCCCTCGTGCGCGAGCACCGCTCGATCGCCGGCGTCGTGGAGAAGTGGGACCTGTACATCCGGGGGTTCGAGCTGGCGACCGGATACTCCGAGCTCGTCGACCCGGTGATCCAGCGGGAACGGTTCGAAGCGCAGGCCAAGCTCGCCGCGCGCGGCGATGTCGAGGCGATGCCGGTCGATGAGGAGTTCCTGCGGGCGCTCGAGCACGGCATGCCGCCGTCCGGCGGAATGGGAATGGGGATCGATCGTCTGCTGATGGCGATCACCGGCCTCGGCATCCGCGAGACGATCCTCTTCCCGCTCGTCAAGTAGTCTCCGAAGCCTGCGGTCATGCCGCCGAGCGTCGACGGAACGCCCATTCCGGAAGCATCGCGCCGGCGATCATGGTCTCCAGCAGGGCGGCCAGCGAGTATCGCGGGTCGATCTCGCGGACCAGTTCCAGATAGCGGGCGGCGTGGGTGGCTCGCCCCAGCGCCCACGACAGCCAGGCCGCCGCGGTGAGAGGTGCTGGTCGGGCCTCGCGGGGTGCCCGCGCTGCTGCCTCGCGTACGACGGACAGTGCGAGGCGGAGCCGATCGAGGTCCGGGGCGGGCCCCTGCCCCAGGAACAACCGTCCGAGCTCGTCGGGGACCATCTCGCCGGACTTCGCGAACGCGGTCTGCGCGTCGAGTGCGCGGATGCCTCCCGCGAGGTCGCTCGCCCACTGCGCGATCGCGACATCTCGGAGCAGCGGACGTTCCAGGCACCACAGCAGCGTCGCGGTCGCGTACGACGGAAGAGCATCGGGGGCCGCGAGCACCGATTCGAAGAACGCCGGCACGTCTTCGAGCAGCACGAGCGCGGCGATCAGCTGCGGATTCTCCCGTCCGGTCAGCCGGCCCTTTCCGTTGCCCTCTCCATCGAGCAGTGCCGCGAGTTCGAGTGCCGCTCTCCCCACTCGTTCTTTCTCGGCAAGATCCACCTCGGGCAGTCGAGCCCCCGCAGCCTGGTCCTCCGAGACGCCAGGCGCGGTCGGTCCCTCGGTGGGACTGCAGATCTCTGCCAGCGAGTGGAGGTCGGGGTCGCTCTCCACATAGCTCGACCACCCGGAGGGGGTCACGCAGAGCGCATCGACGACGCGGAGTCCCGCGTCCTCCGCGCAGCCGAGAAGTTCGTCGACGGCCACGGCATGGGGGAGGACGAGGCCGTCGCGGGTAGCGTGCGAAGGCTCGTCCGTGTACACGACCACGGCGACGGCATCGGTCCCCTGGACGCGGGCGACGAGGCCGACCGCAGCGTCGGCGTACAACGCGAGGTCGGTCCCGTCAGAGGGCAGATCGAGTCGCATGGCCCCGTCGGTGCGTGTGCCGCGGAAGGGCAGCAGCACGATGCTTCGACGAGGGGTGAAGCCCGCGAGAGTGGGGACGATGCCGAGGAAGGCGGCCGAATCGGTGGCGCGCAGCAGTGTTGTCATGTCGAGAGTGTTTCGGAGCAGCGATCCCTCGGGGGCGGAAAAGCCGAGTTGTGGACGCGGAACCTGAATGCGCGGCGGTGTGCACGAGGAGTGGCTCGCGTACCATGGGGTGATGGACAACTTCTGGCTCGCCGCGGCATGGTCGCTTCTGCCGACCATCGGAGTGAGCATCGTGTTCGTCTTCGTGCTCCGCGGCATCCTCCGCTTCGACCGCACGGAGCGCAAGGTCCACGCGCAGATCGAGGCGGAGGAGCGCGCGGCACGGGGCCTTCCGCCGCGCGTCTGAGTCCCACCCATCCGCTACTGTGAAGCCAGCGTGCTGACCTCGGCGCGCACCCGAGGTGATCGTCACCGCGGTGGGGAAGGTGCACGATGACCGCGGAGACCTGGGGCTGGTGGATCGCCGCCTTCCTGCTGGTGCTCGACATCGCGATCCGTGTCACGGCGATCATCGTCATCCCGCGCAATCGGCGTCCGACCGCCGCGATGGCCTGGCTCCTCGCGGTGTTCTTCATCCCGTTCGTCGGAGTCTTCCTCTTCCTGCTGATCGGAAACCCGCGCCTGCCGCGCGCACGTCGGCGCAAGCAGGACCAGATCAACGAGTACATCGCCGAGACGAGCGAGCACCTGCACTTCGGAACACTGCGCCCGAACGCTCCCGCGTGGTTCGGTCCGATCGTCCAGATGAATCAGAAGCTCGGAGCGCTGCCGCTCTCCGGTGACAACGGCGCGCACCTGATCTCCGATTACCAGGAGTCGCTCGACGAGATGGCCGAGGCCATCCGCACCGCAGAGGAATACGTGCATGTCGAGTTCTACATCCTCCAGTCGGACACGGCGACGGACAACTTCTTCCGCGCACTCGAAGAGGTGTGCGCCCGTGGCGTAGAGGTGCGGGTGCTTCTCGATCACTGGGCCAACCAGGGCAAGCCCCGGTATCGGCAGACGATCGCCCGACTCAACGCGATGGGGGCGGACTGGCACCTGATGTTGCCGGTGCAGCCACTCAAGGGCAAGATGCAGCGCCCTGATCTGCGCAATCACCGCAAGCTCCTCGTCGTCGACGGCAACATCGCGTTCCTCGGGTCGCAGAACATCACGGATTCGACATACAACCTGCCGAAGAACATCAAGCGCGGGCTGCACTGGGTCGATCTCATGGTCCGCCTCGACGGGCCGGTGGTGCTGAGCGTGAACGCGATCTTCGTCGCCGACTGGTACAGCGAGACCGACACGGTGCTCGAGGGGATCGACATCGCCCACGCGAACATCGGCTCCGGCGACCTCGACTGCCAGGTCGTGCCGTCAGGCCCCGGGTTCGAGGTCGAGAACAACCTGCGCCTCTTCCTCGGGCTGCTGTATGCCGCGAAGAAGAAGATCATGATCGTCAGCCCCTACTTCGTCCCCGACGAGGCGCTGCTGCTCGCCGTCACCGCGGCCGTCGATCGTGGCGTCCACGTCGAGCTCTTCGTCTCGGAAGAGGGCGACCAGGCGATGGTCTACCACGCCCAGCGGAGTTACTACGAGGTGCTGCTCAAGGCCGGTGTCCGCATCTGGATGTACCGCAAGCCGTACATCCTGCACACCAAGACGCTCACCATCGACGACGAGGTCGCCGTCATCGGCTCCAGCAACATGGACATGCGCTCGTTCGGTCTGAACCTCGAGGTCTCGATGCTGGTGCGCGGCGAGGAGTTCGTCACGGAGATGCGCGAGGTCGAGGACAAGTACCGCTCCCTCAGCCGTGAGCTGACACTCGAGGAGTGGATGCAGCAGCCGCTGCGCTCGACCGTGCTCGACAACCTCGCCCGCCTGACCTCCGCTCTGCAGTAGTCGTCGCAGGCCATCCGGGCTTTCCGGGGGATCTGCCCGCGGGCTACCCTGTGAGCATGACCTCTGCGCTTCGTCCCCTCGCTTCTGTCGTCGGCCTCGTCGCCGCAGCACTCCTCGTCGCGGGATGCACCGCCGGCCCCGGTTCCGACGCCCCGTCGAGTTCGCCGGCTCCGGGCACGGGAGACGTGGATGACCAGAACGACTTCGAGGGCGCCCTGCTCGACGATGGACGCATGTTCGCCGTGATCACGGTGGGCTCATCGACGTGCGTGCCGCAGGTCGATCAGGTCGCGGCCGAGGGTCAGACCGTCACCGTGACGCTCGTCGACCCCGAGGGCGAATCGCCGAAGCCGTGCACGAAGGATCTCGCTCCACGGGCGAGCCTCGGCGCACTGCCGGAGGGCGTCGACCCGAAGTCGGACATCACCCTGAACGTGACCTACGGTGACCTCACCGACGACGTCGACATCGACGGTGACCCGGCCGCCACCGGCACACCGGGAAGCACGACCGAGTTCCAGCCGTCCGCCGCTTGGCTCGACGACGACGGCCTCTTGCTGCTCACCTGGGGATCGTCGAGCTGCCTGCCGCAGATCGAGTCTCTCGAGGGCGCGGGAAACACCGGAACCGCGTACTTCGTGACCGACGAGAACCAGGTCTGCACCATGGACATGGCACCCCGAGCGACCTTGCTCGCGTTCGGGGAGGACACGGTTGACGACGACGGCACCTTCACGCTGACGCTGGTCGGCGGTGGACTCGACGGCACGGTCGAGGTCCGCTGACCTCTACGGGTAACCGTGGAGATCTTCTGGGCCACGCTCGTCTTCTTGGCCGGGATCAGCGTGATCATCGTGAACAAGCGACGCAAGCGCTGACGGGCGCCGCTCCGCCTCAGAGTATGTGAACCGGGTGGCCGGGCGGCAGCGCGAGCAGCAGCGCACCGGGGTCGGCCCAGCACGTGATGCGCACGGCGGCGCCGAACTCGTCGCCGTCGAGCTCGATCGGAATCGGAGTCGGAGCGGCGGCTTCGGCCGCGGCCCCGTGGAAGAAGTGCACCGACGCGTTCTTGCCGCGACGTTCGAGCACACGGCGCCCCGCGCGGAAGCGCCGCAGTACGGAGTTGTCCCACCAGATCTTGCGCCACACCGCGAACCAGCCGAGCATTCCGGTGGGTTGGATGACGGCGATGTCGAGGGCGGCATCCGTGATCGACGCGTCCGGGATGAGGGCGATGCCGGCCGGAAGCGTGCCGCAGTTGGCGAAGAGCAGACTGTACGCACGGTGCGAATGCAGTCGGCCCTCATCGACCTGGTACACGGCGCGGAAGGGCTTCGCGCGGGGGAGGGAGCGGGCGGCACCGTCGACGTAGGCGATCCATCCCACGGACTTCTTCAGATCAGAGCGGGTGTTCGCGATCATGTCGGCATCCAGTCCCATGCCGGCCAGAACCACGAACGCGTGCTCCTCCTCGTCGCCGTTCTCCCGGGTCAGTCGCGCCCGACCGATGTCGATCGGATGGCGGAAGTCGCCGAGCGCCGCTCGGATCATCTCACCCGGGTCGGCGAGCGGCAGGCCGAGATTGCGTGCGAGCAGGTTCCCCGTGCCACTCGGCAGGATCGCCAGGGGAACTCCGGAATTGGCGATCGCCTCCGAGACCGCGCGCACAGTGCCGTCGCCGCCGGCGACCAGTACGACATCGACGTTGCGTGCGAGCGCCTGTGCGGTCGCGCCCTGCCCGGCATCCTCGATCGTCGTCGGATAGAACGCCGGGTGATCCCATCCGGCCTCACGCGACAGATCGCGCACCGTCGCACGCAGATGCTTGCCGTCGACCTTGATCGGGTTGTAGATGAGCGCCGCCTGTCGTTGAACGGGGGCGCTGGTGGTCATGGCGCTACTCTAAACCGGGACGCGCCCGGGTCGGTCACAAACGGACCGCGCCATTCCGGTCGCGAGGACGAGGAGCATCCGGATGCACGATGGTTCCGACGACGCGACCCGCGCGGTGCTCTCCGGACTGATCACGGCGGAACCCGACCGACTCCGTCGCCGCAGCATCTCGTTGGGGGTACCCGCTGCGGATGCCGAAGACGCTGCGCAGACCTCCCTGCTGCGCGCCTGGCGCTCGGTCGCGCATCTCGAGACACCGGAACCCGGCCGCGTATGTTCCTGGCTCGACGCCATCGCGCGGAACGTCGCCATCGACCTGGCTCGGCAGCGTGCGCGCCGGCCGGAGGCCGTTCTCGACGACGACACCGCCGGCGAGCAGACGGGCGTGGATGCCGCGGTGGAGATCCGCGTGTTCCTCGACGGCGCGCTCGAGGCTCTGCATTCGCTGCCGGAGACCATCCGTGAGCCCCTGCTGCTGGCCGTCGTCGACGGTCTCTCCGCGGACGAGGTGGCAGCACGCCTCGGGATCGAGCCCGCAGCCGCGCGGCAGCGGATCTCCCGGGCGCGCAAGGCACTGCGGGCCTGCCGCGCGACGGGCATGGGTGACGGCTGAGGGAGGCCCGATCGTCGGACCTCCCCCGAGGGGTTCAGGCCGTGCCGAAGGGGTTGTCGACGGCGTACCGCCAGCCGTGCACCTCGTCGTGCACCGCGACGTCGGCCGTGGTGCCCGCGAGGGCGATCTCGGAGCCGTCGGGGCCGGTGCCGGTGATGGTCCAGTCCGCGATCGCGAGTCCGGTGCCGGCGCTCTCGAAGACGTGACGGACGCGCATCGAGATGGGCAGATTCAGTCCGAGGAACTGCTCGAGCGCGCCGCGCACGGCGGCCGTGCCCGTGACGGCAGTTCCCGGCGCCGGGACGAAGACGACGTCCGATGTGTTCAAGGCCATCAGGCCGTCGAGGTCGCGGGCGTTGAACCGGTCGGCGAACGCCAGGTTCAGCTGGTCGAGGGAGGTCACGGGGATGGTCATGGGGTTCCTTTCCTGGGTCGACCGATTGCCGACCTCTGCAGAGGAAGACGACGCAACCGCGAGCGTGTGACATCCGGATTCGCCGTCGGCACGGCACCGTAGACTTGGGAGATGATCGACCTCGCACTCCTCCGCGAAAACCCGGAGATCGTCCGCCGTTCGCAGGCTGCCCGTGGAAACGACCAGAGCACCGTCGACGTCGCACTCGAGGCCGATCGATCGCGCCGGGCCGCACTCTCCGCTTTCGAGGAGTTGCGCGCCGAGCAGAACGCGTTCGGCAAGCAGGTCGCGAAGGCTCCCAAAGACGAGAAGGCCGCCCTCGTCGCGCAGGCGAAGGACCTCGCCGAGCGCGTGAAGCAGGCGCAGCATGCGGCGAACGAGGCGGCGGAGGCGGCATCCGCAGCACTCGCCCGGATCGAGAACGTCGTCGTCGACGGCGTCCCCGCCGGCGGCGAGGCCGACTTCGTCGAACTGCGTCGGGTGGGCGAGGTGCCCGCATTCGACTTCGAGCCGCGCGACCACCTCGAGCTCGGTGAGCTCCTCGGCGCGATCGACATGGAGCGCGGAGCGAAGGTCTCCGGTGCGCGCTTCTACTTCCTGCGCGGCATCGGGGCCCGCCTCGAGATCGCCCTCATGAACCTCGCGCTCGACAAGGCCCTGCAGAACGGGTTCGTGCCTCTGATCACGCCGACCCTCGTGCGCCCCGAGATCATGCAGGGCACCGGGTTCCTCGGCGAGCACGCCGACGAGGTCTACCACCTCGACAAGGACGACGACCTGTACCTCGTCGGCACCAGCGAGGTCGCGCTCGCCGGGTACCACAAGGATGAGATCGTCGACCTCGCCGACGGCGCCCTCCGCTATGCGGGATGGTCGACCTGCTACCGCCGCGAAGCGGGTTCGCACGGCAAGGACACCCGCGGCATCATCCGGGTGCATCAGTTCAACAAGCTCGAGATGTTCGTCTACACGACCGCAGAGGAGGCCGAGGCGGAGCACCTGCGCCTCGTCGCGCTGCAGGAGGAGATGCTCACCTCCCTCGGGCTTTCCTACCGTGTGATCGATGTCGCTGCGGGCGACCTCGGCTCGAGCGCAGCACGCAAGTACGACATCGAGGCGTGGGTGCCGACGCAGGGAGCGTTCCGCGAGCTCACGTCGACGTCGAACTGCACGACCTTCCAGGCGCGCCGACTCGACGTCAGGCACCGCCCGGCCGTCGATGCGACGGATGCTGCCGCGCAGGGCTCCGCGAAGACGCAGCACGTCGCCACCCTGAACGGTACGCTCGCCACCACGCGTTGGATCGTCGCTCTGCTCGAGACGCACCAGCAGGCCGACGGATCGGTGCGTGTGCCCGAGGTGCTGCGTCCGTACCTCGGCGGCCTCGAAGTGATCCTGCCCCTCGGCGACGGGCGGGCTGCTCGATGACGGGGCACTGGCTGGTCGGCCTCGACGTCGACGGCACCATCCTGCTGCAGGACGAGACCATGAGTCCCGGTGTGCCCGAGGCCATCGCGCGCGTGCGCGATGCCGGGCACGTGGTGACCATCGCGACCGGGCGCAGCTGGATGGCCACGCGCCGCTACGTCGAGGAGCTCGGTCTGACCGCCGACTACGTCGTGTGCTCCAACGGCGCCGTGACGATGCGCCGCGACGGCGAAGACTGGGAGCGCTGGAACGTCGAGACCTTTGACCCCACTCCCGTCCTCGGGCTACTGCGCGACCGTCTTCCGGACGCCCGGTACATGGTCGAGCTCGCCTCCGGGCAGCGGCTGTTCACCGAGCAGCTCGACGACTGGACGCTCGACGGCGGACGACAGGTCGACTTCGACGAACTCGCCGCGCTGCCGGTCTCCCGCATCGTGGTCGTCTCGCCCGGTCACGACGAAGACGACTTCCACCGCCTGGTGGCGGATGCCGGCCTCAACGAGGTCTCCTACGCGATCGGGTGGACTGCGTGGCTGGACATCGCCCCGCAGGGCGTCGACAAGGGCACCGCCTTGGAGCAGGTGCGCACCGAGCTCGGGCTCGACAGTGGACGCATCCTGGTCGCCGGCGACGGGCGCAACGACATCGGCATGTTCGGGTGGGCGCGCTCCCTCGAGGGACGGGCCGTGGCGATGGGGCAGGCTCCGGACGTGGTGAAGGAAGCCGCGAGCGAGGTCACCGCCGACGTCGAGGACGGCGGGCTGGCGCAGGCGCTCGACACGCTTCCAGCGCCCGCCCAGGTCAGCGCGGGAGAATAGAACTCGGCTAGACTCACGCCTTGTCGACAGATACGTCTGTCGAGGAGGGTTGTCCGAGCGGCCGATGGAGCTGGTCTTGAAAACCAGTGGGCAGAGATGTCTCGTGGGTTCGAATCCCACACCCTCCGCATAGTGAGCACGGTGACCCCGCACCGGCGCTGAATCCGAAAGGGTCCGAGTGAGCGACAACACCCGACGCCGCCGCACCATCGCACGACATGGTCAACTCGCGACGCCGAGCCCGCTCGGACAGCTGCTGAGGTTCATCGCGATCGGTCTGGCCGTGGTGCTCGTCAGCGGGTTCGGCGTGGCGATGTACATCGCTTATGACTTCTCCAGCACCGTCGCGGCGAACGCTGTCGACCTGGACGGCCAGGAGGTCATCCCGCCGGACATCGGCGAGTACGAGAGCGGCTTCAACCTCGTCCTCACAGGTGTCGACACCTGCGAAGAGAAGTACAAGGATCTGTTCGGTGACCGGTGCACCGGGGGCGACGCCGAGGGCACACTCAATGACGTGAACCTTCTGGTGCACGTGTCGCAGGAGCCCCGCCGGATCACCGTCGTCAGCTTCCCGCGCGACCTGATGCTGCCCATCCCGGAGTGCACGGACGAAGACGGCAACGTGCACTCGGCGATGAGCAAGCAGCCTCTCAACACGGCCTACACGGACGGCGGCCTGAACTGCGTCGTCCAGACGATTTCGCAACTCACCGACCAAGAGGTCCAGTTCGCGGCATCCGTCACCTTCGGTGGCGTGATCGAGATCACCAACGCCATCGGCGGCGTCGACGTGTGCCTGGCGAACCCGATCAAGGACCGCTACACCGGTCTGGACATGGCCGCGGGAACGCACACCGTGGAGGGTCTTCAGGCGCTGCAGTTCCTTCGCACCCGACACGGTGTCGGTGATGGCAGCGACCTCGGCCGCATCGGCAACCAGCAGCAGTACATGTCGAGCCTCGCCCGCAAGATGATCAGCGGCGAGGTGCTGGGCAACGTGCCCGTCATGCTCAAGCTGGCGAACACGGCGCTGAGCAACCTCGAGGCCAGCACGTCGTTGGCGAACAACCCGATGACGCTCGTCCAGATCGCGCTCGCCGTGAAGTCGGTCCCGTTCGAGGACATCGTCTTCGTGCAGTACCCGACCGGTGCCGACTATGCCGACCCGAACAAGGTCGTGCCCAACGAGGAAGCGGCCGCGGCGCTCTGGGATGCGATCGAGGCGAACGCGCAGCTGCAGATCACCCACCAGAACAACAGCAACGACGGTGTGGTCGTGCAGGAGCCGACGGCGCCGGTCGAAGAAGCGACGCCGGATCCCTCGGCGACGCCGGACAACGTCGTGGCGCTGCCGGACTCGATCAAGGGCAATTCTGCGGCTCAGGAGACCTGCTCCAACGGCAACGTCCGCTGAGTCGAGACAGCATCAGCGCAATCCGTTTGCGCGTTCTTGCAAGAACTTGCGTACACTGACCCCATGTCGAAGCGACTCGCCGAGGTGGCGCGCAAGGTCGGAGTGAGCGAGGCCACGGTCAGCCGTGTGCTCAACGACAAGCCGGGCGTCTCGGATGCCACGCGCCAAGCGGTGCTGACGGCACTCGACGTGCTCGGCTATGAGCGCCCGACGAAGCTGCGCGGCGAGCGCGCGCGTCTGGTCGGCCTGGTGCTGCCCGAACTGCAGAACCCGATCTTCCCCGCCTTCGCCGAGATCGTCGGCGGCGCACTCACGCAGAACGGGTACACCCCGCTGCTGTGCACCCAGAACGCCGGCGGGGTGACCGAATCGGACTACGTCGACCTGCTCCTCGCGCAGCAGGTGTCCGGGGTGATCTTCCTCGGTGGTAACTACACGCAGGCGGATGCCGCCCACCAGCATTACGAGCGGCTGCGCCAGGTGAACCTGCCGACCGTGCTCGTCAACGCCCGCGTCCCCGAGCTGCAGTTCGCGACCGTCTCCACCGACGATGCGGCTGCGGCCGAGCAGGCGGTCCTGCACGTGCACCAGCTGGGGCATCGCCGCATCGGGTTGCTGCTGGGGCCGGAGGATCATGTGCCGTCGCAGCGCAAGCTCGACTCCGCGCGCCGTCTGCTCGAGAAGCTCGGAGCGCCGCTCTCGGACGACCTCATCGTGCGCGGCATGTACTCGCTCGAGTCGGGGCAGGCCGGGGCGGCGCGACTCTTCGCCGCCGGCGCCACGGCCATCGTGTGCGCGAGCGATCCGATGGCACTCGGGGCGGTGCGTGCTGCACGTCGCGCGGGGCTGTCGGTGCCGGGAGAGGTGAGCATCGTCGGGTTCGACGACTCGGCGCTGATGAGCTGCACCGAACCGCCGCTGACCACGGTGCGGCAGCCGATCGAGTCGATGGGGCGCGCGATCATCGCGCTGCTGCTCGCGCAGATCGCCGGCACCTCCCAGCCGAGCGACGAGTTGCTGTTCGAGCCCGAGCTGGTGTTGCGCGCTTCGACGGGGCCACTGGTCTGACCGACACCCGGAAGGTGCGGTCTTCTGTGCGCCTGCAAGGCATTGCAAAATTCCAATAATCTGTTTAGTTCTTGCGTGGAACGTTAGAGAAAGCTACATTCGACTCATCGCCACCGACGACGAGGAGTTCCGTGGACACCGACGTTCTGCGCACGGCCGCACCCGCACGCACGCTGACCATGCCCGCGGGCGAGGGATGGTGGCGCACTGCGGTGATCTACCAGGTGTACGTGCGCAGCTTCGCCGACGGCAACGGCGATGGGATCGGCGACCTCGCCGGCGTGCGCTCACGGCTGCCCTACCTGAAGAGCCTCGGCGTCGACGCCCTGTGGTTCACGCCGTGGTACCGGAGCCCGCTCGCCGACGGCGGCTACGACGTGCAGGACTACCGGCTCATCGATCCGCGCTTCGGCACGCTCGAGGAGGCGGAGCAGCTGATCGCCGAAGCGCTCGAGTACGGCATCCGCACCATCGTCGACATCGTGCCGAACCACATCTCCGACCGGCACGCGTGGTTCCAGCAGGCGCTGGCGGCGCAGCCGGGGAGCCCGGAGCGCGAGCGCTTCTGGTTCCATCCCGGTCGAGGCGCAGACGGCGCGGAGATGCCGACGAACTGGGTGTCGAGCTTTCAAGGCGAGACGTGGACGCGCACGCGGAACCCCGACGGCACACCGGGGGAGTGGTACCTGCACCTGTTCACGCCGCAGCAGCCCGACCTCAACTGGAACCACCCCGATGTGCGGCGCGAGCATGAAGACGTCCTGCGCTTCTGGTTCGACCGTGGTGTCGCCGGGGTGCGCATCGACTCGGCGGCCCTCCCGGTCAAGGACCCGGCGCTGCCGGACCTCCCCGCCGGCACGGCACCGGCCTCGGGGCATCCGCACATCGACCGCGACGAACTGCACGACATCTACCGCGACTGGCGTGCCGTCGCCGACGAATACGACGGCGAGCGCGTGCTCGTCGGAGAGGTCTGGCTCGACGACGCGGAGCGCTTCGCCCGTTACCTGCGCCCTGGCGAGATGCACACCGCCTTCAACTTCGGGTTCATGACGCAGCCGTGGAGCGCTCAGGCGATGCGTGACTCCATAACGCGCACCCTCGCCGAGCACGCGCCCGTCGGTGCCCCCGCGACCTGGGTGCTCTCGAATCACGACGTCACGCGGCCGGTCACCCGCTACGGGCAGGCCGATTCGTCGTTCGCGTTCGAGCGCAAGAGGTTCGGCACCCCGACGGACGCGGTTCGAGGCGCGC
Source organism: Microbacterium sp. MYb45 (assembly GCF_002979655.1). Classification (GTDB taxonomy): domain Bacteria; phylum Actinomycetota; class Actinomycetes; order Actinomycetales; family Microbacteriaceae; genus Microbacterium. Next base: position 48,743 of record NZ_PCPG01000005.1, read on the forward strand.
GTCGGGCCCGCGCGGCATCGCTGCTCGTCGCCGCGCTCCCCGGCAGTCTCTACATCTACCAGGGCGACGAGCTCGGTCTGCCCGAGGTGGAGCTGCCGCTCGACGCGATCGAGGACCCCATGCACTTCCGTTCCGGGGGTGTAGATCCGGGACGCGATGGATGCCGGGTTCCGCTGCCCTGGGCGGGGACGGCGACTCCTTACGGCTTCGGGGGCGCCCCGTGGCTTCCGCAGCCGGACGACTGGGCGACGCTCACCGTCGAGACGCAGGACGCCGACCCCGCCTCGACCCTGAACCTGTATCGCGCGGCGATCGCCCTGCGGAAGCGGATCGCGGATCTCGCCGGCAGCGCCCTGGAGTGGTTGGAGCTCGGAGCAGACATCCTCGCGTTCCGCCGCGGTGACGGCACCGTCAGCATCACGAATCTGGGTGCCGTGCCGGTGCCTCTCCCCGCGCATCACGAGGTGCTTCTCGCCAGCGCCCCGCTCGACGGTGAGCTGCCCCCGGATTCCACCGCCTGGCTCGCGCTCCGAGCCGTCCCCGGGCGCTCGTCGCGAGCGACCGACTAGCCCTGCACCACCCGATCAGCACCACATGGAAGGACACAGACAATGAAGTCACCGATGAAAGCCCTCGTCGCCGGCGTCGCCGTGCTCACGACGGTCGGCGCGCTCGCCGGCTGCACGTCGAGCGGGGGCGACGACAGTGCCGACGGCAAGACCGAGCTGCGGGTCGCGACGTTCCCCCCGGGAGCGGATGCTGCCGCCTATGAGGCGTTCGCCGAACAGGAGAAGCAGTTCGAGAAGGAACATCCCGACATCGACATCGTGGGTGTCGAGTACGAGTGGGAGGGGCCGACCTTCGCCGTGCAGCTCGCCGGCGGAAGCCTGCCCGACGTCTTCACCGTGCCGTTCACCGACTCCAAGACGCTGCTCGAGAACGGCCAGCTGATGGACGTCACCGACGCCATCGACGAGCTCGGCTACACCGACAAGTTCAACCCGATCATCCTCGACGGCGTCACGGGCGACGACGGCAAGATCTACGGCTTCCCGCGCCAGGCGTACGCGGCCGCACTGCACTACAACCGCGACCTGTTCACGCAGGCCGGGCTCGACCCCGACAACCCGCCGGAGACGTGGGACGAGATCCGCGAGGCCGCCAAGGCCATCACGGATGCCACGGGCAAGGCCGGCTACGCGCAGATGGCGATCAACAACACCGGAGGCTGGCAGCTGACCTCGCAGACGGTGGCGCGCGGCGGTCGGACGCAGACCGACAACGGCGACGGCACGGCGGAGTCGACGATCGACAACGACGCCACCAAGGCGGCGCTGCAGTTCCTGCACGACGTGAAGTGGGAGGACAAGGCCTTCGGTTCCAAGGTCGACCTCGACTGGGGAACCATCAACCAGGAGTTCGCGGCCGGCAACATCGGCATGTACACCTCGGGTTCCGACATCTACACCGCGCTCGTGCGGGACTTCGGCATGGACTCGGCGATCTACGGCATGACGGTCGTGCCGATGGAGGGCGATGACCCCGGTACTCTCGGCGGCGGCGACATCGCCGTGATCAGCCCTACGGTCGACGACACGACGAAGGCCGCAGCGGTGACCTGGATCGACTGGTACTACATGCAGAAGCTCATGGACGAGGACGCGGCTGTCCTCGACGCGAAGACCCTGAACGAGTCCGGTCAGGCCGTCGGCACGCCGCTGCTGCCGGTGCTGAGCCGCGAGCTGTACGACGAGTCGCAGGAGTGGATCGCCGACTACATCAACGTACCGGTCGACCAGATGGCGCCGTTCAGCGACCGCATCTGGGACCAGACGCCGGTCGGTGAGCCGAAGGTGAAGACGCAGGAGGTCTACGCGCTTCTCGACACCGCGGTGCAGACCGTCCTGACCGATCAGAACGCCGACATCGACGCGCTGCTCGCCCAGGTGCAGGCCGATGCGCAGGCGAAGCTCGACGAGTAACGCTCCATGACGATGACGCTCTCCGAGCAGCGGGCGGCGGTGGAGGACTCTCCGCCGCCCGCTGTGCGCCGTTCCCGCCGCCGCTCACCGCTCACGTGGTTCCGCGGCGGCGGGCTCGCGAACCTCCTGTTCGTGCTCCCGATGCTGTTCGTGTTCATCTTCTTCTCGTGGTCGCCGATCGTGCAGTCGGTGATCATGAGCCTGCAGAAGACGAACCTGATCGTCTCCGAGTGGGTCGGAATCGACAACTACCTCGCCGTGATCGGCGACCCCGAACTCGGTCGGGCCGTGATCAACACCCTGTGGTTCGCCGTGCTCGCTCTGCTCTTCGGCTTCCCTCTGCCGCTGCTCATGGCCGTGCTGATGAGCGAGGTACGCCGCGGCAAGGGCATCTACTCGGCGCTCGCGTATCTCCCCGTCGTGATCCCGCCCGTGGTGGCGGTGCTGCTGTGGAAGTTCTTCTACAGCGCCGACCCGTCCGGTGTCTTCAACACGGTGCTCGGGTTCGTCGGCATCCCTCCGCAGCCGTGGATCCAGGACGCCGTGCAGGCCATGCCCTCGCTCGTGCTCGAGGCGACATGGGCGGGAGCCGGAGGATCGATCATCATCTACCTGGCCGCGCTCCTGGGCGTGCCGCCCGAGCTGTACGACGCAGCCGAGGTCGACGGCGCCGGCATCTGGAAGAAGATCTGGCACGTCACGCTGCCGCAGCTGCGCGGCGTCCTCTTCATCATGCTGATCCTGCAGGTGATCGCCACCGCGCAGGTCTTCCTCGAACCGTTCCTGTTCACCGGCGGCGGCCCCGCCGGAGCGACCAAGACCGTGCTGCTGTACATCTACGACAAGGCCTTCCGCAACAGCCTGGGCGGCGACTACGGAGAGGCGACGGCCGTCTCGGTGCTGCTCGCCATCGTCCTCGCCCTGCTCTCCTGGCTGTACTTCAAGCTGACCGACCGTTGGAGCACGACGTGAGCCTCACCACCCGCCTCTCGACCCGTGCCGCGGAGAAGGCGGCGGAGAAGGCCGCCGATCGCGTCGGGGACCGCACGGTCATCTCCGACTCGGAGCGCCGGCGCCCCGGCATCCGCGTCGGAATGTCGATCACGCACGTGTTCCTCACCGTCGGGCTGGTCGTCGCCGGCCTCGGCCCGATCCTGTGGCTCGCGAAGTCGGCCATCACGCCGACGCAGGACACCCTGCAGCAGCCGTTCGCGCTGTGGCCGAACGGCATGGACTGGGAGAACCTGTCGACCGCGTGGAACGACATCCACATCGACCAGTACTTCTTCAACACGGTGATCATCGCGCTCGGCGCCTGGTTCGTGCAGCTGTTCATCGCGACCACCGCAGGCTATGCGCTCTCGGTGCTGCAGCCGAAGTACGCGCCGATCCTGAACGCGCTCGTGCTGGCGACGCTGTTCATCCCCGGCATCGTGCTGCTCGTGCCGCTGTATCTGACGATCGTGCACCCGCCGCTGCTGGGGGATGTGAGCCTGCTCAACAACTACCTCGCCGTGTGGTTGCCGATGGGGGCGAACGCCTTCAACATCCTGCTGGTCAAGCGGTTCTTCGACAGCCTGCCGCGTGAGGTGTTCGAGGCGGCGCGCACCGACGGCGCCGGTCCCTTCCGGCTGTTCTGGTCGATCGTGCTGCCGATGTCGAAGCCGATCCTCGGGGTGGTCTCGGTGTTCGCGATCATCGCCGCGTGGAAGGACTACCTCTGGCCGATGCTCGTGCTGCCGGATCCGTCTGTGCAGCCGCTGTCGGTGCGCCTTCCCGCTGTGCAGTCGCAGACCGAGCTGGATGTGTTCCTCGCGGCCCTCGCGATCGCGACGCTGATCCCGATCGCGATGTTCCTGATCTTCCAGTCGGTGTTCCTGCGCTCGGCCGGACTCGGGGGTGCCGTGAAGGGCTAGTCGGCTCAGCCGGTGGTCGAGCGCCGCACGATCAGTTCGGGCGGGAACACGGTCTGCCGGGGGATGCTCTCGGGGTCGGAGGCCTCTTCGAGCACGATGCGCAGGGCCGTGCGCCCGATCATCCGGCTGGGCTGTCGGATCGATGAGAGCGGCACCGCGGCGGCGGCGGCGAAGGGGATGTCGTCGAACCCGATCAGCGCGATCTCGTCCGGGACGAGCACCCGTCCCCCGGCGACGAGTGACTGCAGCAGACCGAGCGCCAGCAGGTCGTTCGCGGCGAACAGGGCGTCGGGCCACTCTCGGCGCGGCCGGGTGAGCAGCTTCGCGCCCGCGGTGGCTCCCTCCTCCACCGTCATGGCCGAGGTGGGGACGACCTCGAGGTCGACGTGCACCGAGGCGTTCTCGGCGGCGGCGCGCGCACCGGCGAGCCGATCGGTGACCTGGCGCATGTCGAACGGGCCGCCGACGAAGGCGATGCGTCGTCGCCCCGCCTCGATGAGGTGCTCGACCGCGAGACGTCCGCCCGCGACGCTGTCGACGGAGACCGATGAGAATCCGCTGTCGGCGCTGAACCTGTCGACGAGCACGGTGGCGATGCCGCTGGCCCGGAATCGGCGGAGCTGCGTCATGACGTCGCCGTACGGGGCGATCAGGAGGCCGCGCACCTGCTGCTCGCGGAAGAGGTCGAGATACACCTTCTCGCGGGACGGGTCGTCGTCGGTGTTGCCGTAGAGGATCGCGATGCCGTGACTGGAGGCTTCATCTTCGGCGCCGCGCACCACATCGCTGTAGAACGGGTTCTGCCCGTCGAGGACCACGAAGCCGACCGTCGTGCTGATGCCGGCGCGCAGTTTGCGGGCGGCGTCGTTGCGCACGTACCCGAGTTCCTCGATGGCCCGGCTCACGCGCGCCACCGAATCGCTGGAGACCTCTTCCGGACGGTTGAGGACGTTCGAGACGGTCCCGACCGACACCCCGGCGCGGAGGGCGACATCACGGATGCTGACCGGCACGGCTCTCCTCTCGACGTCGGGCGGATCACGGTTCGGGCATCAGGGGTTGACCTGCGGCCCGCATCACATACACTAGCCTGAAACCCACCTGAATCGATTCAGGTAGATTCATTCCGCACAATCATCCCCCTCAACGGAGAGGAAAGCCCGTGGTCGATGAAGCACCCGCCCGCAGTGCTCCCCCCACCGCGCTCGAGCTGCACCGTGTCGTGAAGTCCTTCGGGCCCGTCATCGCGCTGCGCTCCGGAAGCCTCACGCTGCAGTCGCGGTCCATCCACGCCCTCATCGGCGAGAACGGCGCCGGCAAGTCGACGCTCGTGAAGATCATGGCCGGGCTCTACCGGCGTGACTCGGGCGACTTCCGTCTGCACGGCGAAGACGTCGACTTCACGAGCACCGCCCAGTCGAAGGCCGCGGGCATCGCGGTGATCTACCAGGAGCCGACGCTCTTCCCCGACCTCTCGGTCACGGAGAACATCTTCATGGGTCGGCAGCCCACGGGTGCTCTCGGCCGCATCGACCGCAAGGCCATGCGCACCGAGGTCGATCAGATCTTCCGTCGCCTCGGGGTCGCACTCGATCCCGACCGCATCACCGAGGGCCTCTCGATCGCCGACCAGCAGATCATCGAGATCGCCAAGGCCATCTCGCTCGACGCCAGTGTGCTGATCATGGATGAGCCCACCGCGGCGCTCAGCGGCGTCGAGGTCGATCGGCTTTTCGCGGTCGCACGGAGCCTGCGTGATGAGGGTCGCGCGATCCTGTTCATCTCGCACCGCTTCGACGAGGTGTTCGACCTGTGCGACACGGTCACCGTGATGCGCGACGGTGCCTACATCGACACGACGCCCATCGCCGAGACCACGGTCGACGACCTCGTGCGGCAGATGGTCGGCCGTGACGTCACCGAGCTCTTCCCGAAGCAGGCGGCCGAGATCGGCGACCCGCTCCTCGAGGTGCGCGGACTCACCAGCCCCGGTGTCTTCCACGACATCTCCTTCACCGTCCGCGCGGGCGAGATCGTCGCACTCGCCGGACTCGTCGGCGCCGGCCGCAGTGAGGTCGCCCGCGCCGTGTTCGGCGTGGACGGCTACCGCGAGGGCGAAGTGCGGATGCTCGGCGCCGGTGTGCCGCGCCGAAACCCCACCGCCGCCATGCGCCACGGCCTCGCCCTCGTGCCGGAGGACCGGCGCAAGCAGGGCCTCGTGATCGATGCGAGCGTCGGCGGCAACATCACCCTCGCCATCCGTCGCACCCTCGCCAAGTGGGGCCTGATCACCACCGGCATGGAGAACCGTGCGGCGAAGGTCTGGGCCTCCCGCCTCGAGGTCAAGACGCACGCGCTCGACACGGTGTCTTCGACGCTCTCCGGCGGCAACCAGCAGAAGGTCGTCCTGGCCAAGTGGCTTGCCACCGACCCCCGGGTGCTCATCATCGACGAGCCGACCCGAGGTATCGACGTCGGCACCAAGTCCGAGGTGCACCGGCTGCTCTCGCAGCTGGCGGGCGAGGGGATGGGGATCCTGATGATCTCGTCCGAGCTCCCCGAGGTGCTCGGAATGGCCGACCGCGTGCTCGTCATGCGTGAGGGTCGGATCACCGCCGAGCTCGACCGTGAGGACGCCACCAGCGAGAACGTCATGTTCGCCGCCACGCACGCATCGGAGCAGCACGCATGAGCACCACGGCACTGGCGGCACCGGCACCCGCGTTCGCGAAGAAGCCCGGCGGCATCGGACGCGCGCGCGAACTCGGCATCTTCGCCGCCCTCGTCCTGGTGGTCGTCGCGGCCACCGTGAAGAACCCGAACTTCCTGTTCAGCGCCGACGGGTGGCGCGACCTGCTGCTGACCCCGTCGATCCTCGTGCTCGTGGCCGTCGGCCAGGCGATCGTCATCATCACCCGTAACGTCGACCTCTCGGTCGGCTCGGTCATGGGGCTCACCGCGTTCCTGACGGGGCGGCTGTTCATCGACGTCCCCGGTATCCCGATCCCGATCGTGGTGATCGCCGCCGTGATCTTCGGCGCTCTCCTGGGGTTGGTGAACGGCGCGCTGGTGGCCTTCGCCAAGGTGCCGGCGATGGTGATCACGCTGGGCACGCTGTATGCCTACCGCGGCATCAACGTGCTCTGGACCGGCAGTGACCAGGTGCACCCGTCCGACTTGCCGAAGGACTTCCTGCGCCTGGGAACCCAGCAGATCCTCACGATCCCGGTGCTCTCCATCGTCGCGATCATCGTGCTGGCGCTCGCCGCCTGGTACATGCGCAACACCCGCGGTGGCCGCGAGTACTACGCGATCGGATCCGACCCGGGAGCCGCCGAGCTCTACGGCCTCAAGACCACCCGCCGGGTGCTCAGCGCGTTCGTGCTCTCCGGCGCTCTGGCAGGCCTCGCCGGTGTGTTCTACGTGACGCGGTACGGGTCCGTGAGCTCGCAGGTCGGCTCGGGCTGGGAGCTGGATGCCGTGGGCGCGGCCGTCATCGGCGGCATCGCGATCACCGGCGGCGTCGGCTCCGTGTGGGGTGCGGCCATCGGCGCGATGCTGCTGATGACCATCAACCGGGCCCTGCCCATCCTCGGCATCCCGGACTTCTGGCAGCGCGCCGTGGTCGGTGTGCTCATCATCGGCGCGATCGTGCTCGACCGGCTGCTCGCCGTACGACAGAGACGGCAGCTCATCGAGGCAAGGGACGAATCATGACCACGACCACCACCTCCGGGGTCCGAGTGATCCGGGACTACGACCAGCCGCTGTGGCGGCGCATCCTCATCAACCGCGAGTTCGCGATCATCGGCCTGCTCGTGCTGGTCGTGATCGTGTCCGCCGTGTCGATCCGCGGGTTCGCGCAGCCCATCACCGTCAACTACCTGCTGCTCGACGTCGCCCCGATCCTGCTGATCGCCCTGCCGATGACCCTCGTCATGATCACCGGCGAGATCGACCTCTCGGTCGGTTCGATGGTGGGTCTCGCGAGCGTCGTCACGGGGGTGCTCACCGAGTCGGGTGCGCCGTTCGAGGTCGCCGCCCTGGCCGCCCTCGCGGTCGGTGTCATCGGCGGAGCGTTCAACGGCTTCCTCGTCACGGTCGTCGGGCTGCCGTCACTCGCCGTCACGATCGGAACGCTGGCGCTGTTCCGCGGACTCGCGGTCGGCCTGCTCGGGACCACTGCGGTGACCGATTTCCCGGAGATGTGGACGGCACTGGCGAAGGCGAAGATCGCCGGCACCACCATCCCCTACATCGTGATCCCGTTCCTGATCCTGCTCGCGATCTTCGTCGTGGTGCTGCATTTCACCCCGTTCGGTCGCGGCATCTACGCGATCGGGCTCTCGAAAGACGCCGCCCGGTTCTCGGGCGTGAACGTCGAGCGGACGAAGTTCATCCTCTTCATGCTGTCGGGGGTGGTCGCCGCGTTCGCCGGCATCTTCTACACGCTCCGCTTCGGCAGTGCCCGCGGCGACAACGCCACCGGGCTCGAGCTCCAGGTCATCGCGGCCGTGGTCCTCGGCGGGGTGTCGGTGTTCGGCGGGCGCGGGCACCTGCACGGCGTCGTCGCCGCCGTGCTCCTGATCGGGGTGCTCGGCAGCGGGCTCCGTCTCGCCGGCGTCACCTCTGACGTCATCAACATCATCACCGGTGGCCTGCTGATCTTCTCGGTCGTCGCAGCCAGCATCCTCGCCTGGGCGCAGCGCGTCCGTGCCAAGGCCGGGCCACCGCTCCGCGTCGCAGCCTCTCCCGCACCATGAGGCAGCCTCTCGCCGTCGGCATCCGCCCGCGGTGATCATCACGAAAGGAAGAACAATGACGTTTGCACGCAAGAGGGTCTCGGCGTTCGCCGCCGTGGCCGTCGCCGCAGCGCTCGTGCTGACCGGCTGCGCCGACACCGGCAGCGGGTCGGGCGACGCAGGCTCCGGCGAGGGCGGCGGATCCGACAACCTGTCGATCACGTTCCTGCCCAAGAACCTCGGCAACCCGTACTTCGACACCTCCAGCGAGGGCGGCAAGAAGGCCGTCGAGGAGTTCGGCGGCACGTTCGCCGAGGTCGGACCGGCCGAGGCCACTCCCGACGCCCAGGTGAGCTACATCAACACCGCCACGCAGCAGGCGGTCGGCGCGCTCGTCGTCTCGGCGAACGACCCGAAGGCCATCTGCGACGCACTCAACGAGGCGCGGGACGCCGGTGTGAAGGTCGTCACCTTCGACTCCGACACCAACCCCGAGTGCCGCGACCTGTTCATCAACCAGGCCGACTCCGAGGGAATCGCCAAGGTGCAGATCGATCAGATCGCCGAGCAGATCGGCGGAGCGGGCGAGATCGCCGTGCTGTCGGCATCGGCCAACGCCACGAACCAGAACGCCTGGATCGAACTGATGAAGGAGTACGTCGCGAGCGACTACCCCGACATCACGATCGTCGAGACCGTCTACGGCGACGACGAAGACCAGACCTCGTTCGACAAGACGGCGGCCCTGCTGCAGAGCCACCCCGAGCTGAAGGGCATCGTCTCGCCGACCACGGTCGGTATCGCGGCAGCGGCGCGCTACCTCTCCACGTCGGACTACAAGGGCAAGGTCGCGCTGACCGGACTCGGCACGCCGAACCAGATGCGTGAATACGTGGAGGACGGCACCGTCACCTCGTTCGCGCTGTGGAACCCGGCCGACCTCGGCTACCTCTCGGCCTTCGCCGCCAAGGCGCTCGTCGAGGGCGACATCACCGGCAAGGAGGGCGACACCTTCGAGGCGGGTGACCTCGGCGATTACGAGGTCGGCGCCGACGGCGTGGTCCTGCTGGGAGACCCGTTCGTGTTCAACGCGGACAACATCGGCGACTTCGACTTCTGAGTCGCCTCGCGAGAGGGCGTCGGGGCTTCGGCTCCGGCGCCCTCTCGCGTACGCCTCGGGGTCTCTGCGCGCACGCCTCGGCGTGGGGCGGATGCCTGTCCCGCGATCGTCCGCCCGACGCGAGAACTCCGCCTGAGGCGTGGACCCCGCGACGCGCGAGCGCGGGTCGGCGCGGATCAGCGCGGGTCGAAGCGCGTCGGAGCGTGAGTCGCGGCGACCACGGCGCGCAGCTCCTCGAGTGTCGCCGGTGCGGCGCCGAGGGCTCGGGCCTGGACGAGCACGTTGCCGAGAGCCGTCGCCTCGACCGGACCCGCGAGCACGGGCAACCCCGTGCGGTCGGCCGTGGCCTGGCACAGGAGCCGGTTGAGCGATCCGCCGCCCACGAGATGGATGCTGTCGAGCTCGCGGCCGGAGAGATCCGCGGCCGTTTGCACGGCGTCCGCGAAGGCCGCGGCGATCGACTCCACGATCGAACGGGCGAATGCCGGTCGGGAGCTCGGGGCGCGGTCGCCGAGGAGCGCCGCGATCCGTCCCGGCATGTCGCCGGGTGCGCTCAACGACGAGTCGTTCGCATCGAACACGGGCACGTCGCCGGTGACCTCGGATGCCGCAGCGAGCAGCTCGGGCAGATCGATGCGGGCACCGTCTTCGGCCTCCCAGGCGCGCACGGTCTCGCTGAGGAGCCAGAGCCCCGTGACGTTGTGCAGGAACCGATAGCGACCATCCACGCCGAGTTCGTGGGTGAAGTTCGCGGTGCGAGCGGCATCCGTCAGCACCGGGTGCGCGAGTTCCACGCCGACCAGGCCCCACGTTCCGCAGGAGATGTACGCGGAGTGCGGTGTTGACAGGGGAGCGGCGACGACGGCCGATGCGGTGTCGTGCGAGCCGACCGCGATCACGGGCAGGTCGATGCCGATGGTCGCCACGAGCTCGGGCCGAAGGCGGCCGATGGTCGTGCCGGGATCGACGAGCGGCGGCAGGATGCGGGACGGGATGCCGAGGCGATCGGCCAGCTCGTCGTCCCAGTCGCCGGATTCGACGCCCAGTAGCCCGGTGGTCGAGGCGTTCGTGCGCTCGGCCACCGCGACACCGGTGAGCAGGAAGGCGATGAGGTCGGGGATCAGGAGCGCAGTATCGGCCTCGGCGAGGCGTTCGTCGACGCGGTACTGGTACAGCGTGTTGAACGGCAGGAACTGCAGGCCGTTGCGCTGATACAGCTCGGCGAACGGCGCGATCGCGTGCACTTCGTCGACGCCACGCGCAGAGCGCTCATCGCGGTAGTGGAACGGCTCTGCGAGCAGCTCGCCGTCTTTCAGCAGACCGTAGTCGACGGCCCACGAGTCGATGCCGATGCTCTCGATGCGCGGTTCGCGGCGGACAGCTTCGGCGAGTCCTGACACGACGTGCTCGTACAGGGCGCCGAAGTCCCAGTGGAGTCCGTCTGCGCGCTCGACCGGTCCGTTCGGGAACCGCGACACGAGCTCGAGGTCGAGCTGTCCGTCGCCGATGCGCCCGATCATCACGCGCCCGCTGGTCGCGCCGAGGTCGACCGCCGCGACCGCGCGGACGCTCATCGGGGTTCTCCGTTCGTCGAGTGCACGGCATCCGCCCGAGTGCACGGCTGGGAGACGTGAACAGGTCGTGCCTTCGGCGCGAAGCCGCGCACTCGACGGGCGGGAGTCATCGCAGGAACGCCGCGGCGACGCCGGAGTCGACGGGGATGTGCAGGCCCGTGGTGCGGCTGAGCTCGGGGCCCGTGAGCACGTAGACCGCGTCAGCGACGTTCTCGGGGACGACCTCGCGCTTGAGGATCGTGCGGTTGGCGTAGTACTGGCCGAGGTCCTCTTCGGCGACACCGTAGGTCGCTGCGCGGTTGGCGCCCCAGCCCGAGGCGAAGATGCCGGAGCCGCGCACGACACCGTCGGGGTTGATGCCGTTCACGCGGATGCCGAACTCGCCGAGCTCGACCGCGAGCAGGCGCACCTGGTGGGCCTGGTCGGCCTTGGTCGCCGAGTAGGCGATGTTGTTCGGGCCGGCGAAGACCGAGTTCTTCGAGGAGATGTAGATGATGTCGCCGCCGAGCTTCTGGTCGATGAGCACGCGCGCGGCGGCCTTCGACACGAGGAACGAGCCCTTGGCCATGACGTCGTGCTGCAGATCCCAGTCCTTCTCCGTGGTCTCCAGGAGCGGCTTCGAGAGCGAGAGCCCGGCGTTGTTCACGACGAGGTCGACGCCGCCGAACGCGAGCACCGCCTCGTTCAGCGCGGCCTGCACGGCATCGGCATCCGCGACGTTCGCGGCGACACCGATCGCGACATCCGTGTTCCCGAGTTCCGCGGCGGCGGCCTGGGCCTTCTCGAGGTCGAGGTCGGCGATCACGACGCAGGCGCCCTCGGCGGCGAGACGGGTGGCGATGGCCTTGCCGATGCCGGAGGCGGCACCGGTGACGAATGCGATACGGCCCTGGTGCGTCTTCGGCTTCGGCAGGCGCTGCAGCTTGGCCTCTTCCAGCGCCCAGTACTCGATGCGGAACTTCTCGGCATCCGAGATCGGCGCGTAGGTCGACAGCGCCTCGGCGCCGCGCATCACGTTGATCGCATTGACGTAGAACTCGCCAGCGACCCGGGCGGTCTGCTTGTTCGCGCCGTACGAGAACATGCCCACACCGGGGATCAGCACGATGAGCGGGTCGGCTCCGCGGATCGCGGGCGACTCGGCGGTGGCGTGCGCGTCGTAGTAGGCCTGGTAGTCGGCGCGGTACTGGTCGTGCAGCTCGTGCAGACGGGCGATCTGCTCCTCTGCGGAAGCCGTGGCCGGCAGGTCGAGGATCAGCGGCTTGACCTTGGTGCGGAGGAAGTGATCGGGGCAGCTGGTGCCGAGGGCGGCCAGCTCGGGCGCCTTCTCGGATGCCAGGAAGTCGAGGACCACGTCGGCGTCGGTGAAGTGTCCGACCATCGGCTTGTCAGTCGATGCGATGCCGCGGACGGTCCCGGCGAGGGCGGCTGCACGCTCCCGGCGCTCGTCCGCGGCCAGGGCCTCGAATCCGGCGCGGACGCCGCCGAACGGCTGGTCCTTGCCATGTGCGGCGATGTACTCGGCGGCGGTGTCGATGATCCACAGCGAGTTCGCCTCGGCCTCCTCCGAGGTGTCGCCCCAGGCGGTGATGCCGTGGCCGCCGAGGATCGTGCCGATCGCCTGCGGATTCTGGGCCTTGATCGCGGCGATGTCGAGACCGAGCTGGAAGCCGGGGCGACGCCAGGGAACCCACACGACCTTGTCGCCGAAGATGGTCGCCGTCAGCGCCTCGCCGTCGGCGGCCGTGGCGATCGCGATGCCCGAGTCGGGGTGGAGGTGGTCGACGTGCGCAGCATCCACGAGCCCGTGCATGGCGGTGTCGATCGAGGGAGCCGCTCCGCCCTTGCCGTGCAGGCAGTAGTCGAACGCGGCGACCATCTCGTCTTCACGATCGAGGCCGGGGTACACGTCGACCAGCGCGCGCATGCGGTCGAGGCGCAGCACGGCGAGGCCGCTCTCCTTCAGAGTGCCCAGGTCGCCGCCGGAGCCCTTGACCCACATCAGCTCGACCGGCTGCCCCGTCACGGGGTCGGTCTCGGTGCCCTTGGCGGAGGTGTTCCCGCCGGCGTAGTTCGTGTTCTTCGGGTCGGCGCCGAGGCGGTTCGACCGGGCTATCAGGGCGGCGGCGGTGGGGTTCGTCATGACTCTCCAAGACAGGGGCGATGCACACGACCATGTGCACTCATGCTGTTACTTCATGTGAAAGATAACATGAAACCACGTTTACCGGAAGCGCTCAGAGGATGTCGGCGGTCTGCCGGAAGGGGCTCAACCGCTCGTCTCCCGGGTCGAGTTCCGTGATGAGCACCGAGATCTCCTCCCGTTCCAGCGCCCGCGCCACGGAGCGGCGCTCGAGCTTGCTGGAGTCGACGCACACCACGGTGGTGCCGGCGTTCGCGGCCATCGCCTGCTTCAGCTCCGCCTCGTCGACAGACACCTCCGAGGTGCCGTCCGCGCTGTCGAGGGCATCCGCCGACGAGAAGAAGATGTCGAAGTACACCGACCGCATGCTCCGGCGCGCGATCGGTCCGACGAGGCTGCCCGTGGTCGGCTCGGCGGTCCCGCCGGAGATCACCGCCGTGACGCCGTCGAGTGGTTGCAGGAGCTGGAATGACTCGAACGAGTTCGTGTACACGGTGAGTCCGGTTCTCGGGCCGATGATCGAGGCCAGCATGTTGACCGTCGAGGAGGCGTCGAGCGCGATGCTGCCCTGTTCTGGGACGAGCCGGAGCGCCTTCTCGGCGATCGTCCGCTTCGCGCTCGCCCGGATGGCCCGCCGCGCATCGAACGGGCGGGCTCGCGGAGCCGCGGTCGCCCCGCCGCGCACGCGACGCACGCGCCCCTCGGCCTCGAGCTCGAGCAGGTCGCGCCGGATCGTCATCGACGACACGGAGAAGAGGTCGGCGGCCGCCTCGATCATGACGCCCTGGGGGCCGTTCGCGAGTTCGACGAGTTCGTCTCTGCGGCGCTGCGCTTCGAGATTGCCGGAAAGAGCCATGGGAGGAATCTATCCGGTGCGCCCGAGTCCGACGCTATCGGGTGCGTCGTCGACGTGCCGCGACGGAGAGCTGGATGAGGACGCCTCCGAGCACCACCGCGAGCACGCCGGTGAGCAGCACCGGGAGGGGGTCGGACCCGCTGTCCGCCAGAACCGGGCCGCTCCCCGGCGACGGTTCGGGCGGCCCGGGCGCGAAGGCGAAGCGAGCCGATGTCGCTGCGGGCGCGAGGAGCCCGGTGAGTTCGTATGCGGCCGGATCGAGGACGTACTCGCCTCCGGACGAGACGAGGTCCAGCGCGAGCGAGCACGAGACGTCCGTCGGTCCGAGGCTCCCGCGACCGACGATGCCCGCCGACGTCACGTCGAGCGCGCCGTTCGGGCAATCCGTTTCGATGGCCGGGCTCTCGGCGGGAACGAGACCGGCGGGCAGAGCGAGGTCGAAGCTCCATTCCGGCTTCGCGCCGCTGGGCACCGCCGGCGATCCCGCGAGGTGCGTGTTGGTGACGGTGAGAAGGAATCGGGCCGGCTGGTCGGAGGCGTAGGAGTCGCCGCTCGGGGGAGCCGCGATCACCGCATCGAGTTGCGGAGTCGTGTCGATGAGGGCGAGATTGTCGAAGGCGTTGTCGTCGCCACCGCCCCCACCCAGGTTGTTGAGCAGCGCGACCTCGACGCTCGGCGACTGCGCCAGCAGCGACGTGAATCCTCGGAAGGTGCCCACGTTGTTCCCGTTGATCTGGTGGACGGGCAGGTCGCACGCGGCGATCGGTCCGGGAAAGGCGGCGACCGGAGGGGAAACGCCGTCGTCGAGCTGCACCGCCAGGTCGACGGGGTTCGTGGTCCAGCAGTTCGCCTGGGCCACATCGACCGTCGCGGTGTAGTAGTGCCCGGCGATCACCGGCACCGCGGTCGCGGCCATCACTCCGGCGGGCGAGTCTCCCTGGGTGTAGGAACTCACCGCGTGATTCGCGGTGGGCTCGGCGCGGGGCACGGACGGATACGGGTAGTCGGGGTCGGCGGCCCAGGATCCCAGGGTCCTCGCGAGGCTGCGCGACTGATTCCAGCCGTCCTGCAGGCAGTCCGCCGCCTGGGAGGCGGTGGGAACGGTCGAGACGTCATCCCCGGCGACGATGAGCCCGTTGCAGAACTGCCCGTTCCATGCGGGCTCGGCGCTGTAGCGCTCGCCGCCGCGTCCGACGTATCCCGGTACCGGTGGGGCGACACCGTCGTCGTAGTCCGCGATCGTCTGCACGAACTCCGGTGTCGCCGGAGGAACGGGGCCCTCGAATCCCTCGTACAGCACCACGGTCGGCGCTGCCATGACGCCAGGCGACCCCGGTGCGGCAGCAGCAGACGAGGCGCCCGACGCGATGATCACGCCGAGCGCTGCGGTCGCTCCCACCAGGGGGAGCGACCGACGCACGCGTGACCTGCGAAGGGCCGGCATGTCTTGAAGGTACGCCCCGGGCCCCCCGCTGTCGATGGGTTGCGGTCAGGCGCCCCAGCCGGCCTGCACGCCACCCACGCGGTCGGCAGCGATCTTCTGCTGGTAGCCGGATGCGGCGTAGGCGGCCATCGGGTCGGCGGCCAGACCGCGCGACTCGCGCCATTCGGCCAGCGCCGGGCGCACGTCGGTGTAGAACGCATCCATGAAGACGGCGTTCGCGGCGAGCACGTCGCCCGACTTCTGCGCGGCGGTGAGCGCATCGTGGTCGACGAGCAGCGCGCGGGCGGTCATCTCCTGCACGTTGAGCACGGAGCGGATCTGGCCGGGGATCTTGTCCTCGACGTTGTGGCACTGGTCGAGCATGAATGCCACGTCGGGATTGTTGAGGCCACCACCGCGGATCACCTCGAACAGGATGCGGAACAGCTGGAACGGATCGGCCGCGCCGACGATCAGGTCGTCGTCGGCGTAGAAGCGCGAGTTGAAGTCGAACGAGCCGAGCTTGCCGAGGCGCAGCAGCTGCATCACGATGAACTCGATGTTGGTTCCGGGGGCGTGGTGACCGGTGTCGAGGCAGACCATGGCCTTCTCGCCGAGGGCGCTGACCTGGGCGTAGGACGTGCCCCAGTCGGGAACGTCGGTGTGGTAGAACGCCGGCTCGAAGAACTTGTACTCGAGCACGAGGCGCTGGTCGTCGCCGAGGCGCGCGTAGATCTTCTGCAGCGACTCCTGCAGCCGGTCCTGCCGGCCGCGGAGGTCTGCCTGGCCCGGGTAGTTCGAGCCCTCGGCCAGCCAGATCTTGAGGTCACGGCTGCCGGTGGCGTCCATCACGTCGATGCAGGCGAGGTGGTGGTCGATGGCCTTCTGGCGGACACCTGCGTCTTCGTGCGTGAGGGCGCCGAACTTGTAGTCGTCGTCCTGGAAGGTGTTCGAGTTGATGGTGCCGAGCGTGACGCCCAGGTCTTCGGCGTGCTTGCGCAGATCGTCGTACGAGTCGACGAGGTCCCACGGGATGTGCAGTGCGACCGAGGGGGCGAGAGCGGTGTACTTGTGGACCTGCGCCGCATCGGCGATCTTCTCGAACGGGTCGCGCGGGGTGCCGGGGGCGCCGAACACCTTGAACCGGGTGCCGGAGTTGCCGAACGCCCAGCTGGGCAGCTCGATGCCCTGCTTCTCGAGGGTTGCGAGGTGGTCGGGGGAGAGGATGCTCACGATGCACTGCTTTCTGAGTCGTTGCCGGATCTGGAGTCGTCGTCGGATGCTGCGTGCCCGCCGGCGGCGGCGAGCTGGTCTTCGAGGTGGAAGACCTCGGTGAGCGCAGTGGCGGCCTGGTCGGGCCGACCGTCGAGGCCGTGGAAGAACCGGCTCATCTCGGCCTCCCAACGCGCAGCGACCGGAGAAGCCGAGAGGTACGCCTGAGCGGCGGCATCGTCATCGGTCTCGTAGTAGCCGATGAGCGTGCCGTGGTCGCCGAGGAACAGCGTGTAGTTGCGGCGTCCGGCGGCGGCGATCTCGGCGAGCATCTCCGGCCACACCGGGGAATGCCGTGCGAGGTACTCGTCGAGCAGCTCGGCACGGATCTGGAGCTGGAAGGCGACGCGCGTCATGGGGCTCCTCTGCCGAGTGACGTAGTTTCTGAATCGTTTCAATCATCATCGTAGGACGAGCCGATGACACCCGTCAAGCGGAGGGTGGCTCGAACGATTGCCGTACACTCTCGCACAGCATCCGAAGCGACGAGGAGCAGCAGTGGCAGTGAGTGTGCGCGACGTCGCAGCGGCGGCAGGTGTGTCGGTCGGTACGGTGTCGAACGTCCTGAACCAGCCGGACAAGGTCGCGGCGACGACGGTCGAGCGGGTGCAAGCAGTGATCGCCGAACTCGGCTTCGTGCGCAACGACGCCGCCCGTCAACTCCGTGCCGGTCGCAGCCGGAGCATCGGCCTGGTCGTGCCCGACGCGGGCAACCCGTTCTTCGCCGACGTCGCCCGTGGCGCCGAGGCGCGCGCGGACGAAGACGCGCTCGCCGTGCTGCTCGGCAACAGCGATGAGAGCCCCTCGCGGGAGGACAACTACCTCGACCTCTTCCGCGAGCAGCGCGTCAACGGGGTGCTCATCACACCGGCATCCGACGACATCGACAAGCTGCTGCGTGTGCAGGCGGCGGGCACGCCCGTGGTGCTCGTCGACCACGAGGCGCCTGGAGCGGTGTTCTGCTCGGTGTCGGTCGACGACGACGAGGGTGGCTTCCTGGCCGCGCAGCATCTGCTGCGGATCGGACGGCGACGTCTGGCATTCGTGGGGGGACCGGAGTCGATCGCGCAGGTGATGAACCGCCTCCGGGGTGCGCAGCGCGCCGTCGACGAGGTGCCCGACGCGACGCTCGAAGTGCTCCGGATGCCGGCGCTCACAGTGCTGCATGGGCGCGCGGCCGGCGAGGAGATCGCCGCGCGCCGGGAGGTGGATCGACCGGACGCGATCTTCGCCGCGAACGATCTGCTCGCGGTGGGCCTGCTCCAGGCCCTGACGATGTTCCACTCGCTGCGAGTGCCGGATGACATCGCACTGGTCGGCTATGACGACATCGACTTCGCGACGGCCACCGTCGTGCCGTTGACGTCGGTGCGCCAGCCTGCCCAGCTGATCGGGCGAACGGCGGTCGAGCTCCTGCTGCGGTCGATCAGTGATCCCGACGGCGAGTATGAGCGCCGGGTGCGGTTCCGCCCCGAGCTGATCGTGCGGCAGTCGACCGCCGGCTGACCTTCAGGCAGCCCCGGCGGTCAGCCGACTGGGGAGTGGATCGCGCACGTGCTCCTGCTACCTCGCGAACATCGTCAACAATGATCGAACCTATAACGTCCGTGTTATACTTCGAGTGTGTGGAAAGTTGTCGATCATCCAGAGGCGACCTCGGAGTATTCGGCTTTGAACGCCCGAGAGGCCGTCGCCATCGATAACGCCGTGGCAAAGCTCCGCGTCGTGGGGGCCAGCCTCGGATATCCGCATACCAGCGATGTCAAGAACACTCAGAAACTCCGAGAACTCCGTCCCCGCGCTGGACGAAGCCCTGTGCGGGCGTTCTACCGGCAAATCGGCGACACCTTCGTCATAGGGGCGTACGGACCGGAAGCCGAGAGCAACCCCAAAGGCTTCAAGAGGGCCTGCGAGGACGCCGTGAGAAGACTCAACCAGATCACCGTGACGAAGGGACCATCATGAACTTGTCGGACCTTCAGGACCACCAGGCTGTCCGCGATGCTCGCCGAGCATCGGATCCGGAGTACGCCGCCGAAGCGGCCCGCACCAAGCTCGCCGACGACGTCAGCGTCGCTGTCGTTCGCTACCGTGAGGAGCACCGCCTGTCGCAGACGGAGTTTGCGCGCCGGCTCGGCTGGAAGCAGCCCCACGTCGCCCGTCTGGAGCGCGGCGACGTCACCCCCTCTCTGGAGTCCCTCCAGCGGTTGGCTCGCGCCGGCGTGATCGAAGTGCAGGTCAAGCGGCAGGGCACGATCGTGAAGAACGCTGACTCAGCCGGTTCGGTGATCCGCAAGCATAATCCGGAGAATCACGTGAAGCGGCTCGCCAGCTCGACCGCCTGAGCAGGTATGAGCGCCGGGTGCGGTTCCGCCCCGAGCTGATCGTGCGGCAGTCGACCGCCGGCTGACCCGCCTGTCGGCGACCGGCGGTCACCCCGACAGCGGCACCGAGCGCGTATGTGCTCCGTGCCCGAGCTTCTCCGTGTCCTGGCCCGGAAGGTCGAGTTCTGCGGTCGCTCCGACGGGAACGACGAGGTCGACCTTCAGCTCGTCCTGCTCGATGCGCCACGAGATCGACGCCTCGCCGTACGGGGTGAGCTGAGTCGCCGACGCATGAGTCAGCCCGCCCCCTGGTCGGGGCGCGAACCGGATGCGTCGGTAGCCGGGGTCGGCGGGGGCGAGCCCGGCGACACTGCGGTGCAGCCAGTCGGCGACCGCTCCCAGCGCGTAGTGATTGAACGAGGTCATGCTCCCCGGGTTGACGGTGCCGTCCGGAAGCAGGGCATCCCACCTCTCCCAGATCGTCGTCGCGCCGTGCACGACCTGATACAACCATGACGGGCAGTCCTTCTCGAGCAGTAGGTCGTACGCGGTGTCGACGTGGCCGGTGAGGGTGAGGGCGTCGCAGACGAGGGGAGTGCCGACGAAGCCCGTCGCGATGCGGTTGCCGTCGGCATGGACGAGTTCGGCGAGACGGTCACCCGCTTTCGCGCGCTGGGCAGGGTCAGGGAGCAGATCGAACGCGATCGCGAGGGCGTACGCGGTCTGCGCATCCGAGGTCATCGTGCCGTCGGGCTTCACATACGCGGCACGGAAGGCTGCCGCGACCTCCGCGGCGAGAGCGGCGTACCGGTCCGCCTCCGCTGAGCGGTCGAGCACGCGAGCCATGTCGGCGACGGCGCGCGCCGATCGCGCGAAATAGGCGGTCGCCACCAGGTAGCGGTCCGTACGCCCCGCGCCCGGATCCTGCGGAGGAGCTGCGGGGTCGAGCCAATCGCCCAGCTGGAAGCCCTCGTTCCACAGCCGGTCGGGGCCGGCGACCGATTCGATCTTGTCGACCCATCGCCGGGCACTCTCGAACTGGGCGGCGAGCACGCCGACGTCGCCGAACCGCTGATGGAGCGTCCAGGGCAGCAGCGTCGCGACATCACCCCAGGCGGCGCCGGGCCGGATCGGATCCCACACCTTGTGTGTGGGGACGACGGGGACGAACCAGGGGACGGTGCCGTCGGGCAACTGGTCCGCCTCCACATCGCGGAGCCAGCCGGAGAGTATCCCCGAGACGTCGAACAGTGTCGACGCGGTCGGGCCGAACACCTGGATGTCGCCCGTCCACCCCACGCGCTCGTCGCGCTGCGGACAGTCGGTCGGGATGTCGAGGAAGTTACCCCGCATGCCCCAGACGACGTTGCGGTGCAGCTGCTCGACCAGCGGGTCCGAGCAGGCGAACCAGCCGGTGCGCTCGAGGTCGGTGTGCAGCACGCGCGCGGTGAGCGCGCCGGCGGCGGCATCCGCATCGAGGTCGCCCGGCCAGCCGTCGATCTCGACGTAGCGGAAGCCGTGGAACGTGAAGCGCGGCTCCCACTCCTCACCGTCGGGGCGCCCGGCCAGCGTGTAGTGGTCGGTGGAGCGGGCGCTGCGCAGAGGACGCGTGTAGATCTCGCCCTCCTGCAGCACCTCGGATGTGCGGAGCGTGACGGTCGAACCCCGCGGCCCCGTGACGCGGATACGCACCCGTCCGACCAGGTTCTGACCGAAGTCGAGGATGCGTGCCCCGCGCGGTGAGGTGAGCACGGCGAGGGGCGCGACGTCTTCGGTCACTCGGACGGGCGGTCCGGTCGGCGCCACGAGCGTGCGCGGGTCGCGATCGCGCACGGTGACCGGCATCCAGACACCGTCATCGAAGGCGGCGGTCGACCAGGCCGGCACCTCCTGTCGCGCGTCGTGGTCCTCCCCGTCGTAGATGCCGGAACGGAGGATGGGGGAGGGCGCGCCCTTCCAGGCGTCGTCCGTCGAGAGGGTCTGACGTGTTCCGTCGGTGTAGGTGATCTCCAGCTGGCCGAGGAACGACAGGTCCCCGCCGAAGATGTTGCGGCGACCGCCCCGCCAACCGAGTCGACCTCGGTACCAGCCGTCGCCGAGCCAGGCTCCGAGCGCGTTCTCGCCGTTGCGCAGCAGGTCCGTCACGTCGTACGTGTAGTAGCGGAGTCGCTCGCGATAGACCGTCCAGCCCGGGGAGAGGGTGTCGGAGCCGACGCGGATGCCGTTGATCTCGGCGTCGTAGAGGCCGTGCGCGGTGGCGTACAGCCGCGCGCGGGCGATCTCGCCGTCGACACGGAATCCCCGCCGCACCAGCGTCGCCCGGCGGGCATCGCTCTCCGGGTTCTCGTCGAGCTCCAGCCCGACCGGCCGCGCGGACCAGTCCTCCGGGTGCAGCAGACCCGTCTCCAGCCACGTCTCCGGGCTCGGATCAGACCAGCCGCCGTCGGCACCCTGCACCGAAACGCGTACGGCGACGCGTTCGCGGGACTCCAGCGCGCGGCCCGGCCAGGGGACCAGCACCTGCTCGGAGGAGGCGACCTCGACGGTCTCGTCGTCGTCGGCGTGGACAACGGTCACCGCATAGGACTGCTGTTTCCAGTCGGCGGGAGCGTCGCTGAGCGTCCAGCTCAGTCGCGGGCGCGATTCGCCGATGCCGAGTGGTTCTCGGTGGTGTTCGATGCGCGGCGCGGAGACGGTCGTCATGGTGTTCATCCTTGCGGATGGCCCCCCTCGCGGCCGCCCAGGCCTCAGGCCGCGGTCTCCCGGCGGGGCCGATGCACGTCCTTCGCGCTCGGTATCCCCTTCGAGAAGAGGAGCGAGAGGAGGCTGATCAGGATCAGCCCGAAGAACGCGATGCGCAGCGACGACAGCTGCGAGTCGCGATAGACGGTCGCTAGGGTGTCGGCATCCGCGTCGCTCAGACCCGCGTCCTCGGCGATGGCGGCGACGTCCGCGGCGGGGACGATCGTGACGCCGTGCTCTGTCGCGGTCGCCACGGTCGTCTTCGTGGCGTCGGGCAGATCGCTCGCCGCGACCCCCGACGCGAACGACGTCGACAGTGCGCCGATGAGGATCGAGCCGATGAGCGCTGTTCCCAGCGATGAGCCGAGGTTCTGGAACACGCCCTGGAGGCCTCCGACCTCGCTCGTCTCCTTCTCGGTCACACTCGACATGTTCACGTTGCCGAGCTGCGAGGCGAGCAACCCGAGCGCGACGCCGGCGAGGAACATCCCGGTGGCGAAGAATCCGCTGCGCAGATCGCTGGTGGCGGAACCGAGCAGGATGAGCGCGCTGACGACGAGCACCAGTTGACCGATCCGCACGATCGTCCGCGGCGACAGCATGCGCGAGAGCCGGGTGCCGACGATGGAGAACAGCACGAGGGCGATCGACAGCGGGAAGATCCGGATGCCGGTCTCCAATGCGTCGAGACCGAGCGTCATCTGCAGGTACACCGGCACCATGAAGAACAGGCCGGCCGTCACGGTGTACTGCGCGCCGAGCACCGACAGTCCGCTGCGGAGGGCGGTGATCGAGAACATCCCCACGTGCACGAGGGGCGCCCGTCCCGCGCGCTCGAGGCTCCGCTGCCGGGAGAGGAACAGCGCGAGCAGCACGAGCCCGAGCACGATGAGCCAGGCGGCGGGGGAGATGCCGAGCGGAGCGACGGAGACTCCGCCGATCTCGGGAGGGTTGAGCGGCAGGACCCACCCCCAGGTCTTGCTCTGCAGCATCCCGAACACGACCGTGACGAGTCCGACGGACGACAGCGCGACGCTGAGGATGTCGATGCGCACACTCTGCCTCGGGGTCGGATCCGTGACGATCCGTGCGCACAGCACGACGCCGATCATGATGAAGACCTCAGCAACGAAGACATAGCGCCAGTCGAGGTACGTCGTCACGAATCCACCGATCAGGGGTCCGGCTGCGACGGCCGCGCCGGAGACGGCGCCGATGATCGCGAAGGCGGTGATCCGCTCGCGACCGACATAGTTGTCCGCGACGAGCGCCGCGATCGCCGGGATGACGAGCACGGCACCGAGTCCTTCGACGATCGACCAACCGAGGAACAGGAACTGCACGTTCGGACTCAGTGCCGTGATCAGCGATCCCACTCCGTAGACGCACGACCCGATCACGAACGCTCTGCGGCGCCCCCACACATCGCCGAGCTTCGCCCCCAGCAGCATGAACGCGGCCATCGTGAGCGTGTAGAAGGTGATGGCGCCCTGCATCGCGGCGACGGTGGTGTCGAGGTCGGTGACCACGGTCGAGATCGAGACGTTCATCACGGTGCCGTCGAGCACCATCACGAACTGCGCGGACCCGAGGACGGCGATGACGCCCCACTTCTTCATGACGACTCCTTCGACGGTGCAGCAGGGGTGGCGGCGATCGCGCCGGCGCCGCGCATGATGCGCGCGACCGCCGTGATGAGGAACAACTGACCGGTGATCGCCTCCGCGACCGCGACCGCCTGCGACGTCGCATTTGCGGGGACGAGGTTGCCGTAGCCGGTGGTCGTGAGCGTCGTGAACGAGAAGAAGAGCTGGTTGGCGAGGGAGTCGTCGTCGGGGCCGCCGAACATCGGCTCGGGGGAGACGAGGGAGAGCAGATTGAAGACGAAGGTGAAGAACAGGCCGACCAGCACGTAGGCCGTGACGGCCGCCAGCAGGGCCTCGGCATTGAGCCCGCGGCGCTTCACCTGGTCCCCGATGATAGCGACGGGGGATGCGAGCAGCGCGATCATCGTCGCCGCGGAGAACGCGATGTCGAGGATGTGCCCGCTCGCGCCGAGGAGCGTCGCCACGATCGTGGCCACCCCGGCGGCCGACAGGATCACCCACGCCACGTGCTGCACCATGCGGGGCGCGGCGGTGACCCGGAAGACCACGGCGACCGTCATGAGGGTCACCAGGAAGGCCCACGGGCTCGGGTTGGGGCCACGCTGCGCGGCGCACAGCGCATACGACACGACGACCAGGGCGGCGACGACCGCATACCCGGATGCCCCGCTGAAGAGCAGATCGGGGCGCCGTTGCTCGACGCGGGATCTCGCTGTCCGTGCGGAGGCGCTCACCGTCCGGGCTCCCCGGTGGCGGTGGCCGTGGTCGGCAGTCGTCCGGACGCGCGGGCGGCGAGGAATGCCGCATAGTCCTCCTCGTTCTGATCGGCGTAGGAGTCGGCGAAGGCGCAGATGGCGTCCTCGAACGCCCGGCCCCGGCCGAGGTAGCCGGCGATCTCGAGGCGATCCCCGCCCCGAGCATGCGCCCGTGCGAGGGTCTCGCCGCAGATGCGCGCGTAGAGCGCAGCCCCTCTCGGGGTCATCGTCTCCGGATCGATTCCGCCCTTCCAGTCGTGGAGCTGGCGCACGTAGAAGTCCCGCGTGACGCCCTCGGCGCCGGTCGCCTGCTGCCAGCCGAGGAAGAGGTCACTGGCTGCCTGCATGAGCCGTTGCCCGCGCACGACGCGCTCGCCCTCGGTCTCATGAGCGCCGGGACCGAGGAAGCGTTCGAGCACCGACGGCTGTGCGGTCTTGGCCTGTAGAAGCAGCGGGTCGCTGTCATCCCTCCCGCTGAGCAGGATCACCCATGCCCGCGTGCCGACGCTGCCGATCCCGCCGACCGTCCTGGCCATGTGTCGGTAGCGGTACTCGGAGATCGGATGCCGGTCGCCCGGCAGCGTGTGCTGATACGCCGCGAGGAGATCTCGCATGATGCCGACCTCGTCGAGATCCTGAACGGCTCCGGGAAGGAGATCTTCGACCGGCGTCACCAGTGGTGGGTTCGGGATGATCCGCAGCTGTCCGTCCTGCACGTGCACGAGTTTCGCGAACGATCTCATCCGGTCGCGCTTGCGCGCCTTCTTGATGGCGGCATCGAGCCGCGCGACGGTCTCGTCCTCGGCTCTTCCGCGGTCGCGCTCCGCCCGGATTCGACGGCGTGCGCCGTCGGCGTCGAACCGGTCGTACCAGGCGTCGAGGACGTGGGCATCGGCGGCCCGCCGCATCGCCTTCCGGTACCCGACGATCGATGCGCGGACGCAGGCGTCGATCTCCTCCGTCGAGAAGCCGCGCTGCCGCCCGGCCACCGCGAAGCTCGTCGCCAGCCGTTTGAGATCCCACTCGAACGGCCCCGGGAACGTCTCGTCGAAATCGTTCATGTCGAAGATCAGTCGACGCTCCGGGGTGCCGAACAGGCCGAAGTTCGACAGATGCGCGTCGCCGCACAGCTGCACGGTGATGCCGGTGTGCGCGGCGGTGGCGAGGTCCGACGCCATGAGCAACGCGGACCCCCGGAAGAAGGCGAACGGCGAGGCGGACATCCGCTCGTATCGTAGGGGCACGATGTCGAGATCGCGGGTCGTGGCCTGCCCCTCGAGCAGCGCGACCGGGTCGGGGCGATCCGCGCCCGGAAGCCACGGCCCCTGCTGCGAGCGGGGTGCGCGGGTGCGCGCGTCGCGTCCCCGGTTGCGTCTGAGGACGAACTCCGGCGCGACCGCATCCGGCGCCGCGAAGTCGTCGCGCCCGTCGGCGTTTCGGTCACCGGCCATGTCGCACCTCGCACCCGTCTGATGACGGCGCGGGATCCGGGTGACCGGGGCGGATCCCCGGGGTCGGGTGCGGGCGGCGTCGCATCGCTCATCGTGGCAGCGCACGACGGGCTCGACGTGGTTCACGTCACCCTTTTCGGGCGAGGGCGAGGGCGTGGGCGAGGGCGAGGGGCGGACCGCCTCGCCTTCAGGCGTCGCTGGTCGTGGCGCGCTTCGCGCTCGCGCCCCGCATGATCCGCGCGACCGCCGTGATCAGGAACAGCTGACCGGTGATGCCCTCGGCGATGGCCACCGCCTGGCCGCCGGTACCGACCGGCACGAGATTTCCGTAACCGGTCGTCGTGAGCGCCGTGAAGGAGAAGAACAGCTGATTGCCGAGCGAGTCGAGGCTTGCCTCGCCGAACAGCGGATCCACCGAGATCTGCGACATCAGGTTGTACACGAAGGCGAAGAACATGCCGACGAGGATGTAGGCGGTGATCGCCGCCAGCAGCGCCTCCAGATTGAGGCCGCGCCGGGTCACCTGGTGGGCGATGACGACCCACGGGGCGACGAGCAGTGCGATCATCGACGCGGCCGAGAGTGGGATGGCGAGCAATGGTCCTTCGAGTCCGAACAGGTCGGCGATGACGGCGGTGACCCCGGCGACGGAGAGCACGACCCAGGAGACCCGCTGCACCATGCGTCGGGCCCGGGTCACATGAAAGACCATGGCGACCGTCGCAAGCATGGGGAGGAAGGCCCACGGGCTCGGGTCGGTGCTGGGCTGTATCGCGCATAGGCCGTACGACACGATGAGCAGGATGAGGACGATCCCGTACCCGAGAGCGCGGTCATCCCACCGGCGGCCGAGCCGACCTCTGACGTGCTGCTCGTCCACCGCTTCTGTCAGGGGCATGGCGACTCCACTTCGGTGCGATGGACGCCGTCGTCCATGATGTGCGGCCAGTATCCCAGCGCCGGGGCGCATCCCCTCTCAGGGCGAGTGCGCGTCGGCGGGAACGGGAGTCGCGGCCCCGGTTCGAGACTGTCCGCCGAACCCGTTATGATGGCTGAGTGCATCCGATCTTCGGGTCGGATCCACGGAGACGTCGCATAGTCCGGCCGAGTGCACCACCCTGCTAAGGTGGAGTCCCCTCACGGGGACCAGGGGTTCAAATCCCCTCGTCTCCGCACTTTCTTTCTTCGCTTTCGGGCCCGGTCGTCTGTCGTTCACGGCAGACTCGAGAGCATGTTCCGCGACATCACGACCGTCGTCTTCGACGTGCTCGGCACCCTCGTCGACGAACCCCGCGGCCTTCGCACCGCCATCGCCGA
Organism: Microbacterium sp. MYb45; assembly: GCF_002979655.1. Classification (GTDB taxonomy): domain Bacteria; phylum Actinomycetota; class Actinomycetes; order Actinomycetales; family Microbacteriaceae; genus Microbacterium. The sequence goes on from NZ_PCPG01000005.1 coordinate 75,967, forward strand.
AGTGGGAGGCCCGGGCTGCGACTCCGAAGAGCTGCTCGGCATCTGGCAGGGTCACATCGAACGTGAGCAGGCGCGCATCGCGCGGGGCGTACGCGACTACGCCGATACCGAGACCCTCGATCGCGAGGCGGCTCTGCGGGTGGGCGCGGCTGCGGGAGTCGAGGGACAGGCCCGCATCGATCGACTGGCATCCGCGGCTGAGCGGCTTCCGCCCTGGGACGACTCCGCCGACGGTGTCGCGCGACTCGCGCAGAGGTTCCGCGTGCTCGGGCTGTCGAATGCGACGACGAAGACGCTGCATCGGCTGGGAGCGCACGCCGGCCTGGAATGGGATCTGGCGCTCTCGGCGGACGCCGTCCGCGCCTACAAGCCTGCCCCCGAGGTCTACGCTCTGGCGGTGGAAGCTGCGGGCGGTGATCCTTCGCGCGTGCTGATGGTCGCGGCCCATGCCTGGGATCTGCGGGGCGCGCAGGCGGTGGGAATGCGGACTGTATACGTGCGACGCCCGGTGGGGGACCCGCCGACTCCGTCAGACACGTTCGACGGTCGATTCGACGGACTTCAGCAGCTCGCCGACGCGCTCATCTAGAGCGCGGCGGATCGATCCTCTTCTCTCAGCAGCAGCTGCCCTTTCTCTCAGCAGCAGCCGCCCGCCGAGCGCGCGCTGCCGATGGGCTCGACCTCCGTCGACTCGTCCGCGATGCCGAAGCGGATCAGCGCGCGCGGGTCGAAATGGTCATCCGGTGGTGCGACATCGGGCGCCACTGCGTGGAGAAGGGTGAAGTCGGCCGCAGCGCCCACCACCAGCAGGGCTCCGACCGGGAAGCAGTCGATCACGAGGTGGAACTCGTCATCGCGCTGCTGCACGGTCATCCCGGTGATCGACCAGGCCGTGAACTCATCCGCCATCGGCGTGCAGCGCCAGCTCTGCTGCTCCACGCCGGTCACCCGCAACAGTGCAGTGGTGCCGCGCAGACGTGTCGACTGCCCCAGTTCCAGGAGCACGCCGACAGTCCCGCCGAGCACATCGACGAGGATCCGTGTGATCTGGGAGCCCACCAGCGCATCATCCGTCAGGAACGGATTCTCCTCGTCCGGCAGCATCGGAAGCTCGCCGCGTACGCCGATGAGCAGGTCGTTCACGTTCATGGCTATTCGCTCTCCCCAGAGATCCCCCGACCGTTCGAGAGTATGTGATCGCGGTTCACAAATTCTGAACGCCGAATGTGAAGGGGCACCAGGGGTGCGGGGCGACGCCGACGAGGTGTGCTGCGTTCGTCGTGGCCCTCCGGTAGTCTCACCGGCATGGCCACCGCATCGACGCAGACCCATAAACGCGAGGCTTTCGGATCGCGGAACGTGTTCATCCTGTCGGCGATCGGATCTGCGGTCGGCCTCGGGAACATCTGGCGGTTCCCCTATGTCGCCTATGAGGGCGGCGGTGGGGCCTTCCTCATCCCGTATCTGTGCGCGCTGCTGACGGCGGGCATCCCGCTGCTGTTCTTCGACTACGCGATCGGGCACCGGTTCCGCGGTTCGGCGCCGCTGGCGTTCCGCCGCATGCACCGGGCGGCCGAGCCCCTCGGCTGGTGGCAGGTGCTGATCTGCGTCGTTATCGCGGTGTACTACGCGGTGATCATCGCGTGGGCGGCCATGTACACCTGGTTCTCGGCCCAGCTCACCTGGGGGCCGGGGAACGAGAACGACTTCTTCTTCATCGACTTCCTGCGGTCGGCGGACGTCGCGGAGGTCGGGGTCTCGACCGAGTTCGTGCCGCAGGTCGGCATCCCCCTGGTCGTGGTCTGGCTGATCGTGATCGTGATCATGGCGCTCGGCGTGAAGCGCGGCATCGGCCGCGCGAACATGATCCTGATGCCGTTGCTCACCGTGATGTTCGCGATCCTCGTGGTGCAGTCGCTCTTCCTCCCCGGTGCGATGGAAGGTCTGAACGCGTTCTTCACCCCGAACTGGGAGGCGCTCGCCGACCCGGGCGTCTGGGCCTCCGCCTATGGGCACATCTTCTTCTCGCTGTCGGTCGCCTTCGGCATCATGGTGACCTATTCCTCCTATCTGAAGCGCAAGACCGACCTCACCGGATCCGGGCTGGTCGTGGCTTTCGCCAACTCCGGCTTCGAGATCCTCGCCGGTATCGGCGTCTTCGCCGCACTCGGGTTCATGGCGCAGGCACAGGGGACCGAGGTCGCCGGCGTCGCGTCCTCGGGCATCGGGTTGGCGTTCATCGCCTTCCCGACGATCGTCTCGCAGGCCACCGGGGGCTCGATCATCGGCGTGCTGTTCTTCGGCGCGCTCGTGTTCGCGGGGGTCACCTCACTCATCTCGATCCTCGAAGTGATCGTCGCCGCGCTGCAGGACAAGCTGGGCTGGGCGCGCGTGCGCACGACGCTCACGGTGGCCATCCCGCTCGCGATCGTCTCGATGGCGCTCTTCTCGACGACCACGGCTTTGTCGGTGCTCGATACGGCGGATGCCTTCGTCAATGCGTTCGGCATCATGGCCGTCGCGCTGGTGGCGGTGATCATCGTCGCGTGGCTGCTGCACAAGCTCCCGGTGTTCGTCGAGCACCTCAACCGCCGCTCCAGCTTCCGGGTCGGACTGCTCTGGAAGCTGCTCGTCGGCGTGCTCGCGCCGCTGGTGCTCGGTTACCTGCTCGTCAGCGAGCTCATGACGAAGCTCAATGAGCCGTACAGCGGGTATCCGGGGTGGTTCCTCGCGATCTTCGGCTGGGGCATGGTGATCGCCCTCGTCGTGCTGGCGCTGCTGCTGTCGGCGCTGCCGTGGAGCGGACGCTCGCACGCGAAGGACGACCCGGAGTACGACGAGTTCCTGGCCGAGGAGCAGTACGAGCCGGATGCGGAGACGTCGGCTGTTCCGATCGTCGCGACGCCGGAGAAGGGAGAACGCGCATGACCACGACAGCGATCGTCATGATGATCATCGCCATGGTCACGATCTGGGGCGGCCTCGTCGCCGCGATCGTGAATCTCGCCCGTCATCCCGAGGCCGCGGAGAACGAGCCGGCACCGCCCGTCGAGCTGTGACCGCGCGCTGACGGCGAGCCGATCGCATCCGACCTGAGAAGTCGGGTGCCGGCGGCCCGGGCGCGGCGACGATGGTGGGGAAAGGAGGACCTCATGATCGGAACGCTCAACGCCCTGGTCGATCTCGTCGAAGCCACTCGCTCCGACGAGCTCGACGTCGCCGGGTTCGCACGCGAGCACGGCACGACCGAATACCACCTGCGGCGGATGTTCTCGGCGCTGGCCGGCATGCCGCTGTCGGAGTACGTGCGGCGCCGTCGCATGACGCTCGCCGGCGCGGAACTCGCCGCCGGCGCCTCGAGCCTGCTCGATGTGGCCGTGCGCCACGGATACGGCTCGGTCGAGGCTTTCGGTCGCGCCTTCCGTGCGGTGCACGGCATCGGGCCGGCCGACGCGCGCCGAGACGGGGGTCCTCTCCGTACACAACCCACGCTCCGGTTCCGCCTGAGCGTCGAAGGGAGCACCCCGATGGACGTCACCATCACCCACCGTCCCGCGTTCGTCCTCGCCGGTCACGCCGCCGAGGTCCCGCTGATCCACGAGGGCGTCAACCCGCACATCCAGGCGCACATCGCCGCCATCCCGCCCGAGGAGCACGCGCGCCTCAAGGCGCTCGCCGACGCCGAACCGGCCGGGATCCTCGCGATCACCGCCGACATCGAGCCGGATGCTGCGGAGGGCACGCCGCTCACATACCTGCACGGCGTCGCGCTGCAGGACACCACCGCGGTGCCCGACGACCTCGATTCCCTGCGCCTCGACGAAGGGTCCTGGGCGGTCTTCGCCGCGCGGGGTCCGTTCCCGGCGACCCTGCAGAACCTGTGGGCGGCCACGGCGACCGAGTGGTTCCCGTCGAACCCGTGGCGGCTGCGGCCCGGCCCCTCGATCGTGCGCTACCTCGAGTTCACCGGCGACTTCGCGTCGTGCGAGCTCTGGCTGCCCGTCGAACAGGGCTGAACACCCGATGCCCCGCGTCGACGTCGATCAGCGCGGGGCATCGCCCTTCCTGGGCGGGCGATAGGTACCGATGATCGCGGCGATGAGATCGGAGTAGGCGGCGTCCTGGCTGGAGAAGCTGCCGTTGTTGCGGCCGTGCCGCAGCACCTCGACACGGTCGGACACCGCCTGCACGTCGGCGATGTTGTGACTGATGAACACGACGCCCAGCCCGAGCTCGCGGAGCTGCTCGATATGGGTGAGCACGTCGGCGGTCTGCGCGACGCTGAGCGAAGCGGTCGGCTCATCGAGCACGACCAGCCGGGGCTGGCTGATGAGGGTGCGCGCGATCGCCACGGCCTGTCGCTGGCCACCGGACAGGGAGTTGAGCGGCGTGCGGGTCGACGGGATGTTGGCGGCCAGATCGGTCAGCGCCTGCCGCGTCGCGTTCTCCATCTCGCCCTCGCGCAGCATGCCTTTGGATGTGCGCAGCTCGCGTCCGAGGAAGACGTTGGCCGTCACGTCGAGGTTCTCGCAGACGGCGAGGTCCTGGAAGACCGTCGCGATGCCGAGTCGGTTCGCCTCGGCGGGGGAGGAGATGTCGACGCGCTCGCCGTTGATGCGGATCTCGCCGGAGGTCGGGGTGAGAGCACCCGCGATGACCTTTGCCAGCGTCGACTTGCCGGCGGCGTTGTCGCCGACGAGACCGACCACCTCGCGCGCGTTCACCGTGAAATCGACGTCGGTGAGCGCCTCGACAGCACCGAAGCGCTTCGTGATGCCGCGCAGGGTGAGCAGCGGCTCCGCCTGCGACGCCGAGAGAGTCATGAGCGGCCCTCGAGAAGCTGGGACGGATCGGTCGACTGCAGGATGTGGATGGTCGCGCCGACGAGCACCGTGTCCTTGCCGAACGACGCGGGGATCGGTTCGCGGCGAGGAGCGCGGCGCTGCGGCGCGTGCTCGCGCAGGGCGGCGCCGAACGGCAGTAGGAAGACCGGGCCGGCGTCGGTGAGCTCGCCGCCGATCGTGATGATCTCGGGGTCGAGCGTCTGACAGACACCCGCGACCACACGGCCGAGCGTCGCGCCCGCATCGGAGACGACCCGCGCGCAGCCGGGGTCGCCGGCGGCGGCACGGGCGATGACGTCCTTGAACGTGACCTGGCCGTAGGCGGCCCGCAGCGGTGCCGTGACGGCCTCGGCTCCGACGACGGTCTCGAGGCAACCGCGCTGCCCGCAGGGGCAGATGGATCCGGCGGGGTCGACCTGCACGTGTCCGATCTCACCCGCCGTGCCCCCGCGTCCGCGGTAGAGCCGCGAATCGATGATCACGCCGGCACTCGTCGTGTACGAGGCGTTGATGAACAGGCTGTCCGCGACGTCCCGTGCCGTGCCGAGCGTCGCCTCGGCGAGCGCGGCGAGGTTGGCGTCCTTCTCGACCAGCACCGGGCATCCGAGGCGTTGTTCGACGACCGCGGCGATGGGCTGCGATTCCCACCGCCTCATGACGCCCGGATAGGCGACCAGACCGGTGTCGGGGTCGATCGGGGCCGGAATCGCGATGCAGAGGCCGATCAGCTCGTCGGCCTGCGCCGCGATCATGTCCAGCATCTCGATGATGAGGAGCGTGATGCGATCGAGCACCGTGTCCTCGGCGTGGTCGGCCGGCAGCGGCATCGACCGGTCGGCGAGCACGGACTGCCCGACGTCGTTGAGACGCACCCGCATGCTGCGGCTTCCGATGTGCACGGCGGCCACCAGCCCGGCACGCCGGGCGATGGTGACGAGCTGTGCGCGACGGCCACTCCGCGAGGTCGGGTGGGTCTCCACCAGACCCGAGAGCGAGAGCTCCTTCACGATCGCCGACACCGTCGCCGTCGACAGGGTGGTCGCTTCGGCGAGCTCGACCTGGGTGAGCCCGCCGAAGCGCTTGACCGCGTCGACGATCTTGGCCGTGTTGGCCTCGCGCAATCCCGACTGGGAACCGCTCGACCATCTGCTCATAGCGGGAGCATATCGCGTGGGATCGGCACCGCCGGGGTCAGCGGGCGGCACCCGCCCGACGCTTGTTCCAGACGTCGAAGGCCACGGCGATCAGGAGCACCAGGCCCTTCACGACCTGCTGTGTCGCCTGGTCGAGGCCCATGAGCTGCATGCCGTTGCTCATCACCGCCATGATCAGACCGCCGACGATCGCCCCGCCGACGCGCCCCACGCCACCGGTGACCGCGGCGCCGCCGATGAAGCAGGCGGCGATCGCGTCGAGCTCGAACATGTTCCCTGCTCCCGGCTGCGCGCCGTTCGTGCGCGAGGAGAAGACGACGCCGGCGACACCGGCGAGCAGTCCCATGTTCACGAAGATCCAGAAGTTGACGCGGCGCACGTTCACGCCGCTCAGCAGTGCGGCGTGCAGGTTGCCGCCGATCGCGTAGACGTGACGCCCGAATACGCTCTTCTGCGTGATGACCGAGTAGGCGATGATCAGCACGGCGAGGAGGATCAGCACGAACGGCAGACCGCGGCTGGTGGACAGCTGGTAGCCGAACCACATCACGACGGCGGCGATCAGGGCGATCTTCAGGATGAACCAGCCCAGCGCCTCGACCGACTGCTGGTGCGCGACCTTCGAGCGTCGGCTGCGCACCTGCCACACCGCATAGCCGCCCACGCCGATGGCGAAGATCACGAGGGTGAACACGTCGACCCCGTAGCCGCCGAAGAGTCCGTTGAAGAATCCGTTGGCTATCGAGTAGTAGGTGCCGCCGAAGGGCGAGAGTGAGACGTTGCCCAGCACGATGAAGGTCAGGCCGCGGAAGAGCAGCATGCCGGCGAGCGTCACGATGAACGCCGGGATGCCGACGAATGCCACCCAGAACCCCTGCCACGCGCCGACCAGGAGGCCGACCACCAGCGCGGCGATGACGCCGACCCACCAGGGCAGCTGCATCCGGATCACGAGGACCGCGGCGGTGGCACCGGTGAGGGCGACGACCGAGCCGACGGAGAGGTCGATGTGACCGGCGATGATGACGATCACCATGCCGATCGCGAGGATCAGGATGTAGGAGTACTGCAGCACGATGTTCGTGAGGTTCCCCGGGGAGAGGAACGTCGGGTTCAGGATGGCGAAGAAGGCCACGATCGCGACGAAGGCGACGAGGATGCCGCTCTGACGCAGGTTGCGCGTGGCGAGGCTCAACAGGTTGGTGACGCCGGTCATCGTTCGGCCGTCCTTTCGACAGTCATGAGTTGCATGAGGTTCTCCTGGGTGGCCTCGGCGGCCGGCAGCTCGCCGGTGATCCTGCCGAAGGCCAGGGTGTAGATGCGGTCGCAGATGCCCAGCAGCTCGGGCAGCTCGGAGGAGATGACGAGCACGCCCTTCCCCGCCGCGACCAGGCGGTTGATGATCGTGTAGATCTCGTACTTGGCGCCGATGTCGATGCCGCGCGTGGGCTCATCGAGGATCAGCACGTCGGGCTCCGTCTGGATCCACTTGCTGAGCACGACCTTCTGCTGGTTGCCGCCGGAGAGGTTGCCCACGAGCTGGAGCACACTGGGCGTCTTGATGTTCATCTCGGCGCGGTACTGCTCTGCGATCCGGAGTTCCCGGTTCGCGTCGATCCAGCCGCCGGGGCTGATCATCCGCAGCGACGCGAGGGTGATGTTGTGGCGGATGTCGTCGATGAGGTTGAGCCCGAACTTCTTCCGGTCCTCGGTCGCGTACGCGATCCCGGCGCGGATGGCGGCGCTCGTGGTCGACGTGTCGACCTCTTTGCCGCGGACGAGGACTCGCCCCTTCGCGTTGCGCCCGTAGGTGCGGCCGAACACGCTCATGGCGAGTTCCGTGCGTCCGGCGCCCATCAGCCCGGCGATGCCCACGACCTCTCCTGCACGCACGGTGAGGGAGGCATCGTCGACCATGACCCGTCCGGGCTGGGTCGGGTGATGCACGGTCCAGTTCTCGATCCGCAGCACCTCCTCTCCGAGCTCCGGCACGCGCTCGGGGAAACGATGGGCGAGGTCGCGTCCGACCATGCCGCGGATGATCCGGTCCTGCGTCGAGGCCGGATCGCTCATGTCGAGCGTCTCGATGGACCGACCGTCGCGGAGGATCGTCGTGCGGTCGGCGATCGCGTCGATCTCGTTGAGCTTGTGCGAGATGATGATCGACGTCATCCCGCCGTCGCGCAGGCGCCGGAGCAGGTCGAGCAGGTGGGCCGAGTCGGTGTCGTTGAGCGCGGCGGTCGGCTCGTCGAGGATGAGCAGGCGCACGTTCTTCGACAGTGCCTTCGCGATCTCGACGAGCTGCTGCTTGCCCACGCCGAGCTGGCCGACCGGCGTGGCGGGGTTCTCGTCGAGACCGACCTGGGCGAGCAGTTGCGAGGCCTCGGAGTTCGCGCGGTCCCAGTCGATGAGTCCGCCCGCTCCCCGACGCTCGTTGCCGAGGAAGATGTTCTCCGCGACGCTGAGGTAGGGGATCAGCGCGAGCTCCTGATGGATGATCACGATGCCGACGTGCTCGGAGTCGCTGATGGATCCGAACTTCGCCTCTTCGCCCTCGTAGACGATCTCTCCCTCGTACGCCCCGTGCGGGTAGACACCCGACAGCACCTTCATGAGGGTGGACTTCCCCGCGCCGTTCTCGCCGCAGATCGCGTGGATCTCGCCGCGGCGGACATCGAGGTCGACGCCCTGGAGCGCCTTGACGCCGGGAAAGCTCTTCTCGATCTCCCGCATCTGCAGTACCGGTGTCGTCATGAACCGGCTCCTTTCCGTCGAGAGGGGCGTGACGCCGTGTCGACGTCACGCCCCGGAGCGATGACTACTCGGCGACGCCGGCGTCGACCTCGGCCTGGGTCCAGTAGCCCGAGTCGACCAGCAGCGAGGTGATGTTGTCCTTGTAGACGATGTCCGACTGCAGGAGGTACGACGGCACGACCTTCACGCCGTTGTCGTAGGTCTCCGTGTCGTTCGCCTCGGGCTCCTCGCCCTCGAGCATGTCCTCCGCCACCACGACCGACTGCTCGGCGAGCTTGCGCGTGTCCTTGAAGATGGACGAGAACTGCACGCCCTGGTCGATCAGACTGATGGAGCCGATCTCCGCATCCTGTCCGGTGACGATCGGGAGACCGTCGGCGATGGTGGCGCCGAGACCGCCGGTGCCCTGGAGTGCCGTGATGATGCCGCGGGAGATCCCGTCGTAGGGGGAGAGCACGCCGTCGAGCTTCGTGCCGCCGCCGTACGTCGAGGTGAGCAGATCCTCCATGCGCTTCTGCGCGGTCTCCTGCTGCCAGCGCAGGATCGCCGCCTGCTCGATGTCGGTCTGCCCCGACGGCACCGTGAGCACGCCCTCGTCGATGTAAGGCTGCAGCGTGTCCATCGCCCCCTGCCAGAAGAAGTGGGCGTTGTTGTCGTCGAGAGAGCCGGCGAAGAGCTCGATGTTGAACGGGCCCTTCTCTCCGGTGTCCTTGCCGTCCTGATCGAGCACGCCGAGGCCGACCAGCAGCGAGGTGGCCTGCTGCACGCCGACCTTGTAGTTGTCGAACGTCACGTAGAAGTCGACGTTCTCGCTGTCGCGGATGAGGCGGTCGTAGGAGATGACCGGGATCTTCGCTGCCGCAGCGGCGTCGAGCTGCGACGACAGGGCGGTGCCGTCGATCGCGGCGATGACCAGGAGATCCGCCCCCTTGGTGATCATCTGGTCGATCTGCTGGCCCTGCGTCGGGATGTCGTCGCCGGCGTACTGCAGCTCGACCTGATAGCCGGCCTTCTCCAGCCCCTCCTGCACGGCGGTGCCGTCGGCGATCCAGCGCTCGGAGGTCTGCGTCGGCATGGACACGCCGATCAGCAGGTCGCCCTTGTCGCCGGAAGCCTTCTCGCCGCCGCCCGCGGAGCCGGCTCCTCCTCCGCCACAACCGGCGAGGGCGAGGACTCCCGCGAGACCGAGGGCCGCGAGTGCGTACTTCTTCTTCATTCCGAGCTCCTTTGCTGTGCAATGCGTCCTCCGGCCGAAGTCCGGAGGGTGGGCGTCCCGGCCATTCGGGATCCGCCTCGGATCACTTTCTTGAGTTCGAGACTCGAAGTCAAGCGAACGTGATGGTTTCGTGATGATTGAGACTGGGCCGCTTCGGACAAGGATTTCTTCTCCGATGACCGGAGTTTTGTCGTCAGAAGGTGGGAAATCCGGGACTTATCTTCGAGACTCGAAGCTAACTCCCGCGGGCGATAGCCGGTGTCTGTGCCCCGTGTCACACTGGGCGCACGAACCAGGAAGGCACGTCATGGCGGCGATCGATCCCAAGAAGACGCTCGACGCGTATCGGGCGAAGCACGGTCAATTCCGCATCCTCGAGGTGCCGCCGATGCAGTACCTGATGATCGACGGCGCCGGAGACCCGAACACCTCCCCGGCCTATGCGGAGGCCGTCTCGGCTCTGTTCCCCCTGGCCTACACGCTCAAGTTCGCGAGCCGCGATGAGCTCGGCATCGACACGGTCGTGATGCCCCTCGAAGGGCTCTGGCACGCATCGGACATGGAGTCGTTCACCACTCATCGCGACAAGTCGGCCTGGCAGTGGACGCTGATGATCATGGTCGGCGACCACATCACGTCTTCGATGTTCGCCGACGCGGTGGAGTCCGTGGCGCAGAAAGCGGCGAAGAAGAAGCAGCCGGTGCCCGCACTCGGCTCCGTGCGGCTGGAGACCCTCGACGAGGGGATGAGCGTGCAGACTCTGCACGTCGGTCCGTTCGACGATGAGGGGCCGGTCCTCGACGACCTGCATCACCGCTTCATCCCCGAGCACGGTCTGACGATGAGCGGTCTGCATCATGAGATCTACCTGAGCGACCTGCGTCGCACCGACCCGGCGAAGCTGCGCACCATTCTCCGGCAGCCGGTGTCTTCGAGCGTCTGATGCCGAGAGGCGCCGGGAAAGCAAGCCCCTCCACCGCGTCCGCTGCCGGCGATACCCTTCAATGATGAGCACGGTCAAGCACGCTGCGCGCGTCGCCAAGGGGTCCACCGCCTTCCGCCGCATCGCCCGTGTCGGGTTCGTCGTCCTCGGCCTGATCCACGTCATCATCGGCGCGATCGCCATCACCATTGCCGCGGGGGCCTCGGGCGACGCCGACCAGGACGGGGCGATGGAGCAGATCCGGAACAACCCGGTCGGCGGATTGCTGCTCGTGCTCGTCGCCACGGGGCTGATCGCTCTGGCCGTGTGGCAGATCGCGAGTGCGTTCCTCGCCGCCGACCCCGCCGAGACGAAGAAGTGGGGGCAGCGCGTCAAGCTCTTCGGCATCGCCCTCGCCTACCTCGTGGTCGCGGGCATGGCCCTCATCTACGCGCTGGGTGGCGACGCCGACTCGGAGACGGCGTCGAAGACCCTCAGCTCCGTGGTGCTTTCCGCTCCGGGCGGCGTCGCGCTGCTCGTCGTCATCGGACTGTCCGTGGTCGGCGTGGGGATCGGCTTCGTCGTGGGCGGCTTCACGCGCGGCTTCGAGAAGCTGCTCGATCTGCCGACGGGAGTCGCACGCGGTGGCATCGTGACGCTCGGGGTGATCGGCTACTTCGGCAAGGGCATCGCGGTGGGCGTGACCGGCGTGCTGTTCGTGGTCGCCGCGGTCACGCAGGATCCGGAGAAGGGCGCGGGGCTCGATGCCGCGCTCCACAGTCTGCTGGAGCTGCCTCTCGGCGGACTCGTCCTGGGAGCGGTCGGCGCGGGCTTCGCGATCTACGGAGTCTTCTGCATCGCCCGGGCGCGCTTCGCTCGCATGTGAGCAGGGTCGCGCCGGGCGCTCACGCGGTCGCGGGCTTCTCGCTCCAGACCAGCAGGAACGCCCCGAGCGCGATCATGAGTCCGCCGCCGGTGGCACCCATCGCCTCGATGCGGCGAGGTGAGCGGCCGAACCAGTCGCGGGCGGCGCTGGCGAGGAGCACCCAGACGGCATCGCACGTCACGCCGATGACGACGACGATCACTCCGAGCAGGAAGAGCTGCGCGGGGACGGAACCCGCGTGCAGATCGACGAACTGCGGCAGGATCGCGAGGAAGAACGCGATGGACTTCGGATTGGTGACTCCCACGACGAAGCCCTCGGTGAGCAGCCGCCATCCCGAGCGCCGCGCCGGAGCGGCGATCATCGCGCGCGCCGCATCCTTCCGGTGCCGGATGGCCTGGATGCCGAGGAAGATCAGGTAGCCGGCGCCGAGCACCTTGACGACGGTGAACAGCACGGCCGACTGGGCGATGATCGTGCCGACGCCGAGCGCGACCGCGACGACCAGCACGATCGAGCCGATCGCCGTGCCGAGGATGCTGAGGAACCCGCCCATCCGCCCGAGAGCCATGGCCCGGCCGATCGTGAACAGCACGGTCGGACCGGGGATCACGACCATGACGAACGCCGCGACGACGAAGGCGAGCAGCGTGTCCGGGGCGATCATGGGTCGAGCCTAGGGGCGCGGGCGTCGAGCGGTCGAGAGTGCGACCGCCCGACGCCGGTCGGTCAGCCCTGACCCCAGAAGCGGTCCTCCGCCTCCTGGTCCTCGCTGATGAGCCAGACTTCGGCGATGCGGTCGCCCGCGATGCGGAAGACGTCGACGCCGTGCTGGTCGAGGTCATCGTGTCCGGCGCGCTGCGCACGGAAGCGCACGGTGGCGGAGACGAGGTCGCCGGCCTCCGTCGCCGAGTCGGTCTCGAGCACGAACGTGCCGCCGCTGAGTTCCATGAAGCGGCCGAGGTGGGCGAGGATCGCGTCGGGGCCGACGTGGTCGCCGGATGCCTGGTTGGCGCCGGGCTGGTGCCACACGGCATCCGGATGGAAGGTGGCCGCCAGTGCCCCCATGTCTCCCGCGGCCAGGGCCGCACCGTACTGTCCTACAACGTCGATCGCCGACATGATGCTCCTTCTCGTGTGGTCGGTACTCTGGAGCATCCAGCGTCTCGCCGAGGGCGCGGTTACTTCAACGTCACCGGGAGGAGCAGCGCATGTCGCGCACGTGGACGGTGTTCTCCGCCAGCTGTCCGTCTCGGGCGTCGCTCGCCCGCATCGCGAACAAGTGGACCGCGATGATCGTGGTCCTCCTGCACGAGCAGCCGCTGCGCTTCGGCGAGCTGCACCACCGGATGGATGGGATCACGAAGAAGGTGCTCGTCGACACGCTCCGTGCCCTCGAACGCGACGGCATGCTGGAGCGAGCGGTCGGCGACGACGGTCATTCGCGCTACCTGCTCACCCCGCTCGGCCGAAGCCTGCATGAACCGCTCCAGGCGCTGCAGATCTGGGCGGAGTCCCACGTGGAGGACGTGCTCGACGCGCAGGACCGCTACGACGAGGTCGCCGACGCGAAGACGCTCGACGGTCGCTGACCCGCGGGCCCACCCCGGGCTCGCAGGTGGGAAACTGGAACGATGAGCGTTTCTTCCGGTGTCGACGTGATCGCCCCTCTGAGCGAGGCCGAGGTGCGGCGTATCCGCGAGGACTTCCCGATCCTGCACACGCAGGTGCAGGGGCATCCGCTCGTGTACCTCGACTCGGGCGCGACCTCGCAGCGTCCGTCGGCCGTGCTGGATGCCGAGCGCGAGTTCTCGACCACCATGAACTCGGCCGTGCACCGTGGGGCGCACACGCTGGCCGCCGAGGCCACCGAGCTTTTCGAGGATGCTCGCGGCACTCTCGCGCGCTTCATCGGCGCCGACGACGACGAGGTCGTCTGGGCCTCGAACGCGACTGAGGCGATCAACCTCGTCGCCTACTCGCTGTCGAACGCGTCGCTCGGGCGCGGGGGAGCGGCCGCCGAGCGGCTCCGCTTGCGTGAGGGTGACGAGATCGTCACGACCGAGATGGAGCACCACGCGAACCTCATCCCGTGGCAGGAGCTCGCGGCCCGCACCGGAGCGACACTGAAGGTGATCTCTCTCGACGACGACGGTGCACTGCGGCTCGACGCCGCCGCCGAACTCATCACGGCCCGGACGAAGCTCGTGGCGTTCACGCACGTCTCCAACGTGCTCGGCGTGATCAACCCGGTCGAGCGCCTGGTCGCCCTGGCCCGCGAGGTCGGCGCCCTGACCCTGCTCGACGCCTGCCAGTCGGCACCGCACCTGCCGCTCGACGTGCGCGCGCTCGACGTCGACTTCGCCGTGCTGTCCGGGCACAAGATGCTCGGTCCCACCGGCATCGGGGTGCTCTACGGCCGGCGCGAGGTCCTGGCCGCGATGCCCCCGTTCCTCACCGGCGGCTCGATGATCACCACCGTCACCACGACCGAAGCCGAGTACCTGCCGCCGCCGCAGCGGTTCGAGGCCGGCACGCAGCGGGTGTCGCAGGCCATCGCGCTCGCCGCGGCCGTGGACTACCTGACTGAGGTGGGGATGCCGCGCATCGCCGCGCATGAGGCCGCCTTCGGGCGTCGGCTCGTCGACGGGCTGAGCGCGATCGACGGGGTCCGCGTGCTCGGTGCCGGGATCGACCTGTCGCGCGTGGGGCTCGCGAGCTTCGACGTCGCCGGCATCCACTCGCACGACGTCGGGCAGTTCCTCGACGACCTCGGCATCGCCGTGCGGGTCGGACACCACTGCGCCCAACCGTTGCACCGACGCCTCGGCGTCACCTCGTCCACCAGGGCGAGCACCTACCTGTACACGACAGAGGCCGAGGTGGACGCCGTGATCGAGGGTGTCGCCGGAGCGATCGACTTCTTCCGGAGGGGCGCATGAGCGACCTGCAGAACCTGTATCAGGAGCTGATCCTGGATCACTCGCGCACCCCGCACGGCTACGGGCTGCGTGACGAGATCCCGGCGCAGTCGCACCAGCTCAACCCGACCTGCGGCGACGAGATCACGCTGCAGGTGCACCGTGGTCCCGACGGGGGCGTCGAGGCGATCGCGTGGGAGGGCCATGGATGCGCGATCTCGCAGGCCTCCGCCTCGCTCCTCGCCGAGCTCGCCGAAGGACTCAGCGTCGAAGACCTCGAGGTGCGTATCGCGGCGTTCCGCGAGGCGATGCGCTCCCGCGGCAAGATCGAGCCCGACGAGGAGCTGCTCGGCGATGCCGCGGCCCTCGGCGGGGTGTCGAAGTACGTGGCGCGGGTCAAGTGCGCCATGCTCGCCTGGGTCGCCGCCGAGGACGCGCTCACCCGCAGCTGAGGTGCAGGATGGATGCATGCCCGTGCATCTGAAGCCCCTGCCCGCTGGACGCTTCGACGAGTGGCGAGGCGCGGCCAGACAGCGCCTCATCGACGGCAACCGCGCATCGGGGAGGCGTGTCGGGGATGATGCGGTCGCGTTCGCCGATGAGTATTTCGACGAGCTGCTGCCGCACGGGGCGGCGACGCCGACGGCACAGGTCATGCGGATCGTCGATGAGCGTCGGCGCGAGCTCGGCACCCTGTGGCTGGTGCTCGCCGGCACGAAGCTGTTCCTCCTCGACCTCGCCGTCGAGACCGAGCTGACCGGCACTCAGAACGACGAGCTGGTCGCGCGGATCCTCACCATCGCGCACGACATGGGCGCCACGCAGATCAGTGTGCCGCTGCTCCCGCAGGATGCGGCGGGTCACGCGCTGGTCGACGATCGCGGCTTCACGGTCGCGTCGATCCAGATGGTGCTCGAGCCGCTGCCCTCGCGTGATGTCGCCGCACACGTGGAGGTGCTGCCGATGACCGCGGAGAGGTTCCCCCGCTTCGTCACGGCTTCGGAAGAGGGATTCGCCCAGGACCTCGTGGCATCCGGTCGGTTCTCCCCGGAGGACGCCGCGGCGGAGTCGCACCGTCAGCTGGTCGAGGAGTTGCCGGACGGACTCGCCACCCCGGGGCAGGAGCTCTTCACGGCGACCGTCGACGGTGTCGAGGTCGGCATCCTCTGGCTCGGCATGCGCGAACGCGACGGACATGCGCATGCGTTCGTGCTCGACATCGAGGTCGCCGCGGATCAGCGCCGCAAGGGGTACGGGCGCGAGCTGATGCACGCTGCCGAACGCGAGGCCCGACGACTCGGCGCCGACTCGATCGGGCTGCACGTATTCGGCTTCAACGCCGCTGCCGTCGAGCTGTACGAGAGCCTCGGCTACCGGCGGACCGAAGAGACGCTGCTACGCGAACTGTGACCTCGGTCACGGGACGACACAGCCCGACACGAAGGGAATAGTCCGCGGTGCTCGACGTTGCCCCCAGCATGACTACTCTCGGAATCATCGGTGCAGGACACATCGGCAGCCAGGTCGCGCGGGTCGCGGTGGCGAACGGCTACGACGTCGTGATCGCCAACTCCCGCGGTCCGGAGACGCTCGCGGACCTCGTGGAGGAGCTCGGGCCCCGCGCGAAGGCCGCCACGGCGGAAGACGCCGCGGCAGCCGCGGACGTCGCGGTCGTGACCGTCCCGCTTCGCGCGATCGACGCGCTTCCCGCCGCAGAGCTCGCCGGGAAGATCGTGCTCGACACGAACAACTACTACTTCGAGCGCGACGGCCACATCGAGGCTCTGGACAAGGGAGAGACGACGACGTCGGAGCTGGTGCAGCGCGCGCTGCCGGACTCGAAGATCGCCAAGGCGTTCAACCACATCTTCGCGGCCGAGATCACGACCGACGGCAAGCCGGCCGGAGCTCCGAACCGTCGTGCGCTGGCCACCGCCGGCGACGACGCCGAGGCCGTCGCGTTCGCGACGCGCTTCTACGACGAGGCCGGCTTCGACACGGTCAACGTCGGGCCGCTGAGCGAGTCGTGGCGGGTCGAGCGTGATCGCCCGGCGTACGTCGTGCGGCAGAACGCCGACGAGCTGACCGCGAACATCGCGATCGCCAACCGCCTCCCCTGAGGTCTCCGGGGCGAGCGCGACCGAGACCTTCCGCGTCTCGCGCGCTCGTCCCGGACCGAGGCATCCCGGGCGTGTTGGGATACCAAAAGTTGAGTAACCCGGCCCGTGATGCGAGAATGCCCAGATGGCGGGGGCTATGGGGACAAGCGGCGAACTCGAATCGGTCAGGGTCACGCGCATCTTGCGCGACGACATCGTGCTGGGCCGACGTGCGCCCGGGTCGCGTCTGGTCGAGCGCGACATCGCGGCCGAGCTGAGCGTCTCCCGCCTCCCGGTCCGCGAGGCCATCCGCACCCTCGTGGCCGAAGGGGTCGTCGTCGCACGCCCCCGCACCTGGGCGGTCGTGCGCGAGTTCACCCGCCGCGACATCCAGGATTTCGCCGAGGTCCGTGAGGCCATCGAGACGCTCATCTTCGTCTTCGCCGCCGAGCGTCACGATGAGGCGGGTATCGCCCGGATCAGAGCCGCCTACGAGCGCGAGTTCGCGGCGGCCACGGCCCAGGACTCGGAGGCTGCGCGGATCGCGGCGGCCGAATTCCACGAGGTCGCGGTCGAACTCGCGGGGAACGAGATGCTCGGGGAGCTCATCGCGGTGTTCCTCACCCGGCTGCGGTGGCTGTTCGGACAGCACGACGATCTGCTCGCCATGGCCGAAGAGCACCGCATCATCCTCGAGGCGATGGCCGCACGCGACACGGAGGCGCTCCGCCGTATCGTGCCCGCTCACCTCGCCAGCGGCCAGTCGGCAGCCGAGCGTCGTCTCGCCGACGGTAGCGACCTGTTGGTCTGAACCGCCGCCGTCCCGCTCGCGCACATTCGGGAACACCGACGACGGGTCCAGTTGTATATTGGTCCGATCGGAGTCGGTCCGGAAACGTTGCGCTGTTCTGGGGAGCGAGATGCGGAGTCTTGCTGTCGCGGTCGGGTGCCTGCTGCTTCTCGGGGGAGTCGCGCTGGTCGCGATCGCCGATCAGGAGCGGGTGGCAGCCCTCACCGCCGTCAAAGCGGAGATCGTCCGTGTCGAGCGCGCCCTGGAGGAATCCCACGGGGAGAACCTCGAGCTCGCGCAGAAGCTCACCGCGCTGCGGTCGCAGATCGCTGAGCAGGATGCCGAGATCGGCGACACCACGGGGTTCCTGCAGTGATGCGCCGGGTGCTGGCGGTCACGCTCGCGGCGGCGGTCGTGCTGTCCGCCGGAGTGCTCGCGCGGGCGGATGCCCTCGATCGGGAGCGCGTCGCGGTCGTGGCGGAATTCGGCAGCCTGTCGCAGGAATACCACGAGGCCAGGCAGCGCACCGAGTATCTCGAGGCGACGATCGCGCAGGCGGAGCAGGACACGGCCGACCGCGCGGCGGTGCTCGCGGTGCGGCCGGCGTTCGTCGCCGAGATCACGGCCCTGAGCCGCGTCTTCGACAATGCACAGGGGATGGTCGACACCGCCTCTCATCGGGCTGCCGCGCTGTCGGCCCAGCAGACCGTGCTGGCCGAGTCGAGGGACCCCGCCACGGTCACGGCGGCCACGGCCACGGTGCATGCGCTCGCCGAGAAGGTCGGCACCCAGGTCGCCTCGGTGCAGGCCGCGCAGAGCGCAGGACCGGGTGGCCCGGCCTGGACATCGAGCGGGCCGGACGGGTACGCGCGGGTGCGGGCGGCGCTCGACCTCGTCGGCGGAGGTGGTGTCGGGCTGTACGAGTCGTCGTCGTGCGCGGGCGGGAACGCGCCGGCCTGCGCCAACAGCAACGGCTACATCAAGTACCGCGGCGACATCGCGAACTGGAGTGCGGGCCGGTTGAACTGGGCCATGGCGCACGAGCTCGCGCACATCTACCAGTTCCGGGTCTGGGGTGCGCTCACGTCTTCCGGCGCGTACGCCTCGATGTTCGGCAACGACCC
Source organism: Microbacterium sp. MYb45 (assembly GCF_002979655.1). Lineage (GTDB taxonomy): Bacteria > Actinomycetota > Actinomycetes > Actinomycetales > Microbacteriaceae > Microbacterium. The sequence goes on from NZ_PCPG01000005.1 coordinate 94,677, forward strand.
GGAGTTCCTCGCCAACTGCATGGCCGTCGTCCGCGGCTACCCCGGCTCGGTGGGGTGCAACGGCGATCAGCAGGCGTGGGCGTCGGGGATCTGGGTGGGCGCGGTCCGCTGACCCGGCCCGGTGCGGTCAGGCGACCGGCGTCGTCGTGTCGATCGCCGCGCGCAGCGGCCGTCGCATCACGCGCCAGTACGACGACGGGGCGATGCGCGTGAGCACGTCGATCAGTCGTGCCTCCCGTCCGACCATCGTGCGGGCAGCCCGTCGCTCGGTCGCGCGGACGATGCGGGCCGCAGCGTCCGCCGGGTCGGTGTGGTACATCGCGGCCTGTGCGGCGGCGGCACGAGCGGCGACTTCCGGATCGATCGCGGCGGCGTAGCGCCCGTGCAGGATGATTCCGGTGCGGACGCCGGCCGGATAGACGGCGCCGACGCTGACCGTGGTGCCCTCCAGCTCGTGCCGCAGTGCCTCGGAGAAGCCCCGCACGGCGAACTTGCTCAGCGCGTACGGGATGCGCCCGGCTGGAGCGGCGAGCGCATACACGCTCGCGAAGTGGGTGATGTGCGCGGCGGGCGCAGCGCGGAGGGCGGGCAGCAGCGCCTTGGTGATCGACACCGTGCCCCAGAGATTCACGTCGGTGAGCCAGCGCATCTCCTCCATCGTGAGCTGGTCGAGGTTTCCGAGCATCGACGAGCCGGCGCAGGTGATGAGGGCGTTGACCCTCGGGTGCGTCGAAGTGATCTCGTCGGCTGCGGCGAACACGGCGTCGTCGTCGCGGAGATCGACCACATGCGTGGTCACCGTCGACCCGCTCAGTTCCGCGGCGATGGTCGCCAGGGCGGCACTGTCGTGGTCGATCAGGGCGAGGTGCGCTCCTCGGGTGGCCAGCAGGCGGGCGATGTCGGCGCCCATGCCGTTCGCGGCGCCCGTGATCACGGTGGTGCTGCCGGCGAGATCGAGGTGTTTCATGAGTCTCCTGCGGTGCGCGATCCGGGGCCGTGGCTGCGGATGTCGGAGGGGTGGGGCATGCTGATCCGGAACCATTCTGGCCGACACCGGGCCCCAGTGATACCGGTACGCTCGTGGAGAGGAGGTACCGGTGGGACGGACAGCGGATGCCATCGCCGAAGGCGTCGCGATCGCGACGGCTGCCGCGCGCCTCGCCGTGAAGAATCACATCCTCATCGGCACCATCGCCGAAGACGGTGTCTTCGACATGGAGAAGTACATCGACGACGCGCGGGAGGCGCTGCGGGCGATGGCCGAGGAATCGGAAGAAGCGGCCGCCAACGTCACCGCGCTGCGTAAGCGGGCCAGGGGTCGGCACTCCGATCCGGTGGGCACGCACGACTACCGCGACCGCGATGTGCGAAACCTGCGCCGCCGGGCCAAGCAGTCCACCGGGGTCGGCCAGCGCCTGCGCGAGATGATGGAAGACCGGGAACGTCTGGCGCAGATCGTCGAAGAGGCGCGGGACGCCGCCTGGGCCGACGTGCGCCACAATCTCGACCGCCGATTGCGGGTCGAGGGCATGCGACCGGATCAAGATCCCGACTACGGGCGCATGCGCGAGGCACGCATGCAGGCGCTGCGTCTCGTCGACCTGCAGGCGCTCTCCTCCGAGCAGCGCGCGCGGGCCAAACGGCGCAAGAAGCAGCAGAAAGCCGAGGCGGCGAGCGACTGAGGCCTCGTTTCGCTTTCGCGTCAGGACTGTTGTAGGCTGTTCCACGGCCCGCTGAGCGGGCTGGGCGCCCGTAGCTCAATGGATAGAGCATCTGACTACGGATCAGAAGGTTAGGGGTTCGAGTCCCTTCGGGCGCACACTGTGTTGAGACAGTACAGAATCCCCGTCGCGAAAGCGGCGGGGATTCTGCTGTATCCGGGCCGCTTCATCGAGGCAGCTGATGGTGTGCTCTCGGGTTGACCGCCGGCAGCTCAGAGCAGGCTGGTGATCGCAGGGTCGCGGCGGGCGACCTCTGCGGCCGTGGCGACGATGACCTCGCGGATCGCGGCGACCGCGACCGCAGGAGTGACGTCCGCTCGGTGGGCGAGGCTCACGGTGCGGGTCATCATCGGGTGTGTCAACCGCACCGAGCGCAGCGCGGGGCGATCGAGCAGCACCATCGCCGGGACCACCGCGACGCCGACACCGCGCTCGACGAAGCGCAGCACCGCATCCATCTCGGCGCCCTCGAGCACGTGCGTGGGCACCAGGCCCTCCGCGCGGAAGGCGGCGTCGGTGGTCGCTCGCAGCTCGTACGTCTCGTCGAGGGCGATGAGCGGGAGGGTGGCCAGGTGGGAGAGGCTCATCGCGGGCATGGTCGAGACCGGTGGCTCTGTCGCGGCGGAGATGACGACGAGCTCTTCGGCGAGCAGTGGCATGCGCGTGAGGCTGAAGCCCGACGGTGGTGGACCGTCGGATTCGGTGATGAGGGCGATGTCGACGGCGCCGACGGCCAACTGCTCGACGAGCCGTCGGGAGCCGCTCTCGGTCAGATGCAGATCGACGCCCGGATGGCTGGCGTGGAACACGCTGATCGCCTCGGCGACGAGGCTGATGCAGAGCGTGGGCGGCGCGCCCAGCCGTACGCGTCCACGGCGAAGACCGGCCAGCTCGCCCATCTCGTCGCGGATGGCGTCGGCTTCGGCGAGCATGCGCTGTGCACGGGGGAGGAGCGTCTCTCCCGCTGCGGTGAGCGCGATGTGGCCGCGTGCGCGGTGGAACAGTTCGGCGCCGAGCTCGCGTTCGAGGGTGGAGATCTGTCGGCTCAGCGACGGCTGTGCCAGGTGCAGGTGCTCGGAGGCGCGGGTGAAATGTCCGAGGCGTGCGACCTCGACGAACCCGCGGAGCTGCTCGAGGTTCATGGTCATAGCCTACCGGCATCGTTTCCACTCGAACTATGCATTGGAGTTATTAGGGTCCCCTAATTAGCGTGGAAAGCATGTCTACCCCCGAACGTCAGATATCCACCACCGTCCTCGTGATCGGCACCGGCGGCTCCGGTCTGCGCGCAGCGATCGAGATCGCCGAACACGGCGTCGATGTCCTCGCCGTCGGCAAACGTGCGCGTCAGGACGCGCACACCTCCCTCGCGGCCGGCGGCATCAACGCGGCGCTGGGCACCATGGACGCCGAGGACAGCTGGCAGCAGCACGCGGCCGACACCATCAAGGAGAGCTACCTGCTCGCCAACCCGCACACGGTCGAGATCGTCACCCAGGGCGCCGAGCGCGGCATCCGCGACCTCGAGCGGTGGGGCATGGACTTCGCCCGCGAAGACGACGGCCGCATCTCGCAGCGCTTCTTCGGCGCGCACACCTTCCGCCGCACCGCCTTCGCGGGCGACTACACCGGACTCGAGATCCAGCGCACGCTCGTGCGCAAGGCCGAGCAGCTCGAGGTCCCGATCCTCGACCACGTCTACATCACCCGTCTGCTCGTGCGCGACAACGTGGTGTTCGGCGCCTACGGCTTCGACCAGGCCGACGGCACCCGCTACCTGATCCACGCGGATGCCGTGATCCTCGCAGCCGGCGGGCACAACCGCATCTGGCGCCGCACCTCGTCCCGTCGCGACGAGAACACCGGCGACTCCTTCCGTCTCGCGGTCGACGCTGGAGCGCGCCTGCGCGATCCGGAACTCGTGCAGTTCCACCCGTCCGGCATCATCGAGCCGGAGAGTGCCGCGGGAACACTGATCTCCGAGGCCGCACGCGGGGAGGGCGGCATCCTCCGCAACGCCCTCGGTGAGCGGTTCATGGAGAAGTACGACCCTGAGCGGATGGAACTGTCGACCCGCGACCGCGTCGCGCTCGCCGCGTACACCGAGATCAAGGAAGGACGCGGCACCGAGAACGGCGGCGTCTGGCTCGACGTGTCGCACCTGCCGCGCGAGACGATCATGACCCGGCTGCCGCGCGTCTACCAGACGATGATGGAGCTGCAGATGCTCGACATCACGACCGACCCGATCGAGATCGCCCCCACCGCGCACTACTCGATGGGTGGGGTCTGGGTTCGTCCGGAGGACCACCAGACCGACGTCGAGGGGCTGTACGCGATCGGCGAGGCCTCCAGTGGACTCCACGGCGCGAACCGGCTCGGCGGCAACTCGCTCATCGAGCTGCTGGTCTACGGGCGCATCGTCGGGCAGGCCGCGATGGAGCACGCGGCCGGGCTCGACGCGCAGCGCCGGTCGGCGACGGCCGTCGCGGCAGCACGGGCCGAGATCGACGACCTGCTGGCCGCGGAGGGGCGCGAGAACGTGCGCGCCCTGCAGCGCGCCATCCGCAACCTCATGACCGAGTACGCAGGCGTCGTCCGTTCGGAAGACGGGCTGCGTGCCGGCCTCGCCGACCTCGACATGATCGAGGGGCGCATGGAAGATGTGGGGATCCACCCCGACATCGCCGGTTTCCAGGACCTCGCGCACGCGTTCGACCTCAAGGCCTCGGCGCTCGCCGCTCGTGCCACGCTCGAGGCCGCGCTGGAGCGCCGGGAGACGCGCGGATGCCACAACCGCAGCGACTTCCCCGACACCGACCCGACCCTGCAGGTGAACCTGGTGTGGTCGCCGACCGCGGGCGTCACCCGCGAGGAGATCCCGGAGGTCTCGCCCGAGATCGCCGAACTCATGCGCGAGGTCGACACCGCGGGAAAGCTCGTCGAGTAGGTCCGCCGAGGCCCCGCGTCCGCGCCGAGACCCCGCCCTGCTGATGTCTGCAGGGCGGGGTCTCGGCGGTGATCCGGTGTCTCAGCGAGTTGCTCAGCCGGCCTGCGGCTCTTCCGTGTCGACGACCCCGATCCCCACGGCCTCGTGGTCGGGCTCGGGTTCTTCGCGCTTCGGAGCCTGGGGCTCCTCGCCCGGGTCCTTCTCGGTGCTCGGCTCTTCGAGGTCTTCGGTGCTCGGCACCTCGCTCGGGTCGGCGTCTTCGGGCGATTCGGCCTCGGCGGGTGTGGTCGCCTCGCCCGCGCTTGTGTCGGAGGCCGGCGTGGGAGTGGGCGTCTGCGCCTCGGCAGGATCCGGCTCGGGAGTGCTGTTCGTCATGGTGGCCCCTTTCCTGGTGTCGTCCGATCAGGATGCCTCGGAAGCACGCGCGGCTGAAGGGGCTTGACGCGGCGCCGAGTTAACCGGGGTGAACCGAAGGCGCGGATGCGGCGTAGCCTGGAGGGGTGACTGCGTACGTCTCGGCCTTCGACCTCTTCTCCATCGGAGTGGGGCCTTCGAGCTCCCATACGGTCGGACCGATGCGGGCCGCCCTCGACTTCGCGCGTCGGCTCTCCGCGACGGGCGCCCTCCCGCGCGTGGCGCGCGTCGGCAGCACGCTGTACGGCTCGCTCGGTGCTACCGGGATCGGGCACGGGACTCCGGATGCCGTGGTCGCCGGGCTCCGCGGACTCGCGCCGGAGACGTGCGACCCCGCCGACGTGAGATCCGCCTGGACGGATTTCCCAGTGGGCGGCGCGCTGTCGATCGACGGCATCCATGACGTCCCGTTCGCGAAGGATGACATCGTCTTCGCGCCGCGCACCCGGCTGCCCGGTCATCCGAACGCCATGACGATCACCGCGTGGGATGCCGCGGAGCAGGTCGTCGCCGAGGAGACCTATTACTCGGTCGGCGGCGGCTTCATCCGCCGGGACGGAGAGGACGCGAAACTCACGACCGCGGGGTTCCCCTATTCGTATGCGGATGCCGCGTCGCTGCTCGCCCTGTGCGACGAGAACGGACTGTCGATCGCCGAGGTCGCGCGGCTCAACGAGACCTCGCTGCGCGGCGAGGAGGAGGTCGCGGCCGGGCTCGACGCGATCTGGGATGCGATGTCGGGGTGCGTCGATGCCGGCCTCCACGCCGACGGCACGCTGCCCGGCATCCTCAAGGTCAAGCGGCGGGCCGGAGTGATCCGCGGCCAGCTCGAAGCGGTCGAGGCCGACGGGCATCGAGAACTGCCGGGCGAGTGGCTCGGCGCTTTCGCGCTGGCCGTCAACGAGGAGAATGCGGCGGGCGGCCGGGTCGTGACCGCACCGACGAACGGTGCCGCCGGCATCCTCCCCGCTGTCGCCATGTATTGGTGGCGGTTCCTCGCCGACTCGGGGCTCGGCGCGGGCAACGCCGTGACTCCCTACGGTGAGCTGGTCGGCAGCGCGCTGCTGGGCTTCGAGCCGGACGTCCGGGCGCTGGACACCGCGAGCGACCTCGACGAGGAGCTGACGGCAGAGGCCAACCGTCGCCGCGGCATCCGTCGCTTCCTGCTGACCGCGACCGCACTCGGGTCGCTGTTCAAGGCGAACGCGTCGATCTCCGGAGCGGAGGGCGGATGCCAGGCCGAGGTCGGCTCCGCGTGCGCCATGGCGGCCGGCGGCCTCACCGCGGTGATGGGTGGCACGAACCGTCAGATCGAGAACGCCGCCGAGATCGCGATGGAGCACCACCTGGGGCTCACCTGCGACCCGATCGGCGGACTCGTGCAGATCCCGTGCATCGAGCGCAACGCGATCGCGGCGTCGACGGCGGTCACGGCGGCTCGTCTCGCACTGCGCGGCGACGGCAGCCACTATGTCTCACTGGATGCGGTCGTCGAGACGATGCGTCAGACGGGTGCCGACATGTCGACCAAGTACAAGGAGACCAGCGAGGGCGGCCTCGCGGTCAACGTCATCGAGTGCTGATCGCGCCCGCCCGACTCCGTGTCCGCGGATGCCGGTAGCCTCCACCTGACACCACGCGGAGGGAGCACGATGGAGGCGTTCTGGGAGCCGAGCTCTCGCCGACGGCGGCAGCAACCGGTCGTGGCGGTGCGCCCGAACGACGACGCCCCGACGCCGGATGGGGAATGGCCGACGAGCATTCCCGCGGTCGCCCAGGTGCTGCGGGAGGGGATCGATCTCGACCCCGGGGTGACGTTCCTCGTGGGCGAGAACGGCAGCGGCAAGTCGACCCTGGTCGAAGGCGTCGCACTCGCCTACGGCCTCTCGCCCGAGGGCGGTTCGCGACAGGCGCGGCACAGCACGCGAGCGACCGAGTCCCCGTTGTCGGAGTGGATCCGGCTGCAGCGCGGTGTGGGAGCCAACCGCTGGGGCTTCTTCCTGCGGGCCGAGACGATGCACTCGTTCTACACCTATCTCGAAGACAACCCGTCGACCGCCGGCGCCGATGTGCCGTTCCACGAGATGAGCCACGGCGAGTCGTTCCTCGCGCTGCTGGAGAGCCGCTTCGACGAGCCGGGCTTCTACTGCCTCGACGAGCCGGAGGCCGCCCTGTCGTTCAACTCGACCCTGGCGCTCATCGCCGTGCTGCGGCGCATCGCCGACGACGGTGGGCAGGTGCTGTGCGCCACGCACTCGCCGGTGCTCGCGGCGCTGCCCGGCGCGAAGATCCTCGAAGTGGGGGAGTGGGGAGTCCGTCCCGCCGAATGGGGCGACCTCGAGATCGTGAACCACTGGCGCTCGTTCCTCGAGCATCCGACACGCTACCTCCGCCACCTGCTCGACTGAGGAAGGCCGACCTCTTCTGCGTGCTCGAGGCGTAGGCGCATAATTCATCACATGATGAATGACTCGGCCGTCGAGATCGCGCAGCTACGCGTGCATCGCGGGGCAGTGCAGGTCTTCGACGGGATCGACCTCACGATCCCGCGTGGACAGATCACGGGGCTGCTCGGGCCGTCGGGAGGCGGCAAGACCACCCTGATGCGCTCGATCGTCGGTGTGCAGCGGATCACCGGGGGTGACGTCACCGTCCTCGGCGAGCCGGGCGGATCACGGCAGCTCCGCCACCGCGTCGCCTACGGCACACAGGGTGCTGCGGTCTATGGCGACCTCAGCGTGCGCCAGAACCTCTCGTACTTCGCCTCGCTGCTCAAGGCGCCGAAGGGCGATGTGGACAGGGTGATCGACGAAGTCGGGCTGCGGGCCCAGGCGGGGCAGCGCGTCGACGCGCTCAGCGGCGGCCAGGCGACGCGGGTATCGCTCGCGGTCGCGCTCATCGGCTCCCCCGAGCTGGTCGTGCTCGACGAGCCGACGGTCGGACTTGACCCCGTGCTGCGCGCCGAGCTGTGGGCATTGTTCCGAGGCCTGGCGGACCGCGGCGTGACCCTCATCGTGTCGAGCCACGTGATGGACGAGGCGGTGCGCTGCGACCGGCTGCTGCTGATGCGGGAGGGGCGGATCATCGCCGACACCACCCCGTCGTCGCTCCTGGCCGACACCGGCGCGACCGATGCCGAGTCCGCGTTCCTGACACTGATCGAACGGGACCGCAACGGCGATACCGACGTCCCTCGTTCGCGGCGAGAAGCCCGCGAGCACCGAGAGGGGGCCGGAGGATGAACGGCCGCCGGATGCTCGCCACCGCCGGGCGCGTGCTCGCCCAGCTGCGGCACGATCCGCGGTCGATCGCCCTGATGCTCGTCGCGCCGAGCCTGCTGGTCGGTCTCTTCGCCTGGCTGTTCAGCGACCAGGAGGGCGTCTTCGACCAGTTCGGCGGGGCGATCCTGGCGCTGTTCCCGTTCATCGTGATGTTCCTCATCACGTCGATCACCACCCTGCGCGAGCGCCGTTCGGGAACCCTCGAGCGTCTGATGACCACACCTCTCGAGAAGGCCGACTTCATCCTCGGTTATGCGCTCGCGTTCGGGTTGATGGCTCTGCTGCAGGCGGTGATCACGGTGTCGTTCGCGGTCGGGGTGTGCGGCCTCGATGTCGACGGGCCGCTGTGGCAGCTCGGACTCGTCGCGGTCGTCGATGCGCTGCTCGGCACGGCCCTCGGGCTCCTCGCCAGCGCGTTCGCCCAGACCGAGTTCCAGGCGGTGCAGTTCATGCCGTTGCTCGTGTTCCCGCAGATCATCCTCGGCGGCCTGTTCATGCCCCGCGACCAGATGCCGCATGTCCTCTACGCCATCTCGGACTGGCTCCCGCTCAGCTACGCGATCGACACGATCAACGCGGTGGCCGCGGGCGACGAGGGCTGGGACGTGTTCGGTCCGCTGCTGATCGTGGTGGCCTTCGCCGCGGGCGCCCTCGTGCTCGCGTCGCTCACGCTGCGGCGGCGCACGCGCTGAGTTCGACTCCGGTCGCTGCTCAGCGCCCCGCGCGGTTCTTCGTGTGCTTGGTCGGCGCGGCGGCCCACGGGTCCTCAGGCCACGGATGCCGGGGGTAGCGGCCGCGCATCTCGGCGCGCACCTGACTGTAGGGGCCGGACCAGAACGAGGCGAGGTCGTCGGTGACCGCGAGCGGACGCCCCGCGGGGGACAGCAGATGGAACAAGACCGGCACCCGCCCATCGACGAGGCGCGGAGTCTCGGCCCACCCGAAGCACTCCTGCAGCTTCACGGCGACGACCGGCCGTGCGTGCGGGTCGCCGTCGGGCTCCGGGTAGGTGATGCGGACGCGGGATCCGCTGGGCACCTCGAGGCGCTCCGGCGCGAGCTCATCGAGGCGCACGGCATCGGGCCACGGCAGCAGGCGCCGGAGCGGTGACGAGAGTTCCAGCCGTGCTGCGGGGGTGCCGGACGCGAGGCGATCGAGCTCTGGCGCGAGCCACACGTCGAGGGAGTCGACCAGCCCGGCATCCGAGACATCGGGCCACGGATCGCCGAGCTCTCGTCGCAACAGTGCGAGTCGCCGGCGCAGCGCGTCTGCGGTGTCGGACCGGGTGAACATACCGAGCCCGTCGCGGCGGAGCGCCCGGCGCACGGCGTCGCGGCCCTCCTGTGCCGACGCCTTCACGGGCGCCGAGGACCGCGGAATGGCGCCGATCCGCCGCTCGCGTCGAGCCTGGACGCGGCCTCCGACGAACTCCGCCTCGACGCGGTCGGTCATCAGGTGGCTCGCCGCCTGCTCCATCTGCGCTTCGGTGAGCACAGCGGCCGACCGGATGATCGCGCCGGACCTGGCCGCGGCGCGCGCGGTGGCGCGCGCGACGTCGGCGACGGCGAGCCACTCCTCTGCTGCGAGCGGACCCCGCACCCCGGCCCGGGTTCCGGAGGCCAGCAGGAACGTCGCCCCTTCGGCGGTGCGCTCGACGCGATGCGCGATCCGCCCGGGGAACGCCAGCGCGATCACGAGGCCGACTCCGTCGAGGTCCGACCGGATGCCCGGCGTCTCCCGGACCGTGCGTTCGAGGCGGTTCGCATCGTCGCGCCATCGGCGGGATTCCGGGCTCCGACCGCCGCGCAGCGCGATGAGGGCCTGCGCGATGTCGGCATCCGAGACGCGCAGCTCGCCACCCACCAACGCGACGACCTCGGCCGCGAGTCGGCTTCCGACGACCGGGCTGCCGTCGCGAAGTGCGCGGGCGAGTCGAGGATCGGTCGGAATCCGTGCGAGGACGCGGCCCTCCGCGGTGGCGCGACCGTCGTCATCGATCGCGCCGAGCCCCCGAAGCACCGCGATCGCATCGGCCAGGTTCTCGGCCGGCAGCGGGTCGATCATCCGCAGTCCGATGCCGCCCGGGGCACCCCAGCAGGCGAGAAGCAGCGCGGCATCCGCGAGGTCGATCACCGCGATCTCGGGCACGGGACGGGCGGGCGCCGCCGCGTAGGTGCGTTCGTCGACGCAGCGGATGACCGTGCCGGGGCCCTGACGGGTGCCGCGCCCCGCACGCTGCACGCACGACGAGCGCGATGCGGCGGTGGTGACGAGGCCCGTCATACCGCGGCCGGCGTCGCGCTGCGGATGCCGCGAGAGGCAGCTGTCCACGACGAGGCGCACCCCCGGCACGGTGAGCGAGGACTCCGCGAGCGATGTCGTGACGATGATGCGCGGACGGTCGGCCGGCGCGCGGCCGCGGATCACGGCATCCTGCTCGGCCGGCGGGATCTGGCCGTGCAGCTCCCGTACATCGAAGGCATCGCTCGCAGCGCGGACGCGGCGGGCGATCTCCGACACCTCGCGGGCCCCTGGCGCGAAGACCAGCACGTCCGCCTTCGGGTCTTCGCGCACCAGGTCCCGGGCCCCGGCTGCCGTGACGGCCGCGACGTGGTCGAGGAACCCCCACGTGACTCCGCGCTCGTCGAGACGTGGCACGGGGCTCGGAGCCCACTGCACGGTGAGGGGGAAGGCGGGGACATCGTGGTCGACGATCGGCGCGGGGGAGTCGTCCGTGCCGATGACGGCGGCGATGCGCGCCGCGTCGAGGGTGGCGGACATGGCGATCACCACCAGGTCATCCCGCAGCTCGCGCACCTCCGAGAGCAGCCCGATCAGGAGGTCGGTCTCGAGCGCGCGTTCGTGTACCTCGTCGAGGATCACGGCATCCACACCGTCGAGTCCCGGGTCATCGAGCATCCGTCGAAGCAGGACTCCGGCCGTGACGAACTCGACCTGCGTCTCGGGTCCTGCCGAGCGCTCGCCGCGGACGGTGAATCCCACGCGTGAACCGAGGGGCGACCCGTCGAGGTGGGCGAGGCGTCGGGCGGCGGCGCGGGCGGCGACGCGGCGGGGCTGGGTGACGATCACGCGACCGGTGCTCCGCGAGGCGAGGAGCGGGGGCACGAGGGTGGTCTTGCCCGTGCCGGGTGGGGCGGTGACGACCACCGATCCGCTCGCATCGAGTGCCGAGGACAGTTCGTCGAGCGCGGCCGCGAACGACAGCCCCGCGCCGATGGCGGCGAGGTCGAAGGCGGCGGACATCATCCGTCCAGTCTGCCCGGTCGCAGAGACGAAACAGCGGATGCCGCGACCGGAGAGGTCGCGGCATCCGCTGTCGTGAAGGTGTGACTAGTCCGCTGCCGGAGCCGGCGGTGCGGGCGGCGGCGGGGTGGTCGGCGTCGAGACGCGCGGTGCGGGCGCGGCAGGCGTAGCTTCCGCGACACCGGCTCCGAAGCCGCGGCCGACGGCCTGACCCTGGATGATGCCGGCGAGGTCGAGCCCGGTGGCCGAGTGGACGCTCTCGAACACCGAGGCCAGGGCCTTGGCGTTGTCGGCACCGACGACGTCCGATGCGCCGTCCTGGCCTGAGCCGCCGATGATCGACACGTTGCCGATCGCCGCGTACCCCTTCGAGAACTCGGCCATGATCGACGGCAGCACCTCGAGCACGCGCTGCGAGAGGAAGGCGTCCTGGTTCGAGGCGATGGCCTTGGCCTCGGCCTCGAGAGCTGCGGCGCGCGCGTCACCCTCGGCGCGGATCGCCTCGGCTTCGGCAGCAGCCTGCAGGCGTCGGGCGTGAGCCTCGGCCTCGGCCTTCGAGCGCAGCGCGTCGGCCTCACCGGTGGCGCTCGCGACGGCAGCCGCGGCCTCACCGGCGGCGCGGGCCTTGTCGGCCTCTGCCTGCTGCTCGGCGATGCGGGTGCGGGCCTCGGCCTGCTTGACCTGCTCGATCGCGGCGGCCTCGGCCGCCCGCTCGCGGGTGTAGAGCTCGGCCTGAGCGCGGGTCTCGGCCTCGTACCGCTGCGCGTCGGCGACGCGCTTGACGTCGGCGTCGAGCTGGGCCTGCTTGTTCTCGGCCTGCTGCTGCAGCACGGCCTGCTGCGCCTGCTCGCGGGCGAGGTTCTCGGCCTGCTCCGCCTCGGCGCGTGCACGACCGATGCCGGCGTTCGAGTTGGCGGTGTTCGTGTCGAGCGCGGTCTGCTCGATCAGGTTGGCTTCCTGGTTCGCGATGTTCTTCTGGTTGATCGCGCGGTCGGCGTTGGTCTGCGAGATCTCGGCGGACTGACGCTTCGCCTGGATCTCGGGAGCGCCGAGCGACTGGATGTAGCCGACCTTGTCGGTGATGCCCTTGATCTGGAACGAGTCCAGGATGAGGCCCTGCTCGGCGAGCTCCTGCGAGACGTCGGCGGCGATCTGGTCGGAGAACTTCTTCCGCTCGCGCATCAGCTCGACGACCGACAGGGTCGCGACGATTCCACGGAGTGCACCTTCGAGCTGTTCGGTGGTGAACTGCTCGATGGCCTTGTCCTGCGAGGCGAAGCGCTCGGCGGCACGGCGCACCAGGATGGGGTCGGAGCCGATCTTCACGATCGCGACACCGTCGACGTTCAGGGTCACGCTGTCGAGCGACTGCGCCTCGGCGTTGAGCGAGACCTGGCGCGAGCGCAGCGAGATGATCTCATGGCGCTGCGTGATCGGGTTGACGAGCGACTTGCCGTTGACGATGACGGTGACGGGCGACTCCGACATCTCGGAGCGGCTCGACCCGTCGGTCGCGATGACCGCGGTCTGCACCTTCTGCTTGCGGCCCGAGATGACGAGGGCCTCGTCGGCTCGGGCGACCTTGATCCAGCTGCGTGCGAACAGCAGCAGGATGAGCAGCAGGACGACGGCGACGACGACTGCGATACCGACGATGACGAGGATGCCGACGATTCCGGCGATCTCCATGGATGACCTCCCTGGTTCCCCCCGAGGGGGCGGTCTGACGTGCCCGCGACACAGCGGGCGTACGCACCCCACCCTGCCAGAAACGGAAGCGGGCCGTTCTCGCGGCCGCGGGTCAGCGGGTGCGGAGCTTCTCCGCGAGGTCGCGCAGCGTGCGCAGCTCGTCGTCGCCGAGGCGCGACATCCGGTCGGCGATCGAGCGACCGTGGACGGTGGCGAGTGAGCGGAACGCCCGTGCCCCTTCGTCGGTCGCGCGGATCAGCGCACCGCGTCCGTCGTCGGGGTCGGCACACTTGGCCACGAGCCCGCGCGTGACCATGCGGTCGACCAGGCGCGAGACGCTCGGCTGGCTGATCAGCATGTTCGCGGTGATGTCGCGCAGCCGCGCGGTCATGCCGGGGGAGCGGGTGACGGTGAGCAGCACGTCGTACTCGGCCTGACCCAGGTCGCTGTGCTCGAAGTCCGACATCATCTCGGTGAACAACTCGTGCTGCGCACGGAACAGGCTCTCCCAGGCCTCCAGGGCGAGCTTGCGATCGGTCATGTTCACAGAATAGTGGGAACAGTAAAGGGCCGGTCGGAGAGGCTCCCGACCGGCCCTTGTCCCTTGCACCAAGAGTGTCCTGCAATCACATGCGGTGTATGCCACAGCAAACATTCACCGTGTGATCACTGTATAACGGCGAGATAACGAATGCAACGGTTTGGTCACGGAAAGTTCCGTGGCGGGATCAGTCGCGTCGGTCGAGGCCGGCGACGACCGTCGCAGGTCCCGGTTCTTGTACGATCAGTGCGGCGCTCTTGCACCGCACCATGGAATCACCGGAAGCAGTGAATGAAGTTCGTCGAAGTCCCCATGCTCCCGATCGTGATCCCCTTCGAAGTCGTGATCTTCCTCGTGCTGATCTGGGTCCTCCGCTCCCGTGGGCGCGTCACGCTCGCCCGGGCGAGCGTCGCGGCCATCCTCGCGGTCTACGCGGGCGGAGTGCTCGCCAACACGGTCTTCCCGATCTTCCTTCGCGTCGGGACGGGCTTCTATGACGGGCCGCGCCCGTTGTCGCTCTACCTCGTGCCGTTCGTCGACTACGGGTTCGAGGACGCTCTCATCAACGTCGCCGTGTTCGTCCCGCTCGGCGTGCTCGTCCCGTTGCTCACCGCGCGTCCGAGCTGGTGGAAGGTGTTGGCGATCGTCGCCGGTGCGAGCCTCGCCATCGAGCTGACGCAGATGGCCGCCTCGCGCCTCGCCCTCAGCGGACATCTCGCGGACATCAACGACTGGCTGACGAACATCCTGGGCGGGATCATCGGGTACGGACTGTTCGTCCTCGCGACGCGCTCGAAGACGATCGCCGGATTCGTCCAACGGTTTCGGTGGCCGACGCGTGAGCGCGCGAGCAGCCAGCCGGCCTGAAACCCAGCTGACGCACTGGCAGGTCCAGGCGATTGTGACGGCCCACTCGAGCACTGGCCATCGCGCTTACCCGCTGCCGACTCCCGAGACAACGGAGATGACGGCGGTGCTGTCGCTTCCCCTGACACTTGTTGATTTCTGGCGGTTCTGACGTCGCCTGCACTTCAGACTCTCCTGGCCTCCGGGCATGCGTCCATCGAGCGCTTGCCGCGGTACTGAGGAGGATTGGTGCGGTCGCTGTCGCGGGCACAGCGAACGCAAGGCCCGGCCGCTGTGCCCGCTCCGCGTTCATCGATAGGTTGCGAATTTGATATCGCGGCTGCTTACGTCCGGGCTCCACGTCGTGCCCCCGTCGGTGCTGAACCATGCGGCACCCCGCGCGTAGGGATCGCCATCGAAGTACTCGAACCCGTAGGAGTTGCTCGTACCGGCGTTCGGCGTCAGGGGTGAGGTCGCGGCGACACCGTAGGACTTCGCCGGATCGAGAGCACTCGTCGATACGGATACCGGCGCGGAGGTCGACGGGACGTCGCCGGGCGCGAGCGTCCTCTGCCCGACTGTCGCCACGGGCTGACCGCCAGCGCCCAGCTCATACACCCGGATCTCGAGGTTTCCGGCGGGGCTCCCGGCACGGTAAGCCCAGAAGTCGACGCGCGTCGCGGCCGTCTGCGGGCGGAACGTCTGCATCCTGCCGAGCGTGCTTCGCAGATCGCTATAGGGATAGAAGGTGCCGAAAGTGTTGGCCTGGTCCAGGATCGGCGCGCCCGCGTCGTACCCGATCGACGGCATCCATGAGACCTCGGCGCCCGTCGAGCCCTGCGTGATGAAGCGAATCGTGTCGCCGGCGGTCACAGCGAGACCGTCCGCATTCGTGGCGACTCCTACCCTCGTGGCGGGAACGCTCTGCGCGGTCACGACCGCGACGCCGTTCTTCTCCACACGGACCGTCGGCGTTCCCGCACCCGTGCTCAGGGCGCGCCCACGGATGTTCACGTAGCCCGTGGCCGGCGCGGTCCAGGCCAGGGCGACCGATTCGCCGGTAGCGGGCACGCGCGCGAATCGGCCGGACGCGGTGGATGTCCCGTTCCACTGCTGTGCTGCAGCATCGAAGGTCATGGCGGTCCACGAAGTGCCGGTCCGCGACTCATGCTTCCATCCGTGCTGACCGGCTGTTCCCGTGAAGTCCCGAGCGGCTTGAGAGGTGCGGGTGGAGGTGCCGACATCGTGGTTGTCGAGGAAGCTGAACCCGCGGAAGTCCTCGCCGACGCCGGAGACCGCGAGGCCGTGCGGCTCGTCGTAGAGGTTGTTGGTCACCGTGCCGGTGGGGACAAAGCAGTTCGATACGCGGTGCACAGCGCCTTCGCCGTTGTCCTCGAAGAGGTTGCCGTCGATCAGGGTGTCGTCGCTGTGGTCGAACGGATCGTTACTGCTGCCGGGGCATGTCGCCGGGTTGCGGATGGCCAGGACGTCGACGCCGGGCCCATGATTCTCCGCGATGTAGTTGTAGAGGATCTTCACGTCCCGATTCGCGTACTCGAGATCGATGCCCATCTGATCGTTGGGGGTGCCGACGTCGGGCGTCTGCACGATGAGGTTGTTGACGATGACGGGCCCCTCGTTGCGGGAGAGCAGGAGGCCCGTGGTGCCGTTCTTCGACGGGCAGGCGCCGGCGTTCTGGACGATGGAGTCGCGCACCACGGCATTGCGTGTATTGATCAGGGTGATGCCGTTCGGGCAGTCGGCGCGCATGTCACCGCCGCCGTCGAGGTCGTGGATGTAGAGGTCTTCCAAGACTGCATCCTGTACCAGGTTGGCGCCGTCGGTCCCGTCATGGGTGCGGATCCCGTTGCACCAGGCGATCTCGACCCCCATGTTCGAGTGCGCGACCTCCACGCCGGAGATGCGGAGGTCACGAAGGCCGACGTCGGAGCTCGTGAAGGGGAAAGGCGCGACCGTGGCCTTGCCGGTGGCATCGTTGACCGCCGGTCCCGTGATCGCTACTCCGGCGGAGGTGTAGAGGCCGGGAATGGGCGACGACGAGCACGTGCCGTCGTACGCCTGCGAGTTGCCCTGGGCGATGCCGGTGATGTGGTGCGCGTACACGTTCTCGATCGTCAGGCCCTCATGGTCGAGCTCGTCGTAGTAGGCCTGGACGCCGACGGCGGCGTTCGCGACTTCGAGGTCGCGTACCGTCACGTGCGACACGTTCTCGAGGTAGACCCCACGGTCGTCGTCCGCGGCGTCGCGGGAGATCAGCGGTCGCGCTCCGCTTCCGTAGGCCGCGACCGTGATCGGCGCGCTGCTCGTGCCGGACCCCGAGATCTCGAGCTGCTGGTTCCAACTCGCCCCGCGGGCCAGAAGGAGCTCATCGCCCGCAGCGAAGTCCGTGGCGGCGACCGGCACGAAATCGCACCACGGCGCATCCGTGGTCGTTCCCGGCCCAGCGTTGCTGCACCCGGCGATCGGATTCACGTATCGCGTCGTGCCGGCAGCGGATGCCGTGGCCGGCGCACCGAGCAGGGCGGCGGAGAGGGCCGCCGCGGTCATCAGGGCAAAGATCCTTCGCATGGAAGTACCACCTCGTCGTTGAGTTTCGGCTTCGAGTTTGACCGCGAGGCGATCACCTCGTAATCTGCTCAGTACGGCCGATTCTAAACGTTTAGTTTCCCTGGCCGCCACCCCCGAATGATCACGCAAAGGAGCCGATCACATGCTCACGATCCGTACCCGAGTTGCGGCCGTCGCCACTGTCGGCGTCGTCGCCGTCGCGCTCGCCGGCTGCGTCGGAACATCTGACGCCCCATCCGCTGACGGCGACGTCACCCTGACCTGGTGGGGGTGGAACAACTTCCAGTACGAGCAGGTGATCGACGAGTTCGAAGCCGCCAACCCCGGGATCACCGTCGAGTACAAGAACTACGCGTTCGACGACTACGTCACGGCTCTGCGCCCGGCTCTCACTGGCAGCGACGGGCCCGATGTCTTCCAGATGCAGCCCGGCGCGCTCGTCACCAACTTCGGTCCGCTCGCCGTCGATCCCTCGGAGCACATGGAGTCCGTGCACGGGGTGGACTGGCAAGATCGCTTCTACCCTGCCGGTCTGGAAGCGCTGCAGGCCGACGGGGAGCAAGTCGCGCTTCCGAATTACATGAGCGCCGCCGGCCTCGTCTACTACAACGCCGACATCCTCGAAGAGCTCGGCCTCGACGTGCCCAGCGATCTCGACCAGTGGGAAGCGGACTGCGCGACGATCGTCGAGGCCGGGTACGCCTGCCTTGCGCACGGCGCGAAGGACGGCTGGGTCAATGAGGACGTGTTCCTCTCCCTGGCCAACAGCGTGTCTCCCGGACTCGTCTACGAGGCGATCGAGGGAGATACCTCCTGGACGGATCCCGACCTCGTCGCCGCGATGACCGCGTGGGGATCTCTTTTCACGAACGGCATCGTCGCCGAGGGAGCGACCGCCATGGCCGAGTACCCCGACGCGTTCTCGGCCTTCCTTGAGGGGAACGCCGCCTTCGTCGCCCTGGGCACCTGGAACACCTCGCAGACGATGACCGCTGCGGGCATCGCCGAGGCGCAGAAGGGCGTCAGCACGCCCATCGACAACGTCTTCCTGTCGGCGCCCTTCCCCGCCGCGGAGTCGGGTGGGGCACCGACGAGTCCCTTCGGCGGCCCGGACAACGGCTGGGCGGTCGCGGCCAACACGCCGTCAGAGGAGGCGGCCCTCGCCTTCCTCGACTTCCTCACCACCGGGTACGGGCAGGAGAATCAGGCCAGCGGCGGCAACATCCCGGCCGTGCGCGACGTCGCAGTCTCGACGGAGGACGTCGTGGATCCGCGGCAGGTCGAGGACATCGAGCGCCAGCAGGCGAGCATCGACGACCTGGTCGGGCTGCGCCAGATCCCCTACCCCGACCTGGATGCCGCCCTCATCGACGCGCTCTCCCAGGTGGCGGCCGGTGCCGCGACTCCGGAGGCCGCGCTCGAGAGCGTCGAGTCGGTGTCGGCCGGTCTTGACCGCGAGTGATCCGTCCGGGGCGGGCTCGGTCGTCGAGCGCGCCCCGGACTCCGCGCCACTTCGCAGCCACGAGAGGAACTCCATGATGACGGCAACTCCGGCGAGGCCCGCCACCGGGCGCGCGCCGGTGCGGGTATACCGGTCACTGCAGAAGTGGATCTGGGCGGTGCCGGCACTGATCCTCGTCGGAGGCGTCATCCACGCGGCGATCCTGGCGAACGTGTCCTACTCGACTCTCGAGTGGAACGGCGTCTCCACCGACGCCGAGAACGTCGGCTCCGGTAACTACATGGCCCTGGTCACCGATGCGACGTTCCTTACCGCACTGCGCAACACCCTGACGTTCGCCGTCGGCACGGTCTTCATCCAGATGGTGCTGGGCTTCGGTCTCGCGCTCCTGGTACGCACGCGAGTGGTTGGTCGCGGTCTCCTGCGCACTCTCGTCTTCGTGCCGGTGGTGCTGTCACCTGCCGTCGTTGCCGTCTCCTTCCGACTGCTCCTCACCCCCGATGGCGCTTTCAACCAGACGTTGGAATCGCTCGGGTTCGGGTGGCTGACACAGGCGTGGCTCGCGAATCCGTCGATCGCTCTCCTCACCCTCATCGCCATCAACGTGTGGCAGTACACCGGATACAGCTTCGTGATCTACGACGCGGCGCTCGGCCAGGTCGATCCCTCGATGATCGAGGCGGCGCGGCTCGACGGTGCCGGCACCTGGCGGCTCACGAAGAGCATCCTGCTTCCGACGGTGTCCGGATCCCACCTCGTGCTCATCGTGCTCGGATTCGTCAGCTCCCTGAAGATGTTCGAGCTGGTCTTCCTCACGACCGGAGGTGGGCCGGGCAACTCGACTCAGGTGCTCACCGGATACATCTACGAGCAGGCGATCGCGAGGTTCCACGCGGGATACGCCTCGGCCATCTCGATCGTGGTCGTCCTCGTCGCCGCCGTCTTCGCGGCGCTCCAAGTCCGACTGGCAAGGAACGCCTGACATGTTCTCTCATCAATCGCTTCCCGCGCGGGTCATCAGCCAGATCCTCCTCCTCATCGCGGTCGGGGTGCTGGTGCTGCCTCTGGGAATGATCCTGTTCGTGAGCGTGCAGGGGGAGGGGCCGGTCAACTATCTCCGCGTCCTCGAGGGCACCCCGTTCGTCCGGTTCTTCGTCAACAGTGCGATCGTCTCCGTCTCCACCGTCGTTCTGGTGACCCTCACCGCGACGATGGCCGCGTTCGCCACGTCGGTGCTCCGTCCCCGGGGAGCTGGGATCGCGCAGCTGCTGCTCATCGCCGGGCTCGCGCTTCCGGCCATCGCGCTCGTCGTGCCCCTCTTCTACGCCGTGCAGTCACTCGGACTCCTCAACACCTACTGGGCGGTGATCATCCCGCTCGCCGCGATCTCCCTGCCGTTCGGTGTGCTCGTCGCATCGAACTACATCCGGTCGCTGCCCGTCGAGGTCTACGAGGCGGCCAAGGTCGACGGCGCCACCGACTGGCAGTACTTCTGGCGGGTGCTGTTGCCGATGTGCCGGCCCATCCTCGCCGTGGTGGTGATCTTCACCTTCCTGAGCGCCTGGAACGAGTACCTCCTGCCTCTGATCTTCATTCAGAACACCGACATGCAGGTCCTCACCCAGGTGCCGACGTACTTCCAGAGCCAGCGGCTGGTCGACACCCCCAAGATCTTCGCGGCGAACGTGCTCATCAGCCTCCCCGTCGTCGTCCTCTACATCGCACTGCAGCGCACCTTCCAACGCGGTCTCTCCGCGGGTGCCATCAAATGAACGAAGGATCCCCGATGCGGCCCACTGTCCTGGCCTACTTCTTCCCCGACTGGCAGACCGACGCGCGCAACGACGCGTGGTTCGGTGAGGGTTGGACCGAGTGGGAGCTGCTGCGCCGCGCCACCCCGCGGTTCGACGGCCATCGCCAGCCGCGGGTCCCCGTTGCGGGTGAGGAGGACGACGCCGATCCGGCGGTGATGGCGCGTCAGATCGAGCTCGCGCACCGGCACGGGATCGACGGATTCCTCGTGGACTTCTACTGGTACGACGACGGGCCCTATCTGAACCGCGCCCTCGACGAGGGGATGCTGGCGGCAGAGATGCCCGACGACTTCCGCATCGCGCTGATGTGGGCGAACCACGAGCTCGTCGACATCTTCCCCTCGCGGCACCCGCATCGGGAGCCGCCGGTGTTGAAGTCCGGGGCGATCGACAGGCCGGCCTTCGAGCGGATGGCGCGGCACGTGATCGACACCTACTTCACGCATCCGAACCATCTGCTCATCGACGGCAAGCCGTTCTTCTCCGTCTACGAGGTCGGAACCCTTCTCGAGGGCCTCGGCGGCGTCGAAGGCGCCCGCGATGCGCTCGACTGGTTCCGCCGGGAGACGATCGCCGCCGGCTTCCCCGGACTGCACCTCGACATGGTGGTCTGGGGCTTCGGCGTTCTGCCCACCGCGGTGACGGTGGCGGATCCGGCCACCCTCATGCGCGCGCTGGGCGCCGACAGTGCGACCTCGTACGTGTGGATCCATCACACCGCCACCGAACGCCACCCGTGGCCGCTCGGAGACTGGTGCGACGTGCAGCGCGATGCGTTCGACGCCTACGAAGGATACGTCGAGGCGCTGCCTGTGCCCTTCCACCCCAACGTCAGCGTCGGGTGGGACCCGTCGCCGCGTACGGTGCAGTCGGCCGAATGGGAGGACGGCACCTATCCGTGGATGACCGTGTTCGACGCCTCGCCGGATGACTTCCGACAGGGGCTGCTCACCGCGCGCCAGTTCCTCGCCGACCACCCCGTCACCAGCCCGCTGCTCACGATCAACGCCTGGAATGAGTGGACGGAGGGGGCGGCGCTCCTTCCCGACACCCACTTCGGAACGCGATTCCTGGAGACGATCACGGAGGTCTTCCCTCGATGAGTTCTGCTGCACGCATCGTCTCCGTGTCCGTCGAGCACCACGCCGAGAGCCTCGGTATCGGCACGTCGAAGCCGCGGCTCGCCTGGACGCTCGATGCACCATCCGACTGGGAACCCGGCAACGCGGAGGCGCAGCTCGAGGATGAGACCGGTGCGGTCACGGTCGCGCCCCTCGATGCGCGGGATGAAGTCCTGGCGTCCTGGCCCTTTCGGCCGCTGGCGTCGCGCGAGCGCGTGGCGGTGCGCATCCGCGCGGTGAATGACGACGGTACCGAGCGGACGCCCTGGAGCGCGCCGCTCTTCGTGGAGGCAGGTCTGCTCGACCCGGCCGATTGGCAGGCTCGCCCGGTCTCAGCGCCGTGGCCCGAGACGCCGGGAACCGAGCGGCGACCGAGCCGGATGCGTCGGCGCTTCGACCTCGACGGCGGGTTCCGCTCCGCCCGGCTCTACATCAGCGCGCACGGCGTCGTCGACGGCTTCCTCAACGATGAGCGTGTCGGAGACGACACACTCGTGCCGGGCTGGACGAGCTATCGTCACCGCCTCGCATACCGCACCTACGACGTCACCGATTTGCTGGTCGGAGGCGAGAACGTCTTCGGCGCGCACCTCGCCGACGGGTGGTATCGAGGCCGTCTCGGCTATGTGGAGAACCTTCGCGACTACTACGGGGACGATCTCGCGCTCATCGCCCAGCTCGAAATCCGCTACGACGACCGAACGATCGTGATCGCGACGGGGGAGCCGGGATGGGAGGCCACCACCGGACCGATCCTGAGCAGCAGTCTCTACGACGGTGAGACCTATGACGCCCGCATCGGCGACGACTGGCGCGGCGGTGAATGGGTGCCGGCCGTCGTGGGCGACCGGGACCCGGTGACTCTGTTCGCGCCGCGTAGCGCTCCTGTGCGTCGCCATGCGGAGCTCGCGCCTCGGACGACGACGGTGCAGGCAGACGGCAGCATCCTGTTCGACTTCGGGCAGAACATCTCGGGGCGCCTTCGTCTGTCGATGGCGCGTACGCGCCAAGGGGAGGAACTCGTGCTGCGCCACGCCGAGGTGCTCGAAAACGGCGATCTCGCTCTGCGTCCGCTGCGTTCGGCAGCGGCGACCGACCGCTACGTGCAGGGCGGAGGGGAGGAGCAGTGGGAGCCGCGGTTCACGATGCACGGCTTCCGCTACGCCACCGTGACCGGGTGGGGTGGTGCGCCGGCAGAACTCGACGTGTGTGCGATCGCCTACACGACGCAGATGCGGCCGTCCGGCTCGTTTGAGACGGACAACCCGCTCCTGAATCGCTTCCACGAGAACGTTCGATGGGGTCTGCTCGGCAACATGGTCTCGTTGCCCACGGACTGCCCGCAACGGGACGAGCGATTGGGGTGGACGGCGGACTTCCAAGTCTTCGCCCCCGCCGCCTCGTTCCTCTATGACATCTCCGGTTTCGCTCTGGACTGGCTCGACGATCTCGCAGCCGAGCAATCGCCCGACGGCACCGTCCCCATCTACGTGCCCTGGCTGCCGCTCGACTACGACACGAGCCCGCCGGTCGCGGCGTGGGGCGATGCGGCCGTCCTCGTGCCGGACACCCTGCACGAGCGTTACGGCGATCCAGAGATCCTGAGGCGCCACTTCGAGATCGGGGAGCGCTGGATCGAGCGCGTCCGTGAGCTCGCCGGTGACGATCTCCTCTGGGACGAGGGGTTCCAGTTCGGAGACTGGCTGGATCCGCTGGCCCCGCCTGACGACCCGTTCCGCGCCGTGACATCCACCGGATTCGTCGCCACAGGATGCTTCGCGCACGCGGCCGAGCGTCTGGCGAGGATCGGGCGGGTCATCGGGGCCACGTCCGCAGACCGGATGCAGCGCCTGGCGGACGACGTGCGCCAGGCGTTCGCCGGTCGATACCTGGACGACGGCGGTCTTCCCCGCGACGACACCCAGACGGCCTGCGCCATGGTGCTGCAGTGGAACCTCGGCGCCTCGGAGCACCGGCCGCGCGTGGCCGAGCGGCTCGCACAGCTCGTGCGCGCGAACTACTTCCGGATCGGGACCGGCTTCGTCGGGACGCCCCTCGTGCTCGACGCGCTCGCCGACAACGGACACCTCGAGGATGCCTACGCCCTGCTCTTGCAGACGGAGTGCCCGTCATGGCTGTACGCCGTGACGATGGGTGCCACCACGGTGTGGGAACGGTGGGACTCGATGCTCCCCGACGGCTCGATCAACCCGGGCTCGATGACGAGCTTCAACCACTACGCCCTCGGTGCGATCGCGGACTGGCTGCACCGCAGGGTCGGCGGCCTCGAGCCGGAGGCCGCCGGCTTTCGGCGGATCCGCTTCGCTCCGCGCCCGGGCGGGGGCATCACGAGCGCTCGGACGCACCACGAGACGCCGTTCGGGTCCGCATCGATCGAGTGGCGGATCGGCGACGGGTGCCTCGACGTGCAGCTCGTCGTCCCGACCGGGGCCACCGGCTGGATCGACATCGAGGGCATCGTTCCGCATGAGGTGCCCGCGGGGCGCCATCGCTTCACGACCGACGCACCGCTCAGCTACGTGGCACCGATGACTCTCGGACGATCAGTTCGGGCATGAACACGACCGTGCGAGGCGGGGGAGCCGGTGATGCCTCCGCCGCGAGCAGCAGCTCCACGGCCGTCGCCCCGAGTTCCGCCTGCGGCGGGTGGAGCGTGGTGAGCTCGAGGGGTGAGTACTCGTCGGCGAGGGCGTCGTTGTACCCGACGACCGAGATGGCATCGGGCACCGGTAGCCCGCGCTCGACGACCAGTGCCTGGAGGAGACCGACGGCGACGAGGTCGTTCACCGCGAAGATCCCGTCCGGGCGCTCCGACTCCGGTCGGTCGGCGATGCGGCGGCCGAGCTCCCGCCCCTGACGGGCGTTGCGCTCGGTGGTCTCGATCAGCTCGACGGTCGCATCTGCGACGCCGGCCGCAGCACCGCGGAAGCCCTCGAGGCGCTCTGCGACCTGGTGGATCTCGCTCGGGCCGCCGACGAACGCGAGCCGGCGGCGTCCGCACTGCAGGAGGTGCTCTGCGGCCATCCTGCCTCCCGCGCGCCCGTCGATGGCCACGGCGGGGAGCGTGCCTTCGTCGGGGCTGTAGTCCAGCAGCACGATGGGGACGCGAGCCTTCCCCTCGACCAGGTAGGGGGACGGGTCTGCGACGGGAGCGAGGAGGAGGCCGCGCACCCTCTGTTCCTCGAAAAGGTGGAGGTACTCCGTCTCCAGGTCAACCTGGCTGTCACTGTCGGCGAGAACCACGTAGAGGCCGTGCTGGGTCGCGGCCGCCCTGATGCCGCGGGCGACGGCGGCGAAGAACGGGTCGGTCACGTCGAAGCCGATGAGTGCGAGCATTCGGCTCTTGCCGGCCTTGAGCTGGCGGGCGGCATCGTTGCGCACGTAACCCAGCGCCTCGATCGCGACTCTCACTCGTTCGGCCGTCTCGGGGCGGACCTTGTCCGGCTTGTTTAGATAGAACGACACGGTCGCCGTGGA
The DNA here is from genome assembly GCF_002979655.1 of Microbacterium sp. MYb45. Classification (GTDB taxonomy): domain Bacteria; phylum Actinomycetota; class Actinomycetes; order Actinomycetales; family Microbacteriaceae; genus Microbacterium. The sequence goes on from NZ_PCPG01000005.1 coordinate 119,867, forward strand.
GACGCCCGCATGCTCCGCCACCTCGCGAATGCCCACCACCACATCACCTCACGACGAGTCTAAACGTTTTGCAGTTCGTGAAGACAATGAGCTCGAACGGGAGGGGGCGTGGAGATCCGCGGAATCGTCAACTCCTCTGAGGACGGACCGGCTTCCCGGAGGCCGTCAACCATTCGACCGCTTCTTCCACCGTCATCTCGGTTCTCGTACCGTCGGGGCCCCGCCGAGAGCCGAACAGCCCCCGATGGTCATAGTGGCTGCAGTTCTTGCGGAGAAGTTCGTAGTAGTAGTCATCGAGATAGATCTCGAACTCGTCGGCGAAGGAACCGGAGCGCGGCAGCCGGGGCGCCTTGAGCCAGTGCACGACGGCACGGATATCGTCGCTTCCGAGTGCGACGGTCGGGGGATCCGGGAGCGCCAGCCGGAAGGCCAGTACCTCGGCGCCTTCGCCTTCCCACCATTCCGCGAGGTTGAAGGAGCTGGTGTCTTTACCTGTCAGCTGTCGGACCCGGGCCGACATCGACTCGTACGCGGATCTTTCCTCGTCGCCGTGCTCGTCGACGAATCGCACGTACGCCTGCAGCTCGTGCAGCACAGCGTCGTACCGCGCTTCAGCGGTCTCGAGGTCTGGTTGGAGGGGGCGCGGGATCACCCAGTCAGGATATGGCGGCGCGGCATCTGGACGCTTCTGAGCTGTTCACGCCAGGTGTGCGCGGTCGGTGAGGTGAGTGGCGAGCTGCTCGACGGCGCCCGCGAGTTCGGCCGGCTCGATGACAGACACCGGAGCGGTGAGCGCTATCTCGGCGACGGTCATCGCGAGCCGTCCGAGGTCTTCGCTGCGGATTCCGACGACGCAGTGTTCTGCGTGCTCCTCCCTCAGAGCGTGGTCGGCCCACTGGAGGACGCCCTCAACCTCCGCGAACGGTTTGTGGATGACGAGGGTCGCCTCGTGATCGCGGGCACTGCGGCCGATCGATCTCGCGACGAAGTCGGCCGCATCTCCACCGGGAATCGCGCGGGGCGCGAAATGACTGCTGACCGGCCGCGGCTCCCGGATCCGGTCCAGTCGAAACGTCCGCCAATCGTCGCGTTGCCCATCCCACGCGACGAGATACCACCGTCGTCCGGCCGTGACGAGCTGGTGCGGCTCGACGTGCCGCCCGCTGCTCTCGCCGTCGCTTCGCAGGTAGTCGAACCGCACGTGCTCATGGTCGCGACATGCTGCGGCGAACACGCTCAGCGACTCGGGATGGATGACGTCGTCATCGACGGCCCGCCGCAGTGAGGCGACGCTCGAATGCAGCGCCGACACGCGTCGACGAAGCCGCTGAGGCAGAAGTGCCTCGATCTTCGCCAGCGCGCGCAGCGACGTCTCTTCGATCCCGCTGACGGCGGCTTCCGCGGCATAACGCAAGCCGATCGCCACCGCGACGGCCTCCTCATCATCGAGGATCAGGGGCGGCACATGCGTTCCCGTCGCGAGCCGGTAACCTCCGTACCTCCCCGAGGTGGAATCGACCGGGTAGCCGATCTCGCGAAGGCGGTCGAGGTCGCGCCGCACCGTTCGTTCGGTCACCCCGAGCCGATCCGCCAGTTCCGCACAGGGCCAGAAGCGGTGGGTCTGCAGAAGCGACAACAACTGCAGGGCTCTGCCCGTGGGATTGGTTCTCATGATTCTCAGCCTGCCGAGGATCTCGGACATCCGGTGTCCAGGATGCTCCGTACGGTCCGAGTAGCCGCCGATCCAGACCTGCGATCGGTGCCGAACCCAGAGGAGCATCCGTGAACCCGTCCGACTTCCCCGACCCCATCCTCATTCCTGTCAACGGCGTTGAACTCGAAGTCTTCGAGGCCGGGCGAGAGAACGCCGGGAACCCCATCGTGCTGTGCCACGGATGGCCGGGGCATGCCTCCGTGTGGCGGCATCAGGTGCCGGCCCTCGTCGCTGCGGGGTACCACGTCATCGTCCCGAACCAGCGCGGTTACGGCAACTCTTCGCGGCCGACCGATGTGACGGCCTACGACATCGAACATCTCGCGGGCGACCTCGTCGGACTTCTCGATCACCATGGCTACGACAAGGCGATCTTCGTCGGTCACGACTGGGGCGCAAGCGTCGTCTGGGGGCTGACCCTGCTGCACCCGGACCGTGTGGACAAGGTGATCAATCTGAGCCTGCCCTATCAGGAGCGCGGAGAGATTCCGTGGATCGAACTCATGGAAGCCGTGCTCGGCGATGACTTCTACTTCGTGCACTTCAATCGTCAGCCCGGCGTCGCGGACGCCGTGTTCGATGAGAACACGTCCCGGTTCCTTCGCAACCTGTACCGGAAGAACGAACCCCCTCGGCCGCCTCAGCCGGGCATGGAGTTCATCGATCTCGCCCGAGCGGAGGCACCGCTCGGCGAGCCCGTCATGAGCGACGACGAACTCGCCGTTCTCGTCTCCGCTTTCGAAACCTCGGGATTCGCGGGCGGTGTGAATTGGTACCGGAACCTCGACCGCAACTGGCACCTGCTCGCCGACGTGGACCCGATCATCCACCAGCCCGCACTCATGATCTACGCCGACAGAGACATGGTCCACAAGTCCGAGACGCTCGCGGACTTCGTGCCGAACGTGGACGTCGTCAACCTCGACTGCGGGCACTGGATCCAGCAGGAGAAGCCCATCGAGCTCAACGAGGCGATCGTGAGGTGGCTGCAGCGACAGGACGCGCGATGAGATCGGACGGCCCGGCCTCAGGAACCGTCGCGCAGGTCGGCCGGAGCTCCCGCCGAGAAACGGATCCGGTCGAAGCGCGAGTCGCAGTCCTCTCCCATCGGCGCCTGCGACATGAAGCCCACCGTCACGGGGAGGTCGGTCTTCAGGCGGAACACCCGGACGAACTCCCAGCGGTCGCCGTCGTCGGAGGCGTGGAAGGCGAACGCGTCTCCGACGCGAGAGACGCGGAGATACACGAACTCGCGCTCGACGAGGGTGGAGTTGCAGTCGTCGGAGAACTCGTTGGTCACGACGCTGACGACCATCGCCCGCCCGTCGGGCGAATACTCGAAGCAGAGCTTGGCCCAGTACTGCTCATCGCACCACAGTCCCAGCACGGCGGCGTCGAACGTCGTCCGCTCCCCGACGACGCGAACCCTGGCACTCAGCGTGAAGTCGCCATCGGTCCGAAAGCCCAGCAAGCTCGCGCCGTGCTGAGTGGGACCGCCGAGCGAGTCGTTGGTCCAATCTCCTCCCGGTGCCGCATGGAGGGTGAGCTCGCCGGTGTCGCCGTCGTAGCTCGCATCCAGTTCGCCGTTGGTCCATTCGAGCGTCGGCAGGGCAGGTATCCGCATGGTCGTTCTCCTCAGTGTGATGACGTCAACATATCGTGTGGCCCGGGCCCCTCGGTGAGATGGACGGCGTCGACCATCCGGCCGTCGACCAGATGACGGCGGGACCGCGCCCGCTGAGCGACCACATCGTCGTGCGTGACGACGATGATGGTCATGCCTGAGGCGTTCAGTTCGTCGAACACGTCGAGCACGTCGTCCGTGGCCTCCCGGTGCAGGGCACCGGTCGGCTCGTCCGCGATGAGGATCGGCGGACGATTCACGAGTGCGCGGCAGATGCCGACCCGCTGCCGCTGGCCGCCGGAGAGTTCGTGCGGTGCGCGGGCGCCGAGGTGTCCGATCCCGAGCCGATCCATGAGCTGTGCGGTATTCGCCAGGGTGTCTGCGGAGACCCGGCCGCGTCGTCGCACCGCCGGGAGCAGGATGTTGTCGATCACCGCCAGCTCGTCGAGGAGGTCGGTGCGCTGGAACACGAAGCCGAGCGTGGTGCGACGGATGTGTGCGAGGGCCTTGTCGTCGAGCGCGGAGAGATCGTCGTCGCCGATGCGCACCGACCCCGATGACGGCTGGTCCAGGCCGCTCAGGCACGAGAGCAGAGTCGTCTTGCCGGAGCCGCTGGGGCCGGTGAGAGCCAGGTAGTCGCCTTCGGCGACGTCGAGGTCGATCCCCTCGAGCACGGTCGCGAAGTCGCCGGCGGCCGACTCGAAGCGGCGGGTGACTGCGCGCGCCGTGATGAGTGCGGGCGATGGGGGCATGTCGGTCAGCTTTCGTTGAGGAGTGCGGGGCTGTGGGCTGAGGCGATGAGGCCGCCGACCACGGCGGCAGCCGCCACCACGGGGCCGGTGATCAGGCTCCAGCCGTTGGCTGCGACGAGGTCGGTGGCGCCTCCGCCGAACGAGGAGAGTGTGGCGCCGAGAACTCCCGGGCCGAGCGACTCCGTCGCGATCCACCCGAGGAGAAGACCCGCCCCGGCGACGCTCATCGCCCGGAACAGGGTGATCGTGCGCAGTTCGCCGCGAGACCATCCGAGGAGCCGCAGCAGACGCAGATCGGACTCGTCGCGCGTCGCCTCGAGTCGCCCGCGGAGAGCGAACACCAGGAGCATCACCACTGCGGCGGCCGCCCCGGCGATCATCGATGCCGTCTTCAGCCGCTCGACCGTGTCGCCCAGCGTGTAGTGGACGAACCGGTCCAGCTCGGTGAACGACGCCGACGGGTGGTCGAGCGCGAGCGCCGAGGCCTTCCCGCCCTGGTCGACGCCGTCTCGGAGGTCGACCATGAACGTCTGCCACAGGGGGATGCCGTCACCACCGGGCAGCTCGACGGCTTTCCCCGATCGGCCACCGTTGGTGATGTCGTGATACAGGCCCGTGATGCGGTATCGATGGGTCGAACCGGCCGAGTCCACCTGGACGGACTGGCCGACATCCACTCCGGCCGTCTGCGCAGCGAGGGTCGACAGCGCCAGCTCCCCGGGCCCTGCGGGTGCTTCGCCACGGGCATAGGCGAGGGGGAAGGCCGAGGCGTCGCCCACCTCCAGGGCGACGTCATCGGTGTGGTCAGCGCCGATGAGCGCGACCCGGAAACTGGTCACCTTCGCGAACCGCGCGATGTCGGGGTCGTCGCGCAGAGAGCGCTCGAGCGCGTCGCCCGCGCCGGCTTCCGCACCCTCGCGGACGAAGGCACGGAGGTCGCTCTGGCCGACGCCCATGGTGGTGATGAAGTCGGGCGCCGCGATCGTCTGGGTCACGCGCTGGGGCAGGGCCGCCAGCGCGACCGCGAAGCCGACCATGACGATCAGCAGCACGGCGGTGGTGCCCCGGGTGGTGAGGCCGCGTGCGGCGAGGCGGATGCTGACAGGAATCGGAAGATCCCATCGCAGCGCACGCGGACGACGTCGGTTCTGTACCGATACCCCGGGCCTGGTCAGAGCGAGCAGCGGGCTGATGCGCCGCACCCGGCGCAGCAGCTGCGCCGCGAGCGCGGTCGGGATCGCGGATGCGACCACGACGGCCAGCAGCATCACGATGGTCCCGGTGGTGCCGTGCCCGCTCGAAAGGACGACGTCGCCGCCCCGCAGAAGCGCGGATGCAGGGAAGACCAGGAGCAGGGCGACCAGCACCGCGACACCCGACTGCACGGCGTATCCGAGAAGCAGGGTCGAGGAGACCTCGCGGTGCGAGAAGCCGATGGCCCGCATCACACCGATCCGACGGGCGTCCTGTTCGAGGGCGGTGAGGACCATGATCCGCAGACACAGCAGCGTGATGGCGAGCAGGGCGATGCTCACCGTGATGGTGAGAATGGCGACCAGACCGTCGGTCAGCGCGGCGATCAGACGCAGCAGGCTCCCGTCGACGGCAGCACCGTTGGCCGGGAGTCCGGCCAGACGGTAGGCCTCCGCGAATCGATCTCCTGCGTCGTCGACCAGGCGGAAGGTGAGGATGTGCTCCACGGGGAGCCGTTCGGCAAGGTCGTTCCAATCCCCTTCGGACACCACGAACCGCTTCGAGTTGACCAGACTCGGCCCCATCTGGGCGTCGCTGACGGTGTCGGCGACCGTGAACGTCTGCACGTCACCCTGCACGGCGATCTCGACCGTGTCACCGCGCGCGAGGTCGTAGGCGTCGGCGTAGTAGCCGGGCACGGCGATCTCGCCGTCGCGGACGTTGGTCGGCGTGCCGTCGGGTCCGAGCAGGAAGTCGAATCGAGGGCTCTGGGTGACCAGCAGGAGGTCCATCACACCGTCGCGCGCGGCATCCGTCATCCCGTGCATCCGAAGGTTCTGGTTGTCGAGCTGGAGCGCATCCTGCACCTGGTGGTCCTCGACGATGTCCTGGTGCGTCGCGGCGAAGGAATCCAGCGATGAGGTCTCCAGTGGACCGACGTGCATCTGCACGGCGTCCGGCGCTTCCGCGAGCGCGAAGAGCCGCTCCGTCGCCCCGATCGTCGAGACGAGGGTGGCGACACCCGCGCCGGCGGTGGCGGAGCTGATCGCCATCAGCAGGATCAGCGAGACGCTGCTCACGGGATTCCCACGGATGCGTGCGAATGCCATCCGCCACGCGGTCGAGGCCGCCCTCACGATGTCGGGGGGAGGGCGAACGGCCAGCCGTGCAGGATGGCGCCGATGCCCGCCTCGAACTGCCGTTCGGCCGACGGGGCCCACCCCGCGGCGATGATCCGGCCGAGGTGGGGCAGCTGCGACAGCAGTGCTGCCTCGGTGTCGTCGTGCTCGCCCTCGGTCTCGGTCGTCTCCGCAGCGGTGGACTCCGACCCCGCGGGAGCGCTGAACTCTCCCATCGCCGAGGCGACGGTGATCATCACGAGCACGTTGACGAGGTCGCCGAGGGCCGGATCGACCGGAGCCCCGAGGTCGAGCAGGATGCCGATGGCCTCGTCGGCCACGGCGAGCGCCGCGGGGGAGGTGATCGGGTGTGTCGCGACGATCGGGATGAGTCCGGAATGCGCGGCGAGCTCGGTGCGGATGGCCCGCATCAGTTCGTGCGCGTAGGCGCGCCAATCGGGCACCCCGGAGGTGGAGGGAAGCGAGAGTCCTGTCCAGAACTCGTCGGCGAGCGCGGCGGCGAGGTCCGACTTCCCGGCGAAGTGCCGATAGGCGGTCATCGGGTCCGCCCCGAGCGCGGTGCCCAGGCGGCGCATGGTGAGCTGATCCAGACCGTCGGCGTCGATCAACTCGAGCGCTGCCGACAGTACGTCGGCGCGGGAGATCCGCTCCGGTCGAGGTGTCATCATGAGATTCCTTTCCGCCTGCGCAGGGCGAGCAGTGCGACGGCGAGCAGGACGAAGCCCGCAGCGAAGCCGAAGAGTGCCATCGACGGGCCGAGCGTGTCGAGCGCTCCGGCATGATCCAGGGTGAGCGACCGCATGGCCTGCAGTGCCCAGTATGCGGGCGACGCCGGAGCGATGGTCTGCATCCAGGTCGGCAGCGACTCGACCGGCCCGAACGCGCCGCCGATCCCCGCCATGAGCATGGCGAGCATGTTGCCGATGACCAGTGCGAGCTCGAGGGATCGGGATGCCGACACCAGGAGCAGTCCGAAGCCGATCATCGCCGCCGAGAACGCCACGAGCACCAGGACCAGCCCGAGCACGGAGCCGTTGGGGCGGTATCCGAAGAGGAGCGCGCCGCCGAGGAGCACCGCGACGAACTGCAGCAGCTGCGCGGCGAATGCCGTCAATGACTTGCCGAGGAGGAGGTCGACGCTGCGGGCCGGTGATGTCCGCAGCCGGTCCCACGTGCCCCACTGATGATCACGGAAGAATGCCGTGACGACCTGCTGGACGCACAGGAGGGCGAACAGCACGGCCAGGCCGGGGACGGCGTACTCGACACCGGACGCGGAGGCGTAACCGGCGGCGGCGAGCTGCCCCCGCGCACCGGGAACGAAGAACGGGACGAACACGAGCGGGATCACCGTCATGACGACGACCGGAGACGGGTCGCGCCACAGGATCCGTGCGTCGATCGCTGCGACCGCGAGACTATGCCGCAACACCGTGCACCTCCGCGTCGTCGAGTGTCGGCGTCTCCTGCTCGTGGAGCAGGCGCACGTACGCGCTTTCGAGGGTCGGGCGAGGGAACCGCACATCGGTGATCGCGCTCGCGCTCACGCCGAGACGCGCGATCAGCTCGGCGAGCAGCTCACCCGCGCTGGTGCCCGTCGATCCGCTCACGAGCCAGTTGCCCTCGCGCACCCAACCGGCCGGCGGCTGAGTATTCGGCTGCAGGCGCACGCGCACGCCGTCGCCCTGCGACCTCACCACCTCGCTGACGTCTCCGAGATCTCGCAGCACACCGTCGTGCAGGAGAGTGAGCCGTGACGGGAGCTGCTCGAGCTCGGTGAGGTAGTGGGTGGTGTAGAGCACGGATGCTCCGTCGTCGGCGATGCGGCGCACCAGGTCGAGGATCTGCTGGCGCGACTCCACGTCGGCACCGACGGTCGGCTCGTCGAGGAACAACAGGCGCGGGCTGTGGGTGAGCGCCATCGCGAGGTGCAGTCGGCGCTGTTGGCCGCCGCTGAGCTGATCGGCGCGGATGCCGGTGCTCCTCGTCAGCCCCAGCCCCTCGATCACCTCCGCGCATCGTGCGCGCAGCTCACGCCCGCGCACGCCGTGAAGGCGAGCGAACCCCGCGACGTTCTCGCGCACGGTGAGGGAGGGGTAGATACCGAGACGTTGCGGCGCGCTGCCGATCAGGGCGGCGGCGGCATCCCGGCGGGAGGCGAGGTCGATGCCGTCGACGGTGACCGACCCGGAATCGGGTGCCAGCGACCCGTTGGCGATGGCGATCAGGGTCGACTTGCCCGCGCCGTTGGGTCCGAGGAGGCCCAGGATCTGACCCGCCGGCAGGGCGAGATCGACGCCGGAGAGCACCGCGCGCTCGCCGAAGGATCGCCGGATGCCGCTCAACCGCAATCGTGTGTCGCTCATGATTCCCCTTCGTAGATCTACATCGTAGACTAACTGAAAAGCCACCGCGTGGGCTGGGTCGACGAAGGGATCGACGAGGGGATGATCCGCGCGTCATGCTCTGTCGTCGATGCCCCGGATTGACATCGGCACCTGGCCGGAGATGACCTGTCGCTGTGGGAGCCGCTGCGACCGGAAGGCTTCTGCACCCCGGCCTGGCACCGTGAGGACATTGCCCGATGGCTCGAACTCTCTAAGGCCGGACGCGGCTCCTCGTCTGGGATCTTCGACGGAGGAGAGCGCGAGGAACACCAGCACCCGGTGGCCGATCATGCGGATGCTAGCGCCCTCACGGCGGTTTCCACGGTCGTCGGCCTCTGGGATGCGATACATTGCATGGTAGGTAGAACTTCAGGCTCTACGTCGCTTTCTGTTCGAGTGGAGGAAAATTGGCACTCTCAGGTGGACCCCTCGAGCGCAGATCCATGAGTGACGAGGCATATGCCCGGTTGCAGGAAGCGATCATCAGTGGCGAGCTGCGCCCCGGTGAGCGTCTGCGGGACTACGAGCTCGCCGAGCGGCTCGGTACCTCGAAGACGCCGATCCGCCACGCGCTGGACCGCTTGGCCGATCACGGCCTGGTCGAGATGCAGCGCAACCGTTACACGCGAGTCGCGCCGATCGACCTCGATCGGGTCCGCAACGCCGTCGACCTCTTCGGCGACATCTGGATCGGCTCCGTGCGCCATGTCATGCCGGTGATCCAGGATGACGACGTCGCGTACCTCACGGATCTCGCCGACGACATGTCGCGGTCGGTGAAGTCACGTGATGTGACGGGCTTCGGGACTGCGCTGCGCGCCATCGCCACCGGCTTCGCCCGCATCGAGGGCAACGCTGCGCGAGCGGTCATCATCGAACGTCTCGGACCGCAGATCCGGCGCTTCGGCGAGCACTCGCGGGACGCTTTCGAGTGGGACAAGATCGAGGCCTTCACCGTCGCCATGCGCGAAGCGATCAACGCGCGCGATGCGGTCCAGACCCGAGCAGTGCTCGTCACGCTCTTCGACGACGTGCTCCCCGCGACGATCGACCGTGCCGAAGTCGCGGGTGTGGACATCATCGACGAGGACTGAGTCCACCGGTGCCGGCATTCCAGGCGAACCCACAGGAATCGCAAAGGGTCGTCTTCTAGCCTGGAGATCCCAAGGGGAGTACTCCGATACGGTCGGGTCGTCATTACGGATGCACGTCGCATCCCGGGCCACCGGTTCCTGTTCAGGAATGGAGAAGACTTTGGCGGTGCAGTCGTACCCCGAAGTCTGGAGCCCGTTTGGACATCACCCCCCTGATCTGGATCATCACGATCGCGGTCACGATCGCGTTCTTCGTCTATGAGTTCTTCGCGCACGTGCGCACACCTCACGAGCCGACGATCGCGGAGTCGGCGCGCTGGTCGATCTTCTACATCAGCCTCGCGCTGCTGTTCGGCGTCGGCATCGGCGTCTTCTCCGGCTGGACGTTCGGCGGTGAGTACTTCGCCGGTTATCTGACCGAGAAGGCGCTGTCGATCGACAACCTGTTCGTCTTCCTCATCGTGATGACCGGCTTCGCAGTGCCGAAGATCTATCAGCAGAAGGTTCTGATGATCGGCATCGTGATCGCGCTGATCCTGCGCGGCATCTTCATCGCCGTCGGCGCGACTCTCATCGAGAACTTCTCCTGGATCTTCTACCTGTTCGGCGCACTGCTCCTCGTGCTCGCCTACCGTCAGGCGTTCAGTAACCACGAGAGCAACCCCGCGAACGGGCGCTTCATGACGTTCGTCCGTCGACACCTGCCCGTCAGCGACGAGTACCACGGCGACAAGCTGACCGTCGTCAAGAACGGCAAGCGCTTCGTCACGCCGATGCTGCTCACGATCATCGCGATCGGGTTCATCGACCTGGTGTTCGCCGTCGACTCGATCCCCGCGATCTACGGTCTCACCGACCAGGCGTACATCGTCTTCACCGCCAACGCCTTCGCGCTCATGGGTCTCCGACAGCTCTACTTCCTCATCGGCGGACTGCTCGAGCGGCTCGTCTACCTGGCCCAGGGCCTCGCGGTCATCCTCGGGTTCATCGGCGTCAAGCTCGTCCTGCACGCGCTGCACGTCAACGAGCTGCCGTTCATCAACGGCGGTCAGGGCGTCGAGTGGGCGCCGGAGATCCCGATCTGGTTCTCGCTGCTGTTCATCGGCCTGACCATCGCGGTGGCGACGGCGGCGAGTCTCATCAAGACCCGTCGTGCCCCGGATGCCGTCACCACGCCCACCGACACCACCCCCACCATCACCCAGAAGGAGCACTCTTGAGCGCGCAGCGCTGTTCTGACTCTTCGGACTCCGACAGTACGAGCGCCCGGTTCATCCCGGGCGCTCACCCCACCACAGAGGAGGCGGCCCGCTGATGGGCGACCTCCTCTGGAACATCGCCCTCGTCTTCGCGTTCGTGCTCATCGGCGGTCTCTTCGCCGCCACGGAGATGGCGCTCGTCACGCTGCGCGAGAGCCAGATCAACGCGATCGGTCAACGCGGGCGCCGCGGGGCGAAGGTCGCGGCCCTCGCCCGCAACCCCAACACCTTCCTCTCGGCGGTGCAGATCGGTGTGACCGTCGCCGGGTTCGCCTCGGCGGCGTACGGTGCGACATCGATCGCGCCGTCCCTGGCGCCCGTGCTCGAGTCGTGGGGGCTGGCGCCGGCTCTCGCCCTCACGGTCGCGACACTCGTGCTCACGCTCGTGATCGCCTACCTGTCGCTCGTGCTCGGAGAGCTCGTGCCCAAGCGCCTCGCGATCCAGCGCAACGCGCAGTTCGCCTACGCGGTCGCGCCCGCACTCAACGGGTTCGCGACGGTCATGCGCCCGGTGATCTGGCTGCTCTCGGTGTCGACGAACGCCCTCGTCCGGCTGCTCGGTGGAGACCCGCACAAGACGAGTGACGAGATGACCGATGAGGAGGTGCGCGACATCGTGGCCAGCCATCAGGGGCTGCCGGATGACGAGCGACGCATCCTCGACGACGTGCTCTCCCTGCGGGGGCGGCAGGTCAGCGAGGTCATGCGCCCGCGCCCGGAGGTCGTCGCCCTCGACGAGGCCGCGAGCGTCGGCGAGGTGATGGCGCAGGTGCGTGATCTTCCGTTCTCGCGCTACCCCGTCTCCGAGACCTCGATCGACGACATCACCGGGTTCGTGCACGTCCGTGATCTGTTCGAGGCCGCGTCCGACGATCCGACGCGGCCGCTGCGCGCGCTCATGCGCGAGATCCCGTACATCCCCTCGTCCGCGCGTGTGCTGCCGACCCTGACCCGGATGCGTGCGGAAGGGCACCACATCGCCGTCGTCGTCGACGAGTACGGCGGCACCGACGGCCTCGTCACCCTGGAAGACCTCGTGGAGGAGGTGGTCGGCGAGATCTTCGACGAGTATGACGCCGAGGTGTTCATCTCCGCAGACGACGGACTCGACGGGCGACTCAACCTGCAGGACTTCGAGGAGGCCACTGGCCTGGCGATGCCGCGCGGCTCGTCCGACACCATCGCCGGATTCGTGACGGAGCAGCTGGGGCGACTCGCCGTCGTCGGCGACACGGTCGAGGTTCCGGGCGCGACGATCCAGGTGGCGGAGCTCGATCGACGTCGGATTTCGCGTGTGCGGGTCACACTCGAGCAGGTCGGGGAGCCGCAGGTCTGACCGCGCGATCGTCGGGTGTCAGGGGCGCTGCACGCGCGTGCCGAGGTCGCTGAGGCCTTCGGTGAGGATCTCGACCAGCAGGCGGGCATAGCGTCCGTCGGGATCGAGGTCGGGGTCGAACACCGTGATCGACGCGCCGACCGCGCCCGGTGCGAGTTCGCGTAACAGAGTCGTGAGCTCTGCCGCCCCGATCCCCCCGGGGTCGGGGCTGTCGACGGCGGGCATGATCGCGGCATCGAGCACGTCGACGTCGACCTGGAGCCAGTATGCGGAACCCGCGACGGCGGCGGCCTCCGCGCCGACGTGGGCGGCGCCGAGGGAGAGGATGTCGGCGGAAGAGAAGACACCGCCCAGGATGCTGCGCACCTCCGGCAGATCTTCGTCATCGTCGCGGTGGCCGATGTGCGCGGTGTGCTCGGCCGCGAAGGAAGGGCCGAGCCCGTCGATGTCGGCGACGGCCAGCCAGTGCCTGCCGATCGCCGCGGCGAGAGCCTCTCCGGCCACGCTCGCGCACTCGTCGCTGTTGCCCGGACGCCGGAAGTCGGTGTGACCGTCGACATGCACCAGTCCGATGCCGCCGCGGCGCACGGTCGCGAGACCCGCGCCGAGCAGGATCGCGCAGTCGCCGCCGATCACGAGCGGAGTCTCGCCCCTGTCGAGCGCCGCGCCGATGCGTGCCGCCAGACGCCGCGAATGATCGATGGTGGCGCTCTCGTTGCGTACGTGTCCCGGCGGTCTCGTGGCATCGTCGTCGACGTAGCGGCCGGCCAGGACGACGCCGGAGTCGGTCGCCCCGAGCTCGGCGAAACGGGCGAACAGGCCGGCCTCGCGCAGAGCCTCCGGTGCCTTCGCTGCGCCGGGGACGCTGCCCGGCTCGGGCGGACGCAGGCCGAGGTTGGACGGAGCCGACAGCATCGTGATCATGCCTGCATCCTGAACCGGGGGTCGGACATTCGCGCGGGGATCAGGCAGGGAAGCGCACCCCGGTGATGCGCTCCGCAGCCGCCCACATTGCGGACCCGATCGCCGCGGAACGCACCTCGTCCGATGCGGCCACCCGCGCCGGCGCTCCGCGGAACTCGAGCAGACCGCCGGGGCCCCAGTAGTCGCCGTTCCTCACGTCTGCGGCCGTGGCCGCGTGGACGACGGGCAGCGCGCCGCCGTCCTTGCCCTGCACGAGCAGGCGGGTCGGCGCGGACAGGGCGCGGACGACGCCGGACACCTCGGCGAGACCGGGACGCGCAGGCGTGAGCGGGTCGACCGCATAGCCCGGGTGTGCACAGACAGCCGAGCGGGAGGAGTCCGACCACCGTCGGGACAGTTCGAAGGCGAAGGCCATCAGCGCCGCCTTCGACCGCCCGTATTGCCGGAGCGAAGCGCCGGTCCACGGGGCGTCGAGGGTCGCCGGGGCGAGGGTCGCGAAGCGGTGGGCGATCGAGCCCACCGCGACGACACGGGCGTCCGGCCCGAGGCTCGACTCGAGCTGCGCCACGAGGGCGAAGTGACCGAGGAAGTTGGTGCCGACCATGAGGTCGAAACCGTCGCTCGTGCGGGCCGAGCGGTCGGCCGCCTTGACCCCGGCATTGCAGATGACCGCGTCGAGCCGTTCGCCGACGTCGGCTGCCGCTTCGGTCACGCTGTCGAGGGAGCCGAGGTCGAGCGGCAGCACGCGCAGGTCGGCGTCGGGCACCTGTGCGCGGATCGCCGTGACCGCTGTCGTCGCGCGCTCGGCGGAACGGCATCCGAGCACAACCCGCGCACCCCGTGCGGCGAGCTGCTCCGCGCACCAGTACCCGATGCCCGCGTTCGCTCCGGTGACGAGCATGGTGCGCCCGAAGTGGTCGCGGGGGAGAGGAGGGGCGGCATCCATCCCCCCCAACCTAGGCCGCGCGGATGTCTCGCACCTCAGTGATCGTGGTCGTGATGCTCGTCGTCTTCTTCCTCGAGGAGCATGCCGACCGACGTCGCGCAGGCGTCGCCCCTCCACGCCTCGATTCCCTCGCGCACGGCGAAGGCCGCGATGACCAGTCCGGCGACGGCATCCGCCCACCACCACCCGAGCAGGGAGTTCGCGACCAGCCCGATCAGCACCGCGGCCGAGAGGTACGTGCAGATGAGCGTCTGCTTCGAGTCCGCGACGGCGGTGGCGGAGCCGAGCTCGCGACCCGCACGGCGCTCCGCGAACGACAGGAAGGGCATGACCGCGACGCTGACGGCGGTCAGGACGATGCCGACGGTGCTGTGCTCCGGGTGCTCGGCGGCGACCAGTGCCATCACCGAGGTCGCGGTGACGTAGACCGCGAGGGCGAAGAAGGCGACCGCGATGACGCGGAGCGTCGGCTTCTCCCAGCGCTCCGGATCACGGCGGGTGAACTGCCAGGCGACCGCGCCCGCAGACAGGACCTCGATCGTGGAGTCCAGGCCGAACCCGATGAGCGCGGCCGAGGAGGCGACGGATCCGGCGGCGATCGCGACGACCGCCTCGATCAGGTTGTAGGCGATCGTGATGCCGACGATGAGGCGGATGCGGCGATGCAGGGTCTCGCGACGGGTGAGGGCGAGCGTGGCGGTCATCAGCAGGTGCAGCCTTCACCGGAGCAGCAGTCCGGTTCCACGATGAGCGTCACCCGCATGAGCATGTCGAGCGCGGGTGCGAGGTGCCGGTCTGCCAGGCGATAGCTGCTGCGGCGGCCGTCCGGCACGCTCTCGACGAGGCCGCAGCCGCGGAGGCACGCGAGATGGTTCGACATGGCCTGGCGCGAGACGCCGAGCGCTTCGGCGAGGTCGGCGGGATAGGCGGAGCCCTCCCGCAGGGTGAGCAGGACGCCGGCGCGCGTGGGGTCGGAGAGTGCGTGCCCGAGGCGAGCGACGGCGGCCGTGTGCGTGGGGGAAGAGGCGAGGGCGGTGGTCACGTGACCACTGTACAGAAGACAATGAATTCAGAACAGGCTGAACTCAAAGATGTGGGGACGCGACGAGATGTCACGCCCCCGCACCCTGACCTGCTCAGCGGATCGCGTACACCGCGCTGCCGACGATGACGGCGACGATGGTCGTCCAACCGATGATCGCGAGCGCCTGCCAGAAGAGGATGCGGGCCTTGCCGACGCCGGAGGCGGCGAGCATCGTCGCCGTGAACTGCGTCGGCAGCAGGAGGGGGCCGAGCAGGCTGACTCCCGGGACGCCGTAGCGCTCGAACGCGCGCTGGAACTTCTCGCGACGCGGGGTGCTGTGCACGGTGTCCGCGGTGCCCACCGCACCCTCTTCCGTCGTGCCGCCGCCGGCGAGGGCGACCGCCTTGGCTCGCGAGCGGTTCACGACGGCCTGCCGGGCCCCCGAACTCACCAGCACCACCACCAGGACGCACAGGAAGTTGCCCACGATCGCGGCGATCGCGGCGACCACGGGTGGGATGCCGCCGATGATGCCGATGCTCACCGCCCCCTCGCCCTCGATGAAGGGGATCGCGCCGGCGAGGGCGACGATGAGGGGCTGCACGAGCTCGGGAACCTGGGCGACCAGGTCCTGGAAGGTCTCGATGAGGTTCATGGGGGTGCTCCCTGATGTCGGTGCGAACGGTCTCTCCGCTGCGATGACCCCAGTCCACTCGACGCGAGGGCGTGGCGGCAGTGTCGGGCCGTCACCGATTCCCGGGTGGATCGCACGCGGCATCCGTGACAACTGTCACGGCCCTATCGTGGGAGCGTGAGCAGCCGCGCCGAGCCCCTCGCCCCCGTCGAGCCGAGTCCGGGGGCGCGACAGCTGTCCCGCGGCGTCACGGCCACGTGGTGGTACACCGTGACCGCCGTGATCGCGTTCGAGCTCGCGCTGATCGTTTCGTGGACGCTCACGTCCCTCGCGGACGACCTCGAGGGTTTCGTCGGCCTCGTGGTCGGCGTCGGCGGCATCCTCTGGTGCGCGTCCACGATCCCGTTGCTGCTCGACTACCGGCACCGACTGGACGCCGAACCGGGCGTGCGCTGGATGCGTCTGCTGCTGCCGTTGCTCGTCGCCCTGATCTACGGAGTCGTCGCCGGCGTCGTGGTCGGCAGTTGGCAGCTCGCAGTGATGCCCCTCGTGCTGACGCTCGTCCTGCTGAACTGGCCGCGCGGGGTGCGGTACAAGGTGGTGATCACGGCGACGATCGCCCTCATCCTCCTCGGCATCGCGGATTCCGCTCTCGACGTCGCCGACGACAACCCGTTCCTGATCCCCGCCGTGTACACCGTCTTCTTCCCGGTGATGCTGGTCAGCTCGCTGTGGTGGTGGGACGTGCTGATCACGCTCGACCGCGCCCGCGCATCCGAGGCGAGGCTCGCCGCCACGCAGGAGCGGCTGCGGGTCGCCACCGATGTGCACGATCTGCAGGGGCACCACCTGCAGGTCATCGCTCTGCAGCTGGAACTCGCGGAGCGTCTGCTGCCGACCGACCCGGACGCGGGGATGGAGCAGCTCCGTGCCGCCCGGGTGAGCGTCGACGAGGCGCGCCAGGGGACCAGGGACCTCGCGACCCGCTTCCGTTCGGTGCCGTTGGGGGATGAGCTGGCCAACGCCCGCGACCTTCTCACCGCGGCCGGGCTCGAGGTGGAGTCCGCCATCGACGCGGATGCCGATTCCGCTCCGGCATCCGCGCTGGGCCCCGTGATCAGGGAGACGACGACGAACGTGCTGCGGCACGGCGGGGGAGCGCGGGCGCGGCTGGCGCTCCGCAGGACCGCGGATGCGTGGCGGTACGAGATCGCGAACGATGTGGTCCCCGGCGTCGACGTCGAGCACGACGGCTCCGGGCTGGGAGGTGTGCGCCGCAGGATCGAGGAGGCGCACGGCTCCCTCGAGGTGCGACGCGACGCCGACGAGTTCGTGGTGGTCGTGACGGTGCCGACGCAGGGTGAGGGCGCTCGATGATCCGCGTGCTGCTCGCCGATGACGAGGCGATGATCCGCTCCGCTCTCGCAGCGCTGCTGCGCCTGGAACCCGACATCGAGGTGGTCGCCGAATGCGCCGACGGCGAGCAGGCGGTCGCCGAAGCCCTGCGCCTGCAGCCGGACGTGTGCCTGCTCGACCTCGAGATGCCGGGACTCGACGGGGTGCAGGTCGCCGAGAAGCTGCACAGGGCGATCGCGACGCGCTGCGTGGTCGTCACCCGTCATGCGCGACCCGGTGTGCTCCGTCGCGCGCTCGCCTCCGGCGTCTCGGGCTTCCTGCCGAAGTCCCGCGGTGCCGACGAGGTCGCTGCCGTCATCCGCCGGGTCGCCGCGGGCGCTCGCTACGTGGATCCCGAGATCGCCGCCGACGCCTTGAGCGACGAGCGCTCGCCGCTCACCGACCGGGAACTCGACGTGCTGCGCGCCGGACGCCGGGGCGAGACGACCGGTCAGATCGCGCGGGCACTCGCGCTCGCGCCGGGCACCGTGCGCAACCACATCTCGGTCATCCTCGGAAAGCTCTCCGTCGGCACCCGCCAGCAGGCCGTGCTCATCGCCGAGGAGCGCGGATGGATCTGACGGCCGATATGCTGTCGGGCATGGGAACAATATGCGCTGCGCCCATGATGGGGCGCATCTACGCGATCCGCGACCGCCGCGCCTGACGGCGCGCTCGCTCTCCGCACGCATCTGCGCGCCGTCCACCGAGATGTCATCGCACCTCGGGACGGGCAGTCCTCTCTGACGCCTCTTCGCGTCCTCCCCTCCTTCGAGGTGCTCCGATTCTTCTTCTGGAGCGCACTCATGCCTCGTTCAATCCATGGCGGCCGACACGAACTCGGCCAGAACTTCCTCACCCATCGTCCGACCCTCGCCCGCATCACCGACCTCGTCGGGCGCACCTCGGGCTCGATCCTCGAGCTCGGGTGCGGTGACGGCGCACTCACCCGCTCGCTCGCAAGGTTGGAGCGACCCCTCGCGGCGATCGACGTCGACGAGCATCGGGTGCATCGTCTGCGAAAGACGCTGCCGGGCGTGCGCATCGAGGTCGCGGATGCGACTCGCCATCCGCTCGACGCCGAGGTGGTCGTCGGCAACATCCCGTTCCATGTGACGACACCGATCCTCCGGCGACTGCTGTCCAGCGGTCGGTGGAGTCAGGCGGTGCTGCTGACGCAGTGGGAGGTGGCGCGCAAGCGCGCCGGCGTGGGCGGCGGCACGATGATGACCGCCCAGTCCGCGCCGTGGTTCGAGTTCTCTCTGGAGGGCCGCGTCCCGGCCTGGGGGTTCTCACCGCAGCCGAGTGTCGACGGCGGGGTGCTGGCCATCACCCGTCGCGGCTCACCGCTCGTCCCGGCATCCGACCGCCGGGAGTACGAGGTGTTCGTGCGGGCCATGTTCACGGGACGGGGATCGAACCTCGCTGCGGTGCTGGCCACGGCGGCAGGCATCCCGATGTCCCGTGCGCGACGGTCCGTCGCGGCGGCGGGTGCCCACGACCGGCGTCTTCCCCGTGACCTCCGTCCGGAGCACTGGGCCGCGCTCTGGCGGCACCTCTCCCGCGGCTGACACGGCCGGGCCGTCTCGCAGACGCCTCTGCGTGACGGCCCGGTCTCGTCGTCGTGAGCCCGATGTCGGAGCATCCGGGTAGCCTCGACGCATGTCCGCCTTCGCCACGCTCGCGACCCCGGTCGGGGTGATCGGGGTGGTCAGCGACAGCGTGGCGATCACCCGCGTCACGTGGCGGTCCACTCCGCCTGAGGGCAGCGCACTCCCGGCCAGCCCGACTGCTGATCCGCTGCTCGCCGAGGCACTCGCGCAGCTGGCCGCCTACTTCGCGGGCAGCCTGCGCCGCTTCGACGTGCCGGTCGACCTCGGCGTGCAAACCGTGGCGACGCGAGCCGTCCTCACGGCCCTCCACGAGACGGTCGGGCACGGAGAGACGATCACGTACGGCGGCCTCGCCGCGCGCAGCGGCACCGACGTCCCCGCCCGGGGGATCGGTTCGATCATGGGTGCGAACCCCGTCCCCCTGATCGTGCCCTGTCATCGGGTGGTGGCCGGCGACGGCCTCGGCGGATACTCCGGCGGCGATGCGGGCCAGGGCCTCGAGACCAAGCGCTGGCTGCTGGAGCATGAGGGAGCTCTGCCGACCTCGCTGTTCTGAGCCGGCGCTGCGGCATCCGTCATCCCGTCATCTCACCGACGAACACCCTGCGAGAATGGACGTGCCGAGTCCCGAGCCGAGGAGCCAACGTGCAGTTCATCTCCACCCGCGGCGGCATGCAGCCGCAGTCGTTCAGCGAGACGCTGTTGGAGGGCCTCGCGCCCGACGGCGGACTGGCGGTGCCCGAGGTCATGCCGACCGTCGACGGCGAGACGCTCGAGCGCTGGCGTGCGCTGACGTACCCGCAGCTGGCGACCGAGGTGCTCGGGCTGTTCGCGACCGACATCCCGCGCGCGGATCTCGCGCGGATGACCGATGCGGCATACGCCGGCTTCCCCGACGGCGTCGTGCCGCTGCGGGCCATCGACGACGAGCTGACGCTCGTCGGACTCTCCGAGGGGCCGACGCTCGCGTTCAAGGACATGGCGATGCAGTTCCTCGGACAGGTGCTCGAGTACACGCTGGAGCGCAACGACGCCGTGCTCAACATCCTCGGCGCGACCTCGGGCGACACCGGTTCTGCGGCCGAGCACGCCCTCCGCGGCAAGGAGCGCGTCGCGGTGTTCATGCTGTCGCCGCAGGGCCGCATGAGTGCGTTCCAGCGGGCGCAGATGTTCTCTCTCGACGACGCGAACGTGCACAACATCGCGGTCGAGGGCGTCTTCGACGACTGCCAGAACCTCGTGAAGAAGCTCGCCGGCGATCTGGACTTCAAGCGCGCGCAGCACCTGGGCGCGGTGAACTCGATCAACCTCGCGCGCATCACGGCGCAGACCGTCTACTACTTCTGGGCGTGGCTGCGGGCGACGGATGCCGGTGGCTGGACCGAGCTGTCCTTCACGGTGCCCTCCGGTAACTTCGGCAACATCCTCTCCGGCTTCTTCGCCAAGCAGATGGGTCTCCCGATCCGTCGCCTGGTACTCGCCGCGAACGAGAACAACGTCCTCGACGAGTTCTTCCGCTCCGGCGTCTACCGCCCGCGCAGCGCCGCCCAGACGCTCGCGACCTCGAGCCCCTCGATGGACATCTCCAAGGCGTCGAACCTCGAACGCTTCATCTTCGAGCTCGTCGGCCGCGACCCCGCGCGCGTCGTGGGGGCGTGGGATGACCTCGAGGCCCAGGGCTACTTCGACTTCTCTGCTGATCAGGAGCGCTTCCTCGAGGAGTTCGGCATCGTCAGCGGCACCTCGACGCACGAGGACAGGCTGGCGACGATCCGCTCGGTGTACGAGACGACGGGTGAGGTCATCGACCCGCACACGGCCGACGGCGTCAAGGTCGCGCGCGAGTTCGTCGAGCCGGGTGTCCCGATGCTCGTGCTCGAGACGGCGAAGCCGGAGAAGTTCGCAGAGACGATCCACGAGGCCATCGGTGTCGAGCTCGGTTACGCGCCGGAGTTGCAGCAAATGCTCGACGCGCCCCAGCACGTGACCGAGATGGGTGACGACGAGCAGGCTCTCCGCGCCTTCATCGAGACGAACGCGCTGCACTGACCTTCGCGGTGGTCGTCGAGACCCCCACTTCACGTCGAGACCCCCTCGTGCCGCTGTCGGCAGGAGGGGGTCTCGGTGTTTCCGGGGGTCTCCACACGAGCTGTCGCGGGCGTGACGCCGAGCCGGTACGTGCGATGCGCACATCCGGGTTCGATTCTCGTGCGATATGCACATGTCGTGCGGTGTTCGAGCGTGGCTACTGTGGCGCACAACCCGTTCCCCTCCTCCTCCCGAAGGATCCTCATGGCACGCACGGCGCACGCAGACGACTTCGCGCTCTCCCGGGTGACTCCCGAGGCCCGCAAACCCTGGTTCGGCATCGCCGTGCAGCGATTCGGACAGGTCTCGGCCCTCTCTCAGTTCCTTCTCGGCGCGACCCTCGGCTACAGCATGACTTTCGGCGAGGCTGTCCTCGCCTTCCTCTTCGGCTCGCTCATCCTCGAGGTGATCATGTGCGTGGTCGGCTTCATCGGCCAGCGCGAGGGCCTCAACACCGCCCTCCTCGCACGCTGGACCGGCTTCGGCGAGATCGGCGCCTCCCTCGTCGGGCTCGCGATCGGCATCAGCCTGATCGGCTGGTTCGGCATCCAGTCCGCCATCTCGGCGCAGTCGCTCGATGCCCTCATGCCCGGCGCTCTGCCGGTCTGGGCCTGGAGCCTCATCTTCGGCCTCGCGGTCACCGCGATCGTGGCCTTCGGCTTCGTCGGGATGCAGTGGCTCGCGAACATCACCGTGCCGCTGTTCCTCGTCCTCGTCGGCTGGTCGGTCATCTCCGAGCTGAGCCGTCACGACATCGGCGAACTGCTCACGGGCCCCGCGCCCGGACCCACGATGAGCGTGTGGGCCGGAACCGGCATCGTCGCGGGTGGCCTCATCGTCGGCGCGATCATCACGGGCGACATGACCCGCTTCAACCGCTCGCGCGCCGACGTCATCAAGCAGACCGTGGTCGGCGTCTCCCTCGGCGAGTTCGTGATCGGCCTCGCCGGCGTGCTGCTGGCGCACGCCGCGGCCACGGGGGACATCGTCGCGATCGTGACCTCCTCGGTCGGGTTCATCGGCCTGTTCATCGTGCTCACCGGCACCCTGAAGATCAACGACTGGAACCTGTACTCCTCCACACTGGGCCTGGTGAACTTCATCTCGACCGCGTTCGGGAAGAACCTGCACCGCGTCACCACGACCATCGTGCTGGGCGTCGTCGGATCCGTGCTCGCCGCGGTCGGCATCCTCGGACAGTTCACCGAGTTCCTGATCGTGCTGAGCGTCGCGTTCCCCCCGATCGCCGGCATCATGGTCGCCGAGTACTACATCGTGCGTCGCTGGCGTCCCGACCTCGACGCGACGCGCGACGAAGGCACCCTCCCGGCGACCGCCCCGCGCATCGTCCCCGCGACGATCGTCGTCTGGCTGGTCTCCGCGCTGGTCGGCTACTTCGTGACGTGGGGCATCCCGTCGCTTCTCAGCCTTTTCCTCTCGATGGCCCTCTACATCGTCGCGGGCAAGCTCGGCTGGGTGCGCGGCGTCGGCGTGGCCACCACACGGCAGGCCGCACCGGTCGAACAGACAGCAGCGGCCTGAGCCGCCGCAGACAGACACCCCTCACAGGAAAGCGAGCATCATGCACATCGGCATCGACGTCGGCGGCACCAACACCGACGCAGTCCTCATGGACGGCACCCGCACCCTGGCGGGGGTGAAGCACTCGACCACCCCCGACGTCACCAGCGGCATCATCCAGGCGATCGAGGACCTGCGGGCCGGACACTCGTTCGAGGGCGCCGACATCGATGCCGTCATGATCGGCACGACGCACTTCATCAACGCGCTCGTGCAGGCGAGCCGTCTCGCCCCGGTCGCGGCCCTCCGGCTCGGGCTGCCCGCCACCCGTGCGCTGCCGCCCCTGATCGATTGGCCCGAGGTGCTGGTCGAAGCGACCCAGGCCCGCAGCTACCTCGCGCACGGCGGCTACGAGTTCGACGGCCGACCGATCTCACCGCTCGACCCCGACGAGATCCGGGCGCACGCCGAGGACATGAAGGCGCACGGCATCCGCTCGGTCGCCATCTCCTCGGTGTTCAGCCCCGTGAACCACGACCTCGAGGTGCGGGCGGCCGAGATCGTCGCGGAGGTGCTGGGGGCGGACGCCGCCATCTCGCTGTCGCACGAGATCGGACGCATCGGGCTCCTGGAGCGCGAGAACGCGACGATCATCAACGCCGCGCTGCGCGAACTCGCCTCCGAGATCGTCGACGGGCTCACCTCGGCCGTTCGCGCCCAGGGCATCGAGGCGCCGATCTTCCTCAGCCAGAACGACGGCACGCTGATGGACGAGGAGTACGTGCGCCGCTACCCGGTCGCGACCTTCGCGTCCGGCCCGACCAACTCGATGCGCGGGGCAGCGGCCACCAGCGGCCTCGACGACTGCGCCGTGATCGACGTGGGCGGCACCACCGCCGACATCGGGTTGCTGATCAACGGCTTCCCACGCGAGACGGCGAACGAGGTCAAGGTCGCCGGCATCCGCACCAACTTCCGGATGCCCGATGTGCTCTCGCTCGGCATCGGCGGCGGCAGCATCGTCGACGAGGAGACGGCCGAGGTCGGCCCGGCTTCCGTCGGCTACAAGCTGACCACAGAGGCACTGGTCTTCGGCGGATCGACTCTGACCGCCACCGACATCGCCGTCGCGGCCGGTCGCGCGCAGGTCGGGGATGCGAGCAAGGTCGCGCACCTCGACCCGGCGTTCGTCGAGCGGGTGCTCGCGCGCATCGCCGAGCGCGTGTCCGAGGCCGTCGACCGCATGCGCACCTCGCCCGAGCCCATCGCGGTGGTCGCGGTCGGCGGCGGATCCATCCTGCTCCCCGACGAGCTGCCGCTGTTCGGCACGGTGCACCGGCCGGAGAACTACGCGGTCGCGAACGCCATCGGCGCCTCGATCGCACAGGTCGGCGGCGAGATCGACAAGGTCTACGCGATCGAACCCGGTCGCCGCGAGGAGACGCTCGCCGAGGTGCGGGCCGAGGCCGTCGACAAGGCCATCGCCGCCGGCGCCAAACCCTCGACCGTGTCGATCATCGACTTCGACGAGGTGCCCATCCCGTACCTCCCCGGCAACGCGACGCGCATCCGCGTGAAAGCCGTCGGCGACCTCGACATGGGGGCGTGACATGAGCTGGACCATCACTCCCGCACACATCGACGGACTCGCCCGCGGCGCCGCCGTTCTCGGCACCGGTGGGGGAGGAGACCCCTACATCGGCGCGCTCCTCGCCCGTCAGGCGCTGACTTCCGGCGACGTCACCGTCGTCGGTCTCGACGAGGTGCCCGACGACGCGCTGGTGCTGTTCGTCGCGATGATGGGCGCGCCGACCGTCATGGTCGAGAAGCTCCCGAGCCTGGCCGAGGTCGTGGAGCCCGTCAAGGCGCTCGCCATCCACCTCGGTCGTCCCGTCACGCACATCGCCTGCGCAGAGGTCGGCGGTGTCAACTCGACCATCCCGATCGCCGCGGCCGCCGCGCTCGGGCTGCCGTTGGTCGACGCCGACGGCATGGGGCGCGCTTTCCCCGAGCTGCAGATGGTGCTCCCGACCCTTTACGGCGTCACGGCATCGCCCCTCGCGTTCAGCGACGAGAAGGGCAACACCGGCGTGCTGCAGACGGCGGACAACTCCTGGACCGAGCGCATCGCCCGCGTGGCCTGCGTCGAGATGGGCTGCTCGGTCATGATCTCCGGGTTCTCCATGTCCGGCACGGCCGCGCGGGAGTCGCTCGTCTCCGGTTCACTGTCGCGCTGCATCGAGATCGGGCAGCGCATCGCCACGGCCCGCGACGAGAAGACCGACCCGGTCGACGCGGTCGTCGATCTCCTGGGCGGCCGAGAGCTGTTCGACGGCAAGGTCGTCGACGTGCACCGGGCCACCACGACCGGCTTCGCACGCGGGCGCGCACGCATCGACGGTGACGCCGGTGCGACGCTGACTCTCCAGTTCCAGAACGAGCACCTCGTGGCCGAGGCCGACGGGGCGGTTCTCGCGACTACTCCCGACCTGATCATGGTGCTCGACGGTGAGTCCGGCGAGCCGATCACGACCGAGGGCCTGCGCTACGGGCAGCGGGTGCGGGTGATCGCGGCTCCGGCGGATGAGCGCTGGCATTCGGAGGCCGCCCTCGCGATGGTGGGCCCCGGCTACTTCGGCTACGACATGGCGGCGCACCGCTACGACGGCAGCATCTCCACCGGATCGGCGTCGGCGGGAGCCGCGGCATGAGCTGGCAGCTCACGGCTGCCGACCTCCCCGATCTCGCCCGCGGCGCGACGCTCCTCGGCACGGGCGGAGGCGGCGACCCCTACATCGGCAAGATGCTGGTCGAGCGGGTGCTGGGGAAGGGGAGCATCACGATCCTCGACCCGGACGAGCTCGCCGACGACCTGTTCGTGATCCCGACGGCGCAGATGGGCGCCCCGACCGTGATGATCGAGAAGATCCCGGCCGGGACGGAGCCCACGCTCGCCCTGCGCACGCTCGAGGAGCACCTCGGACGGACCGCGGACGCGACCATGCCGATCGAGTGCGGCGGCATCAACTCGATGATCCCGCTCATCGTCGCGGCCGAGACCGGGCTCCCGGTGGTGGACGCCGACGGCATGGGCCGCGCGTTCCCCGAGCTGTCCATGGAGACCTTCGCCGTGTACGGCGTGCACGGGTCGCCGCTCGCGCTCGC
The DNA here is from genome assembly GCF_002979655.1 of Microbacterium sp. MYb45. Lineage (GTDB taxonomy): Bacteria > Actinomycetota > Actinomycetes > Actinomycetales > Microbacteriaceae > Microbacterium. The sequence continues at coordinate 145,676 of NZ_PCPG01000005.1, forward strand.
CGGGGAACGCGGCGAGAAGGTCGTGATCGACACCGGCGACGACGACCGGCAGATGGAGTGGCTCGCCCGCGGCATCACCATCCGCCTCGGTGGCGTCGGTCACATCGCGGAGTACGCGATGACCGGAGCCGACGTCCGGCGAACGGCCGTGCCCCGCACGATCTCGATGGCACTCGCGCTCGGCCGCGCCATCCGGGTCGCCCGAGAGGAGCACCGTTCGCCGTTCGAGGCGATCGCCGACACCCTCTCGACGACTCTCTACCCGCACCTGCGTGAGCTCTGCGTCGGCAAGGTCATCGACGTGGAACGCCGCACGACAGAGGGCTTCGCCAAGGGGCGGGCGGTCATCGCACCGCTCGGGGCGGAGGAGGGCGACACGTTCGAGATCTCCTTCCAGAACGAGAACCTCATCGCCCACCGTGGAGAGACGCTCGTGGCGATCGTGCCCGACCTCATCTGCGTCGTCGACCACGAGACCGCCGAGCCGATCACGACCGAGGGGCTCCGGTACGGACAGCGCGTGCGGGTGCTGGGCATCTCCACTCCCGAGATGATGCGCACTCCCGATGCGCTCGCCGCGTTCGGCCCGTCCGCATTCGGGCTCTCGGCGGAGTTCGTCCCGGTGGAGACGCTGTCCGCAGGCGAGGGCGTTTCTCCCTAGGCTGGAGCGCATGATGCTGCAGCGCGACGACCTCACGGCGCTCGCCCGCGGCTATGCGCTGCTCGGCTCGGGCGGCGGCGGCTCGACCACCATGCTCGAACTCATGCTCGCGCGGGCGACGGACTGGCCCATCGAGGTCTCCCCGGTCTCCTCGCTCGACCCCGCCACGCCCTGTCTCGGGGTCGCGTTCGTGGGGTCGACGATGCTGCTCGGGGAGCGGCTTCCGGGGGAGGAGCCGTTCGCCCGCCTCCTCGACGCGGTCGAGCGCTGGGTCGGGCATCCGGTTCCCGCGGTCTGCTCGCTCGAAGGCGGGGGGATGAACGGGCTCGCACCGCTGACGCTCGCCGGATCGCACGTCGTTCTCGACGCGGACTGCACCGGCCGCGCCGTGCCGGGGCTGGACCAGATGTCGCTCTTCGTCGACAGCGTGCCGGGGCTCGTCTTCGCCTGCGACACGGGTGCCGACGGAGTCGCGCTCGTCGAGGCGCATCGGGCCATCGACGCCGAGCGCGTCGTGCGATCGGCGATCATCCAGGCCGGCGGTGTCGGCTGTGCGGTGCTCGGCGGCTTCACCGTCGGCGATCTGCGGGAGCACGCGATCGGAGGCCACCTCGCGTACGCGCTCGAGCTCGGCAGGGCCTACCTCGCCGCCGCCGCTGCTCCGCTTCCCCTCCTCGCCGACGCTCTGGGGGCCGAGCTGCTCGCCGAAGGACGTATCGTCTCGGTCGCACCCTCGCTCCAGGACCCGCACGTGAACGCGGTCGAGATCAGCGGTCTCGGCGGCGCGGTGCACCGCGTGGTCACCCGATCCGAGGCGCTGGCCGTGCTCACCGACGGACTCCTCGTCGCCTCGGCCCCCACCATCATCGTGATCGTCGATGCGGTGTCCCGGGAGATCCTCGAGGTCACCGAGCTGGGTCTCGCCCGGAACGTGGCGGTCTTCGCCGTCCCCGCGCCCGAGTGGTGGAACGCGCGGCCCGACCGGCGGTCCCAGGTGGTGCCGTCGGCGTACGGCCTCGACGATCTGGACGCAGCGTGATCGAGCGGCTGCGGTTGAGCGCATTGCTCGCCCATGCGGAGAACGGCGGGCTTCGGCGAATCGCCGGTCCTGCGGATACCGCCTGGGAGGCAGTCGCCGTCGGAGCGGGGGAGGCGGAGCTGACGGACAGCGGTGCGGACCGCCTGGCGATCGTCACCTCGACGGCCCCGAGCGCGACCTGGCAGCAGGACGCGCTGCTGCGACGACTGCGGGACCGCGGTTTCACGGGACTCGCCCTCCCCGGCGCGGCCGGCTTCGATGCGGGCGCGTTCCGGCTCGCCGACCGCATCGGCCTGTGTCTGCTCGACGTCGAGCGCCCTGTGCAGCTCGCGAAGGCCTGCTGGATGCTGCTCGAGGCCCGTGACGCGCTGACGCTCAGCCAGGTGCGCAAGGTCGCCCAGTCCTTCGAGTACGCCGCCGACGACCTCGCCGACCTGCTGGGGCACATCGCGGCGAACCTCGGTGTCGGGGCCGCATTGATCGACTCGTCCGGGGTTCTCCAGGAGGCAGGGGCCCACCTCGACGAACACCTGCATGCCGCGATCGGCTTCGATTCCTGGCTCGATCAGGCGAAGGCCGGCGACTCCGCGGCGGCTTCGGTGCGCGTCGACAGTCCAGGGCGCAGCGGCCTGCGGCTCGTGCTCTTCGGTCGCGGGCTCGGAGAGGCGCAGGTGCAGTCGCTCTCGGTCGCGGCAGAGATCGCGATGCCGGCAGTCGCGGCGCGCATCCTGATCGACGAGGTGGCGGCCGTGAACGACGTCGCCGTGTCGTCAGGTCTGCTTCGGGACTTCGTCGACCTGCACGGGGCCGCCGATGCCGACGTCGAGCGTCGCATGGCGGAGCGCGGCTGGCGCACGGGCGGGCACCACATCGGCTTCCGTGTGGTGGCGAGGGGACGACTCGATTCCTTCTCGCTGCTGCGTTCGGTGAGCGCCGGTCTCTCCGCGATCGACGGCGAGGCGCATGCGACCACGGCGGGACGCGGACTCAGCGGATGGCTGTCGTTCCCGGAAGCCCCGCATCCGGATCGGGTGGAGCGCGCCGTCGCCTCACTGCGGGAACTCCACCTCGCCGTGCTGCGCGATTTCGCGGTGGCGACCGGTGTCGGGTCGCTGCAGGCCGGGGCGGAAGGTCTGGCCACGACCCTGGACGAGGCCGGCGACGCGGCGCGCATCGCCGCATCGCGATCCGCGACCGGGTGGTTCGTGCGTGTCGACAGCCTCGGCCTGGAGCAGCTGCTGCTCGCCTGGACCGGGAACGACACCTTCGTCCCGGCGGCGGAATCGCTGTTGGCGCCGTTGCGCGACGGCGGTGGGGAGCTGCTCACCACGCTCTCCGCCTACCTCGATCACGAGTCCGGCATCGCGGCGACGGCGAGTGCGCTCGGCCTGCACCGCAACACGGTCATGGTCCGGATCCGGCGCGTGCAGGAACTCCTCGGTATCGACATGACCGACCCCGAGGCGCGGCTGGCCCTGCACCTCGCGTGTCGCGCCGTGCAGCCGCGCTGAGCGGTGCCCGCTCACTCCTCCGGATCGCCGTGCAGCATCCACGGGATGCCGAAGCGGTCGACGAGCATCCCGAAGAGGCCGCCCCACGGCGGCACGTCCAGGGGCATCGTGATCGTGGCCCCGTCGGCCAGCTTCTCCCACACCGCACGGGTCGCGTCCTGCGAGTTGCCGCTGAGCGAGACCGAGAAGCCCTGCGGCTTCTCGTAGGGCATGCCGTCGGGAGAATCGGATGCCATGAGGACGAGTCCGCCGGGTGCATCGAGCTGGGCATGCATGACGAGATCCTTCTGGCTCGGATCCTGCACCATGTCGGGGAACTCTCCGAAGGTGTTGATCACGAGCTCACCGCCGAGCACCCCCTGATAGAACTCCATCGCCTCGCGGGCTTCGGTGCGGAACGAGAGATACGGGTTGAGGGCAGGCATGAGGACTCCAGGAGGTGAGAGGTGAGACTACGGCACCGCTGACGCTCAGTCTGCGCCGCGGGCCTTGCCTCCGCAAGAGATCCGACGAGGACGGGCGGGCTCAGGCCGGGAGAGCCTTGACCGCTGCGGTGAGCACCTGGGGAACCGTGGGCACCCCCGTGGCTCGGAACACCTCGACTCCCGACGCGTCGCGGATGATCACGGTCGGCGTGTGGTCGATGTCGAGTGCCTCCGCGGCGTCCGGATCCTGAGCGACATCGATCTCGGTCACCGTCGCATCCGGCAGGAATCGAGCGGCGTCGGCCAACACCGACCGAGTGCGTGCGCAGGCGCCGCAGAACGACGATGACACCAGGGTCAGCTCCATCCCCGCCTCCTCGGATCCGCGATGCTTCTCCCGGATGCAACCGACGACCGTGCCGGCCTGTTCCCGGAGCTAGGACGCGAGCCACTCGTCGAACGTCTGGACACCCAGGTCCGCATCGGGGCCGGGCAGCGCATGCCCCGCGCGCATCCCCGCCATCTGGGGGCCCGGCACGTTCACAGCCGGAATCCACCCGCGGTATCCCTCGCGGCGGGCGAAGGCGCGGATCATGGTCGCGAGGCTCTCCTCGCGCGGGCCGGCGAAGTCGCGCACGCGGCCCTGCGGCTCCGCTGCGGCGAGGGCAGCGAGGCGCGCGCCCACTTCGGCGGCAGCCACGGGCTGCGTCCGCGCGTTCGGGGCGAGGTGCAGCGGCCCCACCTTCGCGTTCTCGAACATCTGGCCCGCGAACTCATGGAACTGCGTCGCGCGGAGGATCGTCCACGGCACGCGTGAGGCCTCGACGACCTTCTCCTGCGCGACCTTTCCCGCGTAGTAGTCGTAGGGGATGCGATCGATCCCGACGATCGACAGCAGCACGGCGTGCGAAACCCCTGCATCCGCTGCCGCCGACAGCAGGTTCCCGGTCGCGGCGGTGAAGAACTCGATCGCCGCGCTCGCCTTGAGCGTCTGGATGCTCGCCACGTCGATCACCGCGTCCGCACCGGCCAGGGCAGCATCCAGGCCCTGCCCGGTCACCAGGTCGACTCCCTGCGACCGGCTGAGAACGACCGCCTCATGTCCTGCGGCCCGCACCGCCTCCACGGTGTGCCGGCCTACGGTCCCGGTTCCTCCTGCGACGGCGATTCTCATGCGTGCTCCTTCGTCTTCTCGGTACATCCTTCTCCATGGCTGACCGGACAGGTGCGCGAAATGTGAGACATCGGCGGAAATTGCTCGCTACGATTCCCCGGAGCGGGTGACCGCTTGACCTTGTCCCGAGGGCAGAGAGCATCGTGAACCCTGTGAGCCACTCCATCGACCTCCTCAGCATCGGTCCCTTCTCCGAGGCCGCTCTGCTCTCGCCGAAGGCCCTGCGCCTCTACGAGAAGCGCGGGCTCCTGGTGCCGCATGCGGTGGACCCGGACAACGGGTACCGCTTCTATCGGATCGAGCAGGCGAGGACGGGACGGCTCATCTCCCTGCTGCGGACGGCGGGCATGAGCCTCGATGCGATCCAGGAGGTGATCGCGCTGCCCGACCGCGACGCGGTCGCGGCTCTGGATGCATTCCGGGATCAGGTACGGACGTCCGCAGCCTCGACCGCCACGCTCCTCGATCAGGCGCGTGGCCATTTCAGAGGATCACCGATGAACACGAAGTCCCTCACGACCGACATCCGCCCCGAGCAGGCGGTGCTCAGCCTGCTCGTCACGACGTACGTCGGCGAGCTCGACGAACGCATCCGCGAGGCGCACGAGCGGTTGAGTGCACTGGCGGCCGAGCGCGGTCTCACCGTCCCCTCCGACGCGTTCGGCATCTTCCACGCCCCGATCACCGCCGACAGCGACGGCCCCATCGAGGTGTGCCTTCCGGTCGACCGCGTCATCCGGGACACCCCGGAGGGCATCCGGAGCCATCGACTCGGCGGCGGTGCGGCCGTCGCCGTCACGGTCGAAGGCGACGACACGGCGTTCCCCGCGATCCTCGCCGCCTACGATCGCGGCTGCGAGTGGATCGACGAGCAGAAGGCGACCAGGGTGGGGCCGCCGCGGGAGATCTGGCATGTGCTTCCGTGGGACGAGACGCGTCCGGCGCGCATGACGGTGCTCTGGCACTACGCGTAAGCGACGCCGGGCGGCACTGTGTCCGGGTGGATGCAGGCGGAGCCGGGGCGCTCGGTACGATGGCGACTGTGACCACATCGACCGTGCGCCCCGGCATCGCCGAGCGGCTTTCGCAGATGATCCGGATCCCGACGGTCTCGGCTGAGCTCGACGAGCGCGGTGCCGCGCCGTTCGAGGAGTTCGTCGCACTGATCGCCGAGCTCTATCCCCTGACGCACGCGAAGCTGCGCCTCGAACGGCACACCGACTTCGGGCTGCTGTTCCACTGGGAGGGCACGGGCGCGGCATCGGGTGGACCGGTCGTGCTGATGGCGCACTACGACGTCGTCCCGGTCGATGAGAGCGACGCCTGGACCCATCCGCCCTTCGACGGCGTGATCGCCGACGGTTCGGTGTTCGGCCGCGGCGCCTTGGACGACAAGGGTCCGCTCATCGTCGTGCTCGAAGCGGTCGAGAATCTGCTCGCCGACGGATTCGTTCCGCCCCGCGACGTGTATCTCTCGTTCGGCGGCAACGAGGAGACCTACGGGAAGGCGGCGGAGGAGATCGCCCGGGTCCTGCGCGAACGCGGCGTCGTGCCCTGGCTCGTGGTCGATGAGGGCGGTGCCGTCGTCGACGCGCCTCTGCCGTTCGTCCCCGGTCGGGCGGCGATGATCGGCGTCGGCGAGAAGGGCGTGATGACGCTCCGGTTGTCGGCGCGCGGCGAGGGCGGTCATGCCTCGGCTCCGCCGTCACTCACCGCTGTGCGACGCATCGGGAGGGCCGTCGACCGTCTCGGACCCGCCACCTTCCGCCCTCGTGCCTCGAAAGCGGTCCTGCGGATGCTGTCGCAGCTGGCCGCCCAGACACCCGGTCCGGCTCGCCACCTGCTGCGGTTCCTCGGAGCGGCGCCGCTCGTCACCGGTCAGGTGTTCGCGGCGCTCGGCGGTGAACCGGCGGCGCTCGTGCGCACGACGGTCGCCCCGACGATGCAGTCCGGCGGGACGGCGGCGAATGTGCTGCCCTCCCAGGCCTCCGCGACCGTCAACCTCCGCATCGCGCTGGGGGAGACGACGCAGCAGACCGTGTTCCGGGTGCGCCGCCGCATCCGCGATCCGCTCGTGTCCGTCGAGGTGGTCGAGGCCAGCGAGCCCTCGCCGGAATCGCCCACCGACAACGCGCAGTTCGCGCTGCTTGCGGCCGCGCTCGAGGTCTCGCATCCCGGGGTTCCGGCAGTGCCCTACGTGATGATGGCCGCCACCGACTCCCGGCACTTCCACCGCTTCTCGCCGGCGGTCTACCGCTTCGCTCCGTTGGACATGTCGAACGCGCAGCGCGCCTCGATCCACGGCGTCGACGAGAGCGTCGAGATCGCCGCGCTGGAGCGCGGAGAGCGATTCCATCGCGCGCTTCTCGAACGGCTAGGGTGATCTCACCCTCCTCCCGCCTCGAGTGGGAGTACCCGAACAAGAAGCAGGAGACGCGATGACGCGCACCCGCACTCTGGGCACCCTCGCCGTCGTCGTCGGCTTCCTCGCGTTCGTGGAGTTCACGAGTGGTGTGCTGCAGGGGTACTACACGCCCATGCTCAGCGACATCGCCCGGCACCTCGGCATCCACGACGCCGACGTGAACTGGCTCGAGGGTGCGCAGCTCATGCTGTCGGCGCTCGTCGTCCCGGCGTTCGCGAAGCTCGGCGACATGGTCGGCCACAAGCGGATGCTGCTGATCTCCACCGCCGTCACCGCGGCGGCGGCCCTGGTGCTGCCGTTCACGGACTCCTTCGGCGTGTTCCTCGCGGCCTGGGCGCTCATGGGTTTCTACGTCGTGTGGCTCCCGCTCGAGATCGCCCTGATCTGGTCGCGGTCGCGCCGCATGGAAGGACGCTCCTCCATCACGGCCAAGGCGGCAGGTCTCCTGGTCGCCGCCCTCGAAGGTGGTGCGATCATCGGCGCTCTCGTGGGCGGCGCGCTGATCGACGTCCTGCCCCTCACGGTCGTCCTCCTGGTTCCGGCTGTGCTCATCGTGGTGTGCTTCTTCGTGATCCTGTTCGGGGTCAAGGAATCTCCCGAGCCGACCGGCGGCATCTTCGACACGGTCGGCCTCGTGCTGATCTCCCTGGCCCTCGTCTGCTTCACCGGCGGACTCAGCCTGCTCCGCCTCGAGGGCGGTCTCGTGAATCCGTGGTCCTGGGCCGTGGTCGTCTTCGGCGTGCTGCTGGTGATCCCGTTCGTGCTCTGGGAGCTGCGGTGCGAAGACCCGCTCATCGACGTGCGCATGTTCCGCTCGCCCGCGCTCGGACCGGTGTTCCTCACCGCGGGCCTCTTCGGAGTCAGCGTGCTCGGTGCTCAGGCGCCGCTGTCGACGTTCGCGCGGACCGATCCGTCGGTCTACGGTTACGGTCTCGGCACGAGCGGGTTCGCGACCTCGCTCATCATCGGCGTGTACCTCGTGGCGATGATCGCGGGTGCGCTGCTGTTCCCGACCATCGCACGATGGGCGACTCCACGGGTCACGCTGATAGGCGCTTCGGTGCTGGTGGGGCTCGGCTTCCTGTTGTTCCTGCCGTTCCATGACACCTATGGTCAGGTCATCACGAACATGGTCGTCGTGGGCCTCGGTTCCGGCGCGCTGGTCGCCGCTCTTCCCGCTGCCGCCGCATCGGCCGCGCCCGCCACGCAGACCGGTGTCGCGACGGGGCTCACCAACTCGGTGAAGACCGTGGGCGGGGCGATCGCCTCGTGCGTCTTCGGCATCGCGCTGCTGCACGGTGTCGCCACGACCGCCGGCGCGACCGAGGGGACGGCCGGTTCGCTGGCGGGGTACTTCACCGTCTGGATCGTCTGCGGTGTCACCGCACTTGTCGCAGCCGTCATCCTCGTGTTCGTGCCGAAGGCCGCGTTCACCGACCGGTCCGTCGACGCGGAGGTCGCCCCGGTCGTCTGACGTCGGTTCTGATCATTCCCGATCGAGACCGAACGTCCGCTTCACGATGGCCTGCACGTCGCCGTCGACACCGTCGATGCGCGCGTTCACCGCATCGAACCGCGTGTCCACGGCGTCGAAGCGCGTGTTCACCGCGTCGAATCGGGCGTTCATCTCGTTGCGGAGTCCGCCGATCTCACTGCGGACGACGTGGATGAACAGCGTGGAGACCACGGTGAGAGTGCTGAACATCAGCGCGCTGAACGCCCCGATCATGGTCCAGATCTGCGCGTCATTCATGAATTCCACCCCGTCATCGTCGCATCGATTCCGCAAGCTTGCCAGGCCGCGGGCAGCGAAGATATCGGTGACCCGGGAGGTGGGGACAAGACGTTTTCGAGCGTGCCCGGGGAGGAGTAGTCGAGCCGCTCTGACGAGGGCGACGAGGATGCCGCCGGAGCCGGGCGGCGCGATCTCCGCCGCCCGGCTCCTTGTCTCAATCGCCCTTCACGTTGACGAGCTGCCGCAGCGTGTGCCGGATCGACACGAGGCTCGCGGCATCCGCCATCACCTGGTCGATCGGCTTGTACGCCTGCGGGATCTCGTCGACGAAGGCGTCGGTGTCACGGAACTCGATGCCCGTCATCGCCTCCCGCAGCTGGTCGTGTGTGAACGCCCGCCTCGCGGCCGACCGGGAGTACTCCCGACCCGCGCCGTGCGGTGAGGAGTTCAGTGACTGCGGGTCGCCGAGCCCTTCGACCACGTAGGACGCGGTGCCCATCGATCCGGGGATGAGTCCCGGACGACCGGCGTCCGCCTGGATCGCGCCCTTCCGGGACACCCATACCTGCTTGCCGTAGTGCTTCTCCGACTCGGTGAAGTTGTGGTGGCAGTTGATGCGCTCCTGCTCGTCGACCGCGGTGCCGAGGAACTCGGACACCTGCCGCACGACCCGGTCCATCATCTCCTCCCGGTTCAGCAGGGCGAACTGCTGGGCCCACCGCAGCTCTCGGATGTACCGCGTGAACTCCTCGGTGCCTTCGACCAGGTACGCCAGGTCGGGGTCGGGGAGGTCGATCCACCACTGCTTGCATAGCCGTTGCGCGACCGAGATGTGCTTCATAGCGATCTTGTTGCCGACACCCCGGGAGCCCGAGTGCAGGAACAGCCACACCCGGTCGAGCTCGTCGACCGACACCTCGATGAAGTGGTTGCCGGAGCCGAGCGTGCCCAGCTGCAGGCGCCAGTTGCCGGCGTAGCTCGCGGGGTCGAAGCCGTTCTTCTCGGCGAGCTGCTCGAGCTCGGCGATGCGCGGCTCGGCGGTCGTGACGACCTTGCGGTTGTACCGACCTGCCGACAACGGGATGGCGCGTTCGATCTGCTCCCGAAGCTCGGCGAGGTCGCGACCTTCGAGGTCGTTCCTCGTGAACTGGGTGCGGACGGCGATCATGCCGCAGCCGATGTCGACGCCGACGGCTGCGGGGATGATCGCGCCGAGCGTCGGGATGACCGAGCCGACCGTCGCCCCCTTGCCGAGGTGCGCATCCGGCATCAGCGCCAGGTGCGGGTGGATGAACGGCATGCGGGCCGTGGTGTGCGCCTGAGCGAGTGTCTTCTCGTCGATCAGCGACGCCCACGACAGCAGCCGTGCGGAGAGCCTCTCCATGATTCCTTTCCTTGTGGTGGTGGTCAGCCACAGGTCAGGGTGCTCTCCGAACGGAAAACGCCCCGGACCTGACGGTGCGGGGCGTTGCGAGAGCGGATGCTGTCACACGGCGCGCGCCGGAGGGTACGACTCGTTGCGGTCATTGCGCTTCGACTGAAGCTGCAACACCGCTCCGATGGGAAGGTTCCGCTGGGCGGTCATCCGTCGACTCCTCGGCTGGCGTGCTGGGCCGATCGGCACAGCTTTGCCACATTAGGGGGCGACACGCCCGGGAGTCAAGCCGTCTCGCGCGGCGGGTTGTACATGAATTCGATGCGGATGCCGTCGGCGTCCTCGACGAATGAGGCGTAGTAGCGCTCGGAGTAGCGGGGATACTCCTTGGGGTCACGCACGGCGGTCCAGCCCGCATCCAACGCGATCGCGTGCAGGCGTTCGACCTCGTCGCGCGTCGGAACGGCGAAGGCGATGTGCTGCCAGCCGACCTTGCCGTGCCGGTGCGGGGCGGAGTCCTCGTCCCAGGTGTACAGGATGATCTCGGTCTCTTCGCCGTTGTGCCACGAGATCGAATGGTCGTCTTCGCCGCCGCTCTGATAGCCCAGGGCGGTGAGGACCGGATGGAACTGCGCTCGGCCGCGCTCGAGGTCGTCGACGGTGATGCCCAGATGATCCAGAAGTGCCATGCGGCCCAGTCTTCCAGAAACGCCCCACGGCGTCAGGGAGCGATCTTCCCGAATGTGGCGGGGTCGACGGGCCGTTGGCGACGAGGGAGGTTCTCCACGACGAGGAGGTACGACTCGGTCACCAGCTCCCGGACGAGGTCCTGGGGCAGCTTGCCGCCGGGGCGGAGCGAGATCCAGTGCTTCTTGTTCATGTGATAGCCGGGGATGATGTCATCGAACTGGCGGCGGAGCGCGTCGCCGTCTTCGGGCGCCGCCTTGAGGGTCACCATGGCCTCGCCCGTGGCCGATGTGAGCAGCATGAACACCTTGTCGCGCACCTTGAACACGTCCCATTCGGGCCCGAAAGGATGCTCGAGTCGAGCCCCCGGCAGTTCCTCGGCGCGGTCGCGCGCACACTGCTGCAGGCGGTCACCTTTCATGAGCACTCCTCTTCCGAAACGGTGCCAAACGACCGTACGCACCACCGTACGGCCTCCCACCGACAGTGGAGGCCACGGAGCCGGAACGGGCTCAGTGCGGTGCGTGGTACTCCGCTTCGCCGCGCTTCCAGTAGCCCTTCACAACGGCGTTCGCGGTGTCGACGCCCCACCGGCCGAGGAGTGCCCGACCCGGCTTGACGATCGACTGCTCGGCGGCGATGAAGACGAACGGGTCGGAGCCCACGGCATCTTCGGCGGTCAGGCGCTCGAGGAAGGCGATGAGCGCGGAGCCGGAAGGAGCATCGCCGCGGTGCAGCCACTCGACCTCGACCGGCGCTTCGATGTCGAACTCGCGGCCCTGATTGACGGTTTCCACCACGATGCGTGCCGGGGTTCCCTCGGGGATCAGCGCGGCAAAGCGGCGGATCGCGGGGATCGCCGTCTCGTCGCCGACGAGCAGCCATCCACCGGGCTCGCCGACCAGCACGGCCGACCCGCGGGGGCCACCGACGCCGATGGATGAACCGAGCGGCGCGGTCGCCGCCCACGGCGCCGCGACACCCTGATCGCCGTGCACGGCGAACTCGACGTCGAGCCAGTCGTCGCCCCAGTCCAGCGGCGTGTACTCACGGCTCGGAGACGCGCGCAGCTCCTCGACGGAGCCGACCGGCCCTGCCGGGAAGAACAGCCGCATGTGGTCGTCGGAACCCAGCGACTCGAAGCCGGCGAGGTCGGAGCCGGTGAGTCGCACCCGCACGAAGTCCGGAGCCAGCCATTCGCGGGCGCTCAGAGTCACGGTGCGGAAGCGCAGCTCGAGGCCGCGACGCTCGATCGAGAAGCCGGATTTCGTATCGCTCATGAAGTAAGGCTAACCTAAATATGTCGAGGGAAGGGCACCCTAACCTCGACCTCCCAGCGCCACCGTGTGCGCACAGATCCCGCAGAACAGGAGTCTCTCCATGTCCGTGCCCAGAACCCTCACCGCCACGAGCGTCGCGCTCGTCGGCCTCCTCGCCCTCGCCGGCTGCGCTTCCGGCAGCACGGCGGAACCTGCGAAGGACGAACCTGCGGCGGCATCCGTCACGATCGAGGACAACACCGGCACGCACGAGATCGCGACCCCTCCGGCCTCCGTCGTCGCCCTCGACAACCGCACTTTCCAGACGCTCTCCGACTGGGGAGTCGAGCTCTCGGCCGGCGCCGTCGCGCTCATGCCCGAGACCGTGTCGTACGTGAAGGACGACGGCATCGTCGACATCGGACTGCACAGCGAACCCGACCTCGAGGCCGTCGTCGCGGTCGAACCCGACCTCATCATCAGCGGTCAGCGCTTCACCCAGCACAACGCGGCCATCGCCGATCTCGTGCCCGAAGCCACGATCATCGACCTCGAGCCGCGTGAAGGCGAGCCCTTCGACGAGGAGCTCAAGCGCCAGGTCACCGCGCTGGGCGAGATCTTCGGCAAGCAGGACGAGGCGCAGAAGCTGGTGGATGACTTCGACGCCGCCGTCGAGCGCGCCCAGGCCGCCTACGATGACGCCGACACCGTCATGGCTGTGAACACCTCCGGCGGTGAGATCGGGTACCTCGCCCCGACCGTCGGCCGCTCGCTCGGCCCGATCTACGACATCCTCGGACTCACGCCGGCGCTCGAGGTCGAGGACGCGACCGACGATCACCAGGGCGACGACATCTCGGTCGAGGCGATCGCGGCTTCGAACCCCGACTGGATCCTCGTGCTCGACCGCGACGCCGTGTTCGCTGCGGAGACCCCCGACTACGTGCAGGCGGCCGAGATCCTGGAGAACTCCGAGGCGCTCGCCGGTGTCACGGCGGTGAAGGACGAGCAGATCGTCTACATGCCCACCGACACCTACTTGAACGAGGGAATCCAGACGTACACGACGTTCCTCGAGGACTTCGCCGACGCCCTCGAGGCCGCGAAGAACTGAGGCAACGCGGCGGCATCCGGATGATTCGGGTGCCGCCGCACCGTCATCATGGTCTCCACCGACATCACCCCGCCGCCCCGGTACACCGGGCGGCTCTTCGACGGCACGCTGCTCATCGGCGTGCTCGTCGTCGTCGTTCTCCTCGTCATCTCGCTGTTCACCGGCGTGTACGACATCGCCGGAGCCGACGACGGCGCGGAGATGTTCCAGATCACGCGCGTGCCCCGCACGATCGCCCTCGTCCTCTCGGGCGCGGCGATGGCGATGGCAGGCCTCGTGATGCAGCTGCTCACCCAGAACCGTTTCGTCGAGCCGACGACGACCGGAACCACCGAGTGGGCGGGGCTCGGACTCCTCATGGTCATGATCCTCGTCCCGCAGCCGTCGCTCCCGTTACGGATGGCGGGGGCAGTGCTCGCGGCGTTCGTCGGCACGATGGTGTTCTTCGCCTTCCTGCGCCGCGTCGCCCTCAAGTCCTCGCTCATCGTCCCGATCGTCGGCATCATGCTCGGCGCGGTCGTCGGCGCCCTGTCGACGTATCTCGCACTGGCGACCAACTCGCTGCAGATCCTGGGCGTGTGGTTCGCCGGCAGCTTCACCTCGGTGATGCGCGGCCAGTACGAGATGCTGTGGATCGTGGCGATCATCGGTGTGATCGTCTTCCTCGTCGCCGATCGGCTGACCATCGCCGGACTCGGCGAAGAGGTGGCCACGAACGTCGGCGTGAACTACAACCGGATCATCCTGCTCGGCACCGTCCTCATCGCGATCACCACGGGCGTGGTCACGGTCGTCGTCGGCAACCTGCCCTTCCTCGGACTGATCGTGCCCAACATCGTCTCGATGGTGCGCGGCGACGACCTGCGCAGCAACCTGCCCTGGGTGTGCCTGCTCGGCATCGCGATCGTCACGGTGTGCGACATCATCGGGCGCACGATCATTATGCCGTTCGAGGTACCGGTGTCGCTGATCCTCGGCGTCGTCGGGGCCGTGGTGTTCGTGCTACTTCTGCTGAGGCAGCGTCGACGTGGTTAGCGGCGTGGGGGAGCAGCTGACGACGACCCCGGCGACGCGCTCGGCCGGCTCGTTCACGACCCCGCGTGCGCGTCGGCGTTACCTGATCGTGCTGGGCATCCTCATCGTCCTGGCCGCGGGATCCGGATTCGGCCTCCTCGCGTGGGGGAACCCCATGCCCGTCGGCTCGACGGGGTTCTGGCGCATCGCCCAGCATCGCGCGATCGATGTGACGGTGATGGCGCTCGTCGCGGTCGCGCAGGCCATCGCCACCGTGAGCTTCCAGACGGTCACCAACAACCGCATCATCACGCCGTCGATCATGGGCTTCGAGTCGCTCTACCGCGTCGTGCAGACCTCGACCGTGTACCTGTTCGGGGTGGCCGGGCTCGTGGCGATCCAGGGGGTCGGCCAGTTCGCGATCCAGGTCGCGATCATGGTCGGGCTCGCGGTCGCGCTCTACGGCTGGCTGCTGTCCGGTCGATACGGGAACCTGCAGATCATGCTCCTGGTGGGCATCGTGATCGGCGGGGGGCTGGGCGCGATCGCCACGTTCATGCAGCGACTGCTCACCCCGAGCGAGTTCGACGTGCTCGCCGCCCGGCTGTTCGGCAACGTGTCCAACGCCGATCCCTCGTACCTCCCGTTGGCGATCCCGCTCGTCGTCGCGGCATCCGCACTGTTGTGGCTGCGATCCCGTCGGCTGAACCTGATGGCCTTGGGGCCGGATGCCGCGCGCTCCCTCGGCGTCGACCATCGCCGCGAGCTCTTCCTCGTGCTCTTCCTGGTGGCCGTGCTGATGGCGACCTCGACCGCGCTCGTCGGCCCGATGACGTTCCTCGGATTCCTGGTGGCGACCCTCGCGTATCAGTTCGCCGACACGCACGACCATCGGCTCATCTTCCCCGTCGCGGTGCTCACGGCCTTCACGATCCTCGCGGGCGCGTACTTCGTGATGAAGAACGTCTTCTACGCGCAGGGGATGGTGTCGATCCTGATCGAGCTCGTCGGCGGCACCGTGTTCCTCATCGTCATCCTCAGAAAGGGCCGACTGTGATCGCACTCGACGGCGTCCGCCGTGACTACAGCAGCGAGGTCGCGATCGGCCCCGTCGACCTCGAGATCCCCGCCGGTGGCATCACCGCGCTCATCGGACCGAACGGCGCCGGCAAGTCGACGCTGCTGACGATGATGGGTCGCTTGAACGGCATGGACGCCGGTGCGATCGAGATCGCCGGGCTCGACGTCGCCTCCACCAAGTCGAAGGACCTCGCGAAGGTCGTGTCGATCCTGCGGCAGGAGAACCACTTCGTCACCCGGCTCACAGTGCGGCAGCTGGTCGGCTTCGGACGCTTCCCGCACTCGAAGGGGCGGCTGACCCGGGCGGACGAGGAGATCATCAGCCAGGCGATCGACTTCCTCGATCTCGGACCGCTCGAAGGGCGCTATCTCGACGAGCTCTCCGGCGGGCAACGCCAGCGCGCCTACGTCGCGATGGTCTTAGCGCAGGACACCGAGTTCGTGCTGTTGGACGAGCCGCTGAACAACCTCGACATGCGGCACGCGGTGCAGATGATGAAACACCTGCGCCGGGCTGCGGAGGAACTCGGACGCACGATCGTCATCGTGCTGCACGACATCAACTTCGCCGGGCACTACTCCGACCACATCTGCGCCATGAAAGACGGAGCGGTGGTGGAGTTCGGGTCCCCGGCCGAGATCATGACCGACGAGGTGCTCACCCGGGTGTTCGACACCCCGGTGCGCGTCGTCGACGGTCCGTCGGGGCCGCTCGCCGTCTACTACTGAGCGGACGATACGGTGCCAGGGGCCTCAGAGCTCGATGCCGTGATCCTCGTCGTTGACGCCGGCGTTGTTGCCACGACGCGACTCGTAGCCGAGGAACCATCCCAGCCACACGATGGCGGCGAGGAGCACACCGAGCCAGACGTTCTGGAAGATCAACCCGACGACGACTCCGACGACGAGCAGGCCGACGGTGATGGAGATGCGTAGCGCAGAACGGGACATGGCCCCAGCATAGGCGGACGGAGTCAGCGACCGCGATGGTCCTCGGGGGCGAGACGGGGTCCGCGGCGCGGTTCCTGAACCCCGCTGGCGAAGATGAGACGGATGACACGCTGCCGCTGACCCGCCCAGGGCTCGAGGAGCTCGAGCATCCCGTCGTCGTCGGTGCGCTTCCCGGTGAGCGCATGTCCTACCTCGTGCGCCAGGTGGTAGTCGCCGACGCTGACGGCATCGGGATCACCCAGCGCGCGGATGCGGGTCTCCGCCGAGGTCCAGACGCCGACTCCCGGGAGGCTGGTGAGCACGCGGTCGCGGTCGGCGCCGGTCGTGGCCGCGCTCACGGCACGGGCGATGCGGTCACCGCGCTCGGCTGCGCGCACGATGGTGCGGGACTGCGGGGGCTCGACGCCGGCGCGGTGCCAGGCCCACGAGGGGATGCGGTACCACTGCTCGGCGGTCGGCGCGACGAACATCGGTCGCGGCGTGGGGCCGGGCGCACGCTCGCCGAAGCGGGAGACGAGCCAGCGCCAGGCGCCGAAGGCCTGCATGCCGGTGACTTTCTGCTCGATGATCGCGCAGGCGAGAGCATCGAACACCGCGTCGGTGCGGGCGAGCCGCAGTCCGGGGGTGCGCCGGGCGGACTCTGCGATGAGCGGATGCAGCGACGCGTCGAAGTCGCCGGGCTCGTCGTATGCGCCGCAGAGTGCGGGAACGCCCTCGAGAGCGTGCTCGGCTCCGGAACCCCAGGCCGAGCCCCTGACCTCGTTGCCGGACATGCGCAGGGCGAGTGTCGCGGGGCCGAGCGGCGTGCGCACGGCACGCCAGATGACGCCGCCGTCGACGATCATCGTCGGATCGGTGCCGCCGCGGCGGAGCATGCCGACGGTGCGTCGAAGATCGAGCGGATGCGGCGGCCGGTAGACGGTCTCCCATCGAGCATCCGCGGACGCGGCGTCGGCCGCTGCAGGGTGCTCGATCAGGGTCATGCGCCCACCCTACGCGCCGGTCCTGACACCGACCCGGGGTGACTCAGAAGCGGTCGGGCGAGGGGGTGCCGTGGCCGTAGCGGATGACGACGTCGGCGTGGCGGTCGAACCGGTACCCGATGCCGCGCACGGTCCGGACGATGTCCTCGTAGCGGCCGAGCTTGGCGCGAAGGCGGCGGACGTGCACGTCGATCGTGCGCTCGCCGGGCGTCTCGTCATCCTGTGCCTGCCAGAGCGCGGAGACCAGCTCGCTGCGCTCGATCGTGCGTCCCTCACGGAGCACCAGGTACTGCAGCAGCTCGAACTCCTTGTAGGTGAAGGCCGCGGACTCTCCGTCGATGAGCACGCGCTTGCGGGAGATGTCGACGGTCACGCCGGTCTCCTCTTCCACGGTCTCCTCTTCGGCGGCGGCCTTGGTGCGGGCGATGGCACCCGGCTCCTGCAGGGCGAGGCGGACGACGTCGAGGTCGCGGCCTCCGGAGCCATGGGGAGCGAGGGCGACCGTGGCGTGCGTCTCGGCGCCCGGTGCGAGCTCGGCGAGAGTGCGGCGCAGTGCGTCGACGAGGAGGGGGAGGCTCACTCCGGCTTCGGCTGCCTTGATCTCGTCGAGTCCGACGTAGAGGGCGAAGCCGCGGGGCGAGCGGACGGCGGGCAGATCGGCTCCGGCGGCGGCCAGGGGAGCAGCGGCGTCCGGCTGCGTGCGGATCGCGGCGGTGGTGGCGGGACGCTCGAGAAGTGCGGTGTTCGACATGATGATGAGTCCTCAGGACGTGAGCCCGGATCGAGCGGGGCTCTGATGCGTTGCATGAATGACCGGCGGAGCCGGGAAGCGAGCAAAGGGTGGATGCTCGGTGACTCTGACCTCGCAGATGGCGAGGCGTCAGGTCAGGCGGGGTGGCTGTTCGTTCAGCGACACATTCGGCAACACATGCCAACGCGACCGGGCATCATCATCCCGGCAGTCCTGTTCGCCTCCTGGGCGGACAAAGGGCTTGCGTTGGTGGTCATGGGGGGATTATGTCCGATCATGACCGCTCATGTCAAAACGCCCGGGCGTCCGTGAGCGGGCGTAACGTTGTGCGGATGACGATCTCGCACACTGTCGGCGGTTTCATCCTGACCGACGAGAAGGATGCGTCGCGCTACACGCTCATGCGCGACGGAAAGCTCGTGAGCGTTCTCGACTACCGCGACGACGGACACACGATCGCCCTGACGCGAGCCTTCACGGTCCCGACTTTCCGCGGCAACGGCTATGCCGGAAAGGTCGTCGAGGGGGCCGTCGCCGACATCGAGGAGCGCGGAGACCGCAAGGTCGACGCCGTCTGCTGGTACGTCGCGGACTGGTTCGCAGCGAACCCCGAGCACGCCCCGCTGCTGCGCTCGCGCTGACTCGCCTGCTGTATGACGCCGTGTTACAGCCGCCTGCTGCGAGGATGGGCCCATGAAACTCGCTGAGGCCCTCACCGCACGAGCCGATCTGCAGCGCCGCATCGAGCAGCTGCGTGCCCGCATCGTCGCGAACGCCCGCTTCCAGGAGGGGGAGGAGCCGGCTGAGGATGCCGCGGCCCTCATCGTCGAAGCGGACGCCGCACTGACCCAGCTGCGCGATCTGATCCGTCGCATCAACGCGACCAACGCACGACTCGATCTCGGCGCGGACGGCACGATGACGGATGCGCTCGCCGCCCGCGACGTGCTGCGTCTGCGCCACTCCGTGCTGACGGATGCGGCCGCCGCGGCATCCGGATCCAACGACCAGTACCTGCGCCAGATGCGGTCGGAGCTGCGGCAGGTCTCGGCGCTGCCGGTCGCGCAGCTGCGATCGAGGGCCGACGCCGTCGCGCAGGAGCTGCGGGAGCTCGATAACCGGATCCAGCAGGCGAACTGGTCGAACGACCTCGAGGAGGAGAGCGGAAGTCGGTAGTCACGACGAAGCGGGCACAACCCTCAGCCGGCGGGGCAAGCCGGCACCTGTCGGGCGGAGGGCAGCCCTGATATCGCATCGCGCAGCCCCGCACGCCGCACAGGTGAAGGTGCACAGCGCATCTCGCATCACCGCGTGCCGATCGTCGCGACGAGGGTGGGTCAGGGGACCTTCCGCTTCCTCCTCGAACATCATGCGATAGAATGGAGTTCTGCTCAGCCCCGTTGGCTGAGGTGGTCAGGCGCCGAGAGGCGCGCTGATCCGAGGCTCGAAACCTCCGGCATCCTCATCAGACACCGGAGGTTTTTCCATGTCTTCATCCCTGCGCGCCCGTCCACATTCCCGGTGGTGGGCACTCATCGTCATCTCCCTCACCCAGCTCGTCGTGGTGCTCGACGGCACCATCGTGAGCATCGCGCTGCCGCGTGCACAGGCCGCTCTCGGTCTCACCGACGGACAGCGGCAGTGGGTCGTCACGGCTTACGCCCTCGCGTTCGGTGCGCTCCTCCTCTTCGGCGGACGCCTCGCCGACTACATCGGCCGCAAGCGCATCTTCATGATCGGCATGATCGGATTCGGCGCGGCATCGCTGTACGGCGGATCCGCGCAGCAGGGGTGGGAGCTCATCCTCGCGCGCGGACTCCAGGGCGTCTTCGCGGCGCTGCTCGCACCGGCGGCACTGGCCCTGCTGACGGTGACGTTCCCCTCCGGCCGTGAGCGCAACACCGCCTTCGCCGTGTTCGGCACCGTCGCGGGAACGGGGGCAGCGGTCGGCCTCCTGCTCGGCGGGCTGCTGACCGAGTTCGCCGACTGGCGCTGGTGCCTCTTCGTGAACATCTTCTTCGTCGTGGTCGGGCTCATCGGCGGCGCCCTCTTCCTCACCGAGAGCAAGGCCGAGGGTGAGAACCGGTACGACGTCTGGGGGACCATCACGGTGACCCTCGGGCTCGGGGCCCTCGTCTACGGGTTCAGCCTCGCCGAGCACGGCTGGGGCGATCCACTGACGATCACGTTCCTGGCGCTCGGTGTCGTCCTGCTCGCGGTCTTCGTCTGGATCGAGAGCCGGGTCGCGCAGCCGCTGCTGCCGTTGCGGATCGTGGCCGACCGCGTCCGGGGCGGCGCGTTTCTCATCCAGGGTGTCGCCGGCGCCATCATGATCGGCGCCACGATGTACCTCACGTTCCACCTGCAGTTCGTGCTCGGGATGGGGGCGTTCCCGGCAGGACTCGCCACGCTGCCCCTGCCGATCGCGACCATGATCATCGCCCCGATCGCGACCCGGCTGCTGCCGGTGATCGGACCGCGGCCGATGCTCATCGTCGGACCGCTGCTCGCCGCGGCGGGGATGGTCTACCTCTCGGGGATCACGCCGGACGGCGCGTACCTCCTGCAGGTCGCCCCTGCGCTGGTGGTGCTCGGTGTCGGCATGGCTTTCATCTTCATCCCGCTGCAGAACCTGGCGCTGTCGGGGGTGGCCCCGCACGATGCCGGCGTCGCGTCCGCCATGGCGAACTCGGCGATGCAGATCGGCGGATCGATCGGGCTGTCGGTGTTCACCGCCGTGTACGCGGCTTCCGTGGGCGGGCACGCTCAGGCCGACGTCACGCCGTCGCAGTTGACCGACGCATACGGCTGGACGTTCATCGCCGCCGCGATCTTCATGGTCGCCGCCTCCGTGATCGCGATGTTCCTGGTGCGCGGCACCAAGGAGGAGCTGATGCCCACGCAGGGCGAGCGGGCCCTCGCCGCGC
Organism: Microbacterium sp. MYb45; assembly: GCF_002979655.1. Lineage (GTDB taxonomy): Bacteria > Actinomycetota > Actinomycetes > Actinomycetales > Microbacteriaceae > Microbacterium. The sequence continues at coordinate 166,787 of NZ_PCPG01000005.1, forward strand.
ACTGAGCCGTGGTCGCGGCATCCGTCCCGGCGTAGATCGCCCGATTCCCGCCCCGGGAACGGATGCCGCGGCACGCCTCGGACGTAATGTCCGAGGGTGTTCGTACCGTGTGAGTATGCGAATCCTGCACACCTCCGACTGGCACATCGGCCGGACGTTCCATGGCAACTCGACCATGGACGCGCTGGCCGAGGTGCTCGGCGCGCTCACGGAGCAGGTTCGCGAGAACGCAGTCGACGTCGTCGTCGTCGCGGGCGACGTCTTCGACTCCGCGACGCCGTCGGGCGCCGCGTACACGCTGCTCGGCGATGCGCTGGTGTCACTGCACGAGACGGGCGCCCGCGTCATCGTCACGAGCGGCAACCACGACTCGGCCGCGCGACTCGGTTTCCAGGCCCGGCTGCTCCGCGAGGGCATCCACGTGCTGACAGATCCGCTCGCGGTCGGCGTGCCGGTCACCATCGCCGACCCCGAGGGGCCTGTTCACTTCTTCGGAATCCCCTACCTCGAACCGGCGATCGTCCGTCAGCACTGGCCCGAGGGTGACAGTTCGGGGCGGCAGCTGCGCACGCAGGCGCAGACCATGGCCCATGCGATGGATCTGGTCCGCGCCGGCATGCGCGAGCACGAGGGACGTTCAGTGGCGATCGCGCACTGCTTCGCGGCCGGCGTCGACGCGACCGTCGGGCTCGAACGCGAGGTGCGTCAGGGCGGACTCGACGTCGTGCCGCTGAGCGTCTTCGACGGCCCCGATTACGTCGCGCTCGGGCACATCCACGGGCGCCAGCAGATCAGCGAGCGCGTCCGGTACGCGGGTGCTCCGCTGCACTACAGCTTCGGCGAGCAGGACAAGCCGCGCGGATCCTGGCTCGTCGACCTCGATGCCGACGGCCTCGCCGCGGTCGAGTGGCTCGACCTGCCGGTTCCGCGTCGGCTCGTCACGCTCACGGGCTCGCTCGAAGAGATCCTCGCAGCCGACACCGTCGCCGCACACGCCGACGACTGGGTCTGCGCCGTCTACACGGATGCGGTGCCGCAGTCCGAGCCGATGCGGCGTCTGCGAGAGAGCTATCCCCACTGCGCGATGGTTCAGCACCAGCCCGCAGCTGTCGCAGAGGTGGAGGAGAAGTCGTACGTGCAGCGGCTGCGCTCCGCCGTCACCGACGCCGACCGCATCGAGGCGTTCCTCGAGCATGTGCGGGCAGGTCACGGGCCCACCGAGGTCGAGCACGAGCTGATCCGTGCGGTGCTCGATGAGCGCGTGCGCGCGGAGGCACTCGTCTAGATGCGTCTCCATCGCCTGGAGGTCGAGGGCTTCGGTCCCTTCCGTTCGCGGCAGGTCGTCGATTTCGACGCGTTCGCCGACGACGGCATCTTCCTCATCGCCGGCCGCACGGGGGCAGGTAAATCGAGCATCCTCGACGCCGTGTGCTTCGGACTCTACGGCGGGGTGCCGCGTTACGACGGCGGTGAGAAGCGGCTGCGCAGCGATCACTGCGAGCCCGACGATCCGTCGGAGGTGGTGGTCGAGTTCAGCACTCCGGCGGGCCGTTTCCGTGTGACCCGTTCACCGGAGTACCTGCGTCCCGCCAAACGTGGCGGCGGCATGACCAAGCAGGCCTCGACCGTCGCCCTCGACGAGTGGACCGATGCCGGCTGGGTGGGTCGCGCCGCTCGCGCCGTCGATGTCGCAGGCGAGCTCGATGAGATCCTCCAGCTCAGCCGCGAGCAGTTCCTCCAGGTGATCCTCCTCGCGCAGAACCGATTCTCGGAGTTCCTGCTCGCGGGCAGCAGAGACCGCCAGGCACTGCTGCGGCGGCTGTTCGGCACGCAGCGGTTCGAAGACGTGCAGGCACGGTTCGACGAGCGGCGCCGGGAGGCGGAACAGACACTCGGCGCTCGGCTCGCGACGGTGAATGCGCGTATCGACGAGGCCGAGCAGCTCGTGATCACCAGCGGGCTCTCCGACGACGTGACAGCGCCGACCGAGGACGCGGCGGTGTCCGGCCCCCCGCCGATAGAAGGGCGTCTCGAGGCACTCCGACGAGCGAGGGCGCGTGCCGACTATCGGGCGGAGCGCCGCGCCTCGGAGCGGGTGGAGGCGGAGAAGCGTGCGGCCGATGCCGATGCGGCGCTCGCCACCGCTCGCGAAGAGAAGCATGCCCAGGGGGAACGTGATCGCGCCCGGACAGCGCTCGAGCGGCTGGATGCCGATGCGCCGTCGATCGACGCGGCCCGGGCAGAGCTCGCGGCCGCGCGTGCCGCCGAGGCGGTGCGGTCGACGATCGCTGCCGCAGCCCGAGCACAGACGGCCGTCACCGTCGCGGCCGAAGACGAGCAGCGGTCACGGGAAGTGTGGGAGGCATTCGAGGTCCCCGTCGCCGGCGACCTCGAGGAGTGGGCGGCTGCACGCACCAGGGAGAGCGGTTCCTGGGAGCGCGCGCGGGAGTTCGAGGGGCAGGCACCGGCGCTCGATGCCGAGCTGCAGTCGGCCGAGGAGGCCGTGGCGGTGGCGACCACACGCCTGGAGGCCGGAGAAGCCGAACGTGCCACTCTCCCCGCCGCGATCACCGCGCTGACCGCGGAACGCGACGAGAAACGCCGCCTGGCCGACCGGGTGGGCGATGCCCGAGCGGCCCAGGAAGAGGCAGACGCTCGACGCGCGGCAGCCCGCGAGGTGGAGCGGCTGCAGAGAGCGCAGGCCGCGACCGAGATCGAACTCGCCGACGCCACTGCTGTGCACGCCGCCGCGCAGACGAACCTCGCACAGCTGCGGCAGCGCCGCATCGACGGGATGTCCGGCGAACTCGCGTCGAGCCTGCGCCCCGAGCATCCGTGTCCGGTCTGCGGCTCACTCGAGCATCCGGCTCCGGCCACGCACGCCGATCTCGTCTCGCCCGACGACATCGCTGAAGCGGAGAAGGCCCGCGACGTCGCGGCGCAGCGGGAGCGCGAACGCTCCGCGGCGTCTTCGAGCCTGCGGGCTGAACTCGCTGCTGTCTCCGCCCGCGCGGACGGGCGGAGCGTCGACCAGGCCGAGACGGAGTACGAAGCAGCCGCCGCAGCCCACGCGCTCAGCCTGGCCGCAGCCGATGAGCTGACGGTGCTCGACGTGCAACTGAGCGGCCTCGTCGCCCGGGTCGATCAGCTCGAGGCCGAGAAGACCGAGGGCATGGCGGCGCTCGCTCGGGCGCGGGAGCAGCACGCTCTGCTGCAGCAGCGGAGCACGGAGGCCCACACACTGATCGCCGAGGCGCGCGGCTCCTTCGACACGGTCGCCGAGCGTCTCGACGACATGGCCACCAGGATCTCCGCCGCCCGCGCGGTCGCCCGGGCGATGGCAGAACGTCTGCGCAGGACGCAGGCGCTGGCCGAGGCGGAGGCCGAGCGGGATGAGGCGATCGCCGACTCGCCGTTCGACGATGTGACCGCCGCTGAACACGCCCTCCGCTCCGTCGCGACGCAGGAGGCACTGGACGCGCGCATCGCCGAGCACGCCGTGCAGCGGGAGAAGGAACGGGCGATCCTGTTCGACCTGGAGTTGCGGACGCTCCCCGAAGAGCCGATCGACCTCGCGCCCGTCGAAGAGGCCTCGGCGGCTGCCCGAGCGACCTGGACCGAGGCGGTCGACGCGGCGGCTCGGGCGACGGGCACGGCCGAGCGGCTCGGGGGACTGATCGATTCCGCCACCGCCGAGCATGCCCGCACCGCCGCCGATGCGGCCGAATTCGAGGTGCTGCAGAACCTCGCCGACACGATCGCCGGGCGAGGCGCGAACACCCGAAAGATGACCCTGGAGACGTTCGTCCTCGCGGCCGAGCTGGAAGAGATCGTCGACGCGGCGAACCGGCGCCTGCACGACATGTCGACGGGCCGCTACCAGCTGCAGCACTCCGACGCGCTCGCGGCTCGAGGGGCAGCATCCGGGCTCGGGATCGTGGTCTCCGATGCCTTCACCGGGCAGACGCGGCCGCCGCAGTCGTTGTCGGGCGGCGAGACCTTCCTCACCTCACTCGCGCTCGCACTCGGTCTCGCCGAGGTGGTCACGGCCCGGGCCGGCGGCATCCGCCTCGACACGCTGTTCATCGACGAGGGATTCGGCTCGCTCGACGGTGACACGCTCGATGTGGCCATGCGCACGCTCGACGAGCTGCGACAGGGGGGCAGGACGGTCGGAGTCATCAGCCATGTCGAGGCCATGCAGGAGCAGATCCCGGCGCAGCTCACGGTGCGGGCGCTGCCGAACGGTCCGAGCATCATCGAGGCCCGCTGAGCCGCGCGAACGCCGACGGCCTCCGCCGCCTCAGACGCCGTACTCGGCGCGGATGAAGTCGCGAAGCTGCACGCTGCAGCGGGCGACCGCCTCGCGCCAGTCGGTCAATGCGCCGTCTTCAGCCTGGTCGGACACGGCGCGGAACACGCGGATGGGCACGCCGAACTGTCCTGCGACCCAGATGTACGCGTAGGTCTCCATGTCGACCAGTGCCGCCCCCGACGGACGGATCACGGCGGTGACCTCGGCATCCTCGACGAAGTGGTCGCCCGTCGCGATCAGCACGCCGTCGCGTCCGGTGGCGACCCGCGCCGGCAGCGACACGTGCTGGCCGGCGACGCCGTCGAGGTCGGTGACGTCGTGCTGGAACGCGGTGCCGACCTCGTGGACGGTCGCTTCTAGGTCGGGATCGATCGCGCCCGCCGTGCCGACGACCACGATCTCGTCGTAGACGGTGGCGTCGAGCGCACGCGTCAGGCCGTACGTCGCCTGGAGCTTGCCCGGGCCGGTCACGAGACGGTCGAAGCCCTCGAGTTCCTCGGGGAATGCGGACAGTTCGGATGCGAGCGCGGCGACGAGGAGTTTCACTGCCCCATTCTCTCAGGTCGTGACTGGCAGGAGCATCCGAACGCCGCGGCGTCACCCCGACGTAACACGGAAGCGCGATACTGATTCGAGGAAACGAGCGGAGGATCACATGTCGTTGCAGCAGCAGATCTCTGAGGACCTCGGTGTCAGGTCCGAGGTCGACCCCGAAGCCGAGACCGAGCGTCGCATCGGTTTCCTCGCCGACTACCTGCGCACGACGGGGGCGAAGGGCTATGTGCTCGGGATCTCCGGCGGGCAGGACTCGACTCTCGCCGGTCGCCTCGCCCAACTCGCGGTCGAGCGGGTGCGGGCCGAGGGCGGCGAGGCGAAGTTCCTCGCCGTGCGTCTGCCCTACCGCGTGCAGCACGATGCCGACGATGCCCAGGCTGCACTCGCCTTCATCGCCCCGGACTCGTCGGTCGAGGTCAACATCCAGAACGGCGTCGACGGTGTCGAGGAGGACATCGAGTTCGCGGTCACGAGCGACATCAGCGACTTCAACCGCGGCAACATCAAGGCACGCGTCCGCATGGTCACCCAGTACGCGCTCGCAGGTCACGACGGGCTCCTCGTGATCGGCACCGACCACGCCGCCGAAGCGGTCACCGGCTTCTACACGAAGTTCGGCGACGGCGCGGCCGACATCCTCCCGCTGTCCGGTCTCACCAAGCGCCAGGGACGCTCGCTCCTGCAGTTCCTGGATGCTCCGGATCGTCTCGCGTTCAAGGTGCCCACCGCCGACCTGCTCGACGGCCAGCCCGGTCGTGCCGACGAGGACGAGCTGGGTCTCACCTACGAGCAGATCGACGACTTCCTCGAGGGGCGCACCGTCGATCCCGAGGTCGCCGGTCGCATCGAGGCACGATACCTCGCCACGCAGCACAAGCGGCACCTCCCGGTGACCCCCGACGACACCTGGTGGCGCTGACCGCACGTTCGCATCTGCGGAGGCGCCGCTTCGCGTCGTGTCGGATGCCGCGGATAGTGTCGAAGCATCCGACAGAACGGGAGCATCGTGCGGATCGACACTCAGGCGCAGCGCGTCATCTGGAGCGCGAGCGACCTCAAGGCGGCCGCCGAGTGCGAGTTCGCGTGGTGTCGGGCGATCGACGCGAAGCTGGGGCGAGTCCCGGCCGTCGAAGAGCCCGAAGACGCGACTCTGAAGCGTGCCGCCGAGCTCGGCGACGTGCACGAGCAGAACGTGCTCGCCCGGTACATCGATGAACTCGGCGACGCGAGTGTCCACCGCATCGAGAAGGTCTCGTCGGTTGATGCCGAGGCGCTGGCGGCCGCGATCGACGAGACGGTCGCGGCGCTGCGCTCCGATGCGCTCGTGGTGTTCCAGGCGGCTTTCTCCACCGACGAGTTCGTCGGATTCGCCGACTTCCTCCGCAAGGACGACGACGGCCGGTGGCGCGTTCAGGACTCCAAGCTCGCGCGCAAGGCGCGAGTCACTGCCCTCATGCAGCTCGCGGCATACGTCGACCAGCTCGACCGCCTCGGCATCCCCCGGTCCGACGAGGTCGACCTGATCCTCGGCGACGGCACGCTCAGCACCCATCAGGTGGATGATCTCCTTCCGCTCTTCCAGGTGCGGCGCGCTCGGCTGCGGGCCCTCATCGCCGACCGGCGCATCGCCGATGGGGCGGCGGGTGCGCCGCTCGCCTGGGGAGACGATCGCGGCGACCTGCAGATCGTGGCCTGCGGACGCTGCGCGACCTGCGAGGAACAGGTGCTGGCGCACCGGGACCTGCTGATGGTCGCGAGGATGCGCCCGGTGCAGCGTGCGCGACTGCGTGCGTCCGGGATCGAGACGATCGATGCCCTGGCGGAGGCATCGGGGCCGCCAGCGGGGATGAACATCGACACGTTCGAGACGCTCCGCGACCAGGCGCGACTGCAGTTGCGCGCCGATGCCGAGGGGCGGCCCACCTACGACGTGCACTACGCGCCGGCGATCCACACCCTCCCGCTGCCCAGCCACGGCGACATCTTCTTCGACTTCGAGGGCGACCCCCTCTACACGGAGCCGGCTGCCGACGGCGAGGGGCACTGGGGAATCGACTACCTCTTCGGGTGGGTCGACAACGCCGACCAGTATTCGGCCCTCTGGGCGCATACCTTCGCCGACGAGAAGCGCGCGCTCGAGACGTTCCTCGACTTCGTGAATGCGCGCAGGATCGCCCACCCCGGCATGCACATCTACCACTACGCGCCCTACGAGACCTCGCACCTGGTGGCGATGGCGGCACGGCACGGGGTGCGCGAGGGGGAGGTCGATCGGCTGCTGCGCGAGGGCGTGTTCGTCGACCTGTACCCGCTCGTGCTGCGGACGGTGCGCGTCGGTTCGCGCTCGTACTCGATCAAGAAGCTCGAGCCGCTGTACATGGGCGACGACGTGCGAACCAGCGACGTGCAGAAGGGCGACGACTCGATCGTGCAGTACGTCGCGGCTCGTGAGCTCGCCGCTGCGGGGGAGCAGGCCGGGGCCGACGCGGTCCTGGCGGACCTCGCCGACTACAACCGCTACGACTGCGTGTCGACCAGGCGTCTGCGCAACTGGCTGATCGACATCGCGCGCAAAGAGGGCGTCACCCCGGCTCCGCCCGACGCAGCCGACGAGGTCATCTACGAGCCGTCCCCGCGCTCGGTCGCACTGCTCGCAGATGCCGAGCGCGCGGTCGAGGCGGGTGACGACGGGCTCGTCCATCGACTCGCGGCCGCCGCGATCGACTATTTCCCGCGCGAGGCGAAGAGCTTCTGGGTGTCGCATTTCCAGCGGCTGCGCGAACCGGTGACCATGTGGGACGGCACGCGCGATGTGGTGCGGGTCGACCGTCCGTCCTCGACCGTCCGTCGCGACTGGAGCATCGGTGAGGGGCGGCGGGTGATGTCCCGCGATGTCGAGATCCGCGGCGAGGTTTCGCCCGGCACGACGCTCGGCGCCGGGTCGCAGCCGTTCGCACTCTACGGAGTTCCGGCGCCGTTCGACACCGAGGTCCCGTCGCGTGCGGTGCATGTGCCGCACACGGTCACGGTGGCGGAGGTGCTCGACGACGGCTACCTCATCACCGAGTCGGCGGTCCAGGGACAGACGTGGGACGAGTTGCCGCTCGCCCTCACCCCGGCCGCACCGCCACGCGTCGTGTCCCTCCAGGGCGCGATCGACGAGTGGGCCGATGCGGTGCACGCCGCGGCTCCGGGGTTCCCCGACGATGCGGCGACCGACATCCTCCGTCGGATCCCCCCGCGCACCGTATCGGGCGCGCCGCTGCCCGCCCCGGGCGACGACACGGTCGACGCGATCGTGACGGGGGTGCTCGACCTCGACCACAGTTATCTGGCGGTGCAGGGCCCTCCGGGAACGGGCAAGACCTACACCGGATCCCGGGTCATCGCACGCCTCGTGAACGAGCACGGCTTCAAGGTCGGCGTCGTGGCGCAGTCGCACGCGATCATCGAGACGCTGCTCGAGCGGGTCGTGGCCGATGGGGTCGCACCGGCTCAGGTCGCCAAGGCTCCGAAGGATCCGGATGCGACGCACTCGTATACCGCCATCCCGAAGCCCGGGATGGCGGCCTTCCTCGCCGAGCACGCCTCCGAGGGTGCCGTCGTGGGCGGGACGGCCTGGGACTTCAGCAACACCCAGCGGGTCGACCGCGACGGGCTCGACCTGCTCGTGATCGACGAGGCGGGGCAGTTCTCGCTCGCCTCGACCATCGCGGTCGCCGCCGGGGCGAAGCGGCTCCTGCTCCTCGGCGATCCGCAGCAGCTTCCGCAGGTGAGTCAGGGAGCCCACCCCGAACCGGTCGATGCCTCCGCGCTCGGCTGGGTGATGGACGGCGACCCGGTCGTGCGGCCGGAGTACGGCTACTTCCTCGCGCGCTCCTGGCGCATGCATCCGTTCGTCGCGGCCCCGGTGTCGAAGCTCGCCTACGCGGGGCAGCTGGCGTCAGCCCCCGGCACCGAGCTGCGTTCGGTCCAGGGGATCGAACCTGGTCTGCACGTCATCCCCCTGCGGCACCGCGGCAACTCCACGCAGTCGCCCGAGGAGGCAGCCGAGGTCGTCCGGCTGGTCCGTGACCTGGTCGGTCGCTCCTTCACCGACAACGACGAGTCCCGGTCCACCCGGCCGCTCGTGCCCGCCGACATCATCGTGGTCACGCCGTACAACGCACAGCGTCAGCTCGTGCTCGATGCACTCGCGACGGCGGGCTATCACGACGTCCCGGTCGGCACGGTCGACAACTTCCAGGGCAAGGAGGCGGTCGTCTCGATCACCTCGCTCGCGGCCTCCAGCGGGCGGGACGCTCCGCGCGGCCCGGAGTTCCTTCTGCTGCAGAACCGACTGAACGTGGCGATCTCCCGCGCGCAGGTTGTCGCCTACCTGATCCACTCGCCCGCACTGCTCGACGATCTGCCGTACACCCCGGAGGGAGTCGCTCGTCTCAGCGCGTTCGCCCGTCTGGTCGGCGCGGCGGACTGAGTGCCCCCGCTTCGACGGGCTCTGTGAGACGACCGCGTCGCGGAGTGCAGTCGGCCGGTCAGACCGTGCCGTAGAGCCGATCGCCGGCGTCGCCGAGCCCGGGCACGATGTACCCCTTCTCGTCGAGACGCTCATCGAGCGCACCCAGCACGAGGGTCACATCGCGGTCACCGGCCATGGCCTCGATCGCGGCGACGCCCTCCGGTGTGCCCAGCAGGCAGATTGCGGTGACGTCCTTCGCGCCGCGGTCGAACAGGAACTGGATCGCCGCGGCGAGCGAGCCGCCGGTGGCCAGCATCGGGTCGATCGCGAAGCACTGGCGGTCGCTGAGGTCGTCGGGGAGGCGCTCGGCGTAGGTCGTCGGCTCGAACGTCGTCTCGTCGCGGACCATGCCGAGGAACCCGACCTCGGCGGTCGGGAGCAGCTTGACGAGGCCCTCGAGCATGCCGAGGCCGGCGCGCAGGATCGGCACCACGATCGGTCGCGGCTCGGAGATCTTGACGCCCATCGTCTTCGTCACCGGCGTGGTGATCTCGACCGGGCTCACCTTCACGTTGCGGGTCGCCTCGTACGCGAGCAGCGTGACGAGCTCCTCCGTGAGCTGCCGGAACACCGGCGAAGGGGTGCGCACGTCGCGCAGCACCGAGAGCTTGTGAGTGATGAGAGGGTGGTCGGCCACGTGAACGCGCATGGATACAGGGTAATGCGCCGCGCCTCCGGGAACGACATCGAGGCACCGGCGGCGGCCGGCGGCTGTCGTAGGCTCGACGCATGACCGCTGCCGACGACCTCGCGATGGGGCGTGCGCTCGAGCTCGCTGCCGAGGCCGCGGCAGCGTCGGAGATCCCCGTCGGCGCCGTGGTCCTGGACCCCGCCGGGCGGATCATCGCCGAGGGGCGCAACACCCGCGAGGCGACGAACGATCCGACCGGGCATGCCGAGATCGAGGCGCTGCGGCGTGCGGCGGCATCCGTCGGGTCCTGGAATCTCGAGGGGCACACGCTGGTCGTGACCCTTGAGCCGTGCATCATGTGCGCCGGCGCGATCCTGCAGGCACGCGTCGGTCGGGTGGTCTTCGGTGCCTGGGATGACAAGGCGGGTGCGGCCGGTTCGATGTACGACGTGCTGCGTGATCGGCGGCTGCCCTATCGGGCAGAGGTGATCGGCGGCATCGAGGCGGAGGCGGCGACGGCACTGCTGCGGACGTTCTTCGAGCAGCGGCGCTGAGCCGCCGCCGCAGCGCACGCGTGTCGGGCTCGTCAGCCCTCGGATTCGACGGTCCACCAGGTGACGTCGACGACGCACAGCCCGTCGTCGGTCTCCTGGTAGAAGACGTAGCCGGGGAATTCCACGCCACCGGCCACGCGCTCCGTAGGCAGGGAGAGGCCGATGTTCCAGCGTGGCTCCAGGGGGACCTGATCCGGCCAGTAGTCCGCCACGAAGCGTTCGGGCTCCTCCGCGGACAGCCCTTCCCAGTCCGCCGGTTCGCGAAGCTCCGGGTCGTGACCCTCGCACATGTACGAGTCGGCTTCGCCTTCCGTCGCTGCGTCGATCAGGCCCTCGGTAGTCTCGATCACCCCTGCTCCGTCGTCGCCCCAGAGCATCGTGTTCAGGGAGCAACCGGAGAGCAGGACGGCCAGACCGGCCGCGCCCAGGAGACCGAGGAGTTTTCCCGCCTGCGTCATGTCGGACCCCGTGATCAGTCCGACGACTTCAGCACGAAGACATCGGTCGATGGCTCGGGGTCGATCGCCGGGCGGTACACATCCGGCTCGATGTACACGATGCGCGCGACCGGCACGGCGTCGCGGATACGGGCCTCGATCGCGTTGATGTCATCGGCGGCCTCGCGCAGCGGCTTGTCGGCGTTGAGGGCGATCTTCGCGGCGACCATCAGCTCGTCCGGGCCGAGGTAGAGGGTCTTCATGTGGATGATCTTCTCGATCTCGTCGCCCGCGTTGATGGCATCGACGATCCGGTCGTGGTCGGCCTGGGTCGCGCCCTCACCGACCAGCAGGCTCTTGGTCTCGATGCCCAGCACGATCGCGATCAGCACGAGCAGCACACCGATCATCACGGTGCCGAATGCGTCGAACACGGGGTTTCCGGTGAGCAGTGTGAGCCCGACGCCGAGCAGAGCGAAGGTGAGACCGGTCAGAGCGCCCACATCTTCGAGCAGCACGACCGGCAGCTCGGGGGCCTTCGAACGGCGCACGAACGACACCCACGACTGCCCCTTCTCCCGCACGAGGTTGCTCTCGCGCACGGCCGTGCGCAGGGAGAACGACTCCAGCCCGATCGCGACGGCGAGGACGACCAGGGGCAGCCACCACCAGGTCTTGTCCAGCTCGTGCGGGTTCGTGAGCTTGTCGATGCCCTCGTAGATCGCGAACAGGCCACCGACCGAGAACAGGATGATCGAGACGACGAACGCGTACACGTAGCGTTCCCGGCCGTAGCCGAACGGGTGTGCGCGGTCGGCCTCCCGCTGGGCCTTGCGTCCGCCGAGCATCAGGAGCAGCTGGTTGCCCGAGTCGGCGACGGAGTGGATGGCCTCGGCGAGCATCGAGGCGGAGCCGGAGAGGGCCCAGGCGATGAACTTCGCGATGGCGATACCCAGGTTCGCCAGGAACGCCGCGACGATGGCCTTGTTGCCTCCGGATGCACTCATGGGACGAGTCTAGAACCGCCCGCCCGAGGTTGCGGGAGTGCCCGCCGTAGGATGACGACATGGCTGACTCGCTTCCTTCTCTCGCTTTTCTCGGTGCCGGTTCGATGGGCGGTGCGATCCTCCGGGGTGTGGTCGCCTCCGGCATCCGGATCGACGGCGGGATCACCGCCACGAACCGCACCGCGGCGAAGGCCGAGGCGTTCGCCGGCCTCGACGGGGTCACGAGTATCGCGCTCGCCGAACGGCCGGACGGCAACGCCGAGGCCGCCGCAAGCGCGCGGATCGTGCTGGTCGGCGTCAAGCCCGCGATGGTGCCCGACCTGCTGCGCGAGATCGCTCCGCACCTGACGGACGACGCGATCGTGGTGAGCGTCGCCGCCGGCGTCACGCTCCAGACCTTTGCCGACGTGCTCGGCGCCGACGCCCGCGTCATCCGCTCGATGCCGAACACGCCGTCGACCGTGCGCAAGGGCGTCACGGGTCTCGCTGCCGGTTCCGCCGCCACGGCCGAGGATCTGGCCCTCGTCCGACGGCTGTTCGAGACCGTCGGCGCGGTCGTCGAGGTTCCGGAGTCGCAGATCGACGCGCTGTCCACGATCTCGGGCTCCGGGCCCGCCTACGTGTACCTGCTGATCGAGGAGTTCACGAAGGCCGCTGTCGGCATGGGCTTCGCCGAGGCCGACGCCCGGCTGATGGTGGAGCAGACCTTCATCGGCGCGACCGCGCTGCTCGACGCGTCGGGGGAGGACCCCGCCGAGCTGCGTCGTCGTGTCACGAGCCCCAAGGGAACCACCGAGCGTGCGGTCGCCGTTCTGCAGGACGCGCAGCTCGACCGCACCTTCGCGGATGCCGCGGCCGCAGCCCTCGCGCGGGCGAAGGAACTCGCCGCCGGGGCCTGATCCATGCAGCTGCGGATCGAGGGAGTCATCTGGTACTGGCGCGGGCCGGCGCCGTTCCACTTCGTCACCGTGCCGCCTGCCGAGAGCGAGCTGATCCACGAGGTCGCGTCGATCGTCACCTACGGGTGGGGGATGATCCCCGCATCCGTCACCATCGGTTCCACCACCGTGACCACGGCCCTCTGGCCGAAGGACGGCGGCTACATCGTGCCGATCAAGAAGGTGCTCCAGGACCGCGAGGGCCTGGGCGTCGATGACGTGGTCGAACTCGTCCTCGACATCGACGCCTGACCGCCCGACCTCCGCTCAGCTCTCGCTGGAGACCTCGGCGAGAACTTCCGGCCAGCGCCGGTTCAGGATGCTGCCGCCCAGCACCGCCCCGCCCCACAGGGCCGCGGCGCCGAGCACGACGCCGCAGCCGAGGCTCACCCAGCCGAGCGCAGGATTCCAGATGCCGGCGATGGCGAACCCGAGCGCCGGCGCCCCGAGCACGAGCGTGATCGGCCCGATGATGATCATCGCCAGCAGCGACTGCACGCCGCCGGACGAGCCACGACCGAGCGGGTTCGCCTCGGGTGCGGGCGCGCGGCCAGGAAGGAAACTGCCCACCCAGGCCCCGGCGCCTGCCGAGATCGCCGTCAGGCCGAAGGCCGACCCGATGCTTGCGGGGAGCAGGTCCCATCGGCCGGCGATCAGGCAGGTGGCCGCGCACAGCAGCAGCGTCACGGGGATCGCGATCAGCCCGAATCCGAGCAGTCGCCCTGCCCGATCCGCGGCGCCGCTGACGCCGTTCAGGATGTGGGCCGCGACCGCGTCGTTGTCGTAGGCGATCGCCATCTGCACGATCGTGCCGGTGAGGAGCGCGTTGATCGTCGGGATGAGGATGATGGCCGGACCGAACCCGATGGACTCGTCCTGCAGCCCGTTCATCAGGGAGAGCCCGATGAAGATCGCGGGCAGCAGCAGGAGCATCACGATGTTCACGATCTGCCGGGGGTCGCGCCGGAAGTATCGCAGCGTGCGGGCGGCGATCGCCCCGACCGGGCTGGCCGGCAGTATCCGGTCGAGCAGCCCGGCCGAGCGCACGCGTCCGCCGCCGGCGTCCTGGATGGGGGCGACCAGGCGCGCAGCGAGCAGGCCCTGTGCCGCGAACCACAGGGCTGAGACTGTGGCGAGAGCGATGAGCAGCCGGAGCGCCGCCGTGAGGAAGTCGCCCTGAGCCACGGATCCGGAGACGCCGAAGACGGCGCCCATCGGAGTCCAGGCGGCGATGTCGGCGATGGTCGTGAAGGCTCCGCCGACATCGTTCACCCGGACCAGCGCGCCGATCCCCACGTTGAGCAGGACACCGGACGAGGAGAGAAGCACCACGCCGACGATCACCACCAGGTCGCGGGCGCTGCGTCGGGCGAGCCAGCCGGCCAGCACACCGCTCACCACGCGCGCGCCCAGCACGCAGGTGGCCACGGCGACGGGGATCATGATCAGGGCGGTCAGCAGCGCAGGCAGGCTCACCGACCAGCCGAGGAGCATGAGCAGGAGTGCGACGGTGGTGCCGATGCCGCCCACCGTCGTCGCCCCCGCGACGACGAAGCCCGGCAGCAGGGAGCTTGCGGTCAGGGGGAGCAACGCGAACCGTTCCGGCGCGAGCGAGTCATCGGCACTGACCAGGATCGACCCGACCCACCAGCCGAGGACGATGACGGTGCCCGCCAGCACGATCGCGGTGACGGCGGCGTCAGGGGCGGCGAACCGCAGCGCCACGAGTCCCGCCGTCAGTGCGGCGAGGAATCCGAGGGCGATCAGTCCGGTGATGATCAGGGTGACGACCATCCAGGGATTGCGCGACAACTGGTGGCGCAGCTGGCGCCAGCGCAGGCTTACGAGGAGCGCAACCATGCGAGCGTCTCCGTCCCGAGGTCATGCGCCCCCACCAGGGCGAGGAACCGCTGCTGCAGCGACAGTCCGGCGCGCACCTCGTCGAGAGTGCCGTTCGCGAGCAGGCGTCCCTCGGCGACGATCGCGACCCGATCGCACATCGACTCGACGAGCTCCATCACGTGGCTGGACAGCACCACGGTGCCGCCGCCGTCGACGAACGCCCGGAGGATCTGCCGGATCGTCTCGCCGGACACCGGGTCGACGGCTTCGAGCGGCTCGTCGAGGATCAACAGACGAGGTGCATGGATCAGCGCGCACGCCAGGCCGATCTTCTTGCGCATGCCCGCCGAGTAGTCGACCACGAGCCGGTCCCGAGCATCGGTGAGGCCGAGTGCGGCGAGGAGCTCGTCACTGCGCGAGACCACCTCGGCTTCGGCCATGCCGCGCAGCAACCCGGTGTAGCGCAGCAGCTCGGCACCGGTGAGGCGGTCGAGCATGCGGATGCCGTCGGGGAGCACGCCCATCCGGGCCTTCGCGTCGGCGGGGTTCTGCCATACGTCCGCGCCCAGCACCCACGCGGCGCCGGCATCCGGCCGCAGCAGACCCGTGGTCATGGCGAGCGTCGTGGTCTTGCCCGCGCCGTTGGGGCCGAGGAGCCCGAGCATGGATCCGGCCGGCACATCGAGGGAGAGGTCATCGACCGCGATCTTCTGCCCGAATTGCTTGCGGAGCCCGCGGAGGGCGAGGACGGGAGGGGCCGCTGCGTTGTCGGTCATGCATCCCATCCCACCACGGCCGTGCACGACGATGCATCCGCCGTGAGGGGGAGTCGAGGTATCCGGACGTGTCCGAGGTCAGCGGTCGAGGCCGGCGAAGCGTTCGATGTCGCTGTTGGTGCCGGACACGATGATGAGGTCGTGGTTCGTGACGATGGTGTTCGCCTCGGCGTAGCGGAACGGCTTGCCGGGACTCTTCACACCGACGACCGTGACCTTGTACTTCGAGCGCACGCCCGACTCGTTCAGGCCGACGCCGCGGATGAACTTCGGCGGGTACATCTTGGCGAGGACGAAGTCGTCGTCGAAGCGGATGAAGTCGAGCATCCGCCCGCTCACGAGGTGCGCCACGCGCTCGCCGGCCTCGCGCTCGGGGTAGATGACGTGGTTCGCACCGACACGGGCGAGGATCTTGCCGTGGGACTGCGAGACCGCCTTGGCCCAGATCTGCGGCACCTTCAGGTCGACGAGGTTCGCGGTGATCAGCACGGACGCCTCGATCGAGGACCCGACCGCGACGACGGCGACCTGGAAGTCCTGGGCGCCGACCTGGCGGAGGGCGTCGATGTTCTTCGCGTCGGCCTGCACCGTGTGGGTGACGCGGTCGGACCACTTCTGCACGAGTTCGAGGTTGTCGTCGATCGCGAGCACCTCGCGGTCAAGGCGGTCGAGCTCTCCGGCGCAGGCAGCGCCGAACCGGCCGAGACCGATGACGAGGACGGGAGCGTCGCCCCGGAGGACTTCAACCAACGATCGGCCTTTCCACGGGCAGTGAGTAGTACTGCGTTCGCGATGTCGCGGCGACCGCCGCGGCGAGTGTCACTGTACCAACGCGCCCCATGAAGATGGTCGCGGCCATGACGTACGAGGCCGAATCAGGGAGCTCTGCGGTGAGCCCCGTGGACAGGCCGACGGTGCCGAACGCCGAGATGACGTCGAACAGCACGTGACTGATGTCGTCCTTGGTGATCTGGGAGATCGTGATGGTCGAGAGCGCGACGATGGTCGCGCCCCACGCGACGACGCTGAGTGCCACGCGCTGCACGTCGCTGGGGATGCGGCGGCCGAAGGCCTCGACCGACTGGCGGCCCTTGGCCTCGGACCAGACGGCGATCGCGAGCACGGCCAGAGTGGTGACCTTGATGCCGCCGGCGGTCGAGGCGGAGCCGCCGCCGACGAACATCAGCATGCTGGCGGCCAGCAGGGACGAGCCGTTCAGATCGTCCATCTCGATCACGTTGAAGCCGCCGGATCTGGTCATGGCGGAGAGGAAGAAGGCTTGGAAGGTGGTGTCGGCCGCATCCATCGACCCGAACGTCTTCGGGTTGTTGAACTCGAGGACGACGAAGACCGCGGCGCCCAGGATGAACAGCAGCACCGTGGTGACGAGTGTCAGCTTGGTGTGCAGCGACCACCGCTTCACGTGCCAGACGTGCTTCGCGAGGGTGTAGATCACGGGGAAGCCGATGCTGCCGAGGAACACACCCACCATGAGGAGGAACAGCACGAGATAGTCGTCCGCGAACACCGCGACGCCACCGTCGTTCGGTGCGAACCCGGTGTTCGTGAACGCCATGGCCGCGAAGTAGGGGGCCTCCCACAGTGCGGCGATGGGGTCGACCTTCGCCATCACCAGCGCCGGGTACAGCAGGGCTGCCAGCGATGCCTCGATGATGAGGGCCGAGACGGCGACCGTGGTCAGCAGCTGCCCGACCTCGCCGAGTCGCACGGTCTGGCTCTCGTTCACCACGCCGCCGTGTGCCCGCAGAGGATTGGTGTCGCCCGCCGCCAAGAGCTTGGCCCGCAGCCCGAGCCGCTTCGAGATCAGCATCCCCATGAGAGACGCGAGCGTGAGGACGCCGAGGGCGCCGATGTTCACCCCGAGGAAGATCAGGACGTGGCCGAAGGGTGACCAGTGGTTGGCCATGTCGACGGTGGCGAGGCCGGTGACGCAGATCGTCGACACGGCGGTGAAGAGCGCATCGCTCAGCGGTGTGACCGTGCCGCTCGCGGAGGCGATCGGCAGCGACAGCAGCACCGTGAACACGAGGATCAGGAGCGCGAACACGACGATCGCGAAGCGGGAGGGCGAGGACGTGACGAGGTGCTTCACCCGTCCGGCGGCGCCTTTGAGGGCCTGTCGTGGGGACGACGCCGAAACGATGCCCGACATCGCTGCCCCCTCGTGATTCTCTCTTGCCCGCGCGCTGCGGACACGCGGCGCCTGTCGCCGAGCCTTCGTCATGGTACTCCGTGCCGGAGCCGACTACCCTGATCACATGACGGACATCTTCGACGTGATCGCAGACGGTACGAGGCGCGACATCCTCCAGCTCCTGCTGCGACGCACGGAAGAAGGAGAGACGGGCACCAGCGTCAGCCAGATCGTCGCCGACCTCGGCATCAGCCAGCCCACCGTGTCGAAGCACCTGAAGGTGCTGCGCGATGCCGAGCTGGTCTCGGTGCGCGAAGACGGACAGCGTCGTTTCTACAGTCTCGCCGTCGAGCCGCTCGAGGTCGTCGACGACTGGCTGGTCCCCTTCCTCGTCGATGCGTACGGCGACGAGGCCCCCGACATCGACTACCCCGTGAACGACAGCGCCGCGCACGCCGCGGAGGTCGTCGGTCGCGCCGCGGCCTCCGCGAAGCATGCCGTCGCCAACGCACTCAAGCGCCTCGGCGCCTGAGGCATCCTCAGCGACGTCCCGCCTTGCGGCGGAAGAGCCACGCGCCCCACGTCACCGCGATCAGCAGGATGACCAGGCACCAGCCGATCGCCCACCAGGCTTCGCCCTGCAGGGGCGTATCCATCAGGAGGGCGCGGATCGTCTCGACGATGGGCGTGATCGGCTGGTTGCCCGCGATCGGCTGCAGCCACTCCGGCATGCTCGCGACGGGCACGAACGCGCTGGAGAGATAGGGCAGGAACAGCAGGACGAACCCGTAGCCGTTCGCGCCCTCCGGGCTTCCTGCGGCGAGACCGATCGCCGCGAACAGGTAGGTGATCGCGAGGATGTACAGGGTGATGAGGCCCGCCAGCGCGATCCATTCCCCGAGGTCCGCGGTGGGTCGGAACCCGACCAGCACGCCGACGCCGATCACGATCGCGGTGGCGACCAGGTTCCGCAGCACACTGGCGACGACGTGCCCGGTGAGCACGGCGCCTGCACGCAGGGGCATGGTGCGGATCCGATCGATGATGCCGGTGCGCATGTCGTTCGCGACATACACGGCGGTGGACGATGCTCCGAAGCCGGCGCAGGTCAGGATGATGCCCGGCACGACGTAGTCGACGTATGCGCCCGAAGGGTCGATGGCGCCGCCGAAGACCCATGTGAACATCAGCATGAGCATCACCGGCAGCATGATCGCCATCAGCAGCGATTCGCCGTCGCGCACAGAATGGCGCAGGCTCCGTCCGACGAAGACGGCTTCGGCGGCGAACCCGCGCAGCCTCGGACGCGGAGTGGGCGCGGAGGGGGTGGATGCCGTCGGTCGAGGCGTGGCCAGGGTGGCGTTCATGCGTTCTCCTTCACGGGGCGAGAAGTCGAGGTGGGCGAGGTGACGGCGAGGAAGACGTCGTCGAGGGTGGGGCGGCGCAGCGTGACGACGCCGTCGGCTCCCTCCTCATCGAGCAGGTCGAGCGCTCGCCGCAGGTCGGCGACCGTGCCGTCGGTGGGGATCTGTCGGCTGAGTGCGCCGTCACTGTCATGGAGCTCGACCGTGTCTCCGCCGATGCGCGCCTTCAGCTCCGCCGGTGTGCCGAGTGCGGCGATGCGGCCGTCGTGCAGCACGGCGATCCGGTCGGCGAGCTGATCGGCCTCCTCCAGGTACTGCGTCGTGAGGAACACCGTGGTGCCTGACGCCGCGAGCGTCCGGATGATGTCCCACAGGTCGCGGCGGCTCCGGGTGTCGAGGCCGGTCGTCGGTTCGTCGAGGAAGAGTACCTCGGGGGTCACGACGAAGCTCAGGGCGAGGTCCAGTCGACGGCGCATCCCCCCGGAGAACGTGCGCACGGTGCGGGCGGCGGCCTCGGTCAGATCGAACTGGGTGATCAGTTCGGTCGCACGACGCGCGGCGGCTGCGCGGCCGAGCCCGGCGAGCCGGGCGAACATGACCACGTTCTCCGTCGCCGTCAGGGCGTCGTCGACGGCGGCCGCTTGACCGGTGAGGCTGATGCGGCGTTGCACTTCGACCGCGTGGGTGTGCACATCCCACCCGGCGACGGCCACCGCACCGGCGTCGGCACGGGTGAGTGTGGTGAGGATGTTGATCGTGGTCGTCTTTCCCGCCCCGTTTGGTCCGAGCAGGGCGAAGACCTCTCCGCGTCCGACGGTGAAGTCCAGGCCGTCGACGACGGTCTTCTGGGCGAAGGCCTTGTGCAGGCCGCGCACCTCGATGGCTGTGTCCATCAGGTGACCCTTTCTGTGTATGAAGGAAACTGTGTATGAGCAACGCAACTGTGTATGACCGTAACACACTGTTTATTAAATAAACAGAAGTAGGATGAGCGCATGACTGAGACCGAGCCGCCGGAGCTGCCACGGGGGATCGCGCTCGCCTGGGGTGTCGCCGCGAACCCGCAGCGCGGACCCAAGCGGGAGATGAGCGTCGAGAAGATCGTCGATGCGGCCGTCGAGCTGGCCGATGCCGAGGGGATCGGCGCCGTTTCCATGGCGGCCGTGGCGGCGAAGCTCGGCTTCACGCCGATGTCCCTCTATCGGTACGTGACCGCCAAGGACGATCTGCTGCTGCTCATGCAGGAGCAGGCGACGGGGCTTCCGCCGGCGAGCCACCTCGAGGTCGACGGATGGCGCGCACGATTGCTGGCGCTGTACGAGGCGCAGATCATGCTCTACCTGCGCCACCCCTGGATGCTCTCGCTGCCGATCACCGGATCGCCGATCACTCCGAACAGCTCCGCCTGGCTCGATGCAGGCCTCGCCGCGCTCGAAGAGACCCCGCTGACCGCCGAGGAGCGGCTGGCCGTCGCGCTCGCCATGACGGGGCATGCTCGCTGGTGCGGGATCGTGCTGGCCGGCTACACGGAGCAGGCCCGCGGCAGCGGCCTCACTCCCGACGAGGTCTCTGCGCGCGAGGCCGAGCTCTTCGATCGGGTGATCACCGCGGAGGAATTCCCTGCTCTGCGTCGCGCGATCGAAGACGACGTGTTCCTCTCCGCGGCCGACCCCTTCCGCTTCGGGGTCGAGCGGACGCTCGACGGCGTTGCTGCGTACATCGCCGCCCTCGAGCGTGGTGAGCCGCGATCCGTGGCGACCGACTGGGTCGACCTCGAGCCCGTAGAACTCGCGGGGGACCGTCGTCTGAA
Organism: Microbacterium sp. MYb45; assembly: GCF_002979655.1. Taxonomy (GTDB): domain Bacteria; phylum Actinomycetota; class Actinomycetes; order Actinomycetales; family Microbacteriaceae; genus Microbacterium. The sequence goes on from NZ_PCPG01000005.1 coordinate 187,690, forward strand.
GGAGGCGCAGAGGGCGGTGCGCGAAGCGGAGAAGGCTCTGCGCGCGGCCCACAAGATCGAGCGGCAGGCGCTTCGCGAGGCGCGCGAACGACTGGCCAAGGCGAAGAAGCCGGCCTGACCCGCGTCCCGGGCTCAGTGCGTACCCTCGTCACGGGTCAGTGACCGCGCATGCGTCCCGTTGATCACACGGGCCACATGGGTTTACATGCGTCCCAGCTACCCCATAGAGTGTGCACATCGAGAAAGGGGTACGTGGGATGCCCGAGGTTCCAGATGTCCGATTCCTCACGGTGGCCGAGGTCGCCGAGCTGATGCGCGTGTCCAAGATGACCGTGTACCGGCTGGTTCACGCCGGGGAGCTGCCGGCCGTTCGCTTCGGCCGCAGCTATCGCGTGCCCGAGTCCGCCGTGGCCGATGCGCTGCAGCGGCCCATCGCCGACGTCGGTTGAGGCGCGCGCGGCGGAGCCCGTCGGGTTTGCTAGACTGACCCGAGGCATTTTCCGTGCCCGTACCCGGGTGTCCGATTTCGGCGACACCCAGCCACTGACTTAGTGAGGTTTCCGTGGGTTCTGTCATCAAGAAGCGCCGCAAGCGCATGGCGAAGAAGAAGCACCGCAAGCTGCTTCGTAAGACTCGCCACCAGCGTCGCAACAAGAAGTAAGCGACCAGACACGAGCGCCTGTCTTCGGACGGGCGCTTTGTGTCTCTGCCCGCAGCTCCGTACCGCCGAGAGGATGTCATGAAGTCGATCACCGTCGCCGAACTCGCCGAGCGGTCGGGTGTTCCGCTCATCGACGTGCGGGAGGTGGACGAGTTCGCCGCAGGCCATGTGCCCGGCGCCGTCAACATCCCCATGTCCGAGATCGGCAACAGGCTCGATGAACTGCCGGCGGAGTCGTTCGACGTCATCTGCCAGGCCGGCGGTCGCTCCGCCCGCGTCGTCGAGGCGCTGGAGTCACGCGGCTTCGATGCCACCAACGTCGAGGGCGGCACGGGGGAGTGGATCTCCCAGGGGCGCGCTGTCGAGGTGCCGTCGGCGTGACCACGCTGACCCTGATCCGCAAGCCTGACTGCCATCTGTGCGAGGTGGCCTCCGACGTGATCGACGCTGTCGTCGCCGAGCTGCCCGACGCCGCCGCGGAGCAGATCGAGATCGTCGAGGCGTCCATCCAGGACGACCCCGCACTGTATGAGCTGTGGTGGGAGAAGATCCCCGTCGTCCTGATCGACGGCGATCTGCACGCGCACTGGCGCGTATCGCCCGAACGACTGCGTGAGGCGCTGGAGGCCGCGGTCCGCGGTGAGGCGCGAACCGAGACGAAGGAATCCCTGTGACCATCCGCCATGTCGTGATGTGGAAGCTCGCGGCCGAAGACGCCGCCGTGCGTGCCGAGCAGGCGGCCGAGGTCGCTCGTCGCCTCAACGCCCTGGAGGGTGTCGTGCCGCAGCTGCTGTCGATCTCCGCCGGTGCCAACGAGGCCTACCCGGAGACGAACTGGGACGTGACGCTCGTGGCCGACTTCGACTCGGTCGCCGACATCGACGCGTACCAGGTGCATCCCGCGCACGAGGAGGTCGCCGGTTACATCCGCTCGGTGGTCGCCTCACGCGCAGCGGTCGACTTCGAGGTCTGAGACCGCGTCTCGTTGCATTCGGCTTGTAGGTGTTTTCCACATACCTGGAGCACTTGCCGTCTGGCAGCGTAGTTCTTGGCTACGTTCTCCGCTGAACGGCCACCGCTCAGAGTGGCCAACGGCGAAAGGCGAACGGCGATGAACAGGTGGAAAAAGGTAGCTTTTGGCGCGATTGCCGCCGTGGCGTTGACGGTGGGAATCGCCCTCCCGGCGCAAGCAGCAGATTCGGTAGGAACGTCCTGCGGGGGGACTGTCACGACGTGCGTGCTGACGATCAAGACTCATACGACATCGGGAAGCGTCACGATCAACTGGCACAACACCAACGCGACCTCGACAGTGAAGGTCACGCTTTTCGGTCCGTACAACTACACGTGCACCCTTGAGGGTACGGGTACGACAAAGTCCAAAGTGTGCCCGAGTGTTCCCGGGGGCCAGATGAAGGTAACCGTGTACAAGCCGTTGAACAAGTACGCATACTTTGGAGCCGCGTGGTAGCGGAATAAGGGTCGTAAGGCAATGGCCGTGGATACGCGGTGCGCGAGCGAACTCGGATGGTAGCCGCGCACCGCTTCCTCCGTGAATGCTGAATCGTGGCGCCCGGTCCCAGAACTCTCGGCACTCGGTTCCACGTCGCCACTGACGTGCACTTGCAACGCAAACGTGATACGTCGACCGACTGATGTCATTGGTCACGCGACGGGCCGCATGTTTAGATGTTCTCCTACCCGTCCGTGGGCACACCCCGCCCTCGTCTTACAGGAGCCGACATGCCTCGTCGTAACCTCATCGCCGGTCTCGCCCTCGTGGCGACCGCCACTCTCGCGCTCGCCGGCTGCGCGACCGGTTCGTCCGATGCGGGAAGCAGTGACGCTCCCGCCGCGGGCGATGAGTACGGTCTGATCGAGGCCGGCACGCTCACGGTCTGCTCCGACGTTCCCTACCCGCCCTTCGAGTTTGAGGACGACAACGGGAAGATCATCGGTTTCGACATCGATCTCCTCACCGCGATCGCCGAGAAGCTCGATCTCAAGGTCACCGTGCAGGACGTGGCTTTCGACCCGCTGCAGTCGGGTGCGATCCTCGTCTCGGGCCAGTGCGACATCGGTGCGTCGGCCATGACGATCACCGAGGAGCGCAAGGCCAACATCGACTTCTCCGACCCGTACGTCGAGTCTCTGCAGTCGCTGCTCGTGCGTACCGACTCGGACATCAAGTCCATCGACGACCTCGACGGCAAGAACGTCGGCGTGCAGCAGGGCACCACCGGTGAGACCTACGCGACCGAGAACGCCAAGGGAGCCCAGCTCGTGCAGTACGGCGGCGACGGTGAGTTGTGGCCGGCCATGCAGGCCGGGCAGATCGAGGCCATCCTGCAGGACCAGCCCGTCAACTACGAGCACGAGCAGGCTGACTCCGACTACAAGATCGTCGAGACCTACCCGACCGACGAGTCGTACGGCTTCGCCTTCGCCAAGGGCGAGAAGGACGAGCTCCGTGAAGCCATCAACAAGGCGCTCAAGGAGCTCCAGGACGACGGCGGCTACCAGAAGATCTACGACGAGTACCTCGCGGCCAAGTGACCGGCGGCGTCGGTAGAGCGGGAGGACCTCGACGATGGCGTTGAGGCGTACCACCAAGAGCAAGCTGTATCGGTACTCGGTCTATGCGGTGCTGATCGTGATCGCCGTCTGGGCGATCGTGACCACCGACTGGGCGAAGATCGGACCGCTGTTCTTCAACCCCGCGGTCGCGGCGAAGATGTTCCCCGGGATCATCACGACCGCACTCGTGAACACCCTGTGGTTCACGGCCGTGGCGTTCGTCGGCGGCCTGCTGCTCGGTGTGCTGCTGGCCCTGATGAAGCTGTCGGTCATCGCCCCGTTCCGCTGGATCGCGACGTGCTGGATCGAGCTGTTCCGTGGACTCCCCGCGATCCTCACGATCTTCGGTATCGCCTACATCCTGCCGATCGCCGTGGGCGTTCCCGGGTCGAAGCTCGGCGGACCGGTCGTGCTCGGTCTCGTCGGTCTCATCCTCGTCGCCTCGGCGTACATGGCCGAGACGATCCGCGCCGGCATCCAGGCGGTCCCGAAGGGGCAGACGGAGGCCGCGCGGTCGCTGGGTATGTCGCCCATGAAGACGACCTTCTGGATCGTCGTGCCGCAGGGGTTCCGGATCATCATCCCGCCGCTCACCAACGAGTTCGTGCTGCTGCTGAAGGACACCTCGCTGCTGTTCATCGCCGGGTCCTTCATCTGGTCGAAAGAGCTCACGAACTTCGTGCGTGACGCGAGCACCCAGAACGCGAACGGAACGCCGCTGATCATGGCGGCGATCCTGTACCTGATCGTGACGATCCCGCTCACGCGCTTCAGCGCGTGGCTGGAGCGTCGGATGGCGAGGCAGCGATGATCACCGAACTGATCGATGTGCATGCCCCCGCGATCGATGTGCAGGGGCTCGTGAAGTCGTTCGGCGACAACGAGGTGCTCAAGGGCATCGACCTCACCGTCACCCGGGGCGAGGTCGTCTGCGTGATCGGACCATCGGGCTCCGGCAAGTCGACGTTGCTGCGGTCGGTGAACCTGCTCGAGGAGCCGACCGCCGGCAAGGTGCTGATCGAGGGGATCGACATCACCGATCCCGACGTCGACATCGACGGTGTGCGCACGCGCATCGGCATGGTGTTCCAGAGCTTCAACCTCTTCCCGCACCTGGATGTGCTCGGCAACCTCACGGTCGCCCAGCAGCGGGTGAAGAAGCGCTCGAAGAAGGAAGCAGAGCTGATCGCGCGCGCCATGCTCGAGCGCGTGGGACTGTCCGAGAAGTCGGATGCCTACCCCGGACACCTGTCCGGCGGGCAGCAGCAGCGCGTCGCGATCGCGCGTGCGCTGTGCATGAACCCGGACATGATGCTGTTCGACGAGCCGACCTCGGCACTGGACCCCGAGCTGGTCGGCGAGGTGCTGCAGGTCATGCGCTCACTGGCCGACGAGGGGATGACGATGCTCGTCGTCACGCACGAGATGGGCTTCGCGCGGGAGGTCGGCTCGCGCCTGATCTTCATGGACGGCGGACACATCATCGAAGAAGGAGACCCGCGCGAGGTGCTCGCGAACCCGCAGCATCCGCGCACGAAGGACTTCCTGGCGCGCGTGCTCTGAGGTTGCGGCGGCACGGTCCGCCGAGGCCCCGCCTTCACGAAGAGACCCCCTGGTGCAGACGTCTGCACCAGGGGGTCTCGTCGTGAAGTGGGCTCTCGAGCTAGTCGACCTCGACGACCTCGGCGTCGGCGGCGTTGCGGCGGACGGCGTCGATGCCGTTCAGCGCGCCGGACTTCGACGAGTAGCCCTCACCCGTCGCGATGACCTCGCCGTTGCCGGCCTTCAGACGGAACCGGTACTCACCGGACTTGTCGGTGTACAGCTCGAACGTGCCTGCCATGAGGCGTCCTTTCTCTTTCGGATGGAGGGAACCCGCCCTCGCGGCTCACGCTAGCGGTCCCGGTATATCGGTGGGAAGGGCGGCTTCACCCGCGCGGGTGCACCGCGACCGGCTCCGGGGCGACGGCGATGCGCACCCGGTCGCCGAATGAGGGATGGATGCCGGGGGCGTGCTGCACCCGGACGAGCTCGCCCGACTCGGTGCGGACGAGGGTGCGGCGCATGCTGCCGAGGAAGGTGCTCTCCTCGACCAGGGCGTCGGTGGCGGCATCCGCCTCCGACGCGAAGTGGACGTTCTCCGGTCGGAGGTACACATCGACCGGGCCGTCTGCCGGCGACTGCAGCGGCAGGCGCTGCCCCCACACCAGCACATGATCGCCCTCGGCAACACCCGAGACGACGCTGGAGAGCCCCACGAAGGCCGCGACCCCCGCCGTCGAAGGGGTCGTGTACAACTGCTCGGGAGAGCCGATCTGCTCGATCCGCCCCGCGTTCATCACGGCGATCCGGTCGGAGACGGCCAGCGCCTCCTCCTGGTCGTGCGTGACGAAGACCGTCGTGATGCCGAGGCGCAGCTGGATGCGGCGGATCTCATCGCGCAGCTGCACGCGCACCTTGGCGTCCAGTGCCGACAGCGGCTCGTCGAGCAGAAGCACCTTGGGCTCGGTCACGAGAGCCCGCGCGAGCGCGACCCGCTGCTGTTGCCCGCCGGAGAGCTGGTGCGGGAAGCGGTCGGCGAAGTCCGCCAGGCCGACCAGCGCGAGGGCATCGAGCGCGCGCTTCTGCGCCTCCTGCCTGCCGATGCCGCGCCGCCGCAGACCGAATGCCGTGTTGTCGACCACCCGCAGATGCGGGAACAGCGAGTACGACTGGAAGACCATGCCGATGTCGCGTCTGTTCGTCGGCACACGCGACACGTCACCGCCCCCGAGCAGCACCGCACCCTCGTCGGCGCCCTCGAGCCCGGCGAGCACCCGGAGCAGCGTCGTCTTGCCGCATCCCGACGGGCCGAGCAGCGAGACGAACTCGCCGGGCGCGATGTCGAGGTCCACCCCGTGCAGCACGCGCGTGCCGGCGTAGCTCTTCACGATGCCCTGCAGTTCGACGCGGGTCCCCTCACCGGCTCGTGCCAGGAGCAGGTTGTCCTTGGTGCGCGGCAGCGCCTGATCGAGGGTCATGAGCGGGCCTTTCCGGTGCCGCGGGCGACGCGGCCGATGAGGAGGAGCAGAAGGAAGACGAACGCCAGCGCCAGCAGGGTGAAGATCGCCGGCGCGTAGGGATCCTGCTTCTGCACGACGACCATGGCGGTCTGGAACACCGGGCGGTTCAGGAGCGAGGCGATCGTGAACTCGCCCAGCACGACGGCGATCGAGATCAGCGATGCCGCGAGGAGTCCCTGCCGGAGGTTCGGCGCCAGCACCTTCAGGATCACGGTCGGCCAGCTCGCGCCGAGTGAGCGCGCCGCTTCGGAGAGGGTGCGCAGGTCGGCGGCATCGATCGAGGCCTGGATCGATCGGGAGGCGTAGGGGAGAACGGTGATGCCGTAGGCGAACGCGAGGGTCCAGGTGCCCGTGCCCAGCGTCCGCCCGATCTGCAGATAGAGGGGCGCGAGCCCGACGACGAGTACGATCGCGGGGATCGAGATCGGCAGCAGCGCCGCGAACTCGAATGCGGGCTTGAGCTTCGGGAAGCGCAGGTTGACCAGGATCATGGTCGGCGCCAACAGGAGCAGCACGATCACGACCGTGACGACGGCGAGGATGAGCGAGTTGCCCAGGCCCGTCCAGATCGGCTTTATCGCGGCGGAGGCGGCCGGATCGAAGAGGGCGGCCCAGTGTTCGAGAGTCGGTCCTTCCTTCCCGCGGAGCGTGAACAGGAAGGTCGAGGCGAGGGGGATGGCGAAGAACGCGCCGACGAGGATGCCGATGACCCACCGAGTCGTGCGAGAGGGACCGAAGCGATTCATGACTGCCACCGGGCGGCGCGGCGCTGGATGAGCGAGTACAGGGACATCACGACCGCCACCACGACGATCATGCCGAGTGCGAGGGCTCCGGCGAGGTTCTCCCGCCCGAGCAGCGTCTCGCTCGTGAGTGCGGTGCGGATCTGCAGCGGCACGATCTGCGAACCCTGGCTCGCGAGAGCGGCGGCCGTCGCATAAGAGGAGAAGGCGTTGGCGAACAGCAGCAGCAGGCTGGCGAGGAACGAGGGGGCGAGCACGGGGAAGCCGATGCGCAGCCAGAAGCTGGAGCGGCTACCGCCGAGCGTGAGGTTGGCCTCGGCCCACTGCGGCTTGAGCGCGGCGAGGGCGGGCATGAAGGTGATGGCCATGAGCGGGATCTGGAAGTAGATGTAGGGCAGGATCAGCCCGGGCAGCTCGTACAACCAGGCGCCGTTCGCGAAGATGTCGATGCCGAACGAGTCCTGAAGGAACAGGGTGACGACGCCCTGGATGCCGATCGTGGCGATGAAGGCGAACGCCAGCATGACCCCGCCGAACTGCGCGAGCACGCCGGCCGCAGCATCCACCGACTGGCGCATCGCCCCGTCGGGGTTCATGCCGAGGAGGGCGTAGCAGACGAGCGCGCCGACGACCGCGCCGACGACGGCCGTGACCAGGGAGAGCCAGGCGGAGTTCGCGAAGGTGTTCAGCACGACCGGGTCGGCGAGGGCCGCGACGTTGGTCCAGGTGAAGGCGCCGTCGCCGTCGAAGAAGCCGGAGCCGATCGCGAGGATGGTCGGCACGGCGAGGAACAGCAGGACGTAGGCCGCGAACGGGACGAGCCCGAGCCACGCGGGGGACGGGCCGGACCGCCGGGCCTTCGCGTGTGGCGAAGGCCCGGCGGCCGTGGCGGGGGCGGATGCCGCAGCATCCACCCCCGGTGCGGAGATGGTCGTCACTGGACGGCCGCGGCCCACTTCTCACCGAGCAGCGTGCCGGCGTTCGTCGACTGCTCCTCGGTCGGCACCACGGTCTCCTCGGGAGCCTCGGGGAGCGCGGCCGCGAGGTCGGCGTCGATCGTTCCCGCCTCGGTCATGGCCTCCATGCGCACCGGACGCGCGCCACCCTTCAGCCAGAGGTTCTGCACCTCGTCGCTGTAGAGGAACTCCTGCCACAGGCGGGCCGCCGCCGGGTTCGGGGCGTCGACGTTGATGGCCTGGTTGTAGTAGCCGGCGTATCCGGTGCCGTCGAGCACGACGACCTTCCAGTCCTCGTTGTCGGCCGTGTGCGAGGCGTTCAGGTAGTCCCAGTCGAAGACGACCGGGGTCTCGCCGCTCGCGATGGTCGCCGTGGTGACATCCACCTTGAGCAGGTTGCCGGCCTTCTGCATGTCCGAGAAGAAGTCGATGCCGGGCTGGAAGTCATCGAGCGTGCCGTCGGACTGCACGGTGGCGAGGCCCACGGCGGCGAACGCGGCGCCGGCCTGGGTCGGGTCGCCGTTGATCGCGACGGCGCCCTTGTAGTCGGGCGACAGCAGGTCGGCGAGCTCGGCGGGCGCATCGAACTTCGACGAGTCGTAGCCGATCGACATGTATCCGCCGTAGTCGCCGACGAAGAGTCCGGTCGGCTCCTTGAGCTCGTCGGGGATCTCGTCCCACGTCTGCACCTTGTAGGGAGCGAACGTGTCGGTGTTCTGCAGTGCGACGGTCAGACCGAGGTCGAACACGTCGGGCGCGGTGTCGAGGCCCTTGTTGGTCTCGGCGGCCTGGATCTCCTCGGCACTGGAGACGTCGGGCGAGGCCTCGTTGATCGTGATCTCGGGGTACTTCTCGGCGAACAGGTCGAGGATCTCGCCGTAGTTCGCCCAGTCGCGGGGAAGGGCGATGACGTTGAGCGACCCCTCCTCCTTGGCAGCGGCCTCGAGATCGGCGAACGTGCCGAAGTCCTCCACGGACGTGGCCGCGGCGGCATCGACCCCCTCGCTGCTCGAAGCCGGTGCGTCGGTGGCGGACGCGCAGGAGGTCAGCGCGAGTACGGCCGTGGTGGCCAGGGCGATGCCGGCGCCGATGCGCGCGCGGCGGGTGAAGCGAGCCATGAGTGTCCTCTCGGTGTCCGGCGGGGGTGCGCCGGTTTCGGGTTGCGAGAGGACACTATGAGGCGCAGGTTGCCGACCATCCCGGGCCGGGTGAACGGCGAGTGTCGTTGCGGTGGCGGGACGGGTGCGGGGCGCGGTTCGCTCGGCCTTCCGCGCTGCGCTCGGCCAGAATCCGAGAATCAGGCCGAGGACGCTGCGATCGGCCGAGGGAAGCGCGGGTCAGGCCTGCGGGACGTTGTACTTGAAGCCGCGGTGCGAGCCCACGTAGCCGAGGCGCTCGTAGAAGCGGTGGGCGTCGGTGCGGGCGGCATCCGAGGTGAGCTGCACCATCGACGCGCCGACAGCGGGGGCCGCCGCCTCACCCACCCAGCGCATCACCGCGGATCCGATGCCCGACGACCGCAGACCGCTGTGCACGCGTACCGCCTCGACCAGCAGTCGCCGCGCGCCGCGGCGTGACATCCCGGGGATCGAGGTGAGCTGCAGCGTGCCGACGACCGCGCCGTCGAGCTCGACGACGAGCAGATCGTTCGAGGGCTCGGCCAGGATCTCGGTGAGGGCCTGAGCGTACACGGGGCGATCCTCGTCGGATGCCACATCGCCCCGCGCCGCGCTGATCGGGTCGTCCGCGAGCAACGCGATCACGGCATCCGCGTCATCGACCACCGCACGGCGGAGCACGGCCGTCCCGATGCGCGAGTCGAACGAGTGGGGCAGTGGGAGGGCGTCGAGCATGCGACCAGTCTGCCAGCGGGCGGAGCGGATGCCGGCGTGCGGCCGACTCTCTGGAATCATGGCCGAGTGGATATCGGCGCCGTGCTCGGACTGGAGCAGCTCACCTGGGGGATGCTCCTCCTCGTCGTCATCGCCGCGTTCTGCGCCGGCTGGATCGATGCGGTCGTCGGCGGGGGAGGTCTGCTGCAGCTGCCGGCGCTGCTGCTGATCCCCGGCATCTCGCCCGTGCAGGCGCTGGCGACCAACAAGCTCGCCTCCGTCTTCGGCACCGCGACCAGCAGCGTCACCTACTACCGCCGCGCCAAACCCGACATCCGCACGGCCTTGCCGATGGCGGCGATCGCGTTCCTCGGCTCGTTCGGGGGCGCGGCCGTCGCGACCGTACTGCCGCCCGCCGCGTTCAAGCCCATCATCGTGATCGCCCTGCTGGTCGTCGCTCTGTTCACCGCGTTCCGGCCGCAGATGGGCGCGGCGACGAAGCTGCGGTACCACGGGCACAAACACCACATCATGGCGGGTGCCGCCGGGCTCGGCATCGGGTTCTACGACGGGATGATCGGCCCCGGCACCGGCACCTTCCTCGTCATCACGCTCGTCGCCCTGCTCGGCTACGACTTCCTGCAGGCGAGCGCGAAGGCGAAGATCGTGAACCTCGCGACGAACGCGGGCGCGCTGATGCTGTTCATCCCGCACGGGGCGGTGCTGTGGCTGCTGGGCGGCATCCTCGCGGTGGCGAACGTCGCGGGCAGTTACCTGGGGTCGCGGATGGCGATCTCGCGGGGGACGACCTTCATCCGCGTCGTCTTCCTGGTGGTCGTGGTCGGCCTGATCGCCAAGCTCGGGGTCGACGTGTGGAACGAGAACATCGTCCCCGTGCTCGCGCTCCTCGGCTGAACGGCGTTTCGTCTCGTCGCTGCGCTCCTCGCTCAACGACCGAGGTTGGCGTTGGCTGGGCGTTGCGCTCCTCGATCAACGACCGAGGCCCCTGGGAGGAACCCGGTCGTTGAGCGAGCGGAGCGAGACGAAACGGTCGTCAGGCCTCGTCGTCCTCCGGCTCGAAGTCGACGCCGGCCTCGGCGCGCTGCGCGTCGGTGATGGGCGCGGGAGCGGACGTCAGCGGGTCGAAGCCGTTGCCGGACTTCGGGAACGCGATGACCTCGCGGATCGACTCGGTCTTGGACAGGTGCTGCAGCACGCGGTCCATGCCGAGCGCGATCCCGCCGTGCGGCGGAGCGCCGAACTTGAACGCGTCGAGCAGGAAGCCGAACTGCTCGTCGGCCTGCTCATCGCTGATGCCCATGACCTCGAACACGCGCTTCTGCACGTCTTCGCGGTGGATGCGGATCGAGCCGCCGCCGAGCTCGGAGCCGTTGCACACGATGTCGTACGCGTAGGCGAGGGCCGATCCGGGGTCGGTGTCGAACGTGTCCTGGAACTCGGGCTTCGGACCGGTGAACGCGTGGTGCACGGCAGTCCAGGCGCCCGCGCCCACGGCCACGTCGCCCGAGGCGACGGCGTCGGCGGCCGGCTCGAACATCGGAGCGTCGACGACCCAGGTGAACGCGAACTCGTCCGGGTTCAGGTAGCCGAGGCGGCGACCGATCTCGACGCGGGCGGCGCCGAGCAGCGCGCGGCTCTCCTTGGTGGAACCGGCGGCGAAGAACACGCAGTCGCCCGGCTCAGCGCCCACGAAGGCGGCGAGTCCGGCCTGCTCCGCCTCGGACAGGTTCTTCGCGGCCGGGCCGCCGAGCGAACCGTCCTCGTTGAACAGCACGTAGGCGAGGCCACGCGCACCGCGCTGCTTCGCCCAGTCCTGCCAGGCGTCGAGCTGCTTGCGCGGCTGGCTCGCACCACCGGGCATGCGGACCGCACCGACGTACTCCGCCTGGAACACGCGGAACGGGGTGTCCTGGAAGTACTCGGTCGCCTCGACGAGCTCGAGGCCGAAGCGCAGGTCGGGCTTGTCGGAGCCGTACTTGGCCATGGCGTCGGCGTACGTGATGCGCGGGAGCGGGGTCGCGACCTCGACGCCGATCGTCTTCCACATCGCGACGATGAGCGACTCCATCAGCGTGATGACGTCTTCCTGGTCGACGAAGCTCATCTCGATGTCGAGCTGCGTGAACTCGGGCTGGCGGTCGGCGCGGAAGTCCTCGTCGCGGTAGCAGCGCGCGATCTGGAAGTACTTCTCCACGCCGCCGACCATCAGCAGCTGCTTGAACAGCTGCGGCGACTGCGGCAGGGCGTACCAGCTGCCCGGGCTCAGACGTGCCGGCACCAGGAAGTCGCGGGCGCCCTCCGGGGTCGAGCGCGTGAGCGTCGGCGTCTCGACCTCGGTGAAGTCCTCGGCGTGCAGCACGTCGCGGATCGCCTTGTAGACGTTCGAGCGCAGGCGCAGGTTCGCTGCCTGGGCAGGACGACGCAGGTCGAGGTAGCGGTACTTGAGGCGGGCTTCCTCGCCGACGGTCTCGGTGTCGGCGACAGCCGTGGAGACCTGGAAGGGGAGCGGCGCGGACTCGTTGAGCACCTCGACGTCGGTCGCGATGAGCTCGATCTCGCCGGTCGGCAGGTTCGGGTTCGCGTTGCCCTCGGGGCGTCGCGACACCTCGCCGGTCACCTTCAGGACGAACTCGTTGCGCAGCGGGTGGGCGATCTCCTCGTCGCGGATGACGACCTGGGCGATGCCCGAGGCATCCCGCAGATCGATGAAAGCGACTCCTCCGTGGTCACGACGGCGGTCGACCCAACCCGAGAGGGTGACGGTCTGACCGATGTGCTCGGCTCGCAGAGAGCCTGCCGAGTGGGTGCGAAGCACGGAGTATTCCTTCTGATCTGGGAAATGGGGAACCCGGCCATTCTACGGGGGTGCGCGGCTCCTCCCGGCGGGGTGGGCGATCGATCAGTAGGGTGGCTGTGAACGGAAGGTGCCCCATGAATCTCGCCCTCGTCCCCGCGGCCGACGTCCCGGTCGTCCCCGACTTCGTCAGCCAGATCTTCTCCGGAACCTCCGGCGTGGTGGCGCTGATCTTCTACATCCTCCTGGCCGTCGCGTGGTGGAAGGTGTTCACCAAGGCCGGATACCCCGGCATCCTCGCCCTCATCCCGATCGTCAACGCGATCTTCCTGCTGCGGATCGCCGGGATGTCGGGCTGGTGGGTGCTGCTCTATCTGGTGCCGATCGCCAACGTGGTGCTCGCGATCGTCGTCGCCGTCAAGGTCGGCGCGCGCTTCGGCAAGGGCGGGGTCTTCTCGTTCTTCCTGCTCTTCGTGTTCTCGTTCATCGGATACTTCATCCTCGGTTTCGGCGACTCCCGCTACCGCAAGGCGTGACATGACGGCGTCTCGTCTGCACCTCGTCCGACACGGTGAGGTGCACAACCCTGCTCGCGTGCTCTACGGGCGGCTTCCCGACTATCACCTGAGCAAGGCCGGCCGGGGGATGGCGGCGGCTGCGGCCGATCACGTGGGATCGCTCGATCGTCCCGTCGTCGCGCTGTACGCCTCGCCTCTCGAGCGGGCGCAGGAGTCGGCGGAGCCGTTCGCCGAGCGGTTCGGCCTCGTGCCCGAGACGGACATCCGCCTGATCGAGCCGGCCAACGTGTTCGAGGGCACGCAGATGCGTCGCTCCCTGATGAACCCGATGAACTGGTGGCATCTGCGCCAGCCTTCGGTGCCGAGCTGGGGCGAGCCGTACACCTCGATCGCGGAGCGGATGCTCAGCGTGATGAACGAGGCCTGGGATGCGGCGCCGGAGGGGGACCTCGTGATGGTCTCGCACCAGGCGCCGATCTGGATCACGCACCTCCGGGTCGCGGGTCTGCCGTTGCGGCACGACCCGCGCACCCGTCGCTGCGCGCTGTCGAGCGTCACCTCGTTCGAGCGGGTCGGTGATGTGTGGCGCGAGGTGGCCTACGCGGAGCCCGCCGCGACGGGCTCCGCCGTCGACGTCGGCGCGGTCTGACTTTCGTTCGCGTGGGCATTTCGTCTCGCTGCGCTCGCTCAACGACCGAATCGGTCGTTGAGCGAGGAGCGCAGCGACGAGACGAAACGTCCCGCTCAGGCGAGTGACTGGATGATGCCGACCGCCGCGAGCTGACCGGCGGCGGCCGCGAGCAGCACCGACGCCATCGGGCCGGGGAGGCTGGCGCGGTGGGCGAGGTCACCGGCGGCGAAGACGCCCGGGATCGAGGTGCGGCCGAACTCGTCGATCTCGATCGAGCCGGACTCGAGCATCGCCAGCCCGAGGTCCGCGGCGAACGGCGCCCGCTGACGCATCGATCCCGCGGCCACGAAGATGCCGGCCACCACGCGCTCGCCGTCGTCCGTGCGGATCCGCACGCCCTCGGTGTCCTTCTCTACCGAGACGACCGGGGTGCTGCTCACCCGTGCGCCCTTCGACTCCAGCCCCCTCACGTCTTCGTCGGCGAACGCCTCGTCGACGGGGAAGACGGTGATGTCGCCGACGAAGCGACCGAGTAGCCCGATGAGGTGCTCGGCTCGAGGAGCGGCGCCGAGGATGCCGATGGCCTTGCCCGCGTGCTCGTGCCCGTCGCAGAACGGGCAGCTGAACGCGAGCGTGCCCCACAGATCGTGCAATCCGGGGACGGCGGGCAGATCGTCCGCGACGCCCGTGGCGAGGATCACCCGACGCCCGTCGACGGTCGAGCCGTCGGCGAGGGCGACCTGGAACGCCTCCGTGCTTCCGGAGATGCCGGTCGCACCGGTGTCGCGGACCTCCACGTCGGCGTAGGCGGCGAGCTCGGCGCGGGCGGTGGCGCGGAACTCCACCGGCGGGGCACCGTCTTCGCCGACCATGTTGTGCATGTGCAGGACGGTGCCGTTGCGGTACTCGCCCGAATCGAGGAGCAGCGTCGAGCGGTGCATGCGTCCGAGGGTCAGAGCAGCCTGCAGTCCTGCCGGTCCTGCGCCGATCACGATGGCGTCGTACATGGTGGTCCTTCCCGATGGATGTTGCGTTCTCCGCCAGTCTGTGACTTCATGTCACCATGAAGTCAAGCGCTGAGCATCCGTGGTCCGTCGGCGATGTCGCTGCCCGTTTCGAGCTACCCACGAACGTGCTGCGGCACTGGGAGTCGGTGGGTCTGCTGCGGCCGCCGCGTGACTCTGCCGGTCGCCGCCGCTACGGCGAGGACGAGGTCGTCCGCATCGCCGTGATCCAGCGCAGCAAGGCCGCCGGGATGACGCTCGACCAGATCGCCGTGCTGCTCGACGACGGAAGTGCGGGGCGGCATCAGGTGCTGCAACAGCATCTGGACGACCTCGATCGGCGCATGGAGGAGATGCGCCGGTCACGCGAGATGACCGAGCATGCGATGGGCTGCCGGGCTCATGACATCGCGACCTGTCCGCGGTTCCGGGCCGGCGTCGACGACGTCCTGGCGCGGTTCTGACCGGGGTCTCAGGCCCTTCCGCATCCACCTCGTGCATAGGATCCTCTGCGTAAACTCGGAGTCGTGCCACGCGATTCGACGGTCCGTCAGATCCGCAGCGGCCGCTCCTCCCGCACCCGGCGTTCACGCCGTGCGGTCGGTGCCGCGCTCGCTGCGGTGCTCGCCATCGGTCTGAGCGCCTGCGCTCCTGATCCGGTCAGCCAATCCTTCCTGAGTGGCGAGAACACCGGCTACGTCGCGGCCGACGGCGCGATCGTCGAGATCCCCGTCGCCGAGCGCGACGAACCCGTGGAGTTCGGTGGCGTCACCGAGACCGGCGAGAAGTTCGACAGTGCCGACATCGCCGGCAACGTCACGGTCGTCAACTTCTGGTACGCCGGGTGCGCGCCGTGTCGCCTCGAAGCCGCCGATCTGGAGGCCGTGTGGCAGGACTTCTCCGACGAAGACGTCTCGTTCGTCGGCATCAACACCCGCGACCAGGCCGACACCGCCGTCGCGTTCGCCGACGAGTACGACATCACGTACCCGAGCCTGATCGACGTCGACACGGCCGAGGCCAAGCTCGCGTTCGCGAAGGTCACGCCGATCGCTGCCACCCCGACCACGCTCGTGCTCGACAAGCAGGGCCGTGTCGCCGCGCGCATCATCGGCCCGATCGACGGCCCCTCGATCCTCTCGACGCTCGTCAAGGACGCGCTCGCGGAGGACTCGTGAACACCCCGGTAGCGTTGTGAACCCCGAAGCGATCATCGGCTCCGGGGCCCTGTGGATCGCGATCCCGGTCGCGATGCTGGCGGGACTCGTCTCGTTCCTGTCTCCGTGCGTGCTGCCGCTCGTGCCCGGCTACCTCGGCTTCCTCGGGGGGGCCGTGGCCCCCCGTCCGGCCGTCGCCGCCGACGGCGAAGGGCGCGCCACGACGCAGACGGCCGAGACCGCGACTCGCGGCCGGCTCGTCCTCGGCGTGCTGCTCTTCATCTTCGGCTTCAGCCTGGTCTTCGTCTCCATCACCGCTCTCGGGGGCGTGGCGAGCGTCTTCCTGCTGCAGTGGGGCGAGATCATCACGCGCATCCTCGGTGTCGTGATCATCGCCATGGGCCTGGTCTTCCTCGGCCTGTTCGGCTTCGCGCAGCGCGAGCTGCGCTTCCACGTGGACTCGAAGGCCGGCATCATCGGCGCTCCGCTGCTGGGCATCGCGCTCGGCATCGGCTGGGCGCCGTGCCTGGGCCCGACGCTCACGGCGATCTTCGCGCTGTCGTTCAACGCCGGCGACCCGGTGCGCGCGGGGTTCCTCGGGCTCGCCTACTCGCTCGGGCTCGGCATCCCGTTCCTGCTCGTCGCACTCGGTTTCGGCTGGGCGACGAAGGCGATCGGCTTCCTCCGCCGCCACATCCGCGTGGTCAACGTCATCGGAGGGGTGCTGCTGATCCTGCTCGGCATCCTGATGGTCACCGGCCTGTGGACCGACATCATGTCTCGACTGACGGCGGTGATGGGCAGTGTCATCCTCCCGCTCTGACCACTCCGAGAAGACCCGCCCCGAGAAGACCACCACGAAGAACAAGGGTGCCGTGAACAGCGACTCCAGCGATCCGCTCCGCCCGTCCGACCACGTCGACGGCGACGACTCGATCACCCAGCCGCGTCTCGGCTTCGTCGGCTGGCTGCGCTGGGGCTGGCGGCAGCTGACGTCGATGCGCACGGCGCTGGTGCTGCTGCTCGTGCTCGCGATCGCGGCGATCCCCGGCTCGATCTTCCCGCAGCGCATGGCCGACCCGAACGGCGTCACGCAGTGGGAACGCGACAACCCGGATCTCTTCCCGGTGCTCGACGGACTCAAGATGTTCGACGTGTACCTGTCGCCGTGGTTCTCGGCGATCTACCTGCTGCTGTTCGCCTCGCTCGTCGGCTGCGTGATCCCGCGCATCAAGCACCACGCCAAGGCGCTGCGCGCCCGTCCCCCGCGCACTCCCGCGCGATTGCAGCGGCTCGAGGACTACCGTGCCGTCACGCGCGATCCCGCTGCCGACTCGGGAACGAAGACGGGCGACGCCGAGGCAGAAGCCGCCGCGTCGATCGACGTCGCCACCCAGCAGCTCAAGGCTCTCGGCTACCGCGTGGAGCGCTACGACCGCGGCCGCACGTTCTCGGTCTCCGCCGAGCGCGGATACTGGCGCGAGACCGGCAACCTGCTCTTCCACCTCGCGCTCGTCGGGGTGCTGGTCACTGTCGGTGTCGGCGGCGGCTTCTCCTACACGGGCCAGCGCGTGCTGGTCGAAGGCGAGACCTTCGCGAACACCCTGCTCGACTACGACTCGATGAACCGCGGCCGCTTCGTCGCCGACGACGCCTTCTCGCCCTACTCCATGCGCCTCGACTCGTTCGACGTGACCTACCAGCCCTTCGGGGAACCGGGCTCCGGCCAGGCGGGCGACTTCTCGGCAAATGTCACGGTGCAGGAGAACGGCGAGGAGCGTACGGGGGCCGTCAAGGTCAACGAGCCGCTCGGGGTGGCCGACGACGACGTGTTCCTGCTGGGCAACGGCTACGCGCCGACCGTGACCGTGCGCGACCCGGACGGCAATGTGGTCTTCACCAACAGCACGCCGTTCCTCCCGCAGGACACGAACATGACCTCGCTCGGTGTGCTGAAGATTCCGGACGGCCTCGCCGAACAGGTCGGCCTGGTCGGGTTCTTCTACCCGACGACGGGTGTGCTCGAGAGCGGGGCCTTCTTCTCCGCCTACGGCGACCTCACCAACCCGACTCTCACGCTCGATGTGTACACCGGCGACCTCGGCATCAACGAGGGCGTGCCGCGCTCTGTGTACGTGCTCGACACCACCGGCATGACCAAGCTCACCGGTCGCAGCACCGACGTCGAATCGATCGAGCTCGTCCCCGGACAGACGGCCCAGCTGCCGAACGGCCTCGGCTCGGTCACCTTCGAGGACGAGTCTCCGGCCGGGGCGACGGATTCCTCCGAATCGGTGAAGAGATTCGCGTCGCTGCAGATCCACCGTGACGAGTCGGGTGTGTGGGTGCTCGGCTTCGCGCTGCTGGCGCTCGGCGGGCTCATGATCGCCCTGTTCGTGCCGCGTCGGCGCGTGTGGGTCAAGGCCACCGCGCACGACGGGGAGATCGCGCTGGAATACGCCGCGCTCGCTCGCGGTGAGGACCCGACCCTCGCGGCCGCCGTAGACGATCTCGTCGCCGGTCACGCCCGACTCCTCGACGCGGCGGGCGGCACCGTCGTGCGCGCCGAGACGGATGCCGCCGACGACGACATCGCGGAGGATCCCGCAGCGCCGGACGCCCCGGCTCCCGACACCCGGAAAGTAGACTGACACCATGCTCGAGCTCAACGTGATCTCGCCGGTCCTGCTGTGGACGGCGATCGCGATCTACGCGGCGGCCTTCGTGGCCTACGCCTTCGATCTCGCACGGCGCTCGCAGGCGACGGCCGACGCACAGACCGTCCGCGAGTCGGTGCTCGTCGGAGCCGGCGGGGGAGCCACCATCATGGCTTCGGGCGCTGCCGGCGCGGAGGCACCGCCGCAGCGCTTCGTGATGGCGCGGATCGGCACCTCGCTGACGGTGCTCGGATTCGTCTTCCACCTCGCGGCGGCGGTCACCCGTGGCATCGCCGCCGGTCGCGTGCCCTGGGCGAACCTCTACGAGTTCGCGATGATGGGCACGCTGCTCATCGTGGCGGTCTTCCTCGTAGTCCTCACGCGCCTCGACCTGCGCTTCCTCGGCACTTTCATCACCGGGCTCGTCGTGGTGCTGCTCGGCCTCGGAGCGACGAACTTCTATGTCGACGTCTCGCCGCTCATGGACCCGCTCAAGAGCGTGTGGCTCGTCATCCACGTGTTCGTCGCCTCGCTCGCCACGGCGTTCTTCGCCCTCGCTTTCGCGCTCTCGGTGATCCAGCTCATGCAATCGCGTCGGGAGCGTCTCGTCGCAGAAGGAGCGGCGAAGACCGGCCCGGGCTTCCTCCGCACCTTCCCGAATGCGGTGCGCCTGGAGAGCCTGGCGTACATGTTCACGATCATCGGGTTCATCCTCTGGACGTTCACGCTGATCGCGGGATCCATCTGGGCCTACTACGCCTGGAGCCGCTTCTGGGGCTTCGACGTCAAGGAGACCTGGACCTTCGTGATCTGGGTCATCTACGCGGGGTACATCCACGCGCGCGCGACCCGCGGCTGGCGCGGCAACCCCTCGGCGTGGCTCGCGATCGTCGGCTTCTCGGCCGTGATCTTCAACTTCACCATCGTGAACGTGTTCTTCAAGGGTCTGCACGCCTACTCCGGCCTGAGCTGAGTCCCGACCGCTCGCACACCCGAGACCCGTCCGCGGCACGATCCGCGCGGACGGGTCTCGTGCGTCCGACACGTGCGCAAACATGCCGCCGAAACCGCGGATACGCGGTTGTATGCTCATCGCAGGGGAGCGCGCCGGAGGCAGGAGCCCACATGCCCGTACTCGTCGGAATCGTCGAAGATCACCCTGCGATGCTGTTCGGCATCGCCACGATCCTCAATCGCAGCGGGGGCATCCGGGTCGCGGCCAGCGGTGCGACGGCTGCCGAGGTCGCGAGCCGCGCTCGGCGGCTCGACGTGATCCTGCTCGATCTCTCGCTGTCCGACGGTTCCACTCCGGCTGAGAATCTGCGCACCCTCGAACCCCTCGGCGCGAGCGTCGTCGCCTACACCGCAGGCGATCAGCCGCATCATCTCCGCGAAGCGGCGCGAGCGGGTGCCGTGGGCATGATCAACAAGTCCGACTCCCTCGAGGTGATCACCTCCTCGGTGCGACGGGCGGCGCAGGGCCACATCCTCGCCACGACCGAGTGGGCGGCCGCCCTCGACGCGGATCACCAGTTCGTCGCTGCGCATCTCAGCCGCCGGGAATCCGAGGTGCTGTCGCTCTACGCTTCGGGAGAGACGGCCGAGAGGGTGGCGCAGGCACTGTTCCTGTCCCGTGAGACCGTGCTCGATCACATCCGTCGCATCCGAGCGAAGTACGCGGCGGTCGATCGCGCCGCACCGACCAAGGTCGACCTGTTCCGGCGGGCCGTGGAAGACGGGCTGGTCCTGCAGAACCGGTGAGGGAGGCCGGACTCGCTCAGCCCGCGAACGGCCAGATCAGCGGCACGTAGAACACCGCGACGACGAAGAACAGGACCGTCAGTGGCCAGCCGAAGCGCGCATAGTCGCCGAAGCGGTAGCCGCCAGGCTCCATCACCATGAGGTTCGCCGGCGTCGCGACGGGGGTGAGGAACGACGCCGCCCCGGCGATCGTGAGAGCCATCAGGAACGGCAGCACCGACGCATCCATCGCGGCCGCCAGAGCGACGGCCACCGGAGCCACGATGAGCACGGTCGCGGTGTTGCTGATGAGCTGCCCGAGCACCAGCGTGATCAGCACGATCACCGCCACGGCCGCGTGCGGACCCGCGTCACCGAGGAACGAGCGCAGCCCGTCGGCGATGAGCTGCGCGGCACCGGTCTCCTGGAATGCCGTGGAGAGCGGGATCATTCCCGCCACGAGGATGACCGTCGTCCAGGAGATCGCGCGGTAGGCCTGGGTCATCGAGACGACACGGGTGAGGATCAGCGCTCCCGCGGCGAGCAGCCCCGCGATCGCGGCCGGCACGATCCCTGTCGCGAGGAGCACGATCATCGCGAGCAGGATCACCGCCGTCCGCTTGGCCCCCGCACCGAGCGGCACGGAGCGGCGGAGGGTGAGTGGCGCGTCGACCACCAGGACCTCGTCGCGCTGGGACGTGTGCCGTTGGAGGTCGTCCCAGGAGCCGTCGAGGAGCAGGGCATCGCCGGCCTGCAGGTCGGTGCCGGACTCGTCCAGCGCCTCCTGCCCGCGCCGCACACCGAGCACGACGAGGTCGCCCGACGGTGTGCACATGCCGGGGAACACGTGCAGGCCGATCAGGCTGGAGCGCGGCGGCACGACGACCTCGGCGACTCCGCGCGAGGCCGACACCAGCGCCCGGTCCGGGGAGAGCGCATAGTCGGTGCGCAGCAGGGACGCGAGGCGCTCGAGGTCTATCGGTGCGGATGCCGGAGTGCGCTCCGGCAGCAGCCGGTTGCCCAGGAGCAGGATGATCGCGAGCGTGCCGACGAGCAACGGGAGCCCTGCGAGCGCGAACTCGAAGAAGCCGAACGGTCGGGCGCCGTTGTCGGTGGCGACCTCGGACACGATGATGTTCACCGGCGTGCCGGTGAGGGTCAGCATCGACCCCGCGTGGGCTGAGAAGGCGAGCGGCATCAGCATCTGCGAGGGGCGGATCCCCGCGCGGGCGGCGACCACGACGACGAGCGGCAGGAGCGACGCGACCGAGCCGTTCACGCTGATCACCGCCGTCATCGCGGCGGTCAGCAGCCCGATCGTGAGCAGCAGCCGCCGACGGCCGGTGCCGGAGTGGGCGACCACCTCCTGCCCGGCCCACGCGATGATGCCGGTCGATTCCAGCGCCTCGCTGACGACGAACAGGGAGGCGATGAAGAGCACCGTCGGGTCGCCGAATCCGGCGAGAGCCGAACCCAGGTCGAGCACGCCGGTCAGATAGAGAGCGACCGAGACACCGACGGCCACGACACCGAGGGGGATGCGGTTGGAGACGAAGGCGATCACCGCGCACAGCAGGATGACGAGGGTCGCGACGATCGGGTCCACGGCCCCACGATAGGGCGCGCCCCGGATCACGGCGACCCCCCTAGTTCTAGGGGGTGTGCTTGCAGGAGCTTCTCGCTCGACACGATCATGGGGGCTATGGCTGCGGAGAAGTCGGTGAGTGCCTCGGATGCCGAGAGCAAGGGGTTCCTGAACTGGATCGAGAAGGTCGGCAACAAGGTGCCGGATCCGACGATCATGTTCGTCTACCTGATCGGTCTGATCGCGGTGCTCTCCGCCATCCTGTCCTGGGTGGGGGTGTCGGTCACGGACGACGTCGTGATCCCGGTCCCGAAGGACGAGTTCTCCCAGGTCAACGAGCAGTTCGGTGGCAACTGGGAGATCTACGACACCACGACCGGCATGCCCGCGGAAGTTCCCGACTACACGATCGAGGAGCAGACCTTCGAGGTGCGCAACCTGCTGTCCATCGACGGCATCCGCTTCTTCTTCTCGTCCTTCGTCGACAACTTCGCCGGCTTCGGCGTCGTCGCGGTGGTGCTCATCGCGATGGCCGGTGTCGGCGTGGCCGAGCACGCCGGACTCATGGGGGCGATGATCCGCCGCGTGGTCAAGGTCGCGCCGCGTCGCTGGCTCGCGTTCATCCTGATCTTCGTCGGTGTGCTCTCCTCGGTGGCGACGGATGCCGGCTACCTGATCCTGGTTCCCTTGGCTGCCGCCGCGTTCTTCACCGTGGGGCGGCATCCGCTCGCGGGTCTCGCCGGTGCGTTCGCCGGCGTCGGGGCGGCGTTCGGCGCGAACCTCCTCATCACACCGAGCGACAGCATGCTCACCGAGATCACGAACGAGGTGCTCACCAGTGCCGGGATGCAGCCGATCGAGGTGACGCAGAACTTCTACTTCGGGATCGTGTCGACGTTCCTGCTCACGACGGTGGCGCTGCTCGTGACCGTCCTCGTCACCGAGAAACGGCTCGGAAAATACGATCGCAAAGAGATGACGATCGCGGACGAGGCCGAGAACGTCGACCACGACGCCGAGGCCCGTGGGCTGAAGTTCTCGTTCTGGGCGCTGCTGGGCTTCGTCGCCGTGATCCTCGTGCTCACCCTGCCGCCGGGCGCACCGCTGCGCGACCCGGAGACGGGCGACATCATCGGCACCACGCCGTTCATGGCCAGCCTGGTCTTCATCATCTCGCTCGCGTTCCTCGTGTGCGGCCTCGCGTACGGGGCGGGGGCGAAGACGCTGCGCGGTGGCTCGGCCGCGGTCGGTGCGATCGCGAAGACGTTCGGGAGCCTGGGCGGCCTGCTCGTGATGTTCCTGATGATCGCCCAGTTCATCGCGCTGTTCAACTGGAGCAACCTCCCCACCGTCGCCGCCATCTCGGCCGCCGAACTGCTGGAGCAGGCGAACGTGCCTGCGATCGTGCTGCTGCTCGCGTTCATCGTCGTGATCGTGATCCTCGACTTCATCCTTCCCGGCCTGGTGCCGAAGTGGGTGATCTTCGCCCCGGTCTTCATCCCGATCTTCGCGTCGCTCGATGTGGCACCGCAGACGCTGCTCGCCGCCTACCGCGTCGGTGACTCGCCGGTGAACGTGCTGACCCCGCTCATGGTCTACCTGCCGTTCATGGTCACGGTCGCACAGCGCTACAAGAAGGAGGCCGGCATCGGCACGATCATCGCGCTGATGATCCCGTACGCGGTGTGGATGCTGCTGTCCTGGACCGCCCTGTACGTGGTCTGGTTCCTCCTCGGCATCCCCTGGGGCCCGGGCTCACCGGTCGACATGGTCGGCTGACCCGTCTCCCGTCCCGCAGGGTGCAGGGACGGATCTCGACGCCGCATCGCAGAACAAGGAGCAGACTCATGGACCGCAGGCCGAACAAGCTGATCCCCGCCGATCTGAAGACCACACCGGGACTGGACGCCGTCGATGCGGTCCGGATCCGGGTGGGTGAGGTCGCCGCCGATGTCGGGGCGATCGGGATCGGGGTGTACTCCGACGGTGAGGTGCCCGCAGACCTCGGGTTCGATCGCGACGCACTCGAGAACGCCGGCTTCACGGCGAAGCCGGGTACCACGATGGTGCTTCCGCGCGCGGGAGAACCCGACCTCGTCGCCGTCGGTCTCGGGGCGAAGGCCGATGCCGGGGCGGGCGGCCTGCGCGACGCCGCCGCGACTCTCGCCAGGGCCGCCTCGCGGCGGGAGACGCTGGGCCTGCGGATCGACGACCTCGCGGGAGTGGATGCCGCAGCTGCCGTGCGCGCGCTCGCCGAAGGGGCGCTGCTCGCCCGCTACCGCTACACGGTGCTGAACGGGTCGTCGAAGCACGTCCCGCTCGCGGCGTTCACGATCGACGTCCCCGGAGGGACGACCGAGCCCGTCGCCGCTGCCCTCACCGCCGTGCGTGCCGCTGTCGTCGCCCGCGACCTGGCGAACACCCCTCCCGGACATCTGACGGCGGTCAACATGGGCGAGATCGCCGTCGAGCTCGGCGCGCGCTTCGGGTTCGAGGTCGAGCTCTTCGACAAGCAGGCGCTCATCGATCTCGGCTGCGGCGGGCTGCTCGGCGTGAACCAGGGCTCGGTGGAGGAGCCGCGCATGATCAAGCTGGTCTACACCCCCGGCGGCGGCGGCACGGGACATCTCGGCCTCGTCGGCAAAGGCATCATGTACGACTCGGGCGGCATCAGCCTCAAGCCCAGCGACCCGATGCACCTGCTCATGAAGATGGACATGGGCGGCGCAGCCGCCGTGCTCGGTGCCTTCGTCGGACTGCGCGACGCCGGGGTCACGGCCAAGGTCTCGGGCTGGCTGATGTGCACCGACAACATGCCCTCGGGCACCGCGTACAAGCTCGGCGATGTGCTGACTGCGCGCGGCGGCACCACGATCGAGGTGAAGAACACCGACGCCGAGGGGCGCCTCGTGATGAGCGATGCGCTCGTGCTCGCGAACGAAGACGAGGTGGATGCCATCGTCGACATCGCGACGCTCACCGGAGCCGCGCTGGTGTCGCTCGGCGCCGCGACCGCGCCGGTCTTCGGCAATGACCAGGCGACGGTCGACCTGGTGCGCGCGGCCTCCGAGGCCGTCGACGAGTCGGTGTGGCAGCTGCCGCTGGAGCAGAAGTACCGCAAACAGCTCGACTCCGAGATTGCCGACATCGCGAACCTCGGCGGTCCGTTCGCGGGGGCGACGACGGCGGCGCTGTTCCTGGAGCACTTCGTCGGCGGCACTCCCTGGGCGCACCTCGACATCGCCGGCACGATGCAGACCGAGAAGGACGACTCTTGGCGCACCGCCGGAGCCACCGGGTTCGGGGCGCGGCTGCTGCTGGAGACGGCGCGCACCTTCGCGCCGGCATCCTGAGGCCTGACTGCACGGCCGGGGACGGGGTCGCCGAGGGGTTCGCCGGTCCGGCGGCCGGTCAGCCGCCGAGTGGCAGGACCTCGGCGTGCTCGATGCCGTCCTGGTACCAGACCAGTTCGGCCTCGGTGATGACCTCGGCCGGTGCGGGCCGGAGCACGCGGGACTCGGCCTGCGCGAGAGCGCCCCACTCGGCGGCATCGAGGGTCTTGCCGTAGAGCACGGACAGGTGGAACGTCCAGTCCTCGAGCGGGAGCTCGCCGAGACGGCGGAAGTCCGTGGCATCCAGGGCGGTGGTGAGGGTCGAGTAGGCCGAGACGAGGGAGTCGGTGCGTTCCAGGCGGACGATCAGGATCTGCCAGGGCACGGGGAACTCGTCGACGGCCTCGGCGATGACCTCGATCGGAGACTGCCGTGCTGCCCATGAGCGGATCAGCTCGGCCAGCTCCGCGCGCCGCTCAGGTTCGTAGAACCCTCGGAGCGTGACGTGCCCGGTGTGCGGATGCCGTGTCGGGATGCCGAGGCGCGCGAGCGCAGCATCCTGGACTTCGCGGTAGACCTCGTCGACGCCCGCGGTGGGCCGGAGCACGAGGTACTGCTGGCCCTCCAGGCTCGTGAGTTGCTCGGTGGTGTCCATGAACGGTCGGCGCATGCCGAGAGCCTAGGGTCGCGCGTCTCCTGTGCGGAAACGGAGACCGAAACACGCACGGCGCGCCGCGTCATACTTCGACGCGCCGGGCCGGGAGCGGATGGTCTCCGTTTTGGCAGGGGTCCAGGGGGAGGGGGCGGGTCAGGCGGTGGCGAGGACCGCCTTGGCCGAGGTCGTCCGACGGAGGGTGACCGCGAGCGTGGTCGCGACCAGAGACAGCACGCCCCACACCACCAGGGCAGCGACGGCCGAGCCGCTTCCCGCGATCAAGCCGGCGAACGCCGGAGCGGTGGGGAGCGCTGCGCCGATGCTGGAGAGCCACCCTGGCACGGTCGAGATGAGACCTGTCGCGACGGCGAGCACACCGACGAGGGCGGAGATCCAGCGCCCGACGCCACCGAACAGGGCCACGAGGGCCTGGTTCACGGCTGCGAACGCCACGCCGGCAAGCACCGCTGTTCCGGCGAACGCCCACCAGGTGGCGGCGTCGTAACTCGCCACGATCTGCACGATCAGTGACACGAGCAGCCCCTGTCCCGCGCCTATCAGGGCGGCGGGTGCGAACGCACGCAGCGTCAGCGCGGCGGATGAGCGCCGGGACGTGAGAGTGCGGGCGGTGTGGGCGCGCATCACGATGAAGGTGGCGAGTCCGCCGAACCACAGCACGACGGCGGCGAGCAGCGGGATGGCGGTCGGACCGAAGATCGTGTCCATCGAGGAGTTCGACGACACCGGGTCGGCGATCACCGAGGCGAGCGACTTCGAGTCGCTGTCGCTGAACGAGGGGAGCGAGTCGGATGCGGTGCGCAGCCCGCCCGCCAGGTCGCCGGTCCCGGTCGCCAGGGTGTCGATCCCGGTCGCCAGCTCGGTCGTGCCGTCGGCCAGTGCGGTCGCACCGGTGGACAGCTGGGTCGCACCGGTCGCGATGCCGCGGGCTCCGGTCGCGGATGCGGCGATGCCCTGGTCGGCGAGCTGCGTGAGTCCGCCGGAGAGCTGGGTGGCGCCCGCACCCGCCTGGGTCATGCTCGAGGCGATCGTGCTGAGCGAGCCGGGGAGGGCGGCGATTCCGCCGGCGACCTTCGGGCTGTTGAGCACACCGGAGGCGGTTCCAGCTGAGGTCGCGACCGCGCCCGCATCCGTGGCGAGCGAGGTCAGGAGGTCGCACTCATCCTGGTCGGCGACCGGCGGCGTGCAGGCGGTCTGCGCCAGCCCGCCCAGCTTCTGCGCGAGAGCGGCCGATCCGCTCGCTGCACTCTTCGCCGATGTCGACGCCCCCTGAATCGCTCCGACGAGCTGCTGGGTCTGACCGACGCTCTGCTGCAGCTGGTTGCCGCCGCCGGTCAGCCCCGAACCGATCTGCGCAGCACCCGCCGCAGCCTCCCGCGTCTTCCCGGCGATCGTGTCGAGGCCGGTGGCGAGCGACGACGCACCCGTCCCGAGCTCGCCCGCGCCCGAGGCCAGCTTCGTGGCACCGTCGGGGATGGCTGCCGCTCCGGTCGCGGCGTCCCGCGCACCGTTCGCGAGCTTCAGCGCCCCGTCGGCGGCTTCGCCGATCTGGTCGCCGATGGTGGTGAAGCCGACCAGGATGTTCTCGGTCGTCGCCTCGGACAGCATGGTGCCCATCGTCGAGGCCGCGACATCGGCGATCTGGCCGGTGATGAGGTCGTCGGCGACGAGGCCGTCGTCGGGAGTGGTCACGGTGATGGTGGCCTGCTCGGCCTCACCGCCGCCGTCCGAGATCGCCTGACCGGCCGAGGTGGCCGCCGCGGAGAACTCTTCGGGGATGGTGATGACCGCCTGGTACGAACCGTCGGCGAGACCGTCGGCCGCATCGTCCTCGTTCGAGATCACCCACGTGAGGTTGGAGTCGAGGTCGTCCGAGCCCTCGACGAGACCTGCGGCCAGCTGGCGTCCGAGCGGGGTGACCTGGTCGTCGATGGTCACCGGCTCGTCGAGGTTCACGATGGCCGCGGTCATCGAATCCAGACGCTCGGTCGGGTTCTGCAGGGCCGCGACCAGGATGCCGCCGACCGCCGCCGGCAGCAGCAGCACGCCGAGGATGGTCAGCCACGTGATGGGCTTGCGGGAGCGCGCACGCTCGATGGGGAGGGTCATGCGGTCACCTCGGTGGATTCTGCGGCGCTCCGGCGAGGAGCGCGCGTGTCGAGAGTCTGTGCGTCGGGCCAACCGGCCTCCGCGAGAGTGGTCTGTGCCTCGTCGGCATCGGAGGCGGTGGCGAACACCGCGAGCGTGCGGGAAGCTGCGGCATCTCGCAGCATCGCGGCCGCCTGGTCGCGCTGGCCGGCGGTCAGGCGGTCGATCCCGTCGATCACGACGATCTGCGATTTTCCGCGCAGCGCCTCGGCGAGATCGGCGAGGGCGGCGTCGGCGTCGTCGACCAGCACGCAGCCGACGTGTGCGCGCACCCAGGCGCCGCGTCCGGCGAGCAGATGGCCTGCGACGCGGAGTCGACCGTCGGTAGGTGTCACCCGGCCCGCGATCGTGAGCGCCAGTGCCCGTCGTGCCCGCACGTCGCCACCGGTCGCGACGAGCGCTCCGCCTTCGGGGACGCGCAGCGACAGGTTCTCGACGATCGGCGCATCGGCGCTGATGTCGAGATCATCCGCGGCGACGATCGAGCCGTCTCCCGGCCACTCGGCCAGGTGACGCTCGCGCTCCACGGCCTCGCCTTCGACGTCGACGCGCGGGAGGATCTTCTCCAGCCACGCGGGCAGCTCCCAGGCGCGCTCGCCGAGGATCGCCATGAGGGCGGGGATCAGTGTCATCCGCACCAGGAAGGCGTCGATCGCGATGCCGGCCGCGAGGCCCAGGGCGATGGGTTTCAGCGACGAGTCGCCCTCGGGGACGAACGCCACGAAGACCGCGAACATGATGAGCCCTGCGGCGGTGACGACCTTGGCCGATCCCGTGAAGCCGCTGCGCACGGTGCGCAGCGCGGCAGCGCGTCGCGTGGCCCGATCAGGGCTCTTCGAGTCGGGGTCGTGCACGAAGTCCTCGCGCATCCGCGAGACGAGGAACACCTGGTAGTCCATCGCGAGCCCGAACAGCACGCCCATCAGGATGATCGGCATGAAGCTGATGATCGGACCGACCTTGGCGACATGCAGCAGATCGGCGAACCAGCCCCACTCGAACACGGCGCCGACCACGCCGAACGCGGCGACGATCGAGAGCAGGTAGCCGGCGGCTGCGGTGATCGGCACCCACAGCGAGCGGAAGACGATGGTGAGCAGGATGAGCGAGAGCCCGATCACGAAGATGCCGAACGGCAGCAGCGCGTTGCCGAGCTGGTCGGAGATGTCGATGCCGACGGCGGTGAAGCCGGTGACCTTGAGGTCGATCCCGACCTCATCGAGCCACTCGTCGTGGTGGCTCCGCAGCTCGCGCACGAGGTCTGCCGTGGCCGGGTCGTCCGGGGCGGTCTCCGGGACGATCTGCACGATCCCGGTGTCGGCGGTCTCGTTCGGGGTCGCGAGCGCGACCTCCTTGACTCCGGGAACCTCGGCGACGGCATCCCCGAGGTCTTCCATCAGGGTGAGCGGGTCGGTCGAGGTGACGATCGTGCCGGTGAGGATCATCGGTCCGTTGAACCCCGGTCCGAACTCCTCAGCCACGAGGTCGTACGTCTGACGCGCCTCCGAGTCCTTCGGCAGCACGCCGGCGTTCGGGAGCGCGAGGTTCAGGCTGAGCGCGGGGATGGCCACGATGCCGAGGCCGATCACGATGGCGAGCGAGACGAGGATCGGGCGCTTGGTGACGCCGTTCACCCACCGCGCGCTGCCCTTCGCGCGCACCGGAGCGGCGGGCGCATCATCGCTGTCTGCGTTCTTCTTCGCCTTCGGCGCGCGCCTCGGGCGACCCACCACCTTGCCCTTCATGAAGCCGAGGAATGCCGGGGTCAGCGTGACCGCGATCGCGACCGCGACGGCGACCGAGACGGAGGCCGCGATGCCCATGGTCGTCAGGAACGGGATGCCGGCGAAGCCGAGGCCGATCAGTGCGATGAGCACCGTGACGCCGGCGAACACGACCGCGGATCCGGCCGTTCCGACGGCACGCGAGGCGGACTCTTCGGGATCGACGCCCTCGCGGACCTGATCCTGATGTCGCGCCATGATGAACAGCGCATAGTCGATGCCGACCGCGAGCCCGAGCATGAGTGCGAGCAGCGGGGTGGTGGACGACACGGTCGCGAAGGCCGTCGCGGTGAAGATGCCCGCCATCGAGATGCCGACACCGAGGATGGCCGTGAGCAGCGGCAGACCGGCCACGACGAAGGAGCGGAAGGTGACGATCAACACGAGCAGTGCGATCAGGAGGCCGACCGCCTCAGTGAGCGTGACACCGGGGATCGAGATCGCGAAGAGGTCGCCGCCCAGCGAGGTCTCTGCGCCGTCCGGGAGCTCGGCGTCGAGGTCGCTCACGACGGAGCGCAGCGCGTCTTTCGTCTCGTCCGAGACATCGGTGGATTCGCCGTCGAACTGCACGCGCACGATGGCGGCGGTGTCGTCGTCGTTGATCATGCCCTCGACCATCTCGTCGTAGGGCGAGGTGGCGGCGAGCACGCCGTCGAGGTCGCCGAGTTCGTCGACGGCATCCTCGATGTGGTCGCGGTAGTCGTCGGCGGTGATCTCGTCGCCGTCGGCTGCCACGACGATGAACTGCGCGTTCGTGCCGCTCACCTGCGGGAACGACCGCGAGAGCTGCTCGAGGCCGGCCTGCGATTCAGTGCCGGGGATCGAGAACGTGTTGTCGGTGCCCGCTCCCAGCACGAGTGCTCCGGCTCCGGCGATGCCGAGCGCGAGCAGCCAGGACACGAGGACTCGCCAGGGGTGCCGGAAGGACCAGCGGCCGAGCGAGGACAGGAGTGTGGACACGCGTTCCTCCGAGGGGTACTGATTGGATACACAGGTGTATCCGATACATACATGTATCGTAAATTGACCGGCACGTCGGAATCTGTGTGCCGGGTGTGAATCGTGCGAGAGTGAAGGGTCAGGAGGTTTCGATGTCGACACCCGCAACCCGCAGCCGTGAGAACACGCGTGCCCGTCTGCTCGAGGCCGCCGCGCAGGTCTTCGCCGAGGTCGGTCTCGACGGCGCCTCTGTCGAGGCCGTGTGCGAGCGAGCCGGATTCACCCGCGGTGCGTTCTACTCCAACTTCGAATCCAAGGACGAGCTGTTCCTGATGCTCGCCGCGAGCGTCTCCGACGTGCGCGTGAGGGGAGTGCGCACCCGCGTCGAGGAACTGACGGCGGAGGGTGCCCTGGTGGAAGGGTGCGATCCGATCGAGCTCGTGCAGCAGATCATGGAGCTCGGCGGCGATGACCGCCTCGGCGTGATGCTGCTGAGCGAGATCCGCATCCGGGCTCTGCGCGACGCGAAGTTCGGCGAGGCGTACCTCGCGCAGGAGAGCGAGATGGTCGCGAGCATCGCGCAGATCATCGACGACATCGTCTCGGTGAGTGCGCTGAAGCTGCGCCTGCCGGCCGAGACCGCGGCACGCATGCTCATGATCCTCTGGGAGGGCATGACCGTGCGCGGGGCGATGGCCGGCCAGGACGACGCGCAGCTGCGCCAGGCGGGCAGCGAGCAGCTCGGCCGTCTCGTGCAGCTGATCATCGAGTCGTAGCGCGCGTCGCCGGAGCATCGGTCGCGGAATCGCTCGATCGTGCGCGGTTCGGCGCGAGCGACAGCAGGGCGCCGGCTGCCAGGAGCGCGGCCGTCACGAGGAACGTCGTCCGCAACGCAGAGGTCAACGCGTCCGGGGAGGCGGCTGCGATCTCGCCGGAGCCGGATGCTGCCGCGAAAAGCGCGGCGAGCACGGAGGCGCCGGTGACGAGACCGAGATTGCGGGAGAGTCCCAGGAGGCCCGAGGCCGCACCGCGACGGTCGGCGGGGGTCGAGTTCAGAACGCCGGTGTTGTTGGCGGCGAGGAACAGCTGGTAACCGGGAGCGAGCAGCACGGTGCCCGTGATGTATCCCGGCAGCCCCCACCACCCGGGGAGCAGGGCGAGCGCGAGCGCCCCGAGGAGCATGCCGCCGAGTCCGACCGATGTCATCCGGTGCGTGCCGAACCGGTCGACCGCGCGTCCGGCCAGCACGCCGGTGCAGATCGATGCGAGCGGACCGGCCGCCATGACGGCGCCGATCGCCGCGGGCGGCAGGTGCAGAGCGCCCGCGAGGAAGAAGGGGCCCACCACGAGGGTGCTCATCATGACGGTGCCCACGATGAGGTTGAGGACTGCGCCGAGCGAGACGCGGCGGTTCCTGAGCAGGGTCGGCGGCAGCAACGGGTGTTTCGCGCGACGCTCGCGCATCACGAACAGTCCGGTGGCGACGACCGCTCCGCCGAGGAGGGGCAGCGTCGGCCACGAGGCCTGATCGCCCGGTGCGGTGACGCCGAGCGTGTAGAGGGCGACCGCCACCGTCAGCAGGACCATGCCCGGAAGGTCGAAGCCGCGTCGGGGGCTGCCTGCCTGCCGTGCTTCCGCTCCGGTCACCGCCGCCAGGGCTGCGGCGAGGAGTCCGAGCGGCACCATGGCGGCGAAGATCGCCGGCCAACCGGCCACCGTGATCAGGAGCCCGCCGAGCACCGGACCGGAGGCGGTCCCCACCGCGGCCGTGGTGCCGAGCAGGCCCATGACGCGGCCGAGACGATCCGGCGGGACCAGGTCGCGGGCGCGCGCCAGGGGGAGTGCCATCATGACGGCGGCACCGATGCCCTGCAGTGCGCGGGCGGCGATCAGCATCCACAGCGACGGCGCGATCGCACTCAGTGCCGCCGCGATCGTGAAGACACCCATGCCGAGCAGCAGTACCCGACGGCGCCCGATCAGATCGCCCAGGTGCCCCACCGTGAGGCTCGTCGCCGTCATCGTGAGCAGGTAGGCGAGGGCCACCCACTGCGCCTGCGCGAAGGTGCCGTCGAGTTCGACGGCGATCGTGGGGAGCGCGACATTCGCGGCGCTCGTCCCCAGCGATGCGACCAGGACGCTGAGGGCGAGCCCGGCCGTGCCCGCGCGAAGGAGGGGTGTGGGGGTGGAAGTCTCCGTCATGCCGTCAGCATCGATCGCGGAACGTCCCACCAGCAACTCGTGTTGCCGAAACCGGGACGCCTGTGGTCCTATGAAGTCATGGAAGAACAGGAATCGGTGCTCGACGCGACACTGGAACAGATCGGCCCCCGTCTCCAGTCGCTGCGCGCTCGCCGAGGCCTGACGCTCGCCGAGGTCGCCACGGCCACCGGGATCTCGAAGAGCACGCTCTCCCGCCTGGAGACCGGTCAGCGGCGGCCGAGCCTGGAGCTGCTGCTGCCCCTCGCGCGGATGTATCGGGTCTCCCTCGACGACCTCGTCGGTGCTCCCGAGACCGGAGATCCCCGTGTCCGGCTGCGCCCGCGACGCGTCAACGGTCGGACCGTGGTGGCGCTCACTCGCCAGCCGGGGGAGAGGCATGCGTGGAAGATCATCGTGCCGCGGGAGGCGTCGGAGCCGAAGCTCACCGCGCACGAAGGTTCGTCCTGGATGTACGTGCTCACCGGCCGCATCCGGCTCATCGTCGGCGACCGCGACGTGATTCTGGAAGCCGGCGAGGTCGCGGAGTTCGACACGCGCACCCCGCACTGGTTCGGCGCCGACGGCGAACAGGATGCGGAGATACTGACCATCTTCGGCACGGATGGTGACCATGGCCCGCGGGGCGCTGACCTTGCGACGCGTCACCTCGCCGAGATGCTCGGCGAGCAGGTGGAGACGCACTGACCACCGGTGGGATGTCGCGCGCCGTATCGGTTCAGTTCGCGGCGGACGTCAGTTCGTAGTGGCAGCGGGCGAGCCGTGCCACCCACCACTCACGGCGCTCATCTGAGGCCGCGAGACGGGTGAGCGCATCGGCATCCGGCGTCACCCGACCCACCGGGATCGAGCCGTCGACGGGACGCAGGTCCGCCACGTCGTCGAGGAAGAGCGACGCGGTACCGAGCCCGCAGTCGTAATCCAGCGTCGGGAGGGCTGCGGCCAGTGCGGCACCCTGCGACAGGCCGATCGCGGTGTCGAGTGCGCTCGAGACCACGACCGGGAGCCCCGCCGCGGTGACGATCTGCAGCGCGTGGGTGATGCCGCCGAGCGGCTGCGCCTTGATGACGAGCAGATCGGCCGCACCGGCGCGGGCGACGGCGAGCGGGTCGGAGGACTTGCGCACGCTCTCGTCGGCGGCGACCGGGATGCCCATGTACTTGACCCGCTTGCGCAGATCCGCGAGCTCCGGCACGGTCGCGCAGGGCTGCTCCACGTACTCCAGGTCGTACTCGCCCAGGGCGTGTACGGCGTGCTCGGCCTCGTCGACGTTCCAGGCGCCGTTGGCATCCACGCGGATGCGTCCCTCCGGTCCCATCGCCTCACGCACGGCGCGGACTCGCGCCACATCGTCGGCGAGGTTGTGACCCGGTTCGGCGACCTTGACCTTGGCGGTGCGGCATCCGGGGAACCGGTCCAGCACCTCGGCGACGCGGGCGGCATCCACCGCGGGGATCGTCGCGTTCACGCCGATCCGGTCGCGCAGTGGCGCCGGTTGCTCGCGCCACGCGAAGTCGATCGCGGCGGCGAGCCAGGTCGCGGCCTCCGCATCCTCGTACTCGGTGAACGGCGAGAACTCCGCCCACCCCCGCGGGCCCTCGAAGAGGAGCGCCTCCCGCACCTCGACGCCGCGGAAGCGGCTGTGCATCGGGAGGGCGACGACCCTGGCCGAGTCGATCAGGTCTGCGAGCGGCGGGATCATGTGCCCATTCTGCTCCGTGGAAGCCCCGCCGCGCCGCTCGTCCCCCGGGTGAGTCGCCCCGCC
>NZ_PCPG01000006.1 GCF_002979655.1 Microbacterium sp. MYb45
AGGGGGAGAGGGAGGGGGAGAGGGAGGAGCGTCAGCGACGACCCGCGTGCAGGACCGCGCGGACGAGGAGGCCCGCCACCAGGGCCCAGAACGCGGCGCTGACGCCGAAGACGGCGATGCCGGATGCCGCGACCAGGAAGGTGACGACCGCGGGGATCCGTTCGCCCGGATCGTCGATGGCCTGCTGCACGGATGAGCCGAACGCGGCGAACAGCGCGAGGCCGGCAACCGCGGGGATCACGGCGGCGGGCGCGAGCACCACGAGAGCGGCGAAGGCAGCGGAGAACACCGCGAGCACCAGGTACGACGCCCCGGTCGAGACGCCGGCGACCCACCGTCGCTTCGGGTCGGGGTCGGCATCCGGTGAGGCGGCGAGGGCCGCGCTGATCGCTGCGAGGTTGATGGCATGACCGCCCGCCGTCGCCCCGAGCGCGGTGCCGAGGCCGGTGACGAGCATGGCCGGACGCCACGGCACCTCGTAGCCGAAGCTGCGCATGATCGCGATGCCCGGGACGTTCTGCGAGGCCATCGTCACGATGAACAGCGGCAGCGCGAGGCCGACCAGCGCGCCCACCGTGAACGTCGGGGCGGTGAACTCGAGCCGGGGCAGCAGCACGGCGGGGTCGAACGGGGCGCCTTCGTCCACCACGGAAGCGCCGATCAGGGAGACCGCGACTACGACGGCAGCCGCGACGAACGCGAGCGGAACCGCCCACCGCGGCGCGAGCCGGGCGAACACCAGCCAGGTGAGCACGACCGGGATGACGCCCCAGGGGTTCGCGACGATGCCCGTGATCGGCGCCAGGCACAGCGGGAGCAGCACGCCGGCCAGCATCGCCTGCGCGATCGACGGCGGGATGCGGGCGATGAGAGCTCCGAGTGCCGGCCACAGCGCCGTGAGCAGGATGAGTGCGGCGGCCACGAGGAAGGCCCCGACCGCCGCCGGCCAGCCGCCCTCGACGGTGCCCGTCGCCACCAGCAACGCGGCACCGGGAGTGGACCACGCGACCGTGATCGGCATCCGATACTGCCACGCGAGCACGACGCACGCGAGGCCCATCATCAGGCTCACGGCGAGCAGTCCGCTCGCCGCTTGGGCCGCATCCGCCCCGACCGCATCCAGACCCGTCAGCACGACCGCGAACGAGCTGGTGAATCCGACGAGTGCCGTCACCACCCCCGCCAGGATCGGGCGGGACAGGGGTGCGGTTTCGGGCATGGCTCCGAGGTTATCGCGGAGCGTCGGTGTACCGGGCGCCTACGCGAGCCCCATGCGGTGCGCGAGCACGACGGCTTGCACACGATCGCGGGCACCGAGCTTCTGCAGGATGCGGGAGACGTGCGTCTTGACCGTGGCCTCGCCGATGTACAGCGCGCGTGCGATCTCGGCATTGCTCCGCGCATCGGCGAGCAGTGTCAGCACCTCCGCCTCGCGGTCGGTGAGCGGCTCGATGAGCGTGACCTTCGGGGTCGCGCCGCTGTCGATCGGAACAGCCGTCCGTGTCGGTGCGGGGGCCGCGGCGAACCGCGCGAGGACTCGCCGGGTCACCTCGGGGGCGAGCATCCCGTCGCCGGCAGCCAGAGCGCGGACGGCGGCGATCAAGTCTTCGGCGCCGGCGTTCTTGAGCAGGAATCCGCTGGCTCCGGCATCCAGCGCCTGGTACAGGTAGTCGTCGCGGTCGAAGGTCGTGACGATCGCGATGGCCGCCGCGACCGCGGGATCGGCGACGATGCGACGGGTCGCCTCGATGCCGTCCATGTCGGGCATCTGCACATCCATCGTGATCACGTCGGGATGGAGGGCGGATGCCTGCGCCACGGCCTCTGCTCCCGATGAGGCCTCGCCGACCACCGTGATGTCGGGCTGGGTGTCGAGGATGGTGCGGAAGCCCGCGCGCAGCAGCGCGTGGTCGTCGACCAGCAGCACCCGGATCGGTTCGCTCATCGCCCTGCCCCCGAACTTGCCGGGGTCGGGAGAGGTACGCGGGCGCGCACACGCATCCCGCCCAGCGGCCGCGACGTCACCTCGAGCGTGCCTCCGGACGCGGCGGCGCGCTCCCGCATGCCCAGCTGGCCGAGCCCCGGGCGGAGTTGGGTGATCGCGCGTCCGGTGTTGACGATCTCGAGTTCGACGCCGTCGTCGTCGTACCGCACGCGGACGTCGGCGGTCGCTCCGCTGCCGGCGTGACGGCGGGCGTTCGTGAGCGACTCCTGGGCGATGCGGTACAGGTTCACCGCGACCAGTGACGGCACGGGCACGGGTTCGCCGATCACCGTGTAGTCCGTGGGCAGCCCGGCCTCGGTCGACGCCTCCACGAGCTCGGCGATGTCGTCCAGGGCGAGGGTGGATGCCGCATCCGTCGTCTCGCCGCCCGGTGTGCGCAGAGTCTCCAACAACTGGCGCAGCTCATGGATCGCGTCGCGCGCCGAGCCCTCGACGCCGGAGAGGATGCGGGCGGCTTCCGCGGGATCGCGCTCGAGCACGAGACGCGCGGCGCCGGCTTGCACGCCCATCACCGACACGTGGTGGGCGACGACGTCGTGCAGCTCGCGGGCGATGCGCACCCGGTCGAGGGCGACGGCCTGCGCCGCGGTGACCTCGCGCTCGCGCTCGAGCTCGACGGTGCGCTGCTCGAGCACGGCCAGCTGCGCAGCTGCCGCCCAGGAGCGCTCGCCGAAGTAGTAGGCACCGCCGAAGTAGAGCACATTCAGCAGCAGCTGGATGAGCATGAAGGCGACGTACGGCGACATGGCTCCGGCGGCGACATCGGCCTTGTCGGCCTCGCTGATCGCGTCGCGGTACATCGTGATGATCAGCCACACGAACATACCCACGATGATCCCGACGCGCACGAGCATCGCGCGACGTCGGTCGTTCATCCACGCGCCGACCGTGTACAGCGTGAGGAACATCACTATGTTGCCGACGTAGATCTCGGGGACGCGGATGGTGACGGCCGTGAAATAGGCCGCGGCCACGATCACGGCGGCGGTCCCGGGCCAGCGGCGGCGGAACGCCAGGGGAGCGGTGGCGACGACGGCGTAGACGAGCGCCCACCACAGGGGTGCCTGCTCGTCGCCGTAGATCTCTGCGATCGAGGAGAGCCCCGCGCTCAGCACCGCGCCGACGAACATGACGGCGGCGAGGATGACATCGGCTCGTCGTTCGCGCGCGGTCGGCGTGCGGGTGAACGCAGGGGCAGGCATCCCTCCACCGTAGAGCGGCGACCGCCTCCCGGCATCCCCCGAGCGGCGGATCGGAGAGGGGCTGGTAGGCGAGATTCGCTTGTTATTGACTGACTGACATGAGCGCTGACAAGACCGAAGACGCATCCGGCCGCATCCTGATCGACCTCTTCATGACCCTCGACGGCGTCGCGCAGGGACCGGGCGGCGTCGGCGAAGACACGTCGGGTGGTTTCCGCTTCAGCGGCTGGCAGGCGGGTTACCCGTCCCCGGGGATGGGTGCGGAGGTCGACAACGGGATGCGGGGACTCGACGCGCTGCTGCTCGGCCGCCGCACGTACGACATCTTCGCCTCGTACTGGCCGCACCACACCGACGGTCCCGAGGGGCACATCGGGCGGCTCTTCGACCGCGTCCCGAAGTATGTGGCGACGAGGGATGCCGATCTCGCGCTCGACTGGCAGGGGAGTTCTCGCGTGGGCGACGACCTCGCGTCGGAGGTCGCAGCGCTGCGGGCCGCCCATCGCGAGGTGCACGTGATCGGCAGCATCGACTTCGTGCACACGCTGCTCGCCGAGGGGCTCTTCGACGAGCTGAACCTCTGGGTCTATCCGATCCTGCTCGGCGCCGGCAAGAAGGTCTTCGACGACAACGCCCTACCGTCGGTGCTGCGGCTGTTGCGTCCGCCGGTCACCGACGAGGCCGGCGTGACGGTGCTCCGCTACGGCCGGACCGATCGCGTGCCGGAGGTCGGGACCTTCGGGTAGCGCGGGTGGGCGACCTGAGCGTTCCGCGTCAGCCGAGCAGGCGCTCGATCACCCGCGCGACACCGTCGTCATCGTTCGACGCGGTCGTCTCGTCGGCCGCGTCCTGAACCACGGGTTCCGCATGGGCCATGGCGACACCGCGCCCGGCCCAGCGCAGCATCTCGACGTCGTTGAGCGCGTCGCCGAACGCCACGACGTCGGCGCGGTCGATGCCGAGGTGCTCGCACAGACGGGCGAGGCCGGTGGCCTTCGTCACGCCCTCGGCCATCACCTCGACGAACGGAGCACCCGACAGGGTCGCCTCGAACCCGGTCAGCCCGAGGCTGCGCAGCGTGTCGAAGAGAGCGGCAGGGGCGAGTTCCGGATGCCGGATGACGAGCTTCAGGCTCGGCGCCGCGAGCACCTGCTCGAGCGGCACGCCACCCATCGTTCGAGGGTCGCGCTTGTGGTCGGAGAGCTGCGCGATCTCGGCGTAGCCGTCCTGCGCCACGAAGGTCTCGCCGGCCTCCCGCACACTCGCGAAGAGCAGGCCGGGAATGCTGGCGCGCAGCGCCTCGACCAGCGTGCGGATCGTGTCCGGTGGGAGCTCTTCGGCGAACAGCATCCGCCCGTCGTCCAGACGCACGGCATAGGCGCCGTTGCTGCACAGCGCCCAGCCGTCGAAACCCGCACCGGCCGCGATCGCCCGCAGTCCGATCGGCTGGCGTGCGGTGACGGGAATGACGTGGATGCCGCGTTCGCGAGCCGCGTCGAGCGCAGCGCGGGTGCGCGGCGTGACCGCGGATGAGGAGTCGAGCAGCGTGCCGTCGAGATCGGTGGCGATCAGCCGCACGGTCACGGAAGCAGCCGTCAGGAGAAGATCATCGGAAGGTCGTCGTCTTCTGCAGACCCGCCGAAACTGAGGTCGACCACCACGGGAACATGGTCGCTGGGCTGCTCGCCCTTGCGCTCGTTCCGGTGGATCGACGCACCCGTCACGGCCTCGGCCAGAGTGCGCGAACCCAGGACGAAGTCGATGCGGATGCCCTCGTTGCGCGGGAACTTCAGTCGCTGGTAGTCCCAGTACGTGAACCCCTCCGGAAGCAGCGGGCGCACCACATCGGTGACCCCGGCATCGGCGAACGCGAAGAACGCATCGCGCTCGGGCTGCGAGACATGCGTCGACCGGCCGACGACGATGTCGGGATCGCCGTTGTCGTGGTCGAACGGGATGATGTTGAAGTCGCCCACCAGAGCGAGCGGCAGGTCGGGGTTCGCCGAGAGCTCGGCCGCCGTCGACTTCTTCAGCTGCTCCAGCCAGTGCAGCTTGTAGAGGTAGTGCGGGTCGTCGAGCGAACGGCCGTTCGGCACGTACAGGCTCCACACCCGAACCCCGTCGACCATCACGCCGAGCGCGCGGGCCTCGAGCGGAGCATCCGGGCCCTCATGCCCCTTCGCGAACCCCGGCATCCCGTCGAACGCCGTGCGCACGTCGGTGATCGGCAGGCGGCTCGCGATCGCGACGCCGTTCCACTGGTTCAGCCCGTGCACCTCGACGTGGTACCCGGCCTCTTCGAACGGTCCGTAGGGGAACTGCTCGGGCTTGCACTTGATCTCCTGCATCGCCAGCACGTCGATGTCTTCACGGACGGCGAACTCGACGGTGCGGGTGACGCGGGTGCGGATGGAGTTGACGTTCCAGGTAGCCAAGCGCATGCATCCAGCCTAGAGCCCACCTCCTACACTGGATGCCGTGACCGCACTCGACGCAGACCGCCAGACCCTCCTCGACCTGATCAAGGACGAGGCGGTGTTCCACGGCGACTTCACCCTCTCCAGCGGCAAGAAGGCGACGTACTACGTCGACATGCGCAAGCTCACGCTCGACCATAGGGCGGCTCCCGCGATCGGCCGGATCATGCTCGACCTGATCGGCGACCTCGACGTCGTGGCCGTCGGCGGGCTCACCCTCGGCGCCGACCCGATCGCGAACTCCGTGCTGCACGCCTCGGTCGCCACCGATCGTCCGCTCGACGCGTTCGTCGTGCGCAAGGAGCCCAAGGACCACGGCCGCGGCCGCCAGATCGAAGGTGCCGACGTCAAGGGCAAGCGGGTCGTCGTGCTCGAAGACACCTCGACCACCGGCCAGTCGGCGCTC
The DNA here is from genome assembly GCF_002979655.1 of Microbacterium sp. MYb45. Lineage (GTDB taxonomy): Bacteria > Actinomycetota > Actinomycetes > Actinomycetales > Microbacteriaceae > Microbacterium. The sequence goes on from NZ_PCPG01000006.1 coordinate 6,091, forward strand.
AAGGCCGTCGAAGCTCTGCGCAAGGAAGGCGCCGAGATCGTCGCCGTCGCCGTGATCGTCGACCGCAAGACCGGCGCGCAGGCCGCCATCGAAGCCGAGGGGCTCGAATGGCGCGCCGCCTTCGACCTCGACGACCTCGGGCTCGACCCCCAGTGACGCGCTACGCACTGGCCGTCGACGTCGGCGGCACGAAGATGGAGGCCGCGCTCGTCGCGGAGGACGGTGTGCTCGTGGCGGGCAGCCGCAGCCGGCAGGCGACCGGGCGCGAAGCCACGGTCGAGTCGTTGAACGCCGCCGTCATCGCGATCGTCGAGCACGCGCTCGCCGCCCTGCCCGCGGATGCCGAGCTCGTCGGCGCGGGCGCGGGGAGCGCCGGCCCCGTCGACCGGACGCTCGGCACGATCATGCCGGTCAACATGCCGCTCGCGCGCGGCTTCGCGCTCGCTGAGGCGGTTCGCGCCGCAGCATCCACGGTCATGGGGCGCGACGTGCGCACCGTCCTCGGCCACGATGGCGGTGCACTCGCGCTCGCCGAATCCTGGCTCGGGGCGACGCAGGGTGCCGGTGCGTCGCTATCGATCGTCGTCTCGACCGGCGTCGGCGGCGGCTTCGTCGCGAACGGTGCGTACATCCCCGGTGCCACCGGCAACGCCGGACACCTCGGACAGGTGCGCCGTGAGGGCGGGCTGACCCTCGAGGAGATCGCCTCCGGGCCGGCGAGTGCGTCCTGGGCGCAGGAGCAGGGCTGGACCGGCACCACGGGCGAAGACCTCGCGCGCGACGCAGCGGCCGGCGACACCGTCGCTCGCTCGGCGATCGAGCGCTCGGCCCGAGCGGTGGGAGAGGCGCTGGCGGACGCCGCGACCCTGGTCGACCTCGACGTGGTCGCCATCGGCGGCGGTTTCTCGCGGGTGTCTGCGGACTACATCGACCTCGTGCAGCAGGCGCTCACCGCCAGTGCGGTGCACGAATACTCCCGGCGCACCCGCGTGGTGCGCTCGGGGCTGGGTGACGAAGGGCCTCTCATCGGCGCCGCCGCCCTCGTGCTGCGGTAGGTCGTACCGGAACGCTGCTCAGCGACTCGCCGTGAGCAGGTGCCGCGGCGGTCCTTCGAGGCGGGCGACGGAGATCTTCAGGTCGGTGACGTCGGCGGCGACCGCGTCGATCCGAGAGCTGAGCTTCTCGTCGACGGCATCGATACGGGTGCTGAGTTTCTCGTCGACGGCATCGATACGGGTGCTGAGCTTCTCGTCGACGGCGTCGATGCGGTCGTCGATGCGGCGGATCATCCACGCGCCGGCGGCGAAAAGGCTCGCGCCGAGGGTGAGTACGATGCCGATCGCGCTGACGACGATGGTCCACGTCTCCGTGGTCACGGTGTTATCCCCTCCCTGCCGTGAGCAGATGCCGTGGCGGACCTTCGAGGCGCGCCACCGAGATCTTCAGGTCGGTGATGTCGGCGGCGACCGCGTCGATCCGAGAGCTGAGTTTCTCGTCGACCGCATCGATGCGGGTGCTGAGTTTCTCGTCGACGGCGTCGATGCGGTCGTCGACACGGCGGATCATCCATGCCCCGGCTGCGAAGAGGCTCGCGCCGAGGGTGAGCACGATGCCGATCGCGCTGATGACGATCGTCCAGGTCTCCGTGGTCACGGTGTCATCCTCTTCCTGCGGTGATGAGATGCCGCGGCGGGCCTTCGAGCCGGGCGACGGAGATCTTCAGGTCGGTGACGTCGGCGGCAACCGCATCGATCCGGGTGCTGAGTTTCTCGTCGACGGCGTCGATGCGGTCGTCGATGCGGTGGATCATCCACGCGCCGGCGGCGAAGAGGCTGGCGCCGAGGGTGAGCACGATGCCGATCGCGCTGATGACGATGGTGAGGGTCTCCGTGGTCACGGGGTCATCCTCTTCCCGCGGTGATGAGGTGCCGCGGCGGGCCTTCGAGGCGCGCGACGGAGATCTTCAGGTCGGTGGGGTCGGCGGCGATCGCGTCGATGCGGTCGTCGAAGCGGCGGATCATCCAGGCGCCGGCGGCGAAGAGGCTGGTGCCGAGGGTGAGTGCGACGCCGACGGCGCTGATGATGATCGCGAGGACTTCAGTGGACAACGGGCTTCCCTTGACGCGGGCGGGTTCAGAATCGACGTTACGCCGCATCTGCCGAGGCGACCTGCGGTATTCCGGCATCCGTGGAAAGGTCTTCGATACCCGGAAAGGGGGAGGGGAAGTCAGTCGGTCGTCGGTGCCGTGACGCGGGATCGCGCCGCGATCAGCACCAGCACCGGCACGAGCGCACAGAGGGCAGCAGACACGAAGAACGTCGTGCTCGACGCCGGGTCGCGGCCGACCAGCAGGATCAGTGTGGGGACGAACGTGCCGCCGACCGCGCCGCAGGCCACGAGCGCACCGGTCACGGCAGCGCTGCGAGCCGGATCCAGCCGGTCGAGGGCGAGCCCCAGGATGAGCCCGTAGCTGGGAGCGAGGAGCACGACCACCGCGGCCAGCGCGACCAGCGCCCACACCGGCTCGGACCCCACCAGCATGCCGGCCGCGGCCATCAGTACGGCCGCTCCGCTCGTCGCGGTGGCGAGGATCCAGATCGGCGAGACGGAGGCCCGACGCAGGGCCGCCGCGCCGAAGCGTCCGACGGCCATCAGGGTCCAGAACGCCGAGGTTCCGAGCGCGGCGAGAGCCGGATCGACATCGAGGATCCGCTCCGGGATCACGGCCGACCAGCCCGACAGCACGGTCTCGACGCCGACGTAGAGCGGCAGCGCCGCCGCGAACGGCAGCAGCACGAGGAGCCCGCGCACGTCGCGATGCGCAGGAGCTTCGGCAAGGGAGGCCGCAGGAGTCGGGCCGGCGAGCATCACGATCGTGACGAGGGGCACCACCGCGAGGATGCCGAGAGCCGGGCGCACGTCCGACCCGAGGGCGACGAGCAGCGGCGTGACCGCGGCGCACACCGCGACCGTACCCAGCAGCGCGCTCAGCAGTCCCGTCGCGCTGCCGACAGCCAGGGACTTCGCCGCCACCGAGCCCGAGGCCTCGACCAGCCCGAACCCGAAACCGGCGACGATCGCCGCGGCGATGAACACCCCGGGCGTGCTCGCGACGGCCACAGCGATGATGGCGGCAGCCTGAAGCGCGCTGCCGAGGATGAGTGCGGTCTGCGGCGGTCGGCGGATCAGGATCGGACCGGAGACCAGCACGCCCACCAGCAGCCCCGCGAACAGGGCGGGGACGGCGGCGCTGAGGTCGGCCCCGATCGCCCGCTCGGCGCGGGGGAGGACCGCGGGCACGAAGGCCGCTGTGACGCCGAGCCCCGCGAATGCGGTGAACAGCCCCGCCCGAGTGCGCCCCGCGTTCGTCACGCCCCAGCCGCGCGCACGCGGTGCACGGCGGCGAACGTGTCGCGCAGCGCCTCCATCGAGCGGTCGTAGTTCGACTGGGCGACGCCGATGAAGATGCAGTCGACCACCATGAGCTGCGCGATCCGGCTGCCGAGTGCACCCGAGCGGAACCCCGTCTCGCGGGCGGCCGTCGTGAGCACGATGTCGGCCTGATCGGCCAGCGGTGCCCCGGCGTGGTTCGTGATCGCGATGGTCGTGGCGCCTGCCCGACGGGCGAGCAGGAGGAACTCGATCGTGTCGGTGGTGGCACCGCTGTGCGACACCGCGATCGCGACGTTCCCCGGTCCGAGGGTCGCCGCCGAGGTCCAGGCGGCATGCGGGTCGGACCAGTCGAGGGCCGTGCGACCGATACGGGTGAGCTTGCGCTGCAGGTCGAGCCCGACGATGGAACTCGCGCCCACGCCGAAGATGTCGACCCTGGTCGACGACGTGATGGCTTCCACCGAGGCGCGCAACGATTCGGTGTCGAGTACCTTCGCGGTGTCGGCGAGGGAGAGCGTCTCGGCGAGCGAAACCTTGGCGACGATGTCGGCCAGGGTGTCGTTGCGGTCGATGTCGCCGGAGACGGCGGGGAGGGCTGCCGTGTCGAAGGTCTCCCGTTCCACATCGCGCAGGACGTGGTTGCGCAGCTCCCGCACGTGCTCGTAGCCGAGCCGCTTGCAGAATCGCACGACCGAGGTGGTGGAGGTGTCGCAGCGCTGCGCGAGCTCGGCGACCGAGAGTCCCGCGGTGCCCGCGGGGTCGGCGAGGAAGAGGTCGGCGATGCGCTGCTCGCTCGGACGCAGCTCGGGACGGATCGCGCGCATGCGGACGAGGACGGGGTGTGCGCCGGCTTCTTCGCGGGCAGCTTCATTGGACATGGCGGTCTCCGATCGCTGTTCATAACAGTAGAGGAACTTCTGTTACATCTGTAGTGACCTTCGTGTACTTTTGGTACCAACCAAGACCGACGACGTTCACGGGGCGGCAGGCAACAGCGCCTGACCCGACGCCACGGCGACGCGTCCCAGCCAGGAGGAATCTGCAATGAGCACAGCACGGCGAGCGTCATTCGGCGCTCTCACCGCCACGGCCGCCGCATTGGCGCTCGTGATCACCGGTTGTTCCGCACCGGCATCGAACTCCGAGTCCTCTGAGGGCGCGGCGGGCGGCGACCTCGTCATCGGCGTCACCAGCGACCCGGACACCCTGTTCCCCTGGAAGGCCACGCAGTTCCAGGCCGTCAACGTGCTGCAGAACCTGTACGGCACGCTGACCGAGTTCGACGAGGACCTCAACGTTGTCCCCGGCCTCGCCGAGTCCTGGGACGTCTCCGACGACGGCCTCACCGTGACCTTCCACCTGCGGGAGGGCGTCACCTTCGCCGACGGCACCACGTTCGGCTCCGAAGACGTCAAGTACTCGCTCGACGCGATCGCCGCCGAGGCCACCGCCGCCGTCGCGAGCAGCTCCCTCGCCTCCGTCACCGCGGTCGAGGCCACGGACGAGACGACCGTCACCCTCACGCTGAGCGCTCCCGACGCCGCTCTCCCCGCCAACCTCGCCGTGATCAACATGGCCATGCTGTCGTCCGACGACACCGAAGAGGGGCTCAACACGACCCCGAACGGCACCGGTCCCTTCATCCTCGACGGCCGCAAGGCCAGCCAGTCGATCACGCTCGCCAAGAACGAGGACTACTGGGGCGACGCGGCACTGCTCGACACCGTCGAGTTCCGGGTGATCCCCGACGAGTCGTCGATCGTCTCGGCGATGCAGTCCGGCAACGTGCAGCTCGCGGTGTTCGACGACCCGCTGGTCGCGCAGACCGCTGAGGGCGCCAACGTCGAGGTCGCCACGACCCCGCAGCTGAGCTACCACGCCCTGCAGCTGAACGCCACGCGCGGCGACCTCACCGACGTCAACGTGCGCCTCGCGATCCAGTGCGCGATCGACCGCCAGGAGGTGCTCGACACCGCCGCCCTCGGCGAGGGCGAGGTCACCGGCCCGATCACCTCTCCGGCGTACAAGTCCGACCCCGAGGCGCGTCCGTGCCCCGAGCGCGACCTCGACAAGGCCGCCGACTACCTCAAGAAGGCGGGCAAGGAAGACGGCGTCACCATCAAGACGATCGTCTCGCAGGGCGAGTACGCGACCTCGGTGAACGAGGCGCAGAACCTCAAGGCCCAGCTCGCCGATGCGAAGATCACGCTCGACATCGAGGTCCTCGAATCCGGTGCCTTCGTCGACCGCTGGATCGCGGCCGACTTCGACGCCGCTGTCGCGCTCAACGGCGGTCGTCCCGACCCCGACGGCATGTACGGCCGCTACTTCACCAGCACCGGAAACCTGAACAAGGTCGCCGGCTACTCCTCGCCCGAGCTCGACGCGCTGTTCGCCGAGGGACGCCAGACGGCCGACCCGGAGAAGCGCAAGGACATCTACGCGCAGGTCTCCGAGAACCTCGAGGACAACGCCGCGTGGATCTGGCTGTTCACGAGCTACACCTACACGGCGACGGCCTCGACCGTCGACGGCTTCGTCCCCATGGTGAACGGCTCGCTGCAGTACCTGCGGACCACCTCCATCAAGTAGCGGATCGAGGGGGCGCGGCACGCCCGCGCCCCCTCCCTCCCCGACGACAGGCACCCCCACACGCGCATGTTCAGACAGATCCTCCGCAACAGCGTGCTGCGACGCATCCTCGCAGCCCTCGGCACGCTCCTCGGCGTCGCCATCTTCGTCTTCCTGATGCTGCGCGCCATCCCCGGCGACCAGATCAGTTCCGGCCTCGGCACCGAGGCAGCCGCCCTCACGCCTTCGCAGCGCGCGGCCCTCGAGGCCTACTACGGCCTGGACCAGCCGCTCTTCGTGCAGTTCTTCTCGTGGCTCGGCAACATCTTCACCGGCAACCTCGGCTTCTCGTCACGGGCGCAAACCAGCGTGCTCGACCTGACCGCCGCCGCCCTCCCCGTCACGTTCGAGCTCGCGATCTTCTCGATCGTGATCGCCCTCGCCATCGGCATCCCGCTCGGCATGCTCTCGGCGTCGAAGCCCGACTCGGTCCGCGACGGCTTCGGCCAGGTGGTCGGTCTCGCCGGTCTCTCGATCCCGGCGTTCCTGCTGGGCACCGCACTGCTGGCGGTGCTCGCCTCGTCGTTCGGATTCAACCCCAACGGTCAGGCCTACGCGACCCTCTTCGAGGACCCGCTGCTCAATCTCCAGCAGATGTTGCTGCCGTCGATCGTGCTCGGCTTCGGCATCGCCGCGCCGATCATGCGCACGACCCGCACCGCGGTGCTCGAGATCCGCGCCAACGACTTCATCCGCACCGCGAAGGCGAAGGGCGTCCCGCCGCGCCGCCTGCAGGTGCGGCACGTGCTCGGCAATGCGCTCGTCCCCATCGTCACGATGACCGGCCTGCAGTTCGGCTACCTCCTCGGCGGCGCCGTGGTGGTGGAGCAGATCTTCTCGCTCCCCGGCATCGGACGACAGGTGCTGCTCGGCATCCAGCAGAAGGAGTACGCGCTCGTGCAGAGCACCGTCCTCGTGATCGCCCTCGCCTTCGTCATCGTCAACCTGCTCACCGACCTGCTCTACCGGGTCATCGATCCTCGGGTGCGTGCCGCATGACCGACATCTCTCAGACATCCGCCCTCGCCCCCGGCGGCGGGCGCACCGGCGAGCGCGTGCGCCTCCTGCTGCGCAGCCGCAGCGGGCTCACCGGCCTCATCATCGTCGTGCTGCTCGCGGTGCTCAGCCTCGTCTCGGCGTTCGGGCTGCTGCCCTTCGACCCGCTCGCCCAGGATCCGCCGTCGCGCCTGCAGCCGCCATCGGCCGTGCACTGGTTCGGGACGGACCAGTTCGGGCGCGACGTGTTCTCGCGCGTCGCCGCAGGAGTCGCGAACTCGGCGCTGATCTCGGTCGTCGCGGTCGCGTTCGCCACCGTGGTCGGCACCGTGTGCGGACTCATCGCCGGCTTCTACCGCGGCTTCTCCGACGGCGCGATCACGGCCGTCACCAACGTGCTGTTCGCCTTCCCGCCGCTGCTGCTCGCCCTGTCGCTGGCGTCGGTGTTCGAGCGCAACTGGTTCACCATCGCCGTGGCCATCGCGATCGTCTACGTGCCGATCTTCATCCGCGTGACCCGAGGCCCCGTGCTCTCGCTGCGCGAGGTCGAATACGTCAAGGCCGCCAAGAGCACGGGGCAGAGCCGCATGGCGACGATGTTCCGGCACGTGCTGCCGAACATCACGTCGATCATCATCGTGCAGGTCACGCTCTCGCTGTCCTGGGCCGTGCTCACCGAGGCCTCGCTGAGCTTCCTCGGGCTCGGCACCCCGCCGCCCGCGCCCTCGCTCGGTTCGATGATCTTCGAGGCGCGCACGCTCGTCACGATCGCCCCGTGGACGATGATCGCGCCCGGTGTGATCGTGGTGCTGCTCGTGGTCGGGCTGAACCTGCTCGGCGACGGCCTCCGCGACAGTCTCGACCCCCGGAACAGAGGAAAGCGATGACCACGGAGGACCTCGGCGGACTCGCCACGGAGGCCAGCGACCCCCGCTACGCGGAGCTCGACCTGATGAGCGTGGCGGAACTCGCGCAGACGATGAACGAGGCGGACGCCACGGTGCCGGCTGCCGTACAGCGCGCCCTCGGACAGATCGTCCCCGCGATCGAGGCCACGGCCGCCCGCATGGCGCAGGGCGGTCGCCTGGTCTACGTCGGCGCCGGAACCCCCGGCCGCATCGGCGTGCTCGACGCCTCGGAGTGCCCGCCCACCTTCAGCACCCCGCCGGAGCTGGTGTTCGCGATCATGGCCGGAGGGCCCGGCGCGATCGTGAACCCCGTCGAAGGCGCGGAGGACGACGCGGAGGCGGGGGCTGCGGCCATCGACGCCGCCGGCATCGGCCCGCTCGACACCGTGATCGGGATCGCCTCCAGCGGACGCACGCCTTATGTGATCGCCGCCGTCCGCCGGGCGCGCGAGCTCGGAGCGCTCAGCATCGGCCTTTCGTGCAACGTCGACACCGCGCTGAGTGCCGCCGCCGAACACGGCATCGAGGTCGAGGTCGGTCCGGAGGTGCTCTCCGGCTCCACCCGTCTCAAGTCGGGTACCGCGCAGAAGCTCGTGCTCAACATGTTCTCGACCATCTCGATGGTCCGGAACGGCAAGGCCTACGGCAACCTGATGGTGGATGTGAAGGCCACCAACCACAAGCTGCGCGAGCGGGCGATCCGGATGGTGCAGACCATCGCGGGCGTCGACCGTGACGCCGCGGTGGCTGCGCTGGAGACCGCCGCCTACGACGTGAAGCTCGCGTCGATCATGATCCGCCGCGGCGAGGACCTCGCCGCGGCCACCGCACGACTGGGCGCCGCCGACGGACGGCTGCGCACCGCACTGGAGGAGAACTGATGCGCGTCCTCGGACTGATCTCCGGCACCTCGCACGACGGGATCGATGCCGCCGTCGTCGACTTCACGACCAGCGGCGGGTTCACCGCGCACGGTGTGGATCTGCACGGCACGGTGCTCGCGGCGACGAGCGTGCCCTACGCCCCCGAGCTGCGGGCCCGGCTGATCGCTGCCCTGCCGCCCGCCCAGACGACCCTCGCCGAGGTGGCCGAGCTCGACACCCTCATCGGGCAGGCGTTCGCCGATGTCGCGGCCGACATCGCGGCCGAGGTCGGCGGGGTCGACGCGGTGTGCTCGCACGGACAGACCGTGTACCACTGGGTCGACGGCGCGCACGCGCTGGGCACCCTGCAGATCGGGCAGCCGGCCTGGATCGCCGAGAAGGTCGGCGCCCCGGTGGTCTCCGACATCCGCATCCGCGACATCACGGTCGGCGGTCACGGCGCCCCGCTGGTGTCGTTCCTCGACGAGCTGCTGCTGCGCTCGCGCGCCGGTGTCTCCGCCGCCCTCAACCTGGGCGGCATCTCGAACATGACGGTGGTGCGCCAGGACGGCCTCGTCGCGTACGACATCGGCCCGGCGAACGCCCTGGTCGACGCGGTCATCGTCGAGCACGGCCTCAACCCGCTCGGTTACGACGACGACGCCGCGATCGCCCGCACCGGACAGGTCGACGAGGCGCTGCTGGCCGCTCTGCTCGAGGATCCGTACTACGCCCTCACCCCGCCCAAGAGCACGGGCAAGGAGCACTTCCACCTCGGCTACGTGCACGAGCACCTCGCCGCACAGGGGCGGGAGATCTCCGTCGCCGATGTGGTGCGCACCCTGACCGAGCTCACGGTCCGCACGGTCGCGCGCGACGTGGAGGCCGCGGGCATCGGGTTCCTCGCCGTGTCGGGCGGCGGATGCCGCAACCCGCTGATCCTCGACGGACTGCGCGCCGCGTTGCCGGCGACCGAGGTCGTGCTCGCCGACGAGCTGGGTGCCGCGGCCGACAGCAAGGAGGCGATCCTCCTCGCCCTCATCGGCTGGTCCACGATGCACGGCGTTCCCGCGATCGTGCCCGGCGGCACCGGTGCGCGCGAGCCGCGGATCCTGGGCACCATCACGCCGGGCGTCGGCCCGCTGCAGATGCCCGAGCCCGTCGCCTCCATCGACTCCCTCTTGCTCGCGGAGGCCTCGGCATCGTGAACCTCCAGGTGCGCCCCGCCACCCCGGACGACCTGTCCGGGGTGCTCGAGGTGTTCCTCGCGTGCTGGCGGGAGAGCTACCGGGGTGTGCTCCCCGACGCGGCGATCGACGCGATGACGGATGAGCGGGCCGAGGCGCTGTGGCGCCGGGTGCTCGCCGATCCGGTGGGCGTCGTGCTCGTCGCCGAGCGCGACGGCGAGATCGTCGGGATCACCCGGTACGCCGCGACGCCGGGCGCGGGTGGCCGCATCGACGGCGCCGTGCACTCGCTGTACGTCTCGCCGCGGGCCCACGGGGGCGGGATCGGCGGCGCGCTGCTGACTCAGGCGACGGCGGAGCTGCAGGATGCCGGGGCCGAGGCCGCGACGCTCTGGGTGTTCGCGGCGAACGCCCCGTCGATCGGCTTCTACGAGGCCAAGGGGTGGCGCGCCGACGGAGCCACCCGCACGCAGCCCGAGTTCGGTGAGCCCGAACAGCGCATGCGCAGGGGGTGGACATGACCGCCGCCGCGGCCGTCGCCGCCGTCCTCGCCACGGACTCCGCGCCGCGCGGCGCCGTCGCGGGTGTCGTCACCGATGCCGGGCGCGACATCGCCGCGGGCGGCCTGGCCGATCTCGCCGGAACGCCGATGACGACCGGGACCGCGTTCGACATCGCCTCGGTGTCGAAGGTCGCCGCGACCACGACCGCGATCCTGCGACTCGTCAGCCGTGGTGAGGTGGGCTTCGACGATCCGGTCGACCGCTTCGTCCCCGGCACGTCCTGTGCGCCGGGAACGACCGCGCGTCACCTGCTGCAGCACCGCGCGGGTCTGTGGGAGTGGCAGCCGCTCTACCTCGATCACGCACACGCCGCCGACCCCGGGGCCGCGGCCGACGCGATCCCGCTCCGCTACGGCCTCGACGAGGGCCGTCACTACTCCGACCTCGGATTCCTGCTCCTCGGCCGCATCATCGCCGCCGTCACCGGGCTGCCCCTGGACGCCGCCGTCCGCGAGCTCGTGACCGTACCCCTCGGGCTCGACCGCACAGGATACGGCCCGGTCACCGCGCCCGTCGCCTCGTCGTCGGTCGGTGACGCCGCCGAACGCCGCATGGTCGCGACCGGTGAGCCCTATCCGATCCTCGCCGCCGACCGCACATTCGCCTGGCGCGAGGGCGAGATCACAGGCAGCGTGAACGACGGCAACAGCTTCCATGCGTTCGGCGGGATCTCCGGACACGCCGGGCTCTTCAGCACCGCCGACGACCTGCTCACCCTGGGTGCTGCACTCGCCGCTCCCGAGCGGCATCCCGAGCTGTGGCATCCGAATGCGACAGCCGACCTGTTCCGCGACGGACCCGACGCCGGGCAGGCGCTGGGCTGGCGCAGCGACACGGTCGCGGTCGGCGGCCGACCGACCCGGATGCTCTGGCACCCGGGCTTCACGGGCTGCGCGCTGGGATTGGTGCCGGGCACCGGCACCGCCGCGGTCCTGTTGAGCAACCGCCTCTTCGCCCCCGAACCCGCGCCGACCGAGGCGCTGTGGCGCACGGCGCTCCCCGCACTCCTGGGTGACAACGATCTGGGCGGCAACGACCTGGACGACAACGAAGGAACGAGAACACCATGAGCACCACCGAGCCCGTGCTGAGCATCAGCGGCCTCGCCGTCGCCTTCCGAACCGGTTCCGAGCTGGTCACCGCCATCAGCGACATCAGCATCGACGTCGCCGCCGGTGAGACCGTCGCGATCGTCGGGGAGTCCGGGTCGGGCAAGTCGACCACCGCCGCCGCTGTCAACCGTCTGTTGCCCGAGAACGGGGTGATCACCGCCGGCAGCATCCGCTTCGACGGGCGCGAGCTGACCGATCTGCCCGAGAACGCGATGGTCTCCCTGCGCGGTGCCGGGATCGGCCTCGTGCCGCAGGACCCGATGTCGAACCTCAACCCGCTCATGCGCGTGGGCGAGCAGATCGGCGAGGCGCTCGAGGTGCACGGCCACACCCACGGCGATGCCACGAAGGCACGGGTCGTCGAGCTGCTCGAGATGGTGGGGATCGCGGATGCCGCGCAGCGGGCGCACCAGTACCCGCACGAGTTCTCGGGCGGTATGCGCCAGCGCGTGCTGATCGCGATGGGGCTCGCCTGCAAGCCGCGCCTGCTGATCGCCGACGAGCCCACCTCGGCCCTCGACGTGACCGTGCAGCGGCGCATCCTGGACCAGCTCGATGCGCTCACCGATGACCTCGGCACCGCCGTGTTCCTCATCACGCACGACCTGGCCCTCGCTGCCGAGCGCGCCGACCGCATCGTCGTGATGTTCCGCGGTCACATCGTGGAGGAGGGCACCTCGGCCGAGGTGCTCGGCAACCCGCAGCACGAGTACACGAAGCAGCTGCTCGCCGCGGCGCCGAGCCTCGCCTCCCGCCGCGAAGCCCTGCCGCAGCGCGAGGCCGCTACCGGGACGCCGTTCGTCGAGATCCGCGACCTCCGCAAGGAGTTCGCCCTCCGTTCCCCCAAGGCGGGCGAGCCGCAGACGTTCACCGCGGTCGACGGGGTGAGCTTCGAGATCCGTCGCGGCACCACCGTCTCGATCGTGGGCGAGTCCGGCTCGGGCAAGTCGACCACCGCGAACATGGTGCTCGGCCTCGAGGACGCCACGTCGGGATCGATCCTGTTCGACGGGCTCGACCTGACCACGCTCCGCCGTAAGGAGCTGTTTGCGCTGCGCCGCCGTGTGCAGCCGGTGTTCCAGAACCCCTACGCCTCGCTCGACCCCCGTTACACGGTCGAGCAGTCGATCGCCGAGCCGCTGCGGGTGCACCGCATCGGCACCGCGGCCACGCGTCACGCGCGCGTGCTCGAGCTGCTGGAGCAGGTCGCCCTGCCCGCGGCGATGGCCGAGCGCCTGCCGCACGAGCTGTCGGGCGGTCAGCGCCAGCGCGTCGCGATCGCCCGGGCGCTCGCGCTCGAACCCGAACTCGTGGTGCTCGACGAGGCCGTGTCGGCGCTCGACGTGCTCGTGCAGGCGCAGATCCTCGACCTGCTCGCCGACCTGCAGAAGCGCCTGGGCCTGAGCTACCTGTTCATCAGCCACGACCTCGCGGTCGTGCGGATGATCTCCGACGAGGTGCATGTCATGCAGCGCGGCGTCGTGGTCGAGAGCGGCACCCCCGAGCGCATCTTCGACGACCCGCAGCATCCCTACACCCGCGAGCTCCTCGCCGCGATCCCCGGAGCGTCGCTGGCGTCCTGACCAGGTGGCAGGCTCCGGGGTCAGCGGGACTTGTCGTCGTCGTCCCAGGGGCCTTCCCACCAGCCGGCGCGGCCGTCGTCCGAGCCACCGCGTCCGCGGCGGGAGCGGACGAACTGCACGACGAACACGGTCAGCGAACTGAGCAGGATCAGGAAGACCACCAGGAACAGCACGTCGCTCTGATTCATGGGCGTTTCCCCTCCGCGGCATCCGCCACGATCTTCGCGATGCGGGCCGCCCGGGTCTCCGGGCGCTTGGCCATCGCGATGTGCGTGAGTCCGAACTTCTTGACCGACTTCGGAAACGCATCCCAGTTCTCGCGCGCGGCGGGCACCGCGTCGAGTGCGGCGGCGAACTCCTCCGGTTCGGTACCGGCCTCCGGGCCGTCGAGCATGGTCCACGAGCCGTTCGCCTTCGCGACCTCGAGCACACGGATGCCGGCCGGAGCGAGCATCCCCTCCGCCTCGAGTTCCGCGATCCGCGCCTTGTTCGTCGCCGCCCAGCCGCTGCCGGGGCGGCGCGGGGAGAACCACTGCCCGTTGGCGCGGTCGTCGGTCCCGTCGTCGAAGACACGCACGGGGCCATCGATCCATCCGAAGCACAGCGCCTGCCGCACGGCATCCTCGTAGCCGACGTCGTCGGACGAGCCGCGCACGCTCAGCAACCAGACGCCCGCCGCGCGCTCGTGGTTCGCCTCGAGCCAGGCGCGCCAGGCCGCGGCGTCCGCCGCCCTGAGCCGTTCACCCTCGTCGAGTGCGCCCATCGGCTACTTCTTGATCTTGACCGTCGTGATCGTCTCGGTGATCCGCGGGAGCAGGTCGGCGACCGACTGCACGATCTCATCCGGGCGGAACGGGTACTTCTCGATCTCGGCCTGGTCGCTGATGCCGGTGAGCACCAGGATCGTGTGCAGACCCGCCTCGATGCCGGCGACGACGTCGGTGTCCATGCGGTCGCCGATCATGCCGGTGCGCTTCGAGTGCGCGCCGATCTTGTTCAGGGCCGAGCGGAACATCATCGGGTTCGGCTTGCCGACCACGTACGGCTCCTTGCCGGTGGCCTTCGTGATGAGCGCGGCGATGGCGCCCGTCGCGGGCAGCGGTCCGTCGGCGCTCGGGCCCGTGGCATCCGGGTTCGTCACGATGAAGCGCGCGCCGCCGATGATGAGGCGGATGGCCTTCGTGATCGCCTCGAACGAGTAATTGCGCGTCTCGCCCACGACCACGAAATCGGGGTTGGTCTCGGTCATGATGAAACCCGCATCGTGCAGTGCGGTGAGGATGCCGGCCTCGCCGATCACGAAGGCAGAGCCCCCGGGGAGCTGCTGCTTGAGGAAGTCGGCGGTCGCGAGGGCCGAGGTCCAGATGCGCTCCTCCGGCACGTGCAGTCCGCTGGTGCGGAGGCGAGCCGACAGGTCGCGAGCGGTGAAGATCGAGTTGTTCGTCAGCACCAGGTACGGGATGCTCGCGCTCTCCCAACCGGCGAGCAGTTCGGATGCTCCGGGGATGGCGTCGTTCTCATGGACGAGCACGCCGTCCATGTCGGTGAGCCAGCATTCGATGTCGTCACGTTGAGCCATGTGCACAGCCTAGAGGCCCCAGGCGACGCGCACCTGACCGTGTTGCGGGGGAGCTAGGCGCTGAGCCAGACGACCTGTGCCGCGCCTTCGGGCAGCGCCGTCTGCGCGCCGTCGATCTCCACCCCGGATGCCGTCACCGTGACGGTCGATGCGACCGCCAGGCCCAGCGCCTCGAGAGATCGCAGCAGCTCGGGGTCGCGGTCGTCGACGCGCAGCACCCGTCCCGCGTGCCCGGCCGGCGCGTCGGCGAGGAGCACGAAGGGCTCGCGCTCGATGTGACCTTCGGCATCGGGGATCGCATCGCCGTGCGGGTCGAAGCGCGGGCGTCCCAGTCGGGCGTCGATGCCCTCCAGCAGCCGGTCGCTGATGGTGTGCTCGAGCACCTCGGCCTCGTCGTGCACCTCGTCCCAGCCGTAGTCGAACTCCTGCACCAGCCAGGTCTCGATCAGGCGGTGCCGGCGCACCATCGCGAGCGCGCGCAGGGTTCCGGCATCCGTCAGCCGCACCGCACCGTAGGGCACGTGCGAGACGAGACCCGCGGCGGCGAGCTTCTTCACCATCTCGGTGACAGAGGACGGGGCGATGCCGAGCTTCGCGGCGAGCACCGAGGGAGTGATCGGTGCGTCCTGCCACTCGGTGTGCGCGTAGACGGTCTTCAGATAGTCGTCAGCTGCAGGGGATGCCACCGGACCAGCTTAGGTCAGCTCGTCGCGGCGGCCAGCAGGCTGTACGCGGCCTGACCCGCGAAGAACAGGACCAGGAAGCCGAGGAGGGCGGCGGCCAACGAGAGCCGGCCGTCGAACCCCTCGATCTCGGCGATGCCGATCTTGCGCGCGCGGAACGCCAGCACGAGAGTGGCGACGCCCAGGGCCAGCTGCACCCACGGGCTGCCGAGGCCGATGACCTTCGGGAACGCGATCAGCAGGCCGCCGATCACGCCCGTCGCGAGACCGATCCAGGTGAGGATGCGGACGTTGCGGCGGGCGTTATCGGCAGACATGCTGTCGAGCCTATCCGGGGTCAGGCCCCCGTCAGGACGAGCCAGAGCAGCGCTCCGTTGAGCGCGATCAGCAGCACCGAGGCCACGATGCCGGCGGCCGTCGTCCAGCGCCGATTGGCCCAGGCGCCGAGGGTGCGTCGCTGCGCGGTGAGCACGACCAGCGGGATCAGGGCGAAGGGGATGCCGAACGAGAGCACCACCTGGCTGAGCACCAGGGCGAGTGTCGGATCGAAGCCGATGCCGAGGATGATGAGCGCGGGGATCAGCGTGACCAGGCGGCGGGCGAGCAGCGGGATGCGCACGTGCAGCAGGCCGTGCATGATCTCGGCTCCCGCGTAGGCGCCCACCGAGGTCGAGGCCAGTCCGGATGCGAGGAGTCCGACGGCGAAGAACGTCGCGACGACCGGCCCGAGCCCCGCGGCGAGGGCGGCGTGCGCGCCCTCCAGCGAGTCGGTGCCCTCGACGCCGGCGAGGTTCGCGGCGGCGAGCAGCAGGATGCAGAGGTTCACGGAGCCGGCGATCACCATCGCGATCGATACGTCCCAGCGGGTGGCGGTGAGCAGGCGGCGGATGCGCGAGGTCTCGGTGCGCACCGCCTCGTCGCCGGCGTGAGCGGTCGTGGCGCCGAAGCGGTCACGGGCGAGGGAGGAGTGCGCGTAGATCGCGTGCGGCATGATCGTCGCGCCGAGGATGGATGCGGCCAGCAGTACCGAGCCGGTGTCTTCGAAACGCGGGATCATTCCTCCGAGCACCCCGGCCGGGTCCGGCGGAGCGACGAAGACGCCCGCGACGAAGCCGACCGTGATGATGACCATGAGCCCGATGATCACGAACTCGAAGGGGCGGGCCCCGCGGCGGGACTGGACCGTGAGCAGGATCATCGAGACCGCGCCGGTGATGAGTCCGCCCAGCAGCAGCGGCACGTCGAACAGCAGGTTCAGGGCCACGGCGCCGCCGATGACCTCGGCCAGGTCCGTGGCCATGGCGACCAGCTCGGCCTGCAGCCAGTACGCGCGGCGGGCCCACGGTCGCTTCAACCGCGCGCCCAGCACCTCGGGCAGGCTCTGCCCGGTGACGACGCCCAGCTTCGCGGAGAGGTACTGGATCAGCCACGCCATGATGTTGCCTGCGAGCACGACCCACACCAGCAGGTAGCCGTACTGGGCCCCCGCGGTCATGTTGCTGGCGACGTTGCCGGGATCGAGGTACGCGACGCCGGCGACGAGGGCGGGACCGAGCAGCCACAGGCTGCGCGGGGCCCTGGCCGGGGACGCGGTCGGGGTCGTCATCGGAAGGGAGGAATTTTTAGGCACACCGAAACCGTAGCGTATTTTTCGGCACACCTAAATATCTGGATGTTCGCTCCGGCGATAGCCTGGCGAGATGGATGACGCCGCTTCGGACCCCTCGCACGCCGACACTCCGGCGGGCCCGACGCGCGGCGGCTCGACTGCCCAGCCCGGCTATGGAGTGGGCCCCTGGCCCGGAGGCGAAGAGGCGTGGCCCGAGGGGGAGCAGTACGACCCCGAGCTCCTCGCGGCGGGCGACACCCGCAACGTGATCGACCGCTACCGCTACTGGCGGATGGAGGCGATCGTCGCCGACCTCGACACTCAGCGGCATCCGTTCCACGTCGCCATCGAGAACTGGCAGCACGACATGAACATCGGATCGATCGTGCGCAGCGCCAACGCGTTCCTCGCCGACACCGTGCACATCATCGGTCGCCGCCGCTGGAACAAGCGCGGGGCGATGGTCACCGATCGCTACCAGCACGTGGTGCACCACGAAGACGTCGAGACCTTCGCCGCCTGGGCTGCGGCGGAGGGCCTCCCGATCATCGCGGTCGACAACGTCGAGGGTGCCGTGCCCGTGGATCGGGCCGATCTCCCGCAGCGCTGCGTGCTCCTGTTCGGACAGGAGGGACCGGGGCTCTCCGCCGAGGCGCTCGCCGCAGCATCCGCCCACATCGAGATCACCCAGTACGGCTCGACGCGCTCGATCAACGCCAGTGCCGCTGCCGCCGTGATCATGTACGAGTGGTGCCGGAGATACGCGGGCTGAGCGCCGCCGGAAACCCCTCGACAGGCGGTGGCTGCGGGCGTAGCGTGAGTGCCGATCGAGGAGGTCGACATGGCAGTCGTCACACCCATCCGCCCGTTCCTCTGGTTCGTCGACAGGGCGCAGGAGGCGATGGAGTACTACGTCTCGGTGTTCCCGAACTCGTCGATCGACAGCGTGACCTACTATCCGGATGAGAACCTCAGCGAGCACTTCGAGGGCATGACCGGGAAGGTCATCAACGGGGAGTTCACTCTGAACGGAACGCGATTCGGCTGCCTCGACGGGGGTCCGGAGTTCACCTTCAACGAGGCCGTCTCCTTCGTGATCGAGTGCGCCGACCAGGAAGAGATCGACCGCTACTGGCAGGCGCTCTCCGCGGTGCCGGAGGCGGAGGCGTGCGGCTGGTGCAAAGACCGGTTCGGCGTCAGCTGGCAGGTGGTCCCCGCCGGGCTCGACCTTCTGCAGCAGCGGCCGGAGCAGATCCAGGCGCTGATGCACATGAAGAAGATCGTGATCTCGGAGCTCGAGATCGCCTGAGCTCGCGTTCTCGGTGGCGATGAACGGCGCGCTCAGCCGCGATCGATGCCGAAGAGGTGGCGGTAGATCGCGTTGACGTCGCGATCCAGATGATCGATGCGCCCGTGGACCGAGCTGATCTCCGTGCGCACATGGGCGAACTCGCTCCGCATCTCGGTCCGCACGCTGGCGAACTCGTTGCGGACCTCGGTCCGCACGCTCTCGAACTCGTTCTGCATCGTGCGCAGGAACATCGTCGAGATCAGCGTGATCGTGCCGAACATGCCCGCGGCGAAGACGCCGATCAGCGTCCATACCTGTGGTTCCGTCATCCCCAGCATCCCTTCAGTGTCCCCCGATCATCGTCGAGTGCACCAGGGTTTCCGCGCGTAGTATTCCGCGGAATCCGATGGTGGGGGAGAAGTCGCGATGGAGCGGATCGGTGCAGTGCCGGCCAGCGGCGTCAGGCTGTCGCCGCGAGCCAGCGCCCGGATCGCACGCGCCAGCCGAGAGTGCCCAGACGCGCGAGCAGATAGACGCCGAAGAAGGCGACCGCGAGCCAGACGAGTCCCGCGGTGCCGTCGACCCCGGTCGCGGCGATGATCCACAGCGCCGGGAGGAACGGAACCAGGTTCAGGCCGCCGGCGATCGCGAGGTAGCGGGCGTCGTTCGCACCCATGAGCACCCCGTCGAGCACGAACACGACACCCGCGATCGGTTGGGCGACGGCGAGCACGAGCAGTGCCGGCTGCACGAGGGCGGCGATCTCCGCCGAGCCGGTGAACACGATGCCGAGCACCCCGGAGAGCGCGGCGATCAGGCCGCCGACGATGACGCCGAACCACGCGCCCCAGGCCACGGTGCGGGCCAGCACCCGGTGGACCTGCCGTTCGTCTCCGGCGCCCAGCTCCTTGCCGATGAGTGCCTGCGCGGCGATCGCGAGGGCATCGAGTGCGAATGCCGCGGCCGAGAAGATCGTGAACACGATCTGCCACCCTGCCAGCTCCTCGGTGCCGATGCCGGTGGCGATGCCCACGGTCGCGAGCAGGGCGATGCGCAGGCTCACGGTCCGAAGGAACAGCCATCCGCCCGACGTCGCCGTGCTGCGGATGCCCGCGCGCTGGGCACGCAGCGAGGCGCTGTGACGGGTCGCCAGGCGGCGGATGACCAGGGCGTACGCGGCGACCATGCCCCACTGCGCCGTCACGGTGCCGGCGGCCGAGCCCGCGATACCCCACCCGAGTCCGTAGATGAAGAGCCAGTTGAGCAGGGCGTTCGCGCCGAAGCCGAGCCCCGCGATCCAGAGCGGCGTCATCGTGTCCTGCATGCCGCGCAGCAGGCCGGTCGCGGCGAACACGATGAGCATCGCCGGCAGGCCCCACATCGAGATCACCAGGTACTCGTTGGCCTGCTGTGCGACGGCCTCGTTCGCGCCGAACAACGAGACCAGCCACGGTGAGGAGACCGCGCCGACGACGGCGAGCACCGCGCCGAGTCCGAGCGCGAGCCACATGCCGTTGATGCCGACCGACACGGCCTCGCCCGGCTGTCCGGCGCCGAAGCGGCGGGCGACCGCCGGAGTGGTCGAGTAGGCGAGGAACACCATGAGTCCGACGATCGTCTGCAGCACGGCTCCCGCGATGCCGAGGCCCGCGAGCGGGGTCGTGCCGAGGTGCCCGACCAGGGCGGCATCCACGATCAGGAACGCGGGCTCCGCGATCAGCGCGCCGAGGGCCGGGACCGCGAGGCGCAGGATCTCTCGGTTGAGGGAGGCGCGCGCGGTCATCCTCCGAGCCTATGACCTGGCGCCGACCTCGTCCGTCCGCGCCCCCGAGAGCCGTCGTAGGGTGGAGGGAATCGGATGCCGCGGAGGTGCATCATGACGGATCCCCGAGAAGCTGCGGCGCGCTACCGCGCGCAGCAGCAGCAGGCCGAGACCGCGGACGGCGACGAGGAGCCGGGCGTCCCGCCGGGAGCCGGCGCCGCCGTCGACAGAGCCGCCTTCATCGAGACGGCGATCCAGGTGGCGATCCGTCGCGGCGAGTTCGACGATCTTCCCGGCGCGGGCAAGCCGCTCGAGGGACTCGGCACCCACCACGACCCGGACTGGTGGATACGCCGCAAGATCGAGACCGAGAACCTCACCGGACTCGGCCCGCCCGCCATCCTGCTGCGCACCGAGGACCGGGAACTCAACGACCAGCTCGACCTGCTCGGCCGCGAGTCGGACGTGCGTGACGTGCTCGAGGACTTCAACAAGCGCGTGCGCGAGGCGCGTCGCCAGCTCCAGGGCGGACCTCCCGTCGTGACCGAACCGAGGGATGTCGACGCCGAGGTGGTGGCCTGGGCGGAGCGTCGGGCGGTGAGGCCCGCGGCCGCGCCGGTGCCGGAGCCGCGCCGCCGACGCTTCGGTCGGCGACGCCGCTGAAGTCCGCTGCGCTTCCCGCGGTGAAATGCGCCTCGTTCGGCCGGATGCCGCGAGTCTGGCCGAACGAAGCGCGATCGGCCGAAGATGGTGCAGCGAATCGGCCTGACGTCCGAGGCGGGTCATAGGCTGGTGCGCATGACTGACGTTCTTCCCGTGGGCCTCGCCCTTGATGAGTTCAGCTCCGACATCCGCCCGCAGGACGACCTCTATCGTCACGTGAACGGCGCCTGGCTTTCGCGCACCGAGATCCCTGGCGACAAGGCGCGGTGGGGCTCGTTCCATCTTCTCGCCGAGCAGGCCGAGAAAGACGTGCGGGCGATCATCGAGGAATCGCAGGATGCCGAGGAGGGCACGCTCGCCCGCAAGATCGGCGACCTGTTCGCGAGCTTCATGGACACCGAGCGCATCGATGCCGCCGGTCTCTCTCCGCTGGAGGAGACCCTCGCCGAGGTCGACGCCATCGACGGCATCCCGGCGTTCCTGCGCACGGTGGGCGCCTACGACCGCGACGGTCGCGCGGCCGTGATCGGCATGTACGTCGACGGTGACCCGGGTGACCCGGAGCGCTACCTGCCCGTGCTCATGCAGGCCGGGCTGTCCCTGCCGGATGAGAGCTACTTCCGGCTCGACACGTTCGCCGACACCCGGGCCGCCTATCGCGCACACCTCGAACGGCTGCTCGACCTTGCCGGTGTTCCGGATGCCGCGGCGAACGCCGACCGGGCGATCGCGCTCGAGACCGAGCTCGCCGGGCACCACTGGGACAACGTGCGCAGCCGCGACGCCGTGGCGACCTACAACCTCAAGACCTGGGACGAGCTGCAGGAGCTCGCCGGCGTCGACCTGGCTCCGTGGCGCGAAGCGGTGTCGCCGTCGAACCCGGCGGCCTTCGACGAGGTCGTCGTCTCGCAGCCCAGCTTCTTCGAGGGACTCGGCTCGCTCCTCACGCCCGAGCGGCTCGACGACTGGAAGGCGTGGCTGCGGGCCAAGGTCGTGCACGCGGCGGCTCCGTACCTCACCGACGACCTGGTGCAGGAGAACTTCTCGTTCTACGGCACCGAGCTCACCGGCGTGCCGACGATCCGCGAGCGCTGGAAGCGCGGCGTCTCTCTGACCGAGGGCGCGCTCGGCGAGGCGATCGGCAAGGTCTACGTCGAGCGGCACTACCCGCCGACGGCGAAGGCCGCGATGGACGAGCTGGTCGCCCACCTGATCGAGGCGTATCGCCAGAGCATCACCGACCTCGAGTGGATGACCGCCGAGACCCGGGAGCGCGCGCTCGCCAAGCTCGACTCCTTCACGCCCAAGATCGGCCACCCCGAGGTGTGGCGCGACTACTCGAGCCTGGAGATCGACCGCACCGACCTGTTCGGCAACGTGCGAAGGGCGTCGATCTTCGAGCACGACCGGCACGTCGACAAGGTCGGCAAGCCCATCGACCGCCTCGAATGGCACATGCCGCCGCAGATGGTCAACGCGTACTACAACCCGTCCATGAACGAGATCGTGTTCCCTGCGGCCATCCTGCAGTACCCGTTCTTCGACGCGAATCGCGACGCCGCCGCGAACTACGGCGGGATCGGCGCGGTCATCGGGCACGAGATCGGCCACGGCTTCGACGACCAGGGCAGCCGATACGACGGCGACGGCCGACTCCAGGACTGGTGGACCGACGCCGACCGTTCGGCCTTCGAGGAGCGCACCAAGGCGCTCATCGCGCAGTACGACGCGCTCGTCCCCGAGGGGCTGGACGCCGAGCACCACGTCAACGGCGCCCTCACGATCGGTGAGAACATCGGGGATCTCGGCGGCCTCGGCATCGCACTCAAGGCCTACGAGCTGTCGCTCGGCGGCGCGGAGGCACCGGTCATCGACGGGTACACGGGCGTGCAGCGCCTGCTGCTCTCGTGGGCGCAGGTATGGCAGCAGAAGAGCCGCGACGCCGAGACGCTGCGGCTGCTGACCATCGATCCGCACTCGCCGAACGAGTTCCGCTGCAACCAGATCGTGCGCAACATCGATGCGTTCTACGAGGCGTTCGGCGTGAGCGAGGAAGACGCCCTCTGGCTCCCCGAGTCGTCGCGTGTGACCATCTGGTGACCAATCGTCTGACTCTGTGATGCATCCCCCGGCGGTGGGGTTACGATAGCCCTGCCGCTGGGGAGCGCTTCCCCGCGGTATCCCGCAAATCCCCCCCTCGTAAGGATCACGCGTGGGCGCTCTCGAGCCTGGTGAAGGGTTCCGCAACTCCTCGGCCCCGGAGTCTGTCGGCGGTGCGCCGGAGTCTTCTGCGGGCCGTCGCTCCCAGCGGACCAGTCGCCGCCTCCCGCGCCGCGCCGCGCTCGGGCGCCGCTCCTTCACGGCCACCCTGCGGTCGCTCGAGGGTTTGGTCGATTCCGGCGCTCAGGTGTCGGTGCACGTCGTCGACCTCGACAATCATGTGCACGTGCTGGCCGGCGACGATCACGTGACCATGCCCGTCGCGGGGCTCGGCGTCGTCCCACTGCTGATCGAGGTGGCCGCCGGTTTCCAGAGCGGAGCGCTCGATCCGTTCGAGATCATCGAGCGGGACAGTGTCGAGGCCGTGGAGACCTCCGGCCTGTGGCGGCATCTGCACGCTCCGGCGCTGCCGCTCGAGGATCTCGCCGTGCTGGCCGCGACAGCCGGCGATCCGATCGCCGTGAACGCCCTGCTGCAGAAGGTCGGACATGACCGGGTGCGCGAGCGCATCGAGTCGCTCGGGCTGCGCCGTACGGCCCTGCTCGACCGGTTCCGTGACCGCCGCGGTCCGGACGACGCCCCGCAGGTCGCCGTGGGATCCGCTCGGGAGCTCGCCGGGCTGTTCTCGGCCCTGGTGAACTCGCAGGTCGTCGACGCCGCGGTCAGCGCGCAGGTGTCGGAGTGGCTGAGCCTGAACCAGGACCTGAGCCTGGTCGCGGCATCCACCGGCCTCGACCCGTTCTCGCACGATCACGACGCGCACGGTCTGCTGTTCGTGAACAAGACCGGCCGCGATCGTGGTGTCCGCGCCGAGGCGGGAGTGCTGGCCGGACCCCGTGCCGGCGTCGCCTACTCGCTCATCGTCTGCTTCGACGACCTCTCCATCACGCACCGGCTGCGCGCGCACGACGCCTTCCGGGTGCTCGGCGTCGAGCTCATGGAGTACACGCACTGAGAGCGGTTCCGTGTCGTTAGCATCGGAGGATGCCCCGACCCGACTGGACCCCGCACCGCCGCGACGACGGTGAGCTGCTCGGGTGGATCCATCCTGAGGGAGACGACTGGGTCGCCGTGGACGTGCTCGGGCGACCCGCATCCGTCCCGACCGAGTGGCTCGATGCCGAGGCTGCGCTGGAGGAGCACGGCATCGCGTGGCTCGCCGATCCGTGGATGCTCGAGGGCGAGGGGGACCGCCCGCTGCGGGTGCGCATCCTCGAGGTGACGCCGGACGAGGAGGGCGTGCCCGGTCGGATCGTCGTGAAGATCGACGACTTCGGGGACATGACCCGTCCGGCGACGGCGCAGTTCACCCTGGCGTGGCCGATCCCGGACCGGCTGCGACCGCCGCGAGACGGCGACCCGGACCCGCGCACGATCTCCCGCTGACGGCGCGGGGAGCGGAACTCAGCCGGGCAGGGACGGATGCTGCTCGGAGCTGCGCTGCTTCGGGATGAAGAGCGACAGCACGACCGCGATGATGCCGGCGGCGATCGCGAGCCAGAAGCACACCTCGAACGCGGCGCGGGTCGGAACCGCGACACCGTCGACGTCGATGCTCATCGCCGCGAGCACGCCGCCCATCACGGCCGAGGCGCTCGAGGTGCCGACCGAGCGGAACAGGGCGTTCAGGCCGTTCGAGGCGCCGGTCTCGTTCGCCGGCACCGACCGCATGATGATCATGGGCATCGCGGCGAAGGTGAAGCCGATGCCGACTCCGATGAAGATGTTGGCGACGAAGATGTGCCACACCTCGGACGACCACAGCAGCACGAACACGTAGGCGAGCACGATCGCGCCGGCGCCGACGGTGAACAGCGGCCGCGGTCCGACCGTGCGCTCGAGCCAGCCGGAGAGCGGTGAGATCACCATCATCACGAGGCCGGCGGGCATGATCACGAGGGACGCCGCGAGCATGTCGAGCCCGAAACCGGCGCCGCCGACCGCGGGCATCTCGAGCAGCTGCGGGAACGTCACGTTCGAGGCGAACAGTGCGAACCCCATGCCGATCGCGGCGATGTTGGTGAACAGTACGGCGGGGCGCGCCGCCACCCGCAGGTCGAGCAGCGGGTCCTTCGTGCGCAGCTGGTACCAGCCCCACACCAGCAGCACGGCCAGCCCGCCGATGATGCAGACCAGTGTGAGGGGTGAGGTCCAGCCCCACTGCGCACCCCGGGAGACGAAGAGCAGGATGCCGGTGAGGCCGATGGCCAGCCCGATGGCGCCGAGCACATCGAGGCGCCCGGGGGAGCGGAGCACATCCTCGGGGATCACGGCCAGCACGAGCAGCAGTCCGACGACGCCGAGCGCGGCCGCGAGCCAGAACAGCATGTGCCAGTCGGCGTTCTGGGCGAGGAGTGCGGCGACGGGCATGCCGATCGCGCCGCCGACGCCCATGGTCGCGCTCATCAGGGCGACCGCGGTGCCGAGCCGCTCGGTCGGCAGCACGTCGCGCATGATCGCGATGCCGAGGGGGACGACGCCCGTCACGGCGCCCTGGAGTGCGCGCCCGATGATCACGCCGATGATCGAGCCGGAGACCGCGGCGATCACCGAGCCGAGGATCAGGATCGCGAGCAGCACGATCACGACGCGGCGTTTGCCGTACATGTCGCCCAGTCGGCCGGAGATCGGCGTGGCGACCGCGGCCACCAGCAGCGTGATCGTGACGACCCAGGTGGTGTCCTCGCGGGACGCGTTCAGCAGTTGCGGCAGCTCGGCCTGCAACGGCACGACGAGCGTGAACATGAACGACGAGCAGAGACCCGCGAAGGCGAGGACCGCGACGATCGCCCACTTCGGCGGGGTTCGGGAGAGGCGCTTCCTGGCTCTGTCGTCGTTCGCACCCACCGGCTCAGGCTATCGGCGATCCGACGGTGCGGGGTCGTCGGAGAGGTCCGATCCGGGCTCCGTTTCCCCGAACCGCCCCAGGAGGGGCAGACTGGGTGCGTGCGAACCATCCGCGATCTCGACACCGTTGAACTCATCCTCGACGCGCAGGGCCTGCTCGACTCCATCCGGGGTCCGCAGCGCGTGGTGGATGCCGGCACCCTGCGCGCCCTGCAGCAGTCGGGCAACTACGTCGTCGGCTTCTTCGACGGCGAGGGCGACGAGGAGCGCATGGTCGGCGCCTCCATCGCCTTCTTCGGCGAGCCCGCCCGACGTGCGATGCACTCGCACATCACGGCGCTGCTGCCGGAGTACCGCGGGCGCGGCTGGGGTCGCGAGCTCAAGGAGCACCAGCGTCAGTGGGCGTTCTCGCGCGACGTCGGACGCATCACCTGGGTGTTCGACCCGCTCGTGGCGCGCAACGCGCACTTCTTCTTCTCGGTGCTGGGCGCCCGCGCCACCGGCTACTCCGTGAACCGCTACGGCATCTTCGGCGGCGGCGACGCGGGTGACGAGAGCGACCGGCTGGACGTCGAGTGGGCGCTCGCCGACATCGCCAAGCCCCCGGCCGACGACGCAGTGGTCGAGACCCTCGAGATCCCCGCCGACATCGAGGCGATGCGCGTCTCCGACCCGGCGGCCGCCCACGAGTGGCGTCTCCGACTGCGCGCGCAGATGGAGGGGCTGCTCGGCAGCGGCCTGACCATCGCCGGCTACGACAACGCGCGCGGCTACCTCTTCACCGCCTGAGCCGAGCCGCCGGATCGCCGATGCGGGACGCGCTCAGCGCACCCCGCGCATGAGCTTCAGCACGGGCTTGACGCTCAGCAGCAGCCCGATGCCGACGACGA
Source organism: Microbacterium sp. MYb45 (assembly GCF_002979655.1). Classification (GTDB taxonomy): domain Bacteria; phylum Actinomycetota; class Actinomycetes; order Actinomycetales; family Microbacteriaceae; genus Microbacterium. The sequence goes on from NZ_PCPG01000006.1 coordinate 32,872, forward strand.
TGGCGATCCCCCCGAGGATCGAGAAGAAGGGCACCTCGTCGTCGGGGTTGTAGAACTGCACCAGCCAGCCGGAGATCGCCGTCCCCAGCGCGATCGACAGGAAGAACAGCGCGACCATCTGCGTGCGGAACACGCCAGGTGCGAGCTTCGTGGCGGCCGACAGGCCGACCGGCGAGATGAGCAGCTCCGCCACCGTGAACACGAAGAGGATCCCGACGATCGCCAGCAGCGGCGTGGAGTTCTCCCCGCCGCCGGCGAACGGCAGGAAGAGCAGGAATGCCGACCCCATGATGATGGCCGCGAGCGCGAACTTCACCGGCGTCGATGGTTGACGCTTTCCGAGCTTGGTCCAGATCGCGGCGAAGACTCCGGACAGGATGATGATGAAGACCGGGTTGATCGACTGCACCCAGGAGACGGGCATCTCCCAGCCGAACAGGTTGCGGTTCAGACGCTGGTCGGAGTAGATCGTCAGCACCGTGAACTGCTGCTGATACAGCGACCAGAACGCGACGCTCGTGATGAACAGCGGCAGGAACGCCCACACCCGCGATCGTTCGGTCGCGTCGATGCGACGGCTGCCGAGGATCACGGAGAAGTAGGTGATCGCGGCGACGATCGTGACACCGATCACCAGGGTGGCGAGGTTGTCGGGTCGGATCACGCCGGTGAGCACCAGGACGGCGATGAGCACGATCGCGGCGGCCGCGATGAGTCCGACCAGCGGATAGCGGGACTTCGGGAGGGGGTTCGGCACCTCCCGCGCCGACGCGGGCAGCGCCTTGCGGCCGAACGAGTACTGGATGAGCCCGAGCGTCATCCCGATGGCCGCAAGTCCGAAGCCGTAGTGGAAGCCGAGCGAGGACTGCAGGATGCCGGTGAGGATCGGGCCCAGGAAAGCGCCGAGGTTGATGCCCAGGTAGAACAGCGAGAAGCCGGCATCCCGTCGCGGGTCGTCGGCGCTGTAGAGGCTGCCGACGACCGATGTGGCGTTCGCCTTGAGCCCGCCGGATCCCAGTGCCACGAGCACGAGGCCGACGCCGACGCCGACCGCGCCCGGAAGAAGGGCGAGGGCGAGGTGCCCCGCCACGATCACCATCGCGCTGACGAACAGCACCCGCTCCGCGCCGAACAGGCGGTCGGCGAGCCAGGCCCCGAGGATCGTCGACAGGTAGACCGACCCTCCGTACGCGCCCACGATGCCGCCCGCGACCGCCTTGGGGATGCCGAGGCCACCCTCGGTCATCTCGAAGTACAGGTAGATGAGCAGGATGCCCTGCATGCCGTAGAAGCTGAACCGCTCCCACATCTCCACGCCGAAGATGTGCACGAGCGCCCAGGGTTGGCCGAAGAAGCGGGTGTCTTCGTCGCGGGTCCGCCGAGTGCGCGCAGAAGTGCTCATCCCAGGACGGTACTCCGCGGTGGGCCGAGGGGCCAGGTCCCGCGCGGGACGACGGATAGAATGAGGTGCCCGTGTTCACGGGTCTTCTCCCGCATCCGACCATTGGAGCCACCATGGCCGAACAGTCCCGCCTCGACAAGGTCATCGCCCTCGCCCGCCACCGCGGGTTCGTGTTCCAAGCGGGTGAGATCTACGGCGGTTCTCGATCGGCCTGGGACTACGGGCCCCTCGGTACGGAGCTCAAGGAGAACATCCGCCGCCAGTGGTGGCAGACGTTCGTGCGCGGCCGCGGCGACATGGTCGGCCTCGATTCCAGCATCATCCTCCCCAAGCGCGTGTGGGAGGCGTCGGGTCACGTCGCCACGTTCACCGATCCGCTGGTCGAGTGCCTGCAGTGCCACAAGCGCTTCCGCGCCGACAACCTCATCGAGGACTTCGAGGCGCGCAAGGGCCGCCAGGCCGAGAACGGTCTCGCCGACATCCCCTGCCCGAACTGCGGCACCAAGGGTCAGTACACCGAGCCGAAGGCTTTCTCCGGCCTGGTGAAGACCTATCTGGGTGTTGTCGACGACGAGTCGGGTCTGTACTTCCTGCGCCCCGAGACGGCGCAGGGCATCTTCGTGAACTTCTCGAACGTGCTCACCGCGAGCCGCAAGAAGCCGCCGTTCGGCATCGGCCAGGTCGGCAAGGCGTTCCGCAACGAGATCACCCCCGGCAACTTCATCTTCCGCACCCGCGAGTTCGAGCAGATGGAGATCGAGTTCTTCACGCCCCCGGCCGAGGCGCAGGAGTGGTTCGAGCACTGGGTCGAGGCCTGCTGGAACTGGTTCATCGACCTGGGCATCGACCCGGAGAACATGCGTCAGTTCGACGTGCCCGAAGACGACCGCGCGCACTACTCGGCCGGCACGATCGACGTCGAGTACAAGTTCGGGTTCGCGGGCAAGGAGTGGGGCGAGCTCATGGGCGTCGCCAACCGCACCGACTACGACCTCTCCAGCCACAGCGAGGCGTCCGGCCAGAGCCTGACGTACTTCGACCAGGCCACGGGCGAGCGCTACACCCCGTACGTGATCGAGCCGTCGTTCGGTCTCACCCGCGCCATGATGGCGTTCCTCGTCGACGCGTACCGCGAGGAGCAGGTGCCCAACGCCAAGGGCGGCACCGACGTGCGCACGGTGCTCAAGCTCGACCCGCGCCTCGCCCCGGTCAAGGCCGCCGTGCTGCCGCTGTCGCGCAACGAGAAGCTGTCGCCGCTCGCCCGCGAGGTCGCCGACACGCTCCGGAGCTCCTGGGCCGTCGACTTCGATGACGCGGGTGCGATCGGTCGCCGCTACCGTCGCCAGGACGAGATCGGCACCCCGTTCTGCGTCACGGTCGACTTCGACTCGCTCGACGACCGCGCCGTCACGGTGCGCGACCGCGACACCATGGCGCAGGAGCGCGTCTCGATCGACGAGCTGCACGCGTACCTCGCGGAGCGTCTGCGCGGCGCCTGAGGTTCCCGCGATCAAGACCCCGTCGGCCCGAGTGGCCGGCGGGGTCTTTCATGCGCTCCCGGCGACCGCCCGCGCATACCGCTCGGAGAGCAGCTGCAGCCGCGGGAGCAGCTCGGGCGGGCTCTCGACCGTGAAGTCCATCATCAGCATCCCGATGTAGGCGGCGACGGTGTCGAGGCTGTCCGCACCCGTGACGAGGATGCAGTGCTCGTCGTCGACCGGTTCGACCACGCCGACCGCGGCATGGATCCGGTCGAGCACGGCCTCGGCGGGTGCGTCGATCCGCAGTCGGGCGTGCACCTTCCAGCCGCTCACCGCGATGGTCCGCATCGCGAACGCCGTGTAGTCGCCCCCGGGGAGCGGCTGCGGATCGAAGCGGCGATGCGTCGGCATCCGCAGCTCCATCCAGTCGACGCGGTAGGTTCCCCATTCGTCGGTCTGCGGATCGCGGGCCACGAGGTACCACCGCCGCACCCAGGTGAGCAGCCGGTACGGCTCGACCAGCACGGGCGCTCCGTCGTAGTCGAAGCGCAGCCATTCCCCGTTGCGGATCGCGCTCGCGATGGCCTGCAGCGACGCGGCGTCGACTTCGGGGTCCGGGGCATCCGTGTCGTTGTTCTCCGGTGCGCGCTCGACGCTCGATCGCAGGGCGTCGACCGTGGGGCGCAGGTGCGACGGCAGCACCTGTTCCAGCTTGGCGAGGGCTCTGGCGCTCGACTCCGCGATTCCGGCGATACCGGCCGCCGCGCGGAGTCCGACGGTGACGGCCACCGCCTCCTCGTCGTCGAGCAGCAGGGGCGGCAGCTTTCCTCCTGCACCGAGCCGGTAGCCGCCGACGGACCCTCGCGTGGCGTCGACGGGATAGCCGAGGTCACGCAGTCGCTCGACGTCGTGTCGGACAGTGCGCGCCGAGACGCCGAGACGCGACGCGAGGTCGCTTCCGGAGCGCTCCGGACCGGTCTGCAAGAGCGCCAGCAACGCGAGCAGACGAGCGGTCGGGTCGGCCATCGGAACTCCTCGAAAGTGATCTGTTTATTAGGAACGAATCCAACCTAATGCCCTTCTACCTTCGAGATATGGAAAACACGACGCTCGCCTTCCGCCCCTTCACCGTCTCGGTCTCCGCCACCGAGGTCGCCGATCTCCAGGATCGCCTCGCCCGCACCCGTCTTCCGCAGCCGTCGCCGACGGACGACTGGGATGCCGGCACCCCCAACTCCTACCTGCGCGAGGCCGTCGCCGCCTGGCGAGACTTCGACTGGGCTGCGGCCCAGGAGCGGATCAACGCGGTCCCGCACTTCACCACCGAGATCGACGGCCAGACCATCCACTTCCTCCACGTGCGCTCGGCTCACGAGGGTGCGACTCCGCTGCTCCTCGCGCACACCTACCCCGGTTCGTCGGTCGACTACCTCGACCTGATCGACCGGCTCGTCGACCCGGTGGCTCACGGCGGCCGTGCCGAAGACGCCTTCGACGTCGTGATCCCGGATGCTCCGGGCTACGGGTTCTCGCAGCCTCTGGCCTCGACGGGCTGGACGGTCGGTCGGGTCGCCGCGGCGTACGACCGCCTCATGCGCGGGCTCGGCTACGACAGCTACGGCATCCACGGCTCCGACAACGGCGCGATGGTGGCCCGTGAGCTGGGTCTGCTCGAGCCCGCAGGCTTCCTCGGACTCCACGTGCTGCAGCTGTTCTCGTTCCCCTCCGGCGACCCGGCGGAGTTCGAGAAGCTGGAGCCCGCGGACTACGCCGGCCTCGAGCACATGCAGTGGTTCCAGTCCGTCGGCGGGTACAACACGATGAACGCCTCGCGCCCGCAGACCGTGTCGGTGGGGCTCAGCGACTCCCCGGTCGGGCTGCTCGCCTACAGCGAGCTGTTCAACTCGTTCGGCAACGGCACGTCGCTCGTGCCGCTCGAGAAGATCCTGCTCGAGGTCAGCGTGAACTGGTTCGCGAACGCGGCCTCGGGCATGAGCCGCAGCTACCTGGAGAACGCCAGGGCGGATGCCGCGGCAGAGGGCGCCGAGCCGCGGATCAATGCCGCACGGACCGGGGTCGCCGTGTTCGCGGACGACTTCCAGACGATCCGGGTCTTCGCCGAGCGCGACAACACGAACATCGTGCACTGGAGCCGCTTCGACGAGGGCGGACACTTCGCCGCCCTGGAGCGTCCGGACCTGCTGGCCGACGACATCCGCGCATTCTTCGCCACGCAGTCCTGATCCCGCACACTGAAGACCCGTCCGTGCCGCTGCCGCACGGGCGGGTCTCGCGTGTCAACCGGTGACGGTGAGCTGCACCTCGGGGGTGCCGCCAGCTTCGACCCACGCGAGCGAGCGTTCGAGGATGCCGCGCAGCACGTCGAGGTCGACCTGCTCCAGGTCCTTGATGTACAGGCATCCGACGCCGGTCGTATGCGGGCCGAGCTCGGCGAGAGCCTCGGAGTGGGCACCGACGCCGTCGAAGAGGTAGATCGTGGTCGCGGCCTTGCGGGGTGCGAAGCCGAGCAGTCCGCTGTCGCCCTCGGTGCCGGTCGGGTAGCGGTAGTGGCACGAACCGAAGCCGATGATCGTGCCCCAGGTCTGCGGTTCGCGTCCGGTGATCTCCTGCATGAGTGCGGTCAGCGTCTCGGCGTCCCGGCGTCGGACGGCGGGGGAGGAGCGGGCGATGAGTCCCGCGACATCATCGCCCGTGGGCTTCACTTCGGAGCCTTCGCCGCGGCCTTCATGGCCTTCTTGTGCTCGCGCACCTTCGTGAGCGACTCGGGCGAGACGATGTCGGCGACGCTGCGGTACGAGCCGTCTTCGCCGTATGCACCTGCGGCCTCGCGCCAGCCCTCGCCCGTGAAGCCGTACTGCTTGCCCAGCAGAGCCAGGAAGATCTTCGCCTTCTGCTCGCCGAATCCGGGAAGGGCTTTCAGGCGCTTCAGCACCTCGGGCCCGTCCGGGTCGCCCTCGGTCCAGAGGGCGGCGGCGTCGCCGTCCCAGTCATCGACGAGCGTCTGGCACAGCGTCTGCACGCGCGTCGCCATCGACCCGGGGAAGCGGTGCACGGCGGGCGTCTGCTTGAACGCCTCGAGGAACTCGTCCGGTGCCATGTGCGCGATGGTCGCGGCATCCGCCGCTCCGGTGCGCTGCTCGATCTTGAGCGGACCGGCGAACGCGGTCTCCATGGGGACCTGCTGATCCAGCAGCATCCCCACCAGCAGGGCGAGCGGATTGTCGGTCAGCAGCTCGTCGGCGGCGGTGTCTCCGGTGATGTGAAGGGCCATGCCTCCAGTGTCGCACCCTGCGGTCGAGGCACGCATCGATCGGCTGATCGCGCGTGCTTCGGCCGTATGGGCGCGAAACGGCCGAGGGAAGTGCAGAAGGCCGAAGGGAGCGCGAGCGCGGGTCAGGCGGTGGCTGCGTTGTCCGCGGCAGACGCGTCGGCCTCGGGCGCGATGCCGTACAGGGCGGCGAGCGCCGCGGTGAACTCGTCGGCGCGGCCGGCGGCGGCGAGCTCGTGAGCGCGCACGGTCGGCGTGTGCAGGAGTACGCCCGAGAGGTGACGCAGAGCCTGTTCCACCTTGCCGTCCTCATCGCCGCGGGCACGGGCACGGTCGATCTCGCGCTCGAGCAGCTCGAAGATGTGCGAGCGGAGTGCCACGACCGACGGGGTCACGCTCTGGCGGGAACCCACCACATGGAAGGTCTCCGCGGCCTCACGGACGACGCTGCGTGCGGCATCCGTCGCCTGCAGCTCTTCGAGCGGCGCGTGCAGGCGGATGGTCTCGAGGTCGAGCAGGGCGACACCCTCGAGGGCGGCGACGGCGGGGTCGACGTTGCGCGGCATGCCGAGGTCGACCACGAGCCGACTGTGGGCGCCGACCGGGCAGCCCGCGGCGACGGCGGCGACCGGGAGCTGCAGGTGCTCCGGGCCGAGAACGGGCTCCGTCGCCGTGGTGCAGGTGATCAGCAGGCTCGAGTGCGCGGCGGTGCGGGCGTACTCGTCGGCGGCGACCGGACGGATGCCGTGCTTCGCGGCGAACACCGCAGCGCGGCCGGAGGGGGAGTACACCGAGATGTCGACGGCGCCGCGCTCGCGGAGCGTGGCGAGGGTGACCGCCGCGTAGGCGCCGGTGCCGACCAGCAGCACCCGCTCGGCGGACCAATCCGCGATGCGGCTGTCGGCCAGCTCGAGAGCGAGGCGCACGAGCGAGCGGCCGGCGCGGCCGAGGGCGGTGACGTTCTTGACCTTGCGCTGCGCCTGGCTGGCGCGCTGGAAGAGGCGCTCGAGCTCGGGCGAGGTGGTGCCGTCCTTGCGGGCGGACTTCAGAGCGCGGCGCACCTGACCGGCGATCTCACCCTCGCCGGAGACGACGGATTCGAGACCGGAGGCGACTGAGAAGAGGTGCTCGGCGACGCGGCGGCCCGAGTGCACGGTGTAGGCGCCGTCGAGTTCGGTGGCGGGGATGCCGGTGGCGGATTCGACCGCCTCGATGACCGCTTCGACCCCGATGGCGCCGGCCGCGGTGAGCGGTTCGTCCATTTCCACGTACGCCTCGAACCGGTTGCACGTCGCGAGGACCACGGCACCCTGCACGCACGGCGTCATACCCACGATGGTGGGAGCGACGTCGTCGGGGGTGCGGCTCAGGCGTTCGAGCAATTCGAAGGAGGCGGTCTTGTGACTCGCCGTCACACACAGCAGCACAGATCGATTGTACCGGAGAGCGTGGCGACCGAGATTCGACCGGGCGAACTCGGCGGCCGCATAAGGGCGGAATGGGAGGATGGGGGCATGGCCCTCTCCGATGCTCCGCTCCTGCGCGCCCTCGCAGGCTCCCGCCCCGCCCACGCTCCGGTGTGGTTCATGCGGCAGGCCGGCAGGTCGCTCCCGGAGTACCGCGACCTGCGGGTCGGGACGCGGATGCTCGATGCCTGTCTCACCCCCGACCTCGCCGCCGAGATCACGCTGCAGCCGGTACGCCGCCACGGGGTGGATGCGGCCGTCTTCTTCAGTGACATCGTCATCCCGCTGCGCCTCGCCGGGGTCGACGTCGAGATCGAGCCGGGGCGTGGGCCGGTGTTCGCGAACCCGGTGCGCACCGCATCCGACGTCGATCGCATCACGGCCATCGATCCCGACGGCCTCGACGGCACGGCGATCGCGGAGGCCGTGCGCCTCGTCACGGCCGAACTCGGCGACACCCCGCTGATCGGCTTCGCGGGTGCCCCCTTCACTCTCGCGGCCTACCTCGTCGAGGGCGGCCCCTCCAAGGAGCACCTGCGTGCACGGGCGATGATGCACTCCGACCCCGACTCGTGGAACCGTCTCGCCGGCTGGCTCGCGAAGGTCTCGCGCCGCTTCCTCGAGACCCAGCGCGATGCCGGGGCATCCGTCGTGCAGCTCTTCGACAGCTGGGCCGGCTCGCTGAGCACCGCGGACTACCGCGCCTTCGTCGCCCCGCACTCCCGCGCGGCACTCGAGGGCATCGGCCTGCCGACCATCCACTTCGGTGTCGGCACGGGTCCGTTCCTCGCCGACATGCGCCTCGACGGCATCGCCGACGGTGTCGGCGTCGACTGGCGTCAGCCGCTGGATGAGGCCGCCGCGATCCTCGGCCCGGATGTCACGGTGCAGGGCAACATCGACCCCGCCCTGCTCTCCGCCCCCTGGCCCGTGCTGGAGGCACACGTGCGCGATGTGATCGCGCGCGGCCGCGCGGCCCGGGCACACATCCTCAACCTCGGCCACGGCGTCCCGCCCGAGACCGACCCCGACCAGCTCACCCGCATCGTCGAGCTCGCGCACACCGTCTGACGATCAGGCCGAGACGGCCGATGGGAGAATTGACCGCATGACCTCAGAGCCGTCTTCCGCCGAGCCGTCCGACCTCGCCGCCCGCGCGGCGGAGAAGCACGTCGTCGTCATCGGCGGCGGCATCGGCGGACTCGTCGCCGCGCGCGAGTGCGCCAAGGTCGGCATGCAGGTGACGCTGCTCGAAGCCGCAGACGAACTGGGTGGCGCGATCCGCCGGATCGAGCTCGACGGAGTCGTCGTGGACGCCGGCGCCGAGAGCTACGCGACCAGGGGCGGCCTGGTGCGGGCACTGGTCGAGGAGCTGGGGCTGGCCGACCGTATCGTCGCCCCTCGGCCGGGCGGTGCATGGCTCGCCGGCATCCCGGGCGTGGGTGCGGCGCCGCTGCCTGTCGGCGGCATCCTCGGCATCCCCGCGAACCCCTTCCAGGACGACGTCCGTCGCATCCTCGGGTGGTCCGGAGTCTGGCGCGCCTACCTCGACCGAGTGCGTCCGCCGCTCACGATCGGCCACCAGCTGAGCCTGGGCAAGCTGGTCTCCTCGCGGATGGGATCGAAGGTGCGGGACCGCCTCGTCGCTCCCGTGACCACCGGCGTCTACTCCGCATCTCCCGACGACGTCGACATCGACATCGCGGCTCCCGGCCTCAATGCCGCGCTCACCCGCGTCGGGTCGCTGTCCGGTGCGGTGCAATCTCTTCGGGACGATGCGGCAACGAAGGCCGGCGTCGCCACGGCGGCGAAGACCCCCGGCGCCGCGGTCGAGGGGCTGTCCGGCGGGATGAGCGGGCTCGTCGATGCGCTGGCAGCCGACCTGATCCGTCTCGGCGCCGAGGTGAGCACCGGAGTGCGGGTGCGCGGCATCCGGAAGACGGCGAAGGGGTGGGACGTCGAGACCGAGGCCGTGCCGATGGTCGCCCCGGCGGCCGCAGAAGAGGCTGATGCAGTGGTCGCCGAACTGCACGCGGCCGAGGCGGTCGAGTCCGAGCCCGTGATCGAGCAGATCGCCGCCGACGCGGTCATCGTCGCCACGCCTGAGGCCGCCGCCCGCGCGCTCCTCTCCGCTGCGGTGCCGGCGCTGAAGAAGGCCGAGGCCGCCGCGTCGCCCGAGATCGAGATCGTCACGCTCCTGCTCGACGCCCCCGTGCTGGATGCCGCGCCGCGCGGCACCGGCGTGCTCACGGTGCCCGACAGCCACACGGCCAAGGCGCTCACGCACTCGACCGCGAAGTGGGCCTGGGTGCGGGAAGCCGCAGGTCGGCGACACCTCGTCCGGGTGTCGTTCGGAGCGCAGGGGGAGCCCGCAGCGACGGCGGCGCTGAGCGACGAGGCCGCCGCCGATCTCGCGCGGACCGAAGCCGCCACGATGCTCGGGGTCACGCTCGCCCCCGAAGCCGTGATCGCCGCCCACCGCGGTCGGTTCGTGCAGTCGCAGCCGGCGTCGATCATCGGTTCCGGTGAGCGTCGCGCCGCCGCACGTGCCGCGGTGCAGGCCGTCCCCGGTATCGCGGCGGTGGGAGCCTGGCTCGCCGGCACCGGCCTCGCACAGGTGATCCCGGATGCGCGCGACGAAGCCGACCGCCTGCGCCGCGCCCTGTTGTGGGAGTGAGTGCACGCTCTGTGTCAACCCTCTGACCCATAGATGCCGAAATCGGCATACGGGGCTACGCTGGGAGCCTGGTCGCGGGGAGCGGAAGCCTGCGGGCCATCCAAGCCGGGCGAAGCAGGCCGGACAACCGGAACTAGGTGAGGAGACCCCATGAAGGGGAAGATCGGACTCGTCGTCGGACTCGGCGTGGGCTACGTCCTCGGCACCCGTGCCGGACGTGAGCGCTATGAGCAGATCAAGACGCAGTGGCTGAAGGTGTGGGAACTCGATCCCGTGCAGGAGCAGGTCTCCAAGGTCAAGGGCTTCGTCGGTGACAAGGCTGCGGCCGTGCCGGGCGCTCTCTGGACCGGCGTCGTCAAGGTGGCCAAGTCGGTGACGGGCAACGGCACACCCGGACAGCGGCTCGACTCCGCCATCGCCACCGGCCGCGAGGCGGCGGAAGACCTGGCCGAGGCCACCGAGGAGGCCGTCGAGGCGGCGAAGGCGACCGCCAAGACGAGCAAGCCCGCGTCGAAGCCGGCCGCGTCGAAGTCCACTGCCTCCAAGTCCACGGCCTCCAAGTCCACGGCCTCCAAGTCCACGGCCTCGAAGTCCGCACCCAAGAAGACCGGCGCCTGACATGCCCCGCGGATACCGAGATCGTGCCGACGACAGTCTGCTGACCCTCCTCGGGGATCTTCCGGAACTCGTCACGAATCTGGTCAAGGCCGAGATCGACGCCGCCAAGGCGTGGGTCTCGCGCACCTCGAAGGATGCCGGCATCGGTTCCGTGTGGTTCGTCGTCGCGCTGTTCTTCCTGTTCTGGGCCGTGCCGGTGATCCTCGTGTTCGCGATCGCGGGGCTGTCGTCCTGGTGGCCGGTGTGGCTGTCGGCGATCGTCGTGTTCGGCATCCTGATCCTCGCCGTGCTGCTATTCGCGCTGCTGGGCATCCTGAAGTTCCGCAAGGTTCTCCGCCGTCAGAACCCGGCGCAGGCCGTGGCCGAAGACATCCGACTCGTGAAGGAGGCCGGCGATGACGAATTCTGAGTCCCTGCCGCGCACCGTCGTCCCCGCAGGCATCGTCGACCCGGTGACCTCCGCTCGAGCCGAGCTGAAGGCGGCGCTTGCCGCCATCGAGGTGAAGGGGAACATCCCCCGCCGTGTCGAGAAGGCATCGACCCGCGCTGCGGCGAAGGCCCGGGTCTTCGCCGACCGCAATCCGCTCGGCGCGATCGCCGCGACCGTCGGCATCGCAGCCGTCGTGGGGGGCGCGGTCTGGGCTATCGCGCGCGCCATTTCACGCTGACGACCGCATTCCAGGATGCCGCTGATTCCCCCGGTCGGGGGGATTAGCGGCTCCTGCGCAAACGAGGCAGACTGGGGAGCATGATGTCCGAAGAGCGCGATGAGAACCCGTCCGGCTTCACCCTCTGGGCCGTCTGGCGACGAAACCCCGACGTTCCCGTGACGGAGACCGAGTCGACCGAGCTCGAGACGATCGTCTCCTACGTCGAGGACTCCGGCGTGACCGTCCGCGGCTTCTACGACGTCTCCGGCCTCAAGGCCGACGCTGATCTCATGGTCTGGCTGCACGGCGAGACCGCCGAGGAGCTGCAGAAGGCGCTGCGTCGCCTGCGCCGCACCGAACTGCTCCGCCCGCTCCTCCCGGTGTGGAACGTCATGGGCGTGCACCGCGACGCCGAGTTCAACCGCGCCCACGTGCCCGGCTTCCTCCGCGGGGTCGAGCCGAAGGACTGGCTGTGCCTCTACCCGTTCGTGCGCACGCCGGAGTGGTACCTGGCCCCCGAGGAGGAGCGTCGCAAGATGCTCGCCGACCACGGCCGCAAGGGCGCTGCGTTCACCGGCGTGCTCGCCAACACGGTCGCCTCGTTCGCGCTCGGCGACTACGAGTGGCTGCTGCCCCTCGAGGCCGACGAGCTCACCGACCTCGTCGACCTGATGCGCGACCTCCGCTACACCGACGCCCGCCTGTACGTGAAGGAGGAGGTGCCCTTCTACACGGGGCGCAGACTCCGGTTCGACGAGATCGCGGACGTTCTGCAGTAAGCGCCATGAGCACCCCCATCCGTCTGGGCACCCGTCGCAGCGCGCTCGCGCAGGCGCAGTCCGGTCATGTCGCCACGGCCCTCGAGAAGCTCTCGGGGCGCCGGGTCGAGCTCGTCCCCATCACCAGCGAGGGTGACACCAATCGCGCCTCGCTCTCCGAGATCGGCGGCCAGGGCATCTTCGCCACGCGACTTCGCGAGGCCCTGCTCGCCGGGGAGTGCGACTTCCTGGTGCACTCCCTGAAGGATCTGCCGACGGTCATCCCCGACGGCCTCGTGATCGCGGCGACCCCGAAGCGGGAGGATCCGCGTGACGTGGTGCTCACCCGTGACGGCATCCCGCTGCACGAGCTGCGCTCCGGGAGTACGGTCGGCACCGGCTCGCCGCGCCGCATCGCCCAGGTGCGCAGGCGGGCGCCGGGCGCCGAAGTCGTCGACATCCGCGGCAACGTCGACTCCCGGCTGGCGCGGGTCTCCACCGGGGAGCTCGACGCGGTGATCCTCGCCGCGGCAGGGCTTTCGAGGCTCGGGGCGGAGTCTCCGCTGCGTCGCGAGGAGCTCGGTCTCGCCGAGTGGCCGACCGCGCCGGGCCAGGGTTCTCTCGCCGTCGAAACACGGGAGGACGCGCCGGAGGAGCTACGCGCGGCGCTCGCTGGTCTCGACGACCTCGACACCCGACTCGCCATCACGGTGGAGCGCGCGATCCTCGAAGGACTCGACGCGGGATGCCAGGCGCCGATGGCCGCTCACGCCGTGGTCGACGGGTCCTCGATCCGTGTCAGGACCGTCGTCTACGCCGTCGACGGCGGGCGCCGGATCGGCCTCGACGTCACCGAAGACCTGAACGGGGAGTATATTCGTCGGAACGGCAGTGGCAATGGAGCGGATGCTGCCGATGGTGCAGACCCGGTGCACGCAGCGCGCGAGCTCGGGTTCACTGTTGCCCGTCGGCTGCTCGATCAAGGGGCGGCCGGCCTCGTACCCCGAGAGCAATAAACCCTCATGACCACTTCCGAAATCAAGCAGGACCGACCGCTGGACGGCTGGCGCATTCTTGTGCCGCGTGGCGGGCCGTGGGGCGACAGCGTCGCCGCGAGCCTGCGCGCACTGGGCGCGGTGCCCGTCGTCGCGCCGCTCATCAACTTCGCGCCGACCACCGATCAGGCGACGCTCGACACCGCGCTGGCGCAGCTGGCCGCGGGCGAGTTCGACTGGCTGACCGTCACGAGCGCCACGACCGTCGATGTGCTCTTCGCGCATCGAGCCGTCATCCCTCGGTCGACGAAGATCGCTGCCGTGGGCGAGACCACCGCGGCCGCCCTGCAGGCGGTCGGCTACGAGGTCACGCTGGTGCCCGAGCAGGACAACTCGGCCGAGGGCATGGCGCAGCAGCTCATCGCTCTCGAACAGGAGCCGCGCCGCATCCTCGCTCTCCGCAGCGAGATCGCGAAGCCCGTGCTCAGCCTGCTCCTCTCCGAGGCGGGTCACGACGTGCACGGCGTGGTCGCCTACCGCACGGTGGGCGTCCCGGTGACCGAGCGCATCCGCCGCGACGTCGAGAACGGCCGGATCAACGCGATCCTCATCACGAGCGGCTCCGTCGCCGAGCAGGTGCGCGAGCAGTTCCCGGAGATCCCCGACGAGACGCTGCTCGCCGCCATCGGTCCACGGACCGCGAACGATGCGCAGCGTGCGGGCCTCCCGGTGTCGGTGGTCGCCGACCGGCAGACCATCGATGCGCTGATCGATGCGGTCTCGCACTTCACGCTTCCGCACGCGGCCGACGAGTTCGCGCCGTGAGCCACCCCGATGTCCGACTGAGGCGCCTGCGTCAGTCGCGGGCCGTGCGTGATCTCGTGCGCGAGACCTCGCTGCAGCCCCGACAGCTCGTCCTGCCGCTCTTCGTCCGCGAAGGCATCGCGGAGCCGGTGCAGATCGGTTCGATGCCCGGGGTCGCCCAGCACTCGATCGACTCGCTGCGTGCTGCCGCCGTCGAGGCGGCGGAGGCCGGCGTCGGCGGCGTGATGCTGTTCGGTGTGCCGTCGGTTCGCGACGCTCGCGGGTCCGGAGCAGACGATCCGCGCGGCATCCTGAACGTCGCGACCGAAGCGCTGGCCGCCGAGGTCGGCGACGCGCTCGTCGTGCAGACCGACCTGTGCCTCGATGAGTTCACCGATCACGGCCACTGCGGCGTGCTCGCGGCCGACGGCTCCGTGGACAACGACGCGACGCTCGAGCGCTACGCCTCGATGGCTCTGGCCCAGGCCCGTGCCGGATCCCAGCTGCTCGGACTGTCGGGGATGATGGACGGCCAGGTCGCGGTGATCCGCGCGGCGCTCGACGCCGAGGGCTTCACCGACACGCTCCTCCTCGCCTACGCCGCCAAGTATGCGAGCGCCTTCTACGGCCCCTTCCGCGAGGCCGTGGATTCTCAGCTCCAGGGTGACCGTCGCACGTACCAGCTCGATCCGGGCAACCGGCGCGAGGGCGTCCGCGAGGCCGTCGTCGACGAGGCCGAGGGCGCCGACATCGTCATGGTGAAGCCGGCGATGGCCTTCCTCGACGTGCTGCGCGAGGTGCGCGACACCGTGAGCATCCCGGTCTGGGCGTACCAGGTGTCCGGCGAGTACGCGATGATCGAGGCCGCCGGCGCGAACGGCTGGATCGACCGCCGGGCCGCCGTGCTCGAATCCCTGCTCTCCATCCGCCGCGCGGGTGCCGATGCCGTGCTGACCTACTGGGCGACCGAGGCCGCCGGCTGGCTGCGCGACTGATACCTCCGAGGATCTCTCATGACCGACCGCAATGACGACCTGTTCTCCGCTGCCCGCGCGGTGATCCCGGGTGGGGTCAACTCACCCGTGCGTGCCTACGGCTCGGTGGGAGGCACGCCGCGATTCCTCGCTTCGGCGAAGGGCGCCACCGTGACGGATGCCGCGGGGCGCGAGTACGTCGACCTCGTCGCCTCCTGGGGCCCCGCTCTCCTCGGCCACGCGCACCCGGAGATCGTCGCTGCGGTGCAGGAAGCCGCGGCTCGAGGACTCTCGTTCGGCGCCCCGACCGAGGGTGAGGTCGAGCTCGCCGCGCTCATCGCCGACCGGGTCCGCTTCGGGGAGACCCGTCCGATCGAACGTGTGCGTCTGGTGTCCACCGGCACCGAGGCGACCATGACGGCGATCCGCCTCGCGCGCGGCGCGACCGGTCGCGACCTGCTCGTGAAGTTCGCCGGGCACTACCACGGTCACTCCGACGGGCTTCTCGCGGAGGCGGGTTCCGGTGTCGCGACGCTGGCGCTCCCCGGTTCGGCCGGTGTTCCTGCGCCGATCGCCGCGCAGACCCTGGTGATCGGTTACAACGACCCCGAGGCGCTGGCCGCGGTGTTCGCCGAGCACGGCCCGCGCATCGCCGCGGTGATCGTCGAGGCGTCGGCCGCGAACATGGGAGTCGTCGCCCCCCTGCCCGGCTTCAACCGTCTGATCGCGGAGACCGCGCACGCACATGGTGCCCTCATGATCCTCGACGAGGTGCTCACGGGCTTCCGCGTGCACCCGGCGGGGTTCTGGGGTCTGCAGGCGGCGGCGGGCGAGGACTATCTGCCCGACATCTTCACCTTCGGCAAGGTCGTCGGTGGAGGCATGCCCCTGGCCGCGCTCGGCGGTCGCGCCGAGGTCATGGACCTGCTCGCACCTCTCGGCCCGGTCTACCAGGCGGGAACCCTGTCGGGGAACCCGCTGTCGGTCGCTGCGGGCCTGGCGACCTTGCGACTCGCGACCCCAGAGGTGTACGCCACGGTGGACGCGGCATCCGCCCGGGTGTCGGCCGCCCTCGATGCCGCCCTCACGTCGGCCGGCGTCACGCATGCCGTGGCCCGAGCCGGCAACCTGTTCAGCGCGTCGTTCCGTGCGTCCGAGCCGCGGAACTACGCCGTGGCGCAGGCGCAGGAGTCGTTCCGCTACGCCCCGTTCTTCCACTCCCTGCGGGAGCAGGGCGTCGCTCTACCGCCGAGTGTCTTCGAGGCCTGGTTCCTCACGGCCGCGCACGGCGAGCGGGAGCTCCAGCTCATCGAAGGGGCACTCCCGGTTGCCGCCGATGCCGCGGCTGCTGCGCGCCCCTGACCCGATTTCGGCGAACCGGCCGCGAGAAACCGCGACGGATGGTGGCAATCGACAAGGGATCGTTGCGTTCCTGTGAGCAACTTCCAGACAACTGGCAGGGCCGCGCTGGCAGACTGAGTGCATGGTGACGTTGCTGCTGGACCAGACGCAACTCGAAGTCGTGCTCTCGCCGCTCGAACGGGCCGCCACCTTCCACCGTGAGAACGTCCGCATCGCGCGCGACACCATCACCAAGGTCCAGCTCACGGATGACGCGTGGACGTGGCTGCGGGGCGTCCCGAACCCCGGCACGCACATCCCCGGCATCCTCGCCGCCGGCAGTTGGAAGGCGGCCGGCAGCCTGGACTTCGTGCTGATCCGCAAGCGTCGCCCGAGCGTCGTGATCGACCTCGAGGGCGACGCGCAGTACCGCCGCCTGATCCTGACCACGCGGCACGGGCTCGCGCTCACTCAGGCGTTGCGCCTCGATGTGTCCGCGGAGCCGGCAGACGTCGAGGAGATCGTCGCGACCTCGCCCACCGCCGTCCCGAAGGGCAGCCGTCGGCCGGTCATCCGTCCCCGACCTGCCTGACGACGGCGTCGACGGCTGCGGTCGCCCCTGACCGAACAGAGGAACGCCCTCCGCGACCATGTGGTCGGGAGGGCGTTCTCGGTTCTCATCGGCGACGAGAGTCAGCCGTGGTGGTTCTCGCCACCTTCGTGCTCATCTCCGTCATGATGCTCGTCGCTGCCGGACTGGGCGTCGGCGTCGGACTCGCCATCTGCGGAGGCGGCCTCCTCGGCGGGAGTCTCCTCCGGGGCGGACTCGTCGTCGGTCGCCTCATCGGACGCGGCCAGCGGCACCGTGTCGATGACGCCGGTGGATGCGATGCTCCAGTGCGCGCTCTCGGTCGAGGCGTCGTCCGCCGATTCCGGGCTGAGGGGGTAGTCCTTCGGCTCGTCCTCGTAATAGGCGCGAGCGGCTGCGGCCAGCATCGAGCTGACGGCAGCGGAGCGCGGATCCTCGTCGGCGTCCGAGCCATCCGAGTCGTCGTGGTCCGAGTCGTCGCGGTCCGCGGTGTCGTCTTCTGCGCCGTCGTGGTCGGCATCGGAAGCGTCAGCGAGATCGGAGAAGATCTCGACACCCGTGTGCTCGACCTCGGACGCATCCTCGTCCAGCGGCGTGCCCTCGTCGTCTGACGGGCTGTCGCCGGTGCTCACGTCGTCGGTGGCTTCGGGTGCACCCGCCGCGCCGTCGGCGGTGGCTTCGACGTCGGCAGGCTGCTGCTCGGAAGCGTCATCAGCGGTGTGCTCGTCGTCGGATGTGTCGAAGATCTCGGCGACGCTGTGACGTGCCTCGTCGGTGGACGTGGGTGCGTCGGCCGCGACCGGAGCCGCCGCCCCGAACAGGATCTCGTCGAAGGACCGTGCCGTGGGCGCGGTGGTCTCGGATTCGGATTCGGATTCGGATTCGGATTCGTCGCCGGTCGCCTCGTCGCCGGTTGCCTCGTCCGCGGTGGCCTCGTCCGCACTCGCTCCGTCGGTGTCGTCGGCGGCCTCGACGGGCGCGGCGTTCTCCGCGTCGTCGGCGGGAGCCTCTTCGGCGGGAACTTCTTCGGCGGACTCGTCGGTGAGAGGCTCGTCGCCCGCCTCTTCCTCGGAGTCGTCGTCGGCGCGGGCGGTGCCCACTGCCGCGAGATCGTCTGCCACGGCCTCATCGGCGGGAGCGGCGGCGACCTCGGCCGCCCATGCTGCCGCTGCGGCGACGGGGATCGCGACCACGGACTCGTTCGGCGCGAGGGTGGCGTCGGCGGCCAGAGCCTCGGCGGCCACGGGCGGCGCGATCGGTGCCGGTGCCGGTGCCGGTACCTGGGCCGGGTAGGCGGGCGGCGCGTGCCTACCGCCGCGCATCAGGTCGATGAAGACGTCTTCCAGCGTCGGTCCGCGCTGCACGAGCGTGCTCAGCGCGATGCCTGCGTCGGCGGCCACTGCGCCGACCGTGCCGGCGTCGCCGCCGCGGACGGTCAGGCCCGAGCGCAGCACCTCGATGTCGAATCCGGCTGCGGAGAGCGCAGCGCTGAGCGCATCGCGGTCGGCGGCGTCGACGATGACGGAGCCGCCCTTCGGGTCGGCCAGCGTCTCGATGCCACTGGCCAGGACCAGCTCGCCCTTCGACAGCACGAGCACGTTGTCGGCGACCTGCTCCACCTCGCTGAGGACGTGCGACGATACGAGCACCGTGCGCCCTTCGTCCGCGAGGCGGCGCATCAGCAGCCGCATCCAGCGGATCCCCTCGGGGTCGAGCCCGTTGGCCGGCTCGTCGAAGACCAGGGCGCCCGGGTCGCCGAGAAGCGCGTGCGCGACGCTGAGCCGCTGGCGCATGCCGAGCGAGAAACCGCCGATCCGCGAGTCGCCCTCGCCGTCGAGCCCGACCAGCGAGAGGACCTCACCCACGCGCGCCAGCGGCACACCGTTCGCCTTCGCGGCGATCGTCAGCTGTCGCTCGGCGGTGCGGCGCGGGCGGTAGGCGGTCTCTTCCAGCACGGCACCGATCGTGCGCAGCGGCTGGCGGAGTTCGCCGTAGGCCGTGCCGCCGATCGTCGCGGTTCCGGAGGTGGCGCGCACCTGACCGAGCAGGATGCGCAGCGTGGTGGTCTTGCCGGCTCCGTTGGGGCCGAGGAAGGCGGTGACGGCACCCGGCTCGACGCGCGCGGAGAAGTCCGAGACGGCGGTCACCTCATTGAAGCGCTTCGTCACGTGCGTGAACTCCAGCACCTGTCCTTCGGGCATCGTGACCTCTCGTCGCGTGGAACAGTTCCTCCCTATCCTGCCGGAAAAGCCTGTCGGATCCCGCATTTCGCGCGGAATACCGCCCTTCGGGAAAGGTAGCCTGGCACGCGTGACCGATTCTCAGGCTGCCTCCCGTGTCCTCGTCCGCACCGAAGGGGCGCTCGGGCGGCTCACCCTCAACCGTCCGGAGGCGATCAACGCCCTCGACGTGGAGATGATCGGGATCCTCACCGAGACCCTCACCGCATGGCGCGACGACACCGATGTGCAGATCGTGCTGATCGACGGCGCGGGGGAGCGCGGCATGTGCGCCGGCGGCGACGTGCGCGCGCTGCACGCGCAGATCGTGGCAGGGCAGGCCGAGCGGACCGCGGAGTTCTTCCGCGCCGAGTACGCCCTGAACGCGATGATCGCCGAGTACCCGAAGCCGGTCGTCGCCTTCGCGGACGGCATCACCATGGGCGGCGGCATCGGGCTCGCCGGCCACGCCGCCATCCGCATCGTCACCGAGCGATCGAAGCTCGCGATGCCCGAGACCCGTATCGGCTTCACGCCCGATGTGGGCGGCACCTGGCTGCTCGGGCGGGCGCCGGGGCGTTTCGGCGAGTACTTCGGGCTCACCGGATCGACGATGAACGGTGCGGATGCCGTGTACCTCGGCTTCGCCGACCACTTCGTGCCGTCGGAGCGGCTGGAGGCCCTGAGCGAGGCGCTCGCCTTCCGCGCGGACCCGACCGGGCCCAGCGAGATCGTGCTGCTCTTCGACGAGACGCCCGAGCCCACGCAGCTTCCGGCATCGCGGGAGTGGATCGACGAGGCCTTCTCCGCGCCGACCGTGACCGAGATCGTCGATCGACTGCGCGCGCAGGAGCACACGGATGCCGCCGCCACGGCCGAACTGCTGGAGGGGCTCGCGCCGACCGGGCTCACCGTGACCCTCGACGCTGTGCGCGAGGCGAGGGAGATGCCGGGTCTGCGCGCGGCGCTCGAGGGTGAGTACCGACGGGTGCTGTGGTTCGTGAACGAGCATCCTGACCTCGTCGAGGGCATCAGGGCACAGCTGGTCGACAAGGACCGCAACCCGAAGTGGGATCCGCCGACACTGGCGGAGCTCGCCCCGGATGCCGGTGCCCCCGCACGGGACTACGTGCCGCAGCTCGCCCTGTTCTGAGGTCGCGTCGCGGGATCCGGCCTTACGCGCCCTCGCCGGCCGCGGACGGATCCGGGGTGCGCGTCTGCCAGATCGTCCGGAGCACGTCGACCACGTCATCCGGATCGGCATCGACGGATGCGGCCTCCTCGACCAGTTCGCGGATGCGCCGGATCACGGATGCCGGAAGCACACCCGCGGTCTCCGCCACCCGTGTGCCCGCTGCGGTGCGCGAGATCACGAGCCCCTCGCTCTCGAGCATCTTGTATGCGCGTGCGGCCGTGCCGGGAGCCACACCCAGATCGCTCGCGGTCTGGCGCACCGTCGGCAGCCGTTCGCCGGCGCCGAGCTGTCCCGACACGATCAGGCCGCGCAGCTGTCGGTAGATGTCGCGAGCTGGATTCGCCTCATCGGCCGGCGACAGCTTCGGGCTCGGGCTCACTGTGCGGCCCTCGATTCGGCGGCCTGCTCGGCGGGGGCGGCGGGACCTGTGCCGTGCGCCAGCTGTGCGGTCACGAGGAACAGGAGCACGAACGCGGTGATCTCGAGCGCCGGAGCCACCCAACCGCCGATGGCGGCGAGCTCGCCGTATCGCCAGAACACGTCGTAGGAGTCGCTGCCGCTGTCGCCCTGGATCGTGAGCCCGGCGACCGATCCCGCCTCGGCGATGAACCGGAGCGCCCCCGCCAGAGCGAGCAGGGCCGCGGACGCCGCGAGCCGGGCGATCCCGCTCGCGATGTCGCGGCGCTCCTGCTGCTCGGCGACGACCGTCTCGGGACGGAGGAACGCGCGGGCCGCGTTCGCGTGCAGTGCCGCGACGACGACTCCCACGAGGGCGGCGGTGCAGATCAGGACGGGGATGCCGTAGGCCCATCCGTAGAACCAGGGGCGGATCGGGTCGATGGTTTCGTTGGGGACGTCGATCTCGAGGTAGACGTACGGACCGCCGTTGAGGTTCGACGATGCGAGTCCGGCGAGCAGCGTGGTCGTCGCGAGGGCGAGAAGGGCGAGGGCGGTGCCCACCGACCCCACGCGGGAGCTGAAGGTCAGCCAGGTCCGGCGCGCGGAGACGACGGGTCGCTCCGGAGGGGTGCTGCCGTGCATGACGATCATCGCCAGCAGGATGGCCACGCCGACGGATGCCGTGAAGACGGGTGTCGCGTATCGCCACCAGCCGACGACGCCGTTGAGGCTCACGCCGAACATCCCCAGGACGTACCGCGTGATCAGGTTCTCGGCGATGAAGATCACGATCACGACGATCGCCGCGATGCCGAGGGCGCGGTGCTCCGGCGTATAGCGGGCGGACACCGCGGTGGATGCCGAAGGCGTGAGCCGGACGCGACCGCGTCGTCGCGCAGCCCCTCGGGGCGAGACGGCGATCCCCACCGCGATGATCGCCGCGAGGATCAGGGAGACCAGCGGCAACGACAGGAGGCCGCCGAGCAGCTGGATCGGGTCGAGCAGGGATGCGATGTGCGGAAGCATGGGAGGTCCGTTCTCGGTTGTGTCATATGTCTATCACAAGTTGTATCAACAGGAAAACACAAGAAGCGCTGCGGTCGGGCTCGTCACTTGTTCGCCCGCGTGCAGAAACGGATGATCCCCGGGTGGAGGGGTTCGCTGTCAGCGAAGGTCAGCCTCGAGGGGGATACGAATGTCCACGGTTCGTGGCACTCTGTCTTGTGGCCGGTTGTCGGTCGGCATCCGTCTGCCGAGAAACCCGCCGTTTCATCCTTCCTAGAAAGTTCGCCTGTGCTGGGAAAAATCCTCTTCCGCTATCTCTCTCGATACCGGTGGCTGCTGCTCGGCGTGCTGGTGTTCCAGCTCGCCAGCGCCGCGGCGACCCTCTACCTCCCGCGCCTGAACGCCGACATCATCGACAAGGGTGTCGCCCAGGGTGACACCGCCTACATCTGGGGCACGGGTCTGTTCATGCTCGCGGTGTCGCTGGGGCAGATCATCGCCTCGGTCACGGCGACCTTCTTCGCCGCGCGCGCCGCGATGGGCGCCGGCCGCGACATCCGCGCCGACGTCTTCGGCAAGGTCAGCGGCTTCTCCGAGCGCGAAGTGTCGCAGTTCGGCGCCGGCTCGCTCATCACGCGAAACACCAACGATGTGCAGCAGGTGCAGATGCTCGCGATGATGGGCGCCACCATGCTCGTCACCGCCCCGCTGCTCGCGATCGGCGGCATCTTCTTCGCCATCCAGACCAACGTCGGCCTCAGCTGGCTGATCGCCGTCTCGGTGCCCGCGCTGCTGATCCTGGCCGCGCTCGTGATCGGGCGCATGGTGCCGCTGTTCCGCAGCTACCAGGGCAAGCTCGACAACGTCAACCGCATCATGCGCGAGCAACTCACCGGTGTGCGCGTCGTGCGCGCCTTCGTGCGCGAACGCATCGAGGAAGAGCGCTTCCGCGGAGCCAACACCGACATCATGGTCGTCGGCCGCAAGGTCGGCTCCCTGTTCGTGCTGCTGTTCCCGCTGTTCATGCTCATCCTCAACGTGACCGTCGTCTCGGTCATCTGGTTCGGCGGCATCGAGGTCAACAACGGCACGGTGCAGGTCGGCACGCTGTTCGCCTTCATGCAGTACATCGGCCAGATCATGGGCGGCGTCATCATGGCGAGCTTCATGGCGATGATGATCCCGCGTGCGGCGGTCTCCGCCGAGCGCATCGGCGAGGTGCTCGACTCCGAGTCCACCCTCGTCCGTCCCGAGAACGGCGTCACCGAGTTCCCGGTGCCCGGAGCAGTGGCGCTCGACGACGTCGAGTTCACCTACCCCGGTGCCGACTCCCCGGTGCTCCGCGGCATCAGCTTCGCGGCCGAGCCGGGTGAGACGGTCGCGATCGTCGGATCCACCGGTTCCGGCAAGACGACGCTCATCTCGCTCATCCCGCGGCTCTTCGACGTCTCGGGCGGATCCGTGCACGTCGGCGGCACGGATGTGCGCGAGGCCGACGTCGAGTCGCTGTGGGACAGCATCGGCCTCGTACCGCAGCGTCCGTTCCTCTTCACCGGCACCGTCGCGTCGAACCTGCGCTACGGCCGCGAGGAGGCGACCGACGAGGAGCTCTGGCACGCGCTCGACATCGCGCAGGGACGTGACTTCGTCGAGGAGATGCCCGACGGGCTCGACTCGCGCATCGCCCAGGGCGGCACGAACGTCTCCGGCGGTCAGCGTCAGCGTCTCGCGATCGCGCGTGCGATCGTGCACCAGCCGAAGATCCTCGTGTTCGACGACTCGTTCTCGGCGCTCGACCTCACCACGGATGCCCGGCTGCGCCAGGCGCTGTGGCGGGAACTCCCGCACGTGACGAAGATCGTGGTCGCGCAGCGCGTCTCCACGATCACGGACGCCGACCGCATCGTCGTCCTCGACGGCGGCACCATGGTCGGCGTCGGCACGCATGAGCAGCTGCTCGAGACGAACGACACCTACCGAGAGATCGTCGAGTCGCAGCTGGGGGTGGACGCATGAGCGAACTGAACGAAGAACAGGGCAAGGCCAAGCGCGGCCGCGGCCGCGGCAAGGCGACGACGGCCGTGGCCGAGGTCGAGCTGTCGGCCGAAGAGCAGTACGAGGCCGAGCTCGCCGAGCAGGCTCGTCAGAACTCCGGCGACTGGGACAGCGTCGCGCCGGGCAAGGCCGACAACTTCGGTCCGAGCTTCGCGCGCATGATCGGGCTGCTGAAGCCCTCCGCGATCTGGTTCGTCTTCGTGTCGATCCTCGGCGCCATCGGCGTCGTGCTCACGGTCGCGGCGCCCAAGGTGCTCGCCGAGGCGACGAACCTCGTCTACAAGGGATTCATCTCCATCCAGCTCGGGCAGCCGAACGGCGACTTCCCCGGTTTCCCCGCGGGCACACCGCAGGACGTCGTGATCGATGCGCTGCGTGGTTCCGGTCAGGACGACTTCGCGAACCAGGTCGGGGCGCTGGGCGACTTCACGGTCGGCCAGGGCGTCGACTTCGAGGCGCTGCGTCTGGTGATCGCCGCGGTGCTCGCGATCTACGTGGCTGCGGCATTCCTCACCTGGATCCAGGGTTACGTCATCAACGTGATCATGGTGCGCACCATGTGGCGCCTGCGCGAGTCCGTCGAGGCGAAGATCAACCGTCTGCCGCTGGCGTACTTCGACAAGGTGCAGCGCGGTGAACTGATCTCGCGCGTCACGAACGACATCGACAACATCACGCAGACGATGCAGCAGTCGCTCTCCGGTGCACTCACCTCGGTGCTCACCGTGATCGGCGTGCTCGTCATGATGTTCTCGATCTCGTGGCAGCTCGCGCTCGTCGCACTCATCACACTGCCTCTCATGGGCGTGATCTTCGGCATCATCGGACCGCGTTCGCAGAAGGCCTTCGGCACGCAGTGGCGCAAGGTCGGGCGACTGAACGCCCGCGTCGAAGAAGCGTTCTCCGGCCACGCGCTGGTGAAGGTCTTCGGACGCGAGAAGGACGCTCTGGACAAGTTCCAGGTCGAGAACGAAGAGCTGTTCCAGGCGAGCTTCAAGGCGCAGTTCCTCTCCGGCATCATCATGCCGGCGATGATGTTCGTCGGAAACCTCAGCTATGTGGGCATCGCGGTGCTCGGCGGTCTGATGGTCGCGAACGGACAGCTGCGACTCGGCGACGTGCAGGCGTTCATCCAGTACTCGCAGCAGTTCACGCAGCCGCTGTCCGAGCTGGGTGGCATGGCTGCGGTGGTCCAGTCGGGCACGGCATCCGCCGAGCGGGTGTTCGAGCTGCTCGACGCCGACGAGCAGGAGGCGGACGACGCCGATGCTCCCGAGCTCGTGGAGGGCAAGGGTGTCATCGAGTTCGAGAACGTCGCGTTCTCGTACACGCCCGAGCGCCCGCTCATCCGGGACCTGTCGTTCCGGGTGGAGCCGGGGCAGACGGTCGCGATCGTCGGCCCGACGGGCGCCGGCAAGACGACGTTGGTCAACCTGATCATGCGCTTCTACGAGCTCAGCGGCGGGCGCATCATGCTCGACGGCCAGGACATCGCCGAGGCGACCCGCGACGAACTGCGCTCACGCACCGGCATGGTGCTGCAGGACCCGTGGCTGTTCGCCGGCAGCATCCGCGAGAACATCCGATACGGTCGCTCCACGGCGACCGACGAAGAGGTTCTCGCCGCCGCCAAGGCGACCTACGTCGACCGCTTCGTGCACGCCCTCCCCGAGGGCTACGACACGGTGCTCGACGAGGATGCCGCGAACGTCTCGGCGGGCGAGCGCCAGCTCATCACGATCGCCAGGGCATTCGTCGCGCAGCCGTCGATCCTCATCCTCGATGAGGCCACGTCGGCGGTCGACACCCGCACCGAGCTGCTGTTGCAGCACGCGATGGCCGCGCTCCGCGAAGGACGCACGTCGTTCGTGATCGCGCACCGTCTGTCGACCATCCGCGACGCCGACCTCATCCTCGTGATGGAGCACGGCGACATCGTGGAGAAGGGCACGCACGACGAGCTCATCGCCGCGCAGGGCGCCTACTGGCGGCTGTACCAGTCGCAGTTCGAGCAGGCGGCGACCGACATCGACGCCGAAGACGCCCTCACCGGATCGACGCCCGTCGTCGTCACCGGAGAGGCCGGCGACGACGAGAGCGCGAAGGAAGAAGCCGCTGCCGTGGCCGGAGCCTCGGTCGGGGCCCAGGCGCCCGCGGCCGAGGTCGCCGCCGCGCAGGCTCTCCTCGAGGACGGGGCCGACGGCTCCGCCCCTCGCGGCTGATCCGCGTCCGGCGCAGCGACGCACGCAGAACAGCGCCCCATCCCGCACTCGCGGGGTGGGGCGCTGTTCTGCGTGCGCTGTTCTGCTCGACCGGCATCCTGCCGCGCAGAGCGACATGCTCAGCAGGTGAGGAGCCAAAAAACGCCGCCTCCGAAGGGCTGGAGGCGGCGTTCTTTGACTCCTCGGAGTGAGAGAGTCAGGCGGCGGTGGTTCGGCGACGATCGGCGCGATCTCGGCGCGAGAGTCAGCGCGGGTCGGTGGTGATGCCCAGGAGCTCGAGCGGGTGGGTCAGACGCCACCAGGGGCTCGGTCCCTCGACATCTTCGGCCAGGACCAGGGGAACCGTGACACTGTCGAGCGGGCCGGCAGCGGTCATCGTTCCCACCGTGTCGTCTTCATCGCGCTCGTCCGCGAGGTCGAAGGTCGGCGTCGCCGTCGCAAGGGCGCCGTTCCACAGCACCACATCGGCGTCGGAGTCGGTGACGACCTCGACATCCTCGCCCCACAGGGTCGTGACGCGTCCGACGACCGTGCCCGCGGCGACCGCCGGGCCCTGCGCCTGCAGTGCAGCTTCGGTCTCGGCGAAGAGCGAGCGGGTCAGGGCGAGCCGCTCATCGTCGCCCGCCTGGTTCAGCGCGGCGGCGTACAACTTCACCGTCGTGTCGCCGACCGTCACATCCTTCGCCGTGAGCAGGTTCCATCCGACCAGCGTGCCGGTCTTGATGCCGACGACACCCGGATCGGCGAGCATCCCGTTCGTGTTGACGACCGTGCCCGCGCCGGGGAGGTCCACCGACTTCGTGCCCACGATCTCCGCGAACACCGGATTCTGCATCGCCAGCTCGCCCAGTGCGATGAGCGAGTCGGGCGTCGAGACGTTGCGTTCGTCGAAGCCCGACGGGGTCACGACCGTGATGCCGGTGAGGTTGCGCTCCCTCAGCCAGGTCTCCGCGGCGGACGCGAACTCCCGGTCGGAGCCCCAGATCTCGGACGCGAGCCGGTCGATGTAGTTGTTCGCCGACCCCAGGAGCGTGCCCTGCAGCATCTGGTATTCGGTCAGCACACCGTCGACGGGCACATCCAGCGCGGACTGATCACTGCGCCGGTAGTCCCAGTACTCCACGCTGTCGCGGTAGCTGAACCGGAACTCGGGGCCCTGCTCGCCGAGCGCCAGCGGCATCCGGTCGAGCACCATCAGGCTGCTCACGACCTTGGTGATGCTCGCGATGCTCACGGCACCGGGATTCGAGACCACCGTGCTCAGCCCGCCGATGCCGACAGCCGCGCTGCCCTCGCCGGGCCAGGTGATCGCAGCCGCGGCGGCGGGAGTGGTCTCGAATTCGACGGACTGCACCGTCGGAGGGACTTCATGCAGTGGCCACAGCATCGTCGTACCGGCGTAGGCGGCGACGATCGCGACGAGCGTCGCCAACGGCACCAGGACCCCCGGACGGGCGATCGCCGGTCGCAGGTGGGCCCCGCGCATCAGCCCGCCTGACTGCTCGGCCTCGGCCGGCTCGTCGAGAGTGGCGAGAGGCGGGTGCGCGGCGACCGTCGCGGCATCGACCCAGGTGAGGGCCGTCGCCCCGGTCGTGTCATCCGCCCACTGCGGTGCGCTCGCGTCGAGGAGAGCATTCGCGTCGTCCGCCGGCTCTTCACCGGCTGTCCGCTCGGCCGGGACGAACGGCGGTTTGGTCAGCGGGGGTGTCGGCGGCGTCGCATCCACGGGCTCGACAGGCTCGACAGGCTCGACGGGCTCGATGGGCTCGATGGGCTCTACGAGGCCGGCGGCCTCGACGGGCTCCGCTGCGGGTTCGGAGAGCAGCTCGGGTTCGTGATCGACGCCGCCGCCCGTGGAGCCCGGTGTCGTGAACAGCGCGCCGATCGCCGCGGAGTCGACCGGGATGGCCGCTGACACGGCGGCATCCGGGGGTCGCACATCGCCCGCGAACAGCCGGTCGGCGGCGAACGCGGAGGTGTCGGCGGAGTCTGCGGGGGCAGCATCCACCGCGACCGGCAGGTCGTCGACCGGTCCGGAGGGGACGGCGTCCGGCGAGCCGTCGCCATCGACGACGCCCGTCGCCTCGTCGGCGGGATCTGAAGCGGTCACTCGTTTACGGTACCCAATCCCGGGCGCGTTGCGCGGCGCGCAGCCTCGTCGCCCGCGGGGTGTCGTGAGCCGGTAGGCTCTTCAGCACAACCACGGGAGTCCGGCGAGCCGGGCTGAGAGGGAGCGAATCGCGCTTCGACCGTCGAACCTGATCTGGGTCATGCCAGCGCAGGGAGGAGTTCAGATGAGCACGTCCACGTCCACATCGGCGTCCACCAAGGCCCAGGCCACGCCCCCGGCCAGGAGCTTCCTGCGCTGGCGCATCGTCGACATCGTCGTCGCCAGCGTCATCGGTGTCGCCGCCGGCCTGATCTTCCTCGCGTGGAACGTCGGGTACCTCGGCCCGAAGGCCCTGCTCGAGCCGCTGCTCCCCGGCGTCCAGGGCCTCCTCGACGGCCCGTGGCTCTTCGCCGGCGTCCTCGGCGGGCTGATCATCCGCAAGGCCGGCGCGGCGATCTACGTCGAGCTGCTCGCGGCGGTCGTCTCGGCCCTCATCGGCAACCAGTGGGGCGGATTCCTCACTCTCGAAGCCGGACTCGTGCAGGGTCTCGGCGCCGAACTGGTCTTCCTCCTCTTCTTCTACCGCCGCTGGTCGCTGCCGGTCGCGATCCTCGCGGGTGCCGGTGCCGCCCTCGCCGGCGGGATCAACAACCTCGTGCTCTGGTACGCCGGTTCCGGCACCGCCTTCACGACGATCTACCTGATCAGCACGGTCATCTCCGGTGCCGTCATCGCGGGTGCGCTGTCGTGGGTGCTGGCGCGAGGCATCGCCGCGACCGGAGCGCTCGACCGATTCGGCTCCGGGCGCGAGGCACGCGTCCGCGTCTGATGGCGGCGGATCACACCGTCCCCGCCGCCGTCGAGGCGCGCGGCTGGGGGTGGCGCCACGCGAGTCGCCTCGCCTGGGCGCTGAGCGACGTCTCGTTCCGCATCGACCCCGGTGAGCGCGTTCTGGTGCTCGGGGCTTCCGGGGCGGGCAAGTCCACGCTGCTCCACGGTCTCGCGGGCGTGCTCGGCGGCGAGGAGGAGGGCGAGAGCACGGGCGAACTGCTCGTCGACGGTGCTCCCGCCGTCGCCACCCGGGGGCGCGCCGGCCTCGTGCTGCAGGACCCGGACTCGCAGGTGATCCTGGCACGGGCGGGCGACGACGTCGCGTTCGGCTGCGAGAACCTCGGCGTGCCACGGGCGCAGATCTGGCCCCGGGTGGAGGCGGCGCTGGATGCCGTCGGCCTCGATGTGCCGCTGGACCACCCGACCAAGGCGCTCTCCGGCGGACAGAAGCAGCGGCTCGCGCTCGCCGGCATGCTCGCGATGCGTCCGGGGCTCGTGCTGCTCGACGAGCCGACCGCGAACCTCGACCCGGCCGGTGTCGTCGAGGTGCGTGACGCGGTGGAGCGGATGCTGCAGTCGCAGCCGGCGACACTCATCGTCGTCGAGCACCGCCTCGAGGTGTGGCTGCCGCTCATCACACGGGTGATCGTGATCGGCGCCGGGGGAGTGGTGGCAGACGGAGCGCTCGCTGAGGTGCTCGGTGACCAGGGTGCACGACTCGCGGCCGACGGCGTGTGGGTGCCGGGGCACGCCCCCGCCGCCCCGCCGCCCCCGCGCGGGAAACCGGGCGAGACTCTGCTCTCGGCGCGCGGACTCGCCGTCGCCCGCGTCAAGGGACGCCCGGTCGCTACCGGCATCGACCTCGATGTGCGCGCCGGTCAGGTGCTGGCGATCACCGGCCCGAACGGCGCCGGCAAGTCCACGCTCGGACTGACCCTCGCGGGGCTGCTTCCGCCTGCTGCGGGTGACCTGACGGCATCCGCCGTGCTCGCCGCCGGGGCGGACCCCTCGCCGATCCGCTGGGCCTCGCGGGATCTGCTGACCCGCATCGGCATGGTGTTCCAGGAGCCCGAGCATCAGCTGCTCGCGAAGACCGTGCGCGACGAGCTGGCCGTCGGACCGCGCGCGCTCGGGATGGACGAAGACGAGATCGCCGTGCGCAGCGACGAGCTGCTCGCGCGACTGCGCCTGACGCACCTCGCCGCCGCCAACCCGTACACGCTCTCCGGCGGCGAGAAACGTCGCCTCACGGTCGCCGCGGCCATCGCGACCCGGCCGCGGGTGCTCGTGCTCGACGAGCCCACCTTCGGGCAGGACGCCCGCACCTGGGCGGAACTCGTCGCCATGCTCGCGGCGCTCCGCGACGAGGGGTCGGCGATCGTCACGATCACCCACGACCTCGATGTCGCGCGCGCGCTGCACGCCGAGCGGTTCGAACTCGGGGGCGTGTCGTGACCCTGCTCGACACGCAGGCGCGCACCGGAGCCCTCGCCGCCGTCAACCCGGTGGCCAAGCTCGGGGTCAGTGCGCTGATCGCGGTGCCGCTGATCCTGACGCTCGATCCGGTGTCGGCATCCGTCGCGCTCGTGCTGGAGTTCGTGCTCTTCCTGTTCGCCGGAATCGGCTGGCGCGAGTTCTGGATGCGCACCTGGCCGGTCTGGCTCGCCGCACCCCTGACCGGCCTGACCATCGCGCTCTACGGCGAGACGAGCGGCACCGTCTACGTCGACTGGTTCGTGCTGCGGATCAGCGAGGGATCGCTCGCGCTCGCCCTCGCCACGATGCTGCGGGTGCTCGCGATCGCGCTGCCCTCGGTGGTCCTGTTCATCACGGTCGACCCGACCGACCTCGCCGACGGCCTCGGCCAGGTCCTGCGACTTCCCGCCCGGTTCGTGCTCGGGGCGCTCGCCGGGCTGCGGATGGTGGGTCTGTTCCTCGACGACTGGCGTGCGCTCGAGCTCGCCCGCCGGGCGAGGGGCGTGGCCGATCGCGGTCGCATCCGCCGGTTCCTCGGGATGGCGTTCGCGCTGCTCGTGCTGTCGATCCGGCGCGGGGCGAAGCTCGCCACCGCCATGGAGGCACGGGGATTCGGAGCGCCGGGGCGGCGGACCTGGGCGCGCGAGTCACGGTTCGGTGCGGCCGAGTGGATGCTGCTCGCCGTGGGGGCCGCGATCTCCGGCATCGCGATCGCCGCCGCCGTCGCCACCGGGGCGTGGAACTTCATCCTCGGCCCCGGCCCCGGCGCCTGAGCGCGGTGTCAGCGCGGGGTCAGGCGGCGTTCCAGAGCTCGCGGTAGTAGGCGAGGCGCGCGCGGTCGGGCTCGACTCCGTAGGCCTCGATGAGAGCGTCCTCCCAGCCGGGGCCGTAGTTCCACTCGGTGCTCATGGAGGCGACCGCGATGTCGGCCCAGCGGTCGGCCACGCCGAGCAGAGCCAGGTCGACGTGCGCGAGCCAGCGTCCGTCCTCGCCCACCAGTGTGTTCGGGCAGCAGGCGTCGCCGTGGCTGACGACGAGGAGGTCGATCTCGGGCGCGGTCCGGAGCTCGTCCGGCACGACGATCCCGCGCCGTTCGGCGTTCTCGATGCGCGATGACACGCTCCAGTCCCAGGGGCAGTCCGCGACGGGAAGGGCGTCGTGCAGGGCGCGGAGTGCCTCGCCGACGGCACGAACGGCGACCGCGGGTTCGGCGACCCACCGCGGGTCCACGGCGCTCAGCCCGTCGAGCGCGGCCGTGACCATCCACTCGTGCGTCTCGTCGCCGCCGCTCTCGAGCACGGTCGGCACCGTGATCCACTGCGACGCCCACTGCATCCGCTCCGCCTCGTCGCTCAGGGTGAACTCGAGGTTGCGCGGCCCCCATTTGATGAAGAACGGATCGCCCTGGCCGGTGGCACGGAACGTCAGCCCGCCGTAGTCGTTCCGCCACACGCACTCGAGGTCGGCGCCGCGGGCGAGGAGCCGGACGCGATCGGGCACGACGACGTCGTCGGTGGGGATGGTCATGCTCCCATCCTGCCGCAGGCTTCGGACAGGGGACCGATATCTGCGGGAGGCTTCGGACGACGGGACCGTTCTTCGTGGAGGCGGTGTCGTAGGCTCGCTCTGAACGCGCTTCCTGCGGGCGGGTGCCACCCGTTTCGTGGTGGAACCAGGAACCACGTAGGCTGAGACCGCGTTCCAGCGAAGCGTGTCGCAACGACGTTCGAAGGAGAACCTCAGATGCAGATCAGCGGTCAGGGTGCACTCATCACCGGAGGGGCCTCGGGCCTCGGGCTCGCCACCGCGCGCCGGCTCGTCGCCGCGGGAGCCCACGTCACGATCATCGACCTCCCCTCGTCGAAGGGCGCGGAGATCGCGGACGAGCTCGGCGGACTCTTCGTCGCGGCCGACGTCACGAGCGCCGACGAGGTGCAGGCAGCCGTGGCCGCCGCCCAGTCCGCCGCTCCGCTGCGCGTGGTCGTGAACTGCGCCGGCATCGCGCCGCCCGCCAAGGTGCTCGACCGTGAGGGCAATCCCGCGGTGCTCGCCGACTTCGAGCGTGTGATCCGCATCAACCTCGTCGGCACGTTCAACGTCATCTCCCAGGCATCGGCCGTGATGGCCCGGAACGAGCTGCACGACGAGGAGCGCGGCGTCATCGTCAACACCGCGAGCGTCGCGGCTTTCGACGGACAGATCGGCCAGCCCGCCTACTCCGCGTCCAAGGGTGGGGTGCACGCGATGACCCTCCCCGTGGCACGCGAACTCGCCCGCCACGGCATCCGCGTGTGCACGATCGCCCCCGGCATCATGGAGACCCCGATGCTGATGGGCCTCCCGCAGGCAGCTCAGGACTCCCTCGGCCAGCAGGTCCCCTTCCCGTCGCGCCTCGGTCGCCCCGACGAGTACGCCGCCCTCGTGCAGCAGATCGTCGAGAACGGGTACCTCAACGGCGAGACCATCCGTCTCGACGGCGCCATCCGCATGGCCCCGAGATGACCGCAGCCCCCACTTCCCGTCGCGATCAGAACCCAGGAGAAACCATGTCCCTTGCCGGAAAGACCATCCTGATGTCGGGCGGCAGCCGCGGAATCGGACTCGCCATCGCGCTGCGGGCGGCCGCCGACGGGGCGAACATCGCCATGCTCGCGAAGACCGACACCCCGCATCCGAAGCTCGAAGGCACCATCCACACCGCCGCCGAGCAGATCCGGGCAGCCGGCGGCAACGCACTCCCGATCGTCGGCGACGTGCGCGACGACGACGACATCACCGAAGCGGTGATGAAGACGCAGGGCGAGTTCGGCGGCATCGACATCGTCATCAACAACGCCAGCGTCATCGACCTCTCCCGCTCGCTCGACCTGGGGGCCAAGAAGTACGACCTGATGCAGGACGTCAACGTGCGCGGCACCTTCATGCTGTCCCGCGCGGCCGTGCCGATCCTGAAGGATGCCGAGAATCCCCACATCCTCTCGCTCTCGCCGCCCCTGAACCCGAGCCCGAAGTGGCTCGGCGCGCACACGGGATACACCTTGGCGAAGTTCGGCATGACGCTGGCGACGCTCGGTCTCGCGGCGGAGTTCGCGCGCGACGGGATCGCCGCCAACACGCTGTGGCCCCGCACCACGATCGCGACCGCGGCGGTGCAGAACCTTCTTGGCGGCGACAAGGTCATGGCCGCGAGCCGCACACCCGAGATCTATGCCGATGCCGCGTACGCCGTGCTGCTCAAGCCCGCGGCGTCGTACACCGGGCAGTCGCTCATCGTGGAAGACGTGCTCGAGGCCGACGGCGTGACCGACTTCTCTGGCTACGCCGCGATCCCCGGTACACCCGACAGCGCGCTGTTCCCGGACATCTTCCTCGACTGAGGGTGGGCGCCCGAGCGCTCAGATCAGCAGGTACACCGCGCCGAGGACCGTCAGCACGATCACGATGCGGTCGAACACGCGCTGGTTCATGCGCCGCGCGACCCGCAGGCCGAGCAGGGCGCCGATCACCACGAGCGGGGCGAGCACGGCATCCATCAGCAGCACCGGCGCGTGGAAGAGCCCGAGGCCGGCGAGGAACGGCACCTTGATCACGTTGATGATGGCGAAGAACCACGCCGAGGTGCCGAGGAACACCTGCACGGGCGTGCGGGTAGCCAGGAAGTACATCGACATGACCGGTCCGCCCGCGTTGGCGACCATGGTCGTGAAACCACCGAGCGTGCCGTAGGCGCCCGCGAGCACGATGCCGCCCGACGGCGGGGCCGCCGCGTCGGCCTTGCTCTGCCGCCACCGGCGCCAGAGGGTCACGGCGATCATCAGGAGCAGGATCACGCCGATGGCCCGGCGGACCACCCCGTCACCGGCGAGTGCGAGGAACGCGAACCCGACGAGGAGCCCCGCGATCACCGCGGGGGCGAGGCGCAGCAGCGTCGGCCAGTGGGCGTGCCGGCGGTAGGCGAAGAGCGCGAACAGGTCGCCCACCATGAGCAGCAGCAGGGTCGCGGCCGTCGAGGTGCGGGCGGGCAGCACCGCGGCGAACAGGGCGATGGCCAGGATGCTGCCGCCGGGCAGTGCCGTCTTCGAGATGCCGATCGTGACCGCGGCCACGGCGAGGGCGGCCCAGGCCCACGGGTCGAGGGCGATCACCGTTCGAGCTCGGCGACGATCGCGTCGTAGCCGCGGTTCCTCGCGAGGTCGACCGGCAGCACACCGTCGCCGTCGCGGATACCGGTGTCCGCCCCGCCGTCGATGAGCGCGCGCACGACCTCGACGTAGCGGGAGGAGCCGTCGCCGAGCACGATCGCCTCGTGCAGCGCCGTCCAGTTCAGGTTGTTGACGTGGTTCGGGTCGACACCCGCCTCGAGCAGGATCTCGACCGTCGACAGCAGTCCGCGTTCGGAGGCCGGGATCAGGGCGGTGCCCCCGAAGCGGTTCGTGCTCGTCAGGTCGGCGCCGCTCTCGAGCGTCAGACGCAGGATCTCGTCGTGCCCGCGGGCGCCGGCGTACAGGTAGGCGGAATCCTGGATGTCGTCCTTCGCGTTCACGTCGGCGCCGGCCTCGATGAGCACCCGTGCCGCGTCGACCTGATTCCCCTTGGTCGCCGCGACCAGGGCGGTCATGCCGCCGTCGCCCCGCGCCTCGATCGCCGCTCCCGCATCGAGGGCCGCGCGAACGGCATCCGCGTCTCCGCTGGCGGCGGCGACGAGCAGGTCCTGAGTGGCGTCGGACATGGAGACCTCCGGTGTCGGTGCGGGCGGGGCAGGGTTCGCGGTGCAGGCCGCCGCGGTCAGCAGGACGGCGACGAGTGCACTGAGGAAGAGAGTCGGTCGCGCACGCATGCGTCTGGTATACCAAACGAGGCTGAACGCCGCCGGGTCGATCAGCCGCGAGCGGCGGTGAGCGCTGCCGTGAAGCGGGCGGCGCGCTGCTCAATGTCCGCCCAGTCGGATGCCGCGATCGATGCGCCGTTGGCCAGGTCGCCGCCGGCGCCGACCGCGACGGCACCCGCCGCGAACCAGGCTGCGAGGTTGTCGGGGCTCACGCCGCCGGTCGGCATGAGCGGGGCGTCGGGGAACGGTCCGCGCAGCGCGCCGAGGTACGACGGACCTCCCAGCGACGCCGGGAAGATCTTCACCACGTCGACGCCGAGTTCGAGTGCGCTCATGACCTCGCTGGGTGTCATGGCCCCGGTCATCACGACGCGATCGGTGTCGAGCATCGTGCGGGTCAGGTGGGGGAGCGTGCCGGGGCTGACGAGGAACTCCGCCCCCGCATCCGCGGCTGCCGCTGCCTGCGCGGCGGTCGTCACGGTTCCGGCGCCGATGTACGCGGCGTCACCGTGGCGGGTGATGAGCTCGCGGATCACGGCGGGCGCGTCGGGCGTCGAGAAGGTCACCTCGATACCGGTGACCCCACCGCGGATGATCGCCTCGGACGCCTCCAGGGCCAGCTCGGGGGACGAAGCGCGGAGCACGGCGAGGATGCCGGTGCGGCGGGCGCGGTCGAGACGGTCGGTCATGAGGCT
The DNA here is from genome assembly GCF_002979655.1 of Microbacterium sp. MYb45. Taxonomy (GTDB): domain Bacteria; phylum Actinomycetota; class Actinomycetes; order Actinomycetales; family Microbacteriaceae; genus Microbacterium. The sequence goes on from NZ_PCPG01000006.1 coordinate 68,951, forward strand.
CCTTGTGATCGGGGACGGTTCCATTCTCCCTCGCCGGGGAGACCGCTTCCGCGCACCGCGGGTGCCGGGCCGTCGCGCTCAGCTGCGGTGCGGTGCCCAGGCGTCGATCAGGAGCTTCGACTCCTTGAGGCCGAGGCCCGTCTGCTCCCGGAGCAGCTTGATCGCGCCGATCCGGGAATCGCGGGCGATGAGCGCATCGATCTCGGATGCCACGGATGCCGGCAGCGAGGCGCGCACGGTCGACGGCGTCAGCGCGCTCGGGGTGATGGCGGAGTGCACGGCGGTGGCGTTCGACACGGCGGCGAGGTGCGGCGCGGTCGTGCTGGCCGACCAGTGCTCCACGCGATCCTTCGCCTCTTTCAGGCCCACGCCGGTGTGGTCGCGGTAGAGCTTGATAGCGTGGATCTTGTGCCCCGCTCCGACGAGCCGGTCGATCTCGGCGACGACGTCGGGCGTGAGTCCGGAGGTGGGTGCCGATGCCGAGGAGGCGGGCGCGGAGCGCGGTGTCGCGGCCGTCGGTGTGAAGACCTGCGGCTCCGGCAGCTTCGGCCGCATTCCGCGCAGCGCGACGGCCAGGATCGCGACGACGACGATCAGGCCGACGACGATCCCGATGATCCACAGCGCGTCATCCATGGGGTCAGTCTACGGAGGCGACATCCGCCGCCCCAGGGGCTTGCGGACTACTTGGCGACGAGCGTGGTCTCGAAGCGGTAGAGGTCGGGCCGGTAGCAGTGGTGTCCGAACTCGATCGCCGCGCCGGACTGGTCGAACGAGATGCGCTCCATCGTCAGCAGCGGCCCGCCGGCTTCGATCTCCAGCAGCTCGGGCTCGTCCGCCTCCGCCCGCCGCGCTCCGATCTTCTGCTTGGCGACGCGGATGGCGACGCCGCGCGCACGCAGCACCTGGTAGAGGCCGCGGGATTCGAGCTGCTCCGACGAGATGTTCGCGAACTCGCCCGGCAGGTAGTTCTCCAGCACGGCGACGGGGACGCCGTCGGTGCTGCGTCGTCGGCGCAGGTGCAGCACCTCGGTGCCGGGGGCGAGTGCCAATGCGGCCGCGACCTCGTCGGATGCCGCGATGACCTCGTGGGTGAGCACCTGCGTCCCCGGTTCGTGATGGGCGCTCTGCAGGTCTTCGAACAGGCTGGTGAGCTCGACCTGGCGCGTGACGGATCCCTGCACGACCTGGGTGCCGATGCCGCGGCGTCGCACGAGCAGACCCTTGTCGACGAGTTCCTGGATGGCGCGTCGGATGGTGGGTCGCGACAGGCCGAGCTGCTCGGCGATCGAGACCTCGTTCTCGAGGCGGGCGCCGGCGGGGATGGCGCCGGATTGGATCGCGCTCTGGAGGCGGGTCGAGACCTGGAAGTAGAGCGGGACGGGTCCCGTGCGGTCGATGTCGGCGAACAGATCGTTCGGCCACGGAGTGACGAGATCGGCCATGGTGCTCCGCTTTCTGTGAGGGAGTCATATTGTAGCGACAATCATACGATCGCCTATGTCGGCTCATTTTCGGCGGATCCGGGCGGTGAGGCGCGCGGAGACATCGGTTCCGAGGGCCACCTGGCTCGTGAAATGCATAAAGTGCTATTGTTCGGACATGGTGGAGTTCTCGTGAGCATCGTGGGGGATCCGCACCTGCTCGTGGAGCTCGGGCTCCTCGCCCTGGCATTCGTCCTCTCGCTCGCCGTCGGGGTCGAGAGGTCGCGCAAGCTCAAGAGCGCAGGGCTGCGGACGCACGTCCTGGTGGGGATCGGCTCGGCGATTTTCACGCTGATCTCGGCGTACGGATTCGAGGGAGTGCTCGGCCCGGACGTGGCCGTCGATCCCTCTCGCATCGCGGCGCAGGTGGTCTCCGGCATCGGCTTCCTCGGCGCCGGCGTCATCTTCGTGCGCAACAACGCCGTCTCCGGGCTGACCTCCGCCGCGACCATCTGGGTTGTGGCGGCGATCGGCATGGCGTGCGGGGCCAACATGCCGCTGCTGGCGATCGCCGGCACGGGGCTGCACCTGCTGACGGTCGGACCCCTGTCCCGCGTGCGTGATCGTGTGCGCCCCGAGCCGGAGCGGCTGCGGGTCACGCTGCAGTACGAGTCCGAGCGCGGCGCCATCCGCGAGGTGCTCGCCGCCGCTGAGCGCCGCGGTCTTCCCGCCACCCTCCTCGGTGCCGCGCGGATCCACGGGGACTCTGACATGCGCGCGACGCTCGAGTTCGCGGAGGCTTCCCCCGAGATGAGGTCGGAGCTGATCGACGCGATCGCGCGACTCGACGGGGTGCGATCCGTCGTCGTCCAGGGCTTCTCGGACGACGATTGATGCATATGTAATTACCTGCTAACATTTTCACCGGGCCTCGGGTCTGACCGTTCAATGGAGAAAGGAAATCGAGTGATCCGTATCGCGAATGCGCCGGTGAGCTACGGAGTCTTCGAGCTGGCTCGGCCGGATCTCGTCGCTCTCCCCGAAGGGGAGGAGCTCGCGCGCTGGATCAGCGAAGCCGGCTACCAGGGCATCGACCTCGGTCCGGTCGGCCTCCTCGGTCGCGGGGCGGATCTCACGGAGCGCCTGCAGAGGTACGGCCTCGAGCTCGCCGGCGGATGGATCGATCTGCCCTTCGCGGGCACCGATGACGAATTCGAGCGCGCGCTCGCCGACCTCGACGGCATCCTCGACGTCTTCGTCGCCGCCGCCGAGACCGGCCCCGTCCTCGCCCCGCTCCCGACCCTCGCCGACTCCGGCAGCGCCGAGCGCAAGGCGCGCCCCGGTGGTGCTCCCGAGCTCACGCTCCGCGGCGACGACTGGGCCCGGTTCGCCGATCGCGTGAACATCACGACTGCCCGGGTGCGCGACCGCGGCCTCGAGCCCACGTTCCACCACCACGCCTGCACCTACGTGGAGACACCGGAAGAAGTCGTCGCCCTGCTCGAGACGACCGATGTCGGACTCACCTTCGACTCCGGTCACCTCCTCATCGGCGGAGGCGACCCGCTGCCCGACTACCGTCGCTGGCGCGACCGCATCAACCACCTGCACCTGAAAGACGCACGCACGCAGATCCTGCGTGAGGCGCTGCAGACCGACGACCCGATGCGGTCGGTGTGGGAGAAGCGCGTCTTCGTGCCCCTGGGCGAAGGCGACCTCGCCGTCACCGAGCTCGTCGACGAGATCATCGACAGCGGATACGACGGATGGCTGATCGTCGAGCAGGACGTGGTTCCCCGCTCCGCCGCCGAGGTCGAGCAGGCCAAGGCCGAGCAGATCGCCAATCGCGACGCCCTCCGGAAGTGGTTCGCATGAGCATCACCCGCGTCGCCGTCATCGGTCTGGGAGCGATCAGCCAGAGCGTCCACCTGCCGCTGCTGCGCCGGAACGCCGAGAGCTTCGAGATCGCCGCCCTCGTCGACCTCTCCGCCGAGCGCACCGCCGACATGGCCGCCCGCTACGGAGTCGCCGACGACCGTCGGTTCTCGTCCGTCGACGCCCTGATCGCCGCGAAGGACGAGGGCGCGCTCGTGATCGACGCCGCCATCCTCGCCACCACGGGCTCCCACGCCGGCGACACGCTGCGCCTGGTGCGAGCCGGCATCCGGGTGCTCGCCGAGAAGCCCCTCGCCTACTCGCTCGGCGAGCTCGACGCGCTCGCCGCCCACGCCGCCGAGGCGGGGATCGATCTGCGCGACTGGGTGCGCGTCGGCTACATGAAGGAGTACGACCTCGCATCGCTCCGAGCGAAGGAGCTCCTCGCCGACGTCGACCTGCGCGCGGTGAGCGTGCAGGTGATGCACCCGCTGGACGGTTCCCAGCTCGCGTACGCCCGCCTCGCGGCGCCCACCGGAGACGTCTCCCGCGACACCCTCGCTCCGCTGATCGACGCCACGTCGGCGATCGTCGACTCGGCCGTCGGCTCCGACCTCCCCGTCGACCTGCGCACGCTCTACACGAACGTCGTGCTCGGCTCGATCGTCCACGACGTCGGACTGCTGCGCATGCTCGTCGGGGGTCTGGGCGACGTGGACTTCGCGCAGCACTGGGGGCGGAAGATGCCCGGTTCGGTCCACCTGCGCGGTGCGCTCGCCCGTGACGAGACCCCGTGGACCCTCGACTGGCACTACATCGACGCCTACCCCGACTACCAGGAGACCGTCACCTTCCACCACGAGACCGGCTCGATCGAGCTCGTCTTCGGGGTGCCGTATGTGACCAACCTCCCCACGATCCTCCGTGTGACCGAGAACCACCCGGAGCTGGGTATCCGCGTGAGCGAATCGCGCTGGATGCAGCAAGAGGCTTTCGAGAACGAGCTGTTCGCGCTGGCGGCACTGGTCCGCGGCGAGCGCCCCGACGGGGCGAGCGTCGAGGAGTCGATCGCCGATGTGCGCGTCGGGCAGCGGATGATCCGCGCGCTCGCGCTCTCGAAGGGCTTCGCACTCGACCCGAGCGCCGAAGCCGCGCAGTAGTCACCCCCACCCGAGACCGAGCGGCATCCGCTCGGCGATCAGCGACACAGAAAGGTCCAGAAATGGTCACGAATGGAAAGCGCCGCCTTCTTGCGGCGTTCGCCCTCACCACTGTCGGTGCGGTCGTCCTCGCCGGCTGCTCCGGAGGATCAGAGCCGGAGGCTGAGGAGGAATCCGGACCGGTCACCCTCACCCTCACGACCAACTCCATCACCGGCGGCAAGAACGCCGCCGAGGCAGATTGGATCGCGGACTGGGTCATCCCCGAGTTCGAGAAGGCCATGAAGGCGGAGGATAAGGACGTCACCGTCGAGTTCCAGCCCCAGGGCGTCGACGACGAGGACTACAAGACCAAGATCGCCCTCGACCTGCAGTCGGGCAAGGGCGCCGACATCATCGGCATGGACGGCATCTGGGTCGGCGAGTTCGCCGAGGCCGGGTACATCAAGCCGCTCGCCGATGTCGGCGGAGACGCGGTCGACGACTGGGACGGCTGGGCGCAGATCCCGGATGCCGTGCAGAACGCCCTCTCGTTCGACGGCGACCGCTACGGGGTGCCGCAGGGCGCCGACGGCCGCGTGCTCTACTACAACAAGGATCTCTTCGCGCAGGCGGGGCTCGACGAGGACTGGGCTCCCGAGAGCTGGGACGACATCCTCGACGCGTCGCGCGACCTCAAGAAGCTCGACGGCGTCACCCCGATCCAGCTCAACGCCGGCACGGCGATGGGCGAGGCGACCACCATGCAGGGGCTGCTGCCCATGCTGGTCGGCACCGGCGAGCAGGTGTACGAGGACGGCAAGTGGATCGGCGCGACCGACGGCATGGAGAAGGCGCTCGACCTCTACGAGACCATCTACGTCGACGAGGGCCTCGGCGACCCGGTCCTCCAGCAGGAGGCCTCGGGACGCGACACCTCGTTCCAGCTCTTCGCCGAGGGCAAGATCGGCATCCTGCTCGAGGGCGACTACTTCTGGCGCTCCGTGATCAACCCCGAGGAGGGTGTGGGAACCGCCCCCATGGTCGACCGGGACAGCGCCGTCGGCTACGCCAAGATCCCGGCGGTCGAGCCCGGCGAGGGCATCGACGGTCAGGACTTCGTCTCGATGTCCGGCGGAACCGGTCGTGTGCTCAACCCCAACTCGAAGCACGCCGAACTCGCGTGGGAGCTGCTCGCCTTCATGAACTCTCCCGAGGCGTATGAGGCGCGTGCCGCCGGCACCCTGGCGATCTCGCCCCGCAACGACGTGAACGAGAAGCTGCTCTCCTCCGACCCGATGCTCACCTTCGTCAGCGAAGAGGTGCTGCCGATCACGGCCTACCGTCCGGGACTCGCGGCCTACCCGCAGGTGTCGGTGCTGCTGCAGCAGGCCACGCTCGACGTCGCCACCGGAACCTCGGTCGACGATGCACTGAAGACCTACGTCCGTGGTCTCGAAGGCGTCGTGGGTCCGGACGCGATCTCCGAGTGACCATGACGCAAGCAACGATGCCGGCGGGGAGCGTCACCACTCCCCGCCGGCGCCGCGCAGAGGATGTCGCGGGTCTCGGTCGGGCCAGGGCCACGCTCTTCGCGGCGCCCGGTCTGCTCCTGATCGGACTGTTCCTCCTCTTCCCGGCGATCTGGACCGTCTACCTCGGCATGACCAACTACCGGTTGACCGGCTTCGCCGCCGCCAACCCGGAGTTCATCGGCCTGGACAACTTCTCCACGGCTCTCAACGATCCGCGCTTCTGGAACTCCCTGTGGCTCACGCTCGTCTTCGTGCTCGTCTCGGGCATCATCGGGCAGACGATCCTCGGCTTCGCGCTGGCCTGGATGCTGCGCAACGTGCGTGCGGGGGTGAAGACCTTCATCGAGACGCTCGTGCTGGCCGCCTGGGTCATCCCCGCCTCGGTCGCCTCGTTCCTCTGGCTCGCGCTCCTGGATCGGCGCACCGGCACCCTGAACTCCCTCCTCGGCACCGAGGGGGCGGCGTGGCTGATCGAGCACCCGATGGAGTGCATCATCATCTTCAACATCTGGGTCGGGACCGCGTTCTCGATGCAGCTGTTCTCCTCGGCGATCAGCGCCGTGCCGCCGTCGCAGCTCGAGAGCGCCCGCATGGTCGGCGCCAACACGTGGCAGCAGCTGCGCGACGTCATCCTGCCCAATATCAAGGGCCACCTGCTGACCAACACCCTGCTGATCACGCTGTGGACGTTCAACACCTTCACGCCCTACCTGCTCACCGCGGGCGGGCCGAACGGTCAGACCGACATCCTGTCGGTGTACATCTACCAGACCGCCATCCCCGGCGGGCAGCTGGGTCTCGGCGCAGCGATCTCGCTCATCATGCTCCTCATCAACCTCGTGATCGCGCTGATGTACACGCGCGTCTCGCGGGGTAAGAGCACCAAGAAGAAGAAGGTGACCTCATGATGACCACCATCAAGACGGTCGTGCGCGACCGCTCGGTGACCCACTTCGTCTCGCGGATCCTGTTCACGGTCGTGCTCGTCATCGTGTCGCTGTTCTTCGCGCTGCCGATGGTGTGGCTGATCCTGGCTCCGTTCGACGCGACCCCGTCGCTGACGGTGTCGTGGCCGGACTGGACGCTCGACAACTTCGCGCGGCTGGTCGAGAACCCGTACGCGATGAAGTCGATCCTCAACTCGCTGATCCTCGGCGTCGGCACCATGGCGCTCGTGATCGTCCTCGGCGCCCTGGCGTCGTATGCGATGAGCCGGATCAGCATCCCCGGCCGCGACGGCATCCTCTACGGTCTGCTGCTGCTCTCGTCGATCGTGACGGGGACGGCGGCCATGGTGCCGACGTTCCAGCTCATCAACCAGCTGCAGCTGATCAACACGCACGTCGGCGTCATCCTGGTGCTGGCGGGCGGGATCCTGCCGACGGTGATCTTCATCCTCAAGGACTTCATGGACTCGATCCCGAAGTCGTACGAGGAGTCGGCGCGGCTGTACGGCGCCGGCCCGTTCCGCATCCTCAAGGACATCGTGGTGCCGATCGCCCGCCCGGGTCTCGCGTTCATCGCGATCTGGACGATCGTGCAGGTCTGGGGCAACTTCCTCGTTCCGTTCCTGCTGCTGCGCACGCCCGACATGCAGCCGGCCGCCGTGCTCATGTACACCTTCTACACCGAGAGCGGCCAGGCCGACCTCCGACTGATCTCGGCGTTCTCGCTGGTGTTCTCGGTGCCTGTCCTGCTCATCTACTTCTTTGTGAACCGTCGCTACGGTTTCCGCTTCCACGGAGGGATCAAGTCCTGATGGCCGCCATCATTGCAACCGAACTCGTCAAGGAGTACCCCGGCGGGGTGCGCGGCGTCGACAGTGTCGACGTCGAGATCGCGGACGGCGAGTTCTTCGCGCTCCTCGGCCCCTCCGGCTGCGGGAAGACCACGCTGCTGCGGTCGATCGCGGGTCTGGAGAGCATCACCTCCGGAAAGCTCACGATCGGCGAGAAAGACGTCACGAATGCGGAGCCGGGCGAGCGCGGCGTCGCGATGGTCTTCCAGGACTACGCGCTGTTCCCGCACATGGACGTGGGCGACAACATCGCCTACCCGCTGCGGATCCGCCGCGTGGGGAAGACCGAGCGCCGCACCACGGCCGAGTCGGTCGCGAACGGACTGTCGCTGAACGGACTCATCGAGCGCCGCCCCGGCCAGCTCTCCGGTGGTCAGCAGCAGCGCGTGGCTCTCGCCCGCGCCGTCGCGACCCGGCCAGACGTGCTGCTGCTCGACGAGCCGCTGTCGAACCTCGACGCCCGGCTGCGCCTCGAGGCGCGCACGTTCCTCAAGGAGCTGCAGCGCGACCTGGGTGTCACGACTGTGTTCGTGACCCACGACCAGGCCGAGGCGCTCGCGCTCGCCGACCGGATCGCCGTCATGAAGTCCGGCAAGCTGCAGCAGATCGGCTCGCCGCGCGAGATCTTCCACCGCCCGAACAACACGTTCGTCGCAGGGTTCATCGGCTCGGTGCCGATGAACCTGCTCGAGACCGCGGTCTCGGGCGCAACCGTGCGGATCGGTGAGTCCGACGTGGCGGTGCCCGCCGAAGCCGCCGCCGCCGCGCGCGACGGCCAGACCGTGATCTGGGGCATCCGTCCCGAGTACCTGCGCTGGTCGACCGAGCCCGTCGAGGGCGGTATCGCCGCCGAGGTCGTCGTGACCGAGACCCTCGGTGCGACGAGCCTGGTGCTCGTGAGTGCGGGGGAGCACAAGTTGCAGGTCGTCGTGCCCGAGGAGCAGGAGCCGGCGCCGGGCGACCGCGGCTGGATCGTCCCGCAGCTCCACCGTGTGCTGCTGTTCGACGCCGAGAGCACCGAGCGGATCGGCTGATGAGCACCATCCGCACCACCCTCCACCTCACCCACGAGATCCAGAACGCCGACCGCTACGTGCGGGTGCCGTTCGACGTGCCCGCGGGCACCGACTCGCTCGAGGTGCGCATCTCCTACGACAGCGAGGCGGCGGTGATCGACCTCGGCTGCGAGGGCGCCGCAGGGTGGCGCGGATGGTCGGGCGGAGCGCGGACCGCGTACGTGATCCGCACCGACGACGCCACGCCCGGGTACCTGCCGGGGCGTCCCGAGGAGGGCGAGTGGAATGTGATCCTCGGCGTGCACCGGCTGAGTGCCGGCGGCGCCGACATCACGGTCGAGATCTCGCTCCCCGCGGAGTCGACGATCGATCACGGACCGGATGCGGCTCCCGTGACCGGGGTCCCGCGGGGGAGTTCGAGAAACCTCCCGGCGCCCGCCGGCCTGCGCTGGTTCGCCGGCGACTTCCACGCCCACACCCTCCACTCCGACGGCCGCGAGAGCATCTCGGGGCTCGCCGCACTGGGCGCGAGGGCCGGGCTCGACTTCCTCGCCGTCACCGACCACAACACCACCAGCCACCACGCGCACCTCCCGGTTGTCGGGATGCAGCACGCCATCACGCTGCTCCCCGGGCAGGAGGTGACCACGCACCGCGGTCACGCGAACGCCTTCGGCGACATCGGCTGGATCGACTTCCGCCGCCCCGCGCAGGAGTGGGTCGACGAGGTCGAGCGCCGCGGCGGCGTGCTCAGCGTGAACCACCCGATCTCGGGCGACTGCTCGTGGCTGCATCCGCTGGAGCGCACCCCGCGGGCGATCGAGCTGTGGCACTCGACCTGGTATCGGGAGCTCATCGCGACCTCGCCGCTCGCCTTCCACGAGCGGTGGGACAAGGATGCCGTGCTCCTCGGCGGCGCCGACTTCCACATGCAGAGTCAGGGCGTCGGCCCGGGCACCCCGACGACCTGGGTCGCGGCGGAGGATGCCTCGCCCGAGGCGATCCTCGCCGGAGTCGCCGCCGGGCGCACCGCCATCATGGGCGGGGTGACCGTGCGCGACGGGCTCACCGCACCGGACCTCTTCACCGCCCCCGTGCTCCTGCGCATCGAGGACGAACTGCTCGCCATCGATGCCGACGGTCTGATCCTCGTCGACGGTGCCGGCAAGCGCCGCTCGGTGCACGGTGATCGCGTCGCGTTCCCGGCCGCGCGCTCCGCCGGCCCCCACTACCTGCTGTACCCCGACCGCAGCATCGCCGCTCTGTGCGCCTGACCGGCCGCACGCCCCACAGCTTTCCCCAGAGAATCAGGAGTCCCCGCCCGTGACCAGTGAGATCGTCGTCGTCCCCCACACCCACTGGGACCGCGAGTGGTACGAGCCGCACGATGTATTCCGTCTGCGCCTGGTGCACATGCTCGACCGGCTGATCGGCATCCTGGAGGCGGAGCCGGAGTACCGGTTCACGCTCGACGGACAGGCCGCGGCGATCGAGGACTACCTCGAGATGCGCCCGGACATGCGCGACCGGGTCGTGGCGCTGGTCGAGCGGGAGCAGCTCAGCGTCGGTCCGTTCCTCATCCTCCTCGACGAGTTCGGCTGCGACGGCGAGACGATCATCCGCAACCTCGAGCTCGGCCGCGCCGCGAGCGCCCGCCTCGGACGCACGATGCCCGTCGGCTACCTCCCCGACATGTTCGGCCACGCGGCCCAGATGCCGCAGATCCTGTCCGGCTTCGGCATCCGCCACAGCGCCCTCTGGCGCGGCGTCCCCGCCGACATCGCCGAGCACGCCTTCTCCTGGGTCGCCCCCAACGGCGACGCCGTGCGGTGCGAGTACCTCTTCGACGGCTACGGCAACGGCCTCGACATGTTCGCCCTGCCGGGGCAGCTGCCCGAACTCGCCCCCGACTACGCCGCCCGCACCGCATCCTGGTACGGCGACGACCCGGTACTCGCGATGCTGGGCACCGACCACTCGGCGCCGCCCGAGGATCTCGCCGAGGTCATCCGCGACTACGACGCGGGCGGGCGCGAACCGCACCTCTCGATCGCGACGCTCGACGGCCACCTCGCCCGCTACGCGACGGATGCCGCCACCCTCGCCGCCCTCCCGCAGGTGCACGGTGAGATGCGCTCGCACGCCCGCGGCAACCTCCTCCCCGGCGTCTTCTCCATCCGCACGAACCTCAAGCGCGAGATGGCCCGCTCCGAGCAGGCGCTCACCGCCGCCGAGCGCCTCGACCTGATGTACGGCACCCGCGACCACCGCTCCTTCTTCGACACGGCCTGGTACCGGATCGTGGAGAGCACCGCGCACGACTCCGTGACCGGATGCGGCGTCGACGCGACGGCCGAGCAGGTGGGCACGCGCATCCACACCGCCGGCCACATCGCCCGCGGCGTGATCGACACCGTGCTCCGCGACGTCTCGACGGCCGTCTCGCCCGCGCTGCACCTCGTGTTCAACCCCTCGGGCTTCACGCGGCGCGCGCAGGTCGAGGTCACGCTGCACGGGGTCGACGCGGGCTCGCTCTCCGCGGGCGTGCAGCTGCTCGACCCGCTGACCACCGTCCTCGGTGACGAGCGGATGCGCACGGCCGACCTGCCGAAGATCCTCCGCCGCATCCACGGCCGCGAGCTCTTCGGCCAGCAGATCAACGGATACGAGTGGGGCGAGCGGTCGCTGCGCTTCCAGGTCGCCGAGAGCCCGCAGGGCGTGTGGGACCTGGCCGCGTTCACCGTCGAGCTCGAGGAGCGCGTCGCCGCGGATGCCGCGGGCGACGACGTCTGGCACGTCGAGACCATCGCCGACCCCCGGCACCGGGCGCTCCTGGCCGTCGACGTCGACGGGCTCGCGCTCGCCGCGGTCGGCGAGACCACGGCGCCGGCATCGGCCGACGCGGTCACCGTGACGAGCGGATCGCTCTCGAACGGGGCCCTCACCGCGACCGTGAACGCCGACGGCACCGTCCGCATCGACGGCGCGGACGGCTCGTCGATCGACGGCGCGCTCGCTCTCGTCGACGACGGCGACTGCGGCGACTCGTACAACTACGGTCCGGTCGATGCGGCATCCGCCGTCTCGACGCCCTCGTCGGTCGAGGTGACCGTGCTCGAGGAGGGGCCGCTGCGCGGACGCATCCGCATCCGCCGGGTCTACGACCTGCCGGAGCGCTTGGACGCGGACCGCCGGCGCTCGACCTCGACGGTGCCGCTCGTGACCGAGACCACGATCGAGCTGCGCGAGGGCGAGGGCTTCCTGCGCGTCGGCATCGACTACGTGAACACCGCCTCCGACCACCGGCTCCGGGTGCTGGTGCCCGTCGACGGCGCCGGGCTCGACTCCTCCCGCAGTGCCGGGCAGTACGGCACGACCGTGCGCGGACGCGAGGCCGAGGGGGGCTGGGGCGAATTCCCGCTGCCGACCTATCCGGCGTACCGCTTCGCCGCGGCGGGCTCGACCGCGGTGCTGGTGCAGAAGCTGTCGGAGTACGAGCTGGTGTCGACGGCCGACGCGCCGGATGCTCTCGCGGTCACGCTGTCGCGCTCGGTCGGGATGATGAGCGTGAACGTGCACCCGCTGCGCGACGAGCCGGCCGGATCCGAGATCCCCGTGCCGGGCGCCCAGTACCTCGGGGTCGCCGTGCACACCGATCTGGCGATCCTGGTCGGCGCCGACGATGCGACCGCGGTGCGCGCCGCCGATCTCTTCCGGCACGACCCGCTCGTGGTCCGCGGTTCGGGTGCGGCCGACGGCCCGCTGCCCGAGGCGGCGTTCCCCGTGCGGCTGTCGGGTGATGTGGTGCTGGAGTCGGCGCGACGCGTCGGCACCGAGGCCGAGCTCCGGTTCGTGAACTACCTGACCGAGGAGCGCGAGGTGGCGTTCACGTCACCCGGCGACTGGGCGCGGGTCGACCTGGCCGGTGAGGTGCAGGACGGCGCCTTCGACGCGGCGGCTGCTCGTGCCGTCGGCGGCGGGATGCTCAGCATCCGCCGGGTGATCGACTGATCTCGGCAAGAGAGCGACTAAGTGCTAATGTTAAGACAAATGATCGAGGGAGAGGGGGCACGATGACCGAGCACACACCGGTCCCGGAGATCCTGGCCATCGGGCGCCTGGGTGTCGACCTGTATCCGCTGCAGGACGGCGTCGGCCTCGGCGAGGTCGCCAGCTTCGGCAAGTACCTCGGCGGCAGCGCTGCGAATGTCTCGGTCGCCGCCGCACGGTACGGACATGACACCGCACTGCTCTCCCGTGTCGGTGACGACCCCTTCGGGCGGTACCTGCGCACCGAGCTCGAGCGCCTCGGGGTGCACAGCCGGTACGTCGCGACCGACCCGACGTACAAGACCCCGATCACGTTCTGTGAGATCTTCCCGCCCGACGACTTCCCGCTGTACTTCTATCGCGAACCGACCGCCCCCGACCTGCAGATCCGGCCGGGAGACGTCGACGAGGCCGCGGTGCGGCAGGCCGCGCTCGTCTGGTTCACCGCGACCGGCCTGAGCGAGGAGCCGAGCCGGCAGACGCACCTCGACCTTCTCCGGGCGCGCGGGCGCCGAGCGCACACGGTGTTCGATCTGGACTACCGCCCCATGTTCTGGGAGACGCTCGACGAGGCCCGCGCGCAGATCCAGCGGGCGCTGGAGTTCGCCACGGTCGCCGTGGGAAACCGCGAGGAGTGCGAGGTCGCGGTCGGTGAGACCGACCCGCAGCGTGCGGCGGATGCGCTCCTCGAGCGCGGCGTCGAGCTGGCGATCGTGAAGCAGGGACCCCGCGGCGTGCTCGCCAAGACGCGGTCGAGGCAGGTCGAGATCCCCGCGACCGCGGTCGAGGTCGTGAACGGACTCGGTGCCGGCGACGCGTTCGGCGGTGCGCTCTGCCACGGACTGCTCGCCGAGTGGGAGCTGGAGAAGACCCTGACCTATGCGAATGCGGCGGGCGGCATCGTCGCCGGACGCCGGGAATGCTCGACGGCGATGCCGACCGAGCGCGAGGTCGCCGAGGTCGTGAACGGAGATGCGTGAGATGACAGCCCTGACCGAAGAGGACTTCCACCGACTCCGGACGGTGCGCGCGGAGTCGCCGCACGCGATCCGCGAGACGCTGGCCGGACGCCGCCGCCGCGACATCATCCGCGGGGACGGACGGCTGTTCATCATCGCCGCCGACCACCCCGCGCGCGGTGCGCTCGCGGTCGGCGGGTCGCCGTTCGCCATGGCCGACCGCTACGAGCTGCTCGATCGGCTCGCGATCGCCCTGCGGCATCCGGGGGTGGACGGTGTGCTCGGCACCCCCGACATCATCGACGACCTGGCGATGCTGGGCCTGCTCGACGACAAGATCGTCGTCGGATCGATGAACCGCGGCGGGCTCCGCGGAGCGACATTCGAGATGGACGACCGCTACACCGGGTACGACGTGCCCGCGATGGTGGACTCCGGCATCGACTTCGCCAAGGCTCTGCTGCGCGTGAACCTCGACGACGACGGGACGGCCCCCACGTTGGCCTCGACGGCCGACGCGGTGACCGCGGCCGCACGGGCCGACCTGCCGATCATGCTCGAGCCGTTCCTCAGCCGCCGGGTCGACGGCCGGGTCGTCAACGACCTGAGCCCGGATGCCGTGATGCTGTCGATCGCGATCGCCAGCGGTCTGGGTGCGAGCAGCGCCAGCACGTGGCTGAAGCTGCCGGTCGTCGACGACATGGAACGCGTGCTCGCGGCGACGACGCTGCCCGTGCTGCTGCTCGGCGGCGACGCGGGCGCAGACCCCGACGACACGTTCTCGTCCTGGGAGGACGCCCTGTCGCTCCCCGGCGTGCGCGGCCTGACCGTCGGCCGCACTCTCCTCTATTCGTCGGACATCGACGTGGCATCCGCCATCGACGTCGCGGCCTCCCTCGTCCACCCCGGGCTGACCGCCTGATCGCCCTCTCCGCAGAAGGACACGCATGACCTCCGCTTCCGACATCCCCGTCATCGGCCACTGGATCGACGGGGCCGCCCGCGCCTCCGCGAGCGGTCGCACGGCTCCCGTCCACAACCCCGCGACGGGGGCGGTGACCGGGCATGTCGCCCTGGCCGACGACTCCGAGATCGCGGACGCCATCGCGTCCGCGCAGCGCGGATTCCAGGTGTGGAGCGCCTACTCGATCGCGCGGCGCCAGGCGGTGATGTTCGCGTTCCGTGAGCTGCTGAACGCGCGCAAGGGGGAGCTGGCGGCGATCATCACGGCCGAGCACGGCAAGGTCCGCTCCGATGCGATGGGCGAGATCCTGCGCGGACAGGAGGTCGTGGAACTCGCGACCGGCTTCCCGCACCTGATCAAGGGCGCCTACTCGGAGAACGTCTCGACCGGCATCGACGTGTACTCGCTCAAGCAGCCGCTCGGCGTCGTCGGCATCATCTCCCCGTTCAACTTCCCCGCGATGGTGCCGATGTGGTTCTTCCCGGTCGCGATCGCCGCGGGCAACGCCGTGGTGCTCAAGCCCAGCGAGAAGGACCCGTCCGCCGCACTCTGGCTCGCCGCCCTCTGGGCCGAGGCCGGGCTGCCCGACGGCGTGTTCACCGTGCTGCAGGGCGACAAGCAGGCGGTGGACGGGCTGCTGGAGAGCCCGGACGTCGCCTCGATCTCGTTCGTCGGCTCGACGCCCATCGCCCAGTACATCTACGAGACTGCGTCCCGCCACGGCAAGCGCGTGCAGGCGCTCGGCGGCGCCAAGAACCACATGCTCGTCCTGCCGGATGCCGACCTCGACCTCGTCGCCGACCAGGCCGTGAACGCGGGATTCGGCGCGGCGGGGGAGCGGTGCATGGCCGTCTCGGTCCTGCTCGCGGTCGAGCCGGTGGCGGACGCGCTGATCGAGCGCATCTCGCAGCGCATCGCGGGGCTGCGCATCGGCGACGGTGCGGGCGGTGCCGACGGCGAGCCCGACATGGGTCCGCTGATCACGGCGGAGCACCGCGCGAAGGTGTCGGGCTACGTCGACATCGCCGAGGCCGACGGGGCGCGCATCGTGGTCGACGGCAGAGGGTTGACGGTCGACGGGAACGAGGACGGCTTCTGGTTCGGGCCGACGCTCATCGACGAGATCCCGACCTCCTCGCGGGCCTACCAGGAGGAGATCTTCGGTCCGGTGCTGTCGGTGGTGCGGGTGCAGACTTTCCAGGAGGGGGTCGACCTGATCAACTCCGGCCGGTTCGGCAACGGGACCGCGATCTTCACCAACGACGGCGGGGCGGCCCGCCGCTTCCAGCACGAGGTCCAGGTCGGGATGATCGGCATCAACGTGCCCATCCCGGTTCCCGTCGCGTACCACTCGTTCGGCGGGTGGAAGGCATCGCTGTTCGGCGACGCGAAGGCGTACGGTGTCCATGGCTTCGACTTCTTCACCCGCGAGAAGGCGATCACCAGTCGCTGGCTCGACCCCGCTCTCCACGGCGGCATCGACCTCGGCTTCCCCCAGAACAGCTGAGCAGCGGATGCGGGCAGGAGAGGCCATGACCGAGGACGGGAACTGGTTCCACCGCCGCGGCGCGATCGGCCGCGACGGCTGGGAGAGCGTGGTCGACGACACGACGCCCGGCTGGGCGCACACCGGCATCCGCGTCGGCGAGCTCGGCGCGGGGGAGAGCCTCGCGCTCGCCGACACCGGGGTGGAGCGGATCGTCGTGCCGCTCTCCGGGTCGTTCTCCGTGGCGCACACCGAGGAGGGATCGACCACCGAGACGCTGCTCGCCGGTCGCCGCTCCGTGTTCGACGGTCCGAGCGACGTGCTCTACCTGTCGGCGGCGGCCACGGCCGTCATCACGGGCTCCGGTCGGGTGGCCGTGGCGTCTTCGCCCACCTCGGTCGTGCATCCCACGCGGCACATCCTCGCGGCCGAGACCCCGGTCGAGCTCCGTGGCGCCGGCGCCTCCAGTCGGCAGGTGCACAACTTCGGCACGCCGGAGGCGCTCGACGCCGAGCGCCTCATCGTGTGCGAGGTCATCACGCCCGCCGAGAACTGGTCGTCGTACCCGCCGCACAAGCACGACGAGCACGTGCCGGGGCGAGAATCCCGGCTCGAGGAGATCTACTACTTCGAGGCGGCGCCCACGCGCTCGAGCGGATACGCCGCCGCCGCCGACGCGGCCTTCGGGATGTTCGCTACCTACTCCTCGGATGCCGGCGAGATCGACATCGCCGAACGGGTGCGCACCGGCGACATCGCGCTGGTGCCGTTCGGATTCCACGGTCCCGCCGTGGCCGCTCCCGGCTACGACCTCTACTACCTCAACGTCATGGCCGGCCCCGACCGGGAGCGGGCCTGGCTCATCACCGACGACCCCGCGCACGCGTGGGTGCGCGACAGCTGGAGCGGGCAGGACATCGATCCCCGGCTTCCCTACCGAGCAGAGGGAGAACTCTGATGCAGACCAGACGGATGACGGTCGGCCAGGCACTGGTCGAGTTCCTCTCGCGGCAGTGGACGGTCGACGGCGACCTCCGCGAGCGCACCGTGCCCGGCATGTTCGGCATCTTCGGTCACGGGAACGTCGCCGGTCTCGGCCAGGCGCTGCAGCAGTACAACCTCGAGCAGCCCGACCTGATGCCCTACCACCAGGCCCGCAACGAGCAGGCCATGGTGCACCAGGCCGTCGGGTTCGCCCGGATGCATCGCCGCAGGGCGACGTTCGCGAGCACGGCCTCGGTCGGTCCCGGCGCCACGAACATGCTCACCGGCGCGGCGCTCGCGACCACCAACCGGCTGCCGGCGCTGCTGCTGCCGAGCGACACCTTCGCCACGCGCGTCGCCGACCCCGTGCTGCAGCAGCTGGAGCGCCCATACGACATCGGTCTCACCGTGAACGACGCGTTCCGCCCGCTCTCGGTCTTCTTCGACCGGGTGCAGCGTCCGGAGCAGCTCTTCTCGATCGCGCTCGCCGCGATGCGCGTCCTCACCGATCCCGCCGAGACCGGTGCGGTGACCATCGCCCTGCCCGAAGACGTGCAGGCCGAAGCGCTGGACGTGCCCCTCGAGTTCCTCCAGGACCGGGAGTGGCACATCCGCCGACCACTGCCGGAGCGCGGACCGCTGGCGCGGGCGGTCGCGGCGATCCGCGGCGCGAAGCAGCCGCTCCTCGTCGCGGGTGGCGGCGTCATCTACTCCGAAGCGGAGCAGGCGCTGCGGGCGTTGGTCGAGGCCACGGGCATCCCGGTCGGCACGACGCAGGCGGGCGGCGGCGCGCTGCCGTGGGATCACCCCCAGTACCTGGGCGGGATCGGTGCGACCGGCACCACCGCGGCGAACCGCATCGCGGCGGAGGCCGACGTCATCATCGGCGTCGGCACCCGGTACAGCGACTTCACGACGGCATCACGCACGGCCTTCCAGAACCCCGACGCGGTGTTCGTCAACATCAACGTCGCGGCCTTCGACGCCTACAAGCACGGCTCGCAACTGCCCGTCGTCGCGGATGCCAGGGAGACCCTGGTCGCGCTGCGCGACGAGCTCGACGGATACCGCGTCGCACCGGCGCTGAGCGCACGGATCGCCGACGAGAAGCGCGAGTGGGATGCGGTCGTCGACCGGGCGCTCGCCCCCACGGGCCGCGAGCTGCCGGGCCAGCCCGAGATCATCGGCGCCGTGCGCGGGGCCGTGGCCGACGAAGACGTGATCGTGCAGGCGGCCGGCTCGCTCCCCGGCGACCTGCACAAGCTCTGGCGCGTCAGCGATCCGCTCGGCTATCACGTCGAATACGCCTACTCCTGCATGGGGTACGAGATCGCGGGAGGACTCGGCGTCAAGCGCGGGCTCACGGCATCCGGCGACGAGCGCGACGTCGTCGTCATGGTCGGCGACGGCTCGTACCTGATGCTGAGCTCCGAGCTCGCGACGGCCGTGGCCGAGGGGATCAAGATCATCGTCGTGCTCATCCAGAACCAGGGCTATGCCTCGATCGGGCACCTCTCGGAGACGGTCGGCTCGGAGCGCTTCGGTACCGAGTACCGCCGCTACGACGACGAGGCGCGCAACTTCCAGCGCGGCGACGTGCTGCCGGTCGACCTCGCCATGAACGCGCGCAGCTACGGCGTCGACGTCATCGAGATCGCGAAGGGGTCCGCGGCGATCGACGACCTGCGCGCCGCGGTCGCCGCCGCGAAGGCCTCGGAGCGGACGACGCTCATCCACGTCGAGAGCGATCCGACGGTCTACGGCCCCGACGGCGAGGGCTGGTGGGATGTGCCGGTGGCCGAGGTCTCGCGCACCGAGACCGCTCGACGGGCGCGCGCGGAGTACGAGGGTCAGCGCGCCGCACAGCGCCCGCTGCTGGGGTGAGTCGGGTCGGGCCGCCTGCGCTCCAGGCACTTCCCACCCGGTACCGCGTACCCTGGAGGGTATGACCGAGACTCCCCGCACGCGCGAGACGCGCCCCGCAGCATCCGCGTCCGCCCCGCAGGGTCGGCCGGCCCAAGGCAAGGTCCGTGAGACGCGCCCGGCGCAGGTGCGCCCGGCGACCGAGGGATGGACCCAGCAGAAGGATGCCGAGGGGCGTCCGCTCCTGCAGTTCGCGAGCCCCAAGCGCGGCAAGCCGCCGGTGCACCTGGCCGACCTCACACCGGCGGAGCGCATCGAGAAGGTCAAGGAGCTCGGGCTGCCCGGCTTCCGCGCGAAGCAGCTGTCGACGCACTACTTCCGCCACTACACGTCCGACCCCGAGCAGATGACCGACCTCCCGGCCGACACCCGGGAGCAGCTGGTCGCCGGGATGCTGCCGCCGCTGCTCACCGAGGTGCGCCGCCTCGAGACCGACAAGGGCGACACGATCAAGTTCCTGTGGCGTCTGCACGACGGCGCCCTGGTCGAGTCGGTGCTCATGCGCTACCCCGGCCGCATCACGCTGTGCGTGTCGAGCCAGGCCGGCTGCGGCATGAACTGCCCGTTCTGTGCGACCGGCCAGGCGGGTCTGACCCGCAACATGTCGACCGCCGAGATCATCGAGCAGATCGTCCGCGCCAACCGGCTCATCGCCGAGGGCGGGCTCGGCGGCAAGAAGTCCGACGACCACAGCATGGAGCGCGTCTCGAACATCGTCTTCATGGGGATGGGCGAGCCGCTGGCCAACTACAAGCGCGTGATGGATGCCGTGCGGTCGATGGTCGCCCCACAGCCCGACGGCCTCGGCATGAGCGCCCGTGGCATCACCGTGTCGACCGTCGGCCTGGTGCCGGCGATCAAGAAGCTCGCCGACGAGGGCATCCCGGTCACGTTCGCGCTGTCGCTGCACGCACCGGACGACCACCTGCGCGACGAGCTCATCCCGGTCAACTCCCGCTGGAAGGTCGATGAGGCACTGGATGCCGCCTACGACTACTACGCCAAGACCGGCCGCCGTGTCTCGATCGAGTACGCGCTCATCAAGGACATGAACGACCACGGCTGGCGCGCCGACCTGCTGGCCGAGAAGCTCAACCAGCGCGGACGCGGGTGGGTGCACGTGAACCCGATCCCGCTGAACCCGACGCCCGGCTCGATCTGGACGGCATCCGAGAAAGACGTCACCAACGAGTTCGTACGCCGCCTGAACGACGCCGGCATCCCGACCACCCTCCGCGACACCCGCGGCAAGGAGATCGACGGCGCCTGCGGTCAGCTCGTCGCCACCACCGAAGACGAGGCCGCCTCCGCCGCGATGGCCTGAGTCCCGCCCGCGCGGCGGGCGTCTGTCGTGCCGAGCTGCTCGGCACGGTCGAGCCAGCGGGTGATGGTCGCCGCCTTGGCATCCTTCACACCGAGCATGCGGTGCGTGCGCACCGAGCGGATGCCGCAGAACTTCATGGTGTTGCGCACGATCTGCGTCTGTGCCGGGAGGCCGGTGAGCGGCAGGAAGAACCAGGGAGTGTCGGCGAGCAGGAGCAGACGTCCACGGCGCGCGGGGATCAGGCCCTCGGGGAGGCCGAGCTTCGAGTAGCGGTACTCCTGCTGCGGCAGCAGCGCCCGATCGAAGAAGCCCTTGAGGAGGGCCGGCGGTGCGCCCCACCACACCGGTGTCGCGACGACGATCGTGTCGGCATCGTGCAGAGCCTGCTTCGCCTCGACGAGGTCGGGCTCGAGCGTCATGCGCTCGCGGTAGCCGAAGCGCAGGTTGGGGTCGAAGTCGAGGTCGCGCAGGGCGAGCACGCGGGCATCGCCGTGCCCCGCGGCATAGCGCTGCGCGAGTGCGGCGGTCAAGGAGCGGGCGTCGGGGTGGCCGTCGATCACGAGAGCGGTCATGGCGTTGTTCCTATCTGGACAATGTCAAGCTGGTGGACAGTGTCAAGATAGGAGATGATGTTGCTCATGTCAAGTTCGAAGGACGGCTACCACCACGGCGATCTCGCCCGTGCCCTGGAAGACGCCGCCATGCAGCTGCTGGAGCGGATGCCGGCGGCGGAGATCAGCCTGCGCGAGGTCGCGCGGGCGGCGAACGTCAGCCACAACGCGCCGTACCATCACTTCTCCGACCGGCTCGGACTGCTCAAGGCGATCGCCGAGCGCAGCATGGCCGACCTCCTCGACCAGGTCCGCGCTGCCGCCGAGAAGGCCGCGACGCCGCGCGCGGCGCTCATCGACGGGGGATCGGCGTACATCCGCTTCGCGATCGAGCATCCGCATGCGTTCGACGCCGTCTACGACCCGACCGTCTGCATCCCGGGATCGCCGACCGCCACGATGGCGCCGCTGATCGACGGGCTCGAGGCCGTGCTCGCCGAGGGGGCGGCCGCGGTGGGACTCGACCGACCGACCGACGTCGTCGCGCTGTGGGGCCTGATCCACGGGCTCGGCACCCTCGCCGCCGCCGGACACTTCACGCTCGACGACGGGCTGTCCGCCTACGCCGCCGCCCTCGACCGTCTGCTCCCGGCATCCTGAATCCGTCGGACGGCACGGAACCTGTGAGGCACTCCAAGGACTTTTCCACGGTATCCACAGGCGATACTTCGTAGATTGTTCGGATGCCCTATTCCGCCCATCGACCGGGTCGCTACGACTCGCAGGGTCGGATCATCATCGACGGCGAACCCGACGCCGTCACCGATGACCTCGACTTCCTGCGCGAATTCGAGCCGACCGGCGCCGACGACGCCACCCGCGAGGTTCCCGTCGCAGACCCCGCCGAGGCGACCCCGATCGCCGATGCGGTCGCCGCCGACGAGTCCGCGCCCGTGAAGCCCCCGCGCGAGCCCCGCGTCCGCAAGCCCCGCAAGAAGCGTGCCCCGCGCACTCCGGGCTCCCGTGCCCGGACACTCGCGATCCTCGGTGGCGCGGAGGGCGAGATCCTCGACCGCGTCCCCGGCGAGACGCCGCGCTTCGTGCAGATGTTCTTCGTGCTCGCCGGCACCGCGCTGGTCTCCGCCATCTCGATGCTCTTCGCGCTCACCACCGGTGTACAGGCCGCGATCTGGCTGGCCGTGCCGCTCGCGCTCGTGTGGGCGCTCATCATCTTCAACCTCGATCGCTTCCTCACCTCGACCATGAGCTCGACGCGGAACGTGTGGCGGCTCATCGGCCTCGCGATCCCGCGTGTGATCATGGCCGCGATCATCGGCTTCGTCGTCGCCGAGCCGCTCGTGCTGCAGATCTTCCACAACGACATCGCCCGCGAGGTCGCGTCGACCAACATCACGCAGTCGCAGTCCGATCAGGAGGCGCTCGAGACCGGCCCGGAGAAGATCGCGCTGGATTCCGCCACCGCCAAGGTCGCCGAGCTCGAGAACCAGGCCGCGACCGGCATCGTCGCAGGGACGGAGTCCTCTTCGGCCACCGAGTCGGCCGCCCAGGCCACGGTCGACGACGTGACCGCCAAGATGACCGCGCAGCAGGCCGTGATCGACCAGGCGCGCGTGCTCTACCAGTGCGAGCTGACCGGTGAGGGCGCGGGCACGGTTCCCGGCTGCACCGGCGTGAACGGCGAGGGCGCGAGCTCGGACGCCGCCAAAGCTCAACTCGCCGAGGCACAGCAGACGTACGACGCGCTCGCTGCGCAGCTCCGCACCGCGAACGAGGAGCTCGCCGCCGCCGGCACCGCCGCCAAGGAGAACACCTCGACGTCGGAGTCGACGAACCGCGAGCAGGCGAAGTCCCAGCTGTCGGCCGCCCGCGACACCTACGACCAGGCGCTCGCCGCGTACAACGCGCGCGCGGATGCCGTGGCCCAGGGCAACGCCGGAGCCGTCGGGCTGCTCAGCCAGATCAGCGGATTGAACCGCTTGAGCGAGAAGGAGCCCACGATCCTGTGGGCGCACATCCTGATCGCGGCACTGTTCTTCATGATCGAGCTGCTGCCCGTGCTGGTGAAGGTGCTCACGAGCTACGGCGACCCGAGCCTGTACGAGAAGGCCGCGGCCATCCGCAAGCAGGTCGCCCTGGACCGGGTGACGGCGGAGGGCTTCCGCGACCGCGCCGAGATCGTGACGACTCCGGCGACATCGCCTCCGTCAGTCTCCGCTCAGGCCACCTGACCTGGCCCGCGCTCCCGGGGCACCGTCGCGCCTAGGCGACGAGCGTCAGGCTTCGCGACGGGAGCAGGACGTCGGCGATCACGGATGACCCGTGCTGCGGTACGGCGAGGGTCAGCGAGCGGATCAGGGCGACGGTCGACGGCGGCCGCGACCACTGCTCGCCGGTCAGCGCCGCTTCGATCAGGGACAGCGGATGCTGAAGCGTGGGGTCGTGCTGGCGGGAGTCGTCGCTCAGCCATTCGATGAGCTGACCGATAGTCCAATCGGGCCTGATTGGACCGAGATCTGCCGGAGGAGTGGTCGTGAAGGTGCTCATTGGTCCAGAATCAGGTCTCATGAGCGTCGATGACAGGGCCAATACCCGGCCGGTGGACCATGGATCGGCCATTCCTGCGCCATCCGCAGGTTCATCGCCGACTCTCGTCCGTGCGGGCGAGGTCGCCTCGGAGGCGCTCTCCGCCCGGCTGGGTCGATGGACCCACGGAGACGGCACGCTCGCGGCGCGGCTGTCCCGCGGCATCGAGGCTCTGATCGCGGGCGGAGAGCTGCGCCCCGGCGACCGTCTGCCGGCGGAGCGCGCCCTCGCCGCGGCGAGCTCCGTGTCGCGCGGCACGGTCGTCGCCGCGTACGCCGATCTCGCCGAGCGCGGCCTGGTCGACCGGCGGCAGGGGAGCGGCACGCGCGTCGCCGGTGCGGCGGCATCCATCTCCCCCGTGCAGCGGCAGGGACGAGGTGAGGCGCTGTTCTCGGCCCTGCCCAATGCGATCGACCTGCTGCGGACCGTGCCGCAGATCTCCGAGCTGGGCGTGCAGCTGATCAGCGAGCACAAGCCGCGGCTCGAGCTGGCGCTGCTGCCCGAGACCGACCCGGCGGGCCTCCCCGCGCTGCGCACCCTCATCGCCGACATGTACGCCGCCGAGGGCACCCCGACGACGCCCGAGCAGATCCTCGTCACGCACGGCGCGCAGCAGGCCATCAGCCTCGTCGTCAACGCGCTCGTGGGCCCCGGCGACATCGTGCTCGCCGAGGAGATCACCTGGCCGGGCGTCACCGACTCGGTCGGGCTGCGCGGGGGCACGGTGCACGGCGTCCCGATGGGGCCGGACGGACTCGATGTCGACGCACTCGAGCAGGCGCTCGCCCGGCTGCGGCCCGTGCTCGTGGCCCTCAATCCGCACCACCAGAACCCGACGGGCTCGCGGCTCCCTGCCGCCGCGCGGCATCGCGTCGCCGAACTCGCCGCCCAGTACGGTGTGCCGGTGATCGAGGACCGGGTCGTGGCCGGCATCTCCTTCGACGGCGTGGTGCCGCCGACCCTCGCGGCCGAGCGGGCGGACGCCCCGATCATCGTCGTGGAGTCGGTCTCGAAGTGGGTGTGGGCGGGGCTGCGGATCGGATGGCTGCGCGCCGACCCCGTGCTCGTCCGCCGCCTGCGCGGGGCCCGGCAGCTCGCCGACCAGTCCACGAGCGTGCCGGGGCAGCTGCTCGCGCTCGACCTGATCGCCCGCGCCGACGACCTCCGCCGGGCGAACAGTCGCATCCACCAGGAGCGCCTCCGGCTGCTGCAGGAGCTGATGGCCGAGCACCTGCCCGACTGGAAGGTCGAGCCGCCGCGCGGCGGGCTGTCGCTGTGGGTCCGGGTTCCCGCGGGTTCCGCTGCGGCACTGGCCAGGATCGCAGCCACGCACGGAGTCTCGATCGCGGGCAGCGCCGCGTTCGCGGTGTCGGTGTCTCCGGACGACCACATCCGCATCCCGTTCACCGCACCGGACGATGTGCTCGCCGAGGGCATCCGTCGCCTGGGAGCGGCCTGGCGCGAGTATCGGGAGACTCTCGGGATGCCTTCCTAGGATGACGCGCATGACTCGGATGCAGCGCCGGACCCTGTGGATCTCGATCGCCGGTGTGCTCGCCGTCACGGCCTACGCGGCGTGGGCCGCGCTGCAGATCCTGGTGCTTAATCCGCTCGCCGCGGTTCCCGGACGCACGCTCGACGAGATCCGCGCCGAGATGTCTGCCGTGGGCGAGGACCTGCTGTGGGAGCCGGTGTTCTTCATCCTCGGCATAGGCGTGGTGCTGGCGGTGGTGGTCGCGGTGGTCTCGATCCGCGGGCGGGCCGATCCTGTGATCCCCGCGATGAGCTTCCTGGCGCTGCTGATGCTCGGTACGCTCGGCTACTTCGTCGCGTCGTTCGGACCGGGCATGAGCCTCGCCGATACGTTCGGGATCGGCGGCGCGGATTACTCGCCCTGGGCGCGGCCCCTCTACGCCGTGAGTGCGCTCGCCGGTGCCGCGATCGCCGTCGGCGGCGTCGTGACCGTCCTGCGCCGGCGGGCGGTCACAGCTCCCGCATGACGGCGGATGCCGGCATCCAGCCCCGTCATCACACGCAGCCAGTAGCGTTGTTCCATGGTCAACTATCGCTATCTCGGCAACAGCGGTCTCAAGGTCTCGGAGATCACCTACGGCAACTGGGTCACCCACGCCTCGCAGGTCGGTGACGATGCCGCCGTCAAGACCGTGCACGCCGCACTGGATGCCGGAATCACCACGTTCGACACCGCTGACACCTACGCCAACACGGCGGCGGAGGTCGTGCTCGGCAAGGCTCTGGAGGGGCAGCGCCGCGAGGGGCTGGAGATCTTCACGAAGGTCTACTTCCCGACCGGCCCCAAGGGCCCCAACGACACCGGCCTGAGCCGCAAGCACATCTTCGAGTCGATCAACGGCTCGCTGCAGCGCCTCGGCACCGACTACGTCGACCTGTACCAGGCGCACCGCTTCGACTACGAGACCCCGCTCGAGGAGACGTTCCAGGCGTTCGCCGACGTCGTCCGTCAGGGCAAGGCCCTCTACATCGGCGTCTCCGAGTGGACGGCCGAACAGCTGCGTGAGGGACACGCTCTCGCCACGCAGCTCGGCATCCAGCTCATCTCGAACCAGCCGCAGTACTCCATGCTGTGGCGTGTGATCGAGGGCAAGGTCGTGCCGGCCTCCGAAGAGCTCGGGATCTCGCAGATCGTCTGGTCGCCGATGGCGCAGGGCGTGCTCAGCGGCAAGTACCTGCCCGGCCAGCCGGTGCCCGAGGGCTCGCGCGCGACCGACCCGCACAGCGGCGCCGACTTCATCAAGAGCTTCCTGCAGGACGACATCCTCACCGCCGTCCAGCGCCTGAAGCCGATCGCCGAGCAGGCCGGACTGTCGATGCCGCAGCTCGCGATCGCGTGGGTGCTGCAGAACCCGAACGTCGCGGCCGCGCTGGTCGGAGCCTCGCGTCCCGAGCAGCTCGCCGAGACGGTCAAGGCCTCGGGCGTCAAGCTCGACGCCGACACCCTGGCCGCGATCGACGCGGCACTGGGCGACACGGTCAACCGCGACGCCGAGCACACCTACTCGGTGTCGCCGAAGTCCCGCCTGGTCTGACGCCGGACACGAGAAGGCCGCCGTTCCTCGGAACGGCGGCCTTCTCGTTGTCCGGGGGAGGTCGGTGGCTCGGCGGTCAGCCGAGGGTGATGTCGACCTGGATCTCGGCGGCGAGGCGCTCGAGGTCGTCGCGCAGCGCATCCAGGTCGACGGACGCCGGCACCTTCGCGGAGACGGATGCCTCGAACAGGCGGCCACCGGCCATCGCGGCATCCCGGGTCTCGGTGGCGAGCTCCTCGATGCTCAGCGCGTGCGCGCTCAGGACGGCAGAGACCTCGCGCACGATGCCGGGTCGGTCGTTGCCGAGCACCTGGATCTGGAGCAGCCGATCGTCGGCGGCATCCGCATCCGGTGTCCCGGTGAGCACGGCCAGGGTCAGCAGCCCCTGTCCCTGGAGCCCGCGCAGCGCGGAACTCAGCTCCGGTGCCCGGTCTTCGGCGACGGACACCTCGATAACGCCCGCGAACGTGCCGGCGAGCTCCGCCAGCGAGCTGTTCTCCCAGTTGCCGCCGTGCGCGTCCACGACATCGGCGACAGCGGCCACGAGGCCAGGACGGTCTGCACCCGCGACGGTGAGGATCAGAGTTGTCATGCGGCCAGCGTAGCCCGACGCCTTCACTCGCCCCAGACGCCCGATTCCAGGAACCGATCGAGCCGCGCGCGATGTGGGGCGAGGTCCCAGCCCTGCGCCGCGACCCACTCATCGGAGTAGTACGTGCCCGCGTAGCGGACGCCGCTGTCGCAGATCAGGGTGACGACGCTGCCGGTCTCGCCCGCGGCCCGCATCCGGGCGATCAGCTGGAACGCGCCGTACAGGTTCGTGCCGGTTGAGCCGCCGGCCCAGTGCAGGGTGCGCTCGCGAAGCATCCGGATCGCGGCGATCGACCCGGCATCCGGCACCCGGATCATCTCGTCGATCACGGTGGGCACGAACGAGGCCTCGACCTGCGGCCGGCCGATGCCCTCGATGCGGCTCGGGCGTCCGGCGGGCGGGTCGACCGTGCCGGCCCAGCCGTCGTAGAACGCGGAGCCCTCGGGGTCGACCACGGCGACCTTCGTCTCGTGGCGGCGGTACTTCACGTACCGCCCGAACGTCGCACTCGTGCCGCCGGTTCCGGCGCCGGTCACGATCCAGGTGGGGATCGGATGCCGCTCCTGCGCGAGCTGACTGAACACGCTCTCCGCGATGTTGTTGTTGCCTCGCCAGTCGGTCGCGCGCTCGGCGAACGTGAACTGGTCGAGGTAGTGGCCGGTGCAGTCGGACGCGAGGCGCTGCGCCTCGGGCGACATGTCTTCGGCGCGGTCGACGAAGTGGCAGGTGCCACCGTAGAACTCGATGAGGTCGATCTTCTCCTGCACGGTCGAGCGCGGGACGACGGTGATGAACGGCAGCCCCAGCATGCGGGCGAAGTACGCCTCGGAGACGGCGGTCGATCCGCTCGACGACTCCACGAGCGTGGTGTCCTCCCGGATGCGGCCGTTGACCAGTCCGTAGAGGAGGAGCGAGCGCGCCAGACGGTGCTTGAGTGACCCGGTCGGGTGGACGGACTCGTCCTTGAGGTACAGGTCGATGCCCCACTCGGGCGGCAGCGGGAAGAGGTGCAGGTGCGTGTCGGCACTGCGGTTCGCGTCGGCTTCCAGCAGGGCGATCGCGGTGCTGGTCCAGTCGCTCATACCCTCGAGACTATCGGCCGCCTCGTCGATCATCCGGGTGCGCTCACCCCTCGGCGGGATGTTCCGGCCCGAGTGTCGATGCCATCGGTTCGCCCGCCGCATCGCCCTTGAGTTCGACGAGGATGGTGTGCGTCGGCGTCGTCCCGGTGTTCTCGCCGGAGTGACGCTGCGCCGGTATCCAGACCGCCTGCCCGGAGGTGAGGGCCGTGTCGAACGTCCGCTCCCCGGCGCTGAGGCGACGAGAGAAATCGCTGAGGGTGATCATCACACTGTTCGGATGATCGTGCGGCGTCGTCTTGTCGCCGGGGACGTCGGTGTATTCGAGCACGCGGACGTGCTCGTTCTCCCAGAGGGTGCGGTAGTGGTCGGGGTTGGTCAAGGTGGGATCGTCGGTGATCATGCGGTGACGGTACACCCCTCGCGGCGGCGCCGTCAGACCCACTTCCGCGTCCGGGTGCCGGGGCGCCCGGAACCGCTCAGGGCGCCGTCGCGTGGCGCAGCCAGCGCTCGATGCCGGCGATGTGCGCGGTCGTCAGCGAGGTCGCCAGTGCGGGGTCGCGCTGGGCGACCGCGTCGGCGATCGCCCGGTGCTCCGACAGGGTGCGCTCGACGGCCCCCGTCTCGGTGAGTCCGCGCCAGGCGCGGGCGCGCACCGTCTGGCTGCTCAGGTGCTCGATCAGGCTCGCGAGGTACGCATTGCCCGCCATCGCCACGATCTCGCGGTGGAATCGGATGTCGTGGTCGACGAGCTCCTCGATGCTCACGGAGGCATCCACGCCCTCGACCTCGCGCTGCAGCTCGGCGATCTGCTCGTCGGTGCCCAGCGTGGCGGCGAGGCCGGATGCCTGCGACTCCAGCATCCGGCGCACGGCGAAGATCTCGAGCATCGAGTCGTCGTCGTGCATGTCGACGACGAACGAGATCGCCTCCAGCAGCAGGTGGGGCTCGAGACTCGTCACATAGGTGCCGTCGCCGCGCCGCACGTCGAGCACGCGGATGACCTCGAGCGCCTTGACCGCCTCGCGCATCGAGCTGCGGGAGAGACCGAGCCGCTCGGAGAGCTCCTTCTCCGGAGGCAGGCGATCGCCGGGGGTCAGCTCGCCCGACACGATCATCGCCTTGATCTTCGCGATCGCGTCGTCCGTCACAGCCATGGCGTCATCCTAGCGATTGCTCCGATGTCTGCGGCAGGATGAGGGGATGCGAGTTCTCGATGCACATCTGCACCTGTGGGATCCGGAGGCGCTGACCTACACGTGGCTCGAAGGCCCGATGGCGTACCGGTTCGCCGACCTGGAACTCGAGCACGCCCGCCTGGAACGTGCCGAGACCGAGAAGTGCGTGTTCGTGCAGGCCGGGACCGTCGACGACGACTTCCTCGATGAGGTGCTCTGGGTCGCAGGGCTCGCGCCCGCGCTCGGAGTGGTCGGCATCGTCGCCGGCATCCGCCTCGACCGGGGGACCGACACGGTCGCGCACCTCGAAGGTCTCGCGGCCGAGCCGCTCGTCGTCGGCGTGCGGCACAACCTGCAGGGCGAGCCCGACGGACTGGCGGTGTCGGCGGCCTTCGTGACCGGTGCGCGCGAGGTCGCCGCGCGCGGTCTGACCTTCGACGCGTGCGTGCGCGCCGCGCAGCTGCCGGATGTCGCCCGCCTCGCCGGAGCCATCCCAGAGCTGCGGCTCGTACTCGATCATCTGGGGAAGCCCGCCGTGGGCACGGCCGCGGCTCCGCTGGCGCCGACCCCGGAATGGGCCCGCGACCTGACCGAGCTGGCGCGGCATCCGAACACCTTCTGCAAGCTCTCGGGTCTGCCCGGCGAGGCCGGTGGCGACTGGGATGCCGCGCAGCTGATCCCGTTCCTCGATGTGGCGGCCGATGCGTTCGGGATCGAGCGGCTGATGTGGGGGAGCGACTGGCCCGTCTCGGTCATCGGACCGGCCGAGGACGACGACCCGCACGCACCGGAGGACGGCTCGCCGACCTACCAGCCCACGGCCCGCACGCGCTGGGCCGACACGGTGATCGCCTGGGCGGATGCGCGGGGGCATGACCTCGACGCGATCTTCTGGACCACCGCCGAGCAGTTCTAT
Organism: Microbacterium sp. MYb45; assembly: GCF_002979655.1. Taxonomy (GTDB): domain Bacteria; phylum Actinomycetota; class Actinomycetes; order Actinomycetales; family Microbacteriaceae; genus Microbacterium. The sequence continues at coordinate 99,416 of NZ_PCPG01000006.1, forward strand.
CGCACGGATGCCCGGCCGCAGGCGCCGACCGTGGAGCCTCCGCGTCACGGCATCCGGGGCTGGTTCCGCGGCAGCCGCGGCTGACGCCGGGCGGAACTCACTCCGCGCGAAGCCGCAACCGCGCCATGCCGCCGTCGACCTCGATGGACGTGCCGGTCGTCGAACCGGCCCCGGGGCTCACGAGGTAGGCGACCGCGGCGGCGACCTCATCGGGGTCGACGAGCCGTCCGTGCGGTTGGCGGGCCTCGAGCGCGGCGCGTTCGGCCGCGGGGTCGGTCGCCGAGTCGAGCAGTCGCCCGACCCAGGGGGTGTCGGCCGTGCCGGGGTTGACCGCGTTCACCCGGATACCCTCGCGCAGGTGGTCGGCCGCCATCGCGCGGGTCAGCGCCGAGACGGCCCCCTTCGACGCGCTGTAGAGCGCCCGCTGCGGGAGTCCGGTGGTGGAGGCGATGGATGCCGTGTTGCAGACCGCCGCCGCCGGCGACTTCCGCAGCCAGGGCAGTGCCGACGCCGTCACACGGGCGATGCCGGTGACGTTGATCGAGAGCACGCGCGCCCACTCGTCGTCGTCGTTCGCCGCGACGTCGCCCTGCGCGCCGATCCCGGCGTTGTTCACGACGATGTCGATGCGCCCGAACCTCTCGGCCACGGCCGCGACCGCCACGTCGACGCTTGCGCGATCCGAGACGTCGGCGGTGAAGGCCGTGAACGCGGGGTCGGCCGCGGCGGTGTCGCGGTCGAGGATCGCGATGGTCGCCCCGTCGGCGCGCAGGCGCTGTGCGATCGCCGCACCGATCCCGGATGCTCCGCCGGTGACGATCGCCACCAGTCCGTCGAGTGCGCTCATCTCTGTGCCTCCCATGCCACGAACTCCTGCCGCTGCCGGCCGAGGCCGTCGATCTCGATCTCGACCACGTCGCCGGGTGCGAGGTAGGGGTACTTGCCCGAGAGGGCCACGCCCTGCGGGGTGCCGGTGAGGATCAGGTCGCCCGGCTCGAGCGTCACGTACTGCGACAGGTGGTGCACGATGTGCTCGACCGTGAAGATCATGTCGCTCGTGTTCGAGTCCTGCCGCGGCTCGCCGTTCACGAAGCTGCGCAGTCCGAGCGCGTGGTGGTCGACCTCGTCGGGAGTGACGAGCCACGGGCCGGTGGGGTTGAATCCCGGGGCGATCTTGCCCTTGGACCACTGCCCGCCCGACGCCTCGATCTGGAACGCCCGCTCCGAGACGTCGTTCGCGGCGACGAAGCCGGCCACGTGGGCGAGCGACTCCTCGGGGGAGTCGAGGTAGGCCGCGCGAGCGCCGATCACGATGCCGAGCTCGACCTCCCAGTCGGTCTTCTCGCTGCCGCGGGGGATCGTCACCGCGTCGTCGGGTCCGACCACCGTGTTGGGCGTCTTCAGGAACAGGATGGGGATGGTCGGCGGCTCCGAACCCGACTCGGCCGCGTGGGCGGCGTAGTTCATGCCGATGCAGATCACGGCGCTCGGACGGGCGATCGGTGCGCCGATGCGCATCGCCGCGGCATCCGCGAGTTCCGGAAGCTCCCCGGCATCGCGGGCCGCCGAGACCCTGGCGACGAAGTCGCTCTCGAGGAAGTCGCCGTTCACATCGGATGTCAGAGAGCGGAGGTCGAGGTAGTGGTCACCCTCCACGAGGACGGGGATCTCCGTGCCGGGGGTGCCGAGCCGCGCGAACTTCATGATTCTCCTGATCGGTGGGGAGGCCACGACGCTGCGGCCCATCTCGTTGACAGTATAGACATCGGATGTTTACACTCCAAGGTATCCGCACGGAAGAGATCCGCCGTGCACGGAGAGGACCCCCGTGACCCGTATCGTCGCCCTCGACACCACCGACATCCGCTTCCCGACGTCGTTGAGCCTGGACGGTTCGGACGCGATGAACCCCGACCCCGACTACTCCGCCGCGTACGTGATCGTGCGCACGGACGCCGAGGACGGCATCGAGGGCCACGCGTTCGTCTTCACGATCGGGCGGGGCAACGACGTGCAGGTCGCCGGGATCGACGCGCTCGCGGACCACCTCGTCGGCCGCGAGCTCGAACCCCTGCTCGACGACATGGGCGGCACTTACCGGGCGATCATCGGCGACTCGCAGCTGCGCTGGCTCGGCCCCGAGAAGGGCGTCATGCACATGGCCATCGGCGCCGTCATCAACGCCCTGTGGGACATCAAGGCCAAGCGCGCGGGGCTGCCCCTCTGGCAGCTGCTCGCCCGGATGACCCCGGAAGAACTCGTCGACGTCGTCGACTTCCGCTACCTCACGAACGCCCTCACCCGCGAGGATGCCCTCGACATCCTGCGTGCCGTCGAGCCGGGGCGTGCCGAACGGGAAGAGCAGCTGCTCGCCACCGGGTACCCGGCCTACACGACGAGTCCCGGCTGGCTCGGATACTCCGACGAGAAGCTCGAGCGGCTGGCCCGCGAGGCCATGGCCGACGGCTTCACGCAGATCAAGCTCAAGGTCGGCGCCGACCTGCAGGACGATATCCGTCGCTTCCGCAAGGCGCGTGAGGTGTGTGGACCGGACTTCCCCATCGCGATCGACGCGAACCAGCGCTGGGAGGTGTCGGAGGCGATCGAGTGGGTGAACGCGCTCGCCGAGTTCCACCCCGCGTGGATCGAGGAGCCGACCAGCCCCGACGACGTGCTCGGGCACGCCGAGATCGCGCGCGGCGTGGCACCGATCCGCGTCGCCACCGGCGAGCACGCCCAGAACCGTGTCATCTTCAAGCAGCTGCTGCAGGCGGATGCCATCTCCGTCATGCAGATCGATGCCGTGCGCGTCGGCGGCGTCAACGAGAACATCGCCAACCTGCTGCTCGCCGCCAAGTTCGGCGTGCCGGTGTGCCCGCACGCGGGTGGGGTGGGCCTGTGCGAAGCGGTGCAGCACCTGTCGATGTTCGACTTCGTCGCGGTCACCGGCACCCGCGAGGGCCGCATGATCGAGTTCGTCGACCACCTGCACGAGCACTTCGTCGTGCCGACCGACATCCGGGGTGGCTCCTACAGGGCGCCCACTGCTCCCGGGAACGGCATGGAGATGAAGGCCGACACCATCGCGGCGTACACCTGGCGGGGCGCGTACATCGGCGCCTGAGTCCGCGCGTCAGTCCGCGGCCCGGCGCGCGCGATAGGCGGCGACGGCGTTGCGGTTCGCGCAGGTCGTCGAGCAGTAGCGCTTCGAGCGGTTGCGGGAGAGATCCAGGGCGATCGCCAGGCAGGTGTCATCCGCACACACGGAGAGGCGCGAGCCCTCCTCGGCGCGGATGACGTCGATCAGCGCCATCGCGGTCTCGATCAGCACGCGCTCCGCCAGCGGATGCTCGTCGGCCACGGCATGGAGGTGCCAATCGACCCCGTCGTGGCGGAGCAGTCGCGGGGTGAGGCGGGACTCGGCGAGGGCGGCGTTGACGAGTTCGGCCATCTCGTCGCGCGGCGCCAGCAGCATGGATCGCAGACGCGGGCGCAGGCGGCGCAGGGAGGCGAGCTCGTCTTCATCGCGGTCGAGTCGTCCGGTGTAGGGGAACTCGCGGAGGAAGGCGCGCTCGTCGTCGAGGTCGACCAGCGTGTCCGGATCCTCGGCCGAGTTCACGAGCCAGACGGCGGCGCGGAGGCCCTCTTGGGTGTCATCGGTGAAGATCACGTTGACATCTTACAGCGTGCGCGAGTAGCGTCATCGATCATGGGCAGGGTGAGTGATGACAGCGTGGCGGTCGCGTCCGCACGCGGTGTGCGTCTGGGGCTGCCGCTCGCCATCGCGGCCGCGCTGTCGTTCGGCATGTCCGGCGCGTGGGCGCGCGGGCTCATCGACGCGGGGTGGACGCCGGGGGCCGCGGTCACCGCACGCATCTGGGTGGCGGCCCTCGTGCTGCTCATCCCCACGATCTTGTCGCTGCGCGGGCGGTGGGGTCTCCTTCGCCGCAACGCCGGCATGATCCTCGCCTACGGACTGCTCGCCGTCACCGCGACCCAGCTCTTCTACTTCCAGGCCGTCGCCGTCATGGATGTGGGGCTGGCGCTGCTCATCGAGTACACGGCACCGGTCGCGGTGCTGCTGTGGCTGTGGCTGCGACGGGGCGAGCGGCCGACGCGCCGCAGCACCATCGGGGCGGCCATCGCCATCGTCGGGCTGGTGCTCATGCTCGACATCCTCACGGGGGCCGATGTGAACGTGGCCGGCATCCTGTGGGCGCTCGGAGCCATGGTCGGGGCGGCGACCTACTTCGTGCTCTCGGCCAGAGTCGACACGGGGCTGCCGCCGCTCGCGCTCGCCGGCAGCGGGCTGCTGATCGGTGCACTCGGTCTCACGGCGGCCGGGGCGATCGGCGTCCTGCCGATCGCGTGGACGACCGACGACATCGCCTACCGTTTCGGCAGTGTGCCCTGGTTCGTCCCCGTGCTGGCGATCGGTGTCGTGGCGACGGCCCTCGCGTACCTGCTCGGCATCGCCTCGACACGGATGCTGGGTTCGCGGCTCGCCTCCTTCGTCGCGCTCGCCGAGGTGGTCGCCGCGCTCCTGTTCGGCTGGCTGCTGCTCGGCCAGCTTCCCGATCTGCTGCAGGGGCTCGGCGGAGTGCTCGTTCTCGTGGGGGTCATCGTGGTCAAGCTGGGGGAGCCTGTCGCTCCGGAGTTCGTGGAGCCGGTGCCCACCCCCGGGAATGTATACGGGAAGCCCGTAGAAAAAGACTGAGAGGCCCGTCCCGCTGCTTTATGTATACACTGAGGGCATGCCCCCTGTTGTCGAGCGCTTCTCCGCGAGTGATCGCGCGTACACGGCCCTGCTCGACGACATCCAGTCGGGTGCTCTTCCGGCCGGCTTCGTTCTCGGGGAGGTCGAGCAGGCCGAGCGTCTCGGTGTGAGTCGCACTCCGATGCGGGAGGCGCTGCGCCGACTGGCCGGCGACGGTCTCGTCGTCCAGCAGTCGCCGCGCGTCACCGTGGTCGCCGACCTGGATGCCGATGACATCCGCTCGCTGTTCGAGATCCGCCGCGCGCTGGAGGAGAGCTCCGCCCGGCTCGCCGCCGTGCGGGGGGACGCCGGTCTGTTCGCCGAGCTCGCCGCGGAGTTCGCGCACGTCGACCTCACCGCTCCCGCAGGCCGTGACGCCTACTACGCGCTGATCGCCCGGTTCGACGGTGCTCTCGATGCGGCCGTCGCGAACGACTACATCGCCTCGGCCCTGCGCACCGTGCGCACGCACCTCGTGCGCGTGCGCCGGATGGCCCGCGACAAGCCCGCCCGACTCGCGGCATCCGCCGCCGAGCACCGCACGATCGCCGAGGCGCTCGCCGCCCGCGACGGCGACCTCGCCGCCCATGCCACCCACGTGCACCTGCACAACGCCCTCACCGGCATCCTCGACTCTCTCGACTCCAGCAACAGCGAAGGATAAGAAATGACCGTCACCCATCACGTCCGTGTGCACCGCAGCGACGAGAACCTCGCGCGCGAAGACCAGCTCGCCTGGAAGATCGCCGAGGTCGCCGCCGACCGGGTCGAGGTCGAGCAGGACGTCGTCGACATGATCATCAACCGCATCATCGACAACGCCTCGGTGGCTGCGGCATCCCTCACCCGCGCGCCGATCAACGCCGCCCGCGCGCAGGCGTTCAGCCACCCCGTCTCCACCGGCGGCGTCGGAGCGAACCTGTTCGGTGCGGCGCTCGACCACCGCACCAGCCCCGAGTGGGCGGCCTGGGCGAACGGCGTGGCCGTGCGCGAACTCGACTACCACGACACGTTCCTCGCGGCGGAGTACTCGCACCCCGGCGACAACATTCCGCCGATCCTCGCGGTCGCCCAGCACACCGGCAAGGACGGTCGGGCGCTCGTGCGCGGCATCGCGACCGGCTACGAGATCCAGATGGACCTCGTGCGTGCGATCTGCCTGCACAAGCACAAGATCGACCACGTCGCCCACCTCGGCCCGTCGGCGGCCGCCGGCATCGGCACCCTGCTCGGGCTCGACGTCGAGACGATCTACCAGGCTGTGGGCCAGGGTCTGCACACGACGACCGCCACTCGGCAGAGCCGCAAGGGCGAGATCTCCACCTGGAAGGCGCACGCCCCGGCCTTCGCGGGCAAGATGGCCGTCGAGGCGGTCGACCGGGCCATGCGCGGGCAGACCAGCCCCGCGCCGATCTACGAGGGTGAAGACGGTGTGATCGCGTGGATGCTCGACGGCAAGGACGCGTCCTACGACGTGCCGCTGCCCGCCGCCGGCGAGCCCAAGCGCGCGATCCTCGACTCGTACACGAAGGAGCACTCGGCCGAGTATCAGGCGCAGGCGCTCATCGACCTCGCCCGCAAGCTCGGGATCGAGAACCCGGCGCTGCGTGACCCCGCGAACATCGACTCGATCGTCATCCACACCAGCCACCACACGCACAACGTGATCGGCTCCGGCGCGAACGACCCGCAGAAGTACGACCCGACCGCATCGCGCGAGACGCTCGACCACTCGGTGCCGTACATCTTCGCGGTGGCACTGCAGGACGGCGGCTGGCACCACGTCGACTCCTACGCCCCCGAGCGTGCGGGCCGCGCCGACACGGTCGCGCTGTGGCACAAGATCACCACGGCGGAAGACGCCGAGTGGACCCGCCGCTACCACTCCGAGGACCCGGCTGAGAAGGCCTTCGGCGGTCGCGTCGAGATCCGCCTGACCGACGGCTCGACCGTGGTCGACGAGATCGCCGTGGCCGACGCGCATCCGCTGGGCGCCCGTCCGTTCGCGCGCGAGAACTACATCGCGAAGTTCCGTCTGCTGGCCGAGCCCGTGCTCGAGTCCGCCGAGATCGAGCGCTTCCTCGCCCTCGTGCAGCGTCTGCCCGAGCTCACGGCCGCCGAGGTCGGCGAGCTGTCGATCGTCGCGAAGCCCGGCTTGCTCGAGGCAGCGCCGGCGCCTGCGGGACTCTTCTGATGCTGTACTCCAGCGTCACGCCCGCCGAGAAGCGGCGGCTGTTCCGGGAGCGGCTGGCGAGCGGCGAACTGCTGCGCTTCCCCGGAGCCTTCAACCCGCTGAGCGCCCGGCTGATCGAGCAGAAGGGCTTCGACGGGGTCTACATCTCCGGCGCCGTGCTCTCCGCCGACCTGGGGCTGCCCGACATCGGCCTCACGACGCTGACCGAGGTCGCCGGACGGGCGAAGCAGATCGCCCGCATGACCGACCTCCCCGCGATCGTCGACGCCGACACCGGCTTCGGCGAGCCGATGAACGTCGCCCGCACGATCCAGGAGCTCGAAGACGCGGGCCTCGCCGGCACGCACATCGAAGACCAGATCAATCCGAAGCGGTGCGGCCACCTCGACGGCAAGGCCGTCGTCGACGAGAACACCGCGATCAAGCGCATCCGGGCTGCCGCCGACGCCCGCCGCGACGAGAACTTCCTCATCATGGCGCGCACCGACATCCGCGCGATCGAGGGGCTGGATGCCGCGATCGATCGGGCCCAGGCGCTGGTGGATGCCGGTGCCGACGCGATCTTCCCCGAGGCGATGCGCACGCTCGCCGAGTTCGAGGCGATGGCCGAGGCGCTCGACGTGCCGATCCTCGCGAACATGACCGAGTTCGGCAAGAGCGAGCTGTTCTCCACGGACCAGCTGCGTGATGCCGGCGTCAACCTGGTCATCTGGCCGGTGTCGCTGCTGCGCATCTCGATGGGGGCCGCCGGCCGTGCTCTCGATACGCTGAACGACGAGGGGCACCTGACCTCGAAGCTCGGCGAGATGCAGCACCGCGCCGATCTCTACGATCTGATCGACTACGAGTCGTACAACCATTTCGACTCCGGCGTCTTCAACTTCACCATCACGAAGGAGTGACCATGACCGAGCCGGACATCAAGAAGGGCCTCGCGGGGGTCGTCGTCGACACGACCGCGATCTCGAAGGTCAACCCCGAGACGAACAGCCTGCTGTACCGCGGATATCCCGTGCAGGAGCTGGCCGACACGCAGCCGTTCGAGGCCGTCGCCTACCTCCTGTGGAACGGCGAGCTGCCGACGCCCGAAGAGCTCGCCGCGTTCCGTCTCGAAGAGCGGACGCACCGCGCGCTCGCCGACAACGTCAAGGCCGCGATCGACCTCGTGCCGCTCGACGCCCACCCGATGGACGAGGTCCGCACCGCGGTCAGCCTGATCGGCGCCTCCGACCCCGGTGCGGGCGGTTCGGTGCTCGACGCCGGTGGCAGCCCGGAGCAGAACCTTGAGCGCAGCATCCGCCTGTTCGCGGCACTGCCCGCGATCGTCGCCTACGGTCAGCGTCGCCGTCGCGGGCAGGAGATCATCGCCCCGCGTGACGACCTCGACTACTCCGCGAACTTCCTCTGGATGACGTTCGGCGAGGAGGCGGACGGCGTGGTGGTCGACGCGTTCAACCGCTCGATGATCCTGTACGCCGAGCACTCCTTCAACGCCTCGACGTTCACCGCGCGCGTCATCACCTCGACCCTGAGCGACATCTACTCGGCGGTGGTCGGCGCGATCGGCGCCCTCAAGGGACCGCTGCACGGTGGGGCCAACGAGGCCGTGCTGCACATCTTCGACGACATCGGCACGGCCGAGAACGTCGTGCCCTGGCTCGACAAGGCGCTCTCCGAGAAGCGCAAGATCATGGGCTTCGGGCACCGCGTGTACAAGAAGGGCGACTCCCGGGTGCCGACCATGAAGGCGGCGCTCGACACGCTCGTGGAGCACTACGACCGCCCCGAGGTCGCCGCCCTCTACGATGCTCTCGAGTCGGAGTTCGTCGCGCGCAAGGGCATCTACCCGAACCTCGACTACCCGTCGGGTCCGGCGTACAACCTGATCGGCTTCGACACCCTGACCTTCACGCCGCTCTTCGTGGCGGCGCGGGTGACGGGGTGGACCGCGCACGTGATCGAGCAGGCCGGATCGAACGCGCTGATCCGTCCGCTGTCCTTCTACGACGGCCCCGACGAGCGGCACATCGAGAGCTGACCTCTGGACAAGAGAGAACGCACCCCCGGATGCTCCGGGGGTGCGTTCTCTCGTCTCGTCGACCGTCAGTAACGGATGGTCGTCGTGTACCAGGTGCCGCGGTCGAAGCTCTTGACGCACGGAGAATAGCTGGTGACCCGGTAGCCGGCCTTCGCGATGGCCACCATCTGCGCCCCCGTCGCGGAGATGCAGGCCGTGCGGTTCTGCGAGGAGTATCCCCACATGTTCGCCGCATACGCCGGAGCAGCCCCTAGCGTGGCCCCCGCCACGATCGCGAGCCCTGCGGCGAACGATGCCAGCTTGGTCGATTTCTTCATGATTCCACCCTCCAACCGGTCAGCGCGCGGTGCGCTTCAGCAAGGAGCATAGCCAGCGCCGTAGCGCGCTCGCGCCCTTCGTGCTCGAGAACTTCTACGACACCCCGCCGGCCTCGGCATCGCAGTACTTCATCGTGTTCGCGGTCGGAAACCTGGCCGGCGTGGTCATCGAGGGGGGCTCGCCGGGGAAGGGGACCTGAGCCCGCGCTCAGAGCGTCCGGAGCCAGCGGCGGATGCGGCCGCGGGCGTTCCGGTAGGGCGATGAGGTGTTGAGCGAGATCATGCGCCCCATCGTCCAGGTGCGATACCACGGTGCGCCGTATAGCTCCGCGTCCGATCGGGCCAGGACGAGCGCTTCGATCCGCTGCTCCGCGTCGTCGAGGCGTGCCCGCAGATCCGCCCAGGACGCGTCCTCGTGGTCGCGGTAGAAGCGCTGAGCCAAGGCGCCGAGGTCATTCCAGCCGAAACCGGCCGCCGGCATCTCGTCGGGGAGCCCGGCGGCGCGACGGTCGTGCCAGGTGAGCACCTGCTCGTTCCAGCCGATCAAGTACGCGAGAAGATCCGCCGGGCTCATCATCGTGCTCTTGACGTGACCGGACAGCACGGGTTCTCGGGCGGACTCCGTCGGCACCCGATCGAGGTCGGCGCGCAGGCGGGCATACTCCGTCCGGATCGCGGTGAGCAGCTCGTCCTTCGACGCGGGTACCGCCATCAGTGGTCCCTGATGTCGCGCGCGAACAACGGTCGAGGCCGAGCGCCCAGTGCCAGCACGGCGAGCACGGTCTGGACGAGGCCGGTCGCGAAGAAGATGCCGTGCAGCGGCGACCACTCGAGGAGCACCGCGATCTCCACGAAGATCCAGATCATCATGGTGAGGCCGGCGGCGGCGTGCAGCCCCCACGCGAGAGCGAATCGTCCGAACTGCGCGACGAGAGCCAGCGCCTGCATTCCGCCGACGACGATACCCAGGATGATCCCCGGCCAGACGTAGGAGTGGAAGACGCTGCCCTCGAGCCACTCCGGCGGCAGCCCCATTCCTCCGCCGACCGTCAGCCCGACCATTCCGATCAGTGCGGACACGAGGTTGATCGCCGCGACTGCGGCGAGAGCGACGCGGAGGGCGCGGGGGGTCGATCGCATGCGCTCACCGTACCGGCAGGCCTCGCCGTGTGCGGGAGGAGCGGGCGTGGAAAACGGTCGGAACCGGCGCCGCGCAGGTCGCGGCGCCGGTTTCGATCAGGCGAGTGCGGCGACGAGCGCCAGAGCCGCGGATGCCGAGGACTGCGGGTTCTGGCCGGTGATGAGGAGCCCGTCGACCACGGTGTGATCGCTCCACGGCGAGGCGATGTCGACCTCGGCGCCGCGGGCGCGCAGCTCGCTCTCGAGCAGGAAGGGCGCACGGTCGGCGAGGCCACCGAGGCGCTCCTCCTCGTCGGTGAACCCGGTGATGCGGCGTCCGGCGACGACCGATTCCCCTGCCGCCGTACGCGCCGGGAGCAGAGCCGCGAGACCGTGGCAGACGGCTGCGAGCGGGCGTCCGGCGGCGAGCGTCGCGGTGATCAGCGCGGCGGAGTCCTCGTCGATCGCGAGGTCCTGCATCGGACCGTGGCCGCCGGGGTAGTAGACGGCGTCGTAGGCGGAGGGATCGATGTCGGCCAGCACCAGAGGGGTGGCGAGCCCGCCGATCGCGGCGATCGACTCGGCGTCGCCTTCGGTGAGGCTCCCGGCGTCGGCGACCGGAGCGACGCCACCGGGGGTTGCGAACGAGACGGAGTGGCCCGCATCGCGAAGTGCGCGGTAGGGGGTGAGCAGTTCCTCGGCCCAGTAGCCGGTCGGGTGCTCGGTGCCGTCCGTGAGGGTCCAGGTGCGGGCGCCGGTGACGACGAAGAGAACTGAGGACATGCGTGCTCCAGAGGGTCGGACGGCGGATGCCGTGGGATGCGGATACGGGGGACAACCGCCCCTCATCGTCACCGATTCCGATACATTCTCGATATGACCGATCGGAATGACGATGGCTTGCGCGATCTCGCGCTCTGGCGGACGTTCCTCGCCGCACACCGGTCCGGGTCGGTTTCTGCGGCAGCCCGGACGCTGGGGCTCGCGCAGTCATCCGTCACGACCCAGTTGCAGGCGCTGGAGCGCAGCGTGGGTGCACCGCTGTTCGTCCGGCACGCCAGGGGCATCCGTTCCACGCCGCGAGCGGATGACCTGGCCGCGCGCCTCTCGGGCCCCCTCGACGCGCTCGCGCTGGCGCTCGGGAACCCGCCACCCGCAGAGGCGCCGCCGGTGCGCATCGGCGGGGCGGCGGAGTTCATCGAACGCGTGGGGATGCGGGCGCTGGCATCGATGGTCGCCGACGGTCGGCGGATCGCGGTGACGACGGGGCTGGCGGACGAGCTGCTCGAGCAGCTGCGAATGGGCAGTCTCGACCTCGTGGTCTCCGCCGTCCGCCCGAAGGGGCGCGCACTTCCGGCCGCCGCTCTCGTCGATGAGGAGTTCGTCCTCGTCGCCGCGCCGTCGCTCGATCTGGACCCGCGACGCGGGATCACCCCGGATGACCTCGAGTCCGTCCCGCTTCTCGCCTACGCGCATGATGTACCGATCCTGCGGCGGTACTGGCGGCACGTGTTCGGCGTGCGGCTCGACCGAGAACCGGCGCTGATCGTTCCCGACCTGCGGGCGCTCGCCGCGGCAGCCGTCGCTGGCGCGGGGGCGACCGTGCTGCCGACCTACCTGATCAGCGAGGAGCTCGCCGACGGGCGGCTGGTCGTGCTGCGAGAGACCGACGATCCGCCGATCAACACGCTCTATGTGGTGCGCCGACCCGGTCCCCTCACCGATGCCGTCGCCGAGATCGATCGGGCGCTTCGAGCCGCCGTCGCCTGATTGCCGGGCGCCAGGGAGGGCTTCAGCGGGTGAGCCAGCTCCGCAGCGAGCGGGTGACGAACGGGAGCACCCAGTACGCCATGATCGGCGTCAGCACGAGAGTGGTGACGAGCACGCGCAGCCAGATCGGCAGCTCGTTCCATCCGGGAACGGGGCTCATCGCGTAGGTGAACGCGAGGTTCACCGGGAAGAACCCGAGCCAGATCGAGGTCGCCTGCTTCCATCGCGGCGGAGCGGGGGCGACGGTGACCGTCTCGGTGGTGCCATCGGCTGCCGGGAGCGTGATGGTCCCGGTGGTCGGCTCGTCGAACCAGCCTTCGATCCCGGTGCGCCGCTTGGAGCGCTCGCTGCGCACGAAGCCCTCGCCCATCGAGAGCCACCAGGCCCGCTCGGCCGACTGCTCCCACGCGGTGAGCGAGTCCTCGCTCGCGAAGCGGTACAGCATGTGCCACACCTGCGAATCCTCGCCGGCACGCACCCAGCCCGATCCGAGGAAGCCCGGATACTTCGTCGCGAGGTTCACGCCCGTCTGCACCCAGGCGGTCGCCTCGACGATGCGCTCGGGGTCGACTTCGCGGCGGATGGACACGGTGAGGGGTTCGGACATTGGTGCGGTCCTCGGGGGAACGGGCGGCCGGGGTCGGGACGCCGAAGCGGATGCGCCAGGGGTGGCAGCGCACCGTCGATTCTAATTCGGATGCGGAGGGCTGCAGGCCGCTTCGGGCCCGGACGGAGAGGACCCCCGCCGACCCGATTCGGCGGGGGTCTCGCGGCGTGGGCGCCGCGACGGGAGCGAGAGTGCTCACCGTGCGCGCGGTAGACGTGACACCCGATCCGGTCTGAGTCTCTGTCCGCGCACCTGCAGTTGTACCCGGGCGAGATGACGCGGCGGTGAACGGGGCGCGAACAACCACGTTCCGCCGCATGCTCGAGCCGACCGAATGCAAGGACGTCCTAGTAAATGTCCGGGCCTCCGAGTAAACTCCCCAATGTGCCAACGACGGCACGAAGGGACGTCACACAATGACTCGTACTATCCCGCACTTCGTGGGCGGATCGCTTCTCACCCCCGACTCCGGTCGCTTCGCCGACGTGTTCGATCCGAGCACGGGTGCCGTGCAGGCGCGTGTGCCGCTGGCCTCCGCCGACGAGGTGCGCCGCGTGATCGCGAACGCCGAAGAGGCGCAGGTCGCCTGGGCCGCGACCAATCCCCAGAAGCGGGCCCGCGTGCTGCTGCGGTTCCTCGACCTGGTGCAGCGCGAGATGACCTCGCTGGCCGAATTGCTGGCGAGTGAGCACGGCAAGACGGTCGACGACGCGAAGGGCGACATCCAGCGCGGACTCGAGGTCATCGAGTTCTCCGCCGGAGCGCCGCATCTGCTGAAGGGCGAGTACTCGACGGGTGCCGGTACCGGCATCGACGTCTACTCGATGCGTCAGCCGCTCGGGGTGGTCGCCGCGATCACGCCCTTCAACTTCCCCGCGATGATCCCGCTGTGGAAGGCCGGCCCCGCGCTCGCCGCGGGCAACGCGGTCGTGCTCAAGCCGAGTGAGCGCGACCCCTCCGTTCCGGTGCGCATCGCCGAGCTGTTCCTCGAGGCGGGCCTCCCGGCAGGGGTGCTCAACGTCGTGCACGGCGACAAGGAGGCCGTCGACGCACTGCTCACCGACGACCGCATCCGCGCCGTCGGGTTCGTCGGCTCCACGCCCATCGCCGAGTACATCTACGCGACCGCGACGGCGCACGGCAAGCGGGCTCAGTGCTTCGGCGGCGCGAAGAACCACATGATCGTGATGCCGGATGCCGATCTCGACCAGGCCGTCGACGCGCTGATCGGTTCCGGATACGGCTCAGCGGGCGAGCGGTGCATGGCGATCTCGGTCGCGGTCCCGGTCGGGCAGGAGACGGCTGACGCGCTCGCCGCCAAGCTCACCGAGCGCGTGGCGCAACTGCGTATCGGACCCTCTCTCGCGACCGATGTCGACTACGGACCTCTGGTCACGCGGGCGGCCGTCGAGCGGGTCGAAGGCTACATCCAGCAGGGTATCGACGAGGGAGCGACGCTGCTCGCCGACGGCCGCGGGTTCGTCGTCGAAGGGCACGAGGAGGGCTTCTACCTCGGACCGACCCTGTTCGACCACGTCGCCACCGACATGGCGATCTATCGCGAGGAGATCTTCGGCCCGGTGCTGGTGATCGCCCGTGCCGCCGACTACGAGGAGGCGCTGCGGATGGCGTCCGAGCACGAGTACGGCAACGGTGTCGCGATCTTCACCCGCGACGGCGATGCCGCCCGCGACTTCGCCGCACGCGTCGAGGTCGGGATGGTCGGCGTGAACGTCCCGATCCCGGTGCCGATCGCGTACTACACGTTCGGCGGCTGGAAGCGCAGCGGCTTCGGCGACCTCAACCAGCACGGCACCGACGCCTTCCGCTTCTACACGAAGACCAAGACGGTGACGAGTCGTTGGCCCGCGGCGGGCATCCGCGACGGAGCCAGCTTCGTCATCCCCACCATGCACTGATCCCCACGTCCCGGCACGAGATCCCACAAGGACAAGCGATGACCATGACCACCGTCACCACCACCGCCGAGGAGCGCGAGGCGATCCTCAGCGCCGTCCGCGAGTTCGCCGAGGCCGAGCTCGCCCCCTTCGCCGCCGAGCGCGACGAGAAGCACATCTTCCCGCGCGAGTCGCTGAACCGCGGCGGAGAGCTGGGGCTCGGCGGCATCTATGTGCGCGAGGACTTCGGCGGCGCCGGCCTCAGTCGCAGCGACACCGTCGCGATCTTCGAGGAACTCGCCAAGGGCGACCCGGCGGTCGCCGCGTACATCTCGATCCACAACATGGTCGTGTGGATGATCGACTCCTACGGCGACGACACGCAGCGCGAGACGTGGCTGCCGCCGCTCACCGCGATGCAGGAGTTCGGCGGCTACTGCCTCACCGAGCCCGGCGTCGGCTCCGATGCCGCCAACGTCGCCACCAGCGCGGTCCGCGAGGGCGACGACTACGTGCTCACCGGGATGAAGCAGTTCATCTCCGGTGCCGGCGAGGCCGCCGTGTACGTCGTGATGGCGCGCACAGGGGAGCCCGGCGCCCGGGGCATCAGCGCATTCCTGGTTCCCGGCGACGCCGAGGGTCTGAGCTTCGGTCCGCTCGAGAAGAAGATGGGCTGGCATGCGCAGCCGACCCGACAGGTGATCTTCGACGGCGTCCGTGTCCCGGCATCCGCGATGCTCGGCGACGAGGGGCGGGGGTTCGCGATCGCGATGTCGGCGCTCAACGGCGGTCGCCTCAACATCGCCGCCTGCTCGCTCGGCGGCGCGGAGTGGGCACTCGACAAGGCGGTGCGGTACGTGCACGAGCGAGTCGCGTTCGGCGAGCCGCTCGCCGAGAAGCAGTCGATCCTGTTCGCGATCGCCGACATGCGCACCGAACTGCACGCCGCCCGGCTGATGGTGCGCGACGGCGCCCAGGCCGTCGACGAGCAGGCACCCGACGCCACCATGCGCTGCGCGATGGCCAAGCGCTTCGCCACAGACGCCGGCTTCGACGTCGCCAACCGGGCGCTGCAGCTGCACGGCGGCTACGGGTATCTGCAGGACTACGGGATCGAGCGGGTCGTCCGCGACCTGCGGGTGCACCAGATCCTGGAGGGGACGAACGAGATCATGCGACTGATCGTCGGACGCGAGATGCTGCGACCCGCGGGTTCGAGCTCGATGCGGAGCGCATCATGACCGTGTCGTCCTCGAAAGCGGTCGTCGCTTTTCTCGGCCTCGGACACATGGGTCTGCCGATGGCGAAGAACCTCGTCGCCGCCGGCCATGAGGTGCACGGCTTCGATCTCGTGCCCGCGGCCATCGAGGCCGCGCAGGCTGCCGGCATCCCCGTGGCGGCGAGCGGGGCGGATGCCGTGGCGCATGCGGATGTCGTCATCACGATGTTCCCCGCGGGGAAGCACGTGATCGAGGCGTATCGCACGGAGCTGCTCGCGGCCGCGCGACCGGACACCCTCTTCATCGAGTCGTCCACCATCGCGGTCGACGAGGCCCGCGCGGCCCACGCACTGGCGCTCGCCGCGGGACACCGCAACGTCGACGCCCCGGTCTCGGGCGGGGTCGTGGGGGCCGAGAACGGCACCCTCGCGTTCATGGTGGGCGGATCCGACGACGACTTCGCCGCGGCGCTCCCGCTGCTGGAGGTCATGGGTGCGCGCATCGTGCACTGCGGTGGTCCCGGGCTCGGCCAGGCGGCGAAGGTCTGCAACAACATGGTGCTCGCGGTCTCGCAGATCGCCGTCGCCGAGGCCTTCGTGCTGGGGGAGCGGCTCGGGCTCGAGCACCAGGCGCTGTTCGACGTCGTCTCGCAGGCATCCGGACAGTGCTGGTCGATCACGACCAACTGCCCTGTTCCCGGGCCTGTGCCCACGAGCCCGGCCAACCGCGACTATCAGCCCGGCTTCGCGGGGGCGCTCATGGCGAAGGACCTCGGCCTTGCGCTGCAGGCCATCGAGCAGACCTCGACGGATGCCCGCATGGGCCGGCTCGCGCAGGAGCTGTATGCCGCCTTCGCCGCGGGGGATGGCGCGGGGCGGGACTTCTCCGGCATCATCACCGACATCCGCGACGGCGTCGTGTGATGATCGGTACTTCGACGGAGAGGGCGATATGACCGAGTACGAGACGATCCTGGTCGAGCAGCGCGGACGAGTGGGGTGGATCACCCTGAACCGTCCCGAGGCGCTGAACGCGTTGAACAGCCGGCTTGCCGAGGAGGTCACCGCCGCCGCCGTCGCTTTCGATGCCGACGAGGGTGTGGGAGCCATCGTGGTCACCGGCTCGGAGAAGGCTTTCGCCGCCGGTGCCGACATCAAGGAGATGGAGGGCATGTCCGCTGCGGAGATGATCGAGACGGACCACTTCGGCGTCTGGCATGAGTTCGCCGCCGTGCGCACTCCGGTGATCGCGGCCGTCTCCGGGTTCGCCCTCGGCGGCGGGTGCGAGTTGGCGATGATGTGCGACATCATCCTGGCCGCCGACAACGCCAAGTTCGGTCAGCCCGAGATCAACCTCGGCGTCATCCCGGGCATGGGCGGCACGCAGCGCCTGATCCGCGCGGTCGGCTACTACAAGGCGGCCGAACTGGTGCTCTCCGGGCGCTTCATGGGCGCCGAAGAAGCAGAACGTGCCGGGCTCGTGTCCCGCGTCGTGCCGACATCCGATCTCCTCGCCGAGGCGACGAAGCTGTCCGACACGATCGCCTCGAAGTCGCTGCCTTCGGTGTACGCCGCGAAGGCCGCGCTGGATGCCGCGATGGAGACGACCCTGGCCGAAGGCCTCGCACACGAGAAGCAGGCGTTCGCCACGCTGTTCGACACCGCTGATCAGAAGGAGGGCATGTCGGCCTTCCGGGAGAAGCGGTCGCCCGACTTCCAGAACCGCTGATCCGCCCGTGCACAACTCCTCAGAAAAGTCGTCGGGCTGGCCGCCGCGCCGCCTCGGCGCTCACGTCGCGAGGATTCTTGCGGAGTTGTGCACCGCCTCAGTCGCGGAGGGCGTCGACGATCTTCGTGATGCGGCGCTCGCGCGTCGCGTCCTGCTTCGCGTCGGTGACGGAGCGCGCGTGCTCCTTGCGGGCGGAGTAGGACAGGGCGTCGAAAGCGGCGCGCACCCCGGGGTCGGCATCCAGGGCCGCGGCGAGCTCGGGCGGAACGTCGACCGTGCGCTCGGCCGAATCCACGCGGATCACGGCATCGACCTCCTGGTCGATCTCGAGTCCGAGGTCGGCGCGCACGGCTTTGCTGAAGCCGATCATGTTCTCGCTGCCCATGCGGGCCACGCGCAGTCGCGCCGTGCGTCCGCCGATGGTGACGGCCACGGGGAAGGCCTTGCCGGCACCGAGCGACGCGACCTGCTCGTCCGTGAGCAGGATCGCCGCAGCAGGGCCGCGGCCGGTGAGGACGGTGTGCAGCCGCAGTTCGCTCATGCCGAAAGAGTACGCCCGGGAGCCTCGAATTCGGCGGCGAGAACGGCGTTGCGCTCCACGATCAGTCGGCGCATGTACGCGCGCAGGAACATCGCGTCGACAACGCGGCCGAGCGGCCCCAGCGGCGAATGGAAAGTCACGGTGTCGTGCATGAGCGTGCCGGCCGGATGCTCCTCGAACCGGTGCTCGTGCAGGAAATCCCGGAAGGGGCCGGCGATCTGGCGGTCCGAGAACCCGCGCGGGGGATCGACGTCGAACACGATCGACCGCAGGCGGAAGGGGATGCCGAAGTGGCGCGCCCGCCACGTCGCCGTCGAGCCCTCGGTGAAGACCCCGCCCGACGGCGCTTCGATCATCGTCTCGCCGTACCGGGCCATGCTCTTCACGTGGAGCCCGGGGTCGAGCGAGGCGGCGAACACCTCGGCCGGCGGGGCCGCGACGACCGTCTCGAGCGTGAACCGCGCCATGTCAGAGGGCGTCGGGCTGTGGACGCGGATCGGCGAAGTCTCCGGCGTCCTTGCGCAGGCGGGCGACGATCGCGACGAGCTCGGCGGCGTCGTCGCGGCTCATGCCGGGGTCGGCGAAGACCTCGGAGTTCAGCGCCTGGGTGGCCCGTTCGACCAGCTCTCGACCGGCATCCGTGAGTGCGAGGAGTGCGGCGCGTCCGTCGTGCGGATGCGGCTCCCTGGCGATGAGCCCGTCGCGGACCAGGCGTTCCGCCGTGCTGGTCACCGTCGTCGGATGCACCTGGAGGCGGGCGACCACGCTCGACAGGGGGAGGCGGCCGGCGCGGCTGAACGCCAGCAGGCGCAGCACCTCGAACCGGGCGAAGCTGAGCGCGAACGGCTTCAGCGCCGCATCGACCCGGGCGAGCAGCAGCTGCTGAGCGCGCATGACAGACGTGACCAGCGCCATGCCGTCGGCGGCATCCGTCCATCCGTGGGCGACCCACTGCCGCTTGGCTTCGGCGAGCGGGTCGATGGGGAGCGGACGGGGTCGGACCATTTCTCCACGGTACTGGCGGGAGGGCATCGGGCGGCGACGGCGCGCGATGCATCCGATGTCGCCAGCCGTGACTCCCAGTCGCAGGGAGATTGGAACTCAGTATCGCCGTCTAGAATTGCAGCAGTCGTGAGGAGCATTCGATGAAGATCTTCGTCCTGGTCAAAGAGGTGCCGGACACCTATGGCGATCGCAAGCTGAATCTCGAGACCGGACTCGCCGATCGTGCGGCCGGCGATGTCGTCCTCGACGAGATCACCGAGCGGGCGCTCGAGGTCGCGCTCAGCTACGCCGACAAGAACGAGGGCACGGAGGTCGTCGCCTTGTCGATGGCTCCCGCCGGCTCGACCGCCTCGGTGCGCCGGGCACTCGCGATCGGCGCCGCATCGGCCGTGCACATCGCCGACGAACAGCTCGCCGGCGCCGACCTCGGTCTCACCGCCGAAGTGCTGGCCGCGGCCATCCGCCGCGGCGCGCCCGATCTCGTGATCACCGGCAACCTGTCGACTGACGGCTCCGGAGGCGTCATCCCGGCGATGCTCGCCGAGCACCTCGGATTCGCCCAGGCCACCGCGCTCAGCTCCGTGGAGATCACCGACTCCGAGGTCTCCGGCACCCGCGCCGCCGACGCCGGCGGGCAGCCTGTCTCGGCCCCGCTGCCCGCGGTGATCTCGATCACCGAGGCGCTCCCCGATGCACGCTTCCCCAACTTCAAGGGCATCATGGCGGCGAAGAAGAAGCCCCTCGAGGTGCTCTCGCTCGCCGACCTCGACGTCTCGGCAGATCCGTCCGCCGCTCCGCGGACGATCATGACCGCCGTGTCCGAGAAGCCCCCGCGCGCCGCCGGCGTGAAGATCACCGATGAAGGCGACGCGGCCGACAAGCTCGTCGAGTACCTCGTGCAGAACAGGCTGGTGTGAGATGACTTCGTCCGAGAACCCGATCCTCGTCCTCATCGACGTCGACCCGTCCGGCTACGTCGCGAGCAGCACGGCGGCGCTCATCGGTGCGGCCTCGACGATCGGCTCGCCCGTGGCGCTCATCGTCGGTGGCAGCCCGGCCGCGGTGGATCAGGCCGCTGCGGCAGGAGCATCGGTCGTGCTCACCGCCGACGGCGACCCGTCCGTGCTCACCGTGCCGATCGTGGATGCCCTCCAGGCCGCGGCCGCACAGGTGCGCCCCGATGCGGTGCTGATCTCGAACTCGATCACCGGCCGCGATGTCGCCGGGCGCTTCGCGGCGCGCACGAAGAGCGCGCTGTCGGTGGATGCCGTGGGGGTCTCCCGTGACGATGAGGGGATCGTCGCCCACCACTCCGTCTACGGCGGGGCGTACCTCGTCGACTCGGCTGCCACCTTCGGTACTCCGGTGATCACGGTGCGTCAGGGCGCGGTGGATGCACGTGCCGAAGCCGTGCCGTCGCACTCGGTCGAGGTGCTCGACGTCATCCCGTCCGGCGCGGTCGCCGCGACGGCCGGTCCGGTCGAGGCGGTCGAGGTCGCCTCCTCCCGCCCCGAGCTGCGCGGGGCCACGCGAGTCGTCTCCGGTGGACGCGGTCTCGCGTCGAAGGAGAAGTTCGTGCTCGTCGAAGAGCTCGCCGATGCGCTCGGCGCTGCCGTCGGTGCGTCCAGAGCCGCCGTCGACGCGGGATACATCCCGCAGTCGCACCAGGTCGGTCAGACCGGCGTCTCGGTGTCTCCGCAGCTGTATGTCGCTCTCGGCATCTCGGGTGCGATCCAGCACCGCGCGGGCATGCAGACCTCCAAGAACATCGTCGCGATCAACAAGGACCCGGAGGCACCGATCTTCGACGTCGCCGACTTCGGCATCGTCGGGGACGTGTTCGCGGTGGTCCCGAAGGTGATCGCCGCCCTCGAGGCGCGGAAGAAGTAGTCATGGCGACGCGGATGCTGCGACGCGGTCTGCCGCGTGTGCCGGGCGGGGAGCCCTGGCCGCCCGCCGATGCGGTGGTGTCGGATGGTGCATCGTCGGGTGCGGTGGCGGAATCGTCGGTCGCACCGGTCGCACCGGTCGCACCAGTCGCACCGGTCGCCGACGTCGGTGCCGAGCCGGTCCCCGTGGCGGCGACGACGGATGCTGTCGCCGAGGCGGAGGGGGCAGGCGCCCCTGTCGCAGCTGCATCTCCGGTTGTCGACGCCGCGGTGAGCGGTGGATCGCGTATCCGTCGCGGGCTGCCGCGCGTGCCGGGTGGCGAGCCGTGGCCTCCAGCGGACGTTGCCCTTCCTGGCCAGCCCGCTGCTGCGCGTGCTGCTAGCTCCGCGGTCGGTACGGCCTCGGTCTCCGACTCGAGCGCGACCGCGGCCCCGGTCATTGCGTCGGGAGCGACCCCGGTCGTTGAGCGAGCGCAGCGAGACGAAACGCCCCGAGTCACAGAACCTTCCATGTCTGCTGGCACCAGCATCCGTCGAGGGCTTCCACGCATCGCGGGAGGGGAGGCCTGGCCGCCCGCGGGAACTGTCCCGGTGGCGGACGTTTCGTCTCGGTCGGCTTCGCCGTCCTCGCTCAACGACCGGGTGGTGGAGGCGGACTCGCTCAACGACCGGGGGGCGGCCGCCGGTTCCGCCCTGGTCGTCCCGGTCCTCGCCGACCTCGACACCCCGCTGCCGTGGACTCGTACGGTCTGGAGAGGTCGCGCTCCGCGCCACGTCGCCGAGACTCCGTCGTCGGGTCGCCCGCGTCCGACCTGGCCGCAGGCGATCGCGGTCCTGTTCGGCGCCGCGGCACTCGGGGTGCTGGCGGGCGCCGCCATCGCCTTCGTGCGGGCGCTCCTGAGCTTCCCGTTCATGCAGGACTTCCTCGCGGCGTTCCCCGGCGAGTACGAGCCGGCGATCGCGGTCGAGCCCGGTTTCGCGCCGTGGGTCAACTGGGCGCACTTCTTCAACATGTTCCTGATCGTGCTGATCATCCGCTCGGGGCTGCAGGTGCGCACCGAGAAGCGGCCGACGGTGTTCTGGACGCCGCGCGGAAACGCGAAGGGCAAGATCAGCCTGAATCTCTGGTTCCACCAGGCGCTCGACATCCTGTGGCTCGTCAACGGCGTGATCTTCGTCGTGCTGCTGTTCGTCACCGGGCACTGGGTGCGGATCGTGCCGACGAGCTGGGAGGTCTTCCCGAACGCGCTGTCGGCGGCCCTGCAGTACATCTCGTTCGACTGGCCGCACGAGAACGGCTGGAACAACTACAACAGCCTGCAGCAGCTCGCGTACTTCGTGACCGTGTTCATCGCGGCGCCGCTGGCGGCGATCACCGGGTTCCGCATGTCGGGGCTGTGGCCGAAGAAGGCCGATAAGCTGTCCAAGGCGTACCCGGTGGAGTGGGCGCGTGCGCTGCACTTCCCGATCATGCTGTACTTCGTGGCGTTCATCATCGCCCACGTCGCGCTCGTGATGCTCACCGGATTCCTGCGCAACCTGAACCACATGTTCGCGTCGCAGGATGCGGCCACCTGGACCGGGTTCTGGGTCTTCATCCTCTCGCTCGTGGTGATCGCGCTCGCCTGGGTGGCCGCCCGCCCGCTGGTGCTCGCGCCGATCGCGAAGGTCTTCGGCAAGGTCTCGGGGCGCTGACACGGTGGACCAGACCACGCGTATCCAGGACTACTGGCGCGACGCGCGAAGTGCGATGCCGGAGCTGCCGGAGACGCCGCCGGAGGCCTGGGCTTTCGGCGCCACTCCGGAGCACGCCGATGAGCTTCTGGCGCTGGTGCTCGCCGGGATCAAGGTGGGTACCGCCTCGTCGCTGTGGGACTACGACGAGAGCGGAGACCCGCTGCCGGTCGTCGGCGAACTGAGCATCATCCTCGACGGGTCGGGCGCGCCGCGGGCCGTGATCGAGACCACCGCGATCGACATCGTGCCCTTCGACGAGGTCGACGAGGCGCACGCATACGCCGAGGGAGAAGACGATCGCACCCTCGCACAGTGGCGTGAGGTGCATGAGCGGTACTGGCGTCAGCACTCCGAGAATCCGCGCGGCTACGCGCCGGACATGCCGGTGATCTGCGAGCGCTTCCGCCTGCTGCTCCCGGCGGGCCCGACTACATCTCCCGGGCCCGGAAGCTGATCTCGTCAGTCTGCGAGCCGCCGTCATGGATCAGGGTCAGGAGCAGCTTCGTCTCCCAGGCGGCCGCCACGTAGTATCCGGTCACGCCGGCCGCCACGGTCGCGGAGCTCTGCGGCGGGATGGTGATGGTGCCGGTGAGCGGGCCGCTGAGCGAGTCGAGCGTCGGTGTCACCTCGATCGACCAGGTCAGCGTCAGCGGAGTCGTCCCGTTGTTCGCGATCAGCGCCCCTGGCCAGGTGAACGTCGCGCCGTCGACGCTCGCCGGTGCCATCTCGACGGCGAACTCCGCCCGGCGCGATGCGGCGGCGAGCGGAGTGGCCACCGCCACCGCGACCACCGGTACGGACCATGCGGCGGCGCGTATCAGCGCCCGCCGGGTGACTTCGGTCGACGTGCTCGACTTCCCCATGAAACTCCCCATTCTCCATCTACGACTTTTGGCCATAGATCCCAAGACTTAAGGCTAGTCGATGACTTGTCCGTGCGATGATCGGCTCACGCATCGAGACGGCGGCGGCGCACTCCACGAAAGGAAGAACATGGCAGAGGCATACATCGTCGACGCGGTGCGCTCGCCCGTCGGCAGACGCGGCGGCTCGCTTTCCGATATCCATCCGGCCGACCTCGGCGCGCACAGTCTCACCGCACTCGTCGAGCGCACGGGCATCGATCCCGGCGCCGTCGACGACGTCGTCTTCGGGGCGATCGACGCGATCGGCGGGCAGGCGGGAAACGTGGCCCGCACCGCGCTGCTCGTCGCCGGCTTTCCCGAGCACGTGCCCGGAGTCACGATCGACCGACAGTGCGGGTCGAGTCAGCAGGCCGTGCACTTCGCCGCGCAGGCCGTGATGAGCGGCACGAGCGATCTGGTCATCGCGGGCGGACTGCAGAACATGTCGCAGATCCCGCTCACGGCGGCGGCGACGGTGGGGGAGGCGTACGGCTTCACGACCCCGTACGCGGAATCACCCGGTTGGCGGGCGCGCTACGGCGACCAGGATATCTCGCAGTTCCGTGGCGCAGAGCTGATCGCCGAGAAGTGGGACATCACCCGCGAGGCGATGGAGCAGTTCGCCCTGGAGAGCCACCGGCGTGCGGCACACGCACAGGACGAGGGGCGCTTCACGAACGAGATCGCGCCGCTGAACGGTCTGGATCACGACGAGGGCGTGCGCCGCGACACGTCGCTCGAGCGGATGGCCGGGCTGCAGCCGCTCGCTCCGAACGGCAGGATCACGGCGGCGGTCGCCTCGCAGATCAGCGACGCGTCCAGTGCTGTGCTCATCGCGAGCGCACGTGCGGTGAAGGAGCACGGGCTCACCCCGCGCGCCCGCATCCATCATCTCTCCGTGCGCGGCGACGACCCCGTGCTCATGCTCACCGCGCCCATCCCCGCGACGCGGCACGCTCTGGAGCGCACGGGCCTGCGCCCGGAGGACATCGACCTGTTCGAGGTGAACGAGGCCTTCGCCTCGGTCGTGCTCGCCTGGATGCAGGAGACCGGGGTGCCGCACGAGAAGGTCAACGTCAACGGCGGCGGCATCGCCCTCGGGCATCCGATCGGCGCGACCGGCACGCGCATCTTCTCGACCCTACTCAATGAGCTGGAGCGCACGGGTGGGCGCTACGGCCTGCAGACCATGTGCGAGGGCGGCGGCGTCGCGAACGTCACCATCATCGAGCGGCTCTGACCTCTCGCGAAACGAGAACGGGCCGCGTCCCCGAAGGGAAGCGGCCCGTCTCAGATGACGAGTGGATCAGGGACGGACGAAGCGGACTTCGGTCAGCGTCTCGCCGAGGAACGGCTCGGTGTGCGTCGCGCCGTCGAGCGTGAATCCGTTGCGCGTGTAGAAGCGGTGCGCGCGGGGGTTGTCCTCGGCGACCCACAGGTACAGGGGCTCGTCGGTCTCGACCGCGGCGTCGAACAGCTTCTGGCCGATGCCGGTGCCGTGCAGCGCATCGAGCAGGTAGATGAAGTACAGCTCGCGGAACGCCGGAGCATCCTTGTCGCGGGCGGGGCCGGAGCCGACGAACCCGACGATCTCGCCGTCGACGAGCGCGGCGTTCATCTTGAACTCGGGACCCTGCGAGGCCCAGTGCGTCCACAGCTCGGCCATGCGCCGGGGTGAGACCTTCTCGAGCGCAGCCTTGCTGATCAGGTGGTCGTAGGTCTCATGCCAGCACTGGGCGTGCACGCGACCGAGGGCTTCCGCATCCACATCACGGACCGGGCGGACGATGACTTCAGGCTGGGCTTCGGCGCTCATGATCGTGACTCTACGCGCGGCATCCGCGAAGGAGAAATCGAGTGGATGTTCGATGACGCTCGGCGTGCCGGCCTGGAGGGTTCGTACAACGATGTTCGCGAATCGTGCACGCCTGGCTACGATCGATCCTCGTGAACGTGATCTGGCGGACCCTCCTGGTGATCCTCGGCGCCCGACGCCGCGTGCGTCGGGGGAAGACCCTCGACCCGACGGCCGTGGGGAGCATCACCATCACCACGCTGCCCACCGACCTCGACATCCTGCGGCACATGAACAACGGCCGTTACCTGTCGCTGTTCGACCTCGGACGCTGGGACCAGCTCATCCGCACCGGGCTGTTCGATGCCATGAAGGCTCAGGGGTGGTACGCGGTCGTCTCCAGCGAGACGATCACGTTCCGCAAGTCGCTGCAGCTGTGGCAGCGGTTCGAGGTGCAGTCGCGGTTCATCGGGCACGACGAGAAGGCGCTGTTCCTGGAGCACCGCGCCGTGGTCGACGGCGAGGTCTACGCCCGGGCGATCGTGCGGGCGCGGATGCTGCGTCGCACCGGCGGCACGGTCAGCAACGAAGAGCTGTTCGCCGCGGTCGGCAAGCCCGAGGGTGTGCCGGAGATCGACGCGTGGGTGCACGACTGGGCCGCGGCATCCGCCCTCCCGCCCGTGCGGGTGAAGGCGCCGAGCGTCTGGGGCTGACCCCGTCCGCAGCTCCCGTCGGCGGCAACGATATATTGACCGTGTGCTGGCGATCCTGAAGACCACCGGGCGCGTGCTGTGGCGACACTGGCCCGCGCTCATGGCCTGGTATCTGGCCGGCGTCCTGGTGCACTACGTCATCACCGAGGTCGCCGGGTTCATCGGTGCGTACTCCGCCACCCTCGGGTTCCTCGTCCTTCCGATCGGGATCCTCGCGCGGTTGATCAGCCTGGTCGCGATGTTCCTGGTCCTGCGCGACGGGCTGCGCAACCTGCAGGAGGTCGCGCCGCTGCCCGAGGCGGCCGCGGACCGCCGCCGCACCTTCCTCTCGGCGCTGCTCGCCGGCATCCTCCCCTTCTTCGCGGTCTACTGGGCGCAGGGGCTGCTGGGCGAAGACGTGCGGGCATACTCGCTGCGCGCTCTCGAGGTGCGCAACGGCGTCATCTGGACGGCGGCTGCCAACGGCGAAGGTCCGGTGAGCTCGGTCGACACCGTGCTGAACCTGCCGATCAACGTGTGGACCCTTTCGATCATCGTGCTCGCCTTCGCCGGCCGTTGGGCGTGGTCGAAGTGGTCGGCGAAGCTCGCGAAGTGGCTGTCGCCGGTCGCGGTCTACTTCGAGGTCGTCTGGGTCTTCTTCTCGGTGATGGTGCTCGGCGACATCTTCGACACGATCAAGGCGTGGGTCGACAGCCGCGCGGCCATGGCCTTCCTCGAGACGGTCAGAGAGCAGATCCTGGATGCCGCCGCCCCGCTGCGCTGGCTCTGGGAGGGGATCGGCTGGCTGCTCTCCGAGGCGGGGCCGGTGCTGCTCGCTCCGCTCGCGTGGCTGACCATCGCCGGTGTGGTGTTCGGCCAGGCGATCGTCGCCGAGAAGCTGCGTGTGGAGAGCGAGCTGATCGCCCGCGTGCGCGAACACGCGGCCGTGATCCCGAACCCGCTCGTGCGCCGGCTCAAGGATCTCGGCGAAGAGCTCGGTGCCCGCTTCCGCCCGATCGGGCGAGCACTGCTGCTCATGTGGCGCGCAGGGCCACTCCTCGTCGGCTCCTACGCGCTGCTCTACGTCATCGTCAAGGCGCTCGAGTCGTACCTCGGCTTCGGCATCACCCGGCTGGTCGGCCCACAGGAGTACGTGTTCTGGGCGATCGCCGCGCCGCTCGTGTCGCTCGTGCCGCTGCTGCTCATGGAGCCGGTGCGCATCGCGGTGATCAGCGGGGCCTACGACGCCACCCTCGCGCGGCTGCGCAAGCGGCAGCAGGACCGCACCGACACGGTGGGCGTCTCGGAGGCGGAGGGAGAGATGCGTGCCGTCGCCGATGCCGCCGGACTCCTGCCGTCATCGGTGGATGCCGTCGCCGCCGCGATGGTCACCGCGCCCGCCAGGGACAGCGTCGAGGGTCAGGGCTCGAACTCGAACCTCACGAAGGACCCGCCGGCGTCGTAGGGGCGCACGTCGACCCAGAAGGGGCCCTCGACATCTTCCGGCACCACGAACGGCACGATCATCTCGTAGGCGCCGGCCTGCTCGCTGAGGCAGGTCTCCGGTTCGTCCGCGCTCCAGTCCAGCCCGATCTCCGCGCGGACGGGACCCCACTCGCGCCCCGTGGACTGCTCCACGAGGGTCGGCGTCTCGCACCCGATCCCCTCGGCATCAGGATCCACAGGCACCCCGACGGCGATCAGGCGTGTGTTAGGAGGGACGTCGAGACCCGCGAGATCTTCGATCTCCCCACCGCGCACCGGCCCCCAGGTCGCGCCGGCGAGATCGGTCGTCTCGTCCTCGACGACCACCACCGGTGTGACCGCACGGGCCCCGAATCCGAAGAACTGGTACCACTCCTGCCACCCGACCGCGATGGCGGTCGCCGGCAGCAGCACGACGAGTGCGACCAGAGCCAGAGTGTTGCGGCGCCACCAGGAGGGCGGCTTCGCCGGGGCGGCGGCGGCCTCCGCGTCTTCCCGAGGCGCGGGCGGTACCGGAGGGAGGGGGATGGTCATCGGGCCCAGCCGTTCTCGTCCAGGAGCACCTCGGCCTCGACGGGCAGCGCGGCGAGGTCGATCGACAGCTCGATCACGGTGTCGCGCACCACCTCTCCGAGGCCGGAACCCGGCATGCCCAGGCGGAGCGTCGCGCGGTCGCCGGTCACGTCGTCCGGGAGCTCGAACGCGAGGCTCCCGGAGCGGGGGACGCCGGTGACCAGCCGCTGATCGACGAAGCTGGTGCCGCGATCCGTCGCGCTGAACGTACGGTCGCCGATCGTGAGTTCCGCGAGCCGTGAGCCGCTCTGATCCTGCGTCACGCCGGTGGCGGCCTCGAGGTCGACGACGAGCCAGGTGCCGTCGGCCGACCAGCCCTCCGCATCCGTGACCCGATCCGCGAGGTGCACGTCGGTCACGGTAGCGACCAGGTTGCGCGTGGAGGCCTGTTCGCCGATCTGCGCGACCGAGGCGAACGCGGCATTCGGGGCGTCGTCGGGAAGCGTCGCCTTCGAGACGCCCCACGCACAGACGAGCAACGCCACAGTGGCGACCCAGATCAGGATGTGCTTCTTCACGGGAGCGGCACCTCGTCGATGGTCGCCGTCAGGGTCGCTCCGACGCGGACGTCCACCCAGTAGTCGCCGCGCATCACGCTCTGACCGACGTAGTGGTCCGACTCGGGGAGGGTGAGAGTGATCTCGTCGCCGTCGTGGAAGTCGTCCGGCCCGACGGTCCAGGTGAGCAGCATGCGGGCGGGGACGTCAGGCTGCAACCGGGGCGCGCGCTCGCCGTCGTCGGCACGGAAGACGTCGCCCTTCTCATCGAGACCCTCGATGCGGATGCCGTCGAGCACCGGGGATTGCGGGGGGTTCGCCGTCGACGGTCGGGGCTTGTCGAACGTGTTGACGACGTCGACCGTGACGACCAGGATTCGCTCGCTCTTCTCCTCGTCCGGGAAGACCAGGGTTCGACCGCTCTCCGCGCTCAGCTCGTCGCGCAGCTCGACCCCGAGCACCGTCATCTCCAGGTCGGAGCCCGCGAAGGTCTCGCCGACCTCGACGACCGGCGTGGGATCGACGGCCGCGGCCTCGAGTCCGCCGAAGACGGCGGTGGTCGCGAGCAGCACGGCTCCGGCGCCGGTGATGAGCCAGGACGTCGGGATCAGGTCGATGCTGCGTCGCGCCCAGCCGAGGACCTTCGCCCTCGCGCTCGCGTTCGCCGCGGTGACGGCCGGATCCTGCCCCTGGGCGGGGCTCTCCGGCGGCGTCGTGGTCACGGCAACAGCTTAGGACCGCGCGCGCGGACAGTGCGGCTCGCACATTCCATCCGGGGTGCGGGCTCCCGGCCTGCGGGGTGATGCAGACCTAGGGTGGACACATGGCAGAGTCGTCGTCATCTCCGGCGGATGCCGTGGCATCCGCACCCCTCGCAGACCGTGCCGTCGAGCTTGCTCGGCGGTGGGCGATCGAGGCCGCCGCGATCGAACCCGACCCCGCTGCCGCCCGTCTCGCCGGAGTGCTGCAGGATGCGAACGGGCTGCCGTTCACGCTCGGCTTCGTCGACGGCGTCATGCGCCCCGAGAGCCTGAGCGCCGCCGCCTCGCAGCTGCACCGCATCGCGCCGATCGTGCCCGAGTTCCTGCCCTGGTACCTGCGCTCGGTGGTGCGGCTCGGCGGGGGCGTCGCGCCGATCCTGCCGTCGCCGGTCGTGCCGATCGCGCGGAAGGTGCTGCGCGACATGGTCGGGCATCTCATCGTCGATGCGCGGCCCGCCAAGCTCGAAGCGGCCATCGAACGCATCACGGCCACGGGCTCGCGCCTGAACCTCAACCTGCTCGGCGAGGCCGTGCTCGGCGAAGCGGAGGCGAAGCGCCGCCTCGACGGCATTCACGACCTGATCCGACGAGCCGATGTCGACTACGTCTCGGTCAAGGTCTCGGCCATCGTCAGCCACTTGTCGATGTGGGCCTTCGACGAGATCGTCGACGAGGTGGTGGAGCGGCTGCTCCCGCTGTACCTCACGGCGGCCGCGGACGGCACCTTCATCAACCTCGACATGGAGGAGTACCGCGACCTCGACCTGACGATCGCGGTGTTCACGCGCATCCTGGAAGACCCTCGGCTCGCGGGGCTCGAGGCCGGGATCGTGCTGCAGGCGTACCTGCCCGATGCCCTGCCCGCTCTGCAGGAGCTGACCGCCTGGTCGCAGGACCGCGTCGCGCACGGCGGCGCCCGCATCAAGGTGCGCCTCGTCAAGGGCGCTAACCTCGCGATGGAGCAGGTCGAGGCGCGGATGCACGGCTGGACCCCCGCGACCTACGACACCAAGCTCGACACCGACGCGAACTACCTGCGCTGCCTGGACTGGGCCCTGCGCCCCGAGCATGCCTCCGCCGTGAAGATCGGCGTCGCGGGACACAACCTGTTCGGGATCGCCTACGCGTGGCTGCTCGCCGGCGAGCGGGAGGTGCGCGAGGCCGTCGAGTTCGAGATGCTGCTCGGCATGGCACAGGGGCAGGTGCAGGCCGTCTCGCGCGAGGTCGGGCCCGTGCTGCTGTACGTGCCCGTGGTGGCACCCGCCGAGTTCGACGTCGCGATCAGCTACCTGGTGCGCCGGCTCGAAGAGAACGCGTCGCCCGACAACTTCCTCTCCGCCGCGTTCCGGCTCGGCGAGGACGAGGCCCTGTTCGTGCGGGAGCAGGATCGGTTCCTCGACGCACTCGACCGGTCGGACGATCCCACGCTGCGGACCGGACCGCGTCGCACGCAGGATCGGAGCGCGCCGGTGCACGAAGCGCTGCGCCCCTCGCCCGTGGCACCGCTGCCGGAGACCGACCTGACCCAGGCCGTGCTCGGCATCTCGCGCGGCTCCGAAGACGGCGGCGGTCGCGAGGCCTTCCTCGAGACCGCCGTGTACTCCGCCCGCGAACTGGAGCAGGATGCCGGTGGTGCCCCCGGCTTCTCGAACACGGTCGACAGCGACCCCGCCCTGCCGGTGAACCGGGACTGGGCGCGCGAGGTGCGGGAGCGCATCGGCTCGTCCGAGCTCGGTGACGCCACGATCGCGGCCGCTCGCATCGACGACGCGGAATCCCTGGAACAGATCGTGCAGGGGGTCCGCGGTGCGGCTCCGGCGTGGGGTGGGCGTCCCGCCGCCGAGCGGGCCGAGGTGCTGCTGCGCGCCGCCGCCGCCCTCGAGGCTCGACGCGGCGACCTGATCGAGGTCGCCGCCTCCGAGACCGGCAAGATCTTCGCCGAGGCCGACATCGAGGTGAGCGAGGCCGTCGACTTCGCCCGGTACTACGCGGCCACCGCACGCGAGCTCGACGCGATCGCGGGTGCCGTATTCGTGCCGGCATCCGTCACGGTCGTCGCGCCGCCGTGGAACTTCCCGCTCGCGATCCCCGCCGGAGGAGTGCTCGCCGCGCTCGCTGCGGGTTCGGGCGTCGTTTTCAAGCCCGCGCCACAGGCCCGCCGCTGTGCCGCCGTGATCGCGGAGACGCTGTGGCAGGCGGGCATCCCGCGCGATCTGCTCGCGCTCGTCGACATCGAGGAGGGCGAGCTCGGACGCGAGCTCATCACCCACGACGCGGTCGACCGCGTGATCCTCACCGGCGCGTGGGACACCGCCGCGCTGTTCCGCTCCTGGCGTCCCGACCTGCCGCTGCTCGCCGAGACCAGCGGCAAGAACGCGATGATCATCACCCCCTCGGCCGACCTCGACCTGGCCGTCGCCGACCTGGTGAAGAGCGCCTTCGGGCACGCCGGTCAGAAGTGCTCGGCCGCCTCGCTCGCGATCCTCGTCGGCCCCGTCGGGCGCTCACCGCGGTTCAAGCGGCAGCTCGCAGATGCCGTGCGCTCGCTGCACGTGGGCACGCCCACCGATCCGCTCGCCGAGGTCGGCCCGGTGATCGAGCCTCCGCAGGGCAAGCTCGCCTGGGCGCTGAGCGAGCTCGAGGGCGAGGAGCAGTGGCTGATCGAGCCCGCGCTCGCGGCCGACGACGACGGCAGCGGGCGGCTGTGGCGCCCCGGCATCCGCGTCGGCGTGCAGTCGGGGTCGCGCTTCCACACCGAGGAGTTCTTCGGGCCGGTGCTCGGCATCATGCACGCACCGACCCTCGAGAAGGCCGTCGAGCTGCAGAACGCCGTCGCCTATGGGCTCACCGCCGGGCTGCACACGCAGGATCCGGGCGACCTCGCCTTCTGGCTCGACCGCGTGCAGGCGGGCAACCTCTACGTGAATCGCGGCATCACCGGGGCGATCGTGCAGCGGCAGCCGTTCGGCGGCTGGAAGCGGTCGGCCGTCGGACCGGGCGCCAAGGCGGGTGGCCCGAACTACCTGATCGGTCTGGGGTCCTGGCGCTCGCAGCCGGGCGGTCCGGCATCCAGCACCCTGCATCTGCGCGGGCTCGACTCCCGCATCACGGCGCTCATCGAGTCGGCGCAGTCGTCGCTGGAGTACGAGAAGTTCGAGTGGCTACGGCGCTCGGCGCTCTCGGATGCGCTGGCGTGGGACCGCGAGTTCGGTCAGGTGCGTGACGTGTCGCACCTCGGCGTGGAGCGGAACCTGTTCCGGTACCGTCCCGTACCCGTCGAGATCCGGGCGACGGAGGATGCCGCGTTGCAGGATCTGCTGCGCGTGGTGATCGCGGGTGTGCGCTCGGGTGCGGCCTTCGTGCTCTCGACGCCGGTCGGTCTGCCCGGCGATGTGCGCCGCGCGCTCGGCGACCTCGATGCCTCGGTCTTCCTCGAGACCGACGAGGAGTGGATGCAGCGGATGCTCCGTGACGAGGATGCCGTGGAGGGCGTCGTCGCGCTGCCCGTGAGCGACCGGGTGCGTCTGGTCGGCGGTCGTGCCGCGGTCGCCGCGCTGCACACGGCCCTGGCGACGGCATCGGGGGGCGATCCTGACCTCGCGGTGTACGACGGCGAGGTCACAGCGGCCGCCCGGATCGAGCTGCTGCCGTTCGTGCACGAGCAGTCGATCTCGATCACCGCCCACCGCTACGGCAACCTCGACCCCTGGAGCAGCGACGTGATCTGAGGTTCACCGGCGTACGGACGCCCGCCGTGCGGGCAGAGTCAGGAGGCGAAATGGATCACGCTCCACGTGAGGTCGACGAACGCGATACACGGTGGGAGAAATCGGCGCTGGATCTCAGGGTTTTCATCCAGGACGCCGAGGGGCGCCGAGAGACCTTTGACCTTGATGAAACGACTCTGGATGCTGCAAAACAGTGGGCCATGTCTCGTGCTGACCGTACGTCCGCAATCTCTATCGCGATGCGGACCATAGACGGTCAGGGGCGTTTAGGGCTGGTGTGGCTGATTGCGGATGCCGAGGACTGATCGCTGGGGCCAGCCGATCGAGCGGCTGGCCCCAGTCGTCAACCCGGCGGTGGTGTCCAGGAAAGCCGCGCACCTCAACCTGGTCGTGACCGGCGCGTCCGTGCCGTCGAACTGTGCCTCAGGTGGTGGCGAGGATCAGTAGTGCTGCTGTGACCAGCGCTCCGACGAGGGCCGTGCCGAACGTCGCCCAGCTCGTTACGCGTCGTTTCGTTCGGCTGGAGCGCGCGGACAGCGTTGCAATGGCGCGCCGCAGAGCGAGACGAGGCAGAAGACGAGGGCTGTGACGTTGGCTGCGTCCTTGAGGCTCGGCGAATGGCCGGGCATATTGACAGTCGCAATCGTGACAGCCACGGAAGCGGCGAGTGTTCCGCTCGCCACGATGCCCGCGAGAAACCACGGCAGTGCGATCGATTTCCTCACCCGATCATCATGCGTCATCGGATCGGCCTCGCGATGCGCGACCGGACGACGGGGCGAGATGGGTGTGTAAAGAATTCTTGACACAGCCGTGTCGGCGGCGTAGCGTGAGTGTCAAGAATCTTTTACATCGGAGGCATCATGGTCTACGAGGAACGCAACGCCTGGGCGGGACTCATCGTCAGCCCGATCGCGCTGGTCGTCTATGTCGTGCTCGTGCTCCAGCAGGCCGGGGGAGGACCGCTCACCGCCGTCGACTGGTTCCCGCTCATGCTGTGGACGATCGGCGGAGGCATCGTCGCGACGATCGTGATCAGCATCGTCTGGGGCATCCTCGCCGGAATGAGAGACCCGGACGGCGCCGGCCGCTCCGACATCCGCGACCGTGACATCGGTCGCATGGGCGGCCGGGTCGAGCAGGCCTTCGTCGTGATCGCCGGGCTCGGGGTCATCGCGCTGTGCGCGGTCGGCGCCGATGTGTTCTGGATCGCGAACACCATGTACCTCGGCTTCGCGGTGTCCGCGCTCGTCGGCGGCGTCGCCCGCGTGATCGCGTACCGGCGGGGGCTCGTCTGATGGTGAAGCCCACCCTCGTCTCCAACAGCATCCGCGCGCATCGCGAGCAGGCCGGGCTCACCCAGGCCGAGCTCGCCCGCACCGTCGGAGTGACCCGGCAGACGCTCATCGCGATCGAGCAGCAGAAGTACTCGCCCACCCTGGAGCTGGCGTTCCAGATCGCCCGCGCATTCGGGGTCGGCCTCGACGACCTGTTCGAATACCCCGCCCCACCCGCATCCGGAGGAGCATCTTGACCGAGACGATGAACGCCTGGCGACGTGAGACCTATGGCCCGGCGACCGGGGTGAACCTCGAGCAGATCCTCGTGCCGGCGCCGCACCGCGGCGAGGTGCTCCTGAAGGTGCGTGCCACCTCGCTGAACGCGGGCGACGTGCGACTGCTGCTCGGCGACCCGCTCCTGGTGCGCCCGGTGTTCGGCCTCACCCGTCCGAAGCATCCGGTGCGCGGCATGGAGGTCGCCGGCACCGTCGTCGCGGTCGGGCCCGACGTGGTGAGCGCCGAGATCGGCGAAGACGTCGTGGGCGAACTGGTCGGCGGCGGAGGGCTCGCCGAGTACGTGCGGGTTCCCGCCTCCCGACTCGTGCCGATCCCACCCGACATCACTCCCGAGGCTGCGGCCTCCCTCCCCATCGCGGGCGGCACTGCGTGGCAGGCGCTCGACCTGGCCGGCGTCGGTCTGCGCGGAAACGAGGCTCCCCGGGTGCTGATCATCGGGGCATCCGGCGGCGTCGGCACGTTCGCGGTGCAGCTCGCCGCCCTCCGCGGGGCCGAGGTCTGGGCAGCGTGCAGCGCTCGGAACGCGCCGCTGGTCGAGCGCCTCGGCGCCGTGCGCACCTTCGACCATCGCGAGTCGCCGCTGAGCGAGATCCCCGCCAGCCGCTTCGACGCGATCATCGACATCGCCGGAGGGATGCCGCTGCGCGAGCTGCAGCGTCTCGTCGGGCACGGTGGTCGGATCGTGCTGGTGACCGGCGACGGTGGGCATGTGCTCGGTCCCGTCCCGCGGATGCTGCGCGCCGCGGTCCTGTCAGTCGGCTCCCGGAGCATCCGTCCCCTCGCCGCGACGCCGCGCCCGGAGGTGTTGGCCAAGCTCCTCGAACTCGTCGCCGACGGCCGCATCGTGCCCGTGATCGAGCGCGAGTATCCGTTCGCGGAAGCATCCGCCGCCCTCGCCCACCTCGAGGCCGGGCACACCGCGGGGAAGGTCGTGGTCCGCGGCTCGGGGGTCTGAGCGCCTCGGATGGAATGCGGCTCTGGCGGCATACAGGGGGCGGGTGACACAATGGACTCCGGCGTGCCCGAGTCGCATCTTCCCCGTCGCCGGCTCTGAACGAGCAGCGGGTCGAAGGACCGCCGGGCCCCAGGACAGCGTCCGCCGCGCCCGTCCATTCGAGGAGCCCCCATGTCGACGACTGAAACTGCCGTCCGCACCGCACCCGCCCGCACCGCGCACCGCCGCCACTACCTGATGTGCAAGCCCGAGCACTTCACCGTGAACTACTCCATCAACCCGTGGATGGAGCCGTCGCGGCCGACCGACACCGCCAACGCCGTCGTGCAGTGGCAGAAGCTGCACGACCTGTACCTCGAGCTCGGCCACACGGTCGAACTCATCGAGCCGCTCGCGGGCTACCCCGACATGGTCTACACGGCCAACGGCGGATTCCTGATCGACGGCCGCGCGTACGTGCCCGAGTTCCGCTTCGTCGAGCGCCAGGGTGAGGCCCCGGCGTTCGCCGACTGGTTCCGCGCCGCCGGCTACGACACCGTGATGCCGAAGGAGGTCAACGAGGGCGAGGGCGATTTCCTGCTCGTCGGCGACGTGATCCTGGCCGGTACCGGCTTCCGCTCCACCGGAGACAGCCACCGCGAGGTCGGCGAGGTCTTCGGCCGTGAGGTCGTCTCGCTGAACCTCGTCGACCCGCGCTTCTACCACCTCGACACCGCGATCGCCGTGCTCGACCCGGTGCAGGGCGCCGACAACGGCGGCCCGGAGCGTGCGAACATCGCGTACCTCCCCGGCGCCTTCGACGACGCCAGCCGTGCCGAACTCGAGAAGCGCTTCCCCGACGCGATCCTCGTGTCGGACGAGGACGGTTCGGTGTTCGGGCTCAACTCGGCGAGCGACGGCTACAACGTGATCATCTCGCCGCGCGCCAAGGGCTTCGAGAAGCAGCTGCGCGAGCGCGGATACAACCCGATCACCGTCGACCTCTCCGAGCTGCTGCTCGGCGGCGGCGGCATCAAGTGCTGCACGCTCGAGCTGCGGGGTGCCAAGTGACCGCGGTCGACATCGCGAACGAGGGCGAGGCCACGGTGACGAACACCGAGCCGCACGTCGCGCACAACTACCACCCGCTGCCGGTGAACATCGCCCGCGGTGAGGGCGCCTGGGTGACGGATGTCGAGGGCAAGCGCTACCTCGACCTGCTCGCCGCGTACTCGGCCGTGAACTTCGGGCACCGGCATCCGGCGCTCGTGGCCGCGCTCACCGAGCAGCTCGGCCGGGTCACGCTCGTCAGCCGCGCGTTCCAGAGCGACCGGCTCGAGCCGTTCGCCGCGGCGCTCGCAGAGCTCGCCGGCAAAGACCTGGTGCTGCCGATGAACACCGGCGCCGAGGCGGTCGAGACCGGCATCAAGGTCGCCCGCGCCTGGGGGTACCGGGTCAAGGGGATCGCTGCGGGCAAGGCGCGCATCATCGTCGCCGCCGGCAACTTCCACGGCCGCACGACCACGATCGTCAGCTTCAGCGACGATGAGCAGGCGCGAGACGACTTCGGTCCGTACACCCCGGGCTTCGACGTCGTCCCGTACGGCGACGCGGAGGCCATCGCCGCGGCCATCACCGAGGACACGGCCGCCGTGCTCGTCGAGCCCATCCAGGGCGAGGCCGGCGTCGTGATCCCGCCGGAGGGATACCTGCGCCGCATCCGCGAGATCTGCGACGAGAACAACGTGCTGTTCATCGCCGACGAGATCCAGGCGGGGCTCGGCCGCGTCGGCGAGACGTTCGCCTGCGACCGCGAGGGCGTCGTGCCGGACCTGTATCTGCTGGGCAAGGCTCTGGGCGGCGGCATCCTCCCGGTCTCGGCCGTGGTCGGGAACACCGATGTGCTCGGTGTCATCCGTCCGGGCGAGCACGGCTCGACCTTCGGCGGCAACCCGCTCGCTGCGGCCGTGGGTCTGCGCGTGGTCGAGATGCTGCAGACCGGCGAGTTCCAGGAGCGGGCGCGGGCTCTCGGCGCGCACCTGGAGCAGGCGCTGCAGCCGCTGATCGGACACGGCGTGACCGCCGTGCGCATCGCCGGGCTCTGGGCCGGAGTCGACATTGATCCCGCCCGGGGAACCGGCCGCGAGATCGCCGAGAAGCTGCTCGATCGCGGCGTCCTGGTGAAGGATACGCACGGTCAGACGGTGCGCATCGCGCCGCCGCTGGTGATCCGCGCGACGGAACTCGACTGGGCGGTGGAGCAGCTCAAGCTCGTCCTCGGCGCGTAGTACTCAGCGCAGGAGGCTGTGACGGGCAGCGCCACCGCAGGGGGGAGGCCGTCTCTGGGGGAGACGGCTGCGGTGACGCTGCCCTCTCGGAGCGCTCAGGCCGGTGGGGAATCCGGGTCGAGCGTCTTCAACGTGTCTTCCTCGGCCGCGTTGTCGGCGTCGAGTTGGTCTTCGGTCCCCTCGTCGCCGCCGAGGGCAGAGCGGTGGCCCTGGCCGGCATCGCCCTGGATGGCGCCGCCGGTCGATTCGCCGCGCGAGCTGTCGCCCTGGATCGCGCCGCCGGTGCCGTCGCCCTGACCGGCATCCTCATCGGGGACGCCGACGCCGGGAGCGCCCTCGGCCGGGTCCTGCGGGTGGGGTGTGCGTTCCGTGGTGTCGTCCATGCACCGACGGTACGTACGTCGGGTGCACTCCGTAGAGGGCGTTGACAAACCGCGGAAAGAGGCTCAGCCCTCGAGGTCGTTCCTCTTCGCCGTGCGGATGGGCGTGGTGACGGCTGCTTCGTCGCTGAACTCGATCGGGTCGGGCCGCTCGACCACACTCAGTGGCCGGGTCTCGTCGAGGGTGAGCAGGAAGCGGCGGTTCTCGGCGCGGCGCAGGCGGCCCGAGGTCGCCACCCAGATCACCCCGATCGCGCAGGCGACGAATCCGGCCGTGCCGCCGAGCATGATGGCCGCGCGCGGGCCGAAGGAGTCGGCGACCCACCCGGCGATGGGAGCACCCACCGGGGTCGAGCCCATGATCACGGCCATGTACAGCGCGAGCACGCGCCCGCGCAGCGCCGGCTCGGTGGTGATCTGCACGTACCCGTTGGCCGTGGTGAGCAGCGTCACGATCATGAAGCCGGTGAAGGTCAGGGTGACGGCATACGAGGCGTACGTCGGCATGGCGGACGACACGAACGCGGCGATGCCGAATCCGCCGGCGGCCATGATCACGACGCGCACCCGCGCGCGATCCCGGCGCGCCGCGAGCAGGGCGCCGATCAGGGAGCCGATCGCGAGCACCGAGCTGAGCACGCCGTAGCCGTCGGCACCCGCGCCGAACTCGAGCGCCATGGTCGAGGCGAAGATCGGGAAGTTCATGCCGAACGCGCCGATCAGGAACACCGTGACGAACACGACCCGCAGGTCGCTGCGCCCCCAGACGTACCGGAACCCGGCCGCGAGCCCGCCGCGGCTGCGGTTCTTCAGCCGTGGCGCGAGCAGGCCGGTGCGCAGCATCGACAGCGCGAGGATCATCGCGAGGAAGGTCGCGGCGTTCACGATGAAGACCCAGCCGGAGCCGATCGCCACGATCAGCAGACCGCCGACCGCCGGGCCGACCATGCGGGCGAGGTTGAAGGATGCCGAGTTCAGGGCGACCGCGTTCGACGTGTCGCCCGTCGACACCATGTCCGAGACGAATGCCTGCCGGGCCGGAGCATCGAATGCGTTCACGACACCGAAACCGAGGGCGAAGGCGAACATCATCGGCAGGGTCATCACATCGTTCAGCAGCAGCACGCCCACCGCGATCGCGAGGGCCAGGAGCGCCGACTGGGTGGCGAACAGGATGTGGCGTCGGTCGAAGCGGTCGGCCACCCAGCCGGTGAGGCTCACCAGCACGAGCGGCGGACCGAACTGCAGCGCCATGGTGACGCCCATCGCGGTGGCGTCGTTGTCGGTCAGCTCGGTGAGCACGACCCAGTCCTGGGCAGTGGCCTGCATCCAGCCGCCGACGTTCGAGACGAGGGCGCCGGCGAACCAGATCCGGTAGTTGATGTTCGCGAAGGAACGGAACATCGCGCTCATCGCTCCACCACCCGTCGCATCAGGGCGCTCGCTTCTCGGAGCGTCGTGAGCTCGGCCTCGGTGTATTCGACCTCGCGCAGCATGTCGGCCAGCAGCTCGTCGCGGCGGCGGATCGTCTCGACGACGAGCTCGATGCCGGCGTCGGTGATGTCGACCTGCACGCGGCGGCGATCTTCCTCGTCGGGAGTGCGGACGACGAAGCCCTGCTCCTCGAGTCCGTTGATGGTGCTGGTCATCGATGGTGCGGTCACGCGCTCGCGCACGGCGAGGGTCGAGATCGTGCGGCGGCCGTTCATGCGCAGGTCGGCGAGTACCGCCAGCTGTGCATCGCTCATCGAGTCGGCCGCGCGGGCGCAGCGGAGGCGACGGGCCAGGCGGAACGTGGCCATGCGCAGGTCTGTGGCGGTGAGGGCGAGGGATTCATCGGACGCAGACATTACTTAGATAGCCTATCTAATTTTTCTGACACTGTCTCGGTGCCGGGCACAATGGAGGAGTGACCCGAACACTCGCCTTGGAAATCGCCGTGCAGGACCCCGCCGGAGTGCGCATCGCCGCCGAGATCGGCGCCGACCGCGTCGAGCTCGCCACGGCCCTCGCCCTCGGCGGACTGACCCCGTCTCCCGCGACGCTCGAGTTGGCGGTCGAGGCGGCCGGAGCAGATGGCCCCGAGGTGCACGTGCTCGTCCGGCCGCGCGGGGGCGGCTTCCACTACACCGACGACGAGCTGGCGATCACCGAGCGCGACGTGCGCCGCGCGATCGCTGCGGGTGCGACCGGCGTCGTCATCGGCGCGCTCGACGCGGCGGGGCACCTCGACCTGTTCGCCATGGCCCGGCTCCGCGATGCCGCGGGCGGAGCGCCCGTCACCCTGCATCGCGCCATCGACGTGACGGCCGACCCCGTGGCGACGCTGCGCAGCGCCCGCGAGCTCGGTCTGCGCCGCGTGCTGACCTCGGGTGGGGCATCCGCCGCGATCGACGGCATCGACACCCTGCGCGCACTCGTCGCCGCGGCCGAAGGCGAGATCGAGATCATGGCCGGCAGCGGCGTCGACGTCGCGAGTGCCCCGGTGCTCGCCGCGGCGGGGGTGGACGCGATCCACTTCTCCGCCAAGCGCTCGGTGATCGAGGAGGGCGGCGTGCGGATGGGCTCGGCCTCCGACGGCGTCGGCGGCTACGAGGTCACCGACCGCGACATCGCCTTCGCGATCCGGGATGCCGTCGCGCGGTAGGCGCTCTCGGCCCGCGGTCGCTAGGCTCGCAGCGTGACGGATACGCGCGAGTTCACCGACGCCCATGGCGTGGCCATCGTCTATGACGTGCATCCGGCTGCGGGGACTCCGCGCGGAGTCGTGCAGCTCCTGCACGGCGTCGGCGAGCATGCCGGACGATACGGCGCTCTGATCGGCGCCCTCACCGAGGCCGGCTTCCACGTCTACGCCGACGACCACCGGGGCCATGGCCGCACCGGCATCCGTCAGCACGGCGGACCCGAGAAGCTGGGGCGACTCGGCGTCGGCGGACTCCGCGCGGCCGAGGATGCCGTCTGGCAGCTGACCGGAATCATCCGCGACGAGAACCCCGACCTGCCGCTCGTGCTGCTCGGCCACTCGTGGGGTTCGTTCCTGGCGCAGATGCTCGTGAACCACCACCCGGAGGCGTGGGATGCCGTGATCCTCTCGGGCTCCGCGCTGCGCACCCCCGGGTTCCTCAACGCGGCACCCCTGAACGCGCGGTGGGCGAAGGACGAAGGCGCCACGGGGCTCGAATGGCTCAGCCGCGATCCCGCCGTGTGGGCCGCGTTCGCCGACGATCCGCTCACGACCGACGTCCCGCTGCTCAAGCTCTTCGGTCCGATCGAGGCCGCGCGGCTCTACGGGCGTCCGGCCAAGGACCTGGGCCGCGACATCCCGATGCTGCTCCTCGTCGGTCGCGATGACCCGGTGGGCGGACCCCGCAGCGTGCACAAGCTCGCCGACGAGTACCGCAGCCGGTCCGGGCTCACCGACATCACGACCCTCGTGTACCCGGATGCGCGCCACGAGATCTTCGCCGAGCTGCAGCAGGAAGAGGTGCGCGCCGACGTGCTCGCCTGGCTCGACGCGCACATCCCCGCGCGCTGAGCAACGCGCCTCGCATTCCCGCTTCCGAGCGGTGTGACGCGACGTTACGCCCGGTGAAGGCGTGTGACAGACCCGTTCTCCGGGCTCGGAGACGACCGTAGATTCGGGTCAGTATTCCGCGCAGGAGCGAGGAGCGCGCCGTTGTGGGCTGCCCTCGCACGGGAGGGACCGCACCGATGAGCTTCGTGAAGGACTGGCAGGACTGGCACGCGTCGCGCGAGCGCTACGCAGGGTCGGAGTACGGTCCGTCGGCGCTCGAGTCGACGAACTGGCTCATCACGGAGGCGGCAGCGGTCGACGGCATCCCCGGGCTCTGGGCGCTGACCGGCGACGGCGGCATCCGGGGGAGCGAGCTCGGTCAGGCGGGGTCGACCGTGGTCCTGCGTGGCACGGAGAGTGTCCGCCTCGGCAGGCGTGAGCTGCGGGTGTTCGATCGCCACGGTGCCCTCGCGCTGCGGGTGCTGAATCCGGCACGGCCGCAGCGCGAGTGGTTCACCGCGATCGACGCCTACGCGCCCGACGAGCGTTGGCGACTCCCGGCGGTGTTCGAGGAGACGCCGGATGAGCAGATCCTGATCACATCGGTCGACGGTGAGGCCCGGGAGACGCCGGTCGCCGGGCGGTTGCGGTTCGAGCTGGCGGGGGCAGCCCAGACGCTGACCGTCACCAGGAACGGACAGGGGGCGTTGAGCGCGGTCTTCGCCGACGGTACCAACGGTCTGGAGACGTACCGCTTCCGGTTCCTGCCGGTCGACGAGCCCGCCGCCGACGGCACGGCCGTGATCGACTTCAACCGCGCCTATCTGCCGCCGTGCGCGTTCTCGGACCAGTACGTCTGCCCGCTGCCGCCCGCCGGCAACCGGTACTCGACACCGATCCGTGCCGGGGAGCGCGTGGTGGTGCTCGGGGGCTGATCCGTCACGGTGGTGCTCCGTCACGGCTGAC
The DNA here is from genome assembly GCF_002979655.1 of Microbacterium sp. MYb45. GTDB lineage: Bacteria > Actinomycetota > Actinomycetes > Actinomycetales > Microbacteriaceae > Microbacterium. The sequence continues at coordinate 142,333 of NZ_PCPG01000006.1, forward strand.
CCGCCGGATCGGGGCTCTCGCGCCTTAAGCTGGAACCGTGCACGGTGAATACAAGGTCCCAGGTGGAAAGCTCGTCGTCGTCGACCTCGAGATCGAGGACGACCGGATCGCCCGCTTCCGCCTCGCCGGCGACTTCTTCCTCGAGCCGGACTCGGCGCTCGACGACATCAACGCCGCGGTCAACGGGCTGCCCGCAGAGACGGATTCGACGGCGATCGCCGCGGCCGTCCGCAGTGCCCTTCCGGATGGCGCTCAGCTGCTCGGCTTCTCGCCCGAAGCCGTCGGCACCGCGGTGCGCCGTGCGCTCGTGACGGCCCCGGGGTGGCGCGACTTCGACTGGGAGATCGTGCACGACAAGGCGGTCTCGCCGCGCATGAACCTCGCCCTCGACGAGGTGCTCACCGCCCGCGTCGGCGAGGGGCGCCGTCGTCCCACCCTGCGCATCTGGGAGTGGGACGAGTCGGCCGTCGTGATCGGGTCATTCCAGTCGTACCGCAACGAGGTCGACCCCGAAGGCGCCGCACGGCACGGGTTCGATGTGGTCCGCCGCATCTCCGGCGGCGGGGCGATGCTCATGGCCGCGGGGCAGATCATCACGTACTCGCTGTATGTGCCGGCATCGCTCGTCGCCGGCATGACCTTCGCCGACTCGTACGCCTTCCTCGACGACTGGGTGCTGCAGGCGCTGCGGTCGCTCGGCATCGACGCGGTCTATCAGCCGCTCAACGACATCGCGAGCCCGACCGGCAAGATCGGCGGTGCCGCGCAGAAGCGCCTCGCCAACGGGGGAGTGCTGCACCACGCGACCCTGTCGTACGACATCGACGGCCAGGTCATGACCGAGGTGCTGCGCATCGGCCGCGAGAAGCTCAGCGACAAGGGCACCACCTCGGCCGCCAAGCGCGTCGATCCGCTGCGCAGCCAGACCGGACTCGAGCGCGCTGAGATCATCGAGCGGTTCAAGGACACCTTCCGCTCGCTGACCGACGCAGAGACGGGGTCGATCGCGGCGGACGAGTACGCCGACGCGGAGGCTCTCGTCGAGTCGAAGTTCGCCACCGAGGCGTGGCTGCATCGGGTGCCGTGACCGCGGGCGCGGTCACCGTCATCGAGGGCGACAACCTCGCCGTCGCGGCGACCCTGCCCACGGGTTCCTTCACGCTCGTGTACCTCGACCCGCCGTTCAACACCGGCCGGACGCAGGGCCGGCAGGTGGTTACCGCGCGGCGGACGTTCACGACTCAGGAAGAATCCGCAGATTCGGGCGCGGAGCCCGTCGAATCGAGCGAGGCGGCACCGGTCTTCCTGAGTTCTGAACCGCCGGCGACCGAGCCCGAGCCTGAGACCGCGCCCGCGACCGAGGTGCGGAACGGGTTCCACGGCCATGCGTACGAGCGGGTGCGCGGGATGCTGCGCGCGTACGACGACCGCTTCGACGACTACGGCTCCTTCCTGATGCCGCGGCTCGAGGAGGCGTGGCGGCTGCTCGCCGACGACGGCACGCTGTATCTGCACCTCGACTACCGTGAGGCGCACTACGCGAAGGTGATGCTCGACGCCGTGTTCGGGCGGGACTGCTTCCTCAACGAACTCATCTGGGCGTACGACTACGGCGCGAAGTCGCGCAGCCGCTGGCCCACGAAGCACGACACGATCCTGGTGTACGTGAAGAACCCGCGGGAGTACGTGTTCAACTCCGACGAGGTCGACCGCGAGCCCTACATGGCACCCGGACTGGTCACGGCCGAGAAGGCTGCGCGCGGCAAGCTGCCGACCGATGTGTGGTGGCACACGATCGTGCCGACGACCGGGCGCGAGAAGACCGGTTATCCCACGCAGAAGCCGGAGGGGATCCTGCGCCGCATCGTGACCGCGTCGAGTCGACCCGGCGACCGGGTGCTCGACCTCTTCGCCGGCAGCGGCACGACCGGGGCCGTGGCCTCGGCGCTCGGTCGCGATGCCGTGCTGGTCGATGACAACCCCGAGGCGATCGGGATCATGAAGACGCGGATGCCGCACGCCGAGGTGATCACGCCCGGCTGAGGGCGTTCGCGGTGTCGCCGCTCGCCGTCCACAGACGGGAGAATGCTGTGATGACGGATACCGACTTCGAGACGACCGCCGACCTCGTCGAGGTGACGACCACCGCAGGACGCGTGCGCGGCCGCTGGCGTCCGACCACCGGTGGTCGAGGCAATCCGCGGTCGGCGGCGTTCCTGGGCATCCCGTTCGCGGAGGCCCCGGTCGGTGAGCTGCGCTTCCAGGCGCCCGTGCCGAAGGCGCCGTGGGAGGGCGTGCGCGACGCGCTCGAGTTCGCCGCCACCGCGCAGCGCGGCGATCCCGGCGTCACGCTCATCCCCGAGCCGAGCGTCGAGGGCGAGTCGACACTCAACGTCAACGTGTTCACGCCGAGCCCGGCCCGCGCCGGGCAGGGAACCGGGCTCCCGGTGCTCGTCTGGATCCACGGCGGCGGGTACTTCGCCGGCTCGCCCGCGAGCGTCTGGTACGACGGCCGCAACTTCAACCGCGACGATGTCGTGACCGTGTCGATCTCGTACCGCCTCGGCTTCGACGGCTTCGGCTGGATCGAGGATGCTCCCTCGAACCGTGGTGTGCGCGACTGGCTGCTCGCGCTGGAGTGGGTGCAGCAGAACATCGCCGCGTTCGGCGGCGACCCGTCGCGCGTGACGATCGCCGGCCAGTCCGCGGGCGGCGGTGCCGTGCTGACCCTGCTCGGCATGGAGAAGGCGCAGCACCTGTTCCACGGTGTCTACTCGATCTCCGGCGCGCTCGCCGATGTCGCCGCCACCCGTGCCGAGACGTTCGGTCGCGCGCTCGCCACCGCCGGCGGGGTCGAGCCGACCGTCGCCGGCTTCTCGTCGCTGTCCGAGGAGCGCATCCTCGAGCTGCAGAAGAAGGCGACCCAGCTCGGGCCGTCGTCGGTCGGCACCATGATGGAGGAGGGGCTGCCGCTCGGACCGCGCATCGACGGCGATCTGCTGCCACGGTCGACGCGCGAGGCGCTCGCCGCGGGTGTCGGCGCCGACAAGCCGCTCGTGCTCGGGGCGACCGACGACGAGTTCACGATGGTGTTCTCGGACGCGGCGAAGAAGCTGCGCTGGGTGCCCCGGTCGCTCCTGCTGGGAAAGCTCGGGCTGCCGAAGGCCGCGCGCCGTGCGTACCTCGCCGCCAACGCCGACGTCACGGGACTCGGCAATGCCCGTGTCGCCGGGCGACTGCTGACCGACCGGATGTTCCGCTCGGCGCTGCTGAAGGTCGTCGCCGACCGCGGAGCCGCGCCGACCTGGGTGTACCGGTTCTCGTGGCCGTCGGGGCGCTTCGGTTTCGCGGAGCACTGCCTCGATGTGCCGTTCTTCTTCGACTGCCTGGACGGGCCCGCGATCGAGCCGCTCGCCGGCCCGAACCCGCCGCAGCAGCTGGCCGATGAGGTGCACGGCGCGGCGGTCGCGTTCGTCACGGGCGGGGATCCCGGGTGGCCGCGGCACGAGGGGGGTGCGGGCATCGTCCGGGTCTACGACGTGCCGACGCGCGACGTCCGCGATGCCTATGCCTCCGTGCGTCCGCTGCTGGGAGAGTCGTCCTGACGGTCTGAGCCGACCTGCCGTCAGGCCACGTACACCTTGCGGAGCGTCTCGGTCACGGTCCAGGTCGTGCGCATGCCCTCGGCGAGACGCACGACCGAGCCGGGGCCGATCTCGAGGTCGGGCAGCCCCGACGAGCCGAACGAGATCGTGGCGCGGCCGCTCAGCACGACGAACACCTCGTCGGCCTCGGTGTCGGTCGCAGTGCCGGGTGTCATCTCCCACACGCCGATCTCGACCCCGCCGAGACTCGCCAGCTCGTGTACGGCGGTCGTCGGGGCGCCGGCGAGCACCTCGCCCGCGGGCAACGGCTCGTGCGCGAGCGCGAGACCACGAGCATCCATCCCCGTCCCCGCCGCGAGAGCGTTCACGAGTCGAAGCCCATGCCGACGGCGTCGAGCGTCTTGAGGAACAGGTTGCGCTTGCCCTCGTTGTGGTCCGCCCGGTCCATGGCCGCGCGCACCAGGTTCACGCCGATCGACGCGGCGGGCTCCGGCGGGAACGGGATCGGCTTCTCGCGCACCATCCGCAGCTCGGTGCGTTCGGTCGAATCCCCCGACAGCGTGTCGAGCATGACGTCGGCGGCGAAGCGGGCAGCCCCCACACCCAGTCCGGTGAAGCCGGTCGCGTAGGTGACGCGGCCCTTGCGGGCGGTGCCGAAGAACGCGCAGAAACGGCTCGACGAGTCGATCGCCCCGGCCCAGCGGTGGGTGAAGCGCAGGCCCTCCAACTGCGGGAAGGTCGTGAAGAAGTGCGAGGCGAGCTTGCGGTGGCTCTCGATGCGGTCCTCGTACTCCGGGCGCACCTTGCCGCCGTAGTGGTAGACCGCGTCGTAGCCGCCGAACAGGATGCGGTCGTCGGCGGTGAGTCGGTAGTAGTGGAACTGGTTCGCGCTGTCGGCGAGGCCCTGGCGGTTCGACCAGCCGATCGACGCGAGCTGTTCGGCGGAGAGCGGCTCGGTCATCAGCACGTAGTCGTAGACCGGCACGGTCATCAGGCGGTTGCGCTTGAGGAGCGAGGGGAACACGTTGGTGGCGAGGGCCACGGCATCCGCCACGACCCGACCGTTCGGCGTGACCAGCGTGATCGGACCCGAGGCGTCGCCTTCGATGGCGCGCACGATGCTGTGCTCGTAGATCTCGACGCCGAGGTCTGCGGCGACGCGTGCCAGCTCGACGCCCAGTTTGGCCGGGTGCACCAGGGCAGAGCCCTCGCGGTCCCAGGCTCCGGCGAGGAACGTCTCGGAGTGCACCTCCGCCTGCACGGCTTCGCGGTCGAGGAAGCCCGGTTCGTCCCGGAGCCACTCGACCTGGTGCGGCTCGACTGCGACGGCCAGCTGACCGGTGCGCTCGAACTCCGCGTCCATGCCGTAGCGTGCGACGGTCTGCTCGATGCCGTCGAGGTTCTCGTGGCCCAGCTCCTCGAGCCGGTCGATCTCCTCGGGCCAGCGGGTGACCCCGTTCTCGTGACCGTGGGTGAGGCTCGACTCGCAGAAGCCGCCGTTGCGACCGGATGCCGCCCACGCGATCCGCGACGCCTCCAGGAGGACGACGCGGCGCTCGGGGTCGCGCTCTTTGGCGCGCACGGCCGTCCACAGTCCGGCGTAGCCGCCGCCGACGATCGCGAGGTCGGCGCGGACCGTGCCGTTCAGGCGCGGATGAGTCGGTCGATCGACATCATCGAGCCAGAACACGCGGAGCGCGGTGTCGCGCAGGGAGTCGTCGACGACCCGCTGCGGCGGCCGACGGCGTTCGAAGACGGTGGTTCCCATGATCACTCCGATGCGTCGGGGGTGCGCCTCAGCGCGTTCCCCAGTTGTAGAGGTCTTTGTAGAGGCCCGCGTAGAGCAGACTCTCGGTGTGGACGATGCCCGGGATGGTGCGGATGCGGGTGGCGATGAGGGTGATCAGGTGCTCGTCGTCCTCGCATACGGCCTCGACGAGGATGTCGAACGTCCCGAGAGTGACGACGACGTAGGCCAGCTCGGGGATCGTGGTGAGCTCTTCGGCGATCGCGCGGGGGTCGCCGGAGACGCGGATGCCGATCATCGACATGCGGTGGAAGCCCAGCTGCATCGGATCGGTGACCGCGACGATCTGGATGATGCCGGCCTCGGTCATCCGCTGCACACGCTGGCGAGCAGCCGCCTCGCTGAGCCCGACCTCGCGCGCGATCTCGGCGTAGGGGCGGCGTCCGTCCTCCTGCAGGAGTTCGACGATGCGCTTCGAGATGTCGTCCAGTGCAGGCTGGGCAGGCTTGGGGCTCATCTGTCGATATTGACAGTCATGGCTCGATCCTGCAACTGATTCAGTCGCTGCGCGCGGCCGATATCTTCCGATTCCGCAGGTCGCGCGCTACCATGACGGCATGTCCCGCAGCCTTCTGAAGAACTCCGCGCCGTTGCAGAACTTCATCGGCGGTCGCTACGTGCCCGCGAGTGGGGCGGAACGGATGCCGCTCCTCGATCCTGTCACCGAAGCCGCGTACGGCGAACTGCCGCTCTCCGACGGTGCCGACGTCGACGCTGCCTATGCCGCGGCATCCGCGGCCTTCCCGCTCTGGCGTGACACGACGCCCGCCGATCGGCAGCTGGCGCTGTTCCGCATCGCCGATGAGATGGAGTCGCGGGCCGAGGAGTTCGCCGACCTGGAATCGCAGGACACCGGCAAGCCGCGCGCCAGCCTCGTCGCCGACGAGATCATGCAGTCGGTCGATCAGCTGCGTTTCTTCGCCGGTGCCGCCCGCAGTCTCGAAGGTCGGGCGGCGGGGGAGTACCTCGCCGGGCACACGTCGTTCGTGCGTCGGGAGCCGATCGGCGTGATCGGTCAGGTGACGCCGTGGAACTATCCGCTGAACATGGCCGTCTGGAAGATCGCGCCTGCGCTCGCCGCCGGGAACACGGTCGTGCTCAAGCCCGCGGAGTCGACGCCGTTGACCACGCTTCTGCTCGCCGAGATCGTCGCGCTGCATACCCCGGCCGGCACTCTGAACGTCGTGCTGGGCGATCGCGACACGGGTGTGGCGCTGGTCGAGCATCCGACCCCGCAGATGGTCGCGATCACCGGTTCGGTGCGTGCGGGCATGGCGGTGGCGCGCTCGGCGGCGAACGACGTGAAGCGCGTGCACCTGGAACTCGGCGGCAAGGCGCCGGCGATCGTGTTCGCGGATGCCGTGCTCGAGAAGGCGGTCGACGGGATCATCACCGGGGCCTTCTTCAACGGCGGCCAGGACTGCACGGCGGCCACTCGGGTGCTGGTGCACGAGTCGCAGCACGACGAGCTCGTCGCGGCGCTCGTGGCCAGGGCGAAGACGCACGCGCGCACCGGCGGACCGCATGAGGAGGGGGTGCTGTACGGCCCGCTGAGCAGCGCGGCGCAGCTCGCTCAGGTGCAGGGCTTCATCGACCGCCTGCCGGCGCATGCGACCGTCGAGACCGGCGGACGCCGCCAGGGAGACCGGGGCTACTTCTGGGAGGCCACGATCGTGTCGGGCGTGCGGCAGGACGACGAGGTCGTGCAGGGCGAGATCTTCGGTCCGGTGCTGACCGTGCAGGCGTTCTCCGACGACGACGAGGCGCTGGAGATGGCGAACGACGTGCCCTATGCGCTCGCCGCGTCGGTATGGACGACGGATCATGCCAGGGCGATGCGGTTCTCCCGCGACCTCGACTTCGGCTGCGTGTGGATCAACACGCACATCCCGTTCGTGTCGGACATGCCCCACGGCGGGTTCAAGCACTCCGGATACGGCAAGGACCTCTCGCAGTACGGCTTCGATGACTACACCCGCATCAAGCACGTGATGAGCGCGCTCGACTGAGTGGCAGCGGCCGCGGAGCCCGCGCAACGCGCCGACGGTTCGAGTGTGAGGGTCAGCTCACGTGCGTCTGGAGCCAGGGCATGGGGTCGATGGCGACGGTGTTGATGTGGACCTCGAAGTGCAGGCAGGAGCCGAACACGTAGCCGGTCGATCCGACGTCGCCGATGTACTGGCCTTCGTCGACACAGTCGCCGACCTCGACCGCACGGGTTCCGTAGTTCAGGTGCGAGTAGACGGTGCTCACGGCCTGTCCGTCGACGATGCTCTCGATCTGAATCGTCACGCCGTAGCCCTGGTAGCTCTCGGTGGAGCGGGAGACGCAGCCCTTCATCGCGGCGTTGATAGGGGTGCCCACACCCGCGGCGAAGTCCTGGCCGAGGTGAGACCGGCCCGGCCGTGACGCACCGAAGCCATCGGTGAACGAGTAGGTCCCGTCTGCCATCGGCATGATGATGCGATCGGCGATGGGGATGTCGACGGCGCTTCCGAGCGGCATGCCGGCAGCGAGTGCCGCCGCGACGGCACGGGAGCGTGTCTCCTCGATCTCCTCGGGCGTCGTCGCCGAGAAGGTCCCGCGCGGAGCGATCTCCGCGCGGATCTCGTCCGAGGACGAGGACGCGGACGCGGACGTGGATGTGTAGGACTGCGCGGCATCGGCAGCGGCCGCAGTGGTGAGGCTGGTGGTGGCGCCGGCGACGACTCCTTCGCTCCCGGTGGCGAGTGCGGGCAGTGCGGCGCCGGTGACCATCACGCCGATCGCGAATGTGGCGCCGAGCGCCTTGGCCTTCGCCCACGGACGCTTCGCGCGGCGGGGACGGACCGGAGACGAGGCGGGCTTTCGCGCGAGACGCCCTCGCGGGCTCCGGGGGCGGCCGGGCGTGCCGGTGGCCTTCGGGTGCGACGGGCGTGGGGTGTCCGTGGTGGCGGTGCTCGCATCGACGGGAGACTGCGCGTCTGTGGCGGTGCTCGCGTCGACGGGAGACTGCGTCTCGGTGGCGGTCGCGGTCGCGGTGCTCGCGTCGACGGGAGACTGCGTCGCGGTCGCGGTGCTCGCGTCGACGGGAGACCGCTCCGCGGTGGAGGCGTCGGCCGTGCGGGGAGGCTGTGCGTCCGAGGGCGTGTCCGCCGTGCGGGGAGGCTGTGCGTTCGAGGGCGCGTCCGCCGCGCGGGGAGCTTCAGGAGTCGTGGGGGCGGAGTTCCGCCGATCGCGCCGCAGCAGCGGGCGGGGTGCGACTGGTGCTTCTTCGGGGGCTTCCGGGGCGTCGTGAGCGCGCTCGGGTGGCAGGGAGTTCGTGACGGAGTCCTTCCGGAGGGCAGATGTACGCGGCGGTCGATCCCCCCGGATGCCACCGTTACCGATCTGTAATTTAGTTGGCGAACCTGTGAGCGTCAAATCGAAGAGCGGATGCTCGACGTCATGTCGACGACGGATGGTCTGTCTCCGGCGACATCGGTGTGTGCGGTGTCGGCGCGGATACTCACACTCTGCCCTGGTGGGGGCGTCCGCGTGTGTCGCAGTGGGGCGTGCTCTAGCCAGTGTGGACAAGTGTTGAGTCGGTGTTTCTGTGGAGGGCGTGTCGGTGTTTCGCGTGTTTCGGAATATTGCTCTGAACTGGGGTTATCGAGGTTCGAATGTCGGTGGTCCCGGGTTGACTGGGGGTATGAACAACCCCGCGGAACTGCTCGGCCAGGTCGTCGCTGACCTGGATGCGGTGCTGCGCTCTGACGTGATCGCCCGGCTCGGTGACGACGAGAAGATGGGGCTGTTGCGGGTCGCGGGTGAGGTGCAGCGGCGCGTGGGGGCGGTGGTCGTGGAGGCGGTCGCGTCGGTCGATGAACGGCCGGCGGGGTCGGGGGAGCCGGCGTTCTGCGGGCGCTATGGCTGCCGCACGGTGAACGAGTTGTTGCAGCGGGTGGTGCGCACGGATGCTGCGGGGGCGGGGCGG
>NZ_PCPG01000007.1 GCF_002979655.1 Microbacterium sp. MYb45
TTGAGTTCTCAAGGATCGGATGCTCCCACGACCCAGCCATCACAGCCAGGCCCGCAGGGCAACTTCTCTATCTTACCGATCTCGTTTCCGTTGTCAAGTCCGAGTTTCTTCGGCCTGACCGTGGGAACGGACCAGCACCTTCATCCTCTTCACTCAGTGAGTGTTTCAGATTCGGGAGGTGTTCGATGCTTGACGGGAGCCGGTCCGAGGACCTCCGCTCAACCGTTTGGGGCGAACAAGTAATAAGTTACGCGGATCCCGGGGATCGGGCAAATCAGGGCTGACCGCCGGGCGTGTCGCCCGAGAACCCGCGTCACGGAGCCGTCCTCGATGGACGGCGAGAGCACACCCTCGATCGCCCGTACGGGCGCGACGTCACGGCGCGGGTGCATTCGGCAGAGAGAGGGACCGGCGTTGCCGCGCACTCTCCCCCGTCGCGGTCCGACCGTCGACTCGAGCAAGCACATGAAGTGAAGAGGCCGGGGAAAGGCAAAGAGCGCCGGAGGAAAGAAGAAAGCCCCCGGTTCTCACCGAGGGCTTTCGTGTTCTGTGGACCTAAGGGGATTCGAACCCCTGACCTCCTCGATGCGAACGAGGCGCGCTACCAACTGCGCCATAGGCCCGTGAACGAGGTCTACGCTATCACGACGAAAGCGTTGCTCGCGTCTGCCACGATCACCCCGCGGCGCGACGCGAGAGCAACTCCCGCACGTGCGCCTCGATCTCCGCATCGTCGACGAAGCCCATCTTCGCGTAGGGCGACGACGCGGCAGGAAGCTGCACCGGTGCTGCCGGCGCCATCTGCTCGGCGCGCTCACGCAGCGCGGCGACTCTGGCTGCCTTGCGGCGTTGCTCCTGCGCCTCGATCTGGGCCTGCGCAGCCTGCGCACGCGATCCCGACACGGACGCCAGCGGCTCTGGGAGCGGACGCGGTGTCCACGTCGCCGGGCCCTGGTCGTGCAGCACGGGTGCGACACGTTCCTTGACGGGTGGCGCCACCTCATGCGTGGCGCGCGCCGCGCGGTTCGCGACCGCCGCCATCCTCTGGAGCGCGATGCCGGCGGGCAGGATCATCGACCCGCCGAGCCACAGCAGCACCGAGGTCCCGACGGCCACGAGCTGCCAGATGCCGAATGCGACCACGGCGAGACCGAGCAGGAGGGAGATCGTCGCGACCATGCGCACCCGGCGGCGGGCGCGAGCTCGACGGATCACCGGGTCGGCCCTGGTCGCTGCGAGTTCCTCGCGAAGAGACTCGAGCTCGGCGGCCTCGCGTTCCGACTGCACCCGCTTGGCGAGCTTCTGCTGTGCCAGCGCCGTACGGGCGTTCAGCTCGACGTGCACCTCGGCCGGAGTCTCACTCGTCTCGGCGAGGATGCGGAGCGCCTGGTTCAGTCGAACGGCGTTGCGTTCCGCGGCGTTGTATTGGAAGCGGCCTCTCCACGAAGGGAGCAGGTAGAGCATCCAGAGGAGCACGGCGACGAGCACGATCACTCCCCCGCTCAGCACCGGCCCGTCCATATCGACAACGGTACGGGTTCAGCGGTGACAGAGCCGTACAGAAGGGCGCGTGTCGCGGCGAGTCCGTCAGGATCGCCCGGCGAGCACCGGCTCAGAGGGCGATTCGGTCGGACGGCGGTACCGTCGCGGCGTCAGGCGGCACCTGACCGCTGAGCCAGCGTGCGAGCACACCCTGAGGGACGTCTTCGCGGGTCAGCGCGAACGCGTAGTGATCACGCCAGTCGCCGTCGATATGGATGTAGCGGCGGCGCAGACCCTCGTAGCGGAATCCGAGCTTCTGAACGATTCGAAGGCTCGCAGCGTTCTCCGGTCGGATGCAGATCTCCATCCGGTGCAGCCCGTACTCCGTGAAGCAGGCATCGGTGGCCAGCGCCACTGCGGTGGGGGTGATGCCCCGGCCCGCGAAACGCTCGCTCACCCAGTACCCGATGGTCGCCGAGCAGAGGGAGCCGCGCGAGACGCCCCACACATTGAGCTGCCCGGCGACCTCGCCGTCGTACTCCATGACGAACGGATAGCCCGATCCGTCACGGTACTGCTGAAGCAGACGACGGATGCTGAGCCTCATGTCGAACGAGACGGAGCCGTACGGGACGGTCGCTTCCCAGGGCTGGAGCCACGATCGGTTCGCGAGCAGCTCATGCTGCAGCGGGCGGGCATCCTTCGCCCGCACGAGTCGCAGCTCGATCGGTCCGTGTCGCATTCCCGTCGCCAGTTCCATGCCGCACCGACCTCCGCAGGATCGCCTAGAGGCGTTCCGCGAACTCCTTGAGCCAGGGCCGCAGCTCGGGGCCGAGGTCCTCCCGATCCGAGGCGAGCTGAACGATGGCCTTGATGTAGTCGACGCGGTCGCCCGTATCGTAACGGCGTCCTCCGAAGATGACACCGACGACGCCGGGTCCGTCGGGATCGGTCGCGAGTTCCTGCAGCGCATCCGTGAGCTGGATCTCGCCGCCCTTGCCCGGCTCGGTGCGCTCGAGGATCTCGAAAACCGACGCGGGAAGAACGTATCGACCGATGATGGCGAGGTTGGACGGAGCGTCTTCCTGCGCAGGCTTCTCGACGAGACCGGTGACCCGGACGGCAGCTTGGCCCTCGATCGGCTCGACCGCCGCGGCGCCATACATGTGGATGTTGGCCGGGTCGACCTCCATCAGCGCGATCACCGCGGCGCCGGAGCGCTCGTGCTCGGCGATCATGTCGGTGAGGAGCGGATCGCGCTCGTCGATGAGATCGTCGCCGAGCAGCACCGCGAACGAACTGTCGCCGACGTGGGTACGTGCACGCAGGACCGCGTGTCCGAGACCCTTCGGCTCGCCCTGCCGGACGAAGTGGATGTCGGCGAGGTCGCTCGACTTCATCACTCGCTCGAGTCGCCCCGTGTCGCCCTTCTCCATGAGCCTCACCTCGAGCTCGGGCACCGAGTCGAAGTGGTTGGAGATCGCGTTCTTGTTGCGGCCGATGATGACGAGGATGTCGTCGATCCCGGCGTCCGCAGCCTCTTCGACGACGTACTGGATCGCCGGCTTGTCGACGACGGGCAGCATCTCTTTCGGCATCGCCTTCGTCGCGGGAAGGAATCGAGTCCCCAGTCCTGCCGCGGGAATGACGGCTTTGATCTTGTGGTCAGCCATCCTCCCAGCCTAGCGGTGAGCGTCGCCGTAGACTCGGAGCCATGTCGAATGACGTCGAACACGCCAAGCGCGCTCTCCGCGCCGAACTGCGCGAAAGACGCCAGCTCCTCTCCGATCCGCAACGCGAGGCCGCGGCCACGGCGATCGGCGAGCGCCTCGACGCCCTGGTCGACGAGCTCGGCGCACAGTCGATCTCGTGCTTCCTGTCGACCACCACCGAGCCGGGCACCCGTGACTTCGTGACGAGGGCGGTGCGCCGCGGCATCCGCGTCCTGTTGCCGGTCACCCGCGCCGACGGTCTCCTGGACTGGGCCGTGGCCACCGACGACGACGAGGTTTCCGAAGGACTCCACGGCCTGCCGGAGCCCACCGGTGAGGTCCTCGGTCCGATCGCCGTCAACGACGTGGACCTGATGATCGTCCCTGCCGCCGCCGTCGATCGCACCGGGATGCGGATGGGCTGGGGACGCGGCTACTTCGACAAGACGATCGGCTCCATGGAGCAGTGCCCGCCCGTCTACGCGGTCATCTATGATTCCGAGGTACTCGACGAACTTCCGCGAGAGGTGCACGATCAGCCAGTGAACGGGATCGTGACGCCGTCGCAGACTCTCACCCTGTCGCCTCGGCGACGCTGACCTGCAAGGACCCTCATGCCCACCTACGCCTATGCCTGCACATCGTGCGGACACAAGTTCGACGCCGTGCAGAGCTTCGCGGATGACGCCCTGACGGTGTGCCCCGAGTGCGGCGGCCAGCTGCGGAAGCAGTACGGCTCGATCGGCGTCACCTTCAACGGGTCCGGTTTCTATCGCACGGACTCGCGTGCCAAATCCGGCGGTTCCGGGGATGCTTCGGCATCATCGAAGACGGAATCGACGACGAGCGCCAAACCGGCGGCTGCGTCGACTCCGGCCTCTTCGTGAGGCCCTGATCTACTGGGGGTTCCCATGCTCAAAGGTTTCAAGGACTTCCTGCTGCGCGGGAACGTGATCGATCTGGCCGTGGCCGTCGTGATCGGCACGGCGTTCACCGCGATCGTGACCGCGGTGGTCAACAGCATCATCAACCCCTTCATCTCACTCTTCCTCAAGGCGGATGCCGCAGGGGAGTTCGGGATCCCCGTTCCGAACATCTACGGCGAGACGGTGACGTTCCCGATCGGTGACCTGATCTCGGCGATCATCAGCTTCCTCGCCGTCGCGGCCGTCGTCTACTTCGTCTTCGTACTCCCGATGAACACCTTCAAGGCGCACGTCGAGGCACGCAAAGGCACGCCGGCCGAAGAGCCCGAGGAGGAGCCGGCCGCAGCGAGCGAGGCCGAGCTGCTGGTGGAGATCCGCGACCTGCTCAAGGCGCAGCGCGGCGCCTGACGCCCTCCACTCAGACACGAGACGCGCGATTCCTCTTCGGAGGGACTGCGCGTCTCTCTTTCCGGCTCGGGCTCGTGAAGAACGATCAGTAGTGCGGCGGCACGTCCTGGATGAGCTGATCGTCGTTCGGGCCTTTCGCGCCGTTCGGCCGGGCACGTGGCGGCGTCGGCTGATCGGTCCCCGTCTCCGGCGCCGGGTCACTTCCGGGCACCGGAGTCAGTCGGGCACGACGCGATCCAGCGACCCGCACCACACGTTGACGCGGAGCATCGGGGTCGACCTGGTCAGTCATTCGGGGTGTCGCGGATATCGAGGGGCTGGGTGTCGTTCTCGGCGCGCGGCACGGTGTCGGAGATGCCCAACACGGCGGCGATGCGCGTCGCGACGGTCGCCGGATCGCTGTAGAGATCGAACGCGTGCACGCGCACGTAGTGCCAGCCGAGGCGACGGAGGACGTGCGGCCGCAGCCGCAGCGTCTCGCGCAGGGACTCACCGCGCGATTCCGGGTCGGGTTCGATCACGACCGCCTTGCCGCCGTGCTGCGCGACCAGCGGAAGCAGTCCGCGGTAGTCGACATCGACGGAGGCGCCGAGCCGCCGCAGTTCCCTGGCCAGGGCGAGAGTGAGCGGGTCAGCCAGATCCTCGAGCCGCGCATCCCTGCCGCGGGCGGCGAGACCACCGAGGATCGACATGAGCGTGGCTGCGCCGTGCTCGAGGCGCCCATCGTCGAAGGAGGACGGGCGGATCGACGAGACGAGGACCATCGATCGGCGGGCTCGGGTCATCCCGACCGTGAGCAGACGCTCGCCGTCTGGTGTGGAGAGATCGCCGAAGTCGCTCAGGACACGGCCGTGCTTGGTGAGTCCGAACCCGAGCGAGAAGATCACGCGGTCGCGACTCTCCGCCACGGATTCCTCGAGGGTGAGGACGGCGAACGGCTCTGCGGTATCACGGCCGACGAAGTCCGCCACGTCGGAACGCCCGGCGAAGGCGGAGGTGACAGCGGCACGCACGCGCTCGGCGTGACGCGCACTGGCGGTGACCACCATGAGGGATTCGGAGGGCCGGTGAACGGCGTGCTCGACCACGAGCGTCACCACACGCGCGACTTCGGCATCGGGGCTCTCGACCGCACCGGACACCGGATCAGGAGTACCCGTCCCGCCCTCGACGTAGTCGACCGTGAGGCTGCCGCGACCGAGATAGGAACCCGCCCACGGCAGGGAGACGATCTCGCCGCCGTAGAACGCATCGTTGATGAGCTCAGCGAGATCCTCGCCACCGGCACGGTAGCTGCGCGTCAGAGTCATCACGGGCAGAAGCTCGGAGAGGCGCTCGAACACCGAGACGTCGTCGAACGACACCTCCGCCTCCCAGGTGTCCTCCGGATCCACGGCGATGTGGAACGGTGTGGGACGCTGCGTGACCGGATCGCCGAACGCGACGACCTGGCGTGCCCGGCAGATCGCCGGTGCAGCCTCAGCCAGATTGATCGCGGCCGCATCGACGAGAAGGACGGTGTCGAACTCGACCGATTCCGGGATCTCCGGCACGAGGTACGGGGAAGAGATCCAGACGGGCGCGAGCACGTCGACGAGGGTCGGCGCGGCGCTGACGACCTGCGCAGTGGTCGCGGCGGGCTGAGTCAGCGCGCGCCGGAGATGCTGCGACTGCTGCGGTTCGTCGACGATCGCGATCCGCCACTGGTTGGCGAGCTGCCAGGCCAGGAGCGGGCCCGCCATCGCGGCGT
The DNA here is from genome assembly GCF_002979655.1 of Microbacterium sp. MYb45. Lineage (GTDB taxonomy): Bacteria > Actinomycetota > Actinomycetes > Actinomycetales > Microbacteriaceae > Microbacterium. The sequence continues at coordinate 6,279 of NZ_PCPG01000007.1, forward strand.
GTGCCTCGTCCACCAGCCGGAAGTCGCGCTCGAGCCGGTCGACGACGGCGGTGTTCGCACCGAGGAGAGCACGGTTATCCTGCAGCGCGCGCTCGAGGAGCGACTGCCACCAGGCGAACTCGAGCTCCTCCCCCACCTGCGATTCGGCCACGTGCCGCACCGAAAGTTCCGCGAGCAGCGGCTCGAGCCCGAGGAGCGCGAGGCGATCGCGCAGCTGCGCGCGTTCCACGAGGTTCTCGAACACGTCGGACTTGGCGGCGAGCCCGGCAAGAGTGCGGACGAGTCGTGCGACCGGGAGCGACGCCAACGGCTCGCGGCGGCCCAGCGCGGCATCCAGTTCGGCGAGCTCCGCCTCGGCCCGCTGCCAGGCCACGTACACGTCGGCGAGACCGAGCGGGATCTCCGGTGCGACCCCCGCCTCGACGTACCGCTGCCACTGCGTGCGCTGAGTCTGGATCCGCAGCAGCGCTTCATGCATCTCGGTCACGTGGACGCCCGGACGGACATACTCTTTCGCCAGACGCCGCAGCCGCCGCCGGTTCGCTCCGGAGAGACCGGGGGCGTCGCGACGCGAGCCGTGCGCCTGGATGAGCTCGCCCAACGGCCGCTCGAAGACCGTGGGGCTGAAGCGATCGAGTGAATCGCGGATGCCCTGCAGCAGACGCAGATACTCGCCGAGCTCGTCGATCGTCGCAAACGGTCGCATGTGCGTCTGGGCGATCAGTTCGTAGCCGCGCTCGAGAAGAGCGGGGACGCTGTCCGAGTGCAGTCGACCGGCGAGCTCGTGCGCGGCTCTGGCCGCTTCGGTGCTCGTGAAGGTCACGCCGTACCACGGCGAATCATTCGGGCCGAAGCGGAACTCCCCGAGACGCGCGGCCTGAGCGAGGGCTTCTGCAGCCTCGCTGCGATCTGCCGCGAGGCGACGGAGAGCGTCAGTGCCGAGCCGAGCGGTGGTGGACGGCGGCACCGGCAGCGACGCGAGCCTGGTGAGCTGGCGGGTCGCGTCGAGCACCGAGGCATCCACTCCCGCGATGGGAGCCGTGAGAGCCTGGCGGTAGTCGCGCAGGACGGTCCGGAGGCGCACCAGCGCGTCGTCGACCTCACTGACCTTGGGTGGTGTCGCCTTCTCGTTGCGGCCGATCGCCCTGACCAGGTCGCGACGCACGCTGGCCGGCGAGATCGCGAGGCTGTCGAGCCCGATACCCGCGAGCCGATGACGAACGCCGTCGAGTGTCGAACGACGCGCCGAGACCACGAGCACGCGCTTGCCGGCGCGGACGAGTTCGCCGAGCGCGTTGATCACCGTCTGCGTTCCGCCCGTGCCGGGGAGCGTCGCCACCGTGAGCGAGTGTCCGGCGGCGATGCGCGCGAGAACCGCTTCCTGCTCGGCGTCTGCGTCGAGAAGAAGATTGTCCGATGCGGGAGCCCGATCGTCGGGTCCGGTGTGGTGCGGCGTGGCGCGAGGCGCCGTCACACGCTCGCGGTCGCCCACATGGCCGCCCAGCGCATTGAGGAGCACGTGATCGAGGCTTCCGGCGTCGCGGGACATCGCTCCGGAGACGTCGGCGAACGTCGACACCACGAGCCGCGGCTCTACGGAGAAGGTGTCGATCGAGCGGGTCATCACGCGCAGGTTGTCGATGACCGGCTGCGGCTTGAAGATCCCACCGTCGTACGCGAGCGCTGCGAGGGACGCGGCATCGATCGACAGCCCGAAATGATCACGGGCGATGCGGACGAGTTCGGGATTGACTTCGAACGCGCCCTGGAGCTTGAGTTCGAAGTCGGAGTGATGCCGCCGGATCGCCAGCGGCCGCAGCAGCACGGGCGCGGCGAAGCCTGCTCCGCCGATGCGCCACCGGGCGACTCCGACGGCCAGGTGCACGGCCTCGATGCCACGGACGGTGCGCAGTTCGGTGTTCTTCGCGGTGATCCGCTCGGCGGCCAGCCGCGCGGTGCGCAGACCCACCTCGTCGCGGAAGAGGTTCGACAGTAGGGTCGATTTTCCGGTGATGAACTGCGGCAGGCTGCCGGGGTGGGCCTTGGAGATGTCGATGCCCGATTCCGGGCTGTCGCGGAAGCTCACCAGCGGAGAGGGGCCGCCGAGGTCGGCCGCTTCCGCCCTCAGCCGGGTGCGCTCAGCCTCAGCGGCATGGGCGATGTCAACGCCGGTCGTGGGCTCGTGCAGATCGCCGATGGCCACAGCAGCGTCTGCCGCTGTGTTCTCCGCAGTCTTGTCTTCACGTCGCCACACAATGACACCCTAGGCGCGAGACCGGGCGAGCTGGGGTATCCCGGGCGGGTTTCCGCCGAATATCCGCCTCCGAGAGCTGATCCGCACTCCTCCTGCCCTGTGGCGATGACCGTCACGTTCTCCACCCCGCCCGGGAGGCCGGTGCTCCCCGGACGGCGATGCCGGTCAGGATGGTCGCATGACCTTCCGCTATGACTTCGCTCCGACTCCGTTCGGTGATGCCCTCGCGGTGTTCTCGGACGAGGGCATCGTGCGATTCGACCTCTCCGAATCCGAAGACCCGCTCGTTCCCTGGCTCCTCGAGGGCGTCACACGACAGCTGGGCGCCGTTCCGGAGCCCGACCCCGGGGCCGCCGACGAGCTCGCGCATCTTCTGGCCGACTACTTCGACGGTGACCCGGTGCGTTTCGACCAGCACCTCCGGCTCGACTGGCGGCTGGTGGACGGATTCCACCTGAGCGCCCTGCAGACGATCTGCACGATCGAATGGGGCGAGACGATGAGCTACGGAGAGGTGGCCGTCCGTGCCGGACACCCCGGCGCGGCCCGCGCGGTCGGCACTGCGTGTCGGCTCACGCCGTTCTCGATCATCGTGCCGGTGCATCGCGTCGTCCGGTCGGACGGAAGTGTGGGCCAGTACGGCGCGCACCCTGAGCGCAAGAGATACCTGCTCGACCTCGAGGCGGGTTGAGCGAGCGGACGCAGACGTGGACCCGGCGAGTAGGCCGCCGGGTCCACGTCTTGCCCGGGTTCGATCCTCAGGAGGCCGCGGTCAGTGCTCGACCGCCTTCTCCGCGCCGAACCCCGTGAGCGAGCGCACCTCCATCTCGGCGGCGAGCTGCGGAGACTCCTTGCGGGAGCTCGTCACCGTTCCGAGCCAGCCGAGGAGGAAACCCAGCGGGATCGAGACGATCCCCGGATTGTTCAGTGGCCACACGGCGATGTCGATCCCAGGGATCATCGATGTCGGGGTTCCCGAGAACACCGGCGACAGCACGATGAGCAGGATCGCCGACCCGAGCCCGCCGTACATGCTCCACACCGCGCCCCGGGTCGTGAACCGCCGCCAGAAGAGCGAATAGAGAATGGTCGGCAGATTGGCGGAAGCGGCGACGGCGAAAGCGAGAGCGACGAGGAAGGCGATGTTCTGCCCCTGCGCTCCGATGCCGCCGAGGATCGCCAGGATGCCGATCACGACCACAGTGCGACGAGCGACGCGCACGTCGCCGTTCGGATCTGCGGCGACCGGCTCGCCGGCAGCATCCTTGCGCCCCTTCTGGATGACATTGGCGTAGATGTCGTGCGCGAACGATGCCGCGGCCGTGATCGTCAGACCAGCGACCACCGCGAGGATCGTCGCGAAAGCCACGGCGGAGATGAAGCCCAGCAGCACCGGGCCGCCGAGCCGGAGCGCGAGCAGCGGCGCCGCCGAGTTCACGCCGCCCGGAGCGGCCGCGATCACATCCGCACCGACCAGTGCGCCGGCACCGTAGCCGAGCACGAGGGTCAGCAGGTAGAAGCCGCCGATGAGCCAGATCGCCCAGACGACCGAGCGGCGTGCTTCCTTGGCCGTCGGCACGGTGTAGAAGCGCATGAGCACGTGCGGCAGGCCGGCGGTCCCGAGTACGAGCGCCATGCCGAGGGACAGGAAGTCCCACGGGTTCGCGCCGTACTGCAGTCCCGGAGCCAGGATCGCATCGCCCTTGTCGGAATTCGCGACCGCGGCTTCGAGAAGGGTGTTCAGGCTGAAGCCGTTGATCGCGAGCACCCAGATCGTCATGCCGACGGCGCCGCCGATCAGGAGGACGGCCTTGACGATCTGCACCCAGGTGGTGCCCTTCATGCCGCCGATCAGGACGTAGACGATCATCAGCAAGCCGACCACGGCGATCACGATCGACTGCCCGAGCCGTCCGTCGATGCCGAGCAGCAGCGATACCAACCCACCGGCACCGGCCATCTGCGCCAGCAGATAGAAGAAGCACACAGCGAGCGTCGTGATCGCGGCCGCCATTCGCACCGGGCGCTGCTTCAAGCGGAACGACAGCACGTCCGCCATCGTGAACCTCCCGGTGTTGCGCATCAGCTCCGCCACCAGCAGCAGTGCGACGAGCCAGGCGACCAGGAATCCGATCGAATAGAGGAATCCGTCGTAGCCGTTGATCGCGATGGCGCCGCAGATGCCGAGGAAGGACGCCGCGGACAGATAGTCGCCTGCGATGGCGAATCCGTTCTGCGGTCCCGTGAAAGAACGGCCGGCGGCGTAGTAGTCGGCAGCGGTCTTGTTGTTGCGGCTCGCGCGGATGACGATGAAGAGTGTCACCGCGACGAAAGCCAGGAAGATCGAGATGTTGAAGACGGGGTTGATATCGAGAGCGACCGGCTCGACCGCCGCGCGGATTGCGTTCATGCGTGCCCCTGCGCCTTCTCGAGTTCTTCACGGATCTCCGTCGCCAACGGGTCGAGTTTCCGATTCGCGAACGACACGTACGCCATGGTTATGCCGAACGTCGTGACGAACTGTCCGAGACCGAGGAGGAGCCCGATGGTGATATCGCCCCACACACGTTGTCCCATGAAATCGGGCGCGAATGCCGCAAGAAGCACATAGGCGAAATACCACAACAGGAAGAACACGGCGAGCGGAAAGATGAACGATCTCTGCGTCCGTTTCAACCTCTGGAATCGTGGAGACTGCTCGACGGCGATGTAGTCGATCTCACCGTTCGAATCGACGTGCGTCTGATCACTCATGGGGCCTCCTTGCCACATGTCCGGTCCCCGCGCAGCGGAACTGTGCGGATGATAAAGTCGACGCTACGAAACGGGGAACACAGTCGTCACCCCCGGAAGTAGGTAATTGTGAGCGCCCCAGTCCCTCTCGGTTCCGAGTCGGAGCTCGTCGCCCATGCGGTGCGCGAGCTCGCGCGGCGAACGCGATTCCCTGTCGCATTCGGCGGTCTCATCGAAGAGGGCGTCGTGAGCGTGACCAGTATCGTCGGCGCGCGAACCCGATCCCTGGACGGGTTGCGAGTGCGCCCGGAGCGCGGACTCGGCGGGCGGGCGATGATGGAACTGCGCCCACGGATGACGAGCGACTACGGCTCCTCGCAGCAGATCACCCACGACTACGACGTCTTCGTCCTCGGCGAGGGGCTGCGTACGCTCCTTGCCCTCCCGATCGTCGTCCACGGCAGGTCCCGCGGCGTGCTCTACGCCGGCGCATGGGACGAGGAACAGGTCGGGGGTGTCACCACGGCTCCCGCCATGCAGGTGGCCCAGTCCGTCGCCGATGAATTGCGGATCCGCGACGAGGTGCAACGACGGCTGGACACGAGCCAGCTCGGAAGCGAGACCGTGGCTCCCCCGCAGCGCGAGGCGCTCCGGGAGAGCTTCGCCGAGCTGCGCAGCATCGCGGCCTCGGTCGACGACGCGGCGATACGCGCACGGATCGCCGAGGTCGAGCGGCGCCTCGTGGCGCTGGCCGGGGATGCGGCTCCCGCTACGACGGGGCCCGTGCCGACCATCCATCTCTCGCGCCGGGAAACCGACGTGCTCGCCTGCGCCGCGCTGGGATCGACCAACGCGGAGATCGCCGCACAACTCGGGTTGCGCGAAGGCACGGTCAAGGCATACCTCGGCACCGCGATGTCGAAACTCGACGCTTCCACGCGTCATGCGGCCGTCACCCGAGCGCGCCGTGCGGGCCTTCTTCCCTGAGACCTGCGCCGAAGCGGATTATGACTGTGCAATATTCAATTGTTGTCGCATTTCGCTTCTGCAGGTAAAGTCGCACGCATGGCTAGACGAATTGTGCACCAGTTGGTCGACGATATCGACGGCAGCGTCCTGGAAGTCGGAGAAGGCGAGACCGTGCACTTCTCGGTCAACGGCGCCTCCTACGAGATCGACTTGAATGCTGCGCATGCGGAGGAATTGCGAAAGGCTCTCGAGCCGTATATCGCTGCGGGCCGACGCGCCGGCTCCTCCAGCACCGCACGTTCCTCTTCGTCTTCTCGCAAGCGACCGGCACGCAATCCCGAGGTCGCCGCCATCCGGGCATGGGCCAACGAGAACGGCTACACGCTCTCCGAGCGAGGACGCATCCCCGCCCCGATCCTGGATGCGTACAAAGCAGCCCACTGAGTTCGGCCCCTCGTGGGCCGAACTCTCAATCGGACGGCTGCTGTAACCAGGCTTCGTCTCGCAACGTGATCTCTTCCGTCATGTCCTGGAGGAATCGGATCACGACGTCCCGTTCGGCGGGCGAAAGCCGTGCAGCAGCATAGAAACGCTTCGCCTGCTGTCGTCCGACCGTCTCCATCGCCGCGAGCCGCGTCTCCGGCGTGATGCTGATGCGGAGCGCCCTCCGGTCGGTCGGGTGGGGTGAGCGTGTGATGTGCCCGCCCTTCTCCAGCCGATCGAGGAGCTTGGTCGTCGCGGCCGTCGAGACGTCGAGGTGGTGAGCTATACCCCCGGGTGTCGCCACCAGGCTCCGATTCGCACACACGATCAGATAGTGCAGCGCACGCATGTCGGTCTCATTGAGGCGCATGTACCGGCGTGAAGCCTGAGAGAGGGTCTGCTCGGCTTCCCGCAGACCCGCGAGCGACTCCATGAGCCGGGCGATCTGCCGCAACTCCTCAGGCGGAACGCCCGTCCGATCGACCAGCGTGCTCCGCGGATCACTGGCATCGACGTCGTAGATCGCCGCGTGGCTCAGCCCATCCGGCGCGCGGTCGGCAGTGCTCGTATCACCATCGATGGGCGGATTCGTCGCCCTCGCCCCGGTGTGCGGGGTGGTGCCGGGCTCCGTGTCCATGCGATCATGTTACACACACACAGTTTCATGCTAAGTTGACTACTCACCAAGTTAGCTATTTCCAACGCTCGGAAGAGGGAGATGCCATGGACCACGTGACCCTCCTGGCCGAAGATGGGACCGCCATCGGCACACTGCCGAAGAGTGAGGTCCACACGAGCGACACCCCGCTGCATCTCGCCTTCTCGTGCTACGTCTTCGACGCACGAGGACGACTGCTCCTCACCCGCCGTTCGCTCGCGAAGCGGACCTGGCCCGGTGTCTGGACGAACAGCTTCTGCGGCCATCCACGACCCGACGAGAAGATGGGGGATGCGGTTCGGCGACGTGGTCTGGACGAGCTCGGCATCCGACTCTCGGGTGTTCGCCTCGTGCTGCCTGACTACCGTTATCGGGCCATCGACGCGAGTGGAATCGTCGAGAACGAGATCTGCCCGGTGCACGTGGCGATGATCGACGGTGAACCCGCGGCCGATCCCGACGAGGTATCGGAATGGACGTGGGTCGCAGTGCCCGCCCTGATCGAAGCCGTCACACACGCTCCGTTCGTGTTCAGCCCGTGGCTCGTCGAGCAGCTTCCCCTTCTGCGACAGGTCGGCGAGGTCTGAGCAATGAGCGCGACAGCCACGGAGGAAGCACTCGGGACACGGATCGAAGCCGCGCTGCGGCGACGCTTCTCCGCGCACACGGCAGCGGCGGAGAAATACGGCCCCGGGTTCACGGAGCTGTGGACGGTGGCGGCCGAGCACGCACTCGGCGGCAAACTCATCCGGCCGCGACTGCTCGTCGACCTGGCGCAGGCCCTCTCACCGCACCCGCTCTCGGCGGAGGCGAGCGAGTCCGCGATCGATGTCGCGGCCGAGGTCGAGCTGCTGCACTTCGCCTTCCTCCTGCATGACGATGTCATCGACGGAGATCTCATCCGCCGGCGCGGACCGAACCTGATCGGCACTCTCGTCGCGGGTCGGCCGGACGCCCCTGCCGCACCGAAACTGCACTGGGCGCGATCGAGCGCGATCCTCCTCGGCGATCTCCTGTTGGCTTCGGCGGTGCTGGGGTTCGCCCGGGTGGACGTCTCCGTGCACGCACGCGATCGCCTGCTCTCGCTTCTGGAGCAGACCATCCTCGAGACCGTCGCCGGTGAGCATGCCGATGTCGCTCTCAGCGACGGCATGATCACTCCGGATCTACGAACGATCCTCTCGACGAGCGCCTACAAGACGGCGACGTACTCGTTCGTGCTTCCGCTGCGCGCCGCAGCCGTGCTGGCAGGGTCGTCGGCGGCGACCGAGCAGCGACTCACCACGATCGGCCGACACCTCGGCCTCGCGTATCAGCTGCAGGATGATCTGCTCTCCGTGTTCGGCGACCCCGACGAACACGGCAAGGATCCCTTCTCGGACCTGCGGGAAGGCAAGGAGACCGCGATCATCTCATATGCCCGCATGACGAGCCACTGGGAGGGGATCGAACAGCACTTCGGCAGAGCCGATCTCAGCGGCGCGGACGGCTCCCGAGCTCGCGATCGACTGCGCGAGTGCGGCGCCGAGGCATTCGTGCGTGGGCTCGTCCGCGAGCACCTCGAGGCCGCATCGACCGTTCTCCGCGACGCGGAGTCCGAGGGCACACTCCCACCGGCCGCCGGACGGACGATCCGCGCACTGGCCTCCCGCGTCGATGGTCGCGAGCGATGACCACCATCCCCCACGATCCCTCCGACGACGCCGCCCTCCGCCGATTCAGCCGCACGGCGGAGATCGCGACGAGCGACGTGATCCGCACCTACTCGACGTCGTTCGGACTCGCGACCCGACTTCTCGGACGGCGACATCGTCAACATGTGCGCAACATCTACGCGATGGTGCGCATCGCCGACGAGATCGTCGACGGTGTCGCCGCCGAGGCCGGGCTCGACAGCGCGGCGCAGTCGGCAGCTCTCGCCTCCTATGTGGAAGCGACTCACCGCTCGATGCGCAGCGGATACAGCAGCGACCTGATCCTGCACGCCTTCGCGCGGACGGCCCGGGAGTGCGACATCGACGAAGACCTGACCACGCCCTTCTTCGATTCGATGAGTGCCGACATCGACCGTGAGACGGGTTTCGCCGCCTACGACGCCGACGCCCACGCGGCATATGTCTACGGGTCCGCCGAGGTCGTCGGGTTGATGTGCCTTCAGGTATTCCTGCGGGACTCGCCCCGCACACCCGAGGAGCTCGAGACCCTCCGACGCGGTGCGCGACAGCTCGGCGCAGCCTTCCAGAACGTCAACTTCCTGCGCGACCTCGCCGACGACACGGATCGTCTGCACCGCGGTTACCTCGGCGGCACCACGCGTCTGACCGACGCAGACCGGGACGACTGGGTCGACACGATCCTGCGCCAGCTGGCCGACGCCCGTGCGGCGATCCCCCTGCTCCCGAAGGATGCTCGCGCGGCCGTGCGCAGCGCGCTGGCGCTGTTCGCCGCACTGACCCGCCGCGTTGCGAAGACACCGGCCGAGGTCCTGTACCGACGACGGGTGCGGGTGCCCGACCCGATCAAGGCCGTGCTCGCCGCTCGCGCGGTAGCCGTGACCGCGATGGAGCGCGACCGATGAGCCGTGTGGTGGTGATCGGTGCGGGCGTCGCCGGCCTCGCGACCGCGGGACTGCTCGCACGGGACGGGCACGAGGTCGTCGTCCTCGAGAAGAACGACCGCGTCGGCGGGCGGGCCGGAACGATGGAGCGTGACGGCTTCCGATTCGACTCCGGACCGTCGTGGTACCTGATGCCCGAGGTCTTCGACCACTTCTTCGCGATGATGGGCACCACGACCGAGGAGCAGCTCGACCTCACCCGACTGGATCCCGGCTATCGCGTGTTCCGCGAACCGACCGCAGAGGATCCGACGCGCGGCGCGGTGACGGTGCCCGCCGGCAGGCAGGCCGTCACGCGCCTCTTCGAGGATCTGGAACCGGGTTCTGCCCCGGCGCTGGACTCCTACCTGCAGTCGGCACGTCATGCCGGCGAGATGGCGCAGAAGTACTTCCTCTACAACCCTTTCACCCGGACACGGTCGCTCCTGGCGCCGGAGGTCCTTCGAGCGCTACCCCGTCTGTTCACGCTGCTCGGCACCCGGCTGCAGTCCTTCGCGGCTCGTCGTTTCCGGCATCCGGTCGTGCGTCAGATCCTCGGCTACCCGGCGGTGTTCCTCGGCACAGACCCTCGCAGCGCTCCCGCGATGTACCACCTGATGAGCTCCCTCGACCTGGACCAGGGCGTCAGCTACCCACAGGGCGGGTTCTGGCGGGTCATCGAACGGATCGAGGCCCTGGCCGGCGATGCGGGAGCCCGGGTCGTCACGGGTGCCGACGTCACCGGCATCCGCACCGAGGATGGGGACGGCGGAACACGCGTGACCGGCGTCGATTGGGTGGACGGATCGGGTACCTCCCACGTCGAGCTCGCCGATATCGTCGTCTCCGCCGCAGACCTGCACCACACCGAGACCAGGCTGTTGCCGCGATCACTGCAGAGCTATCCCGAGTCGTGGTGGACTCGCCGCACGAGCGGTCCCGGCGGGGTGCTCGTCATGCTCGGGGTAGAAGGCTCCCTGCCCGAACTCCCTCACCACTCGCTGTTCTTCACCGACGACTGGGATGCGAACTTCGACGCGATCTTCGGCCCCACCCCGTCCGTCCCCGCCCCGGCCTCGACCTACGTCTGCCGACCGAGCGCATCCGACCCCGATGTCGCGCCGCCCGGCCACGAGAACCTGTTCATCCTGGTTCCCGTTCCGGCGGATGTCGAGCTCGGGCATGGCGGATCCGATGGGTCGGGGTCCGCGGAGATCGAGCGAGCAGCCGATGCCGCCATCGACCAGGTCGCGACGTGGGCACGCATCCCCGATCTCCGTGAGCGGATCGTCGTGCGCGAGACCAAAGGGCCGGCCGACTTCCGCGACGACTACCGCTCGTGGCGGGGCGGGATGCTCGGGCCGGCGCACATCCTCTCCCAGAGTGCGATGTTCCGTGCTCAGAACGCGTCCAGGCGGGTGCAGGGACTCTTCTACGCCGGTGCCACGACCGCGCCCGGCGTCGGCGTGCCGATGTGCTTGATCAGTGCCGAGATCGTCCTGAAGCGTCTCCGCGGTGATCACTCCCCTGGCCCACTCCCGGAACCGGATGCCCCCACGATCGGGACGGCGGGCTCCTGATGGGCGCGCTGTACCTGACCGCGCTGTTGGTCTCGCTGGGCTGCATGCTGCTTCTGGACTGGCGGTTCCGGCTGTTCTTCTGGCGGGATGCGCTCTCGGCCGCCGTCGTCACGGTGGTCGGCCTCGTCTTCTTCCTCCTGTGGGACGCGGCGGGCATCGTGAACGGCATCTTCCTCCGCGGCGACGCGGCGATCGCGACGGGTCTGGTGCTCGCACCGGAACTGCCCGTGGAGGAACCGGTGTTCCTGCTCTTCCTCATCGTGTGCACGATGGTCATCTACACCGGCTCCGCCCGCCTGCTCGCTCGGAGGCGCGACCGGCTCCGTACGAAGGCCGGTGACGCATGAGTTACATCCACATCGCAGCCTGCTTCCTCCTCGTCGCCGCCGGCGGTGGCATCGTCCTGGCCCTCGCCTCCCGCCGACGCGGACCCGTGCCCGCGGCCGTCCTGCTGACGGTGCTCGTCCTGTTCCTCCTCACGGCCGTTTTCGACACGCTGATGATCGCGAGTGGGCTGTTCCACTACGCACAGGATCCCCTGCTCGGTCTGCACATCGGCCTCGCCCCCATCGAGGACTTCGCGTATCCGCTCGCAGGCGCGCTGCTCCTTCCCGCCCTGTGGACGGCTCTGCGCGCACGGCGGCGAGCGCGCGAAGTCTCGACCGAGAATGACGAGGCCCGCGGATGAACGCCCGATCCGCACGCGAGCGCACCTTCGGACGGGATCTCGCGCAGATCGTGCTCTCCTCGCGGCCGATCAGCTGGATCAACACCGCGTTCCCCTTCGCGGCGGCCTATCTCCTCGCCACACGAGAACTCGACATCACCCTGGTGATCGGGACCCTCTACTTCCTCGTCCCGTACAACCTCGCGATGTACGGGATCAACGACGTCTTCGACTACGCCTCCGATCTGGCGAACCCCCGTAAGGGCGGCATCGAGGGTGCGCTCCTTGCGCCTCGCATCCATCGCGCTACGCTCTGGGCGGCGGCCGCCACGAACATCCCGTTCCTCGTTTACCTCGTGATCGTCGGGAACCCGGCATCCTGGTTCTGGCTCGCCGTCAGCGTGTTCGCCGTAATCGCCTACTCGGCACCGGGGCTGCGTTTCAAGGAGCGGCCGTTCCTCGATTCGATCACCTCGAGCACGCACTTCGTGAGTCCGGCGATCGTTGCTCTCGCCCTGGTCGGCGCACCGGTGACGATCGGCACGATCATCACACTCGGCGCCTTCTTCCTGTGGGGCATGGCAGCCCATGCCTTCGGTGCCGTGCAGGACATCGGCCCCGATCGCGAAGGCGGAATCTCCTCGACAGCCACCGTCATCGGGGCGCGTGCGACGGTTCGGCTCTCCCTCGGGCTCTGGGCGATCGCCGGTGCGGCGATGCTGTTCACCCCCTGGCCCGGCCCGCTCGCCGCCGTCCTCGCTCTGCCTTACGTGGTCAACGCAGCACCGTGGTGGAACGTCGACGATGGCAGCTCCGCGTCGACGAATCGCGCCTGGCGCCGGTTCATCGCCCTCAACTACTTCGCCGGCTTCCTCGCGACGATGATCCTGATCCTCGCGTGGATCTCCTGACTCCTGCCTCCTGCTCCTGACTCCTGCTTCTGAACGACCGTCCTCCCCGAAAGGCACCTGATGTCCCGCCCTGATTCCCCACCGACTCCACCCCTCAGGGAGCGCTCGCGGCAGCACTCCTGGGCGCGGGTCTTCATCCCCGTGGCTCTGATCCTCGTGTGGCTGGTGGGCGCTTCTCTGGGCGGTCCACTGTTCGGCAAGATCGATGAGGTCTCCTCCAACGAGCAGACGACGTACCTCCCCGAATCCGCGCAGGCCACCGAGGTGCAGCAGCTGCTCGGTGAATTCAACGACAGCGACTCGATCCCGGCGATCGCCGTCTTCACGTCCGAGGACGAGCTCACGCAGAGCGAACTCGATGCGATCTCGGATGCGGTGGCCGAGGCCTCGACCGTGGAGGGCGTCGGCGAGGACGTGTCTCCCGCCCTCCCCTCCGATGACGGGCAGGCCGTACAGGCGTTCATCCCGATCGACAGCGACGCCGAGCTGGCCGACACGACGACGGCACTGGGCGACGAGCTGCGCGCCGCCGTCCCGGACGGCATCAGCGTGTACATCACGGGACCCGCGGGGTTCAGCGCCGACCTGGTCGCCGGCTTCGCCGGGATCGATGGGCTGCTCCTCGGCGTCGCACTCCTGGCGGTGCTGGTCATCCTGGTACTCGTCTACCGCTCGTTCCTGCTGCCGCTGGTCGTGCTCTCGACGAGCCTGTTCGCGCTCTGCGTGGCGCTCCTCGTGGTGTGGTGGCTGGCGAAGTTCGAGGTGCTGCTTCTCAGCGGCCAGACGCAGGGAATCCTCTTCATCCTCGTGATCGGCGCCGCCACCGACTACGCCCTGCTCCTCGTCGCACGCTTCCGCGAGGAGCTCCGGGTGGCGCAGGACAAGGGCGTCGCACTCCTGGCGGCGTGGAAGGGCTCGGTCGAACCGATCGCGGCCTCGGGCGGCACCGTGATCGCCGGACTCCTCTGTCTGCTGCTCAGCGACCTGAAGTCGAACAGCACGCTCGGCCCCGTCGCGGCGATCGGCATCGTCTTCGCCATGCTGTCCGCCCTCACCCTGCTTCCCTCCCTGCTTCTGCTGTTCGGTCGCGCCGTGTTCTGGCCGCGACGCCCGCGCTTCGAACCGGAAGTGGTCGCCGCAGAGCACGGCATGCGCACGACGGGACTGTGGGCGCGGCTGGCGGGACTCATCAAGCGGCGCCCACGGGTCATCTGGATCGTGACGACCTTGGTCCTCGTCGCCGGCGCGGCAGGTGTCACACAGCTCGACGCGAACGGGGTGCCGCAATCGGACCTGGTGCTCGGTGCCTCGGAAGCCCGCGACGGTCAGGTGGCTCTGGGCGAGCACTTCCCCGGCGGATCCGGCAGCCCCGTGTACGTGGTCGTCGACGAGGACCGACTGCAGGATGCCGCGGACGTCCTGCTCGCGAACGACGGGATCGATGCGGTCTCCGTCGCCGCCGCGGACTCCCCCAGCGGCACCGCCCCCGTCACCGAGGACGGCATCACGGCCGTCGGCCCGCCGGGCACCCCCGCCCCCGACCCCACGACGGTCGACGGGCAGGTGCTGCTTCAGGGCACGCTGACCGACGCGGCCGACTCGGCCGCCGCTGCCGCCACCGTGAGAGAGGTGCGTTCCGACCTCGGCGACACGAAGGCACTCGTGGGTGGCGTCACCGCGACCTCGATCGACACGAACGATGCCTCCATCCATGACCGCAACCTGATCATCCCCGTGATCCTCCTCGTGATCATGCTGATCCTCATGCTGCTGCTGCGGTCGATCCTCGCGCCGGTGCTGTTGATCCTGACGACGGTCCTGTCGTTCGGAACCGCGATGGGTGTCTCCGCGCTCGTGTTCAACGGAATCTTCGACTTCCCCGGTGCGGACCCCGCCGTTCCGCTCTTCGGGTTCGTGTTCCTCGTGGCACTCGGCATCGACTACAACATCTTCCTGATGACGCGGGTCCGCGAGGAGTCGAAGCAGCACGGCACCCGAGAGGGGATCCTGCGGGGCCTGTCGATCACGGGCGGGGTGATCACGTCAGCGGGTCTCGTGCTCGCGGCGACCTTCGCCGCGCTGTCGGTGATCCCCATCCTGTTCCTGGTGCAGCTGGCCTTCATCGTGGCGTTCGGGGTGCTGCTGGACACGTTCGTCGTCCGTTCGCTGCTCGTCCCCGCGCTGACGTACGACATCGGCAAGGCGATCTGGTGGCCTTCCAAGCTGTGGCGCCGCGGCGAGGACTGATGCGCGAGGGGGCGTGCGGACGGTCGCCTAGACTGGACGCACGCCCTCGTAGCTCAGGGGATAGAGCAGCCCTCTCCTAAAGGGCAGGTCGCAGGTTCGAATCCTGTCGAGGGCACGACGTCGAAGAGGGGCCGCCCGGAGGGTGGCCCCTCTTCGACGTCTCAGGCCCTTCGTCAGCGGGCCCCGCCGGCCAGGATGCTCCACGCGCCGCCCCTGCTCCCACCGTTCCGCGCCTCACCATCCCGCGGCGCGTGGAGGGGCCGGTGGAGGACTCGAAGGCACGCGACGTCACGCCGCCAGTGCCAGGTACCGTTCCCACCGCGGGTCACTGCGCTCGGTTCCGCGCACCGTCCAGGCGGTGCCGTGCGGAGGACGAGGGGTGAATCGCAGCTGCCAGCGCATCTCCTGCGGTGTGCGATCGCTCTTGACGTTGTTGCAGCGTAGACAGCAGGCCACCAGGTTCTCCCAGGAGTCCGCTCCCCCGCGCGAACGCGGCAGTACGTGGTCGATGGTCGAAGCCGCTTTCCCGCAGTAGCCGCATCGATGATTGTCACGACGCAGCACACCGCGGCGGGTGACCGGCACGCGTCTGCTCGTCGGCACCCGGACGTACCGAGCGAGGATGATGACCGCCGGACGTTCATACACGCCGTGGGTGCCCCAGACGGGGTCGTCTTCCACGCGTTCGATCACGGTCGCCTTGTCATTCATCACGAGCACCAGGGCTCGCTTGAACGACACGATCGCGAGCGGCTCGTATCCGGCATTCAGGACCAGTGTGCGCATTCGTCATCCTCTCGATCCGCCGGGACGGCTTCCCGGCACTCTCGACTCACACGAGGTCGCCCAGGTGGCAGAGCGATCGTGGGGACGAAAAAAGGCGCCGTCTAAAGACAGCGCCTTTCGCGCACGGCGACGCCGTGGCTTCCCCGCGGGCTATGCAGAAGGACGTGACGACCGAGGGCATCCATGGTTCGGATGGTCGGTATTCGCTCCATCAGCCTCTCCCACCTGTACGACAACGGGATCAGGCTAACCCATCCGGCTGTATGCGGGGCGAAACGGAGGGTGAATGGAGCGAGGCGTGTCCGGGAATCAGCCGGCGTTGACCGAGAGCCACGACATGGGCTCGACGAGTCCGCCGTTGATCCAGACCTCGAAGTGCAGATGGTTGGCGGTCGAGCGTCCGGTGCTGCCGACATAGCCGATCAGCTGTCCTGCCGCTACCGACTGTCCGACCTGCACTTGGCGCGAACCGTAGATCATGTGACCGTAGGTCGTCTGCACTCGCTGACCGCCCACGACGCTGTCGAGCATGACGGCGACGCCGTAGCCGCCGATGCTCTCGGCGGAAGCGCGGACGACTCCGGCAGCGGCGGCATAGATCGGGGTGCCCGCGGGAGCGAGCATGTCGGCACCGTTGTGCCCGCCGCCGATCGTGCGGCTGACGTTCCAGGAGCCCATCGGGAGCGGGTAGCGGACTTCACCCGAGCCCGGGGAGGTCAGCGCGTAGCCGGCCGTGTTGTATTGGGCAGACGAGGACGCCGTCGATGCCTTTGCGGCAGCGGCCGCGCGAGCCGCAGCGGCCTCTTCTGCCTTCTTCTTCGCGATCTCCTCGGGAGTCGTCGCACTGAAGGAGCCTCGGCTCAAGGGAGCAGCTGTGGCCTGCGAGGCCACCACCAGGGACTGCGCGTCGACCGCGGCCAGCTGCTGCAACGTCGTCGGAGCGGCTTCGCTCGGCTTCGACTGCGCGAACGCAGGAAGAGCGATGCCGGCGACGAGCGCACCGACGGCCCCGAAGATGGCGATGGATCGGAGTGGCTTGACGGCCTTGCGAGCGGTCACCCGCGCACCTGCGCGTCGTGCGCTCACTCGGTCTCCAGATGTCTTCTTCGCGGGCTGTTCGATGTCTGCGGCCAAAACGTGGTCCTCCTGGGCCCTAGCGCTTTCGGGTAGCGCTGGCTCGTCGGCACTCTGCTCTCGTGGCACGAACGTATCTCGGGTACTTTGTGCGTTCCTGCCGTGAAGACGACGAGCCTGAAAGGCGTATCTTCGCGGTCCATCTCCAGCGGGCTTCTTCGCTGGCGACTCGACCGAGGTTACCGGAAGATAACGATCGTGTCACCCCGGGAACCTGACAATCGTCGCAGAGGCCGCATCAGGAGCACTCCACATGCCGCTGCGAGGCACGGAATCCGTGCCGGATCAGGCGGGTTCGCCCACGAGGAAGATGTGCGATGCAAGCTCCACGGGGAGTTCGAGACCGTCTTCCTTGCCGTCCATCTGGATGAGGACATACCCCTCACTGAAGCGGAAGTCGCCGTGCGCACCCGGAACCACACCGGCATCGCGCAGCTGCTCCAGCAGCTCCGGGTCGACCTGCGCGGGCTCGGCGAGGCGACGAACGGTCCCCTCGACGGGCTCACCCGCTGCGTTGAGTCGTTGGACGAGGCCGATGACACCCTCGTCGAAGGTGCGAGCCGGCAGGTCGCCGAGCTGGTCGAGGCCGGGGATCGGGTTGCCGTAGGGCGATTCGGTCGGGTGCCCGAGCAGCTCCACCAGGCGGCGCTCGACCTGCTCGCTCATCACGTGCTCCCACCGGCAGGCCTCTTCGTGCACGTATGCCCAGTCGAGTCCGATGACATCCGACAGCAGACGCTCGGCGAGACGGTGCTTGCGCATCACGTCGACGGCTTTGCGGCGGCCGGCGTCGGTGAGCTCGAGCGTGCGGTCCTCCGAGACGATGACGAGGCCATCGCGCTCCATGCGCCCCACGGTCTGCGAGACCGTCGGGCCGGAGTGACCGAGGCGCTCGGAGATGCGCGCGCGCAGCGGCACGATGTTCTCCTCCTCGAGTTCGAGGATGGTGCGGAGATACATCTCCGTGGTGTCGATCAGATCGGTCATGTGCAGGCCCTCCGGGGTTCTTAGGCAAGCCTACATTCCCGGACCGACATCGGATCCGTCGCCGGTCCGGCGACCCGCCGGGTGCCCTCTAGAATCGACCCATGGCGATCGAGATTCCCGGTGACCTCCTGCCCGCTGACGGCCGCTTCGGCTGCGGCCCCTCGAAGGTGCGCCCCGCGCAGCTCGAGGCGCTGGTCGCATCGGGAGCGTCGATCCTCGGCACCTCGCACCGCCAGGCGCCCGTGAAGAACCTCGTCGGCAGCGTGCGCGAGCAGCTCGCCGCCCTGTTCCGCATCCCCGAGGGATACGAGATCCTGGTGGGCAACGGCGGCTCGACCGCCTTCTGGGACGCCGCGGCCTTCGGCCTCATCGAACGTCGCAGCCAGAACCTCGTCTTCGGCGAGTTCGGCGGCAAGTTCGCCGCCGCAGCCGGTGCCCCCTGGCTCGCGGCACCCGACGTGCGCAAGGCCGAGCCCGGGTCCCTGACCGTCGCCGAGCCCGTGCCGGGTGTCGACGTCTATGCCTGGCCCCACAACGAGACCTCGACCGGCGTCGCCGCTCCCGTCCGCCGCATCGACGCCGACGGCGCGCTGACCGTCATCGATGCGACGAGCGCCGCCGGCGGCATCGACTTCGACGCGGCTCAGGCCGACGTCTACTACTTCGCCCCGCAGAAGAACCTGGGTTCGGACGGCGGCCTGTGGTTCGCGGCGGTTTCACCGGCTGCGATCGAGCGCATCGAGCGCATCGCGGCATCCGGTCGGTACATCCCCGAGTTCCTGAGCCTGAAGAACGCCGTGGACAACTCCCGGCTCAACCAGACGCTCAACACCCCGGCACTGACCACGCTGCACCTGCTCGACAGCCAGCTGCGCTGGATCCTCGACAACGGTGGGCTCGCCTGGGCGGCGGCCCGCACGTCCGAGTCGTCCTCGGTGCTGTACGACTGGGCCGAGGCGTCGTCGATCGCCACGCCCTTCGTGACGGACGCCGCACATCGCTCTCCGGTGGTCGCCACGATCGACTTCGACGACAGCATCGACGCGGCGGCGATCGCGAAGACCCTCCGGGCGAACGGCATCGTCGACACCGAGCCGTATCGCAAGCTCGGACGCAACCAGCTACGCGTCGCGACCTTCGTGTCGATCGACCCGGACGACGTGCGTCAGCTCACCCGTTCGATCGACTTCGTGCTGGAGAACCTGGGCGCCTGAGCGCCCGGACTCACTCCTCTTCGTCGACCTCAGCGGCGTCCGCATCCAGGGCGTCGGCGTCGTCGTCGGATTCGTCGAGCTCATCGATGTCGACCCCGTCGAGATCGCCCGCGTGGAGGATGTCCGCAGCACGGTCATCGTCATCGTCGAGCTCATCGTCGTCATCGTCGTCATCGTCGAGGATGTCGTCGTCGAGAGCATCCTCGTCATCGAGATCGTCGGCATCCTCGGCGCTCTCGTCACCCGCGGCGGCCGCGGCCTCCGCGAGTTCCACCTGATGCGCGCGGTACTCGGCCAGACGTTCGGCCCAGGGCACCCATTCCGGCGCCAGAAGGGCTCCGTCGCCGGGCAGAAGCTCGAGCTCGAGGACCGTCGGATCCTCATCATCGACCTGCGCGACGGTCACCGTCCAGTACCAGCCGGGGTAGCCGGCCAGACGGTTCTCGAACCGCAACGACACAGAGCCGTCCTCTTCGATGAGGTACCCGGCTGCGGGACCGACCGTGGACGCGGGAGTGATCTCGCCCAGGGCTGCCAGGGCGAGATCGTGGGCGCCGACGAGACGCGCGTCGGCGTCAGGCTTCGAGGTCATCAGCGACCTTGCGCAGGACGGCAGCGATCTTGCGGCCGTGTCCGGAGGCGGGGTAGCGCCCGCGGCGCAGGTCTCCGCCGATGCCGTCGAGCAGCTTGACGAGGTCTTCGACGATGATCGCCATGTCATCGGCCGGCTTCCGCTTGGCCTTCGACAGGCTGGGCGGCGCTTCGAGCACACGCACCGACAGAGCCTGGAGACCGCGCTTGCCATCGGCGACGCCGAACTCCACGCGCGCACCGGCCTTCACAGCGGTGCCGGTAGGCATCGCGGAGGCGTGCAGGAAGACGTCCTGGCCGTCATCGCTGGCGATGAAGCCGAAACCCTTGTCTTCGTCGTAGAACCTGACCTTGCCGGTGGGCATGGGAGAACCTCGCTGAGATCGATATGCAGAACAGTGGGCGCGCTCGTGCGCGTCCCCCCAGCCTACCGGTCGCACGGCCCGCGGAACCGATGGGCGCAGTACGAGTAGGCTGGGACGGATGAGCACGCAGAATTCCGAGCCGGAGGTCCCCATCCGTCGGGTGGACCGCTTCCTGACCTTCGGCGCGCTCGGAATCGCCGCTGCCGCTGTGGTGTGTTTCTTCGCCATCATCATCGGCACCTGGGTCGGCATGGATCAAGAGGCTTTCGGCCATGGCGTGTGGCCTCTCATCGCCGCGATCCCCTATTGGGGCCTTCCTCTCGCCTTCGTGATGATCATCACCCTCCTCACGAT
The DNA here is from genome assembly GCF_002979655.1 of Microbacterium sp. MYb45. GTDB lineage: Bacteria > Actinomycetota > Actinomycetes > Actinomycetales > Microbacteriaceae > Microbacterium. Next base: position 26,808 of record NZ_PCPG01000007.1, read on the forward strand.
GAGCTTCATCCGGAAGGGCCGCGCGTCTTCGCGTTCGTGAGGCACCGGCCATGAGCACTCACGCGCGACCGCTGGCGGATTGGCTGTCGGAGGCGAGCGACGATGACCTCCGACGACTGTTCACGGCGCGCCGGGTGCGACCGGACGTCGGCTGGCAGGATTTCTTCGACGCCGCCGAGTCCCTCCTCGACCCCACCTCCCTGTCGAAAGTTCTTCCCTCGCTGACCGCCGCGGAGGCGAAGGCGCTGATCGACGCGGCCTCGGGCGTGGGCGCCGGAGTGCAGCAGGAGAGCTTGACGGCACTGGCCCTGCTCCGGGCGGACGGCGCCCCGTATCCCCCCGTGACCGCAGCGCTCGCGGGGCGCTCGGTTCCGGACCTCCCGGCCGATCAGCCGACCGCCGTCCCCTCCTCCGAGACGGCATCGGCCCACGCCGCAGAACGTGCGTTCACCACGGTCGCCGTGCTCGCGGACCTGCTTCTCGTCGCGAGGGAGAATCCGTTCTCGCTGCTCACCGGCGGAGGCGTGAACGCGGGCGAGAAGCGTCAGCTCGGCGAAGCCGGCGTGCCCGTGGAGATCGTGGACACGCTGGTGTCGATCGCGCTCGAGTCCGGGCTCGCGGTCGCGGCGGACCGCCGACTGCGATCGAGCCAATCCGCAGAAGCCTGGCTGCGCTCCTCGGCGGTCGAACGCTGGAGCGTGCTGGCGACGTCGTTCCGCGACGCCCTGCCGCGCGGCGTCCGTTCTCCCGACGGCGGGTGGACGCCTCCACAGTCGTGGAGCGACGCGCATCCGTGGGATCCGACGTGGCCCGACCGCGCCCGTGTCCTGCACGAGGCAGCGCGGCTGCTCGGGCTGATCGCCGAAGACGGCAGCGAACCGGAATGGGCCGTCGGGCTGCGCACCGGGGGCGATGCCGACGCTCGGGCCCTCGTGCGGCTGCTGCCGGCGGAAGTGGACCGGATCTTCCTGCAGAACGACCTCACGGCGATCGCCCCCGGCCCGCTGGAACCCGCACTCGATGTGCGTCTTCGCACGATCGCCGCCCGCGAGTCAGCGGCCCAGGCATCGTCGTACCGGTTCACCACGGAATCGGTGGCGCACGCGTTCGTCGCCGGCGAGACCGAGCAGTCGATCCTCGAGTTCCTCGGCTCCCTCTCCCTCACAGGCATACCGCAGCCGCTCGGCTACCTGATCGCACAGACCGCTCAACGACACGGCCTCGTCCGCGTGTTCACGGATGAGGAGACCGGTCGCACGCGGATCGAGAGCACGGATTCGCACCTCATCCAGGCGATGGCCGTCGACCAGTCGCTGCGTCCGCTCGCGCTCGCGGTGCACGTCGGGTCGCTCACCACCCGCGTCAGCCGCGAGACGGTGTACTGGGCGCTCACCGACGCGAGGTATCCGGCGACTCTGGTCGGCGCGGACGGTGCTCTCCTGGTGCGCGAACGGCACCCCGCCGCCCCGGCGACGCTGCCCGACCTGGACACCCTGGATCTCACCCCCCTCATCACACGCCTGCGTTCGCACCAGGGCCCGGATGCCGACGCCGCGTGGCTCGACCGGGAGCTCGAGGCGGCGGTGCGCGCGAAATCCGTCCTCCAGGTCACGGTCGGGATGCCGGACGGCTCCACCCGAGAACTCCTCCTCGAAGCCACGGGGATGGGTGGTGGTCGTCTTCGCGGCCGGGACCGTGCGGCCGACGTCGAGCGCACGCTCCCGGTGTCGAGCATCCTCGCAGCGACGATCGTCGCGCCGTAGGCCCAGGGCCTCTCGCGACCGGTAAACTGGACAGCTATGTCTGATGGCCCCCTGATCGTCCAGAGCGATCGCACCGTGCTGCTCGAAGTCGCCCACGCCGACGCCGAGAGCGCCCGCCACGAACTCGCGATCTTCGCCGAGTTGGAACGAGCCCCCGAGCACATCCACACCTACCGGATCACCCGCCTCGGACTGTGGAACGCACGCGCCGCCGGGCACACCGCGGAAGACATGCTGGAGACGCTCGATCGCTGGTCGCGCTTCCCCGTTCCGCCGTCGGTCTCCGTCGATCTGCGCGAGACCGTGAACCGCTACGGCCGGCTGGTCATCGAGCGCGACGACGAGGGAACCCTCATCCTGCGCTCCTCCGACCCCGCCGTGCTCGCCCAGGTCGCGAACAACAAGCGCATTCAGCCCCTCCTGATCGGGCATCCGACTCCCGAGGTCTTCGTGGTGGACGCCTGGGCGCGCGGGCAGATCAAGCAGGAACTGCTGAAGATCGGCTGGCCTGCCGAGGATCTCGCCGGTTACACACCGGGCACTCCGCACGAGATCGACCTCGCCGAGGACGGCTGGCACATCCGCCCCTATCAGCAGGACGCCGTCGACGCCTTCTCGAAGGACGGATCGGGCGTCGTGGTCCTGCCCTGCGGCGCGGGCAAGACGATCGTCGGCGCCGGCGCGATGGCGGCGACCAAGACCACCACGCTGATCCTGGTCACCAACACCGTCTCCGCGCGACAGTGGCGCGACGAACTGTTGAAGCGCACGAGCCTCACTCCCGAAGAGATCGGCGAGTACTCGGGCCAGGCCAAAGAGGTCAAGCCCGTCACGATCGCGACCTATCAGATCCTCACCGCCAAGCGGAAGGGCGAGTACGCTCATCTCGCGCTGCTGGACGCCCTCGACTGGGGCCTCATCGTGTACGACGAGGTCCACCTGCTGCCGGCGCCGGTGTTCAAGCTCACCGCCGATCTCCAGGCCCGCCGCCGTATCGGACTCACCGCGACCCTCGTGCGCGAGGACGGCCGCGAGGGCGACGTGTTCAGCCTCATCGGCCCCAAGCGCTTCGACGCCCCGTGGAAGCAGATCGAGGCGCAGGGCTTCATCTCCCCCGCCGCCTGCTACGAGGTGCGCGTAGACCTCCCGCCGAGCGACCGCCTCGAGTACGCCGCTGCCACCGACGACGAACGGTACCGACTCGCGGCATCCGCTCCGGCCAAGGTCAAGGCGGTGCGCGAGCTGATCGCGAAGCATCAGGGCGAGCGCATCCTCGTGATCGGACAGTACCTCGATCAGCTCGAGTCGCTGTCGGCCGCCCTGGATGCTCCCCAGATCACGGGTGCGACCCCGATCGACGAGCGCGAGGAGCTCTATCGCGCCTTCCGCGAGGGCGAGATCTCGCTCCTCGTCGTGTCGAAGGTCGCGAACTTCTCCATCGACCTGCCGGAGGCCTCGGTCGCCATCCAGGTGTCCGGCTCGTTCGGATCCCGCCAGGAGGAGGCGCAGCGACTCGGTCGACTGCTGCGCCCCAAGCAGTCCGGACACACCGCAAGCTTCTACACCCTCGTCGCGCGCGACACGATCGACCAGGACTATGCGCAGAACCGCCAGCGCTTCCTGGCCGAGCAGGGGTACAGCTACACGATCATGGATTCGGACGCGATCGCAGCCTGAGCCTCCCTCCGGCGGCTGTACCGCTCAGCCGTGCAGCATCGGGTCCAGGCGATGGGTTCCGCTTCCGACGCCGGCGCCCGTCACCCTGCTCGCTGTGCGGACGATGCCGAGCCTGCCCGCCCACCGGTCGGCGAGCAGCGCATAGACGACCATCGCGACCGTCGACGCGAGCAGATCGACGGGCGTTCCCGTGGTGGCGTTGGCATCGACGAGGCTGACGGTGCCGAGCAGGAAGATGAGCGCGTTGTTCACGATGTGCAGGGAGATCGCCGCTTCCAGACCGCCCGTGCGCCAGGTCAGCCACGCGGCGACGATCGCGAACATGCCCACGCTCGCCGCCCCCCAGATGTCGTAGCCGTGCCCGAGCACGAACAGCGGCACCGGGAGCAGGATGGCGAAGGCCGGATGCCGCAACCAGCCACCGACGAGCTGCATCAGATAGCCGCGGAACACATACTCCTCGGCGGCGGCCTGCAGCGGGATGAGCAGCAGCACGAGCAGCACCATGACCCATAGCGCCGGGTGGGAGAAGTCGACGACGATCGCCTCGCCCGTGGCGGCCGCCACGCCGAGCACGACCGCGAAGTAGACGACGAACACGGCGAGTGCCAGCAGCAGGCTCCGGCCGAGCCAACCCATCCGCAGCCGCCCGGTGACAGAGGAAAGCAGGCCGACGCCGCGCCCCTCGACGATGCGCGACGCGAGCAGGAGCGCGGGGATCATCAGAATCAAGGGCAACACCAGTGCGAGGAAGAGCCAGGGGCGATCGAGGTCGAAGTACTGCACCGTCGTGAGGAGAACCTGAATCTCGGCTCCCCAACCCGGCACGAGCAGCGAGGCGACGACGAGCGGCACGATCAGGAGGAGCAGGATCGCCACGTAGAGCGCCACTCCGACGACTCCGGTCACGAGCATCCGCCACCAGCGGTACCTCGGTCGCAGGCGTGCAAGACGGTGGTAGGGGATCTGCTCGGCGGGCGAGGGCACGGCCGGAGCGATGGCGGATGCGGGGGCGGCGGAGGCGTCCTCGTTCGAGCTCATGCTTCCATCCTCTCAACGATGCAGAGGTGCGCGACTCCGCGCCGTTCCGGACAATAGTCAGCAACTGCATGGCCGAAGTCACCATAATGGGGACATGACTGCTCCGCGCATCCTGGTCGTCGACGACGAACCCAACATCCGTGACCTGCTCTCGACGGGTCTCAGCTTCGCCGGATTCCAGGTGAAGACGGTGGCCAACGGCGCCGCCACGATCTCGGCCGTCCTCGAAGAGGAGCCGGACCTGATCATCCTCGACGTCATGCTCCCGGACATGAACGGGTTCAGCGTCACCAAGCGTCTCCGCGGCGCCGGGTTCACCGCGCCGATCCTGTTCCTCACGGCGAAGGACGGCACCGAGGACAAGATCGAGGGCCTCAACGCCGGCGGCGACGACTACGTCACCAAACCCTTCAGCCTCGACGAGATCGTCGCGAGGGCGCAGGCGATCCTGCGGCGCACGATGCAGGCCGACGAGGAGTCGATCATCCGAGCGGGCGAGCTGTCGATGGATCAGGACACGCACGATGTCCACGTCGGCAAGGAGCCGATCGAACTCAGCCCGACCGAGTTCAAGCTGCTGCGCTACCTGATGCTCAACCCGAATCGCGTTCTGTCGAAGGCACAGATCCTCGATCACGTGTGGGAGTACGACTTCAACGGCGATGCCGGGATCGTCGAGAGCTACATCTCGTACCTGCGTCGCAAGATCGACCCGCACACCGAAGAGTCGCTCATCCAGACCAAGCGCGGGTTCGGATACATGCTCAAGGTCGGCAAGTCGGTCTGACGACCGACCCCGACCACCAGCGCCGTCCCACGGCGTACAGAACGCCCGAGGAGGACCGCATGGCGAACAAGCCCGATGCGGTCACCGCCTGGTGGCGCCGCATCAGCCTGCGCGCGAAGGTCACCGGGGTCACGGTGGCGGTGCTCGCTCTCGGTCTTCTCGTCGCGGGTCTCGGAACCGTACCGATCCTCCGCAACGCACTCGTCGCCAACATCGATGCGCAGTTGCCCGCACTGGTGTCCAGCGATCTGGTCGAACGGTACTTCGATGCCACGACGGTCGACGGCGTCACGACCTATACCCCGCGTGAAGAGAAGCCGCGGGACTTCTCCTTCGCGATCTACGACGCGACAGGGGTTCTCCGTGCCACTGCGCGAGGCACATCGGGTCAGGCCCCGCTCTTCCCCTCCGAATACTCACTCGCCAAGGCGACCGCCGATACCGATCAGATTCCGATCGAGATCCCCGGCGCCGACGGCAGCGTCTTCCATGGGGCAGTCGCGGTGGTGGGGTCGGAGGGCGGTGCTCTGCGCATCCAACTGGTCGCCTTGCCGCTCGCACCCGCCGACCGCATCATCAGCCAGTACTTCGGCATCTACATCACGATCGCGCTGATCACGATCCTCATCGCGGCACTCCTCACCCGGGGGCTCGTCACACTCACTTTCCGCAGGCTCGGTCAGGTCGAGGCGACGGCCATGTCCATCGCGGCAGGCGACTTCCGGCAGCGGTTGACCGACCTCGAACCGACCACCGAGGTCGGGCGACTGAACACAGCTATCAACACGATGCTGGATCGCGTCGACGGCTCACTCGCTCAGCGCGACCGCAGCGTTCAGCACATGCGACGATTCATCGGGGACGCGAGCCACGAGCTGCGCACGCCGCTGGTGAGCGTGCGCGGCTATGCGGAGCTGTATCGCATGGGGGCGATCAAGGGCGAGGAGGACACCGCCAGAGCCATGGAGCGCATCGAGAAGGAGGCCATCCGCATGGGTGTCCTGGTGGAGGACCTCCTCGCGCTCGCACGTCTGGACGAAGAGCGCGAGCCCGAGATCGTCGCGCTCGACCTGCGACCGATCGCCCGGGACGCCGCTCTCGATCTGCGCGCCGCAGCACCGGGGCGGACAGTGACGGTGATCGATCGCACGGTCGAGGCGATGTCGCCCATCCAGCTACAGGACACGGCTGCTCCTCAACCGGATCAGCCGGCGACACCGCCCGCACGAGGGCTCTCCCGCACCGCGCTTTCGCGCCTGCGGCGTCGTCCGCGGCAGCCGGATCCGGCACCGGCGATCGACTTCACCGAGATCCCCGACATCCCCGTGCGCACCCCGCCGATCGTTCTGGGCGAAGAGAACAAGGTGCGGCAGGTCGTGACGAACCTGTTGGGGAACGCCCGCCGCTTCTCCCCCGAGGACGGCCCGATCGAGATCGTCGTCGATTCTGACCGGGTGCTCGGCACCGGCAGCATCTCGATCGTGGACCACGGCGAGGGTATCCCCCCGCAGATCCGGGAGCAGATCTTCGAGCGCTTCTGGCGCGCCGACACGTCCCGCGCACGCGAGACCGGCGGTTCCGGCCTCGGGCTCGCGATCGTCGCGTCGATCATGAAGGCGCTGCACGGCGGCGTCGACGTCTCGGAGACTCCGGGAGGTGGAGCGACGTTCACGGTCACGCTCCCTCTCGCGCCTGCCCGCGCCACACCCGAGCACCTTCTCGAGGACACGCAGCCCCTGGAACGGCTCGACCTGTCCTGACGGCTCTGCACGACCCGCCGTGGCTCGTGGTTCTGCACACCCGCTGTGCGCGAGCGGCCTGGGGACGGAGCGGGCAGGGCCAGCCCGCCTAGCGTCGGAACTCCAACAGAAGGAGTTCTCATGTCCGTCTTCACCGTCGACACCGAAGCCGTCCACGCCGCGCACGGAGCGACCAGAGCCACCATCGAACGACTGCAGACCGAGTCGGCCACGCTCATGGCGCAGTTGCGGCAGCTGCAGTCCTCCTGGGTCGGCAGTGCATCCACCGCCTTCCAGGGCTGCGCGGAGCAGTGGCAGGGCGCGCAGCTCCATGTCGAACAGGTGCTCGACTCGATCGGCACCTCGCTCGGGTCGGCAGCCTCTCAGTACGCGGACGCCGACCAGTACTCGGCCAGCCTGTTCCGCTGAACCTCGCCCGACACGAACGCAGAACGCCCCCGGCCGGAGCCGGGGGCGTTCTGTCATGAGGGCTGGATCAGAAGTCCATGCCGCCCGACGGGTCACCCATCGGAGCAGCGGCCTTCTCGGGCTTGTCAGCCACGACGACCTCGGTGGTGAGGAAGAGAGCCGCGATCGAGGCTGCGTTCTGCAGCGCCGAGCGGGTCACCTTCGCCGGGTCGATGATTCCCGCAGCGAACATGTCGACGTACTCACCGGTGGCCGCGTTGAGGCCCTGACCCGAGGGGAGCTCGGAGACCTTGTTCGCGACGACCCCCGGCTCGAGACCGGCGTTCAGCGCGATCTGCTTGAGCGGAGCCTCGATCGCGACGCGAACGATGTTCGCACCGGTCGCCTCGTCGCCCGAGAGCGTCAGGCCGTCGAGAGCCTTCGTGCCCGACTGGATCAGCGCGACGCCACCGCCGGGGACGATGCCCTCTTCGACGGCTGCCTTCGCGTTGCGGACGGCGTCCTCGATGCGGTGCTTGCGCTCCTTGAGCTCGACCTCGGTGGCCGCGCCCGCCTTGATGACGGCGACGCCACCGGCGAGCTTCGCCAGACGCTCCTGCAGCTTCTCACGGTCGTAGTCGCTGTCGGTGTTCTCGATCTCGCGACGGATCTGCGTGACGCGACCCTCGATCTGGTCTGCCTCACCGGCGCCCTCGACGATCGTGGTCTCGTCCTTGGTGACGATGACCTTGCGCGCACGGCCCAGCAGGTCGAGCGTGGCGTTCTCCAGCTTGAGGCCGACCTCCTCGGTGATGACCTGACCACCGGTGAGGATCGCGATGTCCTGCAGCTGCGCCTTGCGGCGGTCGCCGAAGCCGGGAGCCTTGACGGCGACCGACTTGAAGATGCCCTTGAGCTTGTTCAGCACGAGCGTCGCGAGAGCCTCGCCCTCGACGTCCTCGGCGATGATGACGAGCTCCTTGCCGTCCTGGATCACCTTGTCGACGATGGGCAGCAGGTCCTTGATGTTGGAGACCTTCTGGTTCGCGATGAGGATGTACGGGTCTTCGAAGACCGCTTCCTGGCGCTCCGGGTCCGTGACGAAGTACGGGTTCAGGTAGCCCTTGTCGAAGCGCATGCCCTCGGTGAGCTCGAGCTCGGTGCCGAACGTCTGCGACTCCTCGACGGTGACGACGCCTTCCTTGCCGACCTTGTCGATCGCCTCGGCGATGAGCTCGCCGATCGCCGGGTCTGCAGCGGAGATGGATGCCGTGGCGGCGATCTGCTCCTTGGAGTCGATCTCCTTGGCGCTCGAGAGGAGCTCCTCGGTGATCGCGGCGACGGCCTTCTCGATGCCGCGCTTGAGCGAGATGGGGTCGGCGCCGGCTGCGACGTTGCGCAGGCCCTCGCGGACCAGAGCCTGTGCGAGGACCGTGGCGGTGGTGGTGCCGTCACCCGCGACGTCGTCGGTCTTCTTCGCGACCTCCTTGACGAGCTCCGCGCCGATCTTCTCGTACGGGTCGTCCAGCTCGATCTCCTTGGCGATGGAGACACCGTCGTTCGTGATCGTGGGAGCGCCCCACTTCTTCTCGAGGACGACGTTGCGACCGCGCGGGCCGAGGGTCACCTTGACCGCGTCGGCGAGGATGTTGAGGCCGCGCTCGAGGCCGCGGCGGGCCTCCTCATCGAAAGCAATGATCTTTGCCATGAGTTTTTTCGTCCCTCCTGGACGTAGACGTTGGGTTTAGCACTCAGAGTGTGAGAGTGCTAACGCCATTCTGGCACTCGACACCTTCGAGTGCAAGCCGCCGGAGGCGGGGCGCATCCCGACGTCAGGAGGCAGGCGCCTCTTCCGGCGTCTCAGGTGCCGAGGTCGACCGATCGAGGCCGATCACGACGGTGAACTGCGTCTGTCCGTCCTCCGTCTGACCGGAGTAGTAGTCGCTCTGCTGCACGGCTGCACCGCCGAGGAGGTCAGCCAGACCGACGGCTGCCAGTTCGTCCGCGTCTTCGACGTAGAACACGGTCGTGTTGGCGAAATCCTGACTGGAGCTGTCGCCCGCGAAGACGTTGTCAGCAGCCCAGCCGTTGTTGATGAGCGTGTCGCGCATGCGCGTGTCGGCGCCCTCGTCGGGCGTGCCGTTCAGGATCATCACCGAGATGCTGGGGTCGACGATCCCCGTCTCCTCCGGCGTCGGCACAGCGCTCGGCGCCGCGTCGGGGAACAGCGAGACACGGCCCATGACCACCAGCGAGCCGAAGATGCCGGCGATGATGAGCACGAGTGCAGCCACGAACGACCAGAGCAGCACGACCCAGCCGTTCATCCCCGGCGCTTCGGCACGGTGCGCTCCCACCCGTCCGGACGTACGGGGAGCATCATCGAAGCGATCGCGGGTGGGCTTTGACACCCCTCGATGCTAGCGGCACCTTCCTGTCAATCCGTTTCGCCGCCGGGCCGGAGGTGCGCGCGTCGCCGGCGAGCAGTCACCGGAGAGCCTCAGCCGACGAAACCGGGCAGCCGCGCGCTGCGCCGGGTCGCACGCGAATCGCGGAGTCGGCGGAGGCGGCGCACCAGCATCGGATCGTATTCGAGCGCGGATTCGGAATCGATCAGTCGTCCGAGCAGCTGGTAGTAGCGTGCGGCGCTCATCCCGAGCTGGGCGCGGATGATCTCTTCCTTCGCCCCGCTGTGACGCGGCCATGCCGCTTCCAGGGCGAGGATCGCGCGATCGCGCTCCGTGAGATCTCCGAGCATGGCTCCAGGTTAGGACGCATCCGCCGGCAGGCCGGGTCGCCACTCCCACCATCGACCGAGCGGATCCGCGGCCGCGCGGACCCGTCCGTCGAGCGCCACCACGAACCCCCGCCACCGATCCGCATCGACGGGCGGCTCCCAGGCGTCGGTCACCGCGGGCGGATCGATCGTGATCCAGCGGGCGTCCATGCGCGAGATCCTCGCGATCAGCGCCGTCCGCTCCACCCGAGGGATGTGCACCAGCACGCCAGGAGTGGTGATGACGAGGGTCGCCTGCGGGGGTGCCGCCGACGCCAGCGCGGCGAGGTGCGTGCCGGCGTCCCCTTCCATCAGAAGAGGAGGATCACCGGCTGCGATGTCGAGGGCGGCCTCGATGCGCTCCTCGCGCCCCGGCTCCCCCGGCCACACGAGACCGCGCAGCCAACGCCGATCGCGTTCGTCGGCGGCATCGAGCGGCGCCAGGTCGATCCCGGCACGCCACACCACCTCCGGCATTCGGAGCGCGGGAAACGGACCGGTCACCCGGCTCTCGAGCACGACCGTCGAGACGCCGTCCGCCGGGTCGAGGCCTGCGCGGAGCACCCCGTCCTCGTCCACGAAGCGATACGAGTACCGATCGGGGTAGAGACAGAGTCCCGCCGACGCCCCGATCTCGAGAAGCGCGATCGGCCCCTCGATCTCGGAGAGCACCGGCAGAAGTACCGCGAGACGGAGCGGCTCGTTCGTCTGCAAAGACCTGCGCGCGCACTCGACGACGATCTCGTCCGCATTCCGGAGCACGAAAGCACGCCACCGCGCATACGGCTCGAGCGGGACGCCGAGCAGACGGGTCACGGCGAACACGAGCGGCGGCTGGCGCCTCGTCTCCGGGATCCGGAACAGGATGCGCTGCACCTCCTCATCCCCGGCGACCCCCGCCGCCCACTCGGCATACAGCGCGCTCCGCCCCGGAGCCTCGTCACGGGCGAATCGCGCGTAGCGCTCCTGCACGGCATCCGTCATCCGTCCATTCTGACGCGCAGCGCCCGAGGCCTCGTCCGACGAGAGAGAATGGAATCGACTGAGGAGGACACATGTCGTACAGCGTGGACAAGACCGAAGACGAATGGCGCCGCGAGCTCGGCGATGAGCAGTACGCCGTGCTGCGTCAGGCCGCGACCGAGCGCGCCTGGACGGGTGAGCTGCTCGATGAGGAGCGCGCAGGCCTCTACACCTGCGGGGCGTGCAACGCGGAGCTCTTCAAGAGTGGAACCAAATTCGACTCCGGATGCGGCTGGCCGAGCTTCTACGAGTCGATCCGCCCCGACGCGGTCGAACTCATCGAGGACGACAGCCTGGGCATGGTGCGAACGGAGGTGCGTTGCGCCAACTGCGGCTCGCACCTCGGTCATGTTTTTCCCGACGGGTTCGGCACGCCGACCGGAGATCGTTACTGCATGAACTCGATCGCGATGAACTTCACCCCCGACGCCTCGTGAGTGCTCTCGACGCGGTCCGCGCGCGTCAGTCCTGGTCGAAGGTCGACGAGACGGCGCCGAGCCGTGAAGAGCTGCTGACGTTCGTCGCCGCAGCGGGTCGCGTCGCGGATCACTCCTCGCTCCGTCCGTGGCGGCTCATCGAACTGCGCGGAGCGGATCGCGAGATGCTCGGCGCTGCCATCGCCAAAGCTCAGGGAGACGCGACCCCGTCGTCGAAGCCGCTGCGCGCACCGCTGCTGATCGCGGTCGTCGCCAGCTATCGCAAGAGCGAGAAGGTCCCGCGGTGGGAGCAGGAGGCCGTCGCCTCCGGAGTCGCCCACACCCTGAGCCTGCTCCTCGATGAAGCCGGCTGGGGCGTCATCTGGCGCACGGGGCACTACACGCGCGCGAAGGCCGTCGCCAAGGCACACGGCCTCGACAAGAACGAGGAACTCCTCGGCTGGCTGTACGTGGGAGGCAAGCCCGCGGGCAAGAAGCCCGGCCGCCGCAAGGCCGTGGATGCACGCAAGCTGATCACGCGGATGCCGAAGGCCGGGGCGAAGAAGGCGAAGAAGAAGTAACGCGTCAGCGGCGGCGTCTTCGCGGAACGGCGACGATCACGGACGCCACCGCGACGACGACCATGGCGATGACCTGCCAGAGGGCCGGTCCTGCTGCCGGAGGCCAGATCAGGTCGATCACGACCGACGTCACAAGCTGCCCGAGCACGGAGCCCAGCCCCATCAGGAGCACACCGGTGTGCGCGACGATGAACGCGCCGAGCAGGATGTAGGCCGCGCCGAGGAACCCGCCCAGGTACAGCCACGGCTCGACGGGGAGCGCATCGGGCATCCCGCGGAAGGCGATGCTCGTCCCGGCCGCGAGCAGCAGGATGACGGTGCCGGTGATGAAGCTCATCAGAGTCGCGGCGAGCGGCGACTGCACACGCTGCGAAAGGCGACCGTTCGTGGCCGCCTGCCACGCGATTCCGACTCCGGCGGCGAACGGCAGCAGCAGCATCCACAGCGGCGCGGTGGCGAGCACGTCGCCCGACAACGAGATGCCGACCGCGGCGAGCGCGAGAACGCCGCCGGCGACCCGGCCGGGGGTGACCGCGACCACGCCCGCAGGGCCGAACCCGATCCGATCGAGCACGAGTCCGTGCAGGGTCTGGCCCGCGACGACGCCGACGCTGAACAGCGAGACGCCGAGGACCCCGGCGGTCAGCCCCTGGGTGGAGACGGTGAGGGCTCCGCACGCCCCGCCCAGCAGCATCCAGAACGGGATCGTGTGATGTCGCATGCCGCTCCAGAGGCGTCCTACTCCGCGCCGGGCTGAGGGGATGCAGCAGATCACGGCGACCAGTGCGAGCAGGCCTACCGAGAACGAGAGGAGGCCCGCCACGATGCCGTCATCGACGCGCACCCCGAGAACGCCGTTGAGCCGGGCCTGGATCGCCGTCATGACTCCGATCGCGACGGCCCCGCCGAGTGCCAGGGGCGCGGGGAGTCGACGGGTTTCTGGCACCCGTCGACCTTATCGGAGCCCCAGCCCGCCGTGACGTGACGGATGTCGGCGGCCGGGGCTACGCTGACGGCATGTGCGCGAGCTACGGTCTCGATCCCCGGTTCACCGATGCGGAAGTCCTCGCCGCCGCCGACGATGCGGTGCTCGAGGGCCTGCGTGTCTGGGCGGAGGGGAACGCGGGTGAGACCATCCGTCCGACGGGGAAGAACCTCCGCAACCTCAACCCGGTGATCGTGCAGCCCGATGCCGCTCCCACATTGGAACCCGCGTGGTGGGGCTTTCTCGTGAACGGTGAGCCGGCGAAGTTCCCCTCGATCAACACGCGATCCGAGCGCCTGCAGGAGCGCCCGGGCGGAGCGAAGTCGCGGGCCATCGTCCCGGCGACCAGCTGGTACGAGATGCAGAAGCCGTCGCGGCAGTGGAACGAGTTCCTCATCGACGAGGGCACGCTCTTCGGCATGGCCGCGGTCACGCAGCGCGGTCGCACCGCCGACGGCGAGTGGTACACGTGCTATTCGATCGTGATGCGCCCCGCTCCCGACCACCTCGTCGATCTGCACGATCGCATGCCGCTGCTCGTCCCGGCCTCGCTGAGTCACGATTGGCTGACGGCGCCACCGTCGAGGGAGATCATCGACGAGGCGATCCTCGCCTCCGACGAGGTGGCCGCACGGGTCCACGCCCGTCCCCGTTCCTGAGCCGATCCATCCGCCGCGGGGAGGACATCCTGCTCCGGAGGACGGTACCTGGGGAGGACGCGCGGCGGCCCGACGCTCCGTAGCGTTGTCCTCATGATCACAGCAGAAGGCCTCACGAAGAGGTTCGGAGACAAGACGGCCGTCGATGACGTGTCGTTCACCGTCAAGCCGGGCAGCGTCACCGGCTTCCTCGGTCCGAACGGTGCCGGCAAGTCAACCACGATGCGCATGATCGTGGGCCTCGACCGGCCGACGTCCGGACGCGCCGAGATCGCCGGTCGCGAGTACCGCAAGCTTCGCGCGCCGCTCACCGAGGTCGGCGTCCTCCTCGACGCGAAGGCCGTGCACACCGGGCGGACGGCACGCAATCACCTTCGGGCGATGGCAGCGACCCACGGGATCCCCTCCTCCCGCGTCGACGAGGTCATCGACCTCGCGGGCATCGGGTCGGTGGCCCGCAAGCGAGCCGGGAAGTTCTCGCTCGGAATGGGACAGCGCCTCGGCATCGCCTCCGCACTGCTCGGCGACCCCCACACGCTCATCCTCGACGAGCCCGTCAACGGCCTCGACCCCGAGGGCGTCCGCTGGGTGCGTCAGTTCGTCCGGCACGCGGCGTCCGAGGGACGCACGGTGCTCCTGTCGAGCCACCTGATGAGCGAGATGGCGCAGACCGCCGACCATGTCATCGTGATGGGTCGCGGCCGGGTGCTGGCGGATGCTCCGCTGGCCGAACTCGTGCGCTCCTGGACGCAGAACACCGTGCGTGTGCGCACCCCGCGACCCACCGATCTCGCCGCGGTCGTCGGCGGCCCGGGTGTGGAGATCGTGAGCTCGGCTCCCGACCTCCTCGACATCGTGGGTCTCCCCGCCGCCCGCATCGGCGATCTCGCCGCGGACCGCGGCATCCCGCTGCACGAACTCACCCCCACCACCGGATCACTCGAAGACGCCTACCTCGCCCTCACCGGCGACTCCGTCGAGTACCGCACCAAGGAGATCTCATGACCACGACACAGGCACCCGCGCCCGCGCGGCCGCGCGTCGACACCGGTCGCCGGCTGACCTTCGTCCGCGCCCTGCGTGGCGAGTGGATCAAGCTCGCCACCCTCCGCTCGACGTGGTGGTCCATCGGGATCGCCGCGGCCCTCACCATCGGGATCTCCGTGCTGATCGCACAGGCGGTCGACATGCCGGGGTTCGAGCCGATCCAGGCCGTCGTCATGCCGATCCAGTTCACGATGCTGCTCGCCGGCATCATCGGTGCGATCTCCGTGACGGGCGAGTACTCGACCGGGATGATCCGTTCGACGCTCACCGCGAACCCGATCCGCGGATCGGTGCTGGCGGCCAAGTCGACCGTGCTCGCGGTCTTCATGTTCCTGTCTTCCCTGGTGATCTTCGGTCTCGCGGCCGTCGCGGTCTCGCTCATCGTGGCGCCGCGGGATCAGAGCATCGATTGGTCGGACCCGGCCGCGTCGCTCCTGCCCATCGTCGTCTCCTCCCTCGCCATGGCGGTGTTCGCCCTGATCGGAGTCGCCTTCGGGTTCATCCTGCGTTCGGGGGCCGGAGCCATCGCGGCAACCGTCGGCGTCCTGTTCGTCCTGCCGATCGTGGCGAACTTCTTCTCATTCGCCGGCGAGGCGTGGGCATGGGTCATCGACGCATCTGCCTACCTGCCCGTAGCAGCTGCGCAGAGCGCGATCCTGCCGAGCGACGGCGCGACACTCGATGCCCCGGTCGCGTTCCTGACTCTGGCTTGCTGGGTCGCCGGCGGTGCCCTCGTCGCGTGGGGCGTGCTGCGCACCCGCGACGCGTAAAGTCGCCCCTGTGAGCAGAACGCGAAGCCGCAGCGACTCGATCCGAGAGGACGAGGAGCTGCGGCTTCCGCGTGCGCCGGGCCTCTTCCGCCGATACTGGGCCCGTCATCCGGTGTTCGCCGACGTCCTGCTGACGTTGTTCTGCCTGTTCCTCTCGCTCGCCCCGGCGGGTCGGTTCGTCGATGAGTCCGTCCCTGAATCCGCCTACATCGCGCTCAACATCGCCACCGTGGCCATGGTCGTCGTGGCGTGCAGCACACTGCTGTGGCGACGGCGGGCGCCGCTCGTTCCCTTCTTCGCGGCCATGATCCTGGGGACGGCCAGTCTGTTCACCGGGCCGTCCAGTGGCACCATCCTGCTACTCGTGGCCTGTTACGGTCTCGCCGTCTACCGGTCGTCACGCACCGCCTGGACCTCTTACGGAATCGGCGCGGTGTGGTTCCTCCTGCTCAGCGGGCTCCTGATGCTCACCGGCGTGATCGTGATGCAGAACGGACTCGACACCGCGCTCAGCTACATCGTGCTCGGTCTGATCGGCACACTCATCGGCGTCAACGTCGGCGGCCGCAAGCGCTATCTGTCGGCCGTCATCGATCGCTCGCGGCAGCTGCTCGTCGAGCGTGACCAGCAGGCGCAGCTCGCCGCCGCATCCGAACGGGCCCGCATCGCTCGGGAGATGCACGACATCGTCTCCCACTCGCTGACGGTGATCGTGGCGCTTTCCGAGGGTGCCGCCGCGACGCCCGACCGCGAGCAGGCACGCAGAGCGGCGATCCACACGGCCGACACCGCTCGTGCGGCCCTGACCGAGATGCGAGCCATGCTCGGTGTGCTGCGGGACGACGACTCTCCGCTGCCCCTGGCACCCATGAAGCCCGCGCCGCCGCGCGACACGGTCGAGGCGGCGCAGCGCGCCGGATACCCCGCGACGCTCACGGTCGCGGGGCAGGCCGAGGTCTCCCCCGCCGTCGCCCACGCGATCGGGCGGATCGTGCAGGAGGGCGTGACGAACGCGATGCGACATGCCCCGACCGCGTCGGCCATCACTGTGCGGCTGGAGTACACACCGGACTCCGTGACGATCGACATCGTCAACGACGGCGCGACCGGTGGCATCGGGACCGAAGGTTTCGGGTTGCGCGGCCTCGCCGAGCGCGCCGCTCACGTGCAGGGAAGCGTGGAGTCCGCGCCGACCGACGGGGGACGATGGGTTCTGCGCGCTGTGCTGCCGACGAAGGCGGCTGCCCCCGCCCCACAAGACGAATCGACGGAGGACGACGGATGACGGATGCGATCAGGGTGATTCTGGTGGACGACCAGGAGTTGATTCGCGTCGGGTTCCGGATGGTCCTCGAAGCGGAGAGCGACATCGTCGTGGTCGGTGAGGCCGGCGACGGGCGGGCGGCGATCGCGCAGAGCGCCGCACTCGCACCCGACCTGGTGCTCATGGACATCCGCATGCCGGAGCTGGACGGCATCGCTGCCACCGAGACCATCGTGCGGGATCGCCCTCAGACGAAAGTGCTCGTGCTGACCACGTTCGACCTCGACGAATACGCCTTCGGCGCCATCCGTGCCGGTGCCAGCGGCTTCCTCCTCAAGGACGCTCAGCGTCACGAGATGATCTCCGCCGTCCGCGCCGTACACCGTGGCGATGCCGCGCTCTCTCCCCGGATCACGCGGATGCTCCTCGAGCACGTGACCCCGCAGCTCAGCGCCTCGTCCTCCCCGACACCGGATGCCGCGGAGAGCGCGGCGCTGGACTCGCTCACCGAACGCGAGAGAGACGTATTCCTCGCGATCGGACGCGGGCTGACCAACGCCGAGATCGCCCACACCCTCTACGTCGGCGAATCCACCGTGAAGACGCACGTCGGCCGGGTGCTGGCGAAGCTCCACGCGCGCGATCGCATCCACGCCGTGATCCTGGCGCACAGACTCGGCCTCGTCGGAAACGAGACCTGAGGCCTCAGGCGCCGGCGGGGGTCCATTCAGAGACCCGATCGAGCAGCCCCACCTCGTCGGTGGAGAGTTCGAGGCGAGCACCCGCCAGAAGGTCGGGCACCTGCGCGACCGTGCGAGCACTCGCGATCGGCGCGACCACGGTCGGCTGCGCCCGCAACCAGGCGAGTGACGTCGCGGCGATCGACACGCCGTGGGCGTCGGCGATCTGCTCGAGCGCATCGATGACGCGCAGGCCCGCCTCGGTCGCGTACTTCGCGGCGCCCTGCGCACGCGGGGAGTCCTGCCCCGCGACATCGGTCGAGCGGTACTTGCCGGTCAGGAATCCGCTCGCCAACGCGTAGTAGGGCACGAGCCCGAGCTCGAACTCTTCGGCGACCGGGATGATGGTGTCCTCGACCTCATTGCGATGAACGAGGTTGTAGTGGGGCTGAACGGCGACCGGCGCAGCGACGCCCGTGCGACGCGCGATCTCGATCCACTCTCTGATGCGTTCGGCGGAGTAGTTCGACACCGCCACGTGACGCACCAGGCCATCCTCGACGAGCTGTCCGAACGCGGCGACGGTCTCTTCCAGTGGAACGGTGTCATCGTCGAAGTGCGCGTAGTACAGGTCGATCTCATCGGCGCCGAGACGCCGGAGCGAGGCCTCGGCCGCCTTTCGCACATTCGCCCCGGAGAGGCCGCGGAACTGCGGGTGCTGGCTCACCTTCGTCGCGACGACGACACCGGATGGCTTGCGGGATGCGAGCCACTCACCGATTATCGTCTCGCTCTCGCCACCGTCGTTGCCCGGCACCCAGGAGCTGTACGAATCGGCCGTGTCGATGAAGTCCCCGCCCCCGTCGACGAATGCATCGAGCACTGCGAACGACGCATCGCGATCGGCTGTCCAGCCGAACACGTTGCCGCCGAGCGCGAGCGAGAGGACGTCAAGATCACTGGTGCCGATACGAGTCATGACGAAGACAACCGCGGATCGGTCTTCGCGCATTCCCGGATGACGTCACTTTTCGTGGTCGGCAGGGGAGGAATCGATTCTGGGCGTCTCGCCCTCGTCGTAGATCTGGGAGGGCCGCCCGACGAGCCGCGTGTCCGGGGCGTGAGCGACCAGTGGATCTTTGCCGGGGTAGTCGAATCGGGCGAGGACGCACCTCATCGCCTCGAGCCGAGCTCGTTTCTTGTCGTTCGACTTGATGACGATCCAGGGCTCGGTCGGCGTGTCCGTGTGAAAGAACATCGCTTCCTTCGCCGCCGTGTAGTCCGCCCAGCGGTCGATGCTGGCAAGGTCCGTGGGGCTCAGCTTCCACTGCTTGACGGGATCCTCGCTACGGCGCCTGAACCGGCGTCGCTGTTCGGCCTCTCCCACCGAGAACCACAGCTTGATGAGGCGGATGCCCGACCCTACGATCATCCGCTCGAACTGCGGCGCGGTCTGCATGAATTCTTCGTACTCGGCCGATGAGCAGTACCCCATGACCCGTTCGACGCCGGCGCGGTTGTACCAGGAGCGGTCCATCATCACGATCTCGCCGCCCGAAGGCAAGTGCGCGATGTAGCGCTGGAAATACCACTGCGTACGCTCGGCATCCGTCGGCTTGTCGAGCGCGACGACCCGGGCTCCTCGAGGGTTCAAATGCTCCATGAAGCGCTTGATCGCCCCGCCCTTCCCCGCCGCGTCGCGTCCTTCGAACAGGATGAGCAAGCGCTCGGAGGAGTGCTTGATGTGCGACTGGAGCTTCAGGAGCTCGATCTGCAGCAACCGCTTCTCTCGTTCGTACTCCGCCGTGGAGAGCTTCTTCGCGTACGGGTAGTCGTGTTGCCACTCCGGAGTGACCCTCGCCGTATCGGGTGCACTGCTCAAGATCTCGCCCTCTCCCTTGCTGTCTGGGTCCCCGAAACCAAGCAGGCAAGCGCAGGTGGCCGGAGCGGGGAGGCGGCCACCTGCGCGTCTTCTACCTGGCACGATCTATAGGCCCACCAGGAAACCTGCCTGATGTGTAACATATCATCGACTGAGGCGATACATCGGAATGCGTTTTCAGGTTCGCACCTCGGCATCGGCGCGGGCACAGGGATTCGGCCCATCCGCATGGGGCGACTATCGTTCTGGCATGGGCACGATCCAGTACGGCAGCGGTGACGAGATCCACATCGAGGACCGCGCACTCGCGCATCTGAAGGTCGTCATCGCGACGAAGCTCCGACGCAACGAGAGTTTCACTCTGTCGTGGCGGCACCCTGAAGGGCAGCCCATGGGACGGTCGACGATCTGGCTGCACCCGTCGATACCGCTCCGCTTCACCTTCGACGAGCCGGAGGCGCCGCAGCTGAATCCGAAATGGATCCAGGACCTGATGCAGTCCGCGAGTTCCACGGGCGGCATCAGCCTCATCGACGAGGTGCTGGACGCACCCGAGATCGCCGCTGAGAACTGAATCCGCGGATCCCCACTCTCGTGAGGGATTGAAGAGCCGACTACGGGACTCGAACCCGTAACCCCCGTATTACAAGTACGGTGCGCTACCAATTGCGCCAAGTCGGCGGATGCCACCAGCTTAGCGATGGCATCGACCCGGCTTCGACCTACGGGGTCGTGGTGGGCGAAGGCGTCGACGTCGCACGCGAGGCATCGCTCGCGACGCTGAGCACGAACTGCGAGAACTCGGCCGGGTCGTCCAGCGCGCCCACGTAGGCCTCGCCGTTCGCGACGATCATCGGCGCTGCCGTCAGCACCAGATCGTCAGAGCCGGCGAGCGGTCCGTCCAGAGCGCGGGTCGTCGCCTCCTTCGCCCAGCCGACGAAGTCGCCGTCCTCGATGCACGACCGCACGGCCTTGGCGTTGTCGACGCCGACAGCACCGGCGAGGTTCGCGAGGTCCTCGTCGGAGAGGCCGTCGCTGCCGACCTCGGGCTGGTCGTCGAGCAGGTCATGGTTGAACGCGTAGAACTGGGCAGGCGAGTGCGTGGCGACGCAGGCCGCAGCGGCAGCCGAGCGGAGCGAGTACTTGGTTCCGTTGGAGCTGGCGGTGAGCAGGGCGACCGGGTGATAGCTGACCGTGACCGCGTCCTCGCCGATCCAACCGGCGAGCTGTCGGGCGTTTGCACGCTCGAACTCCCCGGCGTCGGGCGACAGGTAGTCGACGTACACGTGGATGTCGACCTTTCCGGACGCCGTCGGCTCCGGCGTCGGGCTGGCCGATTCGCCGGCGTCGGTCGCCTCAGGAGACGGGGTCTCCGGCACCGCGCCGGTTCCCGCGAACGACTCGAGGTCGGTGACGACCACGCCATCCGATTCCATGCCGGTAGGCGTGAGCCGCGGCTTGGTGACCTGGGAGGACACCGCGAGGGTCACCGCCGTGCCGATCGCACCCACCGCGACGAGCGCCACCGCGCCGATGATGATCCGTCGCATGAGACGCGCCCTGGACTGCTGGGCGTGCACTCTCTGAGCCTTCTCCCGTACGGCCTCGCGGGAATTGCGAGGCGTCGGGACGTTCGGCGTTTCGTCGCTCGACATCGTTCCTCTGTGAGTCTCAACGGGGGTCCGGGTTGGCCCCGACCGCCGCCGAGCGACGATCGCCGCTGCGCGCGGCCGAGTTCGATGGTAGTCATTGAGGCTGAGAAATACCCAGGTACCGCCGTTCATGTCATACTGATCCCGACCCAATGAGGGGTCACGGCGGGGTCACCCGCCGCTTCATCACTACGGATCGTCCGGCACGTACCTGCCGGTGAAGGAGAAAAGACAATGGCATCTGTGACTTTCGACGAGGCCACCCGCCTGTACCCCGGCGGAACCCGTCCGGCCGTCGACAAGCTGAACCTCGAGGTCGGTGACGGCGAGTTCCTCGTCCTCGTCGGTCCCTCCGGTTGCGGTAAGTCCACGTCCCTCCGCATGCTGGCCGGCCTCGAAGAGGTCAACGCCGGCCGCATCCTCATCGGCGACCGCGACGTGACCGATGTCCCGCCGAAGGACCGCGACATCGCGATGGTCTTCCAGAACTACGCGCTGTACCCGCACATGACCGTCGCCGAGAACATGGGCTTCGCGCTCAAGATCGCCGGCGTCGGCAAGGAAGAGCGCGCATCCCGAGTTCTCGAAGCCGCCAAGCTCCTCGACCTCGAGCCCTACCTGACTCGCAAGCCGAAGGCCCTCTCGGGTGGTCAGCGTCAGCGCGTCGCCATGGGTCGCGCCATCGTGCGTCAGCCTCAGGTGTTCCTCATGGATGAGCCGCTGTCGAACCTCGACGCCAAGCTCCGCGTGCAGACCCGTACGCAGATCGCTTCGCTGCAGCGTCGCCTCGGCGTCACCACGGTCTACGTCACGCACGACCAGACCGAGGCTCTGACCATGGGCGACCGCATCGCGGTCCTCAAGGACGGTCTGCTCCAGCAGGTCGGTTCCCCGCGCGACCTGTACGAGAAGCCGAACAACGTCTTCGTCGCCGGCTTCATCGGCTCGCCCGCGATGAACCTCTTCGCGGCCGACCTCGCCGACGGCGGCATCCGCTTCGGGTCCGAGGTCGTCCCGCTCGACCGCGACACCGTCGGCCGCGCGAACGGCAGCCAGGTCACGGTCGGCGTGCGCCCTGAGGACATCACGGTCGGACCGGCCGACGGCAAGGGCCTTCCCGTCGTCGTCGACCTCGTCGAGGAGCTCGGCGCCGACGGCTACCTCTACGGCCACACCGAGATCAACGGCAAGCGCAGCGACATCGTCGCCCGCGTCGACGGTCGCAGCCACCCGAACGCCGGCGAGACGGTCACGCTCGCTGCGAACCCGGGCCACGTGCACGCGTTCGACATCGAGTCCGGCGAGCGCCTGAACGACAAGCCGGTCGTCTCCGCCTGATCGGATCCACAGACGCGGCGCAGGCTGACTTCGGTCACCTGCGCCGCGTCTCTTTCTGTCCCACCTCGACCAGGGAGCATCATGCAGGATTCGCTGCGGATCACCGCCAGCAAGATCGATCCGGGGCTGTTGTCCCTCCCCTGGTCCACGACGCTGGCGAAGTGGCCGTCGGAGCACATCGTGTCGCTCCCGAAGGGGCTCTCCCGCCACCTCGTGCGCTTCGCCGACCTCTCCGGCCGGGTCATCGCCGTGAAGGAGACCACGGCGGAGATGGCCCAGCGCGAATACGACATGCTCGGCAATCTCGCCCGCCTCGACGTGCCCTGCGTCGACCGGGTCGCGGTGATCGCCGGGCGTTCGGATGCCGACGGCGAGGCTCTTCCGGCCGCGCTGGTCACCTCTCACCTGCGTTTCTCGATGCCCTATCGCGCGCTCTTCACGCGGGTACTGCGCCCCGACACCGCGACCCGCCTCGTCGATGCCCTGGCCTTGCTGTTGGTGCGGCTGCACAACGTCGGCTTCTATTGGGGCGACGTCTCCCTGTCGAACACGCTGTTCCGCCGCGACGCGGGCGCGTTCGCCGCGTATCTGGTCGATGCGGAGACGGGTGAGCTGCACGAGGAGGGGCTGACCGACGGTCAGCGCGCCTACGATCTCGACCTGGCCCGCACGAACATCGCCGGCGAGATCATGGACCTCGCCGCGGGCGGTCGCCTCGAACACGGTGTGGACGCGGTGGCGATCGCCGACGGCATCGTCTCGTCGTATCGATCGCTGTGGGCCGAGCTCACCGCCCAGGAGTCCTTCTCGGCGGCGGAGACCTGGCGCATCACGGAGCGGGTCGAGCGCCTCAACGCCCTGGGGTTCGACATCGACGAGATGTCCATGTCGACGACCGCGGACGGCACCGTCGTCGAGATCCAGCCGAAGGTGGTGGATGCCGGTCACCACCAGCGCCGCCTGATCCGCCTGACGGGGCTGGACGTCGAGGAGAACCAGGCGCGGCGCCTGCTGAACGACCTCGACGAATTCCGCGCCCGCTCGACGAAGCAGTGGGCGGACGAGGAGATGTACGCGCACGAGTGGCTCACCCGTGTCTTCGAGCCGGTGGTGCGCGCGATCCCATACGAGCTACGAGCCAAGCTGGAGCCCGCCGAGGTCTTCCACCAGGTGCTCGAGCACCGCTGGTACCTCTCGCAGGCGCAGGGGCGCTCGGTGCCGCTCGCCGAAGTGCTGACCAGCTACATCAACGAAGTGCTGCGACACCGGCGTGACGAGGCGACCATCATGGGCCCGCCGACCGAGACGATGAGCCTGCCGGTCGTCACCGGTGCGACTCCGGTGGCCGATGACGATGAGGACATCGACTGGCGCGACCTGGTCTGACACCTCCGCGGGCGCCGAGTGCACGGGTTACTGCCGAGCACACCGCATGCGTGCGTCAGCGAGCCGTGCATTCAGCGATAGCCCGTGCGGTCGCCGAAAGTCGTGGCGTCAGTAGCCGACGGTGAACCGCTCTCGGTGGTGGTTGCCCTGCTCGATCTCGTCCACCACGGCGACCGCGAAATCCGCGCCGGAGATGAACGACTTGCCGTCGGCATCGCGGACGATCACGTCGCCGCCGTCGCGATAGTGCCCGGTGCGCTCGCCTTCGGCCCAGGGACCGAACACCTCAGCGGGGTGGATGAAGAACCAGTCGAGGCCGGCCTCCGTCTCCTCGAGGAGCGCGAGGGAGTCGATGCCGACCTGCGCCTCGTGCTTGTACTCCTCAGGGAAATCCTGGTCGAACAGACGCGGCCCGCCGGGGGCCACCAGGCTGCCACCTGCACCACCGACGACACCGAGACGCGTCTCGGTGCCCGCGACCCGGTCGACGACGTTCGACAGCGCCTCGAGCGCACGATCTTCCATGTCGCCGCGAGGAGAGAGCGCCGACACGACGGCATCCGCCCCGACGAACGCTTCCGCGATCGGATCGAGGTCGAGGGCGGAACCCTGCAGATATGCGGCTCCCGCCACCGGTTCGGTGGGCTCCGATCGGGAGATCGCGATCACTGCATGGCCGCGACTCACCGCCTCCCGGACGATGTGACGACCGGCGTAGCCGGTCCCTCCGAGCACGATGATACGGGCCATGATCTGCCTTTCCTCGGACGGTCTAGTTCTTCGCGGCGCGGAGAGCCGCGACCTGGTAGAGCGCGACCGAGGTCGCGATGCCGGCGTTCAGGGATTCAGCGGCCGCAGAGATCGGGATCGAGACGATCTGATCGCACGTCTCGGAGACCAGACGGGACAGCCCCTTGCCCTCCGAGCCGACCACGATCACGACAGGACGATCAGCCAGCTGGAGCTCGGGGAGCGACACGTCGCCGTCGCCGTCGAGGCCGAGCACGAACACCCCCTGTTTCTTGAACTCCTTGAGCTGCGCGGTGAGGTTGGTGGCCAGCGCGACGGGGGTCCGTGCGACGGCTCCGGCACTCGTCTTCCAGGCGGCGGAGTTGACACCGGCCGAGCGGCGCTGCGGAAGGATGATGCCGTGCCCACCGAACGCCGCGGTGGAGCGGATGATCGCGCCCAGGTTGCGGGGGTCCGTGATGCCGTCGAGCGCCACGAACAGCGGGACCTCGCCCTTGTCGATGACCTGCTCGAGCAGATCCTGTGGGTGGGCGTACTCGTACGGCGGCACCTTGATCGCGACGCCCTGGTGCACGCCGTCGAAGCCGGCCATGCGGTCGAGCTCCGGACGGGTGACCTCCATCACGGGGATCCCGCGATTCGTGGCGATCGCCAGCATCTCCTTCACACGGTCGTCCATCTCGACGCGCTGCGCGATGTAGAACGCCGTCGCCGGGATCTTCGCCCGCAAAGCCTCGAGGACGGAGTTGCGCCCGGTGACATTCTCGGTGTCGTCCCCCGCCTTGGCCTTCGGCGCACGGTTCGCACCGCCGCCGGACCCCGGACGACTGCCGCCGGGGCGTCCCTTGCCGCCCGACGCGGCGTATCGCTCGGCCGCGGCCTTGCGCTTGCCAGCGGGGTGCCACGCGCGGTCCTCCGCCTTCGGGGTCGGCCCGCGGCCCTCGAGCGCCTTGCGCCCGAGTCCGCCGGTGCCCTTGGTGGGGCCCTTCTTCTTGCCGTTGCTCGCGCCGGGGCGCTGTGGCTTAACCATCGATACTCCAATGAGTTCCGGCCGGAGTGTCCTCCAGCGTGATTCCTGCGGCGGCGATCGCGTCTCGAATGCGATCCGCCGCCGCCCAGTCCTTGTCAGCGCGTGCCTGCGCGCGCTGGGTGATCATCGTCTGGACGAGAGCGTCCAGAGTCCGGTGTTCCGCGAGGTCTCCCCCGGCCGACATGAGTTCATCGAATCCGAGGACGCGGACCATCGCATCCACTCCGACGAATGCCGCCCAGGCGTCGTCGTGCGCCCCCTCGTCGATCGCGGTGTTCCCGCGTCGTACGGTCTCGTGCAGCACGGCGATCGCCTGAGGCACGCCGAGGTCGTCGTCCATCGCGAGGGCGAAAGCTTCGGGGACCTCGCCGATCCCCGCCTCGTCCGGCTCCCCGGGGAGGGTGCGGCGGACCCGCGAGATGAAGGTGCCGATACGGCCCAGCGCCGCCTCGGCCTCGGTCCACGACGACTCGCCGAGGTCGAGGCTCGAACGGTAGTGCGCTGCAGCGAGTGCGTAGCGCACCACCAGTGAGTCATGCGCGGCGAGAACATCGGCCGCCAGCGTGAAGTTGCCGAGTGACTTGGACATCTTCTGTCCGTCGACGGTCACGAGCCCGTTGTGCACCCAGTACCGGGCGAAGCCGTCGCCGGCGGCCGTCGACTGCGCGAGCTCGTTCTCATGATGCGGGAAGCGGAGGTCCAGCCCGCCGCCGTGGATGTCGAACTCGGCACCGAGGTACCGCTTCGACATCGCCGAGCACTCGATGTGCCATCCCGGCCGCCCCGCGCCCCACGGCGACACCCATGTCGCATCCGCCGGTTCCTCCGGCTTCGTGCCCTTCCAGAGGGCGAAGTCCTGCGGGTTCCGCTTGCCGCGGGGGTCAGCATCCTCGGCCGCCTCCATGGCGTCGAGGGACTGATGCGTCAGCGAGCCGTACTCGGACCACGAGCGCACGTCGAAGTACACATCTCCGGAGCCGTCGGGAGCCGGATAGGCATGTCCGCGCTCGATCAGCAGCGCGATCAGCTCCTGCATCTGAGGAACGGATGCCGTGGCTCGCGGCTCGTACGTCGGAGGCAGGATTCCGACACCGGCATATGCGGCGGTGAACTCTCTCTCCATTCGGTACGCAAGCGCCCACCACGGCTCGCCGTCCGTCGCGTTGGCGAGCACCTTGTCGTCGATGTCGGTGACGTTGCGCACGAAGGTGACCCGCCCGTACCGGTGCTCGAGCCAGCGACGCAGGAGATCGAAGCTCAGCGCCGCTCTGACGTGCCCGATGTGGGGCCCGGACTGCACGGTGGGTCCGCACACGTACATCGTGATGTTCTCGGGGTCGAGAGGCACGAAGTCGCGCAGCAGCTGTGCGCGGGTGTCGTAGAGGCGGAGGGTCACCGGTCAAGCCTACTCGGGGACTGCTGAGCGCCCGCCCCGCGTGGACGATTCACGGAGGTTGTGACGTTCTGCCGATGGATCGGGGGGTTTCTCAGGCGATCGTCACGTGCTGCGCGCAACGTCGGGCACGACCAGGGCGATCGCGGTCACCGCGATGCCCTCGCCGCGTCCGGAGAAGCCGAGACCGTCGGTCGTCGTGGCCGTGACCGACACCGGAGCATCCAGGACCGCGGACAGGAACGCCTCCGCCTCGTGACGTCGGGGGCTGAAGCGCGGCCGATTCCCCTGCAACTGCACGGACACGTTGCCGATCACGAATCCGGATTCGGCGAGCAGCTCGCGCGTGCGAGCGAGGAAGACGTCGGCATGGGCGCCGGCGTACTCGGGGTGGGACGTGCCGAAGTGCTCGCCGATGTCGCCGAGGCCCGCCGCCCCCAGGAGCGCGTCGACCACCGCGTGAGCGACCGCATCGCCGTCGGAGTGCCCGGAGAGCGGCTGCTCCCCCGGCCACTCGAGGCCGGCGAGCCAGAGGTTCCCGTCGCCACCGAAGGCGTGGACGTCGGTGCCGATGCCGACGCGAGGGATACCCGGGATGTCCACCGACGAGGTCGGGCGTGCCATCGGCGCCGATGCCTCCAGCAGGTGCCGCGCACGTTCCAGGTCACCGGGAGTAGTGATCTTGAACGCGCGGCTGGAACCCTCGATATGCCGGACCCGGTGTCCTGCGGCGGCGAACAGAGCCGCATCGTCGGTGTACTCGATGCCGGCGGTCAGCGCTGCGTCATAGGCTGCTTCGAGCTCTGCACGGGGGAACCCCTGCGGTGTCTGCGCGGCAGCCAGCTCGGAACGGTCCACGGCCGAGACCACCGCGCCCCCCGCCACCTTCTTGAGCGTGTCGACAACGGCCAGCACGGGGATGACGCCCTCCCCCGGGACGACGGCCCGAGCGACCGCATCGATCTGCGCCGGAGGAGTCAGGGCGCGAGCCGCATCGTGCACGAGAACCGTCTTCACATCGCCCCACAGCGCGGCGAGACCTGCAGCGACGGACTGCTGCCTGGTCGCGCCACCGACCACGACACGGCCGAGGTCGCGTCTATCGCCTGCCGCCGCATCCAGCTCCGCCAGTGCGTCACCTTCGTATCCGGCCGGTGCGACGACGATGACCTGGGCGGGTTCCGCGGCGAAGACGCCGTCGAGCGCGTGGCGGAGGATCGAGTGCGCGTCGATTCCGACGAGGGCCTTCGGCGCCCCCGCATCCAGCCGGGTGCCGGAACCGGCGGCGACGACGATGATCGCGGTGTCGGGTACGGGAAGCAGAGTCACCGTCTCACGCTACCGTGTGGCGGGAACGACGAAGGGGCGGATGCCGAAGCATCCGCCCCTTCGCAGAGAACTCAGGAGGCGAGGACCTCATCGAGCAGTGCGCCCGCCTTGTCCTCGTCGGTCTTCTCCGCGAGCGCGAGCTCGGAGATGAGGATCTGACGAGCTTTCGCCAGCATCCGCTTCTCCCCCGCGGACAGGCCGCGGTCCTGGTCGCGGCGCCACAGGTCGCGGACGACCTCGCTCACCTTGATGACGTCTCCGGAGGCGAGCTTCTCGAGGTTCGCCTTGTACCGACGAGACCAGTTGGTGGGCTCTTCGGTGAAGGGTGCACGCAGCACCTCGAAGACATGATCGAGACCTTCTTTTCCGATCACGTCGCGAACGCCGACCAGGTCGACATTCTCAGCAGGAACCTCGATGATGAGATCGCCCTGGGTGACGTTGAGCTTCAGATATTTCTTCGCCTCACCCTTGATGATGCGCTCCTTGACCTCGATGATGGTCGCAGCGCCATGGTGGGGATAGACGACGGTTTCGCCAACCTCAAAAAGCATAAAAACGTGTCCTTTCGGCAACCTCAAGGATACCACAGGGGAGATGCGCTAAGGTTCGCGCCCCCTGGGCCCCGGGGCCGTCACGACTTACCCATAGAATGGATGCGGACATCCCGCCGGACCTCAGGAGGACCCGTGAAATCGCGCCTTGTTGCGTCTGCTGCGCTCAGCGCTCTCGTTCTGCTCGGCGCCACCGGGTGCACATTCATCACTCCTCAGTCCACGAAGACCGAGTACGCGGCCTCCGACGGAGTGAACATCTCCGACGCCGACGGCCCGATCGATGTGCGCAACGCCCTCGTCATCGCCACCGACGACGGCTCGGTCGGCAACTTCATCGCCGGCATCGTCAACCCGACCGATGAGAGCGCCACGCTCACCATCGCCCTCGCGGACAGCGAGCCGTTCACCGTCACCGTTCCGGCGGGTGGGACGGTGAGCCTCGGCGCCGACGAGGAGCCGCTGCGCATCGTCGGCCTCGACACCATGCCCGGCGCGACCGTCGAAATGCACTTCCAGTCGGGCGACTCCACGGGCGTCAAGGCCGAGGTGCCCGTGCTCGACGGCTCGCTCCCCTACTACGCAGACCTGGTCCCCTCGGAGTCGGTACCCACTCCGACCCCGATGCCGACCGACACGGCAGCTCCGGCGCCTGCGGACTGACCCTCCGCACGGAACACGCAAGAGGCCGGCACCCCACGGGGCGCCGGCCTCTTCGGTGTTCAGCCCTCGAAGCGGTATCCGAGACCCCGCACGGTGACGAGCATCACGGGTTCGCTCGGGTTCTCTTCAATGCGGGAGCGGATGCGCTTGATGTGCACGTCGAGCGTCTTCGTGTCACCGAAGTAGTCGCTCCCCCAGACCCGATCGATCAACTGACCGCGCGTGAGCACTCGTCCCGAGTTGCGCATCAGGACCTCGAGCAACTCGAACTCCTTCAGCGGCATGTTGATCTGCTCGCCGGCGACCGAGACGGTGTGCCGGTCGATGTCGAGCGAGACCCTGCCGCCGTCGAGCACACGCTCGTCGAGTTCACTGTCGGCCTGCACCACCCGCCGCAACACGGCGCGCATGCGGGCGAGCAGTTCGCGGGACGAGTAGGGCTTCGTGATGTAGTCGTCCGCCCCGAGCTCGAGTCCCACCACGATGTCGACCTCGGAGTCCTTCGCCGTCAGCATGATGATCGGCACCGCCGAGGTCGAGCGGATCTGCCGGCACACCTCGGTGCCGGGCATCCCGGGCAGCATCAGGTCGAGCAGCACGATGTCGGCGCCCCGCTCCCGGAAAGCCGCGAGCGCGCCGGGGCCGTCCTCCGCGATCTCCACCTCGTACCCCTCACGTCGCAGCAGGTACGCGAGCGGGTCGGCGAGGTCGGGCTCGTCTTCGACGAGAAGGATTCGGGTCATGCTCTCTCTCCGTTTCGAACGCGCGCGGATGCCGCAGCCTTGGCCGCTTTGCGCGCACGCTTCTTCTTGCTCTTCTTGCCCGTGTCGGCGTGCTCGGGGGCATCGATCCGAGGAAGTCGGATCGTGAAGGTGGATCCTCGGCCCGGGCGCGACCACAGCCGCACCTCCCCGCCGTGGCGCTGCGTGGCGTGCTTGACGATGGAGAGCCCGAGTCCGGTGCCTCCCGTACGCCGGGAACGGGCCTCATCGGCCCGGTAGAAACGCTCGAAGATGCGCTCCCGATCGGCCTCGGCGATACCGATGCCCTGGTCGGAGACGGCGATCTCGACCACGCCGTCCTCCGCCCGGACGCCGACTCCCACGCGCGAACCGCGGGGCGAGTAGACGATGGCGTTCGCGATCAGATTACCGACGGCCTCGATCAGGATCTGTGCGTCACCGCGCACCCAGACGCCGCGGTCGCCTCCCCTGGCGAGCTCCACGCCCGCGGAGTCGGCCTGCACGACATGGGCTTCGATGGAGGCGGCGATGACCTCGTCGATCGCGACCGGTCCCACCTTGGTCAGACCGTCTTCGGCCTGGAGCCGGGAGAGGCTCATGATGCGTCCGGTGAGCTGTCCGAGCCGACCCGCCTCCGCCGAGATCCGGGCGGCGAAGATGCGCACCTGCGCCGGGTCATCGGCCGCGGACTCGATCGCTTCGGCGAGGAGGCTCACCGCACCCACCGGTGTCTTCAGTTCGTGGCTCGTGTTCGCGACGAAGTCCCGACGCATCTGATCGAGCCGCTCCTGCTCCGTGACGTCGCGGATGATCAACAGGACCAGGCGGGTGCCGATCGCGCTCGCACGAGCCGAGACGAGTCGCGGATCGAGGCTCAGTCCGCCTCGCGTGATGCGCATCGATTCGGTGGCCGTACCGCCGGCCGTCCTGACCCCGCGCACCAGCTGACGCAGCTCCGGATTGTCGAGCGTCGAGCCGACCTCGATCCCGAACCTGCTCGCAGCGTCCGACGCCGCGAGCACCAGCCCCGACGTGTCGACCACTCCGGCCGCGTCGTCCATGCTGTGCAGCACATCGGTGATGCCGGGAGGGATCGCCAGCGACGTCTCTTCCTGAACCCGGGCCCGCGCCCGATAGGCCCACACCACGAGCAGGGAGAGGCCGACGCCGATCACCAGCCCGATGGCGAGCGAAGACAGCGCGAGCTGCGGCAAGGTCATGTCATAAGCGTAGAGTGCGTTCACCGTCCGTCCGGCGGGTTTCCGCGCCCTGGGGGGAACAGGAGAAGTACTATTCACGTGCTGGGCACCGTTCGTTAACCTTCGAAGCAGACAATCGCTTCGGGCTTGTGCGGGAGCACAGACCTGCTCCTGTGCGGACGACCCGCCTTCTCGCGCTGACTCAGCCGAGATCCGAATGAAAGGTTGCGCCCCAACATGCGCGAAGTCTTCCACCAGTCCCTCGAGGACCTCCAGAATCGCCTCGTCGAGATCGCCGACCTCGTCACGGTCTCCATCGACAAGGCCACCAGGGCTTTCGCCACCAGCGACGTGGCCCTCGCCGAAGAGGTCATCGCGGACGACGCGAAGATCGACGAGCTGGCCGTGGCCCTCGACGAGCAGGCCATCGAGATCCTCGCCCGCCAGCAGCCGGTCGCCCGCGACCTGCGCATCGTCGTCACCGCACTCCGCGTGAGCGCCTCACTCGAGCGCATGGGCGACATGTCCGAGCACATCGCCCAGCTCGCCCGACTCCGCTTCCCCGAGCGGGCCATCCCGAAGGGGCTCAAGGGCACCTTCGTGAAGATGGGCGAGCTCGATGTCGAGGTCGCGCGTACGCTCTCGGAGCTGCTGCGCACCCAGGACCTGCGTTTCGCCGACGCGATCCGCAACGCGGACGACGACGTCGACGAGCTGCACGCCACGGTCTTCGAGAAGGTGCTCAGCGACAACTGGAAGGGTGAGGCCACGGCCACCGTCGACGCGACGCTCGCCAGCCGCTACCACGAGCGCTTCGCCGACCACGCGGTGGCCGTCGCGAAGAAGGTCGTCTACCTCGCCACCGGCGACTGGGCGGTCGAGGAGGAGGACATCCCCCTCGCCGTCGAACAGCAGGAACTCGAGCAGCAGGAGTTCGGGCACGCCTGACCCGCGCCCCGGAAGGACGAAGCCCCCGATACGACCGCATCGGGGGCTTCGTCCTTCCGGAGGCTCTTACTTCTTGCCCTGGGCCGCGACGGCGGCGGCACCGGCAGCAGCAGCCTCCGGGTCGAGGTAGCGACCGGGGCCGGTGGGCACGTTGTTCTCGTCCAGCTCGTAGACCAGCGGGATGCCGGTCGGGATGTTCAGCTCGGCG
This sequence comes from Microbacterium sp. MYb45, assembly GCF_002979655.1. Taxonomy (GTDB): domain Bacteria; phylum Actinomycetota; class Actinomycetes; order Actinomycetales; family Microbacteriaceae; genus Microbacterium. The sequence goes on from NZ_PCPG01000007.1 coordinate 59,499, forward strand.
ATGTCGTCGTCGCTGATGCCCTCGAGGTGCTTCACGAGACCCCGGAGCGAGTTGCCGTGCGCCGTGACGAGCACGGTCTTGCCGGCCTCGAGGTCGGGCACGATGGCGCTCTCCCAGTACGGAAGCAGACGGTCGATGACGAGTTTGAGCGACTCGGTGCGCGGCACCTCGCCGTCGATGCCCGCGTAGCGGACGTCGTTCACCTGGCTGAACTCGCTCTCGTCGTCGAGCACGGGCGGCGGCACGTCGAACGAGCGGCGCCAGAGCTGGAACTGCTCGGGACCGAACTCCTCGAGCGTCTGCGCCTTGTCCTTGCCCTGCAGAGCACCGTAGTGGCGCTCGTTGAGCCGCCAGGACCGGGTCACCGGGATCCACAGACGATCGGCGGCGTCGAGCGCGATGTTCGCCGTCTGGATCGCACGGCTCAGCAGCGAGGTGTGCAGCACATCGGGGAGGATGCCGGACTCGGCGAGCAGCTCGCCGCCGCGGCGTGCCTCCTTCTCGCCCTGCGCGTTGAGGCGGACGTCCACCCAACCGGTGAACAGGTTCAGTTCGTTCCATTCGCTCCGGCCGTGGCGGAGCAGGATGAGGGTGCGCGTCGCAGTCATGTCGCCAGTTTATCCGTGGCCGGCGCCGACGCTCGATTCGGATGCTGGGAGGATGGAGACATGGCGTCATCTCCCCTCGGCCGGCCGACCCGCGGCACCACGGGGACGAACCGTCTGCGGCGGAACGACCGCTGGATCGCCGCGAGCGATGCCCTGCGCCGAGCATCCGATCCACTGGTCGTCGATCTGGGCTACGGCGCCAGCGGCGTCACGGCATTCGAACTCGCGACGCGTCTGGTCCGGGTGCGCGACGACGTCGAGGTGCGCGGCCTCGAGATCGATCCGGCGCGCGTGGCCACGGCCGATGCCCAGCTCGCCGAGGTCCGAGCGGGGCGCACACCCTTCGCGGCCGACCTGCCGGTCTCGTTCGCGCGAGGCGGCTTCGAGGTCCCCCTCCCCGGCGGACGACGAGCCGCGGTGATCCGCGCCATGAACGTGCTGCGCCAGTACGACGAAGGGGATGTCCCCGACGCGTGGGGCCGGATGGCGTCACGGTTATCCCCCGGCGGCCTGCTGTTCGAGGGAACCTGCGATGAGATCGGCCGCGTCTCGAGCTGGATCGACGTCGATGCGCACGCCGTGCCGCTGCGCTTCACGATCTCGCTGCGGCTCGCCGACCTCGAGAGGCCGAGCATCGTCGCGGAACGGCTGCCGAAGGCGCTCATCCACCGCAACATCCCGGGGGAACGCATCCACGCACTGCTGGTCGAGCTCGACCGCGAGTGGGAGCGGGCCGCACCCCTGTCGACGTTCGGTGCCACACAGCGTTTCCTCGCCGCGGTGGGAGCTCTTCGCGCGCAGGGGTGGCCGGTGCTCGGCGGACGGACACGCTGGCGGCTGGGTGAGCTCACGCTGCCGTGGGCGGCCGTCGCCCCCTGAGCAAACCGCTGCCGGATGTAGTCATGCGGCATTCCGGTGAGCACACTGTGGCCCCACAGCAACATGTAACGTGTTAGCTGGCGTTCGCATGCGCCGAGGTCGGCAGCACAGTGGCTGCAGAACTCCGAGGACAGGAGATTGAATGGCGATCACCGATCCCCCACGGGAGCACGATCCCGCGGCGGCACAGGAGAACAGGCGTGAGCGCCTCGGAGACGTCGCAACCGCAGTTCAGGACTTCTCGCACGAGCAGAGGGGATATCGCACCGCCCTGAAACCGCGACACCTGCAGATGATCGCGCTCGGGGGCGCGATCGGCACCGGGCTCTTCATGGGTGCTGGGGGACGATTGCACTCCGCAGGGCCCCTGCTCGCAGTGTCGTACCTGGTGTGCGGTGTCTTCGCATTCTTCATCCTCCGCGCTCTGGGTGAGCTCGTGATCCATCGGCCGTCGTCGGGGTCCTTCATCTCGTATGCGCGGGAGTTCTACGGGGAGAAACTGGCGTTCGCGGCAGGCTGGCTCTACCTGCTCAACTGGGGCATGGTGGCGATCGTCGACTCCACGGCCGTCGCGTTGTACGTGCACTACTGGTCGGTCTTCGACGTGCTTCCGCAATGGCTTCTCGCTCTGATCGCGCTCATCGTCGTGGTCGGACTCAACCTCGTCTCCGTGCGACTGTTCGGCGAGATGGAGTTCTGGTTCTCGATCGTGAAGGTCGCAGCGCTCACGCTGTTCCTCGTCCTGGGGATCGTGTTCCTCGCTGCCGGCTGGAAGACGGATCAAGGCGCGACGGGGCTGGCGATGCTCGCCGAACACAACGGCTTCATGCCGGAAGGAGTGCTCCCCGCGGTCATCGTGATGCAGGGAGTCGTGTTCGCGTATGCGTCGATCGAACTTGTGGGCACCGCTGCCGGCGAGACAGAGAACCCCGAGAAGCTCATGCCCCGCGCCGTGAACTCGGTCATCCTCCGCATCGGAGTCTTCTACGTGGGCTCCGTGCTGCTGCTCGCGCTCCTGCTGCCGTACACCGTCTACCAGGCCGGCGAGAGCCCCTTCGTGACGTTCTTCTCACACGTCGGCGGGCCCGAGGTCGGCGCCGTGGCCGGCAGCATCATGAACTTCGTCGTCATCACCGCCGCCGTCTCGGGCCTCAACGCCGGCCTGTACTCCACGGGCCGGGTCTTCCATTCGCTCGCCGCCTCCGGAGCCGCCCCGGCGGTGGCCGGTCGGATGAGCAAGCGTGGCGTTCCCGTCGCCGGCATCGTCTTCACCGGGCTGTTCGCTCTCGGTGGTGTGCTTCTGAACGCGGTCGTACCCGACGATGCCTTCGAGATCGTACTGAACATGTCGGCGCTCGGGATCATCGCCGCGTGGGCGACGATCATCCTCTGCCAGCTCCAGCTGCATCGACTCGCGAAGCAGGGTCGGCTCGAGCGCCCGGCGTTCCGACTGTTCGGCGCGCCCTTCACGTCCTACCTCACGCTCGCCTTCCTCGCGGCGGTCATCGTCCTCATGGCGTTCGACTACCCGACCGGGACCTGGACCGTCGCCAGTCTGGTCGTCATCATCCCCGCACTCATCGCCGGGTGGCTCGTGGCCCGACCGAGGATTCAGCAGCTCGCGGCGCTCCGCGCCACGGAGGCACAGCACGCCGAGTAGAACGCGACGCCCATCGCCTCAGGACGCAGCGGGGGCGTCGCGCGGATCGGGCGCAGACGGACGACGAGACAGCCGGGTAAGGCGCGGGATGTCTGCCGTGGCACCGGCATCCGCCGGCACGATCACCTGTTGGGACGCCGCGATGTCGATGCCGTCAGCACGCACCACGAGATCGCCGACCGGTGCGCGACGGGACAGGATGGCGAGCGCGATCGGCCCGTCTTCGTGGTGCCGCGCCACCGACGTGATGTGGCCGACCTCGTCATCCCCCGCGAACACCGTTGCTCCGGGCTCAGGAAGCACGGCGTCGCTGCCGTCGAGATGGAGCGCGGCCAATCGGCGCGGAGGATGTCCGAGGTTGTGCACCTTGGCGACCGTCTCCTGCCCGCGGTAGCAGCCCTTGTTCAAGTGCACGGCGCTGCGGATCCAGTCGGACTCGTGGGGCAACGAGCGCTCGTCGACCTCGGTGCTCCACCGCGGACGCCAGGCGGCGATGCGCAACGCCTCGGCGGCGAGGAGCCCGGCGAGAGCATCGCGGTCGAGCGATGCGGCGAGCGCATCCGCCGCGTCCGCGCTCAGCATCGCGACCCGCCACGCGTAATCCGCAGCCGGATGCTCGGCGACCTCGGCGTACTGGTGCCCCCCGCTGCTGATCCGCTGCCAGGGGTCGGCCCAGATCAGCGGGCTGCCGTTCGGCGCGAACGCTGCGGCGGATGCCGTCGGGGCCACCGCACCTCCGTCGATGTAGCCGATCGGCGCGAGGTCGGATCGCACGTCGACCGTGGCTTGCGTGCGGAACTTCATGCGGGTCAACCAGCCCGCGAGTGCATCGGCATCGCCGGCGTCGGCAAGGAGCCAAGTGGATGTGCCGTCGTCGAGGACGCCGGCCGCGTGCTCCACGCGCCCCTGCGGGTCGAGCACCAGCAGCTCCGTGCTCTCGCCGGCAGCGAGACGGCCCACCGACTGCGAAGTGATCGAGTCGAGCCAGGTCAGCCGTTCCGGGCCCGAGACCTCGATGATCGTCCGGTCGCCGAGTGGGGCGAGGGCCGCCCCCTCGGCGAGACGCCGCTGCTCGCGGAAGGCATCACCGAAGTGCATGATCCGATCGCCATCGGACACGACACCGTCGAGCTCGCCGAAGCCCGACACGTCAGACCTTGGCCAGCCGGGCCGAGGCGTGCGAACGGAGCGGGGTGCCGAGGGCCGCGACATCCCATGCCCACAGCAGATGACCGTCGACCAGGCCGTACATGCGGGAGGAGGCGGTGTGCACCTTCGCACCGGCACTGCGGACCACGGCATCGGTGCCGATGTCGACGCGCGGTCCGTTGATCTCGCCTATGTAGAGCTCGAGTGCGCCGTCGGAGTGAGCGACCGACACCTCGATCGGGAAGCCGCCGCTGGGTGCGCGCAGCTCCTCGACATCGTCGACCGTGCGTGCGACGGGGGGAGCCAGGGGCGGGAGCAGTGCGGGACCCGGATCCGCCGGCGCGGCCGGGCGAGCGAGCCGCCAGAAACCGGTCTCGGCGAGAAGCGCAGTCGACGGTGCGCCGTCTTCCGCGAGGAAGGTCGCGGTGCCGGAGTAGTTGAGGAACGGGCCGCCGTCGTGGCTGAAGCTGACCCGGTGCGTGAACTCGCCCTGCAGACGCTCATCACCCACCGGATAGTCGATGACGCCCGTGCCCTCCCACACGCCGATCAACCACGCGAGCGGGGCGAGGTCGGCGGGAAGGTCGGTGGGGAGTTCGATCACGATCGCGTCAGCGCTGGCCGCGGAAGAGGTTGCGCAGCACCACTGCCGAGACGAAGACGATAGCGAGGCTCGCGAGGCCCAGCAGGCCGATGAAGAAGATTTCGAGCGCCATGAGGTCCATGTGCTCCACCTTACCGCGCCGGGCCGACGTCAGGACGGGATCAGTGCGGCCAACCCGAAACCGATCGAGATGAGGCCCATCAACAGCAGGGCGCCCGTGACGCTGCTCGCCACCCGGAAGATGAAACCCTGCGTGCGCCCGTACCAGAGCTGCACGGCGAACGAGAGCAGAACGACTCCGCCGAAGCCGACCAGCATCCAGGGCACGCGCCATTCCTCCGGCACGAAGATGCCGATCGCGACGGTGGCGACGAACGCCACCGCCCACACGACCATCACACCGACGAAAGCGTTACGCGGTGCGAGTGCTGGTTCCGTCATGACACCATTGTTGCGCATCGGCTCCCGGTATCATGGCGGCACGGCGTCGATCGCCCGTCGGTGAGGAGTGCGCGTGGCCCTGGTCCTGGTTCTGACCAACGCTCCGCTCTCGGAGCAGGTCCTGCCCGCTCTCGAGTTGCTGAGCCATAAAGCGCGCCAGATTCCGGCGGAAACCGCGCAGCTGGTCAACGCCCCGGAGTATGACGTCGTGATCGTCGACGGTCGTCATGACCTGGTGGCGGCGAAGTCGCTGTGCCGCCTGCTGCGCGCCACCGGACAGGACGCGCCGCTGCTCCTCGTGGTCACCGAGGGAGGGATGAGTGCGCTCTCCGGCGACTGGGGCATCGACGACGTCCTGCTCGTCACCGCCGGCCCTGCCGAGATCGACGCACGACTGCGTCTCGCACTCGCGCGGCGAGATGACGTCGCCGAGCCCGCACGCGTACAGGCTTCCGGAGTCACGATCGATGAGCAGTCGTACTCGGCGAAGCTGCGCGGCAGACCGCTGGACCTCACCTACAAGGAGTTCCAGCTGCTGCACTTCCTCGCGACGCATCCTTCACGCGTCTTCACCCGGGAGCAGCTGCTCAGCGAGGTGTGGGGCTACGACTACTTCGGCGGGACCCGCACCGTCGACGTGCACGTGCGACGGCTCAGGGCGAAGCTCGGCGACCAGGAGCAGATCATCGGCACGGTGCGCAACGTCGGCTATCGCTTCAACGTCAACGAGGACGAGAGCATCGCCGCAGCCGGGTGAGGACGGACGCTGTTCACACGAGCGTCACCCGGCGGTGCTTAGATGTACCCCATGATCGATCCCGCACTCGCCGACGCCGGCCTCGGAGACGCCGAAGACGATGACTTCGACGCCATCGAGTCCCCCGACTCCCAGCTCCCGGACCACCGCTACCTGGATCGCGAGCTGAGCTGGCTCGCTTTCAACCAGCGCGTGCTGGAGCTCGCCGAGGATCCGTCGCTGCCCGAACTCGAACGGGCCAACTTCCTGGCGATCTTCGCCAGCAACCTCGACGAGTTCTTCATGGTGCGCGTGGCGGGCCTCAAGCGGCGCATCATGACCGGGCTCGCGGTGCCGACCAACATCGGCCGCTCCCCCGTCGACGCGCTCGCGGACATCTCCCGCGAGGCGCACGCCCTGCAGCTCCGCCATGCGGACGCGTGGATCTCGCTGGTGCGCCCCGCCCTCGCCGAGTCCGGCGTGGAGATCACCGACTGGTCGGAGCTCACCGACGGCGAGCGCTCCGCGCTGTCCGAGTACTTCCAGGCCCAGGTCTTCCCGGTGCTGATGCCGCTGGCGGTCGACCCGGCGCACCCGTTCCCGTACATCTCCGGCCTCTCGCTGAACCTCGCGATCCGCATCCGCAACGCGCGGACCGGTCGGCAGGAGTTCGCGCGCCTCAAGGTGCCGCCCATGCTCCCCCGCTTCGTGGAGGTACCCGGCGGCGGCGAGATCAAGCGCTTCCTGCGTCTGGAGGAGCTCATCGCGAACCACCTGGGCGACCTGTTCCCGGGCATGGAGGTGCTCGATCACCACGCGTTCCGACTCACGCGCAACGAAGACGTGGAGATCGAGGAAGACGAGAGCGAGAACCTGATCCAGGCGCTCGAGGCTGAGCTGCTCCGTCGCCGGTTCGGTCCGCCGATCCGCCTGGAGATCACCGACGACATGGATGACGTCACGATGGACCTGCTGGTCCGCGAACTCGACATCACCGACCTGGAGGTCTACCGCCTCCCCGGCCCGCTCGATCTGCGCGGCCTCTTCGACCTGTCCCGCATCGACCGACCCGACCTGCGGTATCCGCCGCACCTGCCCACCACGGCCGTGGCCTTCCAGCCCGCGGGATCGAGCAACCGCGCCGACATCTTCAAGGCGATCCGCAAGTCGGACGTGCTCGTGCACCACCCGTACGAGTCGTTCACGACCAGCGTCCAGGCGTTCCTCGAACAGGCCGCCCGTGACCCGCACGTGCTCGCCATCAAGCAGACGCTGTACCGCACATCGGGCGACAGCCCGGTCGTACAGGCGCTGATCGACGCGGCGGAGGCCGGCAAGCAGGTGCTGGCACTCGTCGAGGTGAAAGCCCGATTCGACGAGGCCAACAACATCGTCTGGGCGCGCAAGCTCGAGAAGGCCGGCGTGCACGTGGTCTACGGACTCGTCGGGCTGAAGACGCACTGCAAGCTCGCGCTCGTCATCCGCGAGGAAGACGGCAAGCTCCAGCACTACTCTCACGTCGGCACCGGCAACTACAACCCGAAGACCAGCCGTATCTACGAGGACTTCGGCCTCTTCACCGCAGACGCGCAGGTCGGCAAAGATCTGACCCGACTCTTCAATGAGCTCAGCGGCTATGCCATCGAGAAGAAGTTCAAGAGGCTCCTGGTCGCCCCTCTGCACCTCCGGAAGGGCCTCGTCCGCCAGATCGACGCCGAACGCAAGAACGCCGAAGCGGGCGTGCCCGCGCACATCCGCATCAAGGTCAACTCGATGGTCGATGAGGAGATCATCGACGCGCTGTACCGCGCGAGTGCTGCGGGAGTGAAGGTCGACGTCTGGGTGCGCGGCATCTGCAGCCTGCGTACGGATCTCGACGGCATCAGCGACAACATCACCGTGCGCAGCATCCTCGGCCGCTACCTGGAGCATTCGCGGATCTTCGCGTTCGAGAACGGCGGCGACCCGCAGGTGTACATCGGCAGTGCAGACATGATGCACCGCAACCTCGACCGTCGCGTCGAAGCGCTGGTGCGGGTCACCGACCCCGCCCATCTCAAGGAGCTGCAGACGTTCTTCGACCTGGCGATGGATGCCGGGACGACCTCGTGGCACCTGGGTGCCGGTGGAGTCTGGGAGCGCCACGCCGAGGACGCGGACGGCAAGCCCCTGATCGACCTGCAGGATAAGACCATGGGGTTGATCCAGCGGCGTCGCCGCGCGCGGGCGGTGCGATGATCGGGCGGCAGCTGCAGCTCCCACCCGACACCGCGAACGGGTCGAAGTGGGCGGACAAGGCCGTGTACGCGGCGGGAGCCGTCGTCTGGCGACTCGTCGACGGCAAGCTGCGCATCCTCCTGATCCACCGCACGAAGTACCGCGACGTCACGCTGCCCAAGGGCAAGGTCGACCCCGGAGAGATGCTCGCCGAGACCGCCGTCCGGGAGGTGCACGAAGAGACCGGCATCCGCGTCTCGCTCGGGGTGTCGGTCGGTGTGAGCCGGTATCACCTGGCGTCCCAGAAGCAGAAGGTCGTGCACTACTGGGCAGCGGAAGCGACGGACTCCGCCATCCGGGAGTCGACGTTCGTGCCCAACCGCGAGATCGCCGCGCTGGAGTGGGTCAGTGTGAAGAAGGCGCGCGCGCGGCTGAGCTACCCCGTCGACCTCGAGATCCTCGACTTCTTCGCCAACCTCGTCGACGACGGAGTGCTGCGCACCTTCCCCGTGATCGCGCTGCGGCATGCGAAGGCCACGCCCCGTTCGGAGTGGGACGGATCGGATGCCTCCCGGCCGCTCACCGAGCGCGGTCGAAAGCAGGCGAAGTCGATCGTGGGACCGCTGCGTGCCTTCGGAGTGCGCCGGATCGTGACGAGTGACGCGGTGCGCTGCGTCGAGACGATCACCCCGCTCGCCCGTGCACTCGATCGCAAGCCGGTGAAGACCGACAAGATGAGCCAGGACGCCTGGGAGGACGGCGAGTCCGATCTGCGCTCGGTCGTCGGACGCCGCATCCGCGCCGGCAAGCCGGCCGTGCTGTGCAGCCACGGCCCGGTGCTGCCCGGCCTGCTCTCGGAGATCGCGCTGGCCACCGGCACCATCCACGGGTCGTATCTCAGCAGCGCCGCAGACCTCGAGCCGGCCGCGTTCTCCGTCGTCCACCTCTCCGCCACGAATCCCGGATCGGGGATCATCGCGATCGAGACCCACGTCCCGAAGGTCTGACGCTTCCTTGATTTCTCGCGGGAGCGCCCCAGAGAGTCGCCCGTCGTTCACCTGCCGTTCACCTGCTCGGGAGAGTCTCGTTAACCGTCGCCCCTAGCGTCACTGTGTGCCCTGCACCGGGCCCCACCCATCAAAGATCGAAGGATCCACAGTGAAGATCTCCCGAATCGCACGAATCGGCGCCATCGGCGCCGTGGCCGCTCTCGCCCTCGCCGGCTGCGCCGCGAACGAAGGCGGCACCGGCTCGAGCGAGGCTCCTGCCGAGTCCACGCTCTCCGGCACCATCGACGCCACCGGCGCCTCCTCGCAGGCCGCCGCCCAGGAGGCCTGGGTCGCCGCGTTCCAGACCGCCAACCCCGACGTGACCGTCAACTACGAGCCCACGGGCTCCGGCACCGGTCGTGAGAACTTCCTCGAGGGCGGCAGCAACTTCATCGGCTCCGACCGCGCATTCAACGATGAGGAGATCGCCGCCGGCGGCTTCGGCGCCTGCACCACGGACGACATCGTCGAGGTCCCCCTGTACATCTCGCCCGTCGCCGTCGCCTTCAACCTCGAAGGCGTCGACGCCCTGAACCTGGATGCCGCCACCATCGCGGGCATCTTCGCGGGCACGATCACCAACTGGAACGCGCCGGAGATCGCCGCGCTGAACGACGGCGTCGAGCTCCCCGACCTGGCGATCTCGCCGGTGCACCGCTCCGACCCCTCGGGAACGCAGGAGACCTTCGCGAAGTACATGAGCGCGACGGCACCCGATGTCTGGACCTATGAGGTCTCCGACGAGTGGCCGATCCAGGGCGGGGAGGCCGCACAGGGCACCTCCGGCGTCAAGCAGGCCATCACGGCCGGCAACGGAGCCATCGGGTTCCTCGACGCATCGCAGGCCGATGGCCTCGGCCAGGTCGCCGTGGGCGTCGGCGAGGAATTCGTCCCGTACTCGGCGGAGGCCGCTTCGAGGCTCGTCGAGGGCTCGCCGCTGGCCGAGGGCCGCGGCGAGGCCGACCTCGTCTTCGACGTCGACCCGTCCGCCGCCGCGGACGGCGCCTACCCGATCGCCCTGGTCAGCTACCTCATCGGCTGCGAGCAGTACGAGGACAGCAACGTCGCGGGGCTCGTGAAGGAGTACTTCTCCTACATCGCGAGTGCCGAGGGCCAGGATGCCGCCGCGGAGAACGCCGGCAGCGCCCCGATCTCGGACGGCCTGCGCGAGCAGGTGCTGGCCGCGATCGACCTGATCCAGGTCGGCTGATCCAGCCGATCCACTGACAGCGGTGCCCCCGCGTCCCGACGGGGCGCGGGGGCACCTCCCGGTCAGTATCCGATCCACATCTACCCGGCCCGAAACAGGGAGATCATGAGCACGACCGCGCAGGCGCCCACACCGGCACCGGCCAAAGCGCCGCCCGCACCGATCAAGGCGAAGCAGCGACTCGGAGACCGGGTCTTCTCCGGCACCGCGCTCGGGGCGGGGATCATCATCCTCATCGTCCTCGCGCTCGTCGCGGCCTTCCTCTTCATCCAGAGCCTCCCGGCGTTCCAGCTCGACACCAGCGACAACCACATCCTCAAGGGCGAATCCTTCTGGGTGTACGTGTGGCCGCTGGTCTTCGGCACGCTCTGGGCCTCGTTCATCGCCCTGCTCATCGCCGCTCCGATCGCCATCGGCATCGCCCTGTTCATCTCGCACTACGCGCACCGGAGGCTCGCGGCCTTCCTCGGATACGTCATCGATCTGCTCGCCGCCGTGCCGTCCGTGGTGTTCGGCCTCTGGGGCGGGCTGGTGCTCGCTCCCCTGCTGCAGCCCATCTACGCCTGGCTGAACACGAACGCCTCCTGGGTCCCGTTCTTCGGCGGCCAGGTCTCGTCGACGGGCAAGACGATCCTCACCGCGGCCCTCGTGCTCGCGGTGATGTGCATCCCGATCATGACGGCCATCTGCCGCGAAGTCTTCCTGCAGACACCGAAGCTCCACGAAGAAGCGGCACTCGCCCTCGGCTCCACTCGCTGGGAGATGGTCCGTATGGCGGTTCTCCCCTTCGCCCGCGGTGGCATGGTGTCCGCCGCGATGCTGGCCCTGGGACGAGCACTCGGCGAGACCATGGCCGTGACCATGGTGCTCTCCCCCTCGGCCGTCGTCAGCTTCCTGGTGCTCACCGCCACCAACCCGACGCCGATCCCCGCCAACATCGCCCTGGCCTTCCCCGAAGCGCACGGCACCGGCGTGAACACGCTCATCGCCACCGGCCTCATCCTCTTCGTCGTGACCTTCGCGGTCAATGCGCTGGCGCGCTGGATCGTCGCGCGCCGCGCCGAGTTCTCGGGAGCGAACTGACATGACCACCCTCACCTCCGCTCCCCCCGCCTCGGCCAACGCGGCCTCGCTCACCTCCGGCAAGCTGCCGACGTGGGCGCCGTGGGCCCTGCTCGCGGCATCCTTCGCCATCTCCGCCGCGATCTTCGGGGTCGCCGCCGCCGGTGCCGGATCCAGCCTCGCCGACTTCAACATCGTCGGCACAGCGATCATCGGCATCCTGCTCTACATGGTCATCATCACGGTGATCTCGTCGATCGCGGAGAGCCGTCGCAAAGCGATCGACCGACTGATGACGGCGCTCGTCGCCACCGCCTTCCTGATCGCCCTGCTTCCCCTCGTGTCGCTGCTGTGGACGGTCGTGGCCAACGGCGTCGAACGGTTCGACGCCGAGTTCTTCAGCTACTCGATGCGCAACGTCGTCGGTGAGGGCGGCGGCATCGTGCACGCCATCTGGGGCACGGTGCTCATCACCCTGACCGCCACCGTCATCTCGGTGCCGATCGGTCTGATGACCTCCATCTACCTCGTCGAATACGGCCGCGGCAAGATCGCGAAGGCCATCACGTTCTTCGTCGACGTGATGACCGGCATCCCGTCGATCGTCGCCGGTCTGTTCATCTACGCCGCGTTCGCCCTGATCTTCAAGCCCGGCATCTCGATGGGCTTCATGGGCGCCCTCGCCCTCGCCGTGCTGATGACACCGGTGGTCGTGCGCGGCAGCGAGGAACTGCTGCGGATCGTCCCGAACGAGCTCCGCGAGGCGTCCTACGCCCTGGGCGTTCCGAAGTGGCTGACCATCCTGAAGGTCGTACTGCCGACCTCGATCGCCGGCATCATGACCTCGGTCATGCTCGCGATCTCCCGCGTCATCGGCGAGACCGCGCCGCTGCTGCTCACCGCCGGCTTCACCCAGAGCATGAACCTGAACATCTTCAACGGTCAGATGATGACCCTGCCGGTGTTCGCCTACAACCAGTACATGAATCAGGGCACGAGCCCCGACGCCGCCGTCGCGCGCGCGTGGGCCGCCGCCCTCACCCTCATCCTCATCGTCATGGTCCTGAACCTGCTCGCGCGTCTCATCGCGAAGTGGTTCGCCCCGAAGGTCTCCGGCCGCTGAGCGCCCGACAACTCAGAACAGGAATCCACGTGTCCAAGAGCATCGAAGTCAACGACCTCAACGTCTACTACAGCAACTTCCTCGCCGTGGAGGGCGTCTCCCTCGACATCCAGCCGCGCAGCGTGACCGCCTTCATCGGCCCCTCGGGGTGCGGCAAGTCCACGTTCTTGCGCACCCTGAACCGCATGCACGAGGTCATCCCCGGCGCCCGCGTCGAAGGTGAGGTGCTGCTCGACGGCAAGGACCTCTACGGTCCCGGCGTCGACCCGGTGCTCGTGCGCCGTCAGGTCGGCATGGTGTTCCAGCGGCCGAACCCGTTCCCCACGATGTCGATCAAGGAGAACGTCCTCGCGGGCGTGAAGCTCAACAACACCCGGATGTCGAAGAGCGACCAGGACGCCCTGGTCGAGAAGTCACTCACCGGTGCGAACCTGTGGAATGAGGTCAAGGACCGGCTCGACCGCCCGGGATCCGGCCTGTCCGGCGGGCAGCAGCAGCGTCTGTGCATCGCCCGCGCGATCGCCGTGTCGCCCGAGGTGCTGTTGATGGACGAGCCGTGCTCGGCTCTCGACCCGATCTCGACCTACGCGATCGAAGAGCTGATCGGCGAGCTCAAGAACGAGTTCACGATCGTCATCGTCACGCACAACATGCAGCAGGCGTCCCGCGTGTCCGACAAGACGGCCTTCTTCAACATCGCCGGCACCGGCAAGCCGGGCAAGCTCATCGAGTACGACGACACGACGAGCATCTTCACCACCCCGTCCGTGCAGGCCACCGAGGACTACGTCTCCGGCCGCTTCGGGTGAGTCGAGGCTGACGGAAGAGGGTTCGGGAACTTCGGTTCTCGGACCCTCTCGCGTGTCGGCGACGCCTCGACGCTCAGTCGCGCGGGGAGAGCAGGTAGCGATTCAGGTCGGCGGTGAGGGCGGCGTCGACCGGGAGCGAGACATCGTCGACGGCGGTGATCGCCGCAGCGAGGCGGACGCTCGACACGAGCCACGCGGCATCCGCCTGCGGGAGATCCGTCGCCGGGATGCGGTCGTAGCCGACGTCGAAACCCTGTGCCGCGAGATGGTCGTACACGCTGAGCTGGGTCGTGCCGTGCAGGATGCCGCCGTTCGGGGCGGGGGTGACGAAGCGGTCGCCGAACCGGAGGATCAGCGAAGCCGTCGGCGCCTCCAGCACGAAGCCGTCGCTCGACAGGAAGATCGCGTCGTCCGCCCCGCGCCGGTGCGCCTCACGCAGAGCAGCCATGTTCACGGCGTACGAGAGGGTCTTGGCGCCCAGCAGAAGCCACGGCGCCCGCTCGACCGCGCCCAGGTCGTATCCGCGGTCGAGGGTGACGACGCGCACGCCCGTCTCCCGCACGGCGGAGAAGTCGGCTGCCGGCGCCGCCGTCACCCATGCCGTCGGCGTGGGCCCGTGCTCGACGCCGCGGCTGAGGATGAGCTTGATCACGGATTCGCCCGCACCGAGCTGTGCCGCGGCCCGGTCGATGGCCTGGCGCCACTGCGCGAGGTTCGGCACCGGAAGGTCGCACAGGCGTGCCGAGTGCGCGAGCCGCTCGAGGTGCGGGACGACTTCCTGCGCATGCCCGTCGACCACGCCGATCGACTCGAACACGCCGTCACCGCGCTGCGTGCTCAGCTCTCCCACGCTGAGCGCGGGGGCCGCGGCATCCACCTGCGTGAGCGTGTCGGCGTAGTCGGAGCGCTGCTCCTCGGCGGGCACGGAATCGATGATGAGTGCGAAACGCCCGGTCATGATCCGAGCCTAGAGGGCGGGAATAGCCACCGCCGCATCGCGTTACAATTGAGTGGCCGGGCCGCATAACCCCGGGCTCCATTTTTCGCCGCTACGAGCGGCCTTCCGCCGAGAGGCGTTCTTGCGGCCCGGTCTTTTCTTTGTCCGGGCCCTTTTCTGCAGGACCGGCGGCCCGCCGGAGCGTGTCCGTCAGCTGAGAGCCCCCGTGCGCCACAGCACCGCTGCGGCCGCCAGATCCTGCGCATAGCTGCTGAGTCGCAGCGCTCGGGTGGTCAGTTCGCTGGCTCGCGCCGGTTCGGTGGGCTCGTAGTCGTCCGCCGAGTGGGTCGCCCCCGAAGCCTGCACCCGGCAGAACGCGGCGGCGCGGTCGAGAGCCACCGCGAAGTCCCCGCGGAACGCCCCGCGCAGGATCGTGTCGATCAGCGCGACGAGCTCGTCAGGGCTCGCCGGCACCGGAGCGCCGGCGATCACGACATCGGCCGAGGCCAGCTCCACCCGACCGCGGTCGTAGAGCAGCGCGGCCGTGCGGGCGTCGGCGTGGATCGCGAGCTGCAGCACGTACAGGCGCCACAGCGCGCCGGGAAGCGTGCGGGACGGAGCCTTCGACCACAGCTCCGCGATCTCGTCGATGCCGTGCTCGGAGGTGAATGCCACGAGCCGCTCCGCGCTGGCACCGCTCTCGTCCGCACGGACGCGCGTCAGCAGAGCGGATGCCGTGGCGTGTGCGACCCGCGTCTCTTCGGCGGGATCGTGCGCGCCGACGATGTTGTCGAAGGAGGAGGACGGTCGGCGCACAGGGCGGTGGTGCTGCTCAGGCATCCCTCCAGGGTACGCGCGATCGGCGACGCTCAGGCCGTGGGGATGACGATCACCGGGTCAGACGTCGGTTGCCCCGTCGGCGAGCCGCCGGCCTGTTCGACGGTCACCGCGATCGCATCTCCTGCCTGCATGTCGCCATCGAGCAGGGCTGTCGCCTCACCGCCGTCGACATCGAACACGCCTGCCGAGACGGGGGCGTCACCGCGCACGAACCAGAGTTCGTAGGTCTCGCCCTCCCCGGGATTCGGGAGCCCGTCGGCCACGAGCACGGCCTTGCCGACCGAGCCCGACCAGTGCGCCGTCGCCGTTCCGCCGTCATCGAGCGCGACCGTCGCCTGCTCGGCGTCTCCCGCCGCTTCGATCTCCTGCAGGGCGACCACGCTCGCGGGGCGGTTCAGCTGCTGATTCAGAGCCACTGCGCCGATGCCGACGCCGACGAGGAGGGCGAGGCACGCGGCCAACGCGAACACCGTGCGAGTCCATCGGCGCGGCTTCGGGGATTCGGCGGCGGCCTCCTCCGTCGTGAAGCTCTCCGGTGCTGGAGCGGCCGCACGCGGCTCGTCGCCGTCCGACTCGTTTCTCTGTGGTGTGACGGCGATCTGCGCGAGCAGGGCGGACCGGATGCTCGCGGGCGGATCGACCGTCGCGGCCGTCTCGGCGAGTAGCCCGGCCGCACCGGCATCCGCCTCGACGATGGCCTGCCACTCGGGGTGCGCGGCGCGTGCGTCACGGAAACGGCGCTCGTCGTCTGCCGACAGCGCGTGCAGGGCGGCACCTGCCGCGAGCTCTGCGAACTCTCTCTCGTTCATGCCGTCACCCCCATCGCCGTGCGCAAACGGGTCAGCCCGTCTCGCATCCGTGTCTTGATCGTCCCCAGCGGCGCGCCCACCAGGGCCGCGATCTCGTTCTGACTGTAACCGCCGTAGTAGGCGAGGACGAGTGCCTCGCGCTGCACCTCAGGAAGCCCCGAGAGAGCGTCGACGACCTTCTCGCCTTCGATTCCCAGCTCCACCTGTTCTGCGACGCTGTCGTGTGCCACACCGATGTCCTTGAATCCGGCCCGCACATCGCGGTCGGCGCTCGACTGCGATGCCCGCACCCGGTCGACGGCCCGACGATGTGCGATCGTCATGACCCACGTTCGTCCTTGACCTCTGTTCGGAGCGAAGCGGGAAGCGGATTGCCAGATCTCCAGGAAGACCTCCTGCAGGACCTCCTCGCTCTGCGCCCGGTTCACCAGCACGCGGAGGATCAGCCCGAAGGCGCGGGAGGAGAGGGCGTCGTAGAGGGCCGCGAAGGCAGCCTGGTCACCGTCGGCGACGCGCACGAGGAGGTCGCCGACAGCATCCTGCGTCGCGCCGTCCTCCGGGACGTCCATTCCATCGATGACCATCTCCACAAGCATGCCGCATCTCCTCTCCGTACCCGTGCAGACGTCACCCGAATGTGAAGGAATAGACCTGGATTCCAGGCGGGACGTCGAGCGTGAGGGTGCCTTCGGCGATGTCGGTCTGCTTGAGCAGCTCGTACGAGCGCGGAGTGCCGTCGATCGCGATGGTCTCCGTCGATCCGTCGTCGCGTCGGAGCTCGATGTCTCCCGTCCCGGCGACCACGACCCGCACCTCGGCGGCGTGATACTCGAGGCTGATGCGTCCGTCATCACCCTCCGGCGTCGCGTACTGCGTCTCGATCTTCCAGTCGCCGTCGAGCGCGAAGCTGTCGGCCGGCTGATCCTTCGGGAACGTGTACGCGTTGGTGCCGGAGCGGTAGTCGCCGTCGCCGCCGTAGTTGACGTCCTTCGACGAACCGAGGAATGTCTCCCTCGTCGTCGACCCCACATCGGGTGTGTCATCTTCGACGTCTGTCGCGCCGGGAAGGTCGACGGACGGATCCGCGTCCTTCAACAGCTCGCGGATCATCGACTCGGTCGCGGCGTAGTTGCCCTCTCCGAACGAGATGTGGCGCACGGTTCCCTCTGCATCGATCAGGTAGTGGGCGGGCCAGTAGCGGTTGCGGTAGTTCGTCCACGTCGACAGGTTGTTGTCGAGGGCGACCGGGTATTCGATGCCGAAGTCTCGCGCGCCGGCCGCCACATTGCCCGGGTCCTTCTCGAACGCGTACTCGGGAGAGTGGATGCCGATCACCTGCAGGCCCGCATCGCGGTATGCCTCGTCCCAGGCGACCACGTGCGGGAGCGAACGCTGGCAGTTGATGCACGAGTACGCCCAGAAGTCGATCAGCACCACCTGGCCGCGCAGATCCTTGAGGTCGAGCGCCTCCCCGTTCGGGGTGTTGAGCCATTCCTGGATGCCCTTGATCGACGGCGCCGTTCCGCACGACTCGAGTTCCTCGGCACCGTTGGTGCACTTGTCGAGATCTTTGTTCTCTTCGTTGACGAGTCCGCCGAGATCGAGGGCGTCCTTCACCTGGTCGGAGTCGGCGATCTGCTCCTGGAGCGGAGCCGTGTAGTCGGGCAGCAGACGCTGCAGCGCCTGGGGCACGTTGAACACCAGCCCGACGGCGAGCGCGATCATCGCGATGCCGGCGGCGATGCGCAGCCCGCGCTCCTTCGAGCGGAAGGAGCGGATGCGCTCGACGACGCTGCGGCCGGCGAGGGCGAAGATCAGCAGCGGCACCGCCACGCCGATCGAGAACGACACGGTGAGCAGCACGGTTCCGATGCCGATCTGACCGGTGGAGCCGGCGACGATGATGGCGGCCAGCACGGGGCCTGCGCACGGCACGAACACTGCACCCAGCGCGAGGCCGACGCCGAAGCCGCTCCCCCGGTTCTTCACCTCGCGCTGACCGAACCGCTGGAACGGGCGCTCGAGGATGTGCTGGAACCGCGGCACGATGAGCCCGACGCCGATGATGATCAGCACCGCGATGCCGACCCAGCGGATGATGTCCTGCGGCAGATTCAGCAGCCCGAGCAGCAGTGAGCCGCCGAGCGTGACGAGCGTGAAGCTCAGCACCAGCCCCGCGATCACGAAGTACGGGCGGCTGCGCCTGGCGGGCACCACCTCGTCTTCATACCGCGCGGACTGGGCGCCGCCGGTGAGGAAGATCACGGGCAGCACGGGCAGGATGCACGGCGAGATGCCGGTGATGAGCCCGCCGAGCAGGCCGATGATGATCAGGTCCATGAGGTCCCCACTTCTGTCGGGAGCTGTTCGCTCCGGGGACGACAACGGATTGGATTCGATCGATCTGAGAGATTTCTGAGATTTCTCCCATCCGATCTCGAAGGTGCTCCGAACAGCCCTCGACGCCACGGAGAGGCCGTGGCTCAGTTCTGAAGGAGCTCGACATGTTCAGCACCAAGAAGAAGGTCACCGCAGCCATCACCCTCGGCCTGGCGAGCGCGTTCCTGCTCTCCGCCTGTTCGATGGGCAGCGGCAGCACCACGGAGGAGTCCACCGAGCCCAAGACTCCGGAGACGTCGGAGTCGACGCCGATGGAGGAGATGGACCCGGCCGCGAACCTCGTGGGCCCCGGTTGCGCCGCCTACGCCGAAGCTGTGCCGGAGGGCGCAGGATCGATCCAGGGCATGTCCCAGGACCCGGTCGCCGTCGCCGCATCCAACAACCCGATGCTGACCACACTGGTCGCCGCAGTGAGCGGACAGCTCAACCCCGACGTGAACCTCGTCGACACGCTCAACGGAGACGAGTTCACCGTGTTCGCACCGGTGGATGACGCCTTCGCGAAGATCGACCCGGCCACCATCGAGGCTCTCAAGACCGACAGCGAGACGCTGAGCTCGATCCTGACCTACCACGTGGTCCCCGGCCAGATCGAGCCGGCCGACATCGAGGGCATGCACAAGACGGTCCAGGGTGCCGAGCTCGAAGTCACCGGCAGCGGCGATGACTGGATGGTCAACGACGCCAAGGTCGTCTGTGGTGGAGTGCAGACCGCGAACGCGACCGTGTACCTGATCGACACGGTCCTGATGCCCCCGGCTTCCTAAGCACGGGATGGCCGGGAGGAGGACCCGGCACGACGCCTTCTCGGGGTAGGGGGAGCCACCCGGGAAGGAGAAGGGGCCGCCGGCGACGTTCTGTCGCCGACGGCCCCTCGTCGTGCGCACTAGACTTTGAGCAGGGGCCTCTAGCTCAGTTGGCAGAGCATCGGACTTTTAATCCGCGGGTCGTGGGTTCGAGCCCCACGGGGCCCACCGCAGGGTGAGCGCGGCGGCACCTGTCTCAGGATTCGCCGTCGTGCTCGCCCGCCAGCAGTTCCGCGCGGATGTCGGCCACGCCACTGGGCAGCGTCTCGCCTTCGAGTTCGAACGTCGGGGCTTTCGGGGTACCGCCGATCGCGCACACCGCGACGCTGTCCTGGCCGTCCAGCGTCTTGGGGATGACGACGAACCAGAGGGACTTCTCCGCAAGCCACTCGGTGGTCGCCATGTCGGCGTAGTAGGTCGCGTCCGGTGCCAGGCTGCGCGTCTTCTCGGTGCAGAGCTTCACGAGCTGGGGACCGGAGAATTCCGAGGCGGCCTCCGTCGGGTCCGGGGTCGGCGCGACTGTCTGCGACGGCGTGGGAGTGGGCGAAGCCGTCCCGGATGTCTCGGATGCCGACGGTGACGGGCTCGGAGCCGGCTCAGGGGCGCAGGCCGCGAGCAGAACGAGCATCGGCAGGAGGACGAGAGCAGGACGAACGCGCATGTCTGGATGCTACTGCCGCCGCAGCGGATTCCGAGGGGAGCGCTCCGGAGACGACGGCTTCTCCTGTATCACCGGCTCCTCGCAGTGGCCACCCCCTTCCCACATTCGGGTGTCCCGGGAGAGGGTCTACTCGTCCGCTCCCCGCGGACGACCCTCCACGAAAGGACGACGAACCATGACTCTCACCGGCAACCGAGTGGCATTCCTGGCGACGGACGGATTCGAGGACAGCGAGCTCACCAGCCCCTGGGATGCGGTGACCGCCGAGGGCGCGAGCGCGACGCTGATCGCCCCGGACGGCGCCGCGATCACCGGGAAGAACGGTCACGAGCAGGCCGTGGATCTCCTCGCCTCCGACGCGTCGGCCGACCAATTCGACGCGCTCGTGCTTCCCGGCGGCGTCGTGAACGCCGACCACCTGCGCCTCGACAAGCCGTCGATCGCCCTCGCGCGGTCCTTCTTCGAGCAGCACAAGCCCGTGGGCGTGATCTGCCACGGCGCCTGGATCCTCATCGAGGCCGGTGTCGTGGACGGCCGGACGCTCACCAGCTACCCAAGCCTGACGACAGACCTGCGCAACGCCGGGGCGACCTGGGTCGACGAGGAAGTCGTCGTGGACGAGGGCCTCGTCTCCAGCCGCACGCCCGACGACCTGCCCGCCTTCAACGCGAAGCTCGTCGAAGAGATCGGCGAGGGCAAGCACTCCGGGCAGACCGCCTGAGCAGCGGTGTCAGGCCCGCGCCCGGTGCCGTCGGACGGCCGCGCGGTTCGCACAGCGCACGGAGCAGAAGCGCTGACGGCCGTTGCGGGTCACGTCCGCGACGACGTTCGTGCACGGCGCGGCCTGACACCTGCCGAGCCTGCTCATCCCCCGTGTCACGAGGTGCAGCGAGGTGCCGAGGCTGATGATCGCCCGCAACACGTAGGGCAGTGACGGCACGTCATCGCGGTAGTGCAGGTGCCAGCCCTCCCCGTCGTGGTTAGTGAGCCGCGGGTAGGCGGCCGCGGCCGCGAGCTGGGCGTTCAGCAGCAGAGCCCGGGCATCGGGGTCGGGCTCGTCGACGATCGCGAGCCAGTCGTCGATGACCGTCTTGATCCGCTCATGATCATCGGCCGCCGGCGGGAACGTCTGCGTCATACCCAGCTCGAGGGTGCGCTCCTCGATCCCGGCGCGGTCGGCCGGCCAGTCGTTGGCGAGGGAGGCGGCCAGGAGCACCGCATATTCTCCGTAAGGGTTGAGATGCATAAGACCATTACACCACGCTGGATGCATGACCTCGCAGAACACCCTCCCAATACCCCGCCTCCGGCCCGAGACAGAGACCCACGAGCACGCGTGGCTCGTCGAGTCCCGGCATCCGACCGGTGAGGGCGTCGTCCTCTACGTACGGTGCGGGGGCTGCGGCACCCGCCGCGTCGACCTGCAGTCGCACCCGCACACGCCGCCGACCGCGCTGAGCACGGAGACCGGCGGGGTCCAGGGCTGAGACTCAGGCCTCGACGATCTCCGGCGCCGTCACGCCGTCACGCCGTCAACTCGATGAGTGTGCGCGTCGTCCGGAGGTTGCGGGCGGTGCCGGCCACGCCCAGCGCACGGTCCAGCACTCCCTTCGTGAGCTTCGTGGAGTGCACGCCGCCACTCCCGTAGTCGATCCACAGGTCGTTCCCCACGAGCTCCAGACGCTCCTCCGGCAGGAGTCGTCTCTCCAGCGCCTCGACCGCCCCTGCCGAGGGCGATCCCTCGAGGAACATCGCGTGCACGAACTTCACGTCACCCTCGGGAAAAGGCTGAGCGGACTCCGACGCGACCAACTGCGTGTGCGTTCGGTGGATGACCGGAGTGTCGACCCCGAACTCCTCGTGGATCGCGACGCGCACGGCGGAGCATGCGGCATCCGGGTTCTCCGGAGTCGCGCAGATGATGTTGCCGCTCGCGATGTAGGTGGACACGTCGGCGAGATCGGTATCGGTCGCCAGCATCTCTCGCAACCGTGCCATCGGCACGCTGTTGCGTCCGCTGACGTTCACAGCCCGAAGCAGCAGGACGCTGCGGTTCACGCGTCGGTGCTCTCGACCAGTTCCGCACCTGCGTGCACGAGCTCTGCGAGGGCTGCTTCGCTCGGTTCCGGAGCCACCCCGGCGACGAGGTCGGTCAGAATCCGTACATGGACGCCGTGCGCGATCGCGTCGAGCGCGGACGCCCGGACGCAGTGATCGGTCGCGATGCCGACCACATCGGCACTGAGCACTCCCGCGGCAGTGAGGAGCGCGCCGACGGTCTCACCCGCCTCCGTCTCCCCCTCGAACATCGAGTAAGCGGGTTTGCCCTGCCCTTTGCGGACGTGGTGCGTCACGGCATCCGTCACCAGGAGCGGGTCGTACTCCGCACCGTCGGTACCCGCGACGCAGTGCACCGGCCACGAGTCGACGTAATCGGGCGTGCCGGCGAAGTGTCCGCCGTTGTCTCCCTGCGCGTCATGCCAGTCCCGCGACGCGATGATCACCCCATAGTCGGAGGCATGCGCGGCGAGGAATGTCGTGACGGCAGCGGCCACCGCATCACCGCCCGTCACGGCGAGTGCACCACCCTCCGTGAAATCGTTCTGCACATCGACGATCAGAAGCGCTCTGCTCATGATTCGAGGGTACGCCGCTGGAACGGGAAAGGCCCCGTGATGTTCTTCACATCACGGGGCCTTCGGAGCCGCTTGTCAGAATCGAACTGACGACCTTTTCATTACGAGTGAAATGCTCTGCCGACTGAGCTAAAGCGGCGTGCGACGCGTGAGCGGCGCGATCACCGATATTACCCTGTCTCGTGCCCGGTCGCGAATCGAGCCCGCCTCACTCGCAGCGCAAGCCGTCTTCGGGCACCACATCGTCGAGCAGGAACGCTTCGACGGCGTCGTCCACACAGACGTTGCCCTTGTTGTACCCGGTGTGGCCCTCGCCGACGCGGGTGATCAGGACCCCTTCTTCGAGCTGGTCCGCCAGCGACTCGGACCACTCGTACGGCGTCGCCGGATCGTTCGTCGTGCCGATCACGAGAATGGGTCCTGCACCCTCAGCCGCGATCTCGCCGCGCGTGCCGGTCGGCGGGTAGGGCCAGACCTCGCAGGAGTCCGGTCCGGTCCAGTACGGGGCGATGGTCGGCGCGCCCGCGGCGATCTTGGCCTCGATCGCGGCTTCGGCGGCCGGGTCGTCCTCGACCGGGTAGTCCATGCAGTTGTATGCACGGAAGGCCTCGGTGGAGTTGTCGGTGTAGATTCCGTCATCGCCGCGTTTGTTGTAATAGTCGGCGAGCAGGAACGCCGTGGTCGGGTCTCCCTGCAGCGCCTCATCGAGGGCCTGGGTGAGGATGTCCCAGCTTTCCTGGGCGTAGAGCGCGGCGATGATCCCCGTCAGCAGGGAGTCCGCACCCATCATCCGCCCATCGCCGTTCTCGAGCGGAGTGCGGTCGACGCTCGCCAGCAGCGCCCCGAGATCGGCCATCGCCTCGTCCACTGTGCCGTTGAAGGGGCAGTTCCCCGAGTCGAGACAGTTCTGCATGTAGGCGCGCAGCGCCGACTCGAAGCCCAGAGCCTGAGTCGCCCCGACCTCGAGCCCCGGAACCGCCGGATCGATCGCGCCGTCGAGCACCAGGCGTCCGGCCTTCTCGGGGTAGAGCTTGGCGTAGGTCGCGCCGAGGAAAGTGCCGTAGGAGTAGCCGAGATAGTTGAGCTGCTTGTCGCCCAGCACCGCGCGGATCAGATCCATGTCGCGGGCGGAGTTGACCGTCGTGATGTGCGGCAGGATGCCGTCACTGTTCGCCTCGCATGCCTCGGCGAACGACTTGTGCGCGTCGAGCTGCTCGGCTTCCCACTCCGCCGTACCACGGGCGGCGGACGGGATGCCGTAGAGGTAGTCGTCCATCTCCGGTGCGTCGTAGCAGGTCACCGCGGTCGAGCCCCCGACTCCGCGCGGATCGAAGCCGATCACGTCGTAGTTCTCGATGAGATCGGGCCCGACGGCGAAGTCGAGGCTGCTCTGGACGAGCTCCACACCGCTCGATCCGGGACCGCCCGGGTTCGTGAGCAGGGAGCCGACGGGGGTCCCCTGCGCGCGATGCCGGATCACCGACAGGCTGATGTCACCGGCCCCCGGGTTCTCCCAGTCGAGGGGCGCCGTCACCTCGGTGCAGTCGAAGCCGGGGCCGCAGTCCGTCCACTCCAGCTCCTGCGAATAGAACGGCAGCAGGTCTTCGGCGACCCCGTCGGTGTCGGGGACGATGGTCGACGCCGGCCGCGACGACTGCTCGGGGATCATCGCGTAGAGACAGCCTGAGAGCGCGACGGATGCCGCGGCGAGGCCGGCGATGACCGCGGCGGCGCGACGGAAGCGGGAAGTCGATCGGTTGTTCACGGTTTCCTCCCGCTCGTGATCGTCACGAGCAAGCTCTCCAGTGCGAGCAGCGGAGCGACGTTGCGCTCCAGCGACTGCCGCGTCTCGGCAAGGTGGTCAAGTACGACAAGGGTACGGGCCTCGGACCAGGCCGCGGCGATGCCTTCCAGCTCGGGGCGCAGCTCGCTGTTGATGAGATCGTCGCCGCGGCCGAACTGCAGCATGATCACGTCGCGGAACAGCGACTGCAGGTCGGTGAGCACGCGATCGATGCCGTCACGCAGGCTGCGCGTGGCACGCTTCTTCTGATCGTCTTCGAGCGCCGAGAGCTGCGTGCGCAAAGCCGGCGGCACGGCCTGCCCCTCGGCGATTCCGATCGTGCGCAGGAGCGAAGCCCGCTCCTGCGCGTCGCGCTCTGCCGTGAGAGCCTTCGCGTCTTCGGTCGCGGCCTGGATGATCCGACCCGCCACATCGACCGCATCGCCGACACCGCGGACCCCGATGACCGACCGGAGGGTCTCGTCGCGCCGACGCCGAGCCGCGTCATCGGTGGCGAGACGCTGCGCCATCCCGATGTGGCGCTGCGCATGCCGCGCCGCCTGCTCGGCGACAGCCTCATCGGCCCCCGTGCGCAGGGTGATGAGCCGGGCCACGTCAGCCACATCCGGCTCACGCAGTCGCAGCGAGCGGACCCGGGAGCGGATCGTCGGCAACAGGTCGGCCTCGCTGGGCGCGCACAGGATCCACACCGTCTGCTCGGGCGGCTCCTCGAGTGCTTTCAGCAGCACATTGGAGGTGCGTTCGACCATGCGATCGGCGTCTTCGACGACGATCACGCGATACCGACCAGCGGAGGGTGCGAAGTAGGAGCGCTCCACGAGAGCGCGGGCCTCGGCGATCGTGATGATCACCTTGTCGGTCCGGAGCGCCGTGACATCGGGGTGGGTGCCCGCGAAGACCTGCCGCATCACGGCCTCATCTTCGGGGTGGTCGGCGACCAGCGCGGCCGCGAACGCGTACGCGAGAGTCGAGCGGCCGGATCCGGGCGGGCCGGTGATCAGCCAGGCATGCGAGAGCGCACCCGGATCGGATGCCGCCGCACGGAGCGTGTCGACGGCAGCATCCTGCCCCCACACGTCCGCCCACGGGAAAGGAGGAGGAACGGTGCGGGCCATGCACTCAGCCTAATCGCGACCACCGACGCCGACGGCATGGGTGTCGCTCGCACAGGTCAGCCGAGCAGTGCGCCGACCCGGGCACGGATCTGCTCCGCGATCACCGTCGGCGCTGCGGCGGCGTCGAGGACGAGGAACCTCTCGGGCTCGGCCGCCGCGAGGGCCAGGTACGCGTCGCGGACGCGCCCGTGGAACTCCGCCTGTTCTGCTTCCAGCCGGTCGAACGGCTTGTCGGCGGAGTCGAGGCGGGTGCGGGCCGCAGCGGGGTCGAGGTCGAGCAGCACGGTCAGGTCGGGCAGCGCGCCTTCGGCCGCCCAGAGCGAAAGCTCGCGGATCTCGGTCGCATCGAGCACACGGCCGGCACCCTGGTACGCCACGGACGAGTCGAGGTAGCGATCCTGCAGCACGACATCCCCGCGGTCGAGTGCGGGTCGCACGACCGTCGCCACGTGGTGCGCGCGGTCGGCCGCGTAGAGCAACGCCTCGGCGCGCGGCGCGATGTCACCTCGATGATGCAGCACGATGTCGCGGATGAGCTGCCCGACCTCGGAACCACCGGGTTCGCGCGTGCGCACGACAGTGCGCCCGGTGCCTTCGAGCCACTCCGCGAGCAGATTCGACTGCGTGGTCTTGCCAGAGCCGTCTCCGCCTTCGAGCGTGATCCACACCCCGTGACCTGGAGTCACGAGCTCGCCTTCTCCGCTGCCTTCGCGGCGGCGTTCGCCGCACGGGTGGCTGCAGCCTTCTTCGCCGCAGCCGACCGTGCGGCCGACGTCGCCGCCGTGGTCTTCTTCGCGGGGGCCTTCTTCGCGGTCGTCGACTTGGCCGCCGTCTTGGCTGCGGGCTTCTTGGCGGCGGCCTTCTTGGCCGGCGCCTTCTTGGCGGGCGCCTTCTTGGCCGCACCGCGCTTCGGAGCCGGGCCCTTGGCACGCTTGTCGGCGAGCATCTGCACGGCGATCTCGAATGTGATGTCCTCGACCGTCTGGCCGCGCGGAATCGTCACGTTCGTCTCGCCATCGGTCACGTAGGCACCGAACCTGCCGTCGCGGATGCGGATCGGCTTACCGCTGACGGGGTCGGCCTCGAACTCGGCGAGTGCGCTGGATGCACGACGACCGGCACCGTACTTCGGCTGGGAGTAGATCTCCAGCGCCTGCTCGAGCGTGACGTCGAAGATCTGCGATTCGCTCTCGAGCGACCGCGAGTCGGTGCCCTTCTTCAGGTACGGACCGAAGCGGCCGTTCTGGGCCGTGATCTCGTCTCCCGATTCCGGGTCGACGCCCACGACACGCGGCAGGCTCAGGAGCTGCAGCGCGGTGTCGAGCTCGATCGTGTCGACCGACATCGAGCGGAACAGCGATGCGGTGCGCGGCTTCGGGGCCGCCTCCTTCTTCGCTCCGCGCTTCGGCTTCGGGGCCTCGACGACCTCGCCGGTCGTCTCGTCGACCGCTGCGTCCTCGGACACCGGGTCGTTCTCCTGGACATACGGTCCGAACCGGCCGTCCTTGACGACGACGATCTTGCCGTTCTCCGGGTTCTCCCCGAGCACACGGTCGCCCGCGACGGGAGCGTCGATGAGCTCCTGCGCCTTCTCGGCGGTCAGCTCGTCGGGCGCGAGGTCTTCCGGCACATTGACGATGCGAGGCTTGGCGTCGGGGTTCTCCGGGTCGGCGACCTCGAGGTACGGGCCGTACTTGCCGAAGCGCAGCGTGGCAGTGTCCGTGATGCGGGTGGAGTTGAGGGCGCGCGCGTCGATCTCGCCGAGGTTGTCGACGACCTGGCGGAGGCCGACGTGTGAGTCGGAGCCGAAGTAGAACGACTTGAGCCATTCCACGCGGTTCTGCTCGCCGCGGGCGATCGTGTCGAGGTCGTCCTCGAGCGCAGCGGTGAAGTCGTAGTCGACCAGCTCGGCGAAGTGCTCCTCGAGCAGCCGGACCACGCTGAACGCGAGCCACGTCGGCACGAGTGCCTGTCCGCGCTTGACCGCATAACCGCGGTCGAGAATGGTCTCGGGGATCGAGGCGAAGGTCGAGGGACGGCCGATGCCCTTCTCTTCGAGGACCTTCACGAGCGACGCCTCGGTGTAGCGCGGCTTCGGCGTGGTGCGGTGCCCCTTGGCCTCCGCATCCGACACCGCGAGCTGATCTCCGACGGCGACGGCAGGCAGCGACTGATTCTCGGCGGCATCCGCGTCGCCGCGCTTCTCGTCGCGACCCTCTTCGTACGCCTCCAGGAAGCCCTTGAAGGTGTAGACGGTTCCGGAGGCCGTGAACTCGGCCTTCTTCCCCGCGGCGTCGACGGCGATCGTGACCGTGGTGGTCTCGTACTTCGCGTCGGACATCTGGCTGGCGACCGTGCGCTTCCAGATGAGGTCGTAGAGGCGCTGCTCGTCGCGGTCGAGCTCGGACGAGAGAGAGGCGGGCGTGCGGAAGGTGTCTCCCGAGGGACGGATCGCCTCGTGCGCCTCCTGCGCGTTCTTGCTCTTGGACTTGTACACGCGCGGCTTCAACGGCACCGCGGCGTCGCCGTAGAGGGCCACCGCCTGGCTCCGCGCCGCCTGCACCGCCTGGGTGCTCAGCGACGTGGAGTCGGTACGCATATAAGTGATGTAGCCCTTCTCGTACAGCCGCTGGGCCACGCCCATCGCCTGCTTGGCTCCCATCGAGAGCTTGCGTCCCGCCTCCTGCTGCATCGTGGAGGTGGTGAACGGCGCATAAGGGCTGCGTGTGCCCGGCTTGGCTTCGACCTTGGTGACGCTGCCGGCACCGACGGCGTCGACCGCTTCGGCGAGCGCGGCAGCGGTGGCCTCATCGAGGATGACGACGGCCTTCTTGAGCTTTCCGTCGTCGTCGAAGTCGGTGCCGCGGGCGAGCTGGCCGCCGTCGACACGCACGAGGCGGATCTTGAACGACGTGCCGGTCGCGGCTGCCTGAGCGTCGACGTCCCAGTACTCGGCCGAGGTGAACGCCATGCGCTCACGCTCGCGGTCGACGATGAGGCGGGTCGCGGCGGACTGCACGCGTCCGGCCGAGATGCCGGTCTTGACCTTGTACCAGAGGACAGGCGAGACGTCCCAGCCGTACAGGCGGTCGAGGATGCGGCGGGTCTCCTGCGCGTCGACGAGGTCGTGGTCGAGCTCACGCGTGTTTCCGACTGCCGCTTGGATCGCGTCCTTGGTGATCTCGTGGAACACCATGCGCTTGACGGGGACCTTGGGCTTGAGCGTCTCGAGCAGGTGCCAGGCGATCGCCTCGCCTTCGCGGTCCTCATCAGTGGCGAGCAGGAGCTCGTCGGCGCTCTTCAGTGCGCGCTTGAGTTCAGCGACCGTCTTCGTCTTGCGATCGGAGACGACGTAGTACGGGTCGAACCCGTTGTCGATGTCGATGGAGTACTTCCCGTAGGCCTGCTTGTCGGCAGCCGGGATGTCCTTCTTGTCAGCGAGGTCGCGGATATGGCCGACGGAGCTGAGTACCTCATAGCCGTCGCCGAGGTATCCCTGAATAGACCGCATCTTCGTCGGGGACTCGACGATGACGAGCTTCTTGCCTTCAGCCAAGGGTGCGTCCTTTCTTCGAAGCACACCATACACACCACCGTGTGGGGTCGTTCACAGTGAGTGAGGTCGCACGGCCGTCACTGTCCCTCGGGTGGCCCGGCACGGGCTCGGGAGACGGCTGCGAGTCCAGCGTACGCCGCCTGCACCTCCACGGTCGCCACGAAGCCCTCGAGAGAGCAGCCGGTGAGTGCCGCGCCCGCCGCCTCCGCGACCCGCGCGGCGAGCGCACACGGCTCCGCTGCGGTCGGCACGGCACCGCTCGCGGCATCGGCTGCGGCAAGCGCCGCGGCATCGGCCGCCCCGGCCGCGCGCTGCGCCGTCACCGCCGCTCCGCCGACGGCGGCCAGCCCGAGAGACAGTGCAGCGGCGACCACCAGGACCCCCGCGGCCACCGCCGTGCCGGCCATCAGCGGCCTCCGTCGAGCGCGCAGCTCGACGCCCGGAGGGGCAGCCGCACCAGCGCGCCGATCGAGGCCTCGAAGGTTGCCGTGACGCACACGAGGTCACCCGAGTGCGAAGACGAGATCCCTGCGCCGGGGACGGCCGTGCCCACCACGCGCTGGGCGGCGTCCGCCCCCTCGCCGCGGCCGAGGAGACGGGCCGCATCCGCCGATGCGTCCTGCAGCGCCACCTGGCGCGATGCCGCGCCGAGCGCGCCCGCACCGAGCAGGAGCGCCAGCAGCACGGCGGGCAGCCCGAGAGCGAGTTCTGCGGCGACGGAGCCTCGCTCCCCCGCCCCGGCGCGACCGGCGCCGCTCCTCCGGGGGCGCATCACGACACGGTGAGGGCTCGCCGGACGAGATCGGTCAGGATGCCGCGAACCTCGTCGGATCGCATGATGACGACCAGGAGCCCTGCGAACGCCACGGCGGCCATCGTGGTGATCGCGTATTCGGCCGTGGCCGCGCCGGTGTCGTCGCCGAACAGCGCAGCCGCGCGGCGCCGGTCGAGTCGGGGGATGCGGATCATGATGTACCTCTTTCTCTGTGATGCCTTCGCATCGGTTGGTCGGTCTCAGCGGGTCGCTCGGCACGTCGCTCACAGGGGCAGCGGTGTCGAGGCCAGGACGCTGAGCAGCATCGGCGCCACACCGAGCAGGAGGAACGCAGGCAGGGTGCACACACCGAGCGGGATGAGCAGTCGTGTCGAGAGCTTCGCCGCACGCAGGCGGCCGTGCACCCGCGCGGCATGCCGATCCTGCGCTGCGGACGCTCGAAGGAGCTCCACCGCGGGCACGCCGGCTGCTCGGGACAGCTCGAGCACGGATCGGATGCCCTCCTCGGTCCCCCCGCCGGCCGAGCTCTCGGCGACCAGACGGAGGGCGCGGTCGATGGAGGCGCCTCCGGCGAGCGCGACGGCCACCAGTTCGGCTCGCATCCCGGGCGTGCCCGGCTCGGGCGCAGCGCGGCGGAGCAGCCGCCGCGTCCACAGCCGAGCTGCGAGCACGAGGAGAAGGCCCGTGACCACGCAGGCGGCACCGAGCGGATTGCCGACGATGACGCCGACGGTGTCGAAGCCGAGCGCGAACCCGAGAAGAAGTCCCGCGAGCGGCATCCACAGCAGCAGGCGCGCTGTTCCCGCGGGCTCGGCGAGTGCGATGCGCACATCGTCGGCGGCGGACGCGGCGTCGCGCAGAGATTCGGCGATGATCCGGAGCACCTCGGCAAGCGGAGCACCGACCGTGGTGGCGATCTCCCATGCGGCCGCGAGGTCGACCCAGGCCCCACCCTCGGCCTCGATGGCGTCGAGCAGGGGAACGCCTCCCTCCACCCGCTCGGTCACGGCCAGCGCATGCGGGTCGCCGATGTCAGCGAGGTGCCGCCAGGCGACGACCGGCACCGCTCCCGCCTGCAGCAGGACGGCCAGGGTCTGCACCGAGGTCGCGGCATCGCTCGCCCCCGTCTCACTCGCAGGGGGCGCAGGGCGTCGCCGGATCACCACGGCGTGACCTCCTCGATGTCCAACCGGTCGCCCGCCATCACGAGTCGTCCGGCCTGCCGGATCCGACGGACGCCCCCGGGAGCACGGTCGAGATGCAGCACCACCGTGAACGCACTCACCGCCTGCCGCGCGAGGGCGACTGCATCCAACCCGGCCAGCGCACCGAGGGCCTCGAGCCGGGCCGGCACATCGCGGAGCCCGCTGGCGTGCATCGTGCCGGCGCCGCCGTCGTGTCCGGTGTTGAGCGCGGTGAGCAGCTCTCGGACCTCTTCCCCGCGGCATTCGCCCACCACCAGACGGTCCGGCCGCATCCGCAGTGACTCGCGCACCAGCCGAGCCAGCGTGATCCCTCCCGCTCCCTCGACATTCGCCTGACGCGCCTCGAGGGCGACGTGATGCGGGTGGCGCGGACGGAGCTCTGCGACATCTTCGATCGTGACGATGCGCTCGGTCGCCGGGACCTCGGAGAGCAGCGCGGACAGGAGCGTCGTCTTGCCCGTTCCGGTGCCGCCGGTGATGAGGATGTTGGCCCGTTCGGCCACGAGCCCGAGGAGCCAGGCCTGCTGACGTGCGCCGAAGGAGCCGAGCGCAGCGAGCGCCTCGAGGTCGGCCGCCCGCACCCGAGGGATGCGGATCGAGAGCGCGGTGCCCATCGTGGACACCGGAGCGAGGACGGCATGCACGCGGATGCCGGAATCGAGACGGACGTCGACGCACGGGGCCTGGTCGTCGAGATGGCGCCCGCCGAGACCGACGAGGGCGACGGCGAGGTCGCGGACCTCCCGCTCCGACGCCCGCCATCCGCTCACAGGATCGGCGCCGCTGCCTCGGTCGACGAACAGACCCGCCGGGCCGTTGACGAAGACATCGGTGACGGCGTCGTCGATGTGGGCGATGAGCGGACCGAAGGCGGGGTCGAGGCGCAGCGGCTCGGGAGCGGCATCCATCGCGCCCGTCACCGGTGCCGCGCCACGGGGCTGGATGACGAAGGAATCGGGCATACCGCGAAGGTAGGCGGCCGGGACGGCGCGAGCGATCGGATACGCCAACGCGGCTCAGGCACTGTGCAGAAGACTCGTGGTCGTCGGCCGGTGCAGGAGGCGGAGAGGTCCGGGACGCCGCGAACGGGAGCGCTCCCAACGGAATGGGCGGCATCTCACGGGGGGAATGAGATGCCGCCCACGGCGATGCACGATTGGGGGAATCGGGCATGCCAAGGCCGGAATGAGATTTCGGCTGTCGTCGAGTGTACGCAAGGCAACCGTCCTGACAAAACCGGTGCGACTACCGACTTTCGGCAGTATGCGATGTGTGGCCCCGCGGATAGATTCACCCTGACCGCGCCGTCCACCCCCACGGCCAGGTTCGAACGACCCGAATGCCGCAAAGGAGCGCCTGCCGATGAGCAGCCAGATCGACCACCTTCTCGACGAGACCCGGCGGTTCGCACCGTCGGAGGAATTCGTCGCCCAGACCATCTCATCGCCCGAACTCTACGAGCGCGCCGCTGCCGATCGCGAGGCGTTCTGGGGCGAGCAGTCCCGCGACCTGGTGCACTGGCACAAGCCGTTCACGCAGGTTCTCGACTGGACGAACCCGCCGTTCGCGAAGTGGTTCGACGACGGCGAGCTGAACGTGGCGTACAACTGCCTCGACCGGCACGTCGAAGAGGGCAACGGCGACCGGGTCGCTCTGCACTGGGAGGGTGAGCCCGGGGATTCCCGGCGCATCACTTACGCCGAGCTGACCGCAGAGGTCAAGCGGGTCGCCAACGTCCTCGAAGGGCTCGGCATCGGCCAGGGCGACCGCGTCGCGATCTATCTGCCCATGATCCCCGAGGCGATCGCCTCGATGCTCGCCGTCGCCCGCGTCGGTGCGATCCACTCCGTGGTGTTCGGCGGATTCAGCGCCGACAGCCTCCGCTCACGCATCGACGACGCCGGAGCGAAGCTCGTCATCACCGCTGACGGCGGCTACCGCAAGGGCCGGGTGTCCGCTTTGAAGCCGGCGGTGGATCAGGCGCTCGCCGACCGTGGCGAGGGCGAGCAGCAGACCGTCGAGCACGTCCTGGTCGTCCGGCGCGGCGAGAACGAGGTGGACTGGGTCGAGGGACGCGACCTGTGGTGGCACGACGTGGTTCCCGCGGCGTCCGCCGAGCACACGGCCCAGGCCTTCCCCGCGGAGAACCCGCTGTTCATCCTCTACACGTCGGGCACCACCGGGAAGCCCAAGGGCATCCTGCACACCTCGGGCGGTTACCTCACCCAGGTCGCGTACTCGCACAAGTACGTGTTCGACCTGCATCCGGAGACCGACGTCTTCTGGTGCACGGCCGACATCGGATGGATCACCGGACACAGCTACGTCACCTACGGTCCGCTCGCGAACGGCGCGACCCAGGTGCTCTACGAAGGCACGCCGGACGCCCCGCACCCCGGCCGCTGGTGGGAGATCATCGAGAAGTACAAGGTCTCGATCTTCTACACCGCGCCGACGGCGATCCGTTCGTTCATGAAGATCGGCCGCAGCGTGCCGAAGAAGTTCGACCTGTCGTCGCTGCGACTGCTCGGTTCGGTGGGTGAGCCCATCAACCCCGAGGCGTGGATGTGGTACCGCGAGGTCATCGGTGCCGGCAAGACGCCGATCGTCGACACGTGGTGGCAGACCGAGACCGGAGCGATCATGGTCTCGGCCCTCCCCGGCGTCACCGAGACCAAGCCCGGATCCGCGCAGGTTCCGCTTCCGGGGATCTCGATCGATGTCGTCGACGAGCAGGGTGTCGAGGTCGGCAACGGCAACGGCGGACTCCTCGTGATCACCGAGCCCTGGCCGAGCATGCTGCGCGGCATCTGGGGCGACCCGGAGCGTTACCGCGAGACGTACTGGGAGAAGTTCGAGGACCAGGGTTACTACTTCGCGGGTGATGGAGCCCGACTCGACGAGGACGGCGACCTGTGGCTGCTCGGCCGCGTCGACGACGTCATGAACGTCTCGGGGCACCGTCTCTCCACGGCGGAGATCGAGTCGTCGCTGGTCGCGCACGAGGCGACCGCCGAAGCCGCCGTGGTCGGCGCGTCGGACGAGACGACCGGACAGGCGGTGGTGGCCTTCGTCATCATCAAGGAGAGTTACCTCGCCGAGCATGAGCCCGCGGGCCTCGCCCAGCTGCTGCGCCTGTGGGTCGGAGAGCAGATCGGGGCGATCGCCCGCCCGCGCGACGTGTACATCGTGGGCGAGCTGCCGAAGACCCGCTCCGGCAAGATCATGCGACGTCTCCTGCGTGACGTCGCCGAAGGCCGCGAGGTCGGGGACACGACGACGCTGGCCGACACCGCGGTGATGAGCATCATCTCGGCGCAGGTCAAGTAGGACTCCCCCATAGACGAAGAACGCGCCTTCCCGATCCGGGGAGGCGCGTTCTTCGTGTGCGGCACGGACGTGCCGGATGGCCGAATGCTCAGGCGAGGATGAAGGTCACTTCGACCTCGACCGGGCTGCCGAGGGGAAGCTCCGCCACACCCACGGCCGCACGCGCATGACGCCCGGCGTCGCCGAAGATCTCGCCGAGGACCTCGCTGGCGCCGTTGATGACGCCCGGCTGCCCCGTGAAGTCTGCGGCGGAGGCGACGAAGCCGCCCACGCGGAGCACTCCGCCGATGCGGTCGACGCCGCCCGCGGCATCCGCTGCCGCGGCAAGGGCGTTCAACGCACAGGTGCGCGCATACGCCTTCGCGTCTTCCGCCGAGACCTCGGCGCCGACCTTGCCGAGGGCAGGGAGCGCACCGGAGACGAACGGGAGCTGGCCCGAGGTGTAGACGAGACCGTCGTGCACGACCGCCGGGACGTAGGCGGCGACGGGAGCGGCGACCGCGGGCAGCTCGATGCCGAGTTCGGCGAGGCGGGCGGAGACGCTCATGCCTGGCCTCCCTCGAACTGACGGGCGGCCTGCTCCGCCGCGGCCAGACCGGCGTTGGCGGAGGCATCCGCGTTCACCGGACGCTTCAGGTAGGCGACGAGACCGCCTTCGGGACCCTGCACGACCTGCACGAGCTCCCAGCCCTGCTTGCCCCAGTTGTTGAGGATGGCTGCCGTGTTGTGGATCAGCAGCGGCGTGGTGAGGTACTCCCACGTGGTCATGGCACTCCTGTCGATCGGGGCGCGACACCGTGATTGCGGGCCGGCTCGTCAAAGGTGGTATTCAGGGAACTCCCCTACGATCAAGCGTATGCCCCAAAAGAATCGCACGGTGAGAGGCGTGCTCGGCGGTCTCGTCGGGCTCGTCGGCTTGAGCGCCGTCGCCGGCCTCCTGGTCGCTGCCAGCGTCACGCCCGTCCTCACCATGACCGGTCTCGCCGGCGCCCAGGCACTGACTCTCTTCGACCAGCTCCCCGAGAACCTCAACCCGGGTACACCGATGGAGCAGTCGACGATCTACGCCACGGACCCCGACGGCAAGCCGGTCGAACTGGCCTCTTTCTACGAGCAGAACCGCATCCCGGTCACGTACGAGCAGGTGGCCCCCGTGCTGTACGACGCCATCCTCTCCAGTGAGGACAAGAGCTTCTACAGCCACGGCGGCGTCAACCTCGGCGCGACCGTGAAGGCGCTCGTCGACAACGTGCGCGGCACCTCCAGCCGAGGCGCTTCCACGATCAGCCAGCAGTACGTGAAGAACGTGCTGATCCAGGAGTGCGAGCAAGACGTCAACCGCGCCTCCGAGACCTACACGGACGACCTGCGCAAGTGCTTCGAAGACGCGACCAACGCCAGCGGTAACGAGGGCATCGAACGCAAGCTGCAGGAGATGCGCTACGCGATCCAGGTCGAGAAGGACTTCTCCAAGAACGACATCCTGCTCGGATACCTGAACATCGCGAACTTCGGCGGCACGGTGTACGGCATCGAAGCCGCATCGAAGTACTACTTCAGCACGAGTGCCGCGAAGCTCACGGTCGCGCAGGCGGCGACCTTGGCCGGCATCGTGCAGAACCCCAACACGTACCGCATCGACATGCCGCAGGGCACCACGACGAACGAGGCCGGTGAGGCGCTGAACACCGCCGACAGCGGCTACTCGCTCACAAAGGACCGTCGCCATTACGTGCTGGGCCGCATGCTCGCCGACGGCAAGATCACCCAGGCGCAGTACGACGAGGCGGATGCCTCCGAGATCACACCGACGCTGAAGCAGCCCACGCAGGGCTGTGCGGCGGCCGGCGTCAACGCCTACTTCTGCCAGTATGTGCGGTCGATCGTGCTCGACGACGAAGCATTCGGTAAGACTCCCCAGGACCGCGCCGACCTGCTCCGTCGCGGCGGCCTGAAGATCTACACCTCGCTGGACTACAACATTCAGAATCCGGCCGCACAGGCGATGCGCGACATCGTCCCGGCGAACTACGACAACGACTACTTCGGCGCTGCCGGCGTCTCGATCGAGGTCGGCACCGGTCGCATCCTGTCGATCACGCAGAACACGCAGTTCGACGAGACCACCACCGACGATCTCGGGAAGACCTCGCTCGTCTTCGCCGGCGACCAGAAGCACGGCAACTCCGGCGGTTTCCAGGTCGGCTCGGTGTACAAGCTGTTCACGCTGATCGACTGGCTCGAGAAGGGGCACTCCGTCAACGAGGTGCTCAACGGGCGTGTGCAGACGAACTTGAAGATCCCCGTCTGCGAGAGCCCGCAGACCGCGAACACCAAGGAGATCGGCAACTTCGGCGGCGGCGGCGGCTACACCGCGAGCGTCATGGACTTCACGCGACAGTCACTGAACAGCGGCTACTTCGCGATGGCCTCGAAGCTCGACATCTGCGAGATCAACCAGGTTGCCGATCGGATGGGTGTCACTCTCGCCAGCGGCAAGAAGGTCACCGACGAGAACGTCCCCTACGACGTGCTCGGCCCGAAGAACATCTCCCCCATCGCCATGGCGAACGCCTACGCCACGGTCGCGAGCGGCGGCAAGTACTGCACCCCGCGAGCGATCGACCGCGTGGTCGGCCCCGACGGCGAGGAGCGCGAGCTCCCGGCCGCATCGTGCACCGACGGCGTGATCTCGCCTGAGGTCGCCGCAACCGCCGCTTACGCGCTCAAGGGCGTCATGGACGGCGGAACCGGTCGCGACGCGAATCCCTATGACGGGACCCCGCTGATCGGCAAGACCGGAACGCACGACCGCTGGTCCACCATGATGATCGAGTCCAGCACCGAGGTCGCCACGGCGGTCTGGGCGGGACGCTGGAAGGGGCAGTCGGACATCTACCAGAAGTGGGCAGGGAACTACCAGCTCAACGGGATGCGCTACCCGCTGGCCAAGGCCGCGCAGGCAGCCGCCAACGCGACGTACGGGGGGAAGGACTTCCCGCGTCCGGATGACAAGCTCACCCGACGGGTGATGACCGAGGTCCCGAACGTCGTCGGCATGACCGTCGAAGAGGCGGAGTCGACTCTCAAGAGCCGGGGCTTCGGCGTGTCCGTCGGTGCCGCCGTCGACAGCGACAAGCCCACGAACGTCGTCGTCGCGCAGGACCCGCAGGGACAGACCGCAGGCGGGTCGACCATCACGATCTCGCCCAGCAACGGCCAGGGCACCACCGTTCCCGCCGGCCTGGTCGGTATGTCTCGATCCGATGCGTCGGCAGCGCTCACCGCTGCGGGATTCACGTCGATCGCCATCGACAACTCGTGCAACCCGCCGACCGCGGTGGTGTCCGCCACGGACCCGGCACCAGGCACGGCGACCAGCAAGTCCACCGCCGTCACCGTGACGTGCAAGTGACCGCTCGCGGCGCTGCGCACCCGGCCCTCATCGCGCTCGGCGCGGTGGGGGCCGTCGGTGCCGCCGCAGCGGTCTGGGGCATCGGCATCGAGCGCTACCTGTTCACGGTGCGCGAGGCGACCGCATCCGCGCTCCCTCCCGGTTCGGCCCCCTTGCGTATCCTGCACGTGTCGGACGCGCACATGGCGCCCTGGCAGCACCGCAAGCAGGACTGGCTGGCCTCGCTCGCCGAACTGGAGCCGGACCTCGTCGTCAACACCGGCGACAACCTCGGGCACGCGAACGGCTTGGAAGGCATCCGCCGCGCGTTCGACCCGCTCGCGGGCATCCCCGGGGTGTTCGTGCACGGATCGAACGACGTGACCGCTCCGTCTCCCCGCAACCCTCTGCGCTACTTCCTCGGGCCGTCCAAGAAGCAGCCTGAGCCGGAGCACCTCGACACCGCGGCGATGGACCGGTACTTCACGGACGAGCTCGGGTGGACCGACCTGAACAACGCCGCGGCGCGTCTCACCCTCGCCGGCACAGCGGTCGACCTCTTCGGCGTGAACGACGCCCACCGCGACTGGGACCGCCTCGACGTGCTGCCGGACGCCATCGGCGCGCTCGGTCCGCGTGACGCCGGCACACCGATGCTGGGCGTCACCCACGCGCCCTACCAGCGCGTACTCAACGGATTCATCGACCTCGGCGCCGACGCGATCCTCGGCGGTCACACGCACGGCGGCCAGGTGTGCCTCCCCGGCTACGGCGCCCTCGTGGCCAACTGCGACATCCCCCTCAAGCAGGCCAAGGGACTGAGCACGTGGACGCACGAGGGCCGCACGGTGCCGCTCAATGTCAGCGCCGGGTGCGGACACTCGATCTACGCACCGGTCCGCTTCGCCTGCCGCCCCGAGGCGACGCTGCTCACGCTCACCGCGCGGGACTGATCGCCGGCTCGATTCGGCGCACGGAGCATTTCCCTGTAGACTCGGAGGGTTGCAAACGGGGTGTGGCGCAGCTTGGTAGCGCGCTTCGTTCGGGACGAAGAGGTCGCAGGTTCAAATCCTGTCACCCCGACCAGTGACACCGGAAGGCCGCCCCCACAGGGGCGGCCTTCTCTGTATGGGGAACACGCAGAAGGGGAAGGGAAAGCATGGGATCTCTGCTTCCGCCCCCGCGCCGGTTCACCCGCGTGTGGGCTCTCGCTCTCGGCATCCCGTTCCTCATCGGCCTTGCGGCTCTCACCCTCACACCGTCTCGGGTCGAGCAGGTCATGCCCAATCTCCTCGATCTGACCCTCCACGCCGCGCACCGCCTCGGCTGGGATTCGCTCGACTTCACTCGACTCGAGATCATCGCGAACATCCTGGTGTTCGTGCCCGTCGGCATCCTCGCCTTCGTCCTGCTCCCCCGCCGGGTGTGGCCGCTCGCCCTGCTGGTCGGGCCGCTGCTGTCGCTCGGGATCGAGACCGCGCAGCGCGTGGCGCTCCCGCACCGGGCGGCGACCGTGACCGACGTCGTGGCGAACTCGACCGGCGCGCTCGTCGGCGTCGTGTTCGCCATCCTCTGCACACTGCTGCTTGCTTCACGACCCTCCCAGCGGCCACCTTCTAGGCTGGAGACATCATGACCGCGCCCGCACTCGTCGCCTTCGATCTCGATGACACGCTCGCCCCTTCCAAGGGGCTGATCGACCCGCGCATCGCCGCGCTGCTGCGCAGCCTGCTGCGTTCGGTCGACGTCGCCATCATCTCCGGCGGTAACGAGGCGCAGTTCCGCAGTCAGGTGCTCTCGCGCCTCGGCGATGCGGATGCCGCCGACCTCGCCCGCCTGCACCTGCTGCCGACATGCGGTACGCGCTACCTCCGCCACGACGGGACCGACTTCACACCGGTGTATGCGCACGACCTCAGCGACGAGGACAAGCAGGCCGCGTTGACGGCGCTGCGCGAAGAGGCCGAGCACCTGGGGCTGTGGGAGGCCGAGCCCTGGGGCGAGATCCTCGAGGACCGCGGCTCGCAGATCACTTTCTCCGCACTGGGGCAGCGCGCGCCGCGCGAGGCGAAGCACGACTGGGATCCCACGGGAACCAAGCGCGCGGCTCTTCGTGCCGCGGTCGCCGCCCGCCTTCCCGGACTCGAGGTCCGCTCCGGCGGATCGACATCCATCGACATCACCCAGGCCGGCATCGACAAGGCCTTCGGGATGCGGCAGCTCGCCGAGCACACCGGCATCCCTCTCACCGAGATGCTGTTCTACGGCGACCGCCTCGACGAGGGCGGGAACGACTACCCGGTCCTGGCCATCGGAGTGCCGTCCGTGGCCGTCGACGGCTGGGAAGACACTGCGGACAAGCTCGACGGCCTCCTGCGGACGCTCTGACCTCGGGGGCGTCCTGCGACGTTCTGCCGCCCCCTGGTCCTAACATGGCGTCATGGATGCCCTGCTGATCGTCGTCATCACCGCCGCGGTCGCCAGCGCCGTGTGCTGGATCCTCTCCCTGATCACACGCGACACCTCGTGGGTCGACCGGGCATGGTCGATCGTTCCCGTGGTCTACGTGTGGATCTTCGTGGCCGGCGCCTTCGCGCACGGCGACGGCTCCGTGCGTGTCGTACTCATGGGGGTGCTCGCGACCGCCTGGGGAGCACGCTTGACCTTCAACTTCGCGCGCAAGGGCGGCTACACGGGCGTGGAGGACTACCGGTGGGCGATCCTGCGCGGGCGCATGCGCCCGTGGCAGTTCCAGGTCTTCAACGTGCTGTTCATCATCGGCTACCAGATGACGCTGCTCGTGCTCATCACGCTGCCCGCCCTGGTCGCGGCCGAGCATCCCGCAGCCCTCACCGGGTGGGATGCACTGTTCGTCGCTGCGTTCCTCGGGTTCCTCATCGGCGAGACCGTGGCCGATCAGCAGCAGTGGCGCTTCCACCAGCGCAAGAAAGAGGCAGGGGGCACGCTCGCCCCGGGGTTCCTGACGACGGGGCTGTTCCGCTTCAGCCGCCACCCGAACTTCTTCTTCGAGCAGGCGCAGTGGTGGGCGTTCTACGCGCTCGGGGCGACGGCGGCGGTCGCCGGCGGTGCGGGCTTCGTCGGCGGGGCGCTCAACCCGACCATCGTCGGTCCCGCCCTGCTGACGGTGCTGTTCATCGGGTCGACCATCTTCACGGAGTCGATCACCGCATCCAAGTACCCGGCCTACGCGGAGTACAAGCGCTCGACCTCGATGCTCATCCCGTGGCCGCCGCGTGCGCGCGCCGTGGTCCCGCAGTCCTGAGACGGAGAGGCCACCGCGCGGCCGCCGCGATCAGCGCGTGCGCGCCTCGGCGTTCGCGCGGGCGACCGGCACCAGACGGGTGAGCTGGGTGACGTGACCCGGCTCGAGCTCGGCCAGCGAAGAGACGCCCAGCAGCCGCATCGTGCGTTCGATCTCGCTGCGCAGGATGGCGATCGTGCGGTCGACGCCCTGGCGCCCTCCGGCCATGAGCCCGTAGAGATACGCGCGACCGATGAGCGTGAAGTCGGCGCCGAGAGCGACCGCGGCGACGATGTCGGCGCCGTTCATGATCCCGGTGTCGATCATGACGGTGAAGTCCTCGCCGACAGCCCGCCGGACCTCGGGCAGCAGATGGAACGGGATGGGCGCGCGGTCGAGCTGGCGCCCACCGTGGTTCGACAGGACGATGCCGTCGACGCCCGCATCACGCAGACGCACGGAGTCCTCGACGTTCTGCACGCCCTTGATCACGATCTTGCCGGGCCAGATGTCGCGGATGACGGCAAGGTCGTCGTAGCTGATCGTCGGATCCATCGCCGCATCCAACAGCTCGCCGACTGTGCCGCCGGTGGTGCTGAGCGACGCGAACTCCAGTTTGGGCGTCGTGAGGAAGTCGAACCACCACCAGGGGCGCGGGATCGCGTTGATGATCGTGCCGAGCGTCAGCTGCGGCGGGATGCTGAAGCCGTTGCGCTTGTCGCGCAGACGAGCACCGGCGACGGGGGTGTCCACGGTGAACTGCAGGGTGTCGAAGCCGGCCGCGGCCGCGCGTCGGGTGAGCTCGTAGGAGATCTCGCGATCGCGCATCACATACAGCTGGAACCAGTTGCGCCCGTCCGGATTCGCAGCCTTCACGCCCTCGATCGACGTGGTGCCGAGAGTGGAGAGTGTGAACGGGATGCCGGCGGCAGCGGCCGCACCGGCTCCGGCGACCTCGCCCTCGGTCTGCATCAGGCGCGTGAACCCGGTGGGCGCGATGCCGAACGGCAGGGCCGACGGACCTCCGAGGATCTCGGTGCTCGTGTCGACATCGGGTGCCGGACGCAGGATACCGGGGTGGAACTCGACGTCCTGGAAAGCCTGACGCGCTCGGGTGAGGGAGAGCTCGCCCTCGGCCGCACCGTCCGTGTAGTCGAACGCGGCCTTGGGAGTGCGCCGCTTGGCGATCAGACGCAGATCGTCGATGGTCAGCGCGGCGTCGAGGCGGCGCTTGCGGCCATCGAGCTCGGGCTTCTTGAACTTCATGAGATCGAGCAGTTCGACGGGGTTGGGGAGCTGGCGCTGCACCATGATGTGCCTCTCAGTTCTGGGGATGGATGTCGCGGGTGAGCCCCGCGGACGTGTAGTAGCCGGTGATGTGCGTGCGGACGAGGGTTCGAGCAGCCTCGACATCGGCGGCATCGATCGCGGCGACCAGTGCGTGGTGCTCGGCGCGGAGCCTGGTCGCCATCGCCGCCCAGTCCGGGATCGCCGCGACCCCCGCCTGCACGTAGGACTCGATCGAGGAGCGCAGGCCCCCCATCATCGCGGCGATGACCGTGTTCCCGCTCGCTTCCGCAAGCGAGAGGTGCAACTGGGCGTCGAGGGCGAGGAACTCCCCGGCGGACAGGCCGACGGCATCCATCGCCTCGAGCAGCTCGTGAGCTCGTGCGGTGTCGCGATCGGGCGAAGTGGCCAGGGCGGTGACGACCGCGTCTTCGAGGACGAGGCGGGTGCGCACGACATCATCCAGCGCGAAGCCCTGAGCCGCCACCTGCAGCCGCAGCAGCGCCGACATGCCACCGGTCGGCGTGGCGATGACGATGGCGCCGGACTGCGGACCGGAACCGGTCGCGGTGCGGATGAGTCCCATCACCTCGAGCACGCGGAACGCCTCGCGGACGCTGGACCTGCCGACGCCGAGCTCGGTCGCGAGATCTCGCTCCGACGGCAGACGGTCACCGGGCCCGAGTCGGCCGTCGAGCAGGTCGCGCTCGATGTGCTCGAGTACGAGCTGCCAGGCGCGCGCCGGCTGGTCGCTCATCGATCCTCCTGTGGTCTGACCACAGGTTAGCGCGTGTGGTCAGACCACGCAAACGAGCGCGCTCGATCGCCCCGCTGCACGCGCTGCGGGCCGGGTGCCAGGCGATCAGCCCAGGCGTCCTCCGGACTCCTCGAGATAGCAGGTGCCGCACAGGGACTCGTACGTCGTCAGCTCCGGCGAGGCCGACCCGATGGCCCCCTCGTCGATGGCGACCTGATCGCCGTCGAACACGAAGCGCCCGCCGACGACCCGGCCGTTGAACACGGCCTTCCGCCCGCACCGACAGATCGTCTTGAGCTCCTCCAGCGAGTGCGCGATCGCGAGCAGCCGGGCGGAGCCGGGAAACGCATGCGTGAGGAAGTCGTTGCGGATCCCGTACGCCATCACCGGGATGCCGTCTTCCACCGCGATGCGGAAGAGGTCGTCGACCTGAGTCGGCGTGAGGAACTGCGCCTCATCGATGAGAAGGCAGGCGACATCGGTGGGTCCCGCCGGGAGCA
Organism: Microbacterium sp. MYb45; assembly: GCF_002979655.1. Lineage (GTDB taxonomy): Bacteria > Actinomycetota > Actinomycetes > Actinomycetales > Microbacteriaceae > Microbacterium. The sequence continues at coordinate 103,120 of NZ_PCPG01000007.1, forward strand.
GCTCGTCGTCCGACGAATGCTGCATGCGCGCGCGGTGCTCCGCGAAGAGCGCTCGCGCGTCGTCGTCGGGGCCGATCAGGAAGTCGACCGGACGGGTGACGCCGAGCCGACTCTCGATCTCGGACGCCCCCTTGGTGTCGATCGCGGGCTTCGCCAGCAGCACGTGCTGGCCGCGCTCTTCGTAGTTGTACGCGGCCTGGAGCAGCGAGGTCGACTTGCCCGAATTCATCGCGCCGTAGCGGAAGTAGAGCTTCGCCACGGTCCGGACTCAGACGTTGATGCCGAGGGTGGCGGCGGTCGCCTCGGTGTACTGCTCCGCCAGCGCCGCATCCTTGTTCAGCTTCTCGCCGAACGTGGGGATCAGGGCGCGGAGTTCCGGCTCCCAGTGCGGATACTCGTCCGGGAAGCAGGCCTTGAGCAGCTCGAGCATGATCGGGACAGCGGTCGAAGCTCCCGGAGAAGCACCGAGGAGCCCGGCGATCGATCCGTCTGCCGACGAGACGACCTCCGTGCCGAACTGCAGGATGCCGCCCTTCTTCGGGTCCTTCTTCATGACCTGAGCCCGCTGACCGGCGTCGATGAGAGTCCAGTCCTCGTCCTTGGCCGTCGGCATGAACGTGCGCAGGCTGTCGACCTTCTTGGCGTGGTTCTTCAGCAGCTCACCCACGAGGTACGTGATCAGATCGGGGTTCTTCACCGCGACCTGCAGCATCGGCAGCAGGTTGTGCGGGCGCACCTGCGAGACGATGTCGAGCATCGATCCGTTCTTGAGGAACTTCGGGCTGAACGTCGCGAACGGCCCGAACATGAGCGAGGACTCACCACCGACGACGCGGGTATCGAGGTGCGGAACCGACATCGGCGGAGCGCCGACGGATGCCTGCGAGTAGACCTTCGCCTTGTGCTGCGCGACGACCTTCGGGTTCGTGGTCTTGAGGAACTGGCCGCCGATCGGGAAGACGCCGTAGCCCTTGATCTCAGGAATGCCGGAATTCTGCAGCAGCTTGAGCGCCCAGCCGCCCGCACCGACGAACACGAAGCGTGCCTTGATCTCGTTCGGCGTGCGACCGATGGTCGTGCGGTACTTGACCAGCCAGCCGCCGTCCTTCTGCTTCTTGAGGCTGCGCACCTCGTGGTTCGTGCGCAGCGTGACACCCGACTCGGTCAGGTGGTCGAAGAGCTGGTGCGTCAGGGCTCCGAAGTCGACATCGGTGCCCGCCGGCACGCGCGTCGCGGCGAACGGCTCACCCTTGCGGCGCTGCTGCATGAGCAGCGGCGCCCACTTGTTGATGACGCGGGAGTCCTCGCTGTACTCGATGCCGGCGAACAGCGGCTGCTCCTTCAGCACCTCGTAGCGGGCCTTGAGGTAGGCGACATCCTTCTCGCCGCGGACGAACGTCATGTGCGGAGTCGCGTTGATGAACGTCGACGGCGCGTCGAGCACACCCTTCTCGACCAGCGACGACCAGAACTGACGGCTCTGCTGGAACTGCTCGTTGATCGACACGGCCTTCGCCGGGTCGAGCGGAGCATCGCCCTGCTGCGGCATGTAGTTCAACTCGCACAGGGCGGCGTGCCCCGTGCCGGCGTTGTTCCACGGGTTCGAGCTCTCCTGAGCCACATCGGAGAGTCGCTCGAAGGCGACGATCTTCCACTCCGGCTGCAGCTCATGCAGGAGAGTACCCAGGGTGGCGCTCATGATGCCACCGCCGATCAGGACGACATCGACGTTTTCTGTCACCGAACCAGTCTAGTTCGCGGGCACGGGGTCGCAGACCATGCGTCCGACCCTGCCAGACCGGTTCGACATGGCGGGGATACCGTCAGGCTATGACCAGACGCTCCGCGAGGACCTCGGCGATCTGCACGGCGTTCAGCGCCGCACCCTTGCGCAGGTTGTCGTTGCTGATGAAGAGGACGAGACCCTTGCCCTCAGCTGCCGACTGGTCGGCACGGATGCGGCCGACGAAGCTCGGGTCCTTGCCCGCCGCCTGCAGCGGGGTCGGAACCTCGTCGAGTACGACGCCGGGAGCCGCGCTCAGGACCTCGCGGGCACGCTCGGGCGTGATGTCCCGAGCGAACTCGACGTTGATCGACAGCGAGTGACCGGTGAAGACCGGGACGCGCACGCACGTGCCCGCCACGCGGAGGCCGGGGAGTTCGAGGATCTTGCGGCTCTCGTTGCGGAGCTTCTTCTCCTCGTCGGTCTCGTTGTCGCCGTCGTCGACGAGGTTGCCGGCGAACGGGATCACGTCGAACGCGATCGGTGCGACGTACTTCTCGGGCTCGGGGAAGTCGACCGCCGAGCCGTCGTGCACGAGACGCAGGGTGTCGCCCTGAGCGAGCACGCCCTCGACCTGGCCGAGCAGTTCCTGCGCACCGGCGAGGCCGGAGCCGGAGACCGCCTGGTACGTCGACACGATCAGACGCTCGAGGCCGGCCTCGGCATCCAGCGCCTTCAGCACCGGCATCGCGGCCATCGTGGTGCAGTTCGGGTTCGCGATGATGCCCTTGGGGCGCTCATCGATCGCGTGCGGGTTCACTTCGCTGACGACGAGCGGAACCTCGGGGTCCATACGCCAAGCGCTGGAGTTGTCGACGACCACGGCACCGGCAGCGGCGAAACGCGGCGCGTAGGCACGGCTCGCGGTGGCCCCGGCGGAGAACAGGGCGATGTCGATGCCCGCGGCATCCGCCGTCTCGACGTCTTCGACGATGACCGTCGCCCCACCGAACTCGATCGCGGTGCCGGCGGAACGTGCGGAGGAGAACAGGCGCAGGTCGCGGATCGGGAACGACCGCTCGGCGAGAATCTCGCGCATCACGGTGCCCACCTGGCCGGTGGCGCCGACGATGGCGACGGAGAGTCCTGATTCGGAGATGCGGGTCATGATGTTCCTTGGCGTCGTGCGGTGCGGCGTACGAGGCTTCGGGCGCGGCGTCGGGATGCGGAAGCTGCGCCTGGCGCCGGTGTCAGGGTTTCGGTGAGTCTACCGCGGTCCGAGGCGATGCGGCTTCCACGCTGCACACGCCCGCACAGTCGGCAGGAAAGCGAAGGCGGATGGCAGAGATCAGCGTCCGGTGCCGGCGTGGACCGTGGCGTCGGAATCCCCGTCGAGTCCGTAGGCGGTGTGCACGGTGCGCGCGGCCTCGGTCAGGTCGGTGTCGCGCAGGACCACCGAGATGCGGATCTCGGACGTCGAGATCATCTCGATGTTGATGCCGCCGGCGGAGAGCGCCTCGAACAGCGTCGCGGAAACGCCGGAGTGAGTGCGCATACCCGCACCGACGACGGAGAGCTTGCCGATCTGGTCGTCGTGGATCAGATTCTGGAAGCCCACCTCGGTCTGATCCCCCGCCAGCGCCTTGAGCGCTGCCGCGGCATCCGCCTTGGGGACGGTGAAGGAGATGTCGGTGCGCCCGGTGGCCGAGACATTCTGCACGATCATGTCGACGTTCGCGCCGGACTTGGCCACGATCTTGAAGATCTCGGCGGCCTTGCCGGGGACGTCGGGCACGCCCGCGACCGTGATCTTGGCCTGGCTGAAGTCGGTGGCGACCCCAGCGACGATCGGTTCTTCCATGACTGCTCCCTCGGCTTCGCGAGGGTTCTTCATACCCTCGCCCAGAACGTACGTGCCCTCGGCCGACGAGAACGTCGACCGAGCGTGAATGAGGACCCCGTGACGGCGCGCGTACTCGACGGCGCGGATGTAGAGCACCTTGGCGCCGTTGGCGGCGAGCTCCAGCATCTCCTCGCTCGAGACGTGATCGAGCTTCTGCGCCTTCGGGATCACGCGCGGATCGGCGGTGAAGATGCCGTCCACGTCGCTGTAGATCTCGCACACGTCGGCGTCGAGCGCGGCGGCGAGGGCGACGGCCGTGGTGTCCGACCCCCCGCGACCGAGCGTGGTGATGTCGCGGGTGTCGCGGTTGAAGCCCTGGAATCCGGCGACGATCACGATCGCCCCCTCGTCGAGAGCCTCGCGCAGACGCACGGGAGTGACATCGACGATGCGGGCGGCACCGTGCTGCGAGTCGGTGATCATGCCCGCCTGGCTGCCCGTGAAAGAGCGCGCCTCGAAGCCCATCGAGTGGATCGCCATGGCCAGCAGCGCCATCGAGATGCGCTCTCCGCTGGAGAGGAGCATGTCGAGCTCGCGCGGCGCGGGAATCGGGGCGACCTCGTTGGCGAGCTCGAGGAGCTCGTCGGTGGTGTCGCCCATGGCGCTGACCGCGACCACGACGTCGTGACCGGCACGACGGGTGTCGACGATGCGCTTGGCGACGCGCTTGATGCTCTCTGCGTCGGCGACGGACGAGCCGCCGTACTTCTGCACGATGAGGGCCACGATCACTCCCTGGGATGTCGGGCGGATCCGCCCACGCTCATTCTACGATCGGCGCGTATGCCCCGTTGTGCATGTGTCACGGGGCGCGCGTGGGTCAGAGTGCGGGAGGGAGCGCCTGCGGAGAGGCCGGACGCAGACGGCCACCGGTGGCGGCGAACCAGCAGCCGACGATGATCAGCGGGAACCCGAGCAGCAACCCGGGCGTCAGCGGCTCGGCGAGGACGATCGCCCCGAGGATGATCGCGACCACCGGATTCACGTAGGTGAACAGCGGGGCGCGCACCGGTCCCACCTCGCGGATGAGGGCGAAGAACGCGAGGAACGCTACGGCCGTGCAGATCACGGCGAGCGCGAGGAGCGCGGCGATCGAGGGCAGCGTGGGGACCTCGTGCTGCGTGAGCAGACCGATCGGGAGGTAGAAGATGCCGATCATGAGCAGCGACAGGGTGATGGTGCCCAGCGAAGGGACGTCGTTGAGCTTGCGCGCCACGATGAACGGGGCGATCGCGTAGAGCACCGCCACCAGCAGGACTTCGCCGGCCGCCAGCAGGCTGACCTCGCCACCGAAGAGACCGGGACCGGCGACCACGATCGCGACGCCGATGAAGCCGACGAGCAGGCCGATTCCGCGAGTGGGCCGCAGCACCCCACGGTCGCCGCCGCCGAGAGCGATCAGCGCGGCGAAGAGCGGAACCGTCGCCACCAGCAGACCGGTCATGCCGGAGGGAAGCGTCATCTCGGCATGTCCGAGCAGCAGGAAGGGACCGGCCATCTCGACGGCGCCGAAGGCCAGCACCCACGGCCAGTGCTTCAGCGCAGCCCGAAGCGCGCCGCTGCGGATGGCGAACGGCAGGAGCAGCAGGGCGGCGATGAGAGTGCGCCCGGCGACGATCGCGGGCGGCGAGAACGACTCGACCGCGACGCTGATGAACAGGTACGGCACGCCCCACAGCAGGGCCATGGCCCCGAAGAGAAGCCAGCCACGACGCGAGAAGCCCGCGTTCGGGGTCACAGGATGCGCCGGCCCTCGAAGGCACGACCGAGGGTGACCTCGTCGGCATATTCGAGGTCGCCGCCGACCGGGAGCCCGGAGGCGAGCCGGGACACCGTGATCTGCATCGTCGTGAGCAGCCGACTCAGGTAACTCGCTGTCGCCTCCCCCTCGAGGTTCGGGTTGGTGGCGAGGATGACCTCCTGCACCGTGCCGTCGGCGAGACGTGTCATGAGCTGCGCGATGCGGAGGTCGTCGGGCCCGACGCCGGCGATGGGGCTGATGGCCCCGCCGAGCACGTGGTAGAGCCCGCGGAACTCGCGCGTGCGCTCGATGGCCGCGACGTCTTTGGCGTCTTCGACCACGCAGATCAGCGTCTGGCTGCGGCGCGGGTCGCGGCAGATGGCACACCGCTCCTGCTCGGCGACGTTGCCGCAGATCTCGCAGAACCGCACACGGGTGCGGATCTCGCTGAGGAGTTCCGCGAGACGGGCGACGTCGAACGTCGGCGTCTGCAGGATGTGGAACGTGATCCGCTGGGCGGACTTCGGGCCGATGCCGGGCAGGCGACCGAACTCGTCGATCAGCTCCTGAACGATGCCGTCATACATCAGTTGAACCTCGTCGGGGGCTCGTAGGGCTCTTCACGCAGGAACGTCGCGCCGAGCACCTGGCGGATCACGGCCTCGCCGTAGCGTTGCACTCCCCCGACCGAAGGAGCGCGCTCGATGACGACCGGTGGGGCTGCTGCCGCGCGCTGCGCCTGCGGGGCGGGCTGCTGCTGAGGAGCAGCCCGTGGAGGCACTGGCTCCCGCGGAGCAGGCTGCCGCGAGACCGGCGGCTCGTACGAAGGATCGTAGGGCGGCTCGTCATCGAAGGCCGGAGCCTCATCGTCGCCCGGAAGCGGAGGTTCGTCACGATCGACCGCACCATCGGATGGCGGGACGGGAGCGGATGCCGCTGCCTCGACCTCTTCGGGCTCCTCGTCGACGGGGAGCGGCGAAGACGGCGCGGGCGGGGCGCTCGCCGGCTCTTCCTGCGCGGTGGGGATCGGTGCGACCGCCCATTCGGTCACCGCGGATGCCGACGAGCCACGGACCTGCGAGCGGGAGGAACTCGCTGACGCAGGCTCCGATGCGGCAGCGGAATCGGCGGGCGCCGAGGGACCGGATGCCGCCGACTGGCGTGGAGCACCACCGGCAGGCATCGGTGCAGGAAGGTACTTCACCCGCACCCCGAGCTCGTGCTCGATCGCGGACCGCAGGTGGTCGGAGGGACCGGAACCGGGGGTCGTGCCCTTGAACTTCGCGACGTCGTGCTGGCTCGTGAAGCCCAGCGTCAGCACCTCGGTGTCAGTGACGTAGGCGAGCGGCTGCACGGCCGTGGCCAGCAGCCAGGATGTGCGGCTGATGCCTTCGAGCCGGGTGAGGACAGCGGGCCAGGACGCACGGATGCTGTCGAACGTGACCGGTCCTCGAGGAGCGGGAGGTTCGGTGGCAGCGGGTTCGGTGGCAGACGGTTCGGTGGCAGACGGTTCGGCGGCAGCAGGCTCGGTCGCGGTCTTTTCCTGCGCGGGCGCCTCGGCCCCGGCTGAACTCGGCGCCGCGGGTGTAGCGACGGCAGGCGCAGACGCAGGTGGCGTGTCCGACACCGATGGAGCGGGAGTGGGCACCGAGGCCGCAGGCGCCGAAACAGGCGCCGACGCTGCCGTGGGCCGCGTGGGCGCCGGGGCGCGCTCGGCAATGGGAGCCGCCGGCGCCGCAGCGGCAGCATCCGTCGCACTGGCAAGCACACGCGCCACCATGAGCTCGAGATGCAGGCGCGGGGATGTCGCCCCCGACATGTCGTCGAGGGCTGCGCTCACGACGTCGGCGGTGCGGGACAGGCGCGCGGCACCGAAGACCTCTGCCTGGCCGCGCATGCGCTGCAGGTCGTCTTCGGCGATCCCACGCAGGACGGCCGAAGCGCCGGCACCGACGGCCGCGATGACGATCAGGTCGCGCAGCCGTTCGAGCAGGTCGTCGACGAAGCGCCGCGGGTCTTGACCGGTCTGCACGACACGGTCGATGGCGGGGAACGCGGCGGCGGCGTCTCCGGCGGCGAGCGCGTCGACGATCTCGTCGAGGAGAGCACCGTGCGTGTAGCCGAGCAGAGAGACGGCGCGCGCGTAGCCGACCGTGACGGTCTCGGAACCGGCGGGTGCGTCGGATCCGGCGATGAGCTGGTCGAGCAGCGAGAGCGTGTCTCGCGGAGAGCCGCCGCCCGCGCGGACGACGAGCGGCAGCACGCCCTGCTCGACGATCACGCCCTCTTCGGCGCAGAGCTTCTCGACGTACTCGAGCATCGCTGCGGGCGGCACGAGACGGAACGGGTAGTGGTGTGTGCGGGAGCGGATCGTGCCGAGGACCTTCTCGGGCTCGGTCGTCGCGAAGATGAACTTGACGTGCTCCGGGGGCTCCTCGACGAGCTTGAGCAGCGCGTTGAACCCCTGTGGGGTGACCATGTGCGCCTCGTCGAGGATGAAGATCTTGTACCGGTCGCGGCTGGGCGCGAAGGTCGCCCGCTCGCGCAGGTCACGGGCGTCGTCGACGCCGTTGTGGCTGGCCGCGTCGATCTCGACGACGTCGAGCGATCCCCCGCCGGCGCGCGACAGCTCGACGCAGCTCGGGCAGACGCCGCACGGCACGTCGGTCGGCCCCTCGGCGCAGTTCAGGCAGCGCGCCAGGATGCGCGCCGAGGTCGTCTTGCCGCAGCCGCGAGGGCCGGAGAACAGGTACGCGTGGCCGACCCGATCGCCGCGCAGCGCCGTCATGAGGGGGTCGGTCACCTGGGACTGCCCGATCATCTCGCCGAACGTCTCGGGGCGGTAGCGGCGGTAGAGGGCTGTGGTCACCTCAACAGCCTACGGCGTGCCGCCGACCTTCGGCGGGTCGGCCGATCCACGGCGTCCGGCAGCGTCAATCGGTCGACTCGATCACCGGGATGGCGGTGGTGATGACGGGGACGGATGCCGACATCCGGGTGCCGTCGTCGCGGCGGGCGTCGGCGAACTGCCGCAGCGTCGGACGCCCGGGGATCAGCGGTCCCTGATCCGCCAGCGGCACGACGACCTCGTCCTCCACGGTCGCGAAATACGCGGTGTCCCGCACGCTGAAAGGCACCGGGGGGCCGCTGCGCACCTGCACGCGCAGCTCGTCCTTGGTGACCGAGACGTGCAGCGTGGATCCCTGCCACTGCAGCGGGAACGACAGCGACGGCCAGTCGGCCGGCAGGCGTGGATCGAAGCTCAGGTCGCCGGCATAGTCACGCATGCCGCCGAAACCGCACACCAGCGCCGTCCACACTCCACCGGCGGAGGCCACATGCACGCCGTCGGCCGCGTTGTGGTGCAGGTCGTGCAGGTCGACGAACAGCGACTGCTCGAAATACCTCTGCGCGAGATCCTGGTACCCGACCTCCGCGGCGAGGATCGACTGCACGACCGCCGAGAGCGTCGAGTCGCCCGTGGTCAGCGGATCGTAGTAATCGAAGTCGGCCTTCTTCTCCTCGGGCGAGAAGTGGTTCCCCTGCAGGAACAGCGCCAGCACGACATCCGCCTGCTTGAGCACCTGGAACCGGTAGATCACCAGCGGGTGGAAGTGCAGCAGCAGCGGTCGCTGCTCGGCGGGCGTGTTGGCGAGATCCCAGACCTCGCGCTCGAGGAACAGCGAGTCCTGCGGATGGATGCCGAGGCCCTCGCTGTAGGGGATGTACATCGCCTCCGCCGCGCGGTCCCACGCCTCGGCCTCGCCGACGCCGAGCCCCGTGCGATCGACGAGCTTCACATAGTCCTCGGGGTGGCTCTCCTTGATCTCGCGGACGATCTTCGCCGCGTAGCGGAGGTTGTAGCGCGCCATGACGTTCGTGTAGAGATTGTCGTTGACGACCGTGGTGTACTCGTCGGGCCCCGTGACGCCGTGGATGTGGAAGGTCTCGATCCCGTCGCCGGCATCCGCCTCCTCCACCAGCCGCGAGGCACGCCAGAAGCCGAGAGTCGCCCACAGCCGCGCGGTCTCGATCGCGATGTCGGCGCCCTCGCGCCGGAGGAACTCCTCGTCACCGGTCGCGCGCACGTACTTGCCGAGCGCGAAGCTGATGTCGGCGTTGATGTGGTACTGCGCGGTACCGGCCGCGTAGTACGCGGAGGCCTCCTCGCCGTTGATGGTGCGCCACGGGAAGAGCGCCCCCGCCTCGTTGAGCTGTGCGGCCCGGCGACGCGCAGCCGGGAGCATCTTCACCCGCGCCCGCAGTGCGTTGTATGCCCACCGCGGCGTCGTGTAGGTGAGGAAGGGGAGCACGTAGATCTCGGTGTCCCAGAAGTAGTGTCCGCTGTATCCCGACCCGGAGACGCCCTTCGCGGGGACGCCGGCGCCGTCTGCGCGGGCGGAGGCCTGAGCCAGCTGGAAAAGGCACCACCGGGTGGCCTGCTGCAGGTCGTCGCGGCCACCGATCTGCACGTCGCTGCGCTCCCAGAACGCATCGAGCCAGGCCCGCTGACGCTGGAAGACCGTCTCGACGCCCTCATCGGCCGCGCGGTCGAGCGAACGACGGCAGCGATCGACGAGCTCACGCGGCGGTACGCCCCGCGAGGTGTGGTAGCTGACGAGCTTCGTGACCGTGATGGGGACGCCGGCCTTCGCCTGCACGCGGAACACGTTCTTCGCGATGTCGGGCTCCACGAGCGTGCGGGCGTTGTACTCGTTCTCGGTCTCGACCACGTGGTCGGCCACGACGGCGACCGTCATCCCGGAGTCGGCGACCCGGTACGACAGCGCGGAGCGCAGCCCGTCCTGCCAGTGCTCGGCAGGCTCCAGCACGCGGTCGGCGATCTTCTCGGCCTTGCGAGGATCGAAGGCAGCGGCCTTCGTGCCGATCGGAGTGCCGGCGTACACGCCCGCACCGTCCTGGCGGTTCAGCAGCTGGCAGCTGATGGTGACCGGGGCATCGGCGTTCTCGACGACGACCTCGAGCCGCAGCACGGCGAGGTGCCGCTCCTCGAAGCTCACGATGCGCTCGTCACGCATGCGCACACGCTTGCCCGACGGGGTCTCCCAGACCACGTGACGCTCCAGCACTCCGGTGCGCAGGTCGAGCGTGCGGCGGTACTCGCGCACGTCGGCGTCGTCGAGGGAGATGGGTTCGTCGTCGACGTAGACGCGCATGACCTTGGCATCGGGAGCGTTGACGATCGTCTGCCCGACCTCGGCGAAACCGTAGGCCTGCTCAGCGTGCCGGATCGGCCAGGTCTCGTGCAGCCCGTTGATGAACGTGCCGTGCTCCTGTGCGCCGCGGCCCTCGATGTGGTTGCCGCGCAGGCCCAGGTAGCCGTTGCCGACCGAGAACAGCGTCTCGCCGACGCCCTCCTCCGAGTAGTGCGTGTCGATCAGTCGCCAGGGGTCGACGGGGAAGCGGTCGCGGTCGATCATGCGGTCTCCGGGATGTCGGTGCGGGTATCGGGGACGAACACGGCCAGGTCGTCGACGACGACGGTGGCGCCGGCGGCACGGAGCGCCTCGGCACCGGCACCGCGGTCGACGCCGATCACGCTCGCATAGCCGGCGGCAGCGGCGGAAGCGGCCCCGGAGGTGGCATCCTCCACGGCGACCGAGCGGGCCGGGTCGACACCGAGCGCCACCGCGCCCGCGGCGAACATGTCGGCGGCGGGCTTCGACGCGAGACCGTCGCGCTCGGCCACGACCCCGTCCACGACGATCCGGAAGAAGGAGCGGATGCCGGCGGCGGCCAGCACCTCCTCGGCGTTCTTGGAGCTCGACACCACGCCGAGCGGGATGCCGGCGGCATGCAGAGCCTCGACGACCGCGAGTGAGCCCGGGTACGGCGCGATGCCCTGCCCGCGCAGCGACTGCGCGAAGGCGGCGTTCTTGCGGTTGCCGATCCCGCAGATGGTCTCGGCCGAGGGGTCGTCATCGACCTCGCCCCAGGGCACCTCGACGTTGCGACTGCGCAGCAGACTCGCCACTCCGTCGTAGCGCTTCTTGCCGTCGACGTAGTCGTAGTAGTCGGCATCGGTGTACGGCGACGTGATGCCCCAGCGGGCGAACACGTCGTCGAACACGACCTTCCAGGCGCGCATGTGCACCTCGGCGGTCGGAGTGAGCACGCCGTCGAGGTCGAACAGTACGCCGTCGGCGTGGAACAGGTCGGGCAGTGCTTCTGGCACAGAGCCTCCAGGAGAAGGGCGATCGTCGGGCCGGCACCTCTCCGTGCCACTGTGCAAGCGTAATGCGGTGGCGCTTCAGGAGGTAACCCCGGCGGACGGATCAGAGCAGTTCGGCCGTCTGCCGGGCGATCTGCAGTTCCTCATCCGTCGGCACCACGAGGACCGTCACCGGTGAGGTGTTCGTGGAGATGCGCCGGATGCCGCGTTCCCTCGCCTCGTTGCGGGCGGCATCCATCTCCACACCCGCGAATCCGAGGGTCGCCATCGCGGCCGCCCGCACCGGCGCCGCGTTCTCGCCGACGCCGGCGGTGAAGGAGATGACGTCCACTCCCCCGAGCTGCGCGATGTACGCGCCGGCATAGGCGCGCAGGCGGTGCACGTACACGTCGAAGGCGAGCATCGCGGCGTCGTCCCCCGCCTCCACCCCGGCGAGGATGTCGCGCATGTCGCTCCGACCGGCGAGGCCGGCCAGCCCGCTGCGGGTGTTGAGCAGCGAGTCGAGGTCGTCGATCGAGAGGCCGGCACGACGCGACAGGTGCACGAGCGCGGCGGGGTCGATGTCGCCGGAGCGGGTGCCCATGACCAGGCCCTCGAGCGGGGTGAGCCCCATCGAGGTCTCGACCGAGCGACCGCCGTCGATCGCCGTCACCGACGCCCCGTTTCCGAGGTGGAACACGAGCTGTCGGAGACTGCCGAGGTCGCGGCCGAGGAACGCCGCCGCGGCCTCGCTCACATACTGGTGGCTCGTGCCGTGGAAGCCGTAGCGGCGCACCCGGTGCTCCGCGGCGAGCGCGGCGTCGATCGCGTAGGTGTACGCGGCGGGCGGGAGCGTCTGGTGGAACGCCGTGTCGAAGACGGCGACGTGCGGAACCTGATCGAACACGGCGCGGGCGGCGCGGATGCCGGCCAGGTTCGCGGGGTTGTGCAGCGGCGCGAGCACAGCGAGCTCATCGATCTGCCGCTCCACATCGGCGTCGATCAGCGTCGGGGCGTAGAAGCGGGCGCCCCCGTGGACCACGCGGTGCCCCACGGCGACCGGGCGGTGTTCCTCGAGAGACGGGCCGTGCGCGGCGAACTGCGCGCGCATGATCTCGAAGGCGGCGGCATGATCGGCGATCGGGCGCTCGTCGCGATACGTCGCGTCCAGCATCGTCGGCATGGCCGTGCCGTCGGACTCGGGACGCACGGTGTGCGCGACCGGGCTGGCGTCCTGGCCGATGCGCTCGATGAGCCCGCTCGCCAGCAGGTTCTCCTGCTCGATGTCGATCAGGCTGTACTTCAGCGACGACGAACCGCTGTTGATCACCAGGATCGCGCTCATGCGTGCTCTCCCTGCGCCTGGATCGCGGTGATCGCGACGGTGTTGACGATGTCGTCGACCAGGGCGCCGCGGGAGAGGTCGTTGATGGGCTTGTTGAGCCCCTGCAGCACCGGTCCGATGGCGACGGCGCCCGCCGATCGCTGCACGGCCTTGTAGGTGTTGTTGCCGGTGTTGAGGTCGGGGAACACGAACACCGTCGCCCGTCCGGCCACGGCGGAGCCGGGGAGCTTGGCCTTGGCGACCGCCGCATCCGCCGCCGCGTCGTACTGGATGGGGCCCTCCACCGGCAGCCCCGGTGCCCGCTCGCGCACGAGGGCGGTCGCCGCGCGCACCTTGTCGACGTCGGCGCCGGTGCCGGATTCTCCGGTCGAGTACGACAGCATCGCGACGCGCGGATCGATCCCGAACTGGCGCGCCGTGGTCGCGGAGGAGATCGCGATGTCGGCGAGCTGCTCGCTCGTCGGATCGGGGATCACGGCGCAGTCTCCGTACACGAGCACACGGTCGGCGAGCGCCATCAGGAAGACACTCGAGACGACGTTCACCCCCGGCTTCGTCTTGATGATCTCGAACGACGGGCGGATGGTGTGCGCGGTCGTGTGCGCGGCGCCGGAGACCATCCCGTCGGCGAGGCCGAGATGCACCATCATCGTGCCGAAGTAGGACACGTCGGTCACGGTGTCGGCCGCCTGGGCGAGCGTGATGCCCTTATGGGCGCGGAGGCGCGCGTACTCGGCGGCGAAGCGCTCCACCAGCTCGGGGTCGGTCGGGCTGAGCACCTGGGCCGCCGCGATGTCGACACCGAGCTCGACGGCCCGCGCCCGCACCGAGGCCTCGTCCCCCAGGATCGTCAGGTCGGCGACCTCCCTGGCCAGCAGCGTGGCGGCGGCGCGGAGGATGCGGTCGTCTCCCCCTTCGGGCAGCACGATGCGGCGACGGTCGGACCGGGCACGCTCGATGAGCCCGTACTGGAACATCAGCGGCGTCACGACGCGCGACTCCGCGAGCCCGAGCTTCTCCGTGAGCTCGGCGATGTCGACATGCGCCTGGAACAGGCCGAGCGCACGGTCGTACCGGCTGCGGGAATCGGCCGAGATCCGGCCACGGGCGCCCATCACCCGTACCGCGGTGTCGTACGTGCCGAGGTCGGTGGTGATGATCGGAACCGTCGAGGCGAATCCGTCGAGCAGCTGGAGGATCGGCTCCGGCAACGGGAACGGGCCGTTCAGGATGATGCCGGCGATGCGCGGGAACGTGCCGGAAGAATCGGCCAGCAGCGCAGCGAGGAGCACCTCGGTGCGGTCGGCGGGGATCACCACGACCGCCTCTTCGGTGAGCCGCGGCAGCACGTTGACCATCGACATCCCGGCGACCACGATCGTCAGCGCCTCCGCCGCCAACCGGTCGTCGTCGCCCTTGAGGAGCTTCCCGTCGACGGCTGCGAGGATGCCGCTGATCGACGGGGCGACCAGCGCACGGTCCTCGGGGATCGCCCACACCGGCGTGCGCTCGTCGTGGAGGACCGCACGCACGGCATCGATCACGGCGTCGAGCGCGTCGGGGTCTGCCCGGTTCACGGCGACCGCGAAGAGTTCGGCCCGTTCGGCGGCGAGCTCGGACAGCGCCAGCTCTGCGATCTGTCCGACGGCAGCGGCTGCGCGAGCGGTCGTCGTGCCCAGCTGCTCCGCCTGGCGCTGCTGATCACGACCGCTGAGGACGAGCATGACCGGCGCCCCCAGGTTGGCGGCCACACGCGCGTTGAAGCCGAGCTCTGCAGGGCTGGCGACATCCGTGTAGTCGCTGCCGATGATCACGACGGAGTCGCACTGCGCCTCGACCGCCTTGAACCGCGCGACGATCGTCGACAGCGCCACTTCCGGGTCGCTGCGCACGTCGTCGTAGGTGACGCCGATGCAGTCCTCGTAGTCGAGCTGCACGCCGTCGTGCGCCAGCATCAGCTCGAGGATGTCGTCGCGTTCGGTGACGGATCGCGCGATCGGACGGAACACCCCCACCCGCGGCGACACGCGCATCAAGGCGTCGAGCGCCCCGAGGGCGATCGTCGACTTTCCGGTATGGCCTTCGGCCGAGGTGATGTAGATGCTCTGCGCCACGGCTTCAGCTTAGGCGCGGCATCCGTGAACCCATCGGGCATCCCACCGGAACTATTGCGCCGGCGTCACTCGCACGGGCCCGACAGCGCGTCGACGACCGCCGTGGCATCCGCCTGGAACCGCGAGTAGTAGTCGCGGTCCATGTTGATCTGCACCCGATGGATCGCGTGCGAAGGCGTCATGCTCTGCCAGTCGGGAAGCCGTCCGAGACGGTCGAAGAACAGGGTCGCGGCGGTCGCCGGGTCCATCCGCTGCTCGGCACTCCCCCACCAGTCCTGCTGCTGGAACAGCCCGATGCTCGTGGTGCGCGAGCCGTCGGGGTTGGTGAACCCGCTCGTCTCCCAGTCGCCGTAGTCGATGTTGCGCAGGCTGCTCTCGCCCATCGCGGTCATCACCCCGAGGATCTGTCCCTCTCGCGGGAAGCCCAGCCCGGCCGCCGTGCGCACGATGGTCGCCGCATTCTCGAGCTGCTCTCCGCTCCACCCCTCGATGCCCGCCTCCGGGAACGTCTGCGGCTCGTCGATGCAGATCGGCGCCGGGTCGTGCGCGAGCCCGAGCGGGATGAGGGCCAGCAGCCCGCCGAGCACCAGGACGGCCGTGGTCGACACGAGCACCCGCTGCAGGATCTTCCGGCGGCGGAGCCGGATCGCCGCCTGCCGTCGCGTGCCGGGTTTGCGCCGCCGCGCCGTGCTCTTCCGCTTCGATCTCGGCTTCGTCGTCGCCCGCCTGCGCTTCGCCGGCGACGCCGCGCGTCGAGGACTCATGCCGCGAGCGCTCCGCGCTCTGTTCGCGGGCGACGGCCGACGAGGGCGGCGAGCCCGCCACCGATCGCGCCGAAGAGGTGACCCTGCCAGGAGATCCCCTCGGCGACGCCGAACACCCCGGCCAGCATCGTGGCACCGTACAGGGCGAGCACGATCAACGCGATGACGGCGTAGAGGATCCGGTGGGCGACCCGGCCCGGCGCGAACACCCGCATCACGACGTAGCCGAAGTAGCCGAACACGAGTCCGGAGGCGCCGACCGTCAGGGTTCCCGGGGCGTTGAACACCCAGGTTCCGATGCCGCCGACGATCGCGACGATGGCCGTGACCGTCCAGAACCGGCGGGTGCCCTCCACCGCGACGAGGCAGCCGAGCACGAGGAACGGCACCGAGTTCGCGATGAGGTGCTGCCAATTCGCGTGCAGGAGCGGGCCGAGCAGGATTCCGCCGAGACCCGAGACGTCCCAGGACCGCAACCCGAAGCCGGTGAAAGATCCCGGCAGGATCGCATCGGCGAACTGCACGACCCACATCGCGACGAGCAGGAGCACCGGCGAGGCGAATCGGCCGAGCGGATGCTGCACCTTCGGTGGTGGGGAGACGGTCACCGGATGATTGTCGCAGGTGCAGCCAGGAGACGACTGAGCATCCGGCGGATCACCCGCAGAAAAAGAAAGTGACCCTCCGCGCACCCAGCAGAGCCCGGTTACCCTTGCTGCGTTTCCGCCCTGGGGGAATTGGCCTGGATGCCGCCACGCGGAGAGCCGTCAACCATCCTAACCCGATGCGCCGGGTGGTTCGAACCGTCACCGCGGATGGCGGCGAGCTCAGGGGAACCTGCCAGAGCGTTACCCCCTCCACAGGGTTACGATCGAGTAACGCGCACCGCAGCGCCGATGTGAGAGGGAACGCATGCCCGAGAACGCCCCCCTGGCCCCGGTGACGATCGACGCCGAGCGGTTCGCCGCGCAGACCTCCGCGATCCTCGGCTCCATCGGCCAGGTCATCGACGGCAAGCCCGATGCCGTGCGCAGCGCGCTCGTCTGCCTCCTCGCCGAGGGGCACCTGCTCATCGAAGATGTACCCGGCGTCGGCAAGACGATGCTCGCGCGGGCACTGGCCGCGAGCGTGGACGCGACGGTGCGCCGCATCCAGTTCACCCCCGACCTGCTTCCCGGCGATGTCACCGGCGTCTCGGTCTACAACCCGGTCGATCGGGAGTTCGAGTTCAAGCGCGGCGCGGTGTTCGCCCACATCGTGATCGCCGACGAGATCAACCGCTCCTCCCCGAAGACGCAGTCCGCGCTGCTCGAGGCGATGGAGGAGGGACAGGTCACGGTCGACGGAGCCACGCACATGCTGCCGAAGCCGTTCCTGGTCGTGGCGACCCAGAATCCGCTCGAGATGGAGGGCACCTATGCCCTGCCCGAAGCGCAGCGCGACCGCTTCATGATGCGCATCTCGATGGGATACCCGGATGCCGCAGCCGAAACCCTCATGCTCCGTCAGCGCGATGTGGTGAGCCCGCTCGCCGCGGTGACGCCCGTCGCCGATGCGGCATCCATCTCGGAGCTCATCGCGTGGGCGCGCTCCGTCCACGTGGCACCGGCACTGGAGGAGTACACGGTCGCCCTCGCGCAGTCGACCCGCTCCGACCCGAACCTCCACCTCGGGGCGAGCCCGCGCGCCACCCTGCAGCTGATCAGGGCGGCGAAGGTGTGGGCCGCCCTCGACGGACGCGACTACGTCATCCCCGACGACATCACCGCGCTGCTGATCCCCGTGCTGGCGCACCGGCTGCTTCCCGCACGCGGCGCCCACCGTGCCGGCGCACAGCCCGTCGAAGCCGCACTCACCCAGATCGTCGAGCGGGTGCGCGTGCCCGTCGCGACCCGCTCCTGACCGAGACCCTCATGCGACGGCGCCGATCCCTCACCAGCCGCGGCGCCGGTGCGCTCATCGCGGCGCTGTGCTGCATGATCGCCGCCAACGTCCTCGGCGCCCGCATCCTGCTCTACATCGGGGTGCTGCTCGCCGCCCTCACGCTGTTCTCACTCCTCGCCGTCCGCCTCCCCCGCCGCTCCGGGACGGTCACCCGTCAGATCTCCACCGACCTGCTGACAGTGTCGGAGACCTCGAGGGTGACGGTGCGCTTCACGCTGCGTGCGCTCCGCGTGCCGCGAGGGCTGTGGCACGACGTGCTGCCCGACGCCGTCACCGGCGACTCGGGCGGCGAGTACCCGCCCGAGACCGGTCAGCTCACCTACCTGATCACCGGCGTCCGACGCGGCGTCTGGCCGCTTGGGCCGCTCATGCTGCGCACGGTGGATCCGTTCGGGTTGGCGCAGCGCGAGCAGCCGTTCGGCGACACCCGCAGCGTCACCGTCGTGCCCGAGGTCTTCGCCCTCGCCCCGCTCGCCGTGCGGGTCGGAGCCGCCGGAGGAACCGCGCACACCTCGTCGACGAGGCTGGGGCAGGGCAGCGACAACCTGTCACCGCGCGGCTACATCCCCGGCGACTCGATGCGTCGCATCCACTGGCGGGCGACCGCACACCGTGGGCAGCTCATGGTGCGTCAGGAAGAGGAGGAGTCGAGCCCTGACGCGGTCGTCGTGCTCGACCGCAGCAGTCGCCACTGGGACGCGCCGGGCGTCCACGCCGATCCGGCCTTCGAGACTGCCGTTTCCCTGTGCGCATCCGCCGCCATCCATCTCGCGTCCGAGGGCTACAGCGTCGACGTGATCGACGGCGCGGGAACTCTGCTCGGCGCCCTGCGCGGGCACGAAGACGACCGCGACGGACTGCTCGTGGCGCTGGCGATGGTGACCCCCCGCGGCGAGAGCCGGGACCTGGCGTCGCTCATCGGCGGCACGCCTCCTGGCCCGCTGGTCTTCATCACCGGGCGCCTCGATGAGGAGGACGCCGCCCTGCTGCGTCCGGCGGGAGCCACCGCCCCGATGCTGTTCAGCACCGAGCTGCTGCCCGGTGCCGCCGAGGCCTCCGTCCCGCACGGCTGGACGGTCGTGGAGATCGGCGAGGACATCGCCGAGGCGTGGGAGGATGCCGTCTCGGCGCGGATCGGGGTCGGCGATGTTCCGCGCTGAGCAGTCACCCGCGACCGCGGCCGCCCCCGCGCCGACCGCGCCACGGTGGCATCGCGACCGTGAGGAGACGACCGGTGTCGTCGGCCCCGGTGCGATGGCGGCTGCGGCGACGCTGGTGGCGACGTGGCCGTACACGTCGGTCATCTCTCCGGGCACCTGGTCGGGCACGGTCCTCGTCGTGGTTATCGTCGTGGCCGGCACGGGAATGCTGCTGCGGCACCTGCTGCGCCGACGGGCGGCATGGGTCCGGGACACCGGCACCCTCCTCACCCAGATCGTCGTGGCCATCGGCGCCGTGACGCTGCTCGTCGCGGGTGACACCGCGATCTTCGGGGTGGTCCCGACGACGACCACCCTCGCGGTGTTCGGAGCCCTCGGGGCCGCGGCCTTCGAGGAGGTCGCGTTCGGTTCCGCGCCGCTCGACGCCTCGCCCGGGCTCGCCGCCACGATGGGCGCCGGCTTCGCGATCGTCGCGATCCTCCTCGACCAGCTCGTGGCGCACCGCTCGGCCGTGCTGGCCGCGCTGCTGACCGGCGCCATCGGCGCGGTGCCGATGATCGTCACCCTGGGTGAGACGAACGTGATCTGGTTCGTGCTCTACGGCGTGATGGCCCTGCTCCTCTTCCGTTACACCGCGCGCCGGCATCCGGAATCGCCTCGCCGATCGTCGACCTCGCTCGCCGTCGCGCTGGGGGCCGCCGCGCTGGTCACGACCGTGGCCATCGCACCCGCGCTGCCCGTCGCCACGAGCATGGCCGGCACCGGCGTCGGCGTCACGGTCGACGCATCGCTGCGCCTCGGTGACGACCTGCGCCAACCGAACCCGGTCGAGGTGCTGACCGTGGCGGCGGACGGCGAGACCGCCCCCTACCTGCGGCTGACGACGCTCTCCCGATTCGACGGACGCGTCTGGCAGCCGGACCGAGGCGACCTGCAGTCGCAGGACGACGGCTTCGGCGCCCCGGAGTGGGGTGAGGAGATCGCGACGGAGGAGGAGAACACCTCCATCCGGGTGCTGCGCATGTCGAGCTCGTGGCTTCCGGTGCCGTACCCGGCCACCGCCGTGCAGGGTCTGAGCGGCTCGTGGCGGGTCTCCCCCGACAACCGCACGCTCTTCTCGCGCAGCGCCGATGCCGTCGGCAACGATTACACCGTCACCTCGTCCCGCCTGATCCCGACGCTCGAGCAGATCCGCGCGATCGACGCCGCGCCCCCCGTCGACGATCCCGAGGCGGAGCCCGTGGAACTGCCTGGCATCATCGCCGAGACGGCCACCGACGTGACCGCGGCTGCGAGCACCGACTACGACCGACTCGTGGCACTGCAGAACTGGTTCCGCTCGCAGTTCGCATACTCCCTCGAGACACCGGTGCAGGAGGGCTTCGACGGCACGGGTGCGGAGGCCGTGGCGCAGTTCCTCGAAGAGCGCCAGGGGTACTGCGTGCACTTCGCCGGAGCCTTCGCGCTGATGGCCGAGAGCCTGGGGATGCAGGTGCGCATCGTGGTCGGCTACCTGCCCGGCGCGCTCACCGACGAGAAACGGGGCACGGAATCGGTGTTCTCCGTGACCAGCGATCAGCTGCACTCCTGGCCGGAGGTGCTCTTCCCCGGCGTCGGCTGGGTTCCTTTCGAACCGACCGCCTCCCTGGGCGTGCCGACCGCCTTCCGCGCAGGAGTGACGCAGGGCGGTGGCTCCGGAGACCCGTCCGTCCCCGTCCCCACCACGGCCCCGCAGAGTGAAGAGACCTCGGGGCCGGAGGTGGACCGCGAAGACGCCGGCAGCGACTCGGCGGACGGCGACGCACAGCGTGGCCTCGACGCGATTCCGCTCGTGCTCACCGCACTCGGAGCCGTCGTGCTGCTCCTGCTGCCGGCGCTCATCCGCGTCGTCGAGCGCCGCGGCCGTATGAACCGGGCGCGAAGCGGGGACCCGGCCGCGGCGTGGGCCGAGCTCCGCGACACCCTGATCGACCTGCAGTGGGAAGTGTCCGATGCCGAGACCCCGCGCGTGCGTGCGGCCGGACTGGTGCGGGAGAGCCAGGTGGACCCGGAGGCGATGCGTCGACTCACGGATGCCGTCGAGCGGTCCAACTACGCCCGGTCCGGCGAGGCATCGGCAGATCTCTCCGAGCCGCTGCGACAGGTCTTGGCGCAGCTGCGCGCCAGCGTCGACCGACCGACCCGGGTGCGCGCCGCACTGCTGCCGCGGTCGCTGTACGCTCCGCGAGCCGCCGAGCCGGGAGCGGCGGCCTGACGGCAGGGCTCCGGGACGCTCGGCTCGGGTCGGCTGGGTCGGTCGAACCCGCGTTCAGGCGGCGTGAGTCGTGCAGGACACGGCGACGCACGCCTCGCACACCACGAACTGCGAGCGGCAGGAGAGATCGGGGCAGTTGGCGGTGCGCTTGGTCGGCGTCCCGCAGCCGACGCACTCGCCGATGACCCGCGCGTGGTCGGAGAAATCGACGGAGCCACGGCCGTCGAACACATACAGCGAGCCGTCCCAGAGACCGTCATCGCCGTACTTCTCGCCGTAGCGGACGATGCCGCCCTCGAGCTGGTAGACCTCGCCGAAACCGCGCGCCGTCATCAGGCTCGACAGCACCTCGCAGCGGATCCCGCCGGTGCAGTAGGTCACGACCGGCTTGCCCTTCAGGTCGTCGTAGGCGCCGGAGTCGAGGAGCTGCACGAAATCGCGGGTCGTCTCGGTGTCGGGCACGACCGCGCCGCGGAACCGCCCGATCTGCGCCTCGAGGGCGTTCCGGCCGTCGAAGAACACCACGTCGTCGCCGCGTTCCTCGATCAGGCCGTGGAGTTCTTCGGGAGTCAGCCGCGTGCCGCCACCGACGACGCCGTGCTCGTCGACCCGCAGCTCCCCCGGGGCTCCGAACGACACGATCTCGTCACGCACCTTGACGCTGAGCTTGGGAAAGTCGAGGCTGCGGCCCTCGGCATCGAGCCCCGTTCCCTCGCTCCATTTGATGTCGGCGTCGGCGAACGGCGTATACGAGCGAAAGGAACGGAGCCATTTCTTCAGGACCGTGATGTCACCACCGAGAGTGCCGTTGATCCCGTCCTTCGAGATGAGCAGTCGTCCGCGCAGCCCGAGCGCCTCGCCGATGTCGCGCTGCCAGACGCGCACGGCGTCGGGGTCGGCGAGGGGCGTGAACGCGTAGAAGAGGACGATCTTGGGGGTTGCCACCCAGGAATCCTACGTCGGGTGCGGGTGGTGGGCGGAACCCGCTCAGAGCCGGTCCCGGCCGCGCTACTTCACGTCGCGCTTCAGAAACGCGACTGCGCCAACCCCGAGTGCCGCCACCACCCACCCTGCTACCACCAGCACGGCCAGCCATGTGTCGAGGCTGTCCTTCGGTTCCACTCCCAGGGCGGAGATGTCGAGCTGAAGGGCTTCGAGCATTGCGAGGAGCGGAAGGTAGGCGGCGCCGGCACTCCAGAAGGGCGCCACCAGCATCGCCGCCGCCATCGACATGGATGCGGCGAACAAAGCCACCAGATGGGTCTGGATGACGATCCCGAGCCCCATTCCCCAGAGGCCCGCGACAGCGCCGAGCGCAACGACGGGGCCGACCGATGACCACTGCACAGGAATGCCGCCCATGGCGATCATCAGCGCAATATGACCCCCCACCACGCCGGCGAGAGTGACGACCGCACCGCCGAAGGCAGCGGTGGGCATTCGGGTGAGGAAGATCACCCACCGAGGCTGGAGCATCAGACGCTGCGCGATGACACCATCTCGGCGGTCGACGGTGTACCGGAAGGAACCGTAAACAGCCGCGACGACTGCCCCATAGGTCGCGAGCACGGCCCCGAAGGGTGCCATGAGCGCCTCGCGGACATCAGCAGGCGCAGCCGCGAACTCCGGTGGGACACTCGTCGCCAGGGAGAGCGACATCACGAATGCCGCAACCGCGCTCCAGAGGAGGACGACGTCGGCCGTGAAGCTCCGGCTCTGAGCGCACAGAGCCCGCAGAATCACGAAACGGCCCTTCGTCTCCGGTACCACGCGAGCGCGACCAGGCCGACAGCCCATGCGAGCGCGACAGCGAGGGCGGGGATGAACTCGAGCAGCTGATCCTGGTACCCGGGAACGCTCAGTGCGGCAAGAGCCAACCCGGGCGAGAACCGCGCCAGCTCGGGTGCGTTCCGCAGCAGCGCGAACTCCACCGCCATCGGGATGGCGAGAACGAGAGCCGCCGTCACATAGTAGTTCCGTGTGATCCATCCGACGGCGCCCCCGACGAAGGCACCGAGCACGGAACCGAGCAGAGCTCCCGCATATATCTGCCAGGCATCCTGGGTGAGCACGAGCGAGAGTCCGTTCTGAGCGAGAAGGAAGTGCACCCCCACCGTCCACAGCACGAAGATGCACACTGACAGTGCGCTCGCGACAAAGGCACCGGCGACGAGCTTTCCCGTGAATGCGCGACGAAATCCGACGCCGGTCAGCGTTCTGTCCATCGAGCCGTAGTAGTACTCGCGGGTGACACCGTATGCCCCGGCGAACGCCGCGGCGATGGCGGACCAGGCAAGCGGCTCCAGGAGCCGGGTCGTGGCAGCGCCAGCCTCGACGCCGGCGACATCGAAGCGGGAGCCGTCGGAGAAGAGAACGAACAGGGGCATGAGGAGCGCGATGAAGTAGACGGGCAGAATGGAGAGGCCGCTCACCGCGCGCAGCACCTCGCTCCGAATGGCTCGTCTCATGCGGGTGCTCCTTCGACCAGGTCGAAGTACTTGCTCTCGAGAGAATCGCGGTCGCTCGTCACGAGGTCGCCGAGCCGCCCGGCGTAGAGCGCGCGCCGCTTGATGACGACGACCTCATCCACGACCTGTTCCAGTTCGGCCAGTTGATGACTGGCGATCAAGACGGTGCCGCCGCTTTCCGCGAAGCCGCGGAGGAACCGGCGGAGCCAACGAATGCCGTCGGGGTCCAACCCGTTCGCCGGCTCATCGAGGATGAGAGTGCGCGGAGAACCGATGAGAGCAGCAGCGAGTCCGAGCCGCTGGGCCATTCCCGTCGAATAGGTCTTCACACGGCGACGGGCGTCTGGGGCGAGTCCGACCATCTCCAGGACCTCATCGACCCGGCCGGAAGATGCGCCGGCCGCGAGTCGGGATATCTCCAGATGCCGTCTCGCGGTGATCCCGAGCTCGAAGCCGAAGCCGTCCATGTGCACGCCGACGTGGGATGCGGGGTTGTCGAGTGCGGTGAATGGGGCACCATCGATGAGGCTGTCGCCGCTGGTCGGCGCGAGCAGGCCCACGATGCTGCGCAGAGTCGTCGACTTGCCCGCGCCGTTGGGACCGAGTAGACCGACGATGGAACCGCGCGGCACAGCGAACGACAGCTCTTCTACGGCCGTCCGGTTCCCATATCGCTTGGTGAGCGCTCGGACTTCGATTGCTTGGTCGTTCATCCTGATCCTCTTTCTACTTCTCGTTCTGGGATGCCGAAAGTGGCTGCATCACGCCGGTGGCCCAGAGGAACTCCCACAGACTCACCATTCCGAGATCGAACCTCGCCTGCCCGACCTCGGGAGGGCTCCCGCCTCTGTCGGATACATCCACTTCTGCGAAGGACACGGCCGAGACCGACACGCCCGCCGCTGTGGCGGGAACCAGAGCATCGAGCGGCACCCTCGTGGGCTCGGGTCGCTGCGGTCTCGCGGTTCCTTCACCGACCTGCCGGCTGCCCAGGATGCCGCTGCTCAAGAGCACGATAGGGGTCCCGTCGCGCACCTCCACTGCCGTTTGCCCGTCGGCGTGGACAAGGACCACCCGACCGCCTTCTGTGGAGAAGCCGAAGGTGGCGGTCATCGGTACGGGGATCACGGCTCCGGCGATCACGATGATCGCACCCAGCGCGGCGCAGACCGAGATGAAGCGCAGTCGCGACACACCTGACCGGAGCACCCGGTGCAGGGCCCTCCATAAAAGCCCCATCCCGACGAGCACGACGACGGCTTCCAGCGCCACCACGAACATCCCGAGACTTGGTCCGCCCGCGGCCAGAGATCGGACCGCGCGTGTGACGGCGAGCAGCACCAGCGTGATCGGTGCGATGAGGCTCGCGAGGCCGAACGGCACGCTCCACCACGTGTTCACGCTCTTGCTCATGCGCCGTCCGCCGAAGAGGAGGCCTGTCAGGAAGTTCGCTCCGTCGCGAATCGTCCGATTCCTGAGGTTCGGCTCGTCCAGCGCACTCATGAGCGCGATGTACCCGTCGAACCGCACGAACGGGATCAGATTGACGAGGACGATGGCTGTGCAGGAGAGACCAAGGATCTGCAGGGTCTCGCGGACGACCGGTTGCGGAGCCACCAGCGCCGCCGTGAGTGCGATCGCCGCGACCACGGCGTGCACGGCGGGTCCGGCAAGAGCGACTTCCACGCGCTGCCGACGGCGAGGCAGGCGCCAGCCATCCGTCACATCGACGAAAAAGGCGGGAGCGAGATAGAAGAGCATGACGCCGGCGCGCCGGGGCCTGCCGCCGTAGCGCGTGAGTGTGAGGCCGTGGGCGCTCTCATGGAGCAGGGTGAGGCACGCGAGGACGGCGACGAGAACCACGATCGCCCCCAAAGGCATGGGCGTGGTGACGACGTTCAGCAGCTCTCTCGCCTGAAGGATGGCCGCCATGAACCCCAGGCTGAGCACGGCCGCAACGGATACCAGGATCGTCCGGCGTGGGAGGGGCGCGATCAGACGGTGCAGTCGACCGAAGATGGCGGCCGCACGAAGGGTTGCGATCTGCAGCGTGAACGGGGGCCGATAGGTCAGCCGACCGGGCGGCAGCTTGGTGTCGCCCTCGAGCAGCCCCGTGGCGCGGAAACGCTGGACCAGCTGGAGGAAGCTCTCGGAGGACTCGGATGCGGCGAAGCGCAGATGCAGATCGTGAAGCGAGGTCGTGCCGTCCATCGCCGACAGCAGGTCGACGACCGGCCGCGAAACCCTGGATGAAGGCACGCCGTGCAGCACTGCTATCCCCGTCGATTCATCGCCGACTCCCACGAACGTGACTCCGGTCGACAGAAGCGGACACGTGTCTGCAGTGAGCGGTGCTGGTGCGGAGCTCTTTCTCCTCCGAAGGGAACTAGTCGGAAACATCGCCATCCGCCATTCCCCAGGCCCCCGCCCACGACGTCTTGAGAAGGAGGATCTCCGCTCCGAGGTGCGTTCGAACAGGAGATACGGCAGGTTCGTGGAAGCCGGCTTCGACGAGTTCTCTCGCGAGAACCTCGTGGCTGAGCAGCTGCAATCGGCTGGTGAGGATGGTGACTTCGCCGCCAGGGGTCACGTCTGAGGCACGGACCCAATTGACCACCCGCGCCGCGCCGTCCGCTTCCACCTGCTGGGAGAAGAGATAGATGTCGTCTTGGCCTCTACCGGGGACTCTGATCTCACGCTCTGTCGGCACGGCGAGACTCTGCGCAGACGCACCTGTGGCGACGGTGAAGGCGAAGACGCCGCCGGGCGCGAGGTGACGCCGCACGTTCGCGTAGAGAAGCGACCTTCCTTCGTGATCGAGCAAGGTGATGGACGTCGCGCCGATGATGACGAGCTCGTACCGGGCCTCCAGCGAGAAGTGACGCATGTCCGCGACGATGCACTCGACGGCCGACCGCTCCGGCAAGGCGCGTCGCAGGTGGGCGAGCATGTCGTCCGAAAGGTCGATGGCGGTGACTCGCTTGCCGGATCTCACCAGCGGGATCGTCACTCTCCCGCTTCCCGCGGCGAGATCGAGTACAGGCCCCGCGGCATCTCTCGCGAGTGCCAGCATCTCTCGAATCTCGGCACGGTCGGGGCCGACGAGTCGCTCATAGAAGTCGGTGCCCTCCCCTTCGTACAGGTCTTGTTCCCGGGGACGCGCCCCGACCAGGTCGAGTCGCGCCTGCATGGCTTCGGTGATCAGTCCTGGCATTCGATGGCCTCTCAGCGTGAGCAGTGGAGTGCGGGCGGGTGTGGTCCGCCCGCACCCCTCGGTCAGGTTGCGATCGCTGCCGCACCGCCGATGATGGCGATGATGTAGCCCGCGTGCTCCCACCATTCGAGTGGTGCGTCGATCTGTTCGAGTTCCTGGAATTCCAGCGATCTCGTCAGCATTTGGTACCTCCTCAATCGGTAGTCGGATACGACTACTACGTCAGCGCGAGAATCCCGATGATGACGCCCGCGGCGAATCCCCGCAGGAAGTCCTCGCCGTCGTTCAGCGCTTCCATGGCCTCGAGTTCGGTGAACTCGAGCTTCGGCATCGTGGCCTGCATATTTCCTCCTTTCGTTTCGTCACCCTCATCGGGTCGACGAGATCACGTCGCTGCGGCTGCGCCGATTCCGATGAGTATCAGTGCGCCGATCGCGCCCTCATAGAAGCTCTCCCAGCTGGGGGCTTCCATTTCGTCGAGTTCTTGAAAGCAGATCTGCCTTTCAACACCGTTGTTCATTGAATTCACCTCCTTCATGTCGAACGTGAGAGGTTGGCATGGGGGTGCCAACGGGCTGAGCGTTCCAGCACGAATCGCGGAGCACATCACGGAAGTCCGCCGCGAGAAGTCCGCGAAGCATCGGTTGGCGATGCCCCCACGCTTTCTCGGTGGCCGTGGAGATGCGACCGATCTCGTCAGCCGTCGGCTTCGCCGGGCACGGGATTCCCCACCCGTCGACGAGCGCAGCCGCGCCGGCGGGCGGATCGAGAGGCAACCCGGTCCCGGCGGTGACCCCGGCCCAGAAATCCTGGAGGCTCTCACGATCCCCCCAGCGTGACTCACCCGAGCAGATTCGCCGCCACACGGCAGCGATGATGCCAGCCGTTGCGACCATCTTGCGAACCCCGAGCACGAACGCGACTTCGTTCGCCAGGTACCAATGACGGGCGCCGTAGGGGTCGGGGCCCCTGAGCGCTGCGGTGCGCTGGGTCGCTGCGCTCAGACGCGCGACGCGCAACCTTCCCGTGGGGGAACCCGAGTGACGAGCGGCGGTCTCGAGGAGTGCCCTACCGAGCGTGACGGCGTCGCTTTTCGCCCTCGCACTCCTTCCCGGACTCGTCGACGCCCCTGCCAGGCGAAGGAACGCCTCCAGCGCTCCCTCCCTGACCGAAGTCGGCCGGAGGGTGACCGAATTGCAGGGATCGATGATGGCGTGACGCGGCCTCAGGGAGCGCCCGACGATGAGGCGATTGCCGTGTTCGTTTCTGAGGATGGCGACACTGTTCGTCTCCGACGAGGTGCCGAGCGTAGTCGGCATGGTGACGATGTCGACGGGCGGCGGAGCATCGGGCAGGAATGTCAGTGGCGCCCTCGACGCATGTTCGACGGCGTAGTCGAACACCCGCCCATTGGCGAGCGCGAGCGCGGCGAGCTTGCTGGCGTCGAGTACGCTCCCTCCACCGACTGCCACGATGACGCGTGGAGGGCGGCGAACGATCTCGCGCGCGATAGCTACCACCGTCGTGACGTCTGAGGCGAGTGCGTCGATGTCGATCATCCTGGCGTTGCAGTCGTCCAGGAAGGGAACCGTGACGGCCGCATCAGCGATCACCAAGGTCTCCCGTCCCGCCGTGAGGCGCCCCACCGTCTCCCGTGCGATCCCGCTTCCGTGCCATAGCGTGGGAACGCGCCCCGCAAAGCCTCTATTCATGCGGAGATCTCCCGTGACTGCGCCACACCCGCACGCACCGCCGTATCCATTTCCACGAGTTCCCCGGGGGTGAACCCGTACGCCGGAATCAGTTCGATGGAGCTCGGCCCCGGCTGCACAAGGACGCCGTTCGCTGCGACCGCGGAGACGACGCGAAGAACCTCGGGACCGGAGAGCGGATTCCCATCCTGGTCGCAGAGTTCCAACCCGAGAAAGCAGCCGCGTCCCGTGACCCCGGTGACGATGCCGTCCGACACCAATCGTGTCGTGAGCTGTGACAACTCGTCTGCCAGTGACATGGTCACCGATTCCACGTCGATGCGGTGCAGCTCCTCGATGACGGCGACGATCGCCGCCGAACACCCTGGTGTCCCCGCCTGCGTCTCGCCGTGGATGAACGTCCAGCCTCCTCGGACGAACTCGGAGGCCACACGGTGCCCGACAAGGAGTGCTGCGGCGCCCATCGCGCCGTTCGTCAGTGCTTTCGAGAGGATGAGGACGTCGGGTGCGGCCGCCCAGCGGTCGGTAGCGAACATCGTCCCGGTGCGGCCGAATCCCGTCGCGACCTCATCAGCGACGATCAGAAACCCGTACTCCTCCCTCAAAGCGAGAAGACGGTGCACGAAGGCATCTGAGAGCGCGTACGCGCCGCTGCCCAGGACGGGCTCGACGACGACCGAGGCCACCCGCGACCCTTCGCGTGAGAGCAGTGTCGCCAGCTCCTCCCCGTCATCGCTGTGCGACACGTGCCTCACCGATCTGCGATCGACCGAATAGACCGCTTGGTGGAGTTCATCGCCACTCAGTGCATGGCTGCCGTACATGGTGCCGTGATAGCTACCCTTCAGTCCGACGACGAGCGATCGGGACCCGGAGCCCTTCTGCACCCAGTACTGTCGCGCCAGCTTCACGGCGGCATCGTTCGCTGCCCCGCCCGACGTCGAGAAGATGACACGGCGGTATCTGCTCGGTTTCGCCAGTTCGATGAGAGCCTCCGCCGCGATTTCCGCATACCTGTGCGGCGCTCTGAACAGGGACAGGTACGAGGCATCATGTGTCGCTCTGCTCACCGCTTCGGTCACCGCAGCGTTGCCGAAGCCGAGGGGGACATTCCACAGCCCGCTCGTCGCACAGAGGCGCGTGGATCCGTCAGCGAACTCGATGCGGTTTCCTGACGCGCCGACGGCCACTCGGTCAGGTGCGAAGGTGACGTCGGCCGGGAGCATCGAGGTCCACAGCGCGTGCGGGTCGGTCATGCGTCGACTCCCGTGGGGCGTGGTGCGGCGGCAGCGCGTCTGCCGGAGTGGATGCCGAGAGCGGCGAGGGCTGCACGGCACAGGGTCTCCGCTTCCGAGACAGAGATGCCGAGTTTTCGCGCCACCCGCTCAGCCGCGAGGGCGAGCGTGCTGGAAGTCTGGGCGACGGCGACCACCGTGGCAGTCATCGGCGACAGCAGCTGGCGACGCAGTGTGGTGGGGTCGGCCAGTAGGAAACCGTCTCCCGTCTCGAGCAGGAATGGATCGCGGATGGGCGGTTCGGCATCGGAGAGGTTGTCGTCGACCAGGGACCAGCCGAACCCCGTGATTCTCGCCGCACCGTTGGCAAGCCGGAGCATCTTCATGAGATCCGTCGCCTGGAGGTATCGACCGATCCACTCCCGATTCGCGAGGTCGGCGAGGAGCACATCTCTGGGCGCGATGTCGTGCCACGCGGCGACACCCGGAAGCGGGATCGTGAGCACCGCCGGCAGGTCATCGACATTGCCGATGTCGGCGCCGCGCACACCGATGCTCACTCTGCCATCGGAACTCAAGCGGATGGCGCTCGGAGTCTCCAGTCCGCGGGGGTCGGCAAGCGCTCTGCGGTCCGCGAGAAGAATCCGGGGGTCGAGCAGAGTCGAGGGAAAGATGCCCGTCCGTCGGGCGAGTTCAGCGTCATCGAGGAAGGCGCGCCAGCTCGACTCATCGAAGAAGCACACCGCAGTGGGGCCGACGATCTGAACGAACTCCGCAGCCGAATAGTCCTGGAGTTCGACTCCACGTTCTCCGAAGAACAGCTCGTCTCCGAGGTCGCGCAGTGCGCCGTTGTAATGGACGGCCGTGGCAGGTCCTCTGTACGGATCGCTTCCTGTCGGCAACAGCATGACGTCGTCCTTACTGGTCACCGCGTCCAGGTTCCGTGCCGAGGCTCCGACATCCACGAGGTACACCCGCGTGTGCTGATCGCGCACTCCGGTGATCCATTCACGCAGTGCCCGGGCTCCGACGCGTTCGATATCGACCGACCCTTCTTCGTCGCGCGTCATGACCCGTGCCGCCGGTAGCCGGTGACGTCGAATCCCGTCGCCGCAAACCTGTCCTGCAGCGCACGCACCAGCGGAGCGACCCTGCTCACCCGCGTGCCGAGTTCGGTGGCGAGCAGTGCCGTCGCCTCAAACTCCTCCGAGGTCGCGATCAGGCATTCCGCAGCCCTCGCGGAATCGACTCCGCGTCGGAGACGTCTGTGGCTCACTCGATCAACCAGGATGTACTCCTCGCCGTCCCCTGTAACGAGGAAGGGTGCATCGGCAGCCAGTATCGAGGGATATGCCCCACCCTCGTCGAGCACCGCGACAAGGTGGCGGCCGAATCCGGAGATGGCAGCACGAGGCGGTGCGCCCTCCCACCCTCGCATCAGATCGAGAGCCACCAGATACCGCCCGAACCACGGGCGGTCGTCGAGGTCCGCCTCGAGGACGCGAGGGTCGACGACCCCGGCAAACGAGCGCCCTCGCCCTGCTCCCGCCGCGGCCGTCGCCTCGATATCGGCCCGTTCATCGCCCACGCTCCCGAGCAGAAGCCCGTCAGGCCCGTCTCGATACTCCCCATGACGCGTGACGTGGACCCGACCGATTGAGTCGCCGATGAGGTCCGCCGCGAGAGAGGAGGCCCAGGAATCCAACAGCACTTCCGTGTTCAGTAGCTGACCCACGAAGACGCCGGAGTTCCGCGCCGTGTCGGCATCGCTCAGGAAGGCGGCGATCCCCGCTGCCGAGAACTGCCGGACGACGGTCGGACCGGCGAAGGTGGTGAAGGGAACAGCGACGTAGTCCTGCAGTTCGAAGGTGTGGCGCCCGCCGAGGGTGATCTCATCGCCGGGTTCGAGGAAGGAACCGTCGTACGCGATGGTCCGCGGATCGGGATGTCGTATGGGGGCGATCACGATGTCGCAGGGCTCCGCCGCGTGCAGCACCTCCTCGATGTGGTCTCCGGATTCGAGGAAGAACACGGCGCCCTCGACGATTCCCCGCCTTCCGCTGACGTACTGCTCGAAAGCAGTGGCCGTGCGGTGGCTCGGCCGTGATGCCGTGGTCGCGCTGTCCTGCATACTCTCCCCCAGACGACGAGGACCTTGATCGAACACGATCTGTCCTCATCTGAGGCTATACAGCTGACGTGTGACATGCAATATTCTGCCCGCGGCATCCTCGCGACCGGCCGAGGGCCGCGCGTCAAGGCTCTGTCACGCCACCCTCCCCCGATCGGATAGGATGGACAGGTTGTTCCTGGTGACGTGTCCGAGCGGCCGAAGGAGCACGCTTGGAAAGCGTGTGTTGTGCAAGCAACCGCGGGTTCGAATCCCGCCGTCACCGCCAGAAACGCAAGAAGGGTCTCCGCGCCAGCGGGGGCCCTTCTTGCGTTTCTCTCCAGTACGGGGATTCGGGGAGGAGCGAGCGCCGGGATACGCCCCCGGCTCACTCAGCCGTCGAAGCGCACGCCGTAGATCTGCCCACCGGGCGCTGCGGGCAGTCGCGTCATCCCGAGCCGCTCGTAGAACGCGGCCGCTCCGGCGTTGTTCGGGTCGATCCCCAGGTGCAGTCCGCGCACCCCGCGGCGGGTCAGCTCGGCGAACAGGGTCTCCATGAGCCCGCGCCCGAGTCCCTGCCCCTGTGTCTCGGGGAGCAGATCGATGTGCAGATGGGCGGGGTACTCGGCGGCGTTCGGCTCGATGCCCGGGGCTCGCTCGTACCCGTACTCGACCATCCGCTCCTCCCGGGTCGCGGGCTCCGCAGACCGGGGGTATCGCTCCTGCAGCCCGGGCCACCACTCGTCGCGGAACCAGGTGTAGAAAGCGTCAGTGTCGTCCGTCGCCACGATGTACCCGATGGTGCGCTCGTCGTCGCTCTCGACCACCCAGGCGAGGTCGGGATGCCGCTCGGCATAAGGAACGGCGAACAGGTCGCCCCACAGCGAGTCGTCGGAGAGGATGCCGGTCGCATCCCCGCCCGCGTCGGCGGTCTGCACGCAGATCTCGTACAGCGCGGCACGATCGGTGGGGCGGTAGGGACGGATGCGCGACACGAAGGCTCCTCTGACTGAACGGTCCGGTTCAGCCTATCGGCGCCTCCACCTCGGACTTCTTCTGCTGCACCCAGGGCAGCAGCCACGCCGCCAGCACGAGCACGACGCCGGCGCCGACGAGCGCACCGCCGAGCGTGTCGGTGGCCCAGTGCACCGACAGGAATGTCCGCGAGAGCGCCATCGCCAGCACCCACAGCACACCGAGGATCGCGGTCCAGACCCGCGGGAACAGCACCCAGACCACGAGCGCGATCGTCGCCGCGTTCGCGGTGTGGCCGGATGGGAACGAGCCGTAGTCGCTCACCACCAGCATGTCCTCCGGGCGCGCTCTTCCGAAGAGCTGTTTGAGCAGCTGCACCGCACCGGCGCTCGCGGCGAAGCACACGGCCGCGAAGACCGCACCACGCCAGCGTCGTGCGAGCACGAGCACGAGGATCGCCAGCAGCGGCACCCCGAGGATCGCCACCCAGCCGCCGCCGATCCAGTCCATGACCAGCGCGAACTGCAGCAGCCAGTCACCCCGGATGCCGGCGACCGTCTCGTTCCACCAGTGGTCGAAGCCGGGCGTCTCCGGATACACGAACACCACCAGGGCACCGAGCACCGTCGCGAGCGCGAGGAGGCCCACTCCCCACCACAGCAGCATCCGCCTGTCCATCGTCCCATTCTGCGGGACGAGGCCCTGCCGATCAGGGATTGAGCATCCCGACGGTCCGCGGACGCACGACGAACCAGAGCGAGAGGATGCCGATGGCCGCGCAGCCGACCATGACCGAGGCCATCGTCGTCGCGGTGATCCCGGCGTCGTGGGAGAGCCATCCGACGACCGGTGAGATGAGCCCGGCGACACCGAAGTTCGTCGCGCCGATGATGGAGGCCGCGGTGCCGGCCGCTTTCCCGTGGCGGTCCAACGCCAGCACCTGCACGTTGGGGAACGTGAAACCGCAGGCGGTCATGAACACGAAGAGCGGGATGACCGTTCCCCAGAGTCCGAGCCCGAGCTGGTCGGTGACGATGATCGCGACGCCGGCGAGCAGCAGCACGGCGGTGGAGTAGGCCATGACCCACTGCGGTCCGAACCGGGCGGCGAGACGAGACGCGGTCTGGACGCCCGCGACGACGCCGAGCGAGTTCACGGCGAAGAGCAGGCCGTATTGCTGCGCATCGAGTCCGTGCGTGACCTGGAACAGGAACGGCGAAGCCGAGAGGTAGGAGAACAGCCCCGAGAAGGTCATGCCGCCGATCACCAGCACACCGAGGAAGACCCGATCCGAGAGCACCGAGCGATAGCGCTGCAGCATCGTCGCGCCACCGCGGTCCTGTCGGCGGGCGACGGGCAGTGTCTCCGGGATGAACAGGATCGCCGAGGCCAGCATCACGACGCCGTAGGCGGCGAGGACGACGAAGATCCCCCGCCAGGGCATGAGAGTCAGCAGCCAGGAGCCGATGAGCGGCGCGATGACCGGGGCAACACCCGACACCAGCGCGAGACGCGAGAGCATGACCACCAGGCGGCGGCCGCCGAACAGGTCACGCACGATGGCCATGGCCACGACGCCACCGGCCGCGGCTCCCACACCCATGAGGACGCGCGCGGCGCTGAGCAGACCGAGGTCCGGAGCGAACGCCGCTCCGACGCTGGCGAGCACGTGCAGGGCGGTGACCGCGATCAGCGGCACCCGGCGGCCGACCTTGTCGCTGAGCGGACCGACGACGAGCTGCCCGAGGGCGAAGCCGATCATCGTGCCGGTGAGGGTCAGCTGGATCGCCGCAGCCGTGGTCTGGAAGTCCTCCTCCAGCACCGGGAAGGCGGGGAGGTAGAGGTCGATCGTGAACGGCCCGAGCGCCGTGAGCGCGCCGAGCAGGATGATGTACAGCGTCCGGCGACCGAGGGAGATCGCATCCCCCGGGTGCAGCATGATGGGCGCCGTCGCCGGGTTCGCGCCGAGGGTGCGGATGGCGCCGGTCGCGGTGGAGGTGCGGATGCTGCCGGTGGCGGTGCGCTCGGGCTCTGCGGCCGGAGCAGTCTCCGAT
Organism: Microbacterium sp. MYb45; assembly: GCF_002979655.1. GTDB lineage: Bacteria > Actinomycetota > Actinomycetes > Actinomycetales > Microbacteriaceae > Microbacterium. Next base: position 138,008 of record NZ_PCPG01000007.1, read on the forward strand.
GCATCGGGTCGCGAGGTGGAGATGGAGTCAGTGCGGGGAGCGTCGGACACGACGTCCTTCCAGAGTTCGGGGTGCGTGGTCGAATCGATTCGCCAGGGGAAAGAACCCATGCTACCGCCGACCCGACCCCACCCCCGCGATGGCTCCGGGTGGGAAGTCAGCGCGCGATGCGCTCCAGACCCTGCTCGAGGTCGGCGAGCAGGTCGCCGATGTCCTCGATCCCGACCGAGAGTCGCACGACGTTCTCCGGAACTGCGAGCTCGGTGCCGCGCACCGACGCGTGGGTCATGTCCGGCGGGTACCCGATGAGGGATTCCACGCCGCCCAGCGACTCGGCCAGCTGGAACAGCGAGGTGCTCTCGGCAAATGCCCGTGCGGCATCGGCACCCGCGGCGAGTCCGAGCGAGAGCATCCCACCGAAGGCGCTCATCTGCGAGGCGGCGATCTCGTGACCGGGGTGTGCCGCGAGTCCGGGGTAGTACACCTGCGCGAACTCGGGGCGCGCCGCCGCCCACTCCGCGATCGCCTGCGCGTTCTCGGAGTGCTGGCGCATCCGCAGCGCCAGCGTCTTGATGCCCCGCGTGGTGAGCCAGGCGTCCAGGGGCGCGGATACCGCACCGACCGCGAACTGCTGGAACTTCACCTGATCGAAGAAGCGGTCGTCGCTGAACACGACGGCGCCCCCGAGCACGTCCGAGTGGCCGCCGAGGTACTTCGTCGTGGAGTGCACGACCAGGTCGGCCCCGAGCGCGAGCGGCTGCTGGAGCGCGGGCGAGGCGAAGGTGTTGTCCACGACCACGATCGCACCGGACTCGTGTGCGACCTCGGCGATCAGGGCGATGTCCACGACCTTCAGCAGCGGGTTGCTCGGCGTCTCGAGCCACACGATCTTCGTCTCTTGGCGGATCGCGGCGCGGAGCACATCCACATCCGAGAGCTCGACCGTCGTCGTGTCGATTCCCCACGGCGAGAGCACCTTGGTGAGCAGTCGGTACGTGCCGCCGTACACGTCGTTGCCGAGCAGCACGTGATCGCCCGGCTTCAGGATGCCGCGCAGCAGAGCGTCTTCGGCGGCAAGACCCGAGGCGAAGGAGAGTGCGCTCGCGCCGCCTTCGAGCGCGGCCAGCTGCGTCTCGAGCGACGACCGCGTGGGGTTGCCGGCACGGTTGTATTCGTAGCCCTCGCGGAAACCGCCGATGCCGTCCTGCACGTGCGTGGAGGACTGGTAGATCGGCGGGATGATCGCCCCCGTCGTCGGGTCGGGAGCTTGTCCTGCATGGATGGCGCGAGTGGCGAAGGCGTGGTCGGACATGCCCTCAGCCTACGACCGCCCCCGCAGCGGAGGCCCTCCCGTTACGCCCGGGGTCAGGCGCCGTCGGAGCGCTCAGCGGGAGAGGTACCCGAGCAGATCCTGTCGCGTCAGCACCGTGTGCGGCTTGCCGTCTTCCGTGACCAGCAGGGCATCGGCGTCGGCGAGCGCCGTCTTCGCCTGGGCGACGGAGGCATGGATGCCGATGAGCGGGAGCCGCTCCCCCACGTGCGCTCCGACGGCATCGGTCGCGCTCGCCTCGCCGCGGAACAGCAGGTCGAGCAGTCCCTTCTCATCGACCGTGCCGACGACCTCGCCCATCATGACGGGCGGTTCGGCGCTGAGCACGACCAGCTGCGACACGTCGTACTGCGTCATCATCCCGATGGCCTCGAGCACCGTGTCGGTCGGATGCGCGTGCACGAGGTCGGGGATGCCCTCGCCTTGGCGCGACGGCCGCGCGGCGAGCACATCGGCGACGGTCTCGCCCTCCTCCACGTCGCTGAACCCGTAGGAGCGCATCCATCCGTCATTGAAGATCTTCCCGAGGTAACCGCGGCCGCCGTCGGGAAGGAGAACCACCATCACGGCATCGGCGGGCAGTTCGCGCGCGACGCGCAGGGCGCCGACGACGGCCATGCCGCTCGATCCGCCGACGAGGATGCCCTCCTCGCGGGCGAGCCGTCTCGTCATCGCGAACGAGTCCGCGTCGCCCACCGCCACGATCTCGTGCGGGACGGTCGGGTCGTAGGCGCCGGGCCAGATGTCCTCCCCGACACCTTCGACGAGGTAGGGACGACCGGTGCCGCCGCTGTAGACGCTGCCCTCCGGGTCGACGCCGACGATGCGCACCCGGCCTTCCGACACTTCGCGGAGGTAGCGCCCGGTGCCGGTGATCGTGCCGCCCGTGCCGACGCCGGCCACGAAGTGCGTGACCTTACCCTCGGTGTCGCGCCAGATCTCGGGTCCTGTGGTCTCGTAGTGGCTGCGCGGACCGTTGGGGTTCTCGTACTGGTTCGGCTTGAACGCGCCGGGGATCTCACGGGCGAGTCGGTCACTGACGCTGTAGTACGACTCCGGGCTTTCCGGCGCGACCGACGTGGGAGTCACCACGACCTCCGCGCCGTAGGCCCGCAGCACGTCGATCTTGTCGTCGCCCACCTTGTCGGGCAGCACGAACACGCACTTGTAGCCGCGCTGCTGAGCGACGAGTGCCAGGCCCACTCCGGTGTTGCCGCTGGTGGGTTCGACGATCGTGCCGCCGGGCTTCAGGTCGCCGGAGGCCTCGGCGGCATCGATGATGCGCGCGGCGATGCGATCCTTCGACGAGCCGCCCGGGTTCAGGTACTCGAGCTTCACGAGCACCGTGCACGCGACGCCCTCGGTGACGTGAGTGAGCTTCACGAGGGGCGTGTCGCCGACGAGGTCGACGATCGAGTCTGCGTACTTCATGACTTCAGGGTAGACGCGCGGATGCCGCGGGCGGGGCTGTGTTTCGCCCACCCGCGGCATCCGTTCTCACGAAAGGCCCCCTGTGTCTTCCGAAGCGTCAGCCCTTCGTCGACCCCGCCAGCAGGCCGCGTACGAAGTACCGCTGCAGCGCGAAGAACACGATGAGCGGGACGATGATCGAGACGAACGCACCCGCAGTGAGCAGGTACCAGCCCTCACCACGTCCGGTGATCTCGGCGAGCACCTTCGTGATCGGAGAGGCGGCACCGTCGGCGAACACGAGCGCCACGAGCAGATCGTTCCAGACCCAGAGGAACTGGAAGATCGCCACGGACGCGATCGCCGGCATCGTGAGCGGAAGCACCACGCGGAAGAAGATCTGTCCGCGGGACGCGCCGTCGACGCGCGCGGCCTCGATGATCTCGCCGGGGATCTCCGACATGAAGTTGTGCAGCAGGTAGATCGCGAGCGGCAGCGCGAACATCGTGTGGGCGATCCACACCTGCGCATAGCCGCCGGCGACATCGAGCCCCTCCGTCACCTGCACGCCGAACAGGTTGATCCCTCGGGAGAACGATGACAGGAGAGGCACCAGAGCCATCTGGATGGGAACGATCTGCAGCGCGAACACGAAGATGAACAGCGCGTTGCGACCCTTGAACTCGATCCACGAGAACGCATACGCCGCCATCGCCGCGATCATCAGCGGGATGAGCGTCGCCGGGATCGTGATGACGATCGAGTTGAAGAAGGATTCCAGGATCGTCAACTGCGTGGTGCCGGACTGCAGCACCGCCGCGTAGTTGTCGAGCGTCAGCCTCGGGTCGGTGAAGACCGTCCACCAACCGGTGGTCTCGATCGCTTCCCGGTCGCGGAACGACGAGATGAAGAGGCCGAGGGTCGGAACGGTCCACACGACGGCGATGATGATCGCGGCGACGCTCGCCCAGGGCCGACTGAGCCGCTTGCGCGCTCGTCCGGCCGAAGCCTCGAACCGGCCCGCGGTCGTGATGGCCCGCGTGCTGTCGCCGGCGTCTGTCTTCACGGTGTCGGTCATCGGATCTCCCGCTGCTTCTTGATCTGGCGTGCGTTGTAGATGACGATCGGCAGCACCAGGATGAACAGGATGACGGAGAGCGCAGCGCTGCGACCCGCCTCGAACTTCGAGAACTGGGTGTACATCTCATTCGCCAGCACCGACGTGCCGTAGTTTCCGCCGGTCATCGTGCGGACGATGTCGAACACCTTCAGAGAGGCGATCGAGATCGTGGTCAGCACGACGATGAGCGCCGGACGGATCGACGGGATCGTCACCGACTTGAAACGCTCCCAGGCGTTCGCACCGTCGAGTTCCGCCGCTTCCAGCAGCTCAGCTGGCACGCCCTTGATCGACGCCGAGAGCACGACCATCGCGAAACCGGTCTGCACCCAGATCAGCACCACGATGAGCGCCAGGTTGTTCCACGGACCGTTCAACAGGAACTGCTGCGGCTCGCCGCCGAACCACACCAGGATCTGGTTGAGCAGACCGATCTGCTCGAACTCCGGGCCACGGTAGGCGTACACGAAGCGCCAGATGATGCTGGCACCGACGAACGAGATCGCCATCGGCATGAACACCAGCAACTTGTAGATCTTCTCGCCGCGGGTCCGATCGATGAACACCGCGTACCCGAGGCCGATCATCGTGGAGAGCGTCGGGACGAGCAGCACCCACACGATGGTATTGATCACCGAGGTCACACCGTCCGACTGCGTGAAGATCCAGAGATAGTTGGCAAACCCGACGAAGTCGCTGCCGGTCGAGTTCCAGAACGACGCATAGACGGTCTGGATCGACGGCAGGATGAGGCCGGCGAGGAGCAGCAGCATCGCCGGAGCCATGAAGGCCACGAGCTGGATCAGGTAGCCCGCGCCGTCGCGGGACCGGTAGTCCAGGAAGAAGAACAGTGCACCGACGGCGACCGCGACTCCCATCGCCCAGTAATAGGAGTTGAAGAACCACATCACCGCGAGCGGGATGAGCAGGCACATCGCGAGGCGGATGCCGGTGTAGAGAGCGCCCTTGCGCGGGGCGATGTCGACGAGCAGCAGGATCACCACCACGACCACCGCGAACGCGATGACCACGGCGAGCGCCTGGAGGATCGGCGGGAGTGTCCCGATCCATTGGAAGAACACAGTCGCGTTCATGGATTCCCCTTCATGAGACGGAGCTGATCAGCGGTCGGCGCGGCGATGCGCGGACCGGGTGTGAGAAGGAGGGCCGCCCCGCGGGGCGGCCCTCCTCATCCGATCAGCTGGAAGGCCAGCCGGTCTCGATCTGGGTCAGCACCTCATCGGTGGAGGTCCCGTTGATCCAGGCGACCATGCCCTTCCAGAAGGTTCCGGAGCCGACAGCACCGGGCATCTGGTCCGAACCGTCGAAACGGAACGTCACCGAGTCGTCCTGGAGGAGCTTGATCGACTCCTGCAGGATCGGGTCCTCGACCACGTCGAGGTCGACACCCTTGTTGGCCGACGTCACGCCACCCAGGGCGAGACGGCTGTTGGCCCACTCGGGGCTGGACAGGTACTCGAGCACCTTCTGCGTCGCCTCCGAGTCGCTGAACGCGCCGACGATCTCGCCACCACCGGTGATGAGAGTCTCGTCCGGGTTCGGGCTCGGCGTCAGGAACGCCCAGACATCGCCGTCCTCGGCGAAGTTCGTGCCCTCGGGGTAGAAGCCCGACAGGAACGAGGCCTGGTGGGTCAGCCCGCACTCGCCGCTCGCGACCTTCGCGGCCACGTCACCGAACGCGGTGGAGTTGATCGAACGCACGTCACCGAAGCCGGCGTTGACGTACTCCGGGTTCAGCAGGATCTCACCCGTGGCGTCGAACGCCTCCTTGATCTGCGGATCGGTGAAGGGGATCTCGTTCTTGACCCACTGGTCGTAGACGTCGGGGCCCGCGTTGCGGAGCACGAGGTCTTCGATCCAGTCCGTGCCCGGCCAGCCGGTCGCGACGCCGGACTCGAAGCCGGCGCACCACGGGGCAGCGCCACTCTTGTCCTTGATGGTCTGCGTCAGCGTGAGCAGCTCGTCCCAGCTGGTCGGCTCCTCGACGCCCCACTCGGCGAACTTGGTGGGCGAGTACCAGACCCAGCCCTTGACGCTCGCCATCAGCGGCGCGCCGTAGAACGTGCCGTCGTAGGTGCCGAAGTCGACCCAGCCCTGCGTCCAGTACTCCTCGGCGTTCTTCTTGACCGCCTCCGGAGCCGGCTTCAGCAGGTCACGCGACGCGTAGTCCGCGAACAGGCCGGGCTGCGGGAAGATCGCGATGTCGGGCGGGTTGCCGCCCTGTGCGCGGGTGCCGAGCTGCGTCTCGAAGTCCTGGCTACCCTCGTACTTGATCTCGATGTCGTTCTCCTTCTCGAAATCCGCCCAGGATTCCGCGAGGAGTTCTGCTTCGCCCTCGACGATCGTGCCGTAGATCGTGACGGTGTTGTCTCCGCCGCCACCACCGCCGCCTCCGGAGGTCCCACCGGGAGCCCCGCATCCGGCGAGCGCGATGCCCGCGACCCCCAGCAGGGCGAGCGGCGCGTAACGCCGGGAACGCTGTGACAGAGCCATGTGAATTCTCCTCTTCGAGTACAGGGTCCCACCTGATGCGATGCCACCCCGCGGCACCGGTAGGGAACCGATTCCAGGCCAACCTACTGGCGATCGATATCCCGGCACAACACGGAAGGGTCACAAGCTCACAACCATTCGACTCAGATCGACGCCGTCGATGGGAGCGCTCCCTCGCGCACAGTGTGGAACCGGTTCCTTTTGAGCGCTTCGAGGACTACGCTGTCACCCGGCGCGGCGACCGCGCCGCCACCCACGCAACCGCGTGATCAGGTCGAGGAGGACCGATGAGCACGATCGCGGACGTCGCTGCGCGTGCCGGGGTGTCGAAGGCCACCGCGAGCCGTGCGCTGAGCGGGCGCGGTTATGTCTCGGAGGACACCCGTGCCCGCGTCACGGATGCGGCGCGCGAGCTGTCGTATGTCGCGCACTCCTCCGCGACGAGCCTGGCCACCGGTCGCACGCAGACCGTCGGCGTCGTGATGCCGCCCGTGGACCGCTGGTTCTTCGCCGAACTGCTGGCGGGCATCCAGGAATCTCTGTTGACGCTCGACTACGACCTCGCGCTCTACGGCGTGCCCGAAGGTTCGCAGATGCGAGATCGGCTGTTCGAGAACGTGCTTCCCGGGCGACGATTCGACGGCATCATCGCCGTGGACATCCAGCCCAGCGCCCGCGAGCTCGAACGCCTGCAGCTTACCGGGCGTCCGCTGGTGAGCGTGGGTCCATACAGCGAAGGATCCACTGCCGTCTCCATCGACGACGCCGCCGCAGCCCGCATCGCCACCGAGCATCTCGTCGAACTCGGTCACACCGATATCGCCTTCGTCGGCGGCGCGTCCGACGGGAAAGCGTTGAGCCTCGGCGACGCCCGGCGACTGGACGGCTATCGCGGCGCGCTGCGTGCCGCGGGACTCACCGAGCACGCGCGGGTCGCGGGCGCCACTCCCACAATGCCGGGCGGCTACGCGGCGACGGCCGGTCTGCTCGGCGACCGTCGGAACCGCCCGACCGCGATCGTCGGAGTGTGCGACGAGGCGGCCATCGGCGCGATCATCGCCGCGCGTCGCCTGGGCATCGCGGTGCCTACCGAACTCAGCGTCGTCGGCATCGATGACCATCAGCACGCCGACATGTTCGCCCTGACCACGATCGGGCAATCGCCCCGCGAACAGGGACACGAGGCCGTGCGCCTCCTGATGCAGCGGATCGACAGGCCGGATGCTCCGCTCGAACATGTGTCGGCGGCATCCGCCCTCGTGGTGCGCAACTCCACCGCTCCGCCGCGCTGACCTGCGCGGAAAGCGCCGGAGACGCACGAAGGCCCCGGGCGAACCCGGGGCCTTCGATCAGAAACGCGTGAGCGTCGCGATTACTTGAGGGTAACCGTGGCGCCTGCCTCTTCGAGAGCAGCCTTGGCCTTCTCGGCGGTCTCCTTGTTGGCGCCCTCAAGGACAGCCTTCGGGGCACCGTCGACGACAGCCTTGGCCTCGCCGAGACCCAGCGAGGTGAGCTCGCGGACGGTCTTGATGACCTGGATCTTCTTGTCGCCAGCAGCCTCGAGGATGACGTCGAAGGAGTCCTTCTCTTCCTCAGCCTCAGCGGCGCCTGCGCCACCCGCAGCACCGGCAACGGCGACGGGAGCAGCAGCGGTGACCTCGAACTTCTCCTCGAACGCCTTGACGAAGTCGTTGAGCTCGACGAGGGTCAGGCCGGCGAACTGCTCGAGCAGCTCCTCAGTGGTGAGCTTAGCCATGATGTATCTCCTAGATAGATGGGGTTTGTAGACGAGATCGCAGGTCGCTTACGCGGCCTCTGCGGTCTCCAGCTTTTCGCGAAGAGCATCGATGGTGGCGGCAGCCTTGCCCATCGTCGCCTTCATCATGCCCGCAGCCTTCGCCAGCAGAACCTCACGGCTCTCGAGCGCGGCGTACTTGTTGACCTCGTCCGCGGTGAGGGCGTTGCCCTCGAAGATGCCGGACTTGATCACGAGAAGCGGGTTGGCCTTGGCGAAGTCACGCAGAGCCTTGGCGGTGGCGACGAAGTCACCGTGCACGAACGCGACAGCCGACGGACCCTTGAGGTCGTCGTCCAGCGCGGAGATGCCAGCCTTGTTGGCGGCGATCTTGGTCAGCGTGTTCTTCACCACGGCGTACTCAGCGTCCTGACGGATGCTGTTGCGCAGCTCCTTGAGCTGGGCAACCGTCAGACCGCGGTACTCGGTCAGCAGGACGGCGTTCGAGTTCTCGAATGACTTCGTGAGCTCGGCGACCGATGCATCCTTCTGCGCCATGGTCACTCCTTGGTGTGTACGAGGCGCCGCACGGTGGTGGGGCGCCGACCTGGACCACCTGCACAGAAAAAAGCTCCGGCGCAAGCGCACGGAGCTTTGAGAAGTTCGTGTCCTGCGCGGGCCCCTGCTGTGCAGAGCTTCGATCCGGCGTGATTGCGCACGCCTGATGACCAGCGGTCTTCGGTTGCCATAACTCTACCTCACCCGCTCCTCTC
>NZ_PCPG01000008.1 GCF_002979655.1 Microbacterium sp. MYb45
GGCGGGGGCCGGGGCAGGATGGTAGACACCTCTCTGAGACGCGACGAAGGAGTCCCATGCCCCATCCACGCCCTGCGCTCGGCGCCGCCGCCGCATTCGCCGCCCTCGTGGTGATGCTGGCGGGATGCACCGCGGCGGAGCCCGAGGCCGACCCCACACCGACGGCGACGGCGACGGCGACGGGCGAGACCGTCGCGCAGGTGAGCACGACCGGACCGGTGATCACGGGCACGGGGCCGACCGAGCCATACCCCGGCGTCGACTTCCCGCTCCCCGATCATGCGCGGTCGGTGACGATCGACTTCGAGTGCGAGGGCGGCCTGAACTTCCACCTCGAAGTGGGCGACCCGATGGCGGCCGGAGAGGCTGCACTCCGCGGCACGTGCGACGGCATCACGTCGCTGACGTGGCCGGTCACCGAACAGACGGCGCCGAAGCTGTTCGTGTGGACTCCCGAGGATGTCGCCTGGACGGCGACTCCGCACTTCTCCACCGCGGAGTTCCTCCGCGACGAGGCGATCACGACCGAGTGCGATGCCTTCTCCGACATCTACAGCGCGTTCTCGAACGCCGACATCGGGTACACGGAGTACCAGGCGTTCGATCAGGTGGAGTGGACGCGGCGGGTCGACGCGGCGATCGTCGACCTCGAGACGCTCGCGGGCGCCTCGGAGACGACCATGTCCGACCCGTTCACCGCCCTGCTCTCCTGGGTGCAGGGCGACGGCCACACGCCTGGAGCACTGCTGCAGGACACGAGCCTGATCGATCCGATCAGCGACACCTGCAACACGAATCACAGCCCGCTGATCCTGATCGGCGAGTTCGGCGGCTGAGCACCCGTCGGGCGACACCCACCCGCGCATCCGCCGCACGTTCCGAAGGAGATCTCAGGGAATGAAGGACCGGATGCTCGATTCCGTCCTTCAGAACGGGAGAACTCCTTCAGGCCGGGCGCTGGCGGGTCAGGGGCGGGGAGTGGATGCGGCGGAAGTGGATGCTGCAGAGGCGGATGCTGCGCGCAACTGCTGCGGGTTCCAGCGCACACCGAGCGCCGAAGTCAGGGCGACCTGCGCGGCACCGGCGGCGAGTGACACCCGCGGGTCGGCGTAGCGGACCGGCACCTGCGTCGTACCGCGGGCGGGGTACTCGGTCTCGCGGCGCACCCGATCGAGGAAGCGCGGTCCGAGCTCGGTGGCCGGTCCGCCGATCACGACCTCGGTCGGGTCGAGGAGCGCGCCGATGAGCTTGACCGCCCTGGCGAGCGCACGAGCACCCTCGTCGAGCTGCTCCTCGTCGGCTGTCGCCGCGAGCGCCCTGATCTCGGAGGCGTCCATCGCGTCGGAGAAGTCATCGCCCAACATCGCGCCCAGGGCGGCCGCGGACTCCAAGCAGCCGCGCTGACCGCAGCGGCAGAGGCGAGCGGCATCGCCGAACACCACCTGCACGTGGCCGATCTCTCCCGCGCGGTCGCGGGGGCCGGGCGCGAGCTCGCCGTTCAGCGTCACGGCCGCACCGACACCGCCCCCGAGGTGGATGAAGAGCCGGTACCCACTGGGCGACTCCTCCATCCCTGCTTCCGCGATCGCCTCCGCGTCGACGTCGTTGATGAGGAGCACGGGTGCGTCGAGAATCCGCTCGAACCGCTCAGCGAGGGGCACTCCCTCCCACTTCAACTGCACGCTCTCCAGCACCGAGCGACCGTCCGTCGTCCCCGGGAGCTGCACCCCCGCGGCGAGCAGTCTCCCGCCGAACTCGCCGGCGACGGTGGTCAGCGCCTCGTCGAGCGAGCGGTCGCGCTCCTCGATGCTGTAGCCCACCCGCCGCGTCTCGAGCTCCGTCCCGTCGAGCGCGACGAGGGCGATCTGCGCGTGGAGCGGCTGGATCACCAGGACGAGGATCAGGTGATGGCTCGCATCGACGCTGAGGGTGGTCGCGCGTTTGCCGCCTGTGCTCGCGGCTTGCTCCCCCTCGACGATCAGTCGATCCTCGATGAGCTCGGCGACCAGGGACGACGCGGTGGCCGCGGTCAGCCCGGTCGACCTCGCGATGCCCGCCCGCGTCTGGGTGCCCGGATTGCGGAAGACGAGCTGCAGGGCGCGGCGCAGGTTCGCGCGTCGTACCGATGCCTGGGTGTCGAGGGTGTCATCCGCGTTGAGCATGTGTTCCCGTTTCCGAGCCCGTCGGTGGCGAGCTGTTGACAGATCGTGGCGCGATCCGTAGTCTCTCCCTAAGTTTATTCATTGAACTTAGTTGGTCAATGAACCTCAAGCTCCGGACGGGCGAGTGCTGCACACACCGTCGCCCGTCCGGCACCTCCTTCAGCGGCCCTCGGCCGCTTCGGTGTGGTGGCGGATCACCTCGGCCACAACGAAGTTGAACCACTTCTCCGCGAACTCCGGATCGAGGTGGGCCTCCTCGGCCAGAGCCCGCAGTCGCGCGACCTGCTGCTCCTCCCGATTCGGGTCGGACGCCGGCATCTCGTGATCGGCCTTCAGGTGCCCGACCTGCTGGGTCGCGCGGAAGCGCTCGGCCAGCATGAAGATCAGTGCAGCGTCGATGTTGTCGATGGTGGCGCGAAGTCGGAGCAGTTCGGCCTTCGGGTCCTCGGCGGCGGTCATGCCCCTACTCTAGAGCCGCGGAACACCCGGATTTCGACCTGCCGCACCGCTATCGTGAGCACATGAGCAACGAAGAGTCGCCCGCCTCCGCGCCCCTCGACGGCGCCGCACCGAGTCCCGCTGTGAACGACGAGGCGGTCGCGAGCGACACCACGACTCCTGCGTCCTCCCGCCGCCGAACCGCGCCGGCATCCGAGGTCTCGTCAGCCGCCCCCGCCATCGCCCGCCCGGTCGTGATCGAGCCGATGACACCGAGTCGCTCCTTCTGGACGCGCATCGACCGCCCCTTCGTGTTCGGCTTCCTCGTGACCCTCGGCGGCCTCGGCGCGATCGTGATCGGCCTCGCTCTCACGAGCCTGTCGACCGTGCTCATCTACATCGCCCTCGCGCTCTTCGGCGCGCTCGGCCTCGACCCCGCCGTCCGGTTCCTGGAGAGGCGGGGCGTCTCGCGGGTGCTGTCGGTCGTCGTCGTGATCCTGAGCCTCATCGTCGTCGTGGCCCTCGTGCTGTGGATGATCCTCCCGGTCGTGATCGATCAAATCGCGAGTTTCGTGCGCTCCGTGCCCGGCATGATCAAGGACTTCACCGGCAGTGACGTCTACGCGACGCTCGAAGCCCAGTTCGGAGACCAGTTCCAGGACCTCGTGGCCGAGGTGCAGTCGTTCCTGACCGACTTCGGCAACCTGGCGACGATCGGCGGCGGCGCCTTGGCGGTCGGCGCCTCGATCGCGACCGGCATCTCCGGCGCCATCATCGTTCTCGTTCTGACGCTGTACTTCCTCGCCTCCCTCCCCGCCATGAAGCAGGGGATGCTGCGTCTCGCCCCGGCCCGCGATCGCGCTCGAGCCGGCGACATCACCGACCAGATCACCGACTCGGTCGGCGGCTACGTGATGGGCATGGTCGTGCTCGCGTTCTGCAATGCGACGCTGGCGTTCCTGCTCTACTTCTTCCTCGGCCTGCCGTTCCCGCCCCTGATGGCGGCGATCGCGTTCTGCGTCACCCTCATCCCGCTGGTCGGTTCCGTGCTGTTCTGGATCCTCGGCACCTGCCTGGCCCTCTTCAGCAATCCGATCGCCGCGCTCGTCTTCGCTGCGATCTACCTCGTCTACATGCAGATCGAGGCCTACGTGATCACTCCGCGCGTGATGAACCGGGCGGTCTCGGTCCCCGGTTCGCTCGTGGTGATCGGTGCCCTCGCAGGTGGCACCCTGCTGGGGCTGCTCGGCGCGCTCGTGGCTGTGCCGGTCACGGCATCCATCCTCATCATCATCAAACAGGTGCTGGTGCCGAAACAGGACGCCAGGATCTGACCGCCCGAGACGAAGAAGCGCCCGACCCCTCACGGGGCCGGGCGCTTCTGTCTCAGCGACTCAGAGGTCGTTGTCCGCCAGCCACTTCTTGGCGATGTCGGATGCCGACTTCTGGTCGACCGTGCTCTGCACGTTCAGGGCGACGAGCTCGTCGGCCGTGAGCTTCGCGCTGATCGCGTTGATCACGTCGGCGGCCCCATCGGGCAGGTCGTCCGAGACGATCGGCACGACGTTCGAGGCCAGGATGATGTTCTCCGGGTCTTCGAGCGCCACGATGTCCTCCGTCTGGAACGCCGGGTCCGCCGAGTAGATGTCGGCGACCTGGATCTCGCCGGCGAGCAGCGACTCGAGCGTGGTCGGGCCCGTCGCCGAGAACCCGAGGTCGACACCGTAGACCTCCTTGGCCGCGGCCGGGCCGTAGGGGCGCTGCTCGAACTCCGGCGCGGCGCCGATGGTCACGGGCGTGGTGACCTTGGAGAGGTCGGAGATCGAGGTGAGACCGTTCTCGTCCGCGAAGCTCTTCAGCACGGTGTACGTGTCCTGATCCGAAGCCTCGGCGTAGTCGAGCGCGGTCAGACCGTCGGGCAGCGCCTCCTTGAGCGCCTCGTAGACGTCGTCCGGGCTGGTTGCGGTCGCATCCTTGTCGAGATACTCGAGCAGGTTGCCGGTGTACTCCGGGAAGACGTCGATCGCGCCGGACTCGACATCGGGCATGTACGCGTCGCGCTGACCGATGTTGAACTGCTCGTCGACCGTGAAGCCGGCACCCTCGAGCGCCTGCGAGTAGATCTCGGCGATGATCTCGTTCGAGTAGTACGCCTGCGAGCCGATGACGATGGTCTCGTCGCCGGAGCCTGCGTCATCGGTGGGAGCGTCGAGCGGGTTGCTGCTGGTGCAGCCGGCGAGGACGAGCGCCGCGGCGAGCGAGACGCCACCGGCGAGGGCGAGTCGTGACTTTCGTGCTGTGAACATGGGACTTCCTCTTCTCTGGGACAACGGGATGGATGCTGTGGGTCGATGTCAGGCGGGCGCTGCGGCCGCGGCCTTGAGGGCGGTGCGCGAGCGGCGCTTCCGCGGTGCGGCTCGCACGCCCGCGGGGACGGCGGCGTGCTGGAGGAGCGCGAAGATCAGGTCGACGGCCAGCGCGAGGACGGCGACGAGGATCGCCCCGCCGAGCACCTGATCGAACTTGCGCAGCGGGATGCCCTGGATGATCGGCCAGCCGAGACCACCGAGGTTCACGTAGGCGGCGATCGTCACGGTGGCGATCACCTGGAGGAGCGCGGAGCGGATGCCGCCGACGAGGAGCGGCAGACCGAGGGGCACCTCGACCTTCCAGAACACCTGCCATTCGGTCATCCCCATGGAGCGCGCCGAGTCGAGCACCCGCCGGTCGATGGCCTCGAGGCCCGTGTAGGCACCCGCGAGGAGCGAGGGGATCGCGAGCAGTACGAACGTGATGATCGCGGCTTCGGGGATGCGGAGCACGCCGAGCAGCAGCACGAGCAGCACCAGGAGTCCGAACGACGGGATCGCACGCGCCGCACCGGAGACCGCGACGGCGACCTCCCGTCCGCGCCCGGTGTGCCCGATGAGCCAGCCGATCGGAACGGCGATGACCGCGGCGATCACCACCGAGATGAGCGTGTAGTACATGTGCTGGCCGAACAGGACCGGCAGCGCATACGTCCCCTCCCACCGGTCGGGGGAGAAGAGCCAGGCGAGGGCGTCTGTGAACACGTTCATGCGGCCGCCCCCATGCTCACGGCTCGACGAGCGGCCGACGGCGTCTTCGCCGCGCGGGTCCACGGCATCAGGGCGCGGCCCAACAGCAGGAGCAGCAGGTCGATCACGAGCGCGATCACGACGACCGCGACGACGCCGGCGAACACCTCGGCGAGGATGCGGCGCTGCAGGCCGTTCTCGAACAGGTAGCCGAGGTTGGTGACGCCGACCAGGATGCCGACGGTGGCGAGGGAGATGGTGCTGACAGCGGCCACCCGGAGCCCGGCGAGGACCACGGGGCCGGCGAGCGGGAAGTCGACCGTCCAGAACCGCCGGAACCCGCCGTAGCCCATCGCGGTGGCGGACTGCCTGATCGCGGGGTCGACCGAGTCGAGTCCATCGGAGACCGCACGAACCAGGATCGCGACCGCGTAGATGGTCAGGCCGATGATGAGGTTGATCGGGCTGCGGGCGGGGTAGCCCGCGACGGACGGCAGGAGGATCAGCAGCGCCAGCGAGGGGATCGTGTAGAGCAGCCCGGTGAGGACGATGACGGGCCCTTTCACCAGCTGATAGCGCCAGGCGAGCCACCCGAGCGGCAGCGACAGGACGAAACCGAGCACGATCGCGATCGCGCTCTGCTGCAGATGGATCGCGGTCAGCTCGAGGATGAGGCCGAGATTGTCGACGACCCAGTTCACGGAGCGCCCTTCGTCACGCTCTCTTCGCTCAGCAGAGCGTCGGTCACGGCATCCGGCACGTCGACGATCGCGCCCTGGGTGCGACCGTCGGAATCGACCACCACGGTGCCGCGCGGCGTCTGCTTGAGGTGCAGCGCCCGCTTGCCGCGATCGGCGCCGATGAAGGCCGCCACGAAGTCGTCGGCCGGGTTCTCGATGATCTCGCTCGGGCTGCCCACCTGCACGATGCGCGCGCCCTTGTCGAGGATGACGACCTGGTCACCGAGCAGGAACGCCTCGTCGATGTCGTGCGTGACGAACACGACCGTCTTGTCGAGCTCGTGCTGCAGGCGGATGGTCTCCTGCTGCAGGTCGGCCCGCACGATGGGGTCGACCGCACCGAAGGGCTCGTCCATCAGCAGGATGTTCGGGTCGGCTGCGAGTCCGCGGGCCACACCGACGCGCTGCTGCTGACCACCGGAGAGCTGGCTCGGGTAGCGCTCGGCGAGCGCCCGGTCGAGGCCGACCGTGTCGAGCAGTTCCCGCGCTCGCTGGTGGGCCGCGGCTCGCTTCACCCCGGTCAGCCGCAGGACGGTGGCCACGTTGTCGATGACCGTGAAGTGCGGCATGAGGCCGGAGTTCTGCATGACGTAGCCGATGCGCCGACGCAGCGCGACCGGGTCGCCGACCAGCACACTCTCGCCGTCGATCTCGACGTCGCCGGAGGTGGGCTCGACCATCCGGTTGATCATCCGGAGCAGGGTGGTCTTGCCACAGCCGGACGAGCCGACGAACACGGTGGTCTTGCGCGACGGCAGCACCAGGCTGAAGTCGTCGACGGCGAGGGTGCCGTCGGGGAACCGCTTCGTGACGTTGCGGAACTCGATCATGGGCTGGTCTCCAGTCGGTCGATCGATGCGAAGGCAGGTGGGGCTACGGTCCGACCTCGACGCGGGGGTCGAAGGCCACGTATCCCGAGAAGTCCGTGCCCACACGCTCGAACGCCGAGGGGTAGGGGTTCGGATACGACCAGGCGTAGTCGGTGTGGAGCTCGCCCTCGGTCTGCACCGAGTAGTACTGCGCGGCGCCCTTCCACGGACAGGTGTACGGCGTGGGGCTCTCGACGAGCGCGCCGGGCGCGACGGATGCGGGTGGGAAGTACCAGTTCCCCTCGATGCGGACGAGCTCGCTCTCGTCGGCCTCGGCGATGACGGTTCCTGCGAGTACAGCCTTCATGGTCCTGCCTCCTCGGATGTGGGTTCGAGCGTATAAGACGGTGGGGACATCGGTCCGACGGGTTGCGCGCGGGCCGTCAATGTGAGAAACAATCCCGGATGCTGTTCGGCGCCCTTCCCCGAACGGATTGCCGCCGTGCGGATCAGGCGGAATCGCGTCCGTAGCCCTCCAGCAGCCGCAGCCAGATCTCGCTCACGGTCGGGTACGACGGCACCGCGTGCCACAGACGGGCGATCGGAACCTCGCCCACGATCGCCACCGTCGCGGCGTGCACGAGCTCCGCCACCTCGGGACCGACGAACGTGGCACCGAGCACGACGTCGCGCTCGGTGTCGATCACGAGGCGAGCCTGGCCCTCGAAGCCGTCTTCGTAGAGGCTCGCGCCGGCGACCCAGCCCAGGTCGTAGTCGACGACCTTCACCTCTTTCCCCGCCTCGCGCGCAGCGGCCTCGGTGAGTCCGACCGAGGCGACCTCGGGGATCGAGAACGTGACCTGCGGGACGGCGGCCTCATCCGCGGTGGCGACGTGGCGGCCCCACGGTGCATCGTCGATGTCGGCACCCTTCGCGCGGGCGACGATCACGTCACCGGCGGCCCGCGCCTGATACTTGCCCTGGTGCGTGAGCAGCACGCGTCCGTTCACGTCGCCGACCGCGTACAGCCAGTCGGAGCCGGGAACCCGCAGCGTGTCATCCGTCTTGATCCAGCGCCCCGGTTCGAGGCCGACGACGTCGAGGCCGATGTCTCCACTGCGCGGCGCGCGCCCTGTCGCGGCGAGCACCTCGGTCGCGGTGATCTCCTCGCCGCCGTCGAGCGTGATGGTGACGCCATCGGGCCCGCGGCGGACCGACGTGGTCCCGGTTCCGGTGCGCACGTCGACGCCGAGTTCCTTCAGCCCCGCGACCACCCGCTCGCCCGCGAAAGGCTCCATCCCGCCGAGCAGGCCGCTCCGGGCGATCACGGTCACGGTCGAGCCGAGCGCGGCGTACGCGGTCGCCATCTCCACCGCGACCACTCCTCCGCCGATCACGGCCAGGCTCTCCGGCAGCTCCTCGGCGCTGGTCGCCTCGCGGCTCGTCCACGGGGAGGCCTCGCGGAGTCCGTCGATGGGCGGGATGACGGCGTCCGAT
This sequence comes from Microbacterium sp. MYb45, assembly GCF_002979655.1. Classification (GTDB taxonomy): domain Bacteria; phylum Actinomycetota; class Actinomycetes; order Actinomycetales; family Microbacteriaceae; genus Microbacterium. Next base: position 8,706 of record NZ_PCPG01000008.1, read on the forward strand.
CCGGTGCTGATCGCGACCGCGTGCCGGGCCCGGAGCACGCGCTCGGCGCCATCGGCATCCGTCACCGTCACCTCACGCTCGCCCGTGAGCCTGCCGTGGCCGCGGGCGAGGTCGATGCCCGCCGAATCGAGCCACTTCACCTGCCCGTCGTCGGACCAGTTGCTGGTGAACGAGTCGCGGCGGTCGAAGACGGCGCGCACGTCGAGCTTTCCGGTGACCGCCTGAGAGGCGCCGGCCACGTGCTGCGCCGCGCGGAGGGCCTGGGCCGAACGCAGCAGCGCCTTCGACGGCATGCACGCCCAGTACGAGCACTCCCCTCCGACGAGTTCGCTCTCCACGATGATCGCGGTGAGCCCGCCCTGCACGGCGCGGTCGGCGACGTTCTCGCCGACGGGTCCTCCGCCCAGGACGATCAGGTCGTATTCGTCGGTCATCTCCGCAGCAGTCATGCGTCGCACCTCTCGTCGCCCGGGTCGTCGGTTCCGTCGCCCAGTCTCGCTCAAGAGCAACGCCGAGTCACGGGTGACTTGTTCCCGTCGGCGTGGCGGGCGAGCCCGAGGACCGGCTGGCGGGCACGACGGGTGCCGGGCCGATGGTGCCGACGGGGCAGACGGGGTCGGCGGGTTCACTTGTCGGACCGATGCACGGATGTCGGACGGATACCCGGCGTGTCGTCCGACATCCGTGCATCGGTCCGACAGATGGACCGGAGCGGAGCGGATGCCGCGGTGGGCGCGTCAGGCGGCGACGGGCCGCGGCACCGGACGACTGTCGGCGAAGGCGCGGGGGTAGGCGCGACGCAGGGCGACCACGACGAGGGTGGCCGCGGTCACCTTGATCAGATCTCCAGGGAGGAACGCGAGGCTCGAGAGCGCGGTGAGGTCGAGCGGGACGCCGGTGACGAACGCCTGCACCGGGATGCCGAACGCGTACACGACGAGTACTCCTCCGACCAGGGCCGCCACCGCCGCGCGCCACCACGTGAAGCGTCCGGTGCGCATGAGGAGTCCGATCACGACGACGCCGGCGATCCAGCCGATCATGTAGCCCACGGTCGGACCGACGAAGACGCCGAGACCACCGCGGCCACCCGCCAGCACCGGGAGCCCTACCGCGGCGAGCGCCAGCACGACGGCGATCGACCACGGTGCGACGCGCGGTCCGAGCACGAGGCCGGCGAGCATGACCCCGAGCGTCTGCCCCGTGATCGGCACCCCGCCCGGCAGCGGCACGACGACCGTGCCGAGCACGATGATGAGGGCGGCGAACACGGCCACGCGGCCGAGGGTCGCGCTGGTGTCACGGGGGGCGTCGGTCATCGCACATCCTTCCTGAACGGTGTTCACCTGAACACCGTTCATCAGAGTACGGATGCGCCGCCGCGCGCGCAAATCACCGACTTCAGGGCACGAGCACGATCTTCCCCCGCTGGCGGCGCTGCGCGATGGCATCGTGCGCGACCCCGGCGTCCTCGAGCCGATATTCGTCGACAGGCGGAGAGGTGCGCCCTTCGGACAGCGCGGCGAGCGCTGCCGTCTCGAGCACGCGCAGATCCGCCACGGGACGCCCGAGCGGAACGGTGACCGTGAGCGAGCCGCGCACGATGTCATCCGTGTCGAGGCGGAGGATCTCTCCGCTCGACCAGCCGATGATCACGACGCGCCCTCCTCGTCCGAGACTCTCCAAGGCTGTTCGGGCGGTGGCGCCGCCGACACCGTCGACGAGTACCGACGGTTGCCTTCCGTCAAGCTGCTCGGCCATGAGCTCGGGCCACGACTCGTCGTTCGCGTCGAGCGGCACCAGCCGGCCGCGCGCATGCTTCTCGCCGAGTGCGAGCCCCTCGACCACATCGCGCTTCGCCGATCCTCCGTGGAGGGCGACGACCGTGGCCCCTTCCGACAAGGCGAGCTGGACGAGCTGACTGCCGAGACCTCCCGACGCTCCGGGGATCACGACGACATCCGTCGAGCGGATCTGCGCCGCGTCCCACACGAGCTGGGCTGTTCGGCCGGTTCCGATCGTCGCGACCGCCTGCGAGAACGTCGCCCCATCGGCGATGCGGTGCACCGCCGATGCCGCCGCCAGCGCGAACTCGGCGTATCCGCCGCTGCGGAACCCGACGTGGGCGACGACTCGCTCTCCGACGAGGGCCGCATCGACACCGGCACCCACGGCATCAACGACGCCGGCGATCTCGCGTCCCGGCGTCATCGGAAGTGTCGGCCGCGGCATCGAGGGCGGGGCAGCATCGCGCCGGATGTCGAGATCGACGGCATGCACACCCGCGGCTGCGACGCGCACGCGCACCTCCCCCTCGCCGGGGATCGGCAACGGCGTCTCCTCGATCCTCAGGACGTCGGATTCTCCGAACTCGCGCTGCACGATGGCTCGCATGGTCTCCCTCTCCTTCTCTTCGGTGACTCCCGCATCCACGCTCATGCGGCCGCGCCCGCTTCTCCGGCGCCCTCGACCCGGATCCGCGGAGCGAGGACCGCCGCCGCGAAGGCGACGACGGCCGCCAGCACGAACACCCCCAGGAACGGGTCGGTGGCCGCGAGCGCCGTGAACAGGGTCCCGGTGATGGCCAGGGCCATGGCGCTGCCGAACGAATCGGCGACGGTCATGGCGCCGCTGTTGAAGCCCTGGTCCGCGGGTGTCGACATCGCGAGGGTCAGGGCACTGGTCCTGGGGCTCATCAAGCCCATGCCCATCCCCGCGACGACCCAGGCGACCGCGACCATCAGGGCGTTCCAGCCGAGGCCGGCGGTCGCGACGATCAGCAGGATGCCGGCCAGCACGAGGATCGTCCCCAGCCGCACGGCCGTGACGCTCGAGAGCCGCACGCCCATCCGCCCCTGCACCGTCGCGGCGAGAGACCAGGCGAGCGCGCCGCCGGTGAGGGAGAGCCCCGCGAGCGTCGGCGAGAGCTCATAGCGATCGGTCAGCAGATAGGGCAGGTAGACCTGTGCGCCGAAGAACGCGGCGGCCGCCACCCCGCGGACGAGGATGACCGAGGGCAGCCCGCGCCGGGCGCGAAGGGTGCCGCGCGGGACCAGTGGACGCACCGCGATCAGGGCGACGACCACGGCGAGGAGTGCCAGCACCGGGCCGACCCCGGGGATGTCGCCGACCAGGTTCAACGCGAGCACGGCGACGGCGGCCAGCACCGACCAGCCGAGCCTCCCGAAAGCCCAGGGCGTCGACGCATCGCCGTCGTTCGCGAGCCCGCGCAGGGCGGGGACGACCATCAGCAGCGCCACGAGCACGAGGATGACGACGCCGAGGAAGACCCAGTGCCAGCTCCAGAGCTCGGTCACCGCTCCCGCCACCGTCGGACCGATGAGGGAAGGGATGACCCACGCGGCCGCGAAGCCGGCGAAGATCGCCGGGTGCAGCACCTGCGGGTACACGCGGGCGACCACGACGTAGAGCGCGACCATGAGCCCTCCACTGCCGAGACCCTGCGCGAACCTGCCCGCCACGAGGACCTCCATGCTCGGCGCAAGGCCCGCGACGAGCAGCCCGAACACGAACATCGCGACGGCCGTGTAGAGCGGGGCCACCGGGCCACGACGATCGGCCCAGTTCCCCGCGATCACCATGCCGATGACCCCGGTGGCGAGGGGGCCGGCGAATGCGAGTGCGTACAGCCGCTCACCGCCGAGATCGGCGCTCACCGTCGGCATCACGGTGGTGACGGCCAGGGACTCGAACGCCCCGAGGAACACGAGCGCGCACGCGCCGATGGTGATCCAGACGTACTCGCTGTTCAGGATGCGCGGTGCGGGGGCGGCCGGCGCGGGCGTCTGCCCGGTCTCTGTGGTCATGGAGACGACGCTAGAACCTCAAGTGAGGTCGAGGTCAAGCGCGGGTTTCGCGAGTGCGACCGCGGGGCTTCAGCGCACCGGCAGGAAGTGCGTCGGCGTCGGGACCTGCGCCTCATGACGGATGCCGAGGGGCGCGCCCGTGCGCTCGTCGAGGTCGAGCAGCGTGATCGTGTCGGAGCGCTGTCCGGCGACGAGCAGCTTGCCCTCGTGCACCAGGTGGTGGCGCGGCCAGTCCACTCCCGCATCGGCGAGCGCGACCGACTCGAGGGCCTCACCTCCGCCGCGCACCCGCAGCGCCGCGATGGTGTTGCTGCCGCGCAGGGCCGTGTAGAGGAAGTGCCCGTCGCGAGTGCGGGCGAGCTCGGCCGGGAAGTCCGCGCCCACCTCCGCGATCGGGCTCGCCATGGTCACCGACACGACACTCCAGGTGCCGTTCGCCGCGCGGGCGAGCGTGAACACCTCGCACGAGTACTCCGTCACCACGTGCAGGTGCCCGCTGGGGTGCATGACCATGTGCCGAGGTCCGGTACCGAGGGGCAGCACGACCTCGTGATCGAGGGTCAGACCGGTGCCGCTCTGCCGCCAGAACCGCACGAGGTCGAATCCGAGGTCGGTCGTCGCGATGCGGCCGTCGGGCAGGAACACCGCGGCGTGCGCGTGCGAGACGCGGTCGCCGCCGACCGCGTATGGATCGATCGCCGCGATGCCGTCTCCGGGAGGGGTCGCGGCCGGAGCATCCGGGTCCACGTCGTCGCCGAACAGGGCCGCGCGGAGAGCTGCGGCGGCATCCGGCTTCGGAGGCAGGATGCGGCCTTCCTCGTCGAGGTCGAACCGCACCACGCGGCCGTCGCCGTAGCAGCTGGCGACCAGCGCCGAGCCGTTCGGGGCGACCGCCACGTGACACACGTACTGTCCGACCGCCGCGGGCGCGCCCAGCGGAGCGAGCACCCCCTCACCGGTGCGGACGAACGCCTGCACGGCCGCGTCCCCCTCGAGCGCCGCGTAGACGACATCGAGGGACGGATGCTGCGCGAGCCACGACGGCGACGGCGTCTCGGTCACGGCACCGCGGTAGGCGAGTGTGCTGGCCTCACGGCCCTCATCCCCCGCGAGCAGGCCGATGCCCTCGGCCTGACCGTCCATACCGGGGCCGTAGCCGCCGAGCCAGAACCTCGTCATGGAGCGCCGGGTCAGTCGAGCAGGCCGTGGCGGACGACGACCTGGTCGCGCTCGGGGCCGACCCCGATCACCGAGATGCGGGTGTTGCTCATCTTCTCGAGCGCCAGCACGTAGTCCTGTGCGTTCTTCGGCAGGTCCTCGAAGGTGCGTGCGACCGAGATGTCCTCGCTCCAGCCGGGGAAGTACTCCAGGATCGGCTTCGCGTGGTGGAAGTCGGTCTGGTTGACCGGCACCTCGTCGAACCGCTCACCGTCGACGTCGTAGGCCACGCACACCGGGATCTGCTCGAGACCGGTGAGGATGTCGAGCTTGGTGAGCACGAGGTCGGTGATGCCGTTGATGCGCGTCGCGTAGCGGGTGATGGGTGCGTCGTACCAGCCGACCCGGCGCGGACGGCCGGTGGTGGTGCCGAACTCGAAGCCCTGCTTGCGCAGCCACTCGCCCTGCTCGTCGAACAGCTCGGTCGGGAACGGGCCCGAGCCGACGCGGGTCGTGTACGCCTTGACGATGCCCACGATGCGGTCGAGCGCACCGGGGCCGACGCCCGCGCCGGTCGCCGCGCCTCCGGCCGTGGCCGAAGAGGAGGTTACGAACGGGTAGGTGCCGTGGTCGATGTCGAGCATGGTGGCCTGGCCGCCCTCGAACACGACGACCTCGCCGCGGTCGAGCGCCTGGGCGATCAGGTAGCCGGTGTCGGCGACCATCGGCCGCAGCCGCTCGGCGTAGGAGAGCAGGTCTTCGACGACCTCGTCGGCGGTGATCGCGCGACGGTTGAAGATCTTCACCAGCAGGTGGTTCTTCTGGTCGAGTGCGCCCTCGACCTTCTGACGCAGGATGTTCTCGTCGAACAGATCCTGCACCCGGATGCCGACGCGGTTGATCTTGTCGGCGTAGGCCGGACCGATGCCGCGCCCGGTCGTGCCGATCATGCGCTTGCCGAGGAAGCGCTCGGTGACCTTGTCGAGCGTGCGGTGGTACTGCGTGATGATGTGCGCGTTGGCGCTGACCTTGAGCCGCGACACGTCGATGCCACGGGCGGAGAGCGCCTCGAGCTCGAAGAACAGCACCTCGAGGTCGACGACCACGCCGTTGCCGATCACGGGCGTCACGCCGGGAGAGAGGATGCCGGAGGGCAACAGGTGCAGGGCGTACTTCTCGTCGCCGACGACGACGGTGTGCCCGGCGTTGTTGCCGCCGTTGAACTTCACCACCCAGTCGGTGCGCTCACCGAGAAGATCGGTGGCCTTGCCCTTTCCTTCGTCGCCCCACTGCACGCCGACGATAACGATTCCTGGCATGGGTATCCCCCTGGCTTTCGCCGGGTTTGCACCGGCCGATGAGCTGGCCCTCTTCGGGCGGTCCCATCCTATCGAAGGGTTCCCCTACGCCCTTCCGGACGCCTTCCTGCAGACCGGCGGGAAAGCGACGGCGGTTGGCACTCCGACGGCTCGCCCGATGTCGGATGCCCCTGCGAGGATCGGAGGATGTCACGAGCCACATCCGGCGCCCCCGGGATCCGCACCGATACCGGAGTACCGAAGGCACAGGGGCCGCTCGTGCTCATCGCCGCGCTGGTCACCGTGGTGCTCTGGGCGTCCGCGTTCATCGGCATCCGGGGCGCAGGGCCGCACTACGACCCGGGCGCCCTCGCCCTGCTGCGGATGGCGGTGGGCACGCTGGTGCTGACGATCATCGCGGTACGGCACGGCATCCGCATTCCCGCTCGTCGCCACTGGCTGCTCATCGCGGTGTGGGGCGTCGGCTGGTTCTGCGTCTACAACCTCGCCCTCAACAGCGCGGAACTCACACTCGACGCGGGCACCGCCGCGATGGTCGTCAACCTCGCACCCCTCATGGTCGTGGTCTTCAGCGGCCTGTTCCTGCGCGAGGGGTTCCCGAAGCCGCTCGTGATCGGGGCGCCGATCGCCTTCCTCGGCGTCGTGCTCATCGGCATGAACTCGTCCACGAGCGCGGGCCCCGACATCACGGGCCTCCTGCTCGCCCTCCTCGCCGCGGTCATGTATGCCGGGTGCACGCTCGTGCAGAAGCGCCTGCTCACCTCGGGCGTCGATCCGACGACCCTGACCTGGCTCGGGGCGGGCGTCGGCACCATCGCGCTGCTGCCCTGGATCGGGCCCCTCATCGGATCGCTCCAGACCGCCCCGCTGGATGCGACGCTGTGGGTCGTGTACCTCGGCATCTTCCCGACCGCGGTCGCCTTCACGACCTGGGCGTACGTGCTGCAGCGCAGCACCGCGGGGCAGACCTCGGCGACGACCTATGTGGTCCCGGCCATCGCGATCCTGATGTCGTGGGCCATCCTCGGCGAGGTGCCCACGCCGCTCATGTTCCTCGGCGGCGCGCTGTGCCTGCTCGGCGTGCTGATCACCCGACTGCGGTGGCGTCGACGCGCCTGACGCCGCTCAGCGCCCGGTGATGACTCCCCGCGCGATCCCGAGCTCCGCGAGCCGCGAGGCCGCCAGGCTCCGCTTGAGTTCGAGCGACTCCCCGATCTCGGCGGCCAGACGCGGACGTGTGCGGATCAGCGCATCGATCGTGGTGAGCGGCAGCACGACCACGGTCAGGATCTCCCCGGCCACCGTCACCGCCTGCGTGCGCTCACGGGTGAGGGCGGTCTGCCCGATGAGATCGCCCTTCTCCGCAGCGGCGAAATCCACCCGGCCGTCGTCGACCTCGAGGGCGAGCACCGCACGACCCGACAGCACCACGCGCACCTCGTCCGGCACGACGCCACTGGGCAGCACGATCTCGCCGACGCCGTAGCGCTCCAGCCGGGAGTCCGAGAGGATCGCCTCGATGTCGTCATCGCGCAGGTGCAGGGTCGGCGCGATCTCCTGCATCGCCTCGACCAGGCGCTGCGGCTCGGCGAGCGGATCGGTCGAGTCGCCGTCGAGAGCGAAACTGCGGCGTCGCGCGGCGTACCAGAGCCAGGAGAGGTACATCGACAGCGCACGAGACGCATCGGCTGGACCCGCGACGGGAATCGACACGGAGTACGCACCGGCTCCCGAGTACACGACCGTCGCCCGCTGCCGCTGCAGCCGCATCGGCAGCGAGTCGGCGACCTCGACGAGCAGCGCCATCACCTCGTGCGGCGGGTCGTCGGTGGAGAAGGTCACCGAGGTCTCGGCCGAGTACGGCCCCTCCGGCTCGCTGAGGTTGGTGAATGAGGCCCCCGACAGGGACGAGTTCGGCACGATCTGGATGCCGGAGCCCGTGTCGATGTGCACTGCACGCCAGTTGACCTCGACGACCCGGCCCCGCACCCCCGCGGCATCCAGCCAGTCGCCGATCTTGAACGGCTGCTCGAACAGCAGCAGCAGACCCGAGATGACACCGCCCACTGCGTTCTGCAGAGCGAGACCGATCACGATAGAGCCGACGCCGAGAGCGGTGAAGAGCCCGCCGACGTCGGCGTCCCACACCCATGAGAACAGCAGCGCGAGTCCGACGCCGACCAGGACGAGCCGCCCGATCTCCACGAAGATCGACGGGATGCGCTCGCGCCACGAGCCCGGCTTCGCGTTGGCGAACAGGGCCACGTTGAACGCCGACAGCACGAGCAGGATCACGAGGAACCCGAACACCGTCGCCACCACGCGCGTCCACACCTGATCCGCCGGTGACTGGATCGCGAAGATCAGCAGCGCGAACAATGCGCCGACCGGGATGACCCAGTTGCGCAGCATCCGCAGCGGCTTCGCGACCGGGTTGCCCCGACGGGTCAGCGCGCCGATCAACTCGGTGAGGACGACCAGGACCACGGGCACTCCGACGGCGAGTGCGAGCACCCACCAGCCCCAGCCGCCCGTGAACACGTCGCCCATGATCAGACCACCTTCCACACGGTCTCGGTCCTGCCCTGCGTCTCCACCGTCCCCGCTTCGACGTAGGTGACCAGCTCCTGGGTGCGGTCGCGCACCGTCTGACTCACGTAGATGCCGGGCTCGCCGCTGACCGAGCGCACCCGGTAGGCGAGGTTCACGGCGTCACCCCACAGGTCGTAGGCGAGGCTGGTCCGCGCGACGAGGCCGCTCGTGACCGTCCCGGTGTCGACGCCGGCACGCAGCGAGATCTGGGTGCCGTTCTGCGCATTGAAGCGCTCGAGCACCCCGACCAGATTGCGGGCGAAGTCGACCGTGCGGCGGATGTTGTCGACCCGGGGCACGATCAACCCCGACGAGGCGAGGTAGCCGCCGCGCAGGGTGCGCACCTTCTCGACGCCCGCCTTCTCGGCGGCCTCGTCGAACCCGCGCATGAGCGTGTTCAGGAGGCCGATCTCCTCCTCCGCGCTCATGTCGCGCGCGAGGTCGTCGAATCCGACCAGCTCGGCGAACACGACCGACACGTTCTCGTGCGCCTCGGTGATCGCCTCCTCGCCCTGCTTGTACTTGGTCGCGACGCTCGCCGGCATGAGCGTGTGCAGCAGCTTCTCGTTCTCCTTCTGCTGCTCCTCGATCAGCTCCTGTTTGATGCGCAGGCTCGAGGCCATGTCGTTGAAGGCGCTGCCGAGGTCGCCGAACTCGTCACGAGAGCCCTGCGGCACCTGCACGTCGAGGTCGCCCTCCGCGACCCTGTGCACGGCACCGACGAGCCGGTGGATCGGCCGCGTGAACACCTGCGCGAGCAGCAGCGACAGCAGCGAGACGCCGAGCATGATGCCGAGCAGCGACAGCAGCACGTTGCGGGTGAAGACGTTCACCGGCTCGAAGGCCTCGGCGGTGTCGATCCGCGCGATCACGACCCAGTCGAGACCTTCGATCTCGAGCGGGGCGTAGGCGGTGACGCTCTCGCCGCCGACGAAGTCGCGCCCGACGATGGTGCCGCTGCGGCCCGCCTGCGCCTCCTGCACGGCCTTCGTGTCGACGGGCTGCAGCAGGACGGTGCCCTTGATGGCGCCGATGCGGTCGACGATGGTCGGCGCCATCCCTCCGGCGATCAGACGCTTCACATAGTCCTCGGGGTCTTCCACGAGGCGGCGAGCGGTGCTGCGCATGAGGTCGTCGCGTCCGACGAGATACACCTCGCCGGTGTCGCCAAGGCCCTGCGCTTTCCAGTCCTCGTTACCGGTCATCACGTCGTTGATCGTGTCGATCGAGATCTGGAACGCCATCGCCCCGGTGATGCCGTTGTCGTTTCCGACCGGGGAGACGACCCACATCCCGGGGACGTTGAGCGAGGGGATCCACCGATCGAAGTCGGTGAGGACGACCGTGTTGACGGAGTTGGTGGCGATCGCCTCGGAGTACGCCTTCGACAGGAGCGAATCACGGTAGGGCCCGGTCAACAGATTCGTGCCGAGCTCGACCCCCTTGTACGCGGAGTAGGTGACGTCGCCGTCGACGTTGAGCAGCAGGGCGTCTTCGTATCCGGCCTCCTGCACCAGGCGCGTGAAGTAGTCGCCGTACCGTCCGGTCGCGGCCGAGTAGCTGGTGCCGTCGCCGCTGTCGTTGAGTGCGAGCTGCGCGTCGTAGTCGGCGTCGAAGTCCTGGTTGCCCGTGACGTACTGCGACTGCACGTACTTCCCGGCATCGGATTCCGGGATGAAGGCCGTGTCGCCGTACTCCTCACCGGAACGCCCCTCGAGCTCGGGGATGAAGACGTCCGTGTAGTAGTCCTCGAGCTCCGCTTGCGCGCTCTCGTCGAGCTCCACGTCGGCGAGATCGGCGAAGCCCGCGTTCACTGCCGTCGACATGTTCTGCGCGCTGAGGTTTCGGGAGTTCAGTGAGGCATCGCGACGGACGCTCTCGATCGCGGTCGTGATCTCGGCCGCCCGCATCGAGCGGATGGTGATGAGCTGGTCCACCGCCGAGTCGTGCAGGGATTGACGCCCGTTGATGAAGCCGATGGCGCCCACGATCACGGACGACACGAGGCTCACCGCCAGCAGCATGATGAGGAGTTTCGACTGGATGCTGAGTCCGGCTCGCCGGAACCGCCCCTTCTTCACCACACCCGCATCGACCGTGCCGTTACCGCTGTCGCTCATATGCCCCTCCGCCATGCGCGCACCTGCGTGATCGGTCCGACGATATCGATATATCGGTCCCGCGGTCCATGGTTTTCTGCCGCTACAGTTGCCGACGGAGGCGAACATGACGACGACCTGGTGGCCCTACCTGCGCATCGCCGCAGCCGTTCTCGCGGTCGCCGCGATCGTGGCGCAGCTCATCCGCTCCCTGGAGATCGCGGGGGCGGCGACGACCGAGTGGGGCGCGCACCTGCCCACAGTCATCGCGAACTTCTTCAGCTTCTTCACCATCGAGTCGAACGTCCTGGCCGCGGTCGCGCTCGCGTGCGGCGGGATCTGGGGGTTGGCGCGCCGCAGCACGACGACGGCCGAACCTCGCTGGTTGGCGATCCTGCTGATGTGTGCGAGCACCTACATGATCGTCACGGGCGTCGTGTACAACCTGCTGCTGCGCGGCATCGAGCTGCCGCAGGGCTCGACCGTCGGCTGGTCCAACGAGGTGCTCCACGTCGTCATCCCGATCATCATGCTGGCCGACGTCCTCTTCGCACCGCGTCGCCGAGCTCTCGGATGGGGAGCCGTCGGCATCGCCGCGATCTTCCCGATCGTCTGGGTGATCTACACCCTGATCCGCGCGAACCTGGTGATCGCTCCGGCGACGGGGAAGCCGTACTGGTACCCGTATCCGTTCCTCGAACCCACACAGCCCGGCGGATACGGAGCCGTCGCGCTCTACGTGCTCCTGATCGCCGCGATCATCATCGGCGCCGCCGCGCTCGTCGTCTGGGTCGGTCGCCGCCGCGCGACCGTGTCGGACTCGACGGCCGACGCCACCGTGCCGCCCGCCGACCTCGCGCTCTGACGCCGCGCCCTGATGACTCCGTCCCTCACACCGCTGAGGGCGGGAGGGACGGAGTGCGGCTCATGCGGGCTCAGACGGCGGCGAGCGCCTCCCGGTCGTCGTCGCGCGGCAGGCCGCCGACCATGCGAGCCGTCTCGACCGAGTCCGGATCCACATCGAGGTACCGCTCGAGGGAGTCGTCGAGCTCCTCGAGCCACGGGGTGTGGTGCACGACCGCGAGCGTGCCGGTCATGACCGACTCGTACACGCGGTCGCGGTAGCCCATGATGTCGTCCTTCTTGTCGTGCTTCCACGCCAGGAAGATCTCGACGACCCGATCGATGTCGAACTCCGGATAGTCGGTGAGCTCCAACAGGTCGCGGATGTAGTCCGCCTGGAAGCGGATCTCCGCGGCCGCCGAATCGATCTGCCCGAATCGCGTGCGCCACTCGGCGATGGATGCGGCACGCTCGGCCTCATCCGGCAGTGCGATGCGGCCGAGGATCAGGTCGCGCACGTACCAGGCCTGCACGTCGAACATGTTGAACGTGAACCACTGGTCCTGCGCGCCGAGGTAGGTGAGACGCGGATTGCCCTGCCAGACCACGCCCCGGTAGAGGCCGTCGGGGTAGACGTTGTTCGGCGACGACAGCGCCAGGTCGTCGGGCAGGAACGGGTACTTGTGCAGGTATCCGGTGCACATGATCACCGCATCCACGCGCTTCGACGTGCCGTCGGCGAAGAACACGACGTCGCCCTCGAAGCGCTCGACGACCGGGCGCTCCTCGATGCCGTCGGGCCAGTCGTAACCCATCGGTGCCGAGCGGAAGCTCGCGGTGACCGAGCGGGCGCCCATCTTGAACGCCTGGCTGCCGATGTCCTCCGCCGAGTAACTCGCGCCGATCACGAGCACGTCCTTGTCGGCGAACGCCTCGGCGCCGCGGAAGTCGTGGGCGTGGCTGATGTAGCCGGGGAACGTCTCGATACCGGCGAAGTCCGGCATGTTCGGGAAGGAGAAGTGCCCGCTGGCGACGATGACGCGGTCGAACTCCTCCACGGTCGACTCACCGGTGGGCAGATTCTCGCTGGTGAGCGTGAAGACCTCGCGCTCACTGTCGAACTCGATCCAGCGCACCACCGTCTGGAAACGGATCAGGTCGCGCACGTCGCTCTTCTCCAGGCGGCCGGCGATGTAGTCCCACAGCACGGGACGCGGTGGATAGGAGGAGATGGGTCGGCCGAAGTGCTCGTCGAAGCTGTAGTCCGCGAACTCCAGCGCCTCCTTCGGGCCGTTCGACCACAGGTTGCGGTACATGCTGGAGTGCACCGGTTCGCCGAACTCGTCGAGTCCGGTGCGCCAGGTGAAGTTCCACTGTCCGCCCCAGTCGGCCTGCTTCTCGAAGCAGACCAGTTCGGGGATGTCCGCCCCCGCGCGGCCCGCGGACTCGAAGGCCCGCAGTTGCGCCATACCCGAGGGGCCGGCGCCGATGATCGCTACTCGTTCTCTGCTCGTCACGTATCGTCCTCATACTCTTCAGTCATGTATCGGTCAGCGGCCGCATCCGAGCGAGGAACAGTTCTGTCCCGGTGGGAGCGGAAGGCTCGACCTGCCCGGAAAGCGGCTGCCCTTCGACGGTATCAGTGTCGGTCGCGGGAGCCGACGGGTCCGGTCGCCCCTCCGGATGCATGACCCTTCGACGGATGCACGAGGGGCGGACGGCGAGCCCTCCTGCATCCGTCATCCGTTCATGCAGGTGAGCGGTGCGGGTGGGTCGGGCTGGGAACGGCGCGGACGGATGCGATTACGCTGGTCCGCGGGGGGACGCGCCGCGCTCCTCAGGAGGAGAGAGCATGCATGACCTGAACGCCGCATCCCCGTATCCGGCCGCGCCTCCGCCCCCGCCTGCCCCCGCGCGCACACCCGACCCCGCACCCGCGTCGGCACCGGCCGCGGCACCGGCGAACGGCGCTCCGACGGATGCCGAGATGGCCAGGGCCACCGAGGTCCTGCGCATCATCTCCACCTCGTACTCGGCGAAGATGGTCGGTCAGGAGCGGCTGCGCACGAGCCTGCTCGTGTCGCTCATCGCCGGCGGGCACATCCTGCTCGAGAGCGTCCCCGGCCTTGCCAAGACCACCGCGGCCAGCACTCTCGCCGACACCGTGAAGGCGCAGTTCAAGCGCATCCAGTGCACCCCCGACCTGCTGCCGAGCGACATCACGGGCAACCAGATCTACGACGCCGCGACGGGCTCGTTCCGCACCGTGCTCGGTCCGGTGCACGCGAACTTCGTGCTGCTGGATGAGATCAACCGCTCCAGCGCCAAGACGCAGAGCGCCATGCTCGAGGCGATGCAGGAGCACCAGACCACCATCGGCGGCGAGATCCACCACCTGCCGAAGCCGTTCCTCGTGATCGCGACGCAGAACCCGATCGAGCAGGAGGGCACGTACGAGCTGCCCGAGGCGCAGATGGACCGCTTCCTGCTCAAGGAGATCGTCGAATACCCGAGCCCGGCAGAAGAGCTCGAGGTGCTCAGCCGCATCGACTCGGGCGTGCTCGACCCGGATCGGCATGTGACCAGCGCCGTGAGCCTCGACGACGTGCGCCTGCTGCAAGACGTCGCGAGCCGCATCTACGTCGACCCCGCGATCCGCAACTACATCGTGTCGATCGCCTACGTGACCCGGAACCCGGCGCCGTACATCGGCGAGGAGCGCGCCCGCTTCATCAAGTACGGCGCGAGCCCGCGTGCGAGCATCGCCTTCCTGCAGGCGTCCAGGGCGCTGGCCCTGCTGAAGGGCCGCTCCCACGTGCTGCCCGAAGACATCCGCGAACTGCGCCATCTGGTGCTCCGCCACCGCGTGCTGCTGACCTTCGAGGCGGATGCCGAGGGTGTCCGCAGCGAGGAGATCATCGACCAGATCTTCGCGTCGGTCCCCACCCCCTGACCCCTCCGATGCCCAGCCTGATCACGCAGGTGAAGAGCAAGCTCTTCATCCACTCGACGCGCAAGTCGCTGCACGCGCTCGACGGCGCCTACGCGTCGCTCCTGCACGGGCGGAGCCTCGACTTCGAAGACCTGCGCAAGTACGAGTACGGCGATCAGGTGCGCGACATCGACTGGCGGGCGACCGCACGGCTGGGCACACCGCTCGTCAAGCGCTCCCGCGCGACCCGCATGCACACGGTGCTGTTCGTGGTCGACACGGGGCGTTCGATGTCGGCCCTCGCCGCCGACGAGCGATCGAAGAAGGAACTGGCGATCCTCGCGACGGGGGCGCTCGGCGTGCTCACGCTGCGCCACGGCGACGACTTCAGCACCGTCTACGGCGACTCGGCGAAGGTGCGGCGTCTCGCGCCCGGCCGCAGCGAGGGCGCGCTCGAACACGCCCTGCGCACGATCGATCGGGCGATCGACGACAGCTCGGCGCCCAGCGACCGCGACGCCCTGCTCTCTTTCGTGACCCGCACGATCTCCCGCCGGATGATCGTGGTCGTCATCACCGACGAAGCCCCCGTGACGAGCGAGACCGAGCGGATGCTGCGCCGCCTGCGCGTGCAGCACGACGTGCTCTGGCTCACCCTGCGTGACGCCGACCCGGTGCTGGATCACGCGACCGGACGCATCCGCAGCGACGCGGACAGCCGCTGGCAGGTGCCGGACTTCGTGCAGGGCGACCGTGCCATCGTGCAGGAGCTGACCGCGCAGCACGATGCCGACGCGGCGCACCGGGATGAGCTCCTCACCCGCCTCGAGATCAGCCACTCCTCCCTCGACGGGCAGGACGACGCCGTCGCGCAGCTGTTGCAGCTGCTGAACCGGAGGTCGAATGCCCGGCTCTGAAGAGCTCTACCCGCCGGCGCAGTACGGCTGGGGATGGATGCTGCTCGCCATCGGCATCCTGGTCCTCCTGGTCCTCGGCGCCTGGCTGCTGATCGCGCTCACCCGTCCTCGCCGCACTCTGCCCGTGGATGAGGCCGCCGGGCACCCGCCGCTGATCATCGACGTGCTGTCGCAGCTGCGCACCGAGTACATGGGTCGCATCCAGCAGATCGAGGGCGATTACCGCGCGAACCGACTCACCGCCCGGCAGGCGAACCTCGAACTGAGCCGCGTCGTCCGCACGTTCGTGAACGAGTACAGCGGCCTCGAGGCCCCGGTGCTCGCGCTCGACGACCTCGTGGCGCGGGGCGTGCATCCCGCTTTGATCGACGCGATGGGCAGGCACTACTACCCCAGTATCTTCCGGCCGGGGCCGGCCATCGATCCGATCGCCGGTGCCGAGGCGGCACGAACGGTGGTGCGGGCGTGGCACTAGCGAACGTGTGGATGCTGGTCGCCGCGGTCGCCGTCATCCTGATCGCCGTCACGGTCGGCTTGATCCTCGGGCTGCGGCGACGCGGCGGCGGTCGCGGCGGCGACACGGCACGCGTCGCTCGCGCCGAGCGGCTGCGCACGCTGCCCACGTTCCGCCGTGCGCTGGCTCGGCGGGCCCTCGCACTGTCGGGCATCCTCGCCCTGGGCGCGGTCACGGCGATCGTCGCGGGTGTCGTGGCGGCTCGGCCGATGTCCGCGCAGACCATCCAGCCGGTCAACACGAGCCGCGACATCATGCTGTGCCTCGACGTCTCCGGCTCGATGTCCGAGGTCGACGTCGAGGTGCTGACGGTGTTCGAGGAGCTGCTCGACGACTTCGAGGGCGAACGGATCGGGCTGACCATCTTCAACAGCTCCCCGGTGCAGATCTTCCCACTGACCGACGACTACGACTTCATCCGCGAGCACCTGGAGAGCATGACCCGGAGTTTCGACTACGTCGACCAGATCCCCGAGCACTGGGTCGGCACGCTCAACGGCGACGGCGCCTCCCTGATCGGCGACGGCCTCGCCGCCTGCACGATGGGGTTCGACCGTCCGGGTGACGACCGTTCGCGGTCGGTGATCTTCGCGACCGACAACGAGGTCAACGGCGCCTCCATCGTCACGCTCGACGAGGCCGCGGCCTACGCGGCCTCGAAGGAGGTGCGGGTGTTCGCGCTTAATCCCGTGCAGGGCAAGGATGCCGACGTCAGCGCGGAGCTCTCCGCCGCGGCCGAGTCCACCGGCGGGGCCGCATTCGGCCTGCGCGACACGACGACTGTCTCCGACATCGTCGAGCAGGTGCAGGAGCAGGAGGCGACCGAGCTGCGCGGCGAGGCGCAGGTGGTCTGGACGGACGCCCCGAATCTCTGGATCGCGGTGCTCTCGGTCTGTCTCCTCGGCTTCGTCGTGGTGCTGTGGAGGGTGCGACTGTGATCTTCCAGCCCGTGCTGAACCCGCTGCTGATCCTGCTGCTGTGCGCCCCGGTCGCCGCACTCGCGATCTGGGTCCTGGTGCGACCGCCCCGGACCGCCGGAGGGGCGCCTGCCGACACGCGCACGGTCGCCGGACACCGCGCGCTGTGGGCGATGCGCCTGGTGCTGGTGCTCGCCTGCGCCGCGCTGCTGCTGCGCCCCGGTATCCCGGGAGGCGCGACCCAGACGCTCGCGACCGACACCGACATCGTGCTCGTCGTCGACACGACCGCGAGCATCGTGGCCGAGGACTGGGACGAGGGCGAACCGCGGCTCGACGGCATCCGTGAAGACGTGCGCACGCTCGTCGAGGAGTACCCGGGAGCACGCTTCGCGCTCATCACCTCGGATGCGGCGGCCGAGCTGAGGATGCCGCTGACCACCGACACCACGGCACTCATGGGATCGCTGGAAGTGCTGCGGCCCGAAGTGACGAGTCAGTCGCGCGGGAGCTCGATCGGCATCGCGGCACCCCTGCTGACCGAGACCCTCGCCTCGGCCGCAGAGTCGTCACCCGACCGCTCGCGAATGGTGTTCTACTTCGGCGACGGCGAGCAGACGGTCGACAGCGAGCCCGAGTCGTTCAGCTCGAGCGAGAAGTACACCGACGCAGGAGCCGTGTTCGGCTACGGCACTGCGGAGGGCGGGCCGATGCGCATCACGACGGGCGGGCTCGCCGAGGGCGGTGCCGAGTACATCCAGTACGAGGGCGCCGACGCGCTCTCCGTGATCGACGAGACGAATCTGGAGGCCATCGCCGACCAGCTCGGCGTGGAGTACGAGCACCGGACCGCGGAGGCCGCCCCGGTGCTGCCGGAGGCGCCGGCCACCACGACCAACTACGCCGAGTCGGGCGAGGTCGGCAACGTGACGGAGCTGTACTGGGTCGCGGCGCTGGTCATCCTCCTCATCCTGGGCATCGAGCTCGCACGCGCGACGATGCTGATCGCGAAGCTCCGGCAGCTGCGTCCGACGCGGGAGCGGCGCCCCACCGACTCCGGGCAGTAGCACCGATCGCCTCGCACCCGCCGCGGGGACCCGTGGGAGATCCGGTATGAAGGTGCGGGATCCGTGGCGCTCCCGTCCGCCGGTCCGTATCGTTTTACCTGCCACGGGCTACCTGTCCGGGCATAGGTTCGTCGTCTCGGATCGACCGTGCCGCAGGCTCGTGGGGAAGCCGGCTCGGTGGGGACGCGCGGCGATGTCATGTCGGCCTGAAGGGTCGGCATCTATCTCTGGGGAACGAATACATGGGGAACATCTTTGCGCTGAAGCGCGCCCGGAAGGCGGCCATCGGCGCTGTCGTCGGGGCCCTGGTCGTCAGCGGCCTGGTCTCGATCGGTGGCGGAGCGGCGGTGGCGGCGGAGACCTCGCCGCCACCTCTCCTGCAACGCGACGCCGACGTCGTCACGTCCGATCCGATCCCGACGGTCCAGATCGACGACGGCTACGTCTGGGCGCAGACGACCATCGGGTCGACGGTCTACGCCGTCGGCGAGTTCGACAACGCCCGGGAGCCGAAGGCCGCACCGGGCACCGCACTCACCGCCCGGTCGAACGTGCTCGCCTACGACATCGACACCGGCGCGCTGCTGCCCTTCGCACCCACAGTCAACGGCGTCATCAAGGCCGTCGCCGCATCGCCCGATGGCACACGGATCTACATCGGCGGCTCCTTCAACTCCGTCAACGGCAAAGACCGCTGGAACATCGCCGCCCTCGACCCCACGACGGGCGAACTGGTGCCGGGCTTCGTGCCCTCCATCGGCGGATCCGGCGTCTACGCCCTGGCGACCTCGGGCACCAGCGTCTACGCCGGTGGGCTGTTCACGCAGGGCAACCGCACCGCGCGGAAGAACCTCGCCGCCTTCGACGCCTCCAACGGCATCCTCCTGCCCTGGGCACCGACGACCGACCAGCAGGTCGACGCGATGGTGATGGACCCGGCCGGGGCGGACACGATCATCGGCGGACGCTTCTCGCAGATCAGCGGCAACACCGCCCTGCGCGGCATCGGAGCGGTCGACAAGACCACCGGTGCAGTGGACACCGCCTGGCAGACACCGTCCGCGATCAACAACGTCCGGGCCACCCGTTCCACGGGGCGAACGGGAATCTTTGGTCTCGCCACCGACGCGACGGGCGTCTACGGCACCGCCTGGTCCTATGGGGCCGTACAGCCGACCAACCTGGAAGGGGCTTTCGCTGCCGAAGCCGGGACCGGCAAGCTCCGCTGGGTGGCCGACTGCCTCGGTGACCACTACGGCGTCTACTCCACCGGCGAGGTCGTGTACACGACGAGCCACACCCACGCATGCCGGACTGTGGGCTTGCAGCCCGAGCAGCGGCAGACGACGTACCGATACTCGGAGGCATTCACCGCCGATGCCAGGGGCACACTGGGGCATCAGCCCAACGTCAACTACAGGGACTGGGCGGGTACGCCCGCTCCGTCGGCGTATGCCTGGACCCCGGACTGGGGCGTGGGTCAGACCACGGGCATGGGTCAGGCGGGCCTGTCCATCACGGGCACCGGAAACATGATCTCCGTCGGCGGCGAGTTCCGCTCGGTCAACAACGGCCAGTTCGAAGGACTCGTCCGCTTCTCGACGACCCCTCCGGGCGGAGCGAAGGACAAGCCCCGTCTCTCCGGCGACGACTGGACAGGAAGCGCCGAGGGGAACGCCGACGGCTCCGCGGGCGTCACCGTCACCCTCCCCGCCAACTGGGACCGCGATGACCTGACCCTCAGCTACGAGCTCCACCGCGCGGACAGCGCGACGCCGGTGGCCACGACGACGGCAGATGCGACCTGGTGGAACCGACCACTCGTGATCCTCGTGGACGAGACAGCCACGGACGATACGCCACGGGAGTACACAGTGGTGGCGAAGGATGCCGACGGCAACGTCACCGCCAGCGGCGGCATCACCTGGATAGCACCCCACTGATCGAAGGGTCTCGGGCCGCCCGCTTCCGCAGCCCGAGTGGAAAGAACGAGAGCCGACCTCGGATCGTACCCGAGGTCGGCTCTGCTGGTCCCCCAGCGGCCGACCGGCTGCGCAGAGCCATCGCTTTCAGGTCTGCGACGCGGCTGATCTCGGCCTGATTGGCGAACCAGCATCCGATATGCTATTATTTTACATGTCGATAGCTATCATGCTTCGATTTGGGGGTTCGTCGTCACGAACCGACTGGGCACGGCCTCTGGGGAAGCCGTCTCGGTCTGGAGCGTACGGCGATGTCATGCCGATCTGGGGTCGGCATCAGATAACTGGGGAATCAACATCATGGGGAACAACTCTGCGCTGAAGCGCGTCCGAAAGGCGGCCTTCGGTGCCGTCGTCGGTGTCTTGGTCGTCAGCGGCCTGGTCTCGTTCGGTGGCGGAGCGGCGGTGGCGGCGGAAGTCTCGTCGCCGCCGCCGCCGCTGCTGCAACGCGACGAGAACGTCGTCACGTCCGATCCGATCCCGACGGTCCAGATCGACGACGGCTACGTCTGGGCGCAGGCGACCATCGGGTCGACGGTCTACGCCGTCGGCGAGTTCGACAACGCCCGCGAACCGAAGGCCGCACCGGGAACGGCGCTCACGGCGCGGTCGAACGTGCTCGCCTACGACATCGACACCGGGGCGCTGCTGCCGTTCGCCCCCACAGTCAACGGGGTGATCAAGGCCGTCGCTGCGTCGCCGGACGGCAGCCGCATCTACATCGGCGGATCCTTCAACTCCGTCAACGGCAAAGACCGCTGGAACATCGCCGCCCTCGACGCGAAGACCGGCGAACTGGTCCCCGGCTTCGTGCCCTCGATCGGCGGAACGGGCGTCTACGCCCTGGCGACCTCGGGCACCAGCGTCTATGCCGGCGGCCTGTTCACCCAGGCCAACGGCACCGCCAGGAAGAACCTCACCGCGTTCGATGCATCCGATGGCGTTCTGCTGCCCTGGGCGCCGACGACTAATCTGCAGGTCGACGCGATGGTGATGGACCCGGCCGGCGCGGACACGATCATCGGCGGACGCTTCTCGCAGGTCAGCGGCGACACCACGATGCGCGGCCTCGGCGCGGTGGACAAGACCACCGGCACAGTCGACACCGACTGGCTGGCATCCGACTCGATCCAGAACGGATCGAACAGCGGCACCGCCTCAGGCAAGGCCGGAATCTTCGCGCTCACGGCCGATGCCACCGGCGTGTACGGCACCGGCTGGGTGTATGGGGGCGCCGAAGTCGGAAACCTGGAAGGCACCTTCGCCGTCGAAGCCGGGAGTGGGAAGATCCGCTGGATCGCCGACTGCCTCGGCGATCACTACGGCGTCTACTCCACAGGCAAGGTCGTCTACACGACCAGCCACACCCATGCCTGCGGCACCATGGGCCTGCACCCGGAGCAGCAGCAGCTCACGCACCGTTACTCCGAAGCCTTCACGGCCGACCCCAGGGGCACGCTGGGACACCAGCCCAACGTCAACTACAAGGACTGGGCAGGAACCCCGGCACCGTCCGCGTATGCCTGGACGCCCGACTGGGCCGTCGGCGTCACCACCGGCATGGGCCAGGCGGGCCTGTCGATCACGGGCACCGGGAACATGATCTCCGTCGGCGGCGAGTTCCGCTCGGTCAACAACGGGCAGTTCGAGGGCATCGTCCGCTTCTCCACCACACCTCCGGGAGGAGCCACGGACAAGCCGCGTCTCTCCGGCGACAGCTGGACGGGAGCCGTCGCGCCGAACGCCGAAGACACCGAGGGCGTCACCGTCACCATCCCCGCCAACTGGGATCGAGACGACCTGACGCTGACGTACGAGCTCCACCGTGCGGACAGCGCGACGCCGGTGGCCACGACGACCGCGGATGCGACCTGGTGGAATCGACCGGCGGTCACCCTCGTCGACACGACAGCGACGAGCGACACGTCGGTGGAGTACACGGTGGTGGCGAAGGACGGCGACGGGAACACCGCCATCAGCGGCGGCATGGCCGTGGTGGCACCGAACTAGGGAGGTCCCCCTGCCACCGGCCCTCCGTGGGCTGGACAGCGCGATCTTCCTGTATGCTATTATTTTACATGTCGTGAGCTATCACGCTTCGACATGGGGTTCGTCGTTGCGAACCGACCGGTATGGACTCGTGGGGAAGCCGTCTCGGTCGGAAGCGCACGACGATGTCACGTCGGCCCATAGGTCGGCATCAGATAACTGGGGAATCAAAATCATGGGGAACATCCTTGCGCTGAAGCGCGCCCGGAAGGCGGCCATCGGTGCCGTCGTCGGTGTCCTGGTCGTCAGCGGCCTGGTCTCATTCGGCGGCGGAGCGGCGGTGGCGGCGGAAGTCTCGTCGTCGCCGCCTCTGCTGCAGCGCGACGAGAACGTCGTCACATCGGATCCGATCCCGACGGTCCAGATCGACAACGGGTACGTCTGGGCGCAGACGACGATCGGGTCCACGGTCTACGCCGTCGGCAAGTTCGACAACGCCCGCGAACCGAAGGCCGCACCGGGAACGGCGCTCACGGCGCGGTCGAACGTGCTCGCCTACGACATCCAGACCGGCGCGCTGCTGCCGTTCGCACCGAAGGTCAACGGGGTCATCAAGGCCGTCGCTCCGTCGCCGGACGGCAGTCGCATCTACATCGGCGGCTCCTTCAACTCCGTCAACGGCAAAGACCGCTGGAACATCGCCGCGCTCGACGCGAAGACCGGCGAGCTCGTTCCCGGCTTCATCCCGTCGATCGGCGGATCGGGTGTCTACGCGCTGACGACCTCCGGGACGAGCGTGTACGCCGGTGGGCTGTTCACCCAGGCCAACGGCACGGCCAGGAAGAACCTCACCGCGTTCAACGCGCCCGATGGCAAGCTGCTGCCCTGGGCACCACAGACCGACCTTCAGGTCGACGCGATGGTGATGGACCCGGCCGGCGCGGACACGATCATCGGCGGACGCTTCTCGCAGATCAGCGGCAACAGCGCACTGCGTGGCATCGGCGCGGTCGACAAGACCACCGGCACGGTGGACACTGCGTGGCAGGTACCCAACACGGTGAAGAACGGATCCGGCACAGGGCAGTATGCGGGAAAGGGCGGCATCTTCGGTCTCAACGCTGACGCCACGGGCGTCTATGGCACGGGGTGGTCGTACGCCACCAACGACGTGGCAAACCTCGAGGGCACCTTCGCCGCCGAAGCCGGCACCGGCAAGATCCGCTGGATCGCCGACTGCCTCGGCGACCACTACGGCGTCTACTCCACCGGCAAGGTCGTCTACACGACCAGCCACACCCATGCCTGCAGCACCATGGGCCTGCACCCGGAGCAGACCCCGCGTACGCACCGCTACTCGGAAGCATTCACCGCCGACGCGCGAGGCACGCTAGGACACCAGACGAACGTGCCTCAATACAAGGACTGGGCGGGAACACCCGCTCCCTCGGCCTACAACTGGACTCCGGACTGGGCCGTCGGCGTGACCTCGGGCCTGGGTCAGGCCGGACTGTCGATCACCGGCACCGGGAACATGATCTCCATCGGCGGCGAATTCCGCTCCGTCAACAACGGCCAGTTCGAAGGACTCGTCCGCTTCTCCACCACACCTCCCGGAGGAGCCAAAGACAAGCCCCGCCTCTCCGGCGACTCCTGGGTGCCGACAGTCGTTCGCACGGGGCAGAATCAAGTCGGTGTCACCATCCCGGCGAACTGGGACCGCGATGACCTGAAGCTGACGTACGAGCTCTACCGGTCCGGAACCGCGACGCCGGTCGCCACCGCCACGTCCGAGGCGACGTGGTGGAAGCGTCCTGTCGTCGGCCTGGTCGACACGTCGGCGCCGGCGGAAGCGACAGTCCAGTACACGGTCGTTGCGAAGGACGCGAGCGGAAACACGGCCTCGAGCCGGGCCACGACCCCCACCTCGAACCCGACCGGCCAGCTCTCGATCGTCTCGAAGACCAGCGGCAAGGCGGTCGGCCTCGCCAACAACAGCACCGACCAGACCGTGCAGCAGCCCGTCACGGGCAATGCGCTGCAGAAGTGGACGGTCATCCCGAAGGCCGACGGGCGAATCCAGCTCAAGAACGCCTCCTCCGGTGCATGCCTGGCCGTCTCCCTCTCGAAGACGAACAAGGTGATCCAATACGCGTGCGGCAACACCGACAACTTCTCGTGGAACGCGAAGGATGTCGGTGGGGGCTTCAGCCAGCTCATCGCCAGCCACTCGGGCATGTGCCTCACCCTCACCGACGGCAACCTCGCCGACGGTGCGATCTTCGAGCAGGCCGCCTGCGGGACCACACCGTCGAACAACAACCAGTTCCTGCTCGGAACTCCGGGGCAGACGATCGTCTCGAAGACCAGCGGCAAGGCGGTCGGTCTCACCAACAACAGCACCGACCAGTCCGTGCAGCAGCCCGTCACGGGCAACGCGCTGCAGAAATGGACGGTCATCCGCAAGGCCGACGGGCGAATCCAGCTGAAGAACGCGTCCTCCGGTGGGTGCCTGGCAGTGTCCCTCTCGAAGACGAACAAGGTGATCCAGTACACCTGCGGCAACACCGGCAACTTCTTCTGGACCCAGAAGGATGTCGGCGGGGGCTTCAGCCAGCTCATCGCCAACCACTCCGGTCTGTGCCTCACACTCACCAACGGCAACCTCGCCGACGGTGCGATCTTCGAGCAAGCCGCCTGCGGAACATCGAACAACAACCAGTTCCTGCTCGGCACTCCGGGGCAGACGATCGTCTCGAAGGCCAGCGGCAAAGCGGTCGGTCTCACCAACAACAGCACCGACCAGTCCGTGCAGCAGCCCATCACGGGCAATGCGCTGCAGAAATGGACGGTCATCCCGAAGGCCGACGGGCGGGTCCAGCTGAAGAACGCCTCCTCCGGTGGGTGCCTGGCCGTCTCCCTCTCGAAGACGAACAAGGTCATCCAGTACACCTGCGGTGACACCGGCAACTTCCTCTGGACCGTGAAGGACACCGCCGGCGGCTTTGCCCAGCTCATCGCCAGCCACTCGGGCATGTGTCTCACACTCACCAACGGCAACCTCGCCGACGGTGCGATCTTCGAGCAGGCCGCCTGCGGGACCACACCGTCGAACAACAACCAGTTCGCCCTCCGCGCCGGATAGCCGAACGCGACTGCGTCCGCCTCGGGGACTCCCTCGAGGCCGACGCTGCTGTGCTGGGAGGTTACGCGGATAGGATGTTCACCGCTTCCCGTGCCGATTCGAGGACCCTCGTCTGCCGCCGCATGGGGCGAGCGGCGAGGAGGTGGAGCGTGACGCACGCTTCGACACGCCCCGTCGCCGATGCGCACCGCGCATCCCTCCCGAACGAGGCAGCGGCCGCGCTGCTCCGCTCGAACCGTCGCCGCCGCAGCATCCGCCGGTGGGTCGCGATCGCGACCATCCCGCTCACCCTCGCGGCCCTGCTGTTCGTGGGCAAGCTGCTGAGCATGTACGCGTTCGCGCATCAGGCGATCACCGCCTACGTCGTCGACGACTTCGCGGGATCCGAAGCCTCGGCGCGTGGACAGGACTTCCTCAACTGGTTCGAACCGTACAAGGCGCCGTTCAACATCGGCACCGCCCTCGGCGCGGCCGAGCAGCTGCCCGAGGCCAGGGCGGAGCTCGAAGAGGCACTCGGCCTCGCCACCGGACTGGAGGTGTGCGGGGTGCGGATCAACCTCGCGCTCGTCGTCGAGCGGATGGGCGACGCCGCGCGGGCCGACGGCGACGGCGCCGCCGCAGCCGAGTTCTACGGCGAGGCGCTCACCATCACGGTCGAGACGCCGGAGGAGTGCCACAGCGAAGAGGCGCAGCAGCAGTCCTCCGACCCGCAGCGCGACATGTCCGACACCCTCGACGGCACCGAGGATCGGCTCAAGCAGAAGCAGCAGGAGCAACAGCAGGAGCCGCAGGAACCCGAGCAGCAGCCCGGTGAAGAAGAGCAGCCCTCCGAGGGCAAACTCGACGAGCTCGAGGGCAAGCTCGAGCAGGGCACGCAGGAGCGGGATCAGCAGCAGGGCGACGAGCCCGGCGGCACGGGAACGGACAAGCCGTGGTGAGCGATCACGAGCAGCAACGAGCGCGCTACCTCGCCGGCGCCGAAGGGGCTCCTCCCGTCCCTCCGCCCGGCGGTTATCACGGTGCGCGACGCCAGGCTTCGGCCCCCGCCCGTGAATCCGCCGTCGCCCCGACCCCGATCTCCCCGGACCCGAAGCAGCCGGCGAACGCCCTCGGGTGGATCGCCCTCACCGTCGCCGTCCTGTTCGCGCTGACCCTGCTCGGCACGCTGGTCGCCGGCGGCACCGACGTGCTCTACGGCGTCACGATGCTCACGGCGCAACTCGTGGTCGTCGGCACGGTCGTCGCCGCCCTGTTCTCACCGCGGGCACGGAAGCTGGGGGCGATCGCGCTGATCGTGACCGTCCTGTTCAACGTCGCGACCGTCGGCGGCATGAGCGCGCTGCAGACCTCGGCCGCCGGCAGCTACCAGGGCGCCAAGTCCGCGGATCAGAAGCACGCCGAGGCGTACCCCGGCATCAAGGGCACCGATCCGCAGGAGACGCTCGGGCAGCAGTCCCTGGAGGAGGTGCGCGCGCAGTCCGAAGAGCTCTTCGCCGACATCCGGACTCGGCTCACCCGGGAATTCGGATACACCTGGGTCCCCGTCGGCGACGAGGACCTGCGCCCCGAACGCAACGGCTACGGCGGCGAATCGATGCTCGTCGAGTACACCTCCGCGGCGTGGGCGACCGAGCAGCCCGTGCAGGGCTACGCGCGCAAGCAAGCGGTGATGGCCGCGATCAACGACGAGGTCGTGCAGCACGGCCTGTGGGAGCTCTACTCCTTCAACGACCCGACCGGGTCGGGCATCGACCCGTCGATGATCGCGAAGCTCTACGGCAGCGATGATCCCCGCACGCAGCACACGTGGGAGTACTACACCGAGAACTACCCCGATCCGATGCGCTTCTACGCCAACATCTACGACCTGTCGAACGACCGGGACGGCGGCTTCCTCGCCGCGCGCGAAGCCCAGACGGCCCGCACCGGGGAACCGCTCGAAGGTCTGCAGCTCGTCGTGATCGCCAGCGGTGTGCTCGGCGAGGCCGACCGCGACGAGTTCGAGACGAAGCTGCAGGAGTATCCCGGCTTCGAGTGACCGTGCGCGCCACACTCCGACGCCCCACCCGTGCAGGATGAGCCGCGCACCGCGCCCGTCGCACCGCGTGCCACACTCAGGCATCCCCTCGAAGGAGGCCCCATGGACGCGCTCCTCTCCGCGAACCTGATCTGGACGATCCTGGCCCTCGCGGCCCTCGCCATCAATGTGATCGCACTGATCTACATCCCCCGCGACCGCAAGCCCACGGCCGCGATGGCCTGGCTGCTGCTCGTGTTCCTCGTGCCTTTCGTCGGTATGGGCCTCTACCTGCTGATCGGCAACTTCCGGCTGCCGAAGAAGCGCCGCGACGAGCAGCAGCGCATCACGGCGATGATCGCCGCCGCGGCCGTGGAGGATCCGGACCCGCAGGCTCCACGGTGGCTCCAGCGCGTTGCTCAGCAGAATCACGCGCTCACCGGGCTGCCGGTGGTCGGCGATTCGTCGGCCGAGCTGATCGACGACTACCAGGGGTCGATCGATGCCATGGCCGCCGCGATCGACACGGCCGAGCGGTACGTGCACGTCGAGTTCTACATCGCCGCGTCGGACGCCACGACCCGCGGATTCTTCACGGCGATGGAGAAGGCCGTCGCCCGCGGCGTCTCCGTGCGTCTGCTGGCCGACTACATCGCCTCGCGCAAGATCCCGAAGTCCGAGGAGACGTTCGCCGAGCTCGACCGGATCGGCGTGTCCTGGTCGTGGATGCTGCCAGTGCGGCCGTTCAAGGGTCAGTACCAGCGACCCGACCTGCGCAACCACCGCAAACTCGTCGTCGTGGACGGGAGGGTCGGGTTCGTCGGCTCGCAGAACCTCATCTCGCGCGACTACAACGCGGAGAAGAACATCAAGCGCGGACTGATGTGGCAGGAGCTGATCGCGCGGGTCGAGGGTCCGGTCGTCGCCCAGGTAGACGCCGTCTTCCTCTCCGACTGGCTGATCGAGACCGGCGAGGATCTGTCCATCGTCGAGCGGGTTCCGGCTTCCGCCGTGCCGCGACCCGCGGGCGGCGACCTGCACTGCCAGATGGTGCCGAGCGGTCCGGCGTACGGCACCGAGAACAATCTGCGGATGTTCCTCTCCCTCATCCACGGCGCCACCGAGCGGGTCATCCTCACCAGCCCGTACTTCGTGCCCGACGAGGCCATGATCTACGCGATCACCACGGCCTGCCAGCGCGGACTCGATGTGCAGCTGTTCGTCTCCGAGCTCGGCGACCAGGGGATGGTCTATCACGCGCAGCGCTCCTACTACGAGACACTGCTGCGCGCGGGCGTGCGGATCTTCCTCTACCCGCCGCCGTACATCCTGCACGCGAAGCACTTCTCCATCGACGACGACATCGCCGTGATCGGCTCGAGCAACATGGACATCCGCTCGTTCAGCCTGAACTCGGAGATGTCACTGCTCGTGCGCGGAGAGTCCTTCGTGGCGCAGATGCGCGAGGTCGAGCAGAAGTACCGCACCGCGGGGCGGGAGCTGACGCTGGAGGAGTGGCTGCGCGAGCCCGCGAAGTCGACGTTCCTCGACGGGGTGTTCCGGCTGACGTCGGCGCTGAACTGAGTCGCCCGCTCAGGACCCGAGCGTCAGCAGCATCCGGGCGAGCACGTACCGGGCATGCCCTCGGGAGGTGCGCGGGTCGTAGCCCACGGTCTCGACGAGAACCGCCATCCGCTCCTGCACGCTGGAATGGTGACGACCCAGGCGCAGGGCTGCGGCGCGCACGCTCTGCTCCTCGGCGACGGCGTCGAGCAGCTCGCGACTGCGGTCGTCGAGGGCGGCGAGCGCGGCGGCATCCGGATGGAGAGGCCCCTGCTCCGCGGCCTCCGCGACGAGCAGCAGGGCTCCGAGGTCGGCGACATCGACGATCGGCTCGGCGGGACTGGTCAGCCGTACCGCCACCAGCGCGGAAGCCCACGAGCGCGGAAGCTGCTCCCCGGGTCCCGCGGTGCCGAGACCGAGGCGCAGCCCTTCGCTGTCGGGCCAGGCGCTCACGGCATCCGTCTCGGCATCCAGGATCGTCGCGCGGGTCAGGCCGTGACGGGTGGCGACCACGGCTGACGGATGCTGCGGCAGGGGCGCGGGATCGGGCGGTGAGGCGACCAGGCGCAGCGTGCGCGCGCCGAGCCGGAGCCGAGGCAGCGCGGCAGCCCGCTCGTCGGCTCCCGCGTACGAGCTGATCGCGAGTTCGACAGCGCTCTCCGGTCCCACCGAGCGGCGCGCTCGGATGATGCCGAGGGCGAGACTCAGCCGCTCCAAGATCATCGTGTCGTTGGTGTGGGCGGGCCCCTCCCGCTCGATCCACGCGACCGCTCCCGGCCCGCTCTCCCGTACCGGCCAGGCATGCGACGGTTCGATCGGGTCGATGCGCACGCCGTCGGCCCGCACTCGCACGATCTGCCGTCCGTCGCGCTGGCCGACCGTCGCGCCGCTGAGCACCGCGGCTCCGCGCAGCATGCTCTCCACGCCGACGGATCGGGCGACGAGGGCGTCGAAGTAGGTGACGACCTTGAGCGTCTCACTGGCATCCGGGTCGAGGGCGGTGAGCCGCCCCAGCAGATCTTGCATGTCGGGCTCCATCGCGCACGGGGATTCCACCCTACGGGGTCGGTTCGGCCCCGCAGGGTGGGATCGGACTCAGGAGAGCAAGCGGTTCACCCAGTTGTCCCGCGCGGCCAGCATGGCCTGCGCGACGGCGGTGTGGGGGGCGAACATGTCGAAGCCGTGGAAGCCGCCGGCCCACACGTGCAGCTCGGCCTGGACTCCGGCCTCCCAGAGCTTCGTGGCGTAGGCGACATCCTCGTCGCGGAACACCTCGGCACTGCCGCAGTCGATGAACGCGGGCGGCAGTCCGCTCAGGTCGGTGGCCCTGGCCGGGGCGGCATAGATCGAGACGTCGTCGGTGCCCTTGCGGTCGCCCAGGAGCGCCGTCCAGCCAGTGATGTTCGATCCGCGGTCCCAGACGCCGATGCCGTCGATCTGACGGGTCGAGACCGACTCGTCGCGGTCATCGAGCATCGGGTAGATGAGCAGCTGCCCGATCAGCTCAGGGCCTCGCCGGTCACGGGCCAGCAGAGCGGTGCCGGCAGCCAGACCGCCGCCCGCGCTCCCGCCGCCGATCATCAGCCGCGACAGGTCGATGCCGAGCTCGCCCGCGTTCTCGGCCGCCCACAGCAGCGCGGCGTAGCAGTCCTCCACCGGGTACGGATCGGGGAACTCGGGGGCGAGCCGGTACTCGACCGTGACGATCACGCCGTTGAAGCGCTCGGCCCAGTCGAGGAAGCCGACGACACCGAGCCAGCGGTTGCCGATGATCATCCCGCCGCCATGGGTGTGGAAGAAGCCGGGACCGGTGCCGGTGCGGCCTTCCTTCTCGATCACGGAGACCACGATCTCGTCACCCCCGTGGCCGGGGATCGACACGTCGCGAAAGGTGAACCCGCGCTCGGCGAGCGCAGCGAAGATCTCCTCCTCGCCGCCGACCGGCGACTGGCGCAGGAACGGGATCATCTCCGGCGTGAGCGTGGACGGCAGTTGGTCGCCCACGAGGGCGAGAGCGGCTTCGAGTTCGGGATCGAAGGGCGGGCGCGCCAGGGTCGTGTCAGTCATCAGAACTCCTTTGTCCTCGGCCGCCATCGCGGCGGCTACCCGCCAGCCTCGTGCACGCCGCCACCGAGGATAACCCGCCAGCCGGGGCGGATCCGACGCCTCCCGTCCGCCGGGTGGCGGGGTCGCGGTTCCGCCGGTGGCGGACTCCCTTGAAGGGGCGTGTCGCCCCGGATAGCCTGGCGCCAGAGGGAAGGAATGCGCATGATCCGAGAACTCGATGAACAGCAGTCCTACGACCTGTTGAGCACCACCACGATCGGACGCATCGGCTTCGTCCATGACGGGCGGGTGCAGATCCACCCGGTGAACTTCGCGGTGTCGGGGCAGGAGCTGCTTCTGAGGACGTCGCCCGATGGCCTCCTGGCCGATCTGACGCAGGCGCCCGTCGACGTCGCGTTCGAGGTGGACTACCACGATCCGATCGGGAGCACGGCGTGGAACGTGCTGCTGCACGGCAGTCTCTCCCGTGCGTCGGAAGAAGAAGCCGCCGGCATCGCCGCTCGTGTGCACCCCTGGGCGGGTGAGGATCGGAGCCTCCCTCTGGTCCTGCACATCGACAGCATCTCCGGTCGCAACGTACGCCGAGAGCCGGCACACCCGAAGATCTGAGACACGGCGGCGGGGTCTGCCGTCGCGCGCGCTCTCACGCCAACGCGAGCCCCGCGGCGAGCGCGAAGCCCAGGACGGTCGCGAGACCCGTCGACTCCTTGGCCTTGGACTGCGCCTCGGGAACCATCGAGTCGACGAGCATCACCAGAAGCGCCCCGGCTGCGAAGCCACTCGACGCGGAACGGAAGGCGTCACCCGTCACGCTCGCCAGCGCGAAGCCCGCGACGGTCGCCGCCGCACAGATCACGGCCACCCCTGCCCACAGCAGCAGCACACGCGACTTCGCCATGCCCCCCTCGAGCAGGTCGGCGGCGGACCCGATCGACTCGGGCAGGTTCGAGACGAGGATGGCCACCACGAGCGCGATGCTCACCGGCTCCCCTGATGCCAGCCCGATGCCGAGCACGAGCTGCTCGGGGATGCCGTCGAGCAGCGCGCCCACGGCGAGCTGGCCACCGCCCGCCTGCGACTTGCTCTTCGCGGCACGGGCATCGAGGATGCGGTCGGCGATGTAATAGCTGATGGCACCGGCCGCGACGCCGACCACCAGCGGGACCGGACCGGCGAGGTCGAGCCCCTCTTCCCAGAGCTCGAAGGCGATCGAGGCCATGAGGGCGCCGGCGCCGAACCCGAGGACGATGCCGAGCCACCGCGGCGGCCACTTCCGGAGCAGAGCGAGCACCGCGCCGATGAACAGCGGCGCCGCCGCGATCACTCCCCACAGGACTGCTTCGCCCATGCCGCACCTCCGTGGGGCCTACTCTCCCACCACTGCGGCACTCTGCCTGCGCGACATCGGCGAAAGCGGAGACGTGTCGCTCGTCCATCGGCACGTCGCGCATCGGCTCCCCCGCACGCGCGCCTCGTTTCACCGCTAGCTCACACTCGACTACGCCATGAAGATGCCGTTCAGTCGGAGTAGTCGGCGTTCGGGGTGACGAACGTCGCCGTAACCGATATGAAGCACCCGCATCACCTCGCGACGCGCCATTCGAATGGTATTCTCATGGCATGAAAGCAACCATGGACAAGGCAGGGCGAATCGTCATCCCCGCTGCGCTCCGCGAGCGCGTCGGATTGATCCCTGGTCCTATCGATCTCATCCTCGACGGCAACGGCATCCGCATCGAGATCGATGCCCCGGACAACCTCATCGAGAAGGACGGGCGTCTCGTCATCGCGTCGTCCGGCATGGCGATCACACCCGACGACATCCGCGAGTTGCGCCTTGCCGACCAGCGCTGACCTCGTCCTCGATACGAGCGCAGCGCTCGCTCTCCTCGTGGAAGACAACACCGCGCACATCGCGGTCCAGAGCGCCTGCGCCGGGGCAATCCTCGGCCTCGCCGGCCACGCCTCAGCAGAGACATACTCCGTGCTGACGCGCCTGCCGGGCCCCAATCGCCTGACCCCTCTGGCAGCGGCGAACGCGATCCGGGCCGCATTCCCCCGGTCGATCTCACTCTCAGAAGAGGATGCGCGCACCGCCGTCGACGTCCTCGCCGATGCTGGAATCGCCGGTGGAGCGGTCTACGACGGCCTGGTCGCGTTGTGCGCCAGAGCCGCCGGGATGACGCTCGTCACATGCGATCGCCGCGCGATAGGAACGTACGCGGCGCTCGGAGTCGATGTGCGCGTGATCTGACGCGGCACGGGGCGACACGCCGCACGCGGATAGACTGGAAAGCATGTCCAAGGTCCTCCAGTCCCTGCCCGTCGGCGAGCGCGTCGGCATCGCCTTCTCCGGAGGACTCGACACCTCCGTCGCCGTCGCGTGGATGCGCGAGAAGGGCGCCGTGCCCTTCACCTACACCGGCGACCTCGGTCAGTACGACGAAGACGACATCGCGTCGATCCCGGGCCGTGCGTTGGAGTACGGCGCCGAGGCCTCGCGCCTGATCGACTGCAAGACCGCCCTGGTCGAAGAAGGCCTCGTCGCCCTCTCCTGCGGCGCCTTCCACATTCGCTCCGGCGGCAAGACGTACTTCAACACCACACCCCTCGGCCGCGCGGTCACGGGCACGCTGCTGGTGCGCGCCATGAAGGAAGACGGCGTCGACATCTGGGGCGACGGCTCCACCTACAAGGGCAACGACATCGAGCGGTTCTACCGCTACGGCCTGCTCGCCAACCCGCGCCTGCGCATCTACAAGCCGTGGCTCGACGCCGACTTCGTCACAGAGCTCGGCGGTCGCAAGGAGATGAGCGACTGGCTCGTCGCCCGCGACTTCCCCTACCGCGACTCCGCCGAAAAGGCCTACTCGACCGACGCGAACATCTGGGGCGCGACGCACGAGGCCAAGACCCTCGAGCACCTCGACGTCTCGCTCGAGACTGTCGACCCGATCATGGGCGTGAAGTTCTGGGACCCGTCCGTCGCGATCGAGACCGAAGACGTCACCGTCACGTTCGAGGCCGGCCGTCCCGTCGCGATCAACGGCGTCGAGTACTCCGACCCGGTCGCCCTGGTCATGGAGGCGAACACGATCGGCGGACGCCACGGCCTCGGCATGAGCGACCAGATCGAGAACCGCATCATCGAGGCGAAGTCGCGCGGCATCTACGAGGCTCCCGCCATGTCGCTGCTGTTCATCGCCTACGAGCGCCTCGTCAACGGCATCCTGAACGAGGACACCCTCGCCACCTACCACGAGCAGGGTCGCCGCCTCGGCCGCCTGATGTACGAGGGCCGCTGGCTCGAGCCGCAGTCGCTCATGCTGCGCGAGTCGATCCAGCGCTGGGTCGGCCTGACGATCTCGGGCACCGTGACGATCCGTCTGCGCCGCGGCGACGACTGGACCATCCTCGACACCGTCTCGCCGAACCTGTCCTACGGTCCCGAGAAGCTGTCGATGGAGCGCGTCGGCGACGCCGCCTTCGGCCCGGTCGACCGTATCGGCCAGCTCACGATGCGCAACCTCGACATCGCCGACTCGCGTGCCCGCCTCGAGCAGTACGCGGGCCTGGGCCTCGTGGGTGGCGCGACCGGCGAGCTGGTCGGCCGGGTGACCGCCGGAGAGTCCGCCGAGATCACCGAGTCGGTCCACGGGTCGATCTCCGAAGCCGACGAGAACCTGGCGGATGCCGTCGACACGGCGTCCGAGGGCGCGGCGTTCGACTCCGGCACCGACTGACGTCGTACTGCCGGCGCTGGCAGCCCGGGCTGCCGGCGCCGGACGGGTGCACCCGCTAGGCGGGTGAGTCGCCGGCGCTGCGCCGTTCGTCAGCGGCGTCGAGCTCCTCGGCGCGGTCGATGATGCCCGGCAGCACCTCGTCGAAGAGCGTCACGATGGCAGCACGGGTTTCGGCCGCGTCGCGCTGTCGGATGGCCTCACGGATGGCGACGGTGGATCGCTCGACCGCCACCCAGTCGAACACGCCGCGCGCGTGCTGCGTGAAGCGACGGATCTGCGGGCCGAGGAACTCGATGACGGTCACCCGAGTGGTGTTGCCCTCGATGCGCGCGAACCCGGTCACGATGGCGCGCAACGCTTTACCGAACTCGACGACATCGTGGTCCACGACCGCAGCGGACATGTCCTCGGTGAGATCGACGAGATAGGCGACGTCGTCGGCCTGGATCAGCGGCATCGCGTGGCGTACCGAACCGATCCAGATGTCACCGAAGAGCGCGATCGCGTCTCGGATGCGGTCCAGATCGAGGGGTGCCACACGCGTGTAGCGGTTACGCTGCATCTCGACGAGTCCCCCCTCGGCAAGTCGCGCCAGCGCGTGCCGCACCGGCGTCTTCGACGTCCCGAGATCCGCCGCCAGCTCGTAGTCGCGGATCCGCTCGCCCGGCCGAAGCTCACCGTCGACGATCGCGTCCCGCAGCCGGTGATAGACGTCGTCACTCACCGAACGCCGTTCCAGCGCACCATCCATGCCCACCAAATCACACCCTCCTTCGACCACAGTGGTTCCCCCACCACTCGTTGCGGCCGACATGGCGGCCCGGACGCAATCGCGCCGAGCCTCCGCATCGTCCCCGTTCTGCGCAGAGCGCAACGGGTAACATAACACATTCGTCTGAATGGATGATCCACGAGCGCTCGGGCGGATATGATGCGAAGGCGCGACCCTGAAACGCGCACTGGGGCTCGGTGGGACTGAGTTCCACCTGTCTACCCGAAAGAGTTCTCGACGATGATGACCGATTCGCAGGAGTCCGCCGTATCCACGCGCCCTTCACTGGGCGCCCGGATCGGACGGATCTCCTTCCTCGTTGTGGCCGGGATCGTCGTGATCGCCGTTGCCGCCGCCTTCTTCGTGACCTGGACGATCCAGCGCTCCTTCCCGCAGACCTCGGGAACGGTCGAGCTCGACGGTCTGAAGGCCGAGGTCACGGTGCAGCGCGATGACCGCGGCATCCCGACGATCACGGCCGACTCGACCGACGATCTGTTCTATGCCGAAGGGTTCGTGCACGCGCAGGACCGTTTCTTCGAGATGGACTTCCGCCGCCACGTCACCGCAGGGCGCGTCGCCGAGATGTTCGGAGAGCCCCAGGCGGCGACCGACGCCTTTCTGCGCACACTCGGCTGGCGAACCGTCGCCGAAGCCGAGGTCGAGGCGATGGACGACACCACGCGCGGCTACTACGAGGCCTATGCCGACGGGGTCAACGCCTACCTCGCGACACGGTCCGGCGCCGAGCTCTCGCTCGAATATGCCGTTCTCGGCATCCAGAACCCGGACTACGCTCCCGAGCCGTGGGAGCCCGCGGATTCGGTCGCCTGGCTCAAGGCGATGGCCTGGGATCTGCGCGGCAACATCGAGGATGAGACCGAGCGCTCGCTCCTGGCCGCCGAGCTGAAGGCCGGTGCGGACGAGGCGGGCGAGGCGGTCGACACCGGGGAAGTACTCGCGAAGCTCTACCCCGACTACCCGTTCGACGAGAACCCGGTGATCGTTCCGAAGATCTCGACGGTGCCCGCACTCGAGACCGGTGCGGAACCCGCCGCGTACACGCCCTCCGAATCCGACGGCGAGATCCAGCAGGCGACCACCACGATCGAGTGGCAGGAGACCTCGAGTGTGATCGAGGCCGCGAGCGAGCTCGTCGGCGATGTCGGCGAGGGCATCGGATCGAACTCCTGGGTCGTCTCGGGGGATCTCACCGAGACCGGGATGCCGCTGCTCGCGAACGACCCGCACCTCGGTGCGTCGCTGCCATCGGTCTGGTACCAGGTGCAGCTGAAGTGCTCGACAGTGAACGACGCGTGCCCGTTCGACGTCGGCGGCTTCTCGTTCTCCGGGCTTCCCGGCATCGTGATCGGCCACAACCAGCACGTCGCCTGGGGGTTCACGAACCTCACCACCGACGTCACCGACCTCTACGTGGAGCGGGTGGTCGGCGACGAGTACTGGCGCGACGGAGCACTGGTCCCGCTCGAGCAGAGCATCGAGACCATCAAGGTCGCCGGTGGCGAGGATATCGAGCTGACGATCCGCTCCACCGTGCACGGGCCCATCATCTCGGGGCTCACGGACGACTTCACCGCGATCGCCGATGACCCGGAGCCGGCGCTCGCGGAAGGAACCGAGGCGCCCGCCGCTCCGCCCGTCGGGCAGGACGACGCCGAGTACGCCATCAGCCTGCGCTGGACGGCGCTCGACCCCGGCACGACCGCGACCGCGATCTTCGCCCTCTCCACCGCGCAGGACTTCGACGACTTCCGCTACGCCGCCTCCCTCTTCGACGTGCCGGCACAGAACCTCATCTACGCCGACACCGAGGGCAACATCGGCTACCAGACACCGGGGCGCCTCCCGATCCGCGGTGCCGGCGACGGATGGATGCCGCAGCCGGGTTGGGACAGCAGTTACGACTGGACGGGCTACATCCCGTTCGACGAGCTGCCCGTCTCGTACAACCCGACCTCGGGGTACATCGTCACCGCGAACAACGCGATCGTGACCGACGACTACGCCTTCTTCCTGTCCCGCGACTGGGACTACGGGTATCGCGCGGCGCGCATCGCCCACCTGATCGAACGACGCGCGGCCGCCGCTCCGCTGACCGCACAGGACATGCGTGACATCCAGATGGACGACGAGATGTGGATCGGCACGCAGCTGGCGACCGCCATGGCCGACGTCGACGTGAGCCGCGCGGACGTCCAGTCGGCCGTGGACCTCCTGCTCCCGTGGGACGGCCAGAACACGGCCTCCTCCCCCGCCGCCGCCTACGCGAACGTGCTCTGGTCGAACCTCGTGCAGAACATCTTCGGCGAGCGCGAGCAGCCCCTGCCGATCGACGGACAGGGTCGCCTGTTCACGGTCGTCGCCGACATGCTCGACGACCCGACCGATCCGCTCTGGAGCAACCCGCAGATCGACGTCGACGGGATGGAGGCAATGCTGGCGTTGTCCGCCGAAGAGGCCTATGACGAACTCGTCGCCCTGCAGGGAGACGTCCCGACCCGCTGGAACTGGGGCGACCTGCACGCGATCACCCTCACCAGCGACACGCTCGGCACCTCGGGGATCGCGCCCGTCGAGGCCCTCTTCAACCGCGGGCCGTACCCGGTGGGCGGCGGCGCATCGGTGGTCAACGCGACCGGGTGGGAGCTCGGCGTCTCATACGCCACCACGACGGTGCCGTCGATGCGCATGGTGATCGATCTCTCCGACTTCGATGCCTCGACCTGGAACCACCTCACCGGCGCGTCGGGTCATGCCTTCCACGAGCACTACACCGACCAGACCGCCGATTGGACGGTCGGGCTGCAGAAGCCGTGGGCGTACTCCGCGAAGGCGGTGGATGCGTCGGAGGTGGACACGCTGATCCTGTCGCCGACCGGCTGATCCGTGGGCTGCGCCGACCTGAAGGGACGGTGCAGGTTGCTCCGCTACCGTGGGGAGGTGCCATCCAGTTACCTCGCCCCGAAGGGCACGACCGTCACGCTCCTCGAGTTCGAGCACGGCGGCGCCACGCTCATCGCCGAGACGTTCGGCGAAGGCCCGCACACGTATCTCCTGCTGCACGGCATCGGGATGGGTCGGAGCGTCTACCTCGACGTCGTGCAGCGGCTCGAGGGTCGGGTGATCGCCCTGGACCTGCCGGGATTCGGCGAGGCGCCGGAGCCGACGCGCACCCTCACCATGGAACGCCACGCCGACCTGGTCGCCGCCTACCTGCAGCAGGTGGATTCGGGCCCGGTCGTCGTGATCGGCCACTCGATGGGCAGCCAGATCGCCGCAGAGCTCGCCGCGCGGCATCCGTCGCTGGTGGAAGGCGTGGTGCTGGCGGGCCCCACGGTGAACAAGGCGGCGCGCAACATCGCGGCACAGGCCCGCTACCTCCTGACCGACCTCGTCGGCGAGCGGCCGTTGGTGATCTGGCGCGGCGCGCGGGAGTACCTCCGGGGCGGCCCGCACCTGATCCGCAAGATCCGTGCCACCGTCGTGCACGAGCCCGAGGACGCCTTCGTGCGCATCGAGTGCCCGGTGCTGGTGCTGCGCGGCGAGGACGACCCGCTCGCGCCGATGAGCTGGTGCCGCGAGATCCTCGACGCGATCCCCGGTGCCGCGCTCGAGGTCATCCCCGACCACGGACACGGCACACTCATCAGTGACTCCGAGCCCGCTGCCCGCCTGATCCACGAGTTCGCCGCCCGCCTCTGACGGCCCGTCTCTGACGGCCCGTCTCGCGGGGGTTCGTCGCGACCGGTGTTCACAACTCCTCAAGAAAGCGCACCGACCTCGCTTTCGCCGTCATCTGGGCTCCCTTACAGCCAATCCTTGAGGAGTCATGAACGAGTCGTGGGCCGAAAGCGCGGTCCCATTACCCGGATGACCTCGGCGACTGCCTGTCGGACGGTCGGATCGTTCCGCAGAATGTCGACCGCAAGGGGCCGGATCGTCACATACCCCTGCATCGCAGCTGCCATATCCCGCCGCCGATCATCGACCTGTTTGGCCCAACCCTCGTGGAACTCCTTGCTGTCGCACTCGATGATGAGCCACCCCTCGACCAGGAAGTCGACCCGGCCGACACCCTCGATCAGCACCTGGGTCTCAAACGCGACCCCGAGCGCTCGCAGAATGAGCCTCATGAAAGTCTCGGGCCCCGACCCCGCCGAGGCATCGATCAGCGCGAGCAACGGACGGAACCGGACAGGCAGTTGAGAGAACATGAGGATCACTTCCTCCCGAGTCATCAATCCGTGGTGCAGCACGCTGTCGACGGTGGCGACAGATGCCCGCGGAGCCTGGCACCGGATGGCCTGCGCGACGGCGTCCGCGAGGGGAGCGACATGGAGAGGGCTCGGTTGCCCCGACCACGACTGCCAGTGCAGGATGGTTCGCCTCGATCGAGGAGGACGAATTCGAGACGACCCTGGAACGACGTGCACATGCAGTGCGTCGACGACATGCACGAATACACCGATCTGGCTCAGAAGCGAGATGCACGACAGGCGCCCGCCGATGCGGACCGCTTCCGCGATATCAGGATCGACGGGTTCGATTGCGTAACGGTCGCGGCGCAGCCGTCGGAGCTGGCCGGAGTCGATGGCTCGCGTGATTGCTCGTCCGGTCATTCGTCGGGCGAGGAGTTCCGCTCGGTCGAGAACGATGCTGCTGTACAGCGCGGCTGCGCGTTCGTTTACGGTCCATGGCCTCATTCGAGCGAGTCTGGGTCCTGGAGAGGACAGCTGAGGGGCGAGGCTCACGAAAGGGAAGGTTCGTCCCGAATCTCGCCTTGGGTAGGAGCAGTGTCGACCCCGTTGGCAGCCATGCGGTGTGCGCAACTCCTCAGAAATCTGGCTTCACGCCGGGATAATCCGCTTCGGTGGCAGAGTCGCGCGGATTCTTGAGGAGTGGTGCACCGACCGTTCACGGCGGCAGCGCGGTCAGCCGGACGAGCTCAGCCGACAGAGCACACCCCGGCGGGTAGCTCAGCCGGCGGCGGGCGGGGTCTGCTTCGACTCGGCGAGCTCGTCCACGACGAGGCCGCGCTGTTCGATGGTGCCGTTGCGGTAGGCCTGTCGCCCGACCATGTGCGCAGACAGCGGCGCCGTCGCGAACTGCATGAGCACGACGGGCGCGACGAGCACGAATCCCAGCAGGATGCCGCCGACCGACCGCTGCGACAGGGCAATCGCGATGCAGATCAGCAGCAGCCCGAGCACCTGGGGCTTGGTCGCCGCGTGCAGCCGGGACGGCACGTCGCGGAAGCGCAGCAGCCCGACCGCCGCCGACAGGCAGAGCAGCGCCCCGAGCAGGATCAGCACGAGCACGGCCACGTCGATGACGGGGTCGGGGATCACGAGACCGAGGATGTTCATGAGGTCGTGTTGTCCCTTCTCGCGACGAACCGGGCGACGGAGATCGAGCCGAACACCCCGATCGCGGCGATGATGAGGAGCACGGGGATGTTGCGGGTGTGACCGTTGATGGCCATCTCCGCCCCGAGCACGCACATGACCTCGGTGAGGAGCACGTCGGAGGCGACGGCACGGTCGAGGATCGACGGTCCTCGAACGATGCGGACGAGGGTGAGGACGGCGGCGATGCCGAAGACCACCATGATCAGCAGCAGCAGAATGTTCATCGGGCACCGCCCTTCGTCGATCCGGTCAGGCCGGCGCGCTGGTCGGCCTTGAGGGCGCGGTACTGCGCGGGGTCGCCCAGCGCCCGGACGACCCGTCGCTCCCAGCGGAGCACTCCGGCGCGCTGCTTCTCGACGTCGGCGCGGTTCCTGACCCCGATCACATGCAGGTACAGGATGCGACGGTCGCGGTCGGTCTCGACCACCAGCGAACCGGGGACGAGCGACGACACGACGGCGACGTGCGTCATGACCAGGTCGTCGGCGTAGCGCAGCGGCACCGCGATGATCGCGGTGCCCGGCTGGCGGCGGAAGTCGAACACCTGCAGAGTCACCGAGATGGCTCCGCTGAGCACCGCGAACAGGAACTGCACCACGAACAGCGCGGCGTAGGCGACATTGATCCGACCCGAGAGCTCGACCGTCGGCAGCCGGAACACGCGGGTCACGAAGATCGCGACGACGAGTCCGGACAGGAAAGACAGCACGGTGAACTGCGCCCACAGCAGCATCCACAGCACGACGAGCCAGGCCAGGAAGGGCAGCTGGACCCGGATGTCGCGCCAGAGGTGACGCTTGGTCTGTCGTCTCATCCGCCCACCTCCTCTTCCAGCTGGACGAGGCTGACGGGCTGCAGCAGAGCGGCGCCGATGCGGTCGCAGAGCGCGTACAGGGGTCCGGCGAAGATCGTGAGCGAGACGGTGACGGCGACCATGCCGGCCGTGGCGATCGTCATGATCTTCGGGATGCGGCGACGCTCCTGCTGCTCGTCGGCGGCCGGGGCGTTGCCGAGGTACGAGATGCGACCCTCGGTCTCGGTGGAGTCCTCCTCCTCGCGCCAGAAGGCGAGGTTCCAGGCGCGCATGAGTGCGTACAGGGTGAGCAGGGAGGTGACGATGCCGCCGAAGATCAGCACGATCATGATCGGGGTGCCGACGGATGCTGCCGCCTCGAAGAGCGCGAACTTGCCGATGAACCCGGAGAACGGGGGGAGCCCGCCCAGGTTGATCGCGGGCACGAAGTAGAGCACGGCGATCACCGGCGCGACCTTGAGCAGCCCCTTGACCCGCAGGATCGACGTGCTGCCGGCTCGACGTTCCACGAGTCCCACCGCGAGGAACAGGGTCGTCTGCACGACGATGTGGTGGACGATGTAGTACACGGTCGCGCCGATCGCGGCCGGCGTGGCTATCGCGAGGCCGAAGATCATGTAGCCGACGTGGCTGACGAGCGTGAACGACAGGATTCGCTTGAGTTCCGCCTGCGCCACGGCACCGAGCACACCGACGATCATGGTCGCGAGCGCGATGATCAGCAGCACCGTGTCGATGCTGTTCGAGGCGAACAGCTGGGTCTCGGTGCGGATCAGCGCGTAGACGCCCACCTTGGTCAGCAGGCCCGCGAACACCGCCGTGACGGGGGCGGGGGCGGTCGGGTACGAGTCCGGCAGCCAGAAGGACACCGGGAAGATCGCGGCCTTGATGCCGAAGGCCACCACCAGCATCAGGTGCAGCACCAGCTGGGTCTCCTGTGGGAGCTCCGACATGCGTTCGGCGATCTGAGCCATGTTGACCGTGCCGAGTGCGCCGTAGATCATGGCGATCGATGCGAGGAACAGGATCGATGAGACCAGCGAGACGACGATGTAGACGGCGCCGGTGCGGATGCGAGACTCGGTGCTGCCCAGCGTGATCAGCACGTACGAGGCGACGAGCAGGATCTCGAAGCCGACATAGAGGTTGAACAGGTCGCCGGCGATGAAGGCGTTGAAGATACCGGCCGCGAGGATCAGATATGAGGGGTTGAAGATCGAGATCGGGGTCTCGTCGGTGCCGTCGGCGGCGCCCTGGCCGATGGAGAAGAGGAGGACGGCGAGGAGCACGATGCTCGAGATGAGCACGAGGAGCGCGGCGAGCCTGTCCACATAGAGCACGATACCGAAGGGCACCGGCCAGCCGCCGACCGAGACGGCGAGCGGGTCGCCGGAATCCACCACGACCAGGAGCACGGCGGCGATCACCGAGACCGCGGCGAGTGTGGCGACGGTCACGACGACCTGGAGCCGCGCGTTCCGGCCGAACACGAGGGTGATGGCGGCGCCGAGGAGCGGGAGCCCGACGAGGAGCGGGACCAGTGCGGTCATGGCCGGCCCTCCTCGTTCTCGTCGTGGTCGTCGGGTTCATCGGGGCGCGCCTGGTCGCCCTCGGCTGAGCGTGAGGAGGGTTCGTCGCCCCAGCCCGTCGGCGCGTCGAACGGTGCATCGTCGTGGATGGCGGGGTGGTCGCG
Source organism: Microbacterium sp. MYb45 (assembly GCF_002979655.1). Taxonomy (GTDB): domain Bacteria; phylum Actinomycetota; class Actinomycetes; order Actinomycetales; family Microbacteriaceae; genus Microbacterium. The sequence goes on from NZ_PCPG01000008.1 coordinate 52,105, forward strand.
CATGTGCAGCACAGTGATCGGTGCGGTCTGCACGCCGACGAAGTCGGTGGTCGCCTCGTCCTCGTCGGTCTCGGACTCGTCGTCCATGAGATCTTCGTCGGCGTCGGTGCGCTCGCGGAGCGCGATGTCAGCCTCGTCGTCCTCGACGGTGTCGGCCTGGCCCAGCTGCCAGGAGCGATAGATCAGAGCCAGGAGGAAGGCCGAGACCGCGAACGTGATCACGATGGCGGTCAGGGTGAGCGCTTGGGGGAGCGGGTCGCTCATCTCGCCCTCGGTGCCGAAGAACGGTGCGTTGCCCGGGACGCCCATCACGATCAGCAGGAGCAGGTTCGTGGCGTTGCCGAGCAGGAGGAAGCCGATCAGCACGCGGGTGAGGCTGCGCTCCAGCATCGCGTACACGCCGCACGCGAAGAGGATGGCCATGATGACGATCAGGGTGAGCGAGACATCCATCAGCTGCTCCCCCTTCCGCGCGAGAGGAAGCCTTCAGGACCGGGGGTCGAGCGCAGAGCCGCCTGCCTGTCGACCTCGGCGCCGAGGCTGCGCAGCACGTCGAGGACGAGCCCGATCACGACCAGGTAGACACCCACGTCGAAGATGGTCGAGGTGACGAACTCCATGTGCCCGATACCGGGGATCTCCCATTCCCAGAACGTGCTCGTCAGCGGCGCGAGCCCGAAGAAGAGCGGGACGACGGCCGTGCCGACGGCGAGGATGAGGCCGGTTCCGAGCAGTCGGCCGGCATCCGTCGGTGCGGCGGCGCCGAGTTCCCAGCGGCCTCCGGCGATGTAGCGCATGACCAGCGCCATGCCGGCGACAAGTCCGCCGGCGAAACCGCCGCCGGGCAGGTTGTGCCCGGCGAAGAGCAGGAAGATCGACACCACGATGATCGTGTGGAACAGGATGCGGACGATCACCTCGAGCAGGATCGACCTGTTCTCGGGTTTCATCTTCTGCCCGCCGACGAGCCATGCCCGCGGGCTGCTCTCGTTCTCGGAGTTCTGGAACCGGATGCCCTCGGTCGTCTCGACGAGCGGGCGACTGCGCGCGGCCTTGCGGGTCGCCTTCGGCAGGTTCTTGGTGGCGGCCAGCAGGTCGGCTCGATGGGTGACGAACACGAGCGAGGCCACGCCGGTCGCGGCGAGCACGAGCACCGACAGCTCGCCCATCGTGTCCCAGCCACGCAGGTCGACCAGGGCCACGTTGACGACGTTCTTGCCGTGACCGATCTCGTACGCGAGCTGCGGGAACACCTCCGAGATCGGATCCGCGATACGGGATTGCGTGGCGACGACCGCGACGAAGGCCATGGTGACGCCGACGCCGATCGCGAGGAGCGCCCGGGGGACACGCCCCACCGAGGCGTTGTGTTCCCCCATCCGCGCGGGCAGGCGGCGAAGCACCAGAGCGAACGTCACCATCGTCACGGTCTCGACCAGGATCTGCGTGAGCGCCAGGTCGGGTGCGCCGCTCGTCGCGAACAGCACGACCATCCCGAGCCCGGTGACCGAGACGAGGACGACGCCGGTGTAACGCTTCTGGGCACGCACCGCGAACACGCCGGCGATCGCCATGATCGGCGCGACGACGATCTGCGCCGGCGTGTGCCAGGCGGAGAGGTTGTAACGATCGATGTCGCTGGCGATGAGCGCGGTGACCTCGGCGGCGACGAACACCACGAAGATGGTGCCGACGTACACCGGCAGCGAGCCGCGCTGCGTGAGGGTGGTGCTGAGCACGGAGAGACGGTCGATGCCGCGCATGACGAGGTAGTAGACATCGGCTGCGGTGAAGCGCAGCAGGCGGGGCATGCGGTCCCAGCCGGTCCGGCGGGTGAGCAGGAAGAGGCCGATGCCCACCAGGATCGACGCGATCGAGATGCCTAGGGCGGGCTCGAGGCCGTGCCACAGCGCGAGGTGCCCCGGGCCTTCGACGGCTTCGCCCGCGTGGTCGAGCCCGGGAGTCGCGGTGACGGCGTAGCCCTGCAGGGCCACGTCGAGCGCGGGCGCCCCGATACCCGCGGCGAGCGTGACGCCGGCGAGGATGATCGGCGCCGAGAGGAACCCGACCGGCGGATCGGGCCAGGCGGTGTCGGGCAGCTGGCCCTGCTCGTCGCGCTTCTTCCAGAAGGCTCCCCAGAGGAAGCGCGCCCCATATGCCGCAGTGAGCATGGAACCGAGGACGACGCCGATGAGCGCCACCAGACCCCAGGGAGAACCCCCCAGGGCGTCGTCGAGCAGAGCCGTGAGCGTGGACTCCTTGGCGACGAACCCGATGGTCGGAGCGATGCCCGCCATCGATGCCACCGAGATGAATGCCGCCGTCGCCATGACCGGCGCCTGCCGCCCGACGCCGGAGAGCTCGGTGATGTCACGGGTCGACAGCTGCCGGTCGATGACGCCGACGATCAGGAAGAGGGCCGACTTGAACAGGGCGTGGCCGATCACCAGCGCGAGTCCGGCCAGTGCTGCGGCCTGCGTGCCGTAGCCGACGACGATCGCGAAGAACCCGAGCTGACTGACCGTGCCGAACGCGAGGATGCGCTTGAGGTCGGTCTCGCGCAGCGCCTGGATGCCGCCGATGAGCATCGTGAGGATGCCGAGGGTGATGACGATCGGGCGCCAGGGGGCGCTGAACGCGAAGATCGGCGCGAACCGGGCGATCAGATAGATGCCGGCCTTCACCATCGCGGCCGCATGCAGATACGCGCTCACCGGGGTGGGCGCTGCCATCGCACCGGGGAGCCAGAAGTGGAACGGGAACAGGGCCGACTTGCTGATCGCGCCGATCAGGAGCATGACGATCGCGGCATCCACCGCAGGGCCCGTCGGTGCGATCTCGAGGATCTCGCGGATGCTCGAGGTTCCGGTGTCCACGACGAGGATCACGACGCCGACGAACATCACGAGTCCGCCGAGGGTGGTCACGAGCAGGGCCTGCAGTGCCGCACGTCGGCTGGCGGCGCGGCGGCGGTAGTGGCCGATGAGGAGGTACGAGAGGATGCTCGTCACCTCCCAGAACATGACCAGCATGACGAGGTCGTCCGTCAGCACGAGGCCGTACATCGCTCCGGCGAATCCGAGAAGGACGCCCGCGAACTGGCCGACGCCGGCCGAGTCCTCGTAGAAGTACCACCGGCAGTAGAGGAGCACGAGGGCGCCGACGCCGGTCACGATCAGGGTGAGCACCCAGCCGAGCACGTCCATGTTCATGGACAGGTTCAGTCCGAGCTGCGGGATCCACTCGACCGACTCGTACGGGACCGGGCCGTCGAGCACCTGCGGCGTCATGACGAGCGCGTGCACGAAGGCCGCTGCGGGGACGAGTGCGGCGATGGCGAAGGCCTGAGCTCCGAGCCAGCGCACCAGAACGGGCATCAACAGCGACCCGAGCAGGAACACGGCGAGGAGCGTCAGCATATACGCGGCTCCCTCGGGGGTCGTCGGCCTTGCGGCCAGGCGGGGGGGTGTCATAAGTAGTTTACCCGGGCGAAGACTCCACTCGGTCCGCAGGAGTGTGATCGTGCAAGAGTGGTCGCATGCGGCGGGTCTGGGTGCGGGAGCTGGCCGGGTGGTTCGGCGCCCTGGCGATCGCGGTGATGACCGCCGCGCAGGTCGCATCCTCGGCGCGCTCCGACCTGCTGTTCCGCGACGGGGATTCCCTGATCGTGGCCATGTTCGGGCAGTCGGCGCTTTCCGGTGAGCCGCTGGACTGGGCGATGTCGAGCGTGCTCTTCCTCCCCGAATCCGCGGTGTTCGCGGGGCTCGACCTGCTCCTTCCGGTCGATGTGAACAGCCTGCTCGCGATCAATGCCGTGATCAACATGCTCGCCCTCTACGGAGCACTTCGGCTCGTGGCCGGTCGGCGGAGAGAGGACCGGGCACCCGTCGCGTGGGCTCTTCTCGGACTCGCGGCCTTCTGCGCCATCGCCGTGACCGAGGTCTCCGCATCGCGCGATGCGCTCGAGCTCGCGTCCCTGCAACTCACGACGACCTACTACTCGGCGACCGTGGTCGCGGTCGCGCTCTCGGTCGGTCTGGTGCGTCGCGCGCTCGACCGCGCGTCCGGGATCGTCGGTCTCCTGGTCGCGCTCGGCGCCACGGCGGCCCTGTCGACCCTGTCGAATCCGTTGTACGCGGCGTGGGCGGCGGTTCCGATCGCGGTGCTGCTCGCACTGCTGACCATCCGCTCGCGGCAGCGGTCGCGCTTGACCCTGCTCCTCGGTGTGCTCCTGATCGGCACGGCTCTCGGCTTCGTCGGACGCATTCCACTTCGGGCATGGATCGCCAACACGGGCGCCGGCTACGTGCAGCCGGCGCGATGGGCCGATTCACTCGGCTACTACGGCGGACTCGCGGCAGACCGCCTCTCGACCCCCGGCGGGGTGTTCGGCTGCCTGATCGTGCTGGTACTCATCGTGCTCGCGGTCGTCCGCACGACACGCGCCGCGAGTGAGGGTTCGCGCTTCGTCGCCGCCGTCGCCTGGCTGATGCCCGTTCTCGTCGTGATCGGCGCGATCGCGCTCGGCACCCACGCGGCCCGCTACCTGCAGCCTGTGGTGTTCGCGCCCGTTCTGGCCCTGGTCGCCCTGCCGCGCGCGGGGTGGATGCCGCTCCGCCCCCGGTCGCTCGTCGCCGCGATCGCCGCGGTGCTGCTCGCGCTCGGCGGCATCCTGAGCATCCCGCGCCTCGCTGCGGCCGCCGAGGTCGCCGACCCCGACCTCACCTGCGTGACCGACTGGGTCGACGCGTCCGGCCGCACCGGGGCCGGTCAGTTCTGGACCGTACGCCTGCCGAAACTGCACCTCGACGATCCTGCGCAGCTCGTGCAGGTCGATCATGAGCTGCGCGGCTATGCCTGGTTGGTGAACCGTCGTGACTTCGACGTCGGAGAGGTGACGTTCCTCGTGGAGGATGCGCAGACGGTTCCCTGGAACCTGCCCGCACCGGCCATTCCCGACGAGGTGATCGACTGCGGCCGCTACCGCATCCTCGATCTCGGCGACACGGCGCTTCCGCTCGGCCCGCAGCGCAGCTGACTGTGGCCGCCGCCGGGGCGGAGGGCGGAGCTCAGCGCGAGGCCGGGCCGGTGGTGGTGCCGACGCGGAACCGACAGGTGAGATGCTGCGTGATCCCCGGTTCGCCTCGCAGCATGCGGGCGACCTGCTCCCCCGCCGCGCGGCCCTTCTCGACGGCCGGCTGCACGCTCGTCGTGAGGGTGAGGTCGCCGAGACCGTCCAGCGCGATACCGTCGAAACCCGCGACGGAGAGGTCTTCGGGGACGCGGAGTCCCTTCTCCTCGGCCGCGCGGATGACCCCGACGGCCAGCAGGTCGCTCTGGGCGAGCACCGCGGTCGGCCGGGTGGCGGGGTCCGCGAGCAGCATCCTGCCGACGCGCACGCCTTCGTCGATGAGGCTGCCGGATGCCGAGATCGCCGGGGCGTCGGGGAACACCTCCCGGGTGCCGGCCAACCGGTGGACCGTGACGTCGACGGTCGCGTTGGCGAGACGCTCCGGTGTGACGGCTGCACGCTCGCGGTCGCTGTCGAGCGGCAGGGTGACCAGGGCGACATCGCGGTGGCCGAGGTCGCGCACGTGCTTCGCGATGTCGGCGGAGGCTGCCGCGTTGTCGAGCGTGACGCGCGGGATCGCCTCTCCGGCGTCGCCTTCGATCACGACGACCGGGAGCCCCCGGCCGACGACCACCTCGAGGGATGCCCGTGTGCGTCCGGAGCAGCCGATCAGCACGACCGCGTCGACGGGGGCATCGGCGATCGCCGTGCCCTCCCCCGGCTCGTCGCGCATCAGCAGGATGCCGGCGCTGAGTTCGGCGAGTCCGTCGGTGAGGCCGTCCATCATGGCCGTCGTCACGGGGTCGAGGAAGGCCGCACGCAGATGTCCTTCGAGCACGACGGCGACGATGCCGCTGCGTCCGCGGCGCAGGGAGGCGGCGCGGGGATCCGGTCCGGCGTAGCCGAGCTCGGCGGCTGCGGCGAGCACGCGCTCGCGCGTCGCGGGGGCCACCTTGGCCTTGCCGCTGAAGACGACCGAGGCGGTGGACGTGGCCACGCCCGCCTCGCGTGCGACGTCGGCGATCGTGGGCCGACGCGGCGTCTCCTGACTGCTCATGCTTCGAGGATAGCTCGCTTCCGCTCCCCCGGGTCGAATCGATTCGATAGGCTGTCCGGCATGGAAGCAGTCCTGACCCGTTCGCAGTTCGTCCGCTGGCGCGCCGCGATCTTCGCCATCTTCCTGGCGAGCGGCCTCTCGATCGCGACCTGGGCGTCGCGCGTGCCGGGGATCAAGCAGGCGCTCGAGCTCGACAACGCGCAGGTCGGGATGCTGCTTCTCGGCATGGGTGTCGCCTCGATCATCGGCATCTCGACGAGCCCCGCGGTGATGGCGCGCACCGGCGCCCGCCGCGGCATGCTGGCGGCGATGCTCCTGTTCGCGCTGGGCATCGCACTCGTGGGCCTCGGCGCGACGGTGTTCGGCTCGGTGGCCGTCGTCCTCCTCGGCATGGCCCTGTTCGGATTCGGCAACGGCTGCGTCGACGTGATGATGAACGTCGAGGCCACCGCGATCGAGCAGCAGATGGGCCGCACGATCCTCCCCGTCTTCCACGCCTTCTTCAGCTTCGGAACCGTCCTCGGCGCCGGCATCGGCGCCCTCGCCGCCCACCTCGCGATCGATGTCGCGACGCACGCGGTGTCCATGGGCGTGCTGATCGCCGTGATCGCGGTGGTCTGCTTCTTCCAGGTGCCGGTGCGCGAGGCCGCCCTCGACCCGGAGGATCACGTCAAGCCGCCGTTCCGCGAGCGCATGCGCACCGCGCTCGAGGCCTGGCGCGAACCCCGCACCTACCTGATCGGCGTCGTCATGCTCGGCATGTCGTTCGCCGAGGGCGGCGCCAACGACTGGATTGCGCTCGGCACCGAACAGGGTCATGGTTTCGCCGAGGGCACGGGAGCCGTGTCGCTCGCGGTGTTCTCCATCGGGATGACGACGGTGCGCCTTTTCGGCGGCCCGCTCGTCGACCGATTCGGACGCGTCGCGGTGCTGCGCATCCTCGCCGTCGCCGCGGCATCGGGGATCCTGCTGTTCATCCTCGCGCCCACCTTCCCGCTGGTGCTCGTCGGCGCGGCGCTCTGGGGCATCGGGGCCTCTCTCGGCTTCCCTCTCGGCATGTCCGCCGCCGCAGACGACCCGGCCAAGGCGGCGGCTCGCGTGAGCGCGGCCGCCACGATCGGCTACATCTCGTTCCTCGGCGGACCGCCCGTGCTCGGCGTCATCAGCGAGCACATCGGCCTGCTGAACACCCTGTTCATCCTGGTCGCCCTGGTCGTCATGTCCGGGCTGTTCTCGGGCGCCGCCCGCCCGCTGCGCGACGACGAGAAGACCCCGGCGGCGAGCACAGAGCAGCGCTGAGCGCTCAGCCCTCGCGGCTTCGCACGATCGCTGCCGCGTGCGAGCGGCTGCGCGCGCCGAGCTTGGTCAGCACGTTCGACACGTGCGTCTTCACCGTGGGCACCGAGATGCGCAGCCGTGCCGCGAGCTGCGCATTCGACCACCCCTGCAGGATGCCGTCGAGGACCTCCCGTTCGCGAACGGTCAGATCGGTCCGCTCCGCCGTACTCGCTGTCGGTGACGGCGCCGCCACACCCTGGACCACTGCGGCGAGCGCGCGACGCGTCACCCGAGGGTCGAGCGCGCCCTCTCCGGCAGCGACGGAGCGCACCGCCTGCACGAGCGCGGGCGCATCGACCGTCTTGAGGAGGAAGCCGACCGCACCCGCGCGTATCGCCCCGAGGACGAGCTCATCCTCATCGAAGCTGGTCAGCACGAGCACGTCGCCGAGTCCGCGCGCGACGATCTCCCGGGTGGCGGACACGCCGTCTCTGCCGGGCATCCGCAGATCCATGAGCACCACGTCGGGGCGCAGCGCGGCCGCGTTGCGCACGGCGATGTCGCCGTCCGCCGCCTCGCCGACCACGGTGATCCCGTGCGCCTCGAGCATGATTCGCAACCCCGCCCTGATGGCGCCGTGATCGTCGGCGAGCAGCACGGTCGGCGCGCTCATACCCGCACCTCGAGCGGAAGCCGGCCCTCGACCGACCATCCGTCCGGGGCGGGGCCCGCCGTGAAGAATCCGCCGAGCGCTCCCACGCGCTCCCGCAGCATCTGCAGGCCCCAGCCTTCGCCTCCGTGCGCGGCCGCGGCGCTGGCCACACCTCCACGGGACCGAACGCGCACCTGGACCTCGGCGTTCCTCTCCACGATCTCGATGTCGACCTCGGCGCCGCCCGCGTGCCGGATGCAGTTCGTCAGGGCTTCCCGCACGATGCGGACCACGGCCTGTTCTGCGGCGGCTCCGAGCTCCGGCACGTCCGGGGCGTCGAAGCCGACGACGAGCCCCGCACGCTCGGCATCGCGCACGATGCCGTCGAGATCAGCCCAGCGCGGTGTGGCCACGAGGGCGCCGTCGCCGCGGCGGAGCACCGAGATCATCGACCGCAGGGCTCCATGGGCATCCAGGCCCGCATCGCGCACGGCCTGGAGCGCTTCGCGGTCCTTCGTCTGGTCGGGCGTCGTGGAGAGAGCAGCCTCCGCTCGGATCGCCATCGCCATCACATGACCGGCCACCACGTCGTGCAGCTCGCGCGCCATCGCCTCGCGCTCGCGCTGCACGGCCTCGGCGCGGTCGCGCTCGGCGACGGCCGCGGCGTCCTCCGCGCGCTGACGGTGCAGCTCGGCCAGCTCGTGCGCCTGGGAGACGGCGACCGCCCACCAGTAGTCCGTGCCGAAGATCGCGCCGAACTGCACCCCGATGAGGAAGGCGACGGCGAAGGGCATGTCGGTGAAGAGCCAGGCGACGATGAAGAGGATGACCGTCGAGGCACTGAGGAGCACCAGCAGAGTGCGACGACGTCGTGGGCCGGCGAGGAACACCGCGGTCCACAGCACGTCGAGCAGCACGAAGAGCGTCCCGATGCCGCCGACCGTGTGGAGGTCGGCGACGAAGAGGATCGTCACGATGCCGAGCACGGTCATCGGCAGGCGTCGCTTGACGAGCGCGAGCGCACAGGCCGGAAGCGCGAAGGCGAGCGCCCACCACGGCGACACCGGCCCCGACAGGAGGGAGAACGAGCCCCAGACACCGCGGAATCCGAGCGCGGCCATCACGACGGCGAGGAGCGCCATCCCGGCGGGGTCCGCCCACCCGCGGTGCCGGCGATACCAGGCACCGATGCCGCCGTCGACCTGCTCGTGCATGACCTCATGCAACCACGGCACGGCTGGGGTCGCATCCGTCGAAGGGATGAGGAGCGCACGACGAACGGTACTTTCGCCCGATCCGCCGCCGCCCCCGCCCCGGCGACAGTGGAGCCATGGAACTCTTCGGCGGGCTCCCGCTCCCCCTCTCCCTCGCGCTGCTGGCGCTGATCGACGGGCTCAGCGTCGGCACACTCCTCATCCCGGTCTTCCTCCTGCTGCACCCCGGGCGGGTGCGCGCAGGACGCATCCTCCTCTACCTCGTGACGATCGCGGCCTTCTACCTCGCCGTCGGCCTCCTCTTCCTGTGGGGGCTGGTGAACCTCGTCGATGTCGCGTCGGGCTTCCTCGCGTCACCGACCGGCCTGGTCGTCCGCCTCCTCGTCGGAGCCGCGCTCCTGATCACCGCGTTCGTGATGCCGACGGGTGATAAGCAACCGGAAGGTGCCTCCGCTGTCCCCGCGAGTCCGGCCGTCGCGCCGGCGCAGGTCTCCCCGTGGACGGGGATGCCCGTGCGCGATGCCCCTGCTCCGGCGACGCTGACACCACCTCCGCCCTCCCCGGCCGCAGACCAGGCCGGAACAGCGACCGTCCGTCCCGGCCGCATAACACGCTGGCGTGTGCGCCTGCTCGATCCGCGCACCCGCGGCACCGCCGTGATGGCCGTCGCGATCGCCGCCGGGGTGGTGGAAGTCGCCACGATGCTCCCGTACATCGTCGCGATGACGATGCTCGCGGATGCCGCCGTCGACACCCCGCTGCGCGTGCTCTCACTCGCGGGCTACTGCGCCCTGATGATCCTGCCGGCGATCGTCCTGCTCGTCCTGCGCATCGTCGCCGCTCCCCTCGTTCAGCGCCCGCTGGAGCGCTTCGCGGCGTGGATGGAGCGCACCGGCGCGGAGAACACCGCCTGGATCATCGGCATCATCGGGTTCCTCATCGCCCGCTCCGCGGCCACCGAACTCGGACTCTTCGACGCACTCGGCGGCTTTCTCGGCAACTGATCGCCACGCAGCCCGACGCGGCGACCAGAAGGACTTCGACGAAGTAGGCTCGACGGGTGCGTCTCGTCATCGCCCGCTGCTCGGTCGACTACACCGGTCGGCTCAATGCCCATCTCCCGCTCGCCACGCGTCTGCTCGTGCACAAGGGAGACGGGAGTCTGCTCGTGCACTCCGACGGCGGCAGCTACAAGCCGCTGAACTGGATGAGCCCGCCGTGCTCGCTGTCGAGCGAGGAACCGGGCGAGGAGGAGGCGAGCGCCGGCGTCGTCGAGGTCTGGCGCGTCACCCACAAGAAGACGGGCGATGCGCTGCGGGTGCAGATCTACGAGATCATCCACGACACCTCCCACGAGCTGGGCCTCGATCCGGGACTCCAGAAGGACGGCGTCGAGGCCGACCTGCAGCGGCTGCTCGCCGAGCAGGTGGAGCGCATCTCCGAGGGCGCGACCCTCGTGCGCCGCGAGTATCCGACGGCCATCGGCCCGGTCGACCTGCTGGTGCGCGATGCCGACGGCGCCGCGATCGCGGTGGAGATCAAGCGCCGCGGCGACATCGACGGCGTCGAGCAGCTGACCCGCTACCTCGAGCTTCTCGGCCGCGACCCGCACCTCTCCCCCGTGCAGGGCGTCTTCGCGGCACAGGAGATCAAGCCCCAGGCCCGTGTGCTCGCCGAGGATCGCGGCATCCGCTGCCTGGTGCTCGACTACGACGACATGAAGGGCATCGAGTCGGGCATCCCCCGCCTGTTCTGAGCCTCTGCCGTCTGACCCCCGCACGGATCAGCGAGCCGCCATCAGGCGCGGCGTCGGTCCCTCGAGCCGAGCGACCGCGATCTTCACCTCGGTCATCTCGAGCTCGACAAGACGGAGCCGCTGATCGACCCGGTCGAACCGTTCATCGATCCGCTCGAACCGTTCATCGACCCGTTCGAAGCGGCGGTCGATGCGATCGAACCGCAGTTCGAGCTTCACATCCTGCGCTTCGAAGCGCGCGTCCATCCGAGTGATCATCCAGCCGAACCCGCTGACGATCGCGACCAGAGTCGCCGCTGCTGTCGCCAGCATCGTGATGACTTCCACCGACACGTACATTCCCCCATTCTGACCTGCAACTCCGCTCTTGTCACGACCTTATATGAGGACATTGCGCTCTCACATAAGGTGTGAACAAGCTTTTTCGGAGCACAGCTGTGCAGGAGGAATGGCCCTCGCCGCCGGGCCCATAGGCTGGAGGCATGCCCCACTCCCCCTATTCCTGCGTGCTGTGGGACGTCGACGGCACGATCATCGATGCGTCCGTCGGCATCCTCCGCCGACTGAACGTCGCCCTCACCCATTTCGGACGGCCGGCGCCGACGCGTGAGGAACTGGTGCACTGGATCGGGCCACCCATGTTCCAGTCGTTCCAGGACCAGGCGGGCATGACCCCCGAGGAGTCCCGCGAGGCGGTCACGTTCTATCGCACGCTCGGCAAGGCCGACGGCTACACCACCGATGTGGCCACGTACCCCGGCGTCACGGACCTCATCCACGAACTTGCGGCGGCGGGCATCCCGCAGGCGACGGCCAGCTCGAAGCCGGAGCACCAGGTCGACGCACTCGTCGACCACTTCGGCCTCCGCCCGTCGTTCCTGACGACCGTCGGCGCCACACCCGATGAGGCGACGCTCGCCTCGAAGACCGACATCGTCGCCGAGGCGCTGCGCCGGCTCCGCGAGCTCGGTGCCGACACGTCACGACCGGTGCTCATCGGCGACCGGCACCACGATGTCGATGGCGGCAAGGCCAACGGCGTCCCCGTGATCTTCGTCGGGTGGGGATTCAGCGACGCACACGAGGGCGACGAGGCCGAGTTCCGTGTGACGAGCGTGGCCGAGCTGCGCGCTCTCCTGATCGACTGACGCCGGCACCGGCGACCCGCGCGCATCCGGCGGTTGCCGTGCCGGCACATCGGAGCGACCCATCAGAAGCACAGAACTCCCCGCCGGATGACGCCATCATGGCGCTCCGGTCGGGGAGTACGTGTTCCCGGCCCGTCTCAGACGGGGCGGATGTTCTCTGCCTGCAGGCCCTTCGGACCCTGTGCCACATCGAACTCGACTCGCTGGTTCTCTTCGAGAGACCGGTAGCCGGATGACTGGATGGCGGAGTAGTGCGCGAAGACGTCAGCGCCTCCGTCGTCGGGGGAGATGAAGCCGAAGCCCTTCTCCGAGTTGAACCACTTGACCGTGCCCTGGGTGCTCATGTACTGCCTGTTCTGCTGATGAAGAAGCCGACGCAGGGGTGCCCCGACATCGCTAACGCTAGTGGAGGAGCCCCCGAGCGGAATAGCCGCTGCAAGAAGGTAATCCAAATGTTGCACGAGCGGCACACGGCCGTCATCCGGCGGATTCCCGGGGCGCGCGAACGCACGACGCCCAGAAAATGGTGTGGCCCTCACCGCGGGGGGAGCGATGAGGGCCGAAGACGACCGGAGGGTGCGTCAAGAACAGCCTAACTCCTTTTCGGAGCGCTTGTCCCCCTTTTGGGGGACAAATCCGAAAATCAGTGCGCGGAGGGCGATAGCGACCCCCTCGAGCGGTCCATTGGGGACTGAACCACTCGAGGGGGCCCAATCGCATGCACGGATCGTCTTGCCCCTGGGGTGGGCCGTTCGTCTCCTGGGGAGAGACGAAGACGATCAATCCCCGTGTGCATGCACTTTCACCATAGGGGAGGACGCACCGTCTCGTCACGGACCTCGTCCTGGTGAGATCGCGAGGTCAGCCGCCGCTCGCCCGGCGCCGAGACGACGCGGAGGTAGCCTGATGCGGTGACGCTGCTCAACAAAGACATGACGCTCTGCATCTCGCTGTCGGCGCGGCCGAGCAACAACGGGACGCGCTTCCACAACCACCTCTACGAGGCGCTCGGACTCAACTGGATCTACAAGGCCTTCGCTCCGATCGACCTCGCCCAGGCCATCGCCGGCGTGCGCGGACTCGGCATCCGCGGCTGCGCGATCTCCATGCCGTACAAAGAAGACGTGATCGCGCTGGTAGACCGGATGGACCCCTCGGCGACCGCGATCGATTCGGTCAACACGATCGTGAACGATGCGGGCGTGCTCACGGCGTACAACACCGACTACTCCGCGATCGCGCAGCTGATCGCGCGCAACGAGCTGGATCCTGCTGCCTCCGTGTTGCTGCGGGGCTCGGGCGGCATGGCCAAGGCGACCGCAGCCGCCTTCCGCGACGCCGGCTTCGCGAATGTCACCATCGTCGCCCGGAACGAATCGAACGGGCGCGCGCTGTCCGACCTGTATGGATTCCACTGGCGAGCGGACGCGTCCGATTCGACGGCGGACATCCTCGTCAACGTCACCCCGATCGGCATGGCCGGCGGTTCGGAGGAGCACGCCCTGTCGTTCTCGGAGGCGGCGATCGCTGCGGCATCCGTCGTCTTCGACGTCGTCGCACTGCCCGCGGAGACACCCCTGATCATCGCGGGTCGCGCCGCCGGCACGACCCTGATCACCGGTGCCGAAGTCGCGACCCTGCAGGCGCTCGAGCAGTTCGTGCTCTACACCGGAATCCGTCCGAGCGCGGCGCAGGTGCAGGCGGCCGAGGAGTTCATGCGCGCCGGAACCGCGTGATCGGGAGCCCGATACATCGGTACCCTTGGCGCATGAGCGCGCCTCGCACCGCACGAAGGACCACCATCCGCCGCACACCTGCCGCCCTGGCCACGGCGGCGATCGTCGCACTGGTGCTGGCAGCCTGCACGGGTGGGGGAGAAGAGCCCGCCCCCGACGGCAGCCAGGGCTTTCCCGACGACGGCTGCACGCACATCACCGTGGCGACCTCGTCGGAGAAGGTCAACATGCTCGACGAGCTGGCGGCCGCGTTCAAGGACTCCCCGGAGCACGAGTCGCTCGACACCTGCGCCACCGTGCGGCCGACGAACGTCTCGTCCGGCAACGCCGCCCGCTACCTGACATCCGGCGAGGACTGGCCGAGCGACGACCGCGCACTGTGGCCCACCCTGTGGTCGCCCGCCTCCACGGTCTGGACCGACCGCGTCGCGGCGGCCGCCTCGCAGAACCTCGTCGGCACACCCGCATCCTTCACGCGGACTCCCGTCGTGTTCGGTATGCCCGAGCCGATGGCCAAGGCGCTCGGGTGGCCGGACAAGCCGATCAGCATCACCGACCTCGAAGGCCTGTGCCAGGACCCCGACGGCTGGGGGAGCGTGGGCAAGGACATCTGGGGCGCCTTCAAGATCTCGAAGACGAACCCGAACACCTCGACCACCGGGCTGTCGACCATCCTGATGCAGTCGTACGAGGCGTCGGGCAAGGCGGAGGGGCTGACCTCGGCCGATGTGGATGCCGCGGCCGACTTCTCCCGCGTGTTCGAGGAGTGCGTGATCCACTACGGCGACACCACGGGCAACGTGCTGTCGACGCTGTACGACGAGACGCAGAACGGCGCCAACGGCTCGGCCTACGTCTCGGCGGTCGCGCTCGAGGAGACCTCGCTGCTCAACTACAACAAGGGCAACCCCGACTCGCACACCGTGCAGCCGGGAGAGACCCTGGTCCCGCCGAAGACCAAGCTGGTCGCGGTGTACCCCGCGGGCGGGTCGATGTGGTCGGACAACCCCGTCACCGTTCTCGGCGCCGACTGGGTGACGCCCGAGCAGCGCACGGCAGGTGAGGCGTTCGCGGCGTTCCTGCAGACCGAGGCCGCGCAGACGATCCTTCCCGAGTACGGCTTCCGTCCGCTCGACGAGTCGGTCCCCCTGGGCGACCTGTTCACGGCGAACTTCGGCGTCGACCCCGCACAGCCCGCCGTGACGCTGCCGAAGCCGGAGGTCGATGTGATCTCCACCGCGATCGACCAGTGGACGCAGGTTCGCAAGCCCTCATCGGTGCTGGAGCTCATCGACATCTCCGGCTCGATGGACGAGCCGATCGGCGACGGCCGCTCCCGGCTCGACGGGGCGATCCAGGGCGCCCAGACGACGCTCGACCATTTCCGCTCCACCGACGAGGTCGGCGTCTGGGCGTTCACCACCGGCGTCTCGTCCGACGAGGGCGAGAACATCGAGGTGCTCCGTGGGGTCACCCCGCTGGGCGCCGACGGCGAGAAGCTCGACTCCTCCCTCGACGACCTCCGCTACGCCGAGCGCAACGGCACACCGCTGTACGACGCGGTGCTCACGGCGTACGAGGCCATGAGCGAGCGCGCCGAGCCCGGACGGATCAACGCGATCGTGGTGCTGTCGGACGGCGAGGACACCGACTCGACGACATCCCTCGACTCGCTGATCGCGAAGATCGGCAAGAGCACGAAGGAGGGCGGAACCGATGCCCCGGTGCGGATCTTCCCCATCGCGTACAGCTCGGCCGCCGACACCTCGGTGCTGCAGCGGATCGCCGATGCCACCGGCGGCCAGATGTTCGACGCGTCGGACGCCGAGCGCATCGACCTCGTCTTCGCCTCCGTGATCAACAACTTCTGAGGTGGGAATGATCAGCTCCACGGCATCCGACCCGAGCGGGGTCACCGACGCGATCGCCGCCCTGCAGTCCGGCGACGTCTACGTCGCCCCCGGCGTGCAGGGGCAGTCGGCGATGACCGATGCCCTGTCGGCCGCCGTGCCGGGGGACCGGACGATCGCCGTCGTGGTGCTGCCGGAGGATGCCGACCTGGGCACCGTCTACCCGCTGGAACTGCTCGACCGGCTCAGCGAGCGAGTGCCGCAGACGACCGTCGTGCTCGCCGTGGGCGACGACCTGCAGGCGGGCTCCACCGTGATCGACAGCAACGACGTGCTCCGGATCGCCAACGAGAACGAGGCGGCGGCAGGCGGCAACACCCAGACCGCTCTCGTCGAGACCGTGCAGCAGATCGTCGAGGAGAATCCGTCCTCCCCGGGTGTTGAAGCCGGGGGAGGAACCGACTGGCTGCTGCCCGTCGTGATCGGCGGAGCCGTCCTGCTCGCAGCCGGCGGCACGGCTATCGGACTGCTCGCCCGTCGCCGTCGCACGCCGAAGACCGCGGTGGATCCTGTTCCTCCCGGCATCCGCCTGCGGGTGGACCGGCTGCGCGAGCTGCGGGTCGATTATGCGAACCTCCCGGGCAACCCTGTGGCCGCGGAGACGGCCGCGGGCATCGAGGCGCTCGCCTCCCACGTCGAGCAGCTGTTCGTACGACTCGACGCCAAGGCGGAGACCGACCAGGTCGCGCTGGCCGAGGCGGAGTACTCCGACAAGCTCGCCCGCCTCGTCGCCGCGCTGGAACGCGACTATCTGCTCGACCTGCTCACGCGGCCCGACCTGTGGGATGCACCGGAGGAGCGCGTCGCCGAGGTGCGCGAGGCACTGGCGGCCGTCACGACGCAGATCATCGACAACATCAAGCAGGTCAATGCCCGAAAGGGCCTGCTGTTCCAGGTGTCGCTCGACTCGCTCATCGGCCGCTCGGAGCTGCGCGACTGGGAGCGGCAGTTCAAGAAGAACTCGGGGGAGTGACCTCGCCCGACGCCCTGCCGTCGCCTCCCGCTCGGCCCTCGGCGAGGTAGGCGAGCCGGTGCAGCGTCTCGGCGTTGCGCCAGCGCAGCATCGGCGTCGTGAGGAAGCGGGGGATGAATGCCGCCGGCCCCTTCACGGGTTCCTCGTCGATGCGCACCTGACAGCCCGACGCCGTCGTGCGCGCGTGCAGAGTGACTTTGGCCTCGCCCATCGGCCAGCCCCGGGCGATGAGCACCATCCGGCGCGGCGGCTCCCACTCCCGCACCTCGGTCCTGTCGTCGAGCAGCGCCGGCCACACGCCGAAGGAGTGGTGCAACTGCGCGCCGACCGCCGGCCAGGAGGCATCGACGTCGCGCATCCGCGAGGCACCGACCACCCATCCGGGATACAGCCAGCCGTTCGCGAGCACCCGGAACACGTCATCCGTGGTGCAGGCCAGGTCACGAGTGTTCGTCGCCATGGTTCCTCCGTCCGCGATCATCCTGCACGCCCGCGGCCGACCGCAGAAGACGCTTGACACGGAGCGCGGTACTTCTGTCAACCCGGTTGGCGGCGGCGCATCGTTCGACGAGCGTGGGCCGACACGGACCGATGATCGGAGGACACCATGAAGGCACTCACCTGGCAGGGCAAGCGCAACGTGACCGTCGAGGAGGTCGCCGATCCGGTCATCCAGGAGCCCACGGACGCCATCATCCGTGTCACGTCCTCGGCGATCTGCGGATCGGATCTGCACCTGTACGAGCTGCTCGGCCCGTTCCTCGACCGCGGAGACATCCTGGGCCATGAGCCGATGGGCGTCGTCGTCGAGGTCGGTGCGGGCGTCACGACCCTCTCGGTCGGCGATCGCGTGGTGATCCCGTTCAACATCTCCTGCGGCGAGTGCTTCCTCTGCCGGCGCGGACTGCAGTCCCAGTGCGAGACCACGCAGGTGCGCGAGTACGGCAGCGGGGCGGCGCTGTTCGGATACACGAAGCTCTACGGCCAGGTTCCGGGCGGGCAGGCCGAGTATCTGCGGGTGCCGCTCGCCGACTACAACCACATCCCCGTAGCGTCCGACCTTCCCGACGAGCGCTACCTCTTCCTCAGCGACATCCTCCCCACGGCCTGGCAGGGCGTCGAGTACGCGCAGGTGCCTGAGGGCGGGACGCTCGCCGTGATGGGCCTCGGGCCGGTCGGCCAGTTCGTGTCCCGCGTCGGACGGCACCGCGGGTATCGAGTGCTCGCGGTCGACCCGGTACCGGAGCGGCGGGCGATGGCGGAGCGTCACGGCATCGAGACGTTCGACCTGACCGACACCGTGGTCGAGGAGCTGCGGGACCTGACCGAGGGGCGTGGTGCCGACTCGGTGGTGGATGCCGTGGGGCTCGAGGCGCACGGCAACTCGGGAGTCGAGTTCCTGCAGAAGGCGGTCGGCCTCCTTCCCGACCCCGCTGCTCGCCAAGTGTTCGACAAGGCGGGCGTCGACCGGCTCGCCGCCGTCTACGCCTCGATCGACGTCGTGCGCCGCGGCGGAACCGTGTCGCTGAGCGGTGTGTATGCAGGGGACGCCGACATCATGCCGATGAAGACCCTGTTCGATAAGCAGATCACCCTGCGGATGGGGCAGTGCAACGTGAAGAACTGGGTCGACGACCTGCTGCCGCTCGTGGAGGATCCCGCTGATCCGCTCGGCGTCATGGACCTGACGACGCATCACGCACCCCTCGAGGACGCGCCCGACCTCTACCGCACGTTCCAGAAGAAGGAGGACGGCTGCATCAAGGTCGTCTTGCATCCGTCGACCGTGTGAGGGCGGAGGGGCTCAGGCGCGGCTGCCGGGGTCCCCGTCGTCGCGGTTCGCCTCGTCGACGTCGGCACGGCGGGTGCCGATGCCGGGTTCGTCATTGTCAGTCGACTCGTCCGGGACCGACGAGCGCGACTCGGGGTCGACACGCACCGCCTCCACAGCCCCGGAGTCGGCGCCGGCGCCCCCCGCTGGAACGTCCTCGGCCGGAGCGGAGTCTTCGCTCCCGCGTTCGGCCAGGTGCGCGGCGATGCTGTCGCGGGCGGCAGCTGGCATGTCGGCGTGCTCGTGGGCAGGTGGCTGATCAGGATTCGACATCGTGGTCTCCTCTCTCGGAACGACAACGATCCGCCGCTACCGGCCGCAGCACACACCCGTTGACAGCGGTGCCGGCGCTGGCGTATCACTCTCCACTCCCAGGTTCGGCATCTATAATGTTAGGCGGTGTTGTCGGGACGCAGTCCCGAAGACCGACAGGGGGAGAATCATGGCCGAAGGAACGACGCCGGTGGGCGCACCCACCTCCAGAAGACTCAGGCGCGGGTGGATCGCACTCATCGCGGTGGTCATCCTCGTGGTTGTCGGCGCGGCCGTGGTGTGGTTCGGCGTCAAGAAGCTCCCCGGCACGCACTATGCAGAGCTCGACGACACCGATCAGCGCATGTTCACGTCTTTGAGCTCTCTCTACGAGCAGTTCCAGGCCGACCCCGCAGCGATCTGGTCGGCCGATTACCGTTTCGACGAGCAACCTCTGACGCTGATCCGCCGCGACGAGGTGGGGGGAGTCATCTGGCACTATGCGTACCTCGTCAACATGTCGGATGTGATCGACACCGCGGGAATGCAGAAGGTCGAGCTTCCCGACGGCTCCTTGCCGGACGATGTGCGCGTGACCAAGACCCTCGGGACAGCATCATTGCCGTTCTGGGCACCTTTCAATTTCACCATCGAGACGCTCGGGGAGACTCCCGTGCTGACCTTCAAGTATTCGGCCGACATCCTGGACGGAGCCGGCGACCCATCCCTCGAATTCGGCACTTTCCTGCTCCATGAAGCCTTCCACGTGGGCAAGCAGCAGGAATGGACGTACGACCGCGGGGCGGAGGGCGACCGCATCTTCGACTACCCGACGTCAGCCGAGCAGCTGGCAATGCTGCGCACCGAGTTCGCGATCCTCGATTCCGCCACTGGTGTCACAGATCCCGCCCGCATGGAGATCGCCGCCCACGACCTCGCGCAGATCCGCGTCGCACGTTATGAGAAGTGGCCGGAATTGCGCGTGCAGGACAACACCGAGGCGATCGAAGGCACGGCGAAGTATGTCGAACGACGCATGTCCGACCTCACGCATGGCGATATCAACATCCTTACGACCCAGCCCGGCGGGACCGCGACCTTCGTGTCTGTTCTGGACTACATCGAGGAAACCGAGCAGTTCGAGATCCTGGAACGCGACATCGCCTACGAAACAGGTGCCCAACTGGGCTACATGCTCGACGTGATCGAGCCGACCTGGAAGCAGAAGATCGAACCCGCGGCGGCCGGTGAGGGCTTGACGCCGTTCCAGACGCTCCAGCGCCGTGTCTCCGTCGAAACCGCGCCCACGCCGCAGGAGATTCTCGAGATCCAGTCTCGGTACCCGTGATCATCAGCCGAGGGACACTTCACGTCGTGCCGATCTAAGCAACCCGGGTTGACATTCGCTCGTCACGCAACGTAGGTTGACAGCATGGAATCCCTCGATGTCGCACAGGTCGCGGCCGATACGACCGACCCGCGCGCGGGACTGCGGGCGGTCGCCTCGCTGCGCACCCTCGCCGATGCCCTCGAGCTACGCCAGGTCGAAGCCGGATTGCGCTCCGGAATGAGCTGGCAGGCCATCGCCGATGCCCTGGGCGTCACGAGACAGGCTGTACACAAGAAGCACTCGAAGCGGATCGACCCCACCATCACCGTCCCTCGGAGGAACTCATGAGCCGGCTCACGCACGCCGCCGCCACGATGCACACCCTCTCGCTCGCGGCGATGGAAGAGGCTTCGCGCTTCGGCGTCCGCGACACCGACATCGATCACCTCCTCCTCGCGCTGACGATCGATTCCGAGACCGGCGGCCAGACCCTCCGCGGAATGGGCGTCAGCCTGGAGGCGGCGCGCGCAGCCGTCGCGGCGCAGCACGCGTCTCAACTCGGGCTCGTGGGCATCGCCACCGATCCGGACAGTCCGGGTCGCATCGTCTTCCACGAGACCAGCGGCTATGAATGGACGGATCGCGCGATCACGGTGCTGAAAGACGCGTCGAGCGGCGAGCGGCGCGGTGACTCGGCAGCCGTGCTCCGCGCTCTGGTCGACGAGCCGAGCGGGCTCATCGACCAGATCCTGAGACGACTCGATGCCGATCCCGACACTCTGCGAACCCGGCTGGACGAGGTGCAGCGGCTTCGCCTCATCCCCCCTGCCCCGGCGGGCCATCAGAACCTCTCCGGTTCCCGCTCGGTCTTCGTGCCTGCGCCGATCGAGGATGTGTGGGCGCTGCTGTCCGCTCCCGCCCGTATCCCCGAGTGGGACCAGGGCATCGCCGCGGTCGATGCGGACGACGAGACGAGCGGGTCGTGGGAGGCGGAGACCGCGACGACCCTGCCCGACGGCAAGCCGATGCAGGTCAAGGATGAGTTCCGGCGCCAGCGCGTGCACCTCGCCCAGCGCGAGGAGCCGACGAGCATCCAGTGGCTCTTCACTCACCCCGATGCAGCGCGCTCGAATCCGCGGTCGGTGGCGTTCGCGCTCGAACATGCCGCCGGCGGAATGCAACTCCGCGTGACCCTGACATGGCTGACCCCTCCGAGCCGCGGCGGCCGTCGCATCGTCCGCGTGCTGATGAAGCCGCTCTTTCGCTTCGTGCTCTTCATCCAGCTCACGCAGCTCGAAAGCGGCATCACCCGCGTCTTCCGCTGACGCCCGAACGCCGGCGGCGCATCACCCGCATCCGGGACGATGCGCCGCCGGCCGGGCCGGATCCCGTCAGCCCTTCGCGCCCTTGCGGGGCTTGATGAACTCGGCTGGTGCGTTCTTCTCCCGCTTCGCAGCTCGCTTCTCCTTGAGCGAGAGCTGCGGCGCCTTCTTGCTGTCGCGACCCTGGATGGACTTTCCGGACATGGTTACTCGCTTCCCCTTCGGTGGCTGGCGTAACCTCCGACCATAGCCAGCGCCCAGCGGAAGTCAAATTTCCTCCTGATCGGGAAATTTTTGCTAAGCTTGTGGAGTCAGAAAGTGCGTTGACACAACGCTGCGACCGGGACGACCCGCTCGCGGTCATCAGTCGGGGACGGCCCCACCTCGAAGGAGTCCGGCGATGTCACGCACGGAGCTTAAGCAGT
Source organism: Microbacterium sp. MYb45 (assembly GCF_002979655.1). Taxonomy (GTDB): domain Bacteria; phylum Actinomycetota; class Actinomycetes; order Actinomycetales; family Microbacteriaceae; genus Microbacterium. The sequence goes on from NZ_PCPG01000008.1 coordinate 74,060, forward strand.
TGATCGGCGTCACGGATATCGTCCGAGTCGCCCTCGGATGGGGCGCTTTCGCGGCTCTCCTCCTCCTCCACCCGGTGCTGGCGCCGCCTGTGCCGGGACCTGTCCTCGTGATCGCTCTCCTCGGGATCATCGCCGTGATCCTCGTCTGCGCATTCGGCGTGGTGAAGCAGGCCGAGGCCCTCGCACATCGACTCGGCGACCCCTACGGATCCCTCGTCCTGACGCTCTCGATCGTGCTGATCGAGGTCATCCTGATCTCGGCCGTCATGCTCGGACCGGGCGAGCATGCGACCATCGCCCGCGACTCGGTCATGGCCGTCGCGATGATCATCATGAACCTCGTGATCGGTCTGGCACTCCTCCTCGGCGGGCTCCGCCACCGCGGCATGGCCCACAACCGCACCGGCACCTCGGCCTACCTGTCGATGCTGGTGGTGCTGGTCGCCCTCGCGTTCGGACTCCCTGCCCTGATCGGCGCGGACGGTTCGTACACGACGGGGCAGGAGATCCCCGTCATCGTGCTCACCCTCGTGCTCTACGCGTTCTTCCTCTACCGGCAGATGGGCGCACAGGCGAGCGACTTCACCGAGGTCGATCCCCGGCTGCTGCAGAGCGCCGAGCGTCAGGAGAAGGCGGAGGACACCGGCGGGATCCGGCAGGTGCTGGCCGAGCACCGCACGGAGGTCCTCGTGCGCCTCGGGCTCCTGGTGGTCACCGTCATCCCGATCGTGCTCCTGTCGCACGACATGGCGGCGCTGCTCGACGACGGTCTGGGCCGGCTCGGCGCTCCGGTCGCTCTCGCCGGCGTGGTCATCGCGGGCATCGTGTTCCTGCCGGAGTCGATCACCGCGGTGCGCGCCGCTCTCGGCGGTGAGGCCCAGCGCGTCAACAATCTGTGCCACGGAGCACTGGTGTCGACGGTGGGCCTCACCATCCCCGCGGTTCTCATCATCGGGATGCTCACCGGCCAGACGGTCGTCCTGGCGGAGTCTCCGGCGAACCTGCTCATGCTCGGGGTCACGCTGCTGCTCTCCGTCACGACGTTCGCGGCGAAGCGGGTGACCGCGATGCACGGAGCCGCGCACCTGGTGACGTTCGCGGTCTACGTGATCGTCCTGTTCAGCTGAGGCGTGCGGCGGGGCATACTCAGGCGATGTCCCGCCGCAGCGGCACCGCCAGGGCGACCAGAGCGCCCACGGCCGTGTATCCGAGCAGGATGAGCGCGCCGAGCATCGGCGACACCAGCGGGGCGGCGGCGAGCGGCGTCTGTTCGGAGATCGCATCGGTCAGGAACGTGAAGCGCGTGAGCGACGCCGTCGCGCCGCCGGGCAGGTACGAGTAGAGGGCGTTGACTCCGGGGACGATCATGATCACGTTCTCGAGGAAGTAGAAGTACCCGAGCACGATGCCGATGGCGACGATCTGGTTGCGTGCGAGCGCACCGATCGCCACCCCCAGCAGCACGTACACCGCCGAGGCGACCGCCAGCTTGCCGAGAGACAGGAGCAGGTCATCGACGCCGATCGCGAGAGGGACACCGCGCACAGCCGCGGCCGACACGAGGACGAGCCCCGTCGTGAGCGAGGACAGCACCCCGTAGACGAGGCCGACCAGCGCGAACACCACGAGCTTCGCGCCCAGCACCCGCCCGCGGCGCGGAACGGCCAAGAAGGTCGTCCCGATGGTGCGATGCCGATACTCGCCGGTCACGGCCACCGTGCCGATCAGCGCCGGGATGAACAGGGTGACGGTGGAGAGGCCGAGGATCAGGCCCGCACCCTCGGCGGTGTCGATGCCCGGCATGGGCGGGTTGGCGTTCTCCGGCCCGACGATGGCGAGCACCCCGGAGAGGAAGGCGGCGACCATGACGGCCGTGACCGCTGTCCACAGCAGCAACCGGGTAGAGGTGACGCGGATCAGCTCTCCGCGCAGCACGCTCACGCCGCCACCTCCTTGGTGATCTGCAGGAAGGCCGCCTCGAGCGACTCGCGCCCGGAGATCGTCTCGGCGAGCGTCCCGGACCAGCGGACGCGGCCCCGGTCGAGCACCACGACGTCGTCGACCGTGTGCTCGAGCTCGTTCAGCACGTGCGAGGACAGCAGAACCGTCCCCCCGGCGTCGGCGAAGTCGCGGAGGAAGGAGCGGAGCCAGGCGATCCCCGCGGGGTCGAGTCCGTTGAGCGGCTCATCGAGCACGAGGATCTCGGGCTCTCCGAGGAGGGCGGTCGCCAGCCCGAGGCGCTGGCGCATCCCGGTCGAGAACGTCCCGATGCGTCGGTCGGCGTACTCGAGAGCGCCGACTTCGGCGAGAGCCTGCTCGACACGCGTCTTCGGCAGCCGACTGAGAGCGGCGTACGTGCGCAGGTGCGCGCGGGCGGTCATCCTCGGGTTCGCGCCGGCGATGTCGATCAGCGCACCCACCGTGCGCGCGGGCGCGTGCAGCGCTCGGTAGGGGACGCCGTCGATGAGCGCGGACCCGGCATCGGGGCGGGCCAGTCCGAGCAGCACCCGCAGTGTCGTCGACTTGCCCGCGCCGTTCGCACCGAGAAGACCCGTGATGCGACCTTTCTCGGCGGCGAAGTCGGCGTCGCACACCGCCTCGACCGTGCCGTAGCGCTTGGTCACACCCGTGACCTCGATGGCTGCCATATCTGATCCCTCCCCGTAAACTGACTACAGAACGAGAACATTATCACAGTGATAATAATGGAGGCGTCCCGTGACCCCAGAGACTTCGATCGCCGACGTCATCCTGCACCCCGTACGCATCCGCATCGTCCAGCAGCTCGGCGGACGCGACCTGACGACCGCCGAGCTCCGCGACGCGATCCCCGACGTGTCGCAGCCCACGCTCTACCGGCATGTCGCCGCCCTCATCGACGCCGGCGTCCTCGCCGTGGCGAAAGAGCGGAAAGTGCGGGGCACGACCGAGCGCACGCTCACCCTCGGCGACCGTATGGCGCACGTGCCGGAGGCCGAGCTGCAGGCGATGAGCGACCTGCAGCTCCGTTCCGCATTCCTCACGTTTCTCGGCGATCTCGCCGGCCGATTCGACCGCTTCGCCGACCAGGAGGCTCCGGGCGCGCGTGGCTTCCTCGGCTTCGGCTCCGTCCCGCTCTATGTGGACGAGGCCGCGCTGGAGCAACTGCAAGCCGGACTGGCCACGCTGATCGCTCCCTACACGACAGAGCAGGGCGAGGGGCGGCGCCGGGTCGGCCTCAGCATGATCGTCATTCCTGAGGACTGAGCTCCCGACCGACCAGATCGCCCCGTCGCCGGCGGATCAGGACAGCTCCCGCCAAGAGGAGGAGTGCTCCGAGCGCGGCGTGCAACGACGCGGAGGACCCGTCCAGCCCGGTCGCCGGCATCGCGCCGCCGTCACCGCCGCCGCCATCCGGAGTCGGATCCGGAGGCAGCACCGGGTACACGTTCGTGATCGCGGCGACCTGAGAGGTCGGCGGTTCGACTCCCTCGCTCGCGGGCGTGGTGATCGTCACGCTGATCACACCGTCATTCGGGAGCACCAGGGAAGGTCGCCCGCCACTCCCGGATGCGCGGCATCAACAGTTGCCTCACGCAACTGAGCTGATATTGTCGAACTATGGCGATCGACAGAGAGATCGAGAGCATCCGCGACTCGCTCGTGCGGGTGGTGGCCGAATGGAGTCGCAACGACCTGCAGGCTTCGGTCGCCGCGGAACTCGACGCCCCTCTGGATGCCACCGAGGTCCGCGCGCTGTACACGGTCGGTGCGGGCGGGGGCTCCCTCGGATTCAGCGAGCTCGCCGAACGAGCGTCTCTGTCGCGCCCGACCGCTTCGAAGCTCGTCTCCCGCATGTCCGCCCAGGGGCTCTTCGATCGAATCCGCTCCGGGCGCACGGTCGTGGTCCGGCTGACGGATGACGGCATCGAATCATATGCGCGACTCGTGGCCGCTGGGCAGCAGATGGTGGGCGAGGCCCTCGCGGGCTGGGCTCCGCACGAGATCGCGGACTTCCAGACCAGGCTCAGTCGTTTCGTCGTCGCACTCCCGGGAGCGTCTCGAGCGACGGTCTCCCCCGTTCCACCCGACACCGTCCCATCAACTCAGGAGGAAACATGACACGCACCTACGTCATCACGGGCGCCGCATCCGGCATCGGCGCCGCCACTGCTCAGCTGCTCCGCGCGCAGGGACACACCGTCATCGGCGTGGACCTCGCCGGCGTCGAGGTCTCCGGCGACCTGTCGACCCCCGACGGCCGCCGGGCGGCGGCGGAAGCGGCCATCACGGCCGCCGGCGGCATGATCGACGCGGTGATCGCGTGTGCCGGCATCGCCGCGCCGATCTCGAAGACGATGGCCATCAACTACTTCGGCGTGACCGAGTTCCTGGAAGCGCTTCAGCCGACGTTGAGCCTGGCGGACCAGCCGCGCGCCGCCGTGGTCTCGTCGATGGCCTCGCTGCAGCCGGTATCGGCCGAACTCGTCGACGCCGCGCTGAGCGGCGACGAGGCGCTGGCGCTCGAGATCGGCGACCAGCTCGCGACCACCCCGGAGGCCGGATTCCTGAACTACTCGTCGAGCAAGCGGGCCCTGTCACGCTGGGTCCGCCGCGAATCCGTGACACCGGCATGGGCCGGCGTCGGGATTCCGCTGAACGCCGTCGCCCCCGGCACCGTCACCACGCCGATGACGGCAGGGCTGCTCGGGAACCCGGAGGGTCTGGCGCAGGTCGACGCCGCGGTGCCGATGCCGCTCAACTACCATCAGCCGGCGTCGTCCATCGCCGAACTGCTGGTGTGGCTGACGAGCCCGGCCAACACCCACATGGCCGGCCAGACCATCTATTGCGACGGGGGCGCCGACGCGGTGCTCCGCGGCGATGACATCTGGTCGTGGAACGACGCCCCTCGCCGCTGACGCGCAGGGGATGACCGGGCCCGATCCGCAGCGGATCGGGCCCTTTCGCATTTCATCGTCTCCGTTATTTTGAATGACTCAAAATAACGTGATACGGTCGGAGGGAACCGGACGGCCAGATCGTCCTTCCCGCGTCGACATCCGACAGTCTTCGGGAAGGCCCCTGGCCGCAGGACCGCGCGCCGTCCACCGGGGCACCTCGCCCCAGGGCTATTCGGCGTGCCCGCGCACGAGACCGAGTGCACCCGCATTCGACGGCGTCCGGTGAGACGAGAGGAACCACTGATGGAGGAGACCCGAACCGGCTGGAAGCCGAACCCGGTGTTCAGTTCGATGCCGCACTCGATGGGCCGCGGCTCACGCGAAGACATCGTGTGGGAGGCGCTCGAACGCGTGAACGGCAAGCCGACGCCCACGATGGGCGCGATGCAGGCCGCCATGGGAAACGAGTCGCAGATCCGCATCGTCCAGGACACGATCCGCGCCTATCTCGACGCGCACGGCCTCCGCGATCTCGCCGAGCTGGGCGCCCGTGCCGGGGGTGCCGCGTGAAGGCCCGGCCGGCGCAGGCGGACCTGACCCTGCGCATCCGCCCGACGGACCTGTGCCGCACGCCGCCGAAGAGCCCGGCTGCCGATCAGTTCGTCGCGCACCTCTGCTCGACCGGGCTCGGCAGCGTCTCCTACATCGTCGGTCGACGTGATCCCGAGGCGCCCCAATGGATCGTCCTCGACTACGCCACCGGCGGTCACGAGCGAGTGTGGCGCCGGACGCGAGCGCACGGAGACGGCGTGCTGTCGTACACCCTCGTCGAGGACGACTCCTCGAGCGGGTACCTCACTGTCGCCTGAGGGGAGCGCCCTGGGATCCGGATCGGAAGGGGTGCCGGAACCCCGCGGAAGGCGGACCGTCGCGTCGTCAGCGGCGTCTCCGCCGATCCGACCACATCGAGCGGAGTGCGTCCGCGGCCCGTGAAGCGGCGTCTCCGAGAGGGTTGTCGCTCACCATGTACGTCCATGTCGCTGAGGGCCTGCGCTGTCGTGCCGCGGCGAGCGCCGCGTCGATGTCCACGACTCCCGCACGGACGATGAGCCGAATGGCTTCGCCGTAGGCGTGCGTGAAGAATCCTTCGAACTCAGCCAGCGCCAGGCGATGGAACTCATCCAGGGGATTCTGGCCGCCGAGTGCGCGGAGGTGGATGCCGTCGCGCACAGACTGGAGCATCAGCAGGTGCTCGCACCACGCGTCATCGAGACTGAGGACGGCGATCTCGCGCACGGCATCCGTCACGACGGAGTCGGTCGGATCGAGCCCCGCGCCCACGCTCCCCATCTGCTCCCACAAGTGAGCATCGGAGGCCAGGAGACGCTTCCGCTCGGCCAAGACGGTATCGCGCTGTCGCGTGATCGCGCGGTTGTATCCCCACGTGGCCCGGTGCGCATCGGCGCGCACTGCCTCGGAGATGTCCTGCGCCGTGGCAACGATCTGCCCTCGCCGCTTCGGTGAAACCGATCGGGGCGAAGCGATCTGGTCTCGGATCGTGCGCGTGGCCGTGGTCTCGATCAGCTCATCGTGGATGCTGCAGATGCGCATCGCGACACCGGGGTCGCCCTGCCGACCCGAGCGCCCCCGCAGCTGCGCGTCCAGTCGCCGCGAGGGGTAGAGCCCGACCTGAATCACGGCGAGACCGCCCACCGCGGCGACGGCGTCGTGGTCGACGGCAGCCGCACCCCCGAGGAGGATGTCGGTGCCGCGTCCGGAGATCTGCGTAGAGATCGTCACGGCGTTCCGCTCGCCTGCTCGAGCGACGGTGTCGGCTTCGGTCTCGTCGTTCTTCGCGTTCAGCACCCGCAGCTCCAGACCACGCGCCGCGAGTTCCTGCGCGATGTTCTCTGACTGCGCGATGCTCTGCGTGCCGACGAGGACCGGTTGCCCGATCGCATGCCGGCGCTCCACCTCGGCGGCCACCGCGGCAGACACCTCTTCCTCGGAGTCGAGGACGAGGTCGGGCTCATCCACCCGCGCCTGAGGCAAGCGCCGTTCGACACGGCCGCATTCCACCTCGTAGAACTCAATCAGCTCCTCGGCCACGGCCAGCATGGTTCCGCTCATGCCGATGAGGGAGTCGTACCGCATGAGCAGATCCTGCACAGTCAGCGTGTCCAGGATGATTCCGGAACCGCTGGCCGGAAGACCCTCCTTCGCCTCGACGGCCGCGTGCAAACCGTCCGGCCAGCGCTGCCCGTCTGCGATGCGTCCACGACTCGTGTTCACGAGGCGCAGTTCCCCGTCTTCGATCACATAGTCGACGTCGCTGTGCATCAGCACCTGGGCATGCAGTGCGAGATTGAGCCCGGTGAGGAGGGGGATGTTCTCCGCGGCGTACAGGTTCACCCCGCCGAGCTCCGACTCGAGGGCGTCGAGAGCATCATCCGTGAACGAGACGGTTGCCGCATCCCCGTCGACGACGTAGTCCGTGCCCTCGGTGAGTGCACGGACGAAGGCGGCCGCCTGGGCGGGATCGTCCTCGGTCGTGTGTGCGCTCCCCGCGAGAACGAGGGGCACGAGCGCCTCATCGATCATGACCGCGTCGGCTTCGTCGACGATCGCCACATCCATCCGCGGAGCGACACGTTCCGCATCGTGCACGCAGAACCGGTCCCGGAGCACGTCGTATCCGACCTCGCTGACGCTCACGTACGTGACATCGGCGAGATACGCTTCGCGGCGCTCTTCGGAGGTGCTGGATTCCTCGACCGCCGACACGCATATGCCGAGCGCGGCATAGAGCGGACGCATCCACTCCGCATCCCGACGGGCCAGGTAGTCGTTGACGGAGACGACATGCACCGAGTGTCCGGCCAGCACATGTGCAGCAGCCGCGAGTGCGCCGGCCAGGGTCTTCCCCTCTCCGGTGTCCATCTCCACTGCGAAGCCGGCGAGCATCGCGGCGGCCGCCCGTACCTGCTCCCGGAAAGGATCTACTCCGAGAGTGCGACGCGCGGCGGCGACGGCAAGGGCGAGCGCATCGGCGCGCGTTCCCGAGAACGCCTGTGCTCGATCGAGGAGCTCCTGCGAAGAGAGGGCGTCCAACTCCGGCTGGAACGAGAGAGCGTTCGCCACCGTGGGCTCCATCGCCGAGAACGAGATCGTCCCCGGCAAGCCGACGGCGCTGCGCAACCACTTCGGTGCCTTCATGCGACCCTCGGTCATCCCCCGAACACGACCACTGAACCGGCCCGCGACCTGGCGGCCCGGAGCGCCACGGCGCCCAGCGCTCCGGTGGCGAGGATGCGCGCCAAGGTCAGCACGTTCGAGACGAGGATCATCGCGCCTTGGTCGGTCACACTGCCGGACAGGAAGGCGCCCTGGAGCAGCGACCCGAAGACCACGGCGGCGAGCGCAATCGCCGGAATGAACCTCCAGGGTTTCGGCAGCGGACTGCGGAGGACTCCGGCGACGATCGCACCGCTCAGCCCCAGCTCGACGAGAGCGTTCAGGTAGAGCGGTGCCGCCGAGGCGATTCCGAATGAAGCGGTCAGCGCCGGCGGAGCCACGGGAAGCCAGACGGCGAGGAGGAAGAGCGAGATGATCGCTGCCCTCGGCAGGCGGAGGGTGTCGTCGTGGCGCGCAGCTCCGACGCCGGCGGCGACGAGCGCGAGACTGAAGGTCAGTGTCACCGCGGTCGAGACCCCGCTGAGAGCACCCAGGTCAAGTGAACCCGGAAGACTGCGGAACGCGGCCAGCAGGGCCGAGGCGATGAACAGCGCTCCGGATGCCAGCCACCATGGCGACCACCGCGACGGTGCGTGGTCGACCCCGATCACCGGGGAATCAGGTCCACTCATCGTTCACCGCTTCATCGTCCAGGGGCAGGTCCTGCGTTCCACCCTGTCAGAAACCGCAGAGCAGCGCCCTAAAGCCCGGACCCAGGGTCCTACCGGGCCGACTTCGTCGCGAAGGCAGGACGCACTCACCTCACGACGCGGGTGTTGCCACTGGTCAGCGGCGCACCGTCAGCGCCGAGGGGCGCAGATGCGACCACCCGCTCACCCGCCGCATCGACGAGAGTCGAATGAGCTTCCCCGGCAGCGAAGGCATGGCGCTCTCCCCAGCCCCGCAGGGCGAGGATCACCGGGAAGAGCTCCTCTCCGGCAGCGGTCAGTTCATAGTGCTTCCGCTTGGCCGGGGGAGCATCGACCTGCTCGACGAGCCCGTACGCGGCGAGGCGGCGGAGCCTGTCGGCGAGGATGTTGCGCGCGATCCCCGTGCGCTGCTGGAAGTCGGTGAACGTGCGGGCGCCGTCCATGGCATCGCGGATGATCAGCATGCTCCAGCGGTCGCCGACCAGGTCGACGGTGCGCGCGACGGGACAGGTCGGATCGGTCCACTGCGGACGATCGGGGGCATCGCTCATGAGATCTCCAAGAGTTGCAATCTGCAACCATTATGCCCTACGGTCACTTTGGTAGCAATTTGAAACCAAAGGATTTATGTGGATCTCCGGAAGAAGACACTGCTGGCCGCCATCTGCGCCGTCGCCGTCGCGACGGTCTATGCCGCGCAGCCCGTGCTCGCGCAGATGGGGCGAGACCTTCAGCTGCCGACCGATGCGCTCGGCTGGCTGGTGTCGGTGGGGCAGCTGGGCTACCTCGTCGGGCTCGTCCTGCTCGTTCCCCTCGGCGACCGCTTCGACAGGCGGAGGCTGATCGCCCTCCATCTCGGCCTCGTGGCCGTCGGGATGCTCGCGGTCGCACTCGCTCCGGCCGCGGGCGTCGCGTTCGCCGGCCTCACACTCACGGGGATCTTCGCCGTCGTCGTGCAGACGACCGTGGCCTACGCCGCAGCGGTGTCGGATCCCGGCGAGCGCGGACGGAACCTGGGCTTCGTGACGTCGGGCGTGGTGGTCGGCATCCTCGGCTCGCGGCTGATCGCCGGCATGATGGCCGATCTCTGGGGGTGGCGCAGCATCTACGTCCTGCTCGCGGCGCTCTCCCTCCTGCTGGGGGCCGCAGCACTTCGACTGCTGCCCGTCGATGTGCGCCCGCCATCCCGCCACCACAGCGTCCTCGTCGGTGGCATCGGTCGGCTGCTCACCGAACCTGCCTTCCTCAGCCGGGGCGTGATCGCCTTCTTCCTCTTCGCGTCGTTCGGAACGCTCTGGAGCGGGATGGCGCTGCCCCTGTCGGACACGCCCTGGGAGCTCTCCGAGACGCAGATCGGGCTCTTCGGCCTCGCCGGCCTGACGGGTGCTCTGGGCGCCGTTCGCGCGGGCCACTGGGCTGACGGCGGTAAGGCGAATCGTGTGACCGGTCTGGCCCTCGTCGCACTCGTCGCCTCTTGGGTGCTGATCGCACAGCTCCCGTGGTCACTTATGCTGCTGATCGTCGGCATCGTCGTGCTCGACTTCGCCGTTCAGGCCGTGCACGTCAGCAACCAGCACACTCTCACCACGCTGCATCCGGATCGAGTCTCCACGACCATCGGCGGGTACATGATCTTCTACTCGCTGGGATCTGCCGTCGGCGCCGTCACCACGACCGTCTCCTTCAGCGCGTGGGGATGGGCCGGATCGTCGATCCTGGGTGCGGTGTTCGCCGCCGCGGCACTCGTCGCGTGGGGTCTCGGACTTCCCTTCGTCCGGAAGCCCCGGAGTGGCGAGCCGGACTCGGCACGCCACTCCGGCCCGATCACGCAGCGGGGATGATCGGCGACATCAGTGCGCCAGGTTGGTCCAGACCGTGCGCGTCTCCAGGTACGACTCAAGGTTGGCGTGGCCCATGTCCCTGCCGTATCCCGACATCTTGAATCCGCCGAAGGGGGCGGCCGCATCGGTCGCGCCGTACATGTTGATGTAGACGGTTCCCGCCTGCAGGAGCGCTGCGAGTCGATTCGCCTTGCCGATGTCGCGCGTCCAGATCCCCGCGGCGAGGCCGTAGGGCGAGTCGTTCGCCCGGCGTGCGATCTCATCGATGTCGTCGAAGGGCTGCGCCACCACGACGGGGCCGAAGATCTCCTCGCGCACGGCGGTGAAGGTATCGTCCACGTCGGTCAGCACGGTCGGACGGATGTAGAAGCCCCCGGGGATCGCGGCATCGGGGAAGGCGGATCCTCCCGCGGCGACCGTGGCCCCCTGCTCCTGAGCGCCGTCGATGTAGCCGAGCACGCGCTCGTGCTGACGGGTGGAGATGACCGGCCCGATCTGCGCCGACGGGTCGAAGCCATGGCCGACCGTCATCGACGAGGCGATGTCGGCGAGCCGACCGACCACGTCGTCGTACGAGCGCTTCTGCACGTACAGCCGCGAGCCCGCCGCACAGGCCTGACCGGCGTTGAAGAAGATCGCGCTGGCCGCAGCGGCCGCCGCCTCTTCGACCGGGCTGTCGTCGAAGATGATGTTCGGGCTCTTGCCGCCGAGCTCCAGTGTCACTCGCTTCACCATCGGGGCAGCGCGCTGCGCGATGCGCGTGCCCACAGCAGTAGATCCGGTGAAGGCCACCTTGTCGACGTCGGGGTGGTCGACGAGCGCCTCGCCGGCCTCGGCACCGTATCCGGTGAGGATGTTGAGGACGCCCTTCGGCATGCCCGCTTCGAGCGCGAGCTGCCCGAGGCGCAGCAGAGACAGCGGGGTGTTCTCGGCGGGCTTCATGACGATCGTGCAGCCCGCGGCGAGCGCGGGAGCGATCTTCCACACACCCATGAGCAGCGGGTAGTTCCAGGGCACGATCTGCGCGACGACTCCGACCGGGACCCGCTCGGTGCGCACCATCGCATCCGTCACGGACACGGGGATCGTGTTGCCCTCGATCTTCGACGGCCAGCCGCCGAAGTACTCGAAGTGGTTGATCGCAAGCGGCAGATCGACGCTCGCGGCGGCACCCTTGAGCTTGCCTCCGTCGAGCACCTCGAGCTCCACGAACTCGTCGGCGCGCTCCTCGAGCATGCGGGCGAGACGCAGGATGATCCGTCCGCGATCGAGCGCGCTCATCTTCCGCCAGGGCGCATCCGGTGCGAAGGCCCGACGCGCAGCCTGCACCGCGCGGTCGGCGTCCACCGCATCCGCCGCCGCCGACCGGGCGATGACGGCACCGGTGCCCGGGTCGACGATGTCGATGGCGCGTCCGGAGTGGGCTTCGACGAGCTCTCCGTCGATGAGCAGGCGAGGAGGCTGGGCGAGGAAGCGCTTCGTCGCCTCGCTGATGTCGGGATCGATGCTGATGTGCGTGGGGACGGTCGTCATCGCGGCTCCTGTTCAGGCGTGGTGCAGGGCGGCGAGCGCCTCGGCGGGGAAGGCGGACTCGGTGTCGCCGAGGAGCAGCGCGCGGTAGGTCGCGGTGGCCGCCTCCTCGAGGTTGAGCGCGCGGCGGAAGGCCATGCTCACGGAGTCGCCGAGGGCGGAGCAGCCGTGGTGGCCCATGATGATGCAGTCGTGATGTGCGGCCTGCTCGGCGGCGGAGTCGGCGAGCTCATCCGATCCGTTCGGGTAGTACGGAGTGGTCCCGACCGAGCGCACGTAGTAGGCGTGGTCGAGGGTGATCAGTCGCACGTCGTGACCCAGGGCGTTCAGGAGCACCGCGTGCTGCGGGTGCACATGCACCACGGCGTTGACGTCGGACCGTGTGGCGTAGCTGCGCTGGTGCAGCTTCCACTCGCTCGACGGGCTCGGGGAGCCGCTGATCACCTCACCCGACAGGCTCATGACCGAGAAGTCCTCGGGCGTGAGCCTGTCGAGCCAGGTGCCGGAGCCGGTGACCACGAAGGTGTCCTCATCGATGCGCGCCGAGATGTTGCCTCCGGAGGCGAGGGCGAGCCCGCGGGCGACGATGTCGACGCCGAGGGCCGAGAGTTCTTCGATGAGTGATTCCACACGCGTGGTCATGGGTGACTCCTTGTCAGGGTGGGGGATTCAGGCGGCGACGGCGCTCGGGGCGGGGTTCGCCGAGACGACGTCATCCGCCTCCTTGGGCGCCTTCAGCAGGAACGTCAGGCCGAAGCCGACGAGGTAGAGCACGGCGATGATCCAGACGGTGCCCTCGACGCCGATGGGTGCGGCGAGGCCCGCGATGACCGGCCCGATGAACTGGCTGAGGCCGGCGCCGAGGTTCAGGATGGCGACCGCGGCAGCCTTGTTCTTGGGGGCGAGCAGCGGGACGATAGCCGACAGCGGCACGAACATGCCGAGGGCCAGGCCGTAGACGATGGCGATCGCGATCGTGACCAAGAAGTTGGGTCCGATCAGGGTGGGCACGTAGAAGAGGGCGAGCACGGTGACGAAGCATCCGATGCCACCGGCCCAGGCGACCACGTTCACGCGACCGATCCAGTCGGCGAGGTAGCCGGAGAGGAGGTTCGCGGCCACGTTCGCGGCGAGCATCGTGCCCCAGATGATCTGCCACTGCGCCAGGTCGAAGCCCACGTCGCGGACCATGTAGGTCGTGAGGAACACGACGAACGCATAGAAGGAGAGCGTGTTGATGATGCGGATCACGCCGCCGACGCCGACCTTCGGGTTGGTCGCGACGATGGTGAGGGAGCTGACGACACCCTTCACGCTGCTGGCGACGGTGACCTTCTTGGTCACGGGATTGCGCAGCAGCACGAGCACCATCACTCCGCCGACGACCACGAAGGCGAGCGCCATCCACAGCGTCGCGAGCTCGCCGATGATCGGGATGACGGCCCCGGCGAAGTAGGAGCTGAGCACGCCGAGTCCGAGCGTGGAGAAGAACCAGTACCAGCCGACGGCGCGACCCATCACCTGCTCGTCGGTGTCGATCGTGACCCAGACCAGGAACCCGTAGGCGAACATCGGGTAGCCGAGCCCGCGGATCCCGAAGGCGAGGAGCATGATCTCGAAGTTGCCGGCCATGACGCCGAACACGAGGAAGAGCACCTCGAAGACGACCCAGATGCCGAAGCCGAGCATCATGACGCGCTTGGGGCCCCAGGCTTCGGCCAGGGCGCCGCTCAACCAGGCGGCCACCGCGACGACGATGCCGTAGACCGACCAGAGGAGAGCGATCTGACCGCCGTCGAAGCCGCGCTCGTCGAGGTACGGCGAGAGGAAGCCGGCCTCGATGCCGTCGCCGATCATGAAGATCGTCAGGGCGACGAAGCCCCAGGCGATGGGCCGCGAGATGCCCTGAGAGCTGAGGAGGCGCGCGAAGCGGCCCTCGGCGGGAGGTGATGCGGGGGTGACCATGGGTGTCTCCTCGTTGAGCGCGTAGAGATTTCGGGATGTGGTGTACATTTGTTCAGCATCGTGAACGAATGCCCATGGACATCTTGGGCACGTGCCGCGGAATTGTCAAGCAGGACCGGAGGAGTCGGCGTGGGAGGATGTTCAGCATGCTGATGGGTCGCGTGGCGCGCATGTACTACGAACTGGGGCTCACGCACCAGGAGATCGCCGACGCACTCGGCCTGTCCCGCGTCCGCGTCACGAGACTGCTCGCCGAGGCCCGCGACAGCGGCATGGTCGAGATCATCGTGCACGTCGAGGAGTCGCTGTTCGCCGCCGAGGAGCAGGCGCTGCTCAGCCGCTACGGACTGCGCCAGGCCTGGATCGCCCCGAGCGTGGACGACCCCGCGAAGGCGTCCCGCGCGATGGCGACGGTCGGCGCCGAAGCGCTCGCGAGCGTCATCGACAAGGACACCACGGTCGCCATGGGTCTCTCCACGGCGGTCGCCGCGGTGGTCGATGCCTTCCCGGCCCGCTCGCTCGGGGCGCGTTTCGTGCCGCTCACCGGATCGAGCAGCGGTCTCGCGAACGGCGCCAACCCGCACGAGCTGACCCTCGCCCTGGCCCGCCGCACCGACGGCTCGGCCTTCCACCTCCCCGCCCCCCTGGTCGCCGCGACACCTCAGGCCGCGGAGAGCGCGTACGCCGACCCTGGAGTGCGCGACGTGCTCGCTCGGGCGGCCGAGGCCAGCACCCTGATCGCGGGCATCGGCAGCACGCACGACAGCCGCGGACTGCTCTTCGGGTCGCTGAGCGAGCGTGAACGAGCCGCGCTCCACGAAGCCGGAGCGATCGGCGACATCGGCGGGCGCTTCTTCGATGCGAACGGCGCCCCGGTCCGCGGCGAGCTCGACTCGCGCGTCGTCGGGCTCGACCTCGATCAGCTTCGCGCCATCCCGCACCGCCTCGCGATCGCGGCGGGCGCGGCGAAGCTCGATGCCGTGCGCACCGCGCTCTCGAGCGGCATGGTGAACATGCTCGTCACCGACTCGAACACCGTCACGGCGCTGCTCGACTGACGCGCTGAGGAACGGACCGCGCGACGCACGATCCGCTCCCCGCGTTCAGACGCTCAGCCGACGGCGGCGAGAGCCTTCTCGTTCGCGGTTCCGGGAACGCGCTGCCCGGCGAGCCAGCCCCGCAGCGCCGCCGCAGCGATGCGCGAGTGCTCGACGATGACGTCATCCGAGGCGCCCGCGATGTGCGGCGTCAGCGTGACGTTGTCGAAGGTGAAGAGCTCGTGATCCTGCGGGAGCGGCTCCTGGTAGTAGACGTCGAAGCCGGCGCCGGCGATCCGGCCGTCGCGCAGGACGGCCATCAGTGCCTCCTCATCGATGATCGCGGCGCGGCCGGCGTTGATCAGATAGGCGTCCGGGCGGAGGAGCGCGAGCTCGCGCTCACCGAGAAGCCCCTCGGTCTCGGGCATCAGCGGCACGTGCACGGTGACGATGTCGGAGGTCGAGAGCACCTCGTCGAGGGGCACGACGCTGGCCTCGTCGCCGAACGCATCGGGGGCGAGGAACGGGTCGTACACCTTGACGGTCATGCCGAATCCGCGGGCACGGGTGACCATCCGACGGCCGATCGCGCCGCCGCCCAGGATGCCGAGCGTGCGCCCACCGAGCCCGATCGAGCGGAAGACCTCGTAGGGCTCGAACACGTCGTCCTCGGTCCAGTTGCCGGCACGCAGCCAGCGCTCCGACTGGCTCACCTTGCGCACGGTGGCCAGGAGCAGGGCGAAGCTCAGATCGGCCGTGACCTCGGCGTTGCGGCCGGGGGTCGTGAAGACGGGGATACCGCGGGCCGTGCAGGCGTCGAGGTCGACGTTCGCCGGCTTGGCACGGCAGGAGACGACGGCCTTGAGTTCGGGCGCCTTTGCGAGCGCGCTCTCGTCGACCACGTCGAGCTCGGCGATGACGACATCCGCTGCGGCGAGCGCGTCGTCGACTCCACGGTCGGCGAGGGATCCGCCGTCCATGGTCGGGTCGATCAGGGTGACGTCGAAGGCGTCGGCGAGGGAATCGGCGATGCCGGCGTCGAACGGAGCGGTGATGAGCACCTTCGGGCGGGACGTTTCAGTCATGTGTCTTCTTTCAGGTGGTGGTCAGTGAGCCGAGGACTCGGGAGCGGGATGCTGCTCGGCGCTCTCGCGGAGGCGGCGGAGTCCGCCCCAGTGCGGGCGCAGAGCATCGCGCGTCGCGAGGAAGAGCGCATACGCGTCGTCGTACAGCGCGGTGCGGGCGGCGTCCGGAGAGAAGGTCGTGGTCGACGGCGTCAGTCGGCGCGACGCGTCGTGCAGGTCGTCAGCCAGGCCGACCGCGGCCATCGCGAGCATGGCGACGCCGCGGGCGCCCACCTCCGGTTGGTCTTGACGCACGATGTCGCGAGCCAGGACGTCGGCCAGGATCGTGCACAGGAGGTCGGAATCGGAGCCTCCTCCGCAGACGAGCAGGGGGCCTTCCAGCCCCAGCGCGTCGGTGGACTCGCGCAGGCTGAAGGCCAGGCCCTCGTAGACGCTCCGCAGCAGCTGACCCGGTGTCGTGGTGACGCTCATCCCGAGCCAGGATGCCGAGGCGTCGGGGGCGAAGAACGGAGCTCGCTCGCCACTCGGGGCGCCGTAGGGGAGGTAGATCACGCCCCCGCTGCCCGGCGCGACCGCAACGGCCTGCTTCTCGACGACGACCCAGTCCTCGTCCGCGAGGCCGAGCGTGGCGCGCACCCAGTCGAGGTTGGGGGTGCCGGTCATCGGGGCCATGGACTCCAGAACCTGGGTCCCTCGACCGGTGGCGAGCACGATGCTCGATTCGCTGCGCACGTCGGCACGCGAGGCGTGGTTGATGCCGACAAGGCTCGTCGTGCCGAGGATGGCGTAGCCACGGCCGTCGTCGAGCACGCCGAGTCCGATGCCGGCAGCCGCGGTGTCGACGACTCCGACGACGACGGGCAGCCCCTCGGGGAGCCCCAGCGCCGCTGCCGCTCGCGGCTCGAGCCGGCCGGCGATCTGCTGCGGATCGAGCACCTCCGGCAGGTATTCGCGCACGTGCTCCTGTCCGAGTGCGGGGAACAGCTCTTCGGCGTACGCCCCCGTCGCGGTGTCGAGGTAGGTGCGCGAGGCCTCGCTGGGATCGGTCGCACGGCGACCGGTGAGCTTGAAGCGCAGCCAGTCCTTGCAGTTCAGCTGCGTCGTGACGCGCTCCCGCAGGGTCGGATCCGCCGCCATCAGCTCGTCGACGAGGATCGGCAGCGCACCGGAGAAGAGAGGAGAGCCGGTGGCCTGGTGCACGGCCGCCGCGCGTCCGTCATCCAGCCAGTCATCGAGGCGTTCGTGAGCCCGCCCGTCGAGCCAGAGGGCTGCGGGACCGACGGGCCGACCGTCGGCATCCACCAGCCAGGCGCCGTCGCCCTGGCCGGTCACACCGATCGCGACGATCTCCGCGTCGCCGATGTCATCGACCACGGCAGCGATCGTGGACGCTGCGGCATCCCAGATGTGGTTCATGTCGGCTTCGGCGCGCCCGTCTTCGGCCCGCTGCACGCGCACGCTCGAACGGGAGACGCTCGCGATGCGACCGTCGAGGTCGAAGGCGACGGTCTTCACCGATGTGGTGCCGGCGTCGACGCCGAGGATGATGCGAGTGCGGCTCTGCACACTGAACTCCGAACAATAGTGCGGGCTGGTGATCTATTGTTCAGTATAGCTCGGTGTCGGGGGAGCGCAACGGTGGGTCGTCGGCCGGGCCGCGGACACGGGGGCACCCCCCGGGCACACGCAAACCCGGGTGTCGGCCGGAAGGCGGGCACCCGGGTTCGCGGCGCTGACCTACTCGATCGCCTGACGTCGGCGGCGGATCGCCACCAGGAGCCCGCCCGCGAGGAGCAGAACGACACCGGCAGCCAGTGCGCCGACGGCCACCTGGCCACCGGTCACCGCGAGTGGATCCGGCTCACCCAGCGGATGCGTGGTGCACAGGCCGTTCCCCTCGACGCAGATCGGTTCCTCGCCGGTCACCGCGATCACGTTGCCGAGGCTGTGGTTCCCCTGATCGGCCCACGGCTGCACCGTGACCACGTATGTCACGGTGGCCGTGCTTCCGGATGCGACCGAGCCCGTGATGCGGATGGTCCGCCCCTCGACCGCCGTGGCCAGCGCCTCCGTCGACGCCTGGGGTCCGCGGGTCAGTGTCGCATCGTCGAGGACATCGGTCAGGTGATCGGTGTAGTCCACGTCTGCACCCGCCGCATCCGGGTCGGTCGAGACGTTGCGGAACGTCACGGTGTACTCCACCTGCTGCCCTTCCTCCACCTCGGTCCCCGACGCGGGGTCGGCCGACTTCACGACCACCACGCTGCTGACGTGATCCACGGTGCAGTCGGGGAACTCCTCGCCCTCGGCGACGACGCACTCGGCCGGTGGGGCCGCGTCGGGGTCGAGGAGGTAGTTCGACAGGCGGTCGTCGCCGCGCTCACCGTCCGGGTTGACCGTCGCCTGGTAGGTGACGGTCACGGCATCTCCGGGTTCGAGCGAGCCGGTGATCCCGAAACGCCCGTCGACGATCCCGGAGACGGCGAGCGCGGCATCCGAGCTCACCGGATCCGACGTGACGGTCGCATCATCGAGGACGGTCGTGAGATCGTCCTCGCGGTCGACCGTGACGGGCCCGGTGCCCACGCTCTCGAAGTGCAGCGTGTAGGTCACGACCTGCCCGGGCACGACCGTGCCTCCGGAGGCCGGGTCGACCGTCTTCCAGTCGCGCAGCTCGCCGATGAAGTGGTCGGTGCCGGGCGGCACGAACGGGTCGCAGTCGGGGTCGCCGTCGGCGCACACGTACGGCGGGGCGTCCGGGGTGAGGACATTGGCGAGGATGTTGTCGCCGCGGTCGCCGTCCGGCAGCACCGTCACCTGGTAGGTCACCGTGACGACGGTGCCGGCGGGAAGCGAGCCCTCGATGCGGATCTGCTCCGCGTCCGCATCGAATATCGGCGTGATGCCGGCGACATCCGCGGTCGGGCCTGCTGTGAGCGCGGCATCGTCGAGCACCTGCGACATGTCATCCGACGATGCCACGTCGCCGGCGCCCTGGCCGCTGTTGGTGAACGTCAGCGTGTAGGTGACGATCTGGCCCGCCTCCACGGTCGTCCCGGCGACCGGGTCCGATGACTTCTCGGGAGTGATCCGTGGCAGATCGATGTCCACCGGCGGGGTCACCGGGTCGCAGGCCACATCCGGCGCGCACACCGGCGTGGCCGTGTTGACCAGATCCGTATCTCCAGCGTTCGTCACGGTCACGGAGTAGGAGATCGACACCGATTCGCCGACGGCGACCGGACCCGACCAGGCGAGCACCGAACCCTCCAGGGTCGGAGCCGGCACCAGCGACTCATCTGACGCCACCGCTGCGGCGTCGCCGTTGTACGAGGCGTCGTCGATCACATCGATCAGATCGTCCGTGAAGCCCGCCGGGACGAACGACGTGTACGCGCTCTCCCCGTCGTTGGTCACGGTGACCGTGTACGTCACGACATCACCGGTCCGCACGCCCGCCGTCGCATCCGCGTCCTTCTCTACCGAGAAGTGGCGGATCGGATTCGATGTGTCCGGGCATTCTTCTGCACCGCACGAGCCGTCCGGGTTCTGCAGGACGTTCGCGAGGACATGGTTCTCCTGATCGGCGAACGCGCTCACCGTCACCGAATAGGTGACCGTGTACGTCGCTCCAGCGGGGATCGATCCGGTGACCACCAGATCGGTTCCCTGCAGTTCTGCGGTCAGCGCCGCGTTCGATGGCGTGATCGAGCCCGCGACCAGCGCCGCGTCGTCCAGCACGTCGGACAGGTCGTCGACCTTGTCCACCGTCGATGCCGCAGCCCCCACACTCTCGAACGTCAGGGTGTAGGTCACGACCTGCCCGACATCCACAGCTGTGCCGGACTCCGGGTCCACGGTCTTGTCCACCGCGAGCTGGCCGACCGGGTGCTCCGTGCTCGGCGGCACGAACGGGTCGCAGTCCGGGTCGGTGTCGCCGCACACGTAGGGCGGCACATCCGGGGTGACGACGTTGGTGAGGATGTTGTCGCCGCGCTCACCGTCCGCCAGCACGGTCACCTGATACGTCACGGTCACCGTCGCCGCGGCGGGGAGCGACCCCTCGATGCGGATCTCGCCCGTGCCCGCGTCGAACGTGGCCGTGATGCCCGCGAGATCGGCCGTCGGGCCGGTCGTGACCTCCGCGTCGTCGAGCACCTCCGACACATCATCGGTCGAGGCGACGTCACCCGCGGCCTGGCCGCTGTTGGTGAACGTCAGCGAGTACGTGATCACGTCACCGGCGACCACACCCGAGCCCGAAACGGGATCGGATGACTTCTCGGGGGTGATGCGCGGCAGGTCGATGTCCACCGGCGGCGTCACCGGGTCGCAGATCACGCCCGGTGCGCACACGGGCGTCGCCGCATTGATCAGGTCGGCGTCGCCGGCGTTCGTCACGGTCACCGAGTACGTGACCGATACGGATTCGCCCGCCACGATCGGCCCCGACCACGCGAGAACCGCGCCGGTCACCGTGGGAGTCGGCACCGTCGAACCGTCCGACGCCACCGCGACCGCATCGCCGTTGTAGGACGCGTCGTCGAGCACATCGGTCAGGTCATCCGTGAAACCCGCCGGTTCGGTCGCCGTGTAGTCACCCTCACCGTCGTTCGTGACCGTGACCGTGTACGTCACGACATCATCGGTCTGCACAGCCGTGGTCGCATCCGCGTCCTTCTCGACGACGAAATGACGGATCGGGTTCGACGTCTCCGGACAGCCTTCGACATCGCAGGAGCCATCCGGATTCTGCACGATGTTCGCAAGAAGGTGGTTCTCCTGATCCGCGAACGCATCCACCGTCACCGAATACGACACGGTGTACGTCTCCCCGACCGCGACGGAGCCCGTGACGATCAGGTCGGTGCCCTGGAGTTCCGCCGTCAGCCCGGGGTTCGACGTTGTGATCGACCCCGCCACCAGCTCCGCGTCGTCGAGCACGTCGGACAGGTCGTCGACCTTGTCCACCGCCGCCGCGGCCTCGCCGACGCTCTCGAACGACAGCGTGTAGGTCACGACCTGCCCCGCGTCGACCGCGGTGCCCGACTCCGGGTCCACCGTCTTGTCGATCACGAGTTCTGCCGCCGGGATGCGCACGCTCGCGCAGTCGTCCTGTCCTGCTGCCGTCTCGTCCGTCGGGATGCAGACGAGGTTGTAGAGGACGTTGTCGCCCGCGGCGGAGTCGTACGTCGCCGTGTACGTGATGGTGACACTCTCGCCGGCGGCGAGGGGGCCGACCCAGGTGAGTTCGTCTCCGACCAGCTCCGCGGAGCCGTCGGTCGGCGAGGTGATCCCGCCGAACGTCGCGTCGTCGAGAACGGCACTGAGATCGTCGGTCACGCGGGCCGGCTCGGCGGCCGTGTAGGCGCCGGGTCCCGTGTTCGTGGCCGTGATCGTGTATTCGACCACCCCGCCGTCCGCCGGCAGTTCGGTGGTGTCGGCAGCCTTGGTGACCGCCAGCTTCGGCAGCAGGAACTCCGCCTCGGCGCAGGCGATCCCCGTGGCCGGGTCGACGCCATCGCCGTTCGGAGGGTTGCACGCCGGGGTCGGAGTGTCAGGCGTACCGCTGAACACCACGTTCCGCGCGAGGCCGTCGCCTCCGGCTGCGACCGTCGCCGTGTAGGTGAGCTCCACGCTCTGACCCACCGCGAGCGGGCCGGTCCAGGTCAGATCGGGAGCCGCGTAGGCGATGGTCCCCGGCATCGTCGCGGTGGCGTCGTCGTTGTAGGCGGCGTCGTCGAGGACAGCGGTCAGATCATCGGTGACGACGGCCGGGTTCGCCGCGGTGTACGGTTCCTCGCCGGTGTTGGTCGCGGTGATGGTGTATTCCACATCGTCGCCCGGGCGGGTGTCGACGGTCGCGTCGGAGGTCTTCGTCAGCGTCAGGCAGTTGCCGAGGGAAGACGCCTGCGCGCTCACGTCGATGTCGCTGTAGGTCCAGTTGTCGATGGCTGCGAAGTTTCCCCACTGGTTCGCGCCGGTGGACGCCCACCCATGGACGAAGCCGGCGCTGCTCAGACCGGCGAGATTGACGAGGGGAGGGCTCGTGCTCGACTTGGGGCCGGTACCCGACAGGGGCACCTCCGTGTCATCCCAATAGATGGTGTCGTTTCCGACACTCGAACCGACGATCTGCGTGATGCGGATGCCGCCGGGCAGAACCTCGACGTCACCGAGCACGAAGTGGATCTCGTCCGTCTTCTCGATGGCGACCTCGAAGTTCACCGTCGTGCAGACGTCGACGAGCGTGCCGGCGGAATCACGGCCATCCCACGGAGCGCTCACGGTGCCGTCCGTTCCCGACTGGGGGAGAGCGATGTCCAAAGGATCCGTGTACGACCCGTTGCCGTCGACATCGACCCGGACGACATAGTTGCCCGTGAAGTTGTTCAGCTCGTACTCGAGCGCTCCGGCGTGCGAGAGGGCGTTGGTCCGCGAGTAGGCGGTGCCTCCGAAGCTCGGAGGGGAGTAGTCGGGATTGACGAACTCTTCGCCGTCGGCCGACGTGGCGAATCCGGGAAGATCGGCTGCCGGCGGCTCGAAGAAGAGGTTGTAACCGGGGCCGCACTCCGGCCCAGGACCCTGATGTTCCGGCGAGTTGCTCGTCTGCGCGAGCGATCGGTAGGCGGGCGTGCAGAGCGCGGGATCGAGCACGTTCCCGAAGGCATCGCTGTTGAAGCTCCATCCACCACCGTTGAAGACGGGCATCTCCACCGTGTACTGCGTGCCGTTCTCCGACACGACCCAGAAGCCGAGGTCGGAATTGGCGAAGACGGTGCCCGACCCCGGTGTGAGGGAGCTGTACGCGCGGTACTGCTTGGACCACACCCGACCTTCAATCGGCGCGCCGCCGCTGGAGAGCACGGTGATGTCCCACCGCGATTCGTTTCCCGAGCCCGGAGGCCAGTTGGCGGTCACGGCGCCGAGACCCTCCGTCTCGAGGAGCCACACCCCCGTCGGTCCGGTCATCCCGGCCGGAACGGTGCAGGTCGTTCCGGTCGGAGCAGCCGGAGCAAGGTCACACGTCCAGCGCACGGCGCCGGAGGGGTCCGTGAGACTGAACGTCTGGCCTCGCGCGGCGTCGAAGAGGTTGAGGATGAACTCCCCCGTCACGGTCTCGCCAGCGGCGGCGTAGACGTAGAAGGTGTTCTCTCCGATGAGCACCGTGTTCGGTGCATTCGACTCGGCCTGCGCTGGTGTGGCACCGAGCGGCGCCAGCGCTCCCAGCACACCGACGGTGAGGGCGACGGCCGCGGCGGCGAAGCGGCTCCTCAGAGAGTGCGGGTTCTGCCGGGCGCGCCTGCTGCGGGACTTGTCGGTCATCAGAACCTCTTCGTGTCGGGCGAGGTCCGTGCGGACTCGCGGGGCGCGCCCCTATGGACCCGCTCCCTCCCCCGAGAGGCTGCGCATATTCAACCACGCCTCCGCTTTTTCCGCACCTGATCCGGGAAAAATCACCCCGGGCGACGCGTCACCTCAGTTCGGCATGCACCGGCTTCGGGATGAACATCGAGAAGATCAGCGCACCGACGAGCACGACGGCTCCGGTGACCAGTGCGGCGACGTATCCGGCCCCCGCTCCGGCCGACTCCGAGGCGAACGACGTCTGAGCGGCGTAGATGACGACGAAACTCAGCCCGGCGCCGAGGTTGATGGCGCCGGTGTTCAAACCGGGAAGCGACCCCGGGCGCTCCTTCGGCGAGAGCACGACGCCCAGGCCGTTGAGCATGATGTTCCCGATGCCGGCGTAGGTGATGCCGACGGCGACGGAGAGCAGCAGGAGCACGAGACGTGAGGCGGTCTCGACGTTGGCGACCATGAGGCCGAGCACCACGATGGTGCCGCCGAGGCCGATCCGCAGCATCGTCCGGTACCCGACCGTGGCGGCGAGCCTGCCGCTGAGCGGCCCCATCAGCAGACCGGCGAGG
Organism: Microbacterium sp. MYb45; assembly: GCF_002979655.1. Classification (GTDB taxonomy): domain Bacteria; phylum Actinomycetota; class Actinomycetes; order Actinomycetales; family Microbacteriaceae; genus Microbacterium. The sequence continues at coordinate 98,216 of NZ_PCPG01000008.1, forward strand.
GCGTAGGGCATGAGGATCCACAGCGACACCTCCTCGGCACTCATCCCGAGGTTCATCGAGGAGTCCTGCGCGAGGGCCGGCACCACGCCGTTCATGATCGCGAAGATCCCGGAGAGGGTGAGGAGTGAGGTGGCGCTCAACGCCCAGGTGGCGCGCTGCTTCAGCTGGGGAATCGACACGAGCGGATGCTCGATCGTGCCCTCGAGCTTCCAGAAGGAGACGAACGAGACGACGGCGACCACGGCGAGGACGAGCACGAGGATCAGGTCCGCATCGGCGAGCTTCCCGAGCTCGTTCAGAGCGACGAGCATCGAACCGACGGAGACGACCAGCAGCAGCGAGCCCCACCAGTCCATCCGCGGACGGTCTTCGGCCATCGTCTCGGGCGCGAGGAAGCGCACGACGAGAGCAGCACCGACGGCGACACCGCCCATGGTCCAGAAGATCGAGGCGAAGCCGTGGTTGGTCGCCAGATACCCGCCGAGCAGAGCGTCGCCCCCGGCGATCCCTCCGTTGACCGCGGTGACGACACCGAGCAGCGTGCCGTAGACCTTCGGATCCGCGACGGCCGCGCGCAGCATGATCAGGCACAGCGGAACCACCGGTCCCGACACTCCCTGGATGAGGCGACCGATGAAGAGCATCGGGACGTTGGTGGCGAGCGCCGCGACGACGCAGCCGACCGCCATCACGACGAGCATCCCGACCAGAACCCGTCGGCGCCCGATCAGATCGCCGAGACGGGGGAGAAAGAGGGTGAAGAGGGCGGCGGCCGTGAAGAAGACGGTCTGGGTCGCCGCGATCTCGGAGGCGGTCGCATCGAGCTCACGCTCCATCGTCACCAGAGCCGGGCTCAGCATGCTGGCGTTGAGTTGGAACGCGAGGCACGCCGCGAGGAGCGCGATCATCAGCGAAACCACGCTGGAACGGGTACGAACCGCATCTGTCTGGTTGGTCATTGCTCACTTCTTCGTGTCGATCGTTGGCTGTTCGCGTGCGTAATCCTTTACGCACGTCATATCTTTGAGTCGTGGTGCCACCGGCACCGGGGATGAGAGTCGTGATGAAGAAGGCGTCCGTCACGCTGCATGAGGTCGCAGCCGCCGCCGGTGTGTCCATCGCGACGGTCTCCCGGGCCCTCAACGGCAAGGACCGCGTATCGGGACGCACGGCCGAGCATGTCGCGCAGGTGGCCGAGCAGCTGGGCTACCGGGTCAACCTCATCGGCCGCGGTCTGCGCGCAGGCACGGGCGCCACCATCGGCGTGGTCGTCCCCGTCATCAGCAACCCCTTCTACGGTGAGCTCATACACCGCCTCGAGGACCATCTGCAGCGCCGCGGGTTCGACCTCGTCATCGCGGATTCACACGGAGACGTCGACCGGGAACGCGATCGTCTGCGCATGCTGGTCGAACGGCGCGTGGAGGGCATCTTCGTGGTGCCCTCCGATGCCGAGCTCTCGTTCGAGGCGGTCGCCGACACCGCGCGCAGGGTTCCGCTGGTGCAGCTCGACCGGCGAGTGCTCGATCTTCCGGCGGACTTCGTCGGGGTCGACAACGACGCCGGCATCGACCTCGCCGTCGAGCACGTCACCTCCCGCGGCGCGAAGCGTGTCGTCCTCGTCTCCGGCAACGACGTGACCTCGGTGGGTCGCGAGCGGCGGGCCGCCTTCGAGGCGACGGTGCGCACCCGCGGGTTGCCGCACGAGGAGAGCATCTTCGGCGAGTACCTGCTGTCGTTCGGCGAGAGCGCCGCGGAGGCGCTGCTGGCCCGCGGCCCGCTTCCCGATGCGATCATCGCCGGAGACGACCTCGTCGCGGCCGGTGCCATCGCCGCACTGAAGCATGCGGGGCGGAGCGTCCCCTCCGACGTGCAGGTCACCGGGTTCGACGGCACGATGCTCGCGGATGTCTGCGAGCCGCGGCTGACGACCGTGGTGCAGCCGTTCGACGAGCTGGCCCGCGAGGCGACGGAGGCGCTGGTGCGGCGGATGGAGGATCCCGACGCGCCGTACATCCTCAGCCGTCTCGCGCCGAGTCTGCGCGTGGCCGAGTCCACGACGCCCGCCGCACCGCGCTGAGCATCAGGCCAATGCGCCGACAGCATCCGTCACCAGGTCCCAGAACTTCGGCGCGTCGAGGGTGATCGCGACGTCGGTGTTCGGCTCCTTGCCCAGCATGTCGTGCAGGTCGACGCAGGTCGCACCGGCCGTGAACTCACCGGTCGTCTCGATGTCGACGTGGCAGCGCTGGACCGTGGCGACGGCCCGATCGATCGCGATGGCGACGGTGATGGGATCATGCAGAGGTCCCTCCGGCATGCCCTCGGCCTTCTCGTAGGTGCTGCAGAAGAAGCGCAGCAGCTCCACTCCGAATGCCGAGGTCTCGTTGCCGACCGCACCGATCCGCTGGATCACCTCTTCGGTGATCAGTGCCTGGTGGGAGATGTTGAGCCCGACCATGGTGAGCGGAACGCCGGATGCGAACACCACGGCCGCGGCCTCGGGATCTGCCCAGGCGTTGAACTCCGGATACGCGCCGACATTGCCGCGGCCGGTCGAGCCGCCCATCCAGATGATCTCCTTGATCTGGGGCACGACCTCCGGATGCTGCTGCAGGAGGAGCGCGATGTTGGTGAGCGGGCCGGTGGGGATCACGGTGATCGGCTCCGGCGAGGCGGCGAGGGTGTCGGCGAGGAACTGCACGGCGTGGCGCGGGTCGAGGGGCACGGTCGGCTCGGGGAGCACCGGTCCGCCGAGCGCGTTCTCGCCGTGGATCCATGCGCCGGGGGTGAGTTCACGGACGAGGGGCTTGTCGGCTCCGGCGGCGACCGGCACGTCCGTCACGCCGGCGACGGTGAGTGCGATCCGCGCGTTCCGGGTGGTGTGCTCGAGGTAGCCGTTGCCGCCCACCGTCGTCACACCGCGGAGGTCGATGGCGTCGTTTCCGGCCGCGAGCCAGATGGCGAAGACGTCGTCGTGGCCGGGATCGCAGTCGAGAAGGACGGGAGTTGTCATGGTGCTCCTTTGCAGATGTGCGTGCGTAAACGTTTACACTTTCTATCATGAACGTCAAGCCGGCCGCGATTTCCGCGTTCCGATGCCTCCGCTCGATCCGAAAGCTGCTGCCATGACCTCTCCTGCTCTTCCATCCCTCGTCGTCGTCGGCAGCGCGAACGTCGACGTCACCGCGTTCGTCGAACGACTCCCCACTGCCGGGGAGACCGTGGCCGGCGGGCGACTCTCCCGTGACCTGGGCGGGAAGGGCGCGAACCAGGCCGTCGCCGCCGCGAAGTTGGGCGGAAAGGTCCGGATGGTAGGTGCCGTCGGTGACGATGCCGACGGTTCCTGGACCCGCGCGGAGATGAAGCGCGCCGGAGTGGATGTCGCCGACCTGCGCACGGTGGATGACGCCACCGGCACCGCGCTCATCGTCGTCGACGCGGATGCCGAGAACCAGATCGCGGTCTGCCCCGGCGCCAACGACCACGTCTCCCTGGACAGTGTGACGTTCGGCGCGGACGAGGCCGTGCTCATGCAGCTGGAGATCGCGCTCGCGGTGGTCGAGGAGGTCGTCGCCTCGGCGGAGGGCTTCATCGCGCTCAATGCCGCACCCGCCCAGCCGTTGCCCGAGGCTCTGCTGCGCCGGGTCGACCTGTTCATCGTGAACGAGACCGAGCGGGATCTCATGCCCGAGCTGGCCGAGGCGGAACTCGTCGCGGTCACCTACGGCGCGGCCGGCGCTGCGCTGTATCGCCGTGGCGAGGAGATCGCCCGAGCCGACGGCGTCCCCGCCGAGGCCGTCAACACCGTCGGGGCGGGCGACGCCTTCTGCGCGGCGCTCGTACTCGCGCTGCGTGCCGGGCACGCGCCGGCCGATGCGCTGGCCGCCGCCTGTGCGGTGGGATCCGCGGCGGTGTCGCACCTGTCGTCCCAGCCCCCGTTCGAACACCTGAGCCGGTATCTTCCTGTGGCCTGAGCGGCGCCCGGAGAAGGAGAAGGCCCGGTGTCCTCAACGGAACCGGGCCTTCTTCAGAATGACAGAAGGCCGAGCCCTGTGGGCCCGGCCTTGTGTCATTCGCTGTGCGCGAGGGGGGACTTGAACCCCCACGTCCTTACGGACACTGGCACCTGAAGCCAGCGCGTCTACCATTCCGCCACTCGCGCGAGTGTCTCGTTCCGAAGAACTCAACTTCCCAAAGATATCACGCGATTTCACCCCCTGATGCACGCCTCAGACCCCGATCGGCGGCGTTCCCCCAGGTCACCTGGCTACGATGTGTCTACCGGTCGGCATGCCAGAGGAGCCCAGTGGGACTACTTGACAGCTTTGAGAAGGGTCTCGAGCGCGCAGTCAACAGCGCGTTCGCGAAGACCTTCCGCAGCGGCATTCAGCCGGTGGAGATCGCTTCTGCGCTCCGCCGCGAGGCCGACACGAAGGCGGCGGTCGTGAGCCGCGACCGCATCATCGCGCCGAACAGTTTCGTCGTGCGCCTCAGCCCGGACGACGCGGAGCGGATGCGGGGACTCGGCGGCGCCCTCACCGATGAGCTGCTCGCGCTGCTGACCAAGCACGCCAAGGCGCAGGGGTACAGCTTCTCCGGCCCCCTGTCGATCAACCTCGAGGCCGACGAAAAGGTCGCCACGGGAACCGTGCGCGTGAACTCGGGCACGGTCGAGGGCCGCGTGAGCTGGCAGGCCGTGGTCGACGTCGACGGCCGTCGTCACGCGATCAACCGCGCCCGTACGGTCATCGGCCGGGGGACGGATGCCGACATCACGATCGCGGACGCCGGATCCAGCCGCAAGCACGCCGAGATCCTGTGGGACGGCGAGCGCGCCATGATGCGCGACCTGGGCTCCACGAACGGCACCAAGGTCAACGGCCAGAAGCTCCGCGAGGCCGCCCTCCCCACCGACACGACCATCACCATCGGACGTACCGACCTGGTGTTCCGGATCGTCCCCGTGGCCAGCCCGTCGCGTCCTGCGCCCCGCGGCGACGACGCCACCCGAGCGTTCGGAGCCCTCGGTTGAGTGAACTGATCCTCCTCCTGCTCCGCATCGGGTTCCTCGTCCTGATGTGGTTCTTCGTGTTCGGCGTCGTGTACTCGCTCCGCGCCGACCTCTTCGGCGTCCGTGTGCGCAAGCTCCCCGCCGAGGCGACCGCCGGCGCACCCGCTCCTGCGGCAGCACCGGCAGCGGCCCCCGCGGCGAAGCCGTCATCCGCACGCTCCTCGACCGGACCGGCGACCGTCGCCACCGCCAAGCGCCTGGTCATCACGTCCGGGCCCAAGGCCGGCCTCGAGCTGCCACTCAGTGCCGACTCGCTCACGATCGGCCGCTCCAGCGAGTCGGCCCTCGTGATCCGTGACGACTACACGTCCAGCCACCACGCCCGCCTGATGCTGCGCGGCGACAGCTGGGCGATCCAGGACCTCGACTCGACCAACGGGACCTTCGTCGCCGGCCAGCGCGTGTCGGCCTCACCGGTCGCCCTCTCGCTCGGCACCCCCATCAAGGTGGGCGCCACGACCTTCGAGCTGCGAGCCTGACCCCGGCATGGTCTTCGAAGGCTCGAGCGTCGCGATCTCCCACACCGGGAAGATCCGCTCCAACAACCAGGACTCCGGGTACTCCGGAGCGAACCTGTTCGCCGTCGCCGACGGCATGGGCGGCCACGCCGGTGGAGACGTCGCCTCGAGCATCGCGATCCAGCGGCTGCAGCCCCTCGACCAGGGCTACTCCTCGGTCGAAGACGCGCAGGCCTCGCTGCAGGCCGCCGCGACGACCGCCGCAGGCGACCTCATCCGCGCCGCGAAGGAGCGTCCCGAACTCGCCGGCCTCGGCACGACGGTCAGCGCGATCATCATGGTCGACGAGTACGCGGTCATCGGCCACATCGGCGACTCGCGCATCTACCTGTACCGCGACGACGCACTGACCCAGATCACCGCCGACCACACCTTCGTGCAGCGCCTGGTCGACTCCGGTCGGATCACCCCGGAGGAGGCGCGCTACCACCCGCGGCGCTCGGTCCTCATGCGCGTTCTCAGCGACATGGACGCCGACCCCGAGCTCGACATGTTCGTCATGCACACGCAGCCCGGCGACCGATGGCTGCTCTGCTCCGACGGGCTCTCCGGAGTGGTCGACGAGACTCGCATCCTCAAGGCGATGCAGCTCGGCGTCGCCCCCGGCCGCACGGCGGACTACCTGCTCAAGCAGGCACTCGACGGAGGCGCTCCCGACAACGTCACGATCGTGCTGGTCGACGTCGGCGGGCAGCATCCGATCCACTCCGGCACCCCCACGATCGTGGGCTCGGCCTCGAACCCCGACGGCGTCTACGTGCCGCCGGTGCGCCCGCCGCGCGGAAACTGGCTGCACCCGGTTCGGCAGGCCGCGAACGAGCCCAGCCACTTCGAGCCCGCCCCCGAGTATCTCGAGGAGCTCATCGAAGAGGATCGGCGTCGCGCGAAGCGCCGCCGGGCGGGCTGGATCGCCGGCGCACTCCTGGTCGTCGCGATGCTGGTCGTCGCCGCCTTCGCCGCGTACAGCTGGACCCAGACGCGCTACTTCATCGGCGCCGACGACGACAGCGTCGTGATCTTCCAGGGTGTGCAGCAGAACATCGGCCCGATCACGCTGTCGACCCCGATCGAGGACACCGACATCCTCCTCGCGAACCTGCCGCAGTATCAGCGGGCATCCGTCGAACGCACGATCAATGCGCGCTCGCTGGCCGATGCGATGGCCATCGTCGACCGTCTGCGGGCGGGCGCCGACGCGAACGTGATCGAGCAGACACCGCTTCCCACCCCGCTGCCGACGCCGAGCGCGACCCCCGCGGGGGGTGAGGGATGAGCACCGACGTGCAGGCGGACACCACCGTCATCAAGGCCCTCAAGCGACTCCGGATGCCGCAGACGCAGCGCAACCGCGAGTTCTGGCTGCTGCTGTTCGCTTGTGCGATGAGCGGCGCCGCGCTCACTCTCGTCCAGCTGGGCGCACTCGGCGTGATCGACCCGATGATCCTCGCGATCGGCGGCGGTCTCGCGGCCCTCGCCTTCGCGCTGCACATCGTGCTGCGTTTCGTCGCCGCCGATGCGGATCCGTTCGTCGTGCCCATCGCGACGCTGTTGACCGGCCTCGGCATCGCGATGATCTACCGCATCGACATCGCCTTCAAGAACACCGGCTGGGACGCCTACTCCACGAAACAGCTCGCCTGGACCGCGATCTCCCTCGCGGGCGCCATCGCGGTCGTGATCCTGCTGCGCAACTATCGGATCCTGTTCCGGTACACCTACATCTTCGGTCTCGCCGGAATCCTGCTCCTGCTGCTGCCGTTCGTGCCCGGCCTCCGCATCGACGACGCGAACGCGGCCGTCTGGGTGTCGCTGGGCGGCGTCTTCGCCTTCCAGCCCGGCGAGCTCGCAAAGATCTGCCTGGCGATCTTCTTCGCCGGCTACCTCGTACGCACCCGCGAAAGCCTCACGTCGGTCGGCAAGAGGGTTCTCGGCATCACTTGGCCCCGCATGCGGGAACTGGGACCTGTCCTCGTGGTCTGGCTCATCTCGCTCGGGATCATCGTCTTCCAGCGCGATCTCGGTACCGGAACCCTGATCTTCGGCATGTTCGTCGCGATGCTCTACGTCGCCACAGGGAAGACCAGCTGGGTCCTCATCGGCCTGGGCCTCGTGGTCGCCGGTGTGGCGGTCGCGACGCAGATCCTGAGCTACGTGCACGGCCGCTTCATCAACTGGCTGTTCCTGTTCGACGCGAACCAGGTCGACCCCGACGGCGCGGGGTATCAGCCCATGCAGGGGCTGTTCGGTCTCGCCCGCGGCGGACTCATCGGCACCGGCTGGGGCCAGGGACGCCCAGAGGTCACGCCGCTCGCGCACAGCGACTACATCATCACGAGCCTCGGTGAAGAGCTCGGCCTGATCGGGCTGTTCGCGATCCTGTGCCTGTACATGGTCTTCGTCAGCCGCGGCATGCGCATCGGTCTCGCGGGTCAGGACGACTTCGGCAAGCTGCTCGCCACCGGCCTCTCGTTCACCATCGCGCTGCAGGTGTTCATCATGGTCGGCGGCGTCACCCGGCTGATCCCGCTGACCGGCCTGACCACCCCGTTCCTCGCCGCCGGCGGATCGTCGCTCGTGGCCAACTGGCTCATCGTGGCGCTGCTGCTGCGCATCTCCGACGGCGTCCGCCGCCAACCGAGGGTCGTGATCGGATGACGCGAGAGCTCCGCCGCCTCAGCATCGTGATGCTGTTCATGTTCATCGCCCTGTTCGCCGCGACCAGCTGGATCCAGGTCGTCGAGGCCGATGCCCTGGCCCAGAACAGCAACAACAAGCGCACGCGCCTCGACAGCTACGAGATCCAGCGCGGCGCGATCATCGTCGACGGCGCTACCATCGCCAACTCCGTGCCCAGCGACGACAGGTACCAGTTCCAGCGCGTCTACACGGATGCCGCGATGTGGGAACCGGTGACCGGCTACTTCAACGCGGCACTCGATTCGCGCACGGGTATCGAACGCGCCATGAACGCCGAACTCTCGGGCACGGGCGCCAACGCCCTGCTGGCCGAGGTCGAGCGCATCATCTCCGGCCAGCCCCAGCGCGGGTACAGCGTGGAGCTGTCGCTGAACACGGCGGCTCAGCGCGCCGCCTATGAAGCACTCGGCGGGCTGCAGGGTGCCGTCGTCGCGATGGAACCGAAGACCGGACGCATCCTCGCCATGGTCTCCACCCCGGGTTTCGACACGAATCAGATGGCGACGCACGACGCGGATGCGGCGAACGCCACCTACGACCAGCTCGCGGCCGACCCCGGCAAGCCGCTGTCCAACCGCGCGATCGCCGGCGACCTCAACCCGCCGGGATCGACGTTCAAGGTGGTCGTCGCGGCGGCGGCGTACGCCAGCGGGAACTGGACCCCGCAGTCGACGCTGCCCAACCCCATCTCGTACACCCTCCCCGGCTCCTCCAATCGGGTGTCGAACGCCTGGGGCGGCAAGTGCGGGCCGGGCGCCACGGTCACGATCGCCGAGGCCATCCGGCTCAGCTGCAACATCCCGATGGCGGAGCTCGCCGTCGAGCTCGGCGACGACACGATCCGCGAGATGGCCGAGAAGCTCGGTTTCAACAAGTCCTTCGAGACTCCGCTGGAATCGACCCCCTCCAGCTACCCCCGCGCCCTCGACGACGCGCAGACCGCACTCACCGGATTCGGCCAGGGCAAGGTCACCGCGACCCCCCTGCAGATGGCGATGGTGTCGGCCGGTCTCGCGAACGACGGCGTCGTGATGAATCCCCGGATGGTGGATGCCGTGATCGGGAACGACCTGTCGGTGATCGAGGCCTTCCAGGACAGCGAGTTCGGCCGTGCGATGGAAGCCGATGTCGCCGACGACGTGACCGCGTCGATGGTGGCCAGCGTCGCTACGGGCGCGGCCCAGGGTGCAAGAATAGACGGGATCGACGTGGCCGGTAAGACGGGCACCGCAGAGAACGGAAACAGGCCGCACACGTTGTGGTTCACCGGCTTCGCGCCGGCGGACGACCCCGCGGTCGCAGTAGCGGTCGTCGTCGAAGACGGCGGCGGACAGGGACAATCAGGCAGTGGCGACACCATCGCCGCTCCGATTGCGAAGAAGGTCATAGAGGCGGTGCTGGGCAGATGAGGCCGACGCAGGGTGTGTCGTTCGGTGGTCGTTACGAGCTGCAGTCGCGTATCGCGATCGGTGGCATGGGCGAGGTGTGGGAAGCGACGGATCACGTCATCGGACGTACCGTCGCGATCAAGATCCTCAAGGACGAGTACATGGGGGACCCCGGGTTCCTCGAGCGGTTCCGTGCAGAAGCGCGGCACGCCGCTCTCGTGAACCATGAGGGCATCGCCAGCGTCTTCGACTACGGCGAGGAGAACGGCAGCGCCTACCTCGTCATGGAACTCGTGCCCGGCGAGGCTCTCTCGACCGTGCTCGAGCGCGACGGTGCACTCAGCGCCGACAAGACGCTCGACATCGTGGCCCAGACGGCATCCGCTCTGCAGGCCGCACACGCGGCCGGTCTCGTGCACCGCGACATCAAGCCGGGAAACCTGCTGATCACGCCCGACGGCCGCGTCAAGATCACCGACTTCGGCATCGCCCGCATCGCCGATCAGGTTCCGCTGACGGCGACCGGCCAGGTCATGGGCACCGTGCAGTACCTGTCTCCCGAGCAGGCATCGGGTCACCCGGCGTCTCCCGCCACCGACACCTATTCGCTCGGCATCGTCGCGTACGAGTGCCTGGCAGGCAAGCGTCCGTTCACGGGCGAGTCGCAGGTGGCGATCGCGATGGCGCAGATCAACGAGCAGCCGCCGCCGCTGCCGCCTACCGTGCCGATCCCGGTGCAGAACCTCGTCATGGCGATGATCGCCAAGAAGCCCAGCGACCGCCCCTCGTCGTCCGCGACGGTGGCCCGTGCGGCCCAGGCGCTTCGTCGCGGCGACCTGAACTCCGCGGCCATCGCCGTGCCCGCGATTGCGACCGGCGGGATCGCCGGCGATGACGACGCGACGCGCATGCTCACGGCGTCCGGAGACGACGGCACCACCCGCATCCTTCCCACCACCGCTCAGCTCCCCACCGAGGACGCGGCGGCGGACGAGAAGAAGAAGAAGAAGAGCCCGTGGACCTGGCCGCTGATCGCGCTGATCGCCCTGCTGGTGATCGTGCTCGGTGGAGCCGTGTGGGCGATGCTGATGAACCAGGGCGACCCTGACGCCAAGCCGTCGGATTCGGCTTCTCCGTCGCAGTCCCAGACGCAGACGCCACCACCGGCGACCACCCCGCCGCCCGAGGTGGTTCGCGTCGACGTGACCGCGTTGGGCCTGGCGGGCATGGATTGCGGCACGGCCACGTCCACGCTCAAGGAGGCCGGTTTCACGGGCGAGATCACCTGCCCCGAGGGCGACCCGGCCCCGACCGACGGCGACGTCGGCAAGGTGTACCGTGTCGTCCCCTCGGGCAACGTCGAGACGACGCAGCCGATGACCCTCACGATCTACGCCGCGCGCGCCGCCCTGCCGACCCCGACCGACACCCCGACCATCACGGGTGACCCGATCGCCGGCAGCACGGTCACCATCTCCTGGGGCACCGGGTTCACGTGCCCGAGCGGCACGACGCTCTCCGGATACGTCGTCTCGCTCCAGAACGGCACGTTCGTGTCGGGCGGGCCGAACTTCCAGCCGACGCAGCGGAACACGCAGATTCAGGTGGCTGATGCCGCGGGCCAGCAGCTCATCGTCACGTACCAGGGCATGTGCTCGGGTGGCGACCAGCGCACGTCGTCCGCGTCGCCGCCGCTCTCGGTTCCGATCGTCGCCGCGACCGACCCCGGCGAGGGTGACGGAGGCGGCGGCACCGAAGGGTAGCCTTTAATCCAGCTCAGCCGCAGTCGTTTTCCAGGGGGTAGTACGTGTCCACAGAGCCACGAGTCATCGCGGGTCGATACCGCGTCGACGAGCTCATCGGGCATGGCGGAATGGCCAAGGTCTATCGCGGATTCGACCTGACGCTCGGCCGTGAGGTCGCGATCAAGATCCTCGATCCCGACCTCGCTCGCGACACCGCCTTCCGCACCCGGTTCCGGCTGGAGGCGCAGGCGGCGTCCCGCATGTCGCACCCCTCGATCGTCCGCGTGTTCGACGCCGGCGACCCGTCGTCGAACGACCCGTCATCCGACGAGCCGCCGTACATCGTGATGGAGCTCGTCAAGGGCACGCTGCTGAAGAAGATCATCGCCGACGGCCCGGTGCCGGTCGAAGACGCGGTGCGCTACGTCGACGGCATCCTCGAGGCGCTCGACTACTCCCACCGCGCGGGTGTCGTCCACCGCGACATCAAGCCCGGCAACGTCATGGTGACCGACAAGGGCCAGGTCAAGGTGATGGACTTCGGCATCGCCCGAGCCGTCTCCGACTCCTCGTCGACCGTGGCGGAGACCACGCAGATCATCGGCACGGCCGCCTACTTCTCACCGGAGCAGGCCAAGGGCGAGCCCGTGGATGCCCGCGCCGACCTGTACTCGACCGGTGTCGTGCTGTACGAGCTGCTCACCGGCCGCCAGCCGTTCCGTGGCGAGTCGCCGGTGGCCGTCGCCTACCAGCACGTCAGCGAGACCCCGATCCCACCGACCGAGGTGAACGAGGATGCGCCGGGCGCACTCGACCCGATCGTCCTGCGAGCCCTCGCGAAGGACCCGTACCAGCGGTACCCGGATGCCGCGCACTTCCGCGCCGCCCTCGATGCCGCCGTCACCGGGAGCGCGCCGACCCGCAAGCAGCTCGGTGCGCTGACGAGCGAGCTGTACGGTCCGAGCCCGCGTCAGGCGCAGGAGACGGCACGTTCGCTGCGCCAGCTCAGCTCCGACACCACCATGACCCGCACCCAGTCCGGCCCTCCGGTCGCCTGGATCTGGGCCGGTGTCGCGCTGCTCGCGGTGCTGTTGGCGTCCGTGCTGTTCTGGGTGGTCACGATCAGCATGCGTCCGCCCGAGGTGCCGAGCACCTCGCGCATCATCCCCAATCTCGTGAACGTGTCATCCGAGCGCGCGCAGGACGACCTCGCCAAGCTCGATCTGACCGCGAAGATCGTGATCGAGTCGAGTTCCGAGATCACCGAGGGCAACGTCATCCGCACCGACCCCGAGGCAGGAGTCTCGGTGGAGGAGGGCTCGACGGTCACCGTTCACGTCTCCTCGGGCGTGGAGACCGTGGTGGTGCCGAAGATCGAAGGCATGGGCCTCGAGGATGCCACCAAGGCACTGAAGGCCGCCGGCCTCGAACTCGGGACCGTCATCCAGCGCAACGACAAGGGTCTGGCCGCCGGCACCGTGATCTCCGCCAGCGAAGCGGCAGAGACCGAGGTCGCCCCCGACACCGTCGTCAATCTCGTCGTCGCCAGCGGCAAGGTGACGCTGACCGATCTCGTCGGGTGGACCGTCGAGGCCGCGACGACGAACCTCACCGACCTCGGTCTGACTCCCGAGCCGGTGGAAGAGGCGGATTGCGCTCCCACGGAGCCCCCGACCGTGCACTCGATGTCGGTCGCACCGGGTGACGTGCCGATCGGATCACCGGTCGAGCTTCGCTACTGCGCCGCGCCCTGAGTCTCTCGTGACGCGAATCGCGCGTCGAGATGTCAGCGCGAGAGTGGATGCAGGGTCTCGGATCGCGCCACGGCATCCGCGTCGCCGCAGAGTTCCAGCCAGTTCGCGAGAAGCCGGTACCCGCCTTCGGTGAGCACGCTCTCCGGGTGGAACTGCACGCCGTGCAGCGGCAGCTCTCGGTGCGACAGCGCCATGACCGTTCCGCTCTCCGTCCAGGCGGTGACGACGATCTCGGGCGGGAGGTCCGCTGCCGCGAGCGCCAGGGAGTGATATCGGCCGACGTCGAACGGCGACGGGATCCCCGCGAACAGCGCTGATCCGTCGTGCGTGACCGCGGAGACCATGCCGTGCATCAACTCGGGCGCCTCGCTCACCGCGGTGCCGAGCGCTTCGCCGATGGTCTGGTGTCCGAGGCAGACGCCGAGCGTCGGCATCCGCCGTCGAACGGCGATCCGCACCGCGTCGAGCGACACTCCCGCGTCCGCGGGACGTCCGGGGCCGGGGGAGAGCAACAGGGCGTCGTGGCCGGTGAGCATCCGCTCGAACTCGGCGGCGTCCAGCGCGTCGGATTCGACCATGGTGGTCTCGGCGCCGAGCTCGTGGAGGTAGCCGACCAGCGTGTGCACGAAGCTGTCGTGGTTGTCCACCACGAGAACTCGGGTCATTCGACGTCGACCTCGCCGGGGGCGATGATCGGGCTGATCCAGGGGAACACGTACCAGAACAGCCCGTACAACACGGCGGCGATGACGACGACCAGGATGAGGACGCGCAGCCACCACGGGCCGGGCAGCAGGCGCCAGAGTGCGGCGTACATCAGTCTTCTCCCTCGTGAGCGTCCACGGTCACACCGATGGTGCGGCCGGAGGCGGCGGCGGGTCGGTCAGCGCGGTGGGGAGCCCCTCGGCGCGGGGCTGGAAGCTCTCGAACACCCCGTAGGCGACGATACGCTCGGCGAGGGAGTAGAGCGGAGAGCAGGCGGTGAGCGTGATGTACTGCTCTCCGGTCTGCTGCTCCGGCATCTGCGGCACGTCGGCGAGCACATCGGTCTGTGTCGGCTTGACGTACTCGAGCGTGCGGAAGCGGTAGGTGTACCAGCCGTCGGGAGTCTCGACGACGATCGCGTCGTTCAGCTGCAGCTTGTCGAGCTGGTTGAAAGGCTTGCCCCAGGTGGTGCGGTGTCCCGCCATCGAGAAGTTGCCGACCTCGCCGGGCATCTTGGAGTCCTTGTAGACGCCGATCCCCTTCTGATCCAGGGTTCGCGCACGGCTCGTTCCGCCGTAGATGCCGAAGTTGTAGTCGGCTCCGAAACGGGGGATGTGCATCTGCCCGAACCATGTGGCGTCTGCCGGTGCTGCGGGCACCGGGGGCACGTAGGTGGTGGTGCCGTCGTCCTCTTCCACGACCGGCGGCAGCTCCGGCGCCTCGCCCTGTGCGAGCTCCTGCGAGATGGCTGCGCCCTCGTCGTTCTTCTGGGCGCTGATGATGATGTCGCCGATCCACATCTGCCAGGCGACGAAGAGCAGGACGAGCACTCCGGCGGTGAGGAGGAGCTCGCCGAGCACGCTCGCGAAGGTGGCGCGAGAGCGTGGTCGCTCTCGCCGCGGGCGTCGCCCCCCAGGCACGACGGATGCAGTCATGGCGCGATCATATCCCGGGACGCTGAACGGATGTCGGTGAGCCCGCCGTCTCTCGCACGCTGCGGACTCGGCGGCTCATGGGTCTGATGGGTACAATGACGGCATGGCACGTGACCGTAAGAGTGAAGAACCCGTCGTAGAGCGCGCCGAAGGCGAGGCCGCTCCCAACGCGGTGTGGTTCAAGCCGGTGATGATCGGCTTCATGCTGCTCGGTCTCGCGTGGATCCTGGTCTTCTACATCTCGGGCATGCAGTTCCCGATCCCGGGTCTCGACAACTGGAACCTGGCCATCGGTCTCGGCATCGCTCTGATCGGCTTCCTGATGACCACTCGTTGGCGCTGACGCCACTCCTTCTTCCCGAAAGGCCCCTCGCACAGCGAGGGGCCTTTCTTCATACTCCGAGTGAGGGACGGCTCAGGCCAGGGCGCGGGGTTGTTCCCGGAGCGAGCATCGGGAGGGACCCGCGAAGCGGGAGGGACCCGCTCTGCGAGCGAAGGGAACGACCCCGCGCCCGACCCACAAGCTGAACCGAGCGGAAGTTATCCACAACCTTCTCCACAGCCTGGGGAGAATTACACCGGTGTTATTCACAGGGGTTAACAACCCTGTTAACAACTCGGGATCAGGACAAAATCAGCAGCGGCGGGATGAAGGCGACGACGACGATCAACAGGACGACGAGCGCCGAGAGGAGAACGATCTGCCAGGTGCGCTGGTCTCGACGCCTCGTCCGGGTGTAGATGAGGGCGACCAGAGCGCCGACGATCGCACCGCCGAGGTGCGCCTGCCAGGAGATGCCACCGGCGAAGAAGCCGAAGGCGAAGTTGATGCCGAGGATCACGAGGATCCCGGTTACGTTCGCGCCGATGTGGCGGCCGATGATCAACAGCGAGGCCAGCATTCCGAAGATCGCGCCGGATGCGCCGACCGTCGGGTCCAGGGGGGCGAGGAGGGCGACCGCGACCGATCCGCCGAGGCCGCTGATCAGATAGAGGGCCAGGAAGCGGGCGCGGCCGAGCATGGGCTCGAGGCTCTGCCCCAGCATCCACAGGGCGAGCATGTTCAGCGCGAGATGGATGAAGCTGCCGTGCACGAACAGCACGGAGAGGAGGCGCCAGGGCTCGAAGCCCGCACCGAAGAGGTTCGGGTAGAGATACGGCGCGTAGAAGGCGAGTGCCTGCGTGATCGGCCCGTTCATCCCGGGGATCAGCTGCACCAGGCCGATGAACGACGTGACGGCGAGCAGTACGTAGGTGACGATCGGCTTGCCGCTGCGGGCGATCGCCATGGTGCCGCCGCTGCGAGTACCCCACCGACGCTGGGCCTTCTTCTGCGCGGGGGTGCGGTTCTTGCGCTCGGCGTTCATGCACTCCGGGCAGATGACGCCGACGGGTGCCTGAGTCTGGCACTCGGGGCAGATGGTGCGCATGCACCGCTGGCAGAGCACGAAGCTCTGCCGATCCGGATGCCGGTAGCAGAAGTTGTCGCGATTGCTCGTGAACTCAGGCGTGGTCATCCGGATCGGCCGCAGCTGTCGTCAGGCCGCGACGATGTCGATCGACTGCAGCACGACGGGCTCGACCGGACGGTCTCCGCCGCTGGTCGGAACGGCACCGATCTTGTCGACGACGGCGCGGGAGGCGTCATCGGCGACCTCGCCGAAGATGGTGTGCTTGCCCTGGAGCCACGGGGTCGGGTCGGTCGTGATGAAGAACTGCGAGCCGTTGGTGCCCTCGGGCTTGCCGGTGATGGCGTTGCGGCGGAGGCCGGCGTTCGCCATCGCGAGGATGTACGGCTTGTTGAAGTCGAGCTCCATGTTGATCTCGTCGTCGAAGTTGTAGCCGGGGCCGCCGACGCCCTGTCCGAGGGGGTCGCCGCCCTGGATCATGAAGTTCGGGATGATGCGGTGGAAGATGACGTCCTTGTAGAGAGGACCCTCGCCCGGCTTGCCGGTGGCGGGATCGGTCCACTCCTGGGTGCCGTCGGCGAGGCCGACGAAGTTCTTGACCGTCTTCGGTGCGTGATCGCCGAAGAGGTTGATGACGATGTCACCGTGGTTGGTGTGCAGGGTTGCGACGTGGGAAGCGTGAGCCATGCCTTCATTCTCGCAGAGCTTTCGGTGAGTTCGCCCGGCGTACCCCGGATCCGCCGACAGCGCAAGGGCCGGGCGATTCCCGCCCGGTATCCAGCCTCCCGTGGCAAGATGGGGAACCCGTACTCCAATGGACAGGAGAGCATCGTGAGCCTCAGCCGCAAGCGGAAGAAGGAACTGCGTCGTCTTCAGAACGACGCGAACCAGCTCTGGGAGAACCAGCAGGTGCTCGTCGGTCACGCCGCCGATGTCGCCCGCGAGGCCGGACGTCAGCTCGGAAACATCAATCGTGAGCAGGTCGTGCCGGTCATCCAGGACACGTACAACCGCCGTGTCGCCCCGGTCGTCGACCGTGGCGTGAAGCTCGGCAAGCACGTCGTCGACGACAAGTTCGTCCCGATCGTGGGCGGAGTCGTCGGTTCGGCTCTCACCGCGTGGGACGTCGCGAACGCCAAGCGCCACGGTGTGGCCGCACCGGCTCGTCGGGGCGATTTCGGCAAGAAGCAGAAGTCGGGCCCGGGTCTCGGCTCGGTCATCGCGATCATCCTCGGTGCTGCTGCCGCCGTCGGTGTGCTCTACGCCGCATGGCAGGCGCTGCGTGCCGATGACGAGCTCTGGGTCGCGGACGACCCGCTCGCCGCGCCCGACGCGTGACCCCGTCTGATCTCGCCTCCGTCGCCTCTGGTGACGGAGGCGATCGGCATGCGCGGGTGCGGGATGCGGCCGCTGCTCGCGGGCTCGACATCGAGATCCGCGAACGCCCCGCTGCCGGCAGCCTGTTCGAGGCGGCCGAGCTGCTCGGCATCCCGCCGTCCGGCATCGTCAAGACTCTCGTCGTCAAGCGCTCGGACGACACCTTCCTGTTCGCCCTCGTGCCCGGCGGACGCTCGATCTCGTGGCCGAAGCTGCGCGCCCTGGTCGGCGTGAACAAGCTGCGCCTGCCCGAGCCCGAGCTCGCGCTCCAGGCGACCGGCTACGAGCGGGGCACCATCGTTCCCATCGGCAGCACCACGGATTGGCCGATCTATGCCGACGAGTCCATCGTGGGTCAGCGCATCGCCATGGGTGCCGGCGCTCACGGGTACAGCCTCTTCGTCGAGGCGGACGACCTCATCGCCGCGTACGGGGCGACGGTCGCCGACATCTCGGTTCCCGAGGAGCGCTGAGCTCAGAGGATTCCGGCCATGCGCATCGCGATGTCGACGAGCTTGACGCGCTGCAGCTCGGCCACGGACTTCAGGGGAAACCACTCGGCCATGTCGGTCGAGCCGTCGGTCTCGAAGCGCAGCTTGCCGCCCGTGACCTGCGCGCGATAGACGATGCGCAGCGTGTGCAGCGGATCCGCAGCCTTCTGCACGCGGCGTCCGGCGGGGATGACCCGGGAGTGGATGCCGAGGAGCTCGCCGACCTTCACGGTGTAGCCGGTCTCCTCCCGGAGCTCGCGGCGCACCGCATCCTCCGGCGACTCACCGGGTTCGAGTCCGCCACCCGGCATGGTCCATGCGACGCGACGGCCCTCGGTCCACCGCGCCAACAGCAGACGCCCGTCGTCATCGGTGACGACCGCGTACGCCGCGACACGCAGGTCCATGGATCACACACTATCCGGCAGCGAGGACCCCGGATGACCGCGTGTCAGACGATCCGGACGCCGCCCACGTAGGTCGCCATCACCCGCGTCGCGGCGAGGTCTTCGGCCGAGACCGTGAGGGGATCGCGGTCGACCACGATGAAGTCGCCGAGGAGTCCGGGTGCCAGCGCACCCACCTCATGCTCGCTGAGGAGCTGCCACGCCGCGTTCGTGGTGTGGGCGAGGAGGGCCTGCTCGCGGGTGGCCGCCGTGCCGCCGGGCATCCGATATCCGTTGCGCGTGGTGCGGGTCTCGGCGACGGCCATGTTGCGGAAGGGCTCGTTGGGGGTGACCCAGCCGTCGTTGTGGAAGGTCGCCCGGTGACCGGCGGCGAAGGCGGCACCGGCATCGGCCCAGGCACCGCCGTGCTCCGGGCCGAAGAGGTCGTCGACCAGCACCTCTCCCCAGTAGGTGATGTGGTCGACAAAGAGACTGACCGTCACGCCGAGGGCCGCCGCGCGCTCGAACTGCACGGGTGTCATGGCTCCGCAGTGCTCGAGGCGGAAGCGGTGGTCGGTGAGCTCTTGCTGCCGGATGAGCTGCTCGTACACGTCGAGCGTCGCGTCGATCGCGAGGTCACCGTGCACATGGCAGGCGAGCTGCCAGCCCGCGGCGGCATAGGGTTCGGCGATCGCGCCCAGCTGTTCGGCCGTGTAGTTCGCGTGTCCGATGTGATGCGGTTCGAGCCCGAGGGAGCGGGTCGCCGGGGTATCGAGGTAGGGGAAGGAGGTGGCGATGTTGCCCACCCACGGAGAGCCGTCGGACCAGGTCTTCACCCCGGTCTGGCGGAACACGGGATCGCCGTCACTCGGCGGAGCCACGACTCCGCCGGGACGGGACATCTCGTACCACCGCAGCCGCACCGGCATCGCACCCTGCGCCCGGAGGGCATCGATGAGCGGGTTGAGGTCGGGGTTCCACGACAGGTCCGACACCGTCGTGATGCCCCGGGATGCGAGGTCGTGCAGGTGCGCGGGGAGGATCCGGGGGAGATGCTCCTGCGCCTTCGCGAGCATCGGCGCCACGACCTGCTCGACCGCCGCGGCCTCGAGGGCGACGCCCGTGAGCTCCCCCGCGGCATCACGGCCGAACGAGGCGCCGACCGGATCGGGGGTTTCCCGATCGATGCCTGCGGCGAGCGCGGCCGCGGTGTTGAAGTACACGGAATGACCGGAGTTGTGGATGACGACGAGGGGCACGTTGCCCGCGAGCTCGTCGAGGAAGCGGATGTCGGGGTCGGGCAGTCCGCGCTGCAGCAGAGCATCCCACCCGTTCGCGAAGACGGCTTCGCCGCCGGCATCCGCCACCGCCGCTCGGAGCGCGGCGAGGACGCCTTCCGCCTCGGGGATCACGACGGGACGGAGGTCGACCACGAGATCGGACAGCAGGATCGCGGAGAAGCCCGGATGCCCGTGCGGCTCGATCAGACCGGGCATGACCCAGCCGTCGAGGGCTGTGGTCTCGGCATCCGGGAAGCGGCGGAGGAGGTCGTCCGTCGTCCCGACGGCGACGATCGTGCCGTCGTGGACGACCATCGCCTCCACTTCGGCGTCGGCGCTCGGGACGAGCGGACGGATACGGCCGGTGAAGACTGTCGTCATGGCGTCAGTCTGGCAGTCGAGGTGCCGTCGAGGTGCCGTCGAGGATCGATCACGAATCGAGAAGCACACCGCGGCCGAGCGTACGTAGTCTGAATCCCACACCAGCAGCACATCGAGAGGACCGACCATGGCCGAGAAAGAGAAGAACTTCAGCGCCGAGGAACGCGAAGCCATGCAGGCCGCCGCGAAGGAGGCCCGCACCCGTCGTTCCCGGGCGAAGAAGTCGCCCGAAGAGCTGCGCGCCGCGGGTGAGGCCGACATCAAGGAGGCGATCGAGAAGCTGACGCCCGAAGACCAGGCTCTCTCGAACAAGCTGCACGCCCTCGTCTCCGAGGTCGCCCCTGAGCTCGTGCCCCGCACCTACTACGGGATGCCGGCGTGGGGTCGCGACGGCAAGGTGCTCTGCTTCTTCCAGCCCGCGAGCAAGTTCAAGGTGCGCTACGGCACGTTCGGTTTCGAGCCCATCTCGAACCTCGACGACGGCACCGTCTGGCCGACCGCCTACGCGGTCACGGATCTCACGAAGGCCGACCTGGAGTTCCTCGCGGACCGCATCCGCGTCGCGATCAGCTGACGCCCCCGCCGAGAAGGGTGCGCGGCCACGGGCCGCGCACCCTGTCACTCAGCCGTTGATGACCTGCGGCACGGCGACCGACTTGAGTCCCTCGACCCCGAACTCGAGGCCGTAGCCCGACGACTTGTGGCCGCCGAACGGGATCATCGGATGCACACCACCGTGCGAGTTGATCCAGACGGTTCCGGCCTGGATGCGCGCGGCGACCTTCCGCGCCTCCTCGCGCTCACCCCAGACCGACGCCCCGAGGCCGACATCGAGGCCGTTGGCGCTGGCGATCGCCTCGTCCACATCGGTGTACCGGATGATCGGCAGCGCGGGACCGAACTGCTCCTCGTCGACGAGGGCCACCCCGTCGGTCACGTCGGCGACGAGCGTGATCGGGTAGAAGAGCTCCCCGAGCTCCGTCGCCGGTGCACCACCCGTGACGATCCGGCCGCCGTTGCGCGCCGCGTCGTCGACCAGGTCGCGCACGATCTCGAACTGGGCGCGGTTCTGCAGCGGACCGAGCACGTTCTGCTCATCCAGGCCGTTGCCCATCGGGGTCTGCCGAGCGACATCGGCCAGCGCGTCGACGACCTCGTCGTAGACGGAGTCGTGCACGTACAGGCGCTTGAGCGCGGCACAGGTCTGTCCGGTGTTGATGAACGCGCCCCAGAAGAGATCCTGCGCGATCGCCGTCGCGTCGACGCCCGGCAGCACGATCCCCGCGTCATTGCCACCGAGCTCGAGCGTGAGGCGGGCGAGGTTCTGCGCCGAGCTCTCGACGATGCTGCGCCCGGTCGCCGTCGAACCCGTGAACATGACCTTGCCGATGTCGGGGTGGGAGGCGATCCTCGCCCCCACCTCGCGGTCTCCGGCGACACCGATGAGCACATCGCGGGGGAGCACCCGGTTCATGACCTCGATCAGCGCCAGCACACTCAGCGTCGTGTATCCGCTCGGCTTCACGACGACCGTGTTACCCATGCGCAGCGCCGGAGCGATCTGCCAGATGCCGATCATGAGGGGCCAGTTCCACGGTCCGATCGCACCGACCACGCCGATCGCGCGGTAGTGGAGCTTGGCATGGGTCTCACCGTCGTCCACCACGGTCTCCGGCTCGAGGGGCGTCGCGGCGGCGGTGCGCAGCCACGCGGAGCACGCGCCCACCTCGAAGCGGGCATTCGGCCCGTTGAGCGGCTTGCCCTGCTCGCGCGAGAGCAGCCGGGCGAGCGGCTCGGCGTTCGCGTCGATCGCATCGGCCACCCGGTTCAGGAGCGCACTGCGCTCCGCATGGCCGAGTGCATCCCACCCGGGCTGCGCCGCCTTCGCCCGCGCGACCGCGGCGTCGAGCTCCTCGACCGTATGCACGGGCGCCCGGCCGATCGGTTCGCGCGTCGCCGCGTCGACCACTTCGCGGCCCTGACCTTCGGGGGCGCCGACGCGCTCCAACAGGGCGGCCTCGTCCAGAACCGGGGCGTTCTCCGACATCACTGTCTCCTCACGATGGGGTGCGCGACAGGTTCATCGCGCAGTTCGAGTCTGTGCTCGGGGGCCGAGCGGGGTTTGACTGCCCGTGCGGCGCGCTTGTCGGTCCGTGACCGAAGAGCGCGGACCGGGCTCAGTGACCGCCGCCGCGGTACGCACCGACGGTCGCCAGCCGGTCGAGGTGCGCGGCCAGCGAGAAGTGCGGGTCGATGCCGGCATCGCTCGGCCGCGTGGCGAGCCGCGCAGCCCATTCCCCGAGCACGGGCGCGAACTTGAAGCCGTGACCCGAGAGACCGGTCACCGTCACGACCCGCTCGCTCTCGCTCACGTCGACGATCGGGGTGCGATCGGGCGTGTAAGCGCAGTGGTGCACGCTGGAGCGCACGGGCTCGGGGTTCAACGACGGGAAGAACTCCTTCGCCTGCTGCCCGATCTTCGCGAGTTCGTGTCGCGTGTACTCCCGCGGAACCTCGTCGACGTCGCGGGCGACCGGCCAGGTCGGGTTGCTGCTCGCCTTGATCGAGTATCCGTCGAGGCTCGGCGCTCCGAAGAAGTGCACGGGGCCGACGTCGCGCAGGAACGCAGGGAACCGCTCGGGGAGGAAAGGGGCGATGTCCGTGGGCATGAACCAGGTGAGTCCCAGGACCTGCAGTCGCAGCAGGTCACGCAGTCGACCGTCGAGTCGTGTCGACCAGGAGCCGGAGGCGAGGACCACGGTGTCAGCGCGGATCGCCTCGGTCGGGGTCCGCACCACGACGCCGCCGGGTTCTTCTTCGATCGCGAGCACCGGGGTGTGGAAGTGCAGCTGCGCGCCGGCGGCCTCGGCGAGATCGAGCGCGGCCATCAGCGAGACCTCGGGACGGATGCCGCCGCCGTGGTGGTCGAGCACCCCGACATCGCCGTCGTGCACGTTGTGCTGTGGGTGGGCGCGACGCAGCTCTTCGGTGTCGTAGAGCGTGTGAGGCAGGTCGAACTCACGCACTGTCTCGAGTGTTGTGCGCATCTCGACCCGGTCGGGCTGTGCGATCGACAGCGCACCCACCTCGAGGTAGAGCTCCCGTCCCGACTGCTGCTCGAGTTCACGCCACAGCCGCCGCGACTCCTGGAGCATCGGCACGTAGCGACCACCCTCGTGATAGGCCGTGCGGAAGACCCGAGACTCGCCGGCGTAGGAGCCGCGGTCGTGCACCTTGCCGTACTGCTCGATGCCGATGACCTCGACGTCGTCACGCTGCGACAGTCGCCACGCGGCGAGCGCACCCACCGCCCCCAGCCCGACGATGACGATCCGCTTCCTGACCTGCGCACTCATGGGAACTCCTGACGAATGATCGATGGGGGACGGACGCCGGTCATGCGAGAGCCGGAGTGTCCCAGAGCAGCAGTTCCGTGCCGATGCCCTCGGCCATCGCACGCCGGTAGACGACGGTCCCCCACGCGACGTCTTCCACCGGCATCCCGCCGACGGAGTAGAGGAAGATGTCGTCCTCCGTTCGGCGCCCCTCTGCCTGCCCGCTCATGATCGCGGGGAGGTTCTCGAGAGCCTCGTCGCGCACGTCCCCCGAACG
Source organism: Microbacterium sp. MYb45 (assembly GCF_002979655.1). GTDB lineage: Bacteria > Actinomycetota > Actinomycetes > Actinomycetales > Microbacteriaceae > Microbacterium. The sequence continues at coordinate 121,968 of NZ_PCPG01000008.1, forward strand.
GATGCGATCCAGCAGGTACATGCCGTGGAGGCCGATGTGCTCGTGCGCCGGGTGCGGCACCTCTTCGCTCCACGCCTCGTACAGCCCACGGAAGTCGGCGACGTGTCGCGCTCCGTGGAGCAGTTCGTCGTCGATCATGATGTCGGCGGGCAGGCTCACCAGCGCACCCGGTTTGAGCCACCGCTTCTCGATCCGCACGTAGTTCGCCGAACCGGCCGGCGTCGTGGGGGCGACCGTGACCAGATCGCTGTCGCGTACGGCATCCTCCACACTGTCGACGACCGTGACCGTCGTGAACTGGGGGTACTCGCGCCGCACCCACCCCACGAAGGAGTCGATGCTCGATCGGCTGCGTCCGGCGACCTTCAGGGTGTCGAGCTCGGGGCGCACGGCCACGAAGGCTTCGAGCGTCGTCCGGTTCATCACGCCGGGTGCCACGATGCCCACGCTCCGCGCATCGGGGTTGGCGAGGTGGCGGGCACCGACTCCCGGCACGGCGCCCGTGCGATACGCACTCAGCAGGTTCGCCGACATGTGCGCGAGGGGTGCGCCGGTGTCCTTGTCGCTCAGCGTGAGCATCAGGATCGACCGAGGCAGACCGTTCTCGCGGTTGGCCATGTTCGACCCGTACCACTTGCATCCGGCCGTCTGGAAGGTGCCGCCGAGGTACGCCGGCATCGCCATCATCCGGCGATGGGGTCCGTCGAGCGGCATGCCCTCATGGGCGGATTCGGCGGGGAAGGTGACCATCGAGCCGTGCGAGTTCCCGTCCGGTCCGCCCATCCGGTAGTCGCCGGCATCGACGAGACGCAGGGTCTCCTCCATCACGTCGACGCACAGCCCCATGTCAGTGACGCCGGCCGCGATCGTGTCCGGCTCGGACAGATACCGGAAGGTCAGTCTGGTGTCAGTGGTGCTCACAGGTTTCCTCTCGTCGCGTCGACCACCGGCTCGGGCTCGCCCAGGATCGGAGCCTCCGGCAGCTCGGTGCCGTGGCCGATCTGGCGATAGACCTCCGGCCGCGCCCTGCGCAGCCACAGCGCCCACACGACGGCCAGGGCCGAGGGCACGAGCAGCACAGCGGGAAGGATGAAGGTCGTCGGGGTGGACTCGGCCTGACCGAGCAGCACATCCCAGTTCAGAAGGATCAGCACCCAGACGATCGCGAGCGCCACGAACGCGATGATCGGCGCGACCAGCCGGCTGCCGGCGCCCACCTCTCGGCTGTCGCGGCGGAAGAAGCCGATCACCGCGACCGAGACGAGCACCAGGAGCAGCACGAGTCCGAAGGCGCCGAGGTTGGTGAGCCAGGTGAAGAGCGTGATCACCGGGTACGGTCCGTTCTCGGGGTTCCAGCCCTGCTCGCCGATCGCGAAACCGACGATCACGATGACCGCGATCGCGGACTGCAGGAGCGACCCGGCCCACGGCGCACCGCTGCGAATGCGGACGGTACCCAGCACCCGGGGCAGCACGCCCTCGCGGCCGAGCGAGAAGGCATACCGGGCGACCGCGTTGTGGAAGCTGACGAGGGCGGCGAACAGGCTCGTGATGAAGAGGATCGACATCACATCGACCCAGATCACGCCCAGGTGCTCGGCGACGAAGTTGAAGAACAGCGGAGGGCCGGCCTCTTCCGGCGAGATGCCCGCGGGGTCGGTGATCTTGCTCGGGCCGACGGCGAGCGCGAGCGCCCACGAGGAGATGGCGTAGAAGATGCCGGAGACGCAGACCGCGAGGAACGTCGCACGCGGGATGGTGCGCTTCGGGTCCTTGGACTCCTCGCCGTAGATCGCGGCCGACTCGAAGCCCATGAACGCGGCGATGCCGAACGCGAGGACGGCCCCGACTCCCGGGACGAACAGCGCCGAGGGGGTGATGGGTGCCGCCGTGAATCCCTCGGCCGGGTTCCCGAAGGCGAACAGGTCGAACACGATCACCGCCACGAACTCCAGCGCGACGAGCACGCCCAGCACCTTCGCCGAGAGATCCACCCGGTGGACTCCGAGCACGCCGACGAGCACGATCGTGAGGAGGACCCAGACCCACCAGGGGCTCGCCCAACCGGTCTTCGACTCGATGAACGAGCTGATCTGGAACCCGAGCATCCCGTAGATGCCGATCTGCATGGCGTTGTAGGAGAGGAACGCGAGCACCGAGGCCCCGACGCCGGTCGGGCGACCGATCCCCTGCGCGACGTACGCGTAGAACGCGCCGGCATTCGTGACGAACCGGCTCATGGCGGCGTAGCCGATCGCGAAGATGCCGAGTGCCACCGCGAGCACGATGTAGCCGAAGGGGATGCCGTCGACGTGCGTGACCGCGTAGGCGCTGGTCACTCCGCCGGCGAGCACGGTGAGCGGCGCGGAGGCGGCGATGATCATGAATGCGACCGCGAAGACGCCGAGGCGCCGATGCTCGGCCGTTCTCGTCGTCGAGGTTGTGGGAGTGGACGTCACCATGGCACAGCTCCTTCGATGCTCGGGTAAGTCCTCATACTCGCCAGGGGGAGCCGTCGTCGATTGACGGCGAGAGCAGAACACTTGTCTACGCGGGCACAGCGCACGAATGCTAAAATGCAGCATCGTATATGATCGGCCACAGTGAGGTGAGCCCTGATGCAGAGTCTGTCGTTCCTCGACTACCGCCATGCGGTCTCCCGCGCCGTCGTCGCGCTCGACGTGACAGCGCCGGAGCAGGATCGCTTCCGGGGGGCGATCGACGCCACCGCTGCCGGCGACATCCACGTCTTCGCGATCGACGCCGACGGGCACGGCGTGCATCGCACTCCCTCCCTCATCTCCCGCGCCCCGCAGCAGTACTTCAAGTTCTCCCGCATCGAGCGCGGGAGCGGCATGATCGTGCAGGACGGACGCGAGACCGCACTCGGCAGCGGCGACATGGCGCTCTACGACACCGACCGTCCGTACTCCCTGCTCTTCGATGACGCCGTGCAGATGTCGGTGGTGATGTTCCCGAAGGTCCTCCTCGACATCCCCGCGGAGGACACCAGCCGCATCACCGCCACGCGCCTCAATGCCGGTGGAGCGCTGGGGGCGATGGTCGGTCCCTACCTCGGCTCGCTCGCGGAAGGTGCACACCACCTCGACAGCCGCATCGCCCGACGGATGCTGCGGACCGCGGTCGACATGCTGAGCACGGTGCTTGAGGCGAACCTCGTCGCGACCGACGGTCCGGTGAGCGCACACTCCACGACGCTGACGCACATCCTCACGTACATCGACGTGCACCTCGCCGACAGCGAGCTGTCTCCGTCGCAGATCGCGGCGGCGCACTACATCTCGGTGCGGCATCTGCACTCGATGTTCAGTGAGCAGGGGGCCTCGGTCTCCACGGTCATCCGGCGACGCCGACTGCAGCGCTGCTACGACGCGCTGACCGACCCGTATCAGGCGCACCGCTCCATCGCCGAGATCGCGATGAGTGCGGGCTTCGTCGATGCGGCGCATTTCAGCCGTGTGTTCCGCGCCCAGTACGGAGTCCCGCCCCGCGCCGTGCGCGCCGGTTGACGCCGGGTCCACGGAACGCGGGTGCCGTCGCGGGTACCCGCGCAGTAGCGTGGAACCCGTGAGCACACTGCCCTTCCCCGCCTCCGTGTACGCCGCCCGCCTCGCCCGCGCCGCATCCCTCGCCGCCGAGTCCGGGCTGGATGCGATCATCGTCGGGCCGGGCCCCGACCTGCAGTATCTGCTGGGCGTCGAGGGCGACACGATCGAGCGACTGACGGCCCTGGTGATCGGCCCCGACATCGCTCCGACGGTCGTCGTGCCGCGGATGGAGCTCGCGAAGGTTCGCACCACCGCTGTCGGTGAGCTCGGACTCGCGGTCGCCGACTGGGTCGACGGCGAAGACCCGTACGCGCTCGTCACCGAGGCCGTGGGTACGGTCTCCCGCGTCGGCGTCTCGGATGCGCTGCCCGCGCTGCACGTCGTGCCGATCGGCGAGCGTCTCGGAGTGCGTCTCGAGCTGGCGACACCCGTGCTCCGCGAAGGACGCATGATCAAGGATGCCGAGGAGATCGCCGAACTGCGCCGAGCGGGGGAAGCGATCGACGCGGTGCATCGCCGCGTGCCGGAGTGGCTTCGGGCCGGACGCACCGAACGCGAGGTCGCGGCCGACATCGCCGAGGCCATCGTGGCGGAGGGCCACCGCACGGTCGAGTTCGTCATCGTCGGATCGGGCCCGAACGGTGCCGACCCGCACCACGAGGTCTCGGACCGGATGATCGAAGAGGGCGACACCGTCGTGGTCGACATCGGTGGTGCGGTGCCGAGCGGCTACAACTCCGACAGCACGAGGACCTACGTCGTCGGCAGCCCTGACCCGGAGGCGGCCGAGCGCATCGCGGTTCTCGTGCGCGCGCAGCAGGCGGCGGTGGACGCCGTCCGTCCGGGCGCGACGGCCGCACAGGTCGACGCTGCGGCCCGCGACGTGCTCGCGGCTGCGGGTCTCGGCGAGGCGTTCCTGCACCGCACCGGCCACGGCATCGGCGTCTCGGTGCACGAGGAGCCCTACATCGCGCCGGGCAACGACCTGGTGCTGCGGGAAGGGATGGCGTTCAGCATCGAGCCGGGCATCTACTTCGCCGGCGCGTGGGGCGCGCGCATCGAGGACATCGTGATCGTCACGGCCGACGGCGGCGAGCGGTTGAACGTCGCCCCGCACGAGCTCGTGTCGGTCGGTGCGCACGCGATCGGTTCCTGATGGACGACGTATCGGCGCGGCCGCAGAGTCCCCAGAAGATCTCCGCCACCCACGGCGGTCTCATCCACGAGGTGAGGATCAGCTGGTGGCAGACCGATGACTGGCAGTGGGTGGTGGTCGTGAACTCCCCGGAGCTCGGCGCTGTCGAGCGGCAGGCGAACGATGCTTTCGAGGCGCTGTGCCTGTTGCGGGAAGACCTCGACCCGCGCGGGTGGCGGTTGGGGGTCGCCGGTGCACGGGCCGACGTCTGGCCCAGTGGCATGGCGCGCGATCAGGGTGGTGGTCTGAGCGCGTACCGGCTCGGCGCCGCTGGTCCGCAGGACCTCGTGTTCACGTTCAGCCCCGTGGATCCGACGACCGTCGCTTCCGTCGCAGAGCAGCGCACGGCGGCTGACCGCTTCTTCTCGAAGTTCGGCGGCGGCGGGCGTTGAGCCCGCATCCACCGCGGTAGCATCAGCGCATGCGCCGCCCCCGCAAGGTCTCCTCCGCCAACGCGTCGCCGGCGACACGTGCGCGGTACGCCAAGCGTCGGACGAACCGACTCGCCAAGGTCGACAACGATCTCACCGACGCCCAGTGGCACGACCTCATGGATGCCTGGGGCGGATGCGCCTACTGCGGCGGCGAGGGGGCCGCGTTGCAGCGCGACTGCATCCAGCCCATCTCGCGCGGCGGCCGCTACACGCTCGAGAATGTCGTCCCTGCCTGCGCATCCTGCAACGCCAGCAAGCACAACGACGAGGTGACCGGCTGGCTTCGCCGGAAGAAGCTCGACGAGCGCACGTTCCTCGTCCGGCAGGCGACGATCCTGCGCGATCTGCGTCCGGTCGAGTGAGGCCGAAGCGCGTGAGCGCTGAGGTCTCGTCCCGCGCAATCGTCGGGTCCGTCCCGAAGACGGGAGAAGCTCCTGGGGGCCGAGCACTGTGCGTGCTACGTCTCCAGCATTCAGCCCGTGAGGATCGCTTTGCGAAGCACAGCTTCGATCTGTGATGCCCGTAAGGAAACGCGCCCGACGTTCGCATAGTGAACGGCCTTATGCAGAGGGGACCCCGTCTGCTCCACCAGATCCCGAAACCGGACGGCATCTGGATGCTTGGCCGTACCGGAAAGCCAATTGTGGGCATGATCCCCCAGAGCGATGAGCAATGGCGGACGGCCATGGTTCGCACGCGTCAGGACTTCGAGCTCGAAGCTGAGCACCGCCAGACCGTTTTCGATCGCAGGGTGGGATCGTCCGTCGAACGCTCTTGCGAGGTCCGGTCCATAGGGCGTGGGCGCCAGCTTGAACACGTCCGTGATGTACGGCGCGGGGTACTCCGCTGGAAGCCCTGCGTCGAAGGCCGCGAGCTCGACGCTCGCTCGGAGGAAATGGTCGGTAGACGTCGGCCCTGGATGATGGAAAGGGGCGAAGTCAGCGGACGTGGGATCCAGACTGCTACCGGCGAAGTTGAGACCCAGAAGCGCCACGCTCGGAGTGAGCGGATAAGGTGAGGCCTCGAAACCGGCCCGGTCCGTGTGAGCGATTCGCGTGAGGTCGGCGATAGTGGCTTTCAACCCCGCGGCACTCGTTGCTGAGGAGAGATGCCGGTTCTCTGCGGTGATGCGTGGGGCAGCACCGCAGGGTCCCCAGTGTGCCCACGATGAAGCTTGCCCCAGACGCCATTCATTCGGATCGAGCTTGTCATTGGTTATGTCGTGCTCGCGCAGTTCAACGTATGCGTCATAGCTGAGCCCTGGCAGGGTTCTGTGCGTGTCGGGCATCCGGCACCTCTCATGTCGTCAGTCTCGACGCTACTAGCCTCGATAACCATCGGAGATCTGCTGCGGTGGCCTTCCCTTTCCGACCCGGAAACAGAAGAAGCCCCCGGCAACTGCCGGGGGCTTCTCGATCCTGTGGAGCCTAGGAGATTCGAACTCCTGACATCCTGCTTGCAAAGCAGGCGCTCTACCAACTGAGCTAAGGCCCCGTGAGGGAATTTCTTGAGTTAAAGGGTGGGGCTACCAGGACTTGAACCTGGGACCTCTTCATTATCAGTGAAGCGCTCTAACCGCCTGAGCTATAGCCCCGTCAACCTCCAAGACTTTACCGGAGAAACACGGAAAATCCGAATCGAGGGGGAGGACCCCGGAGAGTCCCCACCCTCGACGGTGTTCAGCGGCCGGGACGGATGGTCGCGGTGCCCGCGGAGAGCGATACGTCGATGGTCCTTCGCGAGCTGGAGCCCTCGTCGACCTTGGCGTTCAACGTGCCGGCACTGACGTCCTGGGTGATCGCGTACTCGACGTCCGGCACGGTCAGATCGAGCGTTCCGGCATTGACCTCGATCGTCGTCTCCGAGGGTGCCGTGCCGGTCAGCTCGACCGTCAGATCGCCCGCAGAGACGCCGAGGTCGGCGCGGGTGACTCCGTCGAGGAGGATGTCGGCGCGACCGGCGTTCATCTCCGCGTCGAGCTCTCTGGCCGACCCTTCCACGTCGAGGGCACCGGCGTTGACGCGCACGTCGAGCACTCCGAAGTCACCCACGACGTCCAGGCTGCCCGCGTCCAGATTGAGATCGGCATCCAGCGCATCGCCGCGCAGGCTCTCCGGCAGCGTGAGGACGGCGATCTCCTCATCACCGAACCAGTTGCCGAACCACCAGCCGAACACCCCGTCGGGGCTCCGGACGATCAGTTCGTCACCGTCGCGGTCGAATGTCCACGCGGTGCCGCGGCCGTTGGTGATCGAGAGCTGTGCCTCATCGACATCGCCGAACTCGACGCGCATGGTGCTCGCATCCGCATCGACGTCGATCCCCTCGATGCCGTCCACGCCCACGGTCTGCACCGAGTCCGGACGGCTCGAGGACACGATGTTCCCGGCCGCAGCCGCAGCGGCCGTTCCTCCGGCACCGAGCAGGGCGATGCCGCCGACCACGGCCGTGATGACCATGACCGCCGTCGTTCCCGAGGAGCGACCGCCCGGAGCACCGGGCGGGGGAGGCGTCGGAGCCGCCTGCGGGGCGGGCGTCGAGGGTGCCTGCGTCTGCG
>NZ_PCPG01000009.1 GCF_002979655.1 Microbacterium sp. MYb45
GTCAAGGCTCGCCCCCCGCCCCGCCCCTCCTCTCGCCGAGTGCACGGCCTGTTGTCGAGTGCACGGCTTGCTGGCGTGAACTTCCGGCGCGCTCGGCAGCTTCCCGTGCACTCGGCGAGAGGAGGGGCGGGGCGGGGGGCGAGCCTTGACGGGCCGCGAGCTCCCGTGACAGACTTCCGTGACCGGTCACAGTGGCCGGATGCGAACCCTGAGGCAGCTGTGAGCGACGACGCCCCCACCTTCGAACCCGACATCGAGCACGCGATCGCGGCCGTCCGCGCGGATGTCGCCCGTCTGCACGGCGAACTGGTCCGCTACGGCCTGGTCGTCTGGACCGGCGGCAACATCTCGGGCCGCGTGCCCGGCACCGACCTCTTCGTGATCAAGCCGAGCGGTGTGAGCTACGACGACCTCACCGCCTCGAACATGATCCTGTGCGACCTCGACGGCAACGTCATCCCCGGCACGCCCGGCAGCGACCGCTCACCGTCGAGCGACACCGCAGCGCACGCCTACGTCTACCGGCACATGCCGACCGTCGGCGGGGTCGTGCACACGCACTCGACCTACGCCGTCGCCTGGGCGGCGCGGGGCGAGGAGATCCCCTGCGTCATCACCGCGATGGCCGACGAGTTCGGCGGGCCCGTCCCGATCGGCCCCTTCGCGATCATCGGCGACGACTCGATCGGACGCGGCATCGTCGAGACGCTCCGCGGTCACCGCTCCCGCGCGGTGCTCATGCAGAACCACGGTCCGTTCACGATCGGCGCGGATGCGGAGGATGCCGTGAAGGCCGCCGTCATGGTCGAGGACGTCGCCCGCACCGTGCACCTCGCCCGCGAGGCCGGGCCGCTCATCCCGATTCCGCAGGCCGCGATCGACAGCCTGTTCGACCGATATCAGAACGTCTACGGCCAGTCCGAGGACACCCGCCGATGAGTGCGCTCGACGACATCCGCGAGGGGCGCACGAGCCTCGGCATCGAGCTGGGCTCGACCCGCATCAAGGCCTGCCTGATCGGGGCCGATGCGACCGAGGTCCTCGCGACCGGCTCGTTCTCGTGGGAGAACCGCCTCGAAGACGGCCGCTGGACCTACGCGATCGACGAGGTGTGGCGCGGCCTCCAGGCGGCGTACGCGGCTCTGGTCGACGATGCGCAGGAGCGCCACGGCATCCGTCCCGACGCGTTCGGCGCCATCGGGGTCTCGGCGATGATGCACGGCTACCTGGCGTTCGACGCGTCCGGCGAGCTGCTCGTGCCGTTCCGCACCTGGCGCAACACCAGCACGGGCGCGGCCTCCGCCGAGCTGGGGGAGCTGTTCGGGGTGAACATCCCGCTGCGCTGGTCGATCGCGCACCTGCACCAGGCCGTGCTCGACGCCGAGCCGCATCTCGCCCGGATCGCGAGCGTGAACACCCTCGCCGGCTACGTGCACCACCGCCTCACCGGCGAGCGGGTGCTCGGGGTCGGCGACGCCTCGGGCATGTTCCCGATCGACGCCGCGACCGGTGACTACGACGCGCGGATGCTGCACGCCTACGACACCCTCGCGGGCGAGCGTCTGCCCGCACCGGCGGCTCAGCTCCTGCCGAGCGTGCTCCCCGCCGGGGCCGCGGCCGGCACCCTCACCGCCGACGGCGCCGCCCTCCTCGACCCGAGCGGCGCACTGCGCGCCGGCGTCCCGCTCTGTCCGCCGGAGGGTGACGCGGGCACGGGCATGGTTGCGACGAACTCGGTCGCGCCGCGGACCGGCAACGTGAGCGCGGGCACGAGCATCTTCGCGATGGTCGTGCTGGAGCATCCGCTGGCCGAGGTGCACCACGAGCTCGACCTCGTGACCACTCCGGCGGGCGACGCCGTGGCCATGGTGCACTGCAACAACGGCGCCAGCGAGCTCGCGGCCTGGGTGGGGCTGTTCACGCGCTTCGCCGCCGCGGCCGGCCAGCCGATCGACGACGATGCCGCGTTCGACGTCCTGTTCCGCGAGGCGCTCGAGGGTGAGGCGGATGCCGGTGGCCTCCTCGCCTACAACCACCTCGCGGGCGAGCCGATCGCCGGTCTGGTCGAGGGGCGTCCGCTGTTCGTGCGCACTCCGGACAGCGCGCTCACGCTCGCGAACTTCATGCGTTCCCAGGTCTACGGCGTGTTCGGCACGCTCGCGCTCGGTATGCAGGTGCTCGCGGCGGAGGGCGTGCAGCTCGATCGGATGTTCGCGCACGGAGGCATGTTCCGCACCGCCGGGGTCGCCCAGCGCTTCCTCGCCGGGGCGCTCGATGCTCCGGTCGCGGTCGGCGAGCTCGCCGCCGAGGGTGGCGCGTGGGGCATCGCCGTGCTCGCCTCGTACCTCGCCCATGCCGACGACCTCGCGCTGGCGGAGTATCTGGATCAGCACGTCTTCGCCACGGCATCCCTCAGCACCGCCGACCCCGACCCGGCCGATGTCGCCGGGTTCTCCGCCTATCTCGACCGCTACCGAGCGGGCCTGGCCATCGAGGCCGCCGCCGTCGAATCCCTGTAAGGACCGTTCATGACCCGCACCCCGCTCACCACCTCCCTCGACGGCTACGAGGTCTGGTTCCTCACCGGCAGCCAGCACCTCTACGGTCCCGAGACGCTCGCGCAGGTCGCGGCGCAGTCGCAGGAGATCGCGCGACTGCTCGACGAGTCGCCCGAGGTTCCGGTCCGGATCGTCTGGAAGCCGGTGCTGACGGATGCCGCGGCCATCAAGCGCACCGCGCTCGAGGCCAACGCCGACGAACGCGTGATCGGCCTCGTCGCGTGGATGCATACCTTCAGTCCGGCGAAGATGTGGATCGCCGGACTCGACGCGCTGCAGAAGCCGCTCGCGCATCTGCACACGCAGGCCAACGTCGAGCTGCCCTGGGCCGACATCGACTTCGACTTCATGAACCTGAACCAGGCGGCGCACGGCGACCGCGAGTTCGGGTACATCCAGACGCGCCTGGGTGTGCCGCGCAAGACCATCGTCGGGCATGCGTCCGACCCGCGCCTGCGCCGTGAGCTCGGCACCTGGCAGCGGGCGGCGGCCGGCCTCGCGGCCTCCCGCGACCTGAAGCTCGCGCGCTTCGGCGACAACATGCGCTTCGTCGCGGTGACCGAGGGCGACAAGACCGAGGCCGAGCTGCGATTCGGTGTGCAGGTGAACACGTGGGGAGTGAACGAGCTGGCAGAGGCCGTGGCCGCGGCATCCGCCTCCGACATCGACGCGCTCGTCGCCGAGTACGAAGAGCTGTACGAGGTCGTTCCCGAGCTGCGGCGCGGTGGCGAGCGGCACGAGTCGCTGCGTGACGGTGCGGCTATCGAGATCGGGCTGCGGTCGTTCCTCGAGGAGGGCGGCTTCGGTGCGTTCACGACCTCGTTCGAAGACCTCGGTGCGCTGAAGCAGCTGCCGGGCCTCGCGGTGCAGCGGCTGATGGCCGAGGGCTACGGCTTCGGCGCAGAGGGTGACTGGAAGACGGCCGTGCTCGTGCGCATCGCGAACGTGATGGGTGCGGGTCTGCCGGGTGGCGCGAGCCTGATGGAGGACTACACCTACGACATGACCCCGGGCGATGAGCTGATCCTCGGTGCGCACATGCTCGAGGTCTCCCCGTCGCTGACCTCCGCGAAGCCCACGCTCGAGATCCACCCGCTCGGCATCGGCGGCAAGGACGACCCGGTGCGCCTGGTCTTCACGGCCGACCCCGGCCCCGCCGTCGTGGTGGCGCTGAGCGACATGCGCGATCGTTTCCGCCTCACCGCGAACGTGGTCGAGAACGTGCCGCCGCGGGCCGCGCTGCCGAAGCTCCCGGTCGGACGCGCGGTCTGGAAGCCGCAGCCCGACTTCACCACGAGCGCCGCCGCCTGGCTCACCGCCGGTGCCGCCCACCACACGGTCATGTCGACCGCGGTCGGGATCGAGGCGTTCCGCGACTTCGCCGAGATGGCCGAGGTCGAGCTGCTCGTGATCGACGACAGCACCACGCTGCCCGAGCTTCAGAAGCAGGTCCGCTGGAACCAGGCCTACTACCGGCTGGCTCAGGGCCTGTGACGACGATGCCGCGCTCCGGCCGTCAGCTGCGGATCGCCGCGCACGGGTATGAGGCCGTGATCGCCAGCATCGGTGCGACGCTGCGGACGCTCACGTTCGAGGAGCGCGACCTCGTCGTGCCGTTCGACGCGGATGCCGTGCGCCCCGGTTACCGCGGCGTCACGCTGGCCCCGTGGCCGAACCGCATCGTCGACGGACGCTACTCGTTCGGCGGAGCGGAGCAGCAGCTGGCGCTCACCGAGCCGGAACGCGCGCATGCGCTGCACGGCCTGCTCGCCTGGGTCGAGTTCGAAGACCGTCTGGTGCTCGACGACCGGGTCGTGCTGGCCGCCGTGATCCTGCCGCAGACCGGGTACCCGTTCCGCGTCGAGGTCGAGGTCGAGTACAAGCTCGACGCCGAGGGGCTGCACCAGACGGTGACCGCGCACAACGTCGGGGCGGATGCCGCGCCCTGGGGCACCGGGCCGCACCCGTACCTCGTGGCCGGCCACGGCAGAGTCGACGACTGGACCCTGCTGCTCCCGGCATCCGAGGTGCTCACGGTCACCCCCGATCGGCTGAGCCCGGTCGGGGTGGAGCCGGTGTCGCAACATCCGAAGTGGGACTTCCGCTCGGCGCGCCCCATCGGCGACGTCTTCATCGATCACGCCTTCACCGGCCTGGCCCGCGACGGCGGTCTGGCCGAGGTGCGGCTGACGGCTGCCGACGGTCGCGGCGTGGGGATGGCGTGGGACGAGCGCTGCCCGTGGGTGCAGGTGCACACGGCCGACACCCCCGCCGTCGCGGAGACTCACCGCATCGGCCTCGCGGTCGAGCCGATGACGTGCCCGCCCGACGCGTTCAACTCCGGCGTGGATCTCGTGACGCTGGATCCCGGCGCGACGCACGCGGCGTCGTGGCGGATCTTCGCGCTGTAGTCGCGGATCCCGATCGACAGAGCAAGAGCATGGCAACTCTCCGTCGTCGACGGATCGTCACGAAGACCTCCGAGAACCCAATGTGAGAGTGGTGCCCACATTGTCTCGGAGGTCTTCTGCCTCAGAGGCTTGTCGTGCGTCGGGGAAGGCGTTCAGGGCGACGTGCTGAGGTCGCCCCACTCGATCGCCACGATGCAGAGGTCTTCGCCCGAGCCGCGGAGAAACAGAACGCTCGGCACCTCTGTTCCACCGATCGCGTCGTCGGTGGGGGAGAGGTTGATGAACCACGTCGGCGAGACGTCAGCGTAGTCTGTCCACTCCTCGCCCGTGTATCTCTCGGGCTCGCCGACAGCCATCGTCTCCCACACCTGGGATGATCCCCTCTCGAGATCTGCGCCAGCGCACACGTCGGAGGAGTCGCCCAATGATTGCATTTCGTCGATGACACGTTCAGCTACAGACCTGACGGCGGCGCCTTCGGAGCCCCAGACGAGCGAGTCAGTGGAGCATGCGGTGCATGCAGTGCATGCGGCGACCGCAATCGTTCCCACGATTGCCTGACCGAACCGATTCATCGATCTCTCCCTCTCCCCGCACAACAACTGACGCCCATGAGCGTAGATAAAACGATACACATTAGCTACAGACGTGGTGCCATTCGCACCGCCGCCGCCGGGCGCGGGAGAGCATGGGGCACTAGCTACTTAAGCGCTTAGGTTACAGTGGACTCCTCACGAATCAGCGAGGAGGACTCCGCATGCGTACGACGTCGGATCTGGCAGGACGGTGGAGCTGGACGGTCGACGCCGAGGGCGACACTCCTGTCCCGGAAGAGGCCGCGCCGCTCGTCGGGAGGGCCGTCGCCGCGCAGGTGCCCGGGGCGATCCACCTCGATCTGCGGAACGCAGACCTCATTCCCGACCCCTTCGTCGACCGCAACGAGGAGGCCGTGTCCTGGGTCGCTCGATGCGACTGGCGCCTGAGTCGCACCTTCCCCCGGTCGGGCGACGCGGAGCGGGTGGATCTCGTCCTCGACGGCGTGGACACCATCGCGTCGATCGCCGTCAACGGGCGAACCGTCGGACAGACGCGGAACATGCATCGTGCGTACCGGTTCGACGTGACGGCGGCGATCGAGGAGGAGAACAGCGTCGATGTCTGCTTCACCTCCGCATACACGTATGCCGAGCAGCAGGAACGTGCGCTCGGCGCGCGCCCCAGCGCCTATCCGCAGCCGTTCGCATTCATCCGGAAGATGGCCAGCAGCTTCGGCTGGGACTGGGGGCCGACCCTTCCCGGATGCGGGCTCTGGCGTGACGTCAGGATCGAGAGCTGGAGCACGGCGCGGATCGCCGCGGTCCGTCCGTTGGTCGACGTCTTCGAGCAGACCGGTATCCTCACCGCTCACATCGACCTCGAGCGAACGGCCTCCGGCGCGAGCCTCCCGCTGCATCTCGAGATCGAGATCGCGGGGCAGGCCGTTCATGCCGAGGTGCCGCCGGGTGAAGAGTCGGCGACCATCGTGGTCGCCGTTCCCGATGTGCAGCGGTGGCACCCGCGCGGATTCGGCGAACCCCATCTGTACTCGGTCGAGGTCTCACTCTGGTCGGAGCGAGAGCGGCTCGACGAACACCGCACGCGGGTCGGCTTCCGGACCGTCGTCGTCGATCGGACCCCCGATGCGCACGGCACGCCGTTCGTCGTCACGGTCAACGACCGCCCGATGTTCATCAAGGGCGTGAACTGGATTCCCGAGAGCGTCTTCCCCGGGGAGGATGTCGCCGACCGCGTCCGCACGCGCCTGGAGCAGGCGGCGGAGGCCAATGTGAACCTCGTCCGGGTGTGGGGTGGAGGCGTCTACGAGAGCGAGGCGTTCTACTCCGCGTGCGACGAGCTCGGCCTGCTCGTGTGGCAGGACTTCCTCTTCGCCTGCGCCGCCTATCCCGAGGAGGAGCCGATCAGGGCAGAGGTGCTGGCCGAGGCCCGCGAGAACATCGTGCGGCTCAGCTCTCACCCGAGCCTCGCCCTCTGGAACGGGAACAACGAGAACCTCTGGATGCGCCTGGACAAGGATTGGGCATCGCAGCAGGGCGGGGAGCTCACCTGGGGTGAGCGGTACTACCTGGAGTGGCTGCCGGACCTCGTCCGCGAGCTCGACCCGACCCGTCCTTACACGGAGGGGAGTCCCTGGTCGGGCAGCGGGGTTCACGATCCGAACGACACGGATCACCAGACCTTCCATTCCTGGGATGCCTGGAACGAAGACGACTACTCGGTCTACCGCGACAGCTCTCCGCGCTTCGTCTCCGAGTTCGGGTGGCAGGGCGCCGCCGCCTGGCGGACGTTGCGCGATGCGGTCTCGGACCCCGATCTTCGTCTCGACTCCGAGAACGTCCGGCACCATCAGAAGGCCATCGACGGGCACGCGAAGCTCGCCCGCAATCTCGCCCGCCACCTGCCGCCGACGGACGACTTCGACCGGTGGCATCTGCAGACGCAGTGGATGCAGGTCGAGGCCGTCCGCACCGGCGTGCTGCATTGGCGCGCGAGTTGGCCGCGCACCTCGGGAACGATCGTGTGGCAGCTCAACGACCTGTGGCCTGTGACGTCCTGGTCGGCGATCGACAGCGCGGGCCGGTGCAAACCGCTCTACTTCGCCCTGCGCGACATGTACGCACCGCGCGTGCTGACGATCGAGCCGCGGGGCGACGCGCTCGAACTGTGCATCATCAACGACGACGACGAGGCGTGGCACTCCACGGTGCGACTCGCGCGGCGGCGTGCCGACGGGTTCGCTGCGGCGGAGCAGTCGTTCCCGCTCTCCGTGCCTCCGCGCTCGGTGGCCCGCATCGAGCTGCCGCCGATCATCGCCGAGCCGCGGGATCCGGGGGAAGAGTTCGTGGTCGCCACCGTCGACGACCAGCGAGCCCTCTGGCATTTCGCTCCACCGAGCGGCGCGCACGCTCACGCTCCGCTGGAAGTCGCCGTCGCCGTCGTCGCCGGCGGTATGGACATCAGCGTCCGCTCGCGTCTCCTCGCGCGCGACGTCCTCGTCCAGCCGGATCGCCTCCATTCTGAGGCGACGGTCGATCGCGGCTTCACCACCGTGCTCCCGGGGGAGACCGCGATCTTCCGCGTCCGCGCGCCGGAGCCGCTCGATCCCGACTCGGCGCGGGAGGCGTTCGTCGTCTCCTCGCTGCGGGATATCATCGATCCCGACTGACGGGAGCTGCATCGGTGATGACGAGCGCTGCGCGGGCCCGGCGGGTCACGATCGCCGATGTCGCGCGCGAGGCGCAGACGTCGACCGCGAGCGTCTCCTATGCCCTCAACGGTCGCCCGGGGATCTCCGAGGCCACGCGGGAACGGGTGCTCGAAGTGGCGGCCCGACTCGGCTGGTCGCCGGCGAGCGCCGCGCGTGCCCTGGCGGGTGCCGGTGCGGACACGATCGGTCTGGTGCTCACCAAGGATCCTCGCGATCTCTCCGTCGAGCCGTTCTACATGCAGTTCATCGCGGGAGTGGAGTCGGCTCTCACCGTGCGCTCCCGTGGTCTCCTGCTCGAGGTCGCCGCTGATGCGGACGCCGAGGTCGAGGCGATCCGGCGTTGGCGCGGTTCGCGGCGTGTGGACGGCGTCCTCCTCACCGACCTGAGGCCACACGATCAGCGGATCGCCGTCGTCAGGGAAGCCGGTGTCCCCGCGGTCGCGGTGGGCGATCCGAGCGCTGCGGCCGGCCTGACGACCGTGTGGACGGACGACGCCGCCGCGATGAGACAGGCCGTCGATCATCTCGCTGCTCTCGGGCATCGTCGCATCACCCGGGTCGCGGCGCCCCGACGGTATGCGTACACGGCCATCCGCGACGACGCGTTCGATCAGGCCGCCCGTGCGTGCGGGCTCGACCATGACATCGTCCGCAGCGACCTCTCGGAGGATGCCGGTGCGGTCGCCACGCGCGCCGTGCTCTCGTCGCCGCGCCCGCCGACGGGGTTGATCTTCGACAACGACATCATGGCTGTCGCCGCCCTGACCACGGCGCATCAGCGGGGACTGTCCGTTCCCGGCGATGTGTCGATCATCGCGTGGGACGACTCGCTTCTCTGCCGACTCGTGACGCCGGGGTTGACGGCGCTCAGCCACGATGTGGTCGCCCTCGGCGCAGAGGCCGCCCGACGCCTGCTCGACGTCATCGACGGTGCGGAGCCGGCCGTCTACCAGGAGGCGACACCGATGCTGCAGATCAGGGCCTCGACCGGTCCTGCGCCGACCGAGGCCTGATGCGTCGACGGCGGTCTACCAGCGAAGAGCGGGGTCCCACCGCAGCTGCACGCCTCCGCGCTCGAGGTCGCGCTGGAAGTCGTCCAGGTGCCGGGCATCCGCGCGCACCGTCGACGGCTCGACACCGTGGTCGAGACAGTACGAGGCGAGGGCCCCCACGGCCTCGCCGATGGACCATTCGACGGGCTGCAGCCGGTAGCTGCCGTTCGAGATGTGCGTCGTGCCGATGTTCTTGGCTGCGGGGAGGAGATTGCGCACGCGCTGCGGCAGAAGGGCGCCGAGCGGGATCTCGAACGGCTCCGGGAGCCCGCCGCCACCGGCGCTGCCGCCGGTCGTGGCGTGCCGGTCGATCCAGTAGTAGTGGCCGACCCCCACGGTGTCGGGATAGCGCTCGGCGCCCCTTCCGTCGCGGAGATCGCGGTCGAAGTCCTGCTCGAGGATCGTCCGCTCGGCCCGGATGCGACGGGATTCGCGGAAGTAGGGCATCATCGCGAACCCGTCGGGCGTCCCCGTGACCTGTGGTGCGAGGCGGAGCCCCGGCCAGCCGACACCGCCATCGGGTCGAGGAGCCTCCGTCTGCAGCCAGTAGAGCAGCGACCGACTCAACGCCTTGGAGCGATCCCAGTGGACGGCGGCGTCGTCGACGCCGAAGAGCGGGCCCCCGACGTAGTCGTTCATCGGCCAGTTCACGATGACGATGTCGCTCTCGTAGGCGCCGTCCTCGAACTGGCGCCGTGCGGCGATGCGGCGGTAGTTCCACAGTTCCGGGGCGCCGTCCATGTTGCGGTGGTCGACGTCGATGGCGAAGGGGTCATCGTCGTCGTTCACCCGCAGTGTGTACTCGCGGGCGATGGAGCCGTCGTGCGCGGCGCGTCGGAATCCGAGCATCTTCTCGCCGTCGAGCTGCGGCGGCCGCCACTCGCGGAAGGTGTCGTAGTCGTCGGGGCGATCGATCGTGTGATCCTGACCGGCGAGGTGTTCGACCGCGAAGCACCAGGTGACGCTCTGCATGTCGAGCGGGTCACCGGCCTCCGGCGCACTGGGCTCCCCGGTCTCGCCTCGAGCCTCGCGGCCGGTGACGTATTCCACTCCGCCGAGCTCCAGGAGATCACCGAGCTCGGTCGCATCCAGCACGAACGGCGCGGACAGCTCGCGCGAGACGCCCTCGCGGTCGCGCACGGTCACCGCGGCGATGCGGTCACCGTCGGTGTGGACGGCGACAGGCGTGGTCTCGAGCATCAGAGCGAGTCGGCCGGAGGCCTCGTACGGCCGGAGGAGGTCGTGGATCACCGCGAGGATGACCTTCGGCTCGACGCTGAGCGGGCTCACCCAGGCCGCGCCCGGGTTGAGATGCCGGTCGGCTCTCGCGGCGGCGGTGAGCGGGTAGTACGTCCGGTAGTGATCCCGGACGAGGTCGCGGAACTGGGCGTAGCTGCGGTTACGACCCGTCGCCTCGATGCGTCGGTGCTCGTCGCTGGGTACGAGCTGACTCGTCAGCTGGCCCCCCAGCCAGGGGGTCTGCTCGGTCATGATGACCGATCTGCCGCGGCGCAGAGCGGCGAGGGCGGCGGAGACGCCGCCGACGCCACCGCCGATGATGAGAAGGTCGGCCTGCTGTCGTGTCACGGAAGAACACCTTTCTTTCCCGAGAACTCTAGGTAATTTTCTCGAACATGTCCAAGTAAAATCTCTAGAGGAGACGGGTTCGCCATAGAATTCCAGAACGCTGACTGAGTGAAGGGGTGCCCATGCGCGCGAAGGAGCGTCGACCATCGCTTGCCGAGGTGGCGGGTGAGGCGGGGGTCTCGATCTCCACCGTCTCGAAGGTCGTGAACGGGGCGCCCGACGTCGCTGCCGACACTCGCGTGCGGGTGGAGTCGGTGCTCCGCGACAAGCAGTACCTGTCGCCGAAGCAGCGCTCGCGGAGTGATCTGGCGACGGTGGTGGTCGTGCTCGCGAGTTCGAGCATGTCGTCCCCGCTGACGGTCGAGATCCTGCGCGGCACCATGCGTGCGGCGCACGAGGCCGGGCTCGAGCTCGTGCTGCTCGACCTTCCGGATGGGGCGCCCGCCGCCGGCTGGATCGAGCGGACCAAGCGCAACGGTCCGACCGCGGTCATCGCGCTGAAGTCGCGGTTGAGGACGCAGGAGCGGGCGAAGCTCGCGAAGAACGGCGTCCCCCTCGTCGAGGTCGACACCTACCAGCTGCCGGACAACGACTCGTATTCCGTGGGCGCCACGAACTTCGCAGGGGGGATGGCAGCGACGCAGCATCTGCTCTCGCTCGGGCATCGGCGCATCGGGTTCCTCGGCGGAGTCTCCGACACGCAGGCGTCGATCGCTCGCAAGCACGGACATCTCGCCGCTCTCGCCTCGGCCGGGATCGAACCCGGGGACGACATCATCGAAGAGGGCGACTTCACCTACGAATCTGGCCTGCAGGCGGCGGAGACTCTTCTGGGTCGACCGGGTCGCGTGACGGCGATCTTCGCGGCGAGCGACGCGCAGGCCGCTGGAGTCCTCGAGGCCGCGCGCCGCGCCGGGGTGTCCGTCCCGGATGAGCTCAGCGTCATCGGGTTCGACGACCAGCTCGTCGCGCGGATGACGGCCCCGCAGCTGACGACCATCCGACAGCCCTCCGAGGCGATGGGCTCCTACGCGGTGGAGGTCGCCCACAAGCTGCTGCTCGGCACGACACCGCCGGCCTTCCATACCGACCTGGCGACGGAACTCGTCGTGCGGGGATCGACGGCACCTCTGCAAGCTATCGAAAATACTGCTTGATATTCTCGATAGTTCTGGTACTTTTTCTTTCAGCGCGCTACGAGGCGCGTCAATGAGTCCGAAGGAGTACTTCATGCGAGCTACCCGATCCCGAGGGGCTGCCATCGCGCTCACCGGAGTTCTGGCGGTGTCCCTCAGCGCCTGCGCCGGTACCGACAGCGGCGCCTCAGGCCCCGTCGACCTGACAATGGCGCTCTGGTCCTCCAACGAAGGTCACCTGGCGCTGCTGCAGGAGATCGGCGATGCCTACGTCGAAGAGCACGGCGACGAAGTCTCGTCGATCACTTTCGAACCCGTCACAAACCCGGACTACGTCGCCGGGCTGACGACGCAGATCGCCGGCGGCGACGTTCCCGATCTCGCCTGGATCCCGGAGGCGAGCGGTCCCGAGTTCGTCGACTCCGGGATCCTGCACGACGTGCGCGAAACCCTGGAGGGCACCGACGGCTACGACCTCGACGACATCCTCCCGGCCGCGCTCGCGCCGTGGCAGGACGACGACGGAGGCGTCTACGCGTATCCGTTCTCGAACTCCCCCTTCGCGCTCTACGTCAACGATGACCTCGTCGCGGCCGCGGGCCAGCCGGATGTCGAGTCGCTCGTCGGCACTCCCGACTACACGTGGGACACGGTCGCGGACATCGCTGCGGCGGTGAACGGCGAGACGGGAGCGACAGGGCTGAACGTGCCCACGTTCAACCCGACGAACTGGAGTGCCGTGACCATGCTCGGGAACGCATGGGGCGCCGCGCCGTGGTCCGAAGACGGCACGACCTGCGAGTTCGCCTCTCCCGAGATGATCGAGTACCTCACGTGGTACCAGGACCAGATCGACAGGGGAGCGATCCCTGCCGTCTCCGGCAACGCGGCGCCCGCTGCATTCGCGAGCGGTGACGTCGCCTTCAGCGTCGCTCAGCTCAGCCAGTCGGGGAGCCTCGACGACAGCTTCGAGTGGTCGTTCCTCCCGCTGCCCGCGGGGCCGGAGGGGTACCACCCGATCGTCGGCCAGGCGGGCGTGAGCGTCCTCGAGCGCAGTGAGAACCAGGATCAGGCGGCAGGCTTCCTCGCCTACCTGACCAACCCCACGAACGCCGAGCTCCTCGCGCAGTTCTTCCCGCCGCCCCGTGAGTCCCTGCTCAACGTGGAGACGCTCTCGCAGGCAGCGCCGAAGCTCTCGCCCGAAGAGATCCAGTCGGCGATCATCGACGTGGTCCCCGACGCCTCGGTCAAGCCGCAGCACCCGGTGCTCTCCCAGTTCTCCGACAAGGTCCGTGCGGGTCTCGACCCGGTGTGGTCGGGCGGCGACGTCGAGACCGCGGTCACCGGCATCTGCGAGCAGATCTCGCCGACGCTCAAGGGCTGACCGCGTGACCGCACGCACCGTCGCGGCGAACGATCGAAGAGCCCTGCCGAGCCGGCGTCCCCGTCCTGACGGGGATCGCTGGCTCGGCGTGGCCTTCGTCGCGCCCCAGGTCCTCGGCGTCATCGTCCTCGGTGTCGTCCCCTTCCTCTTCGTCATCTGGTACAGCTTCAACGAGTGGCGTCCGCTCACCGGCGGCATGGAGTTCATCGGGCTCGACAACTACTCGCGTCTCTTCGCGGACCCGACCTTCTCGGCCTCTGTCGTCGCGAGCCTGCTGTTCAGTGCCGGCGTCCTCATCCTGAACCTCGTGATCGCCATCAGCCTCGCCGTGCTCCTCAATCGGCGGATGAAGGGCATCACCGGGTTCCGCACGATCTTCTTCTCGCCCGTCGTGGTGTCGGTCGTCGCCTGGTCGGTGACCTGGGGGTTCCTCCTCGCCCCGGATGGCGGCATCAACGGAGCGCTCCGGATGCTCGGGATCGACGGGCCCAACTGGCTGGCTGATCCCTCCACCTCCCTGATCTCGCTCGTCGTGGTGCAGGTCTTCAAGGGAGTCGGTATGAACATGGTGCTCTTCCTCGCCGCGCTGCAGAGCGTGCCGGAGGAGATCCGCGAAGCGGCGCAGCTCGATGGTGCGACGCCGTGGCGGTCGTTCTGGGCCATCACCGTGCCGATGATCGCTCCGACGATCCTGCTCACCGGCATCCTCACCACGATCGGCTCACTCGAAGTCTTCGCACCCGTGCAGCTGCTCACCGGAGGTGGTCCGGGGGATTCGACCAACGTCCTGCCGTTCCTCCTCTACCGCACCGCTTTCGTCAGCCAGCAGTTCGGCTACGCCAGCGCGATCGGTGTCGTGCTGTTCGCCATCATCCTGGCCCTGACGATGCTGCAGTGGACCACGCGACGCAAGTGGGTGCACGATGAGGTCTGAGACGTCGAAGGCGGCCCGCAGCCGCTCCAGGATCAACACCGTCGTGCTCTACGTCCTGCTCGTCGTGGTGTCGGTGCCGTTCCTGTATCCGACCCTGTGGATGTTCTTCTCGTCCTTCAAGCCCGCGAACGAGATCTTCCTCCAGCCGCCGACGCTGCTGCCCAGGGAGTGGACCCTCGACGGCTTCGTGCAGGTGTTCACCGCCCAGCCGTTCCTGCAGCAGTACGGGAACTCGATGTACATCGCGGCGATCGTCACCGTGTCGTCGATCCTGCTCTCGGCGATGGCCGGCTACGCCTTCGCGCGGATCCGGTTCCCGCTGCGCAACGCGGCCTTCACCCTGCTGCTCGCGGCGATGATGGTGCCGACCGAGGTGACGATCATCCCGATCTTCACGGCGGTGAACGCCATGGGGCTCAACGACACCCACTGGCCGCTCATCATCCTCCCGATCTTCGGGCCGACCGCGGTCGTCTCCGTGTTCATCTTCCGGCAGCACTTCCTCAGCTTCCCCAAGGACTACGAGGAAGCGGCCCGGCTGGACGGCGTCACACGGGCCGGGGTGTTCTTCCGCATCGCCCTCCCGTTGGCGACGCCGGCGATCGCCGCCGTCGGGATCATGGCGTTCCTGCGCTCGTTCAACATGTACTTCGAGGCGCTCATCTTCCTGCGCACACCGGAGAAGTTCACCCTCGGACTCGCGATCACCCGCTATCAGGACTTCTACGGCGAGCAGATGTGGAACACGCAGCTCGGCGCAGCGTCTCTCACCGTCGTCCCGATCCTCGTGGTGTTCCTCATCGCGCAGAAGCAGTTCGTTCAGGGCCTCGCTCAGACGGGGCTCAAGGGATGAGCTGACTTCCCCCACAGCGACGACGCGGACCGGGCGTCGTCGCCACTCACCATGCCCCGGTCAGAGACGAAGGAGTCGAGATGATGCATGAGGATGAGGCCCGCCCGCAGATGCTGCCGGCGCTCAGCCGAAGGAACTTCCTGGTCGGTGCGAGCGCCGCCGCGGCACTGCTCGCCATAGGGAACGCGGGGGCGTCGCCCGCGCTGGCGACATCGGCCGGCACGGTGTTGCCGCTCGTCGCGCCGCTCCCCGCCGGGCAGCCGGTGCGCTCCCAGTTCGCCCCGAACGAGCAGGTGCTGGCCGCCTACCTGATGATCGTCGCCCCGCTCGCCAACAGCGTCCGGGACGTCGCGCCGAACTACGGATGGATGGAGGACGGCTGGTGGCGCACTCCGAACCAGCCCTACAACACCCGCATCATGGAGCATGTCGCGACGCTCTCGTGGTTCTATGCCAACGACCGCCCGTGGAACCCGTACTACCGTGACCCCGCTCTCCTCGGACGGCTCGACGCGGCGCTCAGCCACTACCTCTCGCTGCAGCACGCCGACGGCTCGTACCCGGAGTACTCGCCGACCGAGCATCACCTGTCGCCGACCGGATTCGGAACCGTGGCGCTCTCCGCGGTCCTCCGGGACCTTCGCGCCGCGGGCGAGCTCCACGACCGCCGTCTGCAGATCCGCGACGCCATCCGCAAGAGCTCGGCCTGGCTCGTGGACACCTCGCGTCCGCATTGGAATCGACCGGTGCAGTTCGCCAATCAGGTGGTCGCCGGCCTCTCCGGAGTGGTCGAGGCGGCGCACATCCTCGGCGAGCCCGCGGTGAGCGCCTCCGTTCCGAACCGGCTGCAGATCATCCTGAAGGACGGCCAGGCTCCGGCCGGGTTCTTCCACGAACCCGTCGCGCCGGATGCCGGATACAACTTCGACGTGATGCTGCCCGATCTCGGCGCCCTCTACAAGCGGCTGCCTGACCCGTCGATCATCCAGCTGGCGGAGCGGTTCGCCGCGTGGTGGGGGTACGTAGTCGTCATGGAACCCGGGCGGAACGAAGGCTTCATCCTCTCCGGGACGAGTGCGCGCAACATCGTCGCGACGTTCGTCACCACCCCCGTGGACGATCTGGATCGCAGCGCCCTCGCGCGGACGCTGCTGCCGCACGTGCCCGCGCTGCGTGCCTTCTACGCGAGCGCGGAGGAGAAGACGCAGGCGCGAAACGCGTGGGGCTCGTCCTCGGCACCCGTGTCCCCGAGACCGAAGCAGGATTCGTCGCCACGGCTGCACATGCATGTCCCGCAGGCGCCGATCGGGGTGCCCGCGGCGCAGCGCGACGCCCAGGTCGCCGCGCTGCGGTATCGGGCGGAGAGCACGTTCACCGAGCTGCGCAAGGGCACCCTCGATCAGCAGTATGTGTTCGTCCGCCGCCCCGGCTACTACACCGCCGGCCTCTACGGCGTGCGGCAGAACTCGCTCCAGCGGATGGGGACGAACGCGTTCTGGCACCCCGTCGCGGGGATGCTCGCCCTCACCGTGAACAGCACGGGTCCGGATGACTGGACGACCGTCGCCGACACGGTCGGGACGGCTTCATCGCGGGGTCCGGTGACGGCGACGCATCATGCCGGGTCCAGCGCATCGGGCACTGTGATCCCGGCGGATGCCCTGACCGGATACACGGGTACCTTCACCACCAGGTACGTGACCGCGGACGGCGCCGTCACCACGGATGTGACCCATCGCCCGGATGGGATCAGGCGTGCGCTGACGACGCCGGGAGCGTCACGCGAGCGCATCCCGCTCATCATCGGCACCGACGATCAGGTGGTCTTCGCCAACGGCACGCCGGCGCCGTACGGACAGGAGACCATCACGGTCACCCGAGGGATCACGGTCACTCGAGGCGGCATGAGGTTCATCATCGACTGGGGTGTGGACCGCGAAGCGAAGTACGCGCCCATGGATCGGTCGTACCTCGGGAACCGAACGCACCGGATCCTCACGATCAGCTTCGCGAACTCGCTCGCCGTCGACTTGAAGGTCGTGCCGGCGGTCTGACACCCGGGTCCGCGTCGGTGCCGGCGATTCTGCGGCGCCGACGCGGGCCGGCGGCGTCGCCCCCGTCCGGCTCAGGACCGCACGAGCCGCGCGATCGCGTCCGACGCTTCCTTGATCTTCGCGTCGGCGTCGTCGCCGCCCATGCGGGCCGCGTCCACGACGCAGTGCTTGAGGTGGTCGTCGAGAAGGCCGACCGCCACCGCCTGCAGTGCGCTCGTGAGCGCGCTGATCTGGGTGAGGATGTCGATGCAGTACTTCTCGTCGTCGACCATCTTCGTGATCCCGCGGGCCTGACCCTCGATCCGGCGCATCCGGTTCAGGTACTTGGTCTTGTCGGTGATGTAGCCGTGGGTGTGTTCGTCGGCCGTCGCTTCGGGGGTCATCTCTGCTTCCTTCGTCGCATGATCGGGTCTCAGCGGCCGAGGACGGCGCGCGTGCTCGCTTCGGGGGTGATGTCGATGCGTCTGAGCAGCTGGGCGTTCAGCGCGACGACGACGGTCGACAGGGACATCAGGATAGCCCCGACCGACATGGGC
Source organism: Microbacterium sp. MYb45 (assembly GCF_002979655.1). Lineage (GTDB taxonomy): Bacteria > Actinomycetota > Actinomycetes > Actinomycetales > Microbacteriaceae > Microbacterium. Next base: position 17,771 of record NZ_PCPG01000009.1, read on the forward strand.
AGGACGAATCCGATCGGCGCCAAGACGCCGGCGGCGAGCGGAACCGAGAGCAGGTTGTAGCCGGCCGCCCACCACAGGTTCTGCTTCATCTTCCGGTACGCGGCTCGGGACAGCTCGATCACGGAGACCACCGACCGCGGGTCGGAGCTCGCGAGGATCACGCCGGCCGAGGCGATGGCGACATCCGTTCCCGCGCCGATCGCGATGCCCACGTCGGCCTGGGCGAGGGCGGGAGCGTCGTTGACGCCGTCACCGACCATCGCGACCTTCTTGCCCTCGGCCTGCAGCTCGGCGACCTTCCTCGACTTGTCCTCCGGTCGCACGCCGGCGAAGACTCGGTCGATGCCGAGCTCGGCGGCGACCGACTCGGCGACGGCCTGGGCATCGCCGGTGATCATGACGACCTCGACGCCGAGCCGGTGCAGGGCGTCCACCGCCTGCTGCGATTCCGGCCGCACCTCGTCGGCGAGCTTCAGTCCGCCCACGACCTGGCCGTCGACCACGACGTGCAGGATGATGGCGCCCTCGTCCCGCCACTCGTCGGCGGCCGGGATCTCGTGCCCGCCGACCTCGTCGAGGAGCTTCGGGCCGCCGACGCGGACCTCGCGGCCGTCGACCGACGCCGTCACGCCGACCGCGGGCGACGAGGTGAAGCCCGATGCCTTCGCGAGAGTCATGCCCTTCTCCTGGGCGGCGCGCACGATCGCGCGGGCGAGCGGATGCTCGCTGTCGGCCTCGGCGGATGCGGCGAGGAGCAGCAGCCGGTCGGCGTCGATGTCGCCGGTCGGCTCGACGGCCGTCACCGTGGGTGCTCCCTTGGTGAGCGTGCCGGTCTTGTCGAAGAGCACGGCATCGACCGTGCGCATGCTCTCCAGCGCGAGGCGGTCCTTGATGAGGACGCCTCCGCGGGCCGCGCGCTCGGTGGCGATCGACACGACCAGCGGGATCGCGAGGCCCAGTGCGTGTGGGCAGGCGATGACGAGCACGGTGATGCTGCGCACCACGGCGGCATCCGGGTTCCCGACCAGGGTCCAGACCACGGCGGTGAGGGCGGCTGAGAGCAGCGCGAACCAGAACAGCAGCGCGGCGGCGCGGTCGGCGATGCGCTGAGCGCGCGAGGAGGAGTTCTGCGCCTCGGTGACCAGTCGCTGGATGCCGGCCAGAGCGGTGTCGTCCCCGGTGGCCGTGATCTCGACGCGCAGACCGGAGTCGGTGGCGACGGTTCCCGCCGTGACGGTGTCTCCGGTGGCCCGGGTGACCGGACGGGATTCGCCGGTGACCATCGACTCGTCCATGGCCGCGGTGCCGTCGATGATGCGGCCGTCGGCCGGGATGCTTCCGCCGGGACGGACGACCACGACATCTCCGACGACGAGATCCGCGGGGGAGACGGTGACGACGGTGTCGCCCTCGACGCGCTCGGCCTCATCCGGCAGCAGGGCGGCGAGTGAGTCGAGTGCCGACGTGGTCTGCGCGAGCGAGCGCATCTCGATCCAGTGACCGAGCAGCATGATGACGATGAGGAGCGCGAGCTCCCACCAGAACTCGAGCTCGTGATGGAGGAGCCCCAGTGTCGCACCCCACGAGGCGAGGAACGCCACCGTGATGGCGAGGCCGATGAGGAGCATCATGCCCGGCTTGCGCGACTTGAGCTCGCTGACGGCGCCGGTGAGGAAGGGCCAGCCGCCCCAGACGTACATGACCGTGCCCAGCACCGGCGCGATGAACCGCGCCCACCCGGGGACCTCGTAGCCGAAGATCATCGCGAACATCGGCGAGAACGCCACGACGGGAACCGCGATGACCAGGTTGATCCAGAACAGGCGCCGGAACTGTCCGACATGGTCGCCGTGCCCTGCGTGCCCGCCGTGACCCTCGTGATCGCCAGGGCTCTCGTGGCCGCCGTGGTTCTCGTGGCTGTCGTGGTTCTCGTGCGCAGCCTCCGGGGCGTCCAGCGAGTGCGCGGGCGAGTGGTGGTGCGCGTGCGGATCGGTCATGGGGTCATCCTCTCTCAGGCCATGTGGGCGGCGTACTTGGCGGGATCGGAGTCGAAGGCCGGGCCGCATCCGGCGCAGCAGAAGTAGTACCGCTCGCCCTCGTGATCGCGGAAGAGGCCCGCCGCCTCTGCGGCCTTCTTGCTGACCGGGTTGCCGACCATGACCGGGCAGGTCGTCAGGTCGTCACTCGCACCGCCGGCCAGCAGGTTCGCGCGTCCGTTTCCTGCGGCGGCGGGGTTCGGGGCACTGATACTGCAACAGCTGGCGGTCGCCTCGGTGTCGTTCGTCATGCGGGTGATTCCTCTCTCATTCTTCGGTGGGGGTCGGTGGTGGGGGAAGGGGCGTCAGGGCTTGGCGATGCTCTTGAAGCCGCGCAGGCGCAGGCTGTTGCCGACGACGAAGACGCTCGAGAGCGCCATCGCCGCACCGGCGAGCATCGGGTTCAGCATCCCGAGCGCCGCGACGGGGATCGCCGCGACGTTGTAGGCGAAGGCCCAGAACAGGTTGGTCTTGATGGTTCCGAGGGTCTTGCGCGACAGTCGGATCGCGTCGACGGCGCTGCGCAGGTCTCCGCGCACCAGGGTGATGTCGGATGCTTCGATCGCGACGTCCGCTCCGGTGCCCATCGCGAGACCGAGGTCGGCCTGAGCGAGGGCAGGGGCGTCGTTGACGCCGTCGCCGATCATCGCGACCGTCTTCCCCTCGCGCTGCAGTCGGGTGACGACGTCGACCTTGTCCTTCGGGAGGACCTCGGCGATGACCTCTTCGATGCCCACCTCGGCGGCGATCTGACGGGCGACCGCCTCGTTGTCGCCGGTGAGCAGGATCGGGGTCAGGCCGATCGCCTTGAACTGGGCGATCGCCTCGGCGCTGCTGGGCTTGACGGTGTCGGCCACCACGAGGATGCCGCGTGCCTGACCGTCCCAGCCGACCGCGACGACGGTCTTGCCCTCGCCCTCGGCCCGCGCCTTGGTCGACGCGAGCTCGCGGCTCAGCTTCTGCGACCACTCGGCGAGGAGCGAGTCGCGGCCGACCAGCACGGCGTGGCCGTCGACGACGCCCTGCACGCCCTTGCCCTCGATGTTCGCGAAGTCCTCGGGCGTCGACAGTGCGCCGACCTCCTGAGTGGCGCCCTTGGCGATGGCCTGCGCGATGGGGTGTTCGGACGCATCCTCCAGTGCGCCCGCGAGCCGCAGCAGTTCGGCGCGATCCGTGCCCGCCTCGACGAACACGTCGACGAGGGTCATCCTGCCGGTCGTGACCGTTCCGGTCTTGTCCAGCACGACGGTGTCGATCTTGCGCGTGGACTCCAGAACCTCCGGGCCCTTGATGAGCACACCCATCTGCGCGCCGCGTCCGGTGCCGACCAGCAGCGCGGTGGGGGTGGCGAGACCGAGCGCGCACGGGCAGGCGATCACGAGCACGGCGACGGCCGCCGTGAACGCCGCGGTCACCGGGAATCCGGCGCCGAGCCAGCCGCCGAGCGCCACGACCGCGATCACGATCACGATCGGGACGAACACGCCGGAGATGCGGTCGGCGAGCCGCTGCACCTCGGCCTTCCCGGTCTGCGCGTCTTCGACGAGCTGCGCCATCTGCGCCAGCTGCGTGTCCGAGCCGATGCGGGTGGCCCGCACCACGAGTCGACCGCCGACGTTCGTCGTGGCGCCGGTGACGGAGTCGCCCTCGGCCACTTCGACCGGCACGGCCTCGCCCGTGAGCATGGATGCATCCACGGCCGACGTCCCGGAGACGACGATGCCGTCGGTGGCGATCTTCTCACCCGGTCGCACGATGAACTCGTCGCCGACCTGGAGGTCTTCGACGGGGATCTTCGTCTCGGCGCCGCCGCGCAGGACAGCCACTTCCTTCGCTCCGAGTTCGAGGAGAGCGCGCAGGGCGGCACCGGCCTGCTTCTTGGAGCGCTTCTCGAAGTAGCGCCCGGCGAGGATGAACATCGTCACCCCGGCACCCACCTCGAGGTAGATGTTGGCCGCTCCGTCGGAGGGAGCCAGCGCGAACTCGAAGGGGTGCGTCATGCCCGGCGTGCCCGCGGTTCCGAAGAACAGCGCGTACAGCGACCACAGGAACGCGGCCGAGGTGCCCATCGAGATGAGCGTGTCCATCGTCGCGGCGCCGTGGCGGAGGTTCGTCCACGCGGCCTTGTGGAACGGCCAGGCCGCCCAGATGATCACGGGTGCGGCCAGAGCGAGAGAGGCCCACTGCCAGTACATGAACTGCAGCGCGGGGATCATCGCCATCGCGATCACGGGCACCGTCAGCACGACGGAGCCGATCAGCCGGTTGCGCAGCGAGCGCAGCTCCGGATCCTCGCCCTCGGCGTCACCGGTCGACCCGGTGTCGGCGCGTTTGCCCTTCGGGGCGGGGAGTGCGGCCGAGTAGCCGGTCTTCTCCACCTCGGCGATCAGCAATGCGGGGTCGTAGCCGTCGGGAACGGTGACCTTCGCCTTCTCCGTCGCGTAGTTGACGGTCGCGACGACGCCCTCGAGCTTGTTCAGCTTCTTCTCGATCCGCATCGCGCAGGAGGCGCAGGTCATCCCGCCGATCTCCAACTCGACGCCGGACCCCACGCTCGAGGGTGCTGATGTGCTCATGTCCTTCTCTTTCTGCTCTGACTGTTGCTCGGGGCCGCGGCGGATGGCCGGCGGCCGGGCGTCGTGCGAGGCTCAGTGGCCGTCGTCGTGCGAATCGTCGTCGGATGCCGGTGCGTCCCCTGCCGGGGTGGCATCGAGCACGAACTCGGCGGTGTGCACCGTGCCGTCGACCTGGAAGTCCAGGTACAGCAGGTAGCGGCCCGCGGTCGGGGCCTCGGCGGCGAACGCGATCTCCGGACCGGAGGTCTCCCCGGCCTTCGGCTCGTCACCCGCGGCATGCACGTGCAAATAGGCGAGGTCGCCCTCGCGCAGCGCGACCAGGTGGCCGAACGCGCCGAGATACGGCTCCAGGCCGGTCACGGGAGCGCCGTCCTTCGTGAGGGTGAAGGTCAGGTCGCTCGCCGATCCGGCTTCGAGCGCCCCGTCGAGCGTCACGGTGTAGCCCGCGACCTGGGCGACCTGAGTCGGCTCGGGGGTGACGGGCGTGAACTCGCCGGCGACCTGCACGGTCTGCGTGAGGGTGAGCGACGGGGCGTCCGGGCCGGCCGGCGTGAAGTCGGCGAAGACGCGGTAGGTGCCGGCGGCGTCCCATTCCCACGGCAGCGACCACGTGCCCGTGGCCTCGTCCAGTGTGGGGTGCACGTGCCGGAACTGACTTCCGTCTGAGCGCACCACGATCAGGTGCAGGTCCTTGTCGTGCGCGGTCGTGTACTCCGTGACCGGGGTGCCGTGCGCGTCGCGGATCTGAAAGCTCAGCTCGCCGGGCTCGTCCGCCCCCGCCGGTGCCTCGACCGGAGACAGTGCGTATCCTTCGAGGCTCAGCGAGAGTCCCTTCAGGGTGTCCGCCGCCGCGCTCGCCGCATCCTCCGTGGTCGCGGCTGCGCCGTGTGCTCCGTGCTCTTCCATCTCCGTACCTTTCGTCCACTCACTGACAACGCTCGGGGGGATGATGGCCTGGGCGAGGCCGAATGCCGCGCCGAATGCCACCACCACCCCCGCCCCGTACAGGGCGAGCCGCGCCCCGGCGTTCATGCCTTCCGCACCGCCGAGTACCCGGCCTCGGCGACGGCGGCCAAGATCTGCGCGTCGTCGACGGAGTCGGAACCGGTGACGAGGAGCACGCCCGTCTGCGCACTCACCTGGATGTCTTCGACGCCCGGGATCTCGGCGACCTCTTCGCGGATCGACATCTCGCAGTGGCCGCAGGTCATCCCGGTCACCTGGAATTCGTTCGTGCTCATCGCGTATCCTCTTTCTCGTTCAGTACCCGTACCGGGTATTAGTGACAACGGTATACCCATGAGGGGTATTCCTCAACCGGCCGGATCCGTCGTGCGGACCCGGCCGGGTCGGCGGTCGTGGACGGTGCCCTACGACGCAGGCGTCGTGCTGCGCGTGCGGCGACGCGCTTCCGCCACGTCATCCGAAGGGATCACGAGCGTGGGGCGCGTGGCGTGGTGGAGCACGTTCGCCGAGGTGCTCCCCAGCAGCGTCGCCTTGATTCCGCGCAGCCCTCGGGAGCCGAGCACGATCAGGTCGACGTCGAGCTCCTCGGCGGCATCCACGATCGCTTCGGAGGCGGTGGCCATCGTCGACGAGATGAGCGGCTCCGCCTGCAGTCCGAGGTCGCGAGCCAGCTGCGCACCGTCGGTGGCGATCTTCTCCGACACGTCGAGTGCCGCGGCGTCGAGGCCCTGCAGGCTCTCGAGGGCCGGATGGCCCTCAAGATGCGCCGCGAAGCCTTCCAACGGTTGACGGGCGTAGAACAGCACCGCGGTCGCGCCGGGGAAGAGTCCGGCGACGGTGTGCATCGCGCTCTGCGCGTTGGGTGAGCCGTCGTAGGCGATGAGTACTTTCAGGGTGGACATGGTTCTTTCCTTACGGGTCAGGGGTCACTGGTCGTCGTCGGAGAGTCGGGGATCAGGCCGATACCGACTCCTCGGAGACGAAGGCGGAGGCGCGAGGCTTCCTCATGGCGATCGCCGTGATGATCGCTCCCAGTAGGGCGAGGATCGCCGCGCCGATGAAGGCGGCGGAGTATCCCTGGGTGAGCTCGACCGTGGTGGAGTCGTGCCCGGCGATGCCGTACACGATCGCTGTGAGCGCGGCGAGGCCGAGCGCGGATCCGATCTGATAGCTGGTGCTGACCAGCCCGGAGGCGACGCCGGTCTCCGCCGGAGGCGCCGCGTTGATGGCGGTGCCGAGCGAGGGGACGAACGCCAGCGACATGCCGAGAGCGGCGAGCAGCGAGGCGGGCAGCACGTCGACGGCGTAGGTGCCGTCCGGTCGGATGAAGGCGAGCCACGCCAGTCCGCCGGCCAGCAGGAGCAGTCCGCTGACGATCAGCGCCTTGGCGCCGAACCGCTCCTGAAGCCGCGGTGCCAGGGCGATCATGACGAGCACGACCAGTCCGGTCATCGGCAGCAGTGCGGCTCCGGCGGCGAACGCGCTCGCACCGAGCACCTGCTGCAGGTAGAGGTTCAGGAAGAACCACATCGACACCCAGGCGGCGCCGAGCATCAGCTGGGCGACGTTCGCGGCACCGAGCAGCGGGGCGCGCAGCAGGCCGAGGCGCAGCAGCGGGTTGCGGCTGCGGGCCTGGATGAGGAAGAAGATCAGCAGCAGGACGATTCCGGCCGCCAGCATCCCCAGCGTGGACCAGGTGAGCCAGCCGATCTCCGGCGCGTTGACGACGGCGTAGACGACGGCCGCGAGTCCGAGGGTGACCGTGACGGCTCCGCCGATGTCGATCGAGCCCGATGCCTTGCGGACGGTGCGGGGGAGGGCGGTGCCGGTGAAGGCGAGCACCAGGAGCGCGATCGGCACGGTGACGTAGAACACCCACGGCCAGCTCACGTACTCGGTCAGGACTCCGCCGAGGAAGACACCGGCCGTGCCGCCGATGGGTGCGGCCGCTCCGTAGACGGCGAACGCCTTGGGGAGGTCGGAGGTTCCGCCGAACAGCATCATGAGCAGGGTCAGGGCTGCGGGGGCGATCATCGCGGATCCGGCGCCCTGGATGGCGCGTCCGGCGATCTCGACGCCGACGGTGCCGGCGGCTCCGGCCATGATCGAGCCGACGATCAGGACGAGCCAGCCGAGCACGAAGATCTTGCGCGCGCCGAAGGCGTCGGAGAGGCGGCCGCCCAGCAGCAGCAGTCCACCGAAGGCGACGACGTAGGCGTTGAACACCCACGAGAGCGACTCGGGGGTGAAGCCGAGATCCCTCTGGATGTCGGGCAGGGCGACGCCGATGATCGACGTGTCCATGATCACGACGAATTGCGCGGTGGCGATCAGCACGAGGCCGAGCCACCGCTTCGCGGGTGACAGGGGTCTGGATGTGGACATGGTCGTTCCTCCTGGAAGCTCGCCGGGATGTCCGGGTCGCGGTGTAGCCTATACCCATAGGGGGTAGGGGTGCTCGACACCGCGAAGACGCCCGACCGAACATGCAGGAGGCACACGATGATCGACACCACCTCGGCCGACCGGCGCGGCACGCGCGCTGTCGCGTTCGACCCGATGCGTCGCGCCATCGCGCGAACCGTCACCGAGAGCGCGGCGATACCCAGCTTCACCGTGACCGCCACGGCGGATGTCGATGCGCTGTTGAGCCTGCGAGAAGAGTTCAACCAGGAGCTGACCCCCACCGGGCAGAGGCTCTCCGTGAACGCCTTCCTCGTGCGCGCCGTAGCGCTGGCCCTCGCAGATCATCCCGAGATCAACGCCAGCTACTCGGACGAGGGCCGCGGACAGGTGCTCCTTCATGACCGCATCAATATCGGTGTCGCCGTGGACGCGCCCTCGGGGCTGATGATCCCGGTGCTGCACGACGTCGACCACGACTCGGTCACCGAGATCTCCCGCCGGACCCGTGACCTCGCTGCGCGGGCGAAGGAGCGCAAGCTCCAGCTCTCCGACCTGAGCGATGGCACCTTCACCATCAGCAACCTCGGGATGTTCGGCGTCGGGCACTTCACCGCGCTGATCATCCCGCCGCAGGGGGCAGTGCTCGCGGTCGGCGCGGTGACCGAGCGCGTCGCGCTCGTCGACGGCGCCGCTGTCGCTCGCCGACTGCTCACGTACACCCTCACCGCGGATCATCGGATCATCGACGGTGCCCTCGCAGCGAAGTTCCTCGCCACCCTCACCGGCATCCTCGAGCGGCCTGACCGACTTCGTCGAGCCTGACCCGGACGACCTCCCGGGTCAGCCCGGCGCCAGCGTGGCGAGCTCGCCGAGCAGGGGCGGATCCGCGCCCGGCCGGGAGACGGTGACCGCTGCCGCGCGAGCGCTGAAACGCAGCAGCTCGGCGACGGCGCGGGTATCGATGCCCCGCAGAGTCTCGCGCGAGTCCGCGGAATCGAGGCCGAGATCGAGGAGGCCGTGGATGAGCGCGCTCATGAAGGTGTCACCCGCCCCGACCGTGTCCACGACCTCCACCTGCCGGCCGGGGACATGCGTCACGCCGTCGCGGGTCACGGCGAAAGCTCCGCTCGCGCCCTTCGTGACCACGATCACGGACGGCCCCTGCTGCAGCCATGACCGGGCCACGTCGAGGAGGTCGATGCCGGGATACAGCCACGCGAGATCCTCGTCGCTGGCTTTCACGAGGTCGGCGAGGCCCACGAAGCTCTCCACGTCGGCGACGGCCCGACGATGGTCGGGGAGGAGCGCCGGTCGCACATTGGGGTCGTACGTGATCAGCGATGTCTCCCGCATCTCCGCGAGGTGCGCGCGCACGACCGCGGCCCCCGGTGCCATCAGGGCGGCGATGGAGCCGGTGTGCACGATCCCGAGATCGTCGCTGCCAGCCGGCGCGGCCTCATCCAGGGACCAGGAGATGTCGAACTCGTAGCGAGCCGAACCGGAATCGTCGAGGTGCGCGGTCGCCGTCGCCGTCCGCGTCGTCGCCGAAGAGGTGACCCGGACTCCCGCCTTCGTCAGCCACTCGCGCACCTGCTGGCCGTGCGGATCGTCTCCGAGCTGGGTCAGGAAGTGCGCGGTGTCGCCGAGGCGACCGAGCGCGAGCGCGACGTTGGCAGGACTCCCGCCCGGGCTCTCGTCGATGCGCCCCTCTCCGCGATGGACGACATCGACGAGAGCTTCTCCGATGACGAGGACGTGACGGCTCATGAACGCCCGGTGGGCGTCAGGAAGGAGAGGATGCTCTGCGGTTCCACGATCCTCGGCACGAGCGCGGCGTTGAACGCGCGCCCGGCCTCCGCGCCGAGGTGCGCGTCGAACGCCTCCCGGTCCCGATAACGCTCGAAGACGACGAAACGGTGCGGGTCCTCGGCTCTGCGATAGACCTCGAAGGTCTCGTTGCCGGGTTCGGCCCGCACGGTCTCCGCGTACTCCTGGATCAGGGCGCCGACCTCGTCGGCCGCGGCGGGCAGCGCCGTGAACTCGGCGGAGAGGACGACCTGGCTGTCGCTCATGCCTGGGCTGCTCCCGTCATGATGGCCACGGCATCCGTCATGCTGTGCGACTGCGGCGTGATGGTCGCCGCCTTCTTGCCGAGGCGCTGGATGTGGATGCGGTCGGCGACCTGGAACACATGCGGCATGTTGTGGGAGATGAGGATGACGGGCACGCCGTTGCCTCGCAGGTTCTCGATCAGCTCGAGCACCTGGTTCGATTCGCGCACGCCCAGGGCCGCGGTCGGCTCGTCGAGGATGACCACCTTCGAGCCGAAGGCGGCCGCTCGCGCCACGGCCACGGCCTGACGCTGGCCGCCGGAGAGGTTCTCGACCGAGACGGTCACGTCCTGCAGCGTCGAGATCCCGAGCTTCAGCACCTGGTCGCGGGCGTCCTTGCGCATGCCGGCGGTGTCGAGCGCGCGGAAGACGGAGCCGAGTATGCCGGGCTTGCGGCGCTCGCGCCCGAGGTACAGGTTGGCGGCGACGTCGAGTGCGGGGGAGACGGCGAGGTTCTGATAGACCGTCTCGATCCCGGCGTTGCGCGCATCCTGCGGCCCCTTGAACTGCACCGGCTGCCCGTCGAGGAGCAGCTGTCCCTCGTCGGGGATGTACGCGCCGGTGAGGCACTTGATCAGCGTCGACTTGCCGGCGCCGTTGTCGCCGATGATCGCGAGGACTTCCCCGGCGTGCAGCTGCAGGCTCACGCCGTCGAGACCGACCACGCGGCCGAACGTCTTCACGAGGCGCTTGGCCTCGAGCACGGGAACGCCCGTGGGTGTCGGTGCCGGTGAGAGGGTTTCCGCTGTCTGGCTCATTTGCGTACCTTTCGGATCCACTGGTCGATGGCGACCGCGACGATGACGAGGATGCCGATCGCGAGGGTCTGGTAGAGACCGTCGACGCCGGCGAGGAAGAGGCCGTTGCGGAAGACGCCGACGATGATGGCGCCCAGCAGGGTGCCCCAGATGATGCCGCGGCCGCCGAACAGCGAGGTCCCGCCGATCACGACGGCCGTGATGGAGTCGAGGTTGAGGTCGGCGCCGGCGTTCGGGCTGGCTGCTCCCGATCGGCCGATCTGGATCCAGGCGGCGACGGCGAGGATGGCCCCGGCCGCGATGTAGACGCTGAACAGCACCTTCTTGGTCGAGATGCCGGCGAGGCGCGCGGCATCCGCGTCGTCCCCGACGGCGTACACGTGGCGACCCCAGGCGGTGCGGCCGAGGATGTACGCGACGAGGGCGTACAGCGCGAGCATGATCAGCACGCCCACGGTGAGGCGGACGTCGCCGATCGGCAGCGCGGTGGCTGTCCAGGTGAGCAGCTCGGGCATGTCCGACTTCCGGATCGTCTGGCCGCCGCTGTAGAGCAGGGTCAGGGCGATGAAGACGTTGAACGTACCGAGCGTCGCGATGAACGGAGGCAGCTTCACGCGGGTGACGAGCAGACCGTTCAGGGCTCCCGCGGCGAGAGCGGCGATGAGCCCGGCGAGCAGGGCGATGGGCGCGGGGAGGCCGTTGTTCGCGGCGGTCTGCGCCATGACCATCGAGGTGCCGATCATCAGGGCGCCCACGGAGAGGTCGATGCCCGCGGTGAGGATGATGAGCGTCTGCGCGATGGCGACGGTGCCGACGACCGAGACCTGGTCGAGCACGAGGGAGAGGTTCGCCGCGGCGAAGAAGCGGGGGTTGATCGCGCCGAACACGATGACCGCGATGACGAGCACGACGGCGGGACTGATCGCCGGGTACCGGTGCAGGACGCCGCGGACGCGATCCACCGGCGTGCGGTGGTCGAGGAACTCGGCGGCGAGATCCAGAGAGGATGTGGGGGCTGTTTGCGTCACGATGTCACTTCCGTAGGTCGTTCCGGGGATGCCGCGGGCCGGTGTGCGGCCCGCGGCATCCGCAGGAGTACTGCTTACTCGCCGCCCCAGCAGATGCCGGAGGCTTCGGCGGTGTCGATCGACTTCACGCCGTCGACGGGCTGGTCGGTCACGAGCTCGACGCCGGTGTTGAAGAAGTCGAGGCCCTCGGAGTTCGCAGGCTTCGTGCCGTCGTTGACGAGGTCGACGATCGCCTGGACGCCGAGCTCGGCCATCTTCACCGGGTACTGCTGGCTCGTCGCGTCGATGATCCCGTCTTCGACCTGACCGACGCCGGCACAGCCGCCGTCGATCGAGACGATCAGGACGTCGTCCTTGCTCTTGCCCGCGGCTTCGAGGGCCTGGTAGGCGCCGTAGGCGGCCGGCTCGTTGATCGTGTAGACGACGTTGATGTCGGAGTTCTTGGCGAGGAGGTTCTCCATCGCGGTGCGCCCGCCGTCTTCGGCGCCCTGCGACGCCTCGTTGCCGACGAGCGTGTACGAGCCGCCCTTGCCGCCGCTGTACGAGCCGTCGGATTCCTCGTCGCCGTTGACCTGGTCGTCGCCGAGCTCGATGCCCATGCCGTCGAGGAAGCCCTGATCGCGGTTGTAGTCCACGCTCACGGCCTTGTCGTCGAACAGGTCGATCATTCCGATCACGGCGTCTTCACCGTCGAGCGTCGCCGCGGTCCACTGGCCGATGTACTGGCCGGCGAGGAAGTTGTCGGTCGCGAACGTGATGTCCACGGCGTCGGCGGGGTCGGGTGCGGTGTCGAGGGCGATCACGAAGATCCCCGCGTCGCGGGCCTTGTCGATCGCGTCGAGCACGGCCGGGCCGTTGGGGGTGATCAGGATGCCCTTGTCGCCCTTGGAGATCGCCGCCTCGATGGCCTGGATCTGGGTGTCCTCATCGCCGTCCTCCTTGCCGGCGGCGAGGGTGAGCGAGACGCCGTCCTTCTCGGCCGCGGCCTTGGCGCCGTCCTGCATCGCCACGAAGAACGGGTTGGAGTTGGTCTTCACGATGAGCGAGACGCCGATCGTGTCGTCATCGGAACCGCCGCCGCCGGCGTTCGTGCCGCCGGAGCAGCCGGTCAGCGTCAGCGCAAGACCTGCCGACACCGAGACCGCGGCCAGAACGGCGCGGGTGAATCGTGGGGTGTGCTTCGTCATTGAGTTCCTCTCGGCCGTCGTCGCCCGGTTGACAACGATGTCAAGGGCAGTTCTAGTCGATCGCTCAAGTAGAGTCAAGTCACCCTTCAGGAAATGAGACTCAAGCGTGACATCGATGTCGACAACTCCGGCACACCGGCCCCGCGCGACGATGAAGCACGTCGCCGCGCTCGCAGGCGTCGGCGTCAAGACGGTGTCCCGCGTGATCAACGACGAGCCGAACGTGACCGAGGCCACGGCGGAACGGGTGTGGAACGCGGTTCGCGAACTCGACTATCAGCTCGACCTGCAGGCGGGGAGTCTGCGCCGCGCCGATGGGCGCACCCGCACCCTGGGGCTCCTGGTCGGAAGCGTGGACAACCCGTTCGCCGGCGCCATCCATCGTGCCGTCGAAGACATCGCATCCGCCCGCGGCGTCGCCGTCTTCGCCTCGAGCATGGATGACGATGCCGGGCGGGAGTCGGAGGCCGTGCGGGCATTCCTCCAGCGCCGTGTCGACGGGCTGATCCTCACCACGGCCAGCGATCACCCCGAGTATCTGCCCCTGCTCCGCGAGCGTGGCCTTCCCGTCGTCTACGTCGACCGTGAGCCGGTCGAGCCCGAGGTCGACAGCGTCGCCAGCGACAACCGCGCGGGGGCGGCCGCCGCGACCGCGCATCTGCTCGCGCACGGGCATCGGCGCATCGCGCTGCTCACCGACCGGCTCGACCTCATCACCGCCCGCGAGCGACGGCAGGGCTACTTCGATGCGCTCGCCGAGGCCGGCGTGCCGGTGGCGGAGGAACTGATCGTCACGGGCCTGCGCGATGCGGAGGATGCGCAGGCCGCGCTCGCCGATCTCCTCGCGTCGGACGCCCCGCCCACCGCGGTCTTCAGCGCACAGAACCTCATCACGATCGGAGCTGTGCACGCGCTCCGCGCCGCCGGTCTCTCCCGGTCGACCGCCCTCGTCGGCTTCGACGACGTCGCGCTCGCCGACCTCATGGATCCGGGTGTGACCGTGGTCGCGCAAGACCCACAGCGCATGGGAACTCTCGCGGCCGAGAGGCTGTTCGCGCTCCTCGGTGACGACGACGACGCCCCGGTGAAGACCGTCGTCCCGGTCGCGCTGATCCCGCGAGGAAGCGGCGAGATCGCTCCGCAGTCGACCTCCTGATCGCTGTTGCGTCTCCCGGCGGCAACCCCCTAAGCTCCTGCATCAACGGTTGACATCGATGTCAATCCTCTGATCGCACGAAGGAGAGCGAACCGTTGCCTGATCCCAGACGTCCGCGTCGGACGCAGTCCCGCATGCCCGGAAGCATCATCATCGGCGGGGCGGTGAGCGCGATGCTGGCCCTCGGCTGCGTGCTCCCCGCGGCGGCCGCCGAACCTCAGCCGGGGGAGGAGCAGTACCGTCCGCTGATCCACTTCACGCCCGAGAAGAACTGGATGAACGATCCGAACGGCATGGTCTACGTCGACGGGACGTATCACCTCTTCTACCAGCACAATCCGGCCGGAACGCGGTGGGGGAACATGAGCTGGGGGCACGCCACCTCGTCGGATCTGCTGCACTGGGAGGAGCAGCCGCTGGCGATCGGGCAGACGTTCGATGAGGACGGCGACTCCATCGAGGACATCTTCTCGGGGTCGATCGTCGTCGACGAGGACAACTCCGCCGGCTTCGGCCCGGCCGGATCGAAGCCGCTCGTCGCGATCTACACCTCCGCGTACACGGCCAAGCACCCGGAGCACGCGGGGCTCCAGGCCCAGTCGCTCGCGTACAGCCTCGACGACGGACAGACCTGGACCAAGTACGACGGCAACCCCGTGCTGGATCGGAACTCGGCGAACTTCCGCGACCCGAAGGTGTTCTGGTACGACGGGCCGGCCGGTTCGTACTGGGTCATGACGACGGTCGAAGCGCTCGACCACAAGGTGGTCCTGTACAAGAGCACCGACCTCAAGTCGTGGGAGCACCTGTCCGACTTCGGACCCGCGAACTCGACGGCCGGCATCTGGGAATGTCCCGACCTGTTCGAGCTGCCGGTCGACGGCGACCCCGAGAACACCAAGTGGGTCATGGTGGTCAATCTCAACCCCGGTGCGGTCAACGGCGGGAGCGGAGGGCAGTACTTCGTCGGCGATTTCGACGGCGTGACCTTCACCTCCGAGACCACCGACGGTCCGGGGGAGCTGCCGGCGGGCACGACGTTCGCGGGCTTCGACGACGGTGACTACGACGGCTGGACCGTCTCCAACGAGCCCGGCAACTGGGCGAACGGGCCGTGGGGAAGTGTGCCGGCCGCGGGTGCCTTGGAGGGCCAGAGCCCGGTCACGGGCTTCGTCGGGGAGGGGCTCGCCAACAGTTTCCTCGACCACGACTGGGCGATCGGCACCCTGGAATCGCCCGAGTTCACCGTCGAGGACGACTACATCAACCTGCTCGTCGGCGGGGGCAAGCATCCTCATGTGCCGGGTGGCCAGATCGGCAATGAGCCACCCAAGGGGCGCACGATCTTCGACTTCGAACTGCCCGAAGGGGAGACGCTGCAGAGCACGGGCTGGGAGCTCACGGGCGACCTCGCCGTCGATCCGGCGCGGAACCCCGCGACCCAGGGCGGGGAGTACTACCTGGGCGAGAAGCGCGTGAACACCTTCGAGGGCGGCCCGAGCGGCGACGCGAACGTCGGCACGATGACCTCGCCGACGTTCACGATCGACGGCGACTACGCGTCGTTCCTGATCGGCGGCGGTCGCCGGGACGACGGAACGCTCCAGGCGGAGCTGGTCGTCGACGGTGAGGCGGTGCGCACCGCGACCGGACGCGACGGCGGTGAGCTCGACTGGGTCTCGTGGGACGTGGCCGAGTTCGAGGGTCGCGATGCGCAGCTGCGCATCCGCGACGAGGCGACGGGCGGGTGGGGGCATCTGACCTTCGACCAGCTCGTGATCGGCGACGAGGAATCGAGGAAGCGGTCGAACGAGACGAGCGTGAACCTGATCGTCGGCGGCGACGTGGTGCGCAGCGCCACCGGCTCGAACAGCGAGAACCTCGACTGGGCGTCGTGGGACGTCGAGGAGTTCCGGGGCACGCAGGCGACGATCCGCGCCGTCGACAACAACCGGCAGGGGTGGGGGCACCTCCTGTTCGACCAGGTGACCTTCTCGGATGCACCGGTCCCGACCGCGCTCGAGGGCTACGACTGGCTCGACTGGGGACGCGACTACTACGCCGCGGTGTCGTACTTCGGCACGCCGTCCGGATCCCGGATCATGCAGGGCTGGATGAACAACTGGGACTACGCCGGTGACATCCCGACCTCGACGTGGCGCGGCTCGATGAGCCTGCCGCGAGAGGTCGTGCTCACCGACACGGCCGAGGGGCCGCGTCTGCGCCAGCAGGTGGTCTCGCAGATCGACGGGCAGCTCGACACGAAGGCGGCCAAGACCCTCAGCGATGTCGCGGTCGATGGTGACACGGCACTCGGGCTGGCCGCCGAGGTGGCGAAGCTCGACGTGACGCTGCGCCCGGGCGATGCGGATGCGGCGGGGATCACGGTGTTCTCCGACGGGAAGAAGGGAACGCAGATCGGCTACGACACCCGATCCGGCAGGCTCTTCGTCGACCGGACGAACTCCGGCAACGTGGGCTTCCACCCGTCGTTCCCGTCGATCTCGGACGCTCCGCTCGCGCTCGATGAGGACGGCACCGTCACGCTCGAGATCTATCTGGATCGGGCGTCGGTCGAGCTGTTCACCGGCGACGGGATGCTGTCGATCACCGATCAGGTGTTCCCCGAGGCGGGGGCCACGGCTGTCTCCGCCTGGTCTCGCGGTGGCGCGGCCACCATCGAGGACATCACGGTCACGCCGCTCACGCCCACCATGTGGCAGGTGCCCGATCCTGTCGAGGAGGCGGCGATCACGCTCAGCAGCAAGACGGTGAAGGCCGGTGGCACGGTCACCGTCTCGGGTACCGGGTTCGAGCCCGGGGCTGATGTGAAGCTCGAACTCAGGTCGGATCCCGTCTCGCTGGGGGCGGCGACGGCCGACGCGAACGGAGACTTCCGTCAGCAGGTGACGATTCCCGCGGCCACGCCGGTCGGGGCGCACACGCTCGTCGTGCTGCGAGCGGATGGCACCGAGCTGTCGGCGCCGCTGACGGTCACCGCGCGAGACGGCGGGGGTGGTGTCGGTGGCGGAACCGGGGGTACCGGTGGCGGTGCGGCCGTGGATCCGGGCGGCGACGGCAGCGGATTGCCGGGCGGTCTGGCGAACACCGGTGCCGAGCCGTGGCTGCTGCTGGCGGCCGGTGTCCTGACCGTTCTCACCGGTGCCGCACTCCTGCGGCATCGCCGCAGGAGTCGCCTCCGCTGATGCCGAGTCGGCGTGTGGGGCGCAGTGCATCTGCGTCCCACACGCCGTCGGGCTGCGGCGCTCCGGTCAGATCGTGCAAACGATCCTCGACGCGAGGTCACTCGCTGGGCGGCTCGGTCTGACGATTCTGGCGCGGAATCCATACTTTCCGGATGATGATCAGAATCGACGCCGTCAGCGGGATGGCGACGAGTGCCCCGAGCAGTCCCAGGAGTGTGGCGCCGATCATCGCCCCGATGATCACCAGCACTCCGGGCACCGCCGCTGCCTTGCCCATGATGCGTGGCGTGACGACGTACGCCTCCACCTGGATGTAGACGAGGTAGCACACCACGAAGACCAACGCTGCCGTCGGGCTGACGAGCAGCGTCGCGACGCCGCCGATGACCAGGAACACGAGGGAGCCGATCATCGGGACCAGGGTGACGAAAAAGGCGACGATGGCCATGACCGCGGGCACGGAGGAGCCGACGGCGAGTTGGATCACGAACACCACGAGCGCGTTGATGGCCGACAGCGTGACGCCGCCCGCGACGACCGCCCCGACCGACTGCGTGATCTCGTCCAGGAGAGCGACGAAGCGGTCTCGCCGATACAGCGGGATGAGATTCGCGATCGCCCCTCGAATGCTCTGCAGGGAGGAGATGAAGTACAGGGTGAGCACGACGACCATGATGAAGCTCGAGATCGCGCCGATCACCCCGAATCCCGCTTTCAGCACTCCTCCGGAGATCGCGAGGAAGGAGGAGAGCGTGGTGAGCGACCGCAGGCCGTCGGCGATGAGGGCGGAGAGGTCGACGCCGAGATTCGCCTCGAGTGTGAGGTACCAGCCGCTCTGCTGCACGGCGGCGATGGTCTCTGGGGCGGCCTCGATCGCCGCGGAGACCTGACGGACCGTTGCCGGGACGAGGATGAGCAGGATCGCCGCGACGACTCCGAGGAAGATGACAGCGACGATGGTGACGCCCGCCCCGCGGCTCAACCCTCGACGTTCGAGGGCACGCACGGCGGGATCGAGGCCCAGGGCCAGGAACATGCCGAGGAAGATGGAGATGAGAACCGTCGAGACACCGGCGACGGTGGCGGCCAGCGCGATGGCGAGGAGGACGCCCACCGCGACGGAGAAGCCGGAGAGCAGCGGCTTCGCGGGGAGCACGAGCTGAAGCCGCGGAGCTCGCCGTCCGCGCTCTCGGCCCGCGCTCAGCCCGGATTCTCTCTCGTCCATACGTGCACGCTACGCACGGACCACGGCGCTCACGTGTGCCCCCTCACCCGTTCCTGGTGACCGCGGGGACACAGTCCTATAATCGCTGACACGCGTCCGCGCGGGCCGAGCACGACCTCTCCCGCAGGGCCGACACAACTTCACCACGATCAGACGCATCGGGAAGGTTGGCGAGACTATGGGCAATGAAGCAGCAGGTCAGGACAGACCGCACGGTGTGCCGCGTCGTGCCCTCCTGACGGGAGCAGTGTGGTCTGTCCCTGTGATCGCGATCGCGGCGGCGACGCCGCTCGCCGCGGCATCGACGGACGCGCGCGGCCGGTTCGTGATCGAGTCGATGCTCGGCGGCACGTGGGTGAATCCCCAGTACTACGGTGCGTCGATCCAGCTGCGCAACGACGACACTCAGGCGTCCACACTCCCTGTGGAGCCGGTCACCAGCGGCATCGTCGTGGTGACCTTCGCCTCCGTCGATGTCGGTGCGGTGCAGCCCGCCATCATCGCCAATGCAGGCGGAAGCAGTCCCGTCGTCGGGGCACTCCCTGCGACCGATCCGACGTGGACATCGGTCGGCGCGAGTGACAACGGCGATGGCACCGTCTCCTACACGTTGGCCTTCGCCGGGTCGCTCGCCGGGCAAGGCGTGACCAATGTCAGCTTCGGTGTCCTCGGCTCGACCCCGCTGCATTCGGGCATCTCGGTTTCCGTCCAGGCCACGGGTTCGCCCACCGACGGATCGACGAGTTCCCGCACCGTGACCCTGTTCTGACGGAGACACCTCGTCGGGCGTTCACCCCGCCGGGGTGAGCAACCGCTTTCGCCTCCGCAGCGCTTGGCCGAAGATCAAGGCCATGCAGACGGAAGCCTCGGATGAACCGGTCCGCACGACCCGGGTTCTCGACATCATCACCGTCGTTCTGCTCTCGGTGACCGCGGTCCTGACAGCGTGGTGCGGATTCGAGGCCTCGAAGTGGGGCGGCGAGATGTCCATCGCCTTCAGCCAGGCATCGAGTGCGCGAGTCCAAGCAGCCTCGGCACAGTCGACGGCTCAGGCCGCACGTCAGTACGACCTCACGCTCTACACCGAATGGGTGCTCGCCGACGAAGAGGGGCGTGACGACCTGGTGCGGTTCATCGAAGAACGCTTCACCGAAGAGTTCGCGGTCGCGTTCGACGCGTGGACAGCCGAAGGGCGCACCGCCCGCGGTCCCTTCGTGATGGACGAGTACGTGCCACCCGGCGCGGTCGAGTCCGAAGATCTGAGCGCCCGCGCCGATGCGAAATTCGACGAGGCCCTCGCCAACAATCAGCGCGGCGACGACTACTCCCTGCTCACGGTCCTCTTCGCCCTGGTCCTGTTCTTCGCCGCGATCTCTCAGCATCAGGCGGTCCCGTGGAGGCGCTGGGTGTTCCTCGGTTTGAGTGGGGTCATCGTCATCGGAGGAATCGCGACGCTGCTCACCTTCCCGATCAAGATCTGACGGAGATCTTCGGGTCACCCCATCGGGGTGATGTGACCTTCCGACGCTGCGCCCGCTGTGGCTAGCGTCGCCCGTGGTGGCGGGCTCACCGCCCCACCTCGAAACGGGGGTATCGGTGTGGCTGAGGACTTCAACGGCAAGATCGCGCTCGATGTGCGGGACTCGGTACCGGACTGGGAGCCGTACCTCCTGCCGGCCGCACCGGAGAATGCTCCGAATGTGCTCGTGATCCTCTACGACGACACCGGGATGGCATCGTGGTCGCCCTACGGTGGCCGGATCAACATGCCCACGCTCGACCGGCTTGCCGCGAACGGCCTCACCTACACGCAGTGGCACACCACCGCGCTGTGCTCACCGACTCGTTCCGTGTTCCTCACGGGGCGCAACCACACGCGCAACAGCATCGCTTCACTGATGGAGTCGACGAACGGTTTCCCCGGCAACTCGGGGCGGATTCCGGATGACTGTGCACCGATGGCGCACATCCTGCAGGACAACGGCTACTCGACGTTCTGGCTGGGTAAGGACCACAACGTGCCGGAGCAGGACAACGCCGCCGGCGGCAGCCGCAGGCAGTGGCCGTTGCAGATGGGCTACGACAGGTTCTACGGCTTCCTCGGCGGAGAGACGAACCAGTGGTACCCCGACCTCGCCGAGGACAACCACTTCATCGAGCAGCCGTACACGCCGGAAGAGGGGTATCACCTCTCCAAGGACCTCGCGGATCAGGCGTTGCAGATGCTGCGCGGCCAGCAGGCGACCAATCCGACCAAGCCCTGGTACATGTGGTTCTGCCCCGGGGCGAACCATGCGCCGCATCAGGCGCCGCAGGAGTACATCGACAAGTACAAGGGCGCTTTCGACGAGGGATACGACGCCTATCGCGAGTGGGTGCTCGGCCGCATGATCGACCGCGGCATCATGCCCGCGGACACCGAGCTGACGCCGTTCAATCCGATGCCGGAAGCTCAGGCGAACGCTGCCGACCACGTCAAGCCCTGGGACACGCTCAGCGAGGATGAGAAGAAGCTGTTCCGCCGTATGGCAGAGGTCTTCGCCGGATTCAGCGAATACACCGACGCGCAGATCGGGCGGATCGTCGACTACCTCGAGGAGACCGGCCAGCTCGACGACACGATCATCTTCTATTGCGCCGACAACGGCGCATCCGGAGAGGGGTCGTCCGACGGTTCCGTGAACGAGAACAAGTTCTTCAACAACTACCCCGACGATCTCGCAGAGAACCTCACCCGTATCGACGACCTCGGCGGCCCCGAGGCCTACAACCACTACCCGACGGGCTGGGCGGCAGCATTCTCCACCCCGTTCCCGATGTTCAAGCGCTACAGCCAGTACTCCGGCGGCACCTGCGATCCGATGATCATCCACTGGCCTGCAGGCATCAAAGCCAGGGGCGAGATCCGCCACCAGTACCACCATGTCACCGACATCGTGCCCACGATCCTTGACGTGGCGGGCCTCGAGATGCCCGAGGAGTATCGGGGGGTCGAGCAGGAGCCGCTGCCCGGCGTCTCCATGCGGTATTCGTTCGACGCCGCCCCCGACGCGCCCACCCGGAAGAAGCGCCAGTACTACAACATGATCGGCACCAGAGGGCTGTGGCAAGACGGGTGGAAGGTCGCTGCCACGCACGCCCCGATCACCGGACACGGCCACTTCGACGAGGATGAGTGGGAGCTCTACCATGTCGACGAAGACCGTTCGGAATCGAAGAACGTCGCCGCGGACCACCCCGAGAAGGTCAGAGAACTCGTCGATGCCTGGTTCGAAGAAGCCGAAGTCAATTACGGGCTCCCCATCGACGACCGCACCGCGATGGAGCAACTCACCATCGAGCGCCCCTCGTCCGAGCCCCCACGCCACCGCTACATCTACTACCCCGACAGCGGGTCGGTCCCCGAGGGCGTCGCCGTGAACGTGCGGGGTCGGTCATTCAAGATCATCGCGGACGTCGACATCGAAGACGACGCCGAGGGCGTGATCTTCGCCCACGGATCGCGCTTCGGCGGACACGCCCTGTTCATCCAGGACGGAAGACTGCACTACGTCTACAACTTCCTCGGCATCCAGCCGGAACAGACGTTCGTCTCGGAGAAGCTCACCTCGGGAAAGCACTCCGTCGGCATGGAGTTCATCCGCGAGGGGGCAGGCGAGTACAAAGAGTCCGTCGGCACCACGACCCTCTACGTCGACGACCAGGCGGTCGCGACCGGACCGATGCGCGCCCAAGTCGGAAAGTTCACGTTGTGCGGTGACGGCCTGTGCATCGGATACGACAGCGCCGACTCGGTGAGCCGCTCCTACCGGTCACCCTTCACCTTCACAGGCGGAACGATCCGCGGCGTGGCCGTCGACGTGAGTGAGGAGCAGTACCTCGACCTCGAACTCGAAGCGCAGGCCGCCTTCGCGCGGGAGTAGGGCGCTCCCACTCTGGACGTCATATGTGGAGGGACTGACGGGAATCGAACCCGCGCTATCTGCTTGGGAAGCAGAAGTTCTACCATTGAACTACAGTCCCGAACCCGCCCGAGAGCAGGTGAGGGCAAGCCTACCTGGCACACGGGCGTTGGCCAAAGTGCGACTCAGCGTCGCGCGTCGACCAGGCGCTGTCGCTGGCTCCCGAGTCCGTCGATGCCGATCTCGACCACGTCGCCGGCGCGCAGGTAGGGGAAGCGTCCGGAGAGCGCGACTCCCTGCGGGGTGCCGGTGTTGATGAGGTCGCCCGGTTCGAGCACGAGGTACTGCGACAGGTGGTGCACGATCTGCGCCACGGTGAAGATCATGTCGGCGGTGTTCGAGTCCTGACGGCCCTCGCCGTTCACCGTCGACCAGAGCCGCAGCGCCTGGGGATCGACTTCATCGGCGGGGATGAGTGCAGGTCCGAGCGGGTTGAAGGTCTCGGCGTTCTTGCCCTTCGACCACTGCCCACCGGACCGCTCCACCTGGAACGCCCGTTCGGAGACGTCGTGCGAGACGACGTATCCGGCCACGTGTGCGAGCGCCTCCTCCGGGCTCGCGAGGTAGCGGGCGGTGGTGCCGATCACGACGCCGAGCTCGACCTCCCAGTCCACCTTCTCGGCTCCCGGCGGGATCAGCACGTCGTCGAACGGACCGACGATCGTGTTCGGGTGCTTGTGGAAGAGGATCGGCACCGTGGGCGGGGCATCGCCGGATTCCGCGGCGTGCGCGGCGTAGTTCTGTCCGATGCACAGCACCGCCATCGGCCGCGCGATCGGTGCACCGACGCGCAGTGCCTCGGCGCCGTCGAGCAGGGGGAGCGTGCCGGCCGCGAGCGCCTCCCGCGTGCGGGTGATCCCGTCGCGGGCGAGGAACGCGCCGTCGATGTCGCCGGTGAGCGGCGTCAGATCGTGGATACGACCGTCGTGGCGCACGGCCGGTCGTTCGGCGCCGGCCGCGCCGAGTCGGAGGAATTCCATGTGTCGTGTCTCCAGGGTCAGTGCGTGTAGGGGCGGTGCTTGTCGATGGCGTCGGAGAGCTCGACGCCGAAGCCGGGAGTCTCCGGCACCTTGAGTCGGCCGTTGACCGGCACGGGCTCGCCCACGAGCATCGGCGAGAACATCGGCACGACCTCCTCGGCGGTCGGGTGCATCATGAGGAACTCCGCGAACGGGCTGTTCGTGCGCGTCACGACGAAGTGGTACGAGTACACCGACGATCCGTGCGGAACGACCATGGTGCCGTGCGCGTCCGCGAGCGCCGAGATCTTCAACAGCTCGGTGATGCCGCCGCACCAGCCCACGTCGGGCTGGATCAGGTCGACGCCGGTCTCGAGCAGCTGCCGGAATCCCCATCGCGTCGCCTCGTGCTCGCCGGTCGTGACGAGCACGGTGGAGGGTGCGCGCTTGCGCAGCTCGGCGTATCCCCAGTAGTCGTCGGGGATGAGCGCCTCCTCGATCCACTTCAGCCCGTGCTCGGCGGCGGCGTGGGCGAGGCGCGTCGCGTACTCGACGTCGAGCGACATCCAGCAGTCCAGCATGAGCCAGAAGTCGTCGCCGACCTTCTCGCGCATGTCGGCGAGCAGCTCGATGTTCTTCCGCATCCCCTCCTCGCCCTCGGCGGGGCCGTGGTGCAGGGGCATCTTGCCGCCGATGAAGCCGAGCTCCTTCGCGCGGTCGGGGCGCGCACCGGTCGCGTAGAACTGCAGCTCGTCGCGCACCGGGCCGCCCAGGAGCTCGAAGACGGGCACCTGTCGCACGCGACCGAGCAGGTCGTAGAGCGCGAGGTCGACACCGCTGATGGCGTTCAGCACCACACCGCGTCGCCCGTAGTACAGCGTCGACTTGTACATCTGATCCCAGATGCGCTCGATGTCGGTGATCTTGCGGCCTTCGAGGAAACGCGCCAGGTGCTTCTCGACGATGAATGCGCCGATCTCGCCGGCGGTCGTCACCGAGAATCCGACCGTGCCGTCGCTGGCCTCGATCTCGACCACCAGGGTGCCGAGCACGTTGATGCCGAAGCTCTGCCGCGACTGCCGGTACTCGGGGTACACGCTCATCGGCGTCGCGATGTGATCGTCGATCCAGTGCTCGGCGCCCTGGTCGTGGTAGTCCGCTCCGCCGCCGCGCACGGTGTACGCGCGGACCTCGCGGATGGTGGGGGTGCCGGTCATCGTGTCTCTTCCTCTCGGTCGAATCGGACAAGGACCTTGCCCGGGGTGCCGTCGCCCGCCGCGAGGGCGGAGAAGGCGGCGTCTGCATCGGCGACGTCGATCTCGCGGCTGATCAGCGCGCCGTAGACGTCGGGGTCGGCGCCGATGATCTCGGTGGCATCGGCGAAGTCGTCGGATCCGTAGGTGAAGCTGCCGATGAGCGATCGCTCCTCGGTGCTGACCAGGAACGCGTCGATGGTCACCTGCGGAGCCCCCATCCCGACCAGGCAGATCGGGGCTCCGAGCGTGGTGCTGGTGAACGCGTCCCGCAGCGTCGGGGTGATCCCCACCGCGTCGAGCGCCGCGTCGGCGAGCCCGCCGCCGGCACGGAGCTGGTCCGCGACCGGACCGTCCGCCGGATCGATCGTCTCGGCGCCGAGCCGCCGCACGAGCTCGCGGCGTGCGGCATCCATCTCGCTCACGATGATCGTCGCGGCGCCCGCGTCGCGCAGGGCGATCACGATGGACTGGCCGATCGGACCGCCGCCGATCACGAGCACGCGTCCGAGGCTCCCGGCGGGGAGTCGGCGTACGGCGTGCACCGCCACGGCGAGCGGCTCGATCAGCGCACCCAGTTCGATCGGCAGGCCGTCGGGCAGCGCGACGACATTGCGCGCCGGGACGACGACGTAGTCCGCGAACGCGGCGGGGATCTCCTTCGCCACACCGATCACATGCTTGCCGGGGTGGTGCTGCTCCCGTCCCGCGAACGCTGCGGCATCCTCGGCGGGCACGACGACGGGGTTGAACGTCACCGCCGTGCCGACCGCGAGCTCGTCGACACCGGTGCCGAGCGCGGCGATCGTCCCGCTCGACTCGTGCCCCATCACCTGCCCGGGGAACCGGCGTCCGTTCTCGCCGGTGTAGCCGTGCACGTCGGATCCGCAGATCCCGGTCGCGGCCACCCGGATGAGTGCCTCGCCGGGGCCGGGCTGCGGAATCGGGGCTTCACGGACGTCGAGGCGTCCGATCTCGGTGAGGACGAGCTCGCGCATGGGCGTATGTCTCCTTGATCTGCCGGGCGCGGTCAGCGCTGGCCGGCGGTCGTGGTCGTGGCGAGTCCGACGCCGTCCGTCTCGCGGACAGTGGGGCTGACGACCTTGCTGAGGGCGATGAGGCCGGCGCCGACCAGGGCGATCGCGGCCAGGATGATGAGTCCCGCGCTGTCGCCGAACGTGGCGTCCGCCCAGTTCTTCAGGACCGGCGCGAGGAAGCCGCCGAGGCTGCCGAGCGAGTTGATGAGCGCGATGCCGCTCGCGGCCGCCGCTCCCAGCAGGAACGACGTCGGCAGCGTCCAGAACACCGGCTGCACCGAGATGAACCCCGCCGCACCGACGCTGAGCGCGGCCAGGGCGATCAGCGGATCCTGGATGACGGCGGAGAGCACGATGCCGACGCCGGCCGCGGCGAGCGCGCACGTGGCGATCAGGCGGCGCTGACCCGTGCTGTCCGCGAGTCGGGAGAGCACGAAGGTGACGATCAGCGCGAAGGTCCACGGCACGGCCGTCAGCAGGCCGACCTCGAGCCCGACGGGCTTGCCGACGATCGTGGCGATCTGGGTGGGCAGATAGAAGGTCACCCCGTAGACGCTCATCTGGATCGTGAGGTAGATCGCGGCGAAGTACAGCACCACCGGGTTGGCGAGTGCGCGCAGGGCGCCCCGCGGCGAGTGGTTCTCCTTCGCCGAGTCCTCCGCTTCGAGTGCGGCCAGGAGCGTCGAGCGCTCGCCCTCGCTCAGCCACTTCGCGTCCTTCGGGCCGTTGTCGAGGTAGAAGAACGCGACGATGCCGATGATCACCGTGAGGATGCCGGTCACCAGGAACATGAGCTGCCAGCCGTGGAGGCCGACCTTGCCGTCGAGGTCGAGCAGCATTCCCGACAGCGGTCCGCCGAAGATGAAGGCGAGCGGTGCGCCGAAGTAGAACAGGCCGTTCACGCGGGCGCGGAACTTGAGCGGGATCCAGTAGGTGAGGAACAGGATGACGCCGGGGAAGAAGCCCGCTTCGGTGATGCCGAGCAGCACGCGCAGGATGTAGAAGATCCACTCGTTGGTGGCGAACATCATGAGCGCGGAGACGATGCCCCACGAGACCATGATGCGCGCGAGCCAGATCTTGGCCCCGACCTTGCGCATGATCAGGTTCGAGGGCACTTCGAACACCGCGTAGCCGAGGAAGAAGATCCCGGCGCCGAGCGCGTAGGCAGCATCCGAGATCCCGGTGTCGGCCTGCCAGGCGGCCTTCGCGAATCCGAGGTTGGCCCGGTCGAGGAAGGCCAGGATGTACATCAGAAGCAGGATCGGGATCAGCCGGAGCGTGACCTTGCGGACGATCGCGGCGAGTTCGGGCCGCGTGGGGGACTGGGTGGACATCGGTGCATCTCCATTGACGAGGGAATCCAATGCGTTCACGTATGTGAATCTGATGTCTCAGACCTGAACGCGCGATAGTGTGACACACGTTCGCGTCGGACACAATTCATCCATCGGGGGAGACATGACAGACACCGCGCAGGCGCCGAGTGCCGTGAAATCCGCCGGTCGGGCCCTCGAGATCATCGAGCACCTCGCCGCGACCGATGCCCAGACGTTCCCGGAACTCCTCGGGGCGCTGGGGCTGCCGCGCTCGAGCGCGCACGGCCTGCTCCGCACGCTCGTCGACGCCGGCTGGGTCGAACTCGACCCGGTGAGCAAGCGCTATTCGCTGGGCCTCAAGGCCTGGCAGATCGGGCAGCGCTACGACGGGCACCGCCTGCTGCTCGAGGCCGGGCCGGCGCTGATGCGCGCTCTCACCGACGAGACCGGGGAGACCGTGCAGATGGCCCGGCTCGACGGGGTGGAGAACGTCTACATCGCGATCAGCCCGTCGCCGAATCCCATGCGTCTGGCGTCGAACGTGGGGATGCGACTCCACGCGCACGCGACCGGCATCGGCAAGGCGCTGTTGAGCACGCTCGATGATGACGACGTCATGCGCCGCCTGCACCAGGTCGCGATCCCGCGCCTGACGGCCCGCACGATCACCGACCCGGACGACATCCTCGCGGTCATCGAGAAGGGGCGGGATGTGGGCTTCTTCGTGGACGACGAGGAGTTCATCGACGGATGCCGCTGTGTGGCGATGCCGCTCACCTGGCCGGAAGAGACCGGCGTGGCCGCCGCGCTGAGCATCACGATGCCGACCAGCCGCACCGACGAGCGGTGGCCGCACTCCATGGTCGAGCCGCTGCGGCGCACGGTCCTTCGCCTCCGCGAGGACATGCATCTCCAGGGGATCAGCATCGGCAACTAGGCTGGGGCCGTGCTTCTCAGTGATCGCGACATCAAGGCAGAACTCGCATCCGGCCGCGTCGGCCTCGAACCGCACGAGCAGGAGATGGTCCAGCCGTCGAGCATCGATGTGCGCCTGGACCGCTACTTCCGGCTGTTCGACAACCACAAGTATCCGTTCATCGATCCGTCGGTCGATCAGCCGGAGCTCACGCGTCTGATCGAGGTCGACCCGGAGGAGCCGTTCATCCTGCACCCCGGCGAGTTCGCGCTCGGTGCCACCTACGAGCAGGTCACGCTGCCGGACGACATCGCCGCCCGCCTCGAGGGCAAGTCGTCGCTGGGGCGCCTCGGACTCATCACGCACTCGACGGCCGGCTTCATCGACCCGGGGTTCACCGGGCACGTGACGCTCGAGCTCGCGAATGTCGCGACCCTGCCGATCAAGCTGTGGCCGGGGATGAAGATCGGGCAGCTCTGCTTCTTCCGGCTCACCTCGCCCGCCGAGAACCCGTACGGCTCCGGTCCCTACGGCAATCGGTACCAGGGGCAGCGCGGACCGACGGCCTCGCGGTCGTTCCAGAACTTCCATCGGACGGATGTCGGCGTGACCGACATCGGAGCAGTCGGAGGCTGACATGACGGACGGCAGCGGCAGCACCCCGGAACAGCCGGTCACCCCCGAGGAGACGGCGGTCCCCGAGGAGGCGCTGATCCCGCCCGCCGATGCCGTCATCCCGCCGCCTCCGCCCGAGATCCCGATCCCCGAGGGACTGCTCACGCCGCCGCCGTCGGCCGACATCCCCGATGCGGATGTCGTGATCCCGCCGCCTCCGCCGGACACGCTGCGTCGCTCCGACCGGGTACGCCCGACGCCCCGCATCCTCGACGGCGAGGCGCCGGCCGCGGTGGCCGAGGACTGGGCGCAGCCGTCGGTCGCGCCCGAGGTCCCGACGTCCGGCGGCTACGGCGGGTTCGTGGCCGTGATCTTCGCGTTCCTGTTCCTGCTGCTCGTCGCCGCGATCGTCGTGATCGTGGTGCTGCTGAACACGGTCGGGCTGCCCTTCGCGGGCGGAGCCGTCGTGCCGCAGTCCGTCCTCGCGCTGCTGGTCTGACGTCGCCTCAGGCCTTCGTCTGCCGCCGACGGAGCGCCGCCGATGCCACGGCGACCACGGTTCCGACGGCGACGCCGATCACGGTCTCGATCGCGCGGTCCTGCAGGAGCACGTCGACGGGCGTGGGCGCGGCGAGGTGCACCATCAGCAGGGCGAGCGGGGTGATGAACACCATCGCGATGCCGTAGTTGCGGCCGACGAACAGCTCGGCGGCCGCCTGCAGCAGCACCACGAGTGCGATGACGGCGAGTGGCGGCAGGTCGATCGCGAGCACTCCCGCTGCGACGAGGATGCCGAGGAGGGTGCCGACGAGGCGCTGGATGCCGCGGATCACACGGGCGTTGAGCTGGGGGCCGCTGACCGCGGCGACCGCACCGACCGCCGCCCAGTACCAGTGCGAGTCCATGATCAGGAATCCCGCGAAGCCCGCACCCACGATCGCGACGGCGACGGTTGCGGCCATCTCCCACGCGATCGGTCCCACAGGCTGCCGGGACCGGGGCGGCGCCTCCTGCGTGCCGCGCGTGAACAGGCCGATGATCGCGCTGACGGCGAGGCCGAACAGCACGCTCGCGCCGCCGACCAGGAGCACGTCGCCGAAAGAGGCTGCCGTCGCGGGGATGGTGGCGCACGCGCCGACCGCGAACACCGGGAACAGCGGCCCGGGCGGGTGCCAGCGCATCGTGTACGCGAGCAGGGTGACGGCCGAGGCGATGACGGCGAGCACGAGGATGCTGACGGCGGCGGGAGCGGACGCGACCGAGAGCGCGGTGCCGATGAGCATCGCGGCGAGCAGGACTCCGCCGGCGCTCGCCTGCATCCGGATGCGGTCGCGGAACACGTCGTGGCGACCGTACAGCGCGGCGAAGGCGCCGAAGCTGGCGTAGATGCTCAGGTCGAGACGCCCCAGCATCCACAGCACGAGGAGGGGCACCGCCACGCTGATCGCGGCCCGGAGAGCCACGCGATGATCACCCTGGTGCGGTCCGACGCGCAGGACGCCTGTCCACACTCGTCCCTGGGAATCCGCCACCGATCCAGCCTACGTCCGACGGCGACCGGGCCGAAGCCGAGGTGCTACGCGTGCGACGCGCGCAGGAGCGTCAGGCTCCGTTCGAGGACGACGTTCAGCACGCGGGTCGCAGTCTCCGCTTCCTCGTCTTCGATCCCGTGCCACAGGGGTGCGGTGAGGGCGGCGATCTCCTGACCGATCTCGGCGACCAGGGCGCTGCCCGCGGGAGTGAGCGCAGTGTCGGTGAGGAGCCCGCGGTCGCGCAGAGCGGCGGTGAGTCGGCCGGCATCCGGATCGTGGAGCCGCTCGGTGACGAAGCCGTCGAGGTCGTGGGCGCCGTCGAACTGCGAGGCGAGTCGCAGCGTCACCCACTCGCGTTCGGTGAGGTCGCGGCCGACGAGGACGCTCTGGAGCAGGGCGTTCAGCGCCTTCTCCGTCTGGCCGATGAGTTGAGGACCGAAGGGGATCATGGATTCTCCGTATCGTTGGTGTTGATTTCGTTGGTCTGTGAAGTGGGTGATTTCGCTCACGCGTGGCCGAGCAGCTCGAACAGGCTCGAGAACCCTTCGTCGCCGTGGCCGTCTGCGATCCGTCGATCCATCAGCCGCTTGACCTCGCGCATGCGCAGGGTGTCGACGCCGAGGGACTCGCGGTGGCTGATCAGGTCGTCCATCAGTGCGGCCTGCACGGTGAGCGAACCGAGGTCGGGCCCGTACTCCCCACTCGCGACGGCGGTGCCGAAGGCCTGCACCAGCGGCACGTAGCCGCCGACCGACCCGGCGACGCGGTCGGCGAACCCCTCGACGTCGGCGCCCTCCGCCTTCACGAGCGCGAACGTGTGCAGCAGGCCGAGGAGGAACTCGTAGCCGACCGCCACCTGGGCCAGGAACTCGACGGAAGCGAGCCCCGCATCCTCGCCGTAGTACGTGAGGGTGCCGAGGTCTTCCCACACCTCGTGGTGAGCGTCGAAGCCGTCGCGATCGCCGCTGAACGACAACAGGAAGTTCGGCCTGCCGACATCCGAGGGGTCTCCCAGGATGCCGCCGTCCACGTACTTCGCGCCGCGCGTGCGGGCCCATTCCGCGATGCTTCGCGCCTGCGCGGGGGAGCCGCTGGTGACGTTCACGATGACTTTTCCCTCCACCGCCGCGTCGAGTGTTCCGACGACCGCATCCACCGCGCCGCTGTCGAGCAGGCAGACGATGACGAGCGGGCTCGCCGCCACGGCATCCGCTGCCGTATGGGCGACCTCGGCGCCGGCCGCGGCCAGCGGGTCGGCCTTGCTCGCTGTGCGGTTCCAGACGGTCGTGGAGTGACCGCGGTCGAGAAGGGCCTTCGCGATCGCGGAGCCCATCTCGCCGAGGCCGATCACGGTGACCCGGGTTTTCGTTTCCATGGTGAGGTTTCCTTTCCGTCAGTCGGACGCCGTAGTGGCGGGCTGCTCGTCGTCGCGGGTGAGTCCGATGCCCCAGCTCGCACCGCGCGCGATGAAGGCTCCGAGAACGGTGACGCCCGCGAACACGAGCATCAGCAGGCGGGCGGCATCCACGACGTCCGGCATCGCGAGGTTGACGAGGACCCCGGCCATCGCCGAGCTGAACGCGCTCGCGATGATGAAGACGGTGTTGACCGCCGCGGCCGCCTTGGCGCCCTCCTCCTCGCCCGACGTGCTGCCGAGCGCGGCGACGGTCAGGTGCGGGAACCCGAGGCCGATGCCGGCGCCGGCGAGGAACAGTGTCGCGAACCAGAGTGCGATCACGACCGCGGAGGGGCCCTCATGCTGGAGCAGACCGTACGCGGCGAGGCCGACGGCGACGACGACCGGACCGAGGGTGATGAGCACGCGGCGCGAGCGGATGCCGGTGGCATTCGCCGTGAACACCTGGGTGATCGACCAGCCGAGGGACAGGGCGGCGCCGAGCAGGCCGGCGACGAACGGCATCAGTCCGCCGATCTCCTGGCCGAAGAGCGGGATGAACGCCTCGGTGCCGATCGCGAACGCCAGGACAGCGACCGTGACGTAGACCCAGCCCAGCGAGGAGCCCGGGGCGAACGTGACCCGGGGGAGGATGCCGGTGCGCCCGCGGCGCTCGTGACGCAGGAACCATGCGCCCAGGACGACCCCGACCACGATGGCGACCCCGGTGCCGAGACCGCTGGGGACGACGCTCGCGATGCCCACCGCGGCGACGCCGCCGGAGAGGAGTACGAGGGATCCCCACGGCACCGATTCGCTCGAGCGGGCTCGGGCGGTCCTCGGCAGGGCGCGCACCACGACGATGCCGATCAGCGCGGAGACGACGGCGAGACCGACGAACGTCACCCGCCAGGCGTCCAGCTGCGCGAACACGCCGCCCACGACGGGGCCGACGATGTTGCCGACGCCCCACATCGCCGAGACGAGTGCGGCGCCTCGAGCCCAGAGGCGCTCGGGCAGGGCGCGCTGGATGAGCGCGTAGCCGAGTCCTGCGAGCAGTCCGCCGCCGAGGCCCTGCACGGCGCGGCCGGAGAGCAGCGCCCACATCCACGGGCTCGCCGCGCACAGCAGTGAGCCGAGCGCGAACAGGCCGAGCGCGAGCAGGTAGGCGCGCACGGCGCCCTGCTGTGTGAGGATCCGGCTCACCATCATCGAGCTGACGACCGATGCCAGGAGGAAGGTCATCATGGTCCACGCGTAGAACTCCGCGCCGCCGATGTCGCCGACGATCGTGGGGAGCAGGCTGGTCGTGAGATACACATTGCTCGCCTCGAGCAGCACGCCTCCCGCGAGGACCGAGGCGATCGGGGCGTAGCGGCTGCCGAGGAGTTCGCGCCAGCTCCCCGCGGTGGCGGTGCGCTCGGGGGTGTGCGTCATGGGGTGCCCTTCGTGACGTCGGAGCAGGCGGTCATCCGCCCGGTGGCGCCGTTCCTCGGCGGCCGATCGTCACGCTAATACCTCGAGTAAACTCGAGGTCAAGAGGGGGTGCGGATGTCTTTGGAACCCGATGATCTGCTGCCGATCGGCGAGGTCGTCCGCCGCAGCGGCGTGCCGGCGACGGCCCTGCACTTCTATGAGCAGCTCGGACTCATCGTCTCGACGCGGACCGCGGGAAATCAGCGCCGCTACCGTCGGCACATGCTGCGACGGATCTCACTGATCGTGGTCGCCAAGCGCCTCGGCATCCCCCTCACCGACGTGCACGAGGTGTTCGAGAGCCTGCCGACGGATGAGCCGCCCTCGCAGCACGACTGGCAGCGCGTGGCGAAGCTGTGGCGCGAGCAGCTCGACCTCCGCCGCACGCAGCTCGAGCACCTGCGGCGCGAGCTCACCGGATGCATCGGCTGCGGCTGCCTGTCGATGAAGGCGTGCCGTCTGCTGAACCCCGAGGATGCGCTCGGCACCGACGGACCGGGACCGCGCCGCATCTGACAGCGGGGATCGCTGGGGTGAGTCTCGGCTGGCGTGTGCGAGTCTCAGGAGGTCGCTGCTGGCAGGGCTTCCGGTGCGGCGGGCGCGTCTGCTGTCTCGGCGGCCCGCTGCCGACCGGCGTAGAGCGTGCCCCAGCGGGTCAACTCCGTGAGCAGCTGCCCGGAGCTCGCGCCGAGTTCGCTGAGCCGGTACTCGACCTTGGGCGGCACCTCGCGGTACACGGTGCGGGTGATGAGGCCGTCTTCCTCGAGCTCCCGCAGCTGACGGGTGAGCACGCGCGCGGTCGGGTTCTCGAGCAGGCGTCCGAGCTCGCCGAAGCGCAGCACCTCGTGCTCGCCGAGCAGGGTCAGGATGCTCGGTTTCCAGGCGCCGCCGAGCACCGCGATCGACACCTCGGCGTCGCAGGTCTCGGTCCAGTCGCGGATGATCCGCTCGGTCTTCTCCCGCACGGCACGGCTCCCTTGGTATCCGAACTGTCAGTACGTATCAGAAATGACCGTACTTGTGGCTTCTGTCTGTACTTTACAGACTGAGACCGTGACCAACACCCCCACTCTCGACGGCACTCGCTCCTCCCTTCGCCTCTGGTTCGCGATGGTCCCCCTCCTCCTCGGGGTGCTCATCGGCGCCCTCGCGATCAGCAGCGTCTCGACCGCCCTTCCCGCGATCCGCGGCGAGCTGGACCTGACCGACACCGAGGGCCTCTGGCTGGTCGACGTATACGCGCTGTCGTTGGCCGCGACGCTGATCGTCGCCGCGCGGATCGGTGATGCGTTCGGGCGCAAGACCATCATCCTGATCGGCCTGGCCGGTTTCGCCGTCCTCAACGTGATCGGCGGGCTCGCCGGCAGCGGCCTGCTGCTCATCGTCGTGCGGGCGCTGCTCGGTGTCGCCGAGGCCTTCGTCATCGCGGGCGTGGTCGCGACGATCGGCGCCAAGTTCCAGGCGCGCGAACGCGTGCTCGCCTACGGCCTGTGGACGGCGACCTTCGGCACGGGTAGCGCGCTCGGGCCCGTGCTCGGCGGAGTGCTGGCCGAGGGTCCGGGATGGCGCTGGCTGCTGCTCGGCAGCGTTCCGCTCGCGGTGATCGCCGCGGCGCTGGCTCTGTGGCTCGTGCCCGACTCGCGCAGCTCGCAGCGCCCGTCCTGGGACCTCCCCAGCATCCTGTCGTCGATCGTCGCGCTCGGTGCGCTCGTCTTCGCGCTGCATGAGGCCCTCGCGGCGCCGATGTCGGCGGTGGTCGCCGCGGTGATCGCGATCCTGAGCCTGGTGTTCTTCGTGCGCCGGCAGCGACGACTCCGTGATCCGCTCATCGACATGCGGCTGTTCCGGGTGTCGGGATTCAGCCCCGCGATCATCCGCATCATCGTGAGCAGCGGAGTGTCGTCGGCCTCGGTGCTGCTGGTGAGCCTGCATCTGCAGGACTCGCGCGGGCAGAGCGCGGCCGAGGCGGGCATCGCCCTGCTGCCGCAGGCGGTGGCGATCGCGATCGGCGGTGTCGTGGCGCCCGTGGCGCTGCGCTGGCTGTCGGCGAACGCCCTCACCGTCCTGGCGTTGATGTTGCAGGCCGTCGGGCTCGTCTGGCTCGCACTCGACCCCGCGATCGTGGCGATCCCGCTCGTGCTCGTCGGGCTCGGGTTCGGCGTCGGCGCCACCCTCGCCGCGACGGCGCTGTTCGAGGTGACGACCGAGGATCAGGCCGGCCAGGTCGGCGCGATCCAGGAGGTGGGGTTCGCGCTCGGCGGCGGGCTCGGCATCGCGGTGTTCGGCACCATCGCCGCCGTGCTGGTGACGGGCGGTTTCGTGGCGGCGGTGCTCGTGGCGGCCGTCGTGGTCACGGCTGCTGCGCTGCTCCCGCTGGCGCGCCGCACTGTGCGTTGATCTGCCGCTGACAGCGAGAAGCGCCCCACTCGGCTGTCGGGTGGGGCGCTTCGTGATGGGTGACGGCAGGTCAGGCGTCACGACCGCGGGTGAAGCCCGCGTCGAAGCCGCGCTCGAAGGCGTGCTGAGCGATGCGCTCGGCACGGTGCGGACCGTGTCCACGGTGGCCGTGGTGTCCGTGGCCCCGGTCGTCGTGACCGTGGTCGCCGTGCCCGGGGTGTCCGTGCCCGCGGCCGTGACCGCGGTGCCCGGGTCCCGCTTCGCCGTGGCGGCAGCCGTGCTCAGCGTCCCGATCCGGACCGAAGCCGTGCTCCGCATCCGGACCGAAGCCGTGCTCGGGTCCGTGGCCGAAGCCGCGGCCGAACGGACGCCCGAAGCCGCGCGGGAATCCGCGTCCGTGGCGGGGGCCGCCGAAGCCGTGCCGACGGCCGCGGGGAAGAGGGGTCTCCTCGTCCCATCCGAAGGCGCGAGCGATCTTCTCGAGCGAGGCGAGCGTGGTGGCCATCTCCTCGTCGGAGACGGCGCTCGACACCTTCGCGCGGATGCCGTCGACGATGGTGCCGAGGCGATCCTTCGCCGCACGGCCCTCGTCGGTGAGCGTCCAGCCGTCGCCCTCGGGGGCGACCCAGCCGCGCTCGACGAGTCGGTGCAGCTTGTGCTCGTTCAGCGGGCGGTCCGTCGTGACGGTGCCGTCGACGATGTTGAGGATCCGCCAGTCGCGGCGGCTGGCGTGCTCGCCGTCGAAGGCGGCGGCGAACTCGGCCGCCATCAGGCGGTCGGCGGCCTTCAGCCAGTAGCCGAAGGGGCGGGTGGTGTTCTCGGGGTTCTGTGATTCAGAGGTGTTCATGGAAAGTCCTTAGTTGTCAGTGTGCATGTGAATGTCACAGTGCATGTACATGTAGTGTGACATGGAGTCCCAATGCATGTCAAGTCGCATGTAAAATCGAACGGTGACCACCGAACCGCACGACCCCGCCGCGCAGGATCCCGCCGAAGCCATCGCGCAGGCGCTGTCCCGCCTGCGCGGGCGTCGCCCCGGCGACCGGGGCCCCGGCGGTCGTGGCCCGTCCGAGCGCGGTCGGGGTCACGGCGGCCCGCACGGCTGGCACGGCGGTCCGCATGACGACGACGCCCGCGACCACTTCGACCACCACCGCGGACACCCCGGCATGCCGCCCTGGATGGCCGACCCGTCGGGACGCCTCGGCGGTCCGGCTCGCATGCGCCTGCTCGAGGCGCTGGCCGCGGCATCCGCTCCGCTCAGCGTCAGCGATCTCGGCATCGCGATCGGCGTCGATCAGCCGCGCGCCTCACGGCTCGTGCAACAGGCCGTCGATCACGGCTTCGTGCGCCGCGAGGCCGACCCCGACGATGCGCGACGCACCCGTATCGCCCTCACCGACGAGGGTCGCAGGCTCGCACGCGGCATGCGCGGGGAGCGTCGCGAGATGCTCACGACCGCGCTCGCTTCCTTCACCGACGACGAGCGGGTCGAGCTCGCCCGGCTGCTGAACAAGCTCGCCGACAACTGGCAGCGCTGAACTGCCTGCGCCCTAGCCGCGCGCGAACTCGAGCGACGGCTCGTCGTCGACCGACAGCGACAGCACGACCGTCTCGACGGCCTCATGTGCTTCGATCCGCCGCTCGACGTCGCGCAGCCGGCGGGCCACATCGTGCTCGCGGGCATCGCCGGCCAGATCGATCTCGGCCACGATGAACAGCCGGTTCGGGCCCACGTACTCGATGTGCAGGTAGGTGACCCGTTCGATGTCGTCCAGCCCCAGCAGCGCGGTGCCGACGCGGGCCCGCAGCTTCGGCGCCGCCGTGGCCCCGACCAGGAACGCGATGTTCCGCCGGATCAGGATGATCGCGACGACGCCGAGCAGCACGCCGACCAGGATCGAGCCGATCGCATCCCACGCGGCCACGCCGGTGATCTGATGCATCGCGATGGCGCCGGCTGCGATCGCCAAGCCGATGAGCGCGGCGGAGTCCTCGAAGAACACGGCCCGCAGCGTGGTGTCGCTCGTCTCCAGCACGAAGTCCCAGGTCGACGATCCGCGCTCCTTCGCCAGGCGCCGGGACTTCACCATCGCCTGCGTGAACGACGCGCCCTCGAGCACGAACGAGACCCCCAGCACGATGTACGCGACCATCGGACTCTCGACGGGACCGGTGTCGGACAGCTCCTGGATGCCGTGCATGATGGACACGATCGAGCCGGCCGTGAAGATGCCGAACGCGGCGATGAGCGACCACACGAAGGCGTTGCGTCCGTAGCCGAGGGGGTGCCGCGCATCCTTGGTCTTCGCGCCGCGGCGGTCGGCGATGAGGAGGAAGACCTCGTTGCCGGCATCCGCCCACGAGTGCGCCGCCTCGGCGACCATCGATGCCGACGAGGTGATGATCGCCGCGATCGTCTTCGCCACCGCGACGAGGATGTTGGCGAGGAAGGCGAGGATCACGGTCACGCGGTCAGGCTACTCCCGCCGCGGGTGTGCACGACTCAGCGCGGCGCCTTCACCGGGAGCAGCAGGAGGAAGCCGGCGATCAGGACGATCACGATGCCCAGGATGCCGTAGGCGGTCTGACTCGTCAGCACGATCAGGAGCGTCCAGGCGCCGGAGGCCATCCAGCTCGCGGCGCGACCGGTCGTGGCGTAGAGGCCGAAGATCTCGCCCTCGCGGCCGGCGGGGGTGACCCGGGCGAGGAACGAGCGTGCCGCCGCCTGCGCCGGTCCGACGAACGCGCACAGGACGAGGCCGCCGATCCAGAAGACCATCGCCCCGGCGTCCCGCAGGAAGAAGACCGCGAGGCCGGCGACGATCATCGATCTGATCGAGGCGAGGATGATCCGCTTCGGCCCGAGGCGGTCGTCGAGTCGGCCGGCGGCGATCGTGGAGACGCCGGCGATCAGGTTCGCGACGATGCCGAAGATGATGATGTCCTGCGCCTCGAAGTGGAACACGGCCGTGCCGATGATCGCTCCGAAGGCGAACACGCCGCCCAGCCCGTCGCGGAAGACGGCGCTCGCCAGCAGGTACCAGAAGGTGGGCCGGGTCTCCTCGTTGCGGTACAGCCCCGCGACGTCTTTCACCAGCAGCGGGTAGGAGGCGAAGAAACCGACCTTGCGCTCCGGGCGGCCGAGCGACGGCTCCGGCACGTTGAGGAAGATCGGGATACTGAAGATGATCGCCCATACGGCGCATCCCACGGCGATCAGTCGATAGGCGAGGCCGTTGTCGGTCGACATGCCGAACCAGTCGAAGGTGTCGAGCACGACCACGATCACGAGGGCGATGATGCCGCCGAGGTAGCCGAAGCCCCACCCGAGGCCCGAGATGCGTCCGACGTTCTTCGGGTTCGCGATGCCGATGAGCATCGCGTTGGAGTTCACCGCGGCGATCTCCTGGAACACGGTCGCGGCCGAGATCAGGGCGACGCCCAGCCAGAACAGGCTCGGCGTCGGTTCGACGAACCACAGGCCCAGCATGCACAGGATCAGGGCTCCGGTGCCGATCCCGAGCCAGAGCTTCTGACGCCCGGCGGCATCCGCCCGCTGGCCGAGCACCGGAGCGAGCAGCAGGATGCCGAACGCGGCGATGGTCGAGCCCAGCCCCAGCCCGGAGGCGAGGTCCGCCTCGGCGGCCAGTCGCACCTGGTCGTTCTTGTCGAGGGCTGCCACGTCCGCGGGGAGGAATCCCTCCCCGACGAGGTACAGCGCCGTGAACACGAACGTGAGGATGACGGTGTTGAAGGGCTGCGTCGCCCAGTCCCACAGCGCCCAGGAGTACACCTGCTTCTTGGGGGCGGGCGTCTCGCCGCGCAGGTCGAGTCCGACGACGGCCACGGCGCCGCTGTTGGCGGTCGCCACGGGTTCGGGGACGCCCTGGCGAGATTCGGGTTCGCTCATGGGGGAAGTCTGGCGGCCCACGGTGAACGCCCGGTGACGGCGCGCCGTACCGACCTCCCCGTTTCGAATCGCGCGAATGGCTGGATTTCGGGCCCGGATGCACCCATTTGCGCGATTCGAAAGGGAGCACCTCAGGTATACGACGCGGCGAGCATCTCGGCGAACAGCTCCTCGGCGTCGCATTCGATGCGGCGCCGGGTGAACCAGTCGCAGATGTTCACGCAGTCGCGGTGCAGCAGATCGAGTCCCTGCGGGTTCGCGATGATGTCGACGATCTGCGGCAGGTCGATCACCCGCACCCGCCCTTCGTGCACGAGCAGGTTGTACGCCGACAGGTCGCCGTGGGCGAAGCCGGCCGCGGCGAAGATGTGCATCAGGTCGACCACCTGGGCGTAGTACTCCTGCAGCTCCGCGCGGTCGCTGCGCACCTGGGCGAGTCGGGGCGCGGCGGTGCCGTCGGCGTCACCGAGGAACTCCATCAGCAGCTCGGTGCCGTTGACCTGCACCGGGTACGGCACGGGTGCGCCGAGCTCCCACATCCGGCACAGCGCCTCGAACTCGGCGAACGACCACTGCGCCGCGGCGACCTCGCGGCCGTGATCCGACTTCTTGGCGAGGGCGCGGGTGTCGCGGGTGTTACGGGTGCTGCGGCCCTCGGTGTAGACGGACGAGCGGTGGAAGCTGCGGTGCTCGGCGCTGCGGTAGCGCTTCGCCGCGAGCAGCGTGCGCTGGGTCGGGTCGTCCGGCACGGCGCGTTCGAGCAGGAACACGTCGGCCTCCTTGCCGGTCTTGAGGATGCCGCGCTCGGTGTCGAGCGCGCCGGCCGAGGTCACCACCCACGCCGGCCACGGCTGAGGGCCGCGCTCGGACGGGGTGATCGCCGGCCAGGTGGACCAGCGCTGCCCCTCGCCGGGATCGACGTCGGCGAAGGAGAGTTCGGTTTCGAGGGAGTCGAATGAGGAAGAGAAGTGATCAGACAAGGTGTGGCTCCGGGAGCAGGAGGCCACGCCAGGGTCAGGAGCGGGTGGCCTCGAAGGGAAGGTGGTCGGCGGTGAGCGCGACAAAGACCGTGTTCATGTCTTCGGCTCCTTCCGCTCGGGCTTCCCGGGCTCTTCCCGGTGCGTCGTCGAGCATAGGGCGTGGGTGGCGGGCGTGTCGAGGGGTGCGGGTCAGCTCCCGGTGGGCGGCGTGACCCGCACCAGCACGCCGTCGCCCTCGCCGCCGGTCGCGACCACCCAGGACCCGTCCGTCCATGCGGCGGCGTTCGCGCCGCACAGGAACGGCAGCGGATGCTGTCCGCCGGCGTCGCCGAGGCGGAGGGCGTCGGTGCGCCGGAGGGCTTCGCCGCTCGGGGTCGCCGCGCAGTGCATGCGGGGCTCGATCGCCTCTCGCGCTTCGGACGAGCCGCCGACGATCACGCCCTGCGCGTCGCTCTGCTCCGGCTCTCCACCCCACCACAGCGCCGTGCCGTCGGGAGCGACGGCGACGAGCGGGTGGTCCGCGACCTGCGGTTCGCGGCTCAGTTCCGTGCCGTCGGCTGTGAGCACGATCCGTGCGGTCGGGGTCGCGAGATACATGCGCCCGGCGTCATCGATATCGATGCCGATCGGCGGGACACCGGGTCGAGCGCCGGGCGCATCGTCGAGCTCGACCGGCCCGCTGTGCAGCAGGGTCCTGGCACCACTGTCGAGGTCGATGCGCACCACCTCGAAGTCGAGGTAGTCGTCGGGAGGGCGCGGCTGGTAGCGCACGACGATCGCGTCGCCATCGTGCACCGCGACGTCACCGAACTCGAAGTCCCCGTAGTCGAGGTCGCCCTCGTCGCCCACGGCGTCGCCCGGCAGGTCTCGCAGCGTCATGGTCGTGGTGTCGAACACCGAGAGCATCGGCATCACGTGGACCCGGTCGCCCTGCACCACGACGAGCTCGGTCGGCGACAGTGGTGCCATCGCCCCGATCTTCGAGAGCGGGCCGCTGGGCTCGGTGTCGAACCTGGCGAGCGTCTCGCCATCGGCCCCGACGTGCAACCACGACCCGGAAGACGCGGTCCAGAACCCGCCCGCCCCGTCAGACGACAGCACGTGCATCCCGTACGTCAGGTCGGTCGGCGGACCGGCCGGAGTCGCCTCCGGTCCGGACCCGACGAAAGAGTTCTGGAATGAGATCGGCTCCAGGGTCCAGTCGTCCGGACCGGGCGCGGGCGGCGTGCACCCGGAGACGAACATGATCGCTGCGACGACTGCGGCACCGCGCAGCATCCGCCGCCATGACCCTCCCCGATCCTGCATCCCCACACTCTGCAAGCTCCGGCTGAGAGATCGGTGTGCCGATGCCGTCGGACGATCGGTCGGTTGCGGCGGACGCCTGATCGGGCGACGGCATCCGGATGCTGCGAGCGTGGAACCATGACCATCACAGCGCCCGTCCCCACCGTGCCGGCCTCGGCCGTCACCCGCATCCGCTACGGCGGACTGATCGTGCTGATGCTGATGGGCTTCCTGCTGGTCACGGCGGAGTTCCTCCCCAACGGCGTGCTGACCGAGATGGCCGACGGTCTCGGTGTCACTCCCGGTCAGGCCGGTCAGACCGTGACGGTCACGGCACTCGTCGGCCTCGTCGTCGCGCCGACGATCGGGCTCATCTTCCCGCGTCTCGACCGCCGGTCGCTGCTGGTGTGGATGGCGCTCGCCGCGGCGGTGTCGAACCTCATCGTGGCGATCTCGCCGAACCTGATCATCGTGTTGCTGGCGCGCTTCCTGCTGGGCGCCGCGATCAGCGCGTTCTGGGCGATGTCGATCACGGTCGCCGCCCGCCTCGCGGGGCCTGCGAACCTCGGTCGCGGCGTCATGTTCACGTCCGCGGGCGTCTCGCTGGCGACCGTGGCCGGCGTGCCGCTGGGCGTGATGCTGAGTGAGCTCGTCGACTGGCGGATGGTCTTCGCCATCGCGGGCGGGCTGATGGTGGTGCTCGCGGTCGTCCTGCGATTCACACTGCCGTCGGTGCCGGCCGAGCGCGCGTCGAGCCTGCGCCTGCTCGTCGACACGCTGCGTCGCCCGGGTATCGGGCTCGGGATGATCGGGCACGTCCTCGTGGTGCTCGGGCACTTCCTCGCCTACACCTACGTGCGTCTCGCGCTGGAGCGCATCCCCGACGTCGATGCCTCGACGATCGTGGTGCTGCTCGCGCTGTTCGGCGTCGGCGGCCTCCTCGGCAACATCACGATCGGGCTCGTCATCGACCGCACCTTCGCCTTCTTCGCCGTGTTCGCGCCGCTGGTGATCGCCGTGTCCGTGATCTCGATGATCCTGTTCTCCGGCTCGATCCTGGGCGTGGGCATCGTGGTGGTGGTCTGGGGCTTCTTCTTCTCGTCCTGGCTGATCGTCGCCAACACCTGGGTCGGACACCGGATGCCGGATCGGCTCGAAGCCGGCGGCAGCCTCGTGGTCGTGGGCTTCCAGGGGGCGATCACCCTCGCGGCGGGCCTCGGCGGGCTGCTCGTGGACACCCTGAACGTCGAGCCGGTCTACGTGCTCGGTGCGGCCGCGCTGCTCACCGGTGCCGTGCTCTTCGGGGTGTCGAACCGGGTCAGCAGCCGCGCCTGACGTGGCGCGGCGTCAGGCGGAGACGGGGATCCGGTTGGCCAGACGCCACGACGTGGGGGTCAGTCCGGTGCGGCGCCGGAACGCCCGGCTGAACCCCTCGTCCGAGGCGTAGCCCAGCTCGCGGGAGATCTCCGAGACACTGCGTCCGGTCTCGAGCATCCGCTTGGCCGCGTCCACGCGCACCTCGGTGACGTAGTCCGCGGGGGAGCGGCCGACCGCGTTGCGGAATCGCTCCGCGAAGGTCGAGCGTGACATGGCGCCGATGCTCGCGAGGCGTTCGACCGTCCAGTCGCGGCCGGGCTCCTCATGGATGGCGTCGACGACGCGGTCGAGGAACGGGTCGTTCGACAGCGACGGCCAGCCCGCCGGTGCGCAGCCGTTCGCCGCCCAGGCGCGGATGACCGACAGCAGCACGGTCGTCGCCATCATGCGGCAGATGACCGGGTCGCCCTGACGGGCCGGGAGCACGGTGTGATCGACGAGGCCCATGTTCAGGGCCAGGGCGGCGGCGGCCGGCTCGATGTCGTCGAAACCGGTGACGGTGAGGAAGGGCGGAAGCAGGGCGGGCAGCGGCGAAGCCGCATCCGCGAGCACGATCTCGGCGATCATGAGGCTCGTGTCGCCCTGGGCCTCGAGCGCGAACGGTGTGCGGCCGAGTGTGAGGAAGGCATCGCCCGCGACGAGCACGTCGCGGCGGCTGCTCGGGTCGACCATGAGGCGGTGCGAGTCCCGGTCGACGTCGAGGCGGCAGCCGTCGCCGAGCGGCGGATGCCCGTGCACGCCGCCTTCGACGATGTACACGAGGGTGATGGCGCCGGTCGGGATCGGCAGCAGTGTGCCGGAGGCGAGCGACATCCGACGGCCGACGCCGACGCGGAGGTCGACGGCGCCGAGCACCTGCGAGATCGCGTCTGCGTCCACTGTCACCATGCCTTCGGCAACGCCTCCGTCGCGTCCGCTATTCCGCATCCGACTTCTTCGAGGCGCGAAACAGGTCGCATCGCTCCGACGTTCTCAACCATTCGGTTGATTCGACGGCGATGACGGCCGGATACGGTGGGAGGACCCCCACCCGAGGAGTTCCGTGTTCCGCACCCCCGTCCGCCTGTTCCGAGTTCTCGCGATCGCGGAGGCGATCACCTGGACGATCCTGATCGCCGCGATCATCGCCCGTGCCGTCGGCGCGCCCGGGGTCGTGGTGACGGTGGGTGGCGGCATCCACGGATTCGTGTTCCTCGCCTATGCGGCGACGGCGATCCTGGTCGCGCTGAACCAGCGCTGGCACCCCGGCGTCGGTGTGCTCGCGGTGGTCAGCGCCGTGATCCCGTACGCGACGATCCCGATGGAGATCTGGTTGCACCGCACCGGTCGCCTCGACGGTGCCTGGCGCCTCGAGGCCACGGACGACTCGCGGGATCGTCGCTGGTACGACCGCCTGATGCGGTGGTTCCTGCGGCGGCCGTGGGTGCTGGCGCTGCTGCTGGCCGTCGGCATCGTGGCGCTGTACGTCATCCTGCTGCTGGTCGGCCCTCCCGGCGGCAAGTGAGCCGCCCCGGAGTGAGCCCGGTCGGCGTGGCGATCAGGGCGTGACGACGACCGCGTTCGCGTCGGTGACGGCGTCCATGATCTTCTCCGCGTCGTTGGCCATGCAGTCCACGATCGTGTAGAGACCGACTCCGGTCTGCGTGAACGCGCGGGCGGCCATGAGCCACGACCGAGAACCCTCCACCGCGCTGACCTGACGCATCTCGACGCCGCCGTTGCCGCCCGCCATGTAGCTGAACTCGCCGGTGGTGGCGACGGGGGTGATGTCGGCCGTCGGGGTCTCCAGCAGCACGCCGAGGATCGCATCGGACGACGCGCTGTCATCGCCGTCGACGACGGGCACATCGGTCATGTGGCCCTGCCAGAACCGCACC
Organism: Microbacterium sp. MYb45; assembly: GCF_002979655.1. Lineage (GTDB taxonomy): Bacteria > Actinomycetota > Actinomycetes > Actinomycetales > Microbacteriaceae > Microbacterium. Next base: position 62,722 of record NZ_PCPG01000009.1, read on the forward strand.
GTGCAGGTGCCGTCTGCCGTGCCGTACGTCCAGCCGCCGTTGCCGTCGTCGGGCGAGATCGTCTCCCACTGCTCGTCGGCGATGAATCCGTCGCCCCACTCGATGTAGGTGTCGGGATCGAGGTCGAGGCCCTCCTCGAAGGTCAGCGTCGTGCCGGGGGTGCCGCCTTCCGGGGCGTCCGTCCCGTCGGTCTCCGTGCCGGGCGACGGCGCCGCAGAGGGATCTGCTGCGGGGATCTGCGCGTACAGGCATCCGCTCAGGGGCAGGATCGCGAGCGTCACGATGGCGGCGGCGGTGCCGAGGCGGCGGGTGGCGGAGGCGGTCCACATCATGCCCGTCAGCCTAGCCACTTCAGGCGCGTCGGACGGGCTGCTGCAGCTCGGTGACCCAGTCCGACTGGTCGTCCGACACGGCGCGGACGTAGAGCTCTCGGCACGGCCCGTCGTGCACCAGACCGCGGGCGAAGATCTCGGTGTGGATGCCGTGCCAGCTCTCGGCGATGCGGTCCATCGACCCGAGGTGGATGCCGCACACCGCTTCGTTCGCGGCCGAGAGTTCGATGATCTCGAACCCGTCGCGGGCGGGGCCGGAGTATGTGTACCCGACGACGACCTGCAGGCCGTCGTCGAGCGTCTCGTACTGGGCGATCGGAGTGGAGAGCGAGTGCTCGTCGCCGATGATCGCCGCCACGGAGTCGAACGACGGGCCCACGACGGCGGCGACGGACGACTGATCGGCGACGACGGTGCGGATGGCGGCGAGGCGGACGGCCGGGAGGGGCTTGTCGACGATCTCGATCGGGGACATGTGGTTCTCTTTCTCGATGAGGTGGAGGCGCCGCTCCACGTCGACGAGTCTCTCTGCGGCGACCCGGTGCTCCAGCTCGACCTCCGCGCGGCGGATCCGCAGCAGGGAGGCGATGCGGTCGGCGTCGACACCTCGGTCGAGGATCGACGAGATGTCATCGAGCCCGAAGCCCAGCTGACGCAGGGCGACGATCCGATGCAGACGATCCAGTTGCGAGGGGTCGTAGGAGCGGTAGCCGCTGAACTCGTCCACGTGGGCGGGGACGAGCAGGCCGGCCGTGTCCCAATGCCGCAGCATGCGGTGGGTCACCTGGCCGATCTGCGCGAACGCTCCGATGGACAACATGTCTCTGTTCTCCCGTCTGCCACAGTGTCAGGGTCAAGTATCGCGTCCGGGATGTGTCGATCGATTTCGCGGCGGTGTGCGGGACCCCCCGTGACCGCATATCGGTATTTCGTTTTGTGGGCCTGATCTGGCCCTTTGAATGTCGGTGGCCCCTGATTGACTCGAGATATGGCAGCACTGGTGGATGCGACGGTCGAGCAGGTGGGGACGCTCGCCGAGCTCACCGACATGCTCGTCGGGTTGGAGCGCACGATCAGCAGTCTGCAGGCCGCGCGTGACGGCGTGCTCGCGGTCGGTTCCCGGCTGGCGCTGCAGGTTGCCGACGAGGCGGAGCATCCGGATTTCGGCGATCTGACCACCCGCACGGTCGCGGCAGAGATGGCGGCGGCGCTCCGGGTGAGCGACCGCACGGTGCAGGCACGGATGACGGAGGCGGTGTGGCGGGTGGAGCGCTTCCCGCTGGTGTGGGCGGCTCAGGGGGCCGGGCGCATCAGCGCCGCACATGCACGGGCGATCTGCGATGCGGCAGAGCATCTGGAAGACGCGGCCGATCGCGACGCATACTCCGCCGAAATGGTGCCGTTCGCCGAATCGGAATCGCCGAACCGGGTGTCGCGGCATGGTCGGCGCGTCGCGGAGCGGTTCCAGTCCCGGTCGGTCGACGAGCGGCACAAGGATGCGCGGGAGAAGCGGTCGGTGTGGGTGAAAGACGTCGGCGACGGCATGTCCCAGCTCGGGCTGCTCGGCCCCGCCGCGCTCGTGCACGGCGCATTCGAGCGACTGACGCAGATGGCGCAGGGCGTGCAGGAGCAGGGTGAGGCGCAAGCGCAAGCGCCATCGCACGAGCCCGAATCGCCGGAGCGGGAGGACGTCGATCAGCGCACGGTCGCGCAACTCCGCGCCGATCTCGCGCTCGACCTGCTGCTCACCGGTGCTCCGGCGGGCCATGACACTCCTGAGGGACTTCTTGCCGCAATCCAGGGAGCGGTATCCGTCACCGTTCCGGTCACGACCCTGATGGGGCACGGTACGACTCCGGCCGAACTCGACGGGCGTACACCGATCGACACCGGCACGGCGAAAGCTCTTGCGGGAGCGGCGTCCGGGTGGGATCGGATCCTCACCCACCCGATCACCGGCGCGCTCCTCGCGGTCGACCGCTACCGGCCCGGTTCCGAACTGAAACGGCATCTGCGCGCACGGGATCAACGCTGCCGATTCCCCGCCTGCGGGTATGCGGCCCGCGACTGCGATATCGACCATCATCACGATGCCGCCCGCGGCGGGCCGACCGTCGCGAGAAATCTGGGCCACCTCTGCCGCCGCCATCACGTGCTCAAACACCATTCGCCGTGGGTCGTCGAAGTGCTCGGCGACGGCGCCTATGCCTGGACGAGTCCGACGGGCAGGGTCTACGTCGATCGGGAGCAGCCTCAGAACACCGTGACGTTCGTCGAGGATCACGCGCTCGCACCCTTCTGATCAGGGGCAAGGGAGTGTGCGCGGGGCCGTTCGGGGTGCGGTTCCGCAAAGTTGAGTCGACTCGTATCAAGTTGATTTGACACGGTCGATGCTCGAGCGTACAGTTGAGCCATCGCGACTCAGGTTTCCCTGATCGCCGCAGATTTCCGCACCACAACGAACATCCAGTTCAACGAAACTTCCAACAAAGGAGAGAACACATGGCACGTGCTGTCGGTATCGACCTCGGAACCACCAACTCCGTCGTCAGCGTCCTCGAGGGTGGCGAGCCCAAGGTCATCGCCAACGCCGAGGGCTTCCGCACGACCCCCTCGGTCGTGGCCTTCACCAAAGACGGGGAGGTGCTCGTCGGTGAGACCGCGAAGCGCCAGGCCGTCACCAACGTCGATCGGACGATCGCTTCCGTCAAGCGCCACATGGGCACCGACTGGAGCTTCGACGTCGACGGCAAGAAGTGGACGCCGCAGGAGATCTCCGCGCGCATCCTCATGAAGCTCAAGCGCGACGCCGAGTCGTACCTGGGTGACACGGTGACCGACGCGGTCATCACGGTCCCCGCGTACTTCAACGACGCTGAGCGTCAGGCCACCAAGGAGGCCGGCGAGATCTCGGGCCTCAACGTCCTGCGCATCATCAACGAGCCGACCGCGGCCGCTCTGGCCTACGGCCTCGACAAGGGCAAGGAAGACGAACTCATCCTGGTCTTCGACCTGGGTGGTGGAACCTTCGACGTGTCGCTGCTCGAGGTGGGCAAGGACGACGACTTCTCCACGATCCAGGTGCGCTCGACCGCCGGTGACAACCGTCTCGGTGGAGACGACTGGGACCAGCGTCTCGTCGACTACCTGATCAAGCAGTTCAAGGAGACCACGGGCGTCGACGTCTCGGGTGACAAGATCGCCCTGCAGCGTCTCAAGGAAGCTGCCGAGCAGGCGAAGAAGGAGCTCTCCTCCTCGACCTCGACCAGCATCAACCTGCCGTACCTGTCGCTGACGGAGTCCGGCCCGGTGTCGCTTTCCGAGACCATCACCCGCGCGAAGTTCGAGGACCTCACGAAGGACCTGCTCGACCGCACCAAGAAGCCGTTCGAGGATGTCATCCGCGAAGCCGGCATCAAGGTCTCCGAGATCGACCACATCGTGCTCGTCGGTGGATCGACGCGTATGCCCGCGGTCGCCGAGCTCGTCAAGCGCGAGACCGGCAAGGACGCGAACAAGGGCGTCAATCCGGATGAGGTCGTCGCCGTCGGAGCCGCGCTCCAGGCCGGTGTCCTCAAGGGCGAGCGCAAGGACGTCCTCCTCATCGACGTCACGCCCCTGAGCCTCGGGATCGAGACCAAGGGCGGCATGATGACCAAGCTCATCGAGCGCAACACGGCCATCCCGACCAAGCGCAGCGAGACCTTCACCACGGCAGACGACAACCAGCCGTCCGTCGCGATCCAGGTCTTCCAGGGTGAGCGTGACTTCACGCGCGACAACAAGCCGCTCGGCACGTTCGAGCTGACGGGTATCGCTCCGGCTCCCCGTGGCATCCCGCAGATCGAGGTCACCTTCGACATCGACGCCAACGGCATCGTGCACGTGTCCGCCAAGGACAAGGGCACCGGCACCGAGAAGTCGATCGTCATCTCCGGCGGCTCCTCGCTGTCGAAGGAAGACATCGAGCGCATGGTGCGCGAGGCCGAGGAGCACGCGGCTGAGGACAAGGCTCGCCGCGAGGCCGCCGAGGTCCGCAACCAGGCCGAGACGCTCGCGTACTCGATCGACAAGCTGATCACCGAGAACGACGACAAGCTGCCCGAAGACGTGAAGACCGAGGTCAAGGCCGACGTCGACGCGCTCAAGACGGCGCTGGCCGGCGAAGACGACGAGGCCGTGAAGACCGCGTTCGACAAGCTCAACCAGTCCCAGTCCAAGCTCGGCGAGGCCATCTACGCCTCCTCGCAGGCGGATGCCGCAGCCGGCGCTTCGGCTGAGGGCGAGGCCCCGGCCGGTGACGCTCCCTCCTCCGAGGAAGACGTCATCGACGCCGAGGTCGTCGACGACGAGGACGAGAAGAAGTAATCATGACGGACAAGAACTTCGACGAGAACCAGTTTCCTGAGTCCGCCGAAGGTCGCAGCGAGGGGTCGGATGCTCAGGCATCCGGCCCCGCGCCGCACCACCCGGACTCCCGCGAGGCGGCAGCCGCCGAGGGGGCGGACGAGACCCCGATCGACGGCGTCGTGAATCCCGAGACCGCCGACGACCTCACGGTCGACGACATCCTCGGAGCGACGCAGACCGGCGAGGCCGCGGCAGAAGACGCCGTGCTCGCCGACCTCGAGTCGACCCTGCTGAACGACCTCAAGCGCCTGCAGGCCGAATACGCCAACTACCGTCGCCGCACCGAGGAGCAGCGCCAGGTCGAGATCGAGCGGGCGAAGGGCGAGGCCGCCAAGGGCCTGGTCCCCGTGCTCGATGATCTCGATCGCGCCGCTCAGCACGGCGACCTCATCGACGGCACCCCGTTCGCCGTGATCGCCGACAAGGTGCGCACGGTCGTGGAGCGTCTCGGAGTGGTCGCGTACGGCGAGAAGGGCGAGGAATTCGACCCGCAGCGCCACGAGGCCATCTTCCAGCAGCCGACTCCCGGCGTGGAGAAGACCACGATCCTCGAGGTCGTCGAGGTGGGCTACCGCCTCGGAGACGTCGAGCTGCGCCCCGCGAAGGTCGTCGTCGCTGTCCCTGCGGAGTAGGTGATCGATGGCCAGCCAGGATTGGTTCGACAAGGACTTCTACAAGACCCTCGGGGTCTCCAAGGACGTCAGCGATGCGGATCTGAAGAAGACGTATCGCAAGCTCGCGCGGAAGTACCACCCGGACTCCAATCAGGGTGATGCCAAAGCAGAGGCGAAGTTCAAGGAGATCAGCGAGGCCTACTCGGTGCTCTCCGACGCCGAACAGCGCAAGGAATACGACGAGATCCGCGCCATGGGCTCGGGCGCTCGCTTCACCGCGAGCGGTCAGGGCGCCGGCGGCTTCGAAGACGTGTTCAGCCGGTTCGGTCAGCAGGGCCGAGGGCAGACCGCCGACTTCGAGGACATCTTCGCGATGTTCAACCAGGGTCAGGGCGCGAGCTTCGGCAACGGGCGCTTCGGGCAGACGAGCGGCGGCTACCGCGGTTACGGCGGCCCGCAGCGCGGTGCCGACGTCACCGCGCGCACGACCCTCGACTTCGTCACCGCGGTACAGGGAGAGACGATCTCCCTGCAGGGCGAAGACGGCAAGCCGTTCAAGGTGAAGATCCCCGCGGGCGTGGCAGACGGTCAGAAGATCCGTCTGCGCGGCCGCGGTCGCCCGTCACCGGACGGCGGCGAGAGCGGCGACATCGTGGTGCAGATCGCGGTGCGCCCGCATCCGGTCTTCACCCGTGACGGCCTCAACCTGCGTGTCGTGGTCCCGGTCACGTTCACCGAGGCGACACTCGGCGCGACGATCGAGGTTCCGACGCTCGGCGGCGACGTGGTCAAGCTCCGGGTCGCACCCGGCACCCCCTCCGGGCGGGTGCTGCGCGTGAAGGGCCGCGGAGTCGCGACATCGAAGGGCACGGGCGACCTGCTCGCCGAGCTCCAGGTCGCGGTGCCCACGCACCTCGACGACGCCGCACGTGAGGCGCTGCAGAAGTTCCAGGAGCTCGAGCCCGAGGAGAACCCGCGGGCCGAGCTGATGGCCAAGGCGCGGCGATGACCGATCGTCGAAGCGGGCACCGGGGGCGGAGGCGTTCATGATGAATGCTGACACCCCGGTGTTCGCGATCGCGGCCGCCGCGGAGCTCTCCGGCCTCCACCCGCAGACGCTGCGGCAGTACGACCGCATCGGGCTCGTGGTCCCCGGGCGCACCACGGGCGGCTCCCGCCGCTATTCCCCCCGCAACATCGAGCAGCTGCGCGAGGTCGCCCAGCTCTCCTCCGAAGGCGTGAGCCTTCCCGCGATCGCGCGCCTGCTGGATCTCGAAGACGAGAACCGGATGCTGCGCGATCGCATCGCCGTGCTCGAGGGCGCCCTGCGCACCGAGCGCGAGAATCGTCCCGGCGTGCGCGTGTTCGCCGCCGGCTCCGCGGGGGTCGTCCCGATGCCGACCGGGCGCCGCATCCGACGCTCGACCGAGGTCGTGCTCTGGGATCCGCGCGGGAGCGCCTAGGCGCCGAGTCGATCGCGGTGTGTATCCTGTCAACAGTTAACAGGAGGTCACCATGACGCAGTCCGTGAAGCGTGGAGAGTCCCTCGGCGCGCAGGTGGCCCGTGTCCTGCGGCAGCGCATCGTGCGCGGCGAGCTCGCCCCCGGCGCACGTATCACCGAGGAAGCACTGGCCGAGGAGTTCTCGGTCAGCCGCGGACCGGTGCGCGACGCCCTCACTCAGCTCAGCTTCGAGAAGCTCGTCGAGGTGCAGCGCCCCCGCGGCGTGTACATCGTCGGACTCACCCACGACGACGTCGATCAGCTGTACAGCCTGCGCGGCGCTCTCGAGCAGCTCGCCCTCTCGCGGGCGATGCGCGTCGAGGACGACTCCCGCTGGAGCGCGATGGCCGCGGCCGTCGCCCGCATGGGAGAAGCCGCGGATGCCGGCGACCACGCGGCCTTCGTCGCCGCTGACCTCGAATTCCACTCGCAGATCTACGCCCTCGCCGACCACCCCCGTCTCGAGGGCGCGTGGAACCAGTACCTCCCGACCTTCACCGCGCTGCTCGAGGTCACGATCAACCACGACGAAGACCTGCACGAGTCGTCCGGCGACCACGTCAAGCTCATGGACGTGATGCGCAGTGGAAAGCCCGCCCAGGCCGCGAAGGTGCTGTCGGAGCACCTCGACGGTGCCCGCGAGCGCATGCTCGCCGAGATCGCCGCCCGCGCCTGACCGCGAGCATCCGTCGATCGAGAGGCTGCGTCGGTCGGGAGGCTGCGTCAGTGTTGACTGTTAACAGTCAACACTGCTAGCCTCAGGGAGTCGACAACAAGGTCGACCCACGTAGAGGAGCAAAGATGCCCCGCAAGCGCATCACCCGGGCGGCTGCCGCGATCGCCGCCCTCGCAGCCACCGCTCTCATCGTCTCGGCCTGCACCAAGGTCGAAGAGGGCGAAGAGGCCGGATCGGCGTTCCCCGAGAACGACATCCGACTCATCATCCAGGCCAACCCCGGCGGAGGATCCGACCTCTCGTCGCGCGCGCTCGCCACCGAACTCGAGAAGATCCTCGACGTCAGCGTCATCCCCGAGAACATGCCGGGCGCCGCGGGAGCACTCGCCATGGAGTACGTCGGTGCGCAGGATCCCGACGGCTACGTCATCGGATTCGCCCCGGTCGAGATCGCCATGCTGAACACCACCCAGGGCGCTAACGTGCTGCCGGAGGACTTCGACCTGCTCGGCCAGATCATGCTCGCCCCCGGCGTCGTCACGGTCGGCGCGAACAGCGGCATCGAGACCCTCGAAGACCTCGTCGCCCAGGCGAAGTCCGGCGCCGTCACGGTCGCCAACTCCGGTGCCGGCTCCATCTGGGAGGCGGCCACCGTGGGGCTCGGCAGCGCGACCGACGCCGAGTTCACCCCGGTCCCGTACGACGGCGGAGCGACCGCTGTCGCCGCAGCCGCATCCGGTGAGACCGTCGCGGCCGTCTCGGGTCTCGGCGAGGCCCTGGCCCAGGGCGAATCCGTGCGCATCCTCGCCGTCATGAACGACGTGCGCCACCCGGATGCGGAAGACGTCGAGACGGTCGAAGAAGCCATCGGCGAGAACGTCGTCTTCGGTGGCTGGGGCGGCATCTACGCACCCAAGGGCCTCCCGGATGACGTGAAGTCCACGCTCGAGGACGCGGTCAAGGAAGCCGTCGACTCCGACAGCTACCAGAAGTTCCAGGCCGACGCCGGGAACCTGGTCGTGTACCGCGACTCCGCCGAATGGACCACGTTCGTCGACGAGCAGTTCGACCTGTTCAAGGACCTCCTGGGCTGAGAAGGCCCGGCTGAGAACACTGCGGGGCCGGCGCAGGTCGGCCCCGCAGCCGTTCCTCTTCGACGAAAGAAGGAGCATGATGTCCACCCCCGACACCGAATACCAGGGCGCACCCGCCTCCCGCCCCCTCGAGCTCGTCTTCGCGGTCGTCGCCCTGGCGTTCACCTCCGGCTACCTCTTCCTCTCGACGCAGATCCCGCTGCGCCGCGAAGCCGCTCCCGGGCAGATCGACGCCCGCTTCTGGCCGCTCGTCATCGGAGTCACCGGGGTGGTCGTCGCCATCGCACTGCTCGCCGTCGCGGTCACCCGCCCGGCCCCGACCCGCGAAGACCTCGAGCGCATCCAGCCCGGCGGCTACCTGCGCGTCATCGCCACCCTCGTGATCACCGGTGCCTTCATCGCATTGTGGTCGCTGGGCTCGGTCATCCTCTTCGGCTACCGCGTCGAGGTCTTCCCCGTCGCCGCCGCCCTCTTGATGGCCGCCCTCATGCTCCTCTACGGCCACCGCCGCTGGCTGAGCCTCATCATCTACTCCGCCTCGGTCACGGCGTTCGTCTACGTCGTGTTCGGGATGCTCCTGAGGATTCCCCTGTGAACGCGCTCATGGAGGGGCTGAACTCGCTCCTCGACATCTCGATCCTGCTCTACATGCTCGTCGGCCTCCTGCTCGGCTTCATGGTCGGAGCCTTCCCCGGCATCACCGCGACCATGGCCGTCGCACTCGCCGCCGGATTCACGATGACCCTCGAGCCCGTGCAGGGCCTCGCGGTGCTGCTGACCATCTACGTCGCCGCGAACTTCGGCGACCGGGTGCCGTCGATCCTCATCAACACCCCCGGCACTCCGGCATCCATCGCCACCACCCTCGACGGATATCCGATGGCCAAGCAGGGGAGGGCAGGACTCGCCCTGACCATCTCCGCGATCGTCTCGGCGGTCGGCATCCTCGCCTCCCTCGTGCTCTTCGCCGTCGCCGCCGTGCCGATCGCCAGCTTCGCCCGCGACTACTTCAAGTCGCCCGAGCTGTTCGCCCTGGTGGTCTTCGGCATCGCGATCATGATCGGCATCTCGTCGAAGTCGATGCTCAAGGGCATCCTCGCCGGACTCTTCGGCCTCATGCTCGGCAGCGTCGGCACCTACGCCGCGACCGCAGACCAGCGCTTCACCTTCGGGGTCCTCGAACTCGTCGAGGGCGTGAACTTCATCGCCGTCATCATCGGACTGTTCGGCATCGCCGAACTGTTCGACCAGCTGCTCACGCATCGCAAGTCCGCCGTGCGTCCGATCTCGAGCCTCGGCCGCTGGTGGCCGAACCGCGCCGAGCTGAGGCAGAGCGGGCGGGCGACCGCGGTCGGCGGCGCCGTCGGACTCGGCGTCGGTCTCATCCCCGCGGCGGGTGGCGACATCGCCGGACTCATCGGCTGGGAGCGTGCACGCAAGGCCTCCAAGCACCCCGAGATGTTCGGCAAGGGATCCATCGAGGGCGTCGCCGCGAGTGACACCGCATCCAGCGCCACCCTCGGCGGCTCGCTCACCACGACCATGGCGCTCGGCATCCCCGGCGACTCGGTCATGGCCGTGATGATCGGGTCGATGATCATCTGGGGCATCACCCCCGGACCGACGCTGTTCACCAACCGCCCGGACCTCGTTGTCTCCATCGTCGGCATCATGCTGATCGCGACGATCCTGTCGCTGGTGCTGAGCCTCATCCGCATGAAGGGCATGGTGAAGCTCCTCGATGTGCCGCAGCCGTACCTGTGGAGCGGCATCCTCATCTTCTGCATCATCGGCACCTACGCCACCTCGAACAGCCTCTCGACGGTCGTCACCATGCTCGTCTTCGGCGTGATCGGCGTGCTGCTCAAGCGCATGCAGGTTCCCGCCGGCCCCATCGTGCTCGGTCTCCTCCTCGGGCCGCTCGCCGAGGAGAACCTCGCCCGCACGCTGGCGATCCTTCCCACGCGCCCGTTCTTCGAGGTCGTCAGCCCCATCGCGATCGTGCTGCTCGCGCTGGCCGTGCTCTCGATCGTGATGCCGGCGATCCGTGCGGCCCGCAGACCTCGCGCCGAGCGCGCGGCGCTCGCGGACTCGATCCTGCACGACGACAGCATCCAGCAGATCGAGAAGGCGCACGACGAGCTCGCCGCGCAGCCGGATCTGCTCACCTCCACCGTCCGCAACGTCGACGCGCCCACGCGCCGTGCCCGCAAGTCCCGCAAGAACTCCGAGGAGACCGAGAAGTGACCCGCTACGACATCCTGACCGCCGTTCCGACCGCGTTCCGCCGCGACGGCAGCCTCGACCTCGAGGGGTCGCGTGCGATCTTCCGCTTCGTCGGCCGATCGGGCAACGAGGGCGCGTTCATCCTCGGCACGACCGGGGAGTTCCCCGCCGTCGACGTCGCCGAGTTCACGGCCCTCGTCGCCGCCGCCGTCGAAGAGCTGCAGGACCGGATGCGCGTCATCGTGCACGTCGGCCAGCCCAGCACCTTCGAGGCGGTGCGGCTCGTCGAGATCGCCAAGGGTCTCGACGTGACCGAGTTCGCCGCCCTCACGCCGTACTACCTGAAGTCGACCGAGGATGCGATCTTCGACTACTTCCAGGCGGTGTCGGATGCCGTCGGCGACGGGCGCCTCTACGTCTACATCTACCCGGCGCGCAGCGGCAACACCGTCTCGCCCGAACTGCTGGTGCGGCTCGCTGCGCTGCCGAACATCGTGGGAGCGAAGCTCAGCGAGCTGTCCCTCGACGAGATCGCTGCGTATCGCGCCGTCGTCCCCGCCGACTTCGAGCTGTACACCGGCGCCGACCGCGACCTCATCGCCGCCGTCGACGCCGGTGCGCAGGGCGTCGTGTCCGGGGTCTCGTCCGTCACCCCCAAGCCGTTCCGCGCCCTGGCCGACGCCGGACGATCGGGCAACGCCGAGGCGATCGCCGCCGCCCAGGCCGCCGTCGACGATGTCGTCTCCCTGATCGGCGGAGACATGGCCCGCATGAAAGAGGCGTACCGGGTGCTCGACGTCGTCGACGCCTACTGCCGCATGGCGATCGCCGAGCCGACCGCAGCCGAGCGCACCGCCGTCGCCGAGGTCGTCGCCGCGCACCGCTGACCGGGCCCCTCGCCGGGGACTGATCACAGGAGATGGAAAAGTGCGCTTCCTAGCGTGGAAGCAGGGAACGACCCTGCTCCGCGCCTGGCGCGCGGGTGTCCTGCCACGAAGGAAGAACTCCTCATGACGAACACCAAAGCCTCCTCCGCCGCCCCGTCGCTGGGACTCCTCGTCCTGCGCGTCGTGGTCGGTGCGATCTTCGCCGCGCACGGCGCGCAGAAGATCTTCGAGTTCACGCTCCCCGGAACGATCGGCAGCTTCGCGGGCATGGGGATCCCCCTCCCCGAGATCGCGGCGCCGGTCGTCGCATTCGTCGAACTCGTCGGCGGACTGCTGCTGATGCTCGGGCTCTTCACGCGCCCGGTCGGCATCCTGCTGGCGGTCGACATGATCGTCGCGCTCGTCGCCGTGCACCTGCCTGCCGGGCTCTGGGTCGGAGAGGGCGGATACGAGTTCGTCGCCGTCCTCGGCGCCGCGGCGCTGGCGCTCGCGTTCACCGGTGCCGGGCGGTTCTCGGTCGACGGTGCATTCCTGCGCGGTCGAGCCCCGGCCTGGCTCGCCTGACCGGAGAGCAGTGACACGGATGCCGCGGGGTGGACCCCCGCGGCATCCGTCGTATCCGGGGGATACGTGCGTTCTCCGGGGTGAGAAGACACGATAAGGTTGCGTAACCATTTCATTCTTGACACCGCTGTGAATGCGGAGTTATGGTGATGAAACCGATTTCACGCAGACCCGGCGAGAACTCGGATGCACCGTCGCATAGAACTTGCTGCCCAAAGGAGTGAACAGTGAAGTCGAACCACGCACACCCGTCCCGCCGCGCACGCGCGCTGCGGATCACCGGCCTCGTCGCCGCCGCGACCATCGCCCTGGCCGGATGCGCCGCCGGCGACGACTCGTCGGATGCCGGAAGCGCCGGGGGAGAGCTCACGTTCTCCAACTGGCAGTTCCTCGAAGACGGCAAGGGCCCGATCATCTGGGACGCCGTCAAGGGCTACACCGGCCCCGACGACAACATCGAGCTGACCAAGGTCGAGATCCCGTTCGCGAACTACGCCGACAAGCTCAGCACCGAGCTGGGTGCCGGCGGCGGCCCCGACGTGATGGTCCTCCAGGACAGCCAGTTCGCCTCGCTCGTCGACGCCGGCGTGCTCGAGCCGCTCGACGACATCGCCGATGAGCTCGGCGACACGCTCAACAACACGAACGAGGCCGGAGTCTTCGACGGCGGGCAGTACGGCTTCAACTGGGAGCGCCCGACCTACAGCACCGTCATCTACAACAAGGACATCTTCGCCGAGCTGGGGCTGGAGGTCCCGACGACGTTCGACGAGTTCCTCACCACGGCGAAGACGATCAAGGACGAGCTGGGCATCTCCGGCTGGGCCGGCCGTCACCAGACCGCCGAGATCGACGGCTGGACGCTGGAGATGGCGAACTGGATCTACGGATTCGGCGGCGAGCTCAGCGACGGGAAGAAGCTGACCATCGACAAGGCCGAGAACGTCGAGGCCGTCGAGGCGTTCCTCGAGACGTTCGCCTCGGGCGTCGCCCCCATCGGCGACGACGCGTCGACCTTCCGTGCGAAGTTCGGCCAGGGCCAGGTCGGGATGCTGTTCGAGAACTCCGGTGTCGCGACGACCATCACGAGCAACCCGGACAACGCCGTGAACGGACAGAACATGGGCGCGGCTCCGCTGCCGCTCGCGAACCCCGGCTCGAACTCGCAGCTGATCATCGCCGTCAACGCGAACAGCGACAACAAGGAGGCCGCCAAGGACTTCGTGCGCTGGGTGCTCGGAGAGGAGGGGCAGACCGCCATCCGTGCCGGCCTCGGCGCCTCCGCCATGGCCACCGACGTCGAGCCGGACGCTGCCTTCCTCGAGGCCAACCCGTGGGCGACGCAGTTCCTCGAGGCCGCCAAGACCTCGAAGTCGACCCTCGTCGAGGGCTTCGAGACCGAGAGCAAGGTCGTCTGGCGCGAGGTCCTCACCGCGGTCGAAGACCTGCGGGTCAACGGCGGCGACGTGAAGGCGAAGCTGGCCGAGGTTCAGGAGAACCTCGAAGCCGAACTCGGCTGAGCACCCCGAGGGGCGGGCGTGACCCCCGCCGCCCGCCCCTCGGCCATCCCCGCGACACGCGAAAGGACACCCGGCCATGGCCACCCCCACGCTCGAGGCGCGACCCACGACGCCCTCAGCTTCGCCGCCACGGCGACGCCGCGACACCGGCGCGATCGGACGCTTCATCGAGCGCAACGGCGCCTACCTCTTCCTCTTCCCGGCGATCGCGTACCTGGCGGTCTTCACGGTCTTCCCCCTGATCCGCGGCGTGCTGCTGTCGTTCACGGCGACCAAGCTGGTCAACCCCGCCGGGGGACGGCCGGTCGGCATGGAGAACTACGAGTACCTGCTGTCGAGCGACAAGTTCTGGTCGTCCGTCATCACGACCCTCCTCTACACGCTCTTCACGGTGGTCTTCTCGGTCGGCATCGGAACCGCCGGAGCGCTGCTGCTCAACACCGCCTTCAAGGGGCGCGGCATCATCCGTGCCATCGCGACGATCCCGTGGGCCGTGCCGACAGTGGCCGCCGCCCTCATCTTCGTCTGGATCTACAACAACGAGCAGGGCATCCTGAACCGCACCACCGCAGCTCTCGGCCTCGGTGAGCACGGCTGGCTCGTCGATCCGAAGTACGGGCTGTTCGCGGTGACGCTCGCGACGGTCTGGAAGCTCACGCCGCTCGTGATGCTGGTCATGCTCAGCGCCCTGCAGAGCGTGCCGCACGAGCTCCGCGAAGCGACCTGGGTCGACGGCGCCACCCGCTTCCAGTCCTTCCGCGCGGTCACCCTGCCCCACATCATGCCGACCGTGCGCGTCATCACGCTGCTCATGACGATCTGGTCGATCCGACGCTTCGAGATCATCTTCCTGATCACCGGTGGGGGACCGCTCGACGTCACCAACACGCTCGTCGTGAACGTCTACCGCACCGCGTTCCAGGATCAGAACCTCGGACGCGCCGCGGCCATCGGCGCCCTCGGCCTGGTGCTGTCGCTGCTGGTCACCGTCGTCTACTTCATCGTCGAGCAGATCCAAGAACGTCAGGAGAGCCAGCGATGACCACCGTGCGCATCCCCACCGATCTTCCGCGTCGCCGCGGGATCGGCGCCAAGTTCGGCAGCCTCGGCAAGGCCGTCCTCATCACGCTGCTCGTCGTCTTCGCCGGATTCCCGGTGTACTGGATGCTGGCGACCTCGCTCGGCACCGAAGCTTCGCTCTACGGTGGCAGCCAGCCGCTGCTCCCCGAGGTGCAGAACATCGGCCAGTGGGGCGGCTTCCTCTCCGACATCCCGATCCTGCGCTGGCTCGGCAACTCGTTCGTGATCGCCGCCGGCACCACGATCCTCAGCCTCGTGCTGGCGACCATGGCCGCCTATGCGCTCAGCCGGTACAAGTTCCACGGCCGCGGCGTCGCCGGCTTCATCTTCTTCAGCACGCAGATGCTGCCGGAGGCGCTGATCATCGTCCCGCTGTACGCGATCTTCGCCGGCGCCGGGCTGCTCAACAGCCACTGGGGGCTCGTCCTCGCCGACACCGCGTTCGTGATGCCGGTGAGCATGTTCATCATCAAGAGCGGCATCGACAAGATCCCGTACGAGATCGAGGAGTCGGCCCGCATCGACGGCTGCTCGCGCCTGCGCATCCTCACCACGATCGTCCTGCCGTTGATCATGCCGAGCGTCGCGGCCGCGGCCGTCATCGCGTTCTTCGACGGCTGGAACGAGTTCATGTTCGCGAACACCTTCATCTCGTCGTCCGACCTGTGGCCGGCATCCGTGGGGCTGTCGTCGTTCCTCGGGCAGTTCTACACGCCGATGAACATCGTCATGTTGTGCGCGCTGCTGTTCGCGCTGCCCGCGATCATCTTCTTCCTGTGGGCGCAGCGCGGCATCGTGTCCGGGCTCACCGCGGGATCCGTCAAGGGCTGACCGCCCTGCAATCTGGAGTATCGATACATGTCTGAAGGACTCGACCCGCTCTTCTCGGTGCGGGACAAGGTGGTCGTCGTGACCGGCGGCTTCGGCCAGATCGGAGCGGAGTTCGTCCGCTCGCTGCACCAGCGGGGCGCGCGCGTCGCCGTGACCTCTCGCAGCGAGGTGGCCGATCCCGCCGCGCGTCTCGGCATCGACGACCCGGATGGGCGCCTGCTCGCCGTGGCGATGGACATCACCGACCAGGCCAGCGTGGACGCAGGGCTCGACCATGTCGCCGCGACCTGGGGTGTGCCGACCGTCGTCGTCAACAACGCCGGACTCGACACGCAGCCCAGCGCGCCGCCGGAGGTCTCCGGGCCGTTCGAGGAGTTCCCGGTCGACGTGTTCCGCGAGGTCGTCGACACCAACCTCGTCGGCACGTTCCTCGTGACGCAGGCGGCGGGTCGGCGGATGCGCGATGCCGGCGTCGGCGGCTCGATCGTCAATGTGGGATCCATCTACGGGATGGTGTCGCCCGTGCAGGACATCTACGCCTACAAGGCCGAGGACACGGGCATCCCCTTCATCAAGCCGGTCGCGTACTCGGCGGCGAAGTCGGGGCTCTACAACCTCACCCGCTACTGCGCCACGTACTGGGGGCGCGCGGGCATCCGCGTCAACACGCTCACGCCCTCGGGCGTCCGCCGGGACACGCAGGATGCGAAGTTCCAGGCGAACTACATCGCCCGGATGCCGATCGGCCGCATGGCCGAGGCCGACGAGTACAACGGCGCGCTGGTCTTCCTCGCGTCCGACGCCTCGACGTACATGACCGGCTCCAACCTCGTGGTCGACGGCGGGTGGACCGCGTGGTGAGTGATCTGCTCGGCACGCGCCTGTTCACGGCGGCGGTCACCCCGATGCGCGGCGACGAGAGCGTCGATCACGGCGCGCTCGCGACCATGCTCGACACCGACATCCGGCGCGGCGTCGAGGGCCTCTACATCTGCGGGTCGTCCGGCGAGGGCGTGCTGCTCTCCGAGGCCGAGCGCATCGCGGTGGCCGAGACCGCGGTCACGGCTGCCGCGGGGCGCGTGCCCGTGGTCTCCCACGTCGGCGCGATGTCGACGGGGGAGGCGGTGCGCATCGCCGCCGCAGCGAAAGACACGGGTGTCGCAGCGATCTCCATGATCCCGCCGCTGTACTACGGCTATTCGACAGCAGATGTGGTGCGGCACCTCCGCACCGTGATCGACGCGGTCGAACTGCCCTTCATCCTCTACAACATCCCGCAGTTCACGGGGCGCGACATCTCCGAGGGCGGCTTCGACGAGCTGCTCGCGCTGCCCCAGGTGATCGGCGTCAAGCACACCTCGCGCAACCTGTACGGGGCCGAGCGGATCCTCCGCCGCTACCCGCACCTGACCCTGATCAACGGCTTCGACGAGTTCTATCTGCCGGCGCTGTCGATCGGCGCACGCGGGGCGATCGGCACCACCGTGAGCCTGCAGATCGAGCTCTTCCTGTCGCTGCGTCGACGATTCGACGCCGGCGACCTCGCCGGAGCGCGTGCCGTGCAGGTGCGCATCAACGACACGGTCGAGGGCATGGTCGAGGTCGGCGTGTTCGGCGCGGCCAAGTACCTCGGCGGCAAGCTGTCGGTACCGCTCGGCGACTGCCGCTCCCCGCTCCCGGCGCTCGACGACGACGGTCGTGCGCGCCTGGATGCGGTCTTCGCGCGCCTACAGGAGAACATCGCGATCACCGCCGAGGAGGACGCCCGCGACGTCTCGTGATGGGGGATCGCGAGCGTCGTCCGGAGAGGCCGGTAGGGTGAAGCATCCGGGCAGCAGAGGGCGGGAAATGACCACGATCTACGACGTCGCGAGGCGCGCAGGCGTCTCGCCGGCGACGGTCTCGCGGGTGTTCAACGGCACCAGGGTCTCGCCCGAGAAGATCGAAGCCGTGCGCGCCGCGGCGGAAGAGCTGAACTTCACGCCGAACCGCGCCGCCCGCACGCTGCGCACCCAGACGTCCGAGGTCATCGCCCTCGTCATCCCCGACATCGAGAACCCCTACTTCACGGAGATGGCCCGTGGCGTCGAGGATGTGGCCTCCGAGGCCGGTTACTCGGTGGTGCTCTGCAACTCCGACTCGCAGACCGAGAAGGAGGCGACGTACCTGCAGATCGCGATCGCCGAGCACATGTCCGGCGTCATCATCGCGGCGGCGTCGAAGGCGACGGATCTCGACAGCATCCTCTCCACCGGCCGACCGGTGGTGGCGGTCGACCGCGCCACCCGTCACGAGCTCGATCTCGTCGTCATGGCGAACCGAGAGGCGGGCGTCGCGGCGACCGAGTCCCTGATCGCCGCCGGCCACCGACGAATCGCCTACATCGGTGGTCCGGAGGACATCGACACCGCTGCCGAACGCGCCGCGGGTTGGCGAGAGGCGCTCGCAGCGGCGGGACGCGATGCCGACATCGACGAGCTGCAACGGTTCGCGACGTTCCGTGTCGACGGTGCGCGTGCGGCGATGGAGGAATTGCTCGCCCTGCCCGACCCGCCGGACGCCGTCGTCGCCGGAAACAACCTCATCGGTGTCGGAGCGATCCAGGTGCTCACCGAACACGGACTCACCCCACCGGCAGTCGGGGTCGCGGTCGTCGGGTCGCTGCCCTTCACGACGCTCTCGCCGACCGCCGTCACGATGGTGCAGCTGCCCGCCCGCCACATGGGTGTGACGGCGGCGCGCATGCTCCTCGAGCGCATCGCCGGCGACACCCACCCTGCGCGCACGGTCGTGCTGCGGGGCGAGACCCGGCAGGCGACCGCGCGGCGTTCCGCGTAGGGGTTCGCCCCGCATCGCCTCGGTGATGGACGGTGCATGCGTAACCACGATCTCCTGCTTGCATCGTGAAATCGATTTCAGCTACGCTTTCCTCAGGCGTGATCAAGGAGGACACCATGCGATGCACCCTCGGGGTGGATGTCGGCACATCGAGCACCAAAGGCGTGCTCGTGGCGCCCGACGGAACCATCATCGCCACCACCACCCGCGAGCACGACGTCTCCCGGCCGCACACCGGCTGGGTGGAGATGGATGCCTCGATCTGGTGGGACGAGTTCGTCGACATCGCCCGCGAACTGCTCGCCGCGCACCCCGATGCCGAGGTCGTCGCCGTCGGCGTCAGCGGGATGGGTCCCTGCATCCTGCTCGCCGACGAGAACGACCAGCCGGTCCGACCCGCGATCCTCTACGGCGTCGACACCCGGGCTTCCGCCCAGATCGAGAGGATCACCGCCGAGCTCGGCGTGGACGAGATCACCCGCATCGGAGGCTCGGTGCTCACGTCGCAGGCCGGCGGGCCGAAGATCGCCTGGATCGCGGAGGAGGAGCCGGCGGCCTGGGCGCGCGCCCGACGGCTGTTCATGCCCGCATCCTGGCTCGTCCGTCGGCTCACCGGCGCGTACGTCTTCGACCATCAGTCCGCGAGCCAGGTCTCTCCCCTCTACGACATCGAGAGCGAGCGGTGGCACGCCCCGTTCTGGGGTCGCTACGCCACCACGATCGTGCAGCCGCGCCTCGCGTGGGCCGGCGACATCGCCGGCACCGTCACCCTGCAGGCAGCCGAATCGACCGGAATCCCGGCAGGGACGCCCGTCATCACGGGCACGATCGACGCCTGGACCGAGGCCGTCAGCGTGGGCGCGCACGAGACCGCCGACCTGATGCTGATGTACGGGACGACGATGTTCATGGTCTTCACCAGCGCGGTGACGCCGGGGGAGCCCGCGCTGCGCACGCCGTCGATGTGGACCACGGCCGGCGCCTTCCCCGGCACCCGGAACCTCGCCGGAGGCCTCTCGACCTCCGGCGCGCTGACCGCGTGGCTCCGGGAGCTGACCGGTGCCGACTACCCGCAGCTCCTCGCCGAGGCGGAGGCAGCGGGGGTCGGCGCCCGGGGTGTGCTGATGCTCCCGTACTTCGCAGGAGAGCGCACCCCCATCCAGGACCCGGATGCGCGGGGCGTGATCGCCGGGCTGACGCTCGAGCACACCCGAGGCGATCTCTACCGAGCGGCGCTCGAGGCCACCGCATTGGGCGTGCGGCACAACGTCGAGACCATGCGGGCCGCCGGCGCCGACATCCGCCGGATCGTCGCGGTCGGCGGCGGTACGCAGGGGCGACTGTGGCTGCAGATCGTCTCCGACGTCACCGGTCTCGTGCAGGAGGTGCCGGAGACGACGATCGGTGCGAGCTACGGGGCCGCCTTCCTCGCCGCGGTCGCCGTGGCAGCCGACGGTGAGGCGCCGCTCATCACCGACTGGAACCCCATCACGGAGCGCATCACCCCGAACGCCGAGCTGCGCACCGCCTACGACACCCTGTTCGACCGCTACGTGCGTCTGTACGACGGAACGAAGGGCGTCGTCCACGAACTCGCCGCCGAGCAGCGCGGCACGTCATCCCACTCAACCCCGGAGGAATCATGACCACCTACGCACTTCCCGCCCCCGTGTCCCGCCCGGCATCCGCGCCGAAGACCGCCTACCTGATCGCGTCGGGCGACCTGCGCGAGGCCGCCAACACCGGCGGCTGGCCGGTGCAGGTCGAGCTCGAGGCCGGCGTCACCGGCGTCTTCGAAGACCTCGGGTGGACCGTCATCCGCGCCAACGACGTCGACCCCGAGACGGGCCACGGCTTCATCTCGAGCCAGCGCATGGGGCTCGAGGTCTTCAAGAACATCCCGACCGATGCTCCGCTCATCGTCGCCGAAGCCGTCTGGCAATACTCCCATCACGTGCTCGCCGGCCTCCGCACGCACCAGGGCCCGATCCTCACGGTCGCGAACTTCGCCGGTGACTGGCCCGGCCTCGTCGGACTGCTCGGCCTGAACGCCGGTCTGACGAAGATGGACAAGCCCTACGCCACGATCTGGTCGGTCGACTTCTCGGACGACTGGTTCAAGGCCGGCATCAAGGAGTGGACGGAGACGGGCGCCATCACCCATGACGCCTCGCACGTGCGCGCGCTCCCCGCCCTCCCCGACAGCCCCGAGAAGCAGTTGGGCGAGGCCCTTGCCGCGGAGCTCCTGGCGGAGAAGGCCATCATCGGCGTCTTCGACGAGGGCTGCATGGGCATGTACAACGCCATCTTCGACGACGAGCTGCTCAACCAGACCGGCATCTACAAGGAGCGCCTGTCGCAGTCGGCCCTCTACGCCGAGATGCTCGAGGTCACCGAGGCCGAGGCGGACGCCGCGTATGACTGGCTGATCGACGCGGGCATGACCTTCCGGTACGGCGAGGATGCCACCACCGAGCTCACCCGCGAGCAGGTGCAGTGGCAGCTGAAGATGTACATCGCCGCGCTCCGCATCGCCGACGACTTCGGGCTCGACGCGGTGGGCATCCAGTACCAGCAGGGGCTGAAGGACCTGGTTCCGGCCTCCGATCTCGCCGAGGGCATCCTGAACTCGACTCAGCGTCCGCCGGTGACCTCACGCGACGGTTCACGGGTGCTGCACGTCGGCCGCGCGTTCCCGCACTTCAACGAGGCCGACGAGGGGGTCGCCGTGGACGCGCTGGTCACCGATCGCGTCTGGCGTGCGATGGGCCTCGTGCCCGACAACACCCTGCACGACGTGCGCTGGGGCGAGGAGTACGACGGGCAGTTCGTCTGGGTCTACGAGATCTCGGGCTCGGTTCCGGCGTCGCACCTGGGCGGATGGCAGAACGCCGAGGGCTGGCGGCAGGGGCACGTGTTCTTCCCCGCGGGCGGAGCCACGATCAACGGCGTCTCGAAGCCCGGCGAGATCGTGCTGTCGCGTGTGTTCATCGCCGACGGGATCCTGCAGGCGGACATCTTCCGCGCGTCGGTCGTCGAGCTCCCGGCCGAGGAGACCCAGCGCCGCAAGGACGCTACGAACCCGGAGTGGCCGATCGCCCACGTCGTGCTGCACGGCGTCTCCCGCGACCAGTTCATGGCCCGCCACAAGGCCAACCACGCACAGCTCGTCTACGCTCCGGATGCCGAGACGGCGGACAAGGCTCTGATCGCCAAGGCCGCGATGTTCGACGGAATGGGCATCAAGGTCAACCTGGTGGGAGACGTGGCGGTCTGACCCGGCGCTCGTCTGCCTGGAGGGCTACTGAGACCGCCAGAACCGCATCACCAGGTTCGTCAACTCCTTGTCGAGATCGTCGACCTTGGACTCGATCCGCCCGAGGCGCGCGTCGAGGCCGTCGATACGTGCCGAGAGAGCGGTGTCGAGGCCGTCGATACGTGCCGAGAGGGTGGCGTCGAGGCCGTCGATACGTGCCGAGAGGGTGGCGTCGATGCGATCGACCTCGACGCGGATCACGCGGCTGAGCTGCGTCGTCATGAGCGTCATGCCGCCGAGCATCACAGCCGCGAAGATACCGAGCAGCGTCCATACCTGAGGGTCGTTCAAGCGCATGCCTCCAGTCTGAGTTCGGAGGCCCACGTTGTCACGGTATTCCGGTCTCGCTGCGCCACGAGCCCAGTCGTCGTGGGTACCTCGCCGAGACGAGGTACCCGTGTAGAAGGAGTGGCCGGCCGGCGGGGTCAGCCCAGGTCGAAGATCTCGAGTTGACGGAGCGTGACCTCGGCCATCGCGCGCACGCGGAGCGCCGAGGTCACGATCCGGGCTGTCAGGGTGAACGGCGTCGTGCGGTCGGCCGGCAGCTCGGCCCGGTGTGTCATCGTGACGGGCATCCACAGGCCGTCCGTCCCCTCGGCCTCCCATCGAAGGGCCGACGACGATGCCGTCGCCGCCACGGTCACGCTGACGTCGGTCACGCCGCGAGGCTCCTCGAACCGCCATCCCACCCATTCCCCGCGACGCAGCGCGACACCGGCATCCCCCGACGGCACACCGTCGTCGAAGACGCGGTCCGGATGGATGGTGTCGGTGGAGGCGACGACCTCACCGGCGCCGGGGGTCAGGTCAGGGCACCAGATCGCGAGGTCGTCGAGGGAGGAGCCCGCTTCGAGCGCTGCGGCCGGGTCGACGCCGAACTCCAGTTCCAGCACCGCGTCGCCGGAGAGCGCGTCGATCGGCAGGTCGGCCGAGGGCAGGGGCACCCCGTCGAGTCGCGCCTCCTGCAGGATGTGGGCCGAGGGGGTGGCTCGACGCGACCGGATGCGCAGGGAGGAACCGTTTCCGCGATCCACGCGGATGTCGTCGAAGAGAGGCGACCCGATCCGCAGCCGCCCCGACGCGAGCTCCAGCGGGTAGAGGCCGAGCGCGGCCCACAGCCACCAGGCGCTCATCTCGCCGTTGTCCTCGTCGCCGGGGAAGCCCTGGCCGATGTGCGCACCGGCGAACAGGCGCGCGGCAAGGTCGTGCACGATGTCGGCGGACTGCCACGGCCGGTCACTGAACGCGTACATGAACGGGATGTGGTGCGCCGGCTGGTTCGAGATCGCGCACATCCCGGAACGCAGCGCCCTCGCCTCGCGCTGCTCATGGATGACGGTGCCGTACGCGCCGCCGAAGCGTTCATCGGCGGTCTCGGGTTCGGCGAACAGGGCGTCGAGGTGGCGTCCGAGACCGGCGGGACCGCCGTAGAGGTCGGTGAGGCCCGCACCGTCGTGCACGGCGCCGACCGACATGCCCCAGGCGTTCGTCTCGACGTTGTCTCCGCCCCAGGATCGCGGATCGAACCCGGATGCGGAGAACGCGCCCTCATCGTCCCGGCCACGGAAGAACCCGGTGTCGTCGTCGAACAGCGTGCGATACGACCGGGCTCGATTCGCGAAGTACCGGGCGAAGGATCTGTAGCGCGCGGCGTCCGCGGCCGTGGCGGACTCGGTGGCGAGCTGCGCCGCGAGGCGCCCGAGTGCAGCGTCACTCACCGCGTTCTCGATGCTCCAGCTCATGCCCTCCGGCACTTCCGAGGGGATGTATCCGGCGAATCGGCCCCGCGCGATGCCCTTGCGACCGCGGCGCGCATCCGGCCCCGGCTCGCACGCGTTCCGCCATCCGCTCTCGAACGCGGTGACGCGGTCGAAGTCCACGCCCCAGCGTGCGGCATCGGCGAAGATCTGGTCGCTCGAGGTGCCGACCATGCTGTCGACGTATCCGGGTGCGCTCCATCGCGCCATCCACCCTCCCCGGCGGTACTGCTCGAGCTGCCCGTCGAGGAGCCGCCCAGCGAGGGAGGGATCGAGCAGGGCGAGAGCCGGCCACTCGGTGCGGTACGTGTCCCAGTATCCGTTGTTCACGACGAGTTCGCCGTCGACGGCCGGTGCGACTCCGCTCTCGTCGTGTGACTCGCGCGCGGCGAACACGTCGGCGAATCGCCAGACCGGCGCCTCCGCCGTCCCGATGTTCTCGGCGGCACTGTTGGGATACAGGTGCATCCGGTGGAGCGCGGCCGCGATCCGGGACCGATGCTCCTCGTCGGCGAGCGTGCGGTACGGCGTCTCGGCTTCCGGAAGCGGCGGGATCGTGACGCGGCCGAGCAGCCGGTTCCAGGCGTCAGCCGCCGCGCCCCGCAGCTCCTCATAGGGGATGGTCGCCGGAGCCTCGGAGTCGAGACTGTGCCGTGCCTGATCGATCGAGAGGAAGGAGATGCCGATCCGTACCTCGAGCGCCCCGCGTCCGCCGATGTATCCGGCGACCCTGCCCCGCCCGTCGTCGTCGAGTGGTCCACGCTCGTCCGTTTCGACGCCGTGCGGGGTCCGCAATACGGATCCGGCGAAGAAGCAGGGCGGCGCATTGCCCCAATCCTCGGGCCCTTCCGGGATCCACCCTTCGAATCCGCCGGCATCCGTCCAGAAGAGACGCCCCGCGTCGGTGAGCTGGTCGATGACGAAGCCCACCGGGGCGGCGGCATCCGCGCTGTGCACTCGGAACACCGCTGCGTGCGCCGTCGCCGTCATCTCGACCTGCAGGCCGTCGCTGAGATCAGCCGAGTATTCGTGCGGACGCGCCCGTTCGGAGCCGGGGGTGATCCAACGCCGCCGTCCGGCACGGCGCGAGGTGGGCGCGCCGAGGAACGGCATCAACTGCAGCACCGAGCGATCGCCGATCCACGGGCTCGGCTGATGGGAGAACTGCAGTGCTTCGAGCCGTCGCCCCTGGGGGTCGTCATGCACGAACGGCCGGTACGGCCAGCGGGCGTCTTCCGCGTCGGTCGCCGGTGTGACGAACGTGAATCCGTGCGGCATCGCCACCGCCGGGATGGTGTTGCCGCGAGAGAACCGTGGACCCGAATGCGAGCCGCGCCGGGTGTCGACCCGTTCGACGGGTGGGAGGTCACGGGCGGGGGCCTGCGCTTCGACCACGACCTGCACGAACCCGGTGCACCGCGCGGGGAGGTCGGCGGTGTCGGGAAGGGACGCGGTGCCGAGGACGATCTCGACCGAGCCGCCGCGGTGCGCGAAAGGCGCGAGCGTGACCGTGTCGGCGTTCCACTGCTCGGGCATGCTCCAGCGGGCATCGAACTGCGCCTGCGCCGTGACCGGGAAGTCGTAGCGGTCGCGCACGGCGGAGACATCGCTCAACCGCGAGCCATCGGCGAAGCGCACGTCGACCGTCACAGCGAGGGCTGCGTGCGGAGACAGTGTCGCCGCGGGACCGTCGGCGTAGAACGCCCAGTGCAGCACGGTGTCGGGGGAGATCTCGAGGTCGGTGAGCCCGGGCACGTCGACCCGCTGCTCGCCGGCAGAGGGATCGAAAGCGAAGGCGTACACCGCGCCGGGCAGCACGCCCGCTCGGGGACGGGACGACGGAGGATCGGCCGGCCCGTCCGCCGGCGTGAGATGCGCGGCGCTCACCCCTTGATCGCGCCCTCCTGCACGCCCTTGAAGAAGAACCGCTGCGTGAAGGAGAACATGATGACGATCGGCACGAGGGCGATCATGGTGCCCGCCGCGATCAGACGCGGGTCGACGGAGAAGCTGCTGTTGAGGTAGGCCATTCCCACCGTGAGCGTGTACTTCGACGGGTCGGACAGCACGATGAGCGGCCACAGGTAGTCGTCCCAGGCCCCGATGAATGCGAAGATCGCGACCACCGAGACCATGCCGCGGATGTTCGGCCACACGATGTGGCGGATGCGCTGCCAGGTGGTCGCACCGTCGACCGTCGCGGCATCCAGCACGTCCTTCGGGATCATGCGGCAGGCGGTGGCGATCAGGAGCACGTTCATCGCGCTGATCGCGCCGGGGAGGAAGACGCCCCAGAGGGTGTCGGCCAGCCCGAGGGCGCGGATCGTCAGGAAGTTGCTCGTCACCGTCACCTCGCCGGGGAAGAGCAGCGTGGAGAGCAGGATCGCCATCACGATCCACTTGCCGCGGAACCTCATGCAGCCCAGCGCGTAGCCCGCGAACGTGGCCAGGACGACGTTGCTGACGACCGTGCCGACCGAGACGAGCAGCGAGTGCCAGGCGTAGAGGTACACCGGGACGATGTCGGCGACCCTGCTGTAGTTCTGCAGCGTCGGCTCGCGCGGGATGAGCTCGGGCGGGAAGGAGTAGATGTTCTCCTGGGGCCCCTTGAAGGATGTCGACAGCTGCCAGATGAACGGCCCGATCACGAGCACCAGGACGAAGAGGAGGAGGGCGTATCGACCGATCAGACCGCCGAGGGTCGGCTTGCTGAAATCGCCGGATCCGCGGCGGCGGAACATGCGCTCGCGGGTCGGCGCCGACAGCTCCTCGGAGGGGCGGGCGTCCTCTGTCGAACGGGGCGGCGTGAGCGTGCTCATGCGGAGACCTTCGCCTTCTTCTCGCGATTCATGACGGCGATCGCGACGAGCGGGATGAGGGTGAGCAGGAACAGCGCCACGCTGATGGCGGACGCGTATCCGATGTTCCCGTTGAGGCCGGAGCCGACCTGGCGGATGAGCATCACGAGCGACATGTCGTATCCGCCCGGGCCGCCCGTGCTCTTCGAGAGCACATCGAGCTCGGCGAACACCCTCATGGCGGACACCGCGATGAGCACCGAGATGAGGAGCATCGCGCCGCGGACGGAGGGGATCGTCACCGACAGGAAGCGACGGAAGGAGCCGGCGCCGTCGAGCATCGCCGCCTCGTGCAGCTCCTTGCCGACGTTCCCGAGCGCCGCGAGGTACACGACCATGTAGTAGCCCAGGCCCTTCCAGACCGTGAGCAGGATGGCGCAGCCGAGCAGCAGCCAGCGATCGACGAGGAACGCCATCGGCTTGTCGACCAGCCCGAGGAACTCGAGCGTCTGGTTGATGATGCCGCGGCTGTCGAACAACCAGGTCCAGATGAGGGCGACCACGACCACCGAGGCGATCACGGGGAAGTAGAACGTGGTGCGGAAGAACGAGATGCCGGGGAGCTTCTTCTGCACGAGCAGCGCCAGCAGCAGCGGCAGGATCGTGAGCAGCGGCACGCACACGACCACGTAGATGAGGCACGTCGTCAGGGCGTTCCAGAACATCTCGTCGCCGAACATGCGCTCGTAGTTCGCCCCGCCGACGAACTCGGGCGTCCGCAGGGGTTTGGCATCGGTGAAGCTGAGGAAGACCGTGTTCAGGAACGGCCAGAGCGCGAACACCAGCACCCAGGCGACGGCGGGCCCGAGGAGCAGCCAGGGTGTGAACCACCGGTGGGATCTCATCGTCTTCCGGCCGGCCGTGATGCCGGTGTCCGCGCGCATGGCTTACTTGTCCACGCGGTTGGCGTTGGCGTACTCGACGATCTTGTCGAGCTGGGCCTTCGCGTCCGCCTCGCCGTTGACCGCGAGGGCGATCTGCTGGGTCATGTACGTAGCCATGTCGGAGGTCCACTGGAACGGCAGCGCCTTGGCGTCCTTCATCGCGCCGAAGACGGTGTCGATCGCCGACAGCTGCTTCTCGTCGGTGACGGTCGCGGCGATGTTGTCGACGACCTGGTCTCCGCCCTCGGCCGTTCCGGGAGCGGTGCCGACGGCGAGCGACGAGAAGGCCACCTGGTTCTCCTCGTTCGTCGCGAACTCGGCGAAGGCGAGCGCGGCCTCCTTGTTGTCGGAGTCCGCCGAAACGTTGAGCCCCTGCACGTACAGCGGTGCGACACCGAGTCGCGGCGTCGCCACCGTGTTCTCGAGCAGCGCCGGTGCGTCCTTCTGCAGGTCGGTCGTGAAGCCGGTGCCGCCGGTGGTGAAGGCGACCTTCTCCTGGATGTACGCCTCCGCGTTTCCGCCGTAGTCACCGGTCAGGGCTTCCGCGGGCATCGCGCCGGCCGCGTACGCATCCGCGTACTTCTCGATGATCGCCGCGGCCTCGTCGGTGTTGAAGTCGAACTCGCCCTCGTCGTTGATGACCTCCATGCCGGCGGCCGTGAACGTGTCGAGGGCTGGGATCGAGGAGAGGAGCTGCACCTTGCCGTTGGATTCGGTGGCCACGTCTTTCGCGAGCGTGAGGAGCTCGTCGACCGTGGTCGGGAGGTTCTCCTCGGTGACGCCGAAGGGTGCGAGTTGCGCGAGGTTCCACCAGGAGGCGTCGCTGGAGAGGTACCAGGGCAGGCCGTACGTGCCCTCCATGCCCGGGTACTGGCTGTAGGCCTCCCAGGCGCCCGTGTTGTAGGCGGTCTTCAGGTCGGGGTCGGCGGTCTCCAGGTCGATCAGCTTGCCCGCGGCGACCAGCGGGTACGCGATGTCGGGCGGCAGGTTCAGCACGTCGGGGAGGGTGTCGGCGTTCGCCTGGCTCAGGATCTTCTCCTGGTAGCCGTCGCCCGGCTGGTCGAGCCACTCGACCGTCACGTCGGGGTGCTCCTTCTCGAACGCGTCGATGAGGTCCTCGAAATACGGGGTGAACTTCTCGTTCTTGAGCGACCACGTCTGGAACTGGATGGTGCCGCTCAGCTCGCCCGATGTGTCGATGGGGCCCGCGGCGCCGGAGGTGCCGCCGCCTCCTGTGCAACTCGTCAGCGCCAGAACGCCGATGCTGAATGCTGCCAGAGCGACAATGCGTGTGCGAACTTTCATCGTGCTTCTTCCTCGAGGCGGGCGAATCCGCGCGAAGTCCGCAGAAACGGGACTACAGCGCTTTAGCAGATGAAACCATCCGATTTCCTCCCTGTCAAGGCAATCGTCCGGCGACGCACTGCCTGCAAGTGCAGGAGTGCGCACTGTTCGTTGCTCAAGCGTTATAGTGATGCGAACTCCGCCCTCCTCGAAGGGCACGTCCGAAAGGTCTGACACATGACGCAGCGCGGCGCCCTCGATGCTCCTCTGAGGTTCGGGGCGAACTACACGCCGTCGAAGAACTGGATGCACTCCTGGCTCGACTTCACCCCCGACGACGTGCGCCGGGACTTCGCGGCTCTCGCGGAGCTCGGGCTCGATCACGTCAGGGTCTTCCCACTGTGGACCGTGCTGCAGCCGAACCGCACGCTCATCCGGGAGAAGGCCATCGACGACGTCCGTGCCGTCGTCGACATCGCCGGCGAGTTCGGCATGGATGCGGGCATCGATGTGGTCCAGGGGCACCTCTCGAGCTTCGACTTCGTCCCCTCGTGGCTGTACACGTGGCACGACAAGAACATGTTCACCGATCCACAGGCGCTCGAGGGTCAGGTCGCGCTCGTCGACCGGCTCGGTCGGGCGTTGAGTGACGCACCGAACTTCCTCGGCCTGACGCTCGGCAACGAGACGAACCAGTTCTCCGCGCACACGCACCCGTCGCCATGGCCGGTCACGCAGGACGAAGCCGGCGGCTGGATCTCGACCCTGCTGGCGGCGGCGGAGGCCGCGGCGCCGGGGATCCCGCACGTCCACAGCGAGTACGACGCCGTCTGGTACATGGACGGCCACGGCTTCACGCCCGCGCATGCGTCGCGCCTGGGGGCCATGACCACGATCCACTCCTGGATCTTCAACGGCACCGCCCAGCGCTACGGCGGTCGCTCCGTCGCCTCCGATCGCCACGCCGAGTACCTGATCGAGCTCTCCCGCGCCTTCGCGACCGATCCCGACCGGGCGGTGTGGCTGCAGGAGGTGGGCGCGCCCTCGAACTGTCTCACCGACGAGGAGATGCCGGGCTTCCTGGAGGCGACCGTGCGCTCCGCCGCGCGCACCCAGAACCTCTGGGGCATCACCTGGTGGTGCTCGCATGACGTCAGCCGCGACCTCGGTGACTTCCCCGAGCTGGAGTACACCCTCGGGCTCATCGGTCAGGACGGCGCGGCGAAACCCATCGGTCGGCGTCTCGCCGAGATCATCCCCGACCTGCGACAGCGCGTCGCGCCGCCCGTGCGGGACACGGCGATCGTGGTGGACGTGGACGAGCGCGAGGTTCCCGTGAGTCGGGCGGCGCTGAGCCCGGGCGGTGCGGTGTTCCAGGCCTGGGTGGATGCCTGCGCCGCGGGCCTCGATCCCGCACTCGTGACGTCGCGCGACGCGCTCGACCCCGTAGCGCTCGACGCGCGAGGAATCCGTCGTCTCATCCGTCCCGACCTCTCGGCCGACGTGGTCGACCCCTACGGATCGGTCAACACCGTCGTCCAGAGCTGACCGCGATCGCGGTTCGGGCCGGACGAGGTCGTTCAGGCGAGGCGCGCGGGCGGAGCGGTGCTCTCGCGTGCCGTGAGCACCGGCGTCGGACCCTCGACGCTGGGCAGGTTCACTCCCGCCTCGATCTGCTGCAGCAGGAGAGTGGCGGCGCGCTCGCCGAGTTCGAAGGTGTCTCGGGTCATCGCCGTGATCGACGGGTTGATCAGTCCGGCGATGACGGAGTCGTCGAACGAGGCGAGGGAGACGTCGCGCGGCACGGCACGGCCCATCTCCTGGGCGACGCGGAGGCCTGCGACCGCCATCACGTCGTTGTCGTAGACGATCGCGGTCGGCTGCTGCCGACCGGAGAGCAGCGAGCGCGTGACCGCCGATGCTCGTGCGGGCGAGAAGTCCGTGATGATGACCTCCCCCTCGACGCCGTCGGTCCTCATGCGCCCGAGCACCTCGGCACGCAGGCGCGTGTGCTCGAGTTCGGCCGGGCCGGCGACGTAGGCGATGCGGGTGTGCCCGAGGGCGACCAGGTAGGAGAAGAGCGTCTCGGCCACCGTGTCGTCGCCGATCCAGACGCTCGGCACGGAGCCCTCCGGCGAGGGCTCGGAACCGATCATCACGGCCCGGGCGTCGAGGGCTTCGATGCGCCCGACGCGGGGATCGTCCTCGCGGGGGTCGATGAAGATGAAGCCGTCGACCTGGTTGGAGGAGCGCCACTGTCGGTGCACTTCCATCTCCTCGGCGATGTCGCTGACGAGGCGGAGCTGCAGGCTGACCTTGCTCTCCGACAGCCGTGACTCGATGCCGGCGATGAGGTCGGTGAAGAACGCCTCGGATCCCAGCGACCGTGCCGGGCGGGCGAGGGCGAAGCCGACGGTGTTGGCGCGCGCTCCGACCAGCGCTCGAGCAGCCGAGCTCGGCTGCCAGCCGTTCTCTTCGACGATGCTGAGGATGCGCTGCCTGGTCTCGTCGCTCACGCCGGGGCGGCCGTTCAGCGCGAAGGAGACGGCACCGGGAGAGACCCCTGCCATGCGCGCGATGTCGGCGATGGTGACGCGTTTCGCCGGGGTCATAGTCCCTCACCATACTTGATCGATTTAGTCTCGCGGAAGAAGTGACGATGCGTTTAGACTTGGCTACTAGATCGTTTTAGTAAATCCGATAGCATCAACACGGCGTCGCCTGTCGCGCCGCGGACCAGCACTCACCGTCGAGCCCGGAGATTCCCATGCATGACGACACCTCTCTCACCGTCGGCCGCGTCAAGCGAGTCCTCGAGGAGCGCATCCGCCCGGCGATCCACTCGGCCTCCGTGCCGCTGGACGTCGCGATCCACGAACTGCCCGGCGAGCCGATCGCTCCGGCCGAGGGGCTCGCGCTCGGTTACGAAGCCGGGACCGTCGGCGCACCCTGGGGCCCGGCGTGGGGCACCACCTGGTTCAAGCTCACCGGGCGCGTGCCCGCCGAATGGGCCGGACGCCGCGTCGAGGCGCTCATCGACCTCGGATTCGACGTGAACATGACGGGCTTCCAGTGCGAGGCGCTCGCGTACCGTCGCAGCGCCGCAGGGTCCGACCCGATCCCGGTGAAGAGCATCAACCCCCGCAACCAGTGGGTGCCGATCGCCGAGGCGGCCGCGGGCGACGAGCCCGTGGAGCTGTACCTCGAGGCGGCATCCAACCCGGTGCTGCTCGACTACCACCCCTTCCTGCCGACGCAGGAGGGCGACATCCTCACCTCCTCGAAGGAGCGCCTCTACCGCGCGCGCCGGATGGACCTGGCCGTGTTCGAGCAGGAGGTCTTCGATCTGTCGCTCGACCTCGAGGTGCTGTTCGAGCTGCAGGCCGAGCTGCCGGCGACGTCGCCGCGCCGCATGCGCATCCTGCAGGCGATGGACGACGCCCTCGACGTGCTCGATCTGCAGCGCATCGTGGCGACGGCACCCGACGCCCGCGCCCGCCTCGCCGACGTGCTCGCCGCGCCCGCCGAGGCCAGCGCGCACCGCATCTCGGCCGTCGGCCACGCGCACATCGATTCCGCGTGGCTGTGGCCCGTACGCGAGACGATCCGCAAGGTCGCGCGCACCACCTCGTCGATGACGACGCTCATCGAGGAGCAGCCCGAGTTCCAGTACGGCATGTCCAGCGCGCAGCAGTACGCCTGGATCAAGGAGCATCGCCCCGAGGTGTGGGAGCGGGTCAAGGCCGCGGTCGCCGCCGGGCGTTTCCTGCCGCTCGGTGGCATGTGGGTCGAGTCCGACACCGTGATGCCGACGGGCGAGTCGCTGGTGCGGCAGTTCTCGCACGGGCAGCGGTTCTTCGAGCGCGAGTTCGGCATCCGGTCGAAGGGCGTCTGGCTGCCGGACAGCTTCGGGTACTCGCCCGCCCTGCCGCAGCTGATGCGCCGTGCCGGGTTCGAGTGGTTCTTCACGCAGAAGATCTCGTGGAACCAGCAGAACGTCTTCCCGCATCACTCGTTCCTCTGGGAGGGCATCGACGGCTCGCAGGTGTTCACGCACTTCCCGTCGATGGACACCTACAACTCGCAGCTGAGCGGCATGGAGGTCGCGAAGGCCTCGCGCCAGTTCAAGGAGAACCGACTCAGCTCGCGGTCGATCGCACCGGTCGGCTGGGGCGACGGCGGCGGCGGCACGACCCGCGAGATGACGGGCAAGGCCGAGCGCCTGCGCGACCTCGAGGGCAGTGCACAGGTCGTGTGGGAGCACCCGGACGTCTTCTTCGATGCCGCCAAGGCCGAGCTGCCGCATCCGGCGGTCTGGGTCGGCGAGCTGTACCTCGAGCTGCACCGTGGCACGCTCACCAGCCAGCACGCCACCAAGGCGCTGCACCGCTGGGCCGAGCATGCGCTGATCGAGGCCGAGCTGTGGGCCGCGACGGATGCGGTGCGCACCGGCGCCGCGTATCCGCAGGCCGAATTCGACCGGCTGTGGCAGGCCGTGCTGCTGCATGAGTTCCACGACATCCTGCCCGGCACCTCGATCGCGTGGGTGCATCGGGAGGCGGTCTCCGTGCTGAGCGACGTGCTGTCGGATGCCGAGGACATCTCCCTCGCCGCTCGCCGTTCGCTCGCCGGCGAGGGCGACCGCGAGCTGCAGTTCGAGCCGACATCGGTCGGGCGCGGACGTGCGCTCGGGGCGGCGTTCGTCGCCGAGCCGACCGCGGCGCCGGTCTCACTCACCGAGGAGAACGGCGGGTGGCGACTCGAGAACGAGCTCGTCTCCGTGCTGGTGTCGGCCGAGGGCCTGATCGTGTCCGCCATCGACAAGGCCAGCGGTCGCGAGGCGGTGGCCGAGGGCAAGGCCGCGAACCTCTTCCAGCTGCACCAGGACTTCCCGAACATGTGGGACGCGTGGGACATCGACCGGTACTACCGCAACAGCGTCGACGACCTCACCGCGGTCACGTCGATCGAAGCGTCGATGGTCGGCAGGGCCGCGCGGATCGTGGTCGTGCGTCCGTTCTCGGAGTCCACGATCGAGCAGACGATCATCCTCCAGCCCGGGTCGCGCACCGTGCTGCTGCGCAACGAGATCGACTGGCACGAGACCGAGAAGCTGCTCAAACTCGCGTTCCCGCTCGACATCCAGGCCGCGCACACCGACGCCGAGACCCAGTTCGGCTACCAGTCACGCGTCACGCACACGAACACCAGCTGGGAAGCGGCGAAGTTCGAGACCTCGATGCACCGCTTCGTGCTCGTGCGCGAGCAGGACTTCGGCGTCGCCCTCGTCAACGACTCGATCTACGGGTACGACACCTCGCGGGAGGTGTCCGACGACGCGGTGACGACGACGGTGCGGCTGTCGCTGCTGCGGGCCCCGCGCTTCCCCGACCCCGACACCGACCACGGCCACCACGAGATCGAGGTCGGCTTCGTGATCGGAGCGGATGCCGCGGTCGCGACGGCCGAGGGTATCAGGATCAACGCGCTGCCGAGCGTCGTGCGTGGTGCGCGTGAGGTCGAGCCGCTGGTTTCTGTGCAGGGCGACGGCATCGTGGTGTCGGCGGTCAAGCTCGCCGACGACGGCTCCGGTGACGTGATCGTGCGCGTGTACGAGGCGCTCGGGCGCCGTGCGGTCGGCGAGCTGGCGGTCGGCTTCGAGCACCGAGAGGTGCGCGAGGTGAGCCTGATCGAGGACGACATCGATGACGCGCGGGTCGGCGGCGAGCTGCGACTGCGCCCGTTCGAGGTGCGGACGCTGCGCATCGTGCGCTGAGGCTCGGTTCCCGTTGTGGTCGCCGGGCGGGTGCGCGACGATGGCGGGATGGCGAGCATCGACGACGTGCGGGCGATCGCCCTTGCGCTCCCCGGAGTTGAAGAGGTGGTGAGCGGCCACACCGGTGAGGCCGCGTTCCGGGTTAAGAGCGGGCAGTTCGCCTGGCTCCGCGGCCCGAGCGCGACCGACCTGCGGCAGCTCTCCGAGCTCGGGCGCGAGTGGCCCGCGGGAGAGGTGCTCGCCGTGCGCGTCGCCGACCTCGAGGAGAAGGAGGCCCTGCTCGCCGCGGAGCCCGACGTGCTCTTCACGATCCCGCACTTCGACGGCTACCCCGGGCTGCTCGTTCGCCTCGACGCCGTCGACCGCGATCGCCTGGAAGAGATCGTCACCGATGCCTGGCTGGTGCGGGCACCCGCCGGGGTGGCGAAGGAGTGGCTCGCGGAGCACGGGCTGGGCTGAGGCGCGCGTCGGCGGGCGACGATCCGCCGTGCCGGTGACGATATTCGGAGGGAACCGCCCCTGTTCTTCGGCGAATCGTCCGGTGGTCGGCGAATCGTCAGGGCGTGCTCAGGCGGGATCGAGTCGCAGCACTTCGGGGGACTCTCCGCCGGCGAGGTCGTCGGCGATACGGATGCTGCGCGCCAGCTCATCGAGCGCGCCGACCAGCGTGCCGAACCGCTCCTTGTCGCTGCACACCGCGGTCAGCGTCACCAGATGCGTACCCGTGTCCCAGGTGTAGGTCGCGAAGGGCGGCGACGTCGGCGAGGGCGGCATCGGCACGAGCAGCTTCTCGCCCACACCGAGCCGGGTGGGGAAGGACTCCGTGTCGTCGTAGTCCATCGGCATCGAGGCTCGGGCGATCCGCACGTCGGGCGTCAGGACCTGCGCGGTCGCCATCGCCACGACCAGCTCCGGTTCGGCCTTCCAGGTCCACACCAGCACGCGGCCGTCCGCCCGCTTCATCAGCATCGGCGCCGCCTGACTCATCGCCCACGCGCCGAACCGCGATCCGGGGCGCTCGGTCGCGCCGACGGCCGCATTGACCTGGCCCAGCAGCATCCGGATCGCCGCCTTGCGGTGCCGGCGGCCCTTCCATCCGAGCGAGTCCGTCACGGGAATCCACAGCTGGGGATCGGCGTCGGCAGTCAGTCGCATGGCTCCACGCTAACGGCTGAGGCTGAGGGATGCCCGGTACGCCTCGGCCGTCCGCGCAGGGCGCTCGGGTAGAGTGGCCAGCGCCCGACCAGGGCTTTCCCTTGGCCGCCACATCGTAAGGCTGCATGTCTGTGACTCCCTCCGACGATCCGATCGATCCGTCGAGCGGCCCCGCCGCCGAACCCGCGCCCCGCCCGTTGAAGATCGTGATCGGCTGCGACACTTTCGCGCCCGACATCAACGGCGCCGCCCGCTTCGCCGAGCGCCTCGCCGCAGGCCTCGTGCAGCGCGGACATGACGTGCACGTCGTCGCCCCCAACCAGGCCTACCGCCGCGCGCAGCCGCGCACCGAGGTCATCGAGGGCGAGCCGATGACCCTGCACCGGCTGCCGTCGGTGCGCTGGGCTCCCCACGACTGGCTCCGGTTCGTGTGGCCCTGGCGCTCGAAGCACTACGCCCGCCAGGTCATCGACCGGGTGCAGCCGGACATCGTGCACATCCAGTCGCACATCGTGATCGGCCGCGGCCTCGCCTACGTCGCCCATGAGCGCGGCATCCCGGTCGTCGCCACCAACCACGTCATGGCCGAGAACATCCTCGATCACACGACCATGCCGAAGTTCATCGATGACCTGGTCCTGAAGTTCGCCTGGGCCGACGCCAAGCGCACCTTCGACCTGACTCGAGCGATCACCACCCCGACCCGCCGCGCGGCCGACTTCCTCGAGAAGACCGTCGAGGTGGAGGGTGTGATCCCCGTCAGCTGCGGCATCGACCGCACGCAGTACACGCCGGTGATCGCCCCGCGCGACAAGAACCGCATCGTCTTCGTCGGCCGAC
The DNA here is from genome assembly GCF_002979655.1 of Microbacterium sp. MYb45. Classification (GTDB taxonomy): domain Bacteria; phylum Actinomycetota; class Actinomycetes; order Actinomycetales; family Microbacteriaceae; genus Microbacterium. The sequence goes on from NZ_PCPG01000009.1 coordinate 99,166, forward strand.
TCACCGCCGAGAAGCAGGTCGAGGTCATCCTCAAGGCGATGACGAAGCTCGACCCGGCGCTCGAGACCACGTTCGACATCGTCGGCGGCGGCGACCAGCGCAAGCAGCTGGAGCACCTGGCCGCGCAGCTCGGTCTCGCCGACCGGGTCACGTTCCACGGGCGCACCACCGACGAGGAGCTCCGGGCGCTGCTGTCCCGGGCGAGTCTCTTCGTGATCGCGTCGATCGCCGAGCTGCAGTCCATCGCGACGATGGAGGCCATGGCGTCGGCGCTGCCGATCGTCGCGGCGGATGCCGTCGCCCTCCCGCACCTCGTGCACGACGGCGAGAACGGCTACCTGTTCGAGCCGGGCAACGTCGATGCGCTCGCCGCCCGCCTGACCGATGTGCTCACCGCGGAACCTGCGGAGTACGAGCGGATGCAGCGCGCATCGCTCGACGGTGTCGCGATCCACGACATCAACCGCACCCTCGACACCTTCGAGGCGCTGTACCGCGACGAGCCGCTGCCGGAGTAGCGAGTAGCCCGCCATGCACAGTGTCCCCCTCGGATCACGGCGCCGCGACGCGTCAGCGGCGGAGTAGCCCGTCATGCACAGTATCCCCGTCGGCACACGGCGCCGCGACGCCTCGGCGACGGAGTAGCGCGCCATGCACATCGTCTTCTTCGGCGATCAGCACCTCGACTCCCTCGGCGGAGCGCAGGTGTCGATGCGGCTCCAGCGGGAGTTCCTCGAACGCGCCGGACACACCGTCACGGTCGTCGCGCCGAAGATGCACGGCTCGCGCTCGTCGACGGGCACCCACGGCGGGGCGTACGTCGACCTCCCCTCGACGCCGATCACGCTCGACCGCGAGTACTCGATGACGTGGCCGGGGCGCGCGACCGACCGCTTCCTCGACAGGGCGATGACCCGTCGTCCCCCGGTGGATCTGGTGCACGTGCAGGCCGATTTCTGGGGCGCGTTCATCGGGCATCGCTACGCCCAGCGCCATGGCATCCCGGTCGTGCACACGATGCACAACCGCGTCGATGTCGGGATCGCGGCCGTCACTCCGCTGCATCGCCCCGTGCTCGCCGTGTTGAACGCCTGGCGCGGCGGCGCGATGCGCGGGATCGGCGACCCCGCGCGGGGCGTGGACGGCTGGTCGTTCCTGCGCGGCCTCGCCGCCGGAGCATCCGCCGTGACCGCGCCGTCGACGCATTTCGCGCGACGCCTCGAGCAGCACGACGTGTTCCCGCGGGTCGACGTGATCTGGAACGGCATCGACGATGACCTGCGCGCACAGACGCTCGCTGCGCGACCGGCGGCCCGGGAGCCCGGACGGCCCCGCTTCGTCTGGCTCGGACGGATGAGCCCTGAGAAGCGCCTGCTTCCGTTCCTCGACGCGTTCGTCGCCGCGGGCATCGACGCGGAACTCGAGATCATCGGCGGCGGAGGGCAGCGGGCCGCGGCCGAGAAGATCGTGCGCGGCCACGACGGCGTGCGCTTCGCCGGACGACTGACCTACCCGCAGACCCTGGAGCGGATCGCCGCCGCCGACGCGCTCGTGCAGACGTCGATCGGCTTCGAGACCCAGGGGATGACGCCGTTCGAGGCGGCCACGCTCGGCACGCCCTCCGTGATCTGTGACCCCGACATCGCGGCGGAGCTCGGCGGGGGGCTGTGGGCGGTTCCGGATGCCGGCGCCACCGCATCGGGCCGGGAGCTCGAGGCCCGACGACTCGCTGCGCTCACGGAGACCCTGCGGTTGGCCGCATCCGACATCGCCGCAGGCACCGCACCGACGCCGGTTCCCGAGGTCGCCGAGGCATTCCGCCAGTCATCGCGCACGGCCGCCATGGTCGAGGTCTACGAGCGGGTGCTCGCCCGGCGCTGATGCGGGGAGGTGGGGCGCCCGCGATCAGACGAATCGCAGGAACGCGATGCCGACCCAGCTGAAGATCATCCCGAGGGCACCGGCGCCCGCGATGCCGATCGCGACGCCGGCGAGAAGGCGCGGACCCGGGCGACGCGCGGCGATGATGCCCAGCACGAGCGCCACGAGGTAGGCGAAGAAGGAGATCACGCCGATCGCCTCATCGATCGCGTAGGCGGATCCGTACCCGAAGTTCGACGTGTAGATCAGGAGTCGGACGATCGAGGAGATGAGGTTGACCGCGAGTGTGATGACGGCGATCACGAACGCGGTCCGCCCGAGCGCGCTGCCCGCCGGTGCGTCGGGAGCTGCCGCCGCGGCCGGCCACGACGCGGGCTGGCCCGGCGCCCCGGCTGGGTAGGCCGCAGCTGCGGGCTGGCCCGAAGCCCCGGCCGGGTAGGCCGCAGCAGCGGTCGGGTAGGCCGTCGGATGCGCGGGGGCGGCGGTCGGATGCGTGGGAGCAGCGGGAGCAGCGGGAGCAGCGGGGGTCGATGGCGGCGCACTGGACGCGTGGGTCGGGAACGTATGCGTGCCGGGGTATTGCGGATCGGCGGGCAGGTGCGCGGGAGGCTGCTGGGGCTCGCTCATGACGACGAGCGTAGCCGTGGCGCCCGCGATTCGCACGGGGAGGGGATTCAGCTCTTCGCGCCGGTCAGGGCCAGCGTGCCGCCGAGCCCGATCATCATCACGCCGCCGGTGCCGGAGAGCGTCGACATGCGACGCGGCGAGCGGGCGAACCAGGCGCGCACGGTTCCGGCGGCGAGGGCCCACACGCTGTCGCAGACCAGTGCGAGCGTCTGGAAGGTGAGACCGAGCAGAAGAAGCTGGGCCCAGACCGGGCCGGCCGCCGGGACGACGAACTGCGGGAGCACGGCCACGAAGAACGCGATCGTCTTCGGGTTGGTCAGACCGACGATGAAGCCCTGGCGCAGCAGCTTCGCGGCGGAGGCCGGCGCTCGATCCGCATCAGGGACGTGGTCGTGACGGTGGCGGATCGCCTGTACGCCGAGCCAGACCAGGTAGGCGGCGCCGACGATCTTGATGAGGGTGAACGCCACCACGGAAGACGCGACGATGGCGCCGACCCCGAAGGCCACGGCGAGAACGGCCGGTACGGTGCCGAGGGCGTTGCCGACGACGCTGAGCACGCCGGCACGGCGACCGAGCGAGAGAGAGCGGCCGATCACGAACAGCACGCTCGGACCGGGGATGGCGATGATCACGACGGAGGCGACGGCGAAGGCGACGAGGCTGTCGAGCGGGATCATGAGCCGACCATACACCGGGGGGTCGAGCTCGGTTCAGCGGTAGCCGTGTCCGGACTCGGCCCGCTGGTGGACGTCGCGGCCGCCGACGCGATTCCAGTCCGTCGGCGTGGGGTGGTAGCCGTCGCGACGGAGTTCGATGACGGTGGCGATAGTCGCCCATGCGACCAGAGCGAGGAGTGCGATGACGAGTATCATGGCAGAAACGCTACGTTCGATGCCGAACTGTCACGAGTGGCAGAATCGACTACCATCGTATGAAAACTGCCAATCGGGAGTGTGCATGAAGACAGTGGCCTGCGTCATCCAAGATGGCTTCGCGCCGTTCGAGTTCGGCGTCGCCTGCGAGGCGTTCGGACTCGATCGATCCAGCGACGGCGTGCCGAACTTCGACTTCCGCATCGTCGCCCCGCGCGCGGGTGTCGTGCAGTCGAAGATCGGCTTCTCCGTCAACGTCGAGCACGACCTGGCCTTCGCGTACGAAGCCGACCTCGTGGTGTTCTGCCCGCTCCCTCGCGAGCGCTGGGGCGACATCGATCCGCTCCTGCTCGACGTCGCCCGGCACGCGGTCGACCGCGGCGCCTGGGTGATGAGCGTCTGCAGCGGGTCGTTCATCCTCGCCGCCGCCGGCGTGCTCGACGGACGTCGGGCGACGACGCACTGGATGTACGCGCACGTCATGGCCGACATGTACCCGCAGATCGACATCGACCCCGACGTGCTCTTCGTGCAGGACGGGAAGATCATCACCAGCGCCGGCACCGCCGCCGGGATCGACGCCTGCCTGCACCTGCTCCGGCAGGAGGTGGGTGCCGAGCTCACGAACCGCATCGCGCGCCGCATGGTGGTGCCGCCGCAGCGTGACGGCGGCCAGGCGCAGTTCATCGACCGTCCGATCCCCGTGGTCGCCACCGACTCGCTCGCCGCGGTCGCCGACTGGGCCGTCGAGCACCTCCGCGACGACCTCGGTGTCGATCAGCTCGCGGCCAGGGCACTGATGTCACCGCGAACCTTCGCCCGGCGCTTCAAGGCCGAGTACGGGGCGACGCCCGCCGCGTGGCTCGCGCGCCAGCGCATCATCCACGCGCAGCGGATGCTGGAGCGCACCGACCTTCCGCTCGACCACATCGCCGACGAATGCGGCTTCGGCTCGGCGGCGGTGCTCCGACAGAACTTCGCACGGGTCCTCGGACTCACCCCCACGGCCTACCGCGCGCGGTTCTCCTGCGCGTCGGACGAGTCTTCGGCGGCGTGAGCGGGCGCTCCGGTCAGAGCGCCCTGGTGGTCGAACGCTCGACCAGTGAGCAGGGCAGCAGCACGTGCGCGGCGTCCTGTTCGGGCGCGGCGAGACGCGCGAGCAGCAGCTCGACGGCGCCGTGCGCCATGTCGAGGATCGGCTGGCGCACCGTCGTCAGATCGAAGGCCTGCCACGACGACATCGCGACATCGTCGAACCCGAGCACCGACACCTCGTCGGGCACGCCGATTCCGAGCGCCTTCGCGGCGTTCAGGGCGCCGAAGGCCACGAGGTCGTTGTGGCAGAAGAGCGCGGTGGGGGGCTCCGGCAGCTGCAGCAGGCGAGTCGCCGCCTCGAACGCCCTCGTGTAGTCGAGGTCGGCGACGTCGAGCAGCGACGGGTCGAACACGACCCCGGCGGCATCGAGCTCCGAGAGGAACCCCTCGTGTCGGTCGCGGACGGAGGTCGTGCCGAGCGGGCCGGCGATCACTCCGATGCGTCGATGTCCGAGGGATGCGAGGTGACGGCCCGCGATGCGACCCCCGTCGATGTTGTCGGGAGAGATCGAGTCGTTGTCGGGCACGGCGCCGGGGCCCATCGTCACCGCGGGAACGCCGAGCGATACGATGCGACCCTCGTCATCGGGCGAGAGCAGCGTCGTCGTGAGGATGACGCCGTCCACGTTCGTCTCCCGCAGGGTCCGCGCGAGGTCCTCGGTGGTGTCGGCGCGACCGCTGAGGATGAGAGCGCGGTATCCGGCTCGGTTGAGATCATCGCTGATCGTGTGCAGCAGTTCGGCGTAGTAACTGTTGCGCGGGTCGCCCAGCACGACGCCGATCGTCTGGGTGCGGCTGGTGACGAGGCTTCGGGCGCTGAGGTTGGGGCGGTAGTCGAGCTGCTGGATGGCCGCCTCGACCTTGGCGCGCACTCGCTCCGACACGCCCTCATGGCCGTTGACGATGCGGGACACCGTCGTCTGTGACACGCCTGCCGCTCGGGCGACGTCGACGCTGGTCACACCGCGGGACTTCGGCGGCATGGGCCCTCCTCTTCCGTGCCGGGCTTCCCATGCTAGACCGCGGGGTGGCGCGGAATGACTACGCAGTCCTCGGCGTGGCGCATCCGTCGCATGCACCCGGTGATGCGCGGAGCGTGCGCTCAGACGCTCCAGTGCGCCGGTGTGGGGAGCGCGTGATCGCGAACCTCGAGGCCTGTGGGGGTGACGGATGCCGTCGCATAGAGGAGCGACTGCGTGGGGTACCCGTGCGGGCGGTTGTCGCGGATGATCGCGCGGTCGTCTTCGGGGGGCAGTTCGGTCGAGGACGCCAGCAGCGCGGTCCATTCGGCCGTCCAGTCCGGGCTGTCGGCCGTCGGACCCAGAGCACGGAACTCCGGCAGCCAGGCCTCGATCCGCGGAGTCGTCTCGTCGTCGAGGTCGTCGTGCGCGATCATGTGCGTGCCCGGATCGATGGGCGTCTCGCGCAGCTCGACGCCGTCCCATGACAGCACGCGCGCACCTTCGGGACCGACCTCCAGCAGGTTGAAGCCGTGCATGGGGAGCGGGGCGACGGGGGAGCGGCCCATGACCGATTCCAGTGCGAGGGATCCGCGGGAGACGGCGTGCGCATCGGGGAGGTCGCGCACGTCGGCGCGGTTCAGCAGCACGGCCAGCCGCCGTTCCGCGGGGTTCGCGGCGAGCCAGGCTCCGCCCGCGCGACGATCCCGGATCCCGATCACGCCCGAATACCGCTCCGGCCACCAGGGGCCGAGGGCGTCCCATTCCCGCTGCGGGTCTTCGTCACGCACCGCCAAGAGCCTCGCGACACCGGCATTCTCGACATCGATCACGACCGTGCACACGGGTCCAAGTCTAGGTCGAGGGCGACGACGTCGGCCCCACGGCGGCGGATGCTGCGGCAGAATCGAGATGTGAACATCGTCGTCGGAGTCACGGGCGGCATCGCCGCGTACAAGACGGTGCACCTCGTGCGCCTGCTCACGAAGGGCGGGCACGACGTGACCGTGGTGCCCACCGAGGATGCGCTGCGCTTCGTCGGGCTGCCGACGTGGGAGGCGATCAGTCGCCACCCGGTCACCACGAGTGTGCACGACGACGTGGCCAAGGTGCGGCACGTCGCACTCGGCCAGGCCGCCGAGCTTGTGATCGTGGCGCCGGCGACCGCGAACTCGATCGCCAAGATCACCGCCGGTCTCGCCGACGACCTCCTGGGTACGACCCTGCTCGCCACCGAGGCTCCGGTGCTGATCGCGCCGGCCATGCACGCCGAGATGTGGCGGAACAGGGCCACGCAGGCGAACATCGCGACGCTGCGGGAGCGCGGCGTGCACGTCGTCGGCCCGGCCGACGGAGAGCTCGCGGGCGGCGACAGCGGACCAGGACGGATGTCGGAGCCCGAGGAGATCTTCGCGGCAGCCCAAGCGCTGCTGGACCCCGGCGACCTCGCCGGGGTGCGGGTCGTCGTCTCGGCCGGGGGCACGCGCGAGCCCATCGACCCCGTACGCTTCCTCGGCAACCGGTCCAGCGGCAGGCAGGGGGCGGCCCTCGCCGCCGAGGCCGCCGCACGTGGCGCCGAGGTGACCCTGGTCGCGGCGAACATCGCGGGTGACGTGCTCGCCGAGGCGCGGCATCCGTCCATCCGCGTCGTCTCCGTCGGTGCGGCCGCCGAGCTCGCCGAAGCGATGAAGCGCGAGGCCGCAGCGGCCGATGTGGTCGTGATGGCGGCGGCCGTGGCCGACTATCGGCCGGTGGAGGTCTCGAACCGCAAGCTCACCAAGGAGGCGGGGGGAGTGCCGACCATCGAGCTGGTCGAGAACGAGGACATCGTCGCCGCACTCGCGGCGGCGCGGAAGCCCGGGCAGCTCGTCATCGCCTTCGCCGCGGAGATCCCGGAAGATGAGGCGGAACTCCTCGCCCGCGCTCGCCGCAAGCAGCAGCGCAAGGGTGTCGACCTGCTCGTGGTGAACGAGGTCGGCTGGGAGCGCGGGTTCGAGAGGGCCGAGAACACCGTGCACATCCTCGGGCCGGGCGGGACGGAAGCGGGCGTGGCCTCCGGGTCGAAACGTGCGGTCGCGGCCGCGATCTGGGACGCCGTCGCGCAGGAGCGCTGACGGGAGGCTGGGGCTGGAACAGAATCTCGGCGAGTGCTAAACTTGAGTCAACAAGACTCAACTTTTACCCCGTCTCCCGATCCGGAAGGCGGGAGACGACCAGAAGGAGCATCTCCAGGAGGAGCGCATGACCACCCCGCAGACCGGCAACCAGAACCAAGACCAGCAGTCCGCCCTCGAGCAGTTCGGCATCAACCTGACCGACCGCGCCCGCGAGGGCAAGCTCGACCCCGTGATCGGACGCGACAGCGAGATCCGTCGCGTGAGCCAGGTCCTCACCCGCCGCACCAAGAACAACCCGGTGCTGATCGGCGAGCCCGGCGTCGGCAAGACCGCCGTCGTCGAGGGTCTCGCCCAGCGCATCGTCGCGGGCGACGTGGCCGAGTCGCTCAAGGACAAGGAGCTGGTCACGCTCGACATCTCCGCCCTCGTGGCCGGCGCCATGTACCGCGGGCAGTTCGAGGAGCGGCTGAAGCAGGTCCTCAAGGAGATCACCGAGTCCGACGGTCAGGTCATCACGTTCATCGACGAGCTGCACGTGCTGATGGGCGCGGGCGGCGGCGAAGGATCGGTCGCGGCCTCCAACATGCTCAAGCCCATGCTGGCCCGCGGCGAGCTGCGGCTGATCGGTGCGACGACGCTCAACGAGTACCGCGAGTTCATCGAGAAGGATGCCGCGCTCGAGCGTCGCTTCCAGCAGGTGTACGTCGGCGAGCCCACGGTCGAGGACACCATCGCGATCCTCCGCGGGCTCAAGGGGCGCTACGAGGCGCACCACGGAGTCACGATCTCCGACAGCGCCCTCGTCGCCGCTGCCGCGCTCTCGAACCGGTACCTTCCTGCGCGTCAGCTCCCCGACAAGGCCATCGACCTGATCGACGAGTCGATGTCTCGGCTCAAGATGGAGATCGACTCCTCGCCGGTCGAGATCGACCAGCTCAAGCGCCAGGTCGACCGGCTGAAGCTGGAGGAGCTGGCCCTCAAGCGTGAGAAGGATGCCGCATCGAAGGAGCGCCTCGGCGCTCTGCGCGAGCAGCTCGTCGGCATGGAGAAGGAACTCGCGGAGCTGGAGGCCCGGTGGGCGCGTGAGCGTCAGGGGCTGAACCGGGTCGGCGAGCTCAAGAAGCAGCTCGACGACGCGATCACGCAGCGCGACCTCGCCATGCGCAACGCCGACTACACCAAGGCCTCGAAGCTGGAGTACGAGACCATCAAGCGCCTGGAGCGCGACATCGCCGAAGCCGAGCAGGCCGAGGCCGCGACCCCTGCCGAACCGCGCATGGTCAACGAGCAGGTCACCGAAGAGGACATCGCCGCGGTCATCGCCGCGTGGACCGGCATCCCCGTGGGTCGTCTGCTGCAGGGTGAGAGCGAGAAGCTGCTGCACCTCGAGAGTGAGCTCGGCAAGCGCCTGATCGGACAGAAGGATGCCGTCAAGGCGGTGTCGGATGCTGTTCGGCGCTCTCGTGCCGGCATCAGCGACCCCGGGCGTCCGACCGGGTCGTTCCTGTTCCTCGGACCGACCGGTGTCGGTAAGACCGAGCTGGCCAAGGCGCTGGCGGAGTTCCTGTTCGACGACGAGCACTCCATGGTGCGCATCGACATGTCGGAGTACGGCGAGAAGCACTCGGTGTCGCGGCTCGTCGGTGCCCCTCCGGGATACATCGGCTACGAACAGGGTGGTCAGCTGACCGAGGCGGTGCGGCGTCGTCCGTACAGCGTGATCCTGCTCGACGAGGTCGAGAAGGCGCACCCCGAGGTGTTCGACGTGCTGCTGCAGGTGCTCGACGACGGTCGCCTCACCGATGGCCAGGGTCGCACGGTCGACTTCTCGAACGTCATCCTGATCCTCACGTCGAACCTCGGCTCGCCGATCCTCATCGATCCGGTGCTGTCGCCCGAGGCCAAGCGCGAGCAGGTGATGGCGCTCGTGCGACAGGCGTTCCGCCCGGAGTTCCTGAACCGTCTCGACGACATCGTGATGTTCTCGGCCCTGAGCGAAGACGACCTCGCGCAGATCGTCGAACTCTCGGTCGACCAGCTGCACGACCGCCTGAAGGACCGCCGTCTCACGCTCGCCGTGACGCCGGATGCCCGGTCGTGGCTCGCCGAGCGCGGGTACGACCCGATGTTCGGTGCGCGGCCGCTGCGCCGCCTCATCCAGAGCGAGGTGCAGAACAAGCTGGCGACCGCGCTGCTCTCCGGCGGTGTGCGCGACGGCGACACCGTGCGGGTGGATGTCGGTGCCGACGGTGCGGGCCTCGTGCTCACGTCGACGACGCCCGAGCCCGCGCCCGAGGACGACGATGATGACGACGTGATCGAGGCGGAGCTGCTCGACGACTGAGTCGTTCCCTTCCGGAGCCGCGCGACCGCCGCACGTTCTGAAGGAGAACTCACGCTACGAAGGAGCGGATGCTGCACAGCATCCTTCCCGGCGTGAGTTCTCCTTCATTTCGGGCGGGTGGTCACGGTGTCCTGTGAGCGAAGGAGCGTCCGAAGCGCAGCCAGGTTCGCCACGCTGAAGAGGAGCCTGACGAGGAGCAGAGCGGCCCACAGTCCTACCGCGCTCGGGGCTGCGAACCGGCCGATGATCAGCGTGGCGGGTGCGAGCACCAGATAGGTGAGGATCAGCCCGAGCAGTCCGGCTGTGGCGCCGAAGGTGACCTTCATGTAGGCGAACAGGGATCCGGAGAACGGCTCCAGCAGCAGCTGCAGAGCAATGAGGAGCCCCAGCACCGGATCGCCCACCGGGCTCAGGCCGAACGCGGAGAGCAGGATGAGGGACAGCGCGAGGGGGACGACGAAGATGCCGACGACGCCGTACGACGCCACCCGGTACCTCGGCTCCCGAGCGCGATCCTGCAGGGTCATCCTTCCGGCGGTCTGGCCGATCATCTTCAGCGGGATGATGATGGTGCGGCACAGCGCGACGCCGGCGGCGACCTGTGCGGCGACTTCGACGGAGATGCTGGCCGCGACCAGTTGCGCGACCATGAAGAGCACCATGAAGACCGCGCCGTCGAGAGAGTTGAGAACTCGATCCCCGATGCGGCGAAGCGAGAAATCGGGGGCGCGGAGAATGCGAACCCGGATTCCGGCTCGGAGTAGTCGCCGCCGACGTTCCCAGAGCATGGCGATGACCATGAGCGAGGCGAGCGCCGACTGCAGCGCGATGGCGAGGATCGGACTCGGGATGAGCAGGACGACGGCCAGGCCGAGCGCCAGACCGATCAGCGATCGGGTGAGGGTGATCGTCAGGTTGTCCTTCTCGCGGCCGAGGTGCTGGAAAGCGGCAGCGAGAACGCTGGTATGCGACGACAGGATGTTCGCCGGAAGCTGCACGACCAGCGCCACCCACAGTGCGACCGCGAGGACCGAGCCGGAGGGTGAGGCATAGGTGAGTGCGACGCCCGCTGCGGCGCTGATCGCGACGACGATGACAGACACCGCCGAGGCGAGGCGAAGGTTGCCGGCGATGGCATCCGCGATCCGGACGGGATCGGTGCGGGCCTGACCCAGATCACGCAGAGTGCCGATCCCCACGCCGACGTTGATGAGCGTGCCGAGCCCGCTGATGGTCGCCGTCGTGCCGATGATGGCGGCGAAGTCGGTTCTTCCTGTCGCGAGAGCCACCGCCAGCAGGATGAACGACGTGCCGAGAGGGATGACCTGCGCCAGCATCATGGGCGTCGCGTGTTTCAGCACGCGGGACATGTCCTGCGTCCACTCGGGGAATGCGGTCATCTCGTCCTCCGTGCGGAATGCGTCACCGGCGAACGCTGTAGATCCGCGCTTATACGACGATAGAAACCAGACAGACACCGTCGCGAGCTCTGTCGCACGAGAGTGCCGGTGTATCGGCGGCGGTACTGCTTGTCAGCACCGGCGGATGAGTTGCGAGTCCGGCCTCACTTTCTGAAGGAGAACTCACGCAATGAAGGAGCGGATGCTGCGGAGCATCCTTCCCGGCGTGAGTTCTCCTTCATTTCGGGAGAGTCGTCGCGCTGCGATCAGGCGCGGGAGGCCGTCGCGAGGGCTCGGCCGGTGAGCGAAGCGGAGTCGCGCACGATCTCCGTCGGAGTGCCGGCGAAGACCAGCCGGCCGCCGTCCGATCCGGCGCCGGGGCCGATGTCGACGACATGATCGGCGCGTGCGACCACGCGCAGGTTGTGTTCGACGACGACCAGGGTCGCACCCTCGTCGAGCAGGTCGTCGAAGAGGGTGTTGATGGTGTCGACGTCGGTGGGGTGCAGGCCCGAGGTGGGCTCGTCGAGGATGATCCGGTCGGCAGGGTCGCGCCGCGGATCGCTGAGATGCCGGGCGAGGAGCAGCCGCTGCTTCTCACCTCCGGAGAGGGTGTCGAGCGAACGCCCGACCGGGATATAGCGCAGCCCGGTGCGCTGTACCCAGTCCAGGGCCGAGACCACATCGGGATGCGCGGAGAACAGCCTGCTGACCTCGGCGGGCGTGGATGCCAGCACATCGGCGATCGAGGCGCCGTCGACCTGCACCCCGAGAGCGGTCGGGTTGAAACGCAGGCCGCCGCACGCGTCGCAGGGCAGCGAGACGTCGTCGAGGAACGCGAGCTCGGTCGTGATGTGTCCGCGCCCACGGCAGGTGGGGCAGGCTCCGCGCGAGTTGAAGCTGAACCACGACGGGTCGAGCCCCGACGCGGCGGCGAACACCTCGCGCACCGTGTCGGCGATGCGCAGGATGCTCAGCGTCGTCGACCGCGCTCCGCCACGCAGCGCGTCTTGCCCGACGACCGTGAACTCCGGATGCTGGCGCGGCAGCTCCACGGTGGCGAAGGAGCTCTTGCCCGAACCCGCGACGCCCGTGATCGCGGTGAGCACGCCGAGCGGGACGTCGACGTCGAACCCGCGCAGGTTGTGCGATCGCGCATCTTTCACGGTGAGGCGACCCGTGGGTCGCCGGGTCTTTTCGCGGATCGCCAACGGCTCGGCGAGCACCCGTCCGGTGAGGGTGTCGCTGCCGCGCAGCGCTGCGGGCGTGCCCTCGAACTGCACGCTGCCGCCGGCGGAGCCCGCGCCCGGCCCGAGGTCGACCACATGGTCGGCGACCGCGATCACCTGCGGGTGGTGCTCGACGACGAGGATCGTGTTGCCCGCATCGCGCAGCCGCTGCAGCAGGGCGACGAGGCGTTGGATGTCGGCGGGGTGCAGCCCGGTGCTCGGCTCGTCGAACACGTAGGTCACGTCGGTCAGGGCGCTGCCGAGGTGCCGCACGATCTTGACGCGCTGCGCCTCGCCGCCGGACAGGGTCGAGGATTCGCGGTCGAGCGTGAGATAGCCCAGCCCGACGGAGAGCAGGGCATCGAGCACGTGACGGACGCCCTCGACCGCCGGCGCCACCCGAGGGTCGTCGAAGGCGTCGAGTAGCGCATGCAGTTCGGCCACCGGCATCCGCATCCAGTCCACGATCGATCGCCCGCCGATGAGGCTCGCCCGCGCCGCTTCGTTCACCCGCGCACCGTGGCAGTCCGGGCAGGTGTGGTGGGTCACGAGCCGGTCGAGCTCTTCACGCACCGGCGCCGACATCTTCACCGGGCGCTGCTTCAGGAACACGTCGCGCATGCGGGTGATCACCCCGTCGAACCGGGCGCTCTGCGGGAAACGCGGATCCGGGTCGTCGAGCTTGAGCTTGTCGGCGTAGAGGAACTGATCCATCTCCTCGGCCGTGTAGTCCTTCAGCGGCTTCTGGCGGTCGAACAGCCCACAGTAGGCGAACCGCTTCCACCGATACACACCCGGACGGAACAGGCTGAACCGCACCGGCCCTTCATCGATGTTCTTCTCGGGATCGATCAGGGCGTCGATGTCGATGTCGTACACCGTGCCGAGCCCCTCGCAGGTCGGGCACATGCCGGACGGATCGTTGAACGAATAGGCGGGGGAGTACCCGGCCGACGGCTCGGCGACGCGGGAGAACACCAGGCGCACGAGCGAGGCCAGGTCGGTCGCGGTCGCCACGGTCGAGCGCGCATTGCCCGTGAACCGGCGCTGGTCGATCAGCACCGTGAAGGTCAGACCGTCCATGGACTGCACGTCTGGCGCCGGCATCTGCGGCAGCCGCGAACGGATGAAGGTCGAGTACGAGTCGTTGACGAGCCGCTGCGCCTCGGCGGCGATCGTGTCGAGCACCAGCGACGACTTGCCCGATCCGGAGACGCCGGTGAAGACGGTCAGCAGTTTCTTGGGGACGTCGAGCGAGACGTCGCGGAGGTTGTTCGTCCGCGCCCCGGTGATGCGGAGGGAGTCCATCCCGAAACGCTAACGGGGCCCCCGGACAATCCGGAGGCCCCGTCGACAGAAGTCGGGTCGTGCAGGTCAGGCGCTGAGGACGACCGTCTCGTTGATCGGGCGACGCACGCGCGGAGCGACCTCGCGCTCCTGCAGCACCTCGGGCAGGGTCTCGATGTCACCGAACTCGCCGACGGCGAAGACCGTGGTGGGGACGAAGCGGGCCTCGAGGTCGGCGAACTCGCGGACGACCTCGGGGTCGAAGCCGCTCATCTGGTGCACGACGAGTCCATCGTGGTGGGCCTGCACCGAGAAGTGCGCGACGGCCTGACCGAGGTCGTAGAGGGCGTGGGTGATGGGGGTGCCGTCGGCGGTGGCCGTCTCGGCGATCGCGACCACGAGCACGGCGGCGTTGCCCGCCCATGCCTGGTTGAAGCCCATCAGTGCGCCGGTGACCTGGGCGTGCAGGGCGGTGCCGCGGCGGGCGACGATGAAGCGCCACGGCTGCGTGTTGTTGGCGGACGGGCTCCAGCGAGCGGCCTCGAGGGCGGTGGCGAGCTTGGCCTCGTCGATCGAGTTCTGCGCGTCGAAGGCGCGGGGGCTCCAGCGGCCGGCGAGGACGTCGAGGACGGGGTGCTCGGTCGGGGCGGTGCGGTCGATCACGGGAGTGCTCACGGAAGTGCCTTTCAGAAGGAGTGGATCGGACTCCTTCGTCCGGGTACACGGGACAGAACAGATGCATGTGCATGCATATTCCCGATTGTTGCGGTGTTCTGCGTCGCGCTAGACGGGCAGGTTGTGCGACGCGGCGTCCGCGAGCGCGCTGCGCACCGCCCGGATGGACGGGGCGGCGGCGGAGACCTTCCGTGCCGAGGAGAAGATCTCGCGGCGCGGCTCGTGGGGAAGCGGCGCCAGATCCACGGTCGGGGTGTCGCCGGCCCACACGAGCTCGGGCAGCAGCCCGACCGCGAGCCCGGCGTGGATCAGGCGCACGTGCGCCGTGAGGTCGGCGATCTCGAAGCGCACGTCGGGCTCGAACCCCGCTGTGCGGCAGAGCTCCTCGGCCCAGGCGCGGGATGCCGTGCCGGCGGGTTCCAGCACCCAGGGCTCTTCGCGGGTCGACCAGAGCTCCGCGAGGGCATCCGCGTGCCGAGGTGCTCCGGGTCGACGGGCGAGGGCGATCGCGTCGTGGGCGAGCACCACCCGGTCGAGGTCGGCGTGGATCGGGCGCGTGCGCCCCGGATACTGCTCGGCGAGGATCAGGTCGAAGTCGCGGCTGGACACCCCGACCAGCCCGGTCTCCGGGTCGCACTCGGTGACCTCGACGCGCAGCGCCGGATGCCTCTCCTTGAGGGCTTCGAGGGCGCGCGGCAGCAGGGAGTGCGCGGTCGACTGGAACACGGCGATGCGCGCGGTGCCCGTCACCTCGGTGAGCGACTCGGCGACCGCGACCTCGGCGTGCTCGAGCTGATCGAGGATGCCGATGGCCTGCGCGACCAGCACGTTTCCCTGCGGCGTGAACTGCACCCCGCGGCCGACTCGACGCAGCAGCGGCACGCCCACGTCGCGCTCCAGTGCGCTCAGCTGCTGCGACACCGAGGCCTTGCTGTACGAGAGCGCGTCGGCCACGGCGGAGAGCGTGCCGCGGCGCGACAGCTCCACGAGCATCCGCAGTCGGTTCACGTCCAGCATGGCCGTTTCCTTCGTTCAGCTTGAGTGAACAGAATCCACGCAAATCGGTTGATAGACGGAGCCTACCGAGCGGCAGGACAATGATCCAGCCGCACACGAAACCCCGGTGTGCGCTCTCTTGGAAGGTCCACCGATGCCTGTCGCCGCCGACACCACCATTCCCCGTACCGAAGACGTCGCCGCCCTCGTGCAGCGCTGGCTCGTCGAGAGCGAGACCCACCCCGTCGAGCCGGCCGCGCAGCGCCTGTCCGAGGTGCTCAAGGACCCGAACGGGCTCGCGTTCACGGTCGGCTTCGTCGACGGCGTGATGCGTCCGGAAGACCTGCGCGTGGCGGGTCGCAAGCTCGCCGAGATCTCGGAGATCACCCCGACCCTCCTGCCCGGCTACCTGCGAGCCGCGATCAAGACCGGCGGCTTCTGGGCGCCGAAGCTCCCCGGTGTCGTCGTGCCGATCTCGCGCCGCGTGCTGCGGGCCATGGTCGGGCACCTCGTGCTCGATGCCACCCCGGCCAAGCTCGGGCCCGCGATCGCGAAGCTGCGCAAGAGCGGAAATCGCCTGAACCTCAACCTGCTCGGGGAGGCCGTGCTCGGCGAGCGCGAAGCCGGGCACCGCCTGCAGGGCACGCGCGACTTCCTCGCCCGCGACGACGTCGACTACGTGTCGATCAAGGTCTCCAGCGTCGTGAGCCAGCTGTCGATGTGGTCGTTCGACGAGGCCGTGGCGGATGTCGTCGAGAAGCTGACCCCGCTCTACGAACTCGCCGCGAAGGCCGAAGCCAAAGGCAAGGCCAAGTTCATCAACCTCGACATGGAGGAGTACCGCGACCTCGACCTCACGATCGCGGCCTTCACGAGCATCCTCGACCAGCCGGGGCTGGCGAACCTCGAGGCCGGCATCGTGCTGCAGGCCTACCTGCCCGACGCCCTCGGCGCCATGCAGCACCTGCAGGAGTGGGCCACGGCGCGCCGCGCGAAGGGCGGGGCGCCCATCAAGGTGCGCGTCGTCAAGGGCGCGAACCTCGCGATGGAAGAAGTGGATGCGGCGATCCACGGCTGGCCGCTCGCGACCTACGGCACCAAGCAGGACTCCGACACCAACTACAAGCGGGTGCTCGACTGGGCGATGACCCCCGAGCGACTGGATGCCGTGCGCATCGGCGTCGCGGGCCACAACCTGTTCGACATCGCCTACACCTGGCTGCTCGCGCAGACTCGCGGGGTCGCTGACCCTGACAGCGCCGACCCGCTCGTCGAATACGAGATGCTGCTGGGCATGGCGACCGGCCAGGCCGAGGCCGTCCGCAAGGACGTCGGCCGCCTGCTGCTCTACACACCGGTCGTCAACCCGGCCGAGTTCGACGTGGCGATCGCGTACCTGGTGCGCCGTCTCGAGGAGAACGCCAGCCCCGAGAACTTCATGTCGGCGGTGTTCGAGCTGGCCTCGAACCCGACGCTCCTCACCCGGGAGCGGGAGCGCTTCGAGCGCTCGCTGGCCGCGCTCGCGACCGACGAGCCGGCGTTCGTCCCGGCACCCCACCGCGTGCAGGACCGTACCGCGGAAGCTCCCGCCGGCACGACCGTGGGCTTCGAGAACCAGGCCGACACCGACCCGGCCATCGCCGCGAATCGTGCGTGGGGCCGCGAGATCCTCGGCCGTTCGGTCGGGTCGAGGCTGGGCCTCGACACCATCGCGATCGCCAAGGTCGAGACGGATGCCGAGCTCGACGGCATCTTCGACGCCGCGACCGCGGCCGCTGAGAAGTGGGCCGCCCTGCCCGCCGCCGACCGCGCCGCCGTGCTGCACCGTGCCGGAGACGAGCTCGCCGCGCGCCGTGGACAGCTCATCGAGATCATGGCCCATGAGGCGGGCAAGACCATCGCCGAGTCCGACCCCGAGATCAGCGAGGCCATCGACTTCGCGCACTACTACGCCGAGCGCGCCAAGGATCTCGAGACGATCTCGGGTGCCGAGTTCGTGCCCTCGAAAGTCACCGTGGTCACGCCGCCGTGGAACTTCCCGGTCGCGATCCCCGCCGGTGGTGTGCTCGCCGGCCTGGCCTCGGGATCTGCCGTGATCATCAAGCCGGCCAAGCTCACGCAGCGCTGCGGTGCCGTGATGGTCGAGGCACTGTGGGCCGCCGGCGTGCCGCGCGACCTGCTCGCGCTCGTCGACCTCGCCTCCCGCGACCTGGGCACGCGCCTGGTCGCCGGTCCCGCGGTGGACCGTGTGATCCTCACGGGTGCGTACGAGACGGCTCAGCTGTTCCGCTCGTTCCGCTCCGACCTGCCGCTGCTCGCCGAGACCAGTGGCAAGAACGCGATCATCGTCACCCCCTCCGCCGACCTCGACCTCGCGGCCGCCGATGTGGCCCGCAGCGCGTTCGGTCACGCCGGGCAGAAGTGCTCCGCCGCATCGCTGGCGATCCTCGTGGGATCGGTCGCCGACTCCAAGCGGTTCGAGCGTCAGCTGGTGGATGCCGTGACCTCGATGCGCGTCGGACTGCCCGACGACCCGGCTACGCAGATGGGCCCGATCATCGAGCCCGCGAACGGCAAGCTCCTCACCGCGCTCACGAAGCTGGAGAAGGGCGAGCGCTGGCTCGTGAAGCCGCGCAAGCTCGACGACGAGGGGAAGCAGTGGACTCCTGGCGTCAAGACCGGCGTGCGGGAGGGCTCCTACTTCCACCTGACCGAGTTCTTCGGCCCGGTGCTCGGCATCATGCACGCCAAGGACCTGGACGAGGCCCTGCGCCTGCAGAACGCGGTCGACTACGGCCTGACCGCCGGCATCCACTCGCTCGATTCCGATGAGGTCGCCACCTGGCTCGACAGCGTCGAGGCAGGCAACCTGTACGTGAACCGCGGCATCACCGGGGCGATCGTGCAGCGTCAGCCGTTCGGCGGCTGGAAGCGCTCGGCCGTCGGCGCCGGAGCGAAGGCCGGCGGGCCGAACTACCTCTTCGGCCTCGGCGAGTGGACCCCGGCGGAGCTTCCGGCGGTCGCGCCCGGCGCTGCCGTCGTCCCCGCGGTCGGCGCGCTGCTCGACGCGGCGGGTGCCGAGCTCGACGCCGTCGAGGCGGACTGGTTGCAGCGGGCCGCGGCATCCGACGAGCGCGCCTGGGTCGACGAGTTCGGAGCCGTGAGCGACAAGTCCGGCCTCGGGGTCGAGCGCAACCTGTTCCGCTACCGTCCGGTCGCGATCGACGTGCGCATCGCCGAGAACTCCCCGCTCGTCGACGGCATCCGTGTGCTCGCCGCCGCCCTGCGCAGCGGCAGCCCGTTCACGGTGTCGGCTCCGGCCCTGCCCTCGCGCGTCGAGAAGGCGCTTCGCGCGCACGGCGTCACGGTGAAGCACGAATCGGATGCGGCCTGGACCAAGCGCTACGCCAAGGCCGCGAACTCGTGGCACCGCGTGCGTCTGGTCGGCGGCGACGCCGCAGCGCTGCATCAGGCACTCGACGGCAGCCCCGATGTGGCGGTCTGGTCGCACGCCGTGACCGGTGCCGGCCGCGTCGAGATGCTGCCGTTCCTGCACGAGCAGGCCGTGTCGATCACGAACCACCGCTTCGGCAACCCGACCACCCTCGCCGACGGCGTGATCTGACCCGGGGCTGACCCGCAGCACAACAGAGACCACAACAGAGAAGCCCCCTGCCCCGCGCGTTGCGGAGCAGGGGGCTTCTCTGTTGCGCAGTCTCAGGCGCGCAGTGCGTCCCTGAGCTTGACCCGCGAACCCATGCGCAGCAGCGAGTTCTCGTAGATCTTCGCGCCGATGGCGATCGCGGCCACGCAGCTCGCGAGCAGGATCGCCAGGCTCAGCAGCGGCTCCCACCACTGCGCTTCGCCGACGAACAGGCGCATCGGCATTCCGACCGGGGCCGAGAACGGCACGTACGACATGATCGTCAGCACCAGCGGGTTGTCGTTGAACACGATGACCAGGATGTACGGCGCCATGATCAGCATCGTGATCGGCGTGGTCGTCGACCCGATGTCTTCCTGGCGGGAGACCATCGACGCGGCGGCCGCGAACATCGCCGCCAGCAGGATGAAGCCGAACAGGAAGAACACGGCGAACCAGATGATCGGCGCTCCGAGAGTCGTGAGCACCTCGCGTTGACCGGTGACGATCAGCCCGATCGTGGCGACGGCCGCGAGGGCGAGGATCTGCCCCATCGCGAGCACCGTGTTGCCGATGACCTTGCCGGCCAGCAGTGTGCGCGCCGGGATCGCCGACAGCAGCACCTCGACCACGCGGGTCTGCTTCTCTTCCACGACGCTCTGCGCGATCGTCCCGCCGAAAGTCGCGGCGGCCATCATGAACACGAGACCGAACGCGATCGCGATGAAGTACCGCAGCAGCGGGTTCGTCGTGACCGGCTCGAGGATCACGACGTCGGGCGACTGGGACAGCGCCGAGACGAGCGAGCTCGGCGCATCCTGCAGCGCGATGATCGTGTACCCCGAGGGCCCGTCGCCGGGCAGCACCGCGGCGTCGACCTTGTCGTCGCGCACGAGTTCTTCGGCGGCGGCCTGGTCGGCCACCTCGGTGACTTCGAAGCCCGGGATGGCGGAGACGGCGGCGGCGGTCTCCGAGGTCGCGGCGATCGGCGTCGTCTCGGTGTTCTTGCTCGCGAAGCCGCCGAGGATGATGCCGGCGAGGGCGAGCACCAGCAGGATGCCGGTCGAGATCAGGAAGGCCTTGCTGCGCAGCTTCGATCCGATCTCGCGCTCGGCGACGAGCCAGATGCCGTTGGTGCTGCGGACGGGGGCAGGGGTACTCACTGGATGACCTCCTTGAAGATCTGGGCGAGGGACGGATGCTTCGGCGCGAAGCTCGCGACGTCGCCGCGCTGCACGGCGGAGTGCAGCACCCGCTGCGCCGTCTCAGGGCCGTCGGCGTCGAACAGGGCATAGCCGCCCTCGAAGTCGACGACCGTCACACCGGGCTCGGTGCGCAGCCATCCGGCGTCTCCGGCGGAGACGAGCTCGTAGCGGTCACGGGCATGCTCGGCGCGCAGCGCATCGCGCGAGCCGGAGGCGCGGATCGTGCCGCCGGCGAGGATGACGAGGTCGTCGCACAGGCGCTCGACCACGTCGAGCTGGTGGGAGGAGAACAGGATCGATGCGCCCTTCGCGGCGCTGGACTGCAGCACGCCGGCGACCACATCGACCGCGAGCGGGTCGAGGCCGGAGAACGGCTCGTCGAGGATCAGCACCTCGGGGTCGTGCACGAGCGAGGCAGCGATCTGCGCACGCTGCTGGTTACCGAGCGACAGCGACTCGATCGTGTCGTTCAGCCGTTCGCCGAGGCCGAGCTCGGTGAGGAGCTCCGTCGCCCGCTCGGTCGCATCCTGCTTGCCGAAGCCGTGCAGGCGAGCGAGGTAGACGATCTGCTCGAGCACCTTCATCTTCGGGTAGAGGCCACGCTCCTCGGGCATGTAGCCGAAGCGGCGACGGTCCTCTGCCGTGATCGGCGCGCCATCGAGGTCGACCCTGCCGCCGTCGGAGGACAGCAGCCCCAGGACGATGCGCATGGTGGTGGTCTTGCCGGCGCCGTTGCCGCCGACGAAGCCCGTCAAGCGGCCCGGGGCCACCGTGAAGGACACGTCGTCGAGCACGCGCCGAGAGCCGTAGCTCTTGGTGATGCCGGAGAGTTCGAGCATTCCTGTCGTCATACCTTCACGCTACGGAGCGCAGGCATCCCGGGGCATCCCCCCTGTGACGGACCCGCCCC